>NZ_JALXFV010000009.1 GCF_023699475.1 Halomarina rubra | reverse complement strand
GCAGCGCCGCCGCGTGGACCTCGCTCGTTGATGGCACCACTATCTGAAACACACGCGGCGGGAGCCTATCGGCAACATCGGTGCCAGCGCGCGTGAAAAGAAATGCCGCAACAGGCGGCCTACCGGAGGCCGTGAATCGAGCGCACCGCGCGAGCGGTCGCCTCCTTCGTGCCGTTGAGATAGTTCTCGGCGGTCGAGAGTCGCTCCCACCCGAGGAGGCTCTGCAACGGCAGCCCGGTCAGCCCTCGCGAGCCGTGATAGGACGCCGCCGTCGCGCGAAGGGCGTGCGGATAGATGCGGTTCTCGTCGAGGCCATCGGCCTCCTCGACGGCCTTGTCGACCCGGCGGTTCACCGAGACTCGTGAGTGAGGATAGCGGTCGTAGCGGTCGAAGAACCGCTCGACCGTCATCTGCACGCGCGTGTCGAAGTCGAAGGCGATCGAGCGCGCCCCGGCGGCGGTCTTCGGCGACCAGCGCGTTTCGAGCGCCTGCTCGAACGTGATGCCCTCGTTGTGCTCAACGATGCTTCTGGCCCGCTCGCGACAGTAGCCACACGGCTCGTCGGACTGCCGGCCCTTCTCGCAGGCTTCGAACAGCGGGATGTCGATGGTCTTCGCGTTCCAGTCGATCCACTCCTCGGTCATGTGGGCGACCTCGCCAGCGCGGAGTCCGAGGCGACCGCAGGCGACGATGACGAACCGGCACTGGTGGTCGTAGGGGTCCCGAAGGCGCTGGGCACCTTCGAGCAACAGCTCGTACTCGCGTTCGGTGATCGCGTCTTCCTTGCTGTTGTTGACCGACTTCGTATCCGTCAACTCGTCTCGCCAGAACCCATTTCCGCTGGTGTCGCCCGTCGCTGGCTGTGTGCTGTGCTCCTGTTCAGTGGCGGAAGTCCTATGACCCCCACCGCGCGTATTCTGCATTGCTTTCAGCGCTCCTGAAAGCGTGGTCGGTGTCTTCACCACCGGCCTTCTCGGAAGGCGAACCAAGCTTTCATCAGTCGATAGTCCTGCTCACTGAAGTATATCTCGATTGATTGTGAATAGTCGACATAACGTACGCAGAGCGCCGTGAGGTGCGGCGCGCAGTCACTACCACCCATGCTCCGACACGACATCGAGTTCGACGAGGTAGCGCACGCCATCGAGGACCTCGGTTGGGACCCCGACGGCGAGACCCCCATCGACCTGCCCACTCGCGACGGCCTACTCATCGAAGTGCCCCCCGGCGAGTACGCCTTCCCGATGGACGAGCAGGGCGGCGACCAGGCCTGCACGTTCGACCGCCTCGAACGCTGGGGCCTCCGCGGGCTGGGCGACTCGCCCGATGAGGTGCGCTTCCGGACGGCGAGTGGCGAGTCGGGCTGGTTCATCCGCGCCGACGGCGACAGCCGAGACTATCTCCTCGAGAACCTCGCGTTCGACAACACCGACGACCGCGCGGGCGGGGACATCGGCAACTGGCTGCGCGCTCGCGACGGTCTCGAAGTGCACGACGTCGACCACCTCGGCTTCAGCGGGGCCGAACCGTTCTGCCGGTGGTCCATCCTCCCCGCCATCACCTCCTCGTCGGGGTCGGGGCGCATCGTCCGCTACCGCAAGACCGGCCCCTCCGTGTTCGCGGGCCACGGTGCGAGCGACGGCGGTGGCGGCGTGTTCGACCACGACGGCCACCTCACCTTCCGCGACTGTGTCATCGCCAACCAGGGCGGTGACGGCGGTCTCTACACCGGCAAGCACCCCGGGAGCATCGTCTTCGAGAACTGCGCGTTCCGCAACAACGACATGGCGGCCATCCGCCTCGGGGCGGGCTGTGAACTCCGGGACTGCGAGATCGTCATCGACTGGGACGACGCCCACCCCGAGAACGTGCTCGCCCAGGACATCAGCGGCGACGTGCTCGACGCCTACCACCGCGCCCGCGGCGTCGACGAGGACACGCCCGCCGAGTCGCCCACGCGCATCACGAACCACCCGCCGACCGGGACGTCGGGCGTCTACTTCACGAGCGCCCAGTACGGCAAATCGGGCGGCGGCATCTACGGCTGTGACATCCGCATCGAATCGACGTACGACCGCGGGATGGCCGCGATTCTCATCAACCCCTCTGATGCGATTCGCGACCTCCACGACACCACCGTCCACTGCGACGTCGACCAGCGCGCCGTGTGGTTCATGGACCCGCGCGAACAGCGCTTCGACAGCCACCGTCAGCCGGCGCTCCCCTGGAGTGTCGACATCCGGAACCTGACGGTGACCGGCCAGAGTGACTGCCGCGGAGAGGCCGCGGTGATTCTGGAGGGTCGCCACGACTCGACGATCTCGGGGCTGGCCGTCGACATGCCCAACGCCGCGCGCGAGCTGGACGCCGATTCGAGCACTGGCGTCGTCCGAACGGACGGCGGCGAGACCGACGAGACTACCACACCGATGAATCTCCGAGTCACCAACGACGGCGACCGCAGAGCCTTCTACAGCTTCCGCGCTTCGGGCACCCGCCCGCGCGAGGGCGTGCCCGACGGCCAGACCAACCACCACCGCGACGGCAACGGCGCGGGGGGCTACCTCGCGCCGGGCGAGACCCACACGTGGCTGGTGAGCGACCGGCCGGGCAACTGCTCGACCGTCGGGGCGAGCGTCACGCTCGACGGCGAGGCGCTCGGGGACGTCCCCGCGATGGCGACGCCCGACTACGAGGCGTTCGCCGACGCGTGGGGCTACCCGCCTGCAGAGGAGACTGACGACGGCGGAGACTCGGGAAACGGCTCGGATGGATCGGGCGACTCTGGCGATGGCTCCGACGACTCGGATGGTGAGGACGGTGTCAGCCCCGCGCGTGTCGACGCGCTCGAAAGCGTTGTCGAGACGATATCGACGGACCTCGCGACTGCCGAAACGCGCCTCAACGACCACGGCCAGCGCATCAGTGACGTCGAGGTCGAGCAGGACAGCCAGGACGAGCGACTCGGTGACCTCGACGAGCGCGTGAGTGCGAACCGGTCGGTGTTCCAGCGGCTGCGCGACGCGTTGTCGCGATAGACTCCTTTTCACTCTGGACGCGCGGTGTGTTCAGCGGAAATGCGGTGTGCTCGCCGGGGATTCTCCACGTGAACCGGAGGGGCAAGAACGAGTAGCGACAGCTATTCAGACAACCCGAGAAGTTGCCTAACATCCTCCTCGGTGATGTCTCGCAATGGGTGTTTGTGGGGTTCTTTGCCGTCAATGAACAATCGCTCGAAGCGTGCGAGCGTTCCGATGTACGACTCGCGATTGCATGCAAGGTATGCACAATCCGGGACGTCGCGAACCCACCGGTAGCGAATCGCCGCCGCGACATTGAATTGGTCAGAGTCTGTCACTTCGAAGCTGTACCCGCCCGACTCGTAGTCGTCGATGTAGAACACGTGAACAACGCCGTCACCCATCGTCTCGCGCCTCCCAGAGACGGTGGCTCAATTCGCTACGGATGCGACTGTCGTCGTGGCTGAATGGATACTCGCCGTTATGACCTTCGGCAGACTGTTTGAAGCCCCATACTGCCCATTCGAGCGCAGTGTCCTCGTCTATGCCCTCAAGGCTGGGTGGGCCGTTACCCATCGTCAGTCTCGTGGCGCTGTTTCGTCCGTGCCCATCGGCGGGCGTCGAACGCGGCCGCGCGCCACTCGGCATACCGGCCACGGTCGCGGTCGCGACACCGCCGGTCCATCTCCTGAGCCAGGGTAATCCACAGACCCCCAGTAGCGTCGCTCATTGGTACCCATGTCCGTCCCGGCACACTTCAATCTGCTCGCGCAGGCCGACGCGGCCGCAGCCAGGACACTCGACGAGCTGGTCGCCGTCGGTGCCCGCACAGTCCGCACAGAGGTGTCGGCCGCTCCGGCGCTTCCGACGCTCCCCGATGAGCAGGACGTCTCCACACGACGCGCACGTCACTCCGTAGCGACGGGCCGGCCGCGCCAGTCGCCGCTCAGTCATCGGCGGTCCTCACATCGACCGAGATGTAGTCACCACAGATCTCATCGTGCCCGTACGTATTCCCGAGCGAGACGTCGAACCCAGCAGTCTCCAAGACGAGGAGCAGCCGTGGCGTGACGGCGTCCACGTAGACACACGCGCCGCCGGTCGACGCGTAGGTGTGTTGGACCTCCGGCAAGCGCCGCGTCGCCCGAGCCGCTCGGCGGGCGTCGTGGCGGGTGAGTGCTGTCGCGCGTGGAGCTTCGTCGGGGATTCGGTCTGGTCCGTTCGTGTTAATCATCGGCCGCCACCTCCTGAATCGCCGGCCGCGGGCGCTCCAGTTCGCGCAGGCCCTCCCGGAGCACGGCCTCACACGCCGAGCACACCACGGGGTCGGTCTCGGGCGGGGCCATCACGACCGTCTCACAGAGCCGGCAGGCGTGGAAACTCAACGGCGACGTCCCCGGCGGGCGACTCATGCGCGGACCTCCGTCGCGAGCGTTTCGAGACCGCCATCACGGTAGCGGAGTGCGACCCAGCCGTGTTCGCGGCGCACGAACGACACCCACTGTGGGATGGCGTCGGTCCGTTCGACGTGGACGATCTCGCCGGTCATGCCCGTCACCCAGATGAGGTT
Source organism: Halomarina rubra (assembly GCF_023699475.1). Classification (GTDB taxonomy): domain Archaea; phylum Halobacteriota; class Halobacteria; order Halobacteriales; family Haloarculaceae; genus Halomarina; species Halomarina rubra. Next base: position 4,044 of record NZ_JALXFV010000009.1, on the reverse strand, counting down.
GCGGACCGCGCTGGCGTAATGGTCTCGGCCATAGCGGTCGGTGCCGAGCAGGTTGTACGACGTCGAGAGGCCGAGGAGTTTTTCATCCGACGGCCGCGTAGCATTGGTTGCCATAGTGGTATGGCACAGGGGTCGGGCGTCACACCGCCCGGCCTCGTTTTCCGAGGCGTCCTGTGCTCAGTTACGTCTACATCGTGGGGGTACTTAGTTGTTTTGACAACGTAAACAGCACTGTCATTCACGTTACGAACCTTTTTGTCTGTCGCCTTCGTAACACGGATGTGGTGATGAGATGAGTGTCCAATCAATGGACCCAGATAATCTCGACGAGCTGCACTGGCAGATCCTCAGCCTGATGGAACGTGGCCGCGACGATGGCGAGCCGTGGGGGTACGCGACAATTCGCTACCTCGCCGATGAAACCGGAGAGAGTCGGCAGTTGATTTCTCAACGGCTGAACGACCTCGTCATGGGCGATGCGGTCGATAAGGTGACACGCGGGTTCTACCGTCTCGAACCCGAGGAGGTACCCCGGCGTGAGTGACGGCGAAAATGTCTTGCTGTCGTGGGCGTGCCCCCACCACGACGTCCAGCTCGCCCCTGGCGAAGGCGGTTACGCGTGCCCGCGCGATGGGTGTGACTACTCACCTGCCACAAGAGAGGAACGAGGATGACCATGCCAGCAGGCCAGACAAAGCCGTTTAACCCGACTGAGAGGACCGCGATATGACCGAAGAACTACCAGAGTACGAGAAAGGCGACATCCTCGAAGTGCGAGGCGGCGTCTACCGCGTGACGATGGTGGACATACTCGCCCGACAGGACAAGCCACTCCAGTACCGTCTTGAGTGCCTCGAAGGGCCGCCAATGACACTGAAACCCGAATACAGTGAGGGCGAGTTCGTCGCCACGGAATATCACGGCGTCTCCCCGGACGACATCACGGTTCAAGAGGGCGACGATGAGTGAACACACCTGCCCCGAGTGCGGCGAGCCGATGTTCGCATACGAGGAGTGGCGTATCCGCAACAGCCTCACCGTCGGCCTACCCGCTTCAGAGGGGGACTACGTTCACGAGAGGTGCAAATGAGGGGCAAGCGCGTCCCCATTGGGTCCGAGTCTCCATATCAAATGCGGGCGATACGCGGATACGAGTTTGAGAGCATTGTCCCGTGGAAAGAGGTCATCGATGATATGCAATGACTGACGGCCTACAGACCGAGATAACAACACTTGTCGACGCTGCGCGCACCGACCGCCACACCTGCCCCGAGTGTGACGACCCGATGCTCGCCGGCGAGGAGTGGCGGCTTCGAGACCCCCTCGCGGTGGGGCTGCCTGCCTCCGAAGGTGACTACGTTCACGCGAGGTGCGCGCGTGAGTAGATCGCTCCACTGCCGACGCGGCCACATCGGCGTCCCCTGCACGCGGTGTGATTACCTTCCGGCGACGCTGCCCGCCCCGGCCCCACCCGCGCCCGCCGAGCCGGGCCACTGTGGGGCCAACCCCGAGGGCGACTTCACGAGCCAGTCCAGCGCGCACAACCACGAGTGGCACTGCGAGAAGTGCAACACTGCGTTTTCAACATGACCACGAACACCACCAACAGCGACCGAGAGCACGAACAACTGCATCCCAAGGGGTACAAGGACGCTGACCTGCTCCGCTCGATGTACCACGGTCAAGAGATGGGGGCGATGGAGATCGCTCAGGAGTTCGGAATCTCGCCCGGTACGGTCTACTACTGGATGAAGAAACACGACATCGAACGTCGGAAGGGTGGCGGTAGTGGCACGCCACAGATGGATGGCCCGTGGAAAGATGAGGCCACTCTTCGGGAGATGTACGTCGAGAATCGACAGAGCATGGTCCAGATAGCGCAGGAACTCGGATGTGCGACCAACACCATTCGCTCGTGGCTCAAAAAGCACGACATTGAGATTCGCGACTTCTCGGAGGCACAGTTCGCCCGACACCGGGGCAAGAACCCCATCGCCAAGTTCGTTCATACAACAGACGGTCACGAGGCATGGCTGGCAGGCCACGAGAAAATCTACGTTCACCGTGTCCTTGCCGGTCTTGAGTGGGGATTCGATGCAATTCAGGGGATGCACGTCCACCACAAGAACGGCATTCCGTGGGACAACCGCGTGGAGAACCTGGAGCTGATGACGAACTCCCAGCACCAAGAGACTCATCGAAAGTTTGGCTGGCTCGACCGCCTTGCCATCGCGGAGATGTACGAGCACACCGATGCGTCGTCCCGCACTGTCGGGGCGGCGAAAGGCGCTGCAAACCCGACCGTGACGCGGATCCACCGCGAGGTGCTAAACTCGTGAGCGACTCCGGTCACTTTTCGCAGGGCGTGTATCAATCGGATGGAGGCGTTGAGATTCCCGACAACCAGTATTACACCGAGTGGACGGTCGAGCAGTTGGAAGCGAGATACCAAGAACTCGCCATAGACGCGGCGGATTGCGTGGTAATGCACAACTGCGACCCCGAGAAACAGGACTGGTACGACGAACTCGCGGACCTGTTCATGGAACTCGCACACCGTGAGGACGAGGGGAGGTTTGTTGATGAGTGAACGACCCTCCACGAAGGTAGAGCAAGACTCCGAGCGGCGGATCATCCACATGAAGCTACTGGACTCTCGTGCTGGTCAGATGGTCGAGGAACACCGCGAAGGTGGGAAGCGGCGTCTGGCTATCACGGTCACGGAGAAGGAGTTTCAGGTGGCTCGGTACTGCGGAATCCTGTTCCGTCACCCGTACACGGAGGGATTCATTTACTGGGGGCCGTGGCAGGATGTGGAGACGTGCCCCGGTATCACACGATGCCTCGTCACCAAGTACACGGAGGCAGACCTCCGTAGCGGCGTAGAGGTCCTTCACGACCACGACGAGTTCACAGACATCGAGTTCAAGCTCGGGAGTTACGATGACTGGTAAAGACACCGAGAAACTGCTTCAACGCATGACGCGCGAGCGTGAGCGAATGGGCCTTTCAGAGTACGAACTTGCTCAGGCTCTCGGAGTCCATGAGCAGACCGTCGAGAAGTGGGAGCGTGGCGCTGTCAATCCCCACGAGAAAAGCATGACGCGAGTCAAACAGTGGCTTGCAGACCCCCACCCGCCAGAAGAGCCGCTCGTCTACGAAGGCGGGTGCCAGATAGTCGACTGTCCGAATGAGGTTGATTTCCGGTACGAGAACCCGCACTCGGGCAGTAGCGGGAGGTTCTGTGCAGACCATCTTGAGATGCTGAACCCGAATGTCAGCGGCGACGAGTGGCTTGAAAAGGGCTACGCAAAGGTGGTCAGGCGATGACCGGCGGTACAGACGCTCCGAAAGTTCAGCGGTGGTCGCAATGAGCGGTGGTAGCCTCAACTACGTGTGCCAGAAGGTTGAGAGAGCCGTTGAAACTGGCCACCTCGACGAGGAGAAAATCGAGCTGGTCAAAGACATCGCGGGCCTCCTCCACGACATCGAGTGGTCCGCTTCGGGAGACTACGGCCCGGACCAGTTCCGCTCGACGCTTGCGGAGTTCACGACGAAGTGGGAAGGTGGGTATCGCCACTCCGAGAAGCCCACTTCTGAACAGAAGCAGTGCGCGGCTTGTTCCAACGAGATCGGCGAGGACGAGTATTACATCGAACTCCCGCTGATGCGAAACGGCGAGAGCGACGGAGAGGCGCGTGTTCACCAAGCCTGCTTCCTGCTGAATATGGAGAACCATGTCTGATTCACAAGATTCGCGAACGTATCGCGGCGTCACCGTCGGGGCGCTCAGTAGTGGCAGGACTCACCTCGCCGTCGAGGTCGCCGAGAACTTGGAGGACTCGGATGACTGACCCGGCAGTGTTCGAGTACCGAGGAACCCAGTGCGTCAAGTGCAGAGACTGTCAGACGATATACTGGGCCATCGGCGCGCGTTGTCCCGAGTGTGCTTCAGAGGCGGTGGTTCGATGACCGATGCAGTTGGCCCTGCCATTTTGCACTGTTTCGCCGACTACGGCACTGAGTCGGAAGTCCTGACCGGCT
>NZ_JALXFV010000008.1:815817-1003740 GCF_023699475.1 Halomarina rubra | reverse complement strand
TCAGTGCCTTCGGACGGTTTAACGTGTTCGTGCCCCGGTCCGACCGACAGTCGCTCTGTGTCTGTCACCTGGGTGGTCACCGAATCGGGGGCGATGTCCAGCCCATCGACGTTCGTGAAGAACTCGCCGGCGACCTGCTCCATCCCGGTGTAGTATTCGAACTCGTAGTTGGCGACGAGGAAGTCGCCGAGTTCCTCACTGACCGCACAGAGGCGGTCGTCGGGGGAGACGTCCGCCAGGGTCTGGCCCGCGGAGTTGGTGAAGCGCTCTTCTTCGTCGCCGGTGTATCGGACTCTAATCGTTGGCATGAATCATCAGGAATGTGGGGCCGGCACGCGCCGGCGTGGTCGGGTGCGATGCCTCAGAGCAGTCGGTTCGCTTGGGAGGCCTGTCGGGCGACGCTGACCAGTTTGTCCGCCAGCCGGTCGGCCGTCGCGAACTCCAGCGTCGCCGTCGGCTCGTCGCCGAGGAACGACATTGACACGCGGTCCAGCGGCAGGGTATCGCCGTCCAGCAGGCCGTCGAACGCCGGGACCGGGCGATGATAGCCCGGGTGGACGAGCTGGGGCGTGATTTCGACACTGCCCGACAGCGTGATGTCGTTCACGCGGTCGGCCAACTCCGACTCGGCGCGTTCCTGGCAGTCGAGTGAGGTCGTCAGCTCGGAGTCCCAGATGGGCAGGCCGTCGGGTCTGGGGTAGTAGCCATAGCGGTCGACCTCGTCCCAGTCGACGGTCGTCCACTGCGGGCGGGGCTGGGCGGGGTCGTCGGGTTGCCGCCCGTAGACGGTGATTCGGTTGGCGTAGTCGTTGGGCTGGAGTTTCGAATCGTGGTCCTGGTACGTCCAGTTCGCCGACCGGACCTGCTCGCTCGGGACGTAGCTCTCGACGACCGGCGTCTCGGGCGTGGAGTCGTCGTGGCGCACCGTGAATCGCATCCCCGCCCGCTGGTGCAAGTTCTGGAGGACGTTGAGGACGGTTCCCGAGGTTTCGAACGGGACGGGGTTGCCGTCGTCGTCCGTGCCGGTGCCGAGATACGTCACCCGCTCGGGTGCGTAGACGGTCGCCGAGAACGGTGTGTGCTCGTCCCAGACACGTTGAATCTCACGCCACGCCGCCCGGTTGACGAGTGACAGCGAGAGGTCGCCACCGTCGATGTGGGCGGCCGGGCCGCGAATCTGCACCGAGTGGGTGTCCCCACTGGTGGGACCGGGCACTGGGCCGATTTCGCCCCCGAACAACCGGTCGTTGCCGTAGAACAGTTCGGCCTCGCCGAGAATCAATCCCGGCGTGTCCGTCCGTGGGGGGAACTCGATGTCCGCGGTGGAGATCGCCGAGTGGCGGAGTTCGAGTTTCCCACCGAGGACGTCCGTCACGTCGACGGTCACCGAGTCGTCGGCGGCGGTGAGCCGCGCCCAGATAGCCTCGGGCATCAGTTATCGACCGTGTGGTGATAGTCGACGTCGACGATGGCGTTGCCCTGGAACGACCAGCGATAGCCACCCTCGCCGGGATTCAGCGCGTTGCTCTGGCTGATAGCGATGGGGTCGCCCGCGCCGTCGTCGCCGTAGAACGTCGTCACCTCGGTCGTCCTGTTGAACGACGAGTCGACCTGATACACCTCTATCATCGGCTCGAAGTCCTGCAACCCGGCGTACGTCCCGGTATCGTCGTTGACCGTGATGGTGATTTCCAGCCACTGGTCGTCCGGCGGGCTGGGGCTGTTCGAGCGGGCAATGGTCTGGAGGTCGCCGTCGACGTACTCGTTGAAGAACATCGAGTTGTTCGTCCCCCAGAACCGCAACGACAGCGCGTCATTGCCCGAGTTCCGTCTGCAAAAGAACCAGTAGCAATCGACGGCCGACCAGTCGTCAAAGTAGACGTAGAAGCGCTGTTTAGAGGGCACGCCGATGTACTGGGCGAGGCCGTCGCCCGGACTGGACTGGGTGGCGTCATATGACCCGTCGGCAGGATGCCGGAGTGAGGTCGTCCCGTCGACCGCCCGCGCCGTGGTGGTGACGAGGTCGCCGTCGACGGTGTCCTTGCGGCCGTGCCAGGCGTCGTCGAACTCGGCGTTTTCGAACGACGCGATGAGCGCGCCGTCCGAGGCCGTCCAGACGAGGCGTTCGCCTTGTCCGTCCTGGTCGTTCACGTACATGGCCGTCGCCGCCTGCTCGCCGTTGCCGTCCTGTTTGTCGTAGAGCGGTCGCTTGGGCGTCTCGCTGCCGTCGAAGATGGGCACCGTTACTCGTCCTCCAGGCGGATGTAGGGGTCGCTCGTCGACGGGACGGTGTTCTGGACGTAGAGGTCGTACCCGTCCACCGAGTCGGCATCGATGGTGCCGCCCGAAGCGGCGTCCACGACGTCGAACGCGTTGCTGTTCTCCTGCAGATTCGCCCCCGCACTGGGGCGCGTGTGGTGGTCTGCCGAGGAGACGTCCGTCAGGCTGTCGTGGGACCCCGCGCCCGCAGTCGAGGGCACCTCGATACGCCGGTCGGTCAGGTCGCCAACCCCGAGCGCATCGGCCGCCCCGGTCTGGGGCGGGATGGTGACCGTCGCGATGACCACGCCCGTCGGCGGCTCGGCGCGCAACACGTCGCTCATGTCGTCGGGCGCTGGTCGATAGGTCGCGCGCGCCTGCTCTTCGTTCTGGCCGTCCTGGTCGGTGTCGCGCAACGGTTCGTACGGCTCGGGGTCGCCCTGGCGATACTGCGCCGTCGCCGTGTCATCAATCCAGATGACGTCCCGCCGCGGCCAGTCCGCAGGGTTGTCGGCGAGCGTCACCGTCTGGGCGCTGACGGTCGTCGGCGTCCCCGCAATCTGGACGTCACCCGCCGCGACGTCGGTGTCGATCTGGGAGCTGTTGGTCGTCAGCGAGGCATAACAGTCGGTGATGACGCCGGTCTGGTCGTACGCCGCCAGCAGTTGGTTAGCGAACAGTGCGGGCAGGCCGTCGAAGGTTTGTGCTGCATACATGGCTGTCTGGAAGGGGATTGTGAGGGGACGGGGCGGGCGCTCAGAGGCCGAAGCCGCTGCGCTCGTGGTCGAACCGAACCTCATAGCGCGAGGGCGCGGTCGCCCAGCGCGCGATGAGTTGCACGTCGATATCGAGCGTGCAGACCGCCTCGGGGAGCGTGGTCGTGTCTTCGATGCCGGTGACGACGACCCACAGCGCCTCGGTCGCGCTCGGGCGCGCCGCCGAAGAGTGGCCCCGGGACTCGGGCGTGATGGGTTCGAGCAGCGCGAGTTGCTGGCCGTCGATGCCGGGATGTTGCTCGCGATAGTACGCCCGGCCTTGTTTCGGGCCGTAGACGGTGACGTCGCCGCTGAACTCGGCGTAGCGTTTGGCCGCCTGATAGCGCTCGATGTGGTCGGTCGCGCCGTCCGCGGGCGCGAACACACACGAGAGGGTCGCACTCGCCGCGGGTTTGAACGCCGGGAGCGACCCCGCGATACCGTCGATACGGATGTCGCCGAGTCGCCACGGCGCGCGATACGGCGCGCGAACGGGCACCTCGGGACCGTCGGCCCCGATAAGGGCGTCGTCGAGTTGGACGTCGTCGAACTGGGACATGAATCAGATTAGTGGGCGTTGCCGAGCAGGCGGTCGAGTTCGCGCTTCGTCTCCGCGGCGACGCGGCGGCCGTCGTCAGCCTCCTCGACGACAATCGCGCCTTTCTCGATGGTGACATGGGTCGTGTCGCCGCTGCCGTCGCTATCGAGCATCCGGTCGAGTTTCGATAGCGGCAGGACAGCCTCCGGTTCGGACCCCTCGCCAATCTCCGCAAGCGTCGGGCGGGTGGCGATGCCCCCCTCCGCGAGTTGCGGGAGGTCGAGACTCTCGTTGATTGCATACCGCCCGCCACCGATGGTCGCACTCGGGATGTTGACGCCACCAACGCTCCCGCCGCCGATTTTGACCTTCGGGATGTCGAACCCGACGTTGAAGTTCAGCTTATCGGGGATGGCGGCGTTGAACGTGTCCTGTATCCACGAGACGGCGTCGTTGATGGTGTCTTTCACTCCCGACACCAGCCCGCTGATGGTGTCTTCGACCCCGTCTTTCAGCTTGTCGAAGACGCCCAACACGCCCTCTTTGACGGCGTTGAACGCGTCTTCGAACAGGCCGACACCCGTCCCGGTAATCCAGTCTGCGACGGCGTTGAACAGGTCGGGGATGAAACTGGACCCGATGAGCCACTTCCAGAGGGCGTCGAAGACACCTTTGATGGCCTTGATGACGACGTCGAGCGCGCCGGTAAACAGCTTCTTCCCGCTGCCCTTGACCCACGAGACGATCTTGTTCCAGGTCCGTTCGAGGAAGCCGGCGATGGAGTTCCACGCCCCTTCCCAGTCCCCGCTGATGAGGTCGAGGATGACGTTGATGGTCGTCAGCAACCCGTCGAAGGCGATGGAAACGATGGTCGAAATGGTCCCCAACACCCCATCGAGGATGCGAATCAGGTCGTCGCCGAAGAGTTGCCAGCCCGCCTGAATCGTGTCGAGGATGGGTTTGATGATGGTCGTCCAGAGCGTGTTGAACGCCGTCCGGGCGTTCGCAACCAGGCCGTCACCTCCCGAGATGTGCTGACGGAACGTGGCGAGGATGTTCCGGAACGTTTCCCCGAAGTGCTTGTTGAGCAACCCCAGCACGCGCGTCGCGATGTCGTTGATGAGGCCGAACGTCTGTTTGAACTCCGTCTTGAGCTGGCCGAGAATCTTGTTCGACCGCGTCCCGGCCGTCTGCATCGGGGTGATGATTTGACGCTTGACCACGCCCATCACCGTCCGAACGGTCTTCTTGACGGCGTTGAACGCCAGCCGAACCTCTTTCTTGATGTTGTTGAGGTTGTTTTTGAACGCCGTGACGACCAGCCCCAGCGGCCCAGGGACGACCGTCGAGGCCAGCGTAGTGAGGACTTTATCGGGGTGGGTCTTGACGAAGGTGAACGCGTCACGGACCGCGTCTTTGACCTTCCCGCCGTGGCGGTTCCAGACGCCTTCGACCTTCTTGAGTTGCGTCGTGGCCGTCTGTTTCAGCGGGCCGAGGGCGTTCTGGAGTGCCGTGACAGCTTTGTTCCCGGCCTGCCGAACCGGCTTCGGGAGTTGTGCTTTCAGCTTCCCGAACTCCTGTTTCGCCAGCCGGACGGCCTCGCTACTGATGTGCTTGAACTGGTAGGTGACCGCACCCCAGTCACCAGCGATAGCGGCCTCGGCCGTGGACGCCCCGATGGTGATGGCCTTCCGGACCCCGGCCATCGCCTTCCGAGCGATGCCGGCCAACTGCCCGAGCTTCTGACGGAAGATGGCCGCTGCCCGATTCGAGGCGTCGCCGACGCCCAGCAGTGCGGCGGCGAAGTTGTTGAACTGCTTGAACGCCCGGGCCGCACCGTCGATGACGGGCGCGAACGCCGGCCCGAGGACGGTCCCCAGTCGGAGGCCGGCGACGACGACCAGTTTCGCAAAGCGCTGGAACTGGTCGATAAGGCTCCCCAGCGCACCGAACGTGTCGCGATTCGCCGTCAGGAACTGTCGGGCAGGTCCGATGACGTCGCGGTACCCCTGCTGGAGGCGGCCCGCCGCGGCGGCGAGGTAGTTGAACGCCGGCGCGAGGCCGTTCATGATGAGCTTCATCCCCTTGACGAACAGGGGGAGCATCTCCCGAGCGAGGTCGGCGAACGCGCCGGCGGCCTGGGGGATGGCCGTCATCGCCACGCTCCCGAGTTCGAGCAGCGCGTCACGGAACGGCTTGAGGTTCCCGACCGCATCGACAATCCGCCGGACCAACTCGCCGATGGCGTTGACCCCCTTCAGCAAGACGGGGCCGAACAGGTCGCCGATGGGCTTGGTGGCCGCAGCAACCTCCTTTTTCGCGCCCTTGAGCGCGGACTTCAGCTCGTCCATGTTGTGGGCCGCACCCGCGAGGAGACCGCCGGCCATCACCCCCGCGACGGCGGCGAACCCACCGGCGACGCCCAGCAAGCCCGCCGCAACAGGGGCGGCGGCGATACCGACGGCTGTCAGTGCGCCCGCGAGCAACACGAGACGGTTCGTGGCGACACTCGCCCCGACACCGACGGGGAACAGCGAGGCGCGCAGCGTGGCAACCCCGCCGGCGGCCATCGCTGACTTCCGCCCGGCCTGCGCGGCCTCGTCGCCGACCTCGTCCAGACGATTACTGGTCGCCGTGGCCGGCGCGACGACGTCGCTCAGTTCGTCAGCCAGTTGCCCCAGCGACCCCGCGAACAACACGGCATCAGCGCTCGCGTTGTCCATCTCATCACCGACCTCGTCGAGCGCGGTGGTGACCTGCTTGTCACCACGCAGCGTCAGTTCCGCTAAGATTTCGCCTTGTGCCATGGATTATGAAAGTGGGAGGATCGACCGGTCGTCATCACGCAGCGTCTCGCGGAACTCGGTTTCGAGGAAGACCCGCTCGGTGGTGCCCTGTTCGGGGAGTTCGTGGGGGAGACAGCCGTACGCCCGACACATCAGTGCGAACAGATGCCCGGACCTACTGGTGGCGAAACTTCTGGGCGCGTTCCTGCTCTTCGGAGTAGTACGCCCAGATCTCGACGAGCAGTTGGATGTCCGTGCCGGGTGGGACTTGCACCGTCTTGGACCCGACGACCGTCTCGCCGTCACGCCAGAACCGGGCGTCGAAGACCTTGCCCGTCGTCGCGTCGGCGAGGAACTCGTTGATCCACTCGGCGAGGTCCTCGAACGTCTCGTGGGGGTCCGCACCGAGTACCTCGCGGAGTTCGGCTTCGTCCTCGGCCGCCTCGGCCTGTCGGAACAGGTCGAGTTTCTCGTCCAGCCCATCGAGGTCGCCGGCCGACAGTTGGCGAATCTCGAACGGGATGGTCCGGATGTCCTCGCTCCCCTGCCAGACGTCGGCCATCCACGTCTCCTCGCTGGCCTGCTCGATAGCGGCGAGCGTCTCGGCCTGTTCGTCGTCGCCGAGGTCAGCCCACGCCGACCCCTGCTGGGCTTCGAACGCTTTGTCCAGTGCCGCCCGCTGTTCGTCGTGGGGCAACTCCGTGAACGCCGTGTCGTCGCTGGCTACCTCGGCGGTCATGGATTAGGCCCCCGTCCCGTCGAGCGTGCCGTCGGCGTCCAGGCGCTTGGGCCGCGTCAGGGCGTGGACGACCATCTCGGTCGTCGAGAAGTCATCCGTCGCGAGTTCGCTGGAGTCGACGACGATGATGTACTCGTCGATGCCGTACTGCGCTTTCGCGCTCCCGCTGGAGCGCTGCTGTTCGTTCTCGTAGACCGAGATCTGCAGCGCCTCGTTCGTCGCCGCCCCAGTCCGCGAGTCGTAGTGGCCGCGTACCTCGCCGTTCGAGGAGTCGTAGAGGCCCAGCGCCTCCATCGAGGCCGTCGGGACGGTGACGTCACGCGAGAACGTGACTTCCCACGCCTCGGAGGTGACGACCTTGTCGAGTTGGAACTGCCCGTGTAGGTTGCGGTCGGCGGTCTCTGCGTTCGGAGACATCTCGATGGTGTCGGCCGTGCGGCCGACGAGTGTCCACGAGATGGTCGATGCACTGGTGTCGTCGGTGTGTTCGATCTCGATGATGTCACCGGCGATTGCGTCGTGGGTGCCTGCGCTCATTGTTGGATTACCTCAGGAATGTGTCGGTGTCGCGGTGCGTCAGACGGCGTCGCGAAGACGCGCCTGGCGCATGATTTCGAGCTGGATGAGGCCCACCGACACGGCCTCGCCCTCGCTGTTCTCCAGACTCACGGCGTCCGTGCTCTGGAACGTCAGTTTCTCGCAGGTCCCGCCCAGCGTCCGGTCATCGCCGTACAGTACGGTCTGAACGGCCGCCATGTCGCGAATCGCCTGTCGGCGGTTCGCCTGCGCGGCCTGCGGGTCGCCCTCGCGGACGACGAGGATTTCGACCTGGATGCGATACAGCTCGTACCCGCGATTCGTGTTCGCCTCGTCGAGTTGCGGGCTATAGCGAACGACCTCCGCGCGGGGCGTGCCGATGCCCGGGGGGCGGCGCTGCCCGAAGATGACCCACGGGTCGCCGTTCGCGTCGGTCGCCCAGTCGATGGCGGCCGTCTCGATGCGCGCGACGAGGGCGTCGATGCCGTCGTCGTACCACTGTGTCCAGTCGAACGTCACCGGTCGAACACCCCGCGCTGGCGGAGGACCGTCGCGCCGATGTCCGCCGCCCGGGCCTGAGTCTCAGCGACCGGCCCGGAGACGAAGTCGTGGGCTTCGGTGCCGTGCTCGGCGATGTGCCAGTAGACCCGGTCGAAGTCCATCCCGTTGCGCGCCGCCCACCGGGCGAGGCGAGGGTTCTCCTCGGGGGTCCACGAGCCGGGGGGATGCGGGCGACTCCCCTCCAGTAGCGGGCGGATGTAGTCCACCCCCCGCTTCCCGCCGGCGACCACCTTCGCCGGGCGCTGACTGTCGATGTCGCGCAGCCGGATGGTCTGTTTCGCCGCGCCCGAGGAGGTGGGGATCTCCCGGCGCAACCCGCCGGCGACGTCCTCCATGATGGCCCGCCGGACCGCTGCTCGGTGGCGGGGCCACTCGGCGATGAGTGTGTCCAGCTTCCGCTGTAGCTCGTCGTCGTCCCAGTCGAAGTCGACACTGATGCCGGGCATTAGAGGAGTCCCATCGTTCGCCCACTGTCGCGGTGGGCGCGGAGTATCCCGCGCACCTCGGCCGTCATCGCACTCGGGAGATTGACTTTCAGGTCGACGTCGTCTTGCTGGACGACTTGTCCCTCGCGCAACTGGGCGAGATTCGCCACCGTGTGGGCGACGAGTTTCTGTTCGGCCTCGGCGATGTCCGCGGGGGGCGTCTGATAGCCCCAGTCGAGGTCGATGGCGATGTTGCCGTACCCTGCCGGCCAGCGCGCCTCGCTGCCGTCCGTGCCGAGTCGGATAAGTTGCCCCGACGGCTTCGCGCGGTAGGTACTCGCGGCGAGCGCTTCGCCGTCGATGCGAACCTCACTGACTGACCGGACGGGCGAGGGGAGATACAGGATGCGTTTGCCCCGGGCACCACCGTCGAGCGTCACCGTGTCACTGGCGTGGTCCTCGAAGTCGCGGCCACAGAACTCGTCGATGCGGGCTTTCGCCTGTACCTGTCGCTTTTCGAGAAACTGAGTCCACTCCGAGGGACTGCCCTGAGTGGACAGCGAGAACGTATTGGCATCGCTTTGGACGTACGTGTCGGCTGCGTCGGGTGCAGCGTAGACTGTCTCGCCGCTACTGGTCTGTGGCATCATCCACCTCCGGATAGCCGTAGGCGTCCGCCCCGGCAGTCTGCCCGCCGAGGTGTTCATAACCAGTCATCGCAACGTTGTTCGCGTCCGTTTCGCGGCCAATCCACTCGAAGTGGCGGCAGTCCTCGTTGGGGCACTTCACGCCCAGGGCGATGTCGCCGCGGGCGTTCCGGCCTGTGGCGTCGATCCAGTGGACGAGGCGGGTTTCCCCGCACGGGCACTCGAAGTCAGCAGCCAGTTCGGGTTTGTCGAACTCGCCGATGGGGACCCCACACGTCCAGCGCTCACCGCAGTCCGAACACGTGAGCCGCAGGTCGTCGTGGAGGTATCCGAGTGCCTGTAACCGGTGTTTGACGGTGTCGTGGGCGGGTTCGCCACCACACTCGGGACACCGCGTGTCACTCGGGACAGGCTGGTCGGCGAGGTCGGCCATCACGCCACCTTCTCGCGAAGAGCAGTCCGAAGCTCCTCGGCCGACCCGTTACCGGCGACGTCGTCGTACTCGCCGGCGAGTGCCTGGAGCTGTCGGTAGCTCAGGTCAGCGAAGGCGTGCTCCTCGCCATCGATAGCGACGGTAAGGTCCTCGCTGGGTGGCGTGTCGTCCGACGACTCGCCGACTCGGACGAAGTCGTAGTTGTCGACGTAGTAGGCCGCGTCGGCGGCCGGGACGTCGACTTCCTCGCCAGCCTCGGCACGGATGTCCGCCGGGCCGCCCGTCAGCCGGGTGCCGTACTCGTTGCGAAGACGGACGGTGTCTGCCATGAGTTACGACCGCCCCCGAACGACGAGTGTCACGGTCTCGGTGGAGACGTCCGTGCTACCCGCGACTTCCGCGAGCGGGCCGGCGGTGGCGTTCTCCTCGAACAGCTTGACGGTGCCGTTGGTGGCGTCGTAACTGGGGACGTACCCCGACTCGGTCGCCCCGTCGGCGACAATGACTGCATCGAGGTGGTCGAGGCCGGCGTCGGCCGCGGTGAGACCCTCTCCACCGCTGGTGTACGACGAGTCGAACGTGCCGGTCATGTGGACCTCACGACGGATGCCACCGTCGTAGCCGGCGTCGTCGGTGGTGTAACTGATGCCCATCTCAGACCACCTACGGGGCCGCGACGTTGTTCGCGACGACGACACCCTGCTCGTCCATGATCTGGAAGTCGACCTTCGCGAGCATGTTGTAGAGCGTGTCGACGTCGTCCATCACGTTGCGCTCGGCGTCCTCGGTCTGTTTGACACGGAGGTCGTCCTGCACGATGTACAGGAGGTTGCTCATGGTGGTGAGCATGAGCTGGTCGTCGGGCCACCCCAGTGGCGTGAGGAACCGCTTGCCGAACGGTGTGGGTTCCTCGCCAGACATGAGCATCGCGTCGCCCGCGCCCGTCGAGCGGTCGGTGAGGTAGTTCTTGTAGGCGTCCTTCTGGTCGTCGCTGCCGAGGTAGACCAGCTGGTCGCTCCACGCGCGACTGTACTCCTCGGGGAGCGCCTTCTTCATCTCGTTGAAGACGTCCTTGTTGATGGAGGCGCTGGCGTGGTCGTAGGTGGGCGACCCGCGGTTGGCGGCGATGGTGAGCCACCCGTCTTCGATGGCCGCAAAGCCCGACCCGGACGTGTCTCCGTAACTCGCCAGCCGTTCGAGGTCGGCCCCGAACTGCTGGACGAACAGGCTCCGGATGGTCGTCTCCGGCGAGTCGATGATCTCGTTGTTCGACTCCCACGTCATCGCCCACGGCAGGGAGACCTTCGTGGTCGAGTACGAGACGTCGGGCTGGTTGAACGACTGCTCGCTGACCGAGGAGTTCTCACTGACGGCCTGGAGCAGTTCCGTCCCAACGGAGATGCGCGGGATGTCGCCACTGGGGGCGTTGACCGGCACCGCACGCGCCTGCGAGAGGACGTCGCTCTGTTCCTGGACGTCTTCGAAGAAGTCGGTGAACTGCTCGGGGGCGAGCGTCGCGCCTGCCGAGAAGTCGCTGCTGGTCACCTTCTGCATCGCACCGGCGTTCTGGCCGCGGGTGTCCTGCGCCGACATCAGTTCCCACCTCGCGGGGCGAAGGGACTCTTGTCCCACGTCTTGCCGGTCTGCTCGCCGTTGGTCGTGCCCTGGTCGGCCTGCTGGCTCACGCCCTGGGCGCTCGCCATCTGTTCGATGTTCTCGGCCATCTGCTGCTGGTTGCTCGCCAGTCGCTCGATGGCTTTCTCGACGTCAGACGGTTCGTCGCCGCCGTCGGTCGTCTTCTCGGTCTGTTCTGCCTCGCCATCACCATCGCCGGTGACGGCGGCTTCGATGCGCTCGATGCGCTCGTCGAGATCGTTGAATCTGGTTTCGAGTTCGTCGTTCATGGATGCCTCCGAACTGGAGGAGCCGCCCGTGCGGGGTTCCGCCCGCTCGTCAGAGTCCGTGCCGTACGCCGCGATGTCGAACGCGTCGTTGGGGTCGTCAGAGAATCGCGTCCGACCGTGGTCGACGTCCGACCGGTCGAGCATGTCGAGCGTCGCGTCGTGGACGGCCTTCGCACTCGTCACGTTCGCCTGCGAGAGCGTTCGGCCGTCTTTGGTGGTGCTCTGGCCCGTGCCGTCATCACCGCCACCCAGCCCCGCCCAGTCTTTCGCCCGCTGGACGAGGCTGCGTTTCGCCGCCTTGTGTGTCTGGAGATACTCCGCCAGCCGCCGGGCGTCCTCCTCGGAGTGCCCCCGGGCTTCCAGCGCCAGGCGGGCGGCGACGATGTTGTCCGTCAGCGCCGGCTGGGCCTTGCTGAGGCTGATGCTCGCGGAGTGTTCCTCGTGCGTCGCCCGGGGGACCGCCGGGTAGTCGACGTTCGACACTTCGAGGATGCGCCCGGCGGTGATCTCCCGGGCGACGATGTCTTCACGAGACAGCCCCGCCTCGTCGAGCGCCGACTGGACGGCGTCGGGGATGGCGACATCGTCGGGGAGCGTGCCCGGTTCGTGGATGACGCCCTTGGCAGTCCCGCCGATGGAGTTGCCACCGAGCACGCCGTCCCGGACGAGTGCCCAGAGGTCGTCGTCGGTGAACTTCCAGGCGGCGATCCACGTCCCCTCGGGATACTCCTCGTCGCCGAGCGTGACTGCCTCGTCGACCTGGTACTCGTCGGCGAGTTCGATGCCCTCGTCGGGGAACACCGCGTGCATCACTCCCGGCAGTGCGTCGCCCGACTCCACCCGCTCGGAGAAGTTCTCGCGCAGGCTGGCGATGGTCTCGGGGCGGACGAAATCGCCCTGGTGGTCGAGTTCGTTGGGGACCATCACCGCCCCGCGGGCGATGCGCTCCTCGTCGTCGAGTTTCTCGAACGGGACGTCCTTGGAGAACTCCCCTTCGGGCGATGCGTCTCGAAGCTGGGTCGGTGTGTCGGTCATGAAATCACTGGGTTAGAGGGTCCACGCGGGGGCCAGGCCGCAGCGACATTGCATCCGGTCGCTCAGTGGGAGCGACGGGTCGCCGGGGTAGCGCGCGCTGTTACCCGCGCCCGTGGTGAACGTCCCGCCGATAGGGACGGTCTGGTTGTCGGCATCTTCGTGCGACTCGCGAGTGCGTGGCCCGTCAGTCGCGAGCCACGTCTTGCCCGGCGCGCCCGCATCGGAGATTGAGGAGAGTGCGCCCCGATTTGATGCGGTGGTCCCACCGGTGCGGGCGGCCCGCTCGGCCTCGTAGCCTCGCATCATCGGGAAGACGTCGTTTTTGAGTGCGTCTTCGATGGCCGGCGCGCCCAGCCCGTCGTCGAACGCGTCACGGATGGCCTCGGTGACGTCGTCGGTCATCCGCTCGCCGACGGCGTCCGCCGCATCACGGGCCTGGCGCTGGAGTCGTCGGACGAGTGCGTCCCTCAGTTCGTCGGAAACGTCCAGGTCGTGGCGCTGGATGGCTGTCGCGCGGCCGGCTGCGGCGGCGTCTTCATAGAACGCCTCGTAGGAGGCTCGGAAACTCTCGCGATGGGTCTCGAAGATGCGTCCCAGCGCCCGCCGGAGCGCCCGGTCGCGTGCCAGCGGAAGTTGCTCAGTACCGAGCGCAGCGAGAATATCGTCATGCCACTCTTGGAGGACGTCGATGAACGCCTCGATGAACCGCTCCTCGGCTCGCTCCTCTGGTGGTGAGGCCTTCGTGAGGAGATGTCGGTTGGCCGCGCAAACGTCACACATCAGTCGTCGGCGCTGGTCGGGATGGCGTAGTCTGGCGCGGCCGCCTCTGTGTCAGCCTCGTCCACACTGTCGTCGTCGGTCTCGCCGCCCAGCGCGTTGCTGGCCGTGAGTTCAGACACCAACATGTTGCCCAGCGGTGCGCCCAGTGGTTCCTTCCCGATCTCCTGGCGCGCCTCGTCGACGGTCATCACGCCCGCCGTGCCTTCGATGCGGAGCTTGTCCACCTTCGCCTGTCGTTCTTCGTTCTCGCCGCCGTGGAGGTGGAAGTCGATGGTCCACCCATCCACACCGAGCATCGTCCGGTGGAGTGTCTCGAACAGGCGGGCAGCCTTCTGTTGCTGGCGGGGGCGAACCGTCGACTGGGCGAACTCCTGGCGCTGGGCCTCGGCGTTCGCATAGTTGACCGACTCCGTGCGGTTGGCGATAACCGGCGGGACGGCGTGCGCCTTGAGGATGTCGTGCTCGTTCTCCTTGCGGTACTCGATGAACGAGGCGTCCTCTTCGACCCCCACAGTGAGTGGTTCGATACGGAGGCTGACGTTGTGGGCGTCTTCGAAACTCGCCGCCGCACCCGAGACCGCTTCGAGGATGACGCCTCGATGACTGTTCTCGTCGGCTCGGAGGTCGTCGAACTTCGCTTCGAGTTCCGTCCAGGCATCCTCGGTGAGTTCACCCCCCTCGACGATGACGGCAAACCGTGGGATGGCGTCGTTTTCGAAGAACCGGACGTTGTACTGGCGGGCGGCGATGTCGCCCAGTAGCGTCTGCATCGCCGGGACGATGTCCGGAATGCCGTAGTGGGGCGCAAGCGCTGAGTAATTGCGCTCGACCAGCAGCTCGTTGGCCGGCGTGTCGACGTCGGCCACAGAAGAGCCGACCGACCCGTCGTCGGCGTCTATGAACACCTGCTTGTCGCCGAAGCGTGCGCCCGCCGGGGCGTAATAGCCCTCGATGATATCGGTGTCCGGGTCGACCTGCACGTAGCCTGGGTCGCCCCTGCGCTTGCGGATGGTATGAGCCGGGACGTGTGCAAGCCCCGTCGGCGTCGCGGTCGTGTCGTTGAGGAGGATCTCGATGGCCGAGTAGCCGATGGACTGGTAGTCGACTTCGGACTGTTCGAGGACAGCCGCCGGACTGGCGGGTTGCTCGTCCGGGCCGAGCTGGAACGTCGAATCCGCGCCGTGCCAGAACTCCCGGATAGTCTCCTCGCCAGGGGGCGAGTCGGCGTCGGTCTGCTCGTGCGGGACGATACTGAAGCCGTACCCCGAGACACCCTGGGCCTTGGCGTGGACACACGCCTTGTGCGTCTCCGAGCGTTCGAGCAGCAGTGCCAGATTCGTCGGCGGGTACGGTGGGGTGTACCACTCGACCTGCGTGTGTGGGTCGTCCGTGTCGTGTTGCTGGCTGGTGGTGGCTTTCTCAGTTCGGTCGTCGCTGTACTCCGGGTCGCGAAGTTTCGCCCACGCGTCTCGGCCGTCGCCACCGCCGAAGGTGCGAACAGCGTCGGTATCCTCAGTCATTTGGAAATCGCCTCAGGAGCGCAGTCGCGGTGGTGACCACGGGCAGCAGCGAAGGGGTTGTCAAGCGGGTCGCCACAGTCGGGGCAGGTGTCGCTATCGTGGTGCATGATTAGAAGGAACGGGCGAACGAGCGGTTGGTGTCCTGAGGAGTGCGGTGGCGCGCATCGGCCGCCAGTGCAAACGCGTCAACACAGTCATCGTGGTGGCCTTCTGGCGCGTGGTACCGGACGTTGCCAGCCTTGGTGACGTCGTACTCGAACAGTTGGAGTTCGGTCACGAGGACCGGGAGGTCGGGGATGGTGACTGCCTCCTGTTCGATCTGTGTGACGAGGTTCTCAACGAGCTGGCGTTTCCTCGGAGCGGTGAACTTTACCGGGCGGACGTTCACGCCTGCCTCGGCGAGGTCGCCGACGATTTTGTTGTCCCGGGAGGCGTCAACCGCGACGGTTCCGGGATAGGTGCCGGCCGCCGTCTCGACTCGGCGTTGGATCTGTGGCCACGAGACGTTTCGGAGGCGCTCGTGGTAGACTGTGATCCCTTTGCTGTCGAGCGTGTGGATGACCGTATAGTCCTGATGCCGGGCGAAGTCGACGCCCGTCGCATACGGCCCGGATCCCTCGGTCTCGTCGAGATGGTAGTCCTCGACGATACGGTCGCGGACTCGCTCGAAGACGCCCCCAGCGTCGTCGATGAACTCGGCGAGGTACTCCTGTTGAAAGACGCGCTCAGGGACCTCGTCACGAGCGGCATCGACCTCCGAGTCGGGGATGTGAGGATTGTCGTACGTAGGGGCCGTCCAACTCGCGACGTCGTCGTGATCGGGGGACTGGCCCCGCTGAAAGTAGTCGTGGAACCAGTTGCGCCCCCGTGGCGTCGAGATAGCCATCATCTTACCGAGCGTGTCCGAGAGCGTCGGCCGTAGGTCGCGAGTCCAGCGTTGCTTGCTCACCTGCGCGGCCTCGTCGATGACCAGTGCGTCCAGCCCGACGCCGACGTTACTGTCGGACTTCGTCGTGCGGAAGGCGATGCGTGCCCCGTAGACGAGGTCAATGTGGTAGGGTTTGGACTCCTTCGTGTCGGCGATGAGGCGGTCGGGGAGTGTGTCGAGGACGGCGTAGTAGCCAGGGTCGACGACTTCGTAACCCGGGCCGACCCACCAAACGAGGTCTGCCTCGGGGGCGAGCGCCTGGCCGACCAGCCACTTTGCCGCGCACTCAGTCTTACCCCACCGTCGGCCGCAGGCGACGATCTTGAACCGCGAGTCGTCGCTGAGAATGTCCTGTTGGCCCGGGTGGGGCGACCACTCCAAGCGGACCTCATCGACGGCGTTGGTTGTACTCATGTGTCATCGGCGAAGACGAGTGTCGCGCCGTCTCCCAGCTGGTCAATAGCGTCCGCCTTCTGCGATTCAGGGTCGTCCAGCACACCGGCGTCTTTCATCGCCATGCGGTAATCGCGAGTGTGGCCGCTCGCCACGTCGTTGAGGTAGTGGGCCACCTCGTCGGTGACCGGGCCGTGTTCGGCGACACCGACGACCTTCGTTCGCGACTGCCCGTCCTTCGCGAGTTCGCCGTGTGCCCGCATCGCCTGGAACAGGTGCATCACACCGAGCCGGACGAGGGCGTGGCCCGGCTCGTCCTCGGTGATGCCCCGCGGCTCGCAGTACGCTTCGACCTTCGCGTCCACCCACTCGGCCTGTGCGCCCGTCAGATTCTCGTACAGGTTCGTCGGGTCCGCGGTCGCGCCGTGGGTGATGGCGTTGCCGTTGCCCTCGTGACTCTTCCCATCGGGCGACGTCCCGCGATGCTGGCGGCACTTCCCCGAGTCGAAGTCAGTGCCCCAGCCCGCTGCACGACCACACGGGTCGCCGTCGCGGTTGGTGCCACCGTGGTCACCACACTCGTCGGCGTAGTTGCGGTCCTCCATGGCGTGTTTTCTACAGGGGCCGCTCAGAAGCGGCGAGCGCGTCGAGAGAAAGGCCGCTCAGTTCTGTTGCTGTGCTTCGACGACAATGGTCTTCGGGCTGGTCTTGAGCGTCATCACCGCCCACGTCTTCGCGGCCGTGTACGCCCCGATGGGGAACAACACGACCGTCGCCATGATGGCGAGACTGCCGAGGAACCACAGCGGCCCCAGCCACCAGCCCACGAAACAGAACCACACGACTCTGAGGAGTGCTCCCATGCCTGTCTGTCGGTGTACGAACAGATAACAGTTCGGGGCTATGTCGTGTCCGCGGCCGCCCCATCCGAGACGTCGCGCAGGGTGGTGCAGTTCGGGCAGGCGTGGACCGTGTCGTCGTTATCGCCCAGCACGCGGGCGTACTGCGTACTCACGGCGGCCGAACAGTTCTCGCAGATGGCAGTCATGGTGCGGAGTAGCGCCGGAGAAGTCGGAGGTAAACGTAGCCCACGATGAAGGCCGGGAGGATGGCGTAGGAGTGCTGGGGTGTGTGGGTGCCGACCGTCGCCAGCACGACGTCAGCGAGGGCCGTCGCGACTTCGACGACGCCACAGCAGTACATCACGAGTTCCCACGACGTCAGGCGATGGTCGTCGGTTGTCGGCTGGCGATGGCGTTGATTCGCGCCCGCATCGTCGGCGAGAGGCGGCGACTGACCACGGCGGCTCGGGTGGGCGCGGGCTGCGTGCGGTGCCGTCCCGTCTCGAACGCTCGTCCGTCGAGGCGAATCGTTGCTGTGTGTGCGTGGAACATCGGTCATAGCAGGAAGCGCGTCGCGACCCCCAGCAAGACACCCACGACGAGTGCGCCGAGGGCGTAGTGTGGTTCCTGGCGGACGTCCTCGACGATCTTCGCGTCCAGATTCGTCTCACCCGCCCGGCCGTAGACGGCGAGGGAGACGACGACCCCCACCAGCGAGAGTTGGTTGAGTGCGCCGGCCGCGAACCCCAGCGAGAGACCCATGCCAATGGCGTGCGTCTCGGCGTGGTTCGAGAGGAAGCCGTCGCGGTCGTGACTCGCCTCGGAGGCACTGCCGGCCTCGCGGATGAACTGGATGAGTTTCGAGAGCATCGTTAGTAGTTGTGTTGGGGGCAGGCCCACTCGTCGTCCAGTGACGCGGTTCGAGAAAAGCGAACGGCGTCACAGTCGGGGTGGACACACGGCTGGGCCGTCTTCGGCCCGACGTAGGCGGGTGGGTGGTGGGCCATCACTGCAACTCCGCGAGGTCCTGCATGTCGTGGGTGTTCGAAGCGTCCATCGGCTCGTAGCTAATCCAGTCGGGGGTCAGCCGGCGTACCTCGCCCGCCTCCACCTCCAGGGTGAGTATCCACCCGCCGATCTCCGTCGAGTGGCCCTTGCGCTTGCCGTAGGTCGTGATTCCCTTCCAGCAGCCCGCATAGAAACCCAGCACGCCCTCGGCTTTGGCGAACATGCTCCCGTGGAGGTGGCCGATGACGGCGATGGTCGGGCGTTCGCTCGCCGGGCGTTCCCGGTAGAGCGTCTGGAGTCGATAGCCCACTGTGTAGGGCTGGCCGCCCGACGGGTGGATGAGTTCGAGGTCGATGTCGTGCTCGGGGTCGAAGACAAACCGGGCCTGACTGTCCCCGGCGTAGATGAGGTCCTCGCGCTCGGCGGCGATCTGTTTACCCAGCGAGATGCCCGTCCGCCGTTTCAGCTTGTGGTCGTGATTCCCCTCGATGAAGATGGTCGTGATGCCCTCCCGCCGAGGGTAGTGCTCGATGACGTACTCGCGCAGACGCTTCCAGCCCGTCGCCTCGCCTTTGAGCGCCTCTGTATGGCCCTTGTGGACCTTCCACCCATCCGAGATGTCCCCCGCGTGGAACACGTACTCGATGTCGGGGTCCGCAGCCACGCGGTCGTAGTAGTCGTGGAGTTCTTCGAGGTGCTCGGCTGCACTCCCAAGATGCGTGTCGGAGATAACGCCGAACTTGTACCGACCGTCGCCATCACCGACGCGGAAGCGTTTGTCTCGCTCTTCGGGGATGAACCACCGCCGGGTGCCCTCCGCATCGAGTTCCTTGAAGTCGATGGTGTACCCCGACAGTCGGAGTTCGTCCAGGCGATTGCGGAAGACGTGCTCGGAGATACCGTAGCGGTCGCCCGCCTCGGTGAACGTCAGCCCACCGTGTTGGAGTGGGTGGACGAGTTGCTCGGCCTCGAACTCCACGCGGGCGGAGTCGTCCGGCTTGACGTCGTCGGCCTCGGGGTCGACGTCGGTCCCCTCCCGAACGTACTGAGAGACACTGGCGTCGTATTCGACGTCCTCCAGCGCCCGGGCGTGGTCGCGAACGGTCGAGGTGATGACGCCCAGCTCGTCGGCGATGACGTGCGGGGCGACCGCGCCGTCGTGGTCGTCGATGATGTCCGAGACGTCCTGCTGTCGTGGGGTGAGGTCTGTCATGTGTGTGTGCGCTCCCAGAGGCGGGTGAACTGGACGAGGCCGATACCGAACGCGAAGACGAACGCGATGGCGATGGCGAACGCCGCGTCCCCGGCGACCGAAAACCACGGCGCACCCGAGAGGAGCAAGACGACCCCACCCCACGCCGCCAGTTTCGCCGGCTCCCAGCGATAGTCACGCTTGGCGATGAACAGGAGGACGGCGAGCGCGACCAACAGCAAGCCGGCGACCAGCCCGATCTTGAGGGCGAGTTGGAGGTCCGCCGGCAGTGCGTAGCGACTCATTCGCTATCGTCCCCCCGCCGACCGGCCGAGAACCACTGCGAGTCGATGGAATAACCCATCACGACCAGCATGGCCGCCAGCAAGCCCAGGTAGAGATACCACGTTGGCGAGAACCCCGGGCGACGAACGTCGCTGACGACGACGTACACAAGCAGGGCGAACAGCCCCGTCACGACGAGGTTGTCGGCCGTCAGGACGTCGCGGACAGTCATTCATGAGTGGTGACGTCCCGCGCTGGGACGCGAAAGCGGGTACTGCAGCCGTCGACGGCGACGGTGTGGAACACTTCGGCGCGACAGTCGCCGACCATCTCCAGGGAGGTCTCGACGACCTCGCCAGTCCGGCGGCGGCCGCGGAACGGTTCGAACGTGACGATGCGCGGTTGGGTAGACATGGCTCAATCGCGTGTGTGGCGGGCCGGGGCGGAGAGGAAGCCGTCGGGGGATGACAGACGAACGGACGAGTGTCGCCCCGGCCCAAGTCCACCGCGAGTGAGTCAGTCGAGTTGTCGGACGTACTCTCGGCGAGCGTACGCCGTCGCCTGCTCGAAGATGTCGTGGTCTCTATCGGCGAGGTCCGGGCGCTCTTTGGCCGTCGCGACGACGTGCTTGAGTGCCGCCCGATTGACCGGCACGCCCTGGGCGAGCAGACAGTCGACGAGCTGGTCGGCGCGACGGACCGCCTCGCGTTTCGAGATCGTCAGGTCGGGGGCGTGGCCGTTGTTCGCCCCACACCCACCACAGTACGTCCGCGTCGAGTAGGTGCGCTGGAGGCCGTAGCTCCCCCGTGGCTCGGTGCCGACGACCTGCCCCTCGTCGTTGCGGACGGTGACCTCACCGTGGCTGTCGTGCGTGGTGTAGTCGTACCCGAGACAGCCCGCGCCGACGCGCTGGCGGCTTTCGAGGACGTTCCCCTCCGTGCCCAGCGAGTCGGTGTCGGTCGCAACGGTGTGGCCGACGCGTCGGATGCGCTCGAAACACGCGCTACACCACTCATCACTGTAGAAGACGAAGTGGTCGAACAGGTCGGCCGGGGTGATGCGCTCGCGACGCTCGAAGACGGCCGCAGTGGCCGTCGCTGACTCTGGCGTTGTGGACATTGATGACT
Organism: Halomarina rubra; assembly: GCF_023699475.1. Taxonomy (GTDB): domain Archaea; phylum Halobacteriota; class Halobacteria; order Halobacteriales; family Haloarculaceae; genus Halomarina; species Halomarina rubra. Next base: position 983,046 of record NZ_JALXFV010000008.1, on the reverse strand, counting down.
ATAAGGAGTACCACGCGATTCACGGGCGAATCCACGCGTGACAGTGGGGTGACGAACGAGTCGGCCGGCTTGTATGGTAGAGGGTGCTATTCGGATAAGAACATTCGGACGTGGGGGACTGAACGGGACAACGCTTAAGCCACCACGGCCCCACGGTCCAACCAGCCAGCCTACCCGCGGTTAGCTGTCGCTAAACTGTGTGTTGCTGTTGTTGTGTGTTTGTGTGTAGAGACGTGAGTGAAGTGAGTGAGTGAGTATTACGTAATACTGGCGAGTGTTACGTAATACTCAGGCCGAGACTTCGCCAGCGTCGCCGCACACAAACACAGCGAGTTTGTCCTTCAACGCCTCGACCGTCTCGCCACGCTGGTCGGCAGCGTAGGCGATGGCGTCCTCGTTAGCACTGACAAAAAGGAACCGTTCGTCGCCGATAGAGCGGTCGATGGCCGCCCGGTCGCACACTTCGTCAAGCGAGGGCGCACCGTCGGGGGTCGGAGTGTCTGCCGTCTCTGGTTCGGTGAAATCGTCGGTGAGCTGGGCGAGCGCCTCGTCGAGTCGCTGGAGTTGACCGTCGCGTCGCTCGTAGGCCTCGCGTTCGGCCTCGCGTATCTCGGCGACGATCTCGCGCACATCGTTGATTCGTTCTTCCTCACCTAGAAATCTTTCGCCCCCTTGGTAGTACGCACGGGTGAGGCGGTTGACAAGCGCGGAGTAGTTCTCCTCGTCGGGGATGAGGTCGGCAACCTCGGAGTCAAGACTGACACTCTTTCGCTCGCGGTCACTCATAGTCGCGTTCCTCCACGAGTTCGTGGTCGCGATCAAGACCCCACCGGCCGATGTGGGTGGCGTCACTCTCGAACGGGCCGTACTTGACGACGCGCTCCATGTACTGCTCTATCGTTCTGTCCTCGCCAACGCCCGCCGCCCACTGGACGGCGTCGCGAACGTTCCGGTGGGTGTAGACGGTGAACTCCTGAGCCAACAGCGCCTCGATAGCCTTGTTCGTCCGGCCGCTGACTGGCGAGGCGGGGGTATTCTCCATCCACTGGCGGACCTGTGGCGCGTCGCTCACGCGGACCACCCCATCGGAACCGCTTTACTGCTAACTGTGCTACACTGCCGTGCGGGCGTTACGCCCGTGGGCTTCGTGGCTTGCATCTCAAACCTGGCACGAAGTCCGGCCGACGCACCAACGTCGGCCTTTCTGAGAAGACTTCGTTGGTAGTCACTACCGTAGCCGGACGCTAAAACCTTGTGGGTCCGGCGATTACGCATTACGCGACCCCTCCGTAAGGACGCGACAGTACGAACACCACTCGAAGTGGTGGGCGACGGCGGCGGGGTCCTTCCGAGAGTAGTTCCCCGAGAACCGACACAGCGAGTCGTCGGGATCGTCGGGGTCGGGGGCGTGGAGTTTCCGCCGCCCGTTCGACGACCCACCGAGCAGGACGTGGTCGGCCATCACGCGAACACCTCGCGTTCGTCGGCGCGAGTCGACCCACATCGGCCACACCGTTCGTCGGTATCGAGGTTCGGCGTCTCGCGGTCGGGGCGTGGGGGCCACACCTCGGCGTCGTTGAGACACATCGAACAGAGCGGCATCACGCCTCACCTCCAATCGTCACGTAGTCGGGCGCGTGGCCCTCGTGACGCTCTTCGTGGCCACAGAGCAGCCAGTCGAGCGTGTGGCGGTCGTCGGTCTCGCCCTCGGCCTGACAGTCGGGACAGTACAGACGCCAGGTCATTCGACTATCACCACGCGGTCGCTGGCGGTGTCGACGAGCTGGTCGTCACCGAGGTCGACGAGCACGCGCGTCGCGATGACACCGCCCAAGTCGTTCTCGATGCGATAGCACGACTGGACGATGCCGGGTTTCGCGTCGGTCTCGCCGCCGTCCGCACTCGGGGCGGGCGTGAACTCGACCGCGCGTCCGAGGTAGGGGTGGCCGGTGTAGGGCACGCGCTGGAGGCCCATCACGCAAGCACCTCGTCGGCGGCGTGGATGGTTCGGCCACAGCCACAGCGGCGATGCCACGGGTCGTTGTCGGGCGTGACGGTCCGGCCACACGCCGAACACTCCAGAGGCCGGCGGGCGAGGGCGCTCACGCCTGTTCACCTCCCTTGCGCTCACCGAGTGGTGACAGCCCGAGGTCTTCGGGGCGGGCCTCCGACAGCGCGCGAACGTGCCGACTGCCCCGGCCGTCGGGTTTCGCCGCGACGTCGAGGCCGGCCGCTTCGAGACCGGCATCAAGCCCGCCAAACCGCCGCTGGACGGTGTCGGCGGAGACACACCCCTCGCCGAGTTCGTGTTCGCGCGGTGGCCGACCGAGTGCAGTCGCCCGGCGACGCAACGACCACGCGATCTCCCCGGTGGTGTAGGTCTCACGGTGGGGTGTGTACCCGGCCGCGCGGACGGCGTCGTTCCACGACCCGAACGCGGTCTTGAACGTCTCGGCGGCAAACGCGCCCTGGCGGTCCATCTCGTGAGACGTGGGGGTCCGACCGAGGTCGGCGGCGAGCGCCTCGAACGCCTCGATGAGTGTCTCGCGGTTCATCGCCCACCCCCCTCACAGGCGCGGATGTGTAACGGGAGGTTCTGGGTCGTCTCCTGACACCGCGGGCAGGTCATCCCGCTGTCGCTCTGTTGGTGCGAACAGCGCCCGGAGACGTGCGACTCGACGGTGTGTCGCGAAAACGGCGTGTCGGCGGCAAGGGCGTCGTAGTCCACGCCGTCCCGGCGGGCGTCACGCCAGCGGTCACACTGCGCGATGGAGACGACTTGGCGGGTGCTCATGCCAGCCCCTCCGTGCAGCCATAGCAGCGCTCGCCCGGGAGCTGACTGCGCTTCTTGCGCTCGCAGTTCGAACACTCCTCGGGGGCGTAGACGTCGGCCGTCGAGAGGCTGGTCTTGCGCCACTCGGCGCGTTGCTCGTCGGTCATGCTGCCACCTCTCTGAAGCCTGCAGTTCTATAGTCTGCAGTCTGCAGTCTGCAGCCCAACCCCGACCGATTCGGGGCGGCGTTCGCATACCTACTGATAAAGGCGGCGCCGAATCCTGTACTACGCGATTCGACCATGCACCTTATCTCTCGATACGGGGCTGTATTTCCACCGTGGCGAGTTAGTTATCTGGCTAGACGGTACTGCGATATCGGAGATATGGTTCTCTGGACGGAGATAACTGGTAAGCTTCGTTCACTCGTCGAAATCGGTGTCGCGGGGGTGAGGGGTGGTCGATGTCGCCTTCGACGTCCGTCCCCTCGGCCGAACTCCCCGACTGGTTGGTGAGCAGTGGTGGGGGACGACAGTTCGGGGAGCCCGGACACTTTGCGGCCATTACTGCCGGCATCCTCCTGTAGCTCCTCAGTAGCACGCTGGCGGAATTCTGCGGAGATGTGACTCACTGTGGTCTCGGTTCCACTTCGAATAGCTCACCGGAGCTCTCAGCGCCCCGGTTTCTGGCGGGTCGAGGAGGTGGTTCGTCGCGGACGGCGGCCGCTGGAACTCTCGAACTGGCGCAGATGTCGTTCGAGAGACATACTCGCCGTTCGACACCGAATGGATGAATCGCATGTCACTATACCCAGGTCGGGTCGCGAGTCGGGGTCGGGAGGGGGCGACTCACTCCTCGTCGAGGAGTGCGCTGAGAATCTTGCGCTCGCCGGTCCGGAGGTGCTGGTGGAACGTCGACGGCGAGATGTCGAGCGAGCCGGCGACCTCCTCGCCGGTGCTGTCGCGGGGCCACTCGAAGAAGCCGGCGTAGTACGCCGACTCGACCGCTGCACGCTGACGGGCGGTCAGTCCCTCGAACGCGGTCGGGACCGACTCGGTGGCCTGCCGTTCGTGCGTATCGGTCTGGCGCTGGGCGACGAGCGTCGCGTCGGGGTGGGCCGACCGGACGCTGTCGACGAGCGACTGGACGTCCGCCCCGCGTGGGAGGTGGACGGTCAGCCGGTAGGTTCCACCGTCGACGGTCGCCGACTCCACGGAACCACCCTGAGCGGCGACGACCGAGACGACCGGCGGCGAAGAGAGCGTGACGACGAACCGGTGGTCGTCGTCGTCGCTCAACACCTCCAACGAGGTCCACGCGTCGTCGTACTCGACCAGCGCCTGGAGCGTCGCGACGCCGGCGTCGCTCGTTCGACCGTACGCGAGGTAGTCGCCGCCGCTGACCGGGACCGTCCGGTCGAACGTTATCACCCCCGCTCCTTCACCTTCGGCGACGGCGACGTCGAACACGTCGCGAATCTCGAGGTCGAGTTCGACGACGTCGTCGCTCATCAGCGCCGCCTTCCGCTGAGTCGCCGTGATGGCGTGGCCCAGCAACGCGCCGAGCTGTTCGACGACGGCTCGCTCCTGGTCGCGGAACGCCTCCGCGCGTTCGGAGTAGACGTTCAACACCCCGTACAGCGTCCCTTCGTGGGCGATGGGCACCGCAGCCCACGTCTGGACGGTCCCTTCCGACGGTGCTTCGGTCCAGGTGGGCGACTCGGGGGCGTCACGACGCCGGTCGACCTGGATTGACCCCTCCCGAACCGCGCGCTCGAAGGCGGTCCCCGTGGCGTCGGTGTCGTCGCGGGCGATTCGGTCGAGCGGTGCGTCGGTGCCGGCGGCCGCGCGAACGGACATCTCCTCGGTGCGCTGGTCGACCTCGCCGATCCACGCGGACGTGTACGAGTCCGCGGCGGCCAGACAGGCACAGACCGTCGCTTCGAGTTCCTCGCGCGTCGGCTGTTCGATGACGGCCGCGGTGATGTCCCGGACGACCCCGTCGAGGTCGTCGAGCGCCGTGAGCTGTTCGAGGTGCCGCCGACGGTCGAGTTCGCCGCCGACCCAGTTCGACAGCAGTTCGACGAACGTCACCTCCCAGTCCGAGAAGCTCCCGGGACGCGTCTCCGGGCCGTAGAAACAGAACGTCCCGTACACGTCGCCGCCGACGACGACGGGCGCGCCGAGATAACAGGACAGTCCCCACTCGACGTTGCCGGCCCGTCCGGCGATGTCGGGAGCCTCCGTCTGCATGTCGCCGACCGCGAGCGTCCGACCGGTCGAGACGACCCGCTCACAACTCGTCGCCTCCAGCGGAATCACGTCTCCCGTCTCGATCTCGTTGACGGCCTCGGCGGCCATGTCGACCGCCTCGAAGACGTACCGGTCGTCCTCGACCCGAGAGAGCGTGGCGTACTCGGTCCCGACGACCTCTCGAACGATGCCGAGCAGTTCGTCGACCTGCTCCTCGAACGGCCGGTCGGAGCCGGCGACCACCTCGTAGGCACGTTGCAGCGCGTTCTCACGCTCGCGAAGCGCCCGTTGGCGCTCGATACGCTCGGTGACGTCGCGCAGGTAGACCGAGAGCCCGGACGAAGAGGGGTACGCCCGAACCTCGAACCACGACGTCTGTGGGCCGTAGTACGCCTCGAACGTGACCGCCTCCTGTGTCGTCATCGCCTGGCGGAACTGCGTTTCGAAGGGGGTGTCGACGAGCTCCGGGAACGCCTTCCAGAGGACCGTTCCCCGGTGGTCCTCGAGGAAGCGTTCGAGCATCGCTTCGGCCTGTTCGTTGAGGTACGTGAGCCGCCACCCCTCGTCGACGGCCACGACGGCGTCGGTGACCCGAGACAGCACGTCGGCCGTCGCTCCCTCCTCGAACGACAGCGGTGGCTCGTTCTGGTCACCCATCTGGCGACTCGACGACAGGGAGGTACAAAGGCGTATCCCTGGTCACGACGGCGTTCTGTCCTGTCGGAGCGCTCAGGTCACACCACCGCCACGCGGGTCGAAGCGCTCGTACTCGTCGTCGTCGACGATGGCGGCCAGGTGGTCGCCGACCGCCCACACGTCCTCGAAGGAGGTGTACAGCGGCGACGGACAGACCCGGACGACGTTGGGTGGGCGGAAGTCGACGACGACACCGCGGGCCTTGAGCGCCTGGCTGATGCGGTACGCCTCCTCGTGTTCGAGCGCGACGTGCCCCCCGCGTCGGGCGTGCTCGCGGGGGGTCCCGACGGTGTACTCGGCGAGTGCGTCCACCCGGTCGACGAGCGCGTCGGTCAGCGCGAGCGACTTCTCGCGGATGGCGTCGATGCCGGCCGCCTCGACGACGTCGAGCGCGCCCTCCAGCGGTGCGAGCGCGAGCAGCGGCGGCGTCCCGACCTGCCACGCGCCAGCGGTGTCGGCGGGCGTGAACTCGTGGTTCATCTCGAACTGCGTGGCCTTGTCGTGGCCCCACCACCCCGCGAGCGCGGGCGTCGTCCCGAAGTGCTCGCGGTTCACGTACAGGCCCGCTGGCGCTCCCGGGCCGGCGTTCAGGTACTTGTAGTGACACCAGACGGCGAAGTCGACGCCCACCTCGCTCAGGTCGTGGGGGACGACACCGACCGAGTGAGCGAGGTCGAACCCTGCGTACGCCCCGTGGGCGTGGGCCGCCTCGGTGATGCGTTCGACGTCGAGCAGTTGCCCCGACCGATAGAGGACGCTCGGCATGAACACGATGCCGACGTCGTGGCGCTCCAGGGCGGCCTCGACGTCGGCCGCGTCGATGGTTCGGCCGTTGCGGGACTCGACCGCGACGAGGTACTCCTCGGGGTCGAGGCCGCGCTGGCGCAGTTGGGCGGCGATGGCGTAGTGGTCGGTCGGGAAGTCGAGGTCGTTGACCAGCACCGCACCGGGGTCGTCCTGAGCGTCGGGACCGTCGCTCCCGCTGTCGGGACCGTCGCTCCCGCTGTCGAGGCCGTAGCCCTCGCTGTCGAGGAAGGTCCCGACGAGCGTGTGGATGTTGACCGTCGTCGAGTTGGCGACGACGACCTCGTCGCTGCGTGCGCCGACCAGCGGCGCGAGGCGCTCGCCCAGGTGCTCGGCGTAGCCGAACCACGGCGGGTCGCCGTCGGTCCAGCCCTCGATACCCCGTTCGCGCCACTCCTCGACGACGCGGTCCAGCGTCCGCTCGGCGTCCGTCGAGACGGGGCCGAGCGAGTTGCCGTCCATGTAGAGCGCGTCGGGGAGGTCGAACCGGTCTGCGAACGCCGCCAGCGGGTCCTCTTCGTCGCGCTCGCGAGCGGCCGCCAGCGAGTCGACGACGGGGTCGTCCATACCACCGCGTCGGGGGGCGGCGGGTTGAGGGTTCCGAGACGAGTGCCTCTCGGCGGTGGTCCGCTCGACGGGGCGACCCGATACGTAGTCGAACGTCCGATGGCGGTGTTGATGGTGCCGCCCCGTGAGGGTCGGCGCATGCGCGAGGAACTCGACCCCGAGGTCCGTACGGTCATCGACCGCATCGAACGCGAGGGCGTCCCCGAGTGGCACGCGATGGGCGTCGACTGCGCCCGCCGCGTCGAAGACGAGGTGTTCGGCGGCGGTGGCGGCCCCGAGATGGCCCTCGTCCGGGACCTCGCGTTCGCCGGCCCCGAGAGCGACGTCCCCGTTCGGGTGTACCGTCCGGAGACCGACGCCGACCACGCGCCGCTCCCGGTGCTCGTCTACTACCACGGGGGTGGCTGGACGCTCGGGACGCTCGACTCCATCGACGGCGCGTGTCGGGAGTTGGCCGACCGGGTGGGCTGTGTCGTCGTCAGTGTCGACTACCGTCTCGCGCCCGAACACCAGTTCCCGGCGGCCGTCGACGACGCCTACGCCGCGCTCCGATGGGTCGCGAACAACGCGGAGGCGTTCGGCGGCGACCCGTCCCGTGTCGGGGTGGCCGGTACAAGCGCGGGGGCCAACCTCGCCGCTGTAACCGCGCTCAGACTCCGCGAGGAGCCGGTCACCGACCTCGATATCGCCGTCCAGTTGCTCCTCTACCCCATCACGGACCACGCGTTCGACACCGACTCCTACGAGGAGAACGCCGAGGGCTACCTGCTGACGCGCGCGGACATGGGGTGGTTCTGGGGGCAGTACCTCCGCAGTTCCGTCGACGGCGCGAACCCCTACGCATCGCCGCTTCGAGCGCGCGACTGCTCGGGGCTCCCACCCGCGTGTGTCGTCACCGCGGGGTACGACCCGCTCAGAGACGAGGGGGCCGCGTACGCCGACCGACTGGCGGCCGCGGGCGTCGACGTCGCGCACGAGCACTACCCCTCGATGTGCCACGGCTTCCTGAGCCTCGTCGACGACGTGGCGGTCGCGGACGAGGCGATGGACACCGTCGCCGAGCGGGTCCAAGAACACCTCTGAGGTGGGTGGTCAGCGTCTCTCACGCAGTCGCTCCACGGCGTTTCTGGTCTGCCCGTCCACACGTCTATCCCGAGAGGCGTTCACTGCCGTTCGAGGGACCTGTGGGAAGAATCGCCGCGAGGTTGTTCGCGGTCAGAGTGCCTGTCGCAACAGGTGGCTGTCGGCGTACTCGACGAAGCGAGTCACCCGCCCGTCCTCGACGGTCAGAACGTGGGCGAACGACGCCTCGATGGTCTCACCGGAGTCGGCGGCTGTCGCGTCCACGGTCCCGGTGACGACGACGGTGTCGCCGGCGTCGAGGAACGCCTTCTCGACGAGGCCGAACTCCCGCCAGTCCTCGGCGAGTGGCTGGATGACCCCTTCCGCGACCGCCTGCGGTCCGGTGTACGTCCCCCCGTAGGGGCCGCCAGCGACGGCAACCCACTCGATGTCGGTCGCCCAGCCGGCCATCATTCGCTCCATATCGCCGTCCGCGAACGCGTCGTACAGTGTCTCGACCAGTTCGACGTTCGACCGTGTGGTAGTGCTCGACATGTGCAACCGTCTTTGGCGACGTCGTACGATAACGACGCTTGCTGTCGTCTGGACACGGCGTGTTCGACCGACCACGACGTGGCACCGAAGTCCACCGTGCTCAAAGAGACGCGTCGCAGTAGTAACAGGTCTCCCGCTCGGACTCGTTGCGCGCGCCGCAGTTCGGGCAACTCGTCTTGTCGGTAGGGTCGCTCTCGGTCGCGTCGTCCTCGGCTCTCTGTTCGAGGACCGCGACGACCATCGCCGCAGCGCCCACGATTATCGGACCGAACGCACCGGCGAGGAAGCTACTCATCCCGCCGAGCAACACGACCAGTCCGGCAGCGAACAGCGGGTCGTCCATGGTTCGACACGGGCGAACGCCAGTAAAAGTCAGTCGGTCTTCAGGACGTGGCAGTTCCGGCAGCGCGCCTCGTAGGACTCCTCCGCGCCGACGACGATGGTGGGGTCGTCGACGTGGGCGGGGTCGCCGTCGACGAGGCGCTGGTTGCGGGTCGCCGGTTCGCCACAGACCGTGCAGATAGCCTGGAGTTTGTCGACGTACTCCGCCAGCGCGGTGAGGTGTGGAACCGGCACGAACGGTTCGGCGCGGAACGTCTGGTCGAGACCGGAGACGATGACGCGTCGTCCGTCGTCGGCGAGGTGCTCACAGACGTCGACGAGCGTGGCGTCGAAGAAGTTCGCCTCGTCGACGGCGACGACCTGCTCGCCGTTGAGTTCGTCCGCGATGGCCCAGACGGCCTCCCCCTCGCTGTCGACGACGTGCGCCTCCCACTGGTGGCCGTTGTGCGACCCGATGGTCGTCTCCCCGTAGCGCTCGTCGAGTGCGGGCGAGAACACGGCGACCGACTGGCCCGCGATCTCGGCGCGGCGGAGGCGACGGAGGAGCTCCTCGGTCTTCCCGGAGAACATACACCCGGTGATGACCTCGACCCACCCGCTCCGCGTGATGGCGTGCATACTCGGAGGGGTCAGTCTCGGGAAAAAAGCGTTCTGACTCGGGACGTTCGTCTCGGCGGGAGTGACGGACCGCTGCAGGACAGAGACGGACGTTCAGTTACGCCCGGAGAGGTCTTCGACCTCGGGGAGTATCTCCTCGACGCCGCGCGTCGACTCCTCGGCGTAGGAGGTGTCGATCGGCCGGTCGGCGAGTCGCCGGCGTGGCGCTCGGGCGACACGGCGTGGGGCCCCACCGTCGGTGCGTGCGCGCGACCGCGTGGACAGTTCGGGAACGAGCGGCGCGTCGTCGGAGAGACTGGTTTCGTCTATCATAGCTGTGTGCAGGGGTCGTCGAGCGACCCGTTGCGTGCACATCACCTTACACATCGCAATCTATCATAAATGTTCATGTTGGACTCATGCTTGCCGCTCGGTTTTTGGCAAGCCTAAAGTAGCGACTCCCGAGAGACGAAGTATGGACGAGTTCACTTTCGACGACCTGAGCGTCGTCATGGGGACGTACAACGAGGAGGCGGCCATCGGCACCGTCCTCGCGGATATCGAGCGTGTCACCGACGGCCGCGCGGAGGTCGTCTGTGTCGACGGCTCAGACGACCGGACCCCCGACATCGCCCGCGAGCACGGTGCGACCGTCGTCGAACAGGAGCCACAGGGGTACGGCGTCGCCGTCGAAGCGGCGCTCATGGCCGCCGACCGCCCCGTCGTCGTCACCACCGACTGTGACGACACGTACCCGATGGACGCGCTCCCGCGCTTTCTCGACTACATCAACGAGGGCTACGACGTCGTCAGCGGCGACCGCCTCTACTACGGCGCGGAGGCGATGCCCGCGGTCAATCGCGTCGGCAACGCCGCGTTCGCGCTGCTCGCGAGCGTCCTGATGGGCGAACGGGTCCACGACACGACGACGGGGATGCGTGCGTACCGCCGCGAGGTGGTCCGCAAGATCCGATGGACCGAGAACACCGGCCTCTCCGCGGAGCTACTCATCCGCCCGTTGATGCGTGGCTATCGCGTCCGCGAGGAACCCATCGAGTACGCCGAGCGCGCCGGCGAGACGAAACTCGACCCGCTGAGCGGTGGGTGGGACATCGCACGCTCCATCGTTCGCGTGGCGCTCGAAGAGAATCTCCGCTGACAGGTTCTCGGATTCTGTTGCTCTCGAAGCATCTAGTTGTGCGTCTGCAGCCGAACTCGTAAACTGCATAACGCTACATCGAATCCGTTGTCGGTCCCCGACCGGAGACGGCACCGATTGCCGCGAACTCGAACGCTCTCCCTCCGGCGGACCAGCGCTCGGGTATGGCACGACTGGTCGAACACGACGCCACCGGCCCTGTCCGCCTCGACGAGAGCGACATCAACGAGCGGTACGGCGACATCGCCGTCTGTCGGTGTGGACTCTCGCCGACCCAGCCGTTCTGTGACGGGTCGCACAAGCGCACCGAGGGCGAGGCCGACGACGAACTGTACCGCTACGAGGACGGCGAGCGCTACCCCGTCGAGGTGGTCCGTCGCGAGGAGTGAACCCGAACGCCGTGGTCCGCGTGGCAACGCTTTAGCCGGCCGAGTCCGCATCGAGTAGCATGAGCGACGCGTCCGAGTCGAGTCTCCAGCAGTGCGACGAGTGCGTCGCCCCCGCCGAGGCGTTCTCACTCATCGCCAACGAGACACGGCTGTCGATACTAGAAGCCCTCTGGCGTGCCGACACGCGCCCGGTCCGGTTCTCCGACCTCCGGAGCGCCGTCGGGATGCGCGACAGCGCGCAGTTCAACTACCACCTCTCGAAGCTCACCGACCAGTACGTCGTCAAGGTCGAGGGCGAGGAGTCGGGGTACGACCTGCGCCACGCCGGGGAGAAGGTCGTCCGCGCCATCATCTCGGGGTCGTTCAACGAACACCCCCACCTCGACCCGTTCGCGGTCGAAGGGTCCTGTGCGTGGTGCGACGGCACGCTCGAGGCGCGCTACGACGACGAGCGACTCAGCGTCGTCTGTCGGGACTGCGACCACCGACACGGGACGTACTCGTTCCCCCCCGGTGGGTTGAACGACCGCAGCGACGAGGAGGTCGCCCGCGCGTTCGACCAGCGGGTCCGCCACCTCCACTGTCTCGCCGCCGACGGCGTCTGCCCCGAGTGCAGCGGTCGGATGGTGACCGAACTCCACGAGGAGGGCGACTGCTGTCTCGGCGACGGCCTCCGCGCCGACCACGTCTGCCAGCAGTGTGACCACACGCTCTGCTCGACGGTCGGCCTCTCGCTGCTTGATAAGTCCCCGGTCGTCGCGTTCTACGCCGACCACGGCGTCGAACTCTCCGGTCGCCCCTACTGGTCGCTCTCGTGGTGTGTCCGGGACGCCCACACCGAGGTCCTCTCTCGGGACCCCTGGCGACTCGCCGTCACCATCGACCACGCCGGCGAACAGTTGCGCGTCGAACTCGACGGCTCGTTGCGCATCCTCGCGACCGACCGCTCCTGAGCGCGTTCAGCCGTCTTCCGTCTCGTCCCCCTCGGTCGAGAGTCGCGTCTCCACCGAGACGCCCCCGACGTACTCGCCCGCACCGTCGAGGTACGTCCCCTCGGTCCCGCAGTCAGTCGTGAGCCGACACACTCGCGTCTCGGCGGGCCAGACGACCCGGACCGACTCGCCGGTCGCGTCGACGCTCACGTCCTGGCGGTAGGTCAGCGTCGCCCCGCCCTCCTGGACGTAAGTGACCAGCACCGACACCTCCTCGGGGCCGTCGAGCGGAATCGCGGCGTCACCGTACGAGACGTGCGTCCCGTTCACCGTCCACCGAACGGTGTGGGTGTTCGCGTCGTTCGCGGTGTCCGGCGAACGAGCGACGACCGCACCCCCCGCCTCGACGCGGACCGACGACAGTCGGCCGACCGCCCCCACCCGCGTCCGGACGGTGTGGCTCGTCCCCTCCCGAACCGTGAGTTCCTGGAGCGCGGGTGTCACCGGTCGTGGTCCCGGCCCCCACTCCCCGCGGTAGGTGAACCGATAGAGCGTCCGGTTCGAGTAGGCGTCGACGACCGCGAAGTCGCCCGCGGGGTCGCGGTCCTGTGCGTACAACACCTCGCCCGACGCCAGCGACCCGCCGTTCCGGAGCGACTGGAACGGGTGGTTGAGCCACGGCCCGAACGCCTGCGGGACGAAGACGACCCCGCGGTCGAACTCGTGGTCGCGAATCGGCTCCAGCGCCCGCTCGTAGTGGCCGCTCGACTCGGTGTGGCGTTCGACCGGCCCGTCGAGCGCGGCGACTTGCGCGCCGACCGCGACCGGAACGGCGACGAGGACGAGCACGATGGCGACGACCCTGACTTGGCGAGCGTCGAGTCGCGGGCGGGCCGAGAGCCACGACCGGCCACGGGTCACAGCCAGTCGCAGTCCCGCCGCACCGAACACCGACAGCGGGAGCAGCAGGTCGAAGTGGTAGAACGGGCCGTAGCTGCCCATGAACCCGTCGGTCGGGTCGGAAAGTCCGCCGAGGACGTTGAGCGACCCCCAGAAGTAGACGTTGCCGACGGCGACCGTCAGCGCTACACCCGCGAGGAGGACGCGGACCGTCCGGTCGGCGACGAGTGCGTCCGGTTCCCTCCCGTCACGGAGCGTCGACAGGCCGACGAGCGCGAGCAGCGTGCCGAGCGGCGCGGCGACGGTCCAGCGCGTCGCCAGTTCCCACAACAGCGTGAGGTTCGCGTTCAGGGCGAGCGCCGGCGTGAACACCCGGTCGTAGTGGAGCATCCGTCGGTAGCCGAAACCCAGCCCGTCCAGCGGGGCGAACGCCTCGTAGGGGAACAGCAACGCGTCGCCGGTGACGACGGCGTTGTACCCGAGTGTGAGCGCGACGCCCGTCGCTCCCGCCGCCGCGACGACGAGCAGGCGCGCGGCGACCGGCGCACGGAAGGTGGCGAAGACTCCCGCCGCCCGCAGTCGACCCCCGAGCGTCCACAGCGCGTGGCCGACGAACGGGAGCGCGAACAGGACGGCGGTGAAGGGCCGTGCGATGAACGCGAACGCGACGGCGACGCCTCCCGCGAGCGCGTACGCGAGACTCGCGCGTGGGTGGCCGGCGTCGAGTCGCCGGAGCGACCGGAGGTAACAGAGCGCGAACGTGAGGTTCAACAGCGTCGTCGGGGCGTACGGGAGGAACGTCGCCGAGATGAGCGCGAAGAACGGGGTCGCGAGCGCGAACGCGGCGGCCAGCACGCCCGTCCACTCCTCGAACGCCTCGCGAGCCAGCAGGCCCACGAGCGCGACGTTGCCTGCAGCGACGACGGCCAAGACGAGACGCGGGACACCGAGAGCGACCCCCGGTGCGAACACGAGCGCGGTCATCGGCGCGTACTTCGGGTACAGCCGCGTCCCGTCCTCGACGAAGAACCACGGCCGGAACGCGCCCGGCAGGTCGGTCGTCAGCCACAGCTTCCCCTCCAGCAACATCGCCGACTGTTGGAGGTAGACGCCCTCGTCGTGGTTCGTCGAGAGTTCGGGGAACAGCGCTCGCGCGGTCAGGAAGACGACGACACCGGCGAGGAGCGCGAGGGAAGCGAGGACGAGACGGCTGTCGGGGCGGGGGCGGTTCATCGAGCGGACGCGCGACGGGGTGGGGTGAAGTGGCTACAACGCACGCGGCTCACCTCGCGGGAACGTGGTCGCTCCGGACGGTCGCTCCCTGCCCCCGCTCGGCTCGCGTCGCTCGCACTCATAGCGCTCGCGGCTCACCTCGCGGGAACCACGCTAACTCGTGGTCCGCGGTCAACTCGACCCGCACGCGCTCGTCCAGACCGACCTCGTCGGCGTGGTTGTGCATGCACGCGATGGTGTCGCCGGAGTCGAGTTCGACGCGGTAGAGCACGGTCGGCCCGAGGTAGCGGCGGTGGACGACCTCGCCGTTGGTCTCGTGGTCGGGGGCGGCGGTCGCCCGCAGATCGTCGGGTCGAACGAGGACGTCGATGGCCGTCCCGTCGTACTCGGGGGCGAGACCGAACACGACGTCCCGGGAGACGGGGCCGACGCCGGTCTCGACGGTGTCGGTCGCGACGTCGCCCGAGAGGAAACTGGCGTGGCCGAGGAAGCCGGCGACGAACCGCGACTCGGGGTGTTCGAAGACGCGCTCGGGCGTGTCGAACTGTTCGAGGTGGCCGTCGTTCATCACGGCGACGCGGTCGGAGATGCTCATGGCCTCCTCCTGGTCGTGGGTGACGGAGATGGCGGTGACGCCCGCCTCCTTCAGGATGCGTCGGACCTCCTCGCGCATCTCGACGCGGAGGTCGACGTCGAGGTTGGAGAACGGTTCGTCGAGCAGGAGCAGGTCCGGTTCGGGCGCGAGCGAGCGCGCGAGCGCGACCCGCTGCTGTTGGCCCCCCGAGAGTTCGTCGGGTTTCGCGTCGCCCTTCTCGGGCAGGCCGACGAGTTCGAGTAGGCGAGCGACCCGCCGTTCACGGTCGTCGTCGTCCAGTTCGCGCAGGCCGAACCCGACGTTCTCGGCGGCGGTGAGGTGGGGGAACAGCGCGAACTCCTGGAAGACGACCCCCACGTCGCGCTCCTCGGGCGGAGCGAACCGACCGCCGGCGACGGTCTCGTCGCGGAGGCGCACCGTCCCCTCGTCGGGGCGGGCCAACCCCGCGATGAGCCGCAGGGTCGTCGTCTTGCCACACCCGGAGGGGCCGAGCAGCGTGACGAGTTCGCCCTCGCGAACCGTCAGGTCGAGCGAGTCGATGACCGTCGTCTCGCCGAATCGTTTGGTGACGCCGTCGAGTTCGAGGACGGCCGCCCGGTCGGCGAACCGACGGTCGGCGACGTGCTCGCCGGCGGCGTCGGCGTCGCTCGGGGCGGTGTCGGTCGTCCCGCGTGCGAGGTCATTCGACATCGGACCCCTCCACGCGGACCATGACCAGCAGCGACAACGCACTCACGAGCAGTAACACGAGTGCAGGTATGGCGGCCTGGCCGTAATAGCCCTGCTTTTCCGCCGACCAGAGGTGCGTGACCAGCGTGTCGAACTCCGCCGGCCGGAGGAGGAGTGTCGCCGGCAGTTCCTTCATCGTCGTCAGGAAGACGAGCGCGGCCCCGCCGAGCACGCCCGGCAACACGAGCGGGAGCGTCACCCGCCGGAACGCCCTCCCCGGCGGGTCGCCGAGGGTGCGGGCGGCCTCCTCCAGCGCCGGCGAGACCTGGCCGAACGCGGCCCGGGTCGACCCCACCGCCTGTGGCAGGAATCGGACGACGTAGGCGAACACGAGCAACGGCAGGTAGACGACCCCGCTGGTGTAGAGGTCGCCGGTGTCGGCGGCGAGGGTGACGAGCGCGAACCCGACGACGACGCCGGGCAGCGCGTAGCCGACGTACGACCCGCGTTCGACGACGGTCCCGAGGACGTTCACCGCCCGCGAGTCGCTCGCCGCCGACCGGCGGGAGGCGACCCACGCGACGGGGAGCGCCGCGAGGCCGGCGAGGAACGCTGCGGCGAGTGCCAGCCACGCGGAGTTGAACGCGTAGACGGGCCTGAACGCCAGCGAAGGGGCGACTCGGGCCTGCGATTCGAGCAGCCACAGCGTCAACACGCCGAGCGGGACGGCCAGCGCGAACAGCGGGACGAGCAGACAGACGCCGACGGCGGGCCACTTCAGCCGGCCCAGTCGCAGGGGGGCGCTCTTCCGGCCGGGGTGGTCGGACTGGACGCCCGACCCACGCACCCGCGACTCGACGGCGAGGATGAGGAACGCGACGACGACCAACTGGACCGACAGCAACACCGCGAGGTCGAGGTCGTACTGCTGGGCGCTGTAGATGACGCGCGTGTAGGCGTCGAAGCGCATTATCTGGGGCGTCCCGAAGTCCGAGAGCGCGTACAGCGCGACGAGCAGCGCGCCCGCGCCGATAGCCGGGCGAATCTGCGGGAGCGTGACGCGCCGGAACGCCTCCCAGCGGGTGTGTCTGAGCGTACGTGCGGCGTCGACGAGCGTGGTGTCGAGGGTCTTCAGCGCCGCGCGCGTCGTGATGAACACGTACGGGTAGGTGTACAGCGTGAGGACGAGGACGGTGCCGCCGAGTCCGTAGACCGACGGGAGCGAGTCGACGCCGAGGGGGGCGAGTGCTGCCTGGAGCGGCCCGGTCGGGCGGAACAGGTAGACGAACGCGAACGCGCCGATGTAGGAGGGGACGACCAGCGGGACGGCCAGCAACACGGAGAACCAGCGCTTGCCGGGGAGGTCCGTGCGGACGGTGAGGTACGCGAGCGGGACGCCCAGCAGGACGGAGAAGCCGGTGACGCCGACGGCGAGCGCGGCGCTGTTGAACGCGATGTCGAGGGTCGTGTCCGCGAACAGGAGGTCGAGACTGTCACCGGCGTCGAGCGCCCCGAGGACGAGTGCGACGAGCGGCAGGGTGACGGCCGCTGCGACGGCCGCCGCGAGCAGGAGGACGCCCAGGCGACGGTCACCGGTCGCCCGCCCGGTTTCGGTCGCGGTCGCCATCAGACGTTGATGCCCACCTCCCGGAGCAGGTCGAGCGTCGGCTCGATGTCCGCTAACTGCGAGAGGTCGAGGTCCTGTGGTGGCTGAAGTTCGTCGAGGGCGGGCAGGTCGCCGCTCGGTTCGGCCTCGGGGACGACCGGGTATTCGTAGGTCTCGGTGATGAAGTACTCCTGGGCCTCCGCCGACAGCAGGTGCCGGACGAAGTTCTCGGCCATCTCGGTGTCGGCGGCGGTGTCGACGACGGCCGCACCGGCGACGTTGAACACCGCACCAGCGTCACCCTCGGTGAACGCCGTGGCGATGGGCGCGTCGGGGCGACCGGCGAGCACGCGCTGGATGTAGTAGTGGTTCGTGAACCCGGCCTGTATCTCGCCGTCGGCGATGCGCTGGGCGACGACCAGTTCGTCGTCGTACTCCTGGACGCCCAGGTCGAGCATCCCCTGCAGCCACGCCTTCGTCTCCTCGCGGCCGTTGAGGATACGCATCGCGGTGACGAACGCCTGGAACGAGCCGTAGGAGGGTGCCCAGCCCATCGCGTCTTGGAACTGCTCGCTGTCGGGGAACGCGAAGATGTCGTTCGGGAGGTCGCTCTCGTCGAACTCGTCGGTGTTGTACGGAACCGTCCGGGCGCGACCGGAGGTGCCGGTCCACAGCCCCTCGGGGTCGGTGAACTCGTCTTGCACCATGTCGAGCACCTCGCTCGACAGTTCGACGGTCCGACCCGCTTCGGCGAGTTGGCCCAGACTGCCCGCGTTGACCGAGAAGAAGACGTCGGCGGGGCTGTTCTCGCCCTCCTGTTGGATCTTCGTCCGGAGGGCGTTCGAGGAGTCGTAGCGCGGCGTGATGGTGAGGTCGGCGTACTGCTCTTCGAGGTAGTCGAACAGCGTCGCGACCAGCGGTTCGCCGCGACCGGAGTAGACGGTCAGCTCCCCCGAGAGGTCCGGCATCGCCTCGATGGGCGTGCCGCCGGGGACGACCCCCTCCCGCCCGGAGCCGACCTGTCCGGGTTCGAACTCCTCCTCCTCACCGCTCTCGAAGACGCCGAGACAGCCCGCGAGTGAAGCGACGGACAGCGTCCCGGCGGCCCGGAGGAACCGTCGGCGGTCGCTCCCGTCGTGCGAATCGCTCATTAGTCGTTTAGGCTCGCCTAAAACACTTATACCTGCTGGTTCTCAGTCGTCCGCGACCGCCGGCGTCGCGACCTGTTCGCCGGTTAACGCGTCCAGACAGTCCAGCCAGCGGCGCATGTGTTCGCCGACGTAGGTGAGAAAGTCGCCGTTGGTGTAGTCGTCCTCGTGGGCGACGAGCGCGTCGGCCATCGCGGCGAACGCCTCGGCGTAGCTGTCGGCGTCCGCGCCGGCGTCGTCCGCCAGTCGCCAGACGTGTTCGTTGAGTTCGAGCGCGGGCACCTCGTTGTTCAGGTCGTCGAACGTCGAGCGCGGGGCCTTGTTGTGCTCACACAGCGGGGTCCCGTTGTAGACGTGGTGGCCCATGAGGTCGGCCGCGCGCTTGAGGAACACGCCCGACCAGATGTCGTCGAACCGGCCGACGTCCCACGGGTTGTCGTCCATCGGCAACTGGTAGAACGCGGGGACGACCTCGCGACGGAACGCGAGGTTCATCGAGCAGACGGTGAGGTAGTCGCCCGTAGCGGCGACGAAGTCCTCGCCGTAGTCCTCGCGGGTGGTGCGGGTCTGGGCCTGCCCGCGCAGGTCGCCGTCCATCAGGATGCGGACGGCGTCGAGGTCCGGCACGTTCGTCCAGAGTCCCTGGGAGGCGACGACGTGGTCGACGGACTCGGTCGTCTCCCGGACCTCCTCGTCCATCGCGCTGTAGGGGTATCCGCGGGGGTAGAGACCGTGTTCGTCGGCGTTCTGGTAGAGGACGTTCACCCACTGCTCGTCGCTCTCGACGGCGAGCGTCTCTCCCTCGTGTGCGAGATTCCGGTAGTGCTGACCGAAGTAGTCGGTGTCGTGGGGGAGCGTGTCGTCGTCGATGAACACGCCGTAGTCGAATCGCTCGTGCGCCCAGAGGTACAGCAGTCCGAAACTCGTCTCGGCGTGACTCGCCGCCGGAATCAGGTCCGCGAACGCCTCGATGCCCCGCTCGTCGTACCACGCTTCTCGCGCCTCGCCGTCGAACACCCGCCCCTCGACGCCCTCCTCGGCGAGCATCTCGCGCATGCCTTCGGCGTCACAGAAGTCCTCGGTGACGAGGACGAAGAACAGACGGTCGAGGTGGCCGTACTCGCGAGCGTTGGCGACGTACTCGCGGACGCACTCCCACTCGCGGATGGTGGGGACGATGACGCAGGTGTCGGTCATTGGCAGTAGTGTTTAGGCAACCCTAAAACCTCTGTCGTTCCGCTATCGCACCGTGTCGACTCCCCGACATCTGCGTCGTGGGTGCGAGCGTCACCCACGACACTTAACCCGACGCCCGCACCACACACGGCGAGATGCACCAACGCAGGAGGCCCGCGTGGCCGGGAGGCCACCGATGACCGACGTCGCCATCGTCGGGGCGTCGATGACCGACTTCGGCAAGCGAGAGGGCGAGTGGATTCGCGACCTGCTGGCCGAGGCCGGCGAGAACTGTCTGGACGACGCCGGCGTCGCGCCTCACGAACTCGACCACCTCTACGTCTCGAACATGGCCTCGGGTGAGTTCGAGGGGCAGGCGGGCGTTCCGAACATGCTCGCGCACGACCTCGCGGCGATTCCCGCCTACACCCAGCGTGTCGACCAGACCTCCTCGTCGGGCGGGTCGGGCGTCTACGCCGCGTGGCAGTCGGTCGCCAGCGGCGCGAGCGACATGACGCTGCTCGTCGGCGGCGAGAAGATGACCCACCGCACCACGGCGGAGGCGACCGACGTCATCGCCTCGCTCACCCACCCCGTCGAGTACAAACACGGCGTTACGCTCCCGAGTTTCGCGGGCATGACCGCTCGGCTCTACCTCGACCAGTACGACGCCCCCCGAGAGTCGCTGGCGAAGGTCGCCGTCAAGAACCACAAGAACGGCGTCGACAACCCCCACGCCCAGTTCCGGAAGGAGATCGACGTCGAGACGGCCCTGGAGTCGCCGGTCGTCGCCGACCCGTTGCGCCTCTACGACTTCTGTCCCATCACCGACGGCTCGGCGGCGCTGCTGTTCTGTTCGGTCGAGGAGGCCGAAGAACGGGGCGAACCGTACGTCCGCGTCGCGGGAATCGGCGGCGCGACCGACACCCACGTCGTCCACGAGCGCGCCGACCCGACGACGATGGGCGGGGTCGTCGAGTCGAGCGAGCAGGCCTACGCGATGGCCGACCGCGGCCCCGAGGACGTCGACGTCGCGGAGGTCCACGACATGTTCACCATCCTCGAGTTCCTCCAGTGTGAGGGTCTCGGCTTCTTCGAGCAGGGCGAGGCGTGGAAGGCCGTCGAGGAGGGCGTCACCGACCGCGACGGCGAACTACCCATCAACACCTCTGGCGGCCTGAAGTCGAAGGGTCACCCGCTGGGCGCGAGCGGCGTCGCGCAGGTGTACGAACTCGTGATGCAACTGCGCGGGGAGGCCGGCGCTCGGCAGGTCGACTGCGAGGTCGGGCTGGCGTGCAACGTCGGCGGGTTCGGCAACTGCGTCACCACCACCGTCCTGGAGGCCGAGCGATGAGCGACGACGCTCCCCCGGCCACCGACGCATCGACGGACGACCACCCACCACTGGAGGCGGTTCGCTACGCCGACGGGTCGCTGGGCTACCCCGGCCACCCCTACGGCCCCGACGGGCAGGAGCCGGTCGGCACCGTCGACCTGCGCGACCGGACCGCGACGGTCGTCACCTGGACCACCTCCACGTCGACGCCGCCGGGCGTCCGCGCGCCGAACCACCTCGCGATCGTCGAGTTCGACGTCGAGGGCGAACCGGTGCGCGCGCTCGGACAGTTGACGAGCGACGACGTCGCCATCGGCGACGAGGTCCGACCGGTGTACGCCGAAGAGCTACGCGAACCCGGTGCGGGCATCCGCGAACCGGCGAGCCAGTCGTGGGACGGCTACCGGTTCGACCCGGTCTGAGTCGCGTTACGAACCGTTCTCGTCGTCTTCGTCGTCTCCGTCTTCATCGGCACCAGTGCCCACACCGTCGTCCGCACCGTCCTCGTCGCCGCGGACCTCCTTTCGGAGCGAGTCGAGTTCGGAGTCGACGTCGACCTCGTCGCGGCGGGCACGCCCCTCGGGGTGGTCCTCGCCACGTCGGCGCGCGCGCTCGCCCGGAGAGTCGTCGCCGTCGGTCACGTCGATGGTCACCGGCGGGTCACGCCCGCGACGGTCGTCGGGGCGGCGGTCGTGTCCCGAATCGCCCGGTACGAGTTCCGAGTCCTCGCGGACACGGTCGCGGTAGCCACCGCTCGCGATTCGCTCGTCGATGTCGGCCCGGAGCGAGCGGGCGTCGTCGAGCAGGTCGCGTGCCTCGGGGTTCGAGGGCGTCCCCTCGACCGCGTCCTGCAGGTCGACGAGCAGGTCGTCGACCCGACCCAGCGTCCGGCGACCGACCGACTCGACGCGCCGCTCGGAGACCTCGCCGCCGTTGAGCAGGCGGAGGAGTCCTCGGAGCAGTTCCAACGCTCGGATGTTCGCTTCGAGGAACGCGATGAGGGCGGGGATGGTGTACTCCTCGGTGAACTGGAGGAACCGACCGGGGCGTGGGAGCGAGGGGGTGGTACGCTCGCGGCGGCGCGGTGCGTCGCGGCGACCCTCGTCTCGTGGTCGTTCGGCACTCCGCTCGTCACTGCGCTCCGTGCGGTCCTCGCGCCGGTCGGGGCGTCGGCCGCGTCCACGGTCGGCGTCGAGTTCGGTCTGGAGGCGGTCGAGGGTGCCTGACAGCTCGTCGAGGAGGGCGGCGAGGTCGTCGTCGGACCGTCGGCTCATGTGTTGTTGAAGGAGAAGCCGGGCAAAACATCTACCGCCCTAGTTCCTTGCACAAATCTTATTATCTACCGCTGCGCAGAGTTAGAAAGAATCCGTATGGCAGGCGACTCCATCGCGAAGTTCACGCAGGCGCTCGCAGGGTTGAAGCGCCAGGGGAGCGGCCTGCTCGTCGTCGGCGCGGCGTCCCAGGACACGCACCTCGCCGCGTGCCGACGACTGCTCGGGACGAGTAGCGACGAGGCCCGACGCCGACTGGTCGTCCTGACCGACGGCGTCCCGGGTGCGGCCGCCCGGACCGACGACCCCTCGGTCCGTGTCATCGACCGTCGACCGACGACGCGTGGGGCGACCGCCACCGCGCCGAACACAGAGCCCACCGGTCCGAACGGCCCGTCGGACCTCGTGACGCTCGAACGCGAGATAGTCGCAGCCATCGAGTCCATCGAGGCGGAGGCCGACGGTCTCGACCCCGCCGAACTGCGGGTATGTCTCGACTCGCTCCGGACGCTCGTCGACGCTCACTCCGCAGAGGAGGTCGAACGGTTCCTCGACACCGTCCTGGAGGCGGTGCGCGACGTCGACGGGATGTGCCACGTCCACTTCCCGGTCGAACGCGACGGCGAGGCCGCCCGTCGCTTCGCCGACCTCTTCGACGGCACTATCGAGGTGCAGTTGCCGGCGGGCGGGGCCCGCGTCGAACAGCGCTGGCACCTCCGGGACCACGACGTCTCGACCGACTGGCTACCGCTGTAACGCGGGCAGTTCCTTCTCGACTCGACTTCTGACCGGCGAGAGCGATTGCTGACCGGCGCGGTCGCTCACCGACGCGATAAACGAGAGAAGATTCGTGCTCAGTGGGTCGCTTCGTCGAGGACGAGCGTGTCGTCTTCGAGGTAGTGCTCGACGTGGTGAGCGTCCTCTTCGACCTTCTTGAGCACGTCGTGCTGGAGGATGTCCTGGGTCGTGTAGTCGCCGAGGTTGTCCGCGAGTTCGATGTGGTCGCGGAGGTCCTCGATGATGTCGCCGTACATCTCCAGGTCGTTCTCCAGTGAGGTGCGGATGTCGTAGACGTCCTCGCCCTCGTGTTCGACCGTCGCGCGGTCGCTGAGCGCCTCCATACCGGAGACGGGGACGCCGCCGAGCGCCTGTGCACGTTCGGCGACGAGGTCCGCGCCCTCCTCGACGTGTTCGTACGCCTCCTCGAGGAAGAGGTGGAGATCACGGAACTCCGCGCCCTCGACGACCCAGTGGTGTTTCTTCAACTGGTGGTAGAGGACGTAGGCGTTCGCGAGGTCCGTGTTGAGCGCCTCGATGATCTGTTCCGCGCGGTCGGCGTCGATACGTAGCGAGTTCTCCTCGATCTCGTCCGCGTGCTGACGTACCGACTGCTCTTCCTGTTTGCTCATCTCGTCTCAGTGTTCGACCGCGTCCCACTTAACCATTGCCGTCGCAGAAAAAATTCTTTGGCGAATCTAAAACAGTGTTCGCTCTTTCGTGAAGGATTCGTTCATCGGCGAAAGATACCGACGGTCTCGCGTGCGCCGTCGAGTACCGTCGAGTCGAGCGTGAACACCAGGTCGCGGCTGGCTCGGTCGAGCGTCGCCGCGACGGTCCCGTCGGGCCGGACGACGAGCGAGCGGCCGTTGTAGGCCGTCTCGGGGGCGTCGAGGACCTCGCGCGTTCCGGTGCGCCCGGCCGCGAGAACCCACCGAACACCGTCGAGTGCGCGTGCTCGACAGAGCAGTCGCCAGTTCGCGTCGTGGGCGGCCGGCCACGCGCCGGGCACCAACAGCGCGACCACGTCCTCGTCGAGGTGGGCGTGGCTCTCGGCGACGAAGTTCAGGTCGTAGCAGGTCAACAGCGCGGCCCGTCCGACGGGCGTCTCGACGGTCACGCGCTCGTCGCCAGGGGTGAGCCAGTGGCGTTCGGACCCCCACAGGTGGCGCTTGCGGTAGACGGTCGTCGTCTCGGGGGTGACGTACGCCGTGGCGTTGTAGTACGTCCCGTCGGCGCGTTCGACGAACCCCACGAGGGTGTGGCAGTCGTGGTCGCTGGCGACCCGCGCGAGGGCGTCGAGTTCGGGACCGTCACGAGCGAGGGCGACGTCGTGGACGCGTTCGTCGGGGACGTAGCCCGTCAGGAACGTCTCGGGGAACACCGCGAGCGACACGTCGTCGGGGAGTCCGGCGACACGTCCTCGGAGGCGGTCGAGGTTCGCCTCGACGTCGAGGTCCGCGACCGGACACTGGACGACGGCGACGGTGGTGGTGGACATGCCCGAGGAGTCGTCCAGTGTGGGTGAATAGTCCGCGGGTTCTCGATGGGTCTCGCCGCGACGACGCGCGACCCGCCGCTCAGTTCTCCGTCGTCGTCCCGGTGGCTCCTGCCTCGGTGATTCGCTCGTCGCCGTGTTCGACGACGACCGTCTCGGGCGACCCCGCTGCGAGCGTCACCGTCGCCGTGTACTCGATGTCGACGATGCAGTCGATACACGCCTTCCCCTGCTCGCTCTCGGGGACGTACGACTCGACGCTGACCGTGAGCGTCCCGCCGTCGACGCTGGTGCCCGCGAGCCGAGCGGTGTGACAGCCGTCGGAGCCACGGAGGACGCCGTCGACGGTGACGGTGTCGCCGTCGACCGTCACGGTCGCCTCCTGGGGCCCACCGCCACAGCCCTCGTTCGTCACCTCCAGGGACGCGTCCGCGACGCTCGGCGTCCCGGCGCTGGACCCCTCGGTGGGTTCGGTGCCGGTCGCCGGCATCTCCGTCTCGGTCGACGGCTCTCTGGGAGTCCGTGTCGAGTTCTCGGTCGTCTCGGCCGGCGTCCCCGTCGTCGGTGCCGTGGTGTCGGTGCCGTTCTCGCCCGTCCCGCCCGCCGGGTCGTCGCCGTCGCTCGATCCGGACTCCGTACAACCGGCGACCGCGACGGCCAGTCCCGCACCGAGCGTTCCGAGGAACGTGCGTCGTTGCATACCCGTCCATCACCGTCCTAAAGAAAGGCTCTTCGGAAGGAACAGAGAGCTGTTTGAACGACTTTCGGCCGTCGAGCCGACAGGTTCGAATCCACCGTCTCCGACCCCAACGCTTTGGTCTCGGGGCGCACAGACTGTCGGCATGCACCCACGCGCCGAGGAGTTCGCGACCCGCGCCGCCGACCGCTACGGACTCGACGTCAGCGTCCACGAGTTCGACGAGGGGACGAAGACCGCCGCCGCGGCCGCCGACGCGGTCGGCTGTGACGTCGCGCAGATCGCCAGCGCCATCGCGGTGCGGGCGGGCGAAGACCTCGTCGTCTGTCTCACCAGCGGTGCGAACCGCGTCGACATGGCGGCCGTCGCCGACCTCCACGGCGTCCCCGAGCGCGAGGTTCGGATGGGCGACGCCGACGTCATCCGCGAGACGCTCGGGTGGTCCATCGGTGGCGTCCCACCGCTCTGTCACGACACCGACGTCCCGGTGTACATGGACGAGACGCTCTTCGACTTCGAGGAGGTGTGGGCCGCCGCGGGGACGCCCGAGGCCGTCTTCCCTATCGACCCCGAGCGCCTGCGCGAGCTAGCGGGTGCGCGGGCCGTCGCGCTGGCCGAGGCGTGAGCGCACGCGGGCACGGACCCCGAGCGGAGGTAGTCGGGCCGCGCCCGCCGCGAGACAGAACACGCCGATGGCGAGCAGGACGACGGTGCCGCTGCCCTGCGTCCCGGCGTAGTACGAGACGACGAGGCCGGCGACCACGGCGAGTTCGGCGGCGACGACCGACAGCGCGAGCGACGAGCGGAAACTGCTCGCGACCTGTGTGGCGGCCGCCACCGGGACGACGAGCATCGCGGCGACGAGGATGACCCCGAGAATCTGCATCGCGGCGACCACGACGAGCGCGGTCAGCACCGCCAGCAGACGCTCGTAGCGTCGGACGGGGACGCCGGCGACGCGGGCGGCCGTCTCGTCGAACGTGACGAACACGAGCGAGCGGTAGGTGAGCGCGACGGTGCCGACGACGACGGCGACGAGAACCGCGAGGAGACCGACCGACGCGCGGTCGACCAGCACCAGCGACCCGAACAGGTACTGGTGGATGGACACCGAGAGGCCGCCGCTGCCGAGACTCATCAGGACGGTCCCGAGCGCGAACGCCCCCGAGAGGACGATGGCCATCGCCACGTCCCCCGCCGCGTCGGTGCGCTCGACGAGCGTCTGGATACCCAGTGCGGCGAGAACGGCGACGACGAGCGCGCTGACCTCGGGAGAGACCGCCACCTCGTACGCCGACCCGACGAACAGACCGAGGGCGACGCCCGCGAACGCGGCGTGAGCGAGCGTGTCCCCGACCAGCGCGAGTCGTCGGTGGACGAGGAACGTCCCGACGAGCGGCGCGACGACGCCGACGCCGACGCCCGCGAGCAGGGCGAGTTGCATGTACCCCTCGCAGAACACACCGCCGACGGTCGCACGGCCCGCTGCGCAGGCAGCGTCGCCGAACAGTCCGACGAACGCGTCGAACGCACGCTCGACGGGCGCGAGGACGAACAGGAGCGAGGTGAGCGTCGTCGACGTCACGACGACTCCTCGCGGGGGGACTCGTGTGCGTGGCCGGCACCGTGACTGTGCTCCAGCGGTCGGTGGTCGGGACCGTACGCCCGCGAGAGCGCGTCGCTCTCCGCGAACGCGGCCGTGTCGCCGTCGAACTGGAGCCGACAGTCGATGCAGACGACGCGGTCGGTGCGGGTGGTGACGACGCCGATGTCGTGTTCGACCAGCAGGACGGTGATTCCCTCGTCGTTGAGCCTGTCGAGCAGGTCGTAGAACGCCGTCCGGGACTCGGCGTCGACCCCGACCGCGGGTTCGTCGAGGACGAGCAGGTCGGCCTCGCTCGCCAGCGCCCGGGCGATGAACACCCGCTGGCGCTGCCCGCCCGACAGTTCGGCGACCTTCCGGTCGGCGAGGTCGGCGACGCCGACGCGGTCGAACGCCGCGGCGACGGCCGCCCGGTCGTCCTCGCCGAACCGCCAGCGGACGTGTGGGTACCGCCCCATCCGAACCGCTTCCCGGACGGTGACGGGCATCTCGCTGGCCTGCCGGGTCGACTGCTGGGCGACGTAGCCGACGCGTGTTCCGTCCCCGTGGCGGTGGGCGGGCGTCCCGAACAGCTCTGCGGTGCCCGAATCGGGACGCGCGAGACCCAGGGCGAGAGCGACGAGCGTGCTCTTCCCCGACCCGTTCGGGCCGACGAGACCGACGAACTCGCCGCTCTCGATTGTCAGCGAGACGTCCTCGACGACCGGGCGGTCGCCGTAGCCGAACGTGACCCCGTCGAGGGCGACGACGCTCACGCGCCCAACGCCTCCCGGAGGGTCGCGAGGTTGACCTCCCGCATCACGTCCTCGTAGCGCCACCCCTTCTCGTCCCACTCCTCGGTGCGGCCCGCGAGCGTCGTGATGGGCAACACGCCCTCGGCGTCGGTCTCCTCGACCAGTCGCCGCGCCGCGCGGTCGGACTCGAACACCGGCGCGAGGACGTGCGTGACGCCCTCGTCTTCGACGGCCTGCTGAGCGCGTTCGATATCGCGGGGCGTCGGGGAGTCGTCGGGCGAGATGCCGGTCAGCGCGTGCACCTCGAACCCGTAGCGCTCGCCGAGGTACTGGAACGCGTCGTGCCCGGCGACCAACACGGCCTCCCGCGAACGGCCTGCGAGTGCCTCCTCGAACTCGGTGTCGAGGGCGCGCAGTTCGTCGGCGTACGTCGTGGCGTTCTGGCGCAGCGCCTCGGCGTCGTCGGCGTACGTCGACGCGAGGCCCTCCCCGACCGTCTCGACCGCAGTCGCCGCTCGCGTCGGGTCGAGCCAGAAGTGGGGGTCCATCGACCCGTGGTCGTGACCGTCGTGTCCTCCCTCTGTGCTGGTCTCTCCGTTGTGGTCCTCGTGTTTCTCCGTCCCGTGTTCCTCGTGTCCCTCGTGACCCGACGGTGCCGGCAGGAGCGAGACGTCATGGCGAGCCTCGACGACGGCGACGTCCGCGCCGTCGGCGTCGAGGCTGGCGACCACGTCGTCGGCCCACGGCTGGAACCCCTCGCCGACGTAGACGAACGCCCCCGACTCGCGAATCGAGCGCTGGACGTCCGCCGACGGTTGCCAGCCGTGACCGTGTTGACCGAACGGGACGACGCCGTCGACGGCCAGCGTCTCTCCACCGACCGCGGTGGCGAAGTCGGTGAGGACGGCGAACGACGAGGTCACGTCGGCGGGCGCGGACGTCCCGGCGGTGGCGTCGTCGAGACACCCCGCGAGGGACGCTGTGGCTAACCCTGCGGCTCCTGCGAGGACCGACCGGCGAGTGTAGCGAACCATGTGTTACTAATTCTGAAGAGCTAGTTAATAAGATGTGCCATTCTACGAAACTCAGTTGTTATCTCTCGGGGCAGGTCATCGGACGACGGTGACCCGGCAGGGCGCACGTCGGACGACGACCTCCGCGACCGACCCGAGGAGGATGCGCGAGAGGTCGCGTCGACCGTGCGTCCCGATGACGACGTGGTCGACGTCGTTCTCTTCGGCGTACTTCACTATCTGCCGAGCGGCCTTCCCGAAGACGACGTGGCCGTCGGTTTCGGCGTCGGCCTCGACCCGCTCGCGCAGTTCTCGCTGGTGGTCCAGCGCCTCCTCGCGGTAGCGTTCGTACCACTCGGGGGAGTACGCGGGCATCCCGCTCTTCCCGAGGGGTGACTGGTAGCCCGGTCGCTCGGTGTCGACGTCGAACGGGTTGATGACCGTCAGCATCGTCACCCGCACGTCGGGGAGCGTCGCTGCGTACTCGAAGGCGCGTTCGGCCTGTGGCGACCCGTCGATGGGGACCAGCACGTGCTCGGTCATGGCTGTCCGGAGTACGCTCCGGGAGAAAGCGGTTACTCGACTGTCACGATCGCAGGAGGGTCCCGAGCGGGCCGTCACGCGTACCCGACGCTCACCCGCCGAGGCGGAACACGAACGCGAACAGCAGGTACGACCCGACCGCCGACAGGGTGGGCGAGAGGATCCAGAGCATGACGATGCGACTCGTCGCCGCGGCGTCGAACAGCTGTTCGCTCGTCAGCGTCTCGGGGTCCTCCTCGCCGATGGGTGGGACCTCCGGGGTCGGCCCGCCGTCGGCGGCGGCGCTCCGGTCGGGGACCTCGTCGTCGGCGAGCGTCCCGACCGTGGGTCCCGGTTCGACGCCGACCTCGCCGGCGTCGGGCGCGAGTGCTCCGACCGAGAGGTCCGGGCCGGGGTCGCCCTGAAGCGCGCCTTCGGCGGCCTCCGCGAGCGTGACCGCGCGACTCGCCCGGCCGTAGCCCAGTCCGATGATACACGAGGTCGTGCTGACCGCGAGGCTGGCGGGGATGCCCAACTGGCTCAGGACGGTGATGACCGTCGCGCCGACGATGGAGACGACGAGGGCGGCGAGGATGGGGAGGTCGGTGATGCCGTCGCTGACGGTGTCGAGCGTCCGGCGCGCGATGGTGAACCCACCCAGACCGAGCGCACCGACCGCGAGGAGCACGCCCTGACTGGCCGTGATGGAGCCGTTGCCGACCAGCGGCGCGACGGCGTTGGCGACGTTCGACGCGCCCGCCGAGAACCCCATGTAGCAGGCGATGACGAGGACCAGTACCGCCCCAATCGCGTCTCGCGGGTTCGCGTCTTCGCCGAGCGCGGGGCGAGGAATCCGGCCCGAGCGGTCGATGCGGAACAGCCCGTCTTCGACCCGCGAGAAGGAGAACCGGGCGTCGAGGTGCGGGTAGGCGTACCGACCGACGAGCAGGCCGACCCAGAACGCCATCAGCGGGGCGACGACCCACGCCGAGACGATGGTGAACATGAGCGCCTCGTCGAGCGTCCCCGAGGCGACGCCGAGGCCGACGATGGCCCCCACGGCGGTCATCGAGGTCGACGCGGGGACACCGTAGAGGTTCGAGACGAGCAGCGCGAACCCCGCGAAGAACAGGACGGCGATGCTGGCCTCCAGGGTGAACTGGCTCGCCGGGACGATGCCGTCGCTCATCGTGTCGATGACGTTCCGGCCGACGGTCCAGCCACCGAGCAGGGCGAACCCGGTGAACAGCGCCGCCGCGCCGACCTTCCCGACGATGCGACTGCCGACGGCGGGGCCGAACGCCACGCCCGTCGAGGAACCACCGATGTTGAACCCGACGAACGCCGCGACCCCCACCCCGACGAGGAGGAGCAGGAGACTCATAGTTGATATTTCAAGGTGATTTCGTGCGCGACACGTTTGGCCCTTCCGCGACCCGCCCGCCGTGACCCTCTCGTGGCTGTGGGTCAGGGAGCGGGCACCTCCGTGACTCCCTGCGCGCTCGGTCGGGGTCGCTCCGGCACGGTCAGCCGGCACGTATTTGCGCCGGGGTGGAGAAGCCTCCGCCGACGAATGGGATTGGAGACGCTGTTCGCTCCCGAGCGCGTGGCCGTGGTCGGGGCGACCGAACGCGACGGGTCGGTCGGGAGAGCCGTCATGGAGAACCTGCTGGGGACGTTCGACGGCGAGACCGTGCCGGTCAACCCGAACGCCGACGCCGTCCTCGGCGTCGAGACGGTCGCCGACCTCACCGAAGTCGGCGACGTCGACCTCGCGGTCGTCGTCGTCCCGCCGAGCATCGCCATCGACGTGGTCGAACAGGCCGGCGAGGAGGGCATCGAGAACGTCGTCGTCATCACCGCCGGGTTCGGCGAGACCGGAAGCGAGGGTGCGGCCCGCGAACGCGAGTTACGCGAGGTCGCCGAGCGCTACGGCCTGAACCTCGTCGGCCCGAACAGTCTGGGCGTCATCGCGACCGGCGTCGGGATGAACGCGACGTTCGGCCCCGACATGGCTCTCGACGGGAGCATCTCGTTCATGAGTCAGTCGGGCGCGTTCATCACCGCCGTCCTCGACTGGGCGAACGACCGGGGCATCGGCTTCCGTGACGTCGTCTCGCTCGGGAACAAGGCTGTGCTCGACGAACGCGACTTCGTCCGCGCGTGGGGCGACGACCCGGACACCGACGTCGTCCTCGGGTACCTCGAAGGCATCGGCGAGGGTCGGGCGTTCGTCGACGCTGCGCGCGAAGTCACGCAGGATACGCCCATCGTGCTCGTGAAGTCCGGACGTACCGAGGCCGGCGCGCACGCCGCCGCCTCCCACACCGGCACCATCGCCGGCAGCGAGGCGGCCTACGAGGCGGGTCTCGACCAGGCGGGTGTCCTGCGCGCGGAGAACGTCCAGGAGCTGTTCGACTCCGCGGAGGCGCTGGCGGGGCAACCACTGCCCGAAGCCGACGACGTGGCCGTCGTCACCAACGCGGGCGGTCCCGGCGTGATGGCGACGGATGCCGTCGGCGACGCGGGCCTCTCGCTCGCCTCGTTCTCGCAGGACACCCTCGACCAGTTGGGCGAGGAACTGCCCGAGACGGCGAACATCTACAACCCCGTCGACGTCATCGGCGACGCCGACGTCGACCGGTTCGCGGCGGCCATCGACACGGTGCTCTCGGACCCCGGTGTCGGCGCGGCCTGCATCGTCTCGTGTCCCGTCGCGGTCCTCACGTTCGACGAACTCGCGGAGGTCATCGTCGAGCAGCAGGCGAAACACGGCAAACCGGTCGCGGTCTGCTTCATGGGCGGCGACTCCGCGCGGGACGCCCAGGAGACGCTCAACGCCGCGGGCATCCCGGCGTACTTCGACCCCGCCCGTGCCATCCGGAGTCTCGACGCCCTGCGCGAGTACCGCGACATCAGCACGCGGGAGTACGACCCCGCCGCGGAGTACGACGACGTGGACCCCGACGCGGTCCGCGAGATTCTGGAGGAGGCCGCCGACCGCGGCGAGACCCGCATCGGCGTCGAGGCGATGGACCTGCTGTCGGCGTACGGCATCCCCGTCCCCGACGGTGCGGTCGTGGACTCCCCCGACGAGGCCCGTGCGGTCGCAGAGCGCATCGACGGCGACGTCGTGATGAAGGTGGTCTCGCCCGACATCCTCCACAAGTCGGACATCGGCGGCGTCCGCGTGGGCGTCCCCGACGACGAGGTGGCCGCCACGTACGACGACCTCGTCCAGCGCGCCCGCACCTACCAGCCCGACGCTCACATCATCGGCGTGCAGGTCCAGGAGATGCTCGACCTCGACGCGGGCGTCGAGACCATCGTCGGCATAAACCGCGACCCGCAGTTCGGACCGCTGGTGCTGTTCGGCCTCGGCGGCATCTTCGTCGAGGTGCTGGAGGATACGACCGTGCGCGTCGCTCCCCTGTCGGAGCGAGAAGCGAGCGAGATGATAGACGACGTGCAGGCCGCGCCGCTCCTTCGTGGGGCGCGTGGCCGCGACCCCGTCGAGGAGTCGGCGGTCGTCGAGACCATCGGTCGTCTCTCGCAGTTGGCGACCGACTTCCCCGCCATCCTGGAACTGGACGTGAACCCCCTCGTGGCGACGCCCGACGGTGCGACCGCCGTCGACGTGCGCCTCACCATCGACCCCGACGAGCTATGAACCCGATACTCATCACCTCGACCGACGAGAGCACCGGCAAGACGGCCATCGCACTCGCCCTCGCGCTCATCGCGCGCGACCGTGGCGGCGCGGTCGGCTACATGAAACCGAAGGGGACCCGCCTCCAGAGTGCGGTCGGCAAGACCCTCGACGAGGACCCGCTGCTCGCACGCGAACTGCTCGACCTGGACGCCGACATCGCCGACCTCGAACCGGTGGTCTACTCCCGCACGTTCGTCGAGCAGACGATGCGCGGCCGCGAGAGTCCCGACGAACTCCACGCACAGGTCCGCGAGAGCTACGAGGGGCTCGCGGAGGACACCGACGTGATGGTGCTCGAAGGCGGCGGGTCGTTCGCTGCAGGCGGGGTCGCGGACCTCACCGACGCGGACGTGGCCGAACTGCTCGACGCTCGCGCGGTGCTGGTCGCGACGTACTCGGACCCCACGGACGTCGACGCCGTCCTCTCGGCGGCACGCCACCTCGGGGACCGACTGGCGGGCGTGCTGTTCAACGGTGTCGCCGACGCCGACCACGACGCGCTGGTCGAGGACGCCGTCCCGTACCTCGAAGGGCGGGGCATCCCGGTGTTCGGCGTGCTCCCCCGCGTGCAGGAACTCGCTGGCGTCACCGTCGCGGACCTCGCCGACGAACTCGGCGCGGAGGTGCTGACGAGCGACGCCCCCACCGACGCGTTCGTCGAGCGGTTCACCGTCGGCGCGATGAGCGCCGAGGACGCGCTAGCGCAGTTCCGACGGACGCGCGACGCGGCGATGATAGCGGGCGGCGACCGCCCCGAGATCGCCACCGCGGCGCTCGACGCGCCGGGCATCGAGGCGCTCCTGTTGACCGGTGGCTACCGACCACCGCCGGCCGTGCTCGGGCGCGCCGAGGACGCCGGTGTCCCCGTCCTCCTCACCCGTGCGGACACCATCACGACCGTCGACCGTGCGGAGGACGTCGTGCACTCGGGGCGGGCGCGCAACGCCGCGACCGTCGAACGCATGCGGACCCTCCTCACGTCGAGTGCCGACGTGGACACCGTGCTCGACCTCACCGAAGTCTGACGCTTCCGTGACACTCTGTGACGATGCCACGTTCGCGCCCAAGGGTTATGCTACCGCACGCTGAACTCCGAGCGGAGCTCACGCGAGCTCCGTAGTGTCACACGCGGGGGTGTTTCCCCTCCCCGCGTCACCTTTCCCTTCGAACCGCCCGACTCGCGACCGACACCGGTGAGCGCCGGCCCCGAATCGCGTTCGTCGACTCGCGACCGACCGTGGCGATTGTGACGACTAAAAACCACGACGAGCACGAGCGCGAGCACTCGACCGCTCGCCCGAGACGGCGTCCGGAAGGCCCTCTTTCTTCGACCGGAGTGTGCGACGGTTTAACAGAACACATTCTTAACACTTATGTGTAACAGTACCGTGAGAACTGTGATGACAGACCACAGCCGGCGGCGATTCTTACAGACGAGCGGTGCTGTGCTCGGCGGAATGTTCGCGGCGAGTTCGACCGTGACTGCGGTCGAGAGCGACGACCGGTTCATCGTCAAACTGAGCGGGAACAAGAGCCCGAGTGCAGAGGTCGTCCACGACCTCTCGGAGATCGGCTACGCGGTCGTCCGGGCCAGCGAGTCGGCGCTCGAAGCGGACAAAGCGGTCAAAAGCTTCGCACCGGACGTCTCGCTGGAGGTCGAGAACCCCGAGCAGAAGTCGGTCACCGACGACGCGGCCCTCGAGTCCCTCGACGACGAGTTCTACGCCTACCAGTGGGACAAGCAGGCGCTCGACGTGCCGACGGCCCACGAGACGACGACGGGCGAGGGAACACGCATCGCCATCATCGACTCCGGTGTCGACGCGAGCCACCCCGACCTCGAGATCAACGAGGCGCTGTCGAAGGACTTCACCGGCGACGGTCGCGGCGCGGGCGTCCCCGGCGGCGGCGACCACGGCACTCACGTCGCTGGTATCGCCGGCGCGTCGAACGACGGCACGACGGGCGTCGTCGGAACCGCTCCCGACGCCGAACTCGTCGACTTCCGGGTGTTCTCGAACTACGGCGGCCAGAACGGTGCGTTCTCCATCGTCGTCGCCGCGGTGCTCGAAGCCGCGCGAACGAACTGTGACGTCGCGAACCTCTCGCTCGGTGCCTACCCCGTCCCACGGCAGGGCCTCGGGAGCTTCTACGGCGGGTTCCTCAACAAGGCGATGACGTACGCCAACAAGGAGGGGACGCTACTCGTCATCTCCGCGGGCAACGACAGCGTCGACCTCCAGCACGACAACGGCGAGACGTACTGCCCGCCGGACGGCAGTCCGTGTTACACCCTCGACGGCGGCCACTGGATCAGCGTCCCGAACGAGGGCGCACAGGCGCTCTCCGTCTCGGCGACCGGCCCCATCGGGTTCGGCTACGCCGCGTTCGCCGGCGAGGACCTCGAGGCTCCGGCGACGACGCCCGCGAACTACACCAACTACGGCACCAACGCCGTGGCGCTGGGCGCACCCGGTGGCAACTACAAGCTCAGCGAGAAGTACCTCGAACCGCTCGGTGGCGTCCCCGCATACGCGTGGGACCTCGTGTTCTCGACGGTGCCCGGCGGCTACGGCTGGAAGGCCGGCACGTCGATGGCCGCCCCGAACGTCGCCGGCGCGGCCGCTCTCGTCAAGAGCGCCAACCCCGACTACAGCGCCAACCAAGTCGAGAGCGCGCTCAAACGCGCCGCCGAGGTGCCCTCGGTCGCGGGCAAGGAGTACTACGGCAGCGGCTTCCTGAACATCGTCGACGCGCTGTAAGCGCGCGAGAACGCCGTCGACCGAACTCCGTTTTCAGGCGTGCTGCTCGATGAGCGACCGCAGTGACGACTCGTCGCGAACGCCGACGACCTCCTCGACCTGCTGGCCGCCGGCGTACAACTGGAGCGTCGGCACGCCGCGGATGCCCTTCTGCTGGGCGAGCAGTTGGTTCTCGTCGATGTCGACCTTCGCGACGACGGCCGGCGAGTCGGCGGCCAGTGTCTTCACCGTGGGTTCTAGCATCTTGCAGGGTCCACACCACTCCGCGTGGTAGTCGACGAGGACTAGCGGGTACTCGCCCAGCACGTCGTCGAGGCTCGTCGTCCCGCCGACGTGGATGGGTTCGGTCGGCCGGTCCGTCGAATCGGTGGTCTCGTCGGCTCTCGACAGCAACTCCTCTCGTTTTCGGTCGCGAATCGCGTCGCGCTCCTCGTCGGTCATGGATGTGAGTACGGTCGCCAGGTCGTTTAGCTCTCCCGTCGCTGTGTCCGCACGACGCACGACCGACCCGGTCGCTGGTCGGTCGGTCGCTCGGAAAACGGGGGAACGGGCAGGTTCCCCCAGCGCCGGTTCGGGCGAGCCGGCGTCGGTGCGCGTCGGGCGACGCGCGGTGCCGGGCATGTCAGAGGCGTCCGGCGAGAGAGGGTACGGAGGCAGACGTTATCAGTTCACCCATCGGGGGGATACGCACCGGCTGGACAATTGTACTTATAATTATCGCAACTTTATGTGTGTCCGGCTCGGAGCAGAGGATTGATACGTGTCGGGAAAGGAGCAAAACCGATGGATGAGACTCGGTCGGCGTTCTTCGACCTCCTCCGTCGACGAGCGCCGGTCATACGCGAATTAAATACGGGTCCGACGCCGAAACCGACCGTCGTCGAACGACTCGACGTCTCCCGGTCGACCGTCGACCGGGCGGTTCGCGAGTTGACCGCCCACGACCTCGTCGAGCGGACCGACGGCGGGTTCCGGACCACGCTGGCGGGTCGCCTCGCACTCGAGACCCTCGACCGAATCGACGACCAGGTCACGGGGCTTCGGGGGGCCCTCGACGTGCTGTCGGTCCTGCCACGGGACGCGTCGATACCGCCGTCGTTCTTCGCGGGGGCCGCCGTCGTCACGCCCTCTCCGGTCGCCCCTCACCGGCCGGTCGAACGTAACGCCGAACTCCTCTCGTGGGCCGACCACGTCCGTGGTCTCATCAGCGCGGTGTCGGGCCAGTACGTCGAGAACTACCGGAGCGCGATCGATGCCGGCACGACCGTCGAACTCGGTTTTCCGACGCCCGTCCTCCAGGAGTTGGTCACGACGTACGGTCTGGCGGGCGACCCGGTGTTCGAACACGACCACGTCGAGGTCCGCGAGATCGGTGGCTCCCTGCCGTGCAGCGTGAAGATTCACGAGTGCGACGGCGAGCGGGTCGCGTCCCTCACCGTCTACGGGCCGGACGGACTCCAGGGGTTGATCACCAACGACGCGCCACGGGCGGTGGCGTGGGCGGAGTCGTACATCGGCCGGCGCTGGCGTGACGCCGAGAGACTGCCGTCACCGTAGCGTCAGACGCTCCGTCAACTGTTATTACCCCCCCGACCCACCGCGACGGTATGGACGCAGACGCGGGACCTCAAGAGATCACGACGCTCGTCGGGCGGGAAGTGTACTCGAACAACGGCGTGTTCATCGGCCAGGTCGAGGACCTCCGCCTCGACCTCGACACCGAGCAGGTGACCGGCCTCGCGCTCGCCGACCTCAACACCGGCCTGTTCGACGACCGTGTGCGGGGCGCTCGCGGCGTCATCATCCCCTACCGGTGGGTCCGGTCGGTCGGCGACATCATCCTCATCAACGACATCGTCGAGCGCATGAAGGAACCGGACCAGGAAGCGACCGCGTAACTGCGACCTTCTCAGTCGCCGCCGGTCGTCGCGGCCGGGCAGACGACGACGTTCTCTCCTCGGACCGTCTGGTGGACGCTCACGTGTTCGTGTTCGGTGAAGAAAGAGACGAGCACGACCGCGTCCTGGAACTCCACGCGCGAACTGCTGACCGGTTCGTCGGTGTTGAAGTCGAACAGGAAGATGGCCTGGTTGTCCTGTAGCGATATCTCCCCGTCCTCGACGTAGGGGCCGAGGTACTCCGCCACGGACTGTTGGTCGGAGTCGGTCTCGTACTGCGGGACGTCGTCACCGTCGCGGAGGACGCGCATGTGAGTGGAGTTCTCGGTCGAACTGATGGTGCGGTAGCGCCAGTCCCACTCGTCGTAGTCGAACGAGTACGCTCCTTTCGCCGTGATGGACAGCCCCGTACCTTCCGTCTGCTCGGTCACGTCGAACGACCCCACCGTCTCGTCGGTGTCGGTCTGGTCGGTCCACTGGTAGGCAGTCGCCCCTCCGACTTCGACGCTCACGTCGACGGGTGGGTCGACGGACGGACTGGACCACCCCGTTCCGACGAACGTGACGTTGGCGGTGTAACTGGTCGTCGGTTGGACGTTCGAGCCGTTGATGAGGAACTGGCCGCGTTCGATGGGAACCGTCTGCTGGCTGATGAGACTCCCCGAGTCGCCGGTACTGTAGACGAGCGACACTCGGGCGGTGTCGCCGCCGCCCTGACACACCTGCGAGGCGTTCAGGTCGACGGCGACCTGCTCGCCCGCGTCCCACGTGCCGTCGGCGAGCGCCGAGGAGTTCCCGACCGGGAAGGGGTACCGGTGGGAGGCGCTCCCGGAGGTGACGAGGACGTCGAGCGCGTCCGCGTCGACGGACATCCCGGAGACGTGCCGGACGCGGAGCGTGTGGTCGGTCTGGTTGTCTTCGAGGGTCACCTGTATCGACTCCCCGCTGGCGACCAGCGGCGACGGCTCCTGGAGGTAGTCACCGAACCCGAGTAGCATCACGGAGGCCGCCGTCGCGAGCAGGACGACGATGGCGACGACGAGGACGACGCCGACGACGGGGGCGACGGCGCGTTCGTTCCGATGTGGGGACATAGTTGTTTTCATCAACGTACGGCCAAAATACTTTTCTACTAGTTCGCTCCGGCCGACAGGTTCGATGGGACGGACCGAACGGACGAATCCCACGCAGTTTTCACCCGCAAGCGGTAACCCCGGCGTAATGGACGACGAGATTCGCGAGCGCGTCGAGCGCGAAGCGGAGGTCAACGCGCTGTTCAACGCGCTCAAACACGACTCCGACGCACAGGTCGGTGCCATCATGGGGCCGCTGATGGGCGAGAACCCCGAGTTCCGGGAGCACGGCGACCAGATAGCGGGCGTCGTCGCCCCCGTCGTCGGACGGGTCAACGGGTTCTCGAACGCGGAGAAGCGCGAACGGCTCGAAGAGCTCGACCCCGAGGCGGTCGCCGAGTTGGACGCCGACGACGAGGACGACGACCAGGTGCTCCCGGACCTCCCGAACGCCGAGGAGTACGACGAGATTCGGATGCGCCTCGCACCGAACCCCAACGGCCCGTGGCACCTCGGCAACGCCCGGATGCCCGCCGTCATCGGGACGTACAAAGAGCTGTACGACGGCTGGATGCTCTGTCGGTTCGACGACACCGACCCCGAGACGAAGCGCCCGGACCTCGACGCCTACGACGCCATCCTCGACGCCATCGACTACCTCGGGTTCGAACCCGACGAGGTCGTCCGCGCGAGCGACCGCGTCGAGACGTACTACGGCCACGCCCGCGAACTCATCGACCTCGGTGGCGCGTACACCTGTTCGTGTGAGGCCGGCGCGTTCTCGGACATGAAGAACTCCGGCGAAGCGTGTCCCCACCGCGAGAAGGACGTCGAGACCGTCGGCGAGGAGTTCGAGGCGATGGTCGCCGGCGAGTATTCGAGCGGCGAGATGGTCCTGCGTGTTCGGACCGACATCGAGCACAAGAACCCCGCGCTGCGAGACTTCGTCGCCTTCCGAATGATAGACACACCCCACCCGCGCGAGGAAGCGGCGGAGTACCGCGCGTGGCCGATGCTCGACTTCCAGAGCGGTGTCGACGACCACCTGACGGGCGTCACCCACATCATCCGTGGCATCGACCTTCAGGACTCCGCGAAGCGCCAGCGGTTCGTCTACGACTACTTCGGCTGGGAGTACCCCGAGGTCGTCCACTGGGGGCACATCCAGATCGACGCCTACGACGTGAAGATGAGTACGTCGACCATCAAGTCGCTCGTGGAGTCGGGGGACCTCGACGGCTGGGACGACCCACGCGCGCCCACTCTCGCCAGCGTCGAGCGACGTGGGATTCGGGGCGAGGCCGTCGTCGACGCCATCGTCGAACTCGGGACCTCCACGAGCGACGTGGACCTCGCGATGTCGAACGTCTACGCGAAGAACCGCGAACTCGTCGACGACGAGTCGGACCGTCGCTTCCTCGTTCGCGACGGCGCGGACGTCGCGGTCGAAGGTGGCCCCGACGCCGCCCACCCGCCGCTCCACCCCGACCACGAGGACCGGGGCCGACGCGACATCCCCGTCTCCGACGCCGTACTGGTCGAACTGGAGGACGTTCCCGACGTCGGCGAGCGCGTCTGGCTGAAGGGCTACGGCTGTGTTCGCTACGAGGACCCGGTCGACGGCGAGGCGTTCTTCGAGTACACCGACGACGACATCGACGCCGTCCGCGAGGAGGGCGTACAGGTCATCCACTGGGTGCCCGCCGCCGAGAGCGTCCCCGTCACGCTCCGGACGATGGACGGCGACGTGAGTGGCCACGCCGAACCCGGGTTCCACGAGTACGCACCCGACGACGTCGTGCAGTTCGAGCGCGTCGGGTTCGCACGCGTCGACTCCGTTCCCGAGGACGCGACCGAAGAGCACGTCGCGTACTACACTCATCCGTAACGGGGAGATTCGGTCGGCGGTTCGCGCCACCGACGCGTTCAGTTTCACTCTCCGGCGAACGTTCTTATACCAGAGTCCGTCCAGCACGGTCCGTGACCTGACTTCCGTCGGAGGCGAATTCGGGGTCGAGAGCGACCCACACCGTGCGACGACCCCGCCTCCGTGATTCACGTCTCGTCCGTCGCCCGTTCGCCCTAGCCGAAGACGACGACGAGCATCGCGACCAGCAGCGAGAGCGTCGTCAACACCTGGACGACCGTCGACGCGAGGACGCCCGCAGCGGCGTACAGCGTCGTCCGGGCGCTCGTCCGCACGTCCCGGTTCCGGACGTACTCGACGACGAACACCGTCACCGTGACGCCGAGGATGAGACCGACCGGTCCGGTCAGGAACAGCATGGCGAGACCGACCAGCGACGCGAGGGCGGTGCTCAGCAGTGACGCGCCACCCACTCGCGCCGCGAGCGCGCCGCCGAAGTAGTCCAGGGCGGCGGTCCCCAGCGCGACGGCCGACAGCACGACGAGGACGGTCGTCGACGGTTCGGCGTACCCCGTCGAGAACCAGTACAGCAGGATGCCCGCGAGCGAGAGGAGCGCCCCCGGCAACAGCGGCACGACCGCACCGACGACGGCGAGCGCCAACAACGCGATGGCGACCCAGCCGAGCGGTTCAACCATACCGGTCGCGTTCGTCGGCCGCGGCCTTAGTACCGTAGCGTTCGACGAGCGTCTGCAACGTGCGGCCGAGTTCCCGTCGCGCGCCACTGGCGGTGTAGTAGCCCAGGTCGTCGGCGACCGTCTCCCAGTCGTGACACTGCAACACCCGTCGGACGAGGAGGCGTTCGCGCGCGTCCGACGGGTCGCCGTCCGCGTCGCTCACGCCGTCGGGAGCGGTGAGCGCGGCGAGTGCCAGTCGGCGGAACGGCCCCGGGTGCATGTCGAACTGCCCCGGGCCGTACGCCGCGGCCGCGACCAGTCGCCACTCGCGGGCGGTCAGGTCGGGCGGGTCGTGGGCCGTCCCGGCGAGCGTCCGGCGAACGACGTCGACGTCCACGTCGCGGAGCGTGTCGGCCAGCACGTCTCCCACACGCTCGCGGAACCAGCGCGTGTGGCGGTCGACCAGCGGCGAGTCACCGCACAGGAGCGCCGCGGAGTGTTCGCCGCTGGTCGCGTTGCGGGTCGCCGAGAGGTGGACCGGTCGGTAGCCGTTGGCCTGCCAGAACTCCAGCAGGCGCGGGGTCGCCCCGAAACTCGTTCCGAACCAGTCGGCGTCGTCGAACTCGTCGTGTAACGCGGCGAGCAACCGACTACCCAGCTTTCGGGACTGGACCTGCGGGTGGACGGCGATGCGGACGACCCGTCGGCCGACCGGCCGCGCCGCGTCGGGGTCGCGCAACTGGCCGGTCATGAGGTCCGGGAGCATGTTGCCCTGTACGCGCCCCTCTCGGTACACCTCGGCACAGGTCGCGGCGTCGAGACCGCCCTCGCGGGCGACCAGGGCGACGGCGACGACGTGACCGTCGTGAGTCAGCAGGTGCGTCGTGAGGTTCGGTGCGTCGAGCAGGCGTGCGAGGTCGTCTGGTTCGGTCTTGTAGTGAGCCAGAACCAGCAGTCCGAACGCCTCGCGGAGCAGGTGTTCGTCGGCGAGCAGGTCCTCGGGTGAGGGGGCGACGTACTCGACGGTGTCCGGCGTCGCATCGACGACCAGCGGTTCGACCGGGGGGTTGGCGTCGAGGAGGAGCGCGCGGAACGCCCACGGTTCGACGGGGTCGCTCGCCGCGTAGCGGATGGGGTCGGTCATCGTCACCTCGGTCACGTCGGCGTCGCCGTCGGTCAGGCGCTCGCGGAAACGGACGGCGAACCCACGGCCCGCCCCCTCATAACCGTGGAGCGTCGTCGCGTACCCGACCGGGACGCGACCGAGGAACGACGCGAGCAACCCGACGGGGAGGCCGGCCGCCTCGTCGACGAACACCACGTCCGGGTCGGCCGGCAGTTCGACGGCGTCGGCGGGAGCGGCGAACCGGACGCGGCCACCGTCGACCGCACGGAGGGTGTCGGTGCCCCCGTCGCCGAGGAGGACACCGAGTTCGTCGAGCACCGCACGAGCGCGAGCGAACAGTTCGGTCGCTCCGCGGCGGTCGCCCGCGGTGACGAGCACGTCCCGTCCTGCGGCGGCGAGCGACCCGGCGGCGAGGCCCGCGGCACTCGACTTCCCACGGCCGCGATCGGCCGTGCAGACGACCGCCGCGTCGGGGTCGCGGAGCGCCTCGAAGGCGTGGACGGCCGCGACCTGGTCGT
Organism: Halomarina rubra; assembly: GCF_023699475.1. Taxonomy (GTDB): domain Archaea; phylum Halobacteriota; class Halobacteria; order Halobacteriales; family Haloarculaceae; genus Halomarina; species Halomarina rubra. The sequence goes on along the minus strand of NZ_JALXFV010000008.1, from coordinate 940,507 downwards.
CGGTGAGACACGTGTCGTAGGCGACGCGGGGGAAGGCGTGACGGGCGGGCGGGGTAGGGTCCGGACGGGGCCGTACCGGTGCGGGGTCGGTCAGTCCGTCGCGTTCGACGGTCCACGAGTCGAGGTCGACGACGGCGATGCCCCGGTGGACGCGCAGGAGTGCGGCGAGTCGCCGTCGGAAGTTCCCGGCGACGTCGGCGAGTACGTTCGGCGGGACGGCGAGCGTCTCGTCGAAGCGGTCGCGGCGCGTTGGCCACGCGTCGAGCGGCGGCGTCACGACGACGAGGAGGCCGCCGCCGTCGACGGCCCCGACCGACCGTCCGAGCGCGTTGGGCCGGCACTCGTCGCGGAGGTCGACGACGACGCAGTCGTGAGTGGTCCCGAGCAACGCGCCGGCCTGTCGGGGTTCGTGACGGGGCAGGTCCACGAGGTCGCGGTGGCCGACGAGGACCGCGTCGGTCGCGAGATCGGCCGCGTCGAGCACCTCCCGGAGCGCCGTCTCGGGGTCGGCGTCGCCCGCGAGGCAGCAGCACCGTCGCTCGTCGGTGCGGCGGGCCTCCGCGCGGAGCGACTGGGCGAGCGAACCGAGCATGGTGGCTCGTGGACGCTCGGAGGGCTTGCGTCCTGCGGTCCAGCGGTCACCGCCTGGTCGGTCGCGGCGACGAGTGCTCGCGGTGACAGAAGATGTTGCTGGCGTCGGTACGGTGAGGTGGTCGGGCCACGACCACTGGCTATGCGCGACACCAACCGTGTCTGGCTGCTGGCACAGCGACCCGACGGCCGCCCCGACGCCGAGTGCTTCGAGTTCGTCGAACGCGACGTCCCCGACCCGGACCGCGACGAGGTGCTGGTCCGGACGCTGTACATGTCCGTCGACCCGTACATGCGCGGCCGGATGCGCGACGCCGAGAGCTACGCCGACCCCTGGGAGGTTGGCGAACCGATGCAAGCCGGCGTCGTCGGCGAGATCGTCGCGTCGAACCACCCGCGTTGGGAGGAGGGCGACGTCGTCACCGGCAACCTCCAGTGGGCGGACTACGCCGTCGCGGGCGGTCACGAACTGACTCGCGTCGACCCGGACGTGGCTCCGGTCTCGACGGCGCTCGGCGTTCTCGGGATGCCCGGGCGCACGGCGTATTTCGGCCTGCTCGACGTCGGCGAACCGACGCCGGGAGACACGGTCGTCGTCTCGGGGGCCGCGGGGGCGGTCGGTTCCGTCGTCGGACAGATCGCGAAGGAAGCGGGCTGTCGCGTCGTCGGCGTCGCCGGCGCAGAGGAGAAGGTCGACTGGCTCACCGACGAGTTGGGCTTCGACGCGGCAATCAACTACGAGGACGAGGACGTCCACGGCGCGCTCCGGGAGGCCGCGCCGGACGGCGTCGACGTCTACTTCGACAACGTCGGCGGCCCCGTCACCGACGCCGTCTTTCGGGAACTGAACGTCCGCTCGCGCGTCGTCGTCTGCGGGCAGATAGCCCTCTACAACGCGACCGAGGTCCCGACGGGGCCGCGGAAGCTGACCCAGCTCATCCAGAAGCGCGCCCGCGTCGAGGGCGTCCTCGTCAGTGACTACGCCGACCGGTTCGCCGAGGCGACCGACCGCCTCGGCCGGTGGGTGAACGACGGCACCGTCCAGTACCGCGAGACGACCACCGACGGACTGGAGAACGCTCCCGACGCGTTCCTCGGACTGTTCGACGGGGTCAACGTCGGGAAACAGGTGGTGAAGGTCGCAGACCGCGAGTGACTGGTCGACTCGTGTCCTCGACTGGACGACGCGTTCATGTGTTCGTGACCGTCGGGTGCGAGAACTGGTCGGAGGAGGCGTGTGGTTGCGGCACACGGACGGACGCGTTCGGAAGCGCTTTTATGCCCTCCATCGAAAAGACGGGGTACAACCCGCGTGGGGTTGATGATGCCCCCAGCCAGGGACTTTCGCCGGTACGCGCCGGTAGGTGGACCGAGCGGTCGAGTGGGCCACTCGCCACCGAGGCGGAGGGGGCGCGAGCCACCGCGTGGGAGGTTGATCCAATCATGCCAGTATACGTAGATTTCGACGTTCCGGCCGACCTCGAAGACGACGCCGTCGAGGCGCTCCAGGTCGCGCGGGACACCGGCTCCGTCAAGAAGGGAACGAACGAGACCACCAAAGCCATCGAGCGAGGCAACGCGCTGCTCGTCTTCGTCGCAGAAGACGTCTCGCCCGAAGAGGTCGTGATGCACATCCCCGAGCTCGCCTCGGAGCAGGACATCCCGTATCTCTTCGTCGAGACGCAGGACGACATCGGCCACGCCGCCGGTCTCGAAGTCGGCTCCGCCGCTGCCGCCATCGTCGACGCCGGCGAAGCGGCCCCCGATGTCGAGGACATCGCGGACAAGCTCGAGGAGCTGAACTAGAGCGATGAGCGCCGAAGAAGAGAGCGGTGCGACGTCCGCCGAGGTCGTCGAGATCGTCGGCAAGACCGGCATGCACGGCGAAGCCATGCAGGTCAAGTGTCGCATCCGCGAGGGCGAGAACCAGGGTCGCATCATCGCGCGAAACGTCCTCGGGCCGGTCCGCGTCGGCGACGTGCTGCAGCTGCGCGAGACCGCCCGCGAGGCAGACTCCATCGGAGGTCAGTAGATGCCAGCCAACCGAACCTGTGACTACACGGGCGAAGAGATCGAACCCGGTACGGGCGTCATGTACGTCAAGAACGACGGCAGCGTCCTGCACTTCGTGAACTCGAAGGCCGAGAAGAACTACCTGATGGGCCGCGAGGCTCGTGACCTCGAGTGGACCGAGGCCGGCCGCCGTGCGCGCGCCGCCAACCGCCCCACCGAGGACGCCGACACCGTCGCCGACGAGGGCTCGACCGAGATGGACGAGCCCGAGCCGACCTCGGACGTCGCCGAACCCGACGAGGAGGAGGTCCGCGCGGACGCCAGCGAGGGCGTCGAGGCCGACACCCCCGACGAGGAGGCACGCGGTGACGAGGACGAGGAACCCGTCGAGGACGTCGGCGGCGGCAAGGAGGCCGACGGCGTCGAGGACGCGGACAACGCGCCCGACCTCGAATCCGCCGAGGCCGAGGCCAGCGAGGAGGAGGACGACCAGTGAGCGACCACGAACGGACGTTCCTGATGGTCAAGCCCGACGGCGTCCAGCGCGGCATCGCCGGCGACGTCGTCTCCCGTCTCGAAGAGCGCGGTCTGAAGCTGGTCGGCGCGAAGTTCATGCAGATCAGCCAGGACCTCGCCGAACAGCACTACGCCGAGCACGAGGACAAGCCGTTCTTCGAGGGCCTGACCGACTTCATCACGTCGGGTCCCGTCCTCGCGATGGTCTGGGAGGGCCAGGACGCGGTCGCTCAGGGTCGCCGCATGATGGGTGCGACGGACCCGCTCGACGCGGCCCCCGGCACCATCCGCGGTGACTACGGCCTCGACCTCGGCCGGAACGTCATCCACGGCTCGGACACCGAGGAGGGCTCCGCGGAGCGCGAGATCGACCTGTTCTTCGACGACGACGAACTGGTCGACTACGAGCGCGTCGACGAGAGCTGGCTCTACGAGTAACCGACGGTTCTTTCGGATTCTCTCCGATTCTCACGGTCGCACAGTGCCGACGCCGCTCGTCGCTGTTCTTCACCCACCGGCTCCAGAGCGACCGGACGCACAGCACCCCTCGAAACTGTGTCGTGTTACCATCGGACGAACACATCGCCCCGGTCGGCGGAGACGACGGGTGAGCGAGCAATCGCGACGAGAACTGCGGACGTGTGGACGGTGTGGAGAGCGGCGACTCACGACGACGCGGTCGTGTCCGGGGTGCGCCGGTTCGCTCCGTGACTACCGGTTCGACTCGTGATTCTCGAACGCCGTACCGTCCGGCGAACCGTAGATATAGGTTATCCCCCACGACGGCGTACGCCACCGGTATGGCCGTGAAGAGCAACGCCAGAGCGACGCCGTCGAAGATCGGGGCCGAGGAGGGGGCCGCGCTGTGGAGCGTCGGTGCACTCGTCACCGTCAAACTGGGGCCCGAGGAGACCGGCGGTGCGTTCTCGCTCGTCGAGCACCTCGCCGACCCCGGTTTCGAGACGCCGTACCACGTCCACCACGGCGAGGACGAACTGTTCTACGTCCTCACCGGAGAGATCGAGTGCCGGTACGGCGACGACGGGGAGCACGTGGTCCGGGCCGGGCCGGACGAGACGGTGTACCTCCCGCGTGACCTCCCCCACGGCTTCCGGGTCGTGAGCGACGAACCGTGTCGGATGCTCATCCAGGTGACGCCGAGCGGGTTGGAGGCGTTCTTCACCGACGTCGGGATGCCCGCCGAGCGTCTGGAGACGCCCCCACCCGCCGAACCGGACGTGGCGATGCTGACCGAACGCGCGGCGGGGTACGACCTGGAGATTCTCGGGCCGCTCCCGAACTGACGGCCCCCGTCTCGGTCCGAACGGTCGATTGGCGACGGGTCGACGGTGCCGGTTTCAGTCGTCCGCGAGCGACCCGACGGTCGTCCCGAGTCGGCGGTCGAGGAAGTCGTCGAGGATCTCGAACAGGCGAATCTTCTGGTCGATGTCCGAGGAGGCGTGGCCCTCCTCGCCGAGTTCGACGTACTCGTACTCCTCGCCCTCTTCGAACCCGAGTTCGTCGAGACGGTCGCGGAAGATGCGCGCTTGACTGACCGGGACCCGGCGGTCGTTGACGCCGTGGACCATCAGGAGCGGTGCGGCGAGGTTCTCGGCGTGGGTGACCGGCGAGCGGTCGTGGTAGAGGTCGGGGTTCTCCTCGGGCGTGCCGAGGTACTTCTCCATCAGTTCGGTCCGGAAGTGGGGCATCGTGTTCTCGTACATGTCGACGAGGTCGGTCAGCCCGATCCAGGCGATGCTCGCGTCGTAGAGGTCGGGGAACATCGTCGCCTGGCAGTAGGCGCTGTAGCCGCCGTACGAGCCACCGAACACGACGACGCGGTCGTCGTCGACCCAGTCGTAGTCGCTGACGAGTTCGGTCGCAGTCGCGATGTCGCGCTGTTCGCCGCCGCCCCAGTCCATCTTCAACATGTCGACGAACGCCTTCCCGTGGCCGGTCGACCCGCGGTAGTTGACCTGGAGGACGGAGTAGCCCCGCGAGACGAGGAACTGCGTGTAGAGGCCGAAGGACTTGTAGTCGGCCGCACGCGGCCCGCCGTGGGGGTTGACGATGAGGGGGGAGGGGCGTTGTCCCGAGTCGTACAGCAGTGCGCCGATTTCGGTCCTATCGTGCGAGTCGAAGGTGAAGTACTCCGCGTCGGCGAAGTCCCCGCGGTCGAACGGGCCGTACTCGGCGTCGACGAGCGTCTCGGTCTCGCCGCTGTCGAGGTCGTACGCGAGCATCTCGGGGCGGCGGTTCGGCGTCGTGAACGTGATAGGTACGCGGCCGTCGTCGAGGAGGCTCTCGCCCGAGAGACTCGTCGCGACGCCCTCCGGGACGTCGAACTCCTCGCTCTCGCCGGTTTCGACGTCGTAGACCACTGGAAGGGCAGCGGCGTCGCGCGTCCGGAGCGCGAGGAACCGGTCCTCGTCGAGGAAGTGGACGGGCATCTCCTCGGCCGTCAGGTCACCGAACCACTCGACCTCCTCGCCGTCGAGGTCGTAGACGCCACAGCGCGAGAGGTCCTCAGTGTTGTCGCCGACGAGGAGTTTGGTTCCGTCCGGGTGCCAGTCCGCTGGGCTGGCCTCCGCGCCGTCCGTGCCGACGTGGAGGTTCCGAGGGGTCGACCCGTCCGCGTCCATCACGTAGACGTCCCGATTCCCGAAGTCGTCGGACTCGTTGGTCGCGTACGCGATGCGCCCGCCGTCGGGAGAGAACGTCGCGCCGCCGGCCGCTCGCTCGTAGTCGGTGAGCTTCGTCGTCTCGCCGCTCGTGCGGTCGTGGGCGTAGATGTTCATCTGCCCGTCACGCGAGGAGCCGAACACGAGCGTCTCGCCGTCCGCGCTCACGTCGCTCAGGGCGGTCTGGCCGGCGAGTTCGACGACCGGTTCCGCGGTACGCGAGCCGAGGTCGAACGCCCAGACGTCGTTCTGCTCGTTGCCGTCGTCGTCGAGGTGGAAGTACACCCGTTCGCCGTCGGCGCTCCAGTGGAGGCCCCAGCGGGCGTTCCGTGGGACCTCGCCGTCGCTGACCTGCTCGTGTTCGCCCGTCGCTACGTCGAGGACGTGCAGTTCGTTGCGCCCCGAGACGTCGTAGTAGAACGCGATACGGTCGCCCGCGGGTGACACCGTCGCGTGGGCCATCGTCGGAAGGCTGGCGAGCGCTTCGAGGACGTCGCCGTCTGTCTCCGTCATCGTTCGTCCGTCTGTGCCCCGTCGTATCAGTGCTTCCAGAACTGCCGTTCGGTAATCGTTCTGATACGAACGGACGACCGGGCGGCAGAGCTCTCGCTCGGTGTCCTGTGTGTGGCTCACACGCTCACCGAAAGGATTTGCCTTCGCGCTTGAGAGGTCGCACATGGACGACGATGCGGACGGGGCGGCCGACGACGGGATGGCGCTCAACCGCGCCCACTGGGAGGACCTCGCCGAACTCCACCCGACGACCGAGTTCTACGACGTCGACGGCTTTCTCGACGGCGACAGTTCGCTCACGTGGCTCGAACGCGAGGAGCTGGGCGACGTCGACGGGACGTCGCTGCTCCACCTCCAGTGTCACTTCGGGATGGACACGCTGTCGTGGGCACGGGAGGGGTGGGACGTAGTCGGCCTCGACTTCTCGGCGAAGGCCGTCACGACCGCCCGGGAGTTGGCGAGCGACACCGGCCTCGAAGACCGTTCCCAGTTCGTCGAGGCGAACGTCTACGACGCTGTCGAGGCGCTCGAAGCGGCCGACGCGTCCCCCGACGACGGCTTCGACGTGGTGTTCACCTCCTACGGTGTCCTGACGTGGCTCCCCGACATCGAGGGGTGGGCAGAGGTCGTCGCCGACACCGTCGCGCCGGGCGGGACGTTCTACGTCGCCGAGATTCACCCGTTCAGCCACGTGCTGATGGACGTCGGCCTCCGGGACGGCCGCCTCCACTCCGACTGGCGGTACTTCGGCGAACACGCCCAGACGTACGACGTCGACGGCAGTTACGCCGACGCGGAGGCGTCGGTCGGGAGCACCGAGACCCGCGAGTGGCCCCACCCGCTCGGCGACATCGTGACGGCGCTCGTCGACGCGGGTCTCGTCGTCGAGTTCCTCCACGAACACGAGTTCGCCTGCTTCGAGCAGGTCGCCGGGATGGAAGAGCGAGACGACGGGTTCTGGGAGTTGCCCGGCGCGTCGCTCCCGTTCCTGTTCTCGTTGAAGGCCCACGCGCCGGAGTGAGTCACCGCCGGGAGACGGTCACGACGACGGCCGCTGACGCTTTCTCTCACCGTGCCGTCACGTCCGACATGGCACTCTCTGCCCGTAACCGAATCGAGGGGACCGTCACGAACATCACCGTCGAGGGACCGGTCGCCGAGGTGGTCCTCGACGTCGGCGGGGGGAACGAAATCGCGGCAACCATCACCAGCGGGTCGGTCGAGCGTCTGGGACTCGCCGAGGGCGACGAGGCGACGGCCGTCGTGAAGGCGAGCGACGTGATGCTGTCGAACTGAGGAGATCGAACTGGGGAGACCGACCGCTACCGAGGCGGCGTTCACTCCCGCCGGTACAGCGAGTAGGCGATGACGCCGAACCCCAGCGCCGTCAGGCCGCTCTCGACGGTGATGGCGAGGCCGTGGTCGACGTTCGCGAACTGGTCGAGCGTGCCCGCCGCGAACGCCCCGATGGTCACCGTCCCGAACCCGACCGCGAGGAGCCACAACCCCTCCGCACGCGTGGTCCGGTACGCCCGGTAGGCGAGGACGGCGACGAGGCCCCCGAGCAGCAACGTCGCCGTCTTGAACACCAGCGCGACCAGCGGGAGGTCGCCGTTCATCGTGACTCTCTCATGGCTCGCCAGTACCGTGCCAGTCGCTCGTCGGGCGAGTCCGGTGGTTCGGGCCGGGCGACGTCGACGCTGAACTCGCTGTCCTCGTCGAGCGAGACCGTGACGCCGTCGAAGGCGACGACGTAGCGCGTGGTGTGGTGGCCGTCGTCCCGGAGTTCGGTCGTCGGGCGGACGAGGTCGGCCTCGACCAAACGGTCGACCTTGCGGTAGGCGGTCGTTCGCGCCAGGGCGCACGCTTCGGCGAGTTCCTGACGGGACCGTTCCGGGGTCGCGTGGAGGGTCCGCAACAACGCCCGACAGTCGGGGTCGTCGAGCACGTCGAGCACCGTCTGCAGGCGCGTCTCGGGGTCCGGTGGGGCCGCCATCGGTCAACTCCGTCGTGGGTCATCGGTCATCTCGGTGGGGAGGGGTCGTTCGTTTCCGTGGGACTGTCCGTCGATTCGACTGGTTCTCACTCCACGACGATGACTCCTACCATTCCCATCCCCGCGTGCGGGTCGCACTGGTACTCGACGACGTCAGGCGTTCCGGTCGGTGTGGCGGTCTCGGTCGCCGTCCCAGTCGTCTCCCCGCTCCCGAGGTCGCTCGGCACCACCCACTCGAACGTGTCGCCCTCGGTCTGGATGATGCTCTCGAACTCCGCACCGGCGGTCGCGTGGACGTTGTGGCCCGACGAGCGCCACACCCACTCGATGGTCGTCCCCGCCGTGACGCGGACCGCGGGCGGCGTGAACCCGTACTGGTCCTCGTCGCCCCAACCCGCACCGACCTCGACGGTGACCGAGTCGGTGTCGGTCTCGTCGGCGACGGTGCCGTCGTAGTTCTCGGTGTCGGCGAGCGCACCGTCGAAGTCGTCGTCCCACGGGTCGGAGGTCTCCGGGGGTTCCTCGGTGACGGGTTCCGGGGTGTCTTCGGGCGCTGGCGTGGCCGTCGTGGGGTCGGTCGTCGTCGGGACGTCTCCGATGGCGAGTGCACCTTTCATCCCGCTGCCCTCGTGGGGCTCACAGACGTAGGGGACGACGCCGTCGACGTCGGGAGCCGTCCACTCGAAAGTTCCGTCGCTCCGAATAGAGCTCTCGAACAGCGGGTCTCCGGGAGTGGCCCCCTCCAGGTTCTCGTCGACGAGCGCACGTACGTTGTGACCGGGCGACTCCCACTCCCAGCGAACCGTGGTCCCGGGGTCGATGCGAACCGCGACAGGGTCGAACGCGTACTCGTTCTCGCCGACACCCACGCCGATGGAGAGTTCCGACTCCCCGCGGCGGTCGACCGTCGACCCGGGGCCGTTCCAGCCCTGCGCGTCGTTCAGGAAGCCGCCGTAGTCGACGTCCTCCGGGGTGTCGGTCGCGGGGGCCTGCGTGGTCGCCGTCGTGTTCCCCGATTCGCCTGGCGAGGCGTCGCCGAGACAGCCCGCGAGGAGGGCCGTACCGGTCGACGCCGCGGCCACGAGCATCGCGCGTCGGGAGTGGAGGTCTGGACCGTTCATTGGTTGCGACCTGTTCTACGGAGAACACACGTAAACCGATTGTCGCGATTCCCAGATTCTGGAACCGACCCCGTTCTCGCCCCCCGTTTTATAACCCCGCCCGCCGAATGTCAGTGGCATGACCGGCATAACCTACGAGGACTTCCTCGACCTCGACTACGAACCGGTTGCCTCGGACCTCGTCTGTACGTTCACCGTCCAACCCGCGAGCGACATGGACATGGACGCGGCCGCTTCCCGCGTCGCCAGCGAGTCCTCCAACGGCACCTGGGCGGAACTCCAGGTCGACGGCACCATCACCGACCTCTCGGCGACGGCGTTCGGCATCGACGGCAACACCGTGCAGGTCGCGTACCCCGAAGAGCTGTTCGAGGCGGGCAACATGCCCCAGGTGCTCTCGTGCATCGCGGGCAACATCATGGGGATGAAGGCGGTCGACCGCATCCGCCTCGAAGACTGTGAGTGGCCCGAGGGCCTCGTCACGTCGTTCATGGGGCCGCAGTTCGGGAGTGCGGTTCGCAACGACATCTTCGACGCGGGCGAGCGCCCCATCACCGCGACGGTCCCGAAACCGAAGGTCGGCCTCTCCACCGACCAGCACGTGCAGGTCGGCTACGAGGCGTGGACCGGCGGCCTCGACCTCCTGAAAGACGACGAGAACCTCACCGACCAGTCGTTCAACCGCTTCGACGAGCGTCTCACCGAGTCGCTGGCCGCACGCGACGACGCCCAAGACGAGACCGGCGAGAAGAAGTCCTACCTCATCAACGTCACCGCGGACGCGAACACGATGCTCGAACGCGTCGACCGCGTGGCCGAGGAGGGCTGTGAGTACGTGATGGTCGACGTCGTCACGTGCGGGTGGGCGGCCGTCCAAGCCGTCCGCGAACGCTGTGAGAAACACGGGCTGGCCATCCACGCTCACCGCGCGATGCACGCCGCGTTCGACCGCGTCCCCACGCAGGGCGTCTCGATGCGCGTCATCGCGCAGATATCGCGGCTCTGTGGTGCGGACCAACTGCACACGGGGACCGCAGACCTCGGCAAACTCGCCAACGAGGACACCGTCGGCATCAACGAGTGGCTCTACGGCGACCTCTACGGCACGAACGACGTCCTCCCGATGGCTTCGGGTGGCCTGCACCCCGGTCTCGTCCCCGAACTCGTGAAGCGCGTCGGGACGAACATCGGCGTCCAGGCCGGCGGCGGCGTCCACGGCCACCCCGACGGCACCCACGCGGGTGCGAAGGCGTTCCGACAGGCCGTCGACGCCACCGTCGAGGGCACCTCGCTTGAGGAGTACGCCGAGGACCACCCCGAACTGAAGGTGGCTATCGACAAGTGGGGCACCGAGACCCCGCGGTAGACCGTCGGCCAGAGCGACGAACGACGAGCGACTGAACCCAGCTTTTCACGGCTCAGGCGTGCTCCGTGAGGAACGCCTCGACCTCGTCCCAGGTCGGTGCGGTCCGCGCCCCGACCTGGAGGGCGGCGAGCGCGCCGCAGGCGTTCGCAACGGCGAGCGCCCGGTCGTACCCCTCCGTTCGCGCGGCGATGTAGCCGGCGGCGAAGGCGTCGCCCGCACCGGTCGTGTCGAGCGCGGTGACGGGGTAGCCGGGGTGGTCGACCTCCCCGTCGCGGGTGTGGAGGGTCGCGCCCTGCCCGCCGTGTTTGACGACGACGGTCGCCTCCCGGACCAGCGAGTCGAAGGTGGCGTGTTCGGCGAGCACCCGCGCCTCTCGTTCGTTGAGAAAGAGGACGTCCACGTCGCCGAGCGTCCGGCCGTAGTCCCGACTGGCGATGCGTCGACCGGGGTCGAAGCTCACGCTCGCGCCCGCCTCGCTAGCGAGTTCCGCGAGGTGGGCGGCGGTCGCGGGTCGCTGGCTCGTCAGGTGGAGGTGGTCGACGCGAGCGAGGACCGCCGGGTCGAGGTCGTCGGGGGTGAACGCCTCGTTCGCGCCGGTGTTCGACAGCACCATCACCTCCCCCGTGCCGTCGACGACGAGGTACTTCGTGGTCGTCTCGTGGTTCGGCACCGTGACGAGGTGGTCGACGTCGACGCCGAACGCGTCGAGTTCGTTGCGGGCCAACAGCCCCTCCTCGTCGTCGCCGACGCTGCCGAACAGCGCCGTCGGCACGTCGAGGCCCGCGAGCGTACACGAGACGTTCGCCGCGCTCCCGCCGCCGGCCTGCGCCCGTTGTTCGACCGACACCTCGCCGTCGGGTTCCGGGAGTTCGTCGACCCGGAGCGTCACGTCCCAGTTGACGTGCCCGGCACAGAGGACGCGCATTGGCCCTCCGACGCCGGCGGCGGGCAAAAAACCCGCGGGAAGGAACCGTATCCGGAGGCCAACCGACGGGTCGCCCTCCGCGAAAACCGGCCGAAACCCCCGAAGTGTTTTACGTGTCGGTTCGTGACACACCCGTACGTTATGAGTGGGGACTTCGACGCCGCGGACGAATCGTGCATGGACGAGACGTTTCGCGCGCTCGCCGACGCCGACCGGCGGTTCGTCCTCCGATATCTCGACCGCAACGGCGCGACGACGGTGTCGACGCTCGGCCACCACCTCGCGGCCCGCCGCAACGACACGGTCCCGGCCGCCGTGACCGAGACCCAGCGTCGGGAAGCGACCATCCGTCTCCACCACGCACACGTCCCGAAGCTCGCGAGCGCGGGCCTCGTCGAGCGACCCGACGGTGACGACCTCGTCGAACCGACGGCGTACCTCACCTCGGTCCTCGCGAGCATCCCGGTCGACCTCTCGTCGGGGTCGGGGTTCTGTCCCGGCGAGTCGACCGCGCTCGACTGAACGGTCCCCACCACTCGCTCGCGTCGCTCTTCGAGCCGTCACGTTCCTCGGAGGACTACTCGGTCGACCCTCCTCGGCCGCCGGTCAGCGCCTCTCGGGTTCGAGCCACGGCTCTGCGACGCCGTCGCCGAACAGTTCGCGCATCAGCGTCACGATGCTCTCGGGGGGGAACTGCCCGCTCTCGGTGACGATGGCGTCGAGGTAGCGCGGCGGCGTCACGTCGAACGCCGGGTTCTCGACGGTGATGTCGCCGATGGCCGCCCGTTCCTCGTCGTCGACGACCTCGCGTTCGTCGCGCATCTCTATCTCGACGGTGTGGCCGGTCATCGTCGCCGGGTGGAGCTTGATGGTCTGGGCGGCGACCATGATGGGGACCCCGCGCTCGCGGGCGTTGACCGCGAGTCCCGACGTCCCGATCTTGTTGATGACGCTGCCGTCGGCGGCGATGGCGTCCGCGCCGACGAGGACGTGGTCGGCGTCGTCGAGGTACCGGCGCGCGGCGTTGTCGACGATGAGCGTGACGGGGACCCCGAGCTCTCGGAGTTGGCGCGCGGTGATGTGGCCCTGGAGTCGCGGGCGGGTCTCCTTGACGATGGCCTCGACGTCCTTGCCCTGCTCGACGGCCGCCTCGACGCACGCCAGCGCGTCCGTCGAGTGGCAGTGGGTCATCACCACGTCGCCGTCCTGGAGGCGGTTCGCGCCGATGGCCCCGAGTTGGGCCTGGGCGCGTCCCAGTCGGCGCTCGAAGTCCGTCGCCGCCTCGACGACGCTCGCGCGCAGGAGCGGGACGTCGCCGCCGTCCATCCGTCGGAGGACGTACCGGAGCGCGTTCGGGAGGCTCACGGCGGTCGGGCGCGTCTCGTGGAGACGACGCGCCGCTACCCGAACCTCCGCCCGGAACGCCTCGGGGGTCTCGGCGTCGGAGGCCTCGGCCTGCTCGCGAAGCGCGGCCGCCGCAGCGGCCCCGATGGTCGCCGCGCCGCGAATCTCCATCGACGCGATGTCCTCGGCGGTCGCTTCGACGGTCGGGTGGAGGTCCATACTGCCGCTACCACGTCAGGGGATAAACAGTTGTTCCGGGTCGCCGTCCGCGGGTCTACACCGGGCCGGACGCTGGTGGGTCTCGCCGTACCGGTGCTACGACGGCGTCTCGCCGGCCGTCGGACTCTCGAACTCGCTGAACCGGTCGGCCCCGCACCGACACCGCCCGTCGGTGGTGGGGAGGATGAACGTCCCGTCGTCGCGCAGTCGAGCGGTGTACGCCCGGCCGCACGCCGAACAGCAGACGATTCGTTGTTGTTGCATGTGAGCACCGTGGACCCGGCGTGCCGATTTCGACCGACTCGGGGCGACACGTCCCAGGTGGACTGTCCGCTACTTGACCTTGACATATAACGGTTGACGCGGCACACGCCGGTCATCTGACGGCTTTCGAAGGACGAAAAGCTCCGCCTGGACGCTCTAGTCGTCCGCCCGGGCGGCGACGCCCGAGAGGTCGACCTCGCCGCGGTCGAGTGCGGCCTCGAGCTGTCTCGTCGCGGTCACCATGTTCTCCATCTTGCCGTAGGCGATGTCGCGGGGCAGCAGTTTCAGCCCACAGTCCGGCGAGACGGTGAGCTGTTCGGGCGGGACGACCTCGAAGCCACGTTGGACGTTCTCGACGATGTCCTCGACGGGTTCGACCTCGGCGGTGTGAGCGTCGACGACACCGAGTGCGAGGTCCGCGGTGAACTCGTGTTCGGTGAACACGTCGAGTTGGTCGTAGTCGCCGTTGCAGAGTTCGACGTCGAACTCGTCGATGGGGAAGTCGAGAATCTCGGGGTAGATGCGCGAGTAGTCGCCGTAACAGACGTGCAACCCGATACGGACGTCCTCGGGGATGCCGTCGGTGATGTACTCCAGACACTCCCCGACGATGGCGTGGTCGTCCGGCGTCGTCGCGAGTGCGGGTTCGTCGATCTGGATGTAGCGCGCGCCTGCCTCGACGAGTTTCTCCACTTCCAGGTTGACGAGTTCGGCGAGCGCGAACGCCAGTTCGGCTTCGTCGTCGTAGTGCTCGTTGAACGACCAGTTCGCCAGGGTGTACGGCCCGGTTATCGGTACCTTGACCGGTCGCTGGGCCACGTCGTTCGTGAACTCGAACTCGTCGACCAGCCACGGTTCGTCGTACTCGACCTCGCTGACGACGCTTGGTTTGTCGAAGTAGTTGTGCCCCCACACCTTGACTGGGCCGTGGAACTCGTAGCCCGCGATACGCTCGGCGAAGTACTCGACCATCTCGTTGCGCCGCATCTCGCCGTCGACGACGGCGTCGAGACCCGCTCGCTCGTGTTCGTTCGTGATGAGTCGCGAGGCGTCGTCTTTCGCCTCCTGCCAGTTGCCCTCGTCGAAGTCGACGTCGATGTCGAAACTCCCGCGCGGTTCGTCGCTGGCGCGGTCGGCCGCTTTGACCTCCAACTCGCCGTGGTGGAGGTCGCGGGCGCGGTTGAGCCACTTCGGTTTGGGGTAGCTCCCCACGACGGTCGTGAGGATGAAGTGGTCGTTCGGGTGGTTCTCGGGGCGGAACTGCTCGCGGTTGGCTGCTGGATTGCGTGTCATGCTTCGACCTCCTCGGGGCGCGTCAGCGCACCCAGTGCATCGAGTTTCGCTTCGAACCGCTCGGTCGGCAGGTAGAACGTCTCGGTGTTCGGCAGGACGTACGCCCGCTCGAACGTCGCGGCGGGCGTGTTCTCCTCGACCCACTCGACGCGCTGGCGCAGCAGGTCCGGCGACTCGACGTTCGTGTTCTGCCCTTCGAGGAACCCGAGTGCGACCGAGTCGGTCGTGCCGTACTCGTTGATGTTGTAGAGGTTGTCCTCGTGGTCGGTCACGAAGTCGTAGCCCACGGCGTCGACGTCGGCGTCGAGCAGGTGCGCGTGCATCTTCTCGCTCAGCGCGCCGTAGAACGGGTAGACGACGCTCTCGGCGGCGCTCGCACCGACGACGCGGTCGATGGCCTCGCTGGCGCGTTCGTCCGCGCCGTCCCCCGGTGGCTCCTCGACGAGCGACGGTTCGAGCACGAGCAGCGTGGCGTGCTCGGGGAACTGCTCGACTTCGCCGACGAGGAACTCGGTGATGGCGTCGAGGAACTCCTCGCCGTAGTGGTCGTCGGTCGCGAGGTCGGCGAGCGTGTAGGGGCCGGGAATCACGGCCTGCAACTCCTCGGCGGGGACGTCGGCGGCCTCGAGGTCCGCCGCGAGGTCGCCCGTCGGCGAGAGGTCGCCGGTGACGACGGGTTCCCGATAGAAGTTGTTGTTGTCGTAGTAGCGGACGATGCCGCGTGTCTCGACGTTCTCGGCGACGGCGAGCGGGTGGGCGAGGATGTCGTCCCACCGGAGTTGGCCCTCGACGATTCGGTCGAGACCCGCCTCCTGCTGGCGGGCCACGACCTCCGAGCGCGCCCGGTCGTACTGGTCGACTACCGCCGGCGGTTCGTCACCGCTGACGAGGTCGTCTTTCTGGTGGCCCTTCAGGTCCGCCAACTCCGACTTCGCCCAGTCGGGCAGCGGGAACAGGCCGGTCGTCGTCGCGACGAGTTCGGTCATCGACCGGGGCTACGGAACGACCCCAGATAATATTTACTCAGTCAGAAAATGCTCTGTGGTTATTCGGCGTGGGTGAGTTCGAGGACGACCAGTCGCTCGAACGGGAACGACTCCTCGGCGAGTTCGCGGGTCGCGAGGCCGTTCGCCGCCGCCCGCTCGCTCACCGCCTCGACGTCGGTCAGCGAGGAGACGAGCAGGAACCCCCGGCCGGCGGGTGCGAGCACGCGCGGCAGGTCGTCGAGGAACGGGTCGATGGCGCGTCGCCCGTCGGGGCCGCCCGACAGCGCGTACTCCATCCAGTCGTCCCACTCCGCGTCGGGGTCGGTCGGCAGGTACGGCGGGTTGAACGTGACGGCGTCGAACGGCCCGGCGAGTCCGTCGAGCAGGTTCGACCGGACGGCCGTGACGCCGTGGTCGCGCGCCTCCCGGACCGCGAGCGGGCTGATGTCGACGCCGAGGACGTCGACGCCCGTCGCCTCCGCGACCGTCGCGGCGACGTAGCCCGACCCCGTCCCGACGTCGACGACCCGTGCGTCGGCCTCCAGATTCGCCACCTGCTCGGCGGTGGTCTCGGCCAGCAGGTGGGAGTCCTCGGCCGGTTGGTACACCTGCTCGGTCGCCTTCTCGCGGTCGACCATCTAGTCGTCACCTCCGGAGCGTTGCTCCGGCCCGCGCATCGGTGCGTCGACGTCCGCGTCGAACGTCGCCTCCGGGCGCGTCGAGAGGACGCGCTGTGGGAACGGAATGGCGACGCCCTCGTCCTCGAAGCGCGTCTTGACGGCCTCGACGACCGCGCTACGGGCCTGCCAGTACCGGGCCGCGCTCGGGTTCTTTATCCAGAAGCGCAGTTCGAGCACGACGGCGCTGTCCCCGAATCGCGTCACGACCGCCCGTGGACCGGGCGTCTCCATCAACTCGTCGCAGTCGCGCATCGCCTCCTCGGACAGCGAGACCGCCCGCTCGACGTCGGCGTCGTAGTCGACGCCGACCTCCAGTGACACCCGGAGCCGACCCATCCGCGAGCGGTTGACGATGTCGTTCGAGGTCACCTCGTCGTTCGGGATGATGACGTGCTCGTCGTCGAACGTCCGCAAGGTCGTGTTGAACAGGCTGATGTCACGGACGATGCCCTCTCGGTCGGACATCTCGACCCAGTCGCCGATCTCGAACGGTCGCGAGAAGAGGAGGACGAACCCCGCGAACACCGCCCCGAGCGTCTGTCTGGCGGCGAGACCGAGCACGACACCCAGCGCCCCCGCACTGAGCACGAGGTCACGTGGGTTGACGCCGACCAGCCCGAGGAGGACGAGGATGGTCAGGAGGTAGATGGCGAGCTGGACGACGTGGTGGAACGCCTCCTGGCGGTGGCCGGTGATGTAGTCGCTGTCGCGCTCGACGAGCAGCGTCTTGCTGATGCGCGTCAGCGTGTAGGCGACGACGACGACGAGTCCCGCGACTAGCGCCCGGACGCCAGCCTCGACGGGTTCGATACCTCCCACCCCGAGCGTCTCGACGAGCTGGTCGGCTGCGTCCCACGTCGTCAGGATGAACCACCCAGTCGCGATGGCCGCGAGCATGAACACGATGGACTGCGTCGCGTCCGCGGTCACCGAATCGACGCGACGTTCGAGCGGGTCACCCAGTCGTTTCACCAACAGCGCGACGAGCGCGAGAGCCAACAGCGCCAGTGCGGTCTGGACGACCGACTCCACATCTACCCCGAGAACCCCCCCGCCCTGCATCAGCGTGGGTCCCCGTGCTCCCACGCCAGCGACGCCAACGCGGCGAAGTCCGCCGGCGAGAGGTCGCCCGCTCGCGCGCTCAACAGCTCTTCGTCGGCCACGTCGACGACGGCGTCGGCGTCGTCCAGTTCCGAGATGTGGGCCGTGTTGCGGATGGCGTTTCGGACGGTCTTCCGACGCTGGGTGAACACGGCCGTGACGAACCGCAAGAAGAACTCGGCGTTCGGGACGGCGTAGTCCGGGTCGCGCGGCGTCGCGCGGACGACGGCGCTCTCGACGGCCGGCGCGGGCGAGAACGCCTCCTTCGGAACCGGCTCGACCACCTCGACGTCGGCGTAGTGGCCCGCCGTCACCGAGAGACGACCGTACTCGGCCGTTCCGGGGTCGGCGGCCATCCGCTCGGCGAACTCACGCTGGAACATCAACACGAGCGGGATACCGAGCGGGAGCAGGCGGAACGTTATCTCCGAGGAGACGCTGTACGGCAGGTTCGAGACGCTCGCGGTGACGTCGTCCGGTAACTCCACGTCGAGCGCGTCGCCTTCGAGGACGGTCAGGTCCCCCGCATCGACGGCGTCCGCGAACTCCTCGCGGAGGAACCCCGCGAACATCGGGTCGCGCTCGACGACCGTCACGCGGCCGTCCTCGGGCGCGCTCGCGAGCAGGCGGTCGGTCAGCACGCCCGGCCCACCGCCGATTTCGAGGACGTGGCTGCGGTCGGCGTCTTCCGGGAGGTACCCCGGGATGCGGTCGACGACCCGGTCGTCGACGAGGAAGTGCTGGTCGTGGTTCGGGTCGCCCCGCGCCCCCGCGCGGCGGATGAGGGCGTCGGGGTCGCGCGTGCCGGCCGTCACCGGTCGCTCGCTCATTGGCCCGGTGTACTCCGTCGGCGGGCAAAAAGGCGTTTCATCGCGCTCGCCGCGCTCAGGCCGTCACGAACGAGCGGTACTTCAGGTCGTCTTCCCGTATCTCTTCGAGGATGCGCTCGACGATGACCTTCTTCGGGTCGTGGAGCCCCTTGACGCGTTCGTCGAGGTCATCGAAGCTCTCGAACGGCTGCCGGCGACGCTGGTCGACGATGTTGTCCCTGAGCTTCTCGCCGATGCCCGGGAGCAGGTTCAACTGGTGGAGGCGCAGCGTGATGGGCTGGGCCTCGTTGTAGTGGTTCACGAACCGCTGTTCGTCCTCGTCGACGATGTCCTCGACGGCGTACTGGACCTCGGAGCGCGCGCTGCCCGACAGGTCCTCGAACGAGACCCGCGACACCGTCGTGACCTCGTCACCGTGGACGTCGATGCGGTCGCCGAACGAGACGTCTGCGCCGTCGGCGACGACACACTCGTACAGTCGGAAGTCGTCGACACCGAGGGCGTACGCCAGCGGCTGTTTCTGGTAGCGGGGGCGGTCGTCGTCGGCTCGCCCGTGTGGGAGGACGTCGAGAACGACAGCGCCCGAACCGCCGTCGGCACTGGACATGTGCCACTCAACGCGAAGGAGATATTTAAGGGTACGTCGAGTGCGAGTCGCCTGTCACGTTCGGCACGTGGCCCCGCCGGAACGCGGGTCGCTCAGACGTACTTCTTGACGACGTTGAGGAGGTCGTCGAGTTCGTCGCCCGACAGCGAGTAACGCTGTTGGGCGTACACCGAGCGCATCTCGGCGCGGGTGCGCGGAAGCAGGTCGGCGATCTTGAACGCGATGGTCTCGGTGACCTTCTCGTGTTCCTGCAGCTCCTCGACGAGCGCACGAGAGTCCTCGGCGTCGAGTTCGGCGAACCGGTTGACGTGTTCGATGGCGCGCGCGAGTTCGTAGCGCATCTCGCGCTCCTCGTCGAGCGCGCGTTCGTCCTCGATGTCGGCGAGCAGTTCCTTCACTTCGGGAACGGTGAGATACTCCTCGTCGACGATTTCCTTGAATATCGTCATTACCTACTCCTGCTGGCGCGTCAGGTGCGCGGCGCGGGCGATGAGCGTCTTGTCCTTGCCGCCGTCGTTGATCTGCACCTTGAACGCGCGACCCTGCTTGCCGACGACGGTGCCGGTGTGGCCGTTGAACCGCGGGTGGAACCGGCCCTCGGGCGTCGAGGGGTCGATCTGCAGGTGGACCTTCTCGCCGTCCTCGTACTGCTGGATCTTGCGCTGGGGGGGCGACGTCCCGCGCTTGCGTGGGTCGTTCGACAGCTTCTCACGGGTACCGTGGTAGGGGCCCTTGGAACTCGGCATTTGCCGTGGATACCAACACGACGGACATAAAAGGCACGTTCCACGCTCACCGACGTGGGTCGTTGCCACGGCGACGACTCGCGACCAGCCACGCCACGAGGAACACGACCACGACCGCGAACCGGTCGAACAGCAGGTGTCTGAGCGGGTGTGCCATCGGGTGGAACCGCTCGCGACGGACCACGACGCGGTCTTCGAACACCGCGAGCACCAGCGCGTCCGTCGCGCTCACCTCGCGATAGACGCGCCGGGCGGTCCAGGGAATCGAGAACGGCGAGTGGGCGAACCCCGGCGGGAGGACGTCGCCCTCGCGGGACATCGTCACTCGGCGGCCCGGCGGGAGAACGCGCACCCGGTCGAGTGCCGCGGCCGAGACGAGTGGCTGTGCCCCACGCATACGCCCCCTGAGCGCGGACGAGGGTTTCACTCCGTTGGTAGCGGCGGGTTCGGCACGCGAGTCGCTCGCCGGAGTTCGGCGACGGCGGCCGCTCCGGGGGAACTGAGAACGGTGAGAACTGTTCGGACGCTCAGATGCGGCCGACTTCGTCGACGCCGACGCTCTCGACGCCCTCGACGTTCTCGAAGGCCTCCTCGACGGCCTCCGTCCCGCCGGCCTCGTCGGGGACGATGACGGTCGGCAGCAGCGCGATGAGACCGAACGCGACGTCCTCGCGGTCGGTCCGCGAGATCTTCGCGCCCTCTGGGAGCGAGTCCTCGAGACGGCTCTCGAGGTCCTCGAGGTCGATCTCGGGGTCGTTCGGCATGACCTTGAGTCGGGCGGCGACCTTCCCCATGATTACGGCCCCGTGAACCCGCAGTCCGGGCACTCGTAGAGGTTGCTCTGCTTGCGGCACTTCGAGCAGCGGTAGATCTGCTGGCCACAGTCGGGGCACTTGAACGCGGCCGCCGTCGTCCCGGAGATGTTGATCCCGCAGGAGACGCACTTGCGCTTCTGGCGCTGTTCCTGACTCATACCTCACGTCACCGGCCGGCGCGGTTTAATCCTTGTCAAACCGACGGGGGCGTGCGATGTCGACACACGGTGCGAAGAGCGCCCGGTGGTGACCGCCAGAACCCCTCTGCCCGTACGGGTTCGGTTCAGACGCGCTCGAACTTCGTCCCGTACCGCGTGACGCCCTCCTGGGTGTACAGTCGCCGCAGAACGCCTCGAACCTCGTCGCCGACGCTCGCCTCGCCGACGACCTGCCCCGGCAGGCTGACGCTCCCGGCACCGTCGGCGGCCTCGAAGCGGACGACGGCGACCCCGAACGCACCACCACGCGCCTGCTGGGGGGCGAACTCCGGCGGCGCGCCACCCTGGCCGATTCGAGTCGCGGCCTCGACGGTCCCGGTGGGTGCGAGGCTGACCGCCTCGTAGTCGACCAGTTCCCGACAGTCGGGGCACGCTCCCTCCGGCGGGAACGCGAGCGCGTCGCAGTCGGGACATCGACCGGCGACGAGACGGTGGCGCTGTGGGAGCGAGCGGGTCCACGTCGGCATCGTGACGTAGGCCGCGCCGGTGCCGGCCTCCTCGTCGCTCAACTCGCCGCGCAGTCGGAGGGCCTCGGCGTACTCCACCGTCTCCCCGGCGTCCAGCGCGAGCGAAGCGGGGATGGTTCCAGTCGACTCGACGCGGAGGACGTCCGCGCCGCCTCCGCCGACGCCGACGCAGACGACGGTCTCGTGACCCTCCGCGAGCGCCCGCGCGAGCGCGACCGGCGCGCTCGCCGCCCCGAGGTCCCCCAACTCGTGGACCGGGCTGCAAGCACGGATGGCCTCGCTCTCGACTCCGAGCGCGCCGGTCGCGCGGTACGGTCGTTTCCCGTCGGGGGCCGTGATGGCGACGGCGTCGGCGTCCTCGGTCCGCACGTCCTCGCAAGCGGTCGCGACGGGGTCGACGAACGCCGAGCGGTCGTACGTCGAGACGCCGAGTCCCTCGACCGTCTCGCTGCCGGCCCGTCGGAACCGGACGCCCGGTGCGGGTTCGGCGTGGGTCGCGTGTGCGGTGACCGTCGTCGGCGCGACCCCCTCGGGCCCGGTCAGGAACGCCGCCGCTCCCGCCCCGGCGGCGTGGCCGCGGTCGTCGTCGGGCGCTCCACGTGGGCAGTCCGCGACCACGACGAGTCCCGACCCGGGCGCGTCGAGCAGGGCGGCGGTCCCCGCGCGGACGCTCCCGGTGTAGAGTCGGGTCGTGGTGTCCTCGGGCACGCCGAGCATCGAGGCGAGGCGTGCGAGCAGGTCACCCTCTGCCATCGGCGGCGTGGTCGTGGCGAAGCCGAGCCAGTCGAGCGCGTTCGGTTCGACGCCTCCAGCGTCGAGCGCTCGCTTCGCCGCCGCGACGCCCATCGTCAGGGCGTCCTCGTCGGCGGCCGGGACCGCGGTGGACTCGACACCCGACGGCGAACTCCCCCACGCCGCGTCGATGGCGTCGGCGGGGAGACGTCGCGACGGGGCGTACGCACCCACTGCGCGGATGGCGGGTCGACTCATCGGTCGTCACCTCCTTCCTCGCGTTCTCGCGGGCGGTGCCCGCTCGACTCTCCCGAGGAGCGCGGCTCCTCGCGCTCCAGCACGTGGACGACCGCGGCCCCACCGCTCCCACCGACGTTGTGGGTCAGCCCGACGCGTGCGCCATCGACCTGCCTGTCGCCCGCCGTGCCCGAGAGCTGGTGGAACGCCTCCGAGAGCTGTCCCGTCCCGGTCGCGCCGATGGGGTGGCCCTTCGACTTCAGCCCGCCCGAGGGGTTGACGGGGAGTTCGCCGTCGAGGGCCGTCGCGCCGCTCGCGACGTACGGGCCGGCCTCGCCCGGTTCGCAGAACCCGAGGTCCTCGTAGGCCATCAGCTCCGCGATGGCGAAGCAGTCGTGGACCTCCGCGAAGTCGACGTCCTCCGGTCCCATGTCGGCCTCTGCGTAGGCCGTCTCGGCGGCCCGCTGACTCGCGGGGACCGCGGTGTAGGTGTCCCGCTGGAACAGGCCCACCGAGTCCGCGGCCGCGCCGACGCCCGCGACCCGGATGCGGTCGTCGGTGAACTCGTCGACGACGTCCTCGCTGACGAGCAGGACGCACGCCGCACCGTCGGTGGTCGGACAGCAGTGGAACAGCGTGAGCGGGTCGGCGACGGTGGGGGCGTTCGTCGCCTGTTCGAGCGAGCACTCGAATCGGAGGTGCGCGTGGGGGTTCTTCGCGCCGTTGGCGTGGTTCTTCACCGCGACGTGGCTGAGGTGGTCCTGCGTCGTACCGTACTCGGCCATGTGCGCGCTGGCCATCTGGGCGTAGACGCCCGAGAACGTCGTTCCGGAGAGCCGTTCCCACTCGGTCTCGCCAGAGACGCCCAGCCAGAACCGCACGGCGTCGTTCGACACGTCGGTCATCACCTCGACGCCGCCCGCGAGGACGACGTCGGCGGTCCCCGCACGGATGGCGTTGACGCCCTGGCGGACGGCGCTGCCCCCCGCCGCACAGGCGTTCTCGACGCGCGTCACGGGGATGCCGTCGAGGCCGACGTGGTCGGCGACGGCGGGACCCGGGAGGCCGAGTTGGCGACCGCCCACGCCGAGCGTGCCGACGTACGCCTCGTCGATGGCCGACCGGTCGACTCCCGCGGGGACGCTGTCGCACGCCGCCTCGAAGGCGGTGGCGAACAGCGAACGGTAGGTCTCGTCGGGGAACGAACCGAAGTCCGACTGGCCGGCCCCGACGACGTAGACTTCGGACATACGTGCCTCTCGGTTCGGCCCCGTCTTGACGATACGGGTCGAACGTGACTGTCTTCGTGTCCGGCCGGTGCCACGACGAGGTGCCAGCCACCAACTATAAGTATCATAGTGCAAAAGATAGAATTAGATGCGTCTAATCTTTCGACGAGTGGTGATGTGTGATGGGTAGCGTTCTCGGCGGTCTCGTCTCGCAGGCGGAGGGGGTGTTCGGGGTCGTGCCGCCGGAGATAGCGGAGATATTCGTCGCGTCGGTCCGCGACGGCTTCGTCCAGGTCAGCGCGTTCGTCGCGGTGACCGTCCTCCTGTTCAGCTACGTCCAGTACAAGACCGACGGGCGACTCATCCGGCGTCTCGAGGAGAACGAGCGTGCCCAACCGCTCGTCGGTGCGCTGATGGGGCTGACGCCGGGGTGTGGTGGTGCCATCGTGATGATGCCGCTGTACCTCCGCGGGTCCGTCTCGTTCGGGACGGTCGTCGCGACGCTGGCGGCGACCGCGGGCGACAGCGCGTTCGTCATCCTCGCGCTCGCTCCCGAAGCCGCGCTGTACGCCTACGGGTTGGCGTTCGTCGCCGCGGTGCTGTTCGGCTACGCTATCGACAGCTTCGGCCTCGGCGTCGGGCGCGTCGACCACGCGGTCCGGCGCATCGGTGGCGTCGAGACCGACGGCGGCGTCACCACCGACGGCGGGTTCGCCGCCCCCGGCGGGAGCCACGTCCACCACTACGAGGACGAAGCCGGCTGTGAGATCGAGGCCCCGACGCGCGAGTCGACGGTCCTGCGACGACTCACCGAGGGCGCACTCGCGCTGTGGTGGGTCGCCGCCGCGGTCGCGCTCGTCGCCGGCACGCTCTACCTCCTGCGTGGCGCACCCGACGTCGCGATCGAACTCGGCGTGAGCTACGCGGGTGTGTTCACCGTCGCCGGCATCGTCGGCACCGCCCTGTCGTTCTACCTCTACTTCGTGGGGCGGCGATACGTCGGGCACGGTCACGTCGGCCGCGGCCGCGACACGTTCGCCACTCTCCAGGAGACGTTCACCCACGCCGCCATGGAGACGTCGTTCGTCACCGTCTGGGTCATCGCCGCGTACCTGCTGTACGAGTACCCCGTCGCGCTGTTGAACATCGACATCGCCGCGATGGCTGTCGCCGCCGGCGTCCTCGCGCCCATCGCGGGCGCGCTGCTCGGTCTCATCCCCGGCTGTGGCCCCCAGATCGTGCTCGCGACGGCGTACGCCGAGGGAGCCATCCCGTTCTCGACGCTGACGGCCAACGCCATCAGCCAGGACGGCGACGCGCTGTTCCCGCTCATCGCCATCGACAAGACCGCCGCCGTGGTCGCCTCCATCTACACGACCATCCCGGCGCTCATCGTCGGCGTCGCCGTCCACCTCGCCGTCGGCCCGCTGTTCGGCTTCGGCGTGCTCTGAGCCGGCGCAACCGATTTCTCCCGCCCGTCCGTCGACCTCGACATGCGACGACGCGAGGCGCTACGGTCGGCCGGGTCGCTCGCGGCGCTCGGCCTCCTCGGCTCGCTCGCCGGCTGTCAGACGACGCCCGAGCCTGCCCCGTCGGCGGACGGGGCCTCGACGGTCACTCCGGCGGCCGTCCCGACCGAGACCACACCGTCGGTCCCCGCCGACGAGTCACAGTCTCGCAGGACCGTCGTCCGGTCGCTGTACGTCCCCACCGTCGACCGTCTCCGAGCGATGGAGCGCCTCGACGTGACGACCGTCGGCGACGAGGGGGGCGGTGACGGCAGTGCAGTCGGCGACGACGAGGACGGCGCTACCACGGCCAGCGCAGGCGAGGCCGCCGACGAGGACGACCCGACCGCCCCCGCGCCGCCCCACGCGCTGGCGCTCGTCAACGAGAGCGTCTCGCGGTGGCGGTTCACGGTCCGTATCGGCCGGGCCGACCCCGGCGGGACGCGACTGTCGACGACCGTGACTACCCCGCCGCGGAGCTACGTCGTCTACGCCTTGCCTCCACCGGCGAGCTACGAGGTCCGCATCGCGGGCGAGGACGTCGCCGTCGAGGACGACCCCGTCGACGACGCGTTCGTCGTGAGCGACGACTGGTTCGGCCGAGCGGGGGCGGTGACGGTCGCGGGCATCACGCTCGACGGCTACTGGCAGGGGACGCTGCTCAACCGACCGCTGTACGACGAACTCCTCGCCGAATGAGTCGCGACCACTCGACGAGGCGACCGCCGACGGTCCGACTCGGCGAGCGTGCCGGCCACCCGTTCGTCCGCGTCGGGCCGCCCGCCGACCGAACCGACGACCCACCGCTCGTCGTCGTGACGGGACTCAACGACCCGCTGTTGCGCGTCACCGACTCGCTCTGGTTCGCCGGGGTCGTCGCCTCCCTCGGGGTCCGTCTCCGCCGACGCGGCTACCCCGGACCCGTCTACCTGACGAGTCGCCCCGTCGGCCTCCCGGAGGACCACACCACCCGCGCGATGGGCCGTGACCTCGCGCAGTTCCTCGCCGGCTTCGACCGGCCGGCCGACCTGCTCGGCGTCTCGATGGGTGGGTTCGTCGCTCACCACTGCGCCACCGACGCCCCCGAGCGCGTCCGTCGTCTCGTACTCGGGTTGGCCGGCGCGCGCCTCTCCGAACACGGCCGGCACACCGTCGAACGCTGGCGCGAGTGGGCCGCACGCGGCGAGTGGGGGCGCATCTACCGCGCCGGCTGTGACGCGGTGGCCGTCGGCCCCCTCCGGCGGGCGATGCGGGCGGCGACCTACCCCTACGAGCGACTCGTCGACTACCCACCGGCCGGCGTCGACTTCGCCCTCTCGGTCGACGCCTGCCTCGCCCACGACGCCCGCGAGCGCGTCCCGCCGGTCCCCACGCTCGTCGTCGGCGGGACCACGGACCCGTTCTTCACCGCAGACGCGTTCGAGCGGACGGCCGCCAGCCTCGACGCCCCGTTCGTCCGCCTCGACGGGGTGGGCCACGAGGCGGTCGTCTGCACCGGCGAGCGCTTCGATTCGCCGGTTCTGGAGTTCCTGTCGCGTGACGAACGCGGACCGGCAGAACGTCAGAGCTAATCGTCCGCCGCGGTGAGGGGAGACGACTACGTGGCCTTCGAGCACCGCCGGTCGAACCGGCACGACGACGGAGCGATTCGATGACGCGGGCGCGAACCGTCGTGTTCGCGCTCGTCGTGAGCACCTTCTTCGTCGGGTTCGGCGGGGGCGTCGTCTTCCCCATCCTGCCGAACCTCGGGACCATCATCGGCATCTCGCCGTTTCTCGTCGGTCTCGTCCTGAGCGCCAACCGGTTCACCCGCATCGTCGCCAACGCGCCCGCCGGCGCACTCGTCGACCGCATCGGCACCCGGACGCCGCTCGTCGTCGGCCTGTTCGTCGAAGCGCTCGCCACGCTCGCGTACGTCGTCGCCATCGGGTCGTCGCTCCCCGAGGCGTGGTTCCTCGCCGCGCGAATCGTCTGGGGCGTCGGGAGCGCGCTCGTGTTCGCGACGGCCTACACCATCGCCGCCGACGTGAGCGACGGCGACTCCCGTGGGACGAGCATGGGCGTCGTCCGCGGCGGCATCACCCTCGGCTTCCCCGCGGGCCTCGTCCTCGGGGGCGTCGTCAGCGACCTCTACGACGTCACGACGGCGTTCGTCGTCGCCGCCGCCCTCGCCCTCCTCGCGAGCGCCATCGCCTACGCGTTCGTACCCGAGACGCACGTCGAGGAGCGCCGCGAGGCCGTCCGGCCGTGGGAGGTCGACGCGAGCGTCCCGACGCTGACCGTCGGGTTCGTCAACTTCGGTCTCTACTTCGCGTACCTGGGGGCGCTGTTCTCGACGCTCGTCCTGTTCCTCGAAGCCACCGACATCGCCGTCTGGGGCTACGGCCCACAGGGGATGTCCGGCCTGTTGATGGCCGTCACCGTCCTCTCGGCGTCGGGGTTCATGATCGGCGGCGGGCGCGTCAGCGACACCGCCGAGAGTCGGACGCCGGTCCTCCTCGTCTTCCTCGGCGTCTCGTTCGCGGGCTTCCTCGCGCTGGCACTGGCCGACTCGCTGGCGACGCTGGTCGTCGCCTGCGTCCTCATCGGGGCCGGCCAGGGCGGGACGAGCGGCCCGCTCATCGCCCTGCTGGCGGACATGACCCCCGGCGACCGGATGGGCCGGGCCGTCGGGACGAACAACATCCTCGGTGACCTCGGCGGCGGTCTCGGCCCGATGGTCTCGCTTCCGCTCGTCGAGCGCGTCGGGTTCGCGCCGCTGTACGCCGCCTGTGCGGTCGTCCCGGTGCTCGCGGGGTTGGTGCTCGTCGGGAGCGTCTACGCCCAGACGGGGCGCATCGATCCGCGGACGACCGACGTGGCCGACGACTGACGCGAGACGGCGGTCGACGAGACCGACACCCGACGACGGTACGTCTTTGCCGACCGCTCGCGAACCACCTCCCAGTGACCGATGGCCACGAGAACGCCGGCTGGCGACGACTGTTCGAGACCGACGACCTCACCGTCGGCGTCGGCTTCCCGCTGACGGGCGCGCGGACTGACCGCCCCGACGTCGCCGAGGAGCGACGACTCGCTACGCACGCCGAGGACCTCGGGTACGACGCGCTCTGGGCGCGCGACGTCCCGTTGTTCTGGCCGCGCTTCGGCGACGCCGGCCAGACGTTCGACCCGTGGACGTGGCTGAGCTACGTCGCCGCCCACACCGACGACGTCGCGCTCGGAACCGCGAGCGTCGTCCTCCCGCTGCGTCACCCGCTGCACGTCGCGAAGCAGGCGGCCTCGCTCGACCAACTCTCCGGTGGGCGGTTCGTCATGGGCGTGGCGACGGGCGACCGCGCTCCCGAGTTCGAGGCGTTCGGCGTCGACCACGAGGCACGTGGGGCGCGCTTCCGCGAGGCCGTCGACTGCCTGCGAACCGTCTGGCGCGACGAGTTCCCCGAGACAGAGGGCGAGTGGGGCCGCCTCGACGGTGCACTAGACCTGGTGCCGAAGCCGACGGGGGACACCGTTCCGGTGCTGCCGACGGGCCACTCCCGACAGGACGTCGCGTGGCTCGGCGAACACGGCGACGGCTGGCTGTTCTACCACCTCCCCGAGGGGACGCTCGAATCGTTCCTCGACGACTGGCGCGACGCGGCGGGCGAGAAGCCATACGCGATGGTCGTCCGCGCCGAGTTGGCCGACGACCCCGACGCCGACCCCGAACCGCGCCATCAGGGCTATCGCGCCGGCGAGGAGTGGTTCGTCGAGTACTTCCGCCGGCTGGACGCCCTCGGGGTCGACCACGTCCTCGTGGGGGCGAGCGGCGACGACCCCGAGCGCGCGTTGACGCGCTTTCACGAACGGGTCGTCGAACGGCTCTGATTCGACGCCGGACCTCGGCGGCGGGACTCGCGGTATCGGGACGGATATACGGCCCCGGCGGCAACCCCGTGCCATGAGCGACACCGAGGGTGGCTGGTTCGCGGGCCTCGCGCCCGACGACGCCGAGGGGGCCGCCCGCCGAATCCGCGACGGGGAGACCGACTCGCCTCGCCAGTGGCCCGCGCTGGCCGTCGAGTCGGGGTTCGCCGCCGACACCGAGGCGTACTACGACCGACTCCGGGAGGCGACGCTCGCGGCGACCCGCGCGGCCGTCCGGGAGGCCGAGACCGCCGGCGACCGCCAACTCGTCCACGCGGTGCGGTCGATGGACGACACCGAGCGCGTCGCCAACGAACTCGCCGAGCGCCTCGCGGAGTGGGCCGGGACGCGCTACCCCGACGCCGGGACGGGTGTCGACGCCGCACGCGACCTCGCAGCGCGCGACCCGACCGACCCCGCCGACGAGCGCGTCGTCTCGCTCGCCCGACGTGTCGTCGACCTCACCGACGAACGCGACGACCTGCGGGCGTTCGTCGAACGAACTGCTCCCGAGGTCGCGCCGAACCTCTCGGCGATGGCCGGTCCCGTCCTCGCCGCACGACTCGTCGCCCTCGCCGGTGGTCTCGAATCGCTGGCGAAGAAACCCTCCGGGACCGTCCAGGTGCTCGGCGCGGAGGACGCGCTGTTCGCCCATCTCGCGGGCCGCGCGTCCTCGCCGAAACACGGCGTCATCTTCGTCCACGACTACGTCCGCAACACCCACCCCGACGAACGCGGCTCGGCGGCCCGCGCGCTCGCCGGGAAGCTCTCCATCGCCGCCCGCGTCGACCACTACTCGGGCGACTTGCGCCCCGAGCTACAGGCCGAACTCGACGAGCGAATCACGACGATTCGCGCCCGGACCGACGACCCCGGACCGAACAGTGCGCCGGACACCGACGTGGAGCCGACCGACGATGCCGCCTCCGACGACGGGGGTGACGACGCGTGAGTCCCGAGTCGGACCCCGACCTCCCCGCGGGCGTCGAGCGCCGACGGCTCGACGGTCGCGACCGACTGGCGACGCGGGGCGAGCCAGTGTACGGCGAACCGACCGACGGCGAGTGGCGCGTCTGGGACGCCGGCCGCTCGAAACTCGGCGCGATGCTCCAGAGCGGGATGGACACCGGCCTCGGCGGCGGCGAGACGGTGCTGTACCTCGGCGCGGCGTCTGGGACGACCGTCAGTCACGTCGCGGACTTCGCCGGCCCGACCTACGCCGTCGAGTTCGCCCCGCGACCGACGCGCGACCTCCTGCCGGTCGCCGAGGCCCGGGACAACCTGTTCCCGTTGCTCAAGGACGCCCGCAAACCGGAGACGTACGCCCACGTCGTCGAACCGGTGGACGCACTGGTGCAGGACGTCGCGACCCGCGGGCAGGCGGAGGTCGCCAACCGGAACCGGCGGTTCCTGCGCGAGGACGGTCGTCTGCTCGCGGTCGTGAAGGCGCGCTCGGAGGACGTCACCGCCGACCCCGAGGACGTGTTCGAGGCGTTCCTCGACGCGCTGTCGGGCTACGAGGTGCTGGAGACGACGTCGCTCGACCCTTACCACGAGGACCACCTCGCGGTGGTGGCGCGACCGGAGTAGCACGCTCTCGAACGTCGAACCGCAGGAGGGGTCAGTCGAGGGCCCGGAGGTGCGCTCGGGTGAGGACGGCCCGTTCGCCCGCTCCGTCGAACTCGACGACGTACGAACGGCGCTCGAACACCGGGTGCGAGTACGTGGTGACGTCGACGACGGTGCACCGCTCCCCGCGCCGGGGGTGGCCCGGCTTCGTCACCACGGCCCGACGGCCGATGTCGAGCGGTTGGTCCTCGGACACGACCGTCGGTCGTCGGGCAGGGTGCTTATCGGCTCCGGACCACCGGGGAGACGGTCGCTCGGTGGTGCACGACGACACACGCTTTTTGCCATCACCCGTCCAATCGTCGGCCATGAGTCTCGACGTCTCGCCGCCGGACCCGCCCGACCTCGAACCCGCGTTCGACCCCGACGCGTACGAGGACGCCGACGTCGTCGGCGACGACTACCGTCGCGAGGAACTCGACGAGTACCTCCACGACGGCGCGTGGGAGCGGGCGTTCGGCGAGTGGGCCGAGCACACCGAACTCGACGAGACGGAGTGGGGAATCGTCGAGGACCTCGACCTCGTCCCGCAGTTCGACTTCTTCTGGGACGACTTCGCCGACCGCGTCGGCTACCACGCTCCCGGCCTCCCCGAGGACTGGCGCGAGCGCGACCTGCACCCCGACCTCGACTCGTGGGCGCGCGTGTCGAGCATCAACGCCTCGCTGACCGAACTCGGCGGGGTCGTCTCTGACGTACTCAAATCGGAGTACATCGAGTGGGAGTCGGCGTTCGACGCCCCCGACGACCTCCCCGACTTCTGAGACGCGGGCGAAGAGGTTTACCCCGGGACGGCGACGGTGTGCGTATGACGTGGACCGACCGCCTCGTTGGCTCGCGGATGGCCGTCGACCGCGAGTTCAACGACCGGGTCGCCGAGTCGTCGCTGTCGCCCCAGGAGTGGAGCCTCGTGATGACGGCCACGGAGTTCCGCATCGCGGACGTCGACGACCCCGGCGCTGCCCGCCTCGTCGGCGACACCTCGAAACTCGACTCGGTCGTCCCCGAGATGGACCGCATCGCCGCCGAACAGCCCAACGCCGACCGGAACTCCGGGGGTGGCGGGATGTTCGGCTCAATCAAGAACGCACTCGGGATGGGCGACGACCAAGAGGCGAAGGACGCCGAGCGCAAGGAGGCCGCAGAGAGCCTCGTCGCGGAGTACACCGACCGCCTCCAGCAGCGACTCGAAGACCGCGGGCGCTGGGAGGAGATTCGGCAAATCGCAGCCGAGGAACAGAACCGGGAGTGACTTGTCGGTGGTGACGGACGTCGCGATATGGCCGCACAGGACTGGTTGCTCGTCGGGATTCTGATTTCGGTGTCGAGTGGGCTGTTCTACGTCGGACAGAGCCAGAACGGGGCCGGGGCCGAGCCGTACGGACTTCTCGTCATCGCTGGTGTCGCCATCGGCCTCGGTGGGTACGTCATGGCACAACTGAACGCCTCGGCGTCCCGTGAGTGACCGACGACGGTCCTCTCAGAGACGCTCGAGGACCGCCGCGGTTACGTCCGCCGTCGTCGCCTCGCCCCCCAGGTCCGGTGTCCGCGGCCCGTCGGCCAGCACCGACTCGACCGCCGTGCGGACTCGCTCGCCCGCGTCGGTCTCACCGAGCCACTCCAGCATGAGCGCCGCCGAGAGCATCGTCGCGGCGGGGTTGGCGACGCCCTCGCCGGCGATGTCGGGTGCGGTGCCGTGGACCGGTTCGAACAGCGCGTTCGCGCCGCCGACGTTCGCGCTCGGGAGGAGACCGAGGCCGCCGACGAGACCGGCGGCGAGGTCGCTCAACATATCGCCAGCGAGGTTCGGGCAGCACACCACGTCGTAGTCGGCCGGGCGCTGGACGAGGTGCATCGCCAGCGCGTCCATCAGCGCCTCGTCGTGGGCCGCACCGCGGTCGTCCGCCACGGCTCGGACGGAGTCGAGGAACTGCCCGTCCGTGACGCGCATCACGTTCGCCTTGTGCGCGACTGTCACCCGCGCGTCGCGCTCGGCGGCGTAGTCGAACGCGAACTCGGCGACTCGCCGCGACGCGTCGTCGGTGACGACGCGGGTACAGGTCGTCACGCCCGGCGCGAGTTCGCTCTCGATGCCGGCGTAGACGCCCTCGGTGTTCTCCCGGACGAACACGAGGTCCGTCTCCGGTTGGAGCGCGTCGACGCCGGGGTAGGCCTTGACGGGCCGGACGTTGGCGAAGCTCCCGACCGCCTCGCGCAACGGCAGGATGACGTCCGCCGCGGTCTCACCGGCCGCGCCGAACAGCGTCGCGTCGGCCGCGTCGACGCCCTCGACGGTCTCCTCGGGGAGCGGCGTCCCGCGCTCGTCGGCCACCGCGTCGCCGGCCTCGTACTCGCTGAACGAGAGCGGGGCGTCGAGTGCGTCGAGCACCCGGACGGTGGCGGGGGTCACCTCCCGACCGATGCCGTCACCGGGGACGACGGCGATTTCGACGTCGTCGCTCATCGTGTGGACTCGACGTACGGCAGGTCGTTCGCGGTTTCGGTTATCCGTTCGGGGACGGCCGCCAGTTGTGCGGTCGTGTCCCACTGTCCCTCGGTGAGCGCGTGCTGGTGGGCGTCGTCGACGGTCGCGTCGACCGTTCGACCGTCGTAGCTGACCGTCTCTTCGCCCACGTCGACCACGACGTCGGCGTCCGGATCGGCCTCGACGAACGACTGGAGCGCCTCGACCGCGTCGCCGTCGAGCGTCACCGTCGGGACGCCGAGCGCGAGACAGTTGCCCGCGAAAATCTCGGCGAACGACTCGCCGACGACGGCGTCGATACCCCACCGCTGGAGCGCCTGCGGAGCGTGCTCCCGTGAGGAGCCACAGCCGAAGTTGCTGCCGACGACGAGTACCGACGCGTCACGGTGGGCGGGGTCGTTGAACGGGTGGTCGGTCTCGCGTTCCTCGACCGTGCCGTCGGTCTCGACCTCCTCGAAGCGCTGGTCGAAGAACGCGAACTCGCCCAGTCCCTCGAAGGTGAGCACCTTCAGGAACCGTGCGGGGAGAATCTGGTCGGTGTCGACGTCGTCCCCACGGACGGCGATGCCAGGCCCCTCGACGCGTTCGACGGCGGGCGTGTCGGGCGTGCTCGGACCGCCGTCGTTCGCGTCGCTCATCGAGTCACCTCCGCGGTCTCCTCGGCGTCGTCCGCTTCGACCAGCGACATCTCGCGCACGTCGGTCACTCCGCCCGTGACGGCGGCGGCGGCGACCATCCGTGGACTCATCAGGAGCGTGCGGCCCTCCTTCGACCCCTGCCGGCCGACGAAGTTCCGGTTCGAGGAAGAGGCACACACCTCGTCGCCGACGAGTTGGTCGTCGTTCATCCCCAGACACATCGAACAGCCGGGAGCACGCCACTGGAAGCCGGCGTCGCGGAAGACCGTATCGAGGCCCTCCCGCTCGGCGGCCGCGGCGACGCGCTGACTGCCGGGGACGACCAGTCCGCGGACGTCGTCGTGAATCTCGCGCCCACGGACGACGCGCGCGGCGTCCCGCAGGTCCGAGAGTCGCGCGTTCGTACACGACCCGACGAACGCCACGTCGACGGGGTAGCCCTGCATGGACTCGCCCGGCGTCACGCCCGTGTGGTCCTGTGCCCGACGGGCGACCTCGCGCTCGCCCTCCTCGAACGAGTCGGGGTCGGGGACCGGTTCGGTGACGCCGACGACCTGGCCGGGGGTGGTCCCCCACGTCACGACCGGTTCGATGGCGTCGCCGTCGATGGTGACGACGTCGTCGTACTCGGCGTCCGGCCCCGAGCGGATGGACTCCCAGTACTCGCGCAACTCGGCGAACCGTTCCGGGTCCTCGGCGAACGCGTCGGTCTCGCGGAGCCACTCGTAGGTCGTCTCGTCGGGTTCGACGTAGCCCGCACGGGCACCGCCCTCGATGGACATGTTACAGACGGTCATCCGCCCGGCCATGTCCATCGCTTCGACGACGGGGCCGCCGTACTCGTAGACGTAGCCGACGCCGCCGTCGGTGCCGAGTTCGCGAATGACGGTCAGAATCACGTCCTTGGCGGTGACGCCGTCGTCGAGTTCGCCCGTGACTTCGACGCGTCGGACCCGCTTCTTCTCCATCGCGACGGTCTGAGTCGCGAGCACGTCTCGAATCTGGGAGGTGCCGATGCCGAACGCGAGCGCGCCGAACGCGCCGTGGGTGGCGGTGTGTGAGTCCCCGCAGACGACGGTCATCCCCGGCTGGGTGCGGCCCTGTTCGGGACCGACCACGTGGACGATACCCTGCCGACCGGTGTCGGGGTGGTCGAACGCGATGTCGGAGTCGCCGACGTTCGCCTCCAACTCGCTCAGCATCGACTCGGCGGCGGCGTCGCCGTAGGGCCGCGAGCGGTCGTCGGTCGGGACGATGTGGTCGGCCGTCGCGTGGGTCAGGTCGGGCCGGGCGACCTCGCGGTCGCGCTCCTCCAGCATCCCGAACGCCTGGGGGCTGGTCACCTCGTGGACGAGGTGGAGCCCGACGAACAGCTGGTCCTGCCCGGAGGGCAGGGTCCGGACGCGGTGGCGGTCCCACACGTCGTCGTACAGCGTGTTCTCGCTCATGGACGTTCGTCTCCCGTCGTCGTGCTCGTCATACGGATTCGTGCTCGTCGCTCTCTGTCGCTCGGTCGGTCTCCGCCTCGTGTTCGCCGCCGCGTTCGTGGACCGTGTTGGCGTCGTCGGCGTCTCGCGGCGGCGTGTGGTCGAGGTCCGCGAGGGTCTCGTCGTCCTCGGTCCGGGTCTCGCCGGAGCGCTCGGTCCCACCGTCGGCGGCGACGGTCGGACCGCGGTGGTACACCATCGCGTCGCCGAAGCTCTCGCCGGTCCGGGGATGTGTGTGGTCGACGTCGGCGAGGCTCGCTCGCTCGCCGGTGCGTCGGTCGGTTGCTCGTCGGTCGGTGCGTCGGTCCGATCGGTCGTCGCGTGTCGTCTGGGTCATCGTCTCTGGTCAGTCGTCCGCTGGTGCTTTCGGCGTCTCCGCGTCCCGTTCCTCGCCGCCCCACGCGAACAGCGCGCGGAGCTCCGCGCCCACGTCCTCGATGTCGTGGGCCTGCTCGGCCTTCCGGCGCTGCGTGTAGGCGGGTCGACCGGCCTGGTTCTCGGTGATCCACTCGCGGGCGAACTCGCCGTTCTGAACCTCCTCCAGAACGGTCTCCATCCGGTCGCGGGCGTGGTCGTCGACCACCACCTCGCCGCGGGTGAGCCCGCCGTACTCGGCGGTGTCGCTCACCGAGTCCCACATCTCGCCGAGACCGCCCTCGTACAGCAGGTCGACGATGAGTTTCAGCTCGTTCATACACTCGAAGTACGCCATCTCGCGGCTGTACCCCGCGTCGACGAGCGTCTCGTAGCCCGCCTTGACGAGTTCGGTGACGCCACCGCAGAGCACGGCCTGCTCGCCGAACAGGTCGGTCTCGGTCTCCTCGCGGAACGTCGTCTCGACCACCCCGGCGCGGGTGCAGCCGATGGCCTGGGCGTACGCGAGCGCCTCGTCGCGGGCGTCGCCGGTCGCGTCGCGGTAGATGGCGAGCAACCCTGGCGTGCCCTCGCCGGCCTCGAAGTTCCGGCGCACGAGGTGGCCCGGCGATTTGGGCGCTATCATCGACACGTCGACGTCCTCCGGTGGCTCTATCTGCCCGTAGTGGACGTTGAACCCGTGAGCGAACAGCAGCGTGTCGCCGGCGTCGAGGTGCGGTTCGATGGCGTCGAACACGTCCGGCTGGACGGTGTCGGGGACGAGCATCGCCACGAGGTCGGCTTCCGCGGCCGCCTCCGTGGGCGTCGCCACCCGGAGGCCGTCGTCGCGGGCCGCCGCGCGTGACGAGGAGCCCTCGCGCAGGCCCACGACCACGTCGATGGCGCTGTCCGCGAGGTTGAGCGCGTGGGCGTGGCCCTGGCTCCCGTAGCCGAGGACGGCCACGGTCTTCTCCTCGATGTCTTCGTACGATGCGTCGTCGTCGTAGTAGATCTGGTTGTCAGTCATGGGTCTACAGGTATCTGCGGTGGTCGGTCGTCGTGTCGGCGTCCTCGCCACCGTCGCCGGACTCGTCCGGCCGAGTAGCGAGAGCATCGTTCTCGCCGCCGTCCGTCGCGAGTCGCTCTTTCGAGCCAGTGTCGCCGTCTTCGCTCACGGGTCGCTTTCGCTCCCCGTTCGCATTCGCGCGGTTCTCACTCGCTGGCGCTCGCTCCGAACCGCGCAACTCCTCGTAGCGCTCCTGTTCGTCCGGCGTCGTCCACGTCTCGCCGCGAGCCAGCGCGGTGTGGCCGGTGCGGGCGAGTTCGCGGATGCCGAACTGCCGGAACGCGTCGATGGCGTCGTCGATGGTCTGCTCGTCGCCCGTTATCTCGACGGTGATGGTCCGGGGACCGGCGTCGAGGGTGGTGCCGTCGTACATCTCGGTGACGGCCTGCACGTCGCCCGGCCGGTCGCCGTGGACCTTCAGGACGACCAGTTCACGGCGCACCGCGTCGCCGTCCAACTCACCGACCGAGATGACCGGGCGCAGTTTCGCCAACTGGCGCTCGACCTGTCGGACGCCCGGTTCGGGCTCCTCGATGACGAGCGTGATGCGTGCCGTCTCGGGGTTCGTCGTCGACCCGACGGTCAGCGACTCGATGTTGAACTGTCGGCGACTCACGAGCCCGGACACCTCCGCGAGGACGCCCGGTTCGTGCCGAACGAGCGCCGAGATGGTCGTCCGGCGCGGTTCGTGGGTCGCCTCGGCGTGCGGGTCGACGCGGATACCCTGCGAGGAGCGTCGCCCGTTCGGGCGGTCGCGTGCTTCGGGGTGCTGCCCGGTCGACGAGGGGGTCGTCGTCCGCCGCTCGGGGGCCTCCGAGTGCTCGGACTGCTCGGACTGGCCGCTCATAGCTGGTCCTCCGAGAGCGCGAACTGGCAGTTGTCGCCGCCGCTGGGGACCATCGGGTAGACGTTCTCGGTCGGGTCGATGTGGGCGTCGACGACGCTCGGGCCGTCGTAGTCGATGGCTTCGCGGAGAGTCTCGGCGGTCTCGTCGTACTCGCGCAGGGTGAACCCCTTCGCGCCGAACGCCTCGGCGAGCGCCGCGAAGTCGGGCACCCAGCCGTACTCCGAGGCCATGCGGCGACCCTCGAAGAAGGCGTCCTGCCACTGACGGACCATCCCGATGGCCTCGTTGTTGAGCACGACGACCGTGACGTCGAGGTTCTCCCGGACCGCGACGGCGAGTTCCTGCATCGTCATCAGGAAGCTTCCGTCGCCGTCGAAACAGACCACCTCGCGGTCCGGGGCGGCCACCTTCGCGCCGATGGCGGCGGGCAGGCCGTAGCCCATCGTCCCCAGCCCGTGCGAGGAGATGTAGGTCCGTGGTTCGGTGTACGTCCAGAACTGCGCGGCCCACATCTGGTGCTGGCCGACGCCCGTCGTCACGAGCGTGTCGTCGGGGGTCAACTCGTCCGTCGCTTCGACGACGAACTGCGGCTTGAGGGGTTCGTCCTCGGGTGTGTCGTACGTCAGCGGGTACTCCGTCTTCCAGTCCGTACAGGTCGTTCTCCAGGAGTCGTAGGCGTCGCCGGTCAGCCCCGACTCCTCGAAGGCGTCGCCCATCGCGTCGTGGAGCTGTTCGAGGACCGTCCCGGCGTCGCCGACGAGCGGGTGGTCGGCGTGGACGTTCTTCGATATCTCCGCGGGGTCGATGTCGACGTGGACGACCGTCGCGTCGGGGGCGAACGTCTCGATGCCACCCGTGAGACGGTCGTCGAATCTGGTGCCCACGGCGAGCATGCAGTCGGTGTGGCTGATGGCCATGTTCGCGTACCCGGTGCCGTGCATCCCGGCCCACGACAGCGAGAGGTCGTGGTCCTCGGGGAACGTCCCGATGCCGGGCATCGTCGTCGTGACTGGGATGCCGAACTCGGTGGCGAACGCCTGTAGCTCCTCGCTGGCCTCGCCTTTGGTCACGCCGCCACCGGAGAGGATGAGCGGCTGGTCGGCGTCGGTGAGTGCACGGACCGCCCGTGCGACCGCGTCGGCGTCGGCTGCCGGTGGCTCCTCCTCGGTCTCGGTGGTCGGGGTCGGCTCCGCGCTCGTCTCGCCGGTCGTCACGTCCTTCGGGAGGTCGACGAGCGTCGGTCCTGGCCGCCCCTCGCCCGCGAGTGCGATGGCGTCGCCGACGGTCGCACCGACGGTGTCGGTGTCGCCCGCGAAGAAGTTCGTCTTCGTGATAGGGCGGGTGACGCCGACCGTGTCGGTCTCCTGGAACGCGTCGTTCCCGACGAACGCCGTCGGGACCTGGCCCGTCAGCGCGACGAGCGGGTCCGAATCCATGTTCGCGTCGGCGATGCCGGTGACGAGGTTCGTCGCCCCCGGCCCCGACGTCGCCATGCAGACGCCGGGACGTCCCGTCACCTGGCCGTACGCGTCGGCGGCGTGAACCGCTCCCTGCTCGTGAGCCATCGTGACGTGGTCGGGGTCGGCGTCGTACAGCGCGTCGTAGACGGGCAT
The DNA here is from genome assembly GCF_023699475.1 of Halomarina rubra. Classification (GTDB taxonomy): domain Archaea; phylum Halobacteriota; class Halobacteria; order Halobacteriales; family Haloarculaceae; genus Halomarina; species Halomarina rubra. The sequence goes on along the minus strand of NZ_JALXFV010000008.1, from coordinate 901,484 downwards.
GATGGCCCCGCCCTGCACGCCGAAGACGTGCTCGACGCCCGCCGCTTCGAGCGCCGCGACGGCCGCCTGTGCGCCCGTCGTCGGTGTGTCGCTCGTCGGCCCGTCGTCCGTCTCAGTCGTCTCGGCAGACTCCGTCGCCGACTCGGTGGTCGACTCGGCGGTCGTCTGCGGGTCCGTTCGTTCTCGATACCGGTGGGTAGTCGTGGTGCTCGTGCGCTCGCTCATCTGCTGTGTTCGCTCGTGTGTTGTGGGTTCGTGCTGGTCGCTGGGTCGGAAGACGGTACGGCGACGGGTCGAGGAGAGGGTGGAGTAGGGGCTACGCCCCTACAATAATCACGAGCGCGACGCTCACGACGGCCGTTGCGAGGGTCCGTGTGTGCGTCATTACCACCACGTACGACCGGACGATGATAATAGTTGCCCGACTGGCAACGTTCGCCGCCAGTGGGCGACTGTGGCGAGAGCCGTCGCTCCCTCTCCGGTTCGTCGGCGGCGGCCGCCATCAGCGCGACCCCTCCGTGACTCGCTCGGGGGTACGTTCGACGCCGACCGTCTCGGCGAACTCCCGGACGCGCTCGTCGGTGACGCGCTCTTTGGCCGCGCCGGTGTCCTTGACCTTCCGAGTGACCGCGCGGACCTGCTCATCGGTCGGGTCGTAGCCCGCCTCGCGCAGTCGCTCGCGCACCGAGTGCGTCCCGGTGTGTTTGCCCATCACCAGTTCGCGCTCGGCTCCGACCATCTCGGGGGTCATGACGCCGGGTTCGAACGTCGCGGCGTTCTCGATGACGCCCGCGGCGTGGATGCCCGACTCGTGGGCGAAGGCGTTGTCGCCGACGACCGGCTTGTTCGCCGGCACCGGGACGTCGCTCTTCTCCTCGACCATCCGCGCCAACTCGGTGATGCGGGTGGTGTCGATACCCGTCTCGACGCCGTGGATGGACTCGACGGCCATCACGACCTCCTCGAAGGCGGCGTTGCCCGCGCGCTCGCCGATGCCGTTGACCGACACCTGCGCCTGGGCCGCGCCCGCCTCGAAGCCGGCCAGCGCGTTCGCGCTCGCCAACCCGAAGTCGTCGTGCGTGTGGACGTCGATGCGTGCGTCCGTCCACTCGGTGAACTGCTCGACGAGCGTGGCGAACCGCGCCGGAGTGGCGACCCCGCAGGTGTCGGGGATGTTCACCCAGTCGACGCCCGCCTCGGAGACGGTCTCGACGACCTCGCGCAGGAACTCCGGGTCCGTCCGGGTGGCGTCCATCGGCGAGAACATCACCTCGACACCGGCCTCGCGGACGCGCCGTACCGCGTCCACGGAGCGGTCGACCACCTCCTCGCGCGTGGCGTGCATCGAGTCCTCCAGTTGGACGTCGCTGGTCGAGGCGAACACGTGGACGACGTCGACGCCCGCGTCGAGCGCCGCCTCCACGTCCTTCTCGACCACACGAGCCAACCCGCAGACGTCCGTTCCGTTCGACGCGCTCTCGGCGATGTCGCGCACCGCGGCGAACTCCGCGTCGGAGTTCACCGGGAACCCCGCCTCGACGACGTGGACGCCCATCGCGTCCAGTTGCGCGGCTATGTCGCGCTTGTCGTCGTACGAGAACGAGGTGCGTGGCGACTGCTCGCCGTCGCGCAGCGTCGTGTCGAAGATCCGTGCGTCGTCGAATTCAGCAGAAGTTCTCAGCGTACCGTCGAAGAACTCGACCCGCCGGGACCTCCGACGTGTCCTCCGTCGTGTATGACATTGCATCTCTCGCCAACGTCCGGTCGGTAATAAGGGTTGCTCCGGCGGCGAACCTTACACTCGTCCAGAACTCGCCGCCGTACAGACGAACCGCAAGCGGGCGCGGCCTAGTACGACCTTCAACAGATGGAAGGCGTACCCACGTGTGTGGTGTGGTAGTCCAGCCCAGTCGACGCAGTGCTTGCCGCGAGTGTGCGGTCGGTCGGTGGCGTCGCCGGCGACTCGACCTCGCCCGCGCTCCGTCCGTGGTTCGTCCGCGTCCCGTCTGTAGCCCGTCCGGCCCCCTCGGCGCGCCCCGAGAAGGGTGCAACACCTGCCCCGCTACGGGGGTTCATTAGCACGCGGGCGGAGAGGGACGGTATGAGTGACGATGCCACGGGAGACGGGAAGCGTCTCCGAAGCGCCGAGGTGACGCAGGGACCGGAGCGTGCGCCCCACCGCGCGATGTTCCGAGCGATGGGCTACGACGACGCGGACTTCGACGCGCCGATGGTCGGTCTCGCGAACCCCGCGGCCGACATCACGCCGTGTAACGTCCACCTCGACGACGTGGCCGACGCGGCCTACGAGGGCATCGACGACGCCGGAGGGATGCCTATCGAGTTCGGCACCATCACCATCTCCGACGCCATCTCGATGGGGACCGAGGGGATGAAGGCCTCCCTGATATCCAGAGAGGTCATCGCCGACTCCGTCGAGTTGGTCTCGTTCGGCGAGCGCATGGACGCGCTCGTCACCGTCGCCGGCTGTGACAAGAACCTCCCCGGGATGATGATGGCCGCCATCCGAACCGACCTCCCGAGCGTGTTCGTCTACGGCGGGTCAATCCTCCCCGGCGAACACGAGGGCCGGGAGGTCACGGTGCAGAACGTCTTCGAGGGCGTCGGCACCTACGCCTCCGGCGAGATGAGCCGCGAGGAGTTGGACGAACTGGAGCGCAACGCCTGCCCCGGCGCTGGCTCCTGCGGCGGGATGTTCACCGCGAACACGATGGCCTCCATCTCGGAGGCGCTCGGCCTCGCCCCGCTGGGCAGCGCTTCTCCGCCCGCCGAGAGCGAGGAGCGACTGGAGACCGCTCGACGCGCCGGCGAACTCGCCCTGGAGTGTGTCGAGGAGGACCGCACGCCCTCCGACATCCTCTCGCGTGCCTCCTTCGAGAACGCCATCGCGCTCCAGGTGTCGATGGGCGGGTCGACGAACGCCGTGCTCCACCTGCTCGCGCTCGCGGCGGAGGCGGGTGTCGACCTCTCTATCGAGACGTTCGACGAGATATCCCGGGCGACCCCGAAGATAGCCAACCTCCAACCCGGCGGCACCCGCGTGATGAAGGACCTCCACGACGTCGGCGGCGTCCCCGTCGTGATGAAACGCCTGCTCGACGCCGGCCTCGTCGACGGCGGCGCGACGACGGTGACGGGTCGAACGGTCGCCGAGGAACTGGACGAACTCGGTGTCGACGGCTCCGAGGGCTCCGACGCCGACTTCCTGCGGCCCGTCTCGGACCCGTTCAGCGAGCAGGGGGCCATCCGTATCCTCACGGGCAACCTGGCGCCCGGCGGCGCGGTGCTCAAAGTCACCGGGAGAGACGACCTGCGTCACGAAGGCCCCGTCAGGGTGTTCGAACGGGAGGAGACCGCGATGCGCTACGTTCAGGAGGACAACGTCGAACGCGGCGACGTGCTCTGTATCCGCAACGAAGGGCCACGGGGCGGCCCGGGGATGCGCGAGATGCTCGGCGTCACCGCCGCCGTCGCGGGCCAGGACCACGCCGAGGACGTCGCGCTGTTCACCGACGGGCGGTTCTCGGGGGCCACGCGGGGCTTCTCCATCGGGCACGTCGCCCCCGAAGCGTTCGTCGGCGGCCCCATCGGCCTGCTCGAAGACGGCGACGTGGTGACCATCGACGTCGAGAACCGAGAGCTGTCGGTCGACCTGACCGACGAGGAACTCGACGAACGCCGCGAGGCGTGGGAGCGACCGGAGCCGAACTACACCGACGGCGTGCTCGCGAAGTACGCCGCGACGTTCGGGTCGGCGTCCGAGGGTGCGGTGACGAACCCCGGCGTCCGTCGGGAGTGAGGCGGTCCCCCGGCCCAGCGGGGGCGACCCGAACGAGCGCACCTTTTTACCCACCCACTCGAAGCGCTCCTCATGGGTTCCTTCGAACTCGACCTCGGCGCGGTCGAGCGCGAGATAGCGGACACCGAGGACGCGAGCGGCGAGGTCGTCCTCGGCGTGCTGGACGGTGACACCGGCGCGGCCGAGTGGCAGCGACTCGTCCGCGACGGTGCGGTGTTGGTCCTCTCGGTCGACGGCGAGCTACGCGACCTCGCGAGCGGGTTCGCTCGCGACGTCCGGGACATGGGGGGCCACCTCGTCCACTTCCGGGGGTTCCTCATCGTCACCCCGCCGGGCGTGCTCATCGACACCGACCGACTGGAGTGACCGTCGTCGCTCTTCCTCGCTGGTCCGGACGGCTCACCCCTCGACGAGCGTGACGTAGTGACCGTCGGCGTCGCGTACCCTGACACCCGACTCGACGGGCGTCACGTCCGTCGCGAGGTTCCGGACTCGCCGCGCAGTCTCGGTCGGGTCGGTCACCGCGACACCGACGTCGACGTGGAGGCCACCGCGCGCGTCGGCGATACCGAGATGTGGCTCCCACAGCTCGACGTCGAACGGGCCGGCGGTGAGGCGGACCCGACGGCGGTTCGTCCCCTCGTCCATCGTCTCGAAGCCGAGAGCCGTGTAGAACGCGACGGCGCGGTCGAGGTCTTCGACCTCGAACACCACCTCGAAGATTCCGGTGAGGCCGGCGTCCTCGTCGGTCGTACCGTCGCCGGGGGCACGCTCGTCGGTGGCCGCCGACCCGCGTTCGACCTGCCCGATCTCGACGCAGTTGCCCTCGGGGTCGTAGAAGTACAGCGAGCGTGCCTCCCCGAAGCGGTGCTCTTCGAGGTCGAACGCGTCGTCCAGGCGGTCGAACCAGGCGTCGTAGCGGTCGAACGGCGTCGAGAACGCGTAGTGGGTGTGGACCCCGCCGCGCGGGACGCCCGTCGGTCGGCGGAACACCAGCGCCGTCTCGCCGATCCGGGTGCGGAGTTCCTCGTCGCCCCGTTCGACCGACAAGTCGAGGTGCGTGCGGTAGAACTCGCCCATCCGGTCGAGGTCCTTCGCTTCGAGCGCGAGCCAGCGGAGCGATGGCATACCGCACACTCGGTCGTCGGTGGTAATAACTGCCGGGCAGGCCGGTGACGGACAGTCCCCTCGACTGCCCCGTCGCCACGGTTTATGCCCGCCGCGGCCGAAGTCAGGGTATGCCGATGAAAGGGTCCGGCGGGACCTCGCTGGCCGAGATCGACAGGCACGACGGCGGCGTCGGGTGGCTGGCCCACCCCGACGAGGAGATGCAGCGGGCGAGTCACGCGCTGGCGACCGACGAGGGCGTCTACCTCGTCGACCCCGTCGACGCCGACGGACTCGACGACCTGCTGGCCGAGTTGGGCGAGGTAGCCGGCTGTCTCGTCCTCCTCGACCGTCACAACCGGGACGCCGACGCCATCGCGCGCCGTCACGACGCGACGGTGTACCGCCCGGCGTGGATGGACGGCATCGACTCGAACTACCTCGCGCCCGTCGAGGACCTCGGAACGCGACTCGGCGACACCGGCTACGAGGTGTATCAGCTCTACGACACGCCCGTCTGGCGCGAGGCGTACCTCTACCACCCCGAGGACCGAACGCTCGTCGTTTCCGAGGCGCTGGGGACAGCGGCGTACTTCCGGGCGGGCGACGAACGCGTCGGCGTCCACCCGATGCTCCGGATGACGCCACCGAGAGAGTTGGCCGACTACGACGCCGAGCGCCTGCTCGTCGGTCACGGGCGCGGTGTGACGACCGACGCCGGGAGCGCCGTCAGGGACGCTATCGACGGTTCGCGCCGGCGTGCGCCGACGGCGTATCTCCAGGCGCTCCGCGGAATGTTGGGCTGAGGCCGAAGACTTTTGCCGGGACGAGTCACTGTTTCGGTATCTATGCCAGGGCCATCGAGTGACCGGGGTCGGCGAGCGTGACGTTCGTCGATATCGACCGCGACTCGAACGGCCACCTCCGCATCCGCGACGCCATCGAACGCCGTCGCTGTGCCCTCTACACCGACACCGCGGCGACGCCGCGCCCCGTCGACGACGACGCGTTCTCCGTCCCGGTCGACGCCGCCGCGGCCGTCGAGGTCGGCGAACTGACGTTCCCGGACGTCGTCGAGGCGTACGTCCGGGACGACGACGGCGCGCTCGTCCACCAGATTCGCCACTTCGAGCGCTACGACCTCCCTGCAGGGACGTTCAGCGTCGAACTCTGCTCGCCCATCAAGCTCTATCTCCGGGTGGAGGGGCCGCTGACCGTCGACGCCGACGGCGACACGACCGTCCTCTCGTTCGCGGCCGCCAGCGAGGTGCTCGTCGGGGCACGTTCGTACCACGAGCGCCCGGCGGCGACCATCACCACGACGGACGCTCCCGAGGACGTGTTCACCGCGCTGTCGTACCTCGGGTCGGCGCTGAAGACGACGACGCCCGAGCGGTCGTTTCCCACGCTCCGAGGCCACCCGCCCGCGATGACCCTCGGCGAGGAACTCGACGTCCCGGACGGTCTCGTGAGGCCCGACACCGGCGTCACCGTCGAGGTGCCGCCGACGCTCGACGCCGGCGTCGTCGTCGCACCGCTGGCGTACTACCTCGGTGCGGAGGTCGTCGCCGGGTCCGACCCGCGACTCCTCGCCGGGGAGTTCGTCTCCCCTCTGGAGGGACCGGCTGGGTTCGAGCGGACGGTCGGACGGACGCTGAAACAGCTCCTCTTTCTCGACTGCGTCGTCCGGACCGAGGGGTACTACCCGGTCGAACTACAGGAGCGGACGGCCGTCGAGGACGTGTTGCCGTTCGACCTCGCGGCGACCTACGACCGGTCGCTCGCCGAGCAGGTGCGGGCGTACCTCTCGGTGCCCTACGAGTCGCTCGAACCCCACATGCCGACGTGGAAGCTGACGAGCCACGTCGACCCGGTCCCGACCAACCTCGAGACGCTGCCGTACCTCGTCGACGACCTCTCGACCATCCGGACGCCGAGCGCCCGGGAGGTCACGCCCGCGGAGGCGCAGTCGGCGGCCATCGAGTCGTTCATGAGCGACGGGCCGACCCGGTCGCGCTCCGGTACCCAGCCGGGGTCGCCACCGCCGACGCCGCGACTCGTCCGTCCCGAGCGGACCGACTCGCTCGAACAGGCGTGGGTCGGCCCGGACGTCCCGGTCGGTGCGAGCAAGGTGAGCGTCGCGGCGTTCCGCAACCGCCTGCGTCAGGAGCCGACCGACGGGTCGCTCTCCATCGCGGTCATCTGCAACGACGAGTCGATGCTGACCGAACACGAGACGGCCAGCGACGTCTACGGCTCCCGTGAGTCGCTCCCGTTCGACGTCACCGTCCACCGCAACGCGACGACGACCGAACTCGCAGAGGTCCTCGAGTCGGGCGTGGAGTTCGTCCACTACATCGGCCACATCGACGCCGGAGGGTTCTGCTGTCCCGACGGCCACCTCGACGCGGCCGACCTCGATGACGTCGGCACCGACGCGTTCTTCCTCAACGCCTGCACCTCCTACCAGCAGGGGATGGCGCTCATCGAAGCGGGGGCCGTCGGCGGCGTCGTCACCGTCGACGAGGTGGTCAACACGGGCGCGACCGCCGTCGGCCGAATGCTCGCTCGACTGTTGAACGCGGGGTTCCCGCTGCAGGCGGCGCTCAACATCGCCAGCGACGAGAGCCTCGTCGGTGCGCAGTACCTCGTCGTCGGCGACGGGAACACCGAGATCGCCCAGTCGGAAGCCGGCGCGACGTCCGTCGTACACCTCGAAGAACGCGACGACCGAACGGGCGAAGCCGCAAGGTACCGACTCTCCTTTCAGTTCTACCCGACGCGACTGTACGGGATGGGGACGCTCGGGACACCCGTACTCGAGGGCCACACGGAGAGTATCCTCGCGGGGAACAGGACGCCGGCCTACTCGGTCCGTGAAGAGAACGTGCGGTCGCTCCTCGACATCAGTTCCTGCCCGGTGTACTTCCGCAACCGGTGCTGGTGGAGCACGGAGCTCCAAAGGAGCCAGTTCTAGGGGCCGGGGTTACCGGCGATAGTGTTCATCTCGGAGCCGATCGTCCCGACGACCATGGTCCCGGCGAACGCGAGTTCGAACAGTTTCGGGTGCTCCGCGAGGAACGTCTTGAGCGTCTTGCTCGGCATCGTGTCAGTCGAGTCGAGTTCAATATTCATAAACGTATTGTAAGAAGAATTACCCGAACTGCCGGGAGTCAGACGCACGGCCGACGCGCTCTTTTCGGTCGCCGCCCTCCCTGTAGTCGTGGTCACCATCACGAGCGGCCTCGTCGAACTGCTCCTCTCGGTGGCGAGCGACCGCGACCCCCAGTCGGTGACGGTCGGGTTGACGGTCACACCGGCGTCCGACCTCGACGGCGGCGACGACCTCGACCCGGAGACGCAGGTGTTCACCCACTTCTACCACCCGGACGCCGGCGGGTCGGTCAACGCGGTGTTCGGCATCGACCTCGCCAGTCCGCGAACCCAGGGGCGGTTCGTCTCTCACCCCGACGGCGACGACCGTCTCAAACGCACCGACGACTTCCACGAGGTGGTGTTCGTCGCGACCCCGCCCTGGGACGAGGTGGTCGCGTACGACCGTGGGGGGACGCGTCTCCCGGTGACCGTCGTCGACGCCGTCCCGCCCTCCGAGTCGGTCACCTGAGGAGCGTCGCGTCGAGTCCGGAGGTCACTTCAGGTAGCCGAGGTCGCGCAACTGCTGGGCGATCTCCTCGAACTCCGCCTCGCTGAGTTCGCCCTGCCGCTGGTGCTGGATGACGATGCTCCGGAGGAGAAATCGGACGAGGTCGCTGGTCGAGGAGAAACTCGTCCCCTCGATGGTGTCTTCGACCCGGACAGCGAGGTCCTTCGGAATCGAGACCGTGGTGTACTCCGTCATGGGTGAGCGAACACCGCCCGGCGGTTTATCGGTTGTGTGATTCGCCGGCACCACCCTTTTCCGTCGGGCGACGTGACTTCTAGCCGGAACCGAGATTACGCACTGTGCATTCGAGGTGACGCTCGAACACGCTACGTCCTTCCACAGACGGATCGCACCACACGGTTCACACGCGTTCCGTCATCCATGACCGTACCACACGTCGACGGTGAGACCACCGTCACGATGCCCACGACGGACGAGACGTTCAGTCTCCTGACCAACGTCTACCGACGTCGACTCCTGGTCGCGTTGCTCTCGGAGTCGCGCGTCGACACTGCGGACCTCGTCCCCGACCCGGCCGCGGAGGTGCCGACGCGACTCCACCACGTCCACCTCCCGAAACTCGACGAGGCCGACTTCGTCGACTGGAACCGCGAGCGAGACGTCGTCGCGCGCGGCGAGCGCTACGGGGCAGTCGAGCCACTGGTGCGCATGCTGGCCGAGAACCCCTCGAAGCTCCCGCCCGGCTGGGTATGACCGGCCAACGGTGGAGCGAGGTCGGCTCGCCCGACGTCGAGGTCTCGTTCGACCCGACCGACGAGCGCCCGAGCGACGTCCTCGTCAGAGCCGTCGCGGTCGCGAGCGACGAGGACCCGATGCGACTGCCACCGTTACTGACGGCGGTCGACCCCGACGCCCTCGACAAGTGCGCGCGGCCGCCGCGCTCGTCGATGACCGTTCGCTTCCCGTACGCCGGCTACCGAGTCGTCCTCTCGACGGACGGGTACGTCGGACTGTTCGGCGAGTGAAGCGGTCGCAGGCTTTTCGGTTCCGTCGCCCCAACGGGAACTCATGCGAGCACGTCCCCCGACCGACGGCATCGACGACGAGTCGGACAGCATCGCGTTCGGTATCGCCGCGCTCGACGCGCGCCTCGACCGAGCCGAACTGACGTTCCCGGCGGACGTGTCGACTGTCCGCGAGACCGTCGGTGACGTCCCGGTGCCCTACGACGCTTCGGGGAGCACGATGACCGTCGGCGAAGCACTCGACGAACTGTCCGAGACCCGTTTCGAGACCGAGCAGGCGTTCCTCAACGCACTCCACCCGGTGTTCGAGGACGCCCGCGAGAACAACCGCGTCGGCATCGTCGGCCGACTCCGTTCGTTCGTCCCCTTCTGAGCGTCGGTCGAGCGACCGCCGAGTGGCACCTCGCTCGCCGACAGTCTCCCTCACTCCTCGGGACGGAGTTCGCGTTCTCGCTCCTCGCGGGCGACGCGGTCGGTGGCGTCCGTCGACCGGGTGACGGCGTCGGGGTCGAGCGGTCCCCGACCGTGGCCGTTGCGGGACTCGGGGCTGATGCGGTCGGCGAGCGCTTCGAGGCGGTGGGTCTGCTCGCGGTTGACCGCGACGATCATGTCCGAGAGCACCGCGAACATCAGCAGTTGCGCGCCGAGCAGGATGGCGACGCCCGCGACGACGGCGTACACCTGGTGGGAGATGCCGACGACCCACCACTCGTAGCCGACCCACGCCCCGAGCAGCGCCCCCGCGAGGCCGCTGGCGATACCGACGCTCCCGAAGTAGAACAGCGGGTTGTTGAGTTTCGCCAGACTGTACAGCGCGAGGATGATGCGCCCGCCGTCTTTGACGGGGTGGAGGTTGGTGTCGGAGTCGTCCGGTCGGGGGTGGTAGGAGACGGGGACGACGGCGGTTCTGATGCCGTGTTTGACGCACTCGACGGCGAGTTCCGTCTCGATGGTGAACCCGTCCGATTCGAGTTCGATGCGGCGGACCGAGTCGAGGGTGAACGCTCGGTAGCCGCTGAGGATATCCCCCAGGTTCCGGCCGTGGATGGTCGCGAACGCGCCGTTGATGAGTCGGTTACCCAACTGGTTGAGTCGTGGCATCGCCTCGTCGTGCATGTCGGCGAACCGGTCGCCGATGACGTGGTCGGCCCGACCCTCGAACAGCGGTTCGAGCATCTTCCGGGCGTCGGCCGGGTCGTAGGTCATGTCGCCGTCGAGCATCAGCACGTACGGCGTCTCGATGTACTCGAACGCCTCCCGGACGGCCTGGCCCTTCCCCTCGCCGCGTTGTTGGACGACGCGAGCGCCTCGCTCGCTGGCGAGGTCGCGTGTCCCGTCGGTCGACCCGCCGTCGACCACGAGGATGTTCTCGAACCCGTGCTCGACGAAGCCGTCGATGACGGGGCCGATGGTCTCGGCCTCGTCGAGCGTCGGGATGAGGACACAGACGTCCGAGTCGTTCATTTGCCTCAGGTCGACCGCACGCGGCCAAAAACCTGCCGGCCCACGCTGCGTGGGCGGGTGTCTCGGTTACGAGCGGTCGGCTGGTGGGAGTCGTGGGTGGTCAGAAGACGGTGAGGAGACGGGGAGAGCAGACATCGTGTCGGGGACACCGACTCCGCGGTCGCCGACTCAGTCGTCGTCGGTGGCGGCCGCCGCGGCGCGTTTCTCGGAGAGGTGGTCCATGATCTCCGCACAGCCACAGCCGTCCTCGACGTCTTCGAGATGCGCCCGGTCGTCGTCGGTTTTCGTGTCGGACATGGTTACTCGCTATCTGAGTAACTCTCGCCCGGCGTATAAATATATTCGGGTGTCGGGCTGTCGACGAACCGTCACGACGGCCGGAGACCGGGCGGTGGTGGCGGGGTGCGGAGCGTCGCCGAGGCCCTGGACCGGCGGTTTTACCACCCCACACGGGCCAGTGACGGTATGAGCGAGACGGACGTGTTCGACCGCCTCGGGCTGACGGAGTACGAGGAGACCGCACTGGTCGAGCTGTTGACGCTCGGGCGGACGACCGCGCCGAACCTCGCCGAGGCGGCGGGAATCCCCAAAGCACGGGTGTACGGCGTCCTCGACTCGCTGGCCGACGAGGGGTTCGTGAAGGTGATTCCCGGCCGGCCGAAGCACTACCAGCCCCACGACCCCGCGACCATCCTCGACCGCGCCGAGGAGAACCGCCGACAGGAGATGGAGTCGTTCGTCCAGGACGTCGAGGCCGAACGCGAGTCGTTCCTCGCGGAGTTCCAGCCTCGGTTCGAGGCGGCGGGCGAGGACATCACCGCCACCGAGGAGCTGTTCTACGTCGTCGACGTCGGCCAGCCCTCCGAGCGCGAGACGCGGCGCATCTACCGCGAGGCCAACGAACGGGTCTGCATCCTCTCGAAGGGGTTCGAGTACTTCGAGACGGTGGAACCCGCCCTCACCGACGCCCTCGACCGCGGCGTCGACGTCCGCGTGCTGTTGTTACACCCCGACGAACTGGACCCGGACGAGCGCGACCGCCAGAGCGCGGTGGCCGAGCGCCTCGCCGAGTACGACGTGTCGGTTCGCTACTCGACCGAACAGCTGCCGTGGCGAGGCACCTTCGCCGACCCGACGTTCTCCTACGAGGGCGGCGAGGCCATCCTGCTCGTCCAGGAGGACGACGTCCCCAACCACCTCCGGCAGGCAGCCATCACCGAGAACGGTGCGTTCGTCGCCGGGCTGGGTCGGTTCTTCGACCTGACCTGGGAGTACGAGAGCACGGACACGACCGAGACGTCGTAACCTCCCCGAGAGTCAGCGCCACTTGACGACGCCGTAGAGATAGCCCAGACCGACCACACCGGTGAGGACGACCAGCATCATCAACTGCTGGAGCTTCGCGACGGAGAACTCCTCGACCAGTCCCCGCACGCGCTCGGGGACGAACCGCAGGAGGAGGTCCACGAGGAACTGGCCCTCCTCGCCGGTCGACTCGGGGACGAACACCTGCATCCCGCGTTTCGAGAACCCCTGCCAGAACGCTCGTTCGACGAGCCACCGGGGGCTGGTCCGGTAGTCGAATATCTTGTGTTCGACCGCCGCGTCGGGGTTGTACTGGACGCCGACACCGAACTCCTCGCGGAGGCGCGCGCACAGTTCGGTCTCGCCGCCCTGGAGGTGGTTGTCCCCCTGACGGCCTCCGACGTCGGTGTCGAACCCGTCGAGCGCGTCGAACACCTCGGCACGAAACGAGATGTTCGAGCCGTTGGTGTTCCGGACCTCACCGGCCTCCTCGGCGAACCCGCGGTGGGTGACGCCGATGAGCCAGTAGAACTCCTCGGGGAGGAACGTCGGTTCGCCGGCGACCCACTTCGGGAGCATCTTCCCCCCGACGGCGAGCACCTCCTCGGCCTCCTCGCTCGCAGTGCGGGTCTCGCCCGGCGTGCGGGGGGACGACGCGCGCCCGCCGTCGGACCACGGCTCGACCGTCCGTTCGTACACCGCCGCGAGTTCGGCCAGCCAGTCCTCGTGGGCGAGCGCGTCGTCGTCGACGAACGCCACTACGTCACCCGACGCGAGGTCAGCACCAACGTTCCGGACCGTGAGCAGCCCCGAGTTCGGTTCGTGGAGGTGGACGACCACCTCCTCGTTGTCGCCGAAGTCCGCCAGCATCCGTTCGTGGACGGCCTCGCTCCCGTCGCTGACGACGACCACCTCGCGGTCGTCGTAGTCGTTCGCGAGGACGCTCTCGACCGCCTCCTTCAGGTCCGGGTACCGCTCCGTGGTGTGCGTACAGACGACGACCGAGATTCGCATGCGATGGGGTCCACCGTCGCGTGGCAAGGCGTTTTCCCTTCACCCCGGGGCGAGGTCAAAAGGCTTATGCGCGTTTTGTGGCTTGTGCAACCAATGAGTCAGCCAACGGAGCGTGAGGACGGGCTGGCGTTCGACGCCGACTCCGTCCTCGGCCGCGTCCGGGAGCTGTATCACATCCCCGCGGTCGCTTTACTGCTGGTTTTCATGCTGTGGAACCGGGTAAAGACGTGGGAGAACTTCTCGGTGGACGGCGAGTTCATGTTCCGGGGGAACGACGCCTGGTACCACCTCCGCTCGACGAGCTACGTCGTCGAGAACTTCCCGTTCACCATGCCGTTCGACCCGTGGACGAACTTCCCCACGGGGACGTCCTCCGGCCAGTTCGGGACGCTGTTCGACCAACTGGTCGCCGCGGGAGCACTCGTCCTCGGCCTGTTCATGCCGCAGGACCAGGCGACGACGGTGGCGCTCCTGTTCGCGCCCGCCGTGTTCGGGACGGCCGTCGGCATCCCGGCGTACTTCCTCGCCAAACGCTTCGGTGGCCGCCTCGGCGGCGTCGTCGCCGTCCTCGTGCTGGCGCTGACGCCCGGTGCGTTCCTGTTCCGGAGCCTCGTCGGCTTCTCGGACCACCACATCGCCGAGGTGCTGTTCCAGGTCATCGCCGTGCTCGCGGTGATGGTCGCCGTCAGCGTCGCCCAGCGTGACCTCCCCGTCTACGAGCAGTTCCGTGCCCGCGAGTGGTCCGCCCTCCGCCCGACGCTCCTCTACAGCGTGCTCGCAGGGGTCGCCCTCGCGCTCTACGTCTGGGTGTGGCCGCCCGCCATCTTCTTCGTCTCGGTGCTGGGCCTGTTCTTCCTCGTCCACACCGTCGTCGTGTTCCTCAAGGGTCGGAGCCCCGAGCACGTCGCCGTCGCCGGTGTCGTCATGTCGGTCGTCGCCGGCCTGCTCTCGGTGGTGAAGGTCTCCGAGTTCGCACTGAGTGCGTCGAACTTCTCGCTGCTCCAGCCCCTCGCGTTCTTCGGGCTAGCCGCCGTGCTCGCGGCGTTCGCTGCGCTCGCACGCGCCGTCGAGGGTCGCTCGGACTCCCGACTCACCTTCCCCGGCGTCATCGTCGGTGCGTTCGCCGCCATCGCGCTGGTCGCGTGGCTCGCCGTCCCCGACACGTTCTCGTTCTTCGTCGACCAGTTCCTCCGCATCTACGGGCTGGACGCCGACGCCGCGGTCCGAACGGTCAACGAGGCACAGCCGGTGCCGCTGGGCGAGGCCGGCCAGTTCTTCGCCGAGCGCTACCGCTTCACCTTCTTCATCGCGGGGGTCGGTGCGGTCGTGCTCCTCGCGAAGTACCTGCTCGACGACGAACCGCGCGGCGAGTCGCTGTTGCTCGTCACCTGGTTCGTCCTGATGATCCTGGCGACGCTCACCCAGAACCGCTTCGACTACTACCTGGCCGTCCCCATCGCGACGTTGACGGCGTTCGTCGTCGGCTACGTCGTCGACCTCGTCGGCCTCAGCGCGACCGAGGGCGTCTCGGACCTCGACGCCGCCCAGGTGATGACGGTGTTCGTGGTCGTCCTGGTCGTCGTCGCTCCGTTCATCGCGTTCACCGGTCCGGTCCTGAGCGACCCCGGTGCCGTGACGGTCCAGTCGTCGCAGTCCGCCGACTTCAACAGTCCCGGTGAGGTCACCTCCTGGGACAGCAGCCTCGAGTGGCTGGCCAACAGCACGCCCACCGAGGGCCAGTACGGCAGTTCGAACGCCGACAACGCGCCGATGGAGTACTACGGGCAGTTCGCACAGACCGAGGACTTCGAGTACCCCGACGGGGCCTACGGCGTGATGTCGTGGTGGGACTACGGCCACTTCATCACCGTCGAAGGCGAGCGCATCCCGAACGCCAACCCGTTCCAGCAGAGTGCGAGCACGGCCGCGAACTTCCTGCTCTCGACCAACGAGAGCGAGGCGACCGACTTCGTCGACGACGAGGCCGAGGGCACGCGCTACGTCATGATCGACTGGAAGCTGGCGGACCCGCGCTCCTCGAAGTACACCGCGCCGACGGCGTTCGACAACCTCGGCGTCAACGCCTACCCGTCGCAGGCCAACGGCGGCCAGAACGTACTCATCGAGAACGCCATCTACACGGAGAACCCGTTCACCGGCCAGCCACAGATCTACCGCTACGTCCGCACCCAGCAACACTACGACTCGATGCGGACCCGCCTCTACCAGTTCCACGGGAGCGCGGTCAGCCCGCGCGGCCCGAACGGCGAGGTGCTCGTCCTCGACTGGCAGAACCGCGAACTCCAGACGCCACAGGGGCCGACGAGCGCGGTGCCCGCGACGCCGAACGGGAACATCACGGAGACGTTCAAGACGTTCTCCTCGATGGAGGAGGCCGAGGCGTACGTCGCCAACGACACCACCTCCCAGATCGGCGGCATCCAGGGCGTCCCGACCGAGTACGTCCCGGCGCTCGAACACTACCGCCTGGTCCACGTCAGCGAGGAGACCAACCAGCGCGTCGGGCCGTGGGTCAAGACGTTCGAGCGCGTCGACGGTGCGACGGTCGAGGGCACCGGGCCCGCCAACGCCACCGTCAGCGCGAGCGTCCAGTTGCGTATCCCGACGCAGAACGGGACCCAGAGCGAGACGTTCACCTACGTCCAGCAGGCCGAGACCGACGAGAACGGGCAGTTCACGATGACGCTGCCGTACTCCTCGACGGGGTACGACGAGTTCGGGCCGGAGAACGGCCACACGAACGTCAGCGTCCGTGCGACGGGTGCCTACGAGTTCCGCTCGGTCGAGCAGGGTGAGAACCTCGCCCAGACCGTCTACAACGCGAGCGCCGACGTGAGCGAGGCGCAGGTCCTCGGCGAGGACGACTCGACGGTGCAGGTCGACCTCGGCGAGGGGACGACCATCCAGCCGCCGGGCAACCGGACCAGCGAGAACGAGACCGCCGCACCGAGCGACGACGTCCCGACCAACGAGTCGGCAACCGACGACGGCTCGAACGCGTCAAACGCGTCCAGCGGGACGAACGCGACCACCACGAACGGCACGGACGGGACGAACGCCTCCGGCAACGACTCGACGGCGACCGCGCTCGACGCTCGGGCGGCGCTCGTCGCCGACGCACGGGTCGCCTGATGGGTGTGCGAGCGTACCTCGGCGTCTACCTCCGAGGCATCGCGATGGGTGCGGCCGACGCCGTGCCCGGCGTCTCGGGGGGCACCATCGCCCTCATCACGGGCATCTACGAGCGACTGGTGACCGCCATCACCGAACTCGACCCGCGGGCGCTCGCACTCCTGCCGGGCGTGACGACCGCCGACGGGCGGGCGCGCTTCCGTGAGCGACTCGTCGAGATGGAGGTGCCGTTCCTGATGGCGCTCGGTCTCGGCATCGTGACGGCGCTCATCACCGTCGCTCGCCTCGTCGAGTGGGCGATGCACGCACACCGTGCCCTGCTGTTCGCGTTCTTCGTCGGCCTCATCGCCGCGAGCGCGGTCGTCCTGCGCGACGAGGTCGACCTGGGGACGACCGGGCGACTGGTCGCCGGACTCGCCGGCGTCTCGCTCGCCGTCGTCGTCGCGTCGGAGGTCGGCAGTGCGCTCCCGAGCAGCCTTCCGGTGCTGTTCGTCGTCGGCGGCATCGCCATCTGTGCGATGATCCTGCCGGGCGTCTCGGGGTCGCTCATCTTGCTGTTGCTCGGTCAGTACGAGTTCCTGACCGGGACGCTCTCGACGTTCACCGAACGGCTCGTCGACGTCGCCCGCGGCGGGAGCGTCGACGCGCTCGTCGAACCGGGCACCGTCGTCGTCACGTTCTGTGCGGGCGCGGTCGTCGGCCTGCTGTCGGTCGCACACGCGGTCAAGTGGGCGCTCGAACACTACCGCGAGGCGACGCTGACGTTCCTCGTCGCGCTGATGGTCGGGGCGCTGTACTACCCGAGCAACGAGGTCCTGAAGGCCGTCGAGTCGTGGACTGCGGCGACGGCGCTCGGTGTGCTGAGTGCGGTCGTCGTCGGTGCGGCCGTCGTCCTCGCCGTCGACTACGTCACCGGTGACATCGACCTCGACGGCGACGCCGACGAACGCCCCGCACCGACCGCCAAGTGACGCCACTCGGCTCCTGACCGCGCTCGGGTCGCGACCCTGACGACGGGAGGGAACCGTTTTTAACCTCATATCCGCTCTGTCGAACCATGCTCAGTGCCGTGATGGAGGACTACCTGAAGACCATCTACGTCCTCCAGCGCGAGGCGGGTCCCGACGCGTCCGCAGAGCGCATCTCGACCTCGGCCATCGCGGGACGGCTCGACGTCACGCCGCCGACGGTGACGAGTATGCTCGACAAGCTCTCCGATCGCGGCCTGGTCGACCGCGAGAAGTACAAGGGGGTGCGGCTGACCGCCGAGGGCGAGACGGTCGCCATCGAGGTGTTGCGCCACCACCGACTCATCGAGGCGTACCTCGCCGAGGCGCTCGACTACGACTGGACCGACGTCCACGAGGAGGCCGACCGCCTCGAACACCACATCAGCGAGACGTTCGAGGCGCGTATCGCCGAGGCGCTCGGTGACCCGGTGGTCGACCCGCACGGCGACCCCATCCCGCGGGCGGACCTCTCGCCGCCCGAGGACGCCCCCGGTCGACGACTCGACGAGTGTACCGTCGGCGACCGCGTCGTCGTCCAGCGGGTTCGCCATCGGACGGACGCGGAGCTCCAGTACCTCTCCGACTCGGGCGTCTCCCCCGGTGCCACCCTCGAACTCGTCGAGGTCGCTCCGTTCGGGATGGTCACGGTGACGGGTCCGGAGGGCGAACAGAGCCTCCCGGCGGAGGTAGCCCACCTCATCCGCGTCGCGCCGGAGGCAGAGACCGTCCAGGAGTAGCGCGGTTCGGAACGAGCGGTAGCGAGTGAGAACCACGAGCAGTAGCGCGGTTCGAGGTTCAGGTTCCTTCGAGCACGGCGAGCGAGAGCACTGAGGGCTGCGACTGCGAGTTCGCCGAAGTCGATGGCGTCGCTCGCGAGCAACGGGTGCGTGCAGGCGACCGAGCGGGAACGCCCGGAGGAGTGGTCGCACGACCGCGAACCCACCGGGAGCGACTCTCAGACCACGCGGGCGCTGGTCTCGTAACCCCTCAAGAACGTTCGTCCATCAGCGCCAGCCAGTCCGACAGGCAGTCGTCGTCACAGAGATGGTGGACCGACTCCCGGGGGGCCGCCAGCGACCCAGAACGGACGGTCGCCGCGACGTGCCAGTCGTCCTCGGCGAGGTGGCGACCGCACACCGGACAGTCGGCGACGCGTGACCCCCGGGCGACGATGCGGCGGTCGACGGACTGGAGGACGAACGAGCCACGGAGCGGAACGGCCATACCACACCTCGGGGCCGTCGCGGACTCAGTCTGTCGTTCGCGGTCGGAGCTCCGAGCAGCGACTCGACGGGGAGCGAGACAGTGTGGACCGCCGAGGGAACGAACTCATCGAAGCGCTTAGTTGTCGGCACGCCCGAGGACCGTCGTGCGAATCGAGAACAGCTTCATCCCCGTCCAGGGCGTCGGGGAGACGACCGAACGCCGCCTGTGGGAACAGGGCATCACCCACTGGGACGAGTTCGAACAGAGCGCGGTGGGCGAGGTGACTGGCGAGCGCATCGCGTCGTTCATCGACGAGGGCCGTGACCACCTCGCCGAGGGGAACGCGCGTTTCTTCGACGCCGCGTTCCCGAGTCAGCACCGCTGGCGACTGTACGAGGACTTCCGCGAGTCGGCGTGTTTCTTCGACATCGAGACGACGGGTCTCTCACACCACCGCGACCAGGTGACGACCGTCAGTCTCCTCCACGACGGCGAGGTCCGAACGCTCGTCAACGACCCCGACCCCGTCGTCGGCGAACCGCTCACGTGCGAGACGCTCCGGGAGGCGCTCGACGCGCCGTTGCTGGTGACGTTCAACGGCACGACGTTCGACGTGCCGTTCCTCGAGACCAGTTACGACCTCGACCTCGACGGCCCCCACCTCGACCTCCGGTACGCCTGCGGGCGCGTCGGTCTCTCGGGTGGGCTGAAGGCCATCGAGAAGGACGTCGGCATCGAACGCGACCGCCCCGACATCTCCGGACGGGACGCCGTCCGTCTCTGGAAGGAGTACGAACGCGGCTCGACGGACTCCCTGGAGACGCTGGTGTCGTACAACCGCGACGACGCCGTCAACCTCCGAACGCTGATGGACGACCTCTCGACGACGCTCCACGAGGACGCCGCTGGCGGTCTCGTCTGAGTACGGGAGTTCTCGCGCGACGCTTCTCGCGGTCGTGTCGGTCTCGTCAGCCTCCAGCCTGCTCAGCGTTCGTCGCGCTCGGGAAGTCGGTCGGTGTCAGCGAGAGGCGAGCGACGACCCTCGGTCGCCCTCGACACGTCGAGCACCTCGACGTCGCCGATGGTGAGTGCCTCTGGGTCGTAGCGGCCCGTCGTCGGGAGGTGTGCGCCCGTCGGTTCGAGGCGGGCGGTGACGAGCGCCTGCGCGGTGCCGTGGACGGTGTGTTCGTCGGGGAACGTCTCGACGGCGTGGTCCGCACAGCGGTGGAACAACGGCGTCCACTCGCCGTTCATCCGCTCGACTTCGAGTTGGAGGAGGTCGCCCGCGGCGAGGACACACGGGCGGTCGTGGAAGCTACAGGTCGCGCGCGTCGGCTCACCGTCGCACCCGACGAACGTCCCCGTCAGGTCACGACAGAGCGAATCACGCATCCGTTCCCACCCGCGATGCCCCTCGCCGTTCCATACCTCGCCTGCATCGGTTCAGGAACATAAACCCGTTGAACGGTTCGGTTCCCGAGGGAAGTAGACACGCCTTTCTACCCCTCCCCATCACGTGGTGACATGAACGCACAGGGTCGAGGTGAGCGCTGAGTGGTCGACCCCGTCACCGTCGTGGCGCTCGTCGCCGTCGCCGCGCTCGGCGGCGTCGTGGGGGCCGCGCTCGGCGGCTACCTCGCGCTCGGCGCGCTCGGAGTGTTCGTCGTCGCGGGCGAACTACTCGTGTTGATGGACGTGAGTCTCCCCGTGGCGACGCCGCTCGGCTACAGCGTCTGGGTCGGCCCCCACACGGTCCTGGGAGGGGGTGCTGCGGCGGCGGCGTTCGCCGTCCGCCGGGGCTACATGGACGAGTCGTACCCGTACCACCCGGCGAAAGACGTCACGTTCCCGCTCGCCCGGCACTCGAAAGCGCTCGCCGTCGGTGGCGTCTTCGGCGTCGTCGGCGCGGGAATCGCGTGGCTGTACACGCTCGTCGGCGCACCGTTCGACCCCGTCGCCGCTACCGTCGTCCTCTCGGCGTTCCTGCATCGAATCGTCTTCGGCTACCCGCTGGTCGGGGCGGTCCGGGGCGGACTGCTCGACCTCTCGCCGTACGAACGCGGTGAGCGCCGCGAACCGATGACCGACGGTGGTCGGACGCTCGGCGACGGGCGACCCGTGGACGGCCGGGAGACGACCACGCAGCGGGGCACACCCGTCGGCGCGACCCGCTACGTCGTCGAACCGTTCGCGCCCTACCAGAGCGACTGGCGGACCACGACCGCGCTCGGGGTGGGCGTGGGACTCGTCTCGGCGGCGCTCGCGTACTTCACGGCGAGTTGGCTCCTCGCGTTCGGTCTCGCGGCCGCCGCGCTCCTCGCGTTCGCGGTCCGCGAGGCGGTGCCGGTCGTCTACCACGTCGCACTCGTCGCCGGGATGGCAGTTCTCGTACTCGCCCCGGTCGAGGCGACGAGCGTCGCTGCGCCCGGGACACCGGCGGACTCCGCCTCGTTCTCACTGCCCGTCGCGTTGGCGGTCGGCACGGCCTCGGGGATAGTGGCGGCGCTACTCGGAGAACTGCTCGAACGGGTCTTCTACGCCCACGCCGACACGCACTTCGACGCGCCGTTCGCCGCGGTGTTCGTCTGTAGTGTCGGTATCGGGGTTCTGGAACTGGCCGGACTCACCGGGACGCCGTTCTGACCGGTCGGTCGTCGCCGGCAGAACTCGGCGGACGGTCGCCTGACGGTTCGTCGTGTTGTGGGGTGTCGTGTAGTGGGGCGTCGTGTGGTGAACAGTCGTGTGCCGGGCGGTCGTGGGGTCGGCTCACTCCGCGTCGGCGACCGGGTTGAACGTCCCGTTGATGTCCCACTCGTGGAGGCAGTACGGGTCGCCCTCCGCCCCCCCGATGACCCACGACTGGGCGTCCGTGCTCCAGACGTCCTCTCGGCCACAGCGTTCGCAGGTCCGCTCCGACGGCGGGGTGATTCGCACCATAGCTGTCGAAAGTACACGGACGCGTATCAATCCGACGCCGGCAGTCGCGACGGGCTATCACTATGTGGTGGGCGGTCGTCCCGCTTCCATGGGCTTTCACACGTACGACGCCGACCGCGCGCCGGCCCTCGAAGACGCCTCGCGGTACCGCTACTGCTCGGCCGAGGAGCTACGGGCGCTGTTCGACCTCGGGGGCACCGTCGCGGACCTCGGCAGCGGGACGGGGTTCTACACCGACGACGTCGCCCCCTACGTCGAGACGTGCTACGCCGTCGACGTCCAGCGCGAGATGCACGAGTTCTACCGCGAGAAGGGCCTCCCCGAGACCGTCGAGTGCGTCGAGGCAGCGGTCGACGACCTGCCGTTCCCCGACGGCCACCTCGACGGCGCGTTCTCGACGATGACGTACCACGAGTTCCACAGCGAGGACGCGCTCGCGGAGCTGGGTCGCGTCCTGGCCCCCGACGCTCGCGTCGCTATCGTCGACTGGACGGCCGAGGGCGAAGGTCGGGACGGTCCGCCCCTCGACGAACGGTTCGCTCTCGACGACTGTATCGCCGCGTTCGAGGCCGCAGGCTTCTCCGTCGAGACGACCAGCGAGCGCCAGGAGACGTTCGTCTGCTCGGCCCGACGAGCACCTTAGTCGGCCTAGTACCTCCTCTTACGGCATTGATGTGTTACCACACAACACACTTGTGTCGTACCTCCCGAATCGGGGTATGAGTCACGGTCTCGTCGACCCGTACCGCCCCGAGGAGTCGGTGTTCGAGTGCCTGGAGTGTCACCACCGTCTCGTCTCCGAGGAGCACGTCGGGGCGTGTCCGGTGTGCGGTGGCGCGACGAAGAACATCGCGGTCGCACGGGAGTAACAGCGAGCGGTCGCGACGGCGCTCGGTAATCCGACGAGCGCCGCTGCTGTGGTCGGTGGCGTCCCGAAAAGACGTGGTGGAGCGGCCCGGTTAGAACTGGCCGCCGTGGACCGTAATCTCGGCGTGGAGCGACTCCTTGAGCGAGTCGTGGACGTGACAGATGTCCTCGGCGCGCTCGACGATGGCGTCGAACTCCTCGTCGGAGAGGTCGGCCTCGACGTGCATGACGAAGCGAACCGCGTCCAGGTCGTCGTCGCCGTTCAGGTCGGCCTCGACCTCGACCGTGATCTTCCCGAGGTCGTCGTGGCCCTCCTTGTTCCCGCCGACGCGGAACGCGGGGATGAAACAGGAGGCGTAGTTCGCCGCGAGCACCTGGTTCGGCGACGGGCCGTCCTCTCCAGTGGCGTCGACGGTCAGTTCGTAGTCGCCGACGCGGCTGACACTCGTGTACCCCTCTTCGGACGTTGTGGTTGCTTCGACGTCTGCCATTGCGTTCGACTCCTGACGCGGCCGTACCAAAAAGATAGGTCGTTCGTGCGTCGGCGGTCGAGGCTCCGGCGGCTTCGGTTCGGGGTGGCTCGACCGGCTCAGGCCGCGACCGTCTCGACGGGGCCGCTGGGTTCGTCGGTCGCCGTGAGCGTGAGGTATCCGGCCGAATAGACGTTGACGAGGTGGTTCGCGTACGTGAACGACACGGAACAGTTCGTGTCGAACCCTCCCTCAGAGCAGGCGTCGTCGAACAGGGCGTCGAGTGCGTCCGGGTCGACGACGTCGTAGAGCAGTGGAAGCCGCATCGGGTCGCTGTCGAGGTGGTCGGCGACGGTCAGCACGACCCGTTCGCAGGTGGACTCGGTCGTCGGGTCGAAGGAGACCTGTACGTCCGAATCGTCGTTCTGCCGTAGGTTCTCGGAGGGGTAGATGGGACTCTGGTGTGTCATGGTGTGCGTGGTTGCGTGGAACGCGTGAACCCGCTTGCCCGCTCGTGTCGCCGGGACGGAACCGTACCGCCCGTCGTCGACGAACCGAAGTTCCCTGGGTTCCTCGTCCTTCGAATAAATTATAGGTTCGATACCGTATAAATATACTG
Source organism: Halomarina rubra (assembly GCF_023699475.1). GTDB lineage: Archaea > Halobacteriota > Halobacteria > Halobacteriales > Haloarculaceae > Halomarina > Halomarina rubra. Next base: position 877,862 of record NZ_JALXFV010000008.1, on the reverse strand, counting down.
GGGGTCGAGTTACCAAAATATTCGATGACACACCGTACGGGCCGGCTATCGCCACGTCTCGAACTGTCTCACACCGTCTCACGCGGTCAGACGCGCTCGGAGACTGGCGTCACTGCGTCGAGTGACGCCGAGTGCCGCCGACCGGACCGTCTCCGGCCGAGCGTCTCGCCTCGGTCACTCCAGCGTGAACGACTCGTCGCCGTCGAGGACGTGGACCTCGGCGTGGGTGCCGGTCGCGTCGACCTGCTCGACGAACTCGTCGGTGTCGATTTCGATGGGCGGGAACGTGTCGTAGTGCATCGGGAACACGTGGTCGACGTCCAGCCACTCCGTCGCGATGGCCGCCTGCCACGGTCCCATCGTGAAGTGGTCGCCGACCGGCAGCGCAGCGGCGTCCGGTTGGAGGTACGGCGCGACGACCTCCTTCATCTCGGTCATCAGGCCGGTGTCGCCGGCGTGGTAGAACGACGTGGCGTCGGAGTCCGGACCGGGCTTCTCGTCCGAGATCACGAACCCCGCGGGCATCCCGACGTCGTACTCGTAACCGGTGTTCGCGCCGTTGGTGTGGTCGGCGCGGTGCATCGTGACGAACGCGTCGCCACACTCGACGGTGCCACCGATGTTCATCCCCATCCCGCCGACGTGGTTCTCCAGACCCATCTCGTCTTCGAGGAACCCACAGAGTTCGGGGACGGCGACCACTGTCGCGTCGGGGAACTCGCCCGCGTGAGCGATGTGGTCCTGGTGAGCGTGGGTGAGCAACAGGTAGTCCGGGTCGAAGTCGTCGGGACCCATCTCCGTCTTGGGGTTGTCGAAGAACGGGTCGATGAGGAGGTCCGTGTCGCCGACGGTAACCGACCACGTCGAGTGGCCGTGCCAGGTCAGTTCCATAACGGGAGGTGCCACTCGCGCCGACGGCTTAACGATACGCCTGGGGGCAGGTCGAACGCGGAAGCACAGCGTTAACTCCTCGCCCTCGAACGCGAGACCATGCGACTGGCACGCTTTCGCGCGGCCGACGGGACCGTCCACCGCGGCGAACTGAGCGACGACGACGCCGAACTCGTCGCCGACGGCGAGACGTTCGACGCCGATGCGGTGGATTTCCTCGCGCCGTCGGACCCCTCGAAGATCGTCTGTGTGGGGCGCAACTACGCCGACCACGCCGACGAGATGGGCAACGACGTTCCAAACCGCCCGCTGTTGTTCCTCAAGCCGCCGAACACGGTCGCCGCTCACGGCGACACCCTGACGCTCCCGAGCGGGAAGAAGCGCATCGACCACGAGGCCGAACTCGCCGTCGTCATCGGCGAACGCGCGAAGGACGTCGCGGCGGCCGACGCGATGGAGTACGTCGAGGGGTTCACCTGTCTGAACGACGTCTCGAACCGCGACGACCAGGACCGCGAGCAGAACTGGGTCCGCGGGAAGGCGTTCGACCAGTCCGCGCCGATGGGGCCGGTGCTCGCCACCCCCGAGGAGGTCCCCGCCGACGCGTTCGTCCGAGCGCGGGTGAACGGCGAACTGCGACAGGACGGGTCGCGCGACCAGTTCATGTTCTCGGTGCCGGACCTCCTCGCGGAGATAACCACTTACATGACGCTCGAACCGGGCGACGTCGTCTCGACTGGCACCCCGGCGGGGGTCGGGCCGCTCGACGACGGCGACAGCGTGGAGGTCGAGGTCGAAGGCGTCGGGACGCTCCGGAACGACGTTCGCGTCCCGTAGCCGACGAACCGTGGCGGGCCGCTAGTTCTCCTCGCCGAGCAAGAACGGTTCGACCGCCGCCAGCAGGTCGTCGAGCGCGTCGACGGGCGGGGAGTGCCCGCAGTCTTCGAGTTCGACGAACTCCGCGTTCGGCAGGTCGGCGAGCGTCTCGTCGGCCATCTCGCGGGGGATGACGAGGTCGCGGTCGCCGTGGACGACCAGCGTCGGATGGGTGATCTCGCTCGCGAGGCCCGACCCCTCGCCGTAGGCGTTCGACTCGTCGCTGACGTTGAAGTGAGCGAGTGCGTGGTAGACGTCGACGAGGTTGCGCTGGGTGAGCATGTCGTCGACGTACGCGTCGTAGAGGTCGTCGTCGGGTCGTTCGTCGGTGTAGATGAGCTGATTCCACACGGCCTTGAACGTCTCGCGGTTCTCAGTCTCGTGGGCCTGGAAGACGGGTGCGAGCGCCGGCGTGGCGGCGATCTCCTCGCGAGTCGTCAACGGTTCGTCGGTCGGCTGGCCGGTCTCGTCGGTCCGGAACAGCGGGTAGCCGCGCGTGCTCACCGAGTCCATCAACACGAGTCGGTCGACGCGGTCGGGGTGACGTGCGGCGAACGCCATCGCGACGCCACCGCCGGTCGACCAGCCCCAGAGGTGGAACGAGTCGAGACCGACGGCGTCGGCGAACGGTCCCACGTCGGCGGCGAAGTCCGCCAGCGAGTCGGCGGGCGTCTCGTAGGTCGACCCGCCGAACCCCCGCATGTCCATCGCGTAGCAGTCGAACCGTTCGTCGACGGCGTCGAGCACGAGGTCCCAGTGCTTCGAGGAGGTCATGTTGCCGTGGAGGAGGACCAGGGGAACCTCCCCCGGGCGGTGACGGTACGCGATGGTCTCGCCGGTCGGGAGGTCGACGGTCTCGACGGGCAGGTCCGGAACGGCAGTGACGGGCATGTGCGGTTGGGAGGCGGTGCCAGGGCAAAACCGTTTGCACGCTGAAACGATTGAAGAGGCTGGGCCGCGAACGACCGCTATGGCCCCCCTTCGAACCGTCGACCACCTCGGCGTGGTGTTGGCCGCACTCACCGTGGGCCTCGGCATCGCGCTCTGGGGCGACCTCCCCGCCGAGATGGCGATTCACTTCGACACGGGCGGAGAACCGGACAACCTCGTTCCGAAACCCGTCGCCGTGGTCCTCGTTCCCGCCCTGATGGTCGGAGTGCTGGGAATCATGAACACCGCGGCGCGTGCGGACCCACCCGCCAGTCCACGCGTCTTCAGAGTCACCAAGCTCTGGACGCTCGGCATCCTCGCGTACGTCCACGGGTACGTGCTCGCGTGGAACCTCGGGTACGAACTCCCCCCGAGCGTGGTGTTGGGTCCCGTGCTCGGGAGCGCCGCGGTGCTGGTCGTCTGGGCGCTGCGCACCGAGCGACGGGCCAGCGTCGGGTGACCGGTCGCGCCCGTCGTCGGTGGTCCCGGATGCCAACGCATAAGTTTAGGTTCGCCTAATCCTCCGCCGATGAGACTCACCCGTCGGGACGCCCTGGTCGCGCTCGGAGCGACCGGGCTGGCGGGTGCGGGCGTCGGGGCGGGCGTCCTCGCGTTCGACGACGGCTCCCCCGCCGACGGTGACGACGAGACCGGCGCGGACGCACTGCTGAGGTCGCTCGCCGCTGCCGCCGAGGTGCTGTATCCGAGCGGCGTCGAAGGCGTCGAGGAGTTCGTCGAGACGTACTCCCTCGGCCGGGTTCGGGGGCGCGAGACGTACCGCGAGGGACTCCGACGCGCCGTCTCGGACCTCGACGCGGCGGCGCGGGCGTGGTACGGCGCTCCCTACGCCGACCTCGACCGCGACACCCGCGAGTCGGTGCTCCGGGAGCTCGGGGCGGACACGGCCGACGCCGACCCCGAGGGGCGGCGCGGCGAGCGGATTCGCTACTACGTCGTCGAAGAACTGCTGTACGCCTTCTACGCCTCGCCGACGGGAGGTCGGCTGGCGGGCATCGAGAACCCCGTCGGTTACCCCGGCGGTGTCGAGAGCTACCGGCGCGGACCCGAGGCGGCCCGAACCGGGAGCGAACGTGGAGACGACTCCGGGGACGGGGGCGAGTCGCCGTGAGCGACCACGAGACCGACGTCTGTGTCGTCGGTGCGGGCCCCGCCGGAGCGTTGGTCGCCGACCGCCTCGCGAAACGAGGGCACGACGTCCTCGTCCTCGACGCTGGCCCCCGGTTCGACGGTCCGGACGAGGACCGTCTCGAACGGATGGAGGCGTTCGTACGCTCGGGCGACTGGCGTGGCGTCTGGGAGATGGGCGGCGAGCGCGACGCGTACACGAGCGAGGGTCGCGACTACCCGCTGAACCACGCCCGCGTGAAGGGAGTCGGCGGGAGTTCCCTCCACTGGCACGGGATGGTGATGCGCCTCCACGAGTCGGACTTCGAGCGCCACAGTCGCGACGGCGTGGGCGTCGACTGGCCCATCGGGTACGAGGACCTCCGACCGTACTACGCGGCCGCCGAACGCGAACTCGGCGTGGCGGGGGCCGCGGACGACCCCTACGCCGCCCCACGCGAAGAACCGTACCCGATGGCGGCGTTCCCACCGTCGTACTCGGACTCGCTGTTCGCGCCGGCCTGCGAACGCCTCGGCGTCGACATGCACTCGGCGAGCAACGCCCGCAACTCGGAGGCGTACGACGACGCACCGACCTGCGTCGGGTACGGGACGTGCAAACCCGTCTGCCCATCGCGGGCGAAGTACACCGCCGAGCGCCACGTCGCCGCCGCCGAGGACGAGGGCGCGACCGTCGTCGCGAACGCGCCCGTCCAGCGACTGGACACCGACGAGCGTGGTGAGCGCCTCGTGCGCGCGGTGTACGCCGACGACGGTCCCGAGGGAGGCGGCGGAGAGCGGACCGTCGAGGCCGACCAGTTCGTCCTCGCGGCGGGCGGCGTCGAGACGCCCCGGTTGCTCCTCCTGTCGGCCGACGAGGCGAATCCCGACGGTCTCGCGAACGCCTCGGGTGCGGTCGGCAGGTACTTCATGGACCACCTGTACGCCGGGACGGGCGGCGTCCTCGACGAACCGACCCGTCAGAAGCACGTCGGGTTCAACACCAGCGAGTGCCACCAGTTCTACGACGACCCGACCGCTGGCGCGACGGGAACTGCCGCCTCGGTCCCCGCGAGCGACGCCGACTGCGGCCCGCTCAAACTGGAGTTCGTAAACTACGCCGGCCCTGCGCCCACCGACGTCGCCCTCGACGGCGAGCAGTGGGGCGACGACCTGCTGGCCGAGGTTCGCGAGTCCTACGGCCGGTTCGTCGAGGTCGGGGCGCTCGTCGGGCAACTCCCGCGCGCCGAGAACCGCATCGCGCTCGACCCCGACCGGACCGACGACCACGGCAACCCCGTCCCCCGCGTCGTCTGGAACATCGACGACCGGACCCGGCGGACGCTCGCACGCGCCAACCAGATTCAGGAGCACATCCTCGCGGAGATGGGCGCGGAGGTCCGCTGGCAGGTCGGCCCCGAGAACACCGGCCCCGCGTTCCACCACATGGGGACGACCCGGATGGGAACCGACCCCGCGACGAGCGTCGTCGACGCCGAACTGCGCGCGCACGACCACCCCAACCTCAGCGTCGTCTCCTCGTCGGTGTTCCCGACGAGCGGCGCGATGAACCCGACGCTCACCATCGCGGCGCTCGCGCTCCGGGCCGCCGACACGCTCCACGACGCACTCTCGCGTTGAGGCGGCGTCCCACGTCAGCCCCTGCCGTGGTGTCGAGCGTCTCGTAACGCTTTTCGGACCTGACTGAATATTCAGTCACTAATGAGTGCGGACACCTCCAACGACGGCTGTGAGGACACCCGCGAGGCCATCATGAAGGCCACCTATCGCGCACTGCGCGACAACGGGACCGCGGACCTCACCATCCAGAACATCGCGGACGAGTTCGAGAAGTCGAAATCCCTCCTCTACTACCACTACGAGACGAAAGACGACCTGCTGATCGAGTTCCTCTCGTGGCTCATCGACCGCAACGCCGAGTTCCTCGAAGGCGACGACGTCGAGACGACCGAGGAGTTCGTCAGCGCGATGATTCCGCGCGACGTCGACGACGAACGCGCGGGGTTCCGCGCGGCGTTCGTCCAGATGCGCGCGGAGGCGGCCTCCGACCCCGCCTACCGCGAGCAGTTCACGCAGTACGACCGACTGTACCGCGAGACGCTCGTCGGTCTCATCGAGCAGGACGTCGAGGCGGGCCGGCTCCGCGAGGTCGACACCGACGCGCTCGCGGACGTGTTGCTCTCGACCATCGACGGCGCGATGCTGCGCTACGCGACGACCGACGACGACGTGATGCCGACGACGCGAGAGGGTGCGGACCGGCTCCTCGCCTCCCTGAGAGGCGAGGAATGAGCGAGGCCGAGGACCGCTCGGTCAACGTCACCGACGGCGACCTCGTCAAGCCGATGCTGGTCCTGTCGGGACCCATCATCCTCTCGATGCTCCTCCAGGTGGGCTACAACCTCGCGGACACCTTCTGGGTGGGCCGTCTCGGCGAGGACGCCGTCACCGCCCTCGGTCTCGCGTGGCCGCTGGTCTTCCTCACCATCAGCTTCGCCGGCGGATTCACCGTCGCGGGGACGGTGCTCGTCGCCCAGCACAAGGGCGCGGGCAACGACGCCCGCATCGACCACGTCGCGGGCCAGACCATCGCGTTCGTCTCCGTCCTCGCCGTCGCCTTCTCGGCGGTCGGCTACCTGCTGGTCCCGCAACTGCTCGGACTCGTCGGCGCCACACCGGGCAGTGAGGTCCACCGCCTCGCCGTCGACTACACGCGCACCATCTTCCTCGGTGTCGTGTTCATGTTCGGCTTCTTCATCTTCCAGGCGCTCCTGCGTGGCTGGGGCGACACGAAGACGCCGCTGTACCTGATGGCGTTCGGCGTCGCCATCAACGTCGTCCTCGACCCGCTGCTCATCCTCGGGTTCCAGGACAACGTGCTGTTCGGCGCACTCGGTCTCCGCGGCCTCGAAGCGACGCTGCTCGACCTCACCGGGTTCACCGGGATGGGCGTGCAGGGCGCGGCCGCCGCGACGGTCATCTCGCGGGCGCTCGGAGCGACCCTCGGGTTCGCTTGGCTGTTCTCGGGAGCGGTCGGCATCCACCTCTCGCTCGACGACCTCATCTTGCGCCGCGAGACCGTCGAGCGTATCGTCCGCATCGGTGCGCCCGCCAGCGTCGAGCAGTCGACGCGCGCACTGGGTATCACCGTCCTCACCGCGCTCGTCGCGGTCGTCGGCGCGGACGCGGCCATGGGGAAAGACGCCGTCGTGGGCGGGTTCACCATCGCCAACCGCATCACGTCGCTCGTGTTCCTCCCGGCGCTCGGGTTCGCCCGCGGGACCGAGACCGTCGTCGGCCAGAACCTCGGCAGCGACCAGGCCGACCGCGCGAAGCGGGCCGTCCGCGCGGGCGTGCTCATCATCGCCGTCGTCCTCGTCGGGGTGAGTGTCGTCGCGATGACGTTCGCCGACAGCATCGTCGGCGTGTTCATCTCCGGTGAGGGTGCGGCCGACGTCACCGCAATCGGCGTCGACTACCTCGTCGTCGTCGGGCCGACGTTCGCGTTCCTCGGGGCGTTCCAGATCCTCCAGGGCGGGTTCCGAGGCAGCGGGTCGACGACGCTCGCGATGGGCTTCGGCATCGCCTCGCTGTGGGTGTTCCGCATCCCCGCGGCGTACTACTTCAGTCAGCTAGCGGGGATGGGTCCGACAGGCGTCTGGTGGGGTATCGCGTTCTCGAACGTCGCCAGCGTCGTCGTCGCGGCGGTGTGGTTCCTCCGCGGGACGTGGACCGAGAACGTCGTCGAGGAGGAGCACGCGACACCCGCGGACTGAGGACACCGAGCGTCGACTCTTCGTTCCTACTCAGTCGCTCCCGCGCTCGCGGTGGGCGATGGCGAACAGGAACCCCGAGAGGAACAGGAGTTCGTTGCCCGCGTAGACGCGGAAGAGGGGGTCGAGGATGTCGAGGAACCACCCCGGAGCCGCCAGCCCGAGGATGGCGAGCAGGAGTGCCAGTATCGCCGCGACACCGGCGAACCAGCGGGTTATCGTGCCGCTGACGTAGCCGACGACGAAGATGACGAGCGCTTCGAGCAGGGCCATACCGTGAGATTCGTCGCCGACGGGATAACGCTCTCCCGTGTCGGGGGGAAAGACCGCTCAGAAGACGACGCCGCCGGCGAGCAGGCCGGCGTCGACGAGCAACAAGAGGGCGACGACGCTCGCGGCGTAGAGGAACGGCTTGCCGTCGCGGGCGGGCGTCCGGACCTTCTCGGCGTTCAGGCCGCGGCGCATCCGGGCGCTCCCGACCTCGACGAGCGCAGCGAGGAGGAACCAGAGCGCGACCATCGTGAGCACGAGGTGGCCCCGCGGGCTACCGGTGAGCGACTCGACGGTGTAGGCGTTCCCGGCCATGTGGCCGCCCGTGACGAACAGCGCGAGCGCACTGACTCTGGTCACCGTCGACAGTCGCGAGACGGCGAACTCGAACGGGGCCGGACGGATGTCTCCCCGGAGGCCGAGCGGGAGGATGCCGACGGTGACGAACAGGACGGTGCCGGTCCAGAGGCCGGCGAACAGGAGGTGGGTCGTGTAGGCGACGGCGTCGGCGACTGACATGGTCGAGAGACCGTCCGGAATCACAAAGAACGGTTCGGATGACGACCGATTCGGTCGCGGGGCCGTCCCCGTGGCTCCGAGACGGTCGGCGCGCCACGGGACCGCACGGCGGCGTGTGAGCACGCTTAAGCCGCGCCGTCCGCACGTTTCGCGTATGGAACCACGGGACCGCTCGTCGTACTCGGTGTACCAGGCCGGGCGGGGCATCGAGGAGGTGGCCCGCGAACTCGGTCGCGACCCCGAGTCGTTCGTCGTCCTCTCGTCGAACGAGAACGCGCTCGGGGCCTCGCCGGCGGCCGTCGACGCCATCCGCGACCACGCCGCCGGCGTCAACCGCTACCCCAAGTCCTCGCAGGTCGACCTCGTCGAGGCCATCGCGGAGAGCTGGGACCTCGCGTCCGAACAGGTGTGGCTGGCTCCCGGCGGCGACGGTGCGCTCGACTACCTCCACCGCGCGATGCTCGACCCCGGCGACGACGTCCTCGTCCCGCGACCGGGGTTCGCCTACTACGCGATGAGCGCGCGCTACCACCACGGCGACGTCGCGACGTACTCGCTGTCGAAGGCCGACGAGTTCGCCCAGACCGCCGACGTCGTCCTCGACGCCTACGACGGCGAGCGCGTCGTCTTCGTCATCAGCCCGCACAGCCCCGTCGGCAGCGAGATGCCGACGAGCGAGGTCGAACGATTGGCCGAGGAGACGGACGACGAGACGCTCGTCGTCGTCGACGAGGCGTACGCCGAGTTCTCCGAATCCGAGAGCAAACGGACGCTGCTGGGCGAGCGAGAGGATGTCGCCATCCTCCGCACGTTCTCGAAGGCGTACGGACTGGCGGGGCTCCGGCTCGGGTACATGATGACCCCCGAGTCGTGGGCCGACGTGTACGCCCGTGTCAACACACCGTTCTCGGTCAACGAACTGGCGTGCCGCGCTGGGCTGGCGGCGCTCTCGGACGACGAGTTCGTCACCGAGACGGTCGAGACCGCCCGCTGGGCACGCGACTACCTCCACGAGCACCTCGACGCGCCGACGTTCGAGAGCGGCGGGAACTTCGTCCTCGTGGACGTGAGCGGGGCCGCCCCGAGCGGCGAGGGTGAGGAGAACGCAGGGAGCGCCGTCGCTGACGCGACACAGCGTCGGGGCGTCATCGTCCGGGACTGTTCGAGCTTCGGCCTCCCCGACTGCATCCGAATCACGACCGGCACTCGCGAGGAGACCGAACGGGCCGTCGAGGTCGTCAACCGCGTCCTCGCGGAGGTGCCCGAGGCGTGAGGGTCGCCGTCACGGGGACGCCCGGCACCGGGAAGACCACCGCGACCGAGACGCTCGATTACGCCGTCGTCCACCTCAACGACGTCATCCGCGAGGAGGGACTCCACGACGGCGAGGACCCCGACCGGGCGAGCCTCTACGCCGACTTCGAGGCGTTGGAGGAGTGGCTGGCGGCGAACGCGAGCGCGGACGACGAGACGGTCGTCGTCGAGTCGCACCTCGCACACCACTTCGACGCCGACCGCGTAGTCGTGTTGCGCTGTCACCCCGAGTCGCTCGAATCTCGGCTCCGAGAGCGCGGCGAGACCGAGGAGAAAGCACGAGAGAACGATGCGTCGACGAAGTCGCCGCAAGCTCTCACTCGCTACGCTCGCGAGAACGCGGAAGCAGAAGCTCTCGACGTGATTCTCGGCGAAGCCGTCCAGCGCCACGGGCTCGAATCGGTGTACGAGATAGACACCACCGACCGCACGCCCGAGGCGGTCGCCGAGGAACTGCGCGCCGTCCTCGCCGACGAGCGCGAGCCGAGCGCCGGCGACGTGGACTTCACGGGGTACCTATGACGCTCGACCAGTTCCGACCGGTCGCCAACCGGTTCCTCGCGCCGTTCGTCGACGTCTCCGAGCGCCTCGGACTGACGCCCAACGCGGTGAGCGTCGGTGCCATCGCGCTCGCGGCGGCGGCCGGTCTCGCCTTCGCGTTCGGTCAGTCGGCCCCGGTGCTCTACCTCGTCGGGTCGATACTCGTCTTCTGCAACGGCTGGCTCGACATCCTCGACGGCGCGCTGGCGCGTCGGCTGAACGTCGCCTCGCCCGCGGGCGACCTGCTCGACCACGTGCTCGACCGCTACGCGGACATCTTCATCCTCGTCGGCCTCGCGGCGGGCGTCGAACAGTGGGCGCTCGGTCTCGCGGCGGTGACCGGCGTCGTGATGACCTCCTACCTCGGGACGCAGGCACAGGCCGTCGGTCTGGACCGCGTCTACGGCGGGCTTGTGGGTCGTGCGGACCGACTCGTCATCGTCGGCGTCCTCGGCGTGGTGGCGTGGCTCTACACCGACACCCTCGTCGGACTGACCGTCGTCGGGTGGACGCTGGTGTTCTTCGCAGTGGTCGGGCACTTCACCGCGCTCCAGCGGTTCTACTACGCGATGCGGGCGTTCGGGGACGCGGACCGACTGTAGTCGGTCGCGGCAGTTCGGCCGACGCGTCGGACGATTTATCCGTCGTCGTGGCAACTAGGCACGTATGGCGCAGTGTGAGATGTGCGGAGCGGAGACCTCGTCGCCGAAGACCGTGAAGATCGAGGGCGCCGAGATACAGGTGTGTGATTCCTGTGCACAGTTCGGCACCGAGGTGAAGACGCAGTCGTCGTCGAGTTCGACCTCGAAGTACTCGACCAGCTCTTCGTCCGGCAAGTCCTCCTCCTCGTCCTCGTCGAGCACGTCCGGGTCCGGTGGGTCGTCGACCCGCCGTCGCCGGGATATGTTCGACCAGATGGACGAGGTCGCACAGGACTACGACGACCGAATCCGTAACGCACGAGAGGGCGAGGGCCTCACCCAGGAGGACCTCGCCGGTCAACTCAACGAGAAGGTGAGCCTCATCCGGAAGCTCGAACGGGGCGACGTCCTCCCGAGCGACAGCGTCCGGAAGAAACTCGAGAAGAAACTCGACATCTCCCTCACCGAAGGGGTGGGGTCGAGCGACGACGAGTGGGAGGGTGGCTCCGCGACCGGGTCGTACACCCTCGGCGACGTCGTCAAGCGCAAGGACTGACCGGCCACCGACGGTCGGTGACACCTCCCCCCGGGCCGCCCCGGGGGCGACACGACCCGCGCGCTCACGCCGGAACGAGTAGCTATTTGCCGCCCGCGACTGCGTGTCGGGTATGTTCGTCCTCGTCAACCTGAAGGCGTATCCCTGTGACGCAGAGCGCGTCGCACGGGCCGCCGCCACCGTCGCCGACGACACCGGCGCGCGCATCGCCGTCGCACCGCAGGCCGCCCACCTCGAGTCGGTCGCGGCGACCGGCGTCGAGACCTGGGCGCAGCACGTCTCGGGGGCCGGCCACGGCAGTCACACCGGGAGTACGCTCGCCGCCGCCGTCGCCGACGCGGGTGCGACCGGCACCCTGCTGAACCACTCCGAGAAGCGACTTCGCCTCGCCGACGTCGACGCCGGCCTGCGAGCGGCCGAGGACACCGGTCTGGAGACCGTCGTCTGTGCGAACAACCCCCGTCAGATAGCCGCCGCGGCGACGCTCGGCCCCGACATGGTCGCCGTCGAACCCCCCGAACTCATCGGCTCGGGCACGCCCGTCAGTCGTGCGGACCCCGACGTCGTCCGCGAGGCCGTCGCCGCCGCCGACGAGGTCAACCCGCCGGTCCCCGTCCTCTGTGGCGCGGGCATCTCGACGGGCGCGGACGTCGAGGCGGCCGCCGACCTCGGCACCGAGGGCGTCCTGCTCGCCAGCGGCGTCGCGAAGGCCGACGACCCCGAATCCGTCCTCAGAGACCTCGTCTCCGAAGTCTGAACGGCCCGTCGTCGACGGGTTCGTTCTCGGCGACGGACGGGTCTGCACAGAGTTATCGCCGGCGCGTCCTTGTCCTTAGCTGTCATGGCACAACGAGAGATACACGACGAACTCACCGTCGACCAGTACACCCTCGGCCTCGTCGGCCCCGACCAGGAGTGGGCGGGCACCGTCGCCGACGGCGGGACGGTCCACACCCACACCCCGCCGGCGTGCTGGGGGCCGATGATCACGCCCTCGTTCCGCGGCGGCCACGAGGTGACCCGTCCCATCGCCGTCGAAGGCGCGGCAGTCGGCGACGCCATCGCCGTCCACATCGAGTCGGTGGAGGTGACGAGCGTCGCCACCTCGACGGGGAGCATGGCCGAACGCGAGGGGGCGTTCGGGAGCGACCCGTTCGTCGACCACCGCTGTCCGGAGTGCGGCGCGAGTTGGCCCGACAGCGTCGTCGAAGGGACGGGCGAGGACGCCATCCGCTGTGCGGAGTGCGGTGCGAACGCCTCGTCGTTCGGCTTCGAGTACGGCTACACCGTCGTCTTCGACGACGACCGAACCGTCGGCCTGACGCTCGACGACGCGGCGGCCGACGACCTCGCACAGGACGCTCGCGAGAACATGGCCATCCCCGAGAACTCCCGCCAACACCCCATCCTGCTCTACAAACCGAGCGAGATGCCCGGGACGCTCGGCCACCTCCGACCGTTCGTCGGAAACGTCGGGACGACGCCGCCCGTCGAACTCCCCGACTCGCACAACGCGGGGGACTTCGGGCAGTTCCTCGTCGGCGCGGACCACGAGTGGGGCGTCGAGACCGAAGCCGACCTCGCAGAGCGCACGGACGGTCACATGGACTCCAACGACGTGCGGGAGGGCGCGGTCCTGATCTGTCCGGTGAAGGTCGACGGCGGCGGCCTCTACGTCGGCGACCTCCACGCCAACCAGGGCGACGGCGAACTCTCCCTGCACACGACCGACGTGAGCGGGAAGACGACGCTCCGCGTCGAGGTCATCGAGGGTCTCGACATCGACGGTCCGCTCCTGTTGCCCAACACCGAGGACCTCCCCCCTATCGCCAGACCGTACTCCGAGGCCGAACTGGAGACCGGACGCGCACTCGCCGACGCCCACGGGGTCGACCTCCACGAGGAGATGGGTCCCATCCAGGTCGTCGGCAGCGGTGCGACCGTCAACGACGCGACCCAGAACGCGTTCGACCGGGCCGGCAAACTGCTCGACATGACCGAGGGCGAGGTCCGTGGTCGATGCACGTTCACCGGTGGCGTCGAGATCGCCCGACTCCCCGGTGTCGTGCAGTTGACACTGCTCGCGCCGATGGACGTGCTGGCCGACCGTGGCCTCGACGACCTGGTCAGAACGCAGTACGACCTCTGAGCACGACCGCCCCACAGAGCCACTACTTTCCGATTACGGGCGAATCGCTCCGACTTCCTCGGAGTCGACAGTCGGTCGCGGCCGGTGCGTCGGTCGGCGGCGTAAACATCTCCGAATCAGAGAAAGATTTATTTCTGATAACCACAACGCCAGAAGTAGAGACTAACATGGGACTACTTGACGATGTGGAAGACGCGCTCGGAACGGGAGGTGAAGAACGGACCAGGTACGAGTACGAGTGCGACGACTGTGGTGCGACGTGGCAGACGACCGTCTCGCCGGCGATCGCACGTTGTACCGAGTGTAGCAGCGACGACGTCTCCGTTCTCTCCGAGTCGAACTGACACGGTCACGACGACCGGAGACACGGCGGAGTTCTGGGACCCAGACCCTGCGTAGTGGCGAGTGTCGACACGACGACGGACCGCCAGTCGGTTCGGTCTCGGACTCCCCCGCCCCAGCGGCGTCAGTGGAGCAGTCCGTCCTCGATTCGCTCGACGACGGTGGCCGTCCCGGGTGCGTCGGCGTCCTCCTCGCGCGCGGCGGCGACGAACGTCGGCAGCGCGTAGGCGTACCGACCGCGACCGGCGTGGGAGATGAGCCCCGCTTCTCTGAGTTCGCTGTTCTTGCTGTAGGCGACGGTCCGGTCGCCCGACCCGCCCGCGGCGGTGTACGCCTCGACCGGCGAGCACGGGCCGCGGTCGCGGTAGACCGTGAGCATCGCCCGCGTTCGGTCGTCGAGCGCTGCGAGCACCGCACGGACGCGGTCGACCGCCGGATGCTCGCTCGTGGTCGTGGCCTCGTGTGACGGCGACGCCGCGCCAGCGGGTCGCTCCGCCGATCGGTCCGAGGTGGTCTCGGGGTGGCCGTCGCTCGCGGGGTGCGCGTCGGCACCGTCGGCACTATCGGACCCGTCTGCGTCCGGCCACGGCGCTTGTGCTGCGGCCGTCGCCTCGGCATCGACGGACGGCGGGAGCGTCATCCCCGCGTCCGCCCAGTCGTCGCTCGCTTCGGCCGACGCGTCGGTGTCCGTCGCGCCCGTCCGGGTGAGGCTCGCCATCGCGGCGTCGACGCGTTCGCCGGTCGCGTGGTCGCCGGAGTCGGCGGGAGTGGCGTCGGCCGCCTCCCCGGTCTCGGGGGTGACCGCGTCCTCGGCGGTGGAGTCCGCCTCGGTCTCCGTGTCGGGGTCGGCCGCGGCCCGTGGCCCGCTCACGGTGGTCGGCGTCTCGTCACCGCCGGTCATCGACGGGTCGTCGACCGCGGGCATCGGCCACGGCGCGGTCGGCGTCTCGGCCTCGTCGTCGGACGGTTCGTTCGCGACCGGTTCGTCGGTGGGTGACTTCTCCGCCGCTGCCTCGTCGTCGCTCGACTCCTCCAGCGTCGTCTGTTCCGTCGCTTCGGCGTCACGCTGGAGTTGCATCCGCGAGCGACCGGGGTGGTCGAACAGCGCGGCGGCGAACTGGTCGGCCATCTGCGAGAGGTCACGAGCGTCCTCCAGGTCGCGTTCGAGGATCTCGATACGCGACTCCTTCTGGCGGAGTTCGGCTTCGAGTTCCGCGATGCGGTCCTCGCGAGCGCCCTGTTCCTCGGTGATGGACTGGAGTTCCCCGACGAGGTCCTCGTTGACGCTCTTGAGGTCGGGGCGTTCGAAGTCGTCCAGTCCCGGGGTCGCGCCCGCGTCGAACGTCGTCTTGCGCTGGAACTGCACGCGACGGACCTCCTCCTCCCAGTCGGTGACCAAGAACGCCTCGCCGTCGCCGAGTCCCTCGACGGCGTCGGCGTACTCGCTGCCGAGTACGCGCTTGACGACCTTCGTGTCGTTGCGCCACGTCAGGCGGTGCCAGCAGAGCCAGTCACACTGGGTGATGAAGTCCTTCTTCACGTCGGCGGGGCGCTGGCTGATGCCCATGATGCCCAGTCCGTGTTTCCGGCCGCGCTTGCCGACCTTGATGAGCATCCGACCGCACTCGCCCATCCCGCCGCCCTCGGGAATCCACTCGTGGACCTCCTCGACGACGAGCAAGAACGGCTTCTTCAGCTTCTTCTCCTTGGCGAACAGCTGTTTCGCCACCTCCGTCAGCAGGTTCTCGGCCTCGCGTTCGTCGAGGAACGAGGAGACGTCGAGGATGATGGGGACGTTCTGTGCGAGCGCGAGGTCCGCGATCTTCTCGGCGTGCTCGGCGCTCACCTGGATGTCGCACTCCTCGTCGTCGCCCACGTGCAGTATCTCGTACTTCTCTTTCAGTCCGTAGTACTCGCCGTCGATGTCGACGATGAGCACCGGGAACCCTCGGTCGAGCAGTTTCTCGATGACGACACTCGCGGTGTTCGACTTCCCGGACCCGGACTTGCCGGTGACGAACCCGCGACCGGTCAGCACCTCGACGGACGGCAGCGACACGTCGAATCCGACGCTACCGACGCTGCCGACGCCGTCGCTCACCTCCGCCACCGTGATGGTCTCGGTCTCTCCCATGTTCGCGCGTACGTGCGAACTGCCATAACGCTCCGTCAGACGCTCGGCAGACGACCCGTCGCTCGGGGCCCGGAGACCGCCTCGACCGACAGCGAGATAACTCGCTGGAGATGTGAAGCCGCCAGGTTATGCCCTCGAACGTCCCTTCAGTGGGTGGAGTACGACGTCCAGCACTCTCGTACAGACCTCGGGATGTGGGGGAGGTCCGTCGTCGGCGCAGCAGTCGTGCTCAGAGGGGGTTCTATGCCTCTGACACACGCAGTCTCCCTCGAAGCAACGGGACCGGTACGTCCCCTTTTTCGGTCGAGCGACTCAGTCGGTCGTGCCGTCGAACTGGATTCCGCCGAGCAGCGTGTTGAGCGCCCGCCGGAGACGCTGTGAGACGGCCTGTTCGGTGACGCCGAAGTGGTCGGCGAGGTCGCTCAGCGTCGCCCGGCGTGGCACCTCGAAGTACCCCTTCCGATAGGCGACCGAGACGGTTTCCCACTGTTTGGTGGTGAGTCGGTCCTTGAGCGCCGGCACGTGGGGGTTGTAGACGCCCTTGACGTCGAAGCGGATACCCTCGTCCCGACAGCGGTCGCTGAACCGTTTCAGGTGGTCGTGGTCGGGGAACCGGATGCGGAACTCCCAGCGACCGTGGACGCCGACACCGCTGACGATGACGCCCGCGCTGTCGACCAGCGCTCCCGCGAACCCCTCGAAGTCGCCGCCCCAGGAGAGTTGGTAGAGGTGGCGTTCGTCGACGGTCGTGAGGTGGTCGAACACGTCGACGGCGGACTGCTCGTCGAGGACGCGTTCGATGTGCTCGACGGACCCGTTGGACACCCAGACGAACGGCAACAGCGTCTCCCCGACCGGAACGACACGCTCGAGTTCGATGCGCGCGTCCTCGTCGGCGAGCAACTCCCCGAGCGGAAACGCCCCGTTGGGAAGCGTCAGGTCTACGACTGTTGCCATGGCGTCACCTTCGTCAGTCACTCTTTTTTCCCGGTGATGATAGGTGCTTCCTTCGATTTCGAACGTGTACGTGAGAATTATTCTCGACGCCGAACGCGACGGACCGTCGACCTTCCAATAGAAAGGGTGGGCACTTCTTCGAGGCCCTCCTACTGGCGAGTGACCGCTACTCACCGCGCGGGTCACGGGCCGTGACCCGGGTCGTGCAGCGTCTTCGAGAATGATACACATCGTCGATATCACAGTCCCGTCCCGTGCGTTCGAACTCGGCCGCCTCCTGGACGAGATTCCGGGCGTCCACGTGGAGTTGGAGAAGATGATACCGCTCCACGACTCCGTCATCCCCCTGTTCTGGGTGTCGAACGGCGACGAGACCCGAATCGTCGAGACGCTCGAATCGTCGCCGACGACCCGCGAAGTCCGATTTCTCACCGAGGACGGTCGCCGCAAACTGTTCGAGGTCCGCTGGGACTCCGACGCCGACGGTTTCGTCGGCATCCTCCTCGATTCGAACGTCCGTCTGCTCGAAGGCGAGTCCATCGCCCAAGGGTGGGACTTCCGCCTGCTGGTCCCCAGCCAGAACGACCTGATGGAGTTCCAGCGAGGCTGTGAGGAGGCGGATATCCAGCTCGTCCTCCGACGGCTGTACAACCCGTCGTTCCCGAGCAACGGCTCCCGGATGAGCGCCGAACAACAGGAGGCCATCGTCGCCGCCTACGAGCACGGTTACTTCGAGGTCCCACGAGCGGTCACGCTCGGCGAGCTAGCGACCATGTTCGACATCAGCGACAACGCCTACTCCCAGCGACTCCGTCGCGGCATCGCCTCGCTCGTCCACGAGACGATGGTCGACACGTGACCGGGCGGAGGGCGAGAGTGCCGGGCGTGGTGACCGCCACCCTCGGGGCCGGACGTCGGCCACCGCCCGACCAGTCGGGAGACGGGAGACTTTCGTTCTCCGACAGTCCGGTGAACAGCTAAGTCTCTTTGTGTCACTCGATAACTATGGACTGGGAGCGATTCGACCCCGTCGCGGACCGAGACGAGTTCAGCTGGGACGATATCTACGCCGAGGCGGACTGGGACGCCCCGACACGGCTCAACATCGGCCACGAGGTGTGTGACCGCCACGCCGAGGCCCACCCCGACCGTCCGGCCCTGGAGTGGGCCGGCGCGGCCGGCGACCGCGAGACGATGACGTTCGAGCAGTTGCGCGACCGCTCGAACCGTGTCGCGAACGTCGTCGCCGACCACGTCGAGCGTGGCGACCGCGTGTTCTCGTACATGCCCCGCGTCCCCGAGCACTACGCCGCGATGATCGGCACGCTGAAGACGGGCGCGGTGTGGGGGAGCGTCAACGAGCGGTTCGGCCCCGACGGCATCGCCTACCGTCTCGCCGACTGTGACGCGAGACTCGTGTTCACGACCCCCTCGAACCTCGACACCGTCGAGGAGGCGCTGGCCGAGGTGCCCAGCGTCGAGACGGTGGTCGTCGTCGACCGGGACGGCGAGACGGGCGGACGGGAAGACGACCACCTCGACTTCCACGCCGCGACCGCCGAGGCGAGCCACGAGTTCGACGTCGTCGAGACCGGCGGCGAGGACGACGCCCTGCTGTACTACACCTCGGGGACGACGGGGAAGGCGAAGGGGGTGCTCCACCGCCACCGCTGGGTGGCGGGCGTCGCCGCGACCCAGAAGCTCTCGGTCGACCTGGGACCCGACGACCTCTACTGGTCGACGGGCGACCTCGGGTGGCTCACCGGCCCCATCAACACGCTCGGCGCGTGGTACTGGGGCGTCTCGATGTTCACGACCGACGGCGAGTTCGACCCCGAGGCGTGGGCGGACCTGCTCGACGAGTACCCCATCACCGTGCTGTTCTCGGTGCCGACCGCCTACCGGATGCTCCGGGAGAACGAGGCCGTGCTGGAGGGCGTCGACCACGACATCCGCCACGCGCTGTCCATCGGTGAACCGCTCTCGGCGGGCGTCGTCGAGTGGGGCCGCGACGCCCTCGGCGTCACCATCCTCGACACCTACGGTCAGACGGAGACGGGGAACATGGTCATCAACAACTACCCCGAGATGGAGCTTCGACCCGGGTCGATGGGCAAGCCACTGCCGGGCGTCGAGGCGGCCATCGTCGACCCGGACTCCGGGGAGGTGCTCCCGGCCGGCGAGACGGGTGTCATCGCCGAGCGGGGGGACTTCCCGTGTTTCTTCGCGTCGTACTGGGAACAGCCCGAGAAGACCGCGAACTGCTTCGTCGACGGCCCCGACGGCGAGTGGTACCTCTCGGGGGACCTCGGCCACCGCGACGAAGACGGCTACTTCTGGTTCGAGGGCCGGGCCGACGACGTCATCATCAGCGCGGGCTACCGCATCGGTCCGTTCGAGGTCGAGTCCTCGCTGGGCGAGCACCCCGCGGTCGCCGAGGCCGCCGTCGTCCCGAAGTCCGACCGCGAACGCGGCAACATCGTCAAGGCGTTCGTCGTGCTCTCGGCGGACTACGACCCCTCCGACGACCTCGTCGAGGACATCCAACAGCACGTCCGGAACGAACTGGCCGCCCACGAGTACCCCCGCGAGGTCGAGTTCGTCGACGAGTTGCCCAAGACCGTCACCGGGAAGATTCGCCGGACCGAGCTACGCGACCGGACGGCGTGAACGCGGTCGGGCCAGACGTCGACGGGACGGACGCGGGCGGCGTGGGTGGCCCACCACCACGTTCGCTCGGTGACGCGGAGGGGACCGTCGCCGCTGTAAATCGACGCGTTCGGAGTCAGGCGGGCCGGATGACCCACTCCCCGTCGGCCTGTTCGACCAGTCGACCGCCCTCCACGAGTCGGACGACGTAGCCCGTCGGCGTCCGTTCGGTGCGCCCCGGTGCCTCGACGTTGACGAGGTGACCGATGAACTGCGCGCTCGGCGGTTTCTGTGCGGCCCCACAGTCGTAGACGGTGAGCAGGTCGCCGTCGTCGCGAGCGGTGTAGACGACGATGTGGGCGTGACGGGCCAGTCGGTAGCCTCGGTCGGTGGGGACGAGGTGGTTCATTGCGAGCGATTGCCGCCCCGCCGGCTTAACCGGGAGGGTCGACCCGGGTTCAGCATCGAGGGGTCGATGACGTGCGCAACGGACGAAACCGTGGGACGCTCCCGGCAGGTTATACCGCCGCGACCCGTAGTTATCGCGTAGATGCCCGACACTCACGCCGAATCTGCGCGGCCGGACGCCACCCCGCTCTCGTGGTGTCACGAGGTCGTTCCGTCGGTCTCGCGGTCGTTCGCGGTCACGATTCGACTGCTCGACTCGCCGATGGACGACTACATCTGTGCCGGCTATCTCCTCTGTCGTATCCCGGACACCGTCGAGGACGCGGGCCACATCCCCGCTGCAGAGAGAGCCGACCTCCTGTTGCTCTACGACGCTGCCCTCGACCCCGGGGACCCGACGACCGTCGACGCGTTCCTGACGGCGGTCTCGCCGTGGGTGCCCGAGGGAGACCGCGCCGACGACTGGGCGGTCGTCACCGCCGCCGACCGCGTGTTCGACGCCTTCGAGGCGTTCGAGGCTCCCGTCCGCGAGGCGATGTGGCCGCCCATCCACGACCTCGTCGTCGGGATGGCGGGGTTCGTCGACCGTGGCAACGAGGATACCGGGCTTCGCCTCGACACTCGTGAGGAGTTAGACCGGTACTGTGACGTCGTCGCCGGGACCGTCGGCCACCTCATCACGAACCTCATCGCGCTCGACGCCGACGCGGAGACCGTGGGGTACCTCCGCGACCGCGCCGACGGGTTCGGTCGCCTCCTCCAACTCGTCAACGTCGCCAAGGACGTCCACGCCGACTACCACGAGGAGGACAACATCTACGTCCCCCGCGAGTGGCTGGCCGAGGACGTCCCTCACGACGCGCTGTTGGCGATCGAACACCGTGACGACGCTCGGGGGGCGCTCCGCCGGGTCATCGGCCACGCGCGGAGCTTCCGCGCCGACGCCCACGAGTACCTCGACCGGTGTGCCCGGACCGCACAGCTCTCGCTCGCGCCGTTCGGGCTACCGTACCTGCTCGCGTTGGCGACCCTCCGCGAACTCGAAGCCGACCTCGACGCCGTCCTCGCGGGAGCGACGGTGAAGGTCTCGCGCGAGGAGGTGTACGAACTGACGACCGCACTCACTGCGGCCCCGTTCGACCCGACGGTGCTCTCCGAACTGGAGCGGTCCGTCGACGCCGCTCGGTGAGGTGGTGTGGCGAAGAGAACGGCGAGCAGGACGGCGAAGAGATGGGCGGGGTCACTCGGTCTGAGGGGTGGGACGACCGAGTCGTCGAGTCGTCAGTACAGGCGGTGTTCCAGACGGGCGGCCTGGACGACCGTGACGAGACCGACGAGACCCAGGACGGCCGACCCGGACGTCGCCGGGTCGAACCAGTCCAACTTGCCGCCGGTACTGAACACGTAGTACGTGCCGTTCCTGTCGATGGCCTCGGCCCACACCATCGAACTGTCGTCGTACTTGATCACCTCGCCGTCGACTGCACGCTCGAAGTCCGCTCGCTGCTGCTCGTCGAGGCTGTCGTACCGGTCGACGTCGAGTCGACCGTCGGAGACACCGGCCGGTGCGTCTTCGCTGGAGTACTCGTAGATGATGGAGTAGTCCTTGTCCGCGAAGATGAACCACCCGAGGACGCCGCTCAGCAACATCGTGACGCCGACGATAAACATCACGAAGTAGAGGAACTTTCGTCTGTTGACCATAGACTGGCATTTTTGACGGGTCCACTAAACGGTTGCTGTACTGCGGTATCGATTCTCAAACGAAGTCGAACACCGTCGTCTGTCCACGCAACGGCGACGCGTCGGTCTCCCCGTCACTGGATGCGTCTGCCGACCAGGGTGGGTGTTCGTGCGTCGTCTCGGAACTCCCGTTCGCGGACGACTCGTCGGTCCCGTCCGCGGCGGTGTCGGTGGTCGTGGCGTGGTCGGTGGCGGTTCCGGACGGGGTCGCACCCTCCCACCGGTCGAGTCCCGACTGGGTGGCCTCGTCGAACGAGAGGTTCGACACCCGGACGCCGAGTTTCCGGACCGTCTCGCCGGCGAACTCCTCGGCGAGGTCGGCGACGACCGACCGCACGAGGTCGGCGTCCGCGACCGGCCCCGACAGCGAGCGCTCGCGCGTGTTCACGTCGAACGGCGGGCGGACGACCTTGATGCCGATGGTCTTGTACAGCGCGTCGCGTGCCGCCGCACGGTCGGCGACCTCGCTAGCGAGCGTCCGGAGGCTGTCGGCGATTCGGTCGGAGTCGGCCGTCTGCTCCGTGAACGCCGACTCGCTGGAGAGGCTCTTCGGCCGACCGACCGGTTCGACGACGCGGCGGTCGACGCCGCGCGCACGCTCGTGGAACTCCCGACCGCGCGTCCCGAACCGGTCGACGAGGCTCGCGCGGTCCGCCGTCGCGAGGTCCGCGGCCGTCTCGACGCCCATCGACCGCAGTTCGCGGGCGGTGACCGGTCCGATACCGTGGATGTCGTCGACGGGCAATGGCGCGAGGAACCCCCGGACCGCGTCGGGTTCGACGACGACCAACCCGTCGGGCTTGTCGTGGTCGCTGGCTATCTTCGCGGTGGACATGTTCGGGGCGACGCCGATGCTCGCCGGTACGCCGACCTCCTCGTCGATACGCGCCTTCAGGTTCCGCGCGAACACGTCGACGCTGTGCCACCCCACCCGGCCGGTGACGTCGAGGTACGCCTCGTCGATGCTCACCTCCCGGACGGTCTCGCTCACCTCGTGGAGGATGGCCTTCACCTCCTCGCTCACCGACTGGTAGTACTCCAGGTCGACCGTTCGGTAGTAGCCCCGTGGCTCGTCGTCGGTAGTGCCGTCGTCCGTCTCGTCGGCGATTCGTGGCAGCGCTTCGAGCGCCTGCGAGATGGGCTGCGCGCTCTCGACGCCGAACGCGCGTGCCTCGTAGCTCGCGGTCGCGACCGCACCGTGGGTCGCGCCGTCCTCGTAACCCATCCCGACGACGACGGGTTCCCCGACGAGCGTCGGGTCGCGCCGTCGCTCGCAGGCGGCGTAGAAACAGTCCATGTCGACGTGGAGGACCACCCGGTCGGCCGCGGGCGACCCGGAGTGACCCTCCTCACGCATGTCTACCGGTTCGACTCCAGCGGTTTGAAGCTGTCCCGTCCGGGCTCACGGTGCCCGTTCACACGGGCCTTACTGCCCCACGCCCGCCGCGACCTGTGTTCCCGCCTCGGGTGCGTCGAGGCGCTCGACGGTGATTCGCTCGGCGTCGCGGACAGTGACGGCGTAGCCGTGGTACCGAATCGTGATCTCGCCGCCGCCGTTGAGCGGACAGAGTCGGTCGACCGAGTCCGGGTCGACGACGTCGTACAGCGGCGGCAGGTCGAGCGGGTCACAGCCTTCTGCGTTCGCGACGGCCTCGACGACGGCGACCGATGGGCGGGGTGATGTCATTACTTGACCACTGGTGTATCACATAAAAAGGGTACTGTCTATCTGGATAGTCTCGCCGGTCGAACCGTGGCTCACCAGGTAGTCCCACCCTCAGAGCGCGGTTCGCTGTCGGTCCTGGATCGTCCGCACGGCGTCGGCCACCGCCCGGTCGAGTCCGCTCGCCGCCCAGTCGAGGTGCTGTGGTATCGCCGCTCGGTAGGTGTCGACGTGCTGCAACACGTCGCCGACGATCTGTTCTTCGCGTTCGACGACGTGAGCCAACTCCTCGACGGCAGCGTCACCGACCAGCGCGTCGTACGCCCGGAAGTACTCCGCGAGTCGCTGGTTCCACTCGTAGTGGTCGATAGCGGTGATAGCCGCGGCCACCTCCCGAGCGGGGACCGGCTCGACGGTCACTCGCTCTGCGGTCGGGGACGCACACAGGAGCACGACGTTCGCGACCGGCGCTTCCTCGACGTATTCGACCTCGGGGAACGCCGTCTCGATGTCGAGGAAGTTCCGTCCGGACGACGCGACGAACCGCTCGCTCAGGAAGCTCAGCGCCTTCTCGGCGACCGACTCCCCCGAACCGAATCGGTCCTGGATGTGCTGGTCTGCCCACTCGCGCACCCGGCTCTCGACGTCCTCGTGCTCCACCTCGACCCCCGGGAACGACTGGACGTTCCGCGGGTGGACGTTGACCGCCAGCGGGTACCCCCACGCCGTCCCGTCGGCACCCAGCCACAGTCGGTCGTCCGCGAGGAAGCCACAGCCGTCGCCGAGCAACGAGAGGAGCGTGTTCGTCTTGCCAGCGCTGCGCCACGCCGGGAACACCGTCGCCACCCCGTCGCGCTCGACGCCGGAGGCGTGGACGAGCGCGCGACCCTCCTCGACGAGTCGCTGGCGAAGTCGGAACTCGACGGGGTAGGTCGCGTCGAACGGCTCGAAGTTCGGCGTGACCGCGATGTGGTCCCACCCCGGTCGTACCGCCATGTACTCCGACCCTCGCCGGACGACGAACGACTCGCCGGTCCAGCCGTAGTGGTCGTTCGGGCCGCCGAAGGCCCGCTCGGCGACGCGGTCGTCGGTCGTCCGCTCGACGACGACGTCGGGCCTGCGGGCGGGCGCGGGGACCTCGAACCGCCGGTACATCGAGCGGAACTGCTCGACCGCACGTCCCCCCTCCCCGCGAACTTCGAGCAGGAGTCGCCCGTAGAGGTCGTAGTAGCTCCGGGCGCCCGCCAGTCGCCGTCCCAGTCCGTCCCTTCCTGTCGGGCTATCGAGGCGTTCGTACGTCACCCCTGTGGAACTGTGGCTGAGGGGGTTAGTTAGTACGCAGATATTTCGGCCAGTTACGTGACATTCGTCCGAAGATATGTCCTATCGAGAGAGACTCTCGATGCAATCTTCGGCAACGGTTCCAGTGAGGTCCCGTTTTCGACCGACGAGCGGAGTGTCCGAGCCGACGGACACTCAGCGAATCGTGGACCCGTACCGGCGGTGACGGCCGCGAGCGCGGCCGACGACGTTCGAGTCGAGCCGACCGTCCGTCGCTCGGTACGGTTTCGACTGTTTCGGGCATCGTTCCGTCCAGCCATCGTGAGGATTCCGTCGAGCGAGGTAGTCGGAAGGCGTCACTGTTCGGTTCGAGTGTCGAAGCGAGAGATGGGGACGGAGGGATTTGAACCCCCGATCGACTGATATCTCCGGTGTGCGCCTCGGAACTCCAGAGGGTCGTCGTCGCGAACCGATGATCAGTCGGCCGCTCGGTATATCAGTCTGGAGTTTCGTCCCGGGCGCGTGGCCTCTGGAGTCAGTCGCCATGCCTGGCTTGGCCACGTCCCCGCGTTTCCGACGAGGGCGAAGAGCCCTAAAGCGGTTTCGATTCACTCAACGAGGCGCGTTCGGCGCTCGCGCTCCCCACTCGTGGCTTCGTCATCCGGTCCCAGCGAGACCGCCGTTTTCGCGCTGCTCCGGGCCGCGTTGCTGACGGCTCACTTCGTTCGTCGTTCGGTCTGAGATTCTCGCTCGCGCTCGAATCTCCCTACTCCCGGTCGGTCGTCGCCCAGTCACACTCCTGACACTTCTGTCCGGTGACGAACTCCGTCACGGAGGGCATGTAGCCGACCTCGACGACGTCGCCGCCGCAGTCGGGACAGTCCCGGTCTGCGTCCGCGATAGCTTCGGCGTCCATGACGGCGTCGCCTTCGATGAGTTCTGCGAGCGATTTGGGCGTGACCATCCGGCCTTGGACGACACGGTTTTCCATAGAACAACGCCGCGGGTCAGGGGCTTAAGCCCTGCAGTCTACAGCCACGGTTCCCGACCGGGGTCGGAGTCGCCGCCCCCGTCTTCGGAGCCACCGTCGGTGATCGCTCCGGCGTTCGCGCCGCGTGCTTCCGGGTCCGACGAGGAGGACCGAGCGCGCTCGACGACGTCCTCGTCGGGGTCGGGATGGGGTTCGCGTGGTTCGACGCCGGTGCCGTCGGCGGTGACCGTCGCGTTCCCCTCCGTGTTCAGCCCCACCTCGAACTCCGAGGAGTCGGGGTCGAGCGACAGCAGGCAGGTGACGCCGAGGACCGCCAGCGCGAGCGGCACGTCGGTGTCGATGATCTGGAGCAGCGTGAGCGGGAGCACACCCAGCGCGACGGCGCTGCCGAAGCGGAAACGGTCGATGTCGACCAGACCGCGCAGCGCGGGACCGGCGACGGCGACCAGCAGCGCGAACGCGACCCCGACACCGGCGGCGGCCGCCGCCGCGAGTATCTGGGTCGTGTCGGGGTTGACGACGAACGTCACGTCCCCCGGGTTCACGCTGGCGATGAGTCCCAGGCCGATGATGGCTCCGGGGCGTGGCAGCCACTCGCCGACGGTCGAACTCGCGGTCTTCGCCGCGATGGCGAGGATGACGAGCGCGGCGAACCGATTGAAGATGTCGATGTCGATGGCCGCCTCGATGGTCGGCGCGACGGCCGCTTCGAGGGCGGCCAGCGGGACGACGAGCGCACCGACGAGCAACACGCTGGCGATACGTTGTCGGGTCGTCCCCTCCATCTCGGCGAGGATGACAGCGAGCGTCGCACTGCCGCCGAAGACGAGCAGTCCGACCTCGAAGACGCCGACGGGGTTGATACCGCCCGCTTGCGTGGTCAACGCCCCCGCGAGGACGAGCGCTGCGAAGATGCCGTCGACGAGCGGGAGGCCCATCACGGTCGCGAGCAGTCGCGTGCCGCGGCCGACCTGTCGCTCGAGTCGGAGCGCGATTGGGTGTCTGGAAGTGCTCATTCAGGCGCTGTAGGCCTCACCACTGGCCGAGTGGAGTCCACCGTCACGATACCGAGGACGAAGACGGGCCGTCGCGTCGTCCGCTACGGCAAACCGATTTCGCCACGTGACGAATGTCCGCATAATCCCTGTCGACGGTTTGGTCTCTCCGGTGGCGAGAAGTTGCGTGCCGGGACGACCTCCGACGGGACGTGCGGAGTCCATACCCGTAACAATTGTACATGAGTCAATAAACGTTGTGTGAGACGTGCCCGCATAGGGCGAAACGTTCTCAACTACAGCGCCGTCTGACATCGTTTCCCACGCAAGGGACACCCTCATGTAGTAGACGAGTGTCCAGTTTTACTTCCGAACGCACCGGCTTGATGTGGCAAATATTACACGACCGTGACCGGTCTCGCAACGTTTTTGCGCCACGGCCAACCACCGTTTACATGGCGGAGACTCCACCCGGTACGTTCTCGGAGAAGCTTCGAGTCCCAGAGGCGCTCACGTTCGACGACGTGCTGTTACGACCGATGGAGAGCCACGTCGAACCCGACGAGGCCGACACGGGGACGCGCGTCTCGAAGAACGTCTCGCTCTCGATTCCCGTCCTCTCGGCGGCGATGGACACCGTCACCGAGGCCGACCTCGCCATCGCGATGGCCCGCAACGGTGGCCTGGGCGTCCTTCACCGCAACATGACCGTCGAGGAGACCGCCGCGGCCGTCACCAAGGTCAAACGCGCCGACGAACTCATCATCCGCGAGGTCGTCACCGCCGCCCCCGACCAGACCGTCCGCGACGTCGACTCGATGATGGCGCGCGAAGGGGTCTCCGGTGCACCCGTCGTCGCCGACGACGGCACCGTCCTCGGCATCATCTCGGGGACGGACATCCGACCGTACCTGGAGGTCGGCGAGGCCGACGAGGTCCGCGACGCGATGACCGAGAAGGTCATCACCGCCAGCGAGGACGTCGCCGCCCGCGAAGCGCTCGAACTGATGTACGAACACAAGATCGAGCGCGTCCCCATCGTCGACGACGACGGCAAACTCACCGGTCTCGTCACGATGCAGGGCATCCTCCATCGCCGCGAGTACGACGAGGCCGCCCGCGACGAGGACGGCCGCCTGCGAGCGGGCGTCGCCGTCGGCCCCTTCGAGATGGACCGCGCGACCGCCGCCGACGACGCCGGTGCGGACGTACTGTTCATCGACTGCGCGCACGCGCACAACCGGAACGTCATCGAGTCCGCCCGTGACATCAAGGAGCGCGTCGAGGCCGACGTCGTCGTCGGGAACATCGGGACGCCGGAGGCCGCCCGCGAACTCGTCGAGTTCGCCGACGGCCTGAAAGTCGGTATCGGTCCCGGTTCCATCTGTACCACTCGGGTCGTCAGCGGGTCCGGGATGCCCCAGATAACTGCCGTTGCAGGTGTGGCGGACGTCGCGAGCGACCACGACGTGCCCGTCATCGCCGACGGTGGCATCCGCTACTCCGGCGACGCCATCAAGGCCATCGCCGCGGGTGCGGACGCCGTCATGCTCGGGTCGTACTTCGCGGGAACCGACGAAGCCCCAGGCCGTGTCATCACCATGAACGGCAAGCGCTACAAGCAGTACCGCGGTATGGGTTCGGTCGGCGCGATGAGCGAGAGCGGCGGCGACCGCTACCTCAAGGACGCCGACGAGGACGAGGAGTTCGTCCCCGAGGGTGTCGAAGCGGCGACGCCGTACAAGGGGCCGCTCGCCTCCGAACTCCACCAGCTCGTCGGCGGGATGCAGTCGGGAATGGGCTACGTCGGCGCGGAGTCACTGCCGGCGTTCAAAGAGCGCGCGGAGTTCGTCCGCGTCTCCGCGGCCGGGCAGAAGGAGTCCCACGCCCACGACGTCGTCATCACCGACGAAGCGCCGAACTACAAACCCGGCGAGTAGTTCGACAGTCTGGGCGGCCGACAGGTCTCGGTTCAGACCGATTAAGGCGGTCGCCGCCCTTGCGCCGACCAGATGCTCGTCGAACTCCTCGTCATAGCCCTTACCGTCGTCGTCTCGACGGCGTTCGTCTGGGGCGGTAGCTCTCTCCTCGAACGGGCTGCAGAGAACCTCTCGCTGTACTACGGTCTGCCGCCGGTCGTCCACGGCGCTATCGTCGTCGCCATCGGGTCGTCGTTCCCCGAACTGGCGAGCGTCGTCATCGCAGCGGTTCAAGGAGAATTCAACCTCGGCGTGAGCGCCATCGTCGGGTCAGCCATCTTCAACGTCCTCGTCATCCCCGCAGTGAGCGGCCTGTACGGCGAAGGCGTGGGGGCGAACCGCGACATCGTCTACAAGGAAGCGCAGTTCTACATGGTGAGCGTCAGCGCGCTCATCATCACCTTCGCGCTCGCGGTCATCTACTACCCGACGGGGGGCGACGGGCAGTTGTTCGGCGATGTCACCCGCGAACTCGCGGTCATCCCACTGCTCCTGTACGGCGTGTACGTCTTCACCCAGTATCAGGACACGAGCGACTACGACCCCGAATCCCCGCCGGAGGACCTCTCGGTGGGCAAGGAGTGGCTGTTCTTGCTCGTCAGTCTCGTCGTCATCGCCGTCGCCGTCGAGCGACTGGTCGAAGCGGCACTGGACCTCAGCGCCATCTTCGACACGAACGAGGCGCTGTGGGGAATCACGGTCATCGCCGCCGCGACCAGTCTCCCCGACACGCTGGTCAGCGTCCGGGCCGCACAGCGCGGCGACGGCGTCACGAGTCTCGCCAACGTCTTCGGGAGCAACATCTTCGACCTGCTGGTCGTCGTCCCCGTCGGCGTCCTCCTCGTCGGCTACGCAACCGTCGACTTCTCCGTCGTCGTCCCGACGATGGGGTTCCTGACGCTCGCCACCGTCGTCGTCTTCGGCCTCCTCCGGACCGAACTCGAACTCACCCCACGCGAGTCGGGCGTGTTGCTCGTCGTCTACGTCGGGTTCATCGGCTGGATGGTCGCCGAGACACTCGGCTACACAGCCCTCGTCCCCGGACTCTGACCCGACACGGCAGCGACCCGAACGGTTTTGCCTGCGTGGTCGAACCGTGACCCGTGCCCTCCCTCACACTCGCCGCGCTCTCCGCCGAGTTCCGGACCCTCGTCGAGTCGCTCCTGGTCGCGACGGCGCTGTTCGTCCTGTTCACGCTGTTCGCGCCGGACCCGACCGACCCCCTCGTAATGGGACCCGCGACGGTGCTCGCCGTCCTCGGCGGGGCGGCCGTCGCGCACCGGGCGAAGTCGACGCGAACCGACTGACCGGACGGCCGCCGACTCCCTGCGCCCCGACCCTACACTCTTGCCGTGTCGTCCAGAAGACGGTCCATGCTCGGCACGTTGCTCCTCGCCGCGTTCGTCTGGGGGCTGTTCGCGTTCGCCGTCGCAATCGACGCGAGCAGACGAGGCGACCACGGTGGGTTCTGGGCCGTCGTCGTCCTGCTCACCGGACCGTTCGGAACCGCGGCGTACCTGCTGGTCGTCATGGTCACGGACGACGAGACCGAGGACGATACGCCCGACGCCGACCCTCCAGAGACGGTCCGGGTCTGTCCGACCTGTTCGACAGCGTACGACGACCCCCGAGACCGGTGTGCGGAGTGTGACACCGACCTCGGCCCCGACGACGACCACCCCGTCGGCGAGCGACACGAGACCGGTTCACGGTGGTACTGTGGCAACTGTACCGCTCGAGTCGGACCCGAGGTGAGCGAGTGTCCGAGTTGCAGTGCCGTCTTCTGACGGCTCCGAGGGCCCGCCGCCCGCACTCCATCGTGGCCGCGTGACTGTCCGTGTGGCGCGACTATCCAGACAGTTATCCTGCCCGGACCTGTCGACTGGTAGTACACCACACGGTCGTGTGGGTGGACGATACTCATGAACGGAATCCAAGACGGGGTGGCGGTCGTGACCGGCGCAGGGTCGGGCATCGGACGACAGACGGCGATACGGTTCGCCGAGGAAGGTGCGAGCGTCGTCGTCGCGGACGTCGACGAGGAGGGTGGCGACGAGACGGTCGGAACGATTCGTGACGAGGGTGGCGAGGCGACGTTCGTCAGAACCGACGTCACCGACGGCGACGACGTGGACGCGATGGTCCAGACGGCGCTCGACGAGTACGGCGGACTGGACTTCGCACACAACAACGCCGGCATCGCCGACGAGGGGACTCGTCTGGCGGAGTACGACGAGAGCGAGTGGGACCGGATGATAGACATCAACCTGAAGGGCGTCTGGCGGTGTTTGAAAGCCGAGATACCGGAGATGATAGAACAGGGTGGCGGGGCCATCGTCAACACCTCGTCGGTCGCGGGCGTGAGCGCGAACGGGAGCGCACACTACGCCGCCAGCAAACACGGCGTCATCGGCCTGACGCGACGAGCGACGGTCGACTACGCCGACGACGGTATCCGCTTCAACGCCGTCTGTCCGGGGGTCATCGACACGCCGATGGTCCAGCAGGCGAGCGAGGACAACACCGAGGAGATGGAGCAGATCACGGCGAGCATCCCGGCCGGTCGCCTCGGGACCCCCGAAGACATCGCGAGCACCGTCGTCTGGCTCTGTTCGGACGACTCCTCGTACGTGATGGGTCAGCCGATAGTCATCGACGGCGGACTGCTGGCACAGTAGTCGGGCACATTCGCTCCGGAGTGTGTCGTGTTCGTCGAGGAGAGTCGACGGCTGGCTCACGCCTCGTGTGAGCGCTCGGGGTGAGAACGGGCTGAGAGGGATTTGAACCTCATTCGCTCGCGATGCTCGCTCCCTGGTTCAAACCCTTCAGGTACACGTTTTCGGCCGCTCACGCCACGCACTCGCTTCGCTCGGCGTGCAGTTCGCGCCACGAGAACGGGCTGAGAGGGATTTGAACCCTCGGCCGTCTGGTTAAGAGCCAGATGCTCTGCCTGGCTGAGCTATCAGCCCCTGTCATCGAGTGCGGTCGGTCGATTCATATAGGTTTCCTTTCGGCGGGCGTCAGGGAGGTGTGAACCGGCCACAAACACTATGCGGGGACCGCCAAAATCCGAGGACACGGGAGCGAGGAAGACGAGCGCCGTGGGCCGTCGTTCGTCGACCGTGGGGTCCCGGCGGTGGGAAACTGCTCCCGGAGCGCAGACGGGGCGAGAGCGCCCCTACACGCCGCTTTCGTGCTTTACTAGCCGTCGCTGACTCGTTCCTGAGTGGGGGGTTTCAAGTAGTCCGCCGTCAGAGGTAGGATATCATGAGTACCGCCATCACGATGGCGTCGATGTCCACCTACGCTATCTTGGGGTGTGGCAGCGTCGGGCACGCCGTCGCGGAGGAACTCGAGGCGGAGGGGAAGGACGTTCTCATCCTCGACATGGACGAGGGGCGGGTCGAAGCGCTGCGTGACCAGGACATGGACGCTCGCGCCGCGGACATCCGCGAGGCGGGTGTCGCCGACACCGTCTCCGACCGCGACGTCATCCTCATCCTCTCGTCGGACGAGGAGGCCAACGAGGCCGCCGTCGAGAACATCCGCGACCGTGGCGGCGAGCAGTTCATCGTCGCGCGGGCCTCCGACCCGGTCTCGGCCGACGACCTCTCCGACAGCGGGGCCGACGTAGTCATCAACCCATCTGCGGTCATCGCCGACTCCGCGCTCCGTGCGCTGGAGACCGGCGAGTTGGAGTTCAAGGCGAGCCAGCTCGCGGAGGTGCTCGACGCCACCGACGAGCGACTGGCCATCCTCACCTCGCCGAGTCCGGACCCCGACTCCATCGCGAGTGCGGTCGCACTGCAGGCCATCGCCGCGGCGTACGACGTCACCGCCGACATCGTCTACGAGGGCGAAATCGGCCTCCAGGAGAACCGCGCGTTCGTCAACCTGCTCGGCATCGAACTCCACTCCCGGTCGGAGGTCGACCTCGACGACTACGACACGCTCGCGCTGGTCGACCACTCGCAGGCCGCCGACCCCCTCCAGAACCGCTCGGTCGGCATCTACATCGACCACGCCGAACCGGACGTGGAGTACGAGGCGGAGTTCTCGGACGTTCGCCCGAGCATCGCCGCGACGTCGACCATCCTCACGAAGTACATCCAGGAGTTCGACGTCTCGCTCTCCGAGCAGGTGGCGACGGCGCTGCTGTACGGCATCCGTGCGGAGACGCTCGACTTCAAACGCGACACGACGCCGGCGGACCTCACCGCTGCGGCGTACCTCTACCCGTTCGTTAACCACGACACGCTCGAACAGGTCGAGTCGCCGTCGATGAGCGCCGAGACGCTCGACGTGCTCGCCGAGGCCATCCGCAAGCGCGAGGTCAAGGGCAGTCACCTCGTCTCGAACGCCGGGTTCGTCCGCGACCGCGACGCGCTCGCCCAGGCCGCCCAGCACCTCCTCAACCTCGAAGGCATCACCACGACGGCCGTCTTCGCCATCACCGAGGACACCATCTACCTCGCCGCCCGCTCGAAGGACATCCGGATGAACATCGGGGCGGTCCTCGAAGACGCGTTCGGCGAGATCGGCGAAGCGCGCGGGCACTCCACCGACGCCACCGTCGAGATTCCGCTGGGAATCTTCACCGGCATCGAGACGAGCGAGGACAACCGCGACACCCTCCTCCAGCTCACCGAGGAGGCCGTTCGCCGGAAGCTGTTCGACGCGATGGGCGTCGAGACCGGTGACAACGGGAACTGAAGGCGTCGCTCGACGACGAGAGACGTTACCACTGTTCGTACCTCGTCGGGCGCGTTCTACCGACGACTGTCCGGAGTCCGTGACGGTCGACCAGCGCTCACGAATCGCCGGAACTTCCGGCCAGCACGCCCGGAAGCCGCGTCGCTAAGTCGTCGCTCAGGCAACTTTTGCCAGTCATGGAGGACTCAGACCTCAGTTTCGACCCGGGACTCGAACACGTCCTCGCCGGGGAGACGCGACTGTCGACCATCGACGGCGAGGCCGGCGAGTTGGTCATCGGTGGCTTCCCGCTGGAGGAACTCGCGCCGAACGCTACCTACGAGGAGGCGCTGTACCTACTATGGAACGACCGGTTACCGACGGAAGAGGAGCTGTCCACGTTCCGGTCGGACCTCGCCGCGCACCGCGACCTGTCCGACGGCGCGCTCGCCGCGATTCGTGAGGCGGCCGAGCGTCGCGACGACGCGATGGACGCCGAGCGCATCGGTGCGGCGTGTGCGAGCCTCGCGCGACCGGCAGAGGAGGACACCGACGGGGAGGTGACCACCCACGAACGCGACGCGATGGTCGCGGTCGCCCAACTGCCGACGGCCGTCGCCGCCTACTGGCGGGTCGCCAACGGCGAGGAGCCGGTCGCACCGCGCGACGACCTGACCCACGCCGCGAACTACCTCTGGATGCTCACCGGCGAGGAGCCGACCGACGAACAGGTCCGTGGACTGGAGACGTACCTCTGTAGCGTCATCGACCACGGGTTCAACGCCTCGACGTACACGGCGCGGGTCGTCGCTTCGACGGAGTCGGACGTGCTGTCGGCGGTGACGGGCGCGGTCGGTGCGCTGAAGGGGCCGCTCCACGGCGGTGCGCCGGGCCCCGTCCTCGACATGCTGGAGGAGATCGCCGACCACGGCGACCCCCAGACGTGGCTGACCGACCGCCTCGACGCCGGCGAACGCCTGATGGGGTTCGGCCACCGCGTCTACCGCGTCCGGGACCCGCGGGCGGCCGTGCTCTCCGAGGCGGCCGAGGAGTTCTACGCCGGCGAGGAGTCCGCGTTCTTCGACCTCGCACGGGACGTCGAGTCGGCGGCCGTCTCGGTGCTCGACGAACGGAAACCGGGGCGGTCGCTGGAGACGAACGTCGAGTTCTACACCGCCGTCCTCCTGCGCGGAGTCGGCGTCCCACGCGAGTTGTTCTCCGCGACGTTCGGCGTCTCGCGGGTCGGCGGGTGGACGGCCCACTGTCTCGAACAGTACGCGGACAACCGCATCGTCCGTCCCCGGTCGCGGTACGTCGGCGAGACGGGACGGACGTGGACGCCGGTCGGAGAGCGCTGAGAAGCGCGACGAGCGCGACGGACGCGACGGTCGGCGACGTCAGCGCTGGGAGTCCCGGAGAATGAGCGGCCCGATGGCCAGCGTCCGTTTCGCCACCGTCGCGATGCGCATCACGTAGGAGACGAACAGGAAGAAGGGCACCAGCGAGACGGTGAACGCACCTGAGGTCACCCAGAGGATGTCGCTGATGCCGAGGGTGGTCCCGGTGAACGTCGCGGCGTCGACGAACGCGAGCATCGCACCCGAGACCAGCAGGGCCGGAATCGCGGCGTAGACGATGAGCTGTGAGAGGCTCGTCAGCGCCCACTGGAAGTACAACGTCTTGATGTGCTCGCGGGCGGGCCCGAACATCACGAGCGAGGTGTGGAGTTCGTCGAACAGGTCGTTCGTCTCCTGGTCGATGTCGTCGCCGTACAGTTCGCGGAGTCGGTCGACCTGGAACACCTTGTAGGAGTAGTTGTAGTCGAGCGCGGCGAACAGGACGTCGAACGTCCCGAACGTCGCGCCGTCTAGCTTGTCCTTGACAGTCTCTGCGTTCCCGGTGAGGCTGTCGACGAACTCCGAGACTTCCTCGGTGAACTGGTCGTTGCCCAACTGTTCGACGGCCTCCTCGAGGTCCGTAGCGCGGTCCTCTGACGCCTCGACGATGGCAGCGAGGAACGCCGAAGGGTCGGCGGGGGCCGTGGTTCCGATGAGCTCGCTCGTGTACTGCCGGAAGTCGAGCGTGTTGCTCATTCGACTGTGCTGGTCGCCGAGCGGCCCGTTCTCCTGTGAGATGACGAGCTGGTTGATGGAGACGACCAGCGTGACGCCGGTGATGAGCGCGCTGGTCATCGTCGAGAACATCGTCCCGAGGACGTCGCCCTCGACCACTCGGACGTAGAACGGCGGGTCGAACGAGACGCCGAGCAGGATGAACCCGACGAAGATGATGGCACACAGTACGCCGGTGACGAGCAGTCGGTTCGCACCGAGCAGCACCCACAGCTTCAGGCGACTCTCGCCGGCCCGAGCGCGCATCGTGTTCTCCGTCGAGACGTCCGCCTGCTTCTCGACCGAGAGGTCACTCATCCGTGACACCGTCGGCCGCGTCCCCGACCGGTCGCTTGAGCAGGTAGTACTTCGTCCCGCCCCCGGAGTACGTCGCCGTCCCGACCAGTTCCCACCCCTCGGCTCCGAGTTCGTTCAACTCGGCCTTCGGGTCGCTCGTCTCGTGCTTCGTCGGCCCGCGGGGAGCACGGAGCGTCTCGTACTCCCACTCGACTCGGTCGGTCATACTGGGTCCGACTCGGGGGAGGATGAAAACAGTTGACGCCGCCGATGCCGGGTGCCCCCCGGTCCTGTCGGCGGCCGACGAGGTTCAGTACTCGCGTTCGACGAGGTAGTCCGCGATGTCGACGAGCGTCTCTCTGGCCTCGCCCTCGGGGAGGACGGTGAGCCGGTTCTTCCCGCGTTCGACGTACTCGTGTGCCATCTCGCGGGCGTACTCGATGCTGCCCGCGGCGGAGAGTTCGGCGACGGCGTCGTCGATGTCGGCCTCGGTGACGGACTCGCGCTCGTGCGGGACGAGCGTGTCCACGTCGACGCCCTGTTCGCGGGCGTGCAGCGAGACGATGGTCCGTTTCCCTTCGATGAGGTCCGACCCTCGCTGTTTGCCGAGGGTCTCGCTGGGCGTCGTCAGGTCGAGCAGGTCGTCCTGAATCTGGAACGCACGGCCCACGTCGAGGCCGTAGCCACGAAGCGCCTCGACGACCTCCTCGTCCGCTCCGAGGAGGATGGCCGGAATCGCCGCGGCGGCCGCGTACAACACGGCCGTCTTGAACTCGACCATGTCGAGGTACTCCTCCGGGGCGACCGTCGGTCGTTCCTCGAACTCGACGTCGAGCGCCTGCCCCTCACAGATTCGAGTGCAGGTCTGTGCCAGTTCGTCGAGCGCACGGACCGTCCGGTCCGCGGGGGCGTCCGCGTCGAGCATGTACTCGAACGCCTTCGAGTACAGCGTGTCGCCGGCGAGGATGGCGGTCTCCAGGTCGTACTCGCGGTGGACGGCCGGGACGCCACGACGGACGTCGTCGTCGTCCATGATGTCGTCGTGGATGAGCGTGAACGACTGAATGACCTCGATGCTCACGGCGGCGGCCATCACGTCGACGTCGTCGGTGCCGAACGAGCGGTAGTCCCCCTCGAACGGTTCGACGCCCTCGATGGCCTCGGCGGCGAGCAACAACACGGCCGGTCGGAGGCGCTTGCCGCCCGCGTCCAGCAGGTATCGCGAGGCCTCGTAGAGCCGTTCCGGTCGCTGGACGGGGAGCATCTCCGCGATGCCCTCGTTGACCAGTTCGCGGCGTCGTTCGACGGCTCGCTCGACGCGGTCGCGCCCGGCGCTCATTCGGTCAGCTGGATCATGTTCCCGTTGCGCGTCACGTGGAGGTCACGGCCGAGGGTGTACCCCTGCGAGGCCGCGAGCTTCGTGTACGGCGCGAACCCTTCCATACTCTGGTGGGCCGGGATGACGTGCTTCGGCTGGAGCGCCTGCAGCATCTCGTAGTGGCCCTCCTCGCGGAGGTGGCCCGAGACGTGGATGTCGTCGAAGATGCGTGCGCCCTGCATCTTCAGCAGCTTCTCGGACTGGTAGCGCTGGCCCTCGTTGGTCGGCTCGGGGATGACCCGCGCCGAGAAGATGACCTTGTCGCCGTCGTCGAGCTGGTAGGGGGTCTCGCCGCGACCCATCCGGGTGAGCATCGCGCGTGGCTCGCCCTGGTGGCCCGTCACGATGGGCAGGAACTTCTCCTTGCCCTCGTTCATGATGCGCTTGAACGTCCGGTCGACGCTCTTACGGTGGCCGTACATCCCGAGGTCGTCCGGGAAGTCGACGAAGCCGA
Organism: Halomarina rubra; assembly: GCF_023699475.1. Taxonomy (GTDB): domain Archaea; phylum Halobacteriota; class Halobacteria; order Halobacteriales; family Haloarculaceae; genus Halomarina; species Halomarina rubra. The sequence continues at coordinate 840,183 of NZ_JALXFV010000008.1, read as the reverse complement.
GGCGCTCTGCGGTGCCCGAGTACTTCTCCATCGAGCGACCCAACAGGACCGGCTGGCGGCCGATGTCGTTGGCGAACTCGACGAGCGACGTCACACGCGAGATGTGACTGGAGAACGTCGTGGCGACGATACCGCCGTCGTAGTCCTCGACGGAGGTCATGACGTCCTTGAGGTGGCGACGTGCCACGCTCTCGGAGGGCGTCCGGCCCTTCCGACCCGCGTTCGTACAGTCCTCGATGTACGCGAGGACGCCCTCTCCCTCGCGACCGATCTCGCGGAACCGCTTCATGTCGATGGGGTCCTCGATGACCGGCGAGTGGTCCATGCGCTTGTCGAGACCGTAGACGACCGCACCCTCCGGTGTGTGGAGGACGGGGTTGATGGCGTCGATGATGGAGTGAGTCACGTGGACGAACTCCAGTTCGACGTTGCCCGAGTCGCCGATGGACATCGTCTCGCCGGCGCTCATCTTCTTCAGGTCGTTCTGGACGCCGAACTTCTCCTCGCTCTGGATCTGCTGTTTGACCAGTTCGATGGTGAACGGCGTGGCGACGATGGGTGCGTCGTAGCGGTGGGCCAACTTCGAGATGGCCCCGATGTGGTCGAGGTGACCGTGGGTCGGGACGATGGCCTGCACGTCGCCCTCGAGGTCGGACATGACGCGGTCGTCCGGAATCGCGCCCATGTCGATGAGGTCGAGGCTGTGCATGCGCTCGGTCTCGACGTTGTCGTGAATCAGTACCTGCGAGAGGTTGAGACCCATGTCGAAGACGACCACGTCGTCCCCGGCACGGACGGCCGTCATCTGTCGGCCGACCTCTTCGTATCCGCCAATCGTTGCGATTTCGACTTCCATAGTGTTGACTCCGAGGAGTCGCCCGACGGGCGCGTTGCCGCGACCGACCGGCGAGGACGGACCGCTGGAGACTGAGTTCCTGCGCGGTCCTCTCGTGTGAACCCGCCGACAGCCGGCGGGTTCACACCGGACCCCGCCGGTCGCTCGCACGCTTCCCGTGAGCGACCGTCTACTCGGTTACTGGGGCCTACAGGCTACTCTGTTAAAAGAAGTTGGGTTCGACGAGCGATGTCGACCGACCACCCCTTTCGTCCCGTACTGTCTGATAAATACTACTGTCTCTAATTCCGAAACTTTATCTCTGGAGGTCGGATTACGTGTCGTCCAGCACGAATGAGACAGTTGGCACTGCTAGTCGCCGTCCTCCTCGCGACGGCCGCTCCGGGAGTCGTACTGGCCGACGTCGATCGAACGGGCGCACCGCTCGCCGACGCTGGACTCGATCAGACGGTCGAACGCGACACGACCGTCTTCCTTGACGGGACGGGGTCACGTGACCCCGACGGCACCGTCGTCGGCTACGAGTGGCGCATCGAGACCCCTGCTGGCGACGTCGTCACACCGAGAGATCCGACGGACCCGAGGACGTCGTTCCTGGCACGCGAACCGGGGCGATACGTCGTCACGCTGACTGTGACGGACGACGCGGGCGAGACCGCGTCGGACTCGTTGTACGTCGACGTCGGCGTCGGCCCGCGTTCGACGTCGACGCCATCGACACCGACGCCCGTACCGACCTCGACGGCGTCTGCTCCACCGACCGCGACGACGTCCGATCCTTCGTCTCCCGCACCGCCCGCGCCACCGTCGACCACGACCACACCGACGGCGACGCCAACGACCGGGACGGCGACGCCAACGGTCACTCGTTCGCCGACGATCCGTGGCCCTCGGCTGGTCACCGGCGACCGGCCGCTCGAAGCGAGCTACACGGTCGACACCGCTGGCAGCGTCGACCGAGTCGAGTGGCGCGTCGACGGAACCGCCCGGTCGTCCGGGACGACGACCGACTTGACCTTCGCCCCTGGAAATCACACGCTCCGCGCAGCGGTGACGTACTCCGACGGTCGGACCGAGATAGCCACGTTCGAGGACGGTGCGACGGGCGTCGTCGCCGACCCGAAGCCGGACGTGACGCTCGCGAACCTCGAACGCCGCCAACGCATCGGCGGGACCGCGTCAGCGACCGACGAGTACGGCAATCTCGACTCGGTGTCCGTCACGGTCGAGGGACTCGGAACCGAACGCGTCGCCACCGAGGGGTCGAGCGACGAGGTGACGTTCGACTGGGACGACATCGAACCCGGTCGCGAGTACGAACTCGTCGTCACCGCGACTGACAACCGAGGACAGGAGACGACGGTGAGGCGAACGGTCACCCCCGTTGCCCCTCCGGAGACGATCTCCGCGGAGTTCGTCAACGGACCCGTCGACTCGTACCATTCACGAATCGACCCGGGCCGATACACTGCTCACCATGTGATGAAGATCGAACTGAACGGTAACTCGGTAGATGACATTCGAGTAAATCACTTTGCACAGAAACCGGGCAAGACCAGATTGATTTCAGAGTCCGCTCTATCTTCTAGTGATGGCATCGCAACAATTCACACCTACTGGGGGGGGTGAAACTCCAAACAATCACAATCCCCACATTATCGGTTATACCTGGAAATTCGATAATCTAAACTATGGCTCAATCTCAGTGAATTCCACGTCTAAATTCAGGGTAACCCCAAGTGAACCCGAACTTCGACTTACGATGCGGAACGACGGGGCGGAAATTAATGGCCCAGAAGGTGTTCCTCAGCGGCCCATCGATTTCACGGAGCCGATTATCGTCAACGCGAGCGATTCGTTCGACCCTGACGACAGCCGCCTTCGATTCGGCTGGGAACTGCAAGCAGAACCGACTACGAAATCTGGAGAGGTTGCACGTCTCGATGCGTGGGAGTCTGGGCGGCTAGTACTGCGAGATGGATACGGAAACGAAGTCAAGCACAACTGGGACCTAAGAGATGCGTTCGTCCCAGAGGTATCGAGTACTACCATCGAAGGAAAAGAGCCATTCGGGCCAGATGACACCGTATCTATCCAAATCGAAACACAGCGAGTCGTCTTCCAGCGAAACACTGCATCCCTCAGTGTTGGAGCAGAGTTACGAGGAGCACCAGGACGTGTAGCCGAATGGAAAAGCGTCTCAACCGACGAGGAGAACGAGTTCTTGTTCAGAGGCACGGTCAAACTCCCCGCCAGTGCGCTCGCGAACAACGACTCGCGAATCGTGCTGTACAACGAGGCACGGCCTCAGATGGCTCGCGAGGCAACTTCACTGCCGACAATCGAACTCACCGAAGCACAGCGGACTGAACGCTCCGGCTTCCGAGTTTCGGACGTTCGGTACCTGATCAGAGAACGGAGCGTCGATACCGTCGATGTAGACACTCGTGCCGAGATGATTCAGTTACGTAACTCGGGGTACCACGTTGCGGGGACGAGGAGTGAGACGACCGGTTACGTGCTCCAGCAGCGCGTCAAAACACAGAACGAAATCGTACAGACGGACACCCGGACGTTCGGTTCGTCGTCGTACCGTCGAACGTTTCTGCGGGTCCATCCTGAGTGGCGGCAGGCCGGCGTGCGGACGACTCGTACCCGAACGCAAGAGACGACCGTCTCGTGGAAGCGAACGCGTGGGTACGCGTTCACCGGCGAGAGTCGGAGAGTGAAGACGGACGCTGCAGAGTACAGCGTCGAACGCGAGTACGAGTATACGACGACCGAACTCGAACCGGAGAAGACGACGACCCGCCAGTGCCTACCTGGCATTGGTTGCTACGAGAAGACCTACACCCGTCTCGTAACGCGGAAGAAGACCCACACCTACTGGGCGCAGTCGAGAGTGTCGAACAGTCACTCGGCGACCGGGGACGTTCGACGCACACTCACCGATCCGGCGGAGTACACGACGGAGTACCGCCACGAGTACGTGAGTTGGGACGTCGATGTCGACAAGACGTACGTCGCCGAGCACACGACTGTCGTTCAACCCGCTCGATACGAGTGGCAGCACTACACCACAGTCTCCGACGAAGAGAGTGCGAGACGGCTGGCATCGGCAAGCGCCGACGTCCGAATCGGGTCGGAGCGAACGACCCGCCACTGGACGATGGAACGTCAGGTGACCGACCACGTCGTCAGACCAGCGTACACCGCAGAGAGCATGGTGGTCGAGACGCGTGCGACCGTCAGCGGTGACGTCATCCGATACCGCACGAGCAACGCGGGATTCAAGACCGGAAAAGTGGTCGACGAGTTCACGACCGAGTTCGTGGGTCGGGGTGTCGTAGGCGAGGACGAAATCGAGGAACGAACGCGTGAAACGGAGGGAAGCCAATGAGTCTATCTTCGTTTCTAAAAGAAAGTAATTTAAATACGGAGGTGAGCAGGAAGATTATGCGGCTGATTGGGAGATTTACCATAGTATTGCTAGTTGCCACTGGACTCATCACCAGTTCCGTAGCAATCGGTGTTGAGGATACGAAGGGTTCACTCGAATTATCTACAGAGAAAGAGATGGTCTCTGAATTCGGAATTCAGTACAAACTATATTTCAATAACGACGGCCATAATCTCACAATTGAAGCCACAAACCCGACAAGCAGTCGGCAATATTCAGGGGTATCTGTGACCGTAGATGGTGCAACTATCCGTAATACAAATCATCAATTAGGTTCCGGCGAAACCTCGAACACGACAATAAAAATCCAGTCGGCGCTCAACGCGCTTGAGACATCGCACGAAATTAGAGTGTCCACCTATGGCGCTGCACGAAGTTTCACGTTCACTCGTGAAATCGATGCCACAAACTCAACCACCGTGCCAACACCCTATATTGCAGACACGAGCGTTTCAAGCGGCAGTATCGACGGTGAGAAATCAGTAGTCGTGAATATCACTGTGACAAATCCATCAGACCAACGCTACCCAACGAAGTTGATGGTACATACCTCAGGGACCGATGGGAGTCTGTATCTACCAACTGCTGACCCTGGCGAGTCTACAAACGTAACCGTCGAACTCCTCGACGACCCCGACTCGGTCGTCGTCGGCGAGGCCCGTCTGTACGCGTACGACCTGAACGACAGTAGCGGAGGCATCGATCAGGTCGGGTTCGAGGGTCGAGTCAACGGGACTACGAGCACGTGGAACGAGTCGTACACGGCTATCGAAGGGCCGTGGAGCGAAGACGCCTATCGGTACGAGAACAGCAGCGTCGACCGACCGGGGTTCTTCGAACGGGCGAGCGACGGGAACGAGGTCGGGGGAGTACCGGTCGTCGTCCCGGGCGTAGCCTTCGCCGCACTACTCGGCTTGGCGTTCCTCGTCCGTCGGGCACGCTGACTACCGGTCGATGCCGCCCTGCTCTTTGATCTGCATGATGTACTTGACGTTCAGATAGATCTCCTCGGGGGAGGTGTCCTCGTCGGGGTCGTAGAGGTCGCTGACGCGGTAGAGAATCGCCGAGAGCTGTTTACTCTCGGAGCTCTCCGAACGGACCTCCTCGGCGATTTCACGCACCAGTTCTGCGCGCTCGTGGTCCTTCTCGACGCTCATCGAGTCGCCTGCTGGTGTTGACGACGGCGGAGGATGCCGGTGTTGTTGGCGACGTTGGCGACCATCTCGCGGAAGGCGTCGCCGGTCGCGCTCTCCTGGTCGAGGACGATGGGGCGGCCGGAGTCACCACCTTCGCGCACGCGGGGGTCGAGGGGGAGGTCGCCGAGGAACGGCATGTCGACCTCGTCGGCGAAGCGTCGGCCGCCGCCCTCGCCGAAGATGGCGTGGTCCGACCCGCAGTCGGGACAGCGAAACGAGGACATGTTCTCGACGATGCCGAGGACGGCGGTGTCGTGCTTGCCGAACATTCTGAGGGCTTTACGGGCGTCGTCGAGCGCGACCTCCTGAGGAGTCGTGACGATGACCGACCCGGCGAGCGGGAGCGACTGGAGGAGCGTGAGTTGCGTGTCGCCGGTGCCGGGCGGGAGGTCGACGACGAGGTAGTCGAGGTGGCCCCACTCGACGTCCTCCCAGAGCTGTGTGAGAATCTGGTGGACCATCGGGCCACGCCAGATGACGGGGTCGTCCTCGCCGACGAGGAAGGCCATGCTCATCAGCTTCACTCCGTACTTCTCGGGGGGGACGATGGTGTCCTCGGGCGTCGCCTCGGGGTGCTGGTCGGCGTCGACCATCCGGGGGACGTTCGGGCCGTAGATGTCGGCGTCGAACAGACCGACGCGTGCGCCCATGTCGGCGAGACCGGCAGCGAGGTTGACCGAGACGGTCGACTTGCCGACGCCACCCTTCCCGGAGGCGACGGCGACGATGTTGGTGACCTCAGGGAGGACCTGTTCCGTGGCGTCGAGGTCGTCTGCGGTCTCGACGTCGGCCGACAGCGAGAGGTCGCGGTCGGCGTCGGCGAGCGCCTCGCGGACGGCGTCGGCGATAGTCGTCTCGGTGGGGGAGTACGGCGCGCCGAGTGCGAGCGAGACGTAGATGGTGTCGTCGTCGACGGTGACGTCGTTGACGAAGCCGAGCGAGACGATGTCGTCGCCGAGGTCCGGGTCCTCGACCGAGCGCAGGCGGTCGCGAACGTCCGCTTCGTTCATAGCCGTGATACGTCGCGTTCGGCCGATAAGGGTTGTGAACGTCCGTGGCTACGTGCGGAGTCGGCGGCGATATATCTGCGATGAGACAACGTCGGGCGGTTTTCGCCGTCGTCGTGGGTAACCGCTTGTAGTTACGTCGGCCGTCGAACCGGGCGCGGGTTTAAGCCGCCTGACGGGAACGGACGGGTATGCTCTCGGACGAGTTCGGCCGCGAGGTCACGGGCGTCCGTCTCTCTCTCACCGACCGGTGTAACTTCGACTGCGTCTACTGCCACAACGAGGGGCTGGGGGACACGCGTGGGCCGATGGAGGCACAGGACGACGAGATGACCGCCGACGACGTCGTTCGGTTCCTGGAGGTCGCCGAGGAGTTCGGCGTCGAGAAGGCGAAGTTCACGGGCGGCGAACCGATGCTCCGCCAGGACCTCGAAGAGATCATCGAGCGCACGCCCGACTCGATGGAGACGTCCCTGACCACCAACGGCACGTACCTCCCTGGACGTGCGGAGGCGCTGGTCGAGGCGGGCCTCGACCGGGTGAACGTCTCGCAGGACGCTCTCGACCCGAAGGCGTTCCGCGAGTTGACCAAGAGCGGCGCGTACGACGACGTCGTCGCGGGCGTGAAAGCGGCCGTCGAGGCGGGGTTGACCCCTGTCAAACTCAACATGGTCGTCTTCGAGAAGACCGCGGGCTACGTCCCCGAGATGGTCGACTACGTCGCCGAGAACGACGGCCTCCAGTTGCAGCTCATCGAGTACATGCCCGAACTGGCGGGTCGACCGGAGTGGGCCATCGACATCCAGCGGGTCCACGACTGGCTCGAAGAGCAGGCCGACCGGGTCGAGCGCCGCGAGATGCACGGCCGACGACGGTACTGGGTCGGCGAGACGGACTCCTCCGAGGGGGGGATGGTCGAGATCGTCGACCCGGTGGGCAACGAGTCGTTCTGTGCGAACTGCCACCGCGTGCGCGTCACACACCAAGGGTACCTGAAGGGCTGTCTCAACCGCAACGACGACCTGCGGCCGATGGGCGAGATGACGAAACCGGAGATTCGCGAGGCGTTCCGCGAGGTCGTCGCCAACAGGGTGCCGTACTACGGCGAGTACCTCGTCCGCGACGACGACGACGAGTGGGTGGTCAACGAGAAGTACCTCGGGATGCCCGCCGACGCCGACTGAGCCGTCGGGGCGGTCGTTCTCCTCGAGTATCGTATCGCTCCTCCAGCCGACGGGCCGTTCTCCCCGAAGGCGAGGGGCTGTCGCACTCTCTCATGGGTCTCCCGATTCGGTGTGTTTAAGTGTCGGCACTGGGTTCGTACGAACGCAATCAGTGTAGGGAGGTCGGCTCCCGAGTGCGGACGCGGTGTCCGACGCGAAGATACGAAACGCGAGTCGTGGTAGCCAAGCTCGGCCCAAGGCGCTGGGTTGCTAACTCAGTGGCGTCAAGCCTCCGGGGTTCGAATCCCCGCCACGACGTCCGAATCCACAACACATGAGCCAGGAACAACCCGAGGGCGAAGAAGACGACGACATTCGTTACTTCGTCCGTATCGGTCAGACGGACCTCGACGGCACCAAGACCGTCGAGCGTTCGCTCAGCGAGATGAACGGTATCGGGCGACGAACCGCCCGCATCATCTGTGAGAAAGCAGACGTCGACCGCAAGGCGACGTTCGGCCGCCTCGAGGACGACGTCATCCAGAACGTCGTCGACGCCGTCGAGCAGTACGCCGACAGCATCCCGACGTGGCTCGCCAACCACCAGAGCGACTACTACACCGGCGAGACCACCCACGAGGTCGGCAACGAGCTCGAAATGTCCCGACGGAAGGACATCAACCGGATGCAGATGGTCGACTCCTACAAGGGCGTCCGTCACAAACGCGGCCAGAAAGTCCGTGGGCAGCGCACGAAGTCCACCGGTCGCTCCGAGGGGACCATCGGTGTGAACGTCGAAGCCATCAAAGAAGAGCAGGAGGCTGAGTGATGACGCTCGGACAGAACACCAAGCTCTACGAGACCCCGAACCACCCCTACCAGGGCGAGCGTATCGCCGAGGAGTCCGGTCTCACCGGCCGCTACGGCCTGACGAACAAGGAGGAGCTCTGGAAGGCGCAGTCCGAACTGCGCGACTACCGCCGTGAGGCCCGCCGACTGCTCGGCGAGTCCCAGGGTGACGCCGAGGCCGCCGCCGAGGCCGGCGAGGAGTTCCTCGCCAGTCTGAAGCGCAAGGGTATCCTCGGGGAGAACGACTCCCTTGACGACATCCTGTCGCTCGACGTCACGGACGTGCTCGAACGCCGCCTCCAGACGGTCGCGTACCGCAAGGGGCTGGCGAGCACGCCGACCCAGGCACGACAGTTCATCGTCCACGGCCACGTCGTCGTGAGCGACTCGCGCGTGACGATTCCGTCGTACACCGTCACGACCAGCGAGGAAGACACCATCGAGTTCGACGAGAACAGTCCGCTGGCGGACGACCTGCACCCCGCCCGCGCGGAGGGTCAAGAATGAGCCAACAGGAACCCGAGGGCCGCTGGGCCATCGCACACGTCCACGCATCGTTCAACAACACCATCATCACCATCACGGACGAGACGGGCGCGGAGACGCTCGCGAAGTCCTCCGGTGGGACGGTCGTGAAGCAGAACCGCGACGAGGCGTCGCCGTACGCGGCCATGCAGATGGCCGAGACGGTCGCCGAGGACATCATGGCGCAGGGCATCGAAGGCGTCCACGTCCGCGTCCGCGGTCCGGGGGGCAACCTGCAGAAGAACCCCGGTCCCGGCGCGCAGGCGACCATCCGAGCGCTCGCACGTGCGGGCCTCGAGATCGGTCGCATCGAGGACGTCACGCCGATCCCCCACGACGGGACCCGACCGCCGAAGAACAGCGGGTTCTGAGCCATGAGTGAGTTCGACGTGGAGTTCATCGACCGCTCCGAGGACGACCGGGACGCCCGGTTCGTCGTCCGTGGCGTCACGCCCGCGTTCGCCAACGGCATCCGCCGAGCGATGATCGCGGACGTCCCGACGCTCTCGATCGACGAGCTACGCGTCATCGAGAACTCGTCGGTGATGTTCGACGAGATGATCGGGCTTCGTCTGGGGCTCGTCCCGCTGACGACCCCGCCCGGCGAGTTCGAGGAGGGCGAGACCGTCACCCTCGCGCTCGACGTGCAGGGTCCGGCGACGGCGTACTCCGGCGACCTCGTCTCGGCCGACGGGATGGTCGCCCCGGCGGACGAGAACGTCCCCATCATCGACCTCAAGGAGAGCCAGCGCCTCGAACTGGAGGCCGAAGCGGTGCTCGACCACGGCAAGACCCACGCCAAACACCAGGGCGGGGTCGCGGTCGGCTACCGTCACCTCCAGACCGTCGAAGTCGTCGGTGACCTCGGCGAGTTCGCGGACGACGACCCACAGATCCTCCGCGGTGTCATCGAGGAGGACGGCGAGCTCGTTCCGACCGAGGAGTTCGGCAACGACCTCCGGAACCGGTACCCCGGTAAGGAGGTGCGCGTCGAGGACGTCCCCGGCGCGTTCGTCTTCGACGTCGAGACCGACGGGTCGATGAGCGCGCCCGAACTGGTGCTCGAAGCCGTCGACTCGCTGTACGCACGCGCAGACGAACTCGAAGAAGCGGTCCAGTTGTAACGATGTCCCGAACCCCCAACCCCGTGGTGATGACGCAGGCCCCGCAGAGCCGACGGACCGAAAGGGGTTTTACGGGAAACGACACACAGTACAAACGCGCAGGGATAGCCAAGTCTGGCCAACGGCGCGGCGTTCAGGGCGCCGTCCTTCAGGGGTCCGCAGGTTCGAATCCTGCTCCCTGCATTTCTCTCACAATTCAGAACAATGAGTAAGACGAACCCGAGACTCCAGAGTCTCATCGCCGACTGTAAGGCCGCCGCACGCAGCGGTGCCGCGGTGTGGGGCGACGTCGCCGACCGGCTCGAATCGCCACGGCGAACGCACGCGGAGGTCAACCTCGGGCGTATCGAACGGTACGCTCAGGAAGAAGAGACCGTCATCGTCCCCGGGAAGGTCCTCGGCAGTGGTGCGCTCCGCAAGGACGTCACCGTCGCTGCCGTCGACTTCTCCGGGACGGCCCGCACGAAGATCAGTCAGGTCGGTGAGGCCATCGACCTCGAACAGGCAATCGAACAGAACCCAGAGGGCTCCAACGTCCGGGTGATCCGATGAGCGTCGCCGAGTTCGACGCCGACGTCGTCGTCGACGCCCGAGACTGCATCCTCGGTCGCGTCTCCAGCGAGGTCGCCCAGCGCGTGATGGACGGCGAGCGTGTCGCCGTCGTCAACGCAGAGCAGGCCATCATCACCGGCGACGAGGAGGACGTGCTGTCGGTCTACCGAAAGCGCGTCGAGGTCGGCTCCGACCAGGGTCCGTACTACCCGCGTCGTCCCGACCGCCTCTTCAAGCGCGCCATCCGCGGCATGGTCCCGTACAAGACCCCCCGCGGGCGCGAGGCGTTCGAGAACGTCCGAACGTACGTGGGCAACCCGTACGAGGACCAGGAGGCCGTCATCCTCGACGGCACCTCCCTCGACCGTCTGTCGAACATCAAATTCGTCACGCTGGGCGAGATCAGCGACCAGATCGGGGCCAACGTCACATGGTAACCAACACGAGTGGCAAGAAGAAGACCGCAATCGCCCGGGCGACGGTCCGCGAGGGCCAGGGCCGGGTGCGCATCAACGCACAGCCAGTCGAGCTGACCGAGCCGGAGATGGCGCGGTTGAAGATGCTCGAACCGTTCCGCATCGCGGAGGAGGAGCTCCGTGACACCGTGGACGTCGAAGTCGACGTCTCCGGTGGCGGCGTGATGGGGCAGGCCGACGCGGCCCGCACCGCAATCGCTCGTGGACTCGTCGAGTTCACGAACGACGCCGAACTGCGCGACGCGTACATGACGTTCGACCGCTCGCTGCTGGTCAACGACGTCCGTCAGGCCGAGTCCAAGAAGTGGGGCGGCCCCGGTGCACGGGCGCGTTACCAGAAGTCCTACCGCTAGGTGACTCAATCATGATGATCCCCGTCCGGTGTTTCACGTGCGGCAAAGTCGTGGGTGAACACTGGGAGGAGTTCAAGCAGCGAACGAAGGAGGGCGACGAGAACCCTGCCGACGTGCTCGACGAACTCGGCGTCGACCGGCCGTGCTGCCGACGCATGCTCGTCTCGCACAAGGACCTCGTCGACATCGTCGCACCCTACCAGTGATGGCACGACAGGACCACAACCGCTACGAGAAGGCCCGCATCATCGGCGCGCGAGCGCTGCAGGTGTCCTACGGTGCACCCGTGCTCGTCGACTCCGAGCAGACCGAACCCATCCTGGTCGCCGCCGAGGAGTACGACGCGGGCGCACTGCCGTTCACCGTCATCAGGGGGCAACAGTGACGCTCATCACCGAGGTGCGACTGCGCCGTATCCTCGACTCGCGGGGCAACCCGACGGTCGAGGCCGACGTCTCCACCGAGAGCGGTGGGTTCGGCCGCGGGGCCGCACCCTCCGGCGCGTCCACCGGCGAGTACGAGGCCATCGAGTTGCCCGCCGAGGAGGCCATCGCGAACGCCCGCGAACTCGCCGTCCCTCGGCTGGAGGGGCAGGTGTACGCCGGCGACCAGCGCTCGGTCGACTACGTGCTGCGCGAGGCCGACGGCACCGACGACTTCTCGGAGATCGGTGCCAACAGCGCCGTCGCCATCTCGATGGCCGCGGCGAAGGCGGGTGCCGACATGCTCGGCGCACCGCTGTACCAGCACCTCGGTGGTGCGTTCCGTGGCAACCAGTTCCCGACACCGCTCGGGAACGTCATCGGCGGCGCCGAACACGCCGCCGACGCGACGGACATCCAGGAGTTCCTCGCCGCACCCGTCGGCGCGCCCAGTGTGGCCGACGCCGTGTTCGCCAACGCGGCCGTCCACGGCGCGGCGCGCGACATCCTCGCCGAGCGCGGCGAGGCCGCCGCGAAGGGCGACGAGGGCGCGTGGGCACCCTCGATCGACGACGCCGAAGCGTTCGACGTGATGGCCGAGGCCGTCTCGCAGGTCGCCGAGGAGGTCGGCTTCGAGATTCGGTTCGGTCTCGACGTCGCCGCCACCGAACTGTACGAGGACGGCACGTACGTCTACTCGGACACCGAGCGCACGCCCGACGAGCAGGTCGACTACATCGCCGACCTCGTCGAGCAGTACGACCTCGTCTACGTCGAGGACCCCCTCGACGAGAACGACTACGAGGGCTTCGCCGCGCTGACCGAGAAGGTCGGTGCCAGCGGGCACCCAGGCGAAGACTGCCTCGTCTGTGGTGACGACCTGTTCGTCACGAACGTCGAGCGACTGGAGGAGGGCATCGAGGAGGGTGCGGCCAACAGCATCCTCGTCAAGCCCAACCAGATCGGCACGCTCTCGGAGGCGTTCGACGCCATCGAACTGGCGCGCGAACACGGGTACGACGCCGTCGTCTCCCACCGCAGTGGGGAGACCGAGGACACGACGATTGCACACCTGGCCGTGGCGACCGCCGCCCCGTTCATCAAGACGGGCGCGGTCGGCGGCGAGCGAACCGCGAAACTCAACGAACTGATCAGAATCGAGGAAAACGCATGAGCGACAACGAAGAAGGGCTCGAAGAGGTCGAGGAGACCGCCGAGTCCGACGAAGAAGTAACGCCCGCCGCCGAGGAAGCGGCCGAAGCAGACGCCCCCGACGCGGCCCCCGAGGCCGCCGCCGAGACCGAGGAGACCGAAGAGGACGTCGAACCGGTGCTCGACGAAGACGTCATGCCCGACGACGAGGTCGACCTCCTCATCCCCGTCGAGGACTACCTCGCTGCCGGTGCCCACATCGGGACCCAGCAGAAGACGAAGGACATGGAGCGGTTCATCCACCGCGTCCGGACCGACGGCCTGTACGTGCTCGACGTCTCCCAGACCGACGACCGCATCCGCACGGCCGCGCGGTTCCTCGCGAACTACAACCCCGAGCAGATTCTCGTGGCCAGTTCGCGCCAGTACGGTCGGTTCCCGGCCGAGAAGTTCGCCGACGCTGTCGGCGCACGCGCTCGCACGGGCCGGTTCATCCCCGGCACGCTGACGAACCCGCAGTACGACGGCTACATCGAACCGGACGTCGTGGTCGTCACCGACCCCATCGGCGACGCCCAGGCGGTCAAGGAGGCCATCACGGTCGGCATCCCCGTCGTCGCGATGTGTGACTCGAACAACTCCACGTCGAACGTGGACCTCGTCGTCCCGACGAACAACAAGGGTCGCAAGGCCCTGTCGGTCGTCTACTGGCTGCTGGCCAACGAGACGCTCGACAACCGCGGTGCCGAACCCTCCTACGCGCTGGAGGACTTCGAGACCGACATCTGAAACGCGTTTTCGATTAGCAGTTCTTCCGTTCACCGCGCCCCACAGCGGCGACGCTCCCGTGCGTGTCGTCCGGAGACCGGCCGGTCGAGCGACAGCGCTCCGGGGTCGTCCGGAGCCATTCGTCCGCTCTCGATTCGGTCTGTAGCGTCAGTAAGGGTCGCTCCCGCCACCGCTCCCGTTCGTCGTGCCCTCGTCACCGCCGCCGCCACCCTCTCCTTCGATGGCCGCCCCGTCGGGTGCGAGGAGGAACCAGACGCCGCCGACGCCCTGGCCGGTGGTGTCGCCGGGCGACTCGTCGGGGGCGTAGTAGTACAGCGGGACGCCGCCGGCGGTGACCTGCATCGCCCCGTCCCGTCGTTCGGTCGTCCCGAGGTCGGCGTCGACTCCCTCGCCGGCGCTCGGTTCGCCCTCGACGGTGAGCGGCGGCCAGGTCTCCGCACACCCGTCGTAGCAGGTGCTCTCTCCGCCCTCGTCGTTCGTGAACAGGTACAGCGCCATCCCCTCGGCGTCGGCGAGGAACTCGCCGTACTGCTCGGAGGTGGCGACGGTGACCGTCGCGTCACCGCCGGCCGTCGCCCCACCGGTTCCGGTCCCGCCGCCTCCAGCGTCCGTCCCGTTACCCGACGGGCCGGCCGGTGCGGTCGTCGTCTCCCCGTCACCGTCGTCGCCGCCGAGACACCCGGCGAGACCGCCGACTACCGCCGCCACCCCGGTCGCGAGATACGTCCGTCGTCGCATATCGAGTCGTACGTTACCGAGCACCATCGACGTTTCGATTCGCTGTTCAGTTCACTCGTGCGTCACGATTGGCTGCGGCCGCCGGCGATTACTACGACCACCGCGACCGCTCAGCCTCCCACGACCGCCGGGGCGTCACATCACTGCTGGACCCAGCGCTCCCTCGTCGAGCGGTCGCGAGCGACCGGGTCGGGTGGGAGCCGATTCGTGGTCGCGTTCGGACACGCTTAAACGGTCGCTCCGGCAGTACCGAGTATGACCGTTTCGAGTGCGCCGGGGAAGGTGTACCTCTTCGGCGAGCACGCCGTCGTCTACGGCGAACCGGCGGTCCCGTGCGCCATCGAACGGCGCGCACGGGTGACCGTCGAGTCGCGTGACGACGACCGCCTCCGCGTCGAAGCTCGCGACCTCACGCTCGACGGGTTCACCGTCGAGTACAGCAGCGGCGCGAGCGACGCGCCGGACGTGAACGTCCCGACGCCGCTCGTCGAGGCGGCGATGGGTTACGTGGACGGCGCTGTCGAACAGGCTCGCGACGTCGCCGACGCCCCCGACGCGGGCTTCGACATGGTCGTCGAGAGCGACATCCCGCTCGGAGCGGGGCTCGGCTCGTCGGCGGCCGTCGTCGTCGCGGCCATCGACGCCGCCGCCCGTGAACTCGACTGTGACCTCACACCCGAGGAGGTCGCCGACCGCGCCTACCGGGTCGAACACGAGGTGCAGGACGGCCAGGCCTCTCGCGCCGACACGTTCTGCTCGGCGATGGGCGGGGCCGTCCGCGTCGAGGGCGACGACTGTGCGCGCATCGAGGACGTCCCGAACCTACCGCTCGTCGTCGGCTACGACGGCGGCGCGGGCGACACGGGCGAACTCGTCGCCGGCGTTCGCGCGCTGCGCGACGAGTACGCGTTCGCCGCCGACACCGTCGAGGCCATCGGCGACGTGGTCCGGGAGGGGGAGGACGCGCTGGCGGAGGACGACGTCTCGGCGGTCGGCAAACTGATGAACTTCGACCACGGCCTGCTGTCGGCGCTCGGCGTCTCCTCGCGCTCGCTGGACGCGATGGTGTGGGCCGCCCGAGAGGCGGGCGCGCTCGGCGCGAAACTGACCGGCGCTGGCGGCGGCGGCTGTATCGTCGCGCTCGACGAGACGCCCGCGACGGAGACAGCGCTGAGCTACACGCCCGGCTGTGAGTCTGCGTTCCGGGCCGAACTCGACCGCGAGGGGGTGCGTGCGGAGTGATCATCGTCAAACTCGGCGGGAGCGTCATCACCGACAAGGACACCCCCGAGACGGTCGACGAGGCGTCGCTGACGCAGGCGGCCCGAGCGCTGGCGGCCGTCGACGACGACCTCATCGTCGTCCACGGCGGCGGGTCGTTCGGCCACCACTTCGCCAGCGAGTACGACGTCTCCCGGACGCAGGGCACCGAGGAGTACGAGGGCGTCGTCGCCATCCACGACGCGATGGCGCGACTCAACGGCGAAGTGCTGGACGCGCTCCACGCCGAGGACGTCCCAGCCGTCCCCGTCCACCCGTTCTCGGCGGGCTTTCGCAACACCGTCGCCGACCTGGTCTTCCCGACCGGGCAGGTCCGGACGCTGCTCCGCGAAGGGTTCGTCCCGGTGCTCCACGGCGACGTCGTCGGCCACGAGGGCCGCGGCGCGACCATCCTCTCGGGTGACGAGTTGGTCGTCGAACTCGCCGAACGCCTCGACGCCGAGCGCGTCGGCCTCTGCTCTGCGGTGCCCGGCGTCTACGACGAGAACGACGAGGTCGTCGAGCGCATCAGGGCGTTCGGCGAGGTCGCGGGCGCACTCGGCGAGAGCGAGTCGACCGACGTCACCGGCGGGATGGCCGCGAAGGTCGAGGAACTGCTCGCGCTCGACGTCCCCGCGACCATCTTCGACCTCGACGGTCTCGACGCGTTCGTCCGCGAAGAGCGAGTCGGGACGCGCATCGGCTGACCGGGGGACAGGCGACCAGTCGCGGGAATCCGTCTCGACGACCCGACGTGGGTACCCGTCTCGACACCCACAGTTAAGCGATAGCGTCACGGGCGTGTCACCATGCACCACGACGACGACGGGGGCACGCGCCCGACGCGACAGACCGCGGGTGATTCTCGGTGAGCGAGTGGCCCGTGACGCCCGCGAGTACCGACGTGTTCCGCGATGACCTGTTCGAGGGCCAGCGCGTGCTGATTACGGGCGGTGGCACCGGTATCGGCCGAGAACTCGCGCTGGCGTTCGCCGACCACGGTGCGGACGTGGCCGTCGCCTCGCGGTCGATGGAGCACCTCGCTCCCGTCGCCGACGATATCGAGCAGCGGGGCGTGCAGGCGTGTGCGACCACCGTCGATGTGCGCGAGTACGACGCCGTCGAGGCGATGCGCGACACGGTCGTCTCCGAGTTGGGTGGTATCGACGTGCTCGTGAACAACGCGGGCGCGAACTTCCTCAGTCCCACCGAGTCGCTCTCGCCGAACGGGTGGCGGGCGGTCGTCGGGACCATCCTCGACGGGACGGCGTACTGCACGCTCGCGGTCGGCGAACACATGATGGAGACCGACGGTGGCACGATTCTCTCGATGGGCGCGACCAACAGCGTCGGCGGCGCGCCGTACCACGCCCACTCCGGGGCCGGGAAGGCGGGCGTCCACAACCTGATGCAGACGGTCGCCAACGAGTGGGCGGGCCACGGCATCCGGGCGAACACCGTCGCACCGGGTATCGTCGAGACCGAGGGCGTCGCTGAGGCGGCCGGGGGCGAGTTGCCCGCGTCGATGCTGGAGACCATCCCCGCCGACCGGTTCGGCGAGGCCGCCGACTGCGTTCCGCTGACGCTGTTCCTCGCCAGTCCCGCCGCGGCGTACGTTACGGGGAGCTACTTCGTCGTCGACGGTGGGCACGCGCTCCCGACGGTACCGTACTGACCCCGTGACGGTTCGGAGGACGGGCCGACCTCGCTCAGTCGTCGGCCGCCATCCGGTCGGCGTCTTCGAGCGCCCAGCGGCGGACGTACGCCTCGACGGCGTCGCGGGTGTTGACCGCCTCGACACCCTCGGACTCGACGCGGTCGATGGTCTCCGTCGCCTCTTCGAGCATCCGGCGTTCGGTCGGCGTCTGGTCGGGTTCGTCCCGGACGTCGTTCAACAGCGCCTCGAAGTCCTCGCGGATGTCGAAGGAGGCGCGCGCGACGTTACACCGCGAGAGCGGCGACATTCCGGTGTCGAGGACGAGGTCGGTGACGAGGTCCCAGTCGGAGTCACAGAAGTGGATGGACACCTCTCCGACGATGTCGCGCCACGCGATTGGTCCCGAGTTCTTCATCGAGCGCACCGCTCGTGGTGGGAGGTCGAGACGGGTCACGGTGTCGCGGTCGCCGCAGAGACAACACGGCTTCTCCGTCTTGCCCGTGTACATGTCGGGGGCTACGGGACGAGGGGGCTTGTCGTCTGTGGCCCCGGTGGTTCACGCCATCCTGAACACAGCTTCTTGGCCGTGGGGGTAGTTCACACACATTGATGAGGACGATTCGATCAGAGACGGTCATCGACGCGCCGCCGTCGGCCGTCTGGTCGGTGCTCGCTGACCTCGACGCCTACGAGGAGTGGAACCCGCACATCACGACGGCGGCCGGTGACCTGCAGGAGGGGAGTCGGGTGACGATATCGGTCGACCAGCGCGACCGGACCCGGACGTTTCGGCCGACGGTGACGACGGTCGACGCGCCGCGACGGCTCCAGTGGGTGGGCACGGTGGGGCCGTCGTGGCTGTTCGAGGGGCGACACACGTTCGACCTCGAACCGCTGGCGGACGACCGGACGCTGCTCGTCAACCACGAACGGCTCTCGGGACTGCTCGTGCGGTTCGTCTCCGGCGAGGAGGACACCGCGGCCTACGAGTCGATGAACTGGGCGCTCGCGGAACGTCTCGACCGACTGCGGACGCCGGACCCCTCGCCGGAGTCGACGCACTGACAGGCCGACCCACCGACCGGTCGACGGCGCGAGACAAAGCACTCCTCGCCCCGCCAGCGAGTACGGATGTCGAATCGCTTAAGCGCGGGACACGGAAAGCGGAGGCATGGACACGGCCGAGCGGCGGGACCTGATGACCCGCTACACCGAAGAGGTCGTCACCGACGAGGAACTCCTCGACGTTCTCGAACGCGACTCGCCGAGCGCGTACATCGGCTACGCGCCGACCGGCGAGATGCACATCGGTCACTTCACGACCATCCGGAAACTCGCCGACTTCCTCCGGGCGGGCGTCGAGGTGACGGTGCTCGTCGCGGACCTCCACGCACACCTCGACGACGAGAAGAGCCCGTTCGACCTGCTCGACGCCCGGACCGACTACTACCAGCAGGCCATCGAGGCGATGGTCGAGGTGGCCGGCGCGGACCCCGAGAACATCGAGTTCGTCCAGGGTCGCGAGTTCGAACTCGACCAGCCCTACACGCTCGACCTCTACCGGATGCTCGCCGACACGACCATCTCTCGCGCGACGCGCGCCGGCAGCGAGGTCGTCCGCCAGTCCGACAACCCGAAACTCGGGGGACTGGTCTACACGCTGATGCAGAGTCTCGACGTCGCCGCGCTCGACGCCGACATCGCCTACGGCGGCATCGACCAGCGCGGCATCTACATGCTCGCCCGCGAGATGCTGCCCGACTACGGCTACGACAAGCCCGTCTGCGTGTTCGCGCCGCTGCTGTCGGGGCTGACCGGCGGGAAGATGTCCGCCAGCGACGCCGCCTCGAAGGTGAACCTGACCGACGACCGCGAGACGGTCCGCGAGAAACTAGGGCAGGCGTACTGCCCGATGGGCGAGGTCGAGGACAACGGCGTGCTGGAGTACGCGCGCTACCTCGTCTTCCCGCTACTCGAAGAGCAGGACGAGGCGTTCCAGGTCGAACGCCCCGAGAAGTTCGGTGGCGACCTCGTCTACGAGGACTACGAGTCGCTCGAAGCCGACTTCGTCAGCGAGGACCTCCACCCGCAGGACCTCAAGAACGCGACGGCCGACCACATCGCCGACGCCGTCGCCCCCGTCCGCGAGCGACTGCTGGCCGACTCCGACCTGCTCGCGACGGCCTACCCCGACCAGTACGACTGATCGCCCTCGACGACGGTCTCGGTCACCGGCCTGCCGGGGCGTCGGCCGCCGAGGAATAACTTTACTATCACACCCGCCGGCATCACTGCTAACGACATGGCAACGGTGATTCGTGCGGCGATACCTGCCGACGAGTTCGCGCTCCGGCAGACGATTTCGACCGTTCCGGAGGTGGAGTTCGAGTGCGAGCGCATCGTCGAGAGCGGGACGGAGGCCGTGATGCCGCTCATCTGGGCACGGAGCGTCGCCCGGGAGGACCTCGAGGCGGCACTCGACGAGGACCCGGACGTCCGAGAGTACTCACTGCTCGCGGACTTCGGCGAGGAACTGCTCTACCGGATGGTGTGGGTCGACCACGTCCGCCTCGTCCTGGAGATGGTGACGACACTCGAAGCGACGGTGATGAACGCCTACTCCGACGCCAGCGAGTGGGAGTTCCGCATCCTCTACCCCGACCGCGAGGCGCTCTCGAAGACCAACGAGTTCTGTGAGAGCCACGGTCTCTCCTTCGAGATTCGGCACGTTCGCGAGATGGAGGGCGAACCGTCGGGCCGGTTCGGCCTGACCAAAGAGCAGTACGAGGCGCTGACGAACGCCTGCGAACAGGGCTACTACTCGGTGCCGCGTGAGACGGACCTCGACGAACTGGCCGACGAACTGGGCATCTCCCACCAGGCACTCTCCGAACGGCTCCGACGGGGGACGGAGGTGCTCGTCCAGGAGGCGCTGCTGGTCGGTCCGATGTCCAATCGCTGACTCCCGTCTCCCTGCTCCCCCTTTCGTCCGCGAACCCGTTCTCCCCGGTAACACTGCCGTCACCCGCTGACACCGGGGTTCGCTGAACTATAAGTCGGTTCCAGCGCGTACCTGGTAACGTGATGCAACCTGAAGTCAGTTCGACAGCGGTACTCCTGCAGGCGACGTTCGACTCGGCGACCGCCGAGGTCGTCTTCCTGGTCGCGCGCGTCCTGTTCGGTGGTGTCCTCGCGTTCATGGGGTTGAACCACTTCCTGAACGGTGACCAGATGGCGGGCTACGCGGACGCGAAGGGTGTCCCGGCGGCCGAGGTGATGGTCCCGCTCTCCGGTGGGATGCTCCTGTTGGGTGGGCTCTCCGTCGTCACCGGCGCGTTCCCGGTGCTCGGGGCGGGAGCGCTCGCCGTGTTCCTGCTCGTCTCGACGCCGACGATGCACGACTTCTGGGCCGCCCCCGAGGAGCAACAGCAGACCGAGATGACGCAGTTCCTGAAGAACGTCGCGCTCGTCGGAGGCGCGCTCGCGTTCCTCGCGCTCGGGGGTGGGGCCTGGCCGTTCGCCGTCGAGATGACGGCGCTCTGAGCGGGCCCGTCCCGTCGGAGTTCGAGGAGGTACCGCGCGGTGACGCGATTGGCTGTGTGAAGGCTTCACACGGCCACTGACGGTAATATTATTGTTTTGCAGGCATGAGGGAAGCGTATGACCCACACCTGCAGGAACTGCAAGCGGACGTTCACGTCGAAACTCGAACTCGAACTGCACCGCGACACCTGCTCGGACGCGCAGTTGTTCTGCGGGAAGTGTGGCGACCGGTTCGCGGAGCGACGGGCGACACGCGACGGCTGGCACTACGAGTGCCCGAGCGACGAGTGCGACGGGGCCGGCATCGGCGAGGACCTGCGCCGAGTACGCGACGCCATCTCCGTCTCCCGGTAGCCCGACCGGAGGACCCCGTCGTCGACGAACCGCCGCGCCCACCCTTCTCGCGCTCCTGCAGGACGCGCTCGCCTCGTGCAGTGTGCTGTCACTTCTCGATACGCTCGTGTGCCAACTCGTCGAGCGTCGCCAGCGCTCGCCGACACACCACCGCGTAGCCCGCCGCGAGCGGCGGAATCTCGAACACCACTCGACAGCGCTCCCCGTCGAGCGACTCGACGCGGTGACCCGTCGCCGGAAGCGTCGGTCCGATGTCGAGCACGTTCCGCAGCGCGTCGGTCAGCGGCGGACTCACCGACCACGTCCAGCGGTACTCCTCGCAGGTGGTGACACGGAAGCGCGCCCACGGCCCGCCCGGCGCGTCGAGTTGGACCCGTCCCGTCGTCCCGGTCTCGACGTAGCGGACGTCGCAGTCGACGGCGCGGACGCTCGGCCCCCAGTCGGGCCAACGAGTCGTGTCTCGGAGCAGGCCCCACAGCACGTCGGCGGGCGCGTCGACCACGCGGTCGACTTCGACGCGCATCCCGTCGGGAGTCCGCGACAGCGAGGGTGTCATACCCGGTGTACGGCGGCGGCCCCCTTCACGGCGAGGGCGACGGTCCCGTCCCCGCGGTCCGTGGCGTCTCCCCCGTCCGGGGAGTTATGTCGACGGCCTGTGAGCCACCCTCATGGAGTACACCACGCTCGGTGACACCGGCACGACCGTCTCGCGCATCTGTCTGGGCTGTATGAGCTTCGGTACGAGCGACTGGCGCGACTGGGTGCTCGACGAGGAGGCGGGCCTCGAACTCGTCGACCGGGCCATCGACCTCGGTATCAACTTCTTCGACACCGCCAACATGTACTCGAACGGCGAGTCCGAGCGCGTCCTCGGGAAGGCGCTGGAGGGCCGCCGCGAGGAGCAGGTCGTCGCCACGAAGGGGTTCTTCCAGATGGACGACGACGACCCCAACTCGGGGGGCCTCTCGCGGAAGGCCATCGAACAACAACTCGACGCCTCGCTCGACAGGCTGGGGATGGAGTGTGTCGACCTCTACCAGACCCACCGCTGGGACTACGACACACCCATCGAGCAGACCATGCGCGCGCTCGACGACGCGGTCCGGCGGGGGAAGGCGCGCTACGTCGGTGCGAGTTCGATGCACACCTACCAGTTCGCCGAGGCACTCCACACGAGCGACCTCGAGAACCTCGAACGGTTCGCGACGATGCAGAACCACTACAACTTGTTGTACCGCGAGGAAGAACGCGAGATGCTCCCGTTCTGCGCCCAGGAGAACGTCGGCGTCGTCCCGTGGTCGCCGCTGGCGCGGGGCTACCTCGCTCGCCCACACGAGGAGTTCGACGCGACGACCCGCGGCAAGTCGGACTCCTACGCACGGTCGCACCCGTACTTCGAGGGCGGGGGCAAGGAGGTCAACGAGCGCGTCCAGGAACTCGCCGCCGAGGAGGACGCGACGATGGCCCAGATCGGCCTCGCGTGGCTGTTCTCGAAGGAGTGGGTCGACGCCCCCATCGTCGGGACGACGAGCGTCGAACACCTCGAAGAGGCCGTCGAAGCGCTCGACATCGACCTCTCGGACTCGGACGTGGAGTTCCTCGAAGAGCCCTACGAACCGGTCCGCGTCGCCGGTCACGAGTAGTCCCCCTCGCCACGCCGCTCAGGGCGTCGGCAGGTCCGGTTCGAACGTCGCGAGGAAGTCGTCGAAGGCGTCCTCTTCCGACGCCGTGTCGTCCTCTGCAGCTCGCTCGCCCTCGGGGGCGCGTGCCCCGTACGGCGCGATCTCCGTCACCTCCCGGCCACTCCGAGCCGGTGGGTACTGCGCCATCGCCGTTCGCATCGTCGCGTCCCCGAGGTGCGCCAGTTCCTGTCCGGTCGCGAACACCGGTCGGAGGCTCTCCGCCCAGCGGCGTTTCGTGGTCGTCCCCTCGGTTCGTCGCCGCGCGTCGCTGTCTCGATCGGTCATGGTGAGTCACCAGGTGTGCCCCGTGGTGGCACAGTTCGACCGGAGGTGAATAACCGTGCCGTCAGTCGCGCTCGCTGACAGTCCCGCCGGCGACCTGGTCGTGAGTGTGGTGGTAGAACTGGACGCACGCACCCTCGACGGGGTCGAAACAGACCCGTCGGTACAGCGTGTTGTCGAGCAGGTTGACCATCAGCCCCGAGTCGTGGACCGACACCGAGTCGTACGCCCGTTCACACACCGGGCACGTGGCGGGGGCGTCGTCGGGAACCTCCATACGCACCGTAGGGGTCCCGTCTCGAAAAACGCCGCGAGCGGTACGCCGAAACCGTGGGCGAGCGTAGGTGTGGTATGTCGCTCGTCAGGATGACGTGGCGCGACACGCTGTTCGCCCACTGGCCGGTCGACCCAGCAGTCGTCGAGCACCGTCTCCCGCCGAGGCTCGACGTCGATACGTACGACGGGCGAGCGTGGCTGAGCGTCGTCGGCTTTCGCATGGAGGGCATCCGACCGCGAGGGGTCCCCGCGTCGCTCGGGGTCTCGTTCGGCGAACTCAACCTCCGGACGTACGTCACCCACGAGGGGACGCCGGGCATCTACTTCTTCAACCTCGACGCCGGGGACCGCCTCGGCGTCGCCGTCGCCCGCCGAGCGTTCGGGCTCCCGTACTACGCCGCCTCGATGCGGATTCGGGACGTCGGCGCGCGCGACGACGGAGGGGGTGAGGGGTCGAACGACGGGCCGCGCGACGGCCCCCGCGTCCGGTTTCGCTCGCGTCGGACCCACCGCGACGCCCCGCCGCTCGCGTTCGACGGGGAGTACGGCCCGACCGACGGGTCGCTGGCCGACCCCGACCGGGCCGCGTTCCTCACCGAGCGCTACCGGTTCTACACCGCGGGCGTCGACGCCGCGACGGACGGCGTCGC
>NZ_JALXFV010000008.1:534582-815797 GCF_023699475.1 Halomarina rubra | reverse complement strand
CCGCGGCCGATGCCACCGCCCTCCGCGTCGGCGTCGTCGAACACGACCCGTGGCCCCTCTCGCCGGCCGACTGTACGCTCCGGCGCAACGACTGTTTCGACGCCAACGGGTTCGAGACACCCACGAGTGACCCGGTGTGTCACTACGCGCCGGCGGTCGAAGTTCGGGCCGACCGTCTCCGTCGCGTCTGACCGAGCGGGAGGAGGTCGGTCGGGTGACGCGAGCCTCGAACGGGGTGCAGTCGACCGGTTCCGGCCGTCTCCACCCAGCTATTTACCGCCGGGCGTCGTCGTTGGAACGATGACCGCCGTCGACGGGAACGCCGACCAGACCGCCGAGCGGTCGCCATCGACGGCCGAGCGAGCGGCCCCGGACGAGACGCTGCGCTCGCTCGACCCTCGCGTCAGATACGTCTGGGCGATGCAGGCGCTCGTCGCCGCCGCGATCTTCGGCGCGCTGGCCGGCGGCGTCGCCTACGTCGTCGACCCCGACTACCTCTGGGTCGGCGGCCTCGTGTTCGTCGGCGTCGGTACGCTCACGGTCGGCCTCGCCCTCGCCCGGTACCGCGTCTGGCGCTACCAGGTTCGCTCCGACTCGCTGTTCCTCCACCGCGGCGTCCTGACGCGCGTCCGGACCGTCGTCCCGTACGTCCGCATCCAGCACGTCGACTCGAACCGCGGCCCCGTCGAGCGCGTCGCGGGGTTGGCGACCGTCGTGGTCTACACCGCCGGGTCGCGGGGCGCGGACGTGACGATTCCGGGACTGACCCCCGAGCAGGCCGAGGCCCTCCAGGAGCGTCTGAAGCGCCTCGCCATCGTCGCAGAAGGGGAAGACGCGGTATGAGACTCGACGTCCGGTCGGTGCCGTACCGGGCGGGCGAGTCGGTGACGCGACTCGTCTGGCTGGTCGGCATCGTCCTGCTCACCTCCGAGGGGACCGACGTGCCGCCCACGCTGTTGCTCGCGGGCGGTGTCGTTGCCGTCGTCGCGCTCTCGGCGGGCTACCACGCCCTCTACTACCGACGGTTCACCTACGACCTCGGCGACCAGACGTTCGACATCCGGTCGGGCATCCTCTCGCGACGCAGTCGCGAGATACCGTACCGACGCATCCAGAACGTCGACATCGCGGCCAACCCCGTCCAGCGGGCGCTCGGCATCGCCGAGGTGCGCCTGGAGACCGCCGGCGGGAGCGCCACCGAGGCGACCCTCCGGTTCGTCGCCCGCGGGGAGGCGAGCAGACTCCAGGACGAACTCGGTCGTCGGACCCGGAACGGGACGCACGACCCAACCGACGAACGCGAGAGCGCGACGCGAGACGACTCCGAACCGTTGTACGCTATCACGATGCGCGAACTGCTGCTGTTGGGGTTCGTCTCCGTCGACCTCCGGGTCGTCTCTTTCCTCTCGGTCAGCATCCCGCTGCTCGCACCGTCGCTCGGCGACGTGCTCGGCCCGACCCGGCCGCTCCTGGTCCAACTGTCACCAATCACGCTCGGCATCGGGGGCGTGCTCGTCCTCTACACCGTCGCCGCGCTGGTCGGCGGGGCCGTCGCCGTCTCGAACTACTACGGCTTCCGCCTGACGCGGGCGCACGAGGAGTTGCGCTACGAACGCGGCCTGCTCCAACGGTTCAGCGGCACCATCCCGCTGGAGAAGGTCCAGTCACTCGCCATCAAGGCGAACGTGCTCGCCCGAATTATCGGCTACGGGTCGCTCGCCGTCGTCACCGCGGGCTACGCCCCCGGCGAGGGCGGGTCGCAGTCGGCGGTCCCGTTCGCCGAAGGCGACCGGGTCCGGACGCTCGCGCAGTCCATCGAACCGTTCGAGGACCCCGAGTACGTCCGCCCGCCGAAGCGCGCACGGCTTCGCTACGGGATTCGCTACGGCGTCGTCGCGCTCGGGGTCGTCGGCCTCGCGTACACCCTCGTCGCGTTCACGCCGCTGACGGGGGCGTGGTGGGGGACGCTCGTGCTGCTCCCCGCGGTCCCCGTCGCCGCCCACGCGACGTGGAGCGCCCGGGGCTACGCCGTCCAGGACGACTACGTGCTCGCGCGCAACGGCTACCTCGTCCAGCGGGAGGTGGTCGTCCCGTACCACCGCATCCAGACCGTCGCCACGACGGCGTCGGTGTTCCAGCGCCGGCGGCGACTCGCGACGCTCGTCGTCGACACCGCCGGGTCGGGCGGACACGGTGGGCAGGACGCCCGCGCCGTCGACATCGACGCCGACGTCGCCGACGACCTCCGAGAGACGGTCGAACGGCGGATGCACGCCGCCGTCGCAGAGCGCCGCGAGCAGTTCCACCGTGAGCGCACCGAGTCACTGCGCGAGGAACCGTCGGCGTCGGGAACACGCGACGAGCCGTCCGGCCCGCGGACCGACCCCGTGTAGCGCCGACGTACAGTTCTGGCGACCGTGTGGGCTGCTCAGTGCTCGAACGTCTGGAACTCCACGGTCCGGCCCTCGGGGTCGGTCGCGAAGAACTGGTAGATGTCGTAGCGCTCGTTGAACCGAGGGTCGCCGTCGGTGTCGACACCGTGGTCGACGAGGCGCTCGTGGGCGGCGTCGACGCCCGCCCGATTCGGATAGACGAACGTGAGGACGCCCTCGGTCTCGGGGGCCTCCTCGGCGGCACAGAAGCCCACGCGGAACGCGCCGTGTTCGAGGATGGTGCAGTCTGGCTGTTCGTGCCAGACGCGTGCGCCGACCGTATCGGTGTAGAACGATACGACGTCGTCGAGCGCGGCGGTGCGGAAGAAGACCAGTCCCATGCCCGAGGGGCGACCGGGGGGTGCAAAACCGTAACGACTGTCACCGTCCGCCGAGATATTCGTGGTACATGGGGGCACTCGACGCACACGACCGACGGGAGAGCGCGGAGACGACGGTCGAACGCGTGACGACCGCGGCGGGGGTCGTCGCGCCCACGGTCGCACTCGGGTCTATCTTCCTCGCGACGGTGCTCTCGGGGGAGTTCTCCTGGACCGAAGACCCCCTGTCGTTCCTGGGGGCGGTGGGACAGCCGACCCGGTCGCTGTTCAACTACGGCCTCCTCCTCGGTGGCGTGATTTCGCTTCCGTTCGCCTACCGCCTCGTCCAGACCAGTCGGGGGCGGGTCGAACGTATCGGTGGCGTCGCGTTCGCGTTCGCGGGCGTGGCGATGGCGCTCATCGGCGTCTTCCCGATGGGGGCGACCTACCACTTCCCGGCCGCGGCGTCGTTCTACCTGCTGGTGACGGTGACGACGGTGCTGTACGGGACGGGAAACGTCCTCGTCGGTGACAGCCGCCTGGGGGCGCTGACCATCGGACTGGGCGTCCTCAACGTCGCGGCGTGGGTCGTCTACCTCACCGTGTTCGAACCGACGGGGCTCTCGCTGGCGGCTCCCGAGATCGTCGGTGCGCTCGCGTTCGGCGGGTGGACCACCGGAACCGCCGTTCGCCTCGCCTGAGACCGTCGGTGCAGTTCGCGGCACTCCTCCTCCGGCCCGTCACCCTTCGTCGCCGACGAGTTCGGCGAACGTCACGATGTCGTCGTCCGTCCCGGCGACGACGAGTTCGTCGCCCGTTTCGAGCCTGAACTCCGGGCCGAGGTCCGAGACGAGCGTCCCACCGCGTTCGACGGCGACGATGGTACAGCCCGTTCGGGCGCGGACGTCGGCGTCCCTGAGCGTCCGCCCAGCGATGTCGCCCGGCGCAGAGCGGATGAGTTCGACCTGCTGGTCGAACGTGATGACCTCCTCGTCGAGGATGGTCGACGCCAGCATCCGGCCGCTCACCGTTCCCAGCGAGAGGACGTAGTCCGCTCCCGCACGGTACAGTTTTCGAACGCTCTCCTGGGACTCCGCACGGGCGACGATCTCGACGTCCGGGCTCAACTCCCGGACGACGAGCGTCGCGAACACCGTCACCGTGTCGTTGGGCAACGAGAGGATGACCGTCCCGGCCCCCTCGATACCCGCCTCCCGGAGTACGTCGACGTCGGTGACGTCGCCGGTGACGTCCGCGCCCTTGACGGGGTCGGTGTCGACGGTCACCTGCGGGAGGCCGAGTCCCGACTCGTCGATGGCGCGCTCGACGGTCGTGCCGACGACGCCCAACCCGGCGACGACGACGTGCCCGCGCCGCCGGCGGCGCTGTTCGGAGCGCGTGAGTCGTTTGAGGTCCTCCAGTTGCTCCTCGCGACCGGCGACCAGCAGGATGGTCTGTTCGTCGATGAGCGCGTCGGGCGAGGGTGGGGAGACGAACTCCCCGCGGAACCACGCACCGACGATGTTCGCGCCGGTCTGTTCGCGGATACCGCTGTCGGCGACGCGAGCGCCGTCGAGTTCGCTGTTCGACTGGACCGGGAGTTCGACGACGTCGAACCCGTCGCCGATCTCGATAGCGTCGTCGAGGTCCGAGGAGACCCCCGAGGTCACCTTCGTCGCGAGGCTCTCACCGACGAGTTGGCGCGGGGAGAACACCTCGACCGCGCCCGCCAGTTCGTGGTACTCCGTCATCCCAGGGTCCTCGACGAAGGTGATGACGGGCGTGTCGGCGACCTGCGTCGCGGTGAGCGCGACCGAGGCGTTGGTCGCGTCGTCGACGTCGGCGACGAGCGCCTGGGCGTCTTCGAGAGAGACCGCGTCCTCGTAGGTCTCGACGCTCTCGGGGTCGCCGTGGACGACCCGGGTCTTCGACTCGTAGATGTCGGCCGCACGGTCGCGGTCCGGTTCGACGACGACGTACGGTATCTCGCGCGCCTCCAGTTCGTGGATGAGCGCCTCGCCGCGGGGCGTGTAGCCCGCGATTACGACGTGCCCGACGAGGTCGACGGACGTGGGGGCGGCCGTCGACAGCGCCTCCTCGAACAGCGGGAAGACGAGCGTCGGGAGCGCGAGGAAGATGAGGAACACGCCGGTGAGGTCCATCACGATGACCATCACGTTCATCTGCCAGCTCTCCCAGGGCGCGTCGGAGCCGAACCCGGTCGTCGTGAACGTCTCGACGACGACCTGTAGCGAGTGGAGGAAGGAGATGCGTCGTCCTTCGAACGCGCCCATCCCGTAGTCGTACCCCACCGAGTAGACGAGGATGACGACGAACAGGCCCACGGTGTACTCCGCCGTCCGGCGCTGCCACTTGTTCATCGCACTGTACTGCCGCGGTAGAGGGGAAAACCGTTGGGTCTCTACCGGCGATTCTCACCGACGCTCGGCGACCGAACCGGGCGAACGGGCCGCGACGACGGAACGCTTATCCGCGTTCCTGTTCCCGAGAGTGTATGTCACGAAACCCCATGCAGGTGGCGGCCGCGGTGGTCGCCGCCGTCCTCCTCGTCGTCGCGGGGGTGCTCGGCGGGAGCTACCTCTCGCTGGCGGCTCCGTTCAGCGGCGGCGCGTGGACCGGCGTCGCCGACGGTGGCGACGGCGTCGGCAGTTCGGTCTCCGGCGCGCTGAACGGCGAGACGACCGTCGAGAACCCTCACGGCGAGGCCACCGTCGCGTACGACGAGGCGGGCGTCCCGCACATCGAAGCCGAGAACGAGGCGGCGCTGTACTACGCCATCGGCTACGTGCAGGCGCGCGACCGCCTGTGGGAGATGGACCTCCAGCGGCGACTGATGGGCGGGACGCTCGCCGCCGCCGTCGGCGAGCAGGCCGTCGAGTCCGACCGGTTCCACCGCGAGATGGACTTCCAGGGTGCAGCCGAGGCGTCCTGGCAGGCGCTCGAAGACACCGAGTACGGGCCGCTCGTCGAGGCGTACACCGCCGGCGTCAACCGATACGTGGAGACCGAACCGCTCCCCGTCGAGTTCCGCCTGAACGACTACGAACCCGAACCGTGGACGCCCGAGGCGACGCTGCTCATCGACAAGCAGATATCGTGGTCGCTGTCGGGTGACTTCCGCGACCTGGAGCGGGGTGTGCTGGACTCGACGCTCGCCGCCGAACAGGTCGACCAGCTCTACCCGGACCAGCTGGACCACGACAGCCCCGTCCTCCGGACGGAGTGGAACGGGTCGAGCGCGAACGCGACCGCACGCTCGGACCTCGCGGACTACGACGCGCTGTACGAGTCGCTGCGTGACTTCCAGCGCGAACCGGGCATCGGGTCGAACAACTGGGTCGTCTCGGGCAACCAGACCGCGAGCGGACAGCCGTTGCTCGCGAACGACCCCCACCTCACCCTGACCGTGCCGCCGGTGTGGTACGAGATGCGCCTGACGCTCACCGGCGAGGACGGCTACGACGTCCGCGGCGTCACGTTCCCCGGCGTCCCGAGCGTCATCATCGGGCAGAACCGGAACGTCGCGTGGGGCGTGACGAACGTCGGCGCGGACGTCACCGACCTCTACACCTACGACACTCCCTCGAACGACACCTACGTCTACGACGGCGAGGAGCGCGCGTTCGAGACCGAACGCCAGACCATCGCGGTCAAGGACGGCGAGGACGTGGACATCACGGTCAGGAAGACCGTCCACGGGCCGTACCTCGAACGCGAGACGCCGAACGGCTCGGTCGCCGTCGCCGTCGCCTGGACCGGCCTGACCGGGACGAAAGAGGCCATCGCGATTCGCGGGTTCAACGCCGCGGAGACCGTCGAGGACGTCGAGGAGGCCGCCCGGGACTTCGACTCGCCGACGCAGAACCTCGTCGCCGCCGACAGCGAGGGCGGGACGCTGTTCCGCGCGACCGGAAAGTACCCGTACCGTTACATCGACGGGGAGCGCGTTCGCGGCGACCGCGTGTTCGACGGCTCCGCCGGCGAGGGCGAGTGGCGTGGGTTCACGCCGTTCGGCCAGTCGACCTGGGAGGGGTTCGTCCCCTACGAGCAGGTCCCCCACGTGCTGAACGCCGACTACGTCGCGACGGCGAACCAGCGCACCGCCGACGAACCGGGGTTCTACCTCTCCGAGAGCAGTCGGTACGCCGACCCGTACCGTGGCGCGCGTATCTACGAACTGCTCGACGAACGCGCCGCCTCGGGCGAACCGATGGACCGCGCGTTCATGCAGACGATGCAACGCGACGTCTACTCGAAGGCCGCCGAGGGGTTCGTTCCCGGCGTGCTGGCGTCGCGTGAGGCGATGGACGAGGACACCCGCGACTGGGCCGACTTGCTGGAGTCGTGGGACTACAACATGACCGCCGACTCCGAGGCGGCGTTGGCGTTCGCGCTGTTCCGTCAGGAGGTGCGCAACGCGACGTTCCACGACGAGTTCGCCGCGGAGGGTCTCGACGAGGGCTACTACCCGCACCTCTACGTCACCCAGACGCTCCCCGCCGACAGCGAGTGGTTCGACGACGTCCGGACCACCGAGCGCGAGACCCGCGCCGACGCGTACGCCACGGCGATGAAGCGCGCGAAGGCGCGCGCCGACGAGAACGGCTGGGAGACGTACGGCGACTACAACCAGTTGGACCTCGACCACCCGTTCCCGGTCGGCTACCTCGACTACCCCGAGCGGGCGATGGACGGCTCGCCGTTCACCGTCTCGAACTTCCGCGTCGAGGGGTCGATGCAGGCCGGCTCCAGCTGGCGGATGATATCGACGTTCGGCGACCAGCCGTCGCTGGGGGTCATCCCCGGCGGCCAGTCGGGCAACCCGTTCTCGCCGCACTACCACGACCAGCTCGACACGTGGGCCGAGGGCGAGTACAAGCCGATGGCGTTCGATTCGCCGGGCGACGTCGACATCAGGTTCACCGCGGCGGACGCGGATTCGGAGGACAGCGATGAGTGACGCCGCACGGACGGGACGCATCCGCGACGCACTGCGGAACGGCCAGTACTCCGACGCGCTCGTCGTGTTCACGTTCCTCGTCGGCCTCGCGCTGACGGCGGTCCACTGGGTCGGACTGGTCGTCGGAGGGCTGTTGCTGGGCGTCCTCGCCACCTCGTTCTGGCGGGCCGTCCAGTACGGCTTCTACCTCGGCGTGACGGTTCTCGCCGTGTTCCTCGCGTACCTCTGGCTGTTCGGCGCGCTCCCGCAGTTCTTCGCGGCGGGGCAGTTGACGTGGCTGGCGGTGGCGGTGACGCTGTTCGTCCCGCCGCTGGCGGCGACGGTCCGGGCGTTCGGCTGAGGGTGCGGAGTTATCCTCACGCACCGTGACTGACATGCCATGGCGAATCCACTGTTCTCGACATACTCTCAGGGAGAGAACCGCGTCACGTCGACGCTCGTCGCGGTCTTGGGCCACGTCAACGGTCGACTGGTTGAGGAACTCGTTGGTGCGATGCTCGGCGACCCGGAGTTCGAACTACTCACGCTCCAGAATCAGGTCACTGGAGAGGGGTCGGTCCCCGACGCGCTCGTTGCCGGAACCGGTGAGGTGTACGTTGAGACGAAGACCGCTCGCGGTGCGGTCGATACCGACCAGCTTCGTGAGCATCTCGCGTACCTCTCGGACGACGACGCGCACCTGCTCGTGTTGACGCCGGACGATACCCGTCCGAGCGCAGTTGAGACAGTGGCCGACGAGCGCGTTCGGTGGTCGAACTTCGACACGCTCGTCGAGGCGGTCGAGACGGTCCTCGACCGGACGAACGCGGACACGGAGACGACCGGTGCTATCGCGACCGAACGAGAGGCGTTCTTGCTACGGGAACTCGTGAGCTTCGTCTACGAAGCGGACCTGACGAGTGGACGGGACGACCGGGTCGCCGTCGTCGCGGCGGGTCGCCACGGATGGGACGAGTTCCAACGGTACGGCTGTTACATCCACCAACCGGACCGGTCGTTCCGGCCGTCGAGGTATCTCGCGTTCTACGTCGACGGCGAGGTGAAGTCGACCGTTCCGGAGGTCACGGAGCGAGTGAACCGCATCCGGTTCACCCGGCTGGGAGTCGAGAACGCCAACGGTCTCACGGAGCGTCAGCGACGCCACCTGCTTGGCGTCCTCGACGAGATGGAAGAACACGACTCGGAACGACTCGGCGACGAACACGGGGTCTTTTTCCTCGACGAGGACACCGGAATTCGACTGGACGGTCCGGTCGAAAACGACAAGACCGCACGCGAGTCTGACACGCGAGTTGCGTTCACCTACAGTCAGCGGTACGTCTCCGCCGACCGCCTCCGACGAAATCCGGCGTACACAAGCGCGCTGGAAGACGACTGAGGTCGGTATCGTTTTCCGAACTGGCGGAGGAGGCTGAAGTATGCAACCGGACCTCTCGACGCTCGACACGTTCCTCGACGACCACGGCGCGGACGGCTACCTCGTCTACGCCGACGCCGAGGACTCCACCCAGCGCTACCTCTCCGGGTTCGACGCCCCCGACCCGTTCCTGACGCTGTACGACGGCGACGTCCACCTGCTGGTCTCCAGTCTGGAGTACGGCCGCGCGAAGAAGGCCGAGCGGCCCGCGACCGTCGCACGCCACGCCGACTACGACCACATGGCGAAGGTCGAGGAACACGGCTTCGAGGAGGGGACCGACCGCGTCTTCACCGACTTCCTCGCCGACCACGGCGTCGAGTCGGTCGTCACGCCCGAGGACTTCCCGCTGGCGACCGCCGACGGTCTACGCGACCTCGGCGTGTCCGTCGAGGCCGAACGCGAGGGCGTCGTCGACGACATCCGCGCGGTGAAGACCGACGAGGAGGTCGACCACGTCAAGGAAGCCCAGAAGGCCAACGAGCGCGCGATGGCCCGCGCCGAGGAACTCATCGGCGAGGCGACGGTCGAGACCGGCACCGACGCCGGGAGCGGCGTGCTCGTCCACGAGGGCGAGGTGCTGACCAGCGAGCGCGTCACCCGCGAGATAGAGATGGAACTGCTTCGCCACGGCTGTGCGCTCGACGAGACCATCGTCGCGTGCGGGGCCGACGCCGCCGACCCGCACGACCGCGGGAGCGGCCCGCTGCGCGCCGACGAGTCCATCATCGTCGACATCTTCCCGCGCGACAAGGAGACGAAGTACTTCGCGGACATGACCCGGACGTTCGTGAAGGGCGAACCGAACGACACCGTCGCCGAGTGGTACGACCTGACCCAGGAGGCGAAGGAAGCCGCCTTCGACGCGCTCGAACCCGGCGCGACGGGCAAGGACGTCCACGACGCCGTCTGTGACGTCTACGAGGCCGCCGGCTGGCCGACGCTCCGGAGCGACGAGACCACCGAGACGGGGTTCATCCACTCGACGGGCCACGGCGTCGGCCTCGACATCCACGAGGGGCCGAGCCTGAGTCCCCGCGGTGACGAACTGAAGCCGGGCCACGTCGTCACCATCGAACCCGGTCTCTACGACCCCGAGTTCGGCGGCGTCCGCATCGAGGACATCGCCGTCGTCACCGAGGACGGCTACGAGAACTTCACCGACTACCCCGAGGAACTCGTCGTCGAGTAGCCAGCCGCTCCGCGCGAACGCCGTCCTGCCGGCGTCGGCGGCACTCCCCGCACGTTTTTCATCGATCACGTCGACGCTCGGACGTGAACCGCCCTCCACTGAACGCGTTCGGTCCACTGCTCGCACTCTGGCTCGCGCTCGCCGTCGGCGGGACACTCGCGGTCGTTCCCGTCTCCGTCCCGGTCGCGGTCGGGGCCGGCGTCCTCGTCGCCCTCGGAACGCTCGTGCTCTCCAGAGGACTCGACCTCGCCAGCGTGTTCGCTCGCTCGCGAGCGCACTACCTCCTGGCCCTCCTCCCCGTGTTCGTCGGGACGGTCGCGGTCGTCCTCGACCTGACCGCGGTGCTCGACCTCGGCGTCCCCGAGACGGGCGCTAGTGCCGGAGCGCGCGCCGGCCTCGCCTTGCTCGTCGGTATCGCGTCGACCGTCGTCGGTGGTGTCGCGCTCGTCTCGGCCGACAACCAGTCTGCCGCCCGTCGACGGGCGAGAGAACACGAACGTCTGTCCTGGACCGCGAGAATCGACGAAGCCCACGAGCGGCGGTCCAGACGCGCGTACCTCGTCGTGGCCGTCCCGGCCGGGGTCGGGGGGCTCGTCGCGCTCGGAGGTGGCTCGTCTCTCGGAACCGGACTGCTCAGCGGTGCTGTCGCCATGGGCATCACGGCGTTCGTCGGACTCGACCGTCCGACGGAGTACACAGCACTCGACGGCGGACTCGTCGCCGGCCCATCGGACGGCGTGCGAGAACGGTACTACCCCTGGACGCAGTTCGTGGGGTACGAACGGACCGACGACGCGCTCGTCCTCCGTCGTCGGCTCCCGGGGACGTCGTTCCACTGTGCACTCGACGACGTGGCCGACGCCGAGGCGGTCGTGGCCGTCGTCGACGACAGACTCGATAGACTCGACTGACCGGCGACGTCCACGCCGGTCGGCCGTCGTGTCAGTCTCCGCTGCCCCCACCGGTTCGGTCGCGCGATGACTCCGCGATGCCGGCGTTCGGCGAACAGCTCGGACAGGCGAGCAGGCGACCCTGCTCGTCCGAGAAGACGGTCTGGAAGCGACGCGAGACGTGGCCGTTGCAGTTGTCACAGTGGGGCATGGCTCTCAGCTGAAGGTACCAGTAGAGCAGAGACTTCCGTACAAACGTTGCTCGGCTAGTTGTATAGACGGTCGCGTGCGAGCGCCGGGGCCGTGGCGGCCGACTCGGACAGCCTTTTTGCCCGCGGCGGAGTCGCTCTCACATGCACTGTTGTATCGTCGGTGCGGGTGAGATGGGGACGTGGCTGGGTGCCACGCTCGCCGCGACCGACGACTTCGACCTCGCGTTCGCCGACACCGACCCCGAGGCGGCCGAGCGGGCGGCGACGGCCGTCGGGGCCGACACCGTCGCGCTCGACCCTGCCGACTCGACCGACCGATTCGACGCCGTCGTGCTGGCGGTCCCGATGCCCGTCGTCGCCGACGCCGTGGCGACGCAGGCCCCGCGGGCCGAGCGCGCGCTGCTCGACGTGTCCGGCGTGATGGCCCCGGCCCTCGACGCCATGCGCGAGCACGCCCCCGACCGCGAGCGCCTCTCGTTGCACCCGATGTTCTCCGAGGCGAACGCACCGGGTCGCATCGCGGCGGTCGCCGACGCGAGCGGTCCCGTCACGGCGGCCGTCCGCCAAGCGCTCGACGCGGCCGGCAACGAGGTGTTCGACACGACAGCCACGGACCACGACGAGTCCATGCGGACGGTCCAGGCGAAGGCTCACGCCGCCGTACTGGCGTTCGGACTCGCGGGTGCCCCGGTCGACCCGCGCTATCACACCGACGTCTCGACGGCGCTGTTCGACCTCGTCGAGAACGTCACCGGCGGCACCGCCCACGTGTTCGGCGACATCCAGACGACGTTCGACGGCGCGACCGAGGTCGCCGCCGCCGCCGAGCGCATCGCCGAGACGCGGGGCGACCCCGAGGCGTTCGCCGAGCGCTACGCGGAGGCCAGACGACTGGTCGAGGGGGCGGGCGCGAGCGACGCGCCGACGGAGGGCGACCGATGAACGACGAGCAGCGTCGGTCGGTGCTCGACAACGCCCGCTACCTCCGACAGGTTCGGCCCGTCGACCCCGAGGAGATCTACGAGTACGTCGCGGGGACGCCACACCCGGCGGTCGTCCGCCAGACGCTCCGCGAGGCGGCGTTCGACCTCGGCCTCCGCGAACGCGACGACGGGACGTTCGTCCCCGCCAGCGACGACCCCGTCGAGGCCCGGCCCGGACGCGTCGAGGCGTTCCCCGACGAGTACGCCGAACGCCTCGAAGACCTCCTCGTCGAGCGCTACGGCCTCGACTGGCACGCGGGCGAGTCGGGCGACCGACTGCGGGCCATCACCCGCCGCATCAAGGAGGAGTACTACCGTCAACACCCCGTCGAGTACGACGAGGAGACGGCGCTGGCGTACGCGCTGTACCACCTCCCCGACAACTACGCGGTCGGGCGGTACGTCGTCGGCGACCTCGTAGCCGGTGGGCAGGTTCCCAAGACGCTCCGCGTCCTCGACGTCGGCGCGGGCGTCGGCGGGCCGGCGCTTGGCCTGCTCGACCTCCTCCCCGACGACGCGGTCGTCGAGTACCACGCCGTCGAACCGAGCGCCGCCGCCGACGTGTTCGAGGAGGTGGTCGACACCGGCCGGAACCGCCACGTCGAGGTCCACCGCGAGACCGCCGAGGCGTTCGACCCCCACTCGGTCCTGCCGGGTGCGGAGGCGGAGGGTGGCGCGGGGGGAGACGGCGGGGGCGGCGCGACCGGTACCCGCGGGTTCGACCTCGTCGTGTTCGCGAACGTCCTCTCGGAACTCGACGACCCGACGGCGGTCGCCCGCCGGTACGCCGACGCGGTGGCCGACGACGGGACGCTCGTCTGCATCGCACCCGCCGACAAGAACACCGCCATCGGACTGCGCGAGGTCGAACGCGACCTCGAACGCGAGGGGAGCGCCGACGGTGCGGACCTCACGGTGTACGGCCCCGAGGTCCGTCTCTGGTCGTGGCGCACCCCCGAGGACCAGGGCTGGTCGTTCGACGCCCGTCCGGACCTCACCGTCCCCGACTTCCAGCGACGACTCGACGAGGCGACCCCCGACGCCGACGCGGACCACGCCCCCGGCGAGTTCGTCAACGTCGACGTCCAGTTCGCGTCCTCGCTGCTCCGCCGGGACGGCCGGACGCGAGTGAGCTTCTCGCCCGACTCGTCGCGGTTCGCGCCGCTGGCCGAGAGCGAACACCACGTCACCGACCGCCTCGACTGCGTCGCGTTCAAACTGTCGGGCGACCTCTCGGAGGGCAACCCCCTCTATCGTATCGGCGACGGGAGCCAGTCGGTCGACCACTACGCCGTCTGCACTCGCGAGTCCGCGCTGAACCGCGACCTCGAACGCGCACCGTACGGCGCGCTGTTGAGTTTCGAGAACGCCCTGTTGCTCTGGAACGACGACGAGGAGGCGTACAACCTCGTCGTGGACGGCGAGACCGTCGTCGACCGTATCGCCTGAAGTGCGAGGATTTTCTGACCAGGCATTCGGTTTCGCTCACTAAAATTTGAATCAGTTTTGTAATACGATAAATAACGGGAAGAGTTAAATATCTTCGAACCGACGTGTGTGGTATGCGACAGCCCTCCACCGTCGTCGCGCTCGCCGCACTCGTGTTCCTGGCCGGATGTGGCGGGATGCTCGGGAGTGACACGCGGACAGCGGACGCTCCGAACCCGGGTGCCGTCCCGACGGACGACCCGATGGCGGACCCGCCGGACGGTCTCTCCGAGGCCGGTATCACCGACGAACACGACCTGTACGCGGCGAACACACGGGGGCTGGCGAACCGGAGCTACACGCTTCGCTCGAACCAGACCGTCACGGCCGCGAACGGGACGGTGTTGACAGAGTATCGGTCGACCTCGCGTACCACGACGAACCACAGTCTCGGTTTCCAGACGGTGCGGTTCGAGGCCAACGAGGCACCGTTTTCGGCCCTCGATAGGTGGCAGAACACGACACACGTTACACAGCGCGTCGTGGGCCCGGACGGCCAGGAGTACAGCGTCTACGAGTGCTCCCCGTCACAACAGTGTGGGTTCGTTGGGTCTCCGAACTTCCAACGACTGCTCGCACTCTACCAGCGCGCGGAGTCGTCGTCGGTCACGTCCTCCGGCGGCGACATCGAACTTCGGTTCTCGGCCCCGCGTAACCAGTCCGTCGGCTACTCGGGAGCTGGTGCAGTCGACGTCACCAGCCAGACGGTCACCGTGACGCTGACCGAGAGCGGTCGTCTCGACGAGTATCGCGTCGAGTTCTCGGGGCGACTCGTCGGGTCGGGTACCACCGTCGACGGTGTCGCGGTCGTACAGGTGGCCGACGTCGGCGCGACCGACGTCGAGCGGCCCGACTGGGTCTCGACCGCGCGCAACGCTAGCACCGCCTGATTCCGCGGTCACGACGAGCCGTCCCGGCGGCTCGCCGAAGGTCTCCCTCATCGCCACCCTGCCCGGAGCCGACTGCTAAGAGGCCGGCGCTCGCGCTCCCACTATGGAGCGAGCAATCGTCGTCGGTGCGTCGTCGGGAATCGGTCGGGCGCTCGCCGAGCAGTTGGCCGAGCGTGGGTACGAGGTCGGACTGGCCGCCCGGCGCGTAGAGCGCTTGGAGGAACTCGGCGAGTCACTCCCGACGAAGGCGTACGTCGCGCGCATGGACGTCACCGAGACCGAGGAGGCACGCGAGCGCTTCGACGCGCTGGTCGAGGCGATGGGTGGGGTGGACCTCGTCGTGCTGTCGGCGGGGACGGGCCAGCCGAACACGGAGCTCGACTGGGACGTCGAGCGCGATACCGTCGCGGTCAACGCACAGGGGTTCGCAGCGCTCGCGACGGCGGCGATGGAACGGTTCGACGAGCAGGGTGCCGGAACGCTCGTCGGCATCTCCTCGGTCGCGGCGCTGTTCGGCGGCGGAGCGTCGCCCGCCTACAGCGCCTCGAAGGCGTTCGTCTCGAACTACTGCGACGGCCTCCGCGCGTGGGCCGCGGGCCGTGACCTCGACGCGACCGTCCTCGACGTAAAACCCGGCTACGTCGACACCGAGATGGCGTTCGGCGACTTCTGGAAGTGTTCACCCGAGACGGCCGCCCGACAGATCCTCCGGGTGGCCGACGCCGGCCGGCGTCACGTCTACGTCACCCGACGGTGGCGACTCGTCGGGTGGGTGCTCAGGGGGCTCCCCGACGCGGCGTTGGAGCGCGTGTTCTCGTGAGCTGTGTCAGTCGACCTGCCGGCGTCTCGTCAGCACCGCCGTGCCGGCGTCCGACTGGACGGTCCGCTCGACGGTGACGTAGCCGTCGTTGCGCTCGACGGCGAGCGCCTCGCCGACGCCCAGTTCGACCCGGGCGGTGAGGGTGTGGCTGCCGTTCGCCGGGAGCGTTCCGACGCGTTCGCGCCCCGTCCAGAGCAGGTCCCCGTCGGCGAACAGTCGCGTACGGACGGTGACGTTCTCGCGGTCCTCGGCCGCGCGGTTCGTGAGCGTCACGGTCACGTCCCGACAGGTCGTGCCACAGGGCTCGATGCCGTCGATGGACAGCGAGTAGTTGCGCTGGGACGCGGCGGGACCGGCCGCCGCGTCCGTCTGCTCGCTCCGGGAGTCCGCGTCGTCGAACGGTGAGGGGACGTCAACGACGCCGACGACCACGCTCGCCGCGAGCGCCGCGAGGAGGACCGCAGCGACGCCGAGGGCGGTGGCGGCTGCTCGTTGCATCTCCCTGACAGACGGGTCGAGCGCGATTAGGTGTACTGGCCGTCGGGTGCGGTGGAGTTTTCGCACCGCCGACCGTCCGGCCGCTATGCACGTCCTGCTCACGAACGACGACGGCATCGACGAGTCGGGGCTTCGGGCGCTGTACGACGCGCTCGACGCGCTCGACGGCGTCGACGTGACCGCCGTCGCGCCGGCGGACGACCAGAGCGCCGTCGGCCGAAAGCTCTCGACGCGCGTCGACGTCCGGGAACACGAGTTGGGGTTCGCCGTCGAGGGGACGCCCGCCGACTGCGTCGTCGTCGGCGTCCAGTCGTTGCTGGAGGAGGTGGACCTCGTCGTCTCGGGCTGTAACCGCGGCGCGAACCTCGGTCAGTACACGCTCGGTCGGTCGGGGACCGTCAGTGCGGCCGTCGAGGCCGCCTTCTTCGAGATTCCCGCCATCGCCGTCTCGATGTACGTGCCGACCGACGAGGTGTCGTTCCGCACCTACGACCCCGACCCGGCAGTGTACGGGGAAGCCGCCCGCGCAACCGCCTACCTCGTCGAGGAGACGGCCGCCGACGGCGTGTTCGGCATCGCCGACTACCTCAACGTCAACGCGCCGACCGCGGGCGAGGAGTCCTGCGAGATGGTCGTCACCGAGCCCTCGACGTTCTACGACATGGACGCCGAACGCGACGGCGACGTCGTCCACCTCCACGACCGCATCTGGGAGCGGATGAACGAACAGGACGTCCCCGACCCCGAGGGGACCGACCGCTACGCCGTCCTCCACGGGAAGGTGAGCGTCTCGCCGCTGACTGCCCCTCACACGGTTACGTACCACGAGACGCTGTCCGGGTTAGCCGTCGAGTACTGAGCGACGGCTGCCGACGGGCCTCGACAGCCCTCGACTCCTCCTACCCGCTCTCGACTCCTCCTATCAGTCCTCGACTGCTCTTACCTGCTCTCGACACCTACTGGCTCTCGACACCTACCGTCCCCCTCCGAGGGCGACCCGATCTCTGTCGCCGTTCGTGGTCGGTCGAGGGAGCAAACACCTTGTGGGACGGCGTGGTTCACCCGCGTATGCACGAGACGGTACTGGAGTTGTTGCAGCGAAACGCGGCGCACGCCGAGACGTTCCGGACCCGGTTCGACGACGTCCAGGACGGCCAGCACCCCGAAGCGGTCACCGTCTGCTGTTCGGACTCGCGGGTGTTGCAGGACCACCTCTGGGGGAACGACGACCCCGGTCACGTGTTCACCTGCTCGAACATCGGCAACCGCGTCGTCCAGCGGACCGAAGCGGGCGAAGTGGTCTCGGGAGACGTCCTCTACCCGATTCGTCACACCGGAACGGAGACCGTCGTCGTCGTCGGCCACACGGGCTGTGGGGCCGTCACGGCGACGTACGACGAGGTGACCGACGGACTGGACGAACCGGCGGGCATCACCCACTGCATCGACGTGCTGAAGACACGACTGGAGGCCGGCGTCGAGGCGCTCCCCGACGGACTGAGCCGTGACGAGGCGGTCAACCACCTCGTCGAGTACAACGTCGACCGACAGGTCGAGTTCCTGCTGGAGAGCGACGACGTCCCCGACTCGGTGACGGTCGTCGGCGTCGTCTACGACTTCCAGGACGTCTACGGCGGCGAACGCGGCGAGGTCCACGTCGTCAACGTCGACGGCGAGACGAGCGTCGACGCGCTCGCGGCGGCCCACCCCGACCTCGGACCGCGCGTCCAGCGTCTCTGGGCGTACTGACCGACGCGGTCGGCGACCGAGTTGCTCGGCGTCGCCGTCGCCGGTGAGTGACCGTCGGGCGGTCCCACCCCCGTCGCCGCTGTAGTGGTCGAAGGGGTCGGTGGGGGGACCATCGAACCGGACTACTCGGAGGTGGGGGAGACACCACCGTCGCCGCTGTAAGCGCGCGAGCA
Organism: Halomarina rubra; assembly: GCF_023699475.1. Taxonomy (GTDB): domain Archaea; phylum Halobacteriota; class Halobacteria; order Halobacteriales; family Haloarculaceae; genus Halomarina; species Halomarina rubra. Next base: position 797,752 of record NZ_JALXFV010000008.1, on the reverse strand, counting down.
GGTGGGGTGGGGTCGTGACGGAACTCTCGGGACGGACCTCGTTCGCGACGCCGTGGACCGAGTCGCACGTGTCGACGGTCGGCAACTTACAGCGGCGACGGTGGTGTACCGTGTCCGGTCGCGACCGGCCGTCCTGCCTCTGACACCCGATGAGGCCACGTACCCCTCGTCTTACAGCGGCGAAGGTGGTCTGAACTTGCCGACGCGTCACTCGGCAGTCGGTGGCCCGCGAAGCTGCGTGACGGCCGACGACACCGTCGGTTCGGCTGTGGCGAACTGCATTCAGGACTTGTGTGTGTCCTGAATTCCTCATATTTACAGCGGCGACGGTGGTGTGTGTCGTCGTTCTAGTTACTTTCTTCTCGTTACAGTGGCGAGTGAGGTGAGTGGGTCGTCTAGACAGTGTCAGTACGGCCGTTCAGCGGCGGCCCACCCCCCGCCCCTCCCCTCGGACGGCTTTACAGCGGCGACGGTGGTGTCCCCCTCGGACACGACACCGACGCACCGAGACGAGAGAGACGCGACTAACGTGCCGAAACCATCGGATTTACAGCGGCGACTGAACCCCCTTCGAGCCCTCGAATCGACTCGTTCGGGCGGGTCGACGAGCGCGTTACAGTGGCGAGACCACTCGTGGGGCTCGTTCGCGAGGTGAACGGTGTTTTCCGGCAAGACACGCGTTCGACTCGGTGATTTACAGCGGCGGCCATACCCTAGTACACTATATACCGGTACGAACAGTTCCAGACGTCTCGATGCCCACCAACGACGCTCATCTCGACCCCGCTCCGCCCGAGGAGCGTAACACGCTGTTCGACTACACGGACACCGTCTTCGACGACGAGGACCTCCTCGAAATCGGCCACCTTCCCGACCCCGAGCGAATCGTCGGCCGCGACGAACACATGCAGAAGGTCGCCGACGCGCTCAACCCCGCCATCTTCGGCTCCGCCCCCTCTCACCTCTTCATCTTCGGGAAGACCGGCACCGGAAAGACGCTCATCTCACGGTCGGTGACGGAGATGCTCCAGACCGAGGCGGACCGCGAAGGCGTCACGGTCCAGTACGCGTTCATCGACTGCGGGGAGAAGAACACCGAAGCGTCCGTCGTCAAGCGCGTCGCCCAGTCGCTCAACGACCCCGAGCGAACCGAGTTCACCGTCCCCGAGCGCGGTCTGGCGACGGGTGACTACTACGAACGGCTGTGGACCGTCCTCGACACCTGTACCGACGTCGCCATCGTCATCCTCGACGAGATCGACATGCTCGAAGACGACGAGGTGCTCCGGAAGCTCTCGCGGGCCAGCGAGAACCGACGCATCAACAGCGCGCGCATCGGCGTCATCGGTATCTCGAACAAGATCGACTACCCCGACCAGATGTCCGAGCGCGTCAAGTCCTCGTTCTCGCGAGACGAACTCGTCTTCCCGCCGTACGACGCCAACCAGCTCGGCGAAATCCTGGAGAACCGGCGCGACGCGTTCCACGACGGCGTGCTCACCGAGGACGCTATCCCGCTGGCGGCCGCTCTCGCCGCTCAGGAACACGGCGACGCGCGGAAGGCCATCGACATCCTCCGGAACGCCGGTCGCATCGCCAAGCGCGTCGGTCACGACACCGTCACCGAGGACCACATCCGACAGGCCAAACAGAAGACGGAGGTCGACCGTCTCGCCGAACTCATCGACGGGTCGCCGCTTCAGGCGAAGGTGCTGCTCTACGCCCTGACGAAGCTGACGACGAACAACGACCGCGTCGAGTTCACCTCCCGAGAGATCTACCACGCCTACACCCAGACGACGAACGCCATCGACCTCGACGCGCTCTCCGAGCGCCGCACCCGCGAACTCCTCCAGGAACAGGACTTCCTCAACGTCATCGACTCGACGAAGGAGAGTCGCGGCCGCGGCGAGGGCGTCACCGGCAAACACCGACTGCTCGAGTCGCCCGACATCGTCCTCAAGGTGTTGCTCCGAGACGACCGACTGGAACAACTCGAACCGTAGCGTCGGTTGCCGGTTTTACAGCGGCGAGGGTACCGTCTCTCCGACGCCTCCCCGGAGCGCGACCGTCCATCCGGGTCACGCTCCCGTGGTGACTCCACGGTGCCACCGCGGACCGTGTCGCTTTTCGTCGCCGTCGGGGATTCTCGGACACCGACGCCGATGACGACCCTGTTTCCGACGACGGTCGACAGCGACCGACTCCGCTTCGACCCACTGCACGACGCCGTCGCCCCGCTCGACCTGTACGAGTACCACCGCTCCGGTGAGATGGACGCCGTGATGCGCTCGCTGGGAGAGACACCACACGCGACACCGAGAGCGACGCTCGACGACATCACGGAGAGTCGCGAGGCGTGGACGGCGGGAGAGCGCGCGACGTACGCCATCACGCTCCGGGCCACCGAGGAGTTCGTGGGCGTCGCCGAACTGTGGGTCGAGTGGGAGCAGCGAAAGACGTCGTTCGGCATCTGGCTCCGAGAGCCGTTCTGGGGCCGGGGGTACTCTGCCGAACGTGCGGGCGCGATGGCGTACGTCGCCTTCGAACCGCTCGACCTCGAACTGGTCAGCGTCGGACACGAACCCGACAACGAGCGGTCGAAGCGGTCCATCGAACGGTACGTCGAGACCTACGGCGGCCAGTACGACGGTATCGTTCGCAACGCGCTCCCCGCGGGAGCGGTCGGCGGCCCGCGTGACCTACGCACGTACACTATCTCGCAAGAGCAGTGGCGCGAGAACGTGTCCGACGAGGAACGGTCGACGATTCGGACCGGGTTCGAACCGACGGGCGAGTCGGCCGACTGACGGGGCTCTCTACCCACACACGACAGTCACCGATAGCCATCCTGAAGCGACCGAGTCCGGCTACCGCTCGCTCCGTTGCTCTATCTTGTTCAACTCGATGAGCAACCGGAAGATGGCCTTCACCATGTTGGCGTCCACCTCGAAGCGTTCGGCGTTCTCGCCGGCGCGGGCCATCACCGCCTCCTCTTGGCCCTCGTCGGTCGTCGCCAACCCGCGGTCGCGTTTTACCTGTGCGATGGAGTCGGCGACGTAGGTGCGCTGGGCGATGAGTTCGACGATCTCGCGGTCGATGTTCCGTATCTCCTCGCGGAGTTCGTCGAGGTCCATCTCGTCGGTCGCCTGTCGGTCCGTCTGTCCGTCCTCGGTCGTGTTCTGGTCGGTGTCGTTCGTCATCCCTGTGTTCCTCCGTCGGTCTCGGTCGTCGTCCGCCAGGTCTCGCCGTCGTAGGCGGCCCACGTCTCGTGGACCCGTTCGATGCCCGCCGCGTCGCCGATGGCGACGAAACTGGGGCCGGTCCCCGACAGTGAGACGCCCGTCACCTCGGACATCGCCGCGACGAGCGGGTCGGTCGGGAAGTCGAGGGCCGCACAGAACGCGAGGCCGTTGACGGTCATCGCTCGGCCGTACTGCCCGCCGAGTGCGAGGTCCGCGGCGAGGTCGGCCATCGGCGCGACCGCCCGGCAGCCCTCGACGTCGGCGTCGGCGGAGTACGCTCGCTCTGGCGGCGTCCAGACGAGCACGTCCCACACCGGGTAGTCGCGGTGGAGGATGGCGTCCTCGTCGTTGTCGGTGACGGTCAACGCCCCGAGCATCGACGCGCTGGCGTCGTCGAACGCGCCGGTGACGGTGACACCCGCGTCTCGGGCCGCTCGGACGCCGATTCGGCAGGCTTCGACGCGCGTGACGAGGGCGTCGTCGCCACCTCCGTCGTCGTCTCCACTTCCGCCCTCTCTCTCGGCGTCCTCGTCTCTCGCCCCCTCGACGGGGACGCCGAGGGCGTCGAACGTCGCGAGCACCGTCGCGTTCGCCGCCGCGCTGGAACTCTTGAGACCGGCGGCCATCGGAATCTCGCTCTCGGTCCGGACGTGCGCCGACCCGTCGAGCGACGTGCCGGCGCGGTCGGCGGCGAGTTCCACGCATCGCTCGACGAGTCGTGTGTCGGCGTCCGGCGCGCCCGCGACCTCGCCGGTGACGGTGGCCTCGCTGGTCGCCGTCGGGTCGAGGTCGACGGTGGCGGTCGTGTAGGCGTCGATGGCGAACGCCGACCCGACGCCCGTCGCGAGGGCGTTCAGGACGGTGCCCGCGGCGGGCGCTCGCGCTCGTCCGGTCCGCATTACGCCACCCTTCTCGCGGGACGACTTACCGGTAGTGGTTGGGGCGAGCATTAGCGAGCACAACCAGAGAGCGCGAGTGACCGTGGTTGGGCGAGTAGAGGGAAGCGAACGCAGCGACCGTCAGGGACCGGTGGGGACCGAGCGCGGCGTTTTTCCCCCCGCGCGAGCAACGGTCGGACATGAGTCTCCGAAACGACATCGCCCCCGACAGCCTCCCCATCTCGCTCCAACCGGAGGGCGTCGAGGTCGAGTACACCGACGGACGCTCGGTGTTCTACCACGGCGTCCCCGAGAAGGCGACCGGTCCGGTGTCGACGCCACCGGGAAAGGACGTCCACGTGCTCGTCACCGACCCGACCGAGACCGAGGGCGTCGTCGTCTACGTCAACGACCGCAAGACCGCCGACGAGATTCTGGAGGACTCGGGCGTCGGCCGTGTCATCCTCGACGCCGGCGAGGAGACCACGGTGTTCCCCGGCGTCGACGTGAGCGTCGACTCCTACCGCGTCACCGTCGAGGCAGACCCGGAGGCCGCCCGCGGCCGGGTGTTCGTCTTCGCGGAGGACGAACTCGGCGAGCAGTCCTGGGAACTCGTCGCCGAAGAGTAGACCGACCGGCGGACTCGGAGGACCCTTCGGGGCGACAGTCAGAGTACGTGCACGCTCGCCCTATCTTTTCTCTACGACGGGCGTTGGACGGAACGTGGACGCGTATCGTCGCCTCCGTCGTCGCACGTACGAGTTGCTCCGGCCCGACTACGGACCGGCGAGTCGGTGGGTCGACCGTGGTATCTCCGCACTCATCGTCTGCAACGTCCTCGCACTCGGTCTCTCGACGGTCGATTCGATGGCCGTCACCCACGCGTGGGTGTTCGGTCTCGTCGACCGGGTCACCGTCGTCGTCTTCACCGTCGAGTATCTGGCGCGGGTCTGGTCGTGTCTGGCCGCGCCGGGGTACGACCGGCCGGTCGTCGACCGCCTCCGGTTCGCGACCCGGCCGTTCCTGCTCGTCGACCTGCTCGCTATCGCGCCGTCGTACCTCCTCGCGGTGGTGACCGACGTAGCGCTCGTCCGGGCGGCGCGACTGCTCCGGATGGCTCGCCTGCTGACGATGGCGCGGTACGCCGAGTCGATACGTCTGCTGTGGGTCGTCGTCGGGCGGAAGAAACGGGACCTGCTCGTCTCGCTGTCGGCGGCGTGGGTGACGCTCGTCTGTTCCTCGACGGTGATGTACTTCCTCGAACGCGGCGCACAACCCGAGACGTTCTCCTCGATTCCGGCGACGCTGTGGTGGGGCGTCGTCACGCTCACGACAGTCGGCTACGGCGACGTCTACCCGGTGACGACGCTCGGTCGGGTGTTCGGCGGCCTGGTCGCCGTCCTCGGCGTCGGTCTCGTCGCGCTGCCGGCGGGCATCGTCGGCGAGGGTCTCATCGAGGCGTCCAGCGAGCGAGCGGCGGACGACTCGACGGACGGGGCGGACGAGACCCCCGACGGAGACGGGTCCGACTCCGTCCACCCTCGACGCTGTCCTCACTGTGGTGCGTCGGTCGTCGCCACCCCACCGGACCCCGGCGACTGACCCTCCCGGTCGGGCGACCCGACGACGTCGTCACGAGAGCCTGGACCGTCGGTCCCCCGACGAGCTGCCCTACTGCAGGTAGGTCGGTTCCGTGGCGTCACACCGTTCTTCGTGGCGGTCGGCGTCGTCCTCGTTGTCGAACATCAGCCCGCAGTCCTCACAGGTGTACCACGTCATCTCGTCCCGTTGGACCTGTGTTACCATGTCTGACCGTCCACCGTCGGAGAGCAAATGCGTTACTCCAGCGGAGGGATAAAGTCAGCAGCACCGAAAGGGTCGGTATGACACGTGGCGTGGACCTCGTGGTCCAGGGTGCGGAGAAGCGCGACGCGGGTCGCGGCATCGCACGGCTCTCCAACGCGACGATGCAGACGCTCGGCGTGCTGAGCGGCGACACCATCGTCATCGAAGGTGAGCGAGAGACGGTCGCGAAGGTGTGGCCGGGCGGCGACGACGGCGAACTGAAGATCGACGCCGGAACCCGTCAGAACGCGACGCTGAAGATCGGCGAGACGGTCACCGTCCGGGAGTTGGACGTCGACGACGCGGACGCGGTGTCGGTGTCGCTCCCGAACACCCCCGAGGTGAGCAACAGCGAACTCGCCGACTACGTCAAGCGCAAACTGCTCCAGCGCCCCATCCAGATGGGCGATACGGTGACGCTCACCGACTCGGGTGTCGAGGCGACCATCGAGACGACCGACCCCCAGACGACCGTCCGGGTCGTCGACGACACGCAAGTGACCGTCCGCACCGGGAGTCGAGAGGTGAAGAGTTCGGCGAGCGGAACCGGTGGGAGTCGTGGGGCCAGTCTCCCCACCGGCGGCCACTCGGATGGCTCGTCGGCGAGCGTCGAGGACGCGCTCGCGGGAACCACGGCGGGGGCCACCAGCGACGGCCCGAAGACCGACGTCACCTACGAGGACATCGGCGGCCTCGACGAGGAACTCGAACTCATCCGCGAGATGGTCGAACTCCCGCTCTCCGAACCGGACCTGTTCCGCAGACTCGGCGTGGACCCGCCACGGGGCGTCCTGCTCCACGGGCCACCCGGCACCGGGAAGACGCTCATCGCGAAGGCCGTCGCCAACGAGGTGTCGGCGTCGTTCTTCGACATCTCCGGCCCCGAAATCGTCTCGAAGTACAAGGGCGACTCCGAGGAGCGTATCCGAGAGAAGTTCGCCGAGGCCCGTCAGAACTCCCCGGCCATCCTGTTCATCGACGAAATCGACTCCATCGCGGGTGCGCGCGACGACGACGCCGACATGGAGAACCGCGTCGTCGCCCAACTGCTGACCGAACTCGACGGCCTGACTGGCCGCGAGGAGGTCATCGTCATCGGCGCGACCAACCGCGTCGACTCCATCGACCCCGCGCTCCGCCGTGGCGGTCGGTTCGACCGCGAGATCGAGATCGGCGTCCCGAACGAGGAGGGCCGCCGCGAGATACTCGACGTCCACACGCTCGGCATGCCCATCGACGACGACGTGAGTCTCGACCGCCTCGCCGAACGGACCCACGGGTTCGTCGGCGCGGACATCCGGACGCTCTCGACGGAGGCGGCGATGTCCGCCCTCCGCCGGTACCGCCACGAACGCGAGGAGGACCCCGAGACCCCCCTCACCGTCACTCGCGCGGACTTCGAGTCCGCGATGGCCGCCGTCGACCCGAGCGCGATGCGCGAGTACGTCGTCGAGACGACCAACACGACGTTCGAGAACGTCGGCGGTCTCGCCGAGGCGAAGGCGACCCTCCGGGAGTCGGTCATCTGGCCGCTCTCCTACGAGAACCTGTTCGAGGCGACGAACACCAACCCGCCGACGGGCATCCTGCTGTACGGCCCGCCCGGAACCGGGAAGACGCTGCTCGCGCGCGCCATCGCCGGCGAGAGCGGCGTCAACTTCATCCACGTCGCCGGCCCCGAACTCATCGACAAGTACGTCGGCGAGAGCGAGAAGGCCGTCCGGGAGGTGTTCGACCGTGCCCGACAGACCGCCCCGACCATCGTCTTCTTCGACGAGGTCGACGCCATCGCCGCCGCCCGCGGCGGTGAACAGGACGTGACCGAGCGCGTCGTCTCCCAACTCCTCACGGAACTCGACGGGCTCGCGTCGAACCCGAACCTCGTCGTCCTCGCGGCGACGAACCGCTACGAGGCCATCGACCCCGCACTGCTCCGGCCGGGTCGCTTCGAGTCCCACGTCGAGGTCCCCCTCCCCGACGAGGAGGCCCGACGCATGATTCTGAAGGTCCACACCGAGGGCAAACCGCTGGGCGAGGACATCGACACCGACGAACTCGCCGCCGAGACCGAGGGCTACTCCGGCGCGGACCTCGAAGCGCTCGTCCGGCAGGCGTCGCTGTTCGCCATTCGCGCGCTGGCGACCGACATCGGTCCCGAGGAGGCGAACGAACGCGCCGACGAGATTCGCATCACTCGCGAACACTTCGAGGACGCCCGCTCGAAGGTCGAACCGCCGGGAAGCGGGCGGTAGTCGCTGACCGACGGGTGTCACTCTCGTCTACAGATGTCGTCGACGGCGAACCGCACGTCCGGTTGGCGGTCTGCTGACGGACTACTGACGGACTACTCGCGGTCGTACCCGGTCTCGGCCGTCCGGTCGACGACCATCACGAGCAGGACCGTCAGCCACGCGACGAACAGCAACCCGCCGATGTCGCCGACCGAGACGTACTGCCCGACCTGCGTCAACAGCGAGTTCTGTGCGACGACGGCCGTGCTGGCGAGTGCGACGATGAGTACGACGGCGAGTACCGCTCGCGCTCGGCCGTCCCTGGTGAAGTCCATACTCTGTTCTCAAGCGCATGACTGATAAAGATGCGTGTCTTTTCAGATTAGAATTAACTCACGATCCGGGGTACGTCCGACGAGATCAGTCCCAGAACGACTTCGTGCGGGCGTAGCGGCGCTCTTGCTGGAGGATGTCGCGGTAGAAGTCGTCCTCGTTCTCGCGGAGTTTGGCGATGATGCGAGCGGCGTTGTGCGGGCCGACGCCGCGGGCGGCGAGCGCGACGACCGCTCGCTTCCCGTGGCTCTGGACGAGGTTCGCAGACCGGTAGGCGCGTTCGGTCTGTTTCTGCTGCTCGTCGTCCTTGTCGCCGCGCTTGACGGCGTCGACGACCTCGTCGGCCCACGGGTTGAGCGCGGCGACGCGCGTCGACCCGCAGTTCGGACACTCCGGCTGGTCGGGCACCCGCTGGACCTGCTGGCGGCGCTCCCACTCCTGGCAGTGCAGACAGAACAGCAGGACGCGGTCCTCCTGGATGCGTTCTCTGACCGTCTCGATGACGCTCGCGTCGGCGTTCTCGGGACTGAGCAGCTCCTGACTCGACGACCGGCCGCCCATCCCGACGGGCGTGCGCTCGGTCACGGTCTCGACGGTCAGCGTCCCCGCCTGCACCTGCCGGAGCACGTCCGCTGCCCCGTCCACGTCGAGGTCCTCGTGGAGTATCTCCCGCACCGCCTCGTCGTACATCGGCGTGCCCCGGAGCGCTTCGAGCAGGCGCGAACGGCCGAACTGCCGCGACCCTCTCCCCTGCCAGCGTTTGAGCGACCCGAACTTCGCGGCGACCTGCGCGAGTTTGAACTTCAGCGCGTCGGCGTTCTTCAAGGAGAGTTCGATGAGACTCGCCACGTGGTCGGGTTCGGTCTCGCGTAGCAGCGCGAGGACGTCGCCCGGCGTGGTGCCGCCGGGCACCTCCAACTCGATGCGGTACGGGTCTATCTCCATCCCGACCGAGGAGCCGGTCTGCTGGCCGAGCAGTGCCGACAGGAGGCGACCGAGCGTCTCGTTGACTTTGTGGCCGAAACAGGCGTTGAGGACGATTTCCCGACCGTACGACTCGACGACGAGCCGGTCGCTTGCGGGCATCGCCTGCGTGTGGCGTTCGAGCTGTTCGAGCGCCTCGCTCGCGGTGTGGTCGTCGGTCGGGTAGCCCTCGCAGACCCACCGCGAGACGGTCGGGCGGTCCTCGCCCCGGTCGAAGCGCTCGCGGGCGTCGTATCGGAGGTCGCCGACGTGCTGGGCGACGTCGTAGGGCACGGGAATCTCCTGGCCGATCCAGGAGGGCACCTCGCCGCCGGGGTCCTCGACGGGCGTCACCTTCACCGCCTCCTCCTCGTCGTCGACCTCGGTGATGCGCCACATCTCCCCGCGCTGGATGAACACCTCGCCGGGTTGGGCGAAGTTGACGACGAACCGTTCGTCGAGGGTGCCGACCTGCCGCCCCGAGGCCATGTCCTCGACGGCGTAGGTGGCCTCGTCGGGAATCATCGAGAGGTTGGCGTAGAAGTACTGCCACGTCCCACCGGACTTCTCCAGACGGTCGGCCTCCTCCTCTATCCAGAGGATGCGATTGGAGGAGAGCTCTCGACAGACGTCGCGGAACTGCTCGCGAGTGACCTCGCGGAACGGGTACGCCCGCGTCACGATGTCGTAAGCGCGCATCGCACCGATCTCGCCGAAGTCCATCACGAGGCCGACGATCTGGTTCGCGACGGTGTCGAGGCTGCCGTGGTGGATGTTCGCGGGTTCGACCTGTCCGCGTTCGGCGCGTCGACAGATGGCCAGCGACTCGAAGGTGTCGTCGGGCATCGTCGCGATGACGGTTCCCCGTGAGACCACGTCACGGCGGTGGCCGGCCCGGCCCACGCGCTGGAGCAGACGCGACACCTCGCGGGGCGACTGGTACTGGACGACGTGGTCGATACGGCCCACGTCGATACCCAGTTCCATCGAGGAGGTACACAACAGCGCGTCGAGACTGCCGGCTTTGAACCGGTCTTCGACGTCGATACGGGCCTCCTTCGACAGCGACCCGTGGTGGATGCCGATGTTCGTCTCGAGTTTCTTGAACCGTGAACCGAGCGCTTCTGCGGTCTGGCGGGTGTTGACGAACACGAGCGTCGAGTCGTTGGTCTCGACGATGTCGCGAATCGCACGGACGTGACTCGCAACGTCCGGTTTCGTCATCAACTGCCCGGCGAGTCGTTCGTCTTCCTCGGTCACTTCGGGCGTCGACACGCGCAGGTCGAGGTTGCTCCCGGCCTCGACTTCGATTATCTCACAGCCCCGGTCGCCGGTGAGGAACTTCCCGACCTCCTCGGGGTCGCCGACCGTCGCCGAGAGGCCGATGCACTGGAACTCGTCGGCCAACTCGCGCAGCCGTTCGAGACCGATGGCCATCTGTGCGCCCCGTTTCGAGGCGGCGAGTTCGTGGACTTCGTCGACGACGACGTGGCTCACGTCCGACAGCGCCCGCCTGAGCTTCTTCCCGGTCAGCATCGCCTGGAGCGTCTCCGGGGTCGTCACGAGCACGTCCGGCGGGTCGTCGGCCTGCTTCCCCCGTTGGTACTGCGTGGTGTCGCCGTGACGAACGTCGACGTCCAGGTCCAACTCCTCGGCCCACCAGTCGAGACGCTGGCGCATGTCGCGGTTCAGCGCCCGCAGCGGCGTGATGTACAGCGCCGAGATACCGAACGGGACGCCCTCCCTATCGCGTTTGCGGGCGATGGCGTCGAAGACGGGGAGCATCGCCGTCTCCGTCTTCCCCGTCCCCGTCGGCGCGATGACGAGGCCGTGGTCGCCGCTCGCCAGCGTCGGAATCGCGCGGCGCTGTGGCTCGGTGGGCGTCTCGAACCCGCGTGTCGACAGCGCCGACCGGACGCGCTCGCCGAGATGGGCGAACGCGTCCATCCCTGCCCGTGGCTCACTCACTGGTCTCGCGTTGGGGACGAATCGGTAAGAGGCCGTCGCCTGCGCCACTGTCGAGGGGTTTGCCGGCTTCAGCGCTGTCGGAATCGGTTTGTCTCCGGTCGTGAAAGACGTGGTGTGGACGTCGCGCGTAGCTACTGGCTGGGGTGGGCCGTGTTCGGTCTGGGATACGCCCTGCGTGGCCTCGCAGAAGCCCGAACCGAGGGATGGAACGGAATCGCGATGGCGCTGGCCGCCGTCGGCGTCGTGTTCGTCGTCATCAGCGTCGTCGGCGACCGGAGCGACGACCCACAGGGCGAACCGTCCGAGAAGGGACTGTTACTGTACGGCACGTGGGTCGTTGGTCTGGGGATGCTCGGAGTCGGACTGTCCGAGTGTCTCACCACGCTGTGAGAACTGCGAGTCCCTCCCGAACGCGGCCCAGTCCGACTCCGCGGACTTACCGTACCACCGTGACACACGGCTTTGTCCTCACGGGGCGTACTCCGTGGTGGTGAGCGAGCGATGGCAGCAACCGAACCACAGCGCGAGAACGAGACGCTCGCCCGGGCGATTCCCGAGCGAATCATGACCGACGGCGACGCCGACTACATCGACGAGGTGTTCGCCCCGGACTTCGTCGAGCACAACCCGGCTATCGGCGAGATACACGGACCCGAAGGGTTCCGCGAGTACGTCTTCGAACCGTTCCGGCGGGGCTTCTCGGACCTCCGTGTCGCCGTCGAGGACGTCGTCGCCGAGGGCGACCGGGTCGTCCTGCGAGTGACCATCAGCGGCACCCACGATGGGCCGTTCATGGGAATCGAACCGACCGGTAAGCCGCTGACCGCGAGCGGGTTCGCGCTCCACCGCCTCGCGGGCGGGAAGGTCGCCGAACGCTGGGTGCTGTTCGACGCACTCGGCGTCATCGAGCAGACCAGCACGGCCCCGACGGCCTGACCGGCGACCGCCCGAGAGTGGTTCCCTCGCCTCCCCCCGCTCTCCCTGTCCTTCGCTTCACCCGCCTTCTCGGTCACTCGTCGTTTTCGTCGCTGGTCGGCCTCGTCGCTGGTCGGCCTCGTCACTGGTCGGCCTCGTCACCCGTCATCTCCGTCACTCGCCGCCCACTTCCCTCGCCAGCGCCACCTTGTTCACCTTCTGGGTCGCCGTCCGCGGGAACGCCTCGCGGAAGACGATACGCCGGGGCTTCTCGTACCCCGCCAACTCGACCTCCCGCTCCCAGTAGTCGAGGACGTCGTCCTCTGTCAACGACCCGTCGGCGGGGACGATGGCCGCGGTGACGGCCTCGCCCCACCGCTCGTGGTCGGTCCCGAACACCGCGACCGCCGCGACCCCTGGCATCGCCTGGAGTGCCTCCTCGACGGTCGTGGGGGCGACCTTCTCGCCGCCGGTGAGGATGATGTCGTCGACCCGGTCGACGTAGTACAGCAGTCCGTCGTCGTCCCGCCGGACCACGTCGCCGGTGTGCAACCACCCTTCGGTAAACGCCCGTTCTGTCTTCTCGGGGGCGTTCCAGTACCCTGGCGTGATGACGTCACCCTTCAACAGCAGTTCGCCCTGGTCGCCCGGCGGGACGTCTTCGCCCGTTTCGAAGTCGACGACGCGGGCGCGGACGCTGTCCATCGGCCACCCGAGCAGCGCAGGGCGGCGTTCGGTGTCCTCGTCGAAGGTGACGCTGACGCCCGTGTTCTCGGTCTGGCCGTAGTAGTCGAGCAGTGCCGCGCAGTCGAACGCCTCCTCGAAGGCGTCGAGGGTCGCCACCGTCGCGGGTGCGCCACCGTAGAACACCCGTTCGAGCGACGACGTGTCCCGCTCGACGGCCTCGGGGGTGTTCACCGCGTCGACCATCATCGTCGGGATGAGGCCCGTGAGCGTCGCGCCCGTCTCCTCGACGAGCGCCGCCCACGCGGCGGCGTCCCACGCTTCGAGGATGGCGAACGACGCGCCGACCGAGAGGATGGGGAGCAGCACGCCGTAGAGACCGCCAACGTGGAACATCGGCACCGCGGCGACGGCCACGTCCTCGTCGGTGTAGCCGAAGGTGGTGATGCCACACTGGACGTTCGCCGTGATGTTACGGTGGGTCTGGACGACGCCCTTCGGTCGTCCGGTCGTCCCCGAGGTGTACATCACGACGGCCGGTTCCTCGTCGAGTCGCTTGACGGGGGCCGGCGCGGGCCGTGTCTCCCGGTCGGGGAGCGCCGTCTCCTCGAACTCGCCGCCCGTGACGGCCGTAACGGTCGAGGCCTCGTCGAGCGCGTCGACGCCCTCGTGGATGGCGGCAGTCTGGTCGGCGAAGGCGTCGGCCGTCACGAGCGCCGACGGGTCGAGGTCGCTCAGCGTGTACACCAGTTCGTCGGTGCCGAACCGGGTGTTGAGCGGCGACGCGACCCGTCCGGCGCGCCAGATGCCGAGGACGACCGACGCGTACGCCGCACAGTCGGGGAGCATGACCGCGATGCGGGCGTCCTCGGCCATCCCCTGTGAATCGACCCACGCCGCGACCCGCCGCGCTCGACGGTCGATCTCCCCGTAGGTGACGTCCTCGCTGTCGGGCCGGAGGACGGCGACGTCGTCCGGAACGCGGTTCGCGGTGTGCTGGACGTAGCGGTAGACGTTCATGATGGTCCGTGATGACATGCACCAGGCAGGACAAAGTCGTTCCGGCGGTCGGCTCCGGCACTCAGACGCGCTGGTACGGACCGAGTCGCGTCCCGTCGAGCAGGTACGCCTGCGCGTCGGGCATCCCCGCCGGGAGGAATGGTGCGAGGAATCCCTGCCCGGCGTTCGTCCACGTCCCGCCGAGCAGGTCGTTGAACGCCGGGCAGACGACGAGTTCGCCGGTGATGGCGGGGGAGATGTCGTCGTCCGCGTCGTCGCTCTCGGCGTGGTGTTCGACGAACGGGTCGGGGGCGAGCGGCCCACGTAGCCAGACCCGCTCGGCGCGTGCCCCGCCCACCTCGTCTTCGAGGCGAATCTTCGGGTGCTCGTGGCCCATGCAGACGAGGTCCGCCGTCACCACCTCGCGAGCGGGCCAGGTGTGGCCGTGGACGAACCCGACGTCACCGAGACGGACGCCGTCGGTCGGCGTCACCGTCACGGGGTGCTCGCGCTCGCTCTCGGCCGCGACGTCCTTGACGTCGCCGTCGTGGTTCCCTTTGACGACGGTGACCGGCACCCGCTCGGAGAGCGTCCCGAGCAGCGTCGTCAACTCCTCGCGCTCCTCCGTCGTGGGGTTCCCGATGGCGTTCGCGAGGTCGCCGAGGAAGACGACGCGGCCGACGTCCGTCGACTCGAACAGTTCGAGGAGCTTCTGGCGGCGCTCGGGGGCGTGCGAACGCAACTCGACGCCGTCGTAGCGCAACGCGACCTCCAGCCCGGCGTGGTAGTCGGCGACCACCAGCGCACGCTCGTCGCCGCAGTCGGCCACGGCGACCGGCTCCCCCGGGACCGGTTCGAACACGCTCAGATGGGTTTGAGCCGCCCGTCCTCGGGTTCGTAGCACTGCCCACCCATCAGTGCGCCCTGGATGGCGTCGTCCACCGCGTCGGCGTCCGCGCCGGTACGGTCGGTGACCCGCCCGACGAGGTCGTCGCGGGGCGCGCCGTCGCCGTCGTCGAGCGCCTTCATCTCCTCCATGAGGACGGTGTCGAGGTCGACGTCCGCGTCGGCCTCCGCCTCGCCGTCGGTCTCGGTGGTGGCCTCAGCCTCCTCGACCTCGGCGTCGTCGGTCGGTTCGAACGACGGTTCGTCCGGTTCGGCGGTGTCGTCGCTCGCGGCCGCGTCGTCCGGTTCGAACGACGGTTCGTCGTCGGGCGTCGGCGACGGTTCCTGTTCGGTCCGTTCGGTCTCTCCCTCCGACTCCGGAGCCTCGATGTCCGCCTCGCCGGCGGGGTCGACCTCGTTGCCCGTCGAGAACTCGGTGCCGAACTCCGCCTCGACCTCCTGGCGGGTCTCCTCGTCCATCTCGTAGGCTCCGGACTCCTCGTCGGCCTCGTCCTCGTCGGTCTCGGGTTCGAACGCCGGTTCGTCGGAGACGCCGTTGGCGGTCGACTCCTCGAACGACGGCTCGTCGTCGGTCGCGCTCCCCGGCGACTCGACGGGTTCTTCGACGCTGTCCGTCTCGCCGGAATCACTCTCGTCGGTGTCTACCTCGGTCGACGGTTCGGTCTCGGTCGTGGCGGTCGCCTCGCTCTCGTCGGCGACCGGTTCGCCAGCCGGTTCCGAGCCGACCTCGACGCCCTCTTCGACGGGGTCGTCGGCCGGTTCTTCGACGGGGTCGGCCGTCGCGTCCGGTTCGTCGGTCGCCGCGGCGGGTTCGGGTGTCTCGGCGTCGGGTGCGCCCGTCTCCTCGGTCACGTCGGTCGCAGTGTCTGCCACCCCGGCAGCCCCGACGCTCGCGTCGAGTTCGACGGGGCGGACCGGCGTGAAGGTGGTCTCACCACCCTCGTCGGGAGCGTGTGAGAGGTCACCGACCTCGTCGGTCTCGTCGGCGACGAGGCGGACGGCGTCCAGCGCGACCTCCTGCAACGCGGCGAGGTACGCTTCGGTCGTGCCGTACTGCTCGATGGCGATGGGGATGCCGGCGGCGAGACTGCGGTCGACACCGGCGGCTTCGAGCGCCTGGGTCAGCGCGTCGCCCGTGAGGCCGGTGTCGAGCGCCGCCGCGAAGGTGCCGATGCGTTCGAGCGTGCGCTCGGCGGCGATGACCGTCCAGCGGTCACGCGTCGGCGCGTCTACTTCGCTCACCGACTCGGGGCGGACGCTCGTGTAGACGAGGTCGGAGTCGTCGGGTTGGAACGTCCGGGCCTTCCCCGTCACGGCGACGAACGACGGCGTGTTCGCGCCGTCGAGGAAGCCCATCGCCTCGGGCTGGTACTGCCCGGCGTAGACGACGAACGCACCCGTCGGGTCGACGACCCGAGCGCGGAGGATGCTCTCGCCGGCCTGTGCGACCTCGGTGAGCACGCCCGTCACGAACAGGCGGTTGACTCGCGCGCCCGTCGGCGTGACGACGTAGTTGGGTGCCCGTTCCTCGTCGGACTCGGAGTAGCTGTAGCTCGCGTCCTCGAACTCGGCGGCGAACAGACGGTGGGCAACCTCGCGGTTCCCGGGGGTCGAACTCACTGGTCCACCTCCGCGAGCAGCGCGGCCGCACGGTCGGCCGCCGCCGCCTCCACGCGGTCGAACTCCTCGGCGTCGAGGTTCGCCCCGTAGTCGTCGACCGAGAGCGACCCGCGGACGCGGTACTCGTAGCCCACGATGTCCTCGGCGATGGTGTCGGCGACGACCTCCTTGTCCATCGCGTCGCGGGCGTGGTCGAGGGCGTCCTCGAGCGTGCCGTCGTAGACGCGCTCGGTCAGTTCGCGGTCGAGGACGACGGTGACGGTGCCCGTCCCGTCGTCGAGGATGGCCTTCGTCCGCAGGTCGTCCTCACCGTCGACCTCGCCGTGGGAGCGACACTGGCCGTTCTGGATGACGCGGTTGCACTCGGGACAGCGCTGGATGAGCCCCGAGCCGTCGCGCACGTCGAGCAGACTGCCGACGAGTTCGACGTCGAACGCGCCGCCGCCGCGGACCGCCTCGCCGACGCCGAGTCGGCGGGCCGTCGCGCTCTCTTCGACCTCGCGGTCGAGCGTGGCGACGGTGGTGAACTCCGAGAGGTTCACGGAGGGGACGCCGCGGAACTCCCGGACGTAGACGTCCTCGAAGCGCAGCGACGCGCCCTCCGTAATCTCGGGTCGCGGGTTCCAGTCGGTGAAGGGGAGGCGGGCGGACTCGTCGGCGATGACTCCGGAGAGGATGTCGGTCTTGCCGTCGCGACCGTCGATGGTGCGTTCTTCGACCTCGACGACGCGGACCTCGACGTTCCGGCCGCGGTCGCCCGGCGAGAGGTCGGCCAGCGAGCGGTCGCCGCCGACGTCGTAGGAGACGTCCAGGTCTTCGTCGAGGCTCTCGACGTCCGTCGAGTCGCCGAGGTTCAGTTCGGGGCGGCCCTCCCACTCGCGGACGCCGGCGTTGCCCGCGCGGATGGTGTCGCCCTCGGCGAGGCCGAAGTCGTTCCAGGCGGTGTAGGAGATGCGCCCGGTGTCGTCGGCGAGTTCACCCTCGAAGATGGTGAAGTCGTCACCCTGGTACCGGATGGTGCGCTTCCCGACGGTCAGCACCCGCCCGGTGACGGTGACGCTGGCGTCGTCGGTCGACACCCCGCCGATGTCCTTCGTCGAGGGGGCGCTGCCGCCGCCACCGCTCCCGCCGCCGTACTTCCGGCGGAGGCTCTGGGTCGCTTCGTCGAGTGGAACGTCGTACTCGACGAGTTTCTGCAGGTCGTCGCGGACCTCCTGTTTGTCCACACCGAGGTCGGAGGCGAGATCCTCGGCAGTCTGGTCGATGTCCATCGTCTGTGGCTTTGCGCAGCCCCGTAAAAAAGGGTTCGCGCCGAGTGGCTGCTCGTTCGGGTCGTCGACGAACGTCAGTTGAGGTCGTACGGGTCGGACTCGACACCACGCCAGCGGGCGAACAGCTCCAGAAGCACACAGAACCCGTTGATGATGAGACCACTGACGACAGCGATTCCGACGAGTCCTGCGGAAACGGCTTCGGGACCGCCAACGACGAAATTGTACGGAATCACCGCGACGGCCACGAGCCACAGCACGAACCAAAGCTGCTGGAGGAAGCGAATCCGTATCCGTGGACGCCAGACGGACTCGAACCAGAACTCCAGGGCGTCGCGTAACGGAGTAGACACAGCTCGAATTCACCGCGCCATGACATAGCGGTTCGGCTACCAGAAGCACGGACGCCGGTCCTCGACCGAATCGGGCGCTGCCCGCTCGGTCGAACGGTCCCGACACGAAATCCGTTAGTCGTGGCACCCCGAGTTCGAGCCATGCACGTCCACGTCAACGCCGCCGTCAGCGCGGACGGGAAGCTCTCGACGCGCCGCCGCGAGCAGGTCCGCATCTCAGGCGACGAGGACTTCGCGCGGGTCGACCGGATTCGTGCCGAGAACGACGCCGTGCTCGTCGGTGTCGGGACGGTGCTCGCAGACGACCCCTCGCTCGTCCGGTTCGACCGCGACCACCGCGAGTCGGTCGGCAAGTCGGGCGTCCCCACCCGGGTCGTCGCGGACTCGCGAGCGCGGACGCCCCCCGACGCCGCTATCCTCGCAGGCGACGCGCCGACGACGCTGCTCGTGAGCGAGGCCGCACCCATAGACAGGCTGTCGGCACTCCGGGAGGCCAGCGTGAGCGTCGTCGTCGCGGGCACGGAGCGCGTCGACCTCCCGTGTGCACTCGCCGAACTCGAATCCCGGGGCGTCGCGGACCTGATGGTGGAGGGTGGCGGCGAACTCGTCTTCTCGCTGTTCGCCGACGGTCTGGTCGACGCACTCACGCTGTACGTCGGCAGTCTCGTCCTCGGGGGACGGGAGGCCCCGACCATCGCCGACGGGGAGGGGTTCGTCGAGCGCGCGTCGTTCCCCGAGCTGTCACTCGACGGTGTCGAACGGGTGGACGACGGTGTCGTCCTGCAGTGGACCGTCGACTCGTAGCTGACGCTATGCTGTGGCCGAAGAGGTCGAAGAGAGAGTGCCGTTCAGTGGTCGTGGCCGGTCGCCTCGCCGAACGTCATGCCGAAGCGCTCCTCGAACAGGTCGAGGGTCGTCGACTCGATAGCCTCCAGTTCCTCGTCGGCCTCGCCGTGGCCGTGGTGGACGGCGGCGTGGACGCGCTGGGCGCAGGACATGAGCGCGAGGTCGCCGACCACGTCGGCGGCGGACTCGCCGTCCTCGGCGAGCATGTCGAGCAGGCCGGTGGGGAGCGTCACTTCGTCGTCACCGTCGGGCGTCTCGATCTTCACGAGCATAGTGTCCGATTTCGTCGGCATACCCGCCGTCGGTGAGCGAGACGTAAAGCAGTGTGCGTTCGACCCGCAGACCGAAGGGAAAGGTACTTAGAAACGACTCGTGGTGGTCGTGACATGGATACGCGTCAGCAGGTCTACGAGGACCGACTCGCCCGGCAGATGGAGGCCGGCGAGTCGGGGGAGTTCGTCCTCGCGGTGGTGACGGCGACCAAACCGGACTTCTACAAGCAGGCCCCGGTCGTCGCCGCCGCCCGCGAGCAGGACGTCCCGTGTTTCGTCCTCCACACCGGTCAGCACTACGACGACGTGCTCGGCCACGGCCTCGTCGAGTACGACCTCGAAGACCACATCGCGGTCGACCTCGGCGTCCGCGGCGGTCTCAGCGAGAAGACCGCCTCGCTGATGACCGAAATCGAGGCGTTCACCGACCACCTCGCGAGCGAGTACCCCGAGAAGACCGTCCTCCCGCTCGTCCACGGCGACACGCTCGCGGCGGGCATCGTCCCCCAGGCGTGGCTGTTCGCCACCAACCAACTGGTCGCGCACAACGAGGCTGGCCTGCGGTCGATGGCTCCCGACTACGCCGCTCACGGCGACCCTGCGGCGTTCGTCCGCGAGCAGTGGGACGGTGACTGGCACATCGAGCGCTCCGAACCGTTCCCCGAGCAGTACGACACGTTCGTCGGCAGTGCCGCCGCGATGTACCACTTCGCACCCACGGACCTCAACCGCGAGCACCTCGTGAACGAGGGCTACCCCGAGTCCGTCGGCGGTGTCGAGCGCATCCCCGTCGTCGGCAACAGCGTCGTCGACGCCATCGAGATGAAGTCGAACGTCGACGGCGAGTCCGTCTTCGACGTCTACCCCGTGCTGGAGGAGCGCGACGACTGGATTCGCGTCGACGTCCACCGCCGGGCGAACCTGCTGCCCGACCGCTTCCGCGCCATCGTCGACTGCGTGATTCGACTGGTCGAAGCCGACTACAACGTCAACTTCCTCGAACTCACCGCGACAAGACGGGCGCTGGAGAACTACGGCCTCCGCGAGAGGCTCCTCCGTCTGGACGACGAGCACGACAACTTCCTGTTCACCGGTCTCTGGAAGCGCCACGCCCACGTCTACGAGTTCCTGCGCTCGGGGCAGTGTTTCGCCGAACTCACCGACTCCGGGAGCATGCAAGAGGAGTTGAACCACATCGAGGAGGCCCACTGTCTCACCGCACGGTTCAACACCGACCGCCCGGAGACGGTGTTCGAGGCCAACTCCAACCTGCTCGTCCCGCCCGCCGACGGCGAGTCGATGTTCGAGACCGTCGAGTACGTCTACGAGACCGACGCGGTCCGCGACCGACTCGGCTCCGGTCCCGAACTGTACGGCGAGAACGTCGGCGAGCGCATCGTCGAGTTCCTCGCCGAGAAGCGCCACGAACCGTTCGAGTGGGCGCACGAACGCGCCGGGTTCTCCGGGAGTACGAGCGACTTCGAGTACCTGTGATTACGCGTCGAACGTCTCACGGACGAACGCGTTGGCTCGCTCCTTCGTGATGCCCCGGACGCCGTGGACCTCGGGGTCGATGTCGGCCGAGAGCACCACTCGCTCGCGACCGAACACGTCGCCGACGACGGCGTCGCCCTCGCCTGCTCGCTTCCGCGCGACGAGGTCACGGACCGCGTCGTAGTCGTCTCCCAGTCGCGTCTGCTCCTGCTTGACGAACGCGGGGAAGTCGAGCGTCGGGAACTCGTGGGTGTCGCGCACGTACTCCGCGGAGAGCACGCCACGAATCACGTACAGGTTACGCTTGACGGTCCTGTCGACCGCGCCGGTCGCGTAGCGCTCGTCGTCTTTCGGGAGTCGAGTCACCTCGACGTCGTCCCCGCGCTCACCGCCGAGCGGTTCGACGACCCACTCCTCGTCGGTCTCGTCGACGATCTCGTACTCGGGGTCGCCGTGGACGAGCAGTCGGCGCTGGAGGTACTTGTGGTACTGTCGGGCCGCCAGCGAGCGGTAGTGGTGGTAGACGCCGATCGGTCGGAACTGGTCGGCGACGTCGGCTTCCAGCGCCGCCAGCGCGTCGTGCTCGCGGTACCGGAGCGGCGAGTGGAGGAACTCCAGTGTGGTCGGGTTCGAGTCGACGAGCAACTCGGCGAAACGGGTGACGTTCCAGCCTCGGACCTCGACCTCGCCACGTTCGTCGTGGACCGTCGAGACGGTCCCGTCGAGCGTGACGTAGTCCATCGGCTCCTGACGGAACAGGAAGCCCACGTCGTAGTCGCTCGATTCGCTAGCGAGGTTCCACGCCCGCGAACCGACGTCTCTGGCCGCGAGGACCGTCAGCTCGTGGTCGGCGGCGACGTCGTCGAGCAGGTCGTCGAGTTCGGGTGGCCCGGCGGCTGTCATGGTGTTGGGCGTCGAGAGGAGCTACGTAGACCGCGAGGGTGCCGTGTGAGGGGCTCAGTCGTCGCTCTGCGCTTCGACGGTCTCCGCGCCTTCGGTGCCCGCCCGCCCGAGTTGTTCGAGGTAGTCGTCGGCGTCGAGAGCGGCCTTCACGCCCATGCCGCCGGCGGTGGCGGCCTGCTGGTAGTGGTGGTCGACGACGTCGCCCGCCCCGAACAGGCCGGGGACGGCCGTGGCGGTCTGGCCGCCGTCGCGCCCGCCCTTCGCGAGGATGTAGCCCTGGTCGTCGAGTTCGACGCCCGTCTCGGCGAGGAACTCGGTGTTCGGCGTGTGGCCGATGGCGAGGAACACCGCACCGACGTCGAACTCGTACTGTCGGGTGTCGGGGTCGTCTAGCTCGTCGCTCGGGTGGCCCGACTCGTTCTCGACGAGCGTGACGTGGTCGACGCCCTCGGCCTGCGAGCCGTGAATCTCGAGCAGTTCGGTGTTCTTCAGAATCTCGATGTCGCCGGCCTCGACCTTCTCTTGCACGCGGTCGATCCAGTAGTCCTCGGCACGGAACTCCTCGCGGCGGTGGGCGATGTAGACGGTGTCCGCGAACTTCGTGAGGAACGTCGCCTCCTCCATCGCGGCGTCGCCCCCGCCGACGACGAGCATGTCCTCGTCGCGGAAGAACGCGCCGTCACAGGTCGCACAGGTCGAGACACCGTACCCCATCAGCAGGTCCTCGCCGGGGACGCCGAGGGTCCGTGCGCTCGCGCCGGAGGCGGCGACGAACGCGTCGGCGGTGTACTCGTCGCCGTTCTTCATCGTGACGTGGAACGTGTCGTCGTCCCGACGGACGACGCGCTCGACGACGCCGTGTTCGACCTCCGCACCGAACTGCGTCGCCTGCGCTTTCATGTTCTGGACGAGTTCGGGGCCGCTGATGCCCTCGGGAAAGCCGGGGTAGTTCGCCACGTCCGTCGTCAGCGTCAGTTGGCCGCCCGGTTCGGTCCCCTCGAACACCAGCGGGTCGTTGTTCGAGCGCGCCGCGTAGATGGCCGCCGAGAGGCCGGCGATGCCCGACCCCGCGACGATGAGCCTCCGATGGGTCGTCTCCGTCATTACCGGTGATACTGACTTTTCGGCTTTGTAGCTTGCGCACGAGTGTAGACACCGCGCCAGCCTGTTGATGTGTCAACAGGTGTCGCGCCCCGGCGGCACAACGCGTTTGCTCCTCGCGCTCGCACTGCGACCGTGACTCCCGAGGAGCTCAGAGCGTCGATTCCGGCGCTCGACGACGGTGCGTACTTCAACGCGGGGGCGTCGGGACCGTCCCCACGGTCCGTGCTGGACGCGACGTGTGCGGCGGTCCGCGGTCACGAGACCGACGCCCCGACCGGCGACGGCTGCTACCCGGTCGCGTTCGAAGCGTTCGAGGACTGTCGCGAGCGGTTCGCGGAGTTCCTCGGCGCGTCGACCGACGAACTGGCGCTGACCCACTCGACGGCGGACGGCATCGCCCGAATCGCCGCCAGCATCGACTGGGAACCGGGCGACGTCGTCGTTCGGACGGACCTCGAACACTCGGCGGGTATCCTCCCGTGGTGGAACCTCCGTGAGCAGGGCGTCGAGGTGCGCGTCCTGGAGACCGAAGCCGGCCGCGTGGACCGCCAGGCGTACGAGCGGGCGGTCTCCGACGCTCGACTGGTCTGTTTCAACTCCATCACGTGGACCCACGGGACGAAGTGGCCGGTCGCCGACCTCGTCGAGACGGCCCACGACCACGGGGCCGAGGTGCTGGTCGACGCCGTGCAGTCCGTGGGCCAGACCGACCTCGACTGCACCGCGTGGAACGCGGAGTACGTCGTCGGCGCGTGTCACAAGTGGCTGCTCGGTCCGTGGGGGGCGGGATTCCTCGTCGTCCGCGAGGACGTGACCACCGACCCCGTCCAAGTCGGGTACCGGAGCGTCGTGGACCCGTCGAGTCCCGACCCGGAGTTGAAACGCGGCGCGGCGCGCTTCGAGGTCGGAACGACGAACGTGGGGCCGTACGCGGGTGCGGTCGCGGCGATGGACCTCCACGACGAACTCGGGACCGACCGCATCGAGCGCCGCATTCACGACCTCGCCGCCCGCCTCGCCGACGGTCTCGGCGAGCGCGTCCTCGGCCCTGCCGACCCGGAGACGGGGCTGGTGGCGTTCTCGCCCGACGACGAGGACTCCGAAGCGCTCGTCGAACGACTGGCGGCCGAGGACCTCTACATCCGGGCGCTCCCCTCCGGCGCGGTGCGTGCGTCGGTCCACGCCTACAACACCCGCGAAGAGGTCGACGCGCTGCTCGCCGCGCTCTGAGGAGGCCCAGAAGCCGACGGTGCGTACCGAGTCGCAGTCGTCTTGCCGCCGGCCGTCGAGCGGGGCGTATGGCCGCCGACCTACACGAGAAGGCCGACCGCTACGAACGCCTGTTGAGCGAGGCGCTCGACGCCGCGAGCATCGCCCCCCAGGAGGGGACGCCGCTACACGAGGCGGCCCTGGAGTTCGAGGAGATGGCGTCGTCGTACCTGGAGGACGGTCGGCACTTCCGGGAGGAGGACGACTGGGTGAACGCGCTCGCCTCGTTCTCCTACGGGCACGCGTGGCTCGACGCGGGGGCTCGGCTCGGCGTGTTCGCCGTGCCCGAAGAAGGTCACCTGTTCACGGTCTGAGTCGCTCGTCGTCCGCCCTTGCCATCCCGGCCGTTCTATCCGTCTCGGCCGTCTCGGCTCTGGCGACGGTCAGTCGTCCTGTGGGAGTTCCTGTTCTTCGCTGCTCCGTGGCGGCTGAATCGCCACCTCGGCGAGAATCTCGTTGGCCCGCCGGAGGCGTTCGGAGAGCGCTTGGTGGGAGATTCCGAGGTCGTCGGCGATAGAGCCGAGCGTCGTGTCCCGCGGGACCTTGAAGTAGCCCTTCTCCAACGCGGCTTCGAGCGCCTCGCGTTGCTCGTCGGTGAGGTCGTACTCGCCGTGTTCGCCGCCCGTGCCCAGTTCGTAGATGCGCTCGATACGGAGGTTGACGTCGTACTGCTCGAAGACGCTCGCCGCGATGGACAGCGCGTTGCGTTTCGGGAACAGTACCCGGAACGACCAGCCGTCGTCGTCGCCGGTCGCGCCGAGCATCGTCGCGTCCTCCAAGAGGACGGCGAGCGCCACCGAAACGGGGGTCTTCCACTGCATCGTGTAGAGCCACTTCCCGTCGATGTCGCCGAGCATCTCGACGTCCGAGACGGTGCTGTCGTCTTTCAACGCCGCGTCGGCGGCGTCGACGTCGCCCGTCTCCACCCAGACGAGGTTCGAGAGCCCCGTCGTGTTGTGGGCGACCCCCTGGAGCACGTCGATACGGAGGTCCGGACACTGCGTGAACGCCTCGCTGAGGGCGAACGATTCCGCTGGCAGACCGAGTTCTGCGATTGTTGTCATGGTTTCCTGGTCGAACACGGCACGCACGGCGGCCGGGCACGGTTGATTACTAGTCGTCACAGCGGTCAGGGTGATAAACGTTGGTCACGACTCGACGCGGTGACGAACGATGCGGAAACGTTATATTCTCTGCCGGGTCGGTCGGCGTGGTGGCACGTATCACAATATCCGCGCCGTGACGGTCACATACGCCGATTTCACCTTCGATGGCTGCGACAACTTTAAATAGTTTGCGGGCTAACTAAGAGTGAAGACGCGCCGCTGCCGAGGGGTGGTTCCCGCACTCGGCCGACGGCGTGCACCAGTCCTATCATGAGTGACACAACGATACGAACGTACACCGAGGAGATGGCCGAGGCGGAGGCCGAACAGGAAGAACAGGAGGCGGTACGGACCTGCCCCGAGTGCAGCGGCCGCCTCGTCAGCGACAGCGAACACGGCGAGACGGTCTGTCAGGACTGCGGTCTCGTCGTCGAGGAGGACGCCGTCGACCGCGGCCCCGAGTGGCGCGCGTTCGACGCCAGCGAGAAGGACAGCAAGTCCCGCGTCGGTGCGCCGACGACGAACATGATGCACGACAACGGACTGTCGACGAACATCGGCTGGCAGGACAAGGACGCCTACGGACGGGCGCTGTCCTCGCGCCAGCGTGCGAAGATGCAGCGATTGCGCACGTGGAACGAGCGGTTCCGCACCCGCGACTCGAAGGAGCGCAACCTCAAGCAGGCGCTCGGCGAGATCGACCGCATGGCGAGTGCGCTCGGCCTCCCCGAGAACGTCCGGGAGACCGCGAGCGTCATCTACCGCCGCGCACTCAGCGAGGACCTCCTGCCGGGACGCTCCATCGAGGGCGTCGCGACGGCCGCCCTGTACGCGTCGGCGCGACAGGCCGGAACCCCGCGCTCGCTCGACGAGGTGACGATGGTCTCGCGCATCGACAAGATGGAGCTGACCCGGACGTACCGCTACATCATCCGACAGCTCAATCTGGAGATCAAGCCCGCGGACCCCGAGAGCTACGTCCCGCGGTTCGCCAGCGACCTCGAACTCTCCGACGAGTCCGAGCGTCGCGCCCGTGACCTACTCCGGGGCGCTCGCGATGCGGGGCTGCTCAGCGGGAAGTCGCCCGTCGGTCTGGCCGCCGCGGCCATCTACGCCGCCGCGCTGCTCACCAACGAGAAGGTGACGCAGTCGCAGGTCAGCGACGTGGCGAACATCTCGGAGGTCACCATCCGCAACCGCTACAAGGAACTGCTCGAAGCGGCCGACGTCACCACCGTGACGAACTGACGGACTGGCGCACGCCGCGACGAGCGGTCCCTCTCTCCTCTCCTTCACCGCTCGCGACCGCACGACGGCTCGGTGACGCCACCGGCCGGCGTCCCCGCGAGGTCAACGCTTTTGTGACAGGCCGACGCACACAGAGGTATGCCGACGGAAACGTACGTGAGACTGCTCTGTCCCGAGTGCGGTAAACAGTGGGAGGCGTCCCCCCGCGATCTGCCCGAGCACAATCGGACGTTCAACTGTCCGAACTGTCACGCCACCCGCCGGACGGCCGAGTTCACACGGACCGAACACGACCTCGAGACGCTGAAACAGCTCGGCTGACGAGGACGTTCGACCGGCGTTCTGACGTGAATTTCCCCATCATCGAAGGAGAGAGTGTTCAATCGAGAAACGTGTTCTGCGGCCCTCTGAGGCCCTGTATCCGCGGAACGTGCTAACGGTACTCAGGGTAATACTATATGCTCCCAGTCGTTATCCGCTTCTGAGCATGAAAAAGCAGGAACTCATCCACCTTCACGGCCTGCTTGCACAGGTACGAAACCACTACGAGGCCTCCAACGCCACGGACGTCGACCACGAGCGCTACGACGAACTCGGCGTTCGCCCGACATCTATTCACAAGTCGAAGACCGAGCACAAACGTGCCGTCTTCGCACTGGCTGACGGAATCACCGGAGAGATGACTGCAGAGGAGCAGCCGGTCTCCGCTACCGCCGACTGAGTTCTCGACGCGGTCCCCCCACGACAGCAGGCGTCGAGTGACGACGCTCGCGCCGGCAGGGGACTCGCATGAGCCACCACCCGAGCGCCGCCGCTCGACTCCCGCCGAACCGGTAGAATCTCGCCGAACGCTGTGGGGCGTCGTGTCGGTCGCCGCTACTCCTCGATGAGTTCCTCGACGTCCGGAATCATGTCGCCACCGTCGGTGACGCTCTCGTTCGTCGAATCGACCGCCGTGTCGTCGTTACCGTCGTCGCCGTCGTCGTCCTCCTCCTCGATCACGTCGACGTGGAGGACGTCGAGCGGGATGTTGCGCATCCGCTGGCCGATCTCCTTGCGCGCGATACGCGAGGCGTGTTGCTCGTCCTGGACGTTGAACACCGTCATCTCCAGTTCGAGCGAGACCAACCCCTCGTCGGCGGCGACGAACGCCGGTTCGAGTTCCTCCCGGCAGTGCGGACAGTGGCGCTCGCCCATCGAGATCTCGACGTAGTTGAGGTCCGGGTTGAGCATGTCACCCGTCTTGGAGATACCGATGCGGACGGCCTCCTCCGCGGTCCCCACGTCGTACACCGGCACCGCGGCCTCGACGACGACACGACAATCCATAGCACACCTTGTCCGCGCGTTGGCAAGAACCTTCGCCCGCCTTCGAAACCGCCAACACGGAGTCTCGCGTAGGGCGGACGATGGAGACGGGCGAGATACCGCTGGAGACGCTTCCCGGGGGGTTCGACCTGCAGGCGACCGTCGAGAGCGGCCAGACCTACGTCTGGTCGCGCGAGGACGACCGGATGTTCGAGGACACCCTCGCCCACGGTGGCGACGCGTGGTACTCGACGGTCGTCCCCGAAGCCGTGACCGGCGGGGCCCCCGCGGTCGTCCGCGCCCGCCAGCACGACGGTCGTCTGGAGTGGGAGGCCGCCGTCGACGCCCACGACCACCTCGTGCGACTACTCAGACTGGACGACGACCTCGACGCCATCATGGCGGCCACCCCCGAGGACCCCCTGCTCGACGCCGCGTTCGACCGATATCGCGGGATGCGTCTCGTTCGGGACCCGTCGTTCCCCTGTCTCGTCTCGTTCATCTGCTCTGCGCAGATGCGCGTCTCGCGCATCCACGGGATGCAAGAGCGCCTCGCCCGCGAGTACGGCACGCCCGTCGAGTTCGACGGCGCGACCTACCACGCGTTCCCCACGCCCGAGCAGTTGGCGACGGCCACCGAAGTCGACCTCCGGGACCTGAGTCTGGGGTATCGCGCCCCCTACGTCGCCCGGACCGCCGAGATGGTCGCGACGGGCGAGGCCCACCCCGACACCGCCCGGAGCCTCGACTACGAGGACGCCCGCGAGTTCCTCACACAGTTCGTCGGCGTCGGCGAGAAGGTCGCCGACTGCGTGGCGCTGTTCTCGCTGGACTTCCTCGAAGCGGTGCCCCTCGACACGTGGATTCGGACGGCCATCGCCGATCACTACCCCGACTGCGAGGGTGGGAACTACGCCGAGACCTCGCGGGCCATCCGCGAGCGCTTCGGCGGCGACTACGCGGGCTACGCCCAGACGTACGTGTTCTTCCACCTCAGGACCGGCGGCGAGACGTGAGTAGAGACGGGGGAGACCCCCCGGAGACGGTCGTGGGTCTGCGAGAGCAGTAGCGGAATCCCAGCGGGGACCCACGAACCACTCTCGATTTCGGACACTGGTGTATAACGGTGGTGGTCCTTCGCCGTACCGTTCATCACCCTGACGCGTGTACCCCGAGCCATGTCCGACCACGAGTCCGGCGCTCCGACCGACCAGCGCGTCCGCCGTCACGTGTTCGTCACCGGCCGCGTCCAGGGGGTGACCTACCGGGCGTCGACGCGCGAGGCCGCGACCGAACTCGGCGTCGACGGCTGGGTCCGCAACCGCACCGACGGCCGCGTCGAGGCGGTGTTCGAAGGCCCCGAGAACGCCGTCGAACGCCTGCTGGCGTGGTGCGAGGACGGACCGAGACGAGCACGCGTCGAGGACGTGACCGCCGAGACCGAACCTCCCGAGGGCGTCGAGGGGTTCGAGATTCGACGGTGAGTGCTCGCGGCGCGCTGTCGGGGCCGCTCCTCGCCGGTCGCCCGCACGTTTAACCCCTCGCCGCGAGTCCGCGTCGGTATGATATCCGCCGACGAGATGGCCGTCGTCGACGAGAACGCGGCGGCCCTCGGCGTCCCACGGAAGCAGTTGATGGAGTCGAGTGGCAACGCCGTCGCCCGCGT
The DNA here is from genome assembly GCF_023699475.1 of Halomarina rubra. GTDB lineage: Archaea > Halobacteriota > Halobacteria > Halobacteriales > Haloarculaceae > Halomarina > Halomarina rubra. Next base: position 768,325 of record NZ_JALXFV010000008.1, on the reverse strand, counting down.
CGTGAGGGAGGTCGCCGACCCCGGCGCACGGGTCGCCATCGTCGCCGGTCGCGGGAACAACGGCGGCGACGGCCTCGTCGCCGCCCGGTTCCTGTCCGAGTACGACGTGACGGTCCACCTGCTCGGGCGCGCCGAGACCATCTCGACCGACATCGCTCGCGAGAACTGGGCGGCGCTCCAGCGCGCCGACCTCGACGCTCGCGAGGTCCGGGACTCGACGACCCTCGACCTCGGTGCCCCCGACGTGGTCGTCGACGCGATGCTCGGTACCGGCGTCACCGGCGACCCCCGCGAACCCGAACGCAGTGCCATCGAGGCCGTCGACGCCCTCGACGCGACGGTCGTCGCCGTCGACGTCCCCTCCGGGGTCGACGCCGACACCGGCGACCGCGCCACGCCCGCCGTCGACGCCGACCACGTCGTCACGTTCCACGACGCGAAACCCGGTCTCGACGCCCTCGACTGCGTCGTGACCGTCGCGGACATCGGCATCCCCGCGGCCGCAGAACGGTTCGTCGAGCGGGGGGACCTCCAGCGGGTCCGTCGCGGCGGCGAGACCAAGGGCGACAACGGCCGGGTGTTCGTAATCGGTGGCGGTCCGTACACCGGTGCGCCCGCAATGGCCGCACAGGGGGCGCTCCGAGCGGGTGCGGACCTCTCGTTCGTCGCCGTCCCCGAGTCGGTGAAGACACCTATCGCGAGCTACGCCGAGGACCTCATCGTCCAGCCGTACGACGGCGAGCGGCTTACCCCCGAGCACGTCCCGGACCTCGTCGAGACGGCCCACGACCACGACGACGTCGTCGTACTGGGTCCGGGTCTCGGGAGCGCCGACGACACCCTCGACGCGGTCCGCGAGTTCCTCGACTCGTTCGAGGGCCGAGCGGTCGTCGACGCCGACGCGCTCTCGGTCGTCCCCGAGGTCGACACCGACGCCGACCTCGTGTTGACGCCGAACAGCCACGAGTTCGTCGAGTTGGGCGGCGAGGCCGTCGAGGACTTCCGAGGCGACGAGGACGCCGTCGAGTCGCTCGCGGCAGAGTTAGGCCACGTCGTCCTCGCGAAGGCGAAGACGGACGTCGTCTCCGACGGCGAGCGGACGCGGGTCTGTCGGGCAGGCACCCCGGGGATGACCGTCGGCGGGACCGGCGACACGCTCGCGGGCATCACCGCGGCGATGGTGGCGACGCTCGACCCCTTCGAGGCGGCCTGCGTCGCTCCGTACGTCAACGGGCGGGCCGGCGAACTCGTCGCCGAGGAGCACGCCCCCGGCGGCGGGTTGCTCGCCTCGGACCTCCTCGACCGTATCCCACGAGCTATCTGGGGCGAGGACCGACCGGAGTCATGAACGAGGACGAGAGCGAGGAACCCGGAGGAGCCACCGACGCGAACGACGCCGGTAGCCCCGGCGACGACCTGACTCACACCGACGAGCGCGGCGAGGTCCAGATGGTGGACGTAGGGGCGAAACCCGACACCGCACGACGGGCGGTCGCCGCCGGCGAGATTCACCTCTCTCCGGGGACCGTCGCGGCCATCCGCGACGACGCGCTCTCGAAGGGCGACGTGCTGGCGACGGCCCGCATCGGCGCGGTCCAGGCGGTGAAACACACCTGGGAGACCATCCCGATGTGCCACCAGATACCCATCACGAACGTCGAGACGGCGTTCGCCGTCGAGGACGACCGCGTCACCGCGGAGGTGGCCGTCGAGACGACCGGGAAGACCGGCTGTGAGATGGAGGCGCTGGAGGGCGTGACGACCGGACTCAACGTCGTCTGGGACATGGTGAAAGCCGCGGAGAAGGACGCCGACGGCCAGTACCCCGGCACCCGCATCGAGAACGTCCGGGTCGTCTCGAAGGAGAAACGCTCGCTGTAACGCGCTGCTCGCCGGCGGGCCGACTCACCCGAACGCGGCGTCACCCGCCCGCTGGACGGCCCCGCGGTCGAGGTCGACCCACGACCCGAGCGTCGCGTCCTCGGTCTCCGCCGCCAGCCGGTCGCTCACAGCGGCCGCCACGCCCATCGTGACCCGGTCGGCCGGCAGGTCGTCTCGCTCTCCCAGTTCGTCGCGAATCGCCGCCCACCGGTCGGTCAGGGCTGCCTCGTCGGTCTCACGCCACGAGGTCGGGGCGTCCGGGTGCGTTCGCGTCGCGAACCCGTGGGCGAGCGCCTCACGCAGGAGGCGCTGCCAGCGGAACGCCACCTCGATTCGGTCGTCGGCCCACGCACGGCCGAACTGCTGGGCGACGACCGGGCCGAGCGCGTCGGTCCACCCCGAGACGTCGGCGTTGAACGCCAGTTCGACCTCGCCCGCCCCGAACGTCGTCCCCGAGACGCCCCGTCGCTCCTCGCGGACGCTCTCGCTGTCGGTCCACCCCAGCGCGACGTGCAGCGGTGTCTCCAGCGGGTCGCCGAGCAGGTCGCTCCGTTCGCAGGTGTCGAGGGCGACGCCGACGAGCGCGCGTGCCTCGCTCAGTTCTGCCTCGGTCGGGCGCAGGTCGTAGGACACGCTCGCGGAGTCGACGCGCGAGCAGTTAGCTCTCGGGGCCGGGGGTGACTTCGGGACGGTCGAGAACGGGGGCGAACTACGACTCGGCGGGGACGGCGATGTCGTTCGCACGCGCTCGGGCGCGCTCGACGATGGAGGGCCGCGCCTCGAAGTCGACGACCACCTCGTCGGCGTAGTCGACTTCCCGGACGTGGGCGTGGTCGTGGATCCACGAGACGAGGCTCATCGCCTCGTCGCTCATCGGGAGGACGAGACGCTCGCGGTCGTAGGGGGGGAGGTCCGTGTCGATGCGCCCAAGCAGCGTGTCGATGTCGAGACCCTCCTTCCCGCTGACGGCGACGGGGTCGGGGGCGAGGGCGGCCAGCGCCTCGCGTTTGCGCTCGACCTCGTCGGCGGACACCTTGTCGACCTTGTTGAGCACGGTGACGATGGGTGCCTCGTTGCGCTCGTAGAGGGTGTCGTGACTCGTCACGAGCTTCTGGCGGATGTCCTCGACGGGTTCGGAGACATCGACGACCAGCAAGACGAGGTCCGCGCGGTAGACGGCGTCGAGCGTGGACTTGAACGACTCGACGAGCCAGTGGGGGAGGTCCGAGACGAACCCGACGGTGTCGGTGACGAGCACGTTCCGCCGGTCGGTGTCGACTCGTCGGGTCGTCGTCCCGAGCGTCGTGAACAGTTTGTCCTGGGACTCGGCGGTCTTGTCGAGGTCCGGGTGGAGGTCCTCGTTCTCGTCGACGTCGAGGTCGGCGGCGAGGCGTCGGAGGAGCGTCGACTTCCCGGCGTTCGTGTAGCCGGCGAGCGCGACGAGGTCGAACCCGGACTCGCGGCGCTGTTCGCGGCGGTGTTCCTCGTCGTCCTCGATACGCTGGAGTTCGTCCCGGATGCGCGAGATGCGCGATTTGATGTCCCGTTCGCGCGAGTCGTCGTACTCACCGAGCCCCATGAAACCGGGGCGCTCGTCGCGTCGGGCCAGCGACACCTTCGCCTCGACGCGCGGGAGTTCGTAGCGCAACTCGGCGAGTTCGACCTGGAGTTGGGCTTTGCGGGTCTGGGCGCGCTGGCCGAAGATGTCGAGGATGAGCCGGAAGCGGTCTTTCACCTCGACGCCCTCGGGGAGTTTGGTCCCGAGGTTGTACGTCTGGTACGGGCCGAGGCGGTTGTCGAAGACGACCACGCCCGCGCCCGTCTCGTCGACGGTCGCGGCGAGTTCCTCGACTTTCCCCTCCCCGAGACAGAGCGCAGGGTCCTCCTTGCGCGTCTGGGTCACCTCGCCGGCGACCGTGAGGCCGGCCGCCGCAGCGAGGTCACGAATCTCCTCCGTGTCGGGTTCCCCGGCGTCGGCGCGTGCGGCGATGACGGCCGTCTCGGGGTCGCGGTGTGTGGCGGTCACTCACGCGGCGTTAGGACGTGCGACTATTTAACTTCCGGGCAGTCCCCACTCGGGCGTCACGTTCCTCGGGCTACACAGCTAGTCGCAAGAGGTTTACCAGTCGGTTTCCCTGACACTCACATGGCAGGAATCGACCCGACACAACTCGGTCTCGACCTCGGCACCGGCGGGGTCATCGGCGGCGTCATGGGGTTCGCCGCGAAGAAGATCGCGAAGGTGATCGCCGTCCTCGTCGGCCTCCAGTTGGCCGCGTTCAAGTTCCTCGAATCGGAGGGCATCCTCACCGTCGACTGGGAGCGCATCTCCGGCGGCATGCTCGACGCCGGCAGTGCGGCGACGTCGAGTCAGCCCCCGGACTTCCTGATGAGCGTCCTCTCGACGGTCTCCATCTCCGGCGGCTTCGCCGCAGGGTTCATGGCCGGCTTCAAACTCGGATAGCGCTCGACTCACTTTCTCGATCGGACCAACGCTGGAGCGTCCGCTCCGTCTCGCCGGACACCGGCCCTTCGAATCTGCGCCACCGACGCTACCGACGACACCGACGCCGCAAAAGCCGCGAGAGCCGCTACCGCGTCGACAGTTCGTCCTCGTCCTTGATGACGCGCGTCTCGGCCTCGCCGGAGGACACCTCGTTGACCAGGTCGTAGAGGTCGTTCTGGATGCCCGCCGGGAAGGTGACGACGCCGACCCAGCCGCCGTCGTTCTGCCACTCCTCGCGTTCGAGTTCGCCGAACTGGCGGACCCGGGCCTGCCCGCTCCCGGCGTAGTCGGGGGGCAGGCGGACGGCGACGGTCATCTCGTCGAACCGGATGGGGATGACCGGTCGGAGCACGTCGAGGGCGTCGTCGACCTGGTTCTCGACGGGTTCCATCGGGTCGACCTTGAACCGCGCCTCCTCCAGCGCCCGTTCGATGCGCTCGGGCGGGTGGGGGGCGTCGTCCATCTGCGGGTTGACCGCGTTTCGCGCGATGGTGTTGACGAGCTGTCGGCGTTTCTGTTCTTGCATCTCGCGGCGCTGCTCGGCCGTGATCTGTATCTCACCGCGACGGACCACTTCGGGGATGATTGCCATCGGGTCGGTTGTGTCGAACACGTCCTCGAGGTCCGATTCGGCGGGTCGGTCCCCCCGCGAGGCGTCCTCGAAGACGTCCTCTGCGGCGATGACCTCCTCCAAATCGCCGTCGAACTCGCCACGTTTCATCGCGAGAGCGGCGTCCGGGTCGATGAGCACCTCGAAGCGCGCCCCGTGGGATTCGAGTCGGGCCGTCACCGCTTCGTCCAGCGAAATCATGCCGATACGTACCGCACCACGGTTCAAGTGTGTTTCCCGCTTCCCTCGACGACCGCCGCGTACTGCCCGTGACGGCCGCGCGTGTCGTCTCGTTGCTGGTGTACGCCGGCCAGTGCAGTCGCTCCGGTGCCGTGAAAATCGTGAGCAGTGACGGCCGACCCGTTACTCCTCTGGCTCGTCGTCGGCCAGCAGGTCGTGTTCGGTGAGGTACTCGTCGACCTCGTCGACGGGCAGTTCGCGGTACTGCTCGGTCTCGACGTCCACGGTGGCGACGCCGAGGCCCTCCGCCTGCAGACCCTCCTCGTTGACCGAGTCGAGCGCTTCGAGCGCGAGGCCGACGCCCGCGTCGAGGTCCATCTCCTCGGTGTAGTTCTCCTTGAGGTAGTCCTCGATGTCGTTGCGGTTGCCGCCGACGGCGAGCGCCTTCCATTCGTAGGGCGTCCCCGAGGGGTCGGTCTCGTAGAGGCGCGGTTCGCCGTCCTCGACGCCGCCGATGATGAGCGCGACGCCGAACGGGCGTGCGCCGCCGACCTGCGTGTACTGCTGGATGTTGTCGACGACCATCTTCGTCAGCGGTTCGACGCCGATGGGTTCGCCGTACCGGAGCTGCTCGACCTGCGCCTGTCGGCGCGCGTAGTCGATGAGCTGTCGGGCGTCGGCGACGTGGCCGGCGCTGGCGATGCCGACGTGGTCGTCGACCTTGTGGAGTTTCTCGACGCTCGTCCCTTCGAGGAGGGGCGAGCGGATGCGCTTGTCGACGACGAGGACGACGCCGTCGTTCGTTCGAACGCCGATGCTCGCGGTGCCCCGCTTGACGGCTTCACGGGCGTACTCGACCTGGTAGAGGCGGCCGTCCGGCGAGAAGATGGTGATCCCGCGGTCGTACGCCTGCTGTTGATTTTGACCTTGCATTGGTGGAGATGGATGAGCTTAGCAGTCGTAATCCGTCGCGCCCGCGAACCCGTCGCCGACCCGCACGTCGACCCGTCCGCCACGGGCGAGTGCGGTGCGGTCCGAGTCCTCGAACTCGACGCGTTTCTCGTCCGTCGATTCCAGCGGGCGGTGTATATAGCTTTCTTCGCAGGCGCGGACCGTCCCGCTGACACCGCGGACCGTCACGCGCACCGGGTGGCCGTCGACGCGGTCGAGACAGGCGAGCGCCGCTCGGGCGCGCTCGACCTCACCACGCCGGACACGGACGACGGCGTCGCCGACCCCCGCTTCGAAGGTGAACCCGTAGACGGTGCCGTCGATGGCGGCGCTACCGACGTCGCCCAGGAGGTTCTGAGCGGCGTACCAGAGGTCGCGCTGGAACGCGCGCCGGTCGATACGAGCGTCGGGCCAACTCTCGATGCCGACGCCGAGATACCGCCAGCGCGGACGGACGTGTTTCGGGAGGTGTTTCATGGGGAACTCCGGTCGACCGCCCTCACTCCTCGACGGTGCGCCCGCCGTTCGGCGAGCGCTCGGCGACGAGCACGCCGAACTGTTCGTGGACCATCTCGACGGCGGTGAGCGCGAACCCGGCGTCGGTCAGCGCGTCGGCGAGCATCCCGACCGTGGCGGGGTCGTCCACTTCGGGGCTGTACAGCGGGTTCTCCGGGTTCGGTTCGCCGAAGAACATCACGTCGCCCAGCACGAACCGGCGGGGGTTCAGCGCGGCGATGGCGTGGATGGCCTCGCGTTTCTCGTCATTGGCGAGGTGGTGCATCGCGAAGTTCGACACGACGATGTCGACGCGAGCATCGCGACCGTCGGCCTGGGGTGTCTCCGACGACCCAATATCGGCCGATTCGACGTTCGGGTCGCGGAACGTTCCGTACTCGACCTCGAAGTTCTCGATGCCGGCGTCGGCGGCCTTCTCGCGGGCTCGTTCCATCATCCCCTCGCTCACGTCGCGACCGAGGACTCGCTCCGCCGAGTCGGCGAGCGAGAGGCCGATGGCCCCCGTCCCACACCCGAGGTCGAGGACCACGTCGTCCGGATTGGGGTCTGCGTGCTCGATCACCAGCGAGACGCAGGCGCGGTACTCCTCGGTGTCGTTCTGGCTGTCGTCGTACTCCCCGGCGATGGAGTCGAACCGGGCGGCGTGTTCATCGATGGTCTTCTTCATACCTGCCACGTCTGACGCCGGGTTCAATGAAGGAATCGGAGACGACCTCGCGATTTCGCTCGGTGATTCGTCCCCACTCGCGGAGACCGGTCTCGACCTGGTCGTGCGTGAACCCCAGCAGGTCGCCGAGCGCGAGCAGTTCGCGGGGCGCGCGCAGGTGGAGGTGGGACTCAGCACCCGCGCTGACGACGAAAGGGGCGTCGTACTGTTCGACCATCTCCCGGAGTTTCCGGAGGCCACGGAGCGCCTGCACTCGTCGGCCGCCGTCGGCCCGCAGGACACGGTCGAACGCGAACTCCAGGCGGACGCCGTTTCGCGCCGCCGCCTTCGCCAGCACGTGGTTGACGTCGCCGTCGACCATCGGCCGGGTCACCACGTCGACGCGCGGGTCCTCGACTGCGAAGCGGTTGAGCGTCCCACCGCGGACGCAGACGACGGTGTGGCGCTCCCGGAGGCGGTCGACGGCGCTCGCCGCGGCCGTCCGGTCGTCGGCGCGGACCTCACAGCCCTCGACCACGTCGACGCCGTAGCGGTCGGCGATGGCTCCGGCGTCGTAGTCACAGTCGGTGTCTGCGTCCGCACGGACGACGATGCCGTCGTACCCCTGGTCGGCGGCGGTCAGCGCGAACCGAGCAACGGTGCTCGACCCGTCCGGGCGAGGGGTGACGGCTTCGTACACGCCTCGCGGTTCGGCGTCGTCACTGTTGACCGTTCGGGTTCGTCGAAGGAGTGTGTCCCTCGCGGGACGTCGCGTCCCCCATGACAGGTGTGCGACCCACGGTGAATCGGGGGCGACCGTGTGCGACCAGCCGGCGTACCCCCGTCACCGCCGACGGCCGTCCGTCGGGGTCACAGCGCGTCTACGCAGTGTGTACGTCGACTGTGACCACCTGCCAGTACGGGTGAGGAGAGTTAGTTAGTAGCACAGTTCACCGCCGTCGGCGGCCGTAAGTGAAGCATACGGGGAGAGTCCCCGAGAGGAGTCTGCTCGCGAACGGTTACAGTTCGCCCAGCGCCGCACGCACGTTCTCGACGGCGGCGTCTTTCTTCGCGGGGTACGCCTCGACCTTCCCGCGGACCGAGAGTCCCTCGCCGAGTTCGACGTCGCCGGCGAGCGCGGCCTGCTTGTCGAGGTACATGTACAGTTCGCAGTCCTCGGTCACGCGGCGGTCGAGTTCGTCGACGATGGCGTCGAGGTCCTCGGAGTCGGCGAGTCGCGAGAGGACGTGACGCACGTCGTCGGCGTTCTCGACACGCGCCGAGAGGACGACGATGGGGTCGCCGTGGAACCCGGTGTTCTCGGCGCGTTCGACGGGGTAGTCGTCGGGGAGCATCGTCCGGAGCGCCCGCTCGACGCGCACCTCGTCCTCCGTGGCGTAGCAGAACGCCTGGACGTCGACGTAGTGGAACGGGACGCTCGACACGGCGATTACTCCTCGTCGGTGTCCGCGTCGGTGTCCGCGTCGGCGTCCTCGTCGGCGTCCTCGTCGTCCGAGGCGGCCTCGAGTGCGTCGGCGGGGACGCCCTGTTCCTGCCCGTCGTCGAAGCTCACGGTGTAGGTGGCCTCGCCGAACATGTTCTCGACCTTCTGGGTGACGACGCCCGTCTCGCCGTCGTAGTCGCTGTGCTTGTCGTTGAGGACGACCGTGTCGTCTTCGTCGAATGCCATAGCCGTCGGTACCCCGCCGGCGGGCAAAAAGACCGTGATTCACCGAGCGTGCCGTCGATGGCCGCGCTCGCCGAAGCCTCTTTCCGGCCGGTCGGTGTAGCCCCCGAGAATGACCGACCCGTCCGCGCGACCCCGCCCCGAGGTGCCACGATGACATGACCGTCGACGAGTGCTGGTTCCTCTCCCGGGAGGCCGACCAGCGCGCACAGCGCGCGTACCACGACCTGACCGACCGGTACGACGACTACATCGCGTTCGAGCGGACCGAACGTGTCTCGCGAGGCCGCTTCGAGCGACTCGCTCGTCGCGTCCGGGACTGTGGCGCACCGTACGGCGCACACACCGTCGTCCACCGCGAGGCGGACGGAGCCCCGGACGAACTCCTGCTCGTTCGCCACGAGGGCGTCGACCTGTGGGTGCTCCCCGGCGGCTGTGTCGAACGCGAAGAGAGCTACCGCCAGACCGCTCGCCGCGAACTCGGGGAAGAAGCGGGCGTCGACGCCACCTACGACGGGCTGGCGATGGTGACCCGCCTCACCATCCGCTCCGGGGAGTACGAGACGACGGGCGTGTTGCCGGTGTTCGCCGCCCGCGCGGAGTCGTTCGCCCCCGAGGTGACCGACCCCGACTGCGAGATAAGCGCGGCGCGCTGGTTCGGCTTCGACGAACTCCCCGCGGACACTCGTGACCGCGAGGACCTGCTCGCCTGGCACGCGGAGGCGCACTGATGGGGCTGGTCGGCGCGACCTGTCCGAACTGCAGGGCCTCGACGTACCTCAGCGTCCCCGAGGGCCGTCGCTTCGTCGGCACCGAGCGCGGAGCTTCGGAACGCGAGGGACTGGTCGAGGAGGAGACGACCTGCGACAGCTGTGGCGCGACGTTCCCGTTCGTCCACGGGCCGGCGTGAGCCGCTATTCGGGTTCGAACCGCTTGCCCTCACGGGCGTCCGCCTCGAATCGCCGAAGTGTCGCCCGGGCGTTCGAGGCATCGTAGCCGAACAGCACGTCCTTGGCGTACGCGCCGGCCACCTCCGTCGCCTTCCCGAGTGCGTCTGGGTCGACGTCGACGGCGTACAACTCGATGGAGAAGGGCGTCACCAGTTCGTCGACGAACCCCTGAGCGAGTATCTCCAGCCAGTACGTCGTCGAGTACGCCATGTCGTAGATCGGGACGACGTACTCGTCGACGTACTCGTCGAGCGCTTCGGGGTCGACACCCGTGCGCTCGCGCAGGTGCCCGGGGTACGGGTTGGGGTACAGCGTGAGGTAGAGGCGGCCGGGGACCCGGTCGCGTGCCTCGGCGACGAACGACTCGATGACCGACGCCCGCCAGTCGAAGCGGTCGTCGGAGCTACTCTCGGCGAACAGCCGCTCACACCGGTCACACCGACAGTACTCTGGACGCGGGAACCCCACGTCGTCGAGACGCACGTCCGGCGAGACGGCCGCACAGTCCGCGATGGTCTCCAGCAGGCCCTCGCGGTAGTCGGGGTGGGTCGGACAGACGAACGACCAGTCGAAGTACGGCTGTTCGCGGGTCGCGCGGTTGCCCTCGTCGTCGACCGGGACGAGGCTGGGGTTGCCTCGCGCGGCAGCGTTGTCCGCGAAACACGACACCATGTTGACGGCGTTCGGTTCGGGGTCGGCGGCACGACCCGAGACGTCTTTCGCCTCGAAGAACGCGCGGTCGAACTCCGACCACTCCAGTTCGGGGGCGTTGCGGGTGACGACGCCGTACATACCCGCCCTCGCAGTGGCTCGGGGGTAAGTCGTTCGAAAAACGGGGACCGGACCCGTGTGGGTCGGTGGTCGTCGTCGGTGCTGTCGGTCTATCGGCGCGCCATGAAGGCGACGGCGACTGCGACCAGTGCAACGAGCATGAGTACCTTGCGGGACATCACCGGATACGTTACTGTCCGACGTTATAGCTGTTCTCCTCGACGGAGTCGTCGTTCGACCCACTGTCGGGTGTCGCTTCGGAGCGCGAACGCAGCGGCCACCGCCAACAGGAGGTGTCCGGTCACCGCGGCGAACGCTGTCAGTCCAGAGACGACGAACAGGTCGGAGGGGGAGGGCGAGCGCACACCGTCACTCGGGACCGGGGGCGCTTGAAACTAGTCGATGTGTGCGGCGATGTCGTCTCTGAGGAGGGTGTCGCAGTAGACACACCGAACCCCCTCCGAGAGGACGGTGAACTCGCTCCGGACGGGTTCGTCGGCGGTCGTGATGCAGTTCGCGTTCGGACACTGGAGCACGCCCGTCACCTGTTCGGGGCGGACGACACGGTTCTTCTCGACGACGTCGAAGTCGCGGACGATGTTGATAGTCGCCTCGGGGGCGATGAGCGAGATGACGTCCACCTCGGCCTGACTCAACTCGCGGTCCTCGACCTTCACGATGTCCTTCGCCCCCATGTCGTCGCTGGGTACGTTCATGGCGACCGAGACCGTCTCGCCGCCGGTCCCGTCGATGCCGAGGATGGCGAGCACCCGGAGCGCCTGGCCGCCGGGGACGTGGTCGATGACGGTCCCGCTGCGGATCTTGCTGACGCGCAGTTGGTGGTCGCTCATCGCGAGTCACCCCCCGTCTCGACGCCGGCGTTCTCCAGCAGCATGTCGAGCAGCGCCATCCGAACGGGGACGCCGTTGTGTGCCTGTTCGAAGTACGTCGCCTGTGGCAGGTCGTCGACCTCGGGTGATATCTCGTCGACCCGCGGGAGCGGGTGCATCAACACGAGGTCGTCCTTCGCGTCCTCCAGGGTCTCGGGGGTGATGCGGTACTGACCGGCCACCTGCCGGTACTCGTTCTCGTCGGGGAACCGCTCGCGCTGGATGCGTGTGACGTACAGCACGTCGAGTTCCGGCAGGATGGCCTCCAGGTCGGTGTGTTCCCGGACCTGTGCCCCCTCCTGGTGGAGGTCGAAGCGGACGCTCCGGGGTAACTGGAGGGACTCCGGACTGATGAAGTGCTGACGAGCGTCGAAGTTCGTCAGCGCACTCGCCAGCGAGTGGACCGTCCGGCCGTACTTCAGGTCGCCCATGATACCCACCGTCAGGTCGTCGAGACCGGCGTTCTCCCGGATGGTGTAGAGGTCGAGCAGCGTCTGGGAGGGGTGTTGGCCCGCACCGTCGCCCGCGTTCACCAGTGGAACGTCGACGAAGCGACTCGCCATCTTCGCCGCGCCCTCGCTGGGGTGACGGAGGACGAGCGCGTCGGCGTACCCCTCGACGACGCGGACGGTGTCGGCGAGCGTCTCGCCTTTCTTCACCGAGGAGGAGTCGACGCTGCCCATGTCGACGGTCGTCCCGCCGAGGCGTTTCATCGCGGCGTCGAAGCTCATCTTCGTCCGCGTGCTCGGTTCGAAGAACAGCAGGCCGAGTACCGCGTCACGCTCGGGCGGGTCGTCGGCAATCTCGGCGGCACGGTCGAGGACGGTCTCGATGTCGTCCCGCGAGAGCTGTGTGGCGGTGATGAGGTGGTCGTGCCGCATCGTTCGTGGGAGGACCCGGAACCGCCTTGAATCTCCCGAAGCGCTCACCCCGGTCCGCCCACGTGCCTCCGTGCTTCCGGCTACGCCGCCGGCGTCCGCGCGAGGGTTGAAGTACGAGCGAGCGACCACGACCGGTATGCTCGCGGTGACCGGTGGCAAGGGTGGTGTCGGGAAGACGACGACGGCGCTCGGCGTCGCTCGTGCCCTCGGCGAGCGGGGGGTCGATGTGCTCGCCGTCGACGCAGACCGGGACCTGCCGGACCTCGCCCGGACCGCCGGGGTCGACACGGGCCACCGCGTCGAACGAAGCGGGTCCGTCACCGACGGTCTGGGAGTGTCACCCGGTGTCGACCATCCCGACTGGCCCGGCGTCAGACTGCTCACGCTCCCACGGGACCGGACCCGGACGCGGCGACTCCTCGACGCGCTGGCCACCCGTCCAGAGCGCGTGGTCGTCGACTGTCCGGCGGGGGCCGGGCGGACCGTCGCCGGTGCGCTCCGGGCCGCCGACCGGTCGTTACTCGTCACGTCCGCGCGACCGGCCAGTCTCCGCGACGGGGTGAAGGCCGCGGCGATGGCGCGGACGCTCGCCGCCCCGCCCGTGGGGACGGCACTCCTCGGTCGTGACACGCTCGGGACAGAACTGCACAGAGTCGTTTCCTCACCCGTAATCGACGTTCCACGGGTCGGAGACCCGCTCGCTTCGCCGGCCGCTCGCACGGCGTACCGGAACCTATCAGAACGTGCGACCCTCCGAAACTGTTAACCGTCACGCAAAGAGTTGTTTCCCATGGCGAAGCGGCTACAGACTGGTATCGAGGTACTGGACCGGAAACTCGGTGGTGGCGTCCCGGCCGGTAGTACCATCGCCCTCTGTGCCCAGCCCGGAAGTCAGGTCGAACTGTTCCTCAACGAACTCACTGCGATGCGGGGGACGCTGTACATCTCGCTCGGCAGAACCGAAGAGGCGGTTCGCGAGAGCATCGCCGCCTCCCCCGCCCGAACGGGCGACCCGACCATCCGGCACATCACCGGCGACGCGCCCATCGACAACGCCGCCAAACTCGTCAGCGCGTTGCCCGACGCTTCGAACCTCATCGTCGACCCCGTTGACGTCCTCGAACGCGCGAGCCACGACCGCTACCGCAACTTCCTCAACGAGATGCAGAACCACATGGCGAACACGAACGGGCTGGCCATCCTCCACTGCTTGGACGGCCAGAACGTCCCACAGGGCCGCGATACGACCCGGTTCATGGCCGACGTGGTGTTCGACCTCTCGACGACGGTGGGTGCCGACAGCGTCGAGAACCGCCTAGCCGTACCGAAGTTCCGTGGCGGCCGCGCGCTCAACGAGGTCATCAAACTCGAACTCTCCGAACGGGTCGCCATCGACACCAGTCGCGACATCGCCTGAACCGCCGTCCGTTAGGTAGCTGTTGACACGGTGTAGGGTCAGACGTAGTGCAACAGTCAACGTCCACCGACGGTCACCGTTTTCGAGAGGAATTCAGTCGTTCTCCGGGGTCTGGACGCGTCTCGACGACTAACCGTCTCGACGGCGAGCTGTCACCTTCGCCGCTCGGTCGGTATCGCGCCGCTGCTAAAGTCTCCATTACGGGAGGGTCACCGTTCCAGGCTAGTTGCAGGAAACCACCCGACAGCGCGGTGGTGAAACGGTCTGCAACGGACCGAAATCGGTTACAACGCTCTGGAGGGGTTTTGTCCTCGCAGCGATTCTGATGAGCCAGATGGTTACGAGACAACAGGTGTCAACGGGTGCGGACGCGGAGGGGGCGGCGTTCGAACTGATGGCGAACCGGCGTCGCCGTCACGTGCTCTCGTACCTGCGAGAGCGGACGGGGACGGTGAGCGTCGACGACCTCGCCAGTCAGGTCATCGCGCGTGAACTCATCGACGGCGGGCCGGTCGACCCCGAGAGCGTCGAGGCGACGCTGCGGCACGTCCACCTCCCGAAGCTCGATGCGGCGGGCCTCATCGAGTTCGACGAGGCGGAGGCGTCGGTGGTCCCGACGCGCGTCGAACGTGTGAGCGACCCTCGTGAGGACGCCGTCGGCTTCGAGCGGACGTCGGCCTGAGACACGACCGAACCGAATCGACCGGCCACACCGTCGTGGGGCGTCTGGCCGAACCGTCTGCGTCCGGTTCCCGCTCTTCTCTCTCGCACGCGACGGCTGGCAGTGACGACGCGTCGCGGTCGTCGACACCCCCTCGAGACCGTCGGTCTCCGCTCGCGTTCGCCGGTGACGTCACTGCTCGACGGTGTGGGTCGCGAAGAAAACGTCGGGGGTCGGTGGTTACTCCTCGTCGAGTTCGTCGACGATGTCCTCGGCGTCGACGTCGGCGTCTTCGAGTGCGGCTTCGAGGTCCTCGCCCTCGGCACCGCCCATGCCGCCCATGCCGCCCATGCCACCCATCATGCCGGGCATCCCCATGCCCGACCCGTCGATGGTCTCTTGGATGATGACGCGGTCGATGTCGACGCGGTCCATCACCTGCTGTGCGATCTGCTGCTTCTGGAACATCCACTGCTGGTTGAACGAGAGCTGCGGCGTGGACTCGATGTAGAGCGTCTCCTTCTCGACGGTGACCGTCTCCGTCTCGGGTTCGCTCTCCTCGTCGTCCTCGTTCTCCGAGGCAGCGGCCTCGCCTTCGACGACCTGCTCCTCCTCGACCTCGTCGGTCTGGATGTGCATCTCGAGGTCGACGTCGAGGAACATGCCGAGGAGACCCTGTGCGCGTTCGGTCTTGTCCTCGACGGTGTCGAGAATCTCGTAGGCGTACTCGATGTCCTCGCCCGCGAGCGGGTGGTTGTAGTCGACACGAGCGCGGCCGCCGATGATGGTCTCGAGGTAGCCCTGCTGGTTGTCGATGTTGACCTGCGCGCCGGGGTAGCGGTCGTCCTCGGGGATCTTGTCGGCACTGACGGTCTTGACCTGCTCCTGGTCGTACTCGCCGAACGCCTCTGCGGCGGGGACGGTGACGCTACCGGAGTCTCCGACCTCCTTGCCGACGATGTCGTCCTCGACGGCCTCGAAGATGTGGCCCGCACCGAGAACGATGGTGCGCGGGGCGAACTCGCCCTGGTCGCCGACGCCCTCCTCCTCCGCGACGTCGGGGTCGGTCGTGTCGACCAACTGGTCGCCCTCGACGGTGCGTGCGGTGTAGTCGATCTCGACGAAGTCGCCGTCCTGAAGCCCTTCTGCTTCCGGCTCGGTCTCGGTCGCTTCGGTGTCGGCCTCGGCCTCCTCGGCCTCGGTCTGCTCTGTCTCGTCGCTCATACCGAACCAGTCCTCCCGACGCACGCTTAATAACCACGCTTCGAGCGGGCGAATGGGAGTGTGTGACACGGATGAGCGTTCCTCGCCGTGTCACTCGTCGTACACCCCGAACGCGGCGATTTTTTTTGCACTCGGGGTGTTCCGAGCGAGTATGTACGAGGTCGAGGTGAAGCTTCGAGCGGAGCACGCAGCGCTCGCCGACCGACTCGCGGCGCTCGGGGCGACGCACGACCGGACCGTCGAACAGCGCGACACCTACTACGACGCCCCCCACCGCGAGTTCGCCGAGACCGACGAGGCGCTGCGCATCCGACGGGTGACTCGGCTCGACGGACCCGAGGAACCACCGGAGTGCCGCGTGACCTACAAGGGGCCGCTCGTCGACGACACCACGAAGACCCGAGTCGAACACGAGACCGGCGTCGAGGACGGCGAGACGATGGGGGAGGTGCTCGACGCACTCGGGTTCGACCCCGCGGTGACCGTCGAGAAACGTCGCGAGCAGTACGCGTTCGACGGTGTCACCGTGGTCCTCGACGACGTGACCGGCCTCGGACAGTTCGTCGAGGTGGAGTTGGAGAGCGAGGACGTCGACGCGGCCCGCGAGCGCTGCTTCGAGGTCGTCCGAGAACTCGGACTCGACCCCGGAGACGGCATCCGGACCTCGTACCTCGGTCTCCTGCTGGAGAGCGATAACCGAAGGTAATCATTCGGGTGGCAAGAGTTTCCGTAAGTTATTCTACCTCCGACGGAGAACCGGGGTCAATGAGCAACCGGAACATCCGCGTCGAGCCGATGGCGGGTCTCGCAGTCGAGGACCAGGAAGTAGAGATCGTCGAGCGAAAGGGACTGGGTCACCCGGACTCCATCTGCGACGGCATCGCGGAGCACGTCTCGCAGGCGCTCGCCCGCGAGTACCTCGACCGCGTCGGGAAGGTGCTCCACTACAACACCGACGAGACGCAACTGGTCGCCGGCAGCGCCGCGCCCGCGTTCGGCGGCGGCGAGGTGCTCGAACCGGTGTACGTTCTCATCGTCGGGCGCGCGACCCAGACGTACCAGGGGGCGAAGATTCCCACCGAGACCATCGCGCTGCGCGCCGCCCGCGAGTACGTCGAGACGAACTTCCCCGAACTGGAGTTCGGCACCGACGTCATCGTCGACGTCCGCCTCGGCGAGGGGTCCGGTGACCTCCAGGAGGTGTTCGGCGAGGAGGAACGCACCGTCCCGAGCGCCAACGACACCTCCTTCGGCGTCGGTCACGCGCCGCTGACCGAGACCGAACAGATCGTCCTCGAAGCCGAGCGCCACCTCAACGGCGAGTACAGCGCCGACCACCCCGAACTCGGCGAGGACATCAAACTGATGGGCAAACGCGAGGGCGACCGCATCGACGTCACCGTCGCCGCCGCGATGGTCGACAGCTACATCGACGACATCGATGCCTACCAGGAGGCCGTCCGAGACGTCCGGGAGTACGTCCACGACCTCGCGACGGAGTACACCGACCGCGAGGTCGAGGTCCACGTCAACACCGCCGACGACTACGACGAGGGAGCTATCTACCTCACGACGACGGGGACCTCCGCGGAGATGGGCGACGACGGCTCCGTCGGGCGAGGCAACCGCGCCAACGGCCTCATCACGCCGAACCGTTCGATGAGCATGGAGGCGACCTCCGGGAAGAACCCCGTCAACCACATCGGGAAGATATACAACCTGCTGTCGACGGCCATCGCCGAGGCCGTCGTCGAGGAGGTCGACGGTATCCGCGAGATTCGCATCCGCCTGCTGAGTCAGATCGGCCAGCCAATCGACGACCCGCACGTCGCGGACGCGGCCATCGTCACCGAAGACGGCGTCTCCGTCGCCGACATCGAACAGGAAGTCACCGCCATCGTCGACCGCGAACTGGCGGACGTGACGAGCATCACCGAGCGCGTCATCGACGGCGAACTGACGACGTTCTGAGTTGGGTTCGGCCCGCGAGAGTGTAGAGCGGGTGGCGAGTGCGGTCGCTCCCTCATCGGTCGGCGTCGGAAGTCTCAACACGGCGGGGGTGCCCGCCGCGTGCACATGAGACCGACACCCACCGCGACTCCACCTGGTGAGACATAATCGGAACGACCTGACTGGGTTGTTCGACGGGGACTCGCGGGGTGTCATCACAACCCATGGGTTCTTCCTACTTGCGTGTTTCGCCGCCGGGGGCGACGGAGAGCGAAACCGACTTGCGTTCGGTGACGACAGTCCCCGCATGACCACGGTCTGTCTCGTCGGGACCCCGGAGTACGACCTCCGGTACGAACTGCTGTCACGGGAGACCGCACGGGACGCACTGGCGACGTACGCGCTCGACCGGCCGTTCGACAACAGCGTCGCCGTCGAGACCATCAGCCTCGGGGCGGCCGTCGCGCTCGTCAACGACCTCGCGTGGTACCTCGTCCGGTTCGTCGACACGACGCTCGTCCACGAACCGTCGGTCAGCGACGGCGAGTGGCTCTCGCGTGACCTCGCGGCGGCCATCCGCGACGGCGCGGTGACGCCCGAGGAGTCCGGCCGCTACCTGAAGATATACGGCGTCGAGCACCCCGAGTCGACCGAGCGACCCGACGAAGCGCGAGCGGACGGTGCTGCGACGTCGCCGACCGAGGAACCGGGCGACTCCCCCGCTGGGCCGCCACGGCTGGTCGAACCGATGTTCGTCGCGCGAACGGGCCGCCAACTGCCGGAGTACGACCTGCGCGACGTCGACGAGACGCTCGTCGTCCGCGTCACCGAAGACGAGTTCGGCGGGTAGGGTCGCGCGGTGGCCCAGACGGGGGCAGGGTGGTCGGCTCGCGTCTGTGCACGCTCGCGACAGCAGAGGGGAAGGGTTTACTCTGGGCCGGGAGCAGAGAGCGTATGGAGGAGTTGGGGTCCGCCGACGCGTTCGACCGGATGGGGACGCTCGGCATCGAGGAGGAGTTCTTCGTCGTCGACGCCGAGGGTCGCCCCACGTCCGGCACCGACGAACTCGTCTACGAGTCGGACCCACCCGCGATTCTGACGGACAGACTGGACCACGAACTGTTCAAGTGCGTCATCGAGACGCAGACGCCGACCATCGACGGTCTCGCCGACGCGACGGACGCACTCGCCGAGGTCCGCGACGCGCTGGTGGCCCACGCCGAGGCACACGGGTTCGGCATCGCCGCGGCGGGGCTGCACCCGGCGGCTCGCTGGCGCGAACTCGACCACGCCGAGAAGTCGCGGTACCGCGCGCAGCTCGACCGCATCCAGTACCCACAGCACCGCAACACGACCGCCGGACTGCACGTCCACGTGGGCGTCGACGACGCCGAGAAGGCGACGTGGGTGTCCAACCGCCTGCGCTGGCACCTGCCGCTCATCCTCGCGCTGTCGGCGAACTCGCCGTACTGGAACGGGTTCGACACCGGTCTCGCCTCGGCGCGGTCGGTCGTCTTCGAGAACCTGCCGAACACGGGGATGCCGACGACGTTCACCTCCTTCGAGGACTATCTCGCGCTCGAACGACTGATGGTCGAGACCGACTCCATCAGCGACCGGGGCGAACTCTGGTACGACGTGCGTCCCCACACGGGTCACGGCACCGTCGAGGTTCGAACGCCCGACGGCCAACACGAGGAGTGGCGCGTGCTGGCGTTCGCCGAGTACGTCCGCGCGCTGGTCGTCGACTACGCCGAGCGCTACGAGGACCACCCCGACCCGTGGGGACACCTGAGCGACCACCGCCGGGAGACGCTCGACGAGAACAAGTGGCGGGCGGCGCGCTGGGGTCGCGAGGCGTCGTTCATCGACCGCGAGTGCGCCGGGACCGTCTCGCTCGCCGCCGCCGTCGACGCGGAGTGCGACCGTCTCGGTGTGACGGGCATCCGCGAGGTACTCGACGCGGAGGGCGGGTCGACTATGCAACGGCGACTTCGCGAGAACGAGGGTCTCGACGCACTCTGCGGCGCACTCACGCTGTAGCGACGACCGTTTCCAACAGTTTCCAATCGAATCGCAGTTGACCTACCAGCGGCGACACGTTTATTCCTTCCACTCCCTGCCGGAACAACATGAACTCGACATCCGCTCTCATTCCAATCAGTACCCGCGTCGTCGAACGGGTCGCCGAGCGAGAGAACACCTCGCCGCTCTCGCTGTCTCCGCCGCTCACGGAGTTCGTGGACCCCGACGCGCTCGACGCGCTGTTCGAACACGCCGCCGGGACGGTGGCGTTCGAGGCGTGGGGCCACTGCATCACCGTCTCGGGGGATGGGACGGTGCGCATCGACGAGTCGAGCGATGCGGTGTCGACCGACTCGGATTCGGCCGACGCCGCGTCGTCGCCGGACGGCGAGTCGACCCCCGAGTGACCGCGCGGTTCTCACCACTGGTCGAAACGGTCGGGAGGACGGTCCTGACGGGAGCGGTTCGAGTAGCCGAACTGGCGACGAACTGCCGGACGATGGCCGCACAGCGGTAGATGCTGCGAAGCAAGGGTTTAAATCTGACAAATCCTTGGCTTCCACCACATCGAATGTCTCTGGATGACACGCACGACGACGCCGGCGCAGAGACCGACGAGGGCTCCGTCCGTGAACGTCTGGGTGAGGAGGCGGACCGCGCGGTCGAGACCCTCGACGAAGGACTCGTAGAACTCCTGACGTGGATTCTCGACACCGAGACACGGGCCCGCATCTACATCCACCTCCGCGAACGGCCGAACTCGACGAGCGACGAGATCGCCGAGGGGACCGGCCTCTACCCGAGTACCGTTCGCGAGGCGCTCGCGGAACTGAACGCCGAAGAGAAGGTCACCCGGGGTAAACGCGAGTCCGCGGGTGCTGGGAACAACCCCTACGAGTACGTCGCCATCCCGCCGAGCGACCTGGTGGCCGACGTCGTCGGGGACGTTCAGGACGGGTTGAACACCGTGTTCAACCTCGACGACCGCCTCGCCGACCGCTCGGTCGGCGACGGCCCGGTCACCATCACCGTCGACCAGTCGGCCGACAGCGAGTCCGCCGGCGCGGAGTCGGACGACTGACTCCAGAGCCGAAGGCATAAGCCACGGGCCACCTTCCACCGGTGTATGCAGGTCGCGCTTGGGGGAACGTTCGACCCGGTGCACGACGGTCACCGTGCCCTGTTCGAACGCGCGTTCGAGTTGGGTGACGTGACGGTCGGACTCACGAGCGACGCGCTCGCCCCGAAGACGCGCAACGAGGACCGCTACGTGAAACCGTTCGACGAGCGCCGCAGAGCGCTCCGGGCGGAACTCGAACCTATCGCCGCGGAACACGACCGCGAGTTCGAGATTCACGAACTCGTCGAACCGACGGGCATCGCGACCGAACCCCGCTTCGACTACCTCATCGTCTCGCCCGAGACCGTCGAGGGCGGCGAGCGGGTCAACGACCTCCGGGCCGACGACGGAATCGACCCACTCGAAATCGTCGTCGTCGACCACGTCTCCGCCGAGGACGGCGAGCGCATCTCTTCGACGCGTATCGTCCGCGGCGAGATCGACGAGCACGGCAACCTCACGCCCGAGGCCGAGGGCCGCCGCGCCACCCGCGAACAGTAACGTAGCGAGACGGCCCCACACCGCGGGACGGTCGCGCTCCCGGGACGCGACGCACTCGGGCCCTTCTCACGTCGCTCGAACGGGACAGTCCGGTAGCGGTCGGCCCGTCGGTCCGTCGGTCACCAACTGGGTTTTCGGAGGCCGGCCTCCTCGATGAGGTCCTTCCAGTTCTGCTGGACCGAGAGCCGCGAGACGCCGACGGCGTCGGCGACGTCGCCCTGCGAGCGTCGGTCGCCCTCGATGAGCGCGCCCACGTAGAGCGCCGCGGCGAGGGAGGCCTTCTTCGAGCGGTCCTCCTCTGGGACCGTCGAGAGGAAGAGGTCGACGGCCCGGGTGCGCGCCGCGCTCTCCAGGTCCAGTCGGTCGCCGGCGGTGTCGAGGTCGGCCAGCCACCGCTCGTTCTCGACGTGGTCGCGGGCACTGTACATACGCTCGCTCGGTCGGCCGGCGGCAAAGCGCTTGCGGGCGACCGTTCGGACCGTCGCGAACGGTTTTGGCGGTGCTCGGCGTACGACGGCCATGGGTCGAATCGAGCGACTGTGGACCGCACCGGAGGACGCCGCACCGATGGTGTCCCACGAGTCGGTTCGCTGTGTCGAGGGCTGTGGTGTCGAGGGCGACCGCTACTGCCTCGGGACGGGGTACTACGTTCCGTACGACGTCTGCCAGGTCACGTTCGTCGCGAGCGAGGCGCTCGACCACGTCCGCGCCGAGTACGGCATCGACCTCGCCGACGGTCGGCACCGCCGCAACGTCGAGGTTCGCGGCGTCGAGGTCCACGACCTCCTCGACCAGCGGTTCCGTATCGGCGAGGCGACGTTCGAGGGGACGCGACCGCGGCCACCCTGCGCGCACGTCGAACAGGTCGCCGAGGAGGCGGGCGTCGCCCGAGCACTGCGGGAGGGGCGCGGAGGCATCTGTGCGGACGTCGTCGAGGGTGGAACCGTCGCGCTCGGCGACGAGGTGACGCTGCTCGGACCGGTGTTCGACGGCGAGGGGTTGGCCGCGGCGATTCGCGAGCGACGGCAGTGACGGAACGAAAGCTTTGTCTCGGCGTTGGTGAAAGAGGAGAACGCGCACGGGTAGCCAAGCCAGGCCAACGGCGCAGCGCTTAGGACGCTGTCTCTCAGGAGTCCGCCCGTTCGAATCGGGTCCCGTGCATCTTCTGTCCGCGCCCCGGCGACTCCCACGGCGTAGCGAGTCGCCGACGACGTTGCAACCGAGTGTACGTCTCGGTACCGAACGCCCTCACGCGTCGTCCAACGCGGCGCGGAGCGACGCGGTGAACGCCCGTTGCAGTCGTTCGACGTGGAGTCCCGTCGCCGTGAGTTCGACGCGGACGGGCGTCCGCTGGACGAGTCCCGCCGCCTCCAGCGTGGGGAGGTGGTCGTGTTCCAACGCGGCTCGGACTTCGCGGTACGTCGCGTCGGTCGGTGGGCCGTCGGCGACGGTCGCGGCGACCCGATGGGTCAGATCGTACAGCGGAACCGGGTGGAAGCGGGCGGCGAGGTCCGCGAGGACGGCCCGACGACACCGGTCCGCCAAGACGCGGTGCACTTCGTCGACGGCGAGCGGTTCGTCCACGTCGGTCGGCCGAACGTCGTGCAGGGTGTCACCACGAGTCATGTGTGGACACCGGGATGGCATCGAGATAAAACGGGTTCTTCACACGTGAAGGCTCGACGACTGCACGCTCGGCGGGGACGGCTACCAGAGGGTGTCGGGGACTCCGTGTCGGCGAGCGTCCGACCACCGTCGGACGGTCGAAAAGGCTTTTGCGGTCATGGGAAGTGAGTGCAATCATGTCAGCGCTGGGCGGTCTGTACGACGACATCGTCGGCGACGTCGATGCGGTGTTTCTCTTCTCGCCGAGCGCTTCCCTCTTCGACGAGTTCGCGACGAACGAGGAAGCGCCCCCGGTCGTGGTCGTCTCCCCGGAGAACGCGGTGGGCGCGGACCGGTACGTCGAACTCCCGCTGGAGTTCGAGGACGTCCGCGACCGCATCCGGTTCGGCCTCGAAGGTGGTATCGAACGCGAGTACGTCGACGAGGGGGCCATCGTCGCGTGCGCGACGAAACTGTTCGACGACACCGTCGACACGGTGGTCCGGGTCAACACGAGCGAGTTCGTCCGGTCGGGCGTCTACGGTCTGTTCACCGACTCACGGGCCGACCCCTCGGTCATCCGCGCGGTCCTGGAGGTCGTCATCGAACTCGGGAAGAAGGGACAGAAGGGGAAACCAGTCGGCGCGCTGTTCGTCGTCGGCGACGCGGGGAAGGTGATGAACAAGTCCCGGTCGCTGTCGTACAACCCCTTCGAGAAGTCCCACGTCCACGTCGGTGACCCCATCGTGAACGTGATGCTCAAGGAGTTCTCGCGGCTCGACGGCGCGTTCGTCATCTCCGACTCGGGGAAGATCGTCTCGGCGTACCGCTACCTCGAACCCGGTGCCGAGGGCGTCGACATCCCCAAGGGTCTGGGTACCCGGCACATGGCGGCCGCCGCCATCTCGCGGGACACCAACGCCATCTCCATCGTCCTCTCCGAGAGCGACGGTCTCGTCCGGGCGTTCGCGGGCGGCGAGATCGTCCTCGAACTCGACCCGGAGGACTACTGAGATGCAGGTCGAAGGCGTCGCCGAGCGGGTGTTACGCGCCGTCTCGAACTCCGTCGGGGCCATCTTCATCCTCGTCGTCGGGCTCATCCTGGGGTTCCTCGTCGGTCGGTACGCCCGGCGGTTCATGGTCGCCATCGGCCTGCCGCGTGCCGTCGAGGGGACGCGCTTCGAACGGACCGCCCAGCGGGTCGGTACGTCGACGGTCGGTCTCGTCGCGACGCTGGTCACGCTGTTCATCTACATCGCGACTGTCGCGGGGGCGCTGGAGGTCGCGGGTATCCTCGAGACCGACCTCTCGCTGGTCGGGTTCGCGGGCTACCTCCCGTCCGTGTTCGCGGCCATCCTCATCGTCATCGCCGGCCTCGTCATCGGCGACAAGGCCGAGGTGGCGGTCCGCGAGCGTCTGGAGAACGTCAAGTTCACCGAGGTCAACGTCGTCCCGAAGGTCGTCAAGTACAGCGTCTACTACGTCGCTGGCGTCATCGCGCTCGCCCAACTCGGACTCGCGGCCAGCGCGCTGTACGTCCTGCTCGGGAGCTACCTCCTCGCGGTCATCGTCTTTGGCGCGCTCGCGCTCCGTGACGTCGTCCCGGCCGCGACGGCGGGCATCTACCTCCTGTTGAGCCAGCCGTACGGCATCGGCGACGAGGTCGAGGTCGCGGGCCACCGCGGCATCGTCTCGGAGGTCGACGTGTTCGTCACGACCGTCGAGAACGACGGCGAGGAGTTCATCGTCCCGAACCACCTCGTCTTCCGGTCGGGCATCGTCCGCGTCCGCTGACCGGCCGCGCGGGACGGCGACGGTTCAGTCGTCCCGTCCGGGGTCACCCGACTTGACCACCTCTGCGGGGACGCCGGCGACCGTCGCGCCGGGAGGGACGTCCTCGGTGACCAGCGAGTTGGCGGCGACCTGTGCGCCCGTGCCGACGTGGACGCCGGGGAGGACGACCGCCTTCGCGCCGATCATGGCGCGTTCGCCGACGACCACCTCGCCGGTGCGGTACTCGTCCTGGAGGAACTCGTGACAGAGGAGAACCGCGTCGTAGCCGACGATGCAGTGGTCTTCCAGCGTGACGAGTTCGGGCCAGAACACGTCCGGGGTGGCTTCGAGGCCCCAGGAGACCCCCTCACCGACGGTGACGCCGATGCGTCGGAGCGCCCACGCCTTCACCGAGAGGAACGGTGCGAGTCGTGCGACGAGGACGAACAGGAAGTTGTAGACGACGCGCGGGATGGACTTCGCCTCGCGCCAGTGCTGGAGGCTGTTCAGCGGCCCCGGCGTCGGGTGGCGCGTCGTCCGGTCGTGGCGGTGGTCGGCGTCGTCTGGGGCGGACACACCGCCCGTTCGGCGGGCGTGGGTAAAAAGCAGGGTCGTCCGGCGGGTCCGGTCGCCCCGGCGGTGCGGAGGGTTCCGGTGGTCAGTCTCGCGAGCGCAACTCGGCGACGTGGTCGATGCGGCGCTGGACGAGGGCCTCGGTGCCGACGTCGTGGCGGACCCTGAGTCCGTCGCCGAGTGCGGCGAGCGCGCTCTCGGCTTGTTGTTCTGCGGCCGCAATCGACTCGGCGACGCCGACGACGGCGAACGACCGGGAAGTGGTGGTGTAGATGCCGTCGTCGCGGTCGTCGACGCTCGCGTAGAACAACTGTGCGGGGTGGACGCTCGCCTCGTCGACGCTCACCCGCTCCCCGCCGGCGGGGTCTTCGGGGTAGCCTTCGGGGACGGCGTACTTACAGACGGTCGCGCGGGCGGCGAACGTGAGGTCCGGGAGCGACTCGCCGTCGCGTGCGGCGGTCAGCACGTCGAGGAACGGCGTGTCCAGCACGGGCAGGGTGTTCATCGCTTCGGGGTCGCCGAAGCGAGCGTTGAACTCGATCACCTTCACGCCGTCGGCGGTGAGCATGAACTGACCGTAGAGGACGCCGCGGTAGTCGTCGAGCGCGTCGACGGTCGCCTCTACGACCCGCGTGGCCTCGTCGAAGTCCTCGTCCGTGAGGAACGGGAGGAGGAAGCCGGCGTCGGTGTAGCTGCCCATCCCACCGGTGTTGGGACCCTCGTCGCCCTCGTAGGCGCGCTTGTGGTCCTGGACGGCGGGCGAGACGCGGAACTCGCCGTCGGCGACGAACGCCTGGACGGTGAACTCCTCGCCGACGAGACGCTCTTCGAGGACGACCCGGTCGTGGTCGGCCTCGCGGAGGTACTCTTTCGCCTCCGCTTTCGTCACCTGGTCGCCGGTGACGCGGACGCCCTTCCCGCCCGTCAGGCCGGCGGGTTTCACCGCGAGGTCGCCGTCGTAGGCGTCGATGTACTCACACGCGGCCTCGGTGTCGTCGAACGTCTCGAAGTCGGGACAGCCGGGGATGTCGTGGTCGCGCATGAACCGCCGCTGGTAGGCCTTGTCCGTCTCGATGCGGGCCTGTTCGGCGCGAGGGCCGAACGCGTAGACGCCCGCGTCTTCCAGCGCGTCGACGACGCCCGCGGCGAGGGGTGCTTCGGGACCGACGACGGCGAGGGTCGCCCCCACCTCTTCGGCGAAGGCGACGACGGCCTCGGGGTCGGTCTCGTCGAGCAGTTCGACCCGGTCGGCGAGGCGCGCGACGCCGGGGTTCCGGTTCGACGCGCAGGCGTAGAGCGTGCAGTCGTCGGCTAGCGCGCGGGCGATGGCGTGTTCCCGACCGCCGCCGCCGACCAGCACCACCGTCTCGTCTGGGGCCATACGCGACAACGATGCGCATGAGGACGTAAGAGTTGTTCTTCCGGTCAGCCGTTCTATACATATCCGTGTTGGTCTCCGCCGGTGAGACGGTCGCCGGATGCGCTCCGTGGGACACTCGTCACGAGACCGACTCACTCGTCGAGCGCGCCGGCGAGCACCTTCGCCGCCGTCAAGACCGGGTCCCACACCGTGGAGAACGGCGGCGCGTACGCCAGGTCGAGGCGTTCGACCTCGGCGACGGTCATCCCCGCGTGCAGCGCCGTCGCCACCGTGTCGATGCGTTTGGCGACCACGTCCGCACCGACCATGCCCGCGCCGAGCAGTTTCCCGGAGTCACGGTCGGCGACCATCCGGACCGTGATGGGGGCGCGACCGGGGTAGTACGAGGCGCGCGACCCGGCGGTGATGGTCCGAGCGACGGGGTCGAAACCCAGCGAACGCGCGTCCTCGGCGTCGGTCAGCCCGGTCCGGGCGACTTCGAGGTCGCCGACCTTGGTGACCGCGGTGCCGACGACGCCGCCACCGACGGTCGGGTCACCGGCGACGGTCCGGCCCACCGCTCGCCCGTGACGGTTCGCCGCGAGCGCTAGCGGAACGTACCGCGGTTCGTCGGCGACGACGTGATGCACCTCCGCACAGTCGCCCGCGGCGTAGACGTCCGGGCGGTTCGTCCGACGGTAGGCGTCGGTCGCGATGGCCCCCGTCTCGCCCAGTTCGACGCCCGCGTCGACGGCGAGGTCCGTCCGGGGTCGGACGCCAGTCCCGACGACGACCATGTCGACCGGGACGCTCCCCTCTTCGGTCTCGACCGCGCTCACTTCGCCAGCGTCGGCGGCGAGGCCGGTCACCGACACGCCGAGGTGGAGGGTCACGCCCAGTTCGCGCAGGTGGTCCTCGACGACGGTGGCGACGTCGGCGTCGTACCCCGAGAGGACGTGGGCAGACCGCTGGAACAGGTGGACGTCACAGCCGCGCGCCCGGAGGACGTCCGCCATCTCCAGACCGACGTAGCCCGCGCCGACGACGCCGATTCGCCGAGGGTCACGGTCGGTGAGGAAACTCGCGACGGCCTGGCCGTCTCTGTCGAGGTCGAGGGTCTCGTCGGGGCCGCCGTCCAGTCGCTCGCGGATGGCGTGGGCCTCGTCGAGCGACCGGAGCGTGAACACACACGAGAGGTCGGTGCCGTCGACGGGCGGCGTGGTCGCCGCCGCGCCCGTCGCGAGCAGGAGGTGGTCGTAGGACTGCTCGAACGTGTCGTCCTCGCCGCGGACCGTCACCGTCCGCGTCTCGGGGTCGACGGCGAGCACCTCGTGGTACAGTCGGAGGTCGATGCCGCGCTCATCGACGAACTCCTCGGGCGTGACGGCCACGAGTTCGTCCAGGTCCTCGACGGTGCCCTCGATGTAGTACGGCATCCCACACGCAGAGTACGAGACGTAGCCACCCTTCTCGAAGACGACGACGTCGAGGGCCGGTGCGTCGCGTTTCGCCTTGCTCGCCGCACTCATCCCCGCCGCGTCCCCGCCCACCACCACGAACGTCTCACTCATACGATAGCTGTGCGCCGGACGAACATGAACGGTCTCTCGGCTGTGCACGCCTCACGCATCGACTTCGGGCGGGGTTCGACCGGCCGACGACGGTCGGCTCAGTCGATGACCTGGCCGAACTCGACGACGTTCCCGTCCGGGTCGAACGCGAGGCTCGCACGCTCGCCCCACGGCATGTCCCGTGGCGGGGGTACGTCGAGGCCGCTCGTGCGACAGGTCTCGTAGAACCCGTCGAGGTCCGTGCAGTCGAGTCGGACGTGGAACTGCCCCTCCTCTAGGCTCAACAGCGTGAGGTGACCGTCCCCGATGCGGAGGCGGGCGACGGTGCCCGGTTCGTACTGGATCGTCTCGACACCCGGGAGTCGTTCGTAGAACTGCAGCGACCGCTCGACGTCGGCGACGTGGAGCGTCAGACCACCGAGCGACGCGCCCTCGACGCCCGTACCCGTTCCCATACTACACGGACACCGGACAGCCGGAAGTACGTTCGCCATGTTCGAACTGACTGTCCCGTGAACCGGCGCGTCCGACGGACACCGATTTACGGCCCGCGGGCGCATCTCGGGTATGCCCGACACCGAGACCAATCGGCTCGCCGACGCCGCCAGTCCGTACCTCCGGCAACACGCGGACAACCCGGTCCACTGGCAGCCGTGGGACGACGCGGCGCTCGAAGCGGCCCGCGAACGCGACGTCCCCATTTTCCTCTCCGTCGGCTACTCGGCGTGTCACTGGTGTCACGTCATGGCCGAGGAGTCGTTCGCCGACGAAGCGACGGCCGACGTGCTCAACGAGCGGTTCGTCCCCATCAAGGTCGACCGTGAGGAACGCCCGGACCTCGACCAGTTGTACCTCACCATCTGTCAGCTCGTCAGAGGCAACGCCGGCTGGCCGCTGTCGGTGTGGCTCACCCCCGACCTGAAGCCGTTCTTCGTCGGGACGTACTTCCCGCCCGAACCGCGTCGCGGGATGCCGGCCTTCCGAGACCTGCTGACCGACATCGCCGACTCGTGGGACGACCCCGACGACCGCGAGGGGATGGAACAGCGCGCCGAGCAGTGGACTCGCGCCATCGAGGACGAGTTGGAGGACGTGCCGACGCCCGACGACGTTCCGGGGTCGGACCTCCTGTCGGACGCCGGTGCGGCCGCCGTCCGCGCCGCCGACCGCGAGCACGGCGGGTTCGGCACCGGACAGAAGTTCCCCCAGCCCGGTCGCCTCCACCTCCTCGCGCGTGCCTCCGACGCGACCGACCGCGAAGTCTACCGCGAGGTGCTCGACGAGACGCTCGCCGCGATGGCCTCGCGGGGCCTCTACGACCACCTCGGCGGTGGCTTCCACCGCTACTGCGTCGACCGCGAGTGGACCGTCCCGCACTTCGAGAAAATGCTGTACGACCAGGCCGAACTCACCCGCACGATGCTCGCCGGCTACCGGCTCACCGGCACGGAGCGGTACGCGACCGCCGCCCGCGAGACGCTCGACTTCGTCGGACGTGAGTTGACCCACCCCGACGGTGGGTTCTACTCGACGCTGGACGCGGAGAGCGAGGTTCCGGCAGGAGCCTCAGACGATACCGCCGACCACGGGAACCGCGAGGAGGGCGCGTTCTACGTCTGGACGCCCGAGCAGGTCCACGCGGTGCTCGACGACGAGGAACTGGCCGACCTGTTCTGTACCCGCTACGGCGTCACCGACTCCGGAAACTTCGAGCGCGGGACGACCGTCCTCGGCCTATCGCAGTCCGTCGAGACGCTCGCCGAGGAGTTCGACCGCTCTCCCGAGGAGGTGGGCGAGGGTCTCGCGACCGCCCGCGAACGACTGTTCGACGCCCGCGAGGAGCGTCCCCGACCGCCCCGCGACGATAAGGTGCTCGCCGGGTGGAACGGGCTGATGGCCTGGGCGTTCGCCGACGGTGCACTCACGTTCGGCGAACGGTTCGCCGACACCGCGGCCGACGCGCTCGGGTTCGTCCGGGAGCAGCTCTGGGACGCGGAATCCGGAACGCTCTCGCGGCGCTACGCCGCGGGCCACGACGGAACCGCCGTGCCGGGGTATCTGGAGGACTACGCCTTCCTCGGACGTGGCGCGCTGGCGACGTACGAGGCGACGGGCGACCCCGACCACCTCGGATTCGCGCTCGACCTCGCACGGGCGCTCGTCGAGCGATTCTACGACGCGGAGAGGGGAACGCTGTACTTCACGCCGAGCGGTGGCGAGTCGCTGGTCGCTCGCCCGCAGGAGGTGTCGGACCACGCGACGCCGTCGAGTTCCGGCGTCGCGGTGTCCTTGCTGCTCGCACTGGACTCGTTCGCCCCCGGGGAGGGGTTCGCGGACGTCGCCGAAGCGACGCTCGAAGCGAACGCACGGCGGGTCCGTTCGAACCCGCTCCAGCACTCGGCGCTGGCGCTGGCGGCCGACGACTACACCTCGGGGCACGTCGAACTCACCGTCGCCGCCGACGGCTGGCCCGAGGGCTGGCGCGAGCGAATCGGCAGGACGTACCTGCCGCGACGACTACTGGCGCTCCGGCCCGCGACGGACGCGGCGCTCGACGACTGGCTGACGCAGTTGGGCGTCGCGGAGACGCCGCCCATCTGGGCCGGACGCGAGGCGAGCGACGGCCCGACGGCGTACCTCTGTGAGTCGTTCGCGTGTTCGCCGCCACAGACGGACCTGGGCGACGCGCTCGCGTGGCGAGAACAGTAGCGGCGAGAGCGGCGAGAAGACGACCCGCTCAGTGCTCGTCGAGGTGCTGGGCGACGAAGACCGCTGGCGGGACCGTGGCGTCTTCGACGTAGCGGAACAGCTCTTCGCCGTCGCGTTCGACCACGACCGTCGGGATGAGTTCGATACCGTACTCCTCGACGCCAGGGCCGACCTTCCCGTCCTCGCCACGTTCGACGGGAAACTGCTCGATACGGTCGACGGGGACGTCCGCGGCGTCGAGCGCGGCGGCGAAGTCCGGGAGCTGTTTGCGGCAGTCCTTACACCAGTCGCCGGCCCAGACCTTGTAGACGACGTCGTCGTGGTCGCGGAGCGTCGCGATGGTCTCCTCGTAGGCGTCGGCCGTCCAGACGGGGTTCGGCGACATCGTCTCCAGTTGCATAGCGGTGCTAGCTGGCCCGGTAGCTTAATTCGAACGTTCACGAGACGACAGTACTCGGTTCGGAGTACCAGGAGAGAACTTTGGGCGTAGTACTGTCGTTTTATAAAGGCTACGGTTGTGGGTAGGGTATGTCGATGCGCGACCGCATTATCGTGGTCTGTCGGAGTTGTGAGAAGCCGTACGTCGCGCGTCTCGGCAACGACGGGAACCTCATCCTCCCGGTTGGCGGACGGCAGTGTCCGTGTGGGGGCGAGGAGTTCGACCGTCTGGAGGCCGACGAGGAGTCCATTCACGCGTCCGACGACACGCTTCGGGCAGCGGACGACGACTGACTCCTCGCACGACGCGAACGGCAAAACTACCCTTCGGTGTTCGTTCACCGACGTCTTTCACCACCGACGAGCGACGCTGTCGCCTTCGTCACGTCTTTACTCGTCGGTCGGGTAGTCCCGTGACATGGACGAGAGCGTTCTCGACACGCTCGGGTCGCCGCTGGTTCGGGTCGCCGGCGTCCCCGGTGGGACGGTCGCCGCCAAACTCGAGTCGCGAAACCCCGGCGGGAGCGCGAAGGACCGCCCCGCTCGCGCGATGGTCGAGGCCGCCGAGGCCGACGGCACGCTGTCGCCCGGCGACCGCATCGTCGAGGCGACGTCGGGCAACACCGGCATCGGCATCGCGATGGTCGCCGCCGCACGCGGCTACGACTGCACCATCGTGATGCCTGCCTCGAAGTCGCCCGAACGCCGGGCGGTCATCGACGCCTACGGTGCGGACATCGAGCTCGTCGAGGGCGACATCTCCGCCGCTAACGAGCGCGCCGACGAACTCGACGCCGAGGGCGCGGTCCAACTCGACCAGTTCGAGAACGTCGCGAACCCGCACGCACACTACGAGACGACCGGCCCCGAGATTCTCGACCAACTCGACGGCCGGACGCCCGACGCCCTGGTCGCCGGCGTCGGCACCGGTGGGACGCTCTCGGGGGTCGGCAGACGACTCCGAGAGCGGTTCCCCGGCCTGGATATCGTCGCCGTCGAACCGGAGGACAGCGACGTCCTCTCCGGGGGCGACCGTCGCGAGGACACGTTCCAGGGGATGGGTCCGGGGTTCGTCTCGCCGAACCTCGACGTCGACCTCCTCGACTCCGTGGAGACGGTCTCGCTCGACGTGGCGGAACGGGAGTGTCGCCGCCTCGCCCGCGAGGAGGGCATCCTCGTCGGCCAGTCGTCGGGGGCCTCGTCCGTCGCCGCACGGCGCGTCGCCGCTCGTCTCGCGGCGGCGCGGGGGACGGACGAGACGAGCACCGACCGCGAGGAGCGGACCGCGTTCGTCGACCGACCGTCCGACCAGTTGCCCGTCGGCGTCGAGCGACCGGACGCGACGACCGACGGCGGCGACGGCGACGGGTCCACACAGGAGGACGACGACCGACCGCTCGTCCTCACCGTCTTCTGGGACAGCGGCGAGCGCTACCTCTCGACGGGCCTGTTCGACGACTGACGGGGAGCGCTCGCCGGTCTCGCGTCGTCGCGTGTCGACTCACTCGTCGAGTCTGTCGGCGACCGTCCGCAACTGTTCGCGCCGGTCGGCGACGGCGCGTTCGCGCATCTCCCGCTCGGTGTCGCTGTCGCAGGTGAGGTCCGGGACGGGCGTCGGTCGTCCCTCGTCGTCGAGTGCGACGAACGTGAAGAACGAGGTAGTCGTGTCGCGGTCCGGGCGGTCGCTGCGGGGGTCTTCGGCACGGACGTCGACCTTCACGTCGACGCTCGTTCGCCCGGTGTCGAACACGTACGCCTCGACGACGACCACCTCGCCTTGCTCGATGGGGGCGATGAAGTCGACGTGGTCCATCGAGGCGGTGACGACCTGGTCGCCCGCGAAGCGCATCGCCGCAACCGCGCCACAGATGTCCATCCAGTTCAACACCGCACCGCCCAGCGCCCGGCCCAGGTTGTTGGTGTCGTTGGGGAGCAGTATCTCGGTCATCTCCGTGTACGAATCGAGGAGTGCGACGGCCATACCGTCGCCTCACCGCCGACGCGCTTGAGCGCTTCCCATCTCACTGGGCCGACGAGAGGGGAACTCGGTGCGACGGGAGAGCCGACTTCGGGTGTCGACGACCGGCGGTCGCGACGCACCTCGTCAACCGACACCCTGGCTGACTATCAACGGTGAGAGAATCACACAAAAACTTATCATTGTACGGTCGAACGAACGGGTGGAACGCCAGTGGAGACCCCCACAATGAGTACGCTACAACACTCCGAGGAGGTGTATCGGGCCGAGGACGCGTCGCCGGTCGAACTGCTGGGACGCGCGCTCGACGACCTCTTCGCAGACACCCCGCCGGTGTACAACGTCGTCGACCCCGACGCACTGAACACGCTGTTCGAACCGCGAGCGGACGGCACGCCCCGCGTCGACGGCGCGGTCACCTTCTCCTATCGCGACCACGAGTTCGCGATCGACTCCGACGGCGAGGTCCGCGTCGAAGAGTTCTGACCCGGGCCACGGAGTCTCGGGGGGTCGCGCTCGCGAATTCTTCGCTTCTGCGGTGCGACACAGGTAAGAAGCCGGGACGGATAGCCGGGTGTAATGAGCGAGCAGGCCACGGAGCGTGGGAGCGTCCGGGTGGTCGGAACGGCCCACGTCTCCGCGGACAGCGTCGACGAGGTCGAACGCGTCGTCGCCGAGGAACGACCCGACGTCGTCGCCGTCGAACTCGACGAGGGGCGCTATCGCCAGTTGCAGGGCGACAGTCCCGACGACCTCGACGCGAGCGACCTGCTGCGGGGGAACACCGTCTTCCAGTTCCTCGCGTACTGGATGCTGTCGTACGTCCAGACGAAGATGGGCGAGCAGTTCGACATCCAGCCGGGTGCGGACATGCTGGCGGCCATCGACGCGGCCGAGGAGCACGGCACGGAAATCGCGCTCGTCGACCGCGACATCCAGGTCACCATCCAGCGGTTCTGGACGCGGCTGTCGGGCTTCGAGAAGCTGAAACTCGTCGGCGGCCTGTCGCTGAGCATCGCCCCGCCGAGAGAGGTCGGTGCGATGGCGGGGGCCGCCGTCGGCCTGTTCGTCGGGATGCTGCTGGGGACGTTCGGCAGCGGCCTCGTCGGACTGGACGCGCTCGCCGCGTCGCTCGGTCCCGTCGCCGGGGTCGTCGGCGGACTGGTCGTCGGCCTCGTCGCCGCCGTCGTCCTGTTCGTGTTCGTCGCGGACCTCGTCCAGGAGCGGTTCAGCGTGACGACCCGTGCGGTCGCGTCGCTCGTCGCCGGTCTCGCCATCGGCGTCGGTATCTGGGCGAGCGGCGGGGTCGTCGTCGGCCCGCTCGACCTCTCTGCGGCCACGCTCGAAGGGTTCGGCCGCGGTGCGCTCGTCTTCCTGCTCGGCGTCGCCGCCGGAGTCACCGTCTTCGGTCTCGCCGGTTTCCTCCTCGGTTCCATCCTCGGCGCGGGGATGGAGGGCGACGAGTACGAGGAACTCGACATGGAGACGCTGACCGACACCGACGTCGTGAGCGTGATGATGGAGGAGTTCCGCGAGTTCTCCCCGGCGGGGGCCTCGGCGCTCATCGACGAGCGCGACGCCTACATCGCGCACAACCTCGTCGCGCTGCGCGAGTCGGGGAAACACGTCGTCGCCGTCGTCGGTGCGGGCCACCAGAGCGGCATCGAGCGCTACCTCGACCACCCCGAGGAGCTACCGTCGATGGAGTCGCTGTCGGGCCGTGAGTCCGGCAGTCGGTTCTCGCTGTACAAGCTGGTGGGCTACCTGTTCACCGTCGGCTTCGCCGTCGCGTTCGGGTTGCTGGCGATGGCGGGGGCGCAGGACCGATTCCTGCTTGAACTGTTCGCGGCGTGGTTCCTGTTCAACGGTATTTTCGCGTTCTCGCTGGCGCGGGCCGCGGGCGCACACTGGCCGAGCGCGGCCGTCGGCGGCGGCATCGCGTGGCTGACGAGCGTCAACCCGTTGCTCGCGCCGGGGTGGTTCGCGGGCTACGTCGAGTTGCGCTACGCGGACGTCAACGTCGGCGACATCGGCCGGATGAACGAACTGTTGGGCGACGAGGACCAGTCCGTCGGCGAGATATTCACCCAGATGCGTCAGGTGCCGCTGTTCCGACTCATCCTCGTCGTCGCCCTGACGAACATCGGGTCGATGATTGCGAGCCTGCTGTTCCCGTTCGTCGTCCTGCCGTATCTCTCGCAGGACGTGGCGGGCATCGACGGCGTCGTCCGGCTGATGATACAGGGAGCCGAGAACAGCGTCGACCTCCTGCGGGGGCTGGTGGGCCTATGAGCGGCCGAACGCACACCGCGAACCGTGGGATTCGATTCAGCGCCAAGGAGCTCCAGGACCTCGCCGTCGCGTGGCTCGCGCTCGGCGTCGCGTTCATGTTCTTCCTGAACGGCGACCTCGCGACCGGGTTGCTCGCCGGGGACTTCCCGGTCGCGGAGGCGGCCCGTTCGTTCGGACTGTCGCTGGCGACGGTCGGCGTCGGCTTCCTGCTCCACGAACTCGCCCACAAGGTCGTCGCCATCCGCTTCGGCCAACTCGCGGAGTTCCGGGCTGACTACAGCATGCTCGCGCTCGCCATCGCCGCGGGTCTCGCGGGGTTCCTGTTCGCCGCGCCGGGTGCGGTGTACCACGGCGGTCGGCCCATCACGAAGCGTCAGAACGGTCTCATCGCGCTCGCGGGGCCGCTGACGAACGTCGCGCTCGTCGCGGTGTTCCTCCCGTTCGTGTTCCTGTTCGACGGCTTGCTCGGGACCGTCGGCGTCCTCGGTGTCGGCATCAACGCGCTGCTCGCGGGGTTCAACATGATCCCGTTCGGCCCCCTCGACGGTCGGAAGGTGCTGACGTGGTCGAAACCGGTCTTCGCCGGCTCGTTCCTGCTGTGCGGTGGGCTGGCGGCGGCCGTCTTCGTCGTCCTGTTCGGCTGAGAGTCGGACGAGGAAACTCCCGGTTCGATGGTCGTACCGATTCGTTTTTGGGGGTCTGCTTCGCGCACTCGACTATGACCGAAGACGCCGACACGTCCGAGTCGCCGGCCGACGACGAGCGGATGACCTACTCGGAGAGCGGCGTCGACATCGCCGACAGCGAGGCGGCGACCGCCGCGCTCGTCGGTGCCATCGGCGAGACGGCGGGCGACTACGCCGGTCTCGTCGACCTCGGGGACCGGTACCTCGCGCTCGCCACCGACGGCGTCGGGACGAAACTGCTCGTCGCCGAGGCGCTCGGCGACTACTCGACCATCGGCGTCGACTGCATCGCGATGAACGTCAACGACCTCGTCGCCGCGGGGGTCACGCCCGTCGCGTTCGTCGACTACCTCGCCGTCGACGTCCCCGACGACGACACCGCCGAACAGGTCGGGAGGGGTCTCGCGGCCGGGGCCGCCGAAGCGGGCATCGAACTCGTCGGCGGCGAGACCGCCGTCCTCCCCGACGTCGTCACGGGTCTGGACCTCGCGGGGGCGTGTGCGGGCATCGCCGAGAAGGGTGACCTGCTGCCGGGAGCGGCCGAATCGGGCGACGCGCTCGTCGGCGTCCCCTCCTCGGGTATCCACTCGAACGGGTTGACGCTCGCTCGCGAGGCGGCGACCGCCGACCACGACTACACCGACCCGTTCCCCCTCGACGAGTCGAAGACCGTCGGCGAGGTGCTGCTCGAACCGACGCGCATCTACACCGACCTGCTCGACGCGCTGCACGACTGTGACGCCCACGCTGCCGCCCACGTCACCGGTGGGGGCTGGACGAATCTCACTCGCATGGGCGACCACCACTACGAGGTGACCGACGCGTTCGACCCACAACCGGTGTTCGAGTTCGTCCAGACGGCCGGGAACGTCGCCGACGAGGAGATGTACCGCACGTTCAACATGGGCACCGGGTTCGTCGTCTCGCTCGCCCCGGCGGAGGCCGACCGGTTCGTCGAGCAGGTCGAATCGGCCCGTCGTATCGGGACCGTCGAAGACGGCGACGGCACCGTCTCGATTCGTGGCTTGACGCTGTCGTAACGCTCACGAAAGAATCATATGTCAGCACTCGCAGGGACCATCTACAAACCGACTCGGTCGAAAACACTTACCGACCGGCCGTGAGCCGGCCGCGATGGGCTTCGGGCACCCGCGTACTCGGGTGGTTTCGACCACCGGACGGGGACGCACCAGCAGGAACACACCAATGACGTCCGACATCACCACCATCGACGTGCTCGCACTCGCCACCGTGCCTAACGGTGCTGCGCCAAACAGTGCGACCCTCGACCAGTTCTACGCCGTTCTCGCCGACGGCCGCCGCCGTCGCCTCCTCGACCACCTCGCCAGCGTCGGCGAGACGACGTTCGACGACCTCGTCGATGCGTTCGCCGGCGAGTTCCCCGAGCGCGAACGGCTGGCGAACCTCCTGTACCACGTCCACCTGCCGAAACTCGTCGCCGCGGGTATCGTCGACTCCCGGGACGGCGTCGTCACCTACGACCCGCCGGCGGGGTTCGACCACCTCTACGAGTTCGTCGACGCGAACGCGAACGTCGAGCGAGCGACCCACGGCGCGGACGAGGGGTTCGACCTGCTCGCGGACTACCGCCGTCGCGAGGTGTTGGCGCTGGTCGACGAACACCACGAGATAACGCTCCCGGACGTCGCCGACGAGGTGGCCATCGAGGAGTTCCAGACCTCCATCGTCGAGATTCCTCCCGACGACGTCCTCGACGTCTACCTCTCGCTGTACCACGACCACGTCCCGCGACTGGAGGCGGCGGACCTCGTCGAGTACGACCAGGAACGGGACCTCGTCGCGCTCAGCGCCGAGGGGGCCTCTCACGCCGCCTCCGCCGTCGACGAGTAATCCGTCGGCCGAGGGGACGACCACTCTCGAACCCACGCTCCCTACGCTCTCGGTAGCGTCGCGACTGGTCGAGCGAGCGCTGTGCGGTCGGGAGAGAACGGAGAACGGCCGAGAGTGGTCGGTTTCTGGGGGCGCTCAGAGGACCTCGGAGAAGTCCTTGTGACCGTTGATGTCGACACCCTCCTCGGTGACCTCCGCGAGGAAGACGCCGTTGCCCGACCCGGTGTCGCGCTCGACGGCGGCCTTGACGGCGCTGGCGGCGACGGACTTGGCCTCCTCGTTCGAGAGGCCGTCCTCGTACTCGCGTTCGAGCGTCCCGTAGGCGACGGTGAGACCGGACCCGGTGACGGTGTAGTCGTCGGCCATGACGCCGCCGGCCGGGTCGATGGAGTAGACGTGGTGGCCCTCGTCGTCGACGCCGCCGAGGATGGGGTTGATGGCGAAGAACGGGCCGCCGCGGGCGAAGTTACCCGCGAGCGTCGAGAGCGCCTGCATACTCATCTGCTCGCCGCGACGGGCCTCGTAGAGGTCGACCTCCGCACGGAGGTTGCGGATGAACGACTGCGCGCCGCCGACGGAGCCGACGAGCGTCAGGGCCGCGGTCGGGTGGATCTGCTCGACCTTCTGGACGTTCTTGTTCGAGACGAACCGGCCGCCCAGCGAGGCGCGCATGTCCGTCGCGATGACGACGCCGTCGGTAGTCGTGATGCCGACAGTCGTCGTCCCGGTCTGGTTCACCTTCTCGGCGTCTTTCTCCTCCATCTCGGGGAGGCTGCCGACTTCGGGGCGGTAGATCGGTGGTTCCCAGTCGCGCCGGTCTTCCACGCTAGATTCGCGGTACATTACCGTCGTCTACCCGGGCGGCCCGGAAATAGGTTGCCCAACGGGACGCCGTCACCCGAACCGAGCGCCCGCTCGTGGGGCGAAAATACGGAGAACTTGGGACGGGTCCGCTCAGTGGTTCTTCGCGCGGTCGTACGCCCCGCCGACCCGGGCGACGACGCGGTGGTACGGGAAGCGGACTCCGACACGACTCGCCAGCACCGCCACCGGCATCAGCAGGATGCCGGCGAACAGACAGCACTGGTACAGGGCGAACAGCAGTAGGGACCGAACGTGATTGAACATCGGGTTCCTCACCGCCTTCTGAACACGGACCCTTATATACGCCTTGTGGCTACGCATTCGGTCGGAAGAGAGAGGACAGTGCCGCAGTGTAGCGATTCAACCGGGCCTGTCTCGGCATCAACTGCACCTGTCTCGAATCGGCGAATCCGGGTAAGCCGCACTCCGGTGTGCCGCGCGTTCGCCATAACTTATGCGACGCTTCGCGGTACCGTGCGCGCCAAACCACAAGGGCCGAATGGGTAGCCCCCGACTCGACGGTATGAGCAACTACCTGGTCGCCATGGAGGCGGCGTGGCTGGTGCGGGACGTGGACGGTATCGACGACGCCATCGGCGTCGCGGTGAGCGAGGCGGGCAAGCGCCTCAACCAGAAGGACATGGACTACGTCGAGGTCGAGGTGGGCGGGACGCCGTGTCCCGCCTGTGGCGAGGCGTTCGACTCGGCGTTCATCGCCGCCGACACCGCGCTCGTCGGCCTCCTCCTGGAGATGAAGGTGTTCAACGCCGAGGGCGAACAGCACGCCCAGCGCATCGCCAAGAGCGAGATCGGTGGCGCACTCCGGAAGGTTCCCCTCAAGGTCATCCAGACGTTCGACATCGAGGACGAAGACGAGGACTGAGCGGAGGGGGCGGTCGCCGCGACCGGCCGCCGAACCGCTCAGCCGAGGTACGACGCCGCACCCGCGGTGACGATGCGTGCCACCTCGACGACGTCGTCCGTGTAGACGAACTCGCCGGCGCTGTGGATGTTCTCGCCGTCCGGCCCGACGATGACCGTCGGGAGGTCTGCACGGTCGCCGAAGTAGTTGAAGTCGCCGACGCTGGAGAAGTAGCCCACCTCCGGGGCGACGCCCGCCACCTCGCGGGTCGCCCCGTCGAGCGCCCCCACCAGCGGGTGGTCGGGGTCGGTGACGTACGGGCCGTAGTAGACGTCGTCGGCCGGTGCCTCGCGAAAGTCCACGTCGACCTCGCTGTCGAGGTCGAGCGACTCGATGGCGGCCTCGGCCTGTTCGCGCACCACCGCCTTGGTCTCGCCGGGGACGACGTGCCGGTCGGCCATGAGGCGGGCCGACTCCGGAACCGAGAGCGTCTGTCCCCCGCCCTCGACGAACAGCGGACAGACCGACCCGTCGCCCAACTGCGGGTGGGAGTCCACCTCGAGTTCGTCGAGCGCCTCCGCGACGCGGCCCGCGTCGACGACCGCGTTGACGCCCTTCTCGGGTTGCGAGCCGTGAGCGGCGCGGCCGGTCACCTCGACGTCGTAGAGGAATCGCCCCCGTGCGCCGAGGACGAGCGCGGGGTTCTCGACGTCCGACTGACAGAGGATAGGGCCGGGTTCGGTGACGACGGCGGCGTCGCAGTCGTCGGTGTACCCGTCCCGTACGAGCGCGTCCGCGCCCAGACCGTACGGTCCTTCCTCGTCGACGACGGCGGTGAACAGCACGTCGCCCGCGAGGTCGACGTCCGCGAGCGCCTCGAACGCGACCATGATGGCGGCGAGGCCGCCCTTCATGTCGCAGGCACCCTGTCCGTACAGCTTCCCGTCCTCGATACGCCCCGAACAGGGGTCTTCGTCCCACGCCTCGACTATCTTCACGGTGTCCACGTGGGCGTTCAGGAGCAGCGTGGGTGCGTCGGGGTCGTCGCCCACCAGACGAGCGACGACGTTGTCGCCCTCGAACCCCGTGATGTCGGGTTCCGAGACGTGGTGGTAGTCGGGGTCGAGGTCGCGGTCGTCGAGCCAGTCGTAGACGAACTCGGTTATCTCGGCCTCCTCGAAGTACGGGCTCCGAATCCGCACGAGGTCCTGGAGCAGGTCGACGGTCGCCTCGGCGTCGACGGTGTCGGCGACGGACCGTGGGTGAATCATCTAATCACCCGCCCCCGGACTCGGCGTGCGGTCGTCGCTCGCTTCGGGGTCGTTCTCCCGGATGTCCGGGTTCCACTCGTCGCTCGGGACGCCCGGCAGCGTGTCGAGGATGGCTCCGACGTCGGTGCCCCGCTGGTTGCCGAGGTACCAGTACACCCCGAAGATACCCAGGCCGACGAGCAGCCACGGGACGTAGATGCTGAGCGTCGGGATGGTCTCGTTGACGACCCCGGCGGCCTCCAGGAGCGCCCCACGCGAGAGCGCGTCGAACACCGCGCCGTAGTCGACGGCGAACACGCCGAGCCAGTTCGCGGCCTGCGTGAGGAGCGCGGCCGCACCGACCGTCGCGACGCCGATCGAGAGGTAGAACCACGTGCCCGGCTGGAACGCGGCCCGCGAGCCGATGTCTGGGCGTTTCACGTAGACGTACCCCGCCGTCAGCGAGACGGTGAGGTACGCGATGAGGTAGCTGAACGTCGCGATGGCGAGCGCCCGGTCGAGACCGCCCGACCAGAACGTCAGGCCAGCGGCGACGAGGTACAGCGTCAGCAGCGACCAGTGGGGCGTCCGGAACCGTTCGCTCACGGCGGAGAACTGCTTGGGGAACACCTCGTCCCAGGACCACGAGTACGGCATCTTGATACCGGCGGCCATCACCGCGTGGACACTGGAGGCAGTGGCGAGCAACCCGCCGAACGCGACGATGCCGGTCCCGATATCGCCCAGGAACACTTCGGCGGCGGTCGCCAGCGGGCGGTCGGAGTTCGCCAGCACGGTGTAGTCGCCGACGACGCCGTAGATGACCGCTGCCGTCAGCATGTAGAGGACGATGAGGATGGCCGTCCCGCCGACCATCGCCAGCGGGAGGTTCCGACCGGGGTTCTTCACCTCCGCGCCCATCTGAGCGGCGACGGCGATGCCGATGTACGCGTAGAACAGCGGCACCGCGGCGGCGACGAACCCGTCCAGACCGCCCGTGAAGAACGGCTGGTAGTTCACGGTGTCGATGGAGAACAGTCCCGGGACGACCAGGACCAGGATGGAGACGATGAGGAACCCGAAGATGAGGTTCTGGGAGACGCTGTAGCCCTTCGTACCGACGAGGTTGACGAGGAAGAGGACGGTGAGCAGCGCGAAGCCAGCACCGACCGTGAAGTCGACGCCGAACGGGAGCACCACGTTCGGGTAGAACACCTTGAGGTAGCTCCCGAACCCGATGGCGAGGACGGCGTCGGCGGCCATGTACCCCAACCACTTCGACCACGTGACGACGAACCCCGGTAACCGGGAGTCGAACGTCCGGGAGATGTACGTGTACGACCCCGCCGCTCCGGGGAAGATGGTCGCCATCCAACTGTAGTTCGTCGCGATAGCCATCGCGAGCAGGCCCGACAGTGCCACCACCAGGATGACGCTCGGACCGGTCGTGCTGCTGGCCGTGCCGAGCGTGACGAACAGTCCCGCACCGAGCGTCCCGGCAACCACCGTGGCGACCGCCCCGAGCGGCCCCATGTTCCGGGCGAGACTGTTGTCGGCGCTCGCACCCTCTGAAGACATGTGCTACCGTCTCTCACCGTCGTGTGTTAACTCCCGCACCTAGCATGATTGGGTCGTCGGGACGAGGTCACGACCCGCCGACGGCCCGCTCACTTCGAGCGTTCGCCGAGGAGTTTCGCCTCGGCCTTCCGGAGGTGTTCGAGCAGCGTCGCCTTCGACAGCCCCAGTTCGTCGGCGAGGTCGGCCGCCGAGACGTCGCGGGGCCAGGTGTAGTAGCCGCGCTGTCGGGCGAGTTCGAACACCTCGCGCTGGCGCTCCGAGAGGTCGTCGGTCGAGAACATCCCCGCGCCGACGCCTTCGCTCGCGGTGCCGATGTGGCTGACGCGGATGTCCGCGTCGTGTTCGGCGCGAACCTCCTCCAGAGCCGCCTGCACCGCCTCGCGGTCCTTCCGAACCACGACCGTCCAGAACTCCCGCCCCCCGACCATCCGGACCGGTTCGTCGGGGATGAACCCTCGCGAGACGAGCGCATCGTTGATGCTGTTGTGGATGTCGTAGGTGACGATGAGACCCTGAGTCGCGCTCCCCGGCGCGAGCGCACCGTCCTCGACGGTTCGGGGCTGGGCGACACTCCAGACGGACTCGGTGAGCGAGGACGCCCCGATGGCGTCGATGAGCGCGGCGAGGTCCGCCGTCGTGTCGGCGAACGCCGTGAACCGGCCCTGCGCACGGCCGTCGACGTGGTGGACGCCGTGACCGAGCAGACCGGCCGGTACCTCGTCGGTCACCTCCAACGTCCAGCAGTTCGGGTGCCAGATGTCGAGTGTGAGCCGCGCACCACCCTCCGACTGTCCCTCACCCATGTCAGTTCCTACCAGTCGGTCACTACACAAAACACCTCGCGTTCCACCGGGTCGCTC
This sequence comes from Halomarina rubra, assembly GCF_023699475.1. Taxonomy (GTDB): domain Archaea; phylum Halobacteriota; class Halobacteria; order Halobacteriales; family Haloarculaceae; genus Halomarina; species Halomarina rubra. Next base: position 724,687 of record NZ_JALXFV010000008.1, on the reverse strand, counting down.
CGAGAACGCGACCGCTGTGGCCCAGCGACTACCGAGCGTCGGGCACCCGCCGACGGAACACTTTTGAATAACCCTCGGTTATCGGTGGCGTATGAAGCTGCCGACGCCAGCGGACCTCCGCGAACGGCGTCACTCGTTGGAGTTGACCCAGAGCGAACTCGCCGAGCGGGCGGGGGTCTCTCAACCGCTCATCGCCCGCATCGAGGGCGACGACGTCGACCCGCGACTCTCGACGCTGCGTCGCATCGTCGAGGCGATGGACGCCGCCGAGGGGGCGATTCGTCGCGCCGAGGACGTGATGCACGAACCGGTCGTCGCCGTCGCCCCCGACGACAGCGTCCGGGAGGCCATCGAGACGATGAGCGCCGAGGGGTACTCGCAGTTGCCCGTCGCCCGCGACGGCTACCCGGTCGGTCTCATCTCGACGAGCGACATCCGGCGGGTCGACGAGAGCGAAGGCCTCGGCGACCTCCCCGTCGCCGAAGTGATGCGCGAGGCGCTGACGACGGTCGCTCGCGACGCGACGCTCGACGAGGTGGACAACCACCTCGACCACCACGACGCCGTCATCGTCGTCGAGGGCGGGAAGATGCGCGGAATCATCACCGAGGCCGACATCGCGGCGGACCTCCAGTCCTGAGCGGCGGGTGGCGAGCGACGTCCGCCTCCGACCGCCTCGGGGCGGGCGGGTCGCGGCACCACCTTCCGCATCTGGGTCGCTTTTCTCGCTCGTCGCCGTACCGCCGGCGATGACGATACGACACGAGGGCCTCGCCGTCGACTGGTTCGGCTACGCGACGCTCCGCCTCGAATCGCCGACCGCGACCGTCTACCTCGACCCCGGTCGCTACGGCGTCCTCACCGGCGACTGGGAGCCGGACACCCCCGGCGTCGGCCACCCCACGCCGGTGGACTACGACGCGAAAGACGGGGACGTGGTCTGTATCACTCACGACCACCACTACGACTCCGACGCCGTCCGACGGGTCGCCGGGGACGACGCCACGGTCGTGGCCTTCGAGGCCGTCGACGCCGACGCAATCGACCGCGACGTCGACCCGCTCGACGACCTCCCCTACGAGGTCGAGCGGGTGGCCTACGGCGACTCGCTGACCGTCGCCGGCGTCGAGGTGACGGCGACGGCCGCGTACAACGACCCCGACGGCCCCCACACCCGCGACGACGGCACTCCCTACCACCCCGAGGGGTTCGGCTGTGGCTTCCACCTCGACGTCGACGGGACCGGAGTGTTCTGGCCAGGGGACTCGGACGCGCTCGACAGCCACCGGGCAGTCGACTGCTCGCTGTTCTGTCCGCCCATCGGTGGGTCGTTCACGATGGACCGCCACGAGGCCGCGGTACTCGCCGCCGGCGTCGAACCGGACCTCGTACTCCCCATCCACTACAACACGTTCCACGCATTGGAGACGGATTCGGGCGCGTTCGCGGCCGACGTCGCGAGCCGCGGGGTCCCGGTCGTCCTCGACGAATCCTGACCGCCGAACGGCCGGTCGTGGAGCGTCGGCCGAACACTACGGGCCGCCGCGTCCCCGTGGGTTACGCCCTCGGTAGAAGTGGTTCCCGAGGACGACGGGGACGGCGGCGAGGACGGCGTAGTGCCACTCCTCGGCGAACAGCGGCGGTGCCCAGACGACGATTGCGACGACGAACACGACCAGCGCGCCGGCGACGAGCATCCCCTTCGCGTCCCAGAGCGCCTCCGCGAGCAGGCCGACCGCCGAGAGAACGAGGAACGCGACCACTGCGACCGCCCGCTCGTCGAACGAGGAGAGCAGTCCGTGGCCTGGGTCGAAGAAGCTCTGGAACAACACGGGTCGAGGGAGGCCCGCAGCGGGGATAAACTCGCGTCCGGCGAGGCACTGGTCGGTTCCCGTTCACTACTCTTTCACTCCCCGTTCACTCCCGGCGTCGTCCCGGGTGGTCGGCCGGGAGTCGCGGGCCGTACCCCAGGGTGTTCTCCCGGAGGGTCCCGCCCTCGTAGGACTCGCGAAGCAGTCCGCGTTCGCGAAACTCGGGCACGACGAGGTCGACGAAGTCGGTCAGACTGTCCGGCCGGACGACCTCCTTGACGTTGAAGCCGTCGACGCCGACGTCGTGGAACCATCGTTCGAGTTCGTCGGCGACGTGTTCGGGCGTGCCGACGAGGACCGGCGAGGTGGTCCCGAGACCGGCGAACTGCGCTACCTCCCGGACGGTCCACTCCCGGTCGGGGTCGCTGGTGGTGAACGCGTCGACCGCCCCCTGGATGGCCTCGGTCTCGATGTGTTCGACGCGCTCGTCGGGGTCCAACGCCGAGAGGTCCATGTCCATGAACCCCGAGAGCAGCGCGAGGACACCCTCCACGTCGATGGCGTCTCGGTAGCTCTCGTACTTCGCCTCCGCGAGCGCCGCCGTCTCGCCGACGACGGGGACGATACCGGGGAAGAAGGCCAGTGAATCGGGGTCCCGGCCGTGGTCTGCGGCCCGTTCGCGCATGTCCCCGACGTAGTCCCGGACGCCGCGTTCGGTCGGGAGGCTGACGAAGACGGCCTCGGCGTTGCGGGCAGCGAACTCCCGGCCGCGCTCGGAGGACCCGGCCTGGTAGACGACGGGCGTCCGCTGGGGCGAGGGCTCGCAGCCGTGCGGTCCCTGCACGGTGAAGAAGTCGCCGTCGTGGTCGACGTCGTGGACGCCCTCCGGCCGGGTGAACACGCCCGCCTCGCGGTCCCGGACGACGGCGTCGTCGTCCCAGGAGTCCTCCCAGAGTGCGTAACACAGCTCCATGAACTCCTGGGCGCGGTCGTAGCGGTCGTCGTGGTCGAGGCGTTCGTCGACGCCGAGGTTCCGGGCGGCCGATTCGAGGTAGGAGGTGACGACGTTGAACGCGACCCGCCCGTCGGTGAGGTGGTCGAGCGTCGAGAACTCGCGGGCGAGCTGGTAGGGGTGGGAGTAGGACGTCGAGCGCGTCACGGCGAACCCGAGGTGGTCGGTCACCGAGGCCATCGCGGGAATCAGGTAGGAGGGGTCGTTCGAGGGCGTCTGGACGGCCTTCCGGATGGCCGTCTCCCGGGAGTCGCCGAACACGTCGTAGATGCCCCGCACGTCGGCGAAGAAGACGGCGTCGAACCCCCCGCGCTCGGCGGTGCGAGCGACCTCCTCCCAGTAGGTCCGGTCGGTGTACCGTGCCGACTGGTCGCCGGGGTACCGCCAGCTACCCATCGAGACGTGCTCGACGGCGTTCATCGTGAACAGGTTGAGTCGCATCCGACCGTCGTCGTCCGGACCGTCACCGTCCTCGTCTGTCCCGCCGCCGCCGTCGGGCCGCGTGTCGGTCATTGGGTTCGGTCCGGCCGCGGGCCGCTAAACTCCGGGGGAAAGCGGCCGAATCGGCCGTCGTCTCGGACACGCCGCCACGCTCAACAGGAGCAGTAGTAGTCCCGACCGCCGAACTCCGTCTCGACGAGGCGCTGGACGGGCCCCGGGTCGGCCGTGTCGAAGACGGCCGTCGTCACGTCGGCGTCGACGGGTCGCCCGGCCGCGACCGCTCGCCACTGCTCGCCGGTGAGGACGTTCGGAGTCTCGCCCCCGGCGAGGCCCGCGAGGAAGTCCCGGAGGTACACCCATCGTGAGGCGAGTTTCGGTCCGCGGGCGCGCTCGACGTCGCCGCCGACCGCCGACTCGTAGGCCGCGAGCGGGAGGTTCCGCCCGGCGGCGACGGGCAGACCGATCCACTTCCACGGGCGGGTGTTGATGTCGAGCAGGACGTGTTCGCCGCGGGCCGAGTCGTAGACGAACTCCGCCTCGCTGATGCCGTGGTACTCCGCGTCCGAGATGACCGAGAGGGCGTGCTCGCGAATCGTCGCGTCCTCGACCACGTCGACGACACACGACGTCCCGAACTGTCGCGGATGGCGGACCCGGGCGTTCCCGACGACTGCCAGCGGGTCGGCTTCCGAATCGTTCGGCGGTACGTACGAGGCCAGCGAGCGGTCCTCGCCGACCGCGACGTCGACCTTCTCCTGAGCGAGGACGCGGATGTCGGCCGACCGGGCGCGGTCGACGACGGCGTCGAACGCCTCGCGGTCCGCGACCTCGACGACGTTCGTCCCGAGAACCTCTTCGCCCTCGCGTTTGCGGGCGGGTTTGACGACGAACGGGAACTCGAGCGCTTCGGCCGCCTCGGTGGGGTCGACCGCCGCCAGCGAGTACGTCTCGGGGTACGGGACGCCGAGGCGGTCGGCCCGGGCGTACAGTTCCTCCTTGTCGAGGACGGCGGGGGCGGCGTCGGCGTCGAACGAGCGGCGAACGCCCTCGGGTCGCGTCTCGGCGAAGGCGTTCACCCACTCGTCCATGCACCCGAACGCGACCACCTCGCGGCCGATGGCCTCGACCAGTTCCTCCACGTCCTCGCGGAACGCCGCGCGGTCGTCGAGGGGGTAAGTCACCTCGCCCGCGGCGACGACGGCGTTCGAGGCGGGGGCGACCCCCTCCCCGCTCCGGTCGAGGGTGACGACGGGGACGTCGTGGGCGGCCAGCGCCCGAGCGACGCCCAGTCCCGTGATGTGGGCGTTCGCGACGAGCGCGGGCGGCCGGTCGAACTCGTGGTCGTTGAGCGCCGAACGGAGCGTGTCGAACGACGAGAACTGAGACATACCGGACGGACGGCCGAGGGCGGCAAAAGCCGACCGACATCACGACCGGGTTGCCGGTGACGGTCTCCGACGGTGGACACTGTCGGCGTCTCAGTCACCGGAACGTTTTACAGAGACGACACGCTCTGTCGACACGAATGCCCTCCGCGAGACCGAACTTCTGTGCCCACTGCGGGGCGGCCCTCGACGCGACGACCAACTACTGCCCGCAGTGTGGCACGCAGTGCGTCGAGACGACCCCGGAGGAGCGGCCGGCGGCGGCCCGGCACCGAGGCACGACGACGACCGACCGGGCGGGCGACGGCCCCGCCTCGAACCGCGAGCAGTTCCGCCGACGGGTCGACGACCACCTCCTCGACGGCTGGGACGTCGAACGCGACAGCGGCGACCGGGTCGTCCTCCGGAAACGCGAGTACGGGAGCGTCAAGGTCCACGCCGTCCTCCTCGTGTTCACCGGCGGCGTCGGGAACCTGCTGTACGGCTGGCACAAGTACAACAACGAGGGCGAGCGGCGCATCCTCCGGGCCGACGGCGACGACACGCTGTCGGCCTCGCTCGACCGGGACGTGCCGAGCGGCCACCGCGGGAGTCGGACGGGGTCGACCGGGTCGACCGGCAGCACCCTCGTCGGCTACGTCGGCGGGGCGCTCCTGTTGCTCTCGGCGATGGCGATGTTCGCCTCGTTCGACGTCGTCGTGATGACCCTTGGCGTGTTCTTCTTCGCGGCCGCGCTCTGGGCGATGCCCGCCACGCGCCGCCGCCTGCAGAACCGTCACCCACCGACGACGTTCGGGCGGACTCAGTCGACCGAGGAGACGACTCGCGTCGACCCAGACGCACCGTGCGTCGTCTGCTCGGGGGCCATCGAAGAGGGTGTCGAACGCTCGTACCGCGAAGAGGTCGTCGTCGCCGGCGTCCCGCTGTTCGAGACCGCCTCCGGCGAGAACAACTACTGTCGCTCGTGTGCGAGCGGTGGGCTCTCGGAGTTCACATCTGGGGCGTCGCCGACGGCCGACCGACCCGTCGAGACGGAGTTCTGAGTAACGGGTCGCGCTCGACCGCCTTCAGAGGATACCCATGTCCTCGAGTCGCTCGGGGAGGTAGGTGTCCGTCACGAAGTCGAGGCCACGAGAGGCGAGTGCCTGCTGTTCGGCCTTCTTGTCGATATCGAGTTGCAGTTCGATCTGCTCGCGCCAGTAGTCGGTCTGGAATCGGGGGTCTTCGAGTTCCGACTGGAGCGCGTTGACGTCCGAATCGCTGAGCGGGTCCGTCGGCAGGTCGTACTCGACGATGTCCGAGGGCTGGATGCCGATGAACCGCGCCTCGGGCGTCGCGAGGTACTCCGAGAGGTGAGCGGACTTGATGGACCCGTAGGAGATGGAGCCGAAGATGCGGTACGACCACGGGTCACCGTCGGTGAACACCGTCACCGGGAGGTCGAGTTCGTCGTGGAGTCGTTTCGTGAGGCGGCGAGTCGCCCGTGCCGGCTGCCCTCCGAGGTGGACGACGATGGTGTTGTACTCCTCGTCGAACCCGTTCTCGACGAGTCGGTCGCGCATCCCACCGGTCTCGACGGCCATCACGAAGTCGGCGTCGTGGTCGAGGAACTCGATGGTGTCGACGTTGTTCGGAATCTGGTAGCCACCCTGGCCCACGTCGTCCTGACAGTGGATCTGGCGCTCGCCGCGGTTGGTCTGTTCGCGGATGAGCAGCGGTCCCATCACCTTCGCGCCGGACTCCTCCGGGCGCATGTGGAAGTCCTCGCGCTTGACGTGCGAGACAATCTCCAGGTCCTCGATGAGACCGTTCGACTCGTCCTGGCTGTTGAACTGTGCGGCGTCTAAGTCCCACGACTCGCTGAGGTAGTACAGCTCACGCAGGGTCGACGAGCGGTTCTCCTGGAGCTGGTTCTGGAGGAAGTCGATGACGTAGATGGCCTTCAGGAGCTTCTGTGCGCCACCGACGGTGTTCGCAGAGCGCGTCGAGTGCCGGTCGCCGTACACCCAGACGCCCTGTTCCTCGTCGTACTCGATGTTGCTCTTCGTCCGCGTGGGAATCTGCATCGACGGCACCTCCCCCGCGGCGAACTGGTCGTAGAACTCCGCCGCGAGGTCGATGAGTCGCTCGCGGGCGAGTTCGTCCTGTCGTGGAATGTCGCTGTCTGAACTCATATCAGGCGTTCACCGTCAGTTTCGCGTCCTCGATACCCTCGACGGAGACGTCGAACGTCGCGTCGTCGCTCACGTCGTACTCCAGGACGGCGGTCTCGCCGGCCGCCACCGTCGGCGACCACTTGACGAACCACTCGCCGTCCATCTCGATGACCTGTGCGTCCTCGGGCTGGCCGGGGTCGACCCCGACGATGTCGGTGATGTCGGGGTCGGCGTTCGTATCCGAGAAGTTTCGGACGACGAGTTTCACGTGGCCGTCTTCCACCTCACGCTCGACGAGGACGTTGTTCATGATACGGGCCAGCGAGTCGCCGACGTTCAGTTGGTCGCGCTCGGTGACCTCGGAGAGTTTGTCGGCCATGCGGGGCAGGATGTCGGCGATGACGTTCTGCTTGCGCTGGCGCTTCTCCATCGAGCGGCGCTTGTTGAGGTAGCGTTTCATCTCGCGGGCCGCCTCCCGCAGCGCGAGTTCGATCTCGTCTTCGATGTTCGGGACGTTCGCGATGGCGTCCTTCGACTCGCTCGTGAACGGCACGTTCGTCGACGCGACGTGGATCATCAGGACGGCGGGGCCGTTGGGCATCCCGCTCCCGCCGGGTTGGTCCAGTCCGTAGTTTCGCCAGTTGATGCGTTTGACGACGTCCGTCGAAGCACACGCCCCGCGCTGGTAGACCAGCGGGACGCGGTTGGCGAACCGGAGGACGTCGACCTGGCCCTCGGCGGGGAGGTCGCCGCCGTAGGCGATGCCCGCCTCGACGATGAACGGGTCGCCGCCGTGGACCTCGGCGTCGCGGGTCGCCGCGGCGAAGAAGTCGGCGTCGTACTCCTTTCTCAGCCCCGCCTCGACGAGTTCGTCGGTGATGGGGGCGAGACAGTCCGTCGGTGGCGCGAGGATGTCCGTCTCGCGCATCGCTTCGAGCAGTTCGCTCGCGGTGTCGCGGTCGCCCTCCGTCTCCTTCACGCTCGGTGCGTCGTCGGGGACGGTCCGAGCGACCGCCCAGAACGACTCGACGACGTTCTCGCGGGCGGTCTCGCCGAAGCTCACGTCGTCGCGCTCTTTCGTCCGCTCGGCGGCCCGTTCGACGTAGTTCGACAGCGTCTCGTGGGTGATGCGGTCGCGCGCGTCGTCGTTGCCGGTGAACCCGGTCGCGACGCGGCGTGCGAGTGCTTCGACCGCGGCGTCGTCCTTCCTCGAGGTCGTCGCCTCGTCGACGAGCCTGAAGCAGTCGGCCTCCCGCCCGACGACTATCTCGCGCCACGCGGCGTCGACGGCGTTCTCACGGACCGTGTCGCCGAAGGTGACGCCGGAGTCGACCTCCGCGTCGTCCGCTGCCTTCTCGACGACCGCCCGGAGTTCGTGGTGGGCGAGTCGGTCGCGTGTAGCGACGGCGTCCGCGACCGCGCCGGCGAACGCGCTGGTCGCCTCCTGCCCTTTACCGTTGACGGCGTCGGTGATGGCCGCCTCGATGTCGGCGTCTTCGTGCGAGGCGGGCGGTGACCACGCCATCTCGCGACCGTAGTGGCGGTCACGGAAGTTGTCGACGACGCTGTCGGCGGTCTTCTGACCGACGCGGGTGAACTCCGACTGGAGGAACCCCGAGACGCTGTAGGAGTCGGTCGCGCCGAGCATCTTGATGAGCGTCCCGAGTTCGACGCCGTGGGGGTGGGGGCGAATCTCGGTCGTCTCGGCGGGCATCTGGTCGGTCGCCCGCTCGTACTTCAGGTGCTCGGAGGGCTCGCGGAACTCGATGCGGGCGTGGGGGTTGACGACCGCAGTGTGTTTGACGTAGTCGTGGAGCTGCTGGCGGGCGCGCATGTTCGCCTCCATCTCCAGTTCGATGCGGGTGCCGTGGGGTCGTTCCCACGTCGTCGTGTCCTCGACGGAGATTTCCGGTTCGTTCGAGTCCGTGTCGATGATGAGTTCGAAGTACTGCGCCTGTTCCTCGCCCTGTGTCTTCGAGGTGATCTTCGCGGGCTTGCCCGAGGTGAGCTGCGAGTAGAGAACCGCGGCGGAGATACCGATACCCTGCTGCCCGCGGGACTGCTCGCGAGCGTGGAAACGAGAGCCGTACAGCAGTTTCCCGAACACCTTCGGAATCTGCTCTTTGGTGATGCCCGGCCCGTTGTCCTCGATGACGAGACGGTAGTAGTCGCCGGCCTCGGCGATTTCGACGTAGATGTCGGGGAGGAGCCCGGCCTCCTCGGTCGCGTCGAGTGCGTTGTCGACCGCCTCTTTCACCGCGGTCACCAACCCACGAGCGCCCGAGTCGAACCCGAGCATGTGCTTGTTCTTCTCGAAGAACTCGGCGATGGAGATGGCTCGCTGGCCCTTCGCCAACTCCTCGGCGACGTTCCCGCCGCCACCGAGCTCCGACTGATATGAGGTCATCCTGTTGGGTCTCTTGCTACCGTGCGGTTAAAACCTCCCCGTTAGCGTGGTGAAAGTGTAACCGTGTGTCTCCGGCGCACGGTTCGGCGACCGTGCGCGTTCCACTTTCACATTCACTCCGCGCGCGCGTGCGGGGGCTTTATGTGTGGGAACTCCCAAGGAAATCCAAGTAGTTCATGTCGCAGGATTCAGAGTACGGCGCAGGACAGATTCAGGTCCTCGAGGGCCTCGAAGCTGTCCGAAAGCGCCCGGCCATGTATATCGGTTCGACTGATTCTCGCGGGTTGCACCACCTCGTCTACGAGATCGTAGACAACTCCATCGACGAGGCGCTCGCGGGACACTGTGACACCATCGAGGTCGTCATCAACGAGGACAACTCCGTCACCGTCAGGGACGACGGGCGGGGTATCCCGGTCGACACGCACAGCGAGTACGACCGCCCCGCGGTGGAGGTCATCATGACGATCCTCCACGCCGGTGGGAAGTTCGACAACAAGTCCTACCAGGTGTCGGGAGGACTCCACGGGGTCGGCGTGAGCGTCGTCAACGCGCTCTCGAAGTGGCTCGAGGTCGAGATCAAACGCGACGGCGCGGTGTGGAACCACCGCTTCGACCACGGCGAACCCCAACCCGAGGAGTTCCAGCGCGTCCGGGAGATGGAACCCGACGAGGAGACGGGCACGGAGGTCACCTTCTGGCCCGACGAGGAGATCTTCGAGACGACCGAGTTCGTCTACACGACCCTGGAGTCGCGCCTCCGGGAACTCGCCTTCCTCAACCCGGGTGTGAGCATCACGCTCCACTCCGAACCCGACGAGAAGGAGGCGACCTTCGAGTACGAAGGTGGCATCCGCGAGTTCGTCGACTACCTCAACGAGTCGAAGTCCGCGCTCCACGACGACGTCGTCTACTTCGACGCGGAGTCGGAGACCGACGACGGGGTCGTCCAGGTCGAAATCGCCATGCAGGCGACAGACGGCGTCCAGGGCTCCATCCACGCGTTCGCCAACAACATCAACACCCGCGAGGGCGGGACCCACCTCACCGGGTTCAAGACGGCGCTCACGCGCATCGTCAACGACTACGCGAAATCTCAGGGGCTCGCCGACGACATCGACGGCAACCTCAAGGGCGAGGACATCCGCGAGGGCCTCACCGCCGTCATCTCCGTCAAGCACCCCGACCCGCAGTTCGAGGGCCAGACGAAGACGAAACTCGGCAACAGCGAGGTCCGAGGTATCGTCGAGAGCGCCGTCCACGAAGAGCTCGGGACCTATCTCGAAGAACACCCGAACACCGCCGAGGTCATCATCCGCAAGGCCGTCGACGCCGCGAAGGCGCGGATGGCCGCGAAGAAAGCCGAGGAGCTGACGCGCCGGAAGTCGGCGCTCGAATCCACCTCCCTGCCCGGGAAGCTCGCGGACTGTCAGACCCGCGACCCGAGCGAGGCAGAACTGTTCGTCGTGGAGGGTGACTCCGCAGGTGGCTCCGCGAAGCAGGGTCGTGACCCCGGCTTCCAGGCCATCCTCCCGCTCCGTGGGAAAATCCTCAACGTCGAGAAACACCGGCTGGACCGCATCCTGGAGAACGAGCAGATCCGCAACCTCATCACCGCCATCGGGACGGGCATCGGCGAGGAGTTCGACATCGAGGACGCGCGCTACCAGAAGATCATCATGATGACCGACGCGGACGTCGACGGGGCACACATCCGCACCCTGCTCCTGACGTTCCTCTACCGGCACATGAAGCCGCTGCTGGAGGCGGGCTACGTCTACGCTGCACAACCGCCGCTGTACCGTATCCGCTCGGGCGGGGAGACGTACGACGCGATGACGGAGGCCGACCGCGAGCGCATCGTCGAGGAGCAGTGTGACGGGTCGCCCGACCAGGTCCAGCGATTCAAGGGGCTTGGCGAGATGAACCCCGAACAGCTCTGGGACACGACGATGGACCCCGACAACCGCATCCTCAAGCAGATCGCCATCGAGGACGCGGCCGCCGCAGACCGGATGTTCTCCGTACTGATGGGCGACGCCGTCGGGCCGCGCAAGCAGTTCATCAAGGAGCACTCGAAGGACGCCGAGTGGGTGGACATCTGATGGTCCCCCACCCGTCGCCCCGCCGACCAGCCACGGCCACACCGGCCACACGAGTACCGCAGACGACGACCGCGACCACGACGACACCGACCATGAACCCCACACCACGACGGAGGCACCGATGAGTTCGGACCTCCCCGGCGAAGCCCCGGACGTACCGGCAGAGCGCGTCACGCCCGTGCGCGTCGAAGAGGAGATGGAGCAGTCCTACATCGACTACGCGATGAGCGTCATCGTCGGGCGGGCGCTCCCCTCGGCGAAAGACGGGCTGAAACCCGTCCAGCGACGTATCCTCTACGCGATGCACGAGGCGGGCATCACGAGCCGTGCGGGCCACCGCAAGTCCTCGAACATCGTCGGGGACACGATGGGGAACTACCACCCCCACGGTGACTCCGCCATCTACGACGCACTGGCCCGAATGGCCCAAGACTTCTCGCTGCGCTACCCGCTCATCGACGGGCAGGGGAACTTCGGCAGCGTCGACGGCGACCCGCCCGCGGCGATGCGGTACACGGAGGCGCGGATGGCCCCCATCGCCGAGTCGATGCTGGCGGACATCGAGAAGGACACCGTCGACTTCGAGGGCAACTACGACGACCGCCTGACCGAACCGACGGTCCTCCCCGCCGCCGTCCCGAACCTCCTCCTGAACGGTGCCTCGGGTATCGCCGTCGGGATGAGCACGAACATCCCGCCGCACAACCTCGGCGAGGTGGTCGACGCGGCCATCGAACTCATCGACGACCCCGACTGCACCGTCATGGACCTGATGGAGCACGTCAAGGGGCCGGACTTCCCGACGGGCGCGAACATCGTCGGTCGCGAGGGCATCGTCGACGCCTACCAGACCGGTCGCGGGAAGCTCCGTGTCCGTGCGGAACTGGAGGTTGACGAGGACGAGCGGCAGATAATCATCACGGAACTGCCGTACCAGGAGAACAAGGCCCGGCGCATCGAGCGCATCGCCGACGACGTCAACGACGGGCGCATCGAGGGTATCTCGGACATCCGCGACGAGTCCGACCGCGAGGGCATCCGGGTCGTCATCGACCTCAAGCGCGGCGCGAACGCCGACGTCGTGCGAAACCAACTGCTCGAACACCACCTCGAACGGACGTTCAGCATCATCTCGTTGGCGCTGGTCGACGGCCAACCCCGTGTGCTGAACCTCAAGGAGATGCTCGAACAGTTCGTCCAGCACCGCCGGAACGTCGTCCGCCGGCGGTCGCAGTACGAACTCGACGAGGCCGAGGACCGCGCGCACATCCTCGAAGGCCGTCTGCAGGCCCTCGAGAACGTCGACGACGTGGTCGAACTCATTCGCAACAGCGAGGACCGCGACGCGGCACGAGCGGCCCTGCAGGAGGCCTACGACTTCTCCGAGCGCCAGTCCGACCACATCGTCCGGATGCAACTCGGGAGCCTCACGTCGCTCGAAGCGGCGGAACTCGAAGACGAGTACGAGAAGGTCTCCGACGAGATCGAGCGTCTGGAGACCATCCTCGGCGACGAGTCCGAACTGCTCGGCGTCATCAAAGACGAGTTGCGCGACGTCAAAGACGAGTTCGACGACGAGCGCCGGACCTCCATCGTCGAGGACTACGGCAACGTCACCCGCGAGGACCTCATCCCCGAGGAGGAGATGGTCGTCGTCCTCACGCAGGAGGACTACGTCAAGCGGATGCCGCTGTCAGCGTTCGACCCCCAGCACCGGGGCGGGAAGGGTATCATCGGCGCTCGCCTGAAAGACGGCGACCGTGTGTCGAAGGCGTTCCAGGCCTCGACCCACGACTACCTGCTCTGTTTCACCGACCAGGGCCAGGTCCACAAGCTGAAGACCTACGAGTTGCCCGAGATGGGCCGGACGGCCCGCGGGCGCTCGGCCGTCAACATCCTCAAACTCGACCGCGACGAGCAGGTGACGGCCATCGTCAACGCCGACGAACTCGACGAGGAGGAGTTCCTGACGATGGCGACCCGTGGCGGGTACATCAAGCGCACGCCCGTCACCGCGTTCGACAACATCCTCTCGACGGGCATCCGCGCCGTCAAACTGGAGGAGGGCGACGAACTCGTCGACGTGGCGGTCACCGACGGGTCGGGCGACGCCATCATCGGCACGCGCGACGGCATGACCATCCGCTTCGACGAGACCGAGGCCCGCTCGATGGGTCGCTCCGCACGCGGGGTCAACGCCATCAAACTCCAGGGTGACGACGAGGTGGTCGGTCTCGTCAGCACCACCGACGGCGACAAGTCGCTGCTCACGGTGACCTGGCACGGCTACGGCAAGCGCACGCCGCTGTCGGAGTACCGCGTCCAGTCGCGTTACGGGAAGGGACTCATCGACATCAAGACGAACGAACGCAACGGCCCCGTCGTGGCGCTGGAGACCGTCGCGCCCGACGACGACCTCGTCATCATGAGCGAGAAGGGCCAGATAATGCGGACCCACGCCCACGAGGTGTCCGAACAGGGTCGGAACACGATGGGCGTGCGCGTGATGAAACTCGACGACGACTGGGTCGCAAGCGTCGACGTGTTCTCGCCGGGCGACGGCGCGGACGACGATGCGGACGTAGACGACGCGGACGACGCGGACGACGCGGTTGGAGTCGACGAAGCAGTCGGAGTCGACGACGCGGACGAGGAGTAGCCCGACGCCACCTTTTTCGGACGTTTCGCTCTCTCGCCTCGCGAGCGCCGCCGTCAGTCCCGGTCGGCGGGCTCTTCGAGGCGGCCACGGCGTTCGTCCCACTCCGCGAGCGCGTCGAGTTCGGTCGTCGAGCGTCCGGCGGCGGCCCCGATGCGTCGTTCGAGGGCCAGCGGGTCGTCGGCGGTCGAGCCGACCTCGCGGGCGATGAGCGCCAGGGGCACCACGACCAGCGCGAACAGGCCGACGAGGACGCCCGCCGCGAGCGCCACCGCGAGCGACGCCCCCCACCACGCGACCGTCCCACCGACGGCGACGGCGACGAGGGCGACGAGCGCCCCCGCGAGTGCCACCCGCCGACGGTCCGCTGTGAAGACCATGTTACGGGTACGCTCTGCGTGGGTAAAGACCTCGTGACGGGTCGGGAAGATGGGGTTCGTCGGTGGTGTCCGTCGGTCGGGACATTCCGTCGACCGGGAGCGTCGGACCTCGGTTTCGGAGACACACTACCGCGTTGTCACGCCTCGATGAGAGGACTGGCGGGCGTCTCGGCGAAAATCGGCGTCACGTTCTTTGCTCGCGCGACCGAAGGCTAGCACGAATGAGGCGCGACTACTTCACACTCGACGTCGAGACCGCGGAGCGCGAGCGACCGGTCGTGAACGTCGAGTTCGACGGCCCCGACGGGCTGTTAGCCGAGCGACTGACCGACGAGTCGGGCGCTCCCCTCGACGCGGCGGACATCGACGTCTCCTATCGACTTCGCGAACCGGTCGACGAGTCGGCCTGGGGCGTCCTCGCCGTGTCGAACCGGTACACCGGTGCGTTCCTGTTCGAACTCGACACGAGCGCCGACGTGGTGTTCGACCTCGTGCGCGCGGCCCGCGACGGCGAGGAGAGCGACGGCCAGTTCCGACTCGTCGTCGACCACGACCGACCCCTCCTCGACGTCGACGTGGACACGCTGTTGGTGTACGACGAGAACGGCGGCCTCCTCCGACGCCACTCGCTCGTCTCCAGCGGCGTCGAACTCTGAGCGACCCCGAGCGTCGACCCCTCTCCGGTCGGTCGTCCGTTGTCGGCCCCGCCGTCGTCTCCCACGGTGTCCGGACCGCGGCCCGAAGACGAAACCAGCTAAGTAGCCGCCGCTGAAGCGTGGAGTATGGAACTCTTCGGGACCGCGGGTATCCGCGGCGACGCACGCGAGCGCGTCACGCCCGGCCTCGCGCTGTCGGTCGGACGGGCGCTGGGGGCGGAGATTCGCGAGCAGGGTGGCGAGGAACTGGTCGTCTCCCGGGACGGTCGGACGACGGGTACCGCCCTCGTCGCGGCCGTCGAAGCGGGCGCGTCGAGCGCCGGCGTGACCGTCCACCGCGTCGGCCAACTCCCGACGCCGGGGCTGGCGTTCGCCTCTCGGGGCCGGTTCGGACTGCAGGTCACCGCGAGTCACAACCCGCCCGCGGACAACGGTCTGAAGCTGTTCGTCGACGGCGAGGAGTTCGACGGCGAGGCCGAGGGACGAATCGAGGACCGCGTCGAGCAGGGTGTCGCCCCCGCGACGTGGGCGGAGTGGGGCCGGACCTACGACGGGTCGCCGCTGGTCGACTACCGCCAGGCGGTCGTCGACTACGCGCTGGGTCACGGCGAGCCGCTGTCGGGACAGACGGTCGTCGTCGACTGCGGGAACGGGATGGCCGCGCTCGCGACCCCGCAGGTGCTCCGCGCGCTCGGTTCCCACGTGGTCACGCTGAACGGCAACGTCGACGGCCACTTCCCCGGCCGACCCTCGAAACCCACTCCGGAGACGCTCGGCGACCTGATGGCGTTCGTCGCGGCCGCCGAGGACGACGTGCTCGGCATCGCCCACGACGGGGACGCCGACCGCATCGTCATCGTCGACGGCGACGGCGAGGTCGTCCACGAGGACACCGTCCTCGCGGTCCTCGCCGAACACTACGTCCGGACGAGCGACGTCGCCGACCCCGTCGTCGTGACGACGCCGAACGCCTCCGGCCGAATCGACGAGCGCGTCGAGGAGGCGGGCGGCCGAGTCGAACGCATCCACCTCGGCGCGCTCCACGAGGGCATCGCGAGCGTCCGCGAATCGGACGGTGACGTGGTGTTCGCGGGCGAGCCGTGGAAACACATCCACACGGCCTTCGGGCCGTGGATAGACGGCGTCGCCAGCGCGGCCGTCCTCTCGGTACTGGTCGCCGACCGCGGACTCGACGCGCTTCGGGCCCCGGTGAACGAACGGCCCTACCGGAAGGTGAGCGTCGAGTGTCCCGACGACGCGAAGGCACCGGCGATGACGACACTCGGGGCGACGCTCCCCGAGACTTTTCCCGAGGCGACCGTCGAGACGGAGTACGGCGTCAGACTGGCGTTCGACGACGGCTCGTGGACGCTCGTCCGGCCGAGCGGGACCGAACCGTACGTCCGCGTCTACGCCGAGAGCGAGACCGTCGACGACCTCGTCGAGACGGTCGTCGGGTTGGTCGAGGAGAGCGTCGCCGACGCGACTGCGCAGTAGTCACCTCGCCCCCAGGCGTCGCCCCGTCGCTCGTCGGGTTTCGTGTCAGTGAGCGTAGGCATGATACTGTGTTTCGCAATAGGTGTAAAACGGTGACCTTATTCAACCCTCCATACAGAGCATGAGGTAGGTGTCACACAGTATGGACCGTCGGAAGTTTCTGAAGGGGGTCGGTGTCGCAGGAGTTGTCAGTCTCGCAGGGTGTACGGGCGGGCCCGACGAGAGCACCGAGACAGATGGTGAGAATCAGAGCGACCAACAGCAGGGAGGCACGGGCACCGACACGACGTCGGGCAACGAGAGCGAGTCGACGGGAACCGACTCGACGGACGGCGGGTCCGGCGACGGGTCCGACGTCAACGTCGGGATGGTGTACGCGACCGGTGGTCTCGGCGACGGGTCGTTCAACGACCAGGCCCAGACCGGCCTGAACCGAGCGGCTCAGGACCTGGGTGTCTCGTTCAACGAGTCCGAACCCTCCCAGGTGTCGGAGTTCGCGCGGTTCCAGCAGTCGTTCGCGCAGTCCCAGGACCCCGACTACGACCTCGTCTCGTGTATCGGCTTCCTGCAGGCGGAGGCGCTCACCGAGACGGCCGGACAGTACCCCGACCAGGACTTCATGATCGTCGACGCGACGGTCGACGCGGACAACGTGGCGAACTACCTGTTCGCCGAGCACCAGGGCTCGTATCTCGTCGGTCAGATGGCCGGCCTGCTCACGACCCAGGAGTTCGCCGCCGGTGCCGGTGAGACGAACCCCGAGGAGACGACCGTCGGGTTCGTCGGTGGTGCCGAGGGCTCGCTCATCGGGAAGTTCGAAGCCGGGTTCACGGCCGGCGTCAAGGCCGTCGACTCGAACATCCAGGTGCTCTCGAACTACGTCGGTGGGTCCTCGCCGTTCAACGACCCGACGGCCGGGAAGGCCGCCGCCAACTCGATGTACAACAACGGCGCGGACATCGTCTACCACGCCGCCGGGAACACCGGGACGGGCGTGTTCAACGCCGCGAAGGAGCAGGGCCGGTTCGCCATCGGCGTCGACCGCGACCAGTCGGTGACGAAGCCGAACTCCGCCGACGTCATCCTCGCGAGCATGGTAAAGCGCGTCGACACGGCCGTCTACAACTCCATCGAGGCCGTCGTCAACGGCAACTTCGAGGGTGGGGCCAACACGACGCTCGGTCTCGAACAGGAAGGCGTCAAGGTCGTCTACGGCGACCAGATCGGCGGCGACATCCCCGAGGAGGTCAAGACGCAGGTTTCCGACGCCCGCCAGCAGATCATCGACGGCGGTATCGAGGTCCCGACCGACCCCTCGAACGTCTGAGATTCGCACACAACAACCACGAACTTTGCCACTCTTCCACCGATGACGACCGCCGTCCACCTCGACGGAATCACGAAACGTTTCCCCGGTGTCGTCGCCAACGACGACGTCGACCTCGCCGTCGAGCGCGGCACGGTCCACGCACTGCTCGGCGAGAACGGCGCGGGCAAGACCACGCTGATGAACGTCCTGTACGGCCTCTACAGCGCCGAGGAGGGTCGCGTCGTCGTCGACGAGGTCGAGCGTCACTTCGACACGCCACGTGACGCCATCGACGCCGGGGTCGGGATGATCCACCAGCACTTCATGCTGGTCGACCCGATGACGGTCGCCGAGAACGTCACCCTCGGTTCCGAGCCGCGCAAGTGGTTCGGTCTCGCGGTCGACCGCGACCGCGCTCGGTCTGGTGTCGACGACCTCTGTGACCGCTACGGCTTCGACGTCGACCCCGACGACCGAATCGAGGACGTCTCGGTCGGCGTCCAACAGCGTGTCGAGATTCTCAAGGCACTGTACCGCGGCGCGGACGTGCTCATCCTCGACGAACCGACGGCGGTGCTCACCCCCCAGGAGGTCGAGGGTCTCTTCGAGGTGTTCGAAGAGCTCACCGACCAGGGGAAGACCATCATCTTCATCACGCACAAACTCGGCGAGGCGATGCACGCCGCCGACGACATCACCGTCCTCAGAGACGGAGTGAACGTCGGGAGCGTCCCCGCGGCGGAGACGACCAGAGAACAACTGGCCGAACTGATGGTCGGTCGCGAGGTGCTCCTCGAAGTCGAGAAGTCGCCCGCCGACCCCGGCCCCGAGGTGTTCGCGGCCGACGACATCGTCGTCCGCGACGACAGGGACGTCGAGGTCGTCTCGAACGTCTCGTTCGCCGTCCGGCAGGGCGAAGTGCTCGGCATCGCCGGTGTCGACGGCAACGGCCAGTCACAGCTCGTCGAGACGCTGACCGGCCTGCGCCAACCGACCGCCGGCGGCGTCTCGCTCGACGGCGTGGACGTCACCGACCACTCGCGGCGTCGCCGCATCGAAGACGGGATGGCCTACATCCCCGAGGACCGCCACGAGCAGGGGCTAGTGATGGACTTCGACCTCGTCGAGAACGGGCTGCTCGGCAGTCAGCACACGCCCCCGTACGCCAACCGCGGCCGGGTGAGCTGGAATCGAGCACAGACACACGCCGAGGACATCATCGAGGAGTACGACGTCCGACCACCGAACGCCGAGGCCCGCGCCGGGTCGCTCTCCGGTGGGAACCAGCAGAAGTTCATCGTCGGCCGCGAGTTCGCTCGCGACCCGCGGTTCGTCGTAGCGATGCACCCCACGCGCGGAGTCGACATCGGGTCGACGGAGTTCATCCACGAGCAGTTGCTCGGCCTGCGCGACGCGGGTGCCGGAGTCCTCCTCGTCTCCTCACAACTCGACGAGGTCCGGGGCCTCTCGGACCGCCTCGCGGTGATGCACGACGGGGAGTTCATGGCCGTCGTCGACCCGACGGACGTGACCGAAGAGGAGATCGGCCTGCTGATGGCCGGCGAACGGCCCGACCGGTTCCCCGAAGAGGGCGAACCGGAACCGAGTACGGCCGCGACGGACGGAGGTGAGCGATGAGTTCCGAGGCCGGCTCCGACGGGTCGAAACCGGACCGTTCGGGTACCGAGTGGGGGGACCGCGCACGCGCTGGCCTCGCCCGACTCGTCGAAGCGAGCGCGTTCGAGCGCGCCCTCATCAGCCTCGCGGCGCTCGTCCTCTCCATCGCCATCGGGGCGCTCGTCATCCTCGCGGCGGGCCGGACCGCGACCTGCGAGACGGCCGCGACGACGTACTTCGGCTACGGGTTCTGTTACGACCCGTTCCGAGTGTACGACCGGCTGTTCTTGGGCGCGCTCGGGAACCCCATCAACCCGCTGTTCGACCCGCTCCACGGCAACTTCGCGGCACCGTTCACCGAGGGGTGGACGCCGTTCAACGACCGGCTGGCGTACACGCTGACCGAGACCACCGTCCTCGTGTTGACGGGGCTGTCGGTCGCCGTCGCGTTCAAGGCCGGCATCTTCAACATCGGGACGCAGGGCCAGATGGTCATCGGCGGACTGGCGAGTACGCTCGTCATGCTCGCGCTCGTTCCGGTGTTCACGGGCCTTGCGACGGTCGCGCTCTTGCCCATCGGCATCGTCGTCGGAGCCGTCTTCGGTGGGCTCTACGGTGCGATACCGGGGGCGCTGAAGGCGTACGCCGACGCCAACGAGGTCATCACGACTATCATGCTCAACTTCGTCGCGTCGTCGGTCGCGCTGTACCTGGTCCGCGAGCAGTTCAAGGACCCCGACAGCTTCTCGACGAAGACGAACGACCTCCCGGCGGGCGTCGAGTTCCCACAGCTGCTGTACGCCCAGAACACCGCGTTTTCGGTCGTGGCACTGCTGTTCGTCCTCGCGCTGGTGGCGGCGACGTACTACCTGCTCCGACACACGTCGTTCGGGTACGACCTCCGAACGAGCGGTCTCCAGGCTGCCGCCGCCGAGTACGGGGGCGTGAACTCCGCTCGGACCATCGTCGCCAGCATGACCATCTCGGGGGCGCTCGCGGGCATCGGCGGGACCGTCTACGTCCTCATGTACTACGGCTACTTCCAGCCGCCCGTCCCCTCCTACGGGTTCGACGGTATCACCGTCGCCATCCTCGCGGGGAACAACCCCGTCGGGGTCGTCCCAGCGGCGTTCCTGTTCGGCGTGCTGAAGAGCGGGGCCATCTCCATCCAGACGGACCCGAACGTCACCATCCCCATCCAGCTCGTGGGGGTCCTCAGAGGGCTCATCATCCTGTTCGTGGCGATGCCGGAGTTCTTCCGGCTGGTCGGCAAGCGGTTCACCGACGCCGGTCGTCGCAGTCGCGAGGGCGGCAGTCGGGTCGCCGACGCCGTCCGCTCGGACGGCGGTGTCGCCGGAGGTGAGACCGATGAGTGAGGCGACCGCCGACGCCGGAAGCGGCGAGTCGACGCTCGGAAACACCGACGGCCGGCTGCTCATCGCCGGCGGTGTCGTGGGCGCGTTCGCCCTCCTGTTCGTCGTCGGGACGCTGTTCCCGGACTCGACGGTGGGGACGCTCTCGTACCTCCTGCTCCAGCCGGGGCCGTGGTCGTCGATGCTCACCCTCGCGGTGCCCATCACGCTCGCGGCGGTCGGTGGCATCTTCGCCGAGAAGTCCGGCGTCATCAACATCGGACTGGAGGGGCTGCTCATCATCTCGGCGTTCACCGCCATCTTCGCGGCGGACACGACCGGAAGCCTGTGGGTCGGGTTCGGCGCGGCCATCCTCGCCAGCGTCCTGCTGGCCCTCGTGTTCGCCGTCGTCTGCATCGAGTTCCGCGCCGACCAGATCATCGCGGGACTCGCCATCTGGCTCATCGCGCTCGGGTTCGCTCCGTTCGCCGCCAGAATCGTCTACGGCAGTCCGAACACGGTCAGCCTGACGAACTCGGTCCCCGCGGTGCGTCACGCCGGCATCCCGGTCGTCTCGCCGGTGTTCCAGACGCTGTCGACGACGAACGCGCTGGGGCCGGCTCAGGCGCTCTTCCGTGCGTCACCCTCGGTGTACCTGATGTTCGGGGTCGTCGCGCTGGGGTGGTACCTGCTGAACCGGACGAACTTCGGGATGTGGGTCCGTGCGAGCGGCGAGAACCCGAAGGCGCTCGACACCAGCGGCGTGAACGTCCACCGGGTGCGCTACGCGGCCGTCCTGCTCTCGGGCGTGTTCGCCGGAATGGGCGGCGCTGCGCTGTCGTACAACATCGGTCAGTTCACCGGCAGCGGGCAGACGATGGTCAACGGGAAGGGGTTCATCGCCATCGTGGCGTACCTGTTCGGGAACTACAACCCCGTCGGCGCGATGCTGTCGACGTTCCTGTTCACCCTGCTGGAGGCCATCCAGAACCCGCTCCAGACGGCCGGTATCGGCGTCCCGAGCGACCTCATCGGGACGCTCCCGTACATCGGCGTCATCGTCGTGCTCGCGTTGGTCGGCCGCACTCGCATCCCCGAGGCGGCCGGCGACCACTACGAGACCGGCGAGGACCGCTGACCGGTCTCCGGGTGGCCCCTTCCGGGGCCCGTTTCGGCAGACGGAGGCTATTTCTCACCGCGCCCGGAACGTCGTCCCATGAACGACGCAGAACTCGTCGACCGTGCTCGCGAGGCGTTCGAGGGTGCGTACGTCCCGTACTCGGAGTACCCGGTCGGCGCAGCGCTCGAGACCGCCGACGGCGAGGTGTTCCTGGGCTGTAACATCGAGAACGCGAACTACTCGAACTCGCTGCACGCCGAGGAGGTCGCCATCGCCGAGGCGGTGAAGAACGGCCACGACGAGTTCACCCGGCTCGCAGTCGCCTCCGCGGCCGAGGACGGCGTGACACCCTGCGGGATGTGCCGCCAGACGCTCGCGGAGTTCGGCGACGCAGACCTGCCCGTCCTCTGTGACGAGGGCGACCACATCGCCGAGTACGTGCTGGGCGACCTCATCCCGAACACCATCTCGCTGCAGACGCTCGAAGACGCCGAAGCGAACCGGGCGACCGACGGGAAGTAGTCGCCCGGCAGACCGAGCTATCTCGACTCACGCAACGGCTATCTCCTCGATTCACCTCCCCGTCGTCGTGACTACCGCAGAGACCACTACGTCGGGGCCGTCGGTCGGCGTCCTCGACGTCTTCGCCATCGTCGCCGGCGCGCTCGTGTTCGCGTACGGCCTGTTGCTCGTCTCCGCCTCGCCACTCGGCGGCGGGTGGGTCGCCGCCATCGGTCTCTCGCTGGCGCTCGCGGGACTGTTCGCGACCGAGTGGTCCGGCGAGCGGTTCGGCATCTCGCCGGCGACTCGCCGGACGCTCTCGGTATCGTTCGCCGCCCTCGCCGCCGCCATGTTCGTCTCGTTCGTCGTGGTGAACTACACGGGCTTCTCCGGACCGGAGACCGTCTCCGGGACCGAGAGCGGGTCCGACTGACCGACCGTCGGCACCTCACAGACCGTCTCCGACTCGCTCACTGGGTGTGAGCCATCCCGCCGTCGACGACGAGCGACTCCCCGTTGACGTACCCCGAGAGGTCGCTGGCGAGGTACAGCGCCGCGTCGGCGACGTCCTCGGGTTGGCCGGCCCGTCGCGAGGGGATGGTCTCGACGTACCCCTCCTCGGCTTCGGTGCCGAAGATGGGGACGTCGTCGGTCGTCATCGTCGTCTCGATGAGCCCCGGGTGGATGGCGTTCGTCCGGATGCCGTCGGGGCCGAGTTTCGCCGCCAGCGAGTACGTCAACAGGCGGACCGCACCCTTCGAGGTGCAGTAGGTGACGAAGTCACCCGACCCCTGCAACCCCGCGACGCTGGAGAGGTTGACGATGGTACCGCCGTTCCCGTGGTCGAGCATCCGTCTCGCGGCGGCCTGTGCACCGAAGAACACGCCCTTGACGTTGATGTCCATCAACTGGTCGAACTGCTGTTCGGTGACCTCGGTGAACTCCTCGCCGCGGAAGATGCCGGCGTTGTTCACCATCGAGGTGACGCCACCGAACTCCTCGGCGGCGTCCATCGCCGCCTCCAGGTCGTCGCGGTTCGTCACGTCGCACTCGACGTACGTCGCCTCGGCGTCGGTCTCCGCGGGGACCCACTCGTGGGTCGGCGTCCCGCCCTCTCGCGGGTCCGACTGGATGTCCGCGACGACGACGTCCGCACCCTCACGGGCGAACGCTTTCGCGATGGCACGTCCGTTGCCGCTCGACCCACCAGTTATCACCGCGGTCTGTCCGCTGAGCATGTCACTCATGGCTCCGGTAGGTCACCCCCCGACGCCAATAGTTGTTGGCAAATTGTCACGAACGGAAACCAGACGAGACGTGTCAGTCACGGTGAGAGGACCGCTCGCCGGATAACCGCCCACTTTTACCCGCAGGCGCGGACGTCCGCCCATGAGCGACTCCGACGCCGAGGACGTACAGTACCACATCGAGGTCGGGCCGGGCGACGTCGCGGAGACGGTGCTCCTGCCCGGCGACACCGAACGCGTCGAGACCATCGTCGGATACTGGGACGACGCCGAGGAGGTCGCCAGCCACCGCGAGTACCACACGGTCACCGGCGAGTACGAGGGGACACCCATCTCCGTCACGTCGACGGGAATCGGTTCGCCCTCCGCCGCCATCGCCGTCGAGGAACTCGCCCGGGTCGGCGTGGAGACGTTCATCCGCGTCGGTTCCTGTGGAGCCATCCAGGAGGACATGGACATCGGCGACCTCGTCATCACCGCCGGCGGCGTCCGTCTCGAAGGCACCAGCGACGCGTACGTCCGGGAGACGTACCCCGCGGTCGCGGACTTCGAGGTCGTCACGGCGCTCGTCGCGGCCGCGGAGCGACTGGGCTACGACTACCACGTCGGTCACACCGCCTCCGCCGACTCCTTCTACGTCGGACAGGGACGCGAGGGGTTCAACGGCTACGAGTCCGCCGACGGCGAGGCGCTGTTCGAGGAGATGAAACAGGCCAACGTGAAGAACTTCGAGATGGAGGCCAGCGCCATCTGCACGCTCGCGAACGTCTACGGGCTACGAGCGGGCGCGGTCTGCACCGTCTACGCCAACCGCGCGACCGGCGAGTTCCGGACCGAGGGCGCGGACCGTGCCTCCGAGACCGCGAGCCTCGCGACTCACCTGCTCGCGAAGATGGACGAAGTGAAGGCCGAAGCCGGTGCGGACCGCTGGCACGCCGGACTGTCGCTCTAATCCGAATCGCCGACAACGCTTTCTTTCGGGCGGTCCCGTTGCGGACGATGACCGAACTCCGTCAGCACGCGTGGGACATGGCCGAAGCTGCCGAAGAGCACGTCGAGACGGTCACCGTCACACAGGTCCACGACCGACTCGGCGACGACGACGTGACGCTCGTCGACATCCGTGATATCCGAGAGCTGTGGCTAGAGGGGACGATTCCCGGTGCCAAACACGCACCCAGGGGGATGCTGGAGTTCTGGGTAGACCCCGAGACGGAGTACTACCGCGACTGGTTCGACCCGGACCGACGCTACGTCCTCTTCTGCAACGAAGCGGGACGCTCGGCGCTCGCTGCGAATGTCCTCCGAGACATGGGATTCACCGACGTCGCACACATGACCGGCGGGTTCACCGCGTGGCAGGAGGCCGGCCACGAGGTCGAGGACGTCGAACAGCGAGACTACAAGCGTCGCTGAGCAGTCGCGTCGAGGATAGCGAACACGGCGACACGCACCACTCACACGCGACGGCGCGTGTCGCACTCCGCTCGTCTCGTCGCGTTGCCGTTCTCAGCGCACGGCGACGGTGGTCGCGTTCTCGCACTTGAACGTACGGAGGCGATGCGATGCTGTGCGGATGCTGTGCGGGTGCGGTGCGGAAGCGATGACGCCGACCCGCCCTACCGCGAGCGAGTGAAACGAGCGAGCGGGAACGGCGAACCACCGGAGGTGGTGAGCCGTGGTTTTTGGCCGAGCTTTTACCAGCGAACGAGGCGCGCAAAGCGCGCCGAGTGAGTGCAGTAAAAGGTCGTGTTACATGTCCGGCCACGCCTTCGCGGCGTGGCTCGGTCCGGCGACCTTGTTGATCCAGCGGGCGGCGATGCCCTTCTTGAGCGTCTCGGCGGCCATCCCGTCGAACGGGTTGCCGAGCACCTGCGCGATGGGGATGTCGATCGCCTCGGTAGGTTTGATGTCCTGGGCGACGGCCTCGTCACCGACGGAGACGACCGTCCCCTTGTCCTTGTAGCGCCACTCCTGGAGGGGCTGGTCGTTGATGTCGCGCTTGATGTTCTCGCCGACGATCTCGGCGGCGTCCCAGGCGGCCTGCGCCGTGGGGGGTGCGGGTTCGTCGCCGGGCTGGTCGACCAGCGCGGAGTCACCGATGGCGAACACGCCGGGCTCGCTCGTCTTGAACGACGAGGAGGCGTGGAGCCGGTGGGAGCGTTCGTCCTGCCCGATGTCGAGCTTCTCGGCGACGTTCTGGCCGGTGATGCCGCCGGTCCAGAGCAGCACGTCGTAGTCGAGTTCCTTGTCGTCGCCGACGTAGACGGTCTCGTCGTCGACCTCGCCGATGAACTCGCCGGTGTGAATCTGGATGTCGCGGTCGCGGAGCATCTCGTCGAGCTTCGCCTGGATCTCGGGTTTGCCAGGCGGGAAGACGTTGTCCAGCCCCTCGACGAGATGGATGTCGATGGGTGCGCGGTGCATGTCGCGGAACTCCGCGATCTCACCCGCGGACTGGATGCCCGAGAGACCGGCCCCGCCGACGATGACCTGTGCGGGGTCCGCGCGCGTCGCGTCGCGGGCGGCCTCCTTGATGGCGTCGTGAATCTCGAGGGCGTCCGAGAGGTTCTTCAGCGTCAGGGCGTGCTCCTGGAGTCCCTCGATGCCGAAGAAGGCGGTCTGGGAGCCGATGCCGACGACGCAGTAGTCGTAGTTGACCTCGGTGCCGTCGTCGAGTTCGACGACCTGTTCGTCGGTGTCGACGTTGGTGACCTCCGCCTGCACGAAGCGCGTGCTCGGCTTCTTGATGTCGTCGACGGGGATTGCGATCTTCTCTTTGACCCGCGGGTTGCGGATACAGCGGTGGGCCTCGTGGAGCACCAGGTGGTGGTCCACGTCCGAGACCCACGTCAGGTCGACGCGGTCGCCGAGTTTCTTCTCGATGCTCTTGACCGCGCCTGCCCCGGCGTACCCGGACCCGAGGACCACGACGTTCTCAGTCATGTCCAACTCTCCAACGGCATCGGATACAAAGGCTTTGGATAGAGAACGTGATACGGTGGCGAACGTCGTGTTACCACGGCGAACGGTGCGCACTCGTCGTGGCAGACGTGCCGGGACTGCCGACGACCCGGGGTCGGGCGACGAGTGACGGGCCGGGCGACTAGTGTTCGGGTTCGCCGGCGGGCGCTTCCATCGACGTCGTCGAGACGACGAGGACGTTGCTGGTCTCGTCTTTCCCGTCGACCTCGCCCTCGATGAGCAGCTTCGAGCGCGGCGTCGGGCCGACGGTGACGGTGTCGCCCTTGTGGAACTCGTTGATGGAGCCGTGGAGGCGGATCTCCGCGCGACAGAGGTCGGGGTGGTGGACGCTCGTCAGGTCGATCTCCTGGACGTTCGCGTCGGGGACGCGCTCCCCGTTGTGGAACAGGGGTACCTCCGCGGGTTCGTCGAGGTTCTGAATCTCCAGTGCCTCGTAGGCCGTCGCCGTCGGTTTGTAGCCGCCCTTCGGCCCGGGCACGCCCTCGACCAGTTGCAGCGCTTTCAGCGACTGCATCTGGTTGCGGATGGTGCCGGGGTTGCGGTCGGTCTGGTCGGCGATGTCCTCGCCTTTGACCGCGCGCTCCGAGATGCTGTAGAGGTTGATGAGCTCCTGAAGGATCTCCTTCTGGCTGGACGTGAGCTCTATCGATGACATGCAGTAGGGTTCGAAACTACCGGTGATAAGTCCGACGGTGAGGACCCCCGTCGAGGCCGTTTCGACCGACAAACATTTCCCACGGCATCGAGGCTGTTCGGTATGGAAGACTGCCGGGTCCTCGTCACGGGCGGTGCCGGGTTCATCGGGTCGAACCTCGCTAACGCGCTCGCCGAGGGCAACGACGTCATCGCGCTGGACGACACCTACCTCGGGACCGCGGATAACCTCGACCCAGCCGTCCAGTTCGTCGAGGGGTCGGTCCTGGACGACGACCTGCCGAGCGACGTCGACGTGCTGTTCCACCTCGCGGCGCTCTCCTCGCGGAACATGCACGAGGACGACCCGATGCGCGGTGCCCGCGTCAACGTCGAGGGGTTCATCAACACCGTCGAACAGGTCCGTGCCGACGGTTGCGAGACGGTCGTCTACGCCTCCACCTCCTCTATCTACGGCTCCCAGACCGACCCGTGCTCGGAGGACATGCCGGTCGAAGCCCGCACCGGCTACGAGGCGTCGAAGATGGCCCGCGAGGAGTACGCCGAGTACTACTCGAACTTCCACGACCTGTCGATGGCCGGCATGCGCTTCTTCTCGGTGTACCAGGGTTACGGTGGCGCGGAAGAGCACAAGGGCGAGTACGCCAACCTCATCGCGCAGTTCGCCGAGAAGATCGCCAACGAGGAGTCGCCCGTCATCTACGGCGACGGCACCCAGACGCGCGACTTCACCTACGTCGACGACGTCGTCAGCGGTCTCGAACTCGCCGCCGACGAGGAACTCGACGGCATCTACAACCTCGGGACGGGCGACGCCTACTCCATCAACACGCTCATCGAGCGTCTCAACGAGGTGCTCGGGCGGTCCGTCGAACCGGAGTACGTCGAGAACCCGCTGAAGAACTACGTCCACGACACGAAGGCCGACCCCTCGAAGATGAAGACCGCGACCGGGTGGGAACCCCAGGTCGACTTCGAGGAGGGGCTTCGCCGCGTCTGCACGGCGTACCTGTGACCCCGTGACTGCGGCATAGCCTTTCTACTCAGACGAGCGCGCTTCGTCCCGAGAACGCACCGCCCAGCGCCTCGCTC
Source organism: Halomarina rubra (assembly GCF_023699475.1). GTDB lineage: Archaea > Halobacteriota > Halobacteria > Halobacteriales > Haloarculaceae > Halomarina > Halomarina rubra. The sequence goes on along the minus strand of NZ_JALXFV010000008.1, from coordinate 696,304 downwards.
GACTCCGGTTCCGAACGCGAGTGGTCGTTGTACTGCACGTCGACGACGACCCGTTCGCCGGTCGTCTCCTCGATTCGAGCGGCGAGGTCGTCGGCGAGGTCCGGATACTGTTCGCCGGACGGCCGGCCGACGACGACGCTGACGGTCGGGGTCTCGTCGAACAGCTGGATGGTGTTCACCTCCGTCGAGACGGAGACGAGCGTCAGTTGCTGGTACTCGTCGCTCTGTACGGCGTCGGTGACGACACCGTTCACGTCGTTTTCCAGAGCGACGCTCCCGCCGACGACGCCGCCGACGAGGAGGAGGATGCCGACGAGGACGAAGAGCGCACCCGCGGTGGGGGCGTAGCGCCGGACCGCACCGACCTCGGCGCGCTCCCAAGACTCCGGGCGGTAGCCGAGGTACCAGAGGACGAGAAAGCCCGAGAGGTTGACCGCGACGGCGTTGACGACCAGCAGGAGGAACGCTCCGAGTGCGACCGCCGGAAGCCCCCACGCGATGCCGATGCCGACGGCCGCCGCCGCCGGCACGAGGGCTGCTGCGATCATGACACCGACGAGCGAGACGGGCAACGCCGTCGCGAGTCCGAACGCACCGGCTGCCCCCGCACAGAACGCGACCGACACCGAGAGCAGGCCCGGCGAGATGCGTTTCGCTATCTGTCCGACTGTCGTCACGTCGAGCGCGTTGGGGATGAACCCGCCCACTTTGAGCAACCAGCCGAACGCGATTGCACCCACGATGGCGATGGTGAACCCGACGACCTGTGTTCGGATGCCCATCAGCATCATCCGGCGGTCGTCGAGCACCATCCCGACGCTGGAGATGAGCGCCGACCCGACCTGCGGGGCGATGACCATGGCACCGACGACGACCGCCGGCGAGTCGAGGAGGAGGCCAGCCGCGGCGACGATGGCCGAGAACGCGGTCAGCGAGTAGTAGGTGAGCGCGTTGCGGTACATGTCCAGCGCTTTCGCGCGGATCTCCTCGGGAGCGACCGAGTCGTCCTCCTCGACGCCGGCGACGAACCGGTCTTCGAGTTCGTGGTAGTGTTCGGTCTTGGCGGTCTCGGCGCTCGCGATGATGGTGTACTCGTGGTCGTCGATTCCCGCCTCGCGGAGTTTCCGGAGGACGAACTCGACGGCCTGGGTGGGCAGCGGGAACTCGACGAGCGACCGGTCTCGTCGCTCCGTCGCGTCCTTGGTGACGACGAAGTCGATGTTCTCCCCGTCCAGAATGTCGAAGACCGTGTCGAGTTGGTCCTCGGGGACGAGGAGTTTGATGACGCGCATACCGACCACGGCAACCGCCGGCGGCTTAGCCTTGGTGCCCCGTCGTGTCGCCCGAAACGAAGGCGCTCCGTCCGCGACGGGGGCGACCGTTCGTTCCCGTCGGTCCGGTCGGTCCGGTCGCAGGACGAGCGACCCCTACCCGAACCGGCGACACTTTACCGCCGCGTGGAGACCTCTCGGCCATGACGCGACCACTGCGAATCATCGGCGTCCCGATGGACCTCGGGGCGGACCGACGTGGCGTCGACATGGGGCCGTCGGCCATCCGCTACGCCGGTCTCGACCGGCAACTCACCGACCTGGACTACGACCCGACGGACGTGGGCGACCTCACCGTCGCTCGCCCCGAGGTCGGCGACCCCGACGCCGTCACTCCCGAGACGGGCCGCGCGAAGTACGTCGCGGAGGTTCGGGACGTCTGTACCCGACTGGCCGACGAGGTGGCCGACACCCTGGAGGAGGGCGCGTTCCCGCTCGTCCTCGGTGGCGACCACTCCATCGCCATCGGGTCGGTCAACGGCAGCGCCCGCGACGCCGACGTCGGCGTCGTCTGGTTCGACGCCCACGCCGACTTCAACACGCCGGCGACCACGCCCTCCGGGAACGTCCACGGGATGCCCGTCGCTGCCTTCCTCGGCGAGGGCGAGTTCGCCGACACCGACTGGGCCGAAGCCGGTGTGAAAGAGGAGAACGTCGCGCTCGTCGGTATCCGGAGCATCGACGAGACCGAACGCGAGGCGTTGCGCGACACCGACGTGAGCGTGTTCACGATGAGCGACATCGACGAGCGCGGTATCACCGAGGTCACCGAGGACGCCCTCGACGTCGCCAGCGACGGGACCGACGGTATCCACGTCAGCCTCGACCTCGACTGGCTCGACCCGAACGAAGCGCCCGGCGTCGGGACGCCCGTCCGCGGGGGTGTCACCTACCGTGAGGCACACGCCGCGCTCGAACGCACCGCCCGTCGCGACGTGCGCTCGATGGAGGTCGTCGAGGTCAACCCCATCCTCGACCGCTCGAACCGCACCGCAGAACTCGCCGTCGAACTCGCCGCGAGCGGCCTCGGAAAGCGCATCATCTGACGATGCCCGACGACGACCGGCCCGCGGACGACGTGGCCCGTGACCGGCCCGACCGCGAGGCGACCGTCGACCGACGCGGCGTCCCCGAGACGTACGACCGCATCGCCGAGCACTTCTCGAAGACCCGCGAGCATCCCTGGCCCGAGGTCCGCGAGTTCTGCGAGTCGGCGGCCGACTCCGCGACGGCGCTCGACCTCGGCTGTGGCAACGGCCGCCACGCCGAACTGCTCGCCGAGCGCGCCGACCGTGTCGTCGGACTCGACGTCAGCCGTACGTTCCTGCGTGTCGCCCGCGAACGGGCCGCCGAGCGCGGCTACGACGACGCCCTCGCACCGGTCGCGGGCGACGCCGCCTGCCTCCCGCTGGTCGACGACAGCGTCGACCTCGCGGTGTACGTCGCCGCGCTCCACCACCTCCCGACCCGCGAGACGCGTCGCGCGAGCCTCGACGACCTCGCGCGGGTCCTGACGCCGGGCGGGCGGGCGCTCGTCAGCGTCTGGGCGGTCACTCACTCGGCGTTCGACCGCGAGGAGGGGTTCGACACCACCGTCGACTGGACGCTCCCCGGTGGGGAGAAAGTGGGCCGGTTCTACCACGTCTACGACCTCGCGGAGTTCGAGGCAGACCTCGACGCGAGCACCCTGACCGTCGCGGACGTCTACGAGAGCGAGGGCAACTGTTACGCCGTCGTCGGCGGCGAGAGGGTCGAAGGGAAACGCACATAGGCGGGGGCGAGAAGTACAGAACGAAGCGCGCACCGATGGTCTAGTGGCAGGACCTGAGCCTTCCAAGCTCATGGCCCGGGTTCGAATCCCGGTCGGTGCATTCTGCGAGGAGCGAACGCGACGAGCGGATGCGGTACGGAGAGATTCGAATCAGGGAGCGACCGCCGAGAGCGACCGTGGTTCGAATCCCGGTCGGTGCATTCTGTTCGACATCGTCGGTCCGACCGCCGTTCGACGAACCACAACGCGTTTGTCGTTCTCCGGTCTCGAACGTACTCTCGGCGACCATGTCCGACGTGCCTCCATCGGAACGCTTCGACAGCACCGAGCGGTACTACGCCGCGCACCGTCCCGGCTACGGCGAGCAGACGGTCTCGTACCTCCGCGACCGGTTCGAACTCGACGCGAACGCCCGCGTCCTCGACCTCGGCTGCGGTGCCGGACAGCTTACCCTCCCGCTGGCGGCCCACGCCGGGACGGTGGTCGCGATGGACCCAAACGAGGAGATGCTGCGGTTCGGCCGACAGCGAGCGGCGGCGTGGGACGTCGAGAACGTCGAGTGGGTGGTCGGGTCGGACGCCGAGGTCCGCGCCGAGATGGGACCGTTCCGCCTCACGACGATGGGGCGGTCGTTCCACTGGATGGACCAGGAGCGGACGCTCGACCGCCTCCGCCGGGCGACCGAACCGGGTGGTGGCGTCGCGCTCGTCACCGACCACGAGTGGCTCACGAAGGGGCGAGCGGACTGGCAGGCGGCCGTCTACGACGTCGTCGCGTCGTTCCTCGACGACCTCCCCCAGCGCGTCGACCCCGAGGCGGTGACCTACGACGACCCCTGGAGCGAGAAGCTCGCAACGTTCGGGTTCACGGACGTCGCGGAGGTGTCGTTCGCCGTCGAGCGCGAGTGGTCGGTCGACGGCGTCGTCGGGTACGTCCTCTCGCTGTCGTTCGCGTCGCCCGCGCGGTTCGGCGACGACGTCGGGGCGTTCAAGGCCGCCCTCCGGGACCGACTCGCAGAGTTCGACCGCGAGACGTTCACACAGCGGGCCACGGTCGAGGTCGTCGCCGGAGAGCGAGTGGTGACGGACGACGTCGGTGCCGTCGACTGACAGTGTTCTCGGGGGAGTAACGGTCTCCGGTCGGGCAGGAACAGGCACAACCGTATTGACCGTTCACCGAGTCGACCGGTCCGTCATGGCGATCACAGATATCGATGCGCTGTTCGAGCACGAACTGGAGGACGTCTACTTCGCCGAACACCAGCTCACCGAAGCGTACGAGCGGATGGCGTCGGTCTCGAGCGACGAGGACCTCACGGCGTTCTTCGAGTCCCACGTCGAGGAGACCGGGGACCACATCGAACGCCTCGTCGAAGTGTTCGAGCGGACCGGCCGAGCACCGCAGACCGAGGAGTGTCAGGGTATCGAGGGACTGCTGACCGAGTGGGAGTCGTTCGCCGCCGACAACGAACCGGGGGCCATCCACGACTACTACAACGTCGTGACGGCGATGAAGACCGAACGCTACGAGCAGTCGGCCTACGAGAGTCTCGTCGCGCTGGCGTCCGAACGCGGCGACGACGGGGCGATGGACCTGCTCAAGCAGAACCTCGACGAGGACGAGGAGACGCTGAACGACCTCGCGAAGGTGGCCCGGACGTTCGACTACGAGACGCTCTGAGCGCACCCGCCAGGGGCTGCTGCGTCAGTCGTCGTCGGCCGCCTCTTCGGAAGGGTCGCCGCCCGGGGTGAGGTCCGTGAGGTCCTCGTCGACGACGTCGGGCACCGGGTCGTCGACGGCGTAGATGCCGATGAACACGAACGCCGAGACGACGATGGTCGCGGCGGCGACGGCGAAGGCGGTGAACACGTCCGTCGCGTCCCAGACGACACCGACGATGAGCGGCCCGGTTATCTGTCCGACCTTCCACGCGATAGAGCGCAGCGACATGCTCGCGGCGACGGCGTCGAACTGCTCGCCCTCCTCGACGAACAGTGCCATGCTCGCTGGCAGGCGGATGGAGTCGGCGACTCCGCAGATGCCGTACGCGCCGAACAAGACGACGAATCCGGGGACGAACGTGTAGCCGGCGACCGTCACCGCCGAGATGTACTGGTCGGCGACGCCCGCAAGCGGGATGGCGAGCGTCCCGACGGCGTACAGCACCGCACCGACGAAGACGAACAGGTGTTTCGAGCCGACCCGGTCGGTCAGCCCGCCGACGTACCCCTGCGTGAGCGCCTTCGTCAGTTTCCCGCCGGCGAGGATACCGCCGACGTACAGTGAGGAGATGCCGAGCGTCTTGATGGCGTAGATGGGCAAGAAGAGGATGACGCACATCTTCCCGAAGCTCAGGCCGAACCGGAAGACGACGAGCGCGCGGATGGGCGTCCGTCCGAGCAGCCGTTCGAGCGTCTCGCGACCGGAAACCGCCTCGGGGTCGGACTTCCCGCCGGGGTTGTCCCGGAGCCACGCGTAGAGGAGGACGGTGGCGACGACGGTGACGCCCGCGAGGACGGCGTAGGTGACGCCGAAGTCGTACGTCGCGAGCATGTAGCCCCCGACGAGGTCGCCGGCGAACGATGAGAACGCCCCGACCTGGTTGTACGTCCCGAGCCACTGGCCGCGTTCGCCGTCGGGAGAGATCTCGCCGACGACGGTCGACCCAGTTATCCACAGCAGCGACGCGCCGAGTCCCTGGACGACCCGGACTAGGAGGATGTCGGTGACCGAATCGACCATCCAGAACCCGACGAAGACGGCGACGTTGAGCAGGAGGCCAGCGAGCAGGTACCGCTTGGCGTTGCCCGTGTCTATCTTCCGACCGAGTGGAAGGACGATGACGAACTGCGCGAGCGCGAAACAGGTGGCGAACAGGCCCTCGATGGTGCTCGTCGTCCCGAGCATGTCGGCGTACAGCCCCAGCGCTATCGCGATGGTCGAGTACGCCTGTGCGCGAGCGAACGCGGTCCCCGAGAGTGCGAGGAACTCGCGGTCTCTGAGCACGCCGAGCGAGCCACCAGCCACGGTGGTCCGGACGTAGGAGCGGAGACGGTTAAATCCCCGAAAACCGGACGAAGACGGGAGGAAAGACCGTGATAGAGGGTCGTCGACAGGGGGCGTGGGGAGACACGGTCGGTGGTGCGACCGGCCCCGCCGGGCGGAGGTTTACAGTTCGATGCGTTCGAGCAACTGCTCGCCGTCGCCGTGGCTGTTGATAGCCACGATGCGGATCTCCTCGTCGATGAGCGAGTCTTCGAGCTTCGACTTCAGCAGTTCGTCGACCTGGTAGACGCCCGCGGCGTCGGTCATCTCTATCTCGACGAGGACGGGGCGTTCGTCGCCCTCCCGGAGCGTGACCTGCCGGATGGCCCGCGAGGAGAGCGTGTTGATGCCCCGACCACCCTTCTCGTAGGGGATTCGCGAGCGACCGCGCTCCATGTCCAGCGCGTCGGCGACGCGGAGGACCCCGGCCTCGCGCGTGAGTGGACGCTCCTCGGTGTGGTGACAGAGGATGGCGTGGAGCACCTCGCCTTTGACACGCACGGTGTCACCGACGTCGTAGCCGAGCTCGGGGAGGATGCGGTCGAGCACGTCCGCCGCGAGCGGAATCGAGTAGTAGGCGTGTTCGCTGCGGTGGACGACGTGGCCGATGTCGTGGAGTTGGGCGGCGAGCGCGACGATGACGGCCTCGTCGGCCTCGTCGAGGCCCTGCTGGCTCGCGCCGTTGAACTCGACGTGACCGGCCTTGAGCAGGTCGTACAGACAGAGTGCGCGGTTCCGGACGATGCTGATGTGTTTGCGGCCGTGGTCGTTGTACCCTTTCCGGTCGACCGGGTTGACGTTCTGGGCGTCGAGGTACGCCTGAATCTCCTCGTCCTCGTCGACGAACCGGAGCACCTCGTTCAGCCGCTCGTCGGGGAATGCGTGTTCGGCGTCGGGGTCGTACGTTCGACCGCCGTTCCCACGCTCGTCTTCGCGTTGCATACGGCCCCCTCCGAGCGGCGGTACAAAAATCCCTTCGGAGATATATATTCAGTCGTCGGCGACGACCGCACTGACCTCGTCGTACTGGGGTTCGACGCCGGGGTCGTCGCTCACCCACGCGTAGTCGATGGTCCGGTCTTCGTCGACGACGAACACCGCCCGTTTGGCGACGTTCTCGACGCCGAGTTCCGCGAAGTCCATCGCCACGTCGTACTCGTGAACGAGGCGGTGGTTCGCGTCGCTGATGAGCGGGAAGTTGAGCCCGAGTTCGTCGTGGAACGCGTTGAGCGCGAACGGGGAGTCGACGCTGACGCCGTAGAGTCGTGCACCGTCGTCTTCGAACTCCGAGAGGCGGTCTCTGAACGTCGCCAGTTCGTGGGAACAGACGCTCGTGAACGCGCCGGGGAAGAACGCGAGGACGACGGGGCCGTCCTCGAGCGCCTCCGAGAGCGTGAACGAGTCGATGTCCTCGCCCGTCGCGAGCGGTGCCGTGAACTCCGGTGCGGTGTCTCCGACCTGCATCGAGTCGAGAATGGGCCGACGGCGGCATATAATCGACCCTCTCGGCTAGCAAAAGGCCTATAGTCGGGAGTTGGTAAGTGACGGTAGACATGGCAACCCTGGTACCGCTGTTCCCGGGCATCCCCGGTGGCATCGAAGTCTTCGTCGTGCTACTCATCATCGTCCTGCTGTTCGGTGCGAACAAACTGCCGAAACTGGCTCGCTCGTCGGGGCAGGCGATGGGCGAGTTCAAGAAGGGACGCGAGGAGGTCGAACAGGAGCTCGCCGAGATGCAGGGCAAGGGCGCCGAGAACGCCGAGAACGTCGAGAGCGCCGAGACCCAGTCGTCCACCATCGACTCCGACTCGACGTCGTCCGCGACCGAGGAGACCGTCGAGACCGAGAAGCAGAACTGATTTTCTCTCTGCCCTTCTCCGGGGTGACGAAGGGCGTGTGGCCTAGCGGATAGGGCGAGAGGTTCCTAACCTCTAGATCGCGGGTTCGAATCCCGCCACGCCCGCTGTTGTGCCGAACGAAGTGAGGCCAACAGCGACGCGTGCGGGTTCGAAGCAGGGAGGTCGCGCGCAGCGAAGCGAGCACGTCCGACCGAGGTTCGAATCCCGTCACGCCCGTAGACGGTGTCGGGAGCGTAGCGAACGACCCGTCGAGGACCGTGACTGACTCCCACTCGCTCCGCTCGCGGGAGTCCCGTCACGCCCTCGAAGTTCTATTCGAAGTGAGGCCGACAACGACGCGTGCGGGTCCGGAGATGGACGACGACTCCCCAGGTGCTAGCTTCATCTCCTCGGAACGCGTTACAGTCTCCATGACTCGTGAATACACGACCGAGGAGCGGCGCGTTCGAGAGACCGACCCCGAGAGCCACCCCACTCAGGAGCCTACGCGACGGAGCACGTCCGCGCGGGTCGCGTCCTGGTTCGGCGAGGCGCTCGTCCGCGCCGTCGTCGCGGTGCTCGGTCTGGTGTTGCTCCTGTTCGCCGTCGGCCGCATCGTCGACGTGAACCTGCTCGACGCGGCTATCGACGTCCTCGACTCCGGGGTCGGGGCGTGGCTCGTCCTGGCGTTCGTCGGCCTCCTGCTAGTCGTCGCGGCCGCACGCGACTGGGAGTCGCGCCGCGTCTGACCCGTCGAAACGACCCCGAACCGGCGCGCGCCGGTCTGTACCGTCCCGGGAGTGCCCTCTTCTGCGTCGTCGCCCGAACTCCACCGACCGACGGACGGTACCGCGACGACCGGCGACGCCGGGCATCTTCCACTACCGACGGTTTACAGCGGCGACCACGGTGTCGTGTTCGGTGTGGAAATCGACGACGACACCGTCGCGGACGCTCGCGAGATACCGAGTCGGAGTCGTTAGTCGAGAGTCCAGACGACCGACCTACGGGTCGGTCGCGAGCGGGGGGAACAGGTCGTCGACCGCCGCCGCGCTCGCGTCGCCCGTCAGTTCGTACTCGACGGGGGAGTTCTCGGTGGTGGTGAGGACGCCGCCCTCCGTCAGGTGGTCGAGGTGTGCCGACGCCTCGCCGGGGCCGTGCAGGATGTGAATCGACGAGAGGTCACCGAACAGGTGGGCGCTGACCGTCCACGCGTCGGCGGGGCCGTGCTCGTCGAGCACCGAGAGTACGCGACCGGTGCGCTCGCGGTGGTGAACCGCGATGTCGCGGGCGCGACCGGCCGGGTCGACGATGGGACCGCGGTGGCCGGGCCACGCGCGGGCGTACTGGCCCTCGGCGATACGCGTCAGCGTGTCGAGGTAGCTCGCGAGCGGCCGGTCGACCCGGACGTCAGCGCCGCCGACGTTGGGCGTGTAGTAGGGCAACAGCGCGTCGCCGGAGAACAGCTCTCGGCCGTCCGCCGACAGCCCCGCGTAGTCGCTGTCGAACGCGAACCCACAGAGACCGGCGCTGTGACCGGGCAGGTGGACGGCCTCGAGCGTCCGGTCGCCGGCGTCGAACCGGTCGCCGTCTTCGAAGGTGGCCACGTCCGTCGGGTCGCCACCGATGCCGTCGCTCCCGTCGAGAAAGCCGAGCAGTTCGGACTGGGCGTCCTCGGGCATCCCCCATCGGTCGAGGCGGGCGCGCTGTTCGTCCTCCATCGCGGCCAGGGCGTCTGGGTCGCGAGCGACCAGCGGCGCGTCGGCCTCGTGGACGCGGACCGTCGCGTCGCCCGCCGCTCGGACCGCTCCCGCCAACCCGGCGTGGTCGGCGTGGAAGTGAGTGACGAGGACCTGGTCGACGTCGGCGAACTCGTAGCCCGCGTCGGCCAGTCCCGACCGCAGGTCCGACTCGGTGTCGGGAGTGGCGATGCCCGTGTCCACGAGCGTCGTCACCGCACCCTCCAGCAGATAGGCGTTGTTCAGCCCCTCGAACGCTCGGTTGCCGAGACTGATGGCCTTCACCGTGCCACCTCGCGTCCGCGACACTCGGTCGCCGGGGCGCTCCCACCGGCGACGGCTGGCGCGGCACCGACCGTCTCACCGCCGTCGAGAGACCGGTCACCGTCGACGCGTTCACCGTCGACCAGCACCGACACGTGCGGGCGGAGTCGACCGTCGCCGTCGAACAACAGCGGGCGCAACGACGGGAACTCCTCGCCGAGCGTTCCGAGCGCCTCTGCGACGGTCGTCCCCTCCGGAACCGCCCTGGTCAGCGACCGCTCGCCGACGGCGTCACGAAGGGTCGCGTAGAACTCGAACTCCACCGACTCGTCCGCTTCCTCCATGCACACGCTCGCCGCGCGAGCGGTATAAACCCCGCCGCAACGGCCTTGCCCCGCCGGGACGACGCCCGACCATGGGACGAACCAGCACACCGGCCGACAGGTTCACCGATCTGCCCGACTTCGACTACGAGCGCCACAGCGTCACCGTCGGTGACAGTGAGGCGCGAAGCGCCGCTGGAAGCCGGACGGAGTCCGGCGACGGCATCGAGATGGCGTACGTAGACGAGGGGGAAGGGACGGAGACGTTCCTCTGTCTCCACGGCGAACCGACGTGGGGCTACCTGTACCGCAAGATGATTCCGACGCTCGCCGAGCGCGGCCGGGTCGTCGTCCCCGACTTCGTCGGGTTCGGTCGCTCGGAGAAGCTGACCGACCGCGAGGACTACAGCTTCGACCTGCACTACGAGACGCTCGCGGAGTTCGTCGAGAAACTGGACCTCCAGAACGTCACCCTCGTCTGCCAGGACTGGGGTGGCATCGTCGGGCTGACCTACGCCGCGCACGAACCCGACCGGTTCGCCCGCTTGGTCGCGATGAACACGTTCGTCCCGACGTACGACACCGAGATGGCCGACGAGTGGTACGACTTCCGGAACTTCGTCGAGCGCGTCGAGGAGTTACCCATCGGGATGCTCATCCAGAACGCGACGGCGACCGAACTCAGCGACGAGGAGCTTGCGGCCTACGAAGCGCCGTACCCCGACGAGGCGAGCAAGGCCGGCGCGTACGCCTGGCCCGACATGGTCCCTCGGACCGACGGCGGTGATGCCGGCGAGGGCGAGAAGACCGCCGCCGCCCGCGAGAAGCTGAAGGAGTGGGAGAAACCCGCGTTCGTGCTGTTCGCCGACTCGGACCCCATCACGAAGCCCGCCCGCGACCCGCTGCGTGGTCTCATCGGCTCGGCAGACGAGCAACCCGACGTCTGGGTCGAGGGGGCGATGCACTTCCTGCAGGAGGACGCCGGCGAGGAGATCGCCGAGGAGATACTGGCGTTCGTCGACCGGACCTGAGCGGCCCCTGACGCGGGGCCGCTGTGGGTCGTGTGTCGTCGGCGAGACGCACACGCACAGCTACACCTGAAAGTTTACAACGGGACACGCACCCACTTCGAACGCATGAAGCGAATCCTCGCTCGCGTCGGCATCGGTGCGGCCACGGTCGACACAGTCCTCCCCACGACCACCCTCACACAGGGTGAGACCGTCGACGCACAGGTCGAGATGCACGGCGGCTCGACGTCCCAGGACATCGACGCCATCTACTTCGCGCTGAAGACGCGCTACCGTGACGACGAGGGCTACTCGACGACGACCCTCTCGCGCAAGCGCGTCACCGACCCGTTCACCCTCGACGCCGAGGAGGAGCGCACCGTCGACGTGAGCTTCGACGTCCCGCGCGAGACGCCAGTCACGATGGGCAAGACGCAGGTCTGGCTCGACACCGGCCTCGACGTGAAGGGCGCGCTCGACCCGGACGACCGCGACCACGTCGAGGTTCAGCCCGGAACACACCTCGACGCGCTGTTCGACGCGCTCGAAGAGCTCGGCTTCGGCTTCTACAAGTCCTCCTGTGAGGCGACCGGCGGGATGTTCTCCCAGCGGTTCGCGCAGGAGTTCGAGTTCCGCCCGCGTAGCGGCCCGTTCGCGGGGTCGTTCGACGAACTGGAGGTCGTCGCCACGCCCACCGACGGCGGTCTCGACGTGCTGATGGAGGTCGACCGACGCGGCGGTCTCCTCGCGGAGATGACCGACACGGACGAACGCTACGAGCGGTTCAGCGTCACTCACACCGACGTCGGGCGACTCGCCGACGAGGTCCGGTCGGTCGTCGAACACCACGCCTGAACCGCCCACCTCTCCCCGTTCTCTCGGTCGCCGAAAGCCGTCGAGTGTGCACACCGGGCGGCCCGAGGCGGTGAACGGTGCCGGGCGGTCAACGGCTTTGTGTCGCTCACCCGTAGCTCAGCCATGTCGATTCCGGCCGTCGCCTCCGTCGGCGACCAGTGCGAGGCTCGGCGATGACCGTCCTCGTCCTCGGCGACCAGTTGACCCGCGACCACGGACCGATAGCCGACGGGACGTCCGACGTGCTGATGGTCGAGGCGACCGCGTTCGCGACGCGCCACGCCTACCACCCACACAAACTCGCGCTCGTGTTCGCCGCGATGCGCCAGTTCCGCGACGACCTCCGGGAGACGGGACACACCGTCCACTACCACCAGGTCGAGACGTTCGCGGCGGCCATCGAGGCACACTTCGAGGACCACCCCGACGACGAACTGGTCGTCATGGACCCGCCGAGCTATCGGGGGGCCGAGCGACTCCGGTCCATCGTCGAGGACGCCGGCGGTGCGCTCGACGTCGTCGAGAACGACCTCTTTCTCGTCACGCCCGACGCCTTCGACGAGTGGTTCGACGGCGAGGGGTCCGGAGGGGAGGGGACGAACTACAGACACGAGGCGTTCTACCGCTGGCAGCGCCGCGAGACCGGCTATCTGATGGACGGTGACGACCCCGAGGGCGGCGAGTGGAACCTCGACGACCAGAATCAGGAGGCCGCCGACCCCGAGAAGGAGTTCCCCGACCCGCCGCGCTTCGACCCGGACGAACTCACTCGGGAGACCGTCGAGTGGGTCGAGGAGACGTTCGACGGTGGCTACGACACCACCGTGAAGGGCGGTGCGTGGGCCGACCCCGAGCCGTTCTTCTGGCCGGTCACCCGCGCGCAGGCGCTCGACGCTCTGGCAGACTTCTGTGAACACCGTCTCGCTGGGTTCGGCCCCTACCAGGACGCGATGCTCGACGGCGAGTGGTCGCTCAACCACCTCCTGCTCTCGCCGGCCATCAACCTCGGTCTCCTCCACCCTCGGGAGGTCGTCGAGGCGGCCATCGAGACGTACCGCGAGCGCGACGACGTCCCGCTCAACAGCGTCGAGGGGTTCGTCCGCCAGCTTATCGGCTGGCGGGAGTTCATGCGTCAGACGTACCGCCGGGAGATGCCCGAGATGGCGACGGCCAATCTCCTCGACGCGCCCCACGACCTGCCCGAGTTCTACTGGACCAGCGAGACAGAGATGCACTGTCTCTCCGACGTGGTCGGGAGCGTCCGCGAGCGCGGCTACACCCACCACATCCCGCGGCTGATGCTGCTGTCGAACTTCGCGCTCACCTACGGGGTCGAACCTGCGCAGGTCAACGAGTGGTTCCACGCCGCCTACGTCGACGCCTACCACTGGGTGACGACGCCGAACGTCGTCGGGATGGGCGTGTTCGGCACCGACGTGCTGACGACGAAACCGTACGCCTCCTCGGCGAACTACGTCGACAGGATGAGCGACTACTGCTCGGACTGTGCGTACGCGAAGACCGAGACGACCGGCGAGAACGCCTGCCCGTTCAACGCGCTGTACTGGGACTTCCTCGGTCGCCACGAGGACGACCTGCGGAACAACTACCGCATCGGCCCGGTGTACGGCCACTGGGACGGCAAGGACGACGACGAGCGCCGCGAGATACACGACCGGGCCGACGAGATTCGCGAGTTGGCCGAGTCGGGCGACCTCTGAGTGTCGAGGAGGGCCCCACCTGCCGTCGACCCACCGTTCGGAACGAGGCGGCCTCGGTTCGTCCGTTCGGTCCGCGATTCAGCAGCGAGAGAGCGCGTGCGTGCCGCAGACGCGTGACTGGGCGTCCTACCTGCCGTACGGTTCGTGCCGTTCTTCAACCTGAGCCTGCTGTTCGATGTCGTCGAGGGCCTGTTCCTGTTCCTGCCGAGTGATGCCGCCGGCTTCCGCGAACCGACCCGTGTACTGCTCCCTCGGGACGCTGTCCCAGATACTCGTGGGGCCGGACTCGTCGTTCGACCCGTACGGAGAGCTCCACGAATCGCCTCGCACGACGCGGAGGACCTGTGGAACGAACGCACCGAGGAGAGCGAGATACAGCGCCTCGGTCCCGAGAAACGGCATCGTGAGGAGCAGGAACGCGATGAAGAGGGCGGCCGAAGCGACGACGGTCTCTCGCATACGGTAGCGTTGGTGACACGTTCTCAAGTATCTTATCACCGGTCGAACCATCTCGAATCGGTGTCTGTCACCACCGGTCGGTGGCGGCAAGTCCGTGGCCTTCGGCTGGTCCCTTTACCGTCGAACCCCTACCATCGGTATGGCACAGCAGACCCAGCGAGCCGACCGCTACGAACCGCACGGCGACTGGAACGTGCTGTACCTCGACGGCGTACGTGACGCGGGCGACCGCGACACCATCACCGTCGAGAACCCCGCGACGGAGACTCCCGTCTCCGAGGTCCCCGCCGGGACGACCGAGGACGTCGACGAGGCGTTCGAGGTCGCACAGGAGGCCCAACGGGAGTGGGCCGAGACGACTCCCGCGAAACGCCAGCGAGTTGTCCAGAACGCCATCCAGACCGTCCAAGAGCACCGCGAGCAGATTCTCGACCTCCTCGCCACCGAGTCCGGGAGCACGCGAATCAAAGCCGAGTCCGAACTCCAGACGGCCGTCGGGATGATGCAGGAGGCCGCCTCGTTCCCGACGCGGATGGGCGGGGACAACAAGGACTCGTTCGTCCCGAACAAGGAGCACGTCGTCAAGCGCGAACCCGTCGGCGTCGTCTCGGTCATCTCGCCGTGGAACTTCCCGTTCCACCTCTCGATGCGCGCCGTCGCGCCCGCGCTGGCGGTGGGCAACGCCGTCGTCCTCAAGCCGGCCTCGGACACGCCCATCACGGGCGGCCTGTTGCTCGCGCGCATCTTCGAGGACGCCGGTCTCCCCGAGGGTCTGCTGACGGTCGTCACCGGTCGTGGCTCGGACATCGGTGACCGCGTGGCGGGCCACGACGCCGCCAGCGTCGTCTCGTTCACCGGGTCGTCGCAGGTGGGGTCGCAGGTCGCCGCCACCGCCGCCGGGAACTTCGCGCTGCCGTCGATGGAACTCGGCGGCAACGGCCCCCACGTCGTCCTGGAGAGCGCGGACGTCGACCAGGCGGTCGACGCCGGCGCGTTCGGCAGCTTCCTCCATCAGGGCCAGATCTGCATCTCCATCAACCGCCACCTCGTCCACGAGGACCACTACGAGGAGTACGTCGAGAAGCTCGCCGAGAAGGCCCGGAACCTGCCGCTCGGCGACCCGACCGACGAGTCGACGGTCGTCGGCCCGATAATCAACGAGTCCCAGCGCGACCAGATGTTGGAGTTCGTCGAAGAGACCGTCGAGGCGGGCGCGACCCTCGAAACTGGAGGATTCGCCGTCGGCCCCGACGACTTCGAGGGGACGTCCGAGCGGGTCGGCGAGTTGGAGGGCGACCTCGGCGACTCGAACGGACTGTTCGTCCTGCCGACGGTGCTCTCCGACGCCACGAACGAGATGAGCGCCGCCTGTAACGAGCACTTCGGGCCGGTCGCGCCCGTGATTCCGTTCTCCGACGAGGAGGAGGCCGTCGAACTCGCCAACGCAACCGAGTACGGCCTGTCGGGGTCGGTGTTCGGCGATAGAGAGGCTGCGGAGGGCGTCGCCGACCGTATCGACCACGGGATGATGCACGTCAACGACATGCCGGTCAACGACGAGCCACACGTCCCGTTCGGCGGGATGGGGGCGTCGGGTATCGGTCGCTTCAACGGCGAACACGTCCTCGAAGAGCTGACCGAGACGAAGTGGATATCCGTCCAGCACGAACCGCGCGACTACCCGTTCTGAGGGTCAGTCGTCGCGGTCGGTAGCGTCGCTCACCGACTCGTCGGTGTCGCCGTCCACGCCACTGTCGTTCGCGCTCTCTCCGTCCGCCTCGTCGCTCGCGTCGTCCCCGTCCTCTGCGGCACCACCGTCCTCGTTCGGTTCCTCGACGACCGGTTCGACCTGCGGGGCGTCGCGTTCGGTGACCCGGATGCCCTTCCCAGCGAGGTGACGCAACTGCTGGCGTGCGAAGTCCTCCTCGCTCGTCCCCCGCGTCGCCAGTACGTACATCAGCGCGCTCCCGACGGGCCGCATCGTCCGGCCCGCGCGTTGTGCGCCCTGTCTACGTGACCCGCCCAGTCCCGAGGCGACGATGGCGACCTCTGCGTTCGGCAGGTCGATGCCCTCGTCGCCGACCCGGGAGATGATGAGCACGTCCCGACGGTCGTTCCGGAACTCGTCGAACAACACCTGTCGGCGACTGTGGCGCATCTCGCCGGAGACGAACGGAACGTCGAGCGCCGCCGAGAGCGCCTCACCCTGGTCGAGATAGTCGGCGAACACCAGCACCTTCGCCCCGGCGTGTTCTTCGAGCAGCGTGCGGACGGCCGCTACCTTCGCCGGGTTCTGGGCGGCGGCCTGTCGCCGTTCGTGGCCGTGGCTGGAGACGTACTCGTTGCGCGCGTAGTCGTCGGCCCACGGGACGTAGCGGATTTCGACTTCGGGTTCGGCGACGAACCCCGCGTCGAACAGCGCCGCCCAGTCGGTGCCGATTGGTGGTCCGATGAGCGTGAAGATGTCGGCCTCGCGGTCGTCCTCGCGGATGGGGGTCGCGCTCAGCCCGAGGCGGTGTTTGGCCTGGAGGTCGGCGCTCCGCCGGAACACGTTCGAGGGAACGTGGTGGACCTCGTCGTAGACGATGAGCCCCCACTCGCGGTCGTCGAACAGCGAGCGGTGCCGGTCCATCCCCGCGGTCTGGTAGGTCGCGACGGTGACCGGCCGGATGTTCTTCTCGCCGCCGTGGTACTCGCCGACCTGCTCGGGGGTGAGGTTCGTGTTCATCAGCAGTTCGTCGTGCCACTGCCCCGCGAGGTCACGCGAGGGGACGAGAATCAGCGTCTCGCCGCCGACGGCGGCCATCGCGCCCATCGCGGCGACGGTCTTCCCGCTGCCCGGTGGCCCGACGAACACGCCGGAGTTCGCGGTCTCGAAGCGGTCGACCCAGGACTGCTGGTACTCCCGCAGGTCGAGGGTCACGTCGATGTCGAGCGGTTCACCCGACTCCAGTTCCCGGTCGTCCTGCACGGGGTAGCCCGCGTCGTAGAGGATGCGTTTTATCTCGCCGACGCGCTCGGCGACGACCCACACCTCCGAGTCGGTGATGGGCGCGCGGACGTGCTCGCCCTGGTCGAGCTTCTGAAGCGCGACGTTGCCCATCAGGTCGTCGCTGGCCGCTCTGAGCACCGTATAGCCGTCCTCGTGGGTCGCGAGTGTGAACTTGTGCGCACGACTCCACTGGCGCTCTATCCACTCGTCGAGGTGCGGCGAACGTTCGGGGAGCACGTCGTGGATGGTCCGGAGGAGGTCCTCGAGGTGGTCGTAGGGCGCTTGCCAGACGTCCTCTTCGCGGATGCGGTAGATGTAGGCGTCGCCCGAGGAGTCGACGAGGTGGGCGAACTGCGCGAGTTGGGCGCGGGTGAACTGGCGGGGGTGTTCGACGACGACCTCCCGGCGTTCGGGAAAGAGGATGCGGTGTTCGCGGGAGGCGAACGCGTCGAGGTCGATCGGATACCAGACGACGGGGTCCCCGGAGACGTCGGCGCTTCCGATGCTGCCGGCCTCCGCGAGCGCCCGGAGACGCTCGCTGGCCTCTGCCTGCGAACACTCCAGCACGCGGGCCACCTGACTCGCGGTGACGACCGAGCGGCCGAGGTCTTGGAGGGCGGCCTGGAACTCATCGAGCGACAGCGTTGGCGACTCGTCTGACACTGCTCCCGGCTAGGGAAGCGCCGCTCAAACCGGTTGCGTCACGGACGCGTCACGCCGGCCGAGCGACACGAACTGCCGTGGTAACCGGTCGCATAAGGACAAGCTTCAAGACGCCAGGCGAGGTATGGCAGGGCATGCCAGACACGAAACGTGGTCGTGAGCGCAAGGGGCGCGGCAAACAACACCAGCTCCGCGAGGACCTGTACGACCGCGAACTCGAATCGCTCGAATCCGAGGAGGAGCCGGACTTCGACGAGCTACTCGGCGGAGAGCCCGACGCGGACTCGCTGCTCGACGAGGAGCCAGCGTCCGACGACTGAGCGTCACTCGACGTCCAACGGCACCGTCTTTTGTGGTCTGATACCCGCCAGCGACAGCGCCGCGAGCGCCAGACACGGCGCACCCGCGAACAGTGCGAAGAACACGATGGAGGCGATGGTCCGCCACGGCAGCGACGCGAACGCGTCGGTCGGGACCGGCCCGAGCACGCCCAGGGGCACCGCGACGGCGAGCGCCGCGAGCGCCGCGAGCGTGTAGCCCGCCCCGAGCACCGTCGGGACGAGCGGACCACACCCGCGGGCGTGGAGGCCGACCGCTCCGGCGAGCGTCAGCGTGAGCGCCAGCGCGCCCACCGACACCACCGACTCGGCGGCCACCGCACCGAGGGTGGCGAACGTCGCGTGGAGACCGACGACCGACAGCCCCAGCGGTCGAACGTACGGGCGGACGGACACCGTTGTCGTCACCCCGTCGTCACCTCCAGAGCGGCCGGTCGTGCCATACGCCCACACGACAGGTTCGGGTGTTCTTAAACGTATCGGCTCCAGGGACAGTTTGCTCGGTGACACGACCTGTCCGTTCCCGAGAACTAGCGTTATCGGTACCAAGGGACAAGGACACCCCGTGCGCCACCCGGCGCGCGGTCCACTATGACTGGAAAGAAGATACTCATGATCGTCGGTGATTTCGGGGAGGACCTCGAGATCATGGTCCCGTTCCAGGCGCTCCAGATGGTCGGCCACGAGGTCGACGCGGTCTGCCCCGACAAAGCGGAGGGAGACACCTGTAAAACTGCAGTCCACGACTTCCGGGGCGACCAGACGTACCTCGAGACGCGCGGCCACGACTTCACGCTCAACGCGACGTTCGACGACGTCGACCCGGCGGACTACGACGCGTTGGTCGTTCCGGGCGGGCGCGCACCGGAGTACCTCCGCACCTACGACGGCGTGCTGGAGTACGTCCGACACTTCTTCGAGGCGGAGAAGCCGGTCGCGGCGCTCTGTCACGGCCCGCAGATACTCGCGGCCGCGGGCGTGCTCGACGGCTACGAGATGACCTCCTACCCCGCCGTGGCGGCGGAGTGCGAGGCCGCTGGCTGCTCGTGGGTCGACGAGGTGACGACCGACCGCAACCTCGTCACCGGTCAGGCGTGGCCCGACCACGCCGAGTGGCTGGCCGCGTTCATGGACCTGCTCGGCGACGAGGTCAGCCACCGCGAACCGGCCACCGCGGACTGACACGAATCTTCACGTTTTCGTACGGAGACGCCCGTTAGTTGCCGACTACCGTGTTGCACATGCAGGCATAACAAAGACCCATCCTACCGTTGTGCTGAGATAATATGGCATCGAACGTCATCACCACGGCCGACGCCCATCGCCGGCAGGCAACCGACGCGCGCACGGAGGCGGACCGATGAGTCCCGCCACCGAGGCTCGGATGCCCGACTACGGCGAGATGCAGCGAACCCTCCGGTCGCTCGCTCGTCGTCGCTCCGGCCTCCCGGACGTCGGGCCGATGTACGACGAGTAATCGACACGTTCTCCGACCGTTTCGACCCCCGAGCGGCCACGCCGTCGGCCGCCCGGCTATCGTTTCACCACTACTCTCGGTCACCGTGAGCAGGTGCTGCGTCCGGACTCAGTCGTCGCCCGGAGACTCGACCGGCCGACTCACCTCCGGACCGTCGGTGGTCCCCGACCGGACCGCACCGACGTCGACTCGTTCGCCGTTCCCGACGAGACTGAGAACCACCAAGGTCACCAGCGCCGCCGCCGTCGCGGGGACGGCCGACTCCATCGTCCCCTCGCCGAACAGCGTCGGTTCGCCGAGGAGGAACTGCCAGACGACGAAGACGAGACCACCGACGACGAACGCGGGGAGTCCGGCGGCCCGACGGGTGCCACTCCACAGCAGCGAGACGATACCCGCGAACAGCACCGACATGATGCCCATTCCGAGCGTGTTGATGGTGATGATGCGGATGCCGCTGAGCGCGATGAGCGCCGCCCCGATACCGAACACGAGGATGGTCACGCGCACCGTCCGAACCAGGTGGGCCTCCGACAGACCCTCCCGGCCACCGCGTGCGGGGATGTAGAGGTCGTTGACGAACGTCGTCGCGCCCGCGAGCAGGAACGAGTCCGCCCCGCTCATGATGGCTCCGACGGCCGCCGCGAGCAACAGCCCACCCAGTGCGGGCGGGAGCGTGTTCTTCAGCGTCCACGCGAACGCCATCGAGGACTCGATGTCCGCACCCTGCGAACTCGCTATCATGCCGCTCGCGGCGGTGAGAACGCCGTAGCCCGTTATGACCGCGCCAGCGAGGAACGTCCCGGCGACGGCGACACGTTTGGACTTCGCCGACCACGTCCGCTGGAGCATCTGCTGTTGTGCGCCCGCGACGGTGAGGTACATCAGGTACCACGACCCGATCTGGACGAGGCCGACGCCGAACCAGTTCATGTGACCTTCGGGGAGGCCCGTGGTCACCGCCCCCCACCCACCGGCGTTCGAGAGCGCGATGGGGACCGCGAGGAACATCCCGACGATGACGATGCTCCCGTGGAGCGTGTCGGCCCACGCCACGGAGTGCATCCCGCCGTAGACGGTGATGCCGACGAACACGAGCGTGCTCGCCCAGAACGCCAGTTGGAGGGGCACGTCGAGCGAGACGGAGATGACCGACGCCATCCCGATGGTCTGACCGGCGGTCAGCGCCACCTGCCCGACGACGGTGAACAGCGCGGCGAAGTACTTCGTTCGGTCGCCGAACGCCCGGCCGAGTAGTTCGGGGACGCTCACGACGTCGAACGCGTAGAGAAAGCCGACGAGCACGGTCACCGACATCCAGGCGAGACCCTGAGCCATCGCGTACCACTGGGCGCTGATACCCGAGAGGAACGCCTGTTGGGCGATACCCATGGTGAGCCCCCCGCCGGTGAACGTCGCGAAGTACGTCATCATGTACACCGGGAACGAGAGGTTCCGTCCTGCCAGGGTGAACTCGGTGTACGTCGCGTCGCTGTTCCGGCCCGACCAGTAGGCGATGCCGACGGTCAGGAGGAAGTACGCGACCATGATGAGCACGAACGGACTCGTGAGCGTTACCACGGTCGACCTCCGTACCGAACGGCTGCGTCGTCCTGCATCGTGCTCGAAGCGTCACGGGGGGCGCACGGACAACCGACGCTTGCACAACTCGGGGTGTTATGAGTCGTGGAGCAACCGCGCTTCCCAGCGCGGAGCGGCCCGACGGAGCGCGAGGACGCCGACGGCTCCGAGGAGGAGCGACTCCGCGACGACGCCCGCAGCGAGCGTCGCGGTCAGCGGGAGTACGAGGCCAGCGACCAGCACGGGGACGAGCGCCACCACGACGCACAGCGTGAACGTCGCGAACAGCACCGTATCGAAGAGGAACTCGTTGGGTTCGACGCCCGCGAGGAGGACGGTGACGCCGAACAGGTACGCCGAGACGCCGAGGAAGAGGACGCCCCCGACGGCGAGTTCGACGACCGTCACGCCGACGTACAGCGCCGTCGCGAGGTAGCCCGCGCCGCCGACGGGGAGCAACAGCGCGAACCCGAGCGCCTTCGCCCGGAACACGTCCCCGACCGACAGCGGGAGGGTGCGGTACTCCTCCAGCGAGTCGAACTGGGTCAACCAGTTGTACGTCGTGAACGCCGTCAGCGCGAGGATAGCGCCGAGCGCGATGGCGGGTGCCGGTGGCTCGCCGACGACCCGGCTCACGAGTTCGAGGAGCGCGACGGCGACGCCCGCGACGATGGCCGTCGAGACGACGACCTTCACGACGCCGCCACCCGAGCGGTGGAGTTCGAGCAGCGACCGGGCGGCCAGCGGGTCGCCCAGTCGCTCCGAGAGCGCGTCGAAGCGGTCGCGGGTCGTCCGGGCGCGGCGCTCGTGGTCGGGGTCGAACAGCCACCAGCCGAGCACGCCGGCGCCGCTCACCGTGACCAGCGCGACCACCGCACGGAGCGGGTCGAACGTGGCGAACACGCCGTACGGCGAGTACGCGACGACGGGCACCCCCTTCCAGAGCGCCCCCACTACGCCCAGCACGCAGCCCGCGAGCAGGACACGCCCGACGACGCCGCGTCGCCCGAGGCCGATACCGACGAGCGTCGTCGCGAGACCGAGCGAGAACGTCCCCGCGAGCGTCGCCAGCAACAGCGGCGCGCGCACGACGAGGTCGAGTCGCCCCGTCGCGACGCCGACGCCCGCCACCGCGAGCGCCAGCGGTGCGAGAAACAGCAGCGAGTAGTACAGCGCGTCCTTCAGGAGGAACAGCGCGTAGATGCGCCGCTCGGAGACGGGGAGCGTCCGCGACGAGGAGAGCAGTAACGTCACGTCTCCCAGCAGGCTGTCGAGGGCGTCAGAGGAGACGAAGGCGACGGCCCCGGTCTGGAGGCCGAAGACGAACACGAGCGCGTGCAGGCCCGCCAGCGAGTCCGCCAGCGGCGTCCCGACGACGTGGAGGCCGTACAGCGCCGCGGCGGCGAGAAGGGTGACGAACGCCGGGAACGCCGCGAACCGCCGCCCGCCGAACAGGTCGGCGTGGAGTCGCCACTCCTCGCGGAACAGCGCCCAGAACAGGCCGTCCGCCCGACCCGCACTCACTCCGAACGCACCCCGTCGAAGAACGCGTCGAGCAGGCGGCCGTCCTCGTCGTCGGGTCGCCGGTCGTCGGCGAGGCGACCGTCCCGGAGGATACCCACCCGCGAACATATCCCCTCTGCGACGTCGACGTGGTGCGTCGAGAGGAAGACCGTGTTGTCCTCGCTCGTGTAGTCGACGAGGAACGCTTTGAGGCGCTCTTGCATGACGGGGTCGAGGTTGGCGAGCGGTTCGTCGATGAACACGAGGTCGGGTTCGTGGAGGAACGACGCGGTGATCATCACCTTCTGGCGCTGTCCCCGCGAGAGGTCCGTACAGAGCGTGTCGAGTTGGTCGCGGAACCCGAAACGGTGGGTCCAGCCGTCGATGCGCGCGTCGAGCGTCTCCTCGTCGATGTCGCGGACGCGCCCGACGAACGCGAAGTACTCCCGCGGCGTCACGAAACTCGGCGGGTCCTCGCGTTCGGGGAGGACGCCGAGGTGGCGGCGCGTCTCCACAGGGTCGTCGCTCGGGTCCCGTCCCAGCACCGACACCGACCCCGCGTCCGGCGTGCGCTGACCCGTCAGCAGTTTGATGGTCGTCGTCTTCCCCGCGCCGTTCGCGCCGAGGAAGCCGAACAGTTCGCCGCGGTCGACCGACAGCGAGAGACCGTCGAGCGCGACGACCTCGCCGTAGCGCTTGTGGACGCCGTCGAGGCGGACGGCGGGCGATTCGTTCTCGTCCATGATTCTTTCATCGACTCGTACTTGTTGAATCTTTGCAACGGGGTGGTGTCGCGAGAGCGACGTCGGTGACGGCCCCCGTCGGGGTCGGCCCGCCGACACTGCTTTCGCGCCCGGTGGTCACCGAGTAGTATGGACGGACCGTCGGCGTGGAGGGGCGCGCGGTGAGCGGTTCCCGGGGCGGGGCGGGCCCGGACGGGACCGAGTCGGGACCGGACGCGAACACCGACGTCGACCAGGGGCGGGCGCTCGCGACGCTCTTTCTCGTCGTGTTCGTCGATTTGCTGGGGTTCGGCATCCTCATCCCCGTCATCCCGCTGTACGCGCTCTCGTTCGGCGCGAACGAGTTCGTCGGGAGCCTCCTCGTCGCGGTCTACTCGCTGTTCCAGTTCGTGTTCGCGCCGCTACTCGGTCGGCTGTCCGACGAACGCGGCCGCCGCCCGGTCATCCTCATCTCGCTGTTCGGGAGTACGCTCGCGTGGACGCTGTTCGGCCTCGCGGGAGAACTCGGCTCGCTCGTCGGAGCCGCGAACGGACTGGTGATACTGTTCCTGGCCCGCGCGCTGGCCGGCGCGATGGGCGGGAACATCGCCACCGCCCAGGCGTACATCGCTGACATCACACCCCCGGAGGAGCGCGCGCGTGGCCTCGGCCTGCTCGGTGCGGCGTTCGGGTTGGGGTTCATCTTCGGCCCGGCCATCGGTGGTCTCGCCGCCAGCGGCCCCGCACTCGACACCGTCGGCGCGCTGGTGCCGTGGGCCCCCATCACCGAGTTCACGCTGCCGAGTTTCGTCGCCGCCGCGCTCACCGCCGTCAACCTCGTCGTCGCCGCCGTCGTCCTCCCCGAACCCGACCGCACGCGCTCGGAGACGGGCGACCAGTCGCGTATCGAGGCGCTGGTCGGCGCGCTCCGAACGCCCGCGCTCGGCGTGCTCGTCGTCTCCTTCTTCGTCGCGTCGTTCGCCTTCTCGGCGTTCGAGAGCCAGTTCATCTTCCTGACCAACGACCTGCTCGCCTTCGGCACCGCCGAGAACGCCCTCCTGCTCACCTACTTCGGCGTCGTCATCGCCGTCGTACAGGGCGGTCTCGTCGGCCCGCTGACCGACCGCTTCGGCGAGTACCGACTGGCCGTCACCGGGGCGACCGTCCAGTTCGTGACGCTCGGCCTGGTGCCGTTCGCCGCCGACTGGGGGCGGAGCCTCGAACTCGTCGCGTTCGCGGGCCTCGAACCGTGGCAGACGGGTGCGTCGGTGGCGCTCGCGCTCGTCGCCACGCCGTTGGCGTTCGGCAACGCGCTGACGAACGTCTCGCTCAACGCACTCGTCTCGCGGACGGCGAGCGCGGAGACGCAGGGCGGTGCGTTCGGTCTCACCCAGAGCGCCGGCAGTCTCGCTCGAACCGTCGGCCCCGCGCTCGCGGGAGCGCTCTACTCGGGGGTCGGCTTCTGGACGCCGTTCGTCGTCGCCGGTGTGCTGTTCGGTCCCGTCGTCGTCCTGCTCGGGCGACTCGAACGCGACGCGCTCGTCACGGGAGACGAACCGGCGAGTGCCTCGACCGGCCCGGCGGAGCCGTCCGACTCGGAGCACGTTTCGGGGGGGCGGTAGGAGGAGGCTACAGTCAGCGTTCGGTGGGAGACGCGTTCGCTCAGCGCCGGAGGAACCCGAGCAGTCGGTAGTCCTCCTCGGGGTCGTAGCTGCGGAACAGCAGGCTGTTGGTGAGCACGCTGACGCTCGAGAAGGCCATCGCGCCCGCCGCGAGCACCGGTTGGAGCAGGCCGAGGGAGGCGAGCGGAATCATCGCCGTGTTGTAGCCCAGCGCCCAGAACAGGTTCTGCTTGATCTTCGAGAGCGTCCCCTCGGAGATGCGGATGGCGCGGACCACGTCCACCGGGTCGTCGCGCATCAGCGTCACGTCGGCGGCCTCGATGGCGACGTCGGTCCCCGACCCGATGGCGACGCCCACGTACGCGGCCGCCAGTGCGGGCGCGTCGTTGACGCCGTCGCCGACCATCATCGCCTCTCGCCCGTCGGACTGGAACTCCGTGATGGCGTCGGCCTTGTCGCCGGGGAGCACCTCGGCGTGGACGTGCTCGGGGTCGATGCCGACCGTCTCGGCGACGGCGCGGGCGGTCCGCTCGTTGTCGCCGGTGATGAGCCACACGTCGGTCCCGCGCTCGCGGAGCGTCCGGACGGCTTCCTTCGAGGTCTCTTTGACGGTGTCGGCGTTGGCGAGGACCCCGACGACCTGACCGTCGTTCGCGCCCGCGGGCACGCTCGCCACGAACATCGCCGTCTTCCCCTCGGATTCGAGACGCTCGGCGGTCTCCTCGGCGGGAGCGACGTCGATACCGGCGTCGGCGAGCAGTTTACGGTTGCCGACGAGCACCTCGCGGTCCTCGACGGTCGCGCGGACGCCGTGACCGGGGACGTTCTCGAAGGAGTCGGGGCTGACGAGGTCGACGCTGCGTTCCTCGGCCCCCTCGACGATGGCCCGCGCGAGCGGGTGTTCGCTGTCGCGTTCGGCGCTGGCGGCGAGGCGGAGCAGTTCGGCGTCGTCCAGCGACTCGTCGGCGTGTTCGAGTTGCCCGCCGTCGGCCGCCGTCGCGGCGTCGGCGTCACCGCCGTCGCTACGAGCGCCGACGGCCACGACGTCGGTCAGTTCCATCTCGCCTTTCGTCAGCGTGCCCGTCTTGTCGAACACGACGGTGTCGACGTCGCGGACGCGTTCGAGCACGTCACCGCCCTTGAACAGCACGCCGTTCTGTGCGCCGATGGTGGTGCCGACCATCGTCGCGGCGGGCGTCGCGAGTCCGAGCGCACAGGGACACGCGATGAGCACCGCACTGGCGAACACGACGACCGAGAACTCGAACGCCGAGATACCGGCCGCGCCCGTCGCGGCGGCGGCCGGGCCACCTCCCACGAGACGCCACAGCGGGAGGGCGTCGACGACTCCCGCGAGCGCCTCGGGGAACAGGTACCAGACGGCCGCCCAGAACAGCGCGTTGAGGATGACCGCGGGGACGAAGTACGCGCTGATGCGGTCGGCGACGCGCTGGATGTCGGGCTGACGGGACTGGGCATCCCGGACCTGCTCGACGATCTGCTGGAGCGCGGTGTCGGCCCCGACCTTCGTCGCGCGGACGACGAGTGCGCCGTTCTGGTTGACCGTCGCCCCGACGACCTCGTCGCCGGGCGCTTTCTCGACGGGGACGGACTCGCCGGTCACCATCGACTCGTCGACGGCGGACTCGCCCTCGACGACCTCGGCGTCGGTCGGCACCTTCTCGCCGGGACGAACCTTCAGGTAGTCGCCCTCCTGCACCTCGTCGAGCGGGACCTCGCGTTCGTCGCTCGCACCCGACTCTTCCGAGTAGTCCACCACGGTCGCGGTGTCGGCTTCGAGTTCGAGCAGGCGCTTGAGCGCCGCGCCGGCCTGGCTCTTCGAGCGGGCTTCGAGGTAGTTGCCCAGCGTGATGAACACGAGGATGAGCGCGGCGGTGTCGAAGTACAGCCCCGCCTGCGCGATGAGGCCCGCGAGCGCCGCGACGGAGTAGAGGTACGCCGTCGAAGAGCCGAGCGCGATGAGCACGTCCATGTTCGCGGCCCGGTTGCGGACGACCGCCTTGTAGGAGTTGACGTAGAACTCCCGGCCGAGGACGACCTGGACTGGCGTCGCTAGCGCGAACGCGACCCACCCCATCGCGAGGTCCGTGCCGGGGATGGTCTCGGGGAGCGTCCCCGGTGCGAACAGTTCGAGCACCATCATCCCGAGCAGCGGCAGCGACAGCGCCGCACCGAACAGGACGAGGTTCCGCTGGTGGCGGACCTCGGCGCGGCGCGCGGCGTCGGCGCGACTCTCGGTGTCACCGTCTTCGTCCGTCCCGCTCCCGTCCGCACCGTCGTCGCGGACCGGGGAGTAGCCTGCCCGCTCGATGGCGTCGTAGAGGTCCGACCGCGAGGCCTCCTCGGGGTTGTACCGGACCCGCCCCTCGTCGGTGGCGAAGTTGACGTCCGCCGAAATCACGCCGGGCGTGTCCAGCAGCGACTCGCCGACCGCCTGCGAGCAGTTCGCACACGACATGTCGGTGACGGTGACGCGGACGGTGTCGTCGACGGCGGCGTACCCCGCGTCGTCGACGGCGTCGTAGACGTCGGCCAGCGACGTGACCTCGGGGTCGTACTCGACGGTCCCCTCGTCGGTGGCGAAGTTGACGTTCGCCTCCCTCACCCCCTCCAGCGATTCGAGCGCCTCGGTCACCGATGACGAGCAGTTCGCACAGCTCATCCCGGTTATCGCGAGGCGTTCGCGGCGGTAGCTCATACTGGACTAGACGGGACCGAGGTTCAACCGGATTGTGACTTCGATTGTATCGCCGAGAAGTGCTCGAACTTACGATTCCAAACTCTATCGTCGCGACGTATCGTGCAGGTACAAGTGTCTGTGGCTGCAATCGACACGCATGGCGAAGACACTCACCGTCACCGGGATGAGCTGTGGACACTGCGAGCAGAGCGTCGAGGAGGCGCTGGAGGCCGTCGACGGCGTCGAGTCAGCGAGTGCCGACAACGAAGCCGAGACGGCGACCGTCGAGGGCGAGGCCGACACCGATGCGCTCGTCGCCGCCGTCGAAGGTGCGGGCTACGACGCCAGCGCGTAACGACCGACGACGTCGCTGGTGCGCCTTCTCTCGACCGCTCGACCTACACCCCTGACTCCAGTTCCTCGTAGCGCTCTTCGAACCGCCCCGCACACGACGAGCAACAGAAGTGGTACG
Organism: Halomarina rubra; assembly: GCF_023699475.1. GTDB lineage: Archaea > Halobacteriota > Halobacteria > Halobacteriales > Haloarculaceae > Halomarina > Halomarina rubra. The sequence goes on along the minus strand of NZ_JALXFV010000008.1, from coordinate 667,877 downwards.
ACTCGCCGCCGAGGGTCAGCGTCTCGCCTTCGGCGGTCACCGTGTTGCCACACTCGGCGCACTCGGGGGCGAACTCCGCCGCGCCGAGGCCGGGCGACCACGACGTCGCGGTGAGCAACGACACCGCCAGGTCGCGCACCGCGTCGTAGTCGATGGTCTCCTCCAGGTAGCCACGCACGTCGCCGTCGGGGATGCGGAGCGAGGCGACCAACGACCCCTCGGCCGTCGTGAACACGTGTTCGACCGCCTCGTCGCCGACGAGCGCCGCACGCGTCGTCTCGACGGTGTTCGGCGCGAGGTCGAGCGTGACGAGGACGGAGACGCCGTCGCGCAGTCGCGAGCGGTCGACGTCCGCGGTGAACCGCCGGACGACGCCCCACTCCTGGAGGCGTGAGACGCGGTCGGAGACCGCCGGCGGCGAGAGGTCGACGGCCGCCGCGATGTCGCTGTACGGTCGTCGACCGTCCTCGACCAGCAGTCGCAGGATGGTCCGGTCGATGTCGTCGAGGTCGGGCATACCCCTCGGTAGGTGCTTTGGTCGCAACAGGGTTTCGGCGATTCGAGTTTCGATTCGAAAGCGACTGCCGTGAGACGTCGAGTCACGCCCCCGATGCACTGATGCGGACGACCCGTCAGTGAGCCGTATGGTCGGTCCCGTCTCGCTCTACCCGACGGACTTCGCGGACGAACGGTCGCGGCTGAGCTACTACTGGTCGCGGCTGTCGGCGCTCGACGTGCCGGTGCCCGAGACCGAGTTCGTCGCGCTGGAGGAGACCGACGACGCCCACGGCTACGCGTGGGACACCGACGCGATTCTCGCGTTCATGGCCGACCACGACCTCGACCGGGCGTTCGTCCGCACGGAGCGGAAGGCCGCCACCGTCAGACTCCGCGAGGGGTCGTTCGTCTCCGAACCGACGCCCGAGGTGGTCGACGACGTCGTCTCGTCGCTCCTCTCGCAGAACGACGCGCAGTGGTGGCCCCACGGCGGCGGCCTCGTCGTCCGCGAGTGGCTGGACCTCGCGTTCTGCCCGCACCCGACCCACGGCTGTCGACCGAGCGTCCGGTTCTTCGTCGACGACGGGGCGGTCCTCGGACAGACGCCGGCGTCGCCGAATCGGTCGTTCACCTGTGGCGACCACTACGACTACCTCGCAGAACGCCTCGACGGCGTGTCGTTCGACCGGCCCCGTGCGTACGCCGAGCGAATCGCCCCGGCGTTCCCCGAGGCGACGTGGGCCGTGGACTTCGACATGGCGACCGACGGGACGTGGTACTGCACGGAGTTCAACTTCAACGGCGTCTACTGGAACCGCCACGAGGAGCGGTGGTGGAACATGGCCGGACAGGGCGACAACCTTCCGTTCAGTCCCGTCGAGATGCACTCGGCCGCGCTGTGGGGCGTCCGTCCGGAGAAGAGCGGTCCCGCCGGGCGTTTCTGGTAGCGGTCTCTCCGTGGGGACTACTCCCGTTGCTCGCGGCCCAGCGTGTAGAACTCCTCGTTGGGTCGCATGTCGCTGACGACGGCCATCCGGTTCGAGAGGTTGTAGAACCCGACGACGCTCGCGATGTCCCAGATGGCCTCGTCGGAGAACCCGTGTTGGCGGAGCGTCGCGAGGTCCTCCTCGTCGACGCGGCCCGGCGACTCAGTGAGTTTCACCGCGAAGTCGAGCATCGCACGGTGGGTCGGGTTGAGGTCGGCGGCGCGGTGGTTCGTCGCCAGTTGGTCGGCGAGTTTCGGGTCCCCCGCGTAGATACGGACGAGCGCGCCGTGGGCGACGACGCAGTACAGACAGTCGTTGACGCCCGAGACCGTGACGACGAGCATCTCTATCTCCTCGCGTTCGAGGGCGGTGTCCTCGACGAGCGCGTCGTGGTACTCGAAGAACGCTCGGAAGTGACTCGGCTTGTAGCCCATCGCCGAGAAGACGTTGGGGGTGAACCCCGCGCGGTCGGTCTCCTCGTCGATGCGCTCGCGGAGGTCCGCGGGAAGGTCGTCGGACGCGGGTACCGGGAAGTTCCGCATCGCTGGCTCGGTGTCGTCGCTCATGTCCCGGTGGTGAACGGGGGAGGCCAAAGCTCTAGGTCCGACGGTCGTCCGGTGGCCCTCCAGTGGCTGTCCGGAGCGCGCTCTCGACGGTCAGTTCAGCCAGTCGAGCAGGCCCCGCCGACTCATCGCGTAGAGGACGCCGTAGCCGACGAGGCCGGCGGCGAAGACGAGAGCGGGGATGAGGAACGCGCCGTAGGTCTCCAGAATCGACGCGACGGTGTCTTGCATACGGGAGCCTCGGCCGGCGTCGAGAAAAACGGACCGTTGATGACGCTCGGGTCGTCACCTCGTCCATGCTCAAGGAGGGCCACTGGGGTGTGGCGCTGGTCTGTTACGCGCCGGTCGGGTGGCTGTTGCTCGACGCTCGCCCGGGGCTGGCGCTCGCGGGCGGTATCGGCGTCCTCGCACTGGCGCGACTGCCCGACGTCGACCTGCGACTGCCGTTCGTCCCCCATCGAGGGCCGACGCACACGCTCGCGTTCGCGCTCGCCGTCGGCGGGGTGCTGGCGGGTGCGGCGACTCTGCTCGCGAACCAGTTGCCACCGTCGCTCGCCGCGCCGTGGCTCGTCCCGTTCGCCGGGTTCGTCGGGGTGTTCGGCATCCTGACGCACCTCGCGGGGGACGTCGTGACGCCGTCGGGCGTCCCGCTGTTGTGGCCGTTGTCGGGACGACGGTTCTCGCTGGGGCTGGTCCGAGCGAGCAACACCGTCGCGAACTGGGGGGCGCTGGCGCTGGGGGCGTTCGCGACGGCGCTGGCGGTCCTGGTGCGCTGAAAAATCGGAGGCTGTCGTGACCGGCGACTCAGAAGTGGCCCTGGTCTTCGAGCTGGTCCATGACGTCGTCGACGAAGGCCTCGGGGGACTCGTACGGGAAGTCGCCGCCACCGAGCTTCGTGTTCAGCTCCATCGCGGTCATCGAGAAGTCACCGGACTCGAAGCGCGTCGAGGGACCGTTCGGGAGCGCCGGGACGAGGTCCATCGGGCTGTTGATGGGGTAGTCCGCACCTTCGAACGCGTCGATCATCTGCTGACGGAGTTCTTCTTTGTCTGCCATGTGACACCGACACAGAACACCGTCGGGCACAAAAAACCGTATGGAACCGCGGACCCCCCGCGGAGAGTTTATCGGACGGGCGAGAGTGGCCGTACCGGCGGACGACGCGGCCGGCCGGGTGGTGGCGGTCGGTCGCTCACTCCTCGTCCTGTTGGGCCTGGTAGCCGTGGTAGCTCATCGCCGAACCGTCGACGATGACGGTCTCGCGGCTGACGTCGGGCGTCTCGACGAACTCCACTTCCTCCTCTTCTTCCTCCTCGTCGACCTCGCCGAAGAGGTACGGGCTGTCTGGGTTCCTCATGGTCGTGTGAAGCACACGCTCGTATAAAAAGCTATGTCAGACAGTAACTCACAAGACCGTTCCGAGCGAACCCAGGTGTTCGAAGACGTGGTCGGGGGTCGGGTGAGCGTCGGCGTCGCGGGCGTCGTACTGCGCTCGCGAGGTGCTGCCCGAGAGGACGAGCGCCGTCAGCATCCCGCCGCGCACACCGAGGGCGACGTCGGTGTCGAGGCGGTCCCCGACGACGAGACAGTGTTCCGGCGCGCAGTCGAGACGCTCGCGAATCGCCGCCAGCGTCTCCGGGGAGGGCTTTCCGAACTCGTGGTCCGGGTCGCGAGCGGCGACCCCCCCGACCGCACGCGTGATGGCACCCGACCCGGGCCGGTCCCGCCCGTCCGCGCTCGGGTACGTGAGGTCGGGGTCCGTCCCGACGAACGTCTCGGTGCTCCGGAGCGCCCACAGCCCCTCGGTCAGCGCCTCGTAGTCGAAGCCGTAGGTATGGGACGTGACGACCACCTCGGCCGCGCCGGGGTCGTCGGTCAGCGCCACCCCGACCGCCCGCAACTGCTCGCGCAACCCGTCGCTCCCGACGACGAACGTGGCCTCGCCGTCGTGGTTCGCCGCGAGGTACCGAGCGGTCACCGACCCGGCCGACAGCACCCGGTCGGCAGTCACGTCCAGTCCGAACTCGCCCAGTCGACGAGCGTACTCTGCGGGCGAGCGCGTCGGGTTGTTCGTTACGAACAGGGGGTCGACGCCGTGGTCGCGAAGCGCCGCGACTCCCTCGCGCGCCCCGTCGACGAGGCTGTCGCCTCGGTAGACGGTCCCGTCCAGGTCGACGACCGCACCGCGTACGTCCATACCGGTGAGACGGACGACGACCGCATAACCGCCCCGGTGAGCGGTGGTAGCTCTCGACCGACCAACGGTTACCAACGGTGTGAACGTTTATGTAAGCTCACGAACAGCGTCAAACGACACCATGGAACTCTACCGAGGCGAACCACTCCGGCACCTGGGTGACCTGCCCGCGATGGCGGCCGACCGCTACGGCGAGAAACCGGCGTTCAGTTTCTACGCCGACGAACTGTCGTTCGCGGCCCTCGAAGAGCGCTCGAACCGCATGGCGAACGTGCTCCTCGACCGTGGACTGTCTCCGGGCGACCGGGTCGGCGTGATGATTCCGAACACCAACGAGTTCCCCGTCGCGTACTTCGGGGCCATCAAGGCTGGCGGGGTACCGACGCCGCTCAACCTCCGGATGGACCCCGAGACGCTCGTGTTCGTGCTGAACGACGCGGGGGCGAACCACCTGCTCGGCTCCCAACTCATCGCGGACCAGGTCGGCCAGCTCGCCGCGGCCGCCGAGGTCGAACACACGCTCGTCGCGGGTGGCGGGGAGGGACTGGAGGACCTGGAGGTCGCGCTCTCGGACGCGTCGCCGGACCTCGACCGACCAGAACGCGCGTACGACGACGTGGCCTGCCAGCCCTACACCTCGGGAACGACCGGCCGTCCCAAGGGCGTGATGCTCACCCACGAGAACCTGCTGACGACCATCGAAGCGTACGACAAGGGCGGCCTGGCAATCGACCCCGAGGACTCGTTCCTGCTCGTCCTCCCGCTGTTCCACATCTACGCGCTCAACGCGCTGATGGGGACAGGCATCTACTCGGGGACGACGATGTACCTCCAGCCGACGCCCGAACCCGTCCCGATGCTCCGGGCTATCGAGGACGAGGGCATCACGAAGTTCGCGGGCGTTCCGGCGATGTACACGATGATGTTCAGGGAGTACCGCCAGAACCCCGAAGAGTACGACCTCTCGTCACTCGAGAGCGTGACGTGCGCGGCCGCGCCGTTGGCCGACGAGACCCGCCGCACCATCGAGGAGGCGTGGGACGTCCCGATGGTCGAGGGGTGGGGGATGACCGAGACCGCCCCCGCGGGCACCGTCGAACCCTCCCGCGGCGTGCGGAAGGCCGCTGGCTGTGTCGGGCCGCCCGTCTACAACGTCGAACTCAAGATTACGAACCCGGAGACACGCGAGACCATCGTCGCGCCCGAGGACCTCTCGCCGCACCCGAACCCCGACATCGACTTCGACGACCACGACGCCGTGACGGGGGAGATCGCCATCCGCGGGCCGAACGTGTTCGAGGGCTACTACAACCGCCCCGACAAGACCGACCAGGTGTTCGACGACGACGGCTGGTTCTACACCGAGGACGTCGCGCGCGTCGACCGCGACGGCTACTTCTGGATCGTCGACCGCGCCGACGACATGATCATCGCCGGTGGAGAGAACATCTACCCCGCCGAGGTCGAGAACGCGCTGTACGAACACCCAGCGGTCGCCGAGGCGGCCGTCGTCGGCGTTTCCCACGAGACGAAGGGCGAAGCCCCCGTCGCGTTCGTCGTGCTGGAAGAAGGCGAGGAGGTCTCGGAGACCGACCTGCGGCGGTTCACGCTCGACCACCTCGCGACGTACGCCCACCCCCGACGGGTGTTCTTCGTTGACGAACTCCCCCGCAGCGCGACCCAGAAGGTCCAGCGGTACAAACTGGAGGAGGAGGCGGACCAGCACCTTGACGGGCCGCTCTCCCCGAGCGAGGAGTTGTAGAGTAGCCCGACTGTCTCCAGAACGAACTATTTTTCTTCGGCCCTGACCACGACGAGTCGATGCCCTCTAGGACCGACGCGACCGGCGACGTCGACGAGACGGACGACCCCGTCTACCGCTGGGTTCGGGCGTTCGGGACGGTCCTCCTCGCTTTCCTCGCGTACCTGGTGATACTCGGGCCCGTCGTCGCCACGGTCCTCGGACTCCCGCCCGACGCGGCGAGCGCGGTGGGGCCAGCGACCGACCGCACCACCGAAGGGCCGGCGGACCTGCTCCGCGAGAACGGCGCTCTCGTCCTCCACGGACTCCCGACGCTCGCCGCCGTCGGCCACGTCGCACTCGGCGTCCGCCTTCGTCCGCTCGGCCTGTTCGTCCTCGCCCAGGTCTGCGTGGGCTTCGCCGTCCTCGTGGTCGGTCTCCTCCTCGGTGGACTGACCGGTGGCGGAGTCGGACTCCCCGGGACGATGTCGCTGGCCGCCTCCTACCTCGTGCCGCTCTGGTACGTCCGGCGCGACCGGTCGAGTGCCCCGGCGGGTGCCACACCGGACGGGTCGGAGTGACCGCCTCGGTCGCGCCGCTCCGTGGCGATGCCGTCGGGTCGAAAGCTCGCTCTCAGTCTACAGTCCGCGCAGGCCACCGGGGGTCGGGATGTAGAACGGTGGCTCCTCTTCGGCGTCGGGTTCGGCGTCGTTCTCCGGCGTCTCCTCGGCCTCGGCGTCGGGTTCGGTCTCGAGGTCCGATTCGTTCGCGTCCTCGGGTTCTGGGATGACGGTCTCGGGCATACGACTCGTCGTTTCGATTACACTCGTAAAAGCGTTTGTTGACATGACCTATGTTCTCACACGGTCGACTCTACTGTATAAGGACATCCAAGGTCAGTGTCGAAACTTGTTTCAATCCGTGACCGTATTTTCGACCGAATGGTCACTCCGCGTGCGGCGCTGTACCACGCCGCACGAGCGGTGCTCGCCGCCGGATGCGTGTTCGCCCTCCTCGTCCCCGCGACGAACGTGCTGACCGGGGGGCTCTCGGACGCCTGGGTGGGTCCGCTCGTGCGAGTGTTGGTGGCCGCGTCGATCCCCGTCGGCGTTCGTATCGCCATCCACCCCGGTGGGTTCGAGCGACTGTGGGACCTGACGCTGTGGACGTACGCGTTCTCGCTCGCCGGTGCGCTCGTCCTCGCGGTGCCGGAACTGCTGTTGAGCGACGCCGACACCGTCGGCCGGTGGAGCCTCCCGGTCGTCGCGACGGCGTACGTCGGTGCGTACGTCGTGGTGTTTCGGACCGCGAGGCCACTCTCGACCGACGAGTGACGACCGAGGAGAGCGCCACCGAGCTAGTAGCTCCGGGGAAGACCGAGGTGGTGTTCGCCGATGTAGTTCTTCGCCATCTGGTTCGTGACCGGTGCGACCTGCGTCAGGCGCATGTTCTGCCAGATGTCGTACACCTCGTACTCGCGGGTGAATCCGTTGCCGCCGTGGGTTTGGATGGCACGGTCGGCGGCCTCGGTGCCGAACTCGCTGGTGAGCAGTTTCGCGGCGTTGGCCTCCATCCCGCAGTCCTCACCGTCGTCCCACAGTCGGGCAGCTTTGTAGAGAATCTCACGTGAGGCCAGCAGTTTCGCGTACGACTCGGCCAGCGGGTGCTGGATGGCCTGGTGAGCACCGATGGGTTTGCCGAACACCTCGCGCTCGCAGGCGTAGTCGACCGCGAGGTCCACGGCTCGAAGCCCACCACCGAGCGAGGAGGCCGCCCCCGCGATACGCTCGGTGTTGAGCGTGTCCCAGAGCATGTAGAGGCCGCCGTCCTCCTCGCCGAGGATGTCCTCTTCGTGGACGCGAAGCCCGTCGATGTCGACCTGGTACTGTTTCTCGAACCAGGGCAGAGCGACGTCGACCGTCGACAGCGAGATGGCATCGCGCTCGGCCGGGTCGTCGACGAGGAACATCGAGACGCCGTGGGTCGGGTTCGACCGGTCGAACTCGCTGGTCCGGGCGATAAGCAACATCGTGTCGGCGTTCTCGACGCCGGATATCCACATCTTCTGACCGGAGACGACGTACTCGTCGCCCTCCTTCTCCGCGCGGGTCTCGATGTTGAGCGTGTTCGTCCCGGCGTGGGCCTCGGTCAAGCCCATGCAGAAGCGCATGTCGCCAGAGGCGATCTTCGGGAGGTAGTGCTGTTTCTGCTCCTCGGTTCCGTGGCGAGTGACGCCGATACCGCCGAAGACGGGGGTGAGGACAAACACGATGCCGCCCTGCCCGCCGCCCCGCGACAGTTCCTCGACGATGATGGTCATCTCCTCCATCCCCATCCCCTCGCCGCCGTACTCCTCGGGAATGGCGACGCCCAGCCAGCCGTCGTCGGCGAGCGCCTGCCAGTACTCCTCGGGGAACTGCTTCTCGTCGACGTGCTCGCGCCAGTACTCGCGGTCGAAGTCGCTCGCGATGCCCCGCACCGACTCGCGGATGAGGCCGTGGAGCTCCTCGTTGTCGCTCGCCATACACGTTCGCCGGGCCACGTGCTAATGACGATTGTGGTGACACGACCCACGGGCCGCGGGGCCGTCCCCCATAGCTATTTGCCATCCGGGCGACGTGTCCGACCATGACGCGACCAACGCCCTCCCCGACGCCATCACGACCGACGGCCGGCCCCGCGCGGGGAGCGCTGGGGTGGTCGACATGGAGATAACGGTCCGGGGCGACACCGACGAGGAGACCGCCAGGGTCATCGCGACGGCACTCGCCGAACACCTCGGTCGACCGGTCGAACTCGTCGCGGACGACGGCCCAGTCGCCGCGGCGGGCGACGAGTCGTGGGACGACGGCGACCACGTCGTCACCGACCGCGAGGACCGCCTGCGCACGGACATCGAGCGCGTGCTCTCGGGTGGTCCCGAGCGCGGTCACGAGAAGATAGACGCCCTCGGCAAACTGTTCGTCCGCGAGCGCATCGACCGCATCTTCGACGAGGTGACCTACGAGGACGGCACGTTCGCCAGGTTCGACTCGGGCGACGCCGACCAACTGGAGTTCCCCGCCGACGGTCTCCTGACCGGGGTCGGACACATCCACGACCGCGAGGTGTTCTTCGCGGCCAACGACTACACCGTCAAGGCTGGCTCGCTCGGACAGATGGGCGTCGAGAAGGAGATTCGCCTCGCCGAACGCGCCGTCGAGGCGGGCGCACCCATCCTCCGACTCATCGACTCGACGGGTGCGCGTCTCGACGCCGATGAGCGCGAGAAGGGCGGGTCGCACATGGACCGCTACCGTGGCGGGCGGATGTTCTACAACCAGTGTATCCACTCCGGGCAGGTGCCCCAGATCGGCGTCCTCTACGGCCCCGACATCGCCGGGAGCGCCTACACGCCCGTGTTCTGTGACTACCTCGTGATGGTCGAGGAGATTTCGGGGATGGCTATCGCCTCCCCGCGTATCGTCGAGGCGATGACCGGCGAGGCGGTGACGATGCAGCAGTTGGGCGGCCCCGACGTCCACGCCACCCAGTCGGGGAGCGCCGACCTCGTGGTCCCCGACGAGGACGCCGCCGCCACCGCCGTCCGTGACCTGCTGGGGTACCTCCCCCAGACGTTCGACGCCGACCTCCCGACTCGCACCCCGAAACCGCCCGCCGCGAACCCGAAGGGGCTGGACGCGGTCATCCCGGAGGAGCCGAACAGGGCGTACGACGTCCACGAGGTCATCGACCGCCTCGTCGACCGCGACTCGTGGTTCGAACTCAAACCCCGCTTCGCGCCGGAACTCGTGACGGGGTACGCTCGCATCGAGGGCCGGCCGGTCGGAATCGTCGCCAACCAACCCAACCACGTCTCGGGAGCCATCTTCCCCGACAGCGCCGAGAAGGGCGCGGAGTTCGTCTGGATCTGCGACGCCTACGGCATTCCCCTGATTTACCTCTGTGACACGCCGGGGTTCATGGTCGGCTCCGCCGTCGAACGCGACGGCATCCTCCAGCGCGGTCGGAAGTTCATCTACGCCACCTCGAACGCCCAGGTGCCGAAGTTCTGCGTCATCACCCGGAAGGCGTACGGCGCGGGCATCTACGCGATGTGTGGGCCGTCGTTCGGTCCCGACGCGACGCTCGCGCTCCCCTCCGCCGAGATTTCGGTGATGGGGCCGGACGCCGCCGTCCACGCACTGTTCGGCGGCCAGTTGGCGGAGATGGACGGCGAAGCCCGAGAACAGTTCGTCGAGAGCGCGAAGGCGGAGTTCCAGAAGTTCGTCGACGTCCGCGCGCAGGCCGCGACGATGCAGGTCGACGAACTCCTCCCGGCGGGCGACCTGCGCGACCAACTCGCCGCTCGCCTCCGTGCGTTTCGGAACAAACGACGGACTGAACGTGACCGCCACCACGGCACCGTTCTGTTCTGAGTGGAGATGTCCCCGGCCGGCACTGTCCGCTGGCCGGAACGGTTATCGTTCGGACGCCAAATCTGAACTGTATGTCGCCGTACACTCCTCTCCAGTTGTACGAACGCGGTCCGCCGTGGCTACAGTACCTCCCACTGGCTATCCTCGGATTCCTCGGCCTCTCGCTCCTCGTGACCGTGTTCAGTTTCCGTGGCCCCGGCATCGCCGTCTGGTTCGGCATGCTCTACCAACTCTTCTGGGCCGGTGTCGCGCTGTACGTCGTCTACCTGCTCTACCGGTTCGTCGCCGCCGTCGAGCGGATGGCCGACTGACCGGGCGAGAGCGGTGGCGTCGATATTCTCCCGTTCCGTCGAACGGGGACGGCGGTAGGGTATCGAGAGAAGGGACGGAGTCAGTCCGCCAGCGCGCCGTCGTGTTCGCGCATCTCGGCGTGAATCTTCTTGATGAGCAGGTCCACCGCAGAGCGGTTGAGGCCTTCGGGGATGATGATGTCGGCGTGTTTCTTCGTCGGTTCGATGAACTGCTCGTGCATCGGTTTCACCGTCCCGAGGTACTGGTCCATCACGCCCTCCAGTTCGCGGCCGCGTTCGATGACGTCACGCTGGATGCGCCGGAGGATGCGCACGTCGGCGTCCGTCTGGACGTAGACACAGAGGTCCATCAGTTCGCGCAGGTCGGCCTCGTACAGCGAGAGGATGCCCTCGACGACGATGACCGTCGACGGTTCGACGGTCACTCGCTCGGGGTCGCGGTTGTGCGCCGAGAAGTCGTACTGGGGCATCTCGATGGTCTCCCCGCGCATCAACGCGGCGACGTGGTCGGCCAGCAGGTCCCACTCGAACGCCGAGGGGTGGTCGTAGTTGACCTCCTCGCGTTCGGCCATCGGGAGGTGCGAGAGGTCCCGGTAGTAGTTGTCCAGCGGGATTCGCGTGACGGCCTCCCCGACGGCCTCCTTCACCTCGCGTGCCACGGCGGTCTTGCCGGCCCCCGTGCCCCCCGCGATGCCGATGACGAACGACGGCTGCGTCATTGCCCACAGTGACGGCCCCGAACGCTTGAATCGCTCGGGTTCCGTCGCTGTCACCACGACCGGATGTTCCCCTCGGTACCAGTACGCATAACACGCCCCCACCCACGAATCGTGTCATGCAGGAGATGGACCTGGAGGCCCTCTACGACCTCACACTCCCGCGGCAGGTCGCGCTCTCGCCCGACGGCGAGCGGTGTGCCTTCGTCGCCCAGGAGAACGACGAGGCCGACGACCGCTCGCGCAGTTCGCTGTTCGTCGTCCCGACCGACGGGTCGCGACCGCCCCACCGCCTGACGCGCGCTTCCACCGCGAGCCAGCCGACGTGGAGTCCCGACGGCGAACGACTGGGGTTCGTCGCCGCACGCGAGCGCGACAGCGCGCTCCGAGTGGGTCCCGAAGACGACGGGGGCGACGACACCGACCCTGAAGAAAAGGAGGCGGCTCCCTCGGGCGGTGCGGACGACGACGGCCCGAAGCCGCAGGTCTGGACGTTCGACCTCGCGCTCGGTGGCGACGCCCGACAGGTGACGCAGTTCGACGAGGGCGTCCGCGAGTTCGACTGGGGACCCGACGGCGAGCGCATCGTCGTCTCGGCGCGCGACCCCACGGACGACGAACGGGAGTACCTCGACCAGGTGCGCGACGACGGCCCCATCGAGGTGACCCGTCTCCAGCACAAGCGAGACGGGGCGGGCTGGCTGGACGACGTGACGACGTACCTGTTCGTCGTCGACGTCGAGAGCCGCGAGACCGAACGGCTCGACGAGGCGTACGGTGCGGGCACGTTCGAACCCGTCGGCGGCCTCCATCCGTCGTGGGGGCCGACAGACCGCATCGCGTTCGTCACCAACCGGACCGACCACCCCGACGACTCCGCAGTCGTCGACGTCTACACCGTCGCCCCCGACGGCACCGACCTGAACCGCGTCACCGACGGCGAGCACTACGCCGCGGTCCCGACGTGGAGTCCGGACGGCGAGCAACTGGCCTACGGTGCCCGGAACCCACCGATGAACTGGTACAAGCCACAGGACGTCCACGTCGCCGACCTCGACTCGGGAGCGACCCACGTCGCCACCGAGGGGTTCGACCGCTCGGTCGTCCCCATGGCGGGGCTGTCCTGGAGCGACGACGAGACCGTCACGGCGCTCGCCCAGGACGAAGCACGATTTCGGCCGGTTCGCATCGACGCCGACGGGAGCGGCGTCGAGCGCGCGTTCGCGACGCTCGGCGACGACCGCACCGTCGACACGCTCGACGCGGTTCCCGACAGCGACACCGCGGTCGCCATCGTCTCGGGGGCGAGTGACGGCCTCGACGTGTGCGCGCTCGACGCGCTGGAGGAAGAACGTCGGCTGACCGACCTGAACGCCGACTTCCTCGCCGCGTACGACCAGCCGAGCGTCGAACGGCTCACGGTGGAGAACGGCGACGGCGAGGCCATCGAGGCGCTCGCGTTCGTCCCGCCGACGCTCGACCCGGACAGCCCCGTCGAACACCCCGTCGTCGTCCAGATTCACGGCGGCCCGATGGCCTGCGACACGCCAGGGTGGCAGTTCAAGCGCAGCTACTTCGCGAACCAGGGCTACGTCGTCCTCTGTGTCAACTACCGCGGGTCGACGTCGTACGGTCGCGCGTTCGCAGAGTCGCTCCGAGGCTCGCGCGGCGACCTCGAATCAGACGACGTAATTAGCGGCGTCGAGCACCTCGTCGACCTGGGGTGGGCCGACCCCGACCGCCTGTTCTGTACGGGGTTCTCCTACGGCGGCATCACGAGCGCGCACGTCGCCGTCCGTGACAACCCGTTCGCGGCCATCGCGCCCGAACACGGCATCTACGACTTCTACTCGAACTACGGCACCGACGACAACCACCTCTGGCACGACGACGAGTTCGGCGTCCCGTGGGAGAACGAGGAGACCTACCGCGACATCTCCTCCATCAGCCGCGTCGACGAGGTCGACACCCCGATGCTCGTCACCGCCGGCGAGCACGACTGGCGCTGTCCCCCGACCCAGGCCGAACAACTGTACGTCAGCGTCCGCAAGCAGGGCGTCGACGCGAAGCTCGTCGTCTACCAGAACGAGCACCACAACGTCGGCGCGCCCGAGCGCGCCATCCATCGGCTTCGAGAGCTGGAAAACTGGTTCCGCGAGCACGACCCGACCGTCGACGAATCGTAATCAGACGGCTCGTTCCCGCCGACCCTCCTCGTCGGTTCCACTCCCGGGACGCACCAGCGTCTCGTCCAGCCAGTCGTAGATGGTGTCGGTCGCCAGCGTGAGGTTGCCGACCTGACAGTGTTCGCCCGCGCCCTCCTCCGTCCGGAAGACGTGCCGTGAGGCCGACTCCCCGACGAGGTCCACGAACTCGTCGGCCAGTTCGACCGGGACGAAGTGGTCGTCCTCGCCCGCCAACACGAGCGTCGGGCAGTCGATGCGTCGCGCGTCGTCGGCCAGCGAGTACTCCCGGAGCGTCCGCTGGAGGTCGGCGGCCGTCTCGACGCCGAACACCCACCGCGAGTTCTCCATCAGCCAGCGCGAGTCGGCGCTGACCCGCTGACCGAGCCGTGCGAGGCCGTTGACGAACGCGTCGGGGGCGTACAGCATCGCCGTCGCGAGTCGGGGTGCGTCGGCCGCCGACGCGCGCCACAGGTCGTGCATGTGGTCGAACGCGACGCAGGCGGCGACGCGGTCGTCGAACGCCGCCGCTCGTGGGGCGTAGTAGCCGCCGAAGCTGACGCCGACGAGTGCGAGGCGGTCGTCGTCGACCGCCGCCTCGTCTTCGAGCGCGTCGAACACCGGGCCGACGACGTGCTCCCAGTCGGGACGGGCGGTCAACCCCTGCTCGCGCAGCGGCGCACCCTGACCCGGACCCTCGAAGAGGACGACGGCGTAGCCCCTGGCCAGCGCCTCGGGGACGCCACAGAGGAAGTACAGCTCTTCGGCCAGCGAGTCGAAGCCGCCGACACAGACGACGGTGGGCCGCGGTCCCTCGCGGTCGTCGGGGACGAACAGGTAGCCCGGGATGGTGGTCCCCTCGTACGGTATCGAGAGGCGGTCGGAGGCGACGCCGAGCGCGTCGAGGCCCGCCCGGAACGCCTCGCGGCTTCGGTCGTACGTCGACGGACGGCGCTCGTCGTCGGCCGCGAGGAAGAACTCGGCGGTCCGGTAGTAGGTGTGCGCCCGGAGGAGGGCGTGGCCGGCGGTCCGCTCGCGCCCGCTGTCCAGTGCGGTCGCGGCGGCCCCGTCGACCAGCGCCGCCGTCCGGTGCCACTCCTCGTACCACGCCTCGGTGTCGCCGTCGGGGACGCGCTCGACGGTCGTGAGCACCTCACCGGCCTCCGAACCGCCGAACGGAGCGTACGCTAGCGCCCGGAGCGTCTGGTAGTCGAACGCCTTCGAGGAGAACTGGACGCGCATGAGTCGACCTACCACATCCGAGGAGAAAAAGAGGCGAGTGGGATGCCCGTCTCAGTCGAGGCTCAGAATCTCGCGTGCCTCGTCGGGCGTCGCCGGTTCCCGCCCCACGTCCCGGACCATCCGGGCGGCCTGTTCGACCAGTTCCGCGTTGGTCGCCATCTCGCCGTTCGGGAGGTAGAAGTTGTCCTCCAGACCGACCCGGACGTTCCCACCCATCGACAGCGCCGCCGCACACAGCGGCCACTGGTCCCGCGAGATGCCGATGACCTGCCACGTCGCGGTCTCTGGCAACTGTCGGACCTGGTGAGCGAGGTTCTCGACGCTCGCCGGGATGCCCCCGAGGACGCCCATGACGAGGCTGAACTGGAGCGGTTCGTCGAGGTCGCCGTGTTTCACGAGCGGGCGGGCGTTCCCGACGTGTCCCGTGTCGAAGCACTCCAACTCGGGTTTGACGCCGGCGTCGGCCATCGCGGTGACGAACTCGCGGATCTCCGAGAAGGAGTTCTCGAACACCATGTCGAAGACGAACTCCTCGCGGGAGTCGGAGTACTTCGCGTAGTTCATCGACCCCATGTTGAGTGCGGCCATCTCCGGGGCCGTCTCCTCGATGTACGCGACGCGCTTCTCAACGGGGACGTCTATCGCACCCGTCGAGAAGTTGACGACGATGTCCGTTCGCTCGCGGACCGCGTCGTGAATCTCCCGGTAGGCCTCGGTCTCGAACGTCGGACTCCCCTCGGGCGTCCGGGCGTGGATGTGGGCGACGCTCGCGCCGGCCTCGCGGGCGGCCGCGGCGTCCTCGGCGATCTCCTCGGGCGTGTAGGGGATGTCCTCACACTGGTCGCGCGTCGTGAGCGCGCCGGTCAGCGCCGCCGAGACGACCGCCTTGTCTGGGTCGTTCCCCTTCACCGACTCCTGGGTGTCGAACATCGCTATCGCCCCCGCCACTCCGGTTCGCGGTCGGTGAGGAACGCGTCGATGCCCTCCTCGGTGTCCTCCGAGAGCGCGAGCAGCGCGATGACCTCCTTGAGGTAGTCGAGCGCCTCACCGTAGCCCATGTCGCGCTGGGCGTAGTACGCCTCCTTGCCCATCGAGAGCATGACGGGACTGTTCTTCGCGACGGCGGCGACGGTGTCGTCGAGCGTCTCGTCGAACGCTCCCTCCTCGGCGACGGTGGTGACGAGGCCCACCTCCCTCGCCTCGGCGGCGTCGATGCGTTCGCCGGTGAACATGAGTTTGAGCGCCTGTTTCTCGCCGACGGCGCGGGTGATAGGAGCCATCGCCTGAGCGGGGAACAGGCCGACGCGAACCTCTGGCGTCCCGAACTCCGCGCCCGGGTCGGCGACGACGAACTCGCAGGCGGCGGCGAGACCACACCCTCCCGCGAGACAGTAGCCCTCGACGGCCGCGACGGTGACGACGGACGCCGACTCCATCCGCTTCAGCAGCCGAGCGAGCCCCGAGAAGTTCTCCCGGTAGGCCTGTGCACCCTCTCCGATGGGCATGGCCGCGAGGTCGCCTCCCGAGCAGAACGTTCCGCCCGCCCCGCGAATCACGAACACGCGGGCGTCGGCGTCGTCCGCGGCGTCGAGGGCGTCGACGAGACCGCCGATGACGGCCTCGTTCATGGCGTTTCGTTGGTCGGGGCGGTCGATGGTCGCACGAACGACCAGTCCGTCGTCGTCCATCGCGATGCGGAGGTCGTCGGTCGAGAGCGCGTCGGTGTCCACGATGGAGCGTGGTGCGTCAGCGCATCACAAAGTCGTTTCCCTCGGTGGTTTTTGACTTCGAATCGTTGCGTACAGCGTCGCTACGCCGATATTATCACCGAATAGTTATTTCCTGCTGCCGGTACTGCCAGTCGAGATGGCAACTTCCACCGGAACAGGGTTCTCGGCTCGGATGCAGACGCTCGCCAGCGCAGCGAACCCGGCGTTCGCCGTCGGCGTCGTCGCCGTGCCGTTGGCGATTCTCGCCGCGACGTACGCGATGGCGACGAACGGGGAGTGGCGGGGGTTGTTCTACGTCCACGTGGCGACGGGCGCGCTGTGGTTCTCGGTGGCCGTCTTCTTCCCGGCGGTGCTGGGGCCGGCCATCGGGTCGCTGGACCCGCCGGCGGCCAAGCAGTTCTCGGCGGCGTTCACGCCGAAGGTCGTGTTCTTCATGACGGGCATCAGCCTCACGGCGGTGCTCTCGGGGACGCTCCTGGCCGACACGATGGGGATGTTCGACCTCGCGAACCCGCTCGCGCCCGTCGACTGGTGGGTGACCGTCGCGCTCGCCGCCGGTTGGGTCTGTGGCTGTTCGGGTTGGTCGTCCCGAACCGACTGCACCTCAAGGCGTACTACGAGGCCCAGTCGGCGTCGCCGGACTCCTCGGTGCTCGCCCGCATCGAGAAGCTGAACCTCGCCATCGGCCTGTTCGAGGCGGGCGTGATGCTCGGCATTATCTACGTGATGACCAACCTCCGGTTCTGAGTCGGCACGACGCCGGCCCCGTCTTCGATTCACCGTTCGTCTGCCCCGCGACGACCGCAATCCCTGCACGCTCCGGAACCCTCTTGCGAGGTCCGCGCCACGCCGTCGCATGGACGTTCGACTCTCGCCGTCGCTTCTCTCCGGCACCGCTCGTGCCCCGCCCTCGAAGAGCTACACCCACCGCGCCGTCCTCGCGGCCGGCTACGCCGACGAGGCGACGGTCGACCGACCGCTCGTCAGCGCCGACACCCGTGCGACGATGCGCGCCGTCGAGGCGTACGGGGGGACGGTCACCGAGCGCGAGGACGGCGACGCCTACCACGTCACGGGGTTCGACGGTCGTCCCGACACGCCCGACGACGTCGTCGACTGCGCCAACAGCGGGACGACGATGCGTCTCACGACCGCGACGGCGGCGCTCGGCGACGGCCTGACGGTCCTCACGGGCGACGGTTCGCTGCGCTCGCGTCCGCAGGGACCGCTGCTGGACGCCATCACGGACCTGGGGGGTCGCGCCGAGTCGACTCGCGGAAACGGACAGGCACCGCTCGTCGTCGGCGGTGCGCTCGGCGGCGGGACGGTCTCGATTCCGGGCGACGTCTCCTCCCAGTACATCACCGCGCTGTTGATGGCCGGAGCGGTCACCGACGAGGGAATCCGCGTCGACCTGGAGACCGAACTGAAGAGCGCGCCGTACGTCGACATCACCCGCGAGTTGCTCGCGGACTTCGGCGTCGACACGCAGGAGACCGACGACGGCTTCGAGGTGGCGGGCGGCCAGTCGTACCGCCGCGAGGAGCCGTACACCGTCCCCGGGGACTTCTCCTCTCTCTCCTACCTGCTGGCGATGGGGGCGCTCGCCGCCCCCGACGGCCTGCGAATCGAGGGCGCGGTGCCGAGCGCTCAGGGCGACACCGCCATCGTGGACGTCCTCGAGCGGATGGGCGGCGACGTCGAGTGGGACCGCGAGGCAGGGGTCATCGAGGTCTCGCGCTCGACGCTCTCGGGGGTCGAGGTGAGCGTCGCCGACACGCCGGACCTCCTGCCCACCATCGCGACGCTCGGGGCGGTCGCCGACGGTGACACCCACATCACGGACGCCGAGCACGTCCGGTTCAAGGAGACCGACCGGGTGAGCGCGATGGCGACCGAACTCGGGAAGATGGGCGTCGAGACGACCGAGGAGCGCGACTCGTTGACCGTCCACGGCGGCGACTCGGCCCTCCAAGGGGCGACCGTCGACGGCTACCACGACCACCGCATCGTCATGTCGCTCGCGGTCGCCGGACTCGTCGCCGACGGCGAGACGACCGTGCAGGGGGCCGAACACGTCGACGTCTCGTTCCCGACGTTCTTCGACGTGCTCGACGACCTCGGTGCCGACCTGACGCGCGTCGAGTGAGCGGACGAACCCACACTCACGACGCACGTTTTGGGTGTGACAGGTCGACCCGCACGACCAGTAGCGATTTTCGGTGGCGGTCAATCGGTTACGGTATGCTCCGCACCGACCTCGCCGCCGACCTCCGCGAGGACGAACTAGCGCCGGGGGTGGTCCGGCCCGACTACGAGCGATACTGTTTCGGGAACGTCCCCGACACCGTACTCGACGTGTTAGGTGCCGACGCCCGGCGGCCGCTCCCCGAAGACGTGTTCGGCGGCGTCGACACCGACGTTCAACACGTCGTGGTCGCGCTCGTCGACGGCTACGGCTACGAGCAGTGGCGTCGCGACTACGAGACGGTCCCTCTCCTCTCGGCACTCACAGACCGCGGGAGGGTCACGCCGCTGACGTCGGTGTTTCCCTCCGAAACGGCTGCCGCTATCACGACGATGCAGACAGGACGCCTACCGTGTGAGCACGGCATCCTCGGCTGGTTCCAGTACCACGAAGCCACCGAAACCGTCGTACAGATGCTCCCGTTCACGGACTACGAGGGCACACCTCTCCGGGAGGTCTGTCCCGGTACGGACTCCTCGTGGCTCGTCGCCGACGGCCAGACTGCGTACGACCGGGCGGCCGACGCCGGTGTCGACGTGCAGGTCGTCGTTCCGGAGACCATCGCCGAGGGGGCACACGGCGACGTCGCTCTGCACGGGGCGACGGTGTCGGGGACGGCCGACATCGCTTCTGTCTCCGAGACGCTCCGAGAACGGCTCGAAGCGTCGTCGACGCCTACCTACGCCTACGGTTACTTCCCGCAGGTCGACGCCGCGGCCCACTCTGCTGGGACCGAGAGCGACCACTATCGCGAGCAACTGCGCGCGGTCACCGAGTCGCTGCGCCGTAACTTGGTCGACGCACTCTCCCCCGCCGTCGCCGAGCGGACGCTGCTCGTCGTCACCGCCGACCACGGTCACCTCGACACGACTCCGGAGGAGAACGTCGCCATCGGAACTCTGGACGACGTCGAGTCGCACCTCGAACGCGACGAGGCGGGCAGGCCGATTCCCGCGGTAGGGAGCCCCCGACAGCTCCAGTTCCGTGTTCGTGACGGTCACGTTGAGGCCCTCCGCTCGTCGCTCACCGCGCAACTCGACTGCGCGACGTTCGACCGCGAGCGACAGCTCGACGAGCGCGTGTTCGGCAACCGGCGGAACTCGGAGGTGTTCGAACGTCGCCTGCCCGACCTGCTCGTCGTTCCGCGCGACCGCGGAGTCTGGTACGACGACCACCACGACGAACTCTCGCTCGTCGGCATGCACGGCGGCGGACACCCCGACGAGATGCTCGTCCCGTTCGCGACAGCACGTGTGAGCGACCTCCGCGAGTGACCACCCCCACAGTCGAACGGGTGAACGGTTAACCAGGGACCGACCGTCGGTCCCGGCATGGACCATCTCGACGCCTTCGACTACGAGAACGTCGCCGGCCGCATCGCGTTCGGTCGCGGACGGACCGACGACCTCGCGGACCTCCTCGCCGACAGCGAGACGACCGCCTCGGACGGTGGCGAGCGCGCGCTGGTCGTCTGTGGCTCGAACGTCGGGGCGAACCGCGAGACGATGGCCCCCGTCGAGTCCGGCCTCGGCGACCGCCTCGCAGGCGTGTTCGACGGGACGACCCCCGACAAGGACGCTCGGGCGGTGACGGAAGGCGTCGCCGCGATGGCCGACCACGACGCGGACGCCCTCGTCGCCGTCGGTGGGGGGTCGTCCATCGACGTGGCACGAGCGATGCGCGCGGTCAGCGTCACGGGCCAGGATTACGACGAACTCCGGGCGTACGTCGCGGAGAACGGGACGCTGCCGGTGCCGGACGACGACCTCCCGACGCTCGTCGCCGTCCCCACCACGCTCGCTGGCGCGGACCTCTCGACCGGTGGGTCGGTGACGTTCTACGACGGCGACGAGACGCTCTCGGGGGGCTACTCTGCTCCCGACCTGATGCCCGACGCGCTACTGTACGACCCCGCGCTGTTCGAGACGACGCCGACCGGCGCGCTCGTCGGGTCGGCGATGAACGGCTTCGACAAGGGACTGGAGGCGCTGTACGCTCGCCACGCCTCGCCGCTGACCGACGCGCCAGCGATTCGTGGCCTCAGACTGCTCACGGAAGCGCTCCCCGAGGTAATCGACCCCGGCGACGAGTCGGTGATGGAGCGAGTGGTCGCCGGCATCGTCCTCGTCCAGTACCCCCGAGCGACGACCGGCGGCGGGTTGCTCTCGGTGATCCACGCGTTCGGCCACGGCCTCCGCGGCGAGGGCGTCCAGCAGGGCGTCGCGCACGCAGTGATGGCCCCGCCTGCGCTGGAACTGCTGTTCGAGTCCGTCGACGGCCGTCGCGACCTGCTCGCGGAGGCGCTCGGGGTCGAAGACGCCGACGACCGCGCCGGAGCGATCGTCGAGACCGTCGCGGCGGTCAGGGACGGACTGGGCCTCCCGGCCGGACTGCGCGAGTTGGACGAGGTCGACCGCGAGGCGCTCCCCGCGGTCGCCCGTCGCGTCTCGGCGGACGGGTTCATGGAGAACGCCCCCGAGGAGTTCGACCCGGACGAGGACGACCTGTTGGCGACCCTCCAAGCCGCGTGGTGAAGAGCACCGTCGAGGTAGGTCTCGGCAGTTCTCAGCGGGTCGAGCGGTCGACGCCCGTGACCGTCCCCGTGGCGTCGACGTGGCCGGTCAGCGTCTCGCCGTCGAGGGTGAGCCGAACGGTCGCACCCTCGGGTGTGGCCTCGACGTCGAGGTCACGGGCGGAGGCGAGTCGCCACGAGGGCGTCGTCATCGTGTCGACACCGTGGTCGTGGAAGAACCCCTGTGTCGCCGGGTGGTAGAGCACCGGTGTCGACACCGACGCCGTCGCGAGGTCGCCACAACGGTCACAGGACCACTCGACGCGCGCCGGGTCCGGGTCGGGGTCGAGTCGCCCCGTCAGCCGTCCCGCACAGTTCGCACAGAACCCCGCGGTGATGCGCTGGAACAGCGTCCAGAGCCACCGGTCGAACGTCTCGGGGAGTTCGTCGCGGGTGTACTGGTCGATGGTGCCCGGTGGGAACGAGTAGTAGTTGTGGAACTCCTCGCAGGTCGAACAGACCATGTCGACGTGGTCGTCCTGGAACGTGACGACGAGCGGCCGGCCCCCGCAGTTCGGGCAGGGGTCGTCGATGTCGATGGGTGCGACCGTCGCGTCGGCGGTGTAGGTGCCAGCGACGAGCGCGCCGACGACCTGCAGACCGGCGAGGGTCGGTCGGTACCCCTCACCGTCCTCGCTCTCGCGGACGAACGTCCCGACGAGTTTCCCGAGGTGGTAGTTGAACTGTCCCGAGTCGCGCATCCCGACGGCCTCGCGCAGTTCCGAGAACGTCAGCGGGCCGTCGGCGTCGACGAACGCCCGGAGGATGTCGACACGCGTCTCGTTGCCGAGGACGGCGAACACCTCGTCGGGCGGGCGGTGGTCGACGGAGATTTCGGGGGACTCGTCCATGCGAGGGCCACCGCCCCGCAGCCGAAAACTGTTGTGGAGGGCCGTCTCCCGTCGGTTACTGGACCGCCGGGGGACCGACGGCCGACGGCCGTCCATCCGTCGACCGAACTACCGACCGACTCACCCGGCGAGCGAGGCGGCGGTGACCTCCCGGAACGACTCGTTGCCACACCGGCAGTTCCCGTCACTGGTCGGGACGACCAGCGCGTCGCCGTGTTTCCTGACCGAGTACACCTGCCCGCACGACGAGCACGTCCCGAGGACCTGCTCTACCACGAGCGACCACCGTGCGACCCAACGATACCTTCAGATGTCAACGATTTCGTCCGCATCAGTGTAGTAGGCCACTCGCGTCCGTGGCATCACCGTCGTGCCTGAAGAGTTCGGTAGGTGACGTGCGAACGGGTGACGCGGCGGACCGCCGACCGTTGCGGCTTCCGTTCGCTTGAAATGGGCACGCACCCCATCTGGGCCATGAACGGCAACCAGTTCGGCCGACTGTTCCGGGTCACCACCTACGGTGAGAGCCACGGGCCGGCGATGGGCGTCACCGTCTCGGGCGTCCCGGCGGGTCTCGAACTCACCGAGGAGGACGTCCAGCGCGAACTCGACCGACGGAAACCGGGGCAGTCGATGATCACCACGAGTCGCGGCGAACCCGACGCGGTCGTCATCAACTCCGGCGTCCAGGACGGCTACACGACGGGCACGCCGGTCGGGATGGTCGTCCAGAACAAGGACGCCCGCTCGGGAAAGTACGAACCGTTCGTCACCGCCCCGCGACCGAGCCACGGCGACTTCACCTACTCCGCGAAGTTCGGGACGCGCAACTGGGGCGGCGGCGGACGCTCCAGCGCCCGCGAGACGGTCAACTGGGTCGCGGCGGGTGCCATCGCGAAGAAGATCAACGAGCGGTTGGGCGTCGAGGTGAAGGCGCACGTCAATCAGATAGACGACATCGTCGCCCCCGACGTCAGCTTCGAGGAGATGGTCGAACACACCGAGGAGAACCCGGTTCGGTGTGCCCACCCCGAGACCGCCGAGGAGATGCGCGAGCGTATCGACCAGTACCAACAGGAGGGTGACTCCATCGGCGGTTCGATATACTTCGAGACGCGCGGCGTCCCTCGCGGACTCGGCGCACCGCGCTTCGACTCGTTCCCGGCCCGTCTGGGGCAGTTGATGATGGCGATTCCGGCGACGACCGCCTTCGAGTTCGGTCTCGGCCGAGCGGCCCGTGAGGTGGCCGGCATCGACCGGAACGAGGACTGGGAGTTCAGTGAAGAGGGCGACCCCGTCCCGGTCGGAAACGACCACGGTGGCATCCAGGGCGGTATCACGACTGGCGAACCCATCTACGGCGAGGTGACGTGGCACGCGCCCACCTCCATCCCGAAAGAGCAGACCACGGTGGACTGGGAGACCCGCGAGGAGAAGCGTATCCAGGTCGTCGGCCGCCACGACCCCGTCCTCCCGCCGCGTGCGGTTCCCGTCGTCGAGGCGATGCTCCACTGCACCATCCTCGACTTCATGCTCCTGGCGGGGCGCGTCAACCCCGACCGACTTGACGACCGCCCGGGCGAGTACGACACCGACTACCACCCGAGCAGCCCACAGAACGACCCGGCGGACGCGGCGACGCGCGCCGAACCGACCGACGAGTAGTCGGGCGGACTCCCGTTACCGGCCGGTGAGTCGAGGGGGCGGTTTCTTTACCTCCGAGCGTACTCGTGCGGTATGGCTTGGCACGTCACGCCCGACGGGACGTACGAGGAGTGCCGTGAGTCGTTCGAGTGGTCGTTCCCGGACGGGTACAACCTCGCCCACGACCTGCTCCGGAAACACGCCGACGCCGACCGGCCGGCCCTGTTCCAGGCGTACCCAGACGGGCGACGAGAGACCTACTCGTTCGCCGACCTCGACCGTCTGTCGAACCGCCTCGCGACCGGTCTGCGAGAGCGCGGCGTCGGACGCGGTGACCGCATCGCCGTGGTCTGCCCCCAGCGCCCCGAGAACCTGCTGACGCACCTCGCGGCCTGGAAACTCGGGGCGGTCTCGATTCCGCTTTCGGTACTGTTCGGCCCCGACGCACTGCGCTACCGACTGGACGACAGCGGCGCGTCGGCCGTCGTCGCCGACCCGCAGGTGAGCGAGACGGTCGCCGAGGTGGCCGGAGACCTCCCGTCGCTCGACCACGTCGTCGAGGCGACCGACGGCGTCCTCACCGACGCCGGGACGCCGACTGCCGGCACCGTCGCGTTCGCCGACCTGCTCGCCGCGGGCGAGTCGTTCGCCATCGTCGACACCGACCACGAGACGCCCGCGGTCGTCCTCTACACGAGCGGGTCGACGGGGCCGCCGAAGGGCGTCCTCCACGGTCACGGTGTGTGGGCCGGCCACTGCCCTGCGTACTCGATGTACTTCGAACGGAATCTCGACGGCGTCTACTGGACGCCCGCGGACTGGGCGTGGATCGGTGCGCTCGGCGACCTCGTCTTCCCGGCGCTCCACTACGGCCAGCCGGTCGTCGGCTACCCGATGGGGAAGTTCGCCCCAGAGACAGCGTTCTCACTGCTCGCGGAGTTCGACGTGACGGGAGCGTTCCTCCCCCCGACGGCCATCCGGATGCTGATGTGCGTCGACGACCCGACCGACCGCTACGACCTCTCGCTCCGGGCCATCTGCTCGGGAGGCGAACCGCTCACGTCGGAGATCCTGGAGTGGGCCGACGATGCGCTCTCGGGCACCGTCGTCAACGAACTGTACGGCCAGACCGAGGCGAACCTGCTGGTGACGAACTGTCGGGAGTGGTTCCCCGCCCGCGTCGGGAGCATGGGCAAACCCGTCCCCGGCCACGACGTTCGGGTGCTCGACTCGGAGACAGGTGCGGAACTGCCCCCCGGCGAGGTCGGCGAGTTCGCCGTCCGCCGCGCGGGCGACCCCGTCGTCTTCCGGGAGTACTGGAATCGACCGGAGAAGACCGCCGCCGCGACGGTCACCGACGAGAAGGGCGTCGAGTGGCACCTGACGGGCGACCTCGGCAGTCGCGACGAAGACGGCTACTGCTGGTTCAAATCGCGCGACGACGACGTCATCATCACCGCGGGCTACCGCGTCGGACCGGGAGAGGTCGAGAACGCGATTCTGGACCACCCCGACGTCGCACAGGTCGGGGTCGTCGGTGTCCCCGACGAGACCCGGGGTGAGCGCATCGTCGCGTTCGTCCAACCCGCCGTCGGCGTCACGGGCGACGACGCGCTCGCGGCAGCCATTCAGGACCTCGTCCGCGACCGACTGGCGAAGTACGAGTACCCCCGCGAGGTCCACTTCGTCCAGGAGCTACCACAGACGACGACGGGGAAGATTCAACGCCGGAAGCTCAGAGACCGCATCGAGGGGTGAGCGCGCTGTTTCGTCTCACCAGTACGGGTTGGCGGTCCACCCCCCCGAGCGTCGCCCGGCGAGGACGCCCGCGACAGTGAGGACGACGACGATGGCGAGGGTTGCCCCCGCCGCGGCGACGTCGTCGCCGGTTGCCAGTTGGAGCAGTCGCCAGAGCGAACCGACGACGAGCACGGCGATGGAGAGGACGGCGAGCGAGCCGAGGAGTCGAGTCGATGCCATGGCGAACCGTTCGACACCGAGGGCATAAAGCCCGCGGGGAGCACACCACCCGGTATGACCACCGTCGCCGTTCTCTGTGACCCGCCGCGCGAAGGCGTCCTCGCACCGCTCGCCGACAGCTCCCCGCTCACGCCCGCGGAGTGCGCCGACCTCTACGCCGCGATGCTCGGCGACGTCTGTCGAGCCATCGAGACCAGCGGCGGCGAACTGCTCGTCAACTACCGGGGGGACGAGGACGCAGAAGCGGAGCTCCGGAGCGTGGTCCGCGAGGCGCTCGCCGACCCCGACGCGGCGCGCTTCGAGGTTCAGGTCGGCGAGACGTTCGCGGGGCGGGCGGGCAACACCGCGACCCACCTCCTCGAAGGCGAGGAGGTCGTCTCCGTCGCCGTCGTCGAACCGACTGCGGCGTTCCTCGGGCGCTCGCACGTCGACAACGCGGCGATGAAACTGCGCTCCAGCGAGGTCGTCCTCGGTCCCGCGACGCGCGGCCGGACGTACTACGCCGGGTTCACCGCGCCCGTCGACTTCGAGGGCGCGTACACCGCACCGGCCGTCGAGACGCTGACCGACCGGGGTCTCGACGCCGGCCACGACGTCGACTTCCTCCCGGTGCTCCCGGTCGTCGAGACCGGGTCGGACCTCGCCGAGGCGCTGACGTTGATCCGCGCGCGTCAGCGCGCCGGTCGCATCGTCCCCGAGCGCACGACCGCCGTCCTCGACGACCTGGGACTGACCGTCGTCGCCGACGGCGACGACCTCTCGCTCGCCCGCTGACCGACAGTTCAAAGAGGGGGCGACCGGTACGCCGTGGTGTGGTGAGGTGGCGGAGCCTGGCCTATCGCGCCGGTCTTGAAAACCGGTGGCATTTGCCTCCTGGGTTCAAATCCCAGCCTCACCGCTTCTCGGTTCGACCATCGGGATGAGCGAAGCGAATCCTGCTTGAGGCCCGAAAGCGTGACCGCTGGCGATTTGAATCAGGGAGCGAGCAGCGCGAGCGACCGTGGTTCGAATCCCAGCCGTACCGTTCTTCGTCACGAACGGACGTGAGTGACGAGAACGTGGACCTGCGGATTCGAATGAGACGAGACGCGGCGCAAACGTCAGTGAGCGACCGTCTCGGCGTGGTTCGAATCCCAGCCTCGCCGTTTCTACGAGCGAACGCTGAACGGTCGACCGATTCGGAAAACCCACCGCGTGCGCCCGTCGTCCGTCTCTCCCTTCGGTGACCGCGTGGTCCCGGTCTCCGGTCAGTTCCCTCGCGAGGACCGGGCCTCGCGAATCTCGGCACCGTCGCGCAGCTTGTTCTCACAGTTCGGGCAGACACGGACCGTCTCCATCCCCTCCGGGGCGAACACGCGGACGTACGCCTCGGTCACGAACGACCCACAGTTGTCACAGTCGGACATGTGAGGAGGAAGGGTCTCGCGCCGGATGTGGGTTGAGCCTGCAACACGGGCCGTGCTCGTGACCTTCCGGGCCGGTCACCGTCGCCCCGTGTGGCGACTCGGGCGCGCAGACTCCCATCCACCGGGTGTGGCGGCTTGCGAGTTCGACGTGTGAGGTCAACTCTCGATCAGAATCTGGCCGTCGCTGTCGACGGTCACGGTGCAGTCGGCGTAGGAGAAGCTGACGCGGAGCGGTGTCTCTGTCCGTGTCGGAGAACTGTACAGTGAGTCGAGCGCTTCGGGGTCGAGAACGTCGTACAGCGGTGGCTCGAGCGAGAGCGGGTCGACCCCCTTCGTCTCGGCGACGGCTTCGACGACCGCCGTGTAGATGGGGTCGGACCCGTCGTACGATGCCTCGTGAAAACCCATTACCAGTGGGTTACGATGCCCGCTGTTTAAGGGAATCGAAACAGCCGCCAACGGCCCGGATAAGGCTTCTACAGCGAGATATCAGTCTCTCGTGACTCTCGGAACGACGTGGTTTCCCCGAACGAGAGACCGTCAGCGAGCGCGGAGCGGAGGGGTCAGTCGTCGGCCAGCGGCGTGTCGACCGACGGTCGCGTGACGTCGCGGTCGGTGGCCTCGTCGTCGATGTCGTAGGGGTACTCGCCGGTGACACAGCCCAGACAGAGGTCGGCGCGTGACTCGTCGAGCGCGTCGGCGATGGCGTCGACCGAGAGGTACGCCAGCGAGTCCGCACCGACGGCGTCGGTGATGTCCTCGACGTCCTGGTTCGCGGCGATGAGTTCGTCGCGGGTCGCCATGTCGATACCCATGTAGCAGGGCGCGGCGATGGGCGGCGCGCCGATGCGGAGGTGGACCTCCTCGGCACCGGCGTCGCGCAGCAGGTCGACGAGCTGGTTCGACGTCGTCCCGCGGACGATGGAGTCGTCGATGAGCGTGACGGTGCGCCCCTCGACGGTCGAGCGGATGGGGTTGAGTTTGAGACGGACCGCCCGTTCGCGGGCGTCCTGGGTCGGCATGATGAACGTCCGGCCGACGTAGCGGTTCTTCATCAGCCCCTCGGCGAACTCGACGTCCGCTCCGGCCTCCTGTGACGCTTCTGCGTAGCCCGTCGCGAACGCCCGCCCCGAGTCCGGGACGGGCATCACGACGTCGGTGTCGACACCCGACTCCTCCCAGAGCGCTCGCCCGAGGTCGCGCCGGGTCTCGTAGACGAGTTTCTCGTCGATGACGGAGTCCGGTCGGGCGAAGTAGACGTGTTCGAAGAAACAGTGAGCGGTCCGGTCGCGTTCGACGAGTTGGTAGGTCTCGTAGCCCGAGCCGTCGGGGTCGAGTACGACGAGTTCGCCGGGGCGGACGTCCCGGACGAGTTCCCCGTCGAGTGTGTCGATGGCCGCCGACTCCGATGCCAGCACGTAGCCGTCGGGGAGCTTCCCGATGCAGAGCGGGCGATTTCCCTCCGGGTCGCGCACGCCGACGACGGTGTCGTCGTGCACGATGGTGAGTGCGTACGAACCGTGGATGCGGTCCATCGTGCGCCGGACGGCGCGGACGAGGTCGCCGTCGAGCAGGTTACGCGCGAGGTCGTGTGCGATGACCTCGGTGTCGCCGTCGCTGGTGAACGCGTGACCCTGTGCGCCCAGGGCGTCGCGGACCTCGTCGGCGTTGACGAGGTTGCCGTTGTGCGAGAGGCCGAGCGACCCGCTCTTGAACGAGACGGAGAACGGCTGGGCACACGAGGAGTCGACGCTGCCGGCCGTCGGATAGCGGACGTGGCCGATACCGACGCTCCCGTTGAGGCCGTCGAGGTCGGCCTCGTCGAACGCGTCGCCCACGAGGCCCATCTCGACGTGGTCGTACTGCTGGAACCCGTCGTGGGTGACGATGCCCGCCGACTCCTGTCCGCGGTGCTGGAGGGCGTAGAGCGCGTAGTACAGCGGTCGGGACGCCGCCCGGTCGTCGAGGGCGATGCCGACGACACCGCACTTCTCTCGCGGCCCGGAGTGTATCATCAGGTGTGTGTGACCACGGCGCGAGTAAAAAGTTCGTGGTTGTGACCAGTGCGCCGCTCTCTGTCGACAGTATATGCACGAACGTGGATACGTGGTGCGGACGAGCGCCGAGAGCGGCCGCTGTGGGCGATGGTTCGAGTAGCGGCCCGGCGGAGGGTCGACGCCGTCGCTCTGGGGCGTGGAGAACAGAGAGAAAGAACCGCGTTCCGTTCGGTGGTTCGTCGTTACTCGCCCTTCTTCGACTGCCAGTCGTAGCCTCGGCGTTTCGCGGTCTTGCCGAAGCCACACGACGAGCAGACCTTCTTCTTCTTGTGGTAGGACTTCTCGCCGCAGCGGCGGCACTTGACGTGCGTCTTCGTGTTCTTCTTACCCTGGGATGGAGTTCCTGCGCCAGTCATGGGGTTATCGAGACGACGTTATCCCCGCGGATAATGGTTACGTTGTCACCGTCCTCGACGACGAGGTTCATGTGCTGGTCGTAGCCGGTGAGCGACCCGCTGTAGACCTCCCCACCTTTCAGGTTCACCGTCACTTCCTCACCGAGCGATTCTTCGAGTACGTCCAGCGGACGACCGGTCATACCCGCAATCGAACGGGGAATCGTCTTAATACCACCGGGAATCCCCGCGCAATCGCCGCCTGCGAGCGATGCACACGGCCGGCCTCGCATCGAGCGTGTCGACGGCTACGCCGACGCGGCATCCGGCGTCAGAGCCCCGGACCCAGGTCGAACGACGCGACGCGGGTCCCGACGGCCCCCAGCAACTCCGCGAGTGCGTCGAGGTCGTCGAGGTCGACGACCTCGACCGGAGTGTGCATGTAGCGGTTCGGCAGGCCGACGTTGAGCGAGGGAATCGCGCCGCGTGCGGTGAACACGGCGTCGGCGTCGGTGCCCGTCGAACTCCCGGCGGCCTGCAACTGCACGTCGATCCCCGCCTCGCGGGCCGTCTCGCGGACGCCCGCGACGAGGCCGGGGTGGTTCGCCGACCCGCGGGCGACGACGGGGCCTGCCCCGAGGTCGATGTCGGTGGACTTGTCGTCCGGTGCGCCGGGTGCGTCGGTCGCGTGCGTCACGTCGACGGCGACGAAGGCGTCGGGGTCGAGGTCGAACCCGACCATCCGCGCGCCCTTCAGACCGACCTCCTCCTGAACGGTGGCGACCGCGTGGACCGTCGCGTCGGTTCCGCGCTCGTTCGCCCGGCGGAGACCCTCCGCCGCGGCCCAGATGCCGATACGGTTGTCCATGCCGCGGGCGGCGAGGCGCGTGCCGTGGAGGTCTCGGACGCCACTGGAGAACGTGACTGGGTCGCCGACCTCGACGAGTTCGGCGGCCTCCTCGCGACTCGTCGCGCCGATATCGACGGCCTGCTCGCCGATGTCCGGGACCTCGTCTTCGTCGTCGTCACCGTCGCGGAGGTGGATGGCTGTCTGTCCGACGACGCCGTGGACCGGTTCGTCGGCGTGGACCGTGACGTGCTGGCCCCGGGTGACGGTCTTGTCGGACCCGCCGATGCGCGTCAGCGAGAGGAACCCGTCCTCGTCGACGTCCCGTACCATGAAGCCGATCTCGTCGGCGTGCCCGCCGAAGGCCACCTCGCCCGCACCACTCCCCTCGACCGTGGCGACGGCGTTCCCGTAGGCGTCGACACTGACGTCGTCGGCGAACGCGGAGACGTAGTCGACCCAGACGCGAGTGGCGGGCGTCTCGAACCCGGAGGGGGAGGCGGTCGTGAGTAGTTCGTCGAGAAACGCGCGGCGGCGCTCGTCCATGGTCGACGGTGACACGGCACCGAGTAAGTAGCCCGCGATTTCGACGCTCGCACCGGACCACCGGACTACTGGACCACCGAACCCCCAACACCCTTCGACCCCCGACTCGCGTCTCGATTCGGGACAACCGCTAAGCCCTCCCCCGCCGACTCCTGACCCATGGCCGACATCACGCTGTTCAAGGTCGACCTCTCGGAGTCGACGTTCGTCGCGCCGTTCGGACGGCACGTCGTCGCCGACCGTGTCGAGACCGACGACGAGACGGACGAGGAATCGGGCGGTGGCCGCGGGAAACTGCTGCTCGCCGGGGTCGTCGGTATCGCGCTCGTCGGCGGACTCGCGTTCGCGCTGGTCCGACGGGTCCGCGGTGGAGACGACGACGCAGAGCCACCGGAGGAGACCGAGTGGGGCGACGACGACTGGAGCGCCGACCGCGAGGGTAGGCGGTTCGGGGACGACGGGAGCGATGTCGACGCACTCGACGGCGACACGCGCGAGGAGGGGTTCGTCGAACTCGGCCCGCAGACGGACGAGGAGTCGGCGCGGGGCGGGGCCGTCGCCGCCGTCGTCGGCTTGCTGTTCTTGCTGTTCGTCACGGCGCTGGTCCGCCGTCGCCGCGCCACCCCAACCACCGACGAGTACGCCGTCGAGGACGCAGAGGCTGCGACGGCCGCCGCGGAGCGGTAACGAGCGAGCACAGGAGCCGAGCGCGTCACTCCCGCCTTCGGTCGCCGGACGCCACCGTGCCGGGTAGCCGGAAGGCCTTTGCGTCGTGTGCGCCTGTATCGTGCATGAATCTCTTTCGTGCGGTCCGCGCTGTCTCGGAGGCCTCCGGCGACGGTCCCGTCGACTGGTCCGCGGTCGGCGAGGCGGCGAAGGCGGCGACCGACCCCGGCGACCTCGACCTCTCACCCGGTGCCCAGCAGGGGTACGCCGACGACGTCCGGGCGGCCCACCGCCGCATCGAGGAGGTCGGCGGCGTCGAGTTCGACCTGCCCGACACCGTCGAACTCCACCACCGCCACCACTGGATCGACGCCAACGTCCCCACCTTCGAGCGCGTACTCGACGAACTGGAGGTCGGCCCCGCCGTCGTCCCGGGCGTCGCCCGCACGCTCAACACCGGCTCTATCGCCGCCTCGGTGGGCTTCCTCGCCAACCACGTCCTCGGTCAGTACGACCCGTTGCTCCTCTCGGAGCACGACGACCACCGCCTCTACTTCGTCCACCCCAACATCGTCAACGTCGCGAACATCCTCGACGCCGACTTCCCGCGGTTCCGCCGCTGGATCGCGTTCCACGAGGTGAGCCACGCCGCCGAGTTCGGGGCCGCCCCGTGGCTCGACGACCACCTCGAGTCGCTCATCGAGGACACCCTCCAGGACATCTCGGCGGTCCGGTTCAACCGCGACGACCTGAAGGAGATCGACACCACGATGACCGCCGTCGAGGGGTACGCCGAGCTGCTGATGGACCGCACCTTTGACGAGGAGTACGCCGACCTCCGGGCGAAACTCGACGCCCGACGCAACCAGGGCGGGCCGGTCTCGACGCTGTTCCGTCGCCTGCTCGGTCTCGGTCGCAAACGTCGCCAGTACGAACGCGGGAAGGAGTTCTTCGAGTCGGTCGCCGCCGCTCGCGACGTGCAGACCGCCGCCGTCGTCTGGGAGTCCCCCGACAACCTCCCGACCGACGACGAACTCGACCACCCGGTGCGGTGGCTCCGCCGGATGGGCGTCTGAGTCGGTCGAACTGCGCGTAAAAGTCGCTTCTCGCTTCTCTCCTCACTCCTCGACGCGGAAGACGGGAGCGGGGTCGCCGCCCTCCTCCAGCACGTCGTCGAACACGACGCGGTCGCCGATGGCCGCGCCACCTTCGAGGCGGGCCATCACCTTCGCGCCGTCGACCTCGACCATCCCGACCTGGTACGGCCCGTCGAAGTCCCGCGGCGGGACCTGGATGGTCGTCTCCGAGTAGACGACGCCCTCGCGGGGGAGCGCGGTGCGTTCGAGGTCTCGGCTCTTGCACTCGTCACAGACGAGGAACGGCGTGGCGTATGTCCGCCCACAGTCGGTGCAGGTGACGCCGAGTAGGTCGCCCTCTCGGAGCGCCTCGGCCCACTGCTCGTGGGTCAGGGCGCTCATCCGCGCACCTCCATCACCGTGACGACGGTGGTCGCGGCGTCCCCACCCAGGTTGTGTGCGAGCGCCTTCTCCGCGCCCGAAATCTGTCGGTCCTCCGCGTCACCGCGCAACTGCTCGGTCAACTCGACGATCTGAGCCGTCCCGGTCGCGCCGATGGGGTGGCCCTTCGCCTTGAGGCCTCCCGAGGGGTTGATGGGCCGGTCGCCGTCTAGCGCCGAGCGTCCGGCCTCGGCGGCTGGGCCGCCCTCGCCGTCCTCGAAGAAGCCGATGGCCTCGCTCGCCATGATCTCGGCCCCCGTGAAGCAGTCGTGGACCTCCGCGAGGTCCATCTCGTCGGCGGTCGTTCCCGACTGGTCGTAGGCCTGGGCGGCGGCGTCGCGGGCGGCCTGCGTGTGGTGGGGGACGGGTTTCGCTCCCAGCGGGACGACGTCCGTCGCGTGGCCGACGCCCGAGACGTCGACCGGCGCGTCGAACGAGTCGGCGCGGTCGGTGCTGGTGACGACGACCGCACTCGCCCCGTCGGAGAACGGACAGCAGTCCATCAGGCGGAACGGGTCGGCGATGACGGGCGTCTCCAGGACCTCCTCGACGGTCGTCTCCTTCCCGAAGTGCGCGTTCGGGTTGAACTGGCCGTTGGCGTGGTTCTTCACCGCGACGTGGGCCAACTGCTCCTCGGTCGTGCCGTACTCGTGCATGTGGCGCTTGGTGAGCAGTGCGAACACGCCGGGGAACGTCAGCCCGGTGGGCTGCTCGTAGTGGCGGTCCGACGCGCTGGCGAAGATGCGCGTCATCTCGTCGGTTCCGAGGCCCGTCACGGGCGTACAGCGCTCCGCGCCGCCGACGAGGACGGTGTCGTGGACGCCGGTCTCGACGGCGTGGACGGCGTTCTTGAACGCGTTGGCCGAGGTCGCACAGGCGTCCTCGTAGCGTTGACACGGGACGCCCGCGAGGCCGATACGCGAGGCGGCCTTGGGGGCGAGGTGCGTGTCGTTCTCCGTCTGGCCGCCCATCGCGTTGCCGAAGTACAGTGCGTCGACGTCGTCGGGGCCGACGCCGGCGTCGTCGAACGCCGACAGCGCGGCCCCCGCGAACAGTTCCGAGAGTGTCGAATCGTGGACGCCGAACTTCGTCATCCCGGCACCCACGACGCTCGCTCGTGGCATACACGCTGTCGAGCGCCCATCTACTAAGTCGTACCGAGGGTCGGGAGTGCCGACCGGTCAGCGGCCGGACTGCTTCGTCTCGCCCGTGCCCGGGAAGACGACCCGGACGACCAGCGCACCGAACACCAACCCGACGCCGGTCACCAGCGCCGTCTCCAACAGCGTCGTGTCCCCGAGCAGGGTGATGAGTCCCGCCGAGAACCCGATGAGGACGACGAACGACAGTTTGAGCCAGAGCGTCATCCGCATGCGCTCCTCGCTGGTCATCGGCCCGACCATCTACAGCGCCTCCGTCGTCGAGACGTGCATACTCGCGAATCGCCACTCGTGGCCGTTCTCGTCGGTCTCGCCGGTCTCGTCTCCTCCGGCCCCCTCCGTCTCGGCGTCGACGCGGACGAGCGTCCCGCTCCAGCGGGTGTCGAACTCGAAGCGAATCGCGCGCTCGACGTCGGTCCAGCCCATGAACACGCTGTCGGCGAACCACGCCGTCTCGCCGCGCTGGCCCGTGTGGCGGTCGGTGCTCTCGACGACCCACGCACGGGTGGTCTCGGTCTGGGTCCGGAGCGCCTCGGCCACGGCGTCGGCCCCGTCGAGTCGCTCCGAGAGGCCGAACTTCACCGTGTCCGGCGAGTCGAGGAAGAACGGTGCGAGCGGGTCGCCCGCACGGAGGGCGGCGTAGTACGCCTCGATGGTGTCCGCGACGGTCATACAGAGGGCTGGGTGAGCGCGGGACTTACCGCTACTGGAAGCCGCGAGCGACGCCCTCCTCGTCGACGAGGTCGTCGAGGTCGGCGCTCAACAGCCGTTCGGCCTCCTCGAACTCGTCGGCGAGGGCGTCCAGTCCCTCGGGGCGGCCGTAGGCGTCGTACTCCATCGGGCCGTACGCCGGACTGTCGAGTGCACCCATCACGTCGTCGAAGAAGTCGGCGGCCGTCGTCGGCGCGTCGCGGTGGGTCTCGACGACCGACCCGAGGCGTTTGGCGGTCCGTTCGGCGTCGTCCTCGTCGGCGATGCCGCGCTGGACGCCGAAGCGACCGCCCGCTCGCTCCGGGAACAACGGGTCGAGGTCGTCGTCGATACGACGGGCGAGTTCGGTGCCGACGCCCTGGACCTCGAAGGGGTTCTTCGCGTACGTCTTCACCTGGTAGACGCCCGCGTCGGGGTGCCCGAGGTAGAGGTCCTCGCCGATGCCGTCGCGTCGGTCCCCGGCGACCGCCCGCCAGCCGTCGGCGTCGGCCGACCCCTCGGTGACGTCCGCGAGGATGTCCTGCCAGTCTCGAACGCGCATAACCGAGCGAGGAGAGGCGGGCGCTTGAACGTATCGGCCCTCGGAGGGGTCGGCGCGAACGCTTACGGCACCGCTGGCCGTTGGCCCGCTATGGCCGGAGACACGATTCGCCGAGAACACGCCGGAGACGTGCTGACAATCACCGTCGACCGCCCCGACGCGCTCAACGCGCTCAACACCGACGTCCTGGAGGACCTCCTCGACACCGTCGAGTCCGCCGACGCGCGGGTGCTCGTCATCACCGGTGCGGGCGACGACGCGTTCATCGCCGGTGCGGACATCGCGTACATGCAAGACCTCTCGACGCCGGAGGCACAGGCCTACGCGGAGTTGGGCCACCGCGTCACCGACGCCATCGAGACGTACCCCGGTGCGGTCGTCGCGGCGGTCAACGGCTACGCCTTCGGCGGCGGCTGTGAGGTCGCACTCGCGGCCGACCTCCGGGTCGCGAGCAACAACGCCGTCCTCGGCCAGACCGAGATCGACCTCGGAATCGTCCCCGGGTGGGGCGGCACCCAGCGGC
Source organism: Halomarina rubra (assembly GCF_023699475.1). GTDB lineage: Archaea > Halobacteriota > Halobacteria > Halobacteriales > Haloarculaceae > Halomarina > Halomarina rubra. The sequence goes on along the minus strand of NZ_JALXFV010000008.1, from coordinate 631,688 downwards.
TCTCGCGCATCGTCGGCGACGCGACCGCTCGTCGGATGGTGTTCTTCGGTGAGCGCGTCGACGCCGAGGACGCCCAGCGCCTCGGCCTCGTCGGCGAAGTCGTCGCCCAGCAGGAACTCGACGAGTACGTCGCCGACATGGCCCAGCAGCTCGCGGAGAAACCCGCGTTCGCCCTCCAGTCGGCGAAGGAGGCGCTCAACCAGGTCCACGAGATGCCACAGTCCGCGGGGCTGGCGTTCGAGCGCCGCCTCTGGTCGGGGATGTTCGGCACGCACGACCAGCGCGAGGGGATGGAGGCGTTCGTCGAGAAGCGCGACCCCGAGTTCGAGTAGCCTGACGACCGCTCGTGTGGGTGGCGAACAGGCGATGCGGACCGCTCCGCGAGGGGCCGCATCGCACACCCGCTCACCCACTCGCGGCGACGCTCAGTGCACGGGGACCCTGGCCGCGTCGTCACTGATGAACCTCCGGGCCGGCGTTCAGTCGAAGACGACCCCGTCGTACTCCCCGACCAGCACCGTCTCGCCGTCCTCGTTCGTACACTCCGCTCGGGACTGCACCCGCGTGCGGCCGTCCTGTGGCTCGACGTCGGTGACCGTCATCTCACAGTGGACGGGTTCGCCGGTGTAGACGGGGCGGTGGAAGGTGAGGTCCATCGTCCGGGCGACGAAGTCGAGGTCCCCGCCCAGTTTCGTCGGCAGTGTCGCGGTCAACAGGCCGTGGACGAGCAGACGACCCTCTTCGTCGGCCTCCACGTGGTGCTCACCCTCGTCGCCGGACACCTCGGTGAACCGCTCGACGTCCTCGCGAGTGAACGTCCGTTCGTAACTGCTCGTGTCGCCTTCGGCAACGTCGGTCATACCGTGGTGCGCGGTGGCCGCGACCGTAGCTGTTGGGGACCACCGGAACGTTCACGACAGTGGACCAATCACCGTTGGCATGAACGGCGAGGACGACCGTCGGCATCCGGACCAGACCATCGCGGGAGTCGGGCTGCTCGCGTTCGGTCTCACGGTACTGTTCCTCGCCGTCCCGTTCTACCTCGACGGCGTCCGGGACGTCATCTTCGGGTCGGACCCGCTGTTCGCCGCGTACTTCATCGTGGTCGGGACGACTGCGTTCTTCGCGGTGACGTTCGGCATGGTCGTCCGGATGGAACAGAGAGCGAAGATGGCCGAACGGATGGCCGAGCGCCGGGAGTGACCGCCGTCGAGGACCCGACCGACCGACACGCTCATTTCCCTCCCAACGTGCGTTCGAGTGTGACACTTCGCGGCGTCGTGGCCGAGGTCGAGGAACCGAAGACCGTCAGCACACGCTACGGCGACCGCGAACTGCTCGAACTGTCGCTGCGCCCCGACGGGGGACGCGGCGACCCCGTGACGGTGACGCTCTGGCCGAAGTGGACCGAACTCGCCGAGTGGGTCGACCCCGGCATGGACCTGCTGGTCACCGACCCCGAAGAGGAGGAGTGGAACGGCCAGACGCGCTACAGCACGTCGAAGGAGTCGTTCGTCGTCGTCGAACCGTCCTACCTCGTCAACGTGACCGACATCCGCGGGTGGGTCCAGTGCCCCCGGATGTACTATCTGGGCAAACTCACAGCCACGCCGCTGAACTACCCCGTCGTGAAGGGGACGCTCGTCCACGAGGTGTTCGGCGACCTGCTCCGCGGCCGGGACCTGGACGAGGCTATCGAGGACCACGTCGCCGACGCCGGCCTCGACCTCGGGTTGCTCGGCCGGACCGCCGACGAAGTCGCGGGCGACGTCCGCGAGAACGCCCGTGCCATCGAGAACTGGCTCTCGCAGGGCGCGCTCGGCCAGGAGGACGACTGGCGCTCCGAACGGACGCTCATCGGCGAACGCTTCGGCATCAAGGGCCGCGCCGACGCCATCCGTCGCGGTGTCCCGGTCGAACTGAAGACCGGGAAGAACCTCCGGAAGGAACCGCGCTTCCAGGACAAGGTGCAGGCCGCGTGCTACGCGCTCCTCCTCGGCGAGTACGGCGCGGAGGGTCGGACGACGGGGATGGCCGCCGACGGCGGGGACGCGTCGGGAACGGTGGCCGAACCCGCAGACGAACCGACCTACCCCGACACCGGCACCCTGCTCTACACCAAGAACAGCGTGCTCGACCGCCACGAGGAGACCGGCGACCTCTCGCCGGCGAAGGACTTCACCATCGGTCGCGGGTTCCTCCAGTACGTCGTCCGCCAGCGAAACCAGATAGCGGCGACGGCGGTCCGCGGCGACGTGCCGACGGGGTACGAGTCGGGCGCGAAGTGCGAGTACTGCTTCGAACAGGACACCTGCATGGTCGTCGCCGGCCGTCTCGACGAGGAGTCGAAGGCCGGCCAGATCGGGAAACCAGTGCCCGAGGAAGAACGGGCGTTCCTCCGCGAGACGTTCCGGGCTATCGAGGAGGAACGCCGGTTCGTCCACCGCGAGTACGCGAAACTGTGGGAACAGAGCGCCGAGGAGCGCGCGGACGACGACCGGGCGCTCGTGAATCTCGAACCAGTCGGTCAGCACCAACGCGAGGACGGTCGCTGGGAACTGCGGGCGAAGGGCACGGAGGCCGTCTCGAAGATTCGGGAAGGAGACGTGGTGCTCGCCAGCGACGGGCACCCGACGCGTGGCGTCGCCGAACTCGCCCGTGTCGTCGAGTTGGGTGAGGAGGTCGTCGTCACGACCGACGAACCGGTCGAGTTGCGACGACTCGACGTCTACCCCTCCGAACTCGGCGTCGACCGGATGTTGACGGCGGTCCACGACGCCGTCCTGAAGGGCGACGCCGACCGCAAGGACGTGCTGTTCGGCCGCCGTCCCCCCGAGTTCGACGAGTCGCGCGCCGCGGGAGAGACGTTCATCGGCAACAACGCCGCCCAGGGCGAGGCGGTCCGCCTCGCGGTCACCGCCGAGGACTGCGCCATCGTCCAGGGGCCGCCCGGCACCGGGAAGACGTACACGCTCGCGACGACGGTCCGGGAGTTGGTCGACCGTGGCGAACGCGTTCTGCTGTCGGCGTTCACGAACCGTGCGGTCGACAACGCGCTCGAAGCGCTCGTCGACCAGGGGTTCACCGATATCGTCCGCGTCGGCACCGAGTCGGGCGTCCGCGAGGACATGCAGCGGTTCCGGTTGTCGAAACGCGGCGACCCCGACGAGCGCGTCGCCGAGTTGGAGGGTGCGTCGGTCGTCGCAGCGACGACGGCCTCGTGTGGCTCACGGGTCGTCCAGTCTCTCGACTTCGACACCGCCATCGTCGACGAGGCGGGACAGCTCACCGAACCCGGTACCCTCGCCGCTGTAAATCGCGCCGACCGCTTCGTACTGGTCGGCGACCACCAGCAACTGCCGCCCGTCGTGCGCGCGGAGAACTCGCTGTCCGAGTCGCTGTTCCAGCGCCTCATCGAGACGTACCCCGACGCCTCCGTCATGCTCGACCGCCAGTACCGCATGAGCCAGCGCATCCAGTGGTTCTCCTCGCAGGAGTTCTACGACGGGCAGTTGCGCCCCGCGGGCCCCGAGATAGCGGCCCAGCGACTCGGCGACCTGCCGGGCGTCTCCGAGGAGGCGCTCCCCGACGAACTCGCCGACCCCGTTACGTTCGTCGACCCGTCGGGCCGCCGCGTAGGCAACACGAACCCTATCGAGGCCGAGCGAGTCTGTGGGGTCGTCCACTCGTACCTCGACGCCGGCCTCGCACCCGAGGACGTCGGCGTCATCGCGCCGTTCCGGGCGCAGGTCTCGGAGATTCAACGTCGTGCCCCCGACGGCGTCGCCGTCGACACCGTCGACCGGTTCCAGGGGTCGGACAAGCAGGTCGTCGTCCTCTCGACGGTGGCGACGGGCGACCTCGACGGTCCCATCTTCGAGGACCACCGTCGGATGAACGTCGCCCTCTCGCGGGCGAAACGCGCGCTGTGTCTCGTCGGCGACGAGCGCGCGCTGGCGAGCGACCCGTTCTACGAGCGACTGCTGGCGTGGGCGCGGTAGGGGCGCGTCGCCACCGGCCACACGCTCGACTGACCGCATCCGTCTCCGTGTAACTCGCCGGGCCGACGGGGAGTCGAAGGTGGAGGCGGCTTTTTGATGCTCCCGGCCGTCGGTCGAAGCATGTCAACCGACGCGGACGACCGGGGGGAGATTCATCCCGAGGAGAACCGCGGCGAGATAACCCCGACGGCGGCGGAGGACATCGCCGCCATCGTCCGCGACGGCATCATCGGCGCGGCGGGGGGGTTCGTCGGCACCGCGATGATGACCGTCATCCTCCTCATCGCGCAGGTGCTCGGCGCGTTCGACTTCGACGCGTTCGCCGACATCGCGGGACTGGTCGGTCTCGACGCGGTGTTGGACCCCGGCCTCACCGTCGCGGCGGGCTACCTCATCTTCCTCGCCGGCGGGATGACGACGTGGCCGCTGCTGTACGCCTCCGTCGAGCGTTACCTGCCCGGGTCGTCGCTTCCGCTCCGGGGCGTCTCGTTCGGGTTCGTCCTCTGGACGGGGTTCGTCATCGCGTTCTACGGCGACCAGACCGGCGACGCGCTCTACATCTACATCGTCGCGACGCTCCTCGCGCACTTCGCCTACGGGTTCGGACTGGGCCTCGTCTTCGAGTACTTCGCCACACGCGAGGACATCGTATGAGCGACCCCGTCGACGTCCCGCTGGGCGAGGGGCACGTCGCCGTCGACCTCCCCGACTGCACCGTCGACGTGGCCCGGCCGGCGGGGGGCGAGGCCGTCGACCCCGCCGTAGCCACCGAGCGTGCGCTCGACGACCCCAACGGGCCGTCGCTGTCGGCGCTCGTCGACCCCGACGACACCGTCGCCGTCGTCGTCACCGACCTGACCCGCGCGACGCCCGACGAGGCGTTGCTCGCCCCGCTGCTCGACCGGTTGGGGAGGCTCGGTGTCGTCCGCGAGCAGGTGACGGTCGTCGTCGGCCTGGGTCTCCACCGGCCGATGACCGACGAGGAACTCGACGCGATGCTCGGCGAGTTCGCGCCGCTGGCGGTGAACCACGACCCCGACGACACCGTGGTCGCCGGCGAGGTCGACGGCGTGCCGGTCGAACTCCACCGTACGGTCGCGGCGGCCGACCACGTCCTCTCGACGGGGATGGTCGAACCTCACCAGTACGCCGGCTTCTCCGGGGGTGCGAAGACCGTCGTCGTCGGCGCGGGCGGCGAACCACTCATCCGCTACACACACGGCCCGGACATGCTCTCGCGCGACGGCGTCCGTCTCGGTCGCGTGGCGGACAACCCCTTCCGGGAGTTCCTCGACAGGGCGGGCGACGTCGCCGGCGTCGAGTTCTGTCTGAACGTCACGCGCGGCCCGCAGGGCGTCCTCGGGGTCGCGGCGGGGGACCCTCGCGCCGTGGTCCGCGAGTTGGCCGCCACCGCTCGCGAGGCGCTCGCCGTCGAGGTGGAGGAGGGCTACGACGCCGTCGTCGCCGGCGTCGGCGCGCCGAAGGACGCCACCCTCTACCAGGCGACCAGGGCGGCGACGTACGTCGTACTGGGCGCGGCCAACCCGCTTCGCGAGGGCGGGCGGGTCGTCGTCCCCGCGCGCTTGCAGGAGGGTGCGGGCGACGGCCGTGGCGAGCAGCGCTTCTTCGACCGCCTCTCGGGAGCGACCGACGCCGGGACGCTGTACGAGGAGATGCGCGAGGGGTACGAACCGGGTGCACAGCGGGCGTTCGTCGTCGCTCGCGCGTTGCGCGACCACCCGCTGGTCGTCACGGACAGCGAGGCTCCCGACGTCGTCGAGCGGTGTCTGATGCGCGCCGAGGAGGGCGTCGCCGACGCCGTCGACCCGGGGAGTCGCGTCCTCGTCGTCCCCGACGCGCTGAACACGCTGCTGGTCTGACGGACGCGCCGTCGGTCCGGCCGTCTGCGTGCAGTACGTTCATCCCGTCCCCGCGAGAGCGGAGCGGTAGTGACTGGAGCGCGACGGACGCCGACGAGCGGGTACCGCGGCGACGTGACGCCGGACGAACTGACGACGCCGACGCACGCAGCGTCCCCGACAGGAGACACCGTGACGACCGCGAGCGACGACGAGCGGTTCCCCCAGTCGGTCGCAAGCGGTGGGCCGACCGCGAACGGCGTCGTCCTCTGGACTCGACTCTCGCCGGATTCGGTCGGCGGGGACACGAGCGACGACGAGGACTCCGCCGAACTGGTCGTCGAGGTGGCCGAGGACGACTCGTTCGCCGACTCGGTGGTCGAGGGGACGGTTCCGACCGACCGGTACGGGCCGGGGACGGGCCACACCGTCCGCGTCGACGTCGACGGCCACCTCGACCCCGACACCGAGTACGCCTACCGCTTCGTCCACGGCGGCGTCGCCTCCCGAACCGGGCACTGTCGAACCCTGCCCGCCCCCGACGCCTCACCCGACTCGCTGCGTCTCGCCGTCGTCGCGTGCCAGGACTACGAGAACGGCTACTACGGCGCGTTCTCCCACGTCGCGGCGGAGGACGTCGACTTCCTCCTCCACCTCGGCGACGTCGTCTACGAGTCCGCCGCGAACCTGTTCGGCGCGGGCGACGGCCCGGTCGCGGGCCACGAACTCGAACTCCCGAGCGGTGAGCCGATGGCGAGTTCGCTCGCGGACTACCGGTACCTCCACGGGACCTACCGGCGAGACCCCCACCTCCAGCGCGCGCTCGAAGCTCACACGCTCGTCGCTGGCTGGGACGACCACGAGATTGCCGACGACCGCTACTGGGACCGGACCCTCGACGCTCCGGTCGTGCCCGACCACGACCGGGGCGCGGACCCCCGGTACGCGACCGACCTGACCGACGCGGGCATCCGGGCGTTCCACGAGTTCGTCCCGATTCGCGTCCGGTACGACGACGACGCCGACCACGTCCACGACCGCTTCCGGCTGTACCGGTCGCTCCGGTTCGGCGACCTCCTCGACCTGCTGGTCACCGACCAGCGGTTCTACCGCGACGGCCCGCCCTCCCCGACTGTGACGCTCGCCGGCGCGACGTTCGGCCTCGGTGTCGACGACGACGCCGACCGGACGATGCTCGGCCGCGACCAACGCGAGTGGTTCGGTCGGCAGGCTCGGTCCTCGGAGGCGCGCTGGCTGACGTGGGCGAGCGCCGTGCTCACGCAACCGTTCCGGGTGGGAGTCGGCCCGCTGTCGGTCCACCCGAAGGTGGGCGCGACGTGGGACGGCTACGCGGCCGAGCGCCGCCGCTTGTTCGCCGACCTCGGGGCGGCCGACCCCGCGGTCGTGACGCTCTCGGGCGACCTGCACACGTACGTCGTCGGCACCCAACGTCTCGGCGGGGCGGACGGCCCGGCCGTCGGCACCGAGTTCATGACGCCTGCGGTGACGAGCGTCAACATCGCCGAGAACGCCGGCGTCGCGTCGGGAGCGCTGGCTCGACTCACCCGGCCGCTGTTCCGCCAGCTGTTTCCCGCGATGAACCCGGAGATGGCGTTCTTCGACAGCCACGACTGGGGCTACTCGGTCGTGGAGTTCACCCGCGAGGACTGCACGTACACCGCCTACGCCGTCGACAAGACCGACGACACCGCGGACGCCGACCGCCGCGAACTGGTCCGGTTCCGACGGTCTCACGACGACCCGGTCCCCGAGCGCGTCCGAGAGTGACCCCGGGTCGACGGGCGGACGGGCACCCGAACTGGTCGTCCACGCCGGCCGCCCGCTAGTCGCTCCGGGCGGGGATGGACTCCTCGTCGCCGATGTCCCGGAGGACGCGCTCGTGGAACTCCCGAAGCACCTCGCTCTCGTCTTCGGCGAGGACGACGTCCGAGGCCATCAGCGTCGCCAACCCGAACGCGCGCGGCGATGGCGACGACACCTGCTGGCGTTCGACGGTCAGGTCGCCGCGCTGGATGGCCCGCAGTGCGGTCTCGACACCCCCGACGTTCAGTTTGTCCTCCAGAATCTCGCGGTAGGTCTCTTCCATCACCGCGAACCCGTCCAGGTCGTCGGCGAACCCGATGAGCATCTCGCTGGAGACCTGCTGTTGGGCCGCGGTCTTCTCGTACCCCTTGTAGCGTTTGAGGATCATCAGCGCCCGCGTCGCGTTGATGCGGAAGTAGCGTTTCAGCAGGTCGGAGCCGTCCAGACTCGCCCGGAGGTCGCCGCGTGCCTCCTCTGGGGCGACGTCCCGGACGATGCCGGCGATGTCGACCTTCCGGTTGAGCGGCATCGACAGCGTGAACCCGTGGTCGGCGACGGCGACCTGCACGTTCGCGTTGGCCTCCTGGGCACAGCGGTACGCCAGCAGGCGCGAGAAGCCGTCGTTGAACCGCCGGCCGTAGTTCGAGTGGACGTAGTAGTGCCGGCGGTACTCCGCCTTGTCCAACTCGACTTCGATGGCGAGGCGTTCGTCCGTCGAGACGCTCTCCGGGCCGGCGTAGCGCACCTGCTGGTCGTACATCCGGGTCGTCGCCCGGACGCTGTTCTCGTCGAGCGGGAACTCCCGGAGCCACGCCCTGACCGCGGCGGGTCCGCCCGACTCCAGTTCGTCGAGCAGTTCGCGCTGGAACGCCAGAATCTCCCGCCCGAGGTCGTAGCTCAGCGGCAGCCGTTCGGAGAACCACGAGGGGACCGTCGGGCGTGCGCCGGTCGGGTCGACGTACACCTTGCTCCCACGCCGGTAGCGGTACTCGTAGTTCGACCCGCCGAGGACGAACACGTCGCCCGCCTCGAGCGTGTCGAGGTAGTTCTCGTCGAGTTGGCCGACCCACTCGTTCGACCCTCGGGTCTTGACGTCGCAGGTGAACGAGTCGGGGATGGTGCCGATGTTCGTCATGTAGATGACCCGCGCGAGTCGTCCGCGCTTGCCGACGAGACGCTCGCCGACCGGGAAAGCGGGGTAGTGGTACTCGCCGTCCGGCGGGTCGTTCTCGTCGCGCCATATCTTCGCGTAGACGTTCTTCTCCTCCATCCCGGGGTAGTCGGCGGTCATGTAGCGCATCAGCGACTCCCACTCGGCGTCGGAGTAGTTCCGATACGGGTACGCCCGCCGGAGGACGGCCTTCAACTCCGACTCGGGGCGAATCTCGTTGATGGCCATCCCGTACACCTGCTGGACGGCGACGTCCTGGGCGTCCTCGGGGACGAACACGCGGTCGACGAACCCCTCCTCGGCCTTCTTCAGCATCACCGCACACTCGACCAGTTCGTCGCGGTCGAGCGCGACGACCCGTCCCGTCACCGTCTGGCCGAGCTGGTGGCCCGCGCGCCCGACGCGCTGGAGCAACGAGGCGACGGACTTCGGGGAGCCGACCTGCACCACGAGGTCGATGTACGGCATGTCGATGCCGAGTTCGAGACTCGTCGAGGTCGTCACGACGTCCAACTCGCCCGCCTTCAACTGCTCTTCGACGCGGTGGCGGCGCTCCCTCGAGAGCGACCCGTGGTGACAACCGGAGTTCTCCTCGTCGAACTCGTCGTATCGTTCCCGGAGGTTGTGGAGGACGCGCTCGGCTCCCGACCGCGTGTTCGTGAACACGAGCGTGTTCGTGTGCTCTCGGACCAGGTCGTGTAACTCGGTGTAGAAGCGGTCGGTCACCACCTCTCGGGGGGTGTTGATGAGGTCGTCGGTGGGGCAGGTGAGTTCGACGTCGAACTCCCGGACGAACCGGGTGTCCACTATCTCGTAGTCCCGGAACTGGGGGTCCTCGCCCGCACTCGTCGGTTCTCCACAGCCGACGAGGAACTCCGCCATCGTCGACAGCGGTTCGACCGTCGCCGAACAGCCGATGCGGGTCGGCGAGTCGTGACACAGTTCTTCGAGGCGTTCGAGCGACACCGAGAGGTGGGTGCCCCGTTTGTTCTCCGCGAGACTGTGGATCTCGTCGACGACGACGTACTCGACGGTCCGCAGTTTCTCGGAGAACTTCGGGCTGTTGAGCAGGATGGCGAGCGTCTCGGGCGTCGTGTTGAGGATGTGGGGCGTCTCCTCCAGCATCTTCTGGCGGTCGGCCGAGGAGGTGTCGCCGTGGCGGATGGCGTGGCGAATCTCGACGTCCTCGTCGGCCAACTCCGCGATACCCTCCAGAGGAACCTCCAGATTGCGGTGGATGTCGTTGGCGAGCGACTTCAGGGGCGAGACGTACAGACAGTACACCGAGTTCTCCAGACCGCCGTCGGCCGACGTCCCGGCATCGCCGGCCTCGTCGTCGCTGTCCTCGCCGTGGTCGCTGTCGCCGTCGGTCCCCGTCTGCCCCCCTCCATCGGTCGCCCCGGAGTCGTCGTCGGCCGCACGACCCTCTCGGTCGCGTCGGTACAGTTCGTCGATGATGGCGGTGAACGAGGCGAGGGTCTTGCCCGACCCCGTCGGCGAGCAGATGAGTGCGTTCTCGCTGTCGTGTATCAGGGGAATCGCCTCCTTCTGTGGCGGCGTGAAAAAGCCGCCGTTGCCGGGGACGTACTCGCCGAACTCCCGGACCCACCACTCGCGCGTGGCGGGTTCCAGCAGGTCCAGTACGTCCTCGTCGTCGATGGTCACGTCCGCACCGACGCCCACGTCGAACCGGTCGAGCAGGTCGCGACCCCCCGTCGAATCGCCCCGTCCCATCTACCGTGACGTCGGGCGCGGGCGACAAGTGGGTTCGGTTACCGGAGTGTAACTGAAACTCCCGTCGTGGCGGTCACGAACGCTCGGTTCGGGTCCATCGGTCGGCTCTGTCGACCGTCCGCCGACACGAGTGGTCGATGAACCGTGAAGGTCCCGGCGCTCTGTCTCCCTTCGTAACACTACAGACTCGAATGTAGATGAATGTCCAATCGGAATCCGTTCGGTTCACTTTATGTGTCCTTATACGCTCCCGGACGCGTTCAAACACTGATGGATGGTTGGTGTTCGTTGCCGGGTGTAGACTTTTACGTGAGGGCGTTGTCGTCGGTAGTATGGCGACTACGCAACACGACCACGGCGGTTCGCGGAGCTGTCCCCACTGCGGTACGCAGCCGATGCACGTCCTCGCGCGTGACGGCGACTGCCAGTGTCTGGACTGCGGCCGCCCGCTGAACTGACGCGCGGCTCGACAGACGCGACGACCGGCGAACGCGATTCACTCCTCACGTGGATTCGACACCGTGAGCGACGTCTCCGTCCCTCCGAGGTTCCGTTCGGCGACAAGTAGCGTTCCCGACGACGGAAACCCCTTAGCCGCTGGCCCGCGCGGACAGAGGCGTGACCATGCGACTCACCTTCCTCGGGACGGGCAGCGCGATGCCGACCGGCGAGCGGTTCCAGACCGGTCTGTTGCTCGAATCGGAGGCGAACGACCCGCTCCTCGTCGACTGCGGGAGCGGCGTCCTCCACGCGCTGGCGCGTACCGACGTGGGCTACGAGGGCGTCTCGACGGTCCTGCTGACCCACCACCACCTCGACCACGTCGCCGACCTCCTCCCGCTGATGAAGGCGAAGTGGCTGGCGGGGACGACCGACCTCACCGTCGTCGGCCCCGAGGGGACGCGCGACCTCCTCGACGGTCTACTCGACGTCCACGAGTACATGCAGGACCGACTGGACCTCGTCGTCGAGGAGGTCGGTCCGGGCGAGTTCGAAGTGGGGGCCTACGACGTAGCGGCCGTCGAGACGGTCCACTCGATGTACTGTCTGGCCTACCGCTTCGCCGGTCCCGACGGCGACCTCACGTTCTCGGGCGACACCGAAGCGACCGACGCGGTCGCGGACCTCGCCGACGGGTCGGCGGTGCTCGTCCACGACTGTTCGTTCCCCGACGAGGTGGACGTCGCGAACCACCCGACGCCCTCCCAACTCGGCGAGACGCTCGCGGGGACGGACCTCGGAACCGTCTACCTCACCCACCTCTACCCGCACACCGACGACCACCACGACGAGATGCTCGACTCGCTGGGCGACCGGTACGACGGACGGGCCGAGTTCGCCCGGGACGGCCTCGTCGTCCCGGTCACCCACGACCCGGACGTCGCGGAGGGCGGACCCGAGAATCGACCGCCGCAAGGGGACGCTCCCGACGGCGAGAACGTCGAGTGAAAGTGAACGCAGCGGCCCGCACGGAGCCGCGCCTCGGCGGTACGAGCGCCGTTGCTACACTTTCACTCTGGACTTGGCTGCGGTTCATACGGACGGCTGCCCGAGAGGGTGTATGTCGAGAACAGCGTCGGACGGAGACCCGTCCGCGTGGGGGGTCGACCGGGCGAACGCACTGGTGAGCGTCGAGGGTGCCGCGGCGGACCGCGAACTCGTCCGTGCAGCGGGTCGGTACGTCGCCTGGACCGGTGGTCGACTGACCGTCCTCAACGTGATGCCGAGCGGCGCGTTCGCCGACCGCCGCCACGCCAGGGAACGCCTGGCCGGGTTCGGTCGGTTCACGCTCGCACAGGCGGAGACCGAGCGCCGCTGTTCGGCCGAGTACGTCGCGCGCGAGGCGCTGGAGGGAGTCCCCGTCGAGTACGACTGCGTCGGCGTCGTCGGGCGGGAACCGGACCGCATCCTCGTCGAGGCGAGCGAACGCGCCTGCGGCCACGTCTTCCTCTCGGACCGCCGGCGCTCCTCGCTGGGGGCGGTCGGTGCGCGCGACGTCGTCGACGAGGTCGTCGAGGCGTTCGAGGGGACCGTGACGGTGTTGCGTGACCTCCCGGACTCCGAGTCGCGTCAGGTCGAGTTGGTCTGAGACGATGGGCGGGCACGAACGCCGTCACCGGACGCGGGGACGTCTCGCGAGGACCGCTCACTGCAGTCGGTAGCGGAGAATCGCGGCGATGCCACCGAGGTTCGCCAACTGCTCGCCGGGGTCGAACTCGTGGGAGAACACGACCACGTCCCCGCCTTTCTGGTCGACCGATTCGAGCAGCGCGTTGGCGTCGGCGTCCCACTCGCCCTCGCCGGCGCGTTCGAGGCGGAGGCGCTCGTCGACGACGAGCAGGGTCTCGACCGCGCCGAACTCGACGGCCTTCTGGACCTCTTCGACGCCGTAGGCCGCCTTCGCGCCCTGCCCGATCTCGCTCATCAACTCGTCGATGAGTTCGGCCTCGCGGGTGATGCGGGTCTCGGCCTGTACGTCCTCGACCGCGCCGCGTTTGAGGACCTCGTGGACCCCGCGGTCGCCGACGGCGCTCGTGTCGACGACCGTTATCTTCTCGGTGAGGTCGCGGGCGTTCTCCTCGATGTAGTCGAGCGCGTCCTGTTTCGTGAACCCCGGCCCGGCGAGGATGATGGCGTCGACGTCCATCCGCTGGAGCACCGTCGTGAGTTCGGCGAACAACTGGTCGCGTCCCTGAGCGAACTCGCCTTTCCCGGTCGTCCCCGTCAGCGCGACGCGCTCTTCCGCGCCGTACTGGGCGACGGTGTGGACGTGGGCCGCGCCCTCCTCGACGGTGGCGACGGCGACGTCGGCAGTCTCGGTCGCCTCGACGGCCTCCTCCAGCCGGTCGAGCTGGTCGGGTTTCCAGTGTTTGGTGACCTCCAACTCCTCGTTTCCCTCGACGTTGAGCGTGTGGTGGAAGCCGAGTTGATCCTCCCGCGAGCAGTCCTCGATGACCCCCGACACTCGCAAGCGGTTCGCGAAGCGGGCGAACTCCGTCTCGTCGACGTTCAACGTGACGTACATGTGTTCGCGCTCGCCGCCGGAGTCGCGCAGTTGCTCGTCGTCGCGGCGGACCCGTCGGTGGGTGTCGCCGCCGACGAGGTCGCCGGGTTCGAGGATGTAGTTGAGATGCCAGAGGTCGTCGAGCGTCTCGGGAACGAGCGTTATCTTCTCCTTCCCGCCCTCGACGTGGTAGCGGTCCGCGATGCGCATGGTCGAGGTGTGCGGGCGGCCGGGAAGTGTCCTGCTATCTCGGAGGCGTCGGTCCGCCGCTCCGACGCACCACCCTCCGTCGCCGCGTGCTCACACTGTGTCCCTTTGGCCACGTTCTGTGCCGCTCGTTCGGCGGAATCCACGTGAGAGTGTCCAGTCGTTCACTCGAAACGTGTAAGACTGAACGTTTTTCGATACACTCTCTCGTCACGAAATTAGGCTTATGGGAAGAGGTACCAACCAACATATGCTATGCGAGCAGCAGTTCTCAAGGAACACGGCGAACCGCTCGAAATCGAAGACGTAGACGCTCCGCAGGTGACGCCCGACGGTGCCGTCATCGAGTTGGAGGCCTGTGGTATCTGCCGGTCGGACTGGCACGGCTGGCAGGGCGACTGGGACTGGCTGGGCATCCAGCCCCAGTCCGGCCAGATTCTCGGCCACGAACCGGCCGGTCACGTCGTCGAGGTCGGCGAGAACGTGACGGAGGTCCAGGAGGGCGACCACGTCGCCGTCCCGTTCAACATCGGCGACGGCACCTGTCACGAGTGCCGGACCGGCCACTCCAACACCTGCGAGAACGTGATGCCGCTCGGGTTCGTCGAACAGGTTCAGGGTGCGTTCGCCGAACAGATGCACGTCCCGGCGGCGAACCACAATCTCGTCAAACTCCCGGACGGCGTCTCCTCGACGGACATGGCCGGTCTGGGCTGTCGGTTCATGACCGCTTTCCACGGCCTCGCTCACCGCGCCGACATCGGGGCGGGTGACTGGCTGGCCGTCCACGGCTGTGGCGGTGTCGGTCTCTCGGCGGTCCACATCGGGAACGCCCTCGGCGCGAACGTCATCGCCGTCGACCTGATGGACGACAAACTCGACAAAGCGAAAGAACTCGGTGCGTCCGAGGTCGTCAACGCCGGCGAGGCCGAGGACGTCCCCGAGGCGGTCAAGGACCTCGCGGGCGGGGCGGCCAACGTCAGCGTCGACGCCCTCGGTATCGCGACGACGTGTCAGAACTCCATCCTCAGTCTCGGCAACCGTGGTCAGCACATCCAGATCGGCCTGACGACACAGGACGAACAGGGGATGGTGTCGGTGCCGACCGACGCGATGGTGATGCAGGAGATCGAGTTCATCGGCTCGCTCGGGATGCCACCGACGCGCTACGACGAGATATTCCGCATGGTCCAGACCGGGAAGATCGACCCCAGCGCCGTCGTCAGCGAGACGGTCGAACTCGACGACGTCACCTCGCGCCTCGAGTCCATGACCGACTTCGAGACCGTCGGCATCCCCGTCATCGACAAGTTCGACTGAGCGGACACCGCCGACATCGCGTCTTCGGCCTGCTCGTTCGCACCTCCCGGAGAGTCACCGGGTCGGAACGCAGACAGCTTGATGCTGACACGGTGGCAACACGAACCGCGTCCTCCGTGTGGCCGGTCGGTCGCGTGATAGGTGGGGGAGACGCGGAGCACACCATGGCGACCACAGAGACGGAGGCCAACAAGGACCTCGTACGCCGCGAGTCCGTCGAACTGACCGAGAACAAGAACGTCGACGCCGTCGACGACCTGTACGCCGAGGACGTCCGGGTCCGGTTGACTCGCACTGGGACCGACGACCTCGTCGTCAGCCGCGAGGACGTCAAGAGCCTGTATCGCGAGTGGTTCTCGGCGTTCCCGGACCTGGCGGAGGTGTCCCACGCGCTCGTCGCCGAGGGCGACGAAGTGATGGAGTACGTCACCGTCACCGGCACTCACGAGGGAACCTTCCGGGGCATCGAACCGACCGGTACCCGTATCGAGGTCGACGGCTACCACTATCGGCGCGTCGAGGACGGGAAGATAACCGAGATGGCCTCGATGGTGGGGATGACCTCGCTGTTCTCGCAGTTGGGCGTCGACGTCCCCATCGAGGACTGAAGAGGCGTCACGGGCACTCACTCGACCTCCCGTTCGGATGGTCGAGGCCTCCCTGCGGTCGGCCTCGCTACTCACGGGTCGCAACCGCTCCCCGTTCGCATCCCGGCGAGTCTCGTCTGCGCTCGACTCGCCCTACTCCTCTGCCATCCGACTGCCGCCGTTCGGGAGGAACTCCTGGATGCGGTCGGCGCTCGCCACCTTCCGGACGAACGTCTGGTCCTCGAAGCGGCCCTTGAACTCCCGGTAGAGCATCTTCGCCATGTCGTTCTGGGCGTACTGGCCGGGTTCGAGGCGAATCGAGGTCTCGGTTCGCGGTTCGACGGCTTCGGGCGGTCCGCCGAGCACCTGCGTCTGCGGTTCGACGGCGATACCGACCGCACAGCCGACGGGCGTGTCCCGGAAGTACGTGCGGTCGCCGCGGACGACGAACGACCCCTTCTCGACGTACTCGCCGCTCTCGGGAGTCTTCGACACCTGGCTCGGTTCGGCCATGTAGACGTCGCCGGCGAACTGGCCGTCCTTCCACACCGACGAGTAGGTGATGGCGAACTGCGCGGCCTGTTCGAGCGAACTGTCGGGGAAGTCGACGGCCTCGGAGGGCTCGTTCGGTTCGCTCGCCTTCAGGATGGTGACGGGCGCGCCGTGGGCCTGGGTGTGGAGGAAACGGTCGTGCTTCTCGGTGTACTTCTTGACCAACTCCTCGTTCTGGTCGGCGTTGCGCCCGCCGAGCACGAGGTAGCCGTCGCTCGTGCGGAACCAGCGAAAGCGCTCGTACCACTGCTCGTCGCGTCGCCGCGGAATCGACGCCCGCGAGAGCCAGTCGACGTCGGCCATCGACTCGTCGTCCTCGTCCGGTTCGTCGGGGGCTTCCCAGTCGTCGCGGCGCTGTTTCGCGTCTTCGAGCTGTTCGCGCGTGTCCTCGATGGCCGCGAGTGCACCCTCCTTCTTCTCCTCGACACGCTTCGCCTCCTGATAGAGGCGGTCGGCGTTCTTCTCGACGCCCATCGAGGGGTCGACGGTGACGCGCGTGTCGTCGACGACGAGGGTGACGGTACCCTGCGCACCGTTCACGTCGTCGACGGCCTCGGCCGCCTCGATGCCCTTCTCCGCGCCCTCCTCGAACCGGGCGGCGATGTCGTCCCACGGCACGTCCTCCGCGCGGGCGGACTGGACCGCCGAGATGACGTCGTCGACGAGGTCGTAGCGCGCGTACAGCAGTTCGGCGCGCTCGCGTTCCTCCTGGGCGTCCTCGTCGAAGCTGTCGATTGCACCCTCCTGCTGGGCGATGATGCGCTCGAACTTCGCGATCTCCTCTTCGAAGTCGGGGCGTGAAGACGCTCCCCCACCGGTCGCCTCGTCGCCGGGGTCGCGCTCGAAGTTGAAGAAGTAGTCGTCGAGCGCGTCGTTGAAGTTCGAGAACACCTCGGCGTGCTTGCCCTCGTACTCTTCGAGGGGGACGGGCGTGACGTCCGCACGGACCTCGTTCTCGCCGTCGGCGTCGTCCCCGTTCCCGTCGTCGCCGCTCCCGTCGCCGTCGACGGACTCGTAGTACACCCGTGGGTCGAACTCGCCCGAGCGCAGGACGGTCCGGAGGCGGTCGAGCTGTTCGTACAGCGCGGCGTAGTCCTCCTCGGTGGCGTCCGCGATGTCCTTCGTCTTCTCGACGCCGGCGCGGGTACACAGCTCCTCTGCCCACAGCCCACCGAAGTTGAGTTGGGTGGCGATGGTCCGAACCACGTCCGTGTCGGACTGCTGCATCCGAGCGGTGAACCCCTCCTCGTCGACCTTCAGCGGGTTGAAGCGCGAAGAGGGATAGTCGTACAGCGACCCTGGCGCGACGGTCCGGGACTTGAGACGGACGGTCTCCAGACTGCCGAGCACCTCGTAGTTGTCGTCACAGACCGCGACGTTGCCGTCGCCGAACAGCTCGGCGACGATGTGGGTGTCGCCGTCGTCGCGCTCGAAGTGGAAGGTGAGGATGCGGTCGAACTCGAACTGTTCGACCCCGGCGAAGTCCGCGCTCGTGATGCGGTTGCGGAGCATCATCGCGAAGTTCGGCGGACGCCCCGGGGCGTCGGGGACGTGCTCCTGGGCCGCGAGGTGGGCGCGTTTCGGCTCGCCGACCTCCACGAGCAGTTCGAGGCGGCCACGCTCGAAGTCCCGGAGTTTCAGCCGCAGCATGTCCTCGCCGTAGAGGTATGCCTTGTCGACCTTCGCGCCCTCGTACTTGCCGAGTTCGCGCGCGAGGGCCGCGCAGTCGACGCTCGTCAACTCGCGCTTTCGTTCCATACCCACACGGTCTACGGGCGGAGTGAAAAGGGATATCGGTCCGTCGGCACCGCCTCTCACGGTCTCGTCGTGTACCTGCCACCGCCAGAACACGTATCCGCTCGGCCCGCCCACGCTCAGCCATGACAACAGCCGACACGGACGTGGTCGAACGGGTCGACGGTATCTACGACGTCACCTGCGTCGAGCGTGATACCGGCCGTATTCGGGCGTTCCTCGCCGACGCCGACGTGCCGACGCTGTTCGACGCCGGCCTGCCCGACACCACCGACGCGCTCCTCGCGGGCATCGAGTCGACGGGTGTCACGCCCGAGCAGGTCGTCGTCACCCACGCCGACGGCGACCACGTCGGCGGTGTCGACGCGGTCTGCGCCGAGTACGGCTGCGACCTCTACCTCCCGGAGGGGTCGAACCCGGACGTCGAGTCGGCTCACGAGTTCTACGGCGAGGGCGACACCTTCGCCGGGTTCGAGGCCGTCCACGCGCCGGGCCACCGCGCCCACCAGCACCTGCTCGTGAACGAGGACCGGGGGGTCGCCGTCATGGCCGACGCCGCCAGTGGCGCGGACCAGCGGGGGCTCCCGAAGGGCCACTTCCACCTCCCACCGGGCGTCTACTCCGAAGACCTCCTGTTGGCCGAAGAGAGCCTCGCGAAGCTCCGCGAGTACGACTTCGAGGTCGGACTGGTCTACCACGGCTCGTCGGTGCTCGAGGCCGCCAGCGAGAAGCTCCGGACGTACGTCGAACTCGTGGAGTGACGCCGCGGTGCCACGGTCGTCGTCCGACTCCCCTTCACACCACCCACTCCGCTCCGTTCCACTTCCCTCCACCAGACTCCCCGACGAACGTGTAACTCCGAACAGATTTGGGTGGAATCTCCGGAAATGTTTATTCGGTGACTCGACCTGCGTCGCGTGTGGTTCGCCTCGACGGTGAGCCACCACCGTCGGTCCGTCCACGACGGGCCGCACGGTGACCGGCCGGACGCGATACACCCGACCGGCAGCGGTCGAACAGCGAGACGAACAACTCCACAACCCCCCACCCCCACATGTTTCCGCTCACAGGATACGACCCCCAGAGCCTCTCGAAGGACACCGCCTACGACCTCATGCGCCACGGTTCGCGCCGTGCGGTCGTCCGTCTGCTCGGAACGCACCCCGTCGAGTGGCAACTCGATGCGTTGGCCACCGAGATCGTCGCCGACGCGTCACGGGACTCGTCGGGAGTCGGCGACGACCGACGCAGACGAGTCCTCGTCGACCTCGTCCACCACCACCTCCCGAAACTCGCCGAGGCGAACGTCGTCGAGTTCGACCACGGCGCGGGAGTCGTCGCCCCGGGGAGACACCTCCCGACCCTCCTGCCGCTGGCCTGACGGCCCACCTGGGGACCAATCGGGCACGAGTCGCGTGGAATCCCTCCGAGGCTAGTTATTTGTCGGTCGGTGTGTCGATTGTGGTATGCGACCACGAACCGACCCTCCCGTGGAGGCGACGCGATGCCGGTGACCGACGACCTCGTCGCACTGTTCGAGCGCGCCGGCCTCGACACCGTGTTCGGTTTCCCCTGCGAGCAGATGGACCCGTACTACGCCAGCCTCGCCGACTCCGACCTCCGGCACGTCCTCGCCCGCAGCGAGGCGAGCGCGGCCATCATGGCGGACGGCTACGCCCGCGCCAGCGGTCGGGTCGGCGTCGTCGACGGCGTCGGCGGCCCCGGCGCGGCGAACCTCGGCGTCGGTCTGGTCGAGGCCACCGGCGCGTCCTCGCCCGTCTTCGCGCTCACCGGCGACAACCCCGTCGCCACCCGCGGCACCGGCGTCATCCAGGACGCCGACAACGAGGCCATCCTCGCGCCACACGTGGCGGCGAGCGCCGACGCGGTGACGCCGGAGCGCGTTCTCGACGACACCGCGTCGTTGCTCCGCGAGGCGGTCGGCGGCGTCCCCGGTCCCGTCCACCTCAACGTTCCCGAGGACGTACTTCGTGCGGAGACGAGCGGTGAGACGACCGAGCGTACCGTCGCCGCCGACTTCCCCGCCGACCGTCCCCACCCCGACCCCGAGGACGTCGAGCGAGCGACCGACCTACTCCGCGCGGCGGAGCGACCGGTCGTCGTCGCCGGCGAGGGCGTCCACCGCGCGGCGGCCCACCGGGCGCTCGTCGCGTTCGCCGAGACGACGAACACACCCGTCGTCACCTCGATGAACGGGAAGGGAGCGGTCGCCGAGACGGCCCCGTACGCGCTGGGCGTCGTCGGCCGCTGGGGGTTCTGCCAGGTGGCGAACGACGCCGTCGCGGACGCGGACCTCGTCCTCGCGCTGGGCTGTCGGCTCGGCGAACTCACGACCGTCGGCTGGTCGCTGCTCGACGACGATGCGACGGTGGTCCACGTCGACCGCGACCCCGCCTGGCTCGGCCGGAACTACGACGCCGAGGTGGCGATTGCCGCCGACCTCCGGGCCGCCGTCGAGTCGCTGACCGGCGCGCTCGACGACGACGAGTTCGCCGACCGAGCGGGTCGCGTCGAGTCGCTGGCGGCCGACCGCGCCGACTGGCAGGAACACCACCGCGACGAACTGGAGAGCGACGCGACGCCCATCCGCCCGGCCCGCGTCGTCGCCGACATCGGGACCGCGCTGCCCGACGACGGCGTCCTCGTCAGTGCGACCAGCTACTCCGGGTTCTTCTCGGGAGCGTTCCACGAGGTGCCCCGCGCCGGTCTGGGCTACGTCCAGGCTCGCGGGAGCGACGGCATCAACTACGCCCTCCCGCAGGCGCTCGGCATCCAGGTCGCTCGCCCCGACGCACCCGTCGTCGTGCTGACGGGCGACGGCGGTCTCGGCTACCACATCGCCGACCTGGAGACCGCCGTCCGGGAGGACCTCCCCGTCACCGTCGTCGTCGCGGACAACGCGATGCTCGGCTCCTCGAAGGCGAGCCAACTGGGGAACTACGCCGTCGACCAGTCGACGGACTTCGCGAGCGTCGACTACGCGCAGGTCGCTCGCGGCTTCGGCTGTGCGGCCGAACGCATCGAGGACCCGTCGCGACTCGCCGGAGCGCTCGCCGAGGCCGTCGACAGCGACCGCCCGACGCTGCTCGACGTGGTGGTCGACCCGTACGCCGCACCGCCGGTGCTGGTCTGAGGATGCCGACCGGACCGCCTCGACCCAGCTGTGAGGCCCGGACCTCACAGAAGATTGAACAGACGACCCGTCGATAGTGGGCTGTGCGCCGTACGCTCTCGCTCGCTCTCGTCGTGGTCGTCTGTCTCGCCGGCTGTAGCGGCGGGGTCGGGAACGACGCCGAGACGCGGGCCCCCTCGTCCCCGGCGGCCGTCCCCACCGACGACCCCCTCGAACACCCGCCCGACGGGTTGGACGCGACCGGTATCGACGACCCGTTCGCGCTGGCCGACGCCCACACCGCGGCGCTGGCGAACACCAGTTTCACCGTGCGACAGAACCAGACCCTCACGGCGGCGAACGGGACCGTCCTCGTCGACTCGACTACCACGACCCGGATCGCGAGCGACCACGGGCGGACGCGCTCGACGACGAACGGGACCGGCGACGTCACGCGGTTTTTCGACCGACCTGTGACTCGCGTCGAAGGCTGGTACGACGGACAGCGCCACTACTACCGCGGGGTGGGGCCGAACGGGACCGCCGTCGTCGACGTCGTCAGGCTCGGAACGCCCGGCCAGCGCGCGGAACTCGCGCTCGAACCGTTCTACCTCGGTGCCGAGACGGTGAGCGTCACGCCGGCCGGGAGCGACCTCGAACTTCGACTCCGTGGACCCGCCGGGAACCTGACGGTCGGTGGCGAACGGGTCGAGGTCACCCAGGCGACGGTCACCGTCCGACTGACGAACGAAGGGCGGGTCGAACACTACCGCATCGAGTTCGAGGGACGACTCGCCGACGCCCCGGAGACGCGCGTCGAAGGGGTCGAGACGGTCCGGTACTCGGCGGTCGGGTCGACGACGGTCGAGCGCCCCGACTGGTTCGACGAGACTCGCGGGACGACCGACGAGCCCCGCGATTCGGCCGACGAAACTCCCGAGTGAGTGGGGCGGTTCGGCGGCAGCGTGGCCTACCCGAGGTACGCCCCGGCGACGGCGACCGTCGCGAAGGCGATGACCGCCAGGCCAACCCCGTAGAAGAGGAGCACCTTGTCCAGTGGCATCGCGGTGTGTTCGCTGACGATGGTTCGTTGGCCCCGGGCGAGGCCCGCCTCGGGGACGCTCGACCCGACGACCCGGTAGTCGCTGGCACCGACCGCGAACAGCACCAGCAGGAGGCCGACGCCGAACAGACTGAACACCGCGAGTTCGCTGCCGAAGACGATCGCGACGACCGCGACGGTGAGACCGGCGTAGACGAGGCTGTACCGCAGGAGACAGCGACCGACCGTGTGGAGGACCATGGTTCGTGTTAGGTATCCGATGATAAGAGTGTATCCACGCCGAGGCGGTCAGAAGACGGGGTCGTAGACGCCCGCGCCGGTCTCCTCGTGGCGGCGCACCAGCGTCTCGCGGAGGTACTCCGAACCCAGCATCGCCTCGACGTCGAACGGCCCGACCTCGCCCCCGGAGCCGCGTTTCAGGACGTCGTTGACCGTCTCCGCGTCGGCCACGCCGTCGGCGACGAGGCGGTGGCCCTCGTTGACGAGGGCGGCGACGACGGGCGTCACGTCGTACGTCTCGTCGGTCTCTGGGACGAGGCAGGTCTCGCCGTCCCACTCGAAGAACCCCTCGCCGGTCTTCGTGCCGAGGCGGCCCTCCTCGCGCATCCGCTCCATGCGTTCGCGGGACTCGGCGGGCGGGGCGTATCGGTCGCCGTACGCCTCCGCGAGGTTGTCGACTGTCGCGAGGTGGACGTCGAGGCCGATGAGGTCGATGAACTCCAGGGGACCGCGGTCGAACCCGATGGCGCGGGCCGCGCCGTCGATGGCCGCGGGCGAGGCGACGCGCAACTCCCACGTCGCGGCGCACTTGATGCTCGCCGAGAGCCGCGAGAGACAGTTCGCCCGGTACTCCGCACCGAGGACGACGGGGTGTTTCCCGATGTCCTCGGCAACCTCGACGGCCAGATTCAGGGCCGCGTCGCTTGCGTCGTCGCCCGATATCTCGACGACGTCCCGGGGGATGGCGGGGTTGGCGAAGTGGAACAGGACGACACGCTCGGGGTGCTCGGAGTCGGCGGCGATGGCCGAGGGTGTGAGCGAGGAGGTGTTCGTCCCGACGACGGTGTCGGCGTCGAGCACCGCGTCGAGGTCCGCCAGCAACGACCGCTTCAGGCCGAGACGCTCGGGGACGGCCTCGACGACGAACCGCGCGTCCGCGAGCGATTCGATGCTCCGGTCGTAGACGATGCGCTCGGCCGGGTCGTCCTCGGCGACCAGACCGGCGTCGGCGAGCGCGTCGCGGAGCGTCTCGCGGTGGTAGTCCCGAGCGGCCGCCAGCGCGTCGGGGTCGACGTCGACGAGCGTCACGTCGTGGCCGCCGTTGGCGAACAGGCCGGCGATGTCCCGACCCATCACGCCCGCGCCGACGACACCGGTCCTCACAGCGACCCCTCCACGACGGGGTCGGGGTCGCGCTCGCCGGCACCGAGTCGGGTCCGGACGAGGTAGTAGCCCGCGCCGAGTGCGACG
The DNA here is from genome assembly GCF_023699475.1 of Halomarina rubra. Taxonomy (GTDB): domain Archaea; phylum Halobacteriota; class Halobacteria; order Halobacteriales; family Haloarculaceae; genus Halomarina; species Halomarina rubra. The sequence goes on along the minus strand of NZ_JALXFV010000008.1, from coordinate 608,008 downwards.
AGACCGAGCCAGGTCGCACAGACGACCGGCGACTGGGTGGCGAGGACGACGAACAGGAGCGCGTTGCAGACCACGGCGCTCGCCGCGAGGACGGTGGTCGCGCGCCGCCCGACGTACGAGGGGACCGCCGCGAACGCCTCGGGTCGGCGACGCACCGCCCGGATGGCCGCGAGCATCACGGGGACGATGAGGAAGATGCCGCCGAACCCGAGCAACGTCCCGAGTTCCGCGATGGGGAGCGGGCTGACGAGCGCCAGCACCGACAGCAGGTACACCAGCGCCAGCCCCCAGTGTGGCGTCCCGAAGCGGTCGTTCGTCGTCGCGAGGACGCCCGGAACCAACCTGTCGGTCGCCAGCGCGTCGAGGTACTTCGGGACGATGATGAACACGGCGTTGATGGACGTCGTGATGGCGAACAGCGCGCCACCGACGACGAAGAAGCCACGCAGCCCCGGCGAGAGGAACGCGTCGGCGGCGACCGTGAGCGGTTCGTCCGTCAGCGCACCGACCCCGACCGACCCGACGGCGACGACGGCCGTCGCGACGTACAACAGGAGGACGAGCGGGACGCTGATGGCGAGCGACTGCGGGAGCGTGACCGTCGCCTCCCGGACGTCGCCGCCGATGTCGACGACGAAGTTCGCACCCAGACAGACGAAGTAGAGGACGGCCGCGCCCGCGACCAGTCCCGTCGGGCCAGTCGAGAACAGCGGCGTCAGGTTCGCGGTGTCGACGGCCGGTGCGCCACCGACGACGAACACGCCGAGTGCGGCGACGAGCGCGACGAACAGCAGCACCTGGACGCGGGCGGCGACGTGGATGCCCGCGAGGTTGACGAGGAAGAACGCGGTGAGCACCGCCAAGCCGACGACGACGGGGTCGACGGCGACCAGCGACTCGACGTACTGGCCGAACGTGAGCGCGTACAGCGGCAACCCGCCGCCGAACATGCTCACGCCCAGCCCCCACGCCGCGAGGAAGGCGACAAAGGGCGAGACGAACGCCCGCGGGTAGCGGTAGTTCCCGCCGGTCGTCGGGAACGCCGCACCCAACATCGCCGTCGGGACGAGACCGAGCACGACGATACCGAACGCGAGCGCGAACGAGACGAACACGCCCGTGCCCGCGATTCCCGTCGCGACTCCGGTGAGACTGAACAGCGCACCGCCGACGACCAGACCGACCTCGATGGCGACGGCGTCGAGCAACCCGACGTCACCGCCCTCCCGTTCGGTCAGCACGGACACACCCCTCGTTGCATGATGACGGCTAGCACTCTGAGAGGGAGGACAAAAACCCTCGCCTCGGTCACAGGTTCCCGACGGCACGACGGACGCGCGAGGCAGCCGTCGTCAGTACGTCTTCGCGTTCCGCGCCTCCACGATGCGCTCGCCGACCGCGAACCCGTTGCGCAGTGCGGCGTGGACGCGGGCTTCGCCGGCCACCCAGTCGCCAGCGAAGTAGAGCCCGGCGTCCTCCGTCGACCGGTGGGCGTCGCCCGTGACGCCGCCGTCCGGGAGCGCGTATCGCCACCCCTGCCGGTCGGTCCAGTCGGGGGCGGCGAACCGGTCGTCGTCGAGCAGTTCCGCGACGTGTCCCACCGCCTCCCGGAGCACCTGGTCGCGGTCGTCGTCGATGCGGTCGCCCGACCAGTCGTGGCCCATCTGGGCGACCAGCAGGCTCTCGCCCTCGGGGACGTGGCCGGGTTTGAGCTCCTCGCGGGCGAGCCAGCCGACGGGGTGCTCGCCGTCGGTGTCGATCAGGGCGTACCACGAGCGGTCGAGGGTGAACGGGTAGTGGAGCACGGCGGTGAACACCGACGCGTAGTCGACGGCCGCGACGGCGTCGTGCGCCGCGACGCGTCGGTCGTCGTCCCACGCCATCGCCGCGAGCAACTCGGCGGTCTGGGGTGCCGGCGGCGTGAGCACGACCGTGTCGAACGACCCGAGGACGGTGTCGGCGGCGTCGGCCAGCGACCACCGCCCCTCCTCGCGAGCGACGGTCTCGACGCGCGTCTCGCGCTGGACCGTCGCGTCCGTGGCCGCGAACAGCCGTTTGGCTAGCTGGGTGATGCCGTCCTCGTAGGTCCACTTGCGTTCGTCGCTGTCGCGCCCCGGCGATATCTCCCCCGCCGAGTCGAACGTCCAGACGGGTTCTTCGACCTCGACGAGGCCGTTCGTGTCCAACTCCTCGGTCAGCAGCCGGGTGACGCGCTCGTCGTCGTCCTTGACGTAGTTCGCGCCGTAGTCGTAGCGACAGCCCTCCTTGCGACGGGTCGCGGCCCGACCACAGACGCCACGGGACTTCTCGAAGACGGTGACGTCGGCGTCGGCGTCTCGAAGCGCGTAGGCGATGGCCGCACCCGCTGCACCGGCTCCGACGATTGCGACGGTCATGTCCGAACCGACGGCCGTGCGACGCAAAAAGACGCGGACCGCGGTAGTCCACCGCGACACTCGGCTCCCGCTGCGGTCGGTGGGCGTCGCCCGGCGCTCTCACTCGTACTCCCGGTCGCGCTCGTCGAGTCGGTCTCGGTCGCGGAGACTCTCGCGCTCGCGCCGGGCCGCCCGCTCCTCGGCGTTCTCCAGCGTGTCCGTCTCCAGCAGGCGTTCCAGTTTCGCCTCGAACTGGGCGTCGGTGAGTTCACCCGCCGCGTAGCGACGTCTGAGGGTCTCCAGCGGCGTCTCGTCCGGCGTCGAGGCCGGCGAAGCGGTCGTCGCGGTGTCGCGGTCCGTCTCCGGGTCGCTCCCCCACCCCGTCCCGAACCAGTCCTCCTTGGTCCCCCACCACGCCGACTGACCGTCCTCGTCCCACCACTCCTCGCGGTCCTCGTCGTCGCCAAACAGCAACGAGACGATGGGGATGACGACGATGTAGCCGAACAGCATCAGCGGGAGCCACCACTCCACACCCAGGAACAGCGCCGCGAGCCAGGTGCCCGTTACCAGCGTCGAGGCGATGCCCGTCGCGTTCTCTCGGAGGCGCTCTCGCGGCGTGTCGGCACTCATCGCACGACCGTTTCGCCGACGAGGTGAAAACACTCCCGAATGGGCAGGTGTCGGGGCCACCGACCGCTCAGTCGACGCGCGAAGAGAGCGCCGCGACGCGGTCGCTCCCGCCGCGGACGAACGGCGTCCCGTGGCCGGGACAGACCACCTCGAACGACCCCGCCCGGTCGCTGAACGCCCGGATGCTGGCGCGCAACTCGCGCATGGAGTAGCTGTCGCCCCAGAACGGCGGCGTCAGTTCGCCGTCGGTCTCCCACAGCAGGTCGCCGACGAACGCGACCCCGGCGTCGTGGACGTACACGGTGTGGCCGGGGTTGTGACCGGGCGTGTGGTACGCGGTGAACGACCCGATACGGTCGCCCTCGGCGACGCCTCGGAAGGCCACTCCGTCGAGGTCGAACAGCTCGCGAGCGAGGCGGTGGAACGCTCCCTTGTGGTGGACCCACGGCGGGTCGGCGGTCCCCCGGACGAGCGCCACGTCCCCCGCGCCGAGGTAGACCTCGGCGTCGAACCGCGCTCCCCCGAGTCGGTGTGCGAGGCTGGTCAGCCCGCCGACGTGGTCGAGGTCGTAGTGCGTCAGCAGGACGCGGTCGACGTCCGCGGGCACGTAGCCCGCCGCCGCGAGTTCGGCCCGGAGCGACCGACGGTTGAGCGGCATCCCGGTGTCGACGAGCGTCACGCCGTCCTCGCCCTCGAAGACGTAGGCGTTGACGACGAACGGTTCGGTCCAGCCCAGTTGGAGGCGGTGGGTGTCTGCGCGGACCCGTTCCATGCTCGTCCGGAGGGGTCGCGGGGAGAAAAGCGGAGCAGTCCGACGTCGACCCCGGTCAGGACTCCGAGACGGCGTCGCGGTCGAACGTGCGCTCGGCGGACTCGACGGTCCGCGTCCCGTCGAGTCGAGCGAGTTTCCTGTCGAACTGTTCGTCGGAGAGTTCGCCCCGAGCGTAGCGGAGTTCGAGGACTGCACGAGCGTCGTCGGGGTCGTCCTCGTCGGCGAGCAAGCGTTCGACGCGACCCTCGAACTGGGGTTCGCTGAGTTCGCCCGCGGCGTACCGACGGCGGAGTTCCGCGAGGGCGTCGTCGGTCGTCGGCCCGTCGGAATCGACCATCGGAGCCTCGCCGGCGTCTGTGGACCGAGTGGGTGCGGTCTGGACGACGTCGTCGAGAGCCGTGCTCGTGCGACGCCGAACCTCCTGTTGCCGATCGTCGCCGAACGCCATCGTCGCGGCCCCAGCGAGGGCCGTCAGTAACAGAATCGTAACGACGAGCCCCCCGACGCCGATGAGAATCGAGACGGCTGCGAGTACACTCGCGGCGAGCGCGACGATTCGGGCCGATTCGGCGAGTGGAGAGCGAGACACGACCGACTGTTCTCCTCCGGTGACAAAAACCCTACCAACCCACCACCGGACCCTCTCTACAGCGACGTCGAGACGTACGGACCGTCCTGGTAGTAGCCCAGTTTCTCGCGGTAGTACTGGCGGACGCCGATGCCGGAGATGACGGCGAGTTTGTCGAAGCCGGCGTCGCGGGCGCGGCGCTCGGCCTCCCCCAGCAGGCGCTTGCCGAACCCTTTGTGCTGGAAGTCGTCGTCCGAGTCGGCGCTCGCGGTTCCACCGTCGTCTCGCGGCTCGCGGCCCACGCCGACCTCGTTGCCGTAGACGTGGAGTTCGCGGACGATAGCGGCGTTCTCCAGTTCGCGGCGCACTGGGTCGTTCGGGAACCGCAGGCGACAGAACCCGACGAGCAGGTCCTTCTCGGGGTCCTCGAAGGAGATGAACTGCTCGGTGCCGCCACACACCTCGTAGGTGAGCGTGTCCATCTCGATGGACTCGGGGCTCTCGTCGTTCATCCCGACCTCGCGACAGCGGATGCAGTCACACGTCCAGCCGTGCTCGTCCATGCGCTTGCGGGCGAGTTGGCGGAGGTTCGACTTCCAGACGCCGGCGTCGATGAAGTCCGCGGGGATGTCACGCTGGACGCGCTGGAGGCGGGTGTACTTCGGAATCATCGACTTGATCTCCGCGACGAGGTCGGCGGCTTCCTCGTTGGTGAGCGGGTCGTACTCGTCGCGTCGCCACATGTCGTAGGTGCGGGTGCCCCGGACGACGAGCGTGGGGTATATCTTGAGGTAGTCCGGTCGCCAGTCGGTCGAGTCGAACAGCTCTCGGAAGTCCTCCAGACACATCTCGGGAGTCATCCCCGGCTGGCCGGGCATCATGTGAAAGCCCACCTTGAACCCGGCGTCGCGCAGGCGGCGGTTGGCGTCGACGCTGGCCTGGATACCGTGCCCGCGGTGCATCTCGCGGTTGATGCGCTCGTAGGTCGTCTGGACGCCGACCTCGACCTTCGTCCCGCCGAGCGCGAGCATCCGGTCGACCTGCTCGGGGTCACACCAGTCCGGTTTGGTCTCGAACGTCGTCCCGATGTTGCGCACGTCGGCCGTCTCGTTCTCCGCGACGACGTCCTCGAGGTAGCTGAACTCGTAGTCCGCGGGGTCCTGCGCGAAGCTCTCGTCCTGTGCGGGTTCGGGCTCCTTCTCCACGTCGTAGTCGTTCATCGCCTCCAGACAGCGCTTGACGAAGTGCTCCTGGTAGTCGTGGCTGCGGGCGGTCATCGTCCCGCCCATCACGATGAGTTCGGCCTTGTCGACGGGGTGCCCGATTTCGCGCAGTTGCTCCAATCGGAGCGTGACCATCCCGTAGGGGTCGTAGTCGTTCTGGACGCCGCGGGCGGCGGCGGGTTCGTGACCCGTGTAGCTCTGAGAGGAGTCGAACTCCGAGGCTGGGCCGCCCGGACAGTAGAGACACTTCCCGTGGGGGCACATGTGCGGCGAGGTCATCACCGCGATGGGCGAGACGCCGGAGGCGGTACGGACCGGTTTCCGCCGGAGGACGGGTTCGAGTTCCTCGCGCAACTCCGGACCGGCGTGGTCGAGAATCTCCGAGTTCTTGGGCACCTTCGGCGCGGAGAACTCCGAACAGACCGCCAGTTTCTCGCTCTCGACGTCGTCGCGGTCGACCTCCCCCGCGAGGATGCGCTGGACGAGCGCCTCACACGCCTGCTCGAACGCCTCCGTCTCGGTCGCCTCGCTGCTCATTCGTTGGCGGAGCGAGGGCGTGGGCGGACAAGAGGCTGTGGTTTCGGTACGGTCCGGTGGGCCGTCGCCCGGTGGATTCAGCGGCCTTCTCGCCGCAGGTCGCGCCGGACACCCGCGAGCGCGCCCGGCAGCGTCACCGACTGGTGGTGGTTGTACTCTAGGCCGTGGATGCGCGTCGTCGCTCGGTAGACGCCACGCTCGCGCGTCACGACGACCGCGGCGTGCTCACGGCTGGCGACGATACGGTTCGCGACCGACTGCACCACCCACTCGCCGTCGAGCAGCCACGGCAGGTCCGAGAGCGTCCAGCGGCGTGACTCGGGGTCCGGGAGTCTCCTCCGACGACCGTCGATTCCCCCACTCATGGCTCGACCTCGGGCACTCCGGGGACTAAGCTATAGCTCGGGTAACAAGATGTGAGTCGTCTCGGCGTGGAAAAATATCGTCTACAGGCCGTCTATCCCGTGATTAACCACGACGGCGTTTCGCGGTGAAGGTCCGAAACAGTCGCTCAGGCGAGGTCGGCGATGGCCGCGACGACGGCGTCGACGACGGCGTCGCGTTCGCCCGCGACGAACTCGATGCGGTCGCGGCCGCCGCGGGCGTCGATGCCGGCGTTCTCCACGTTCTCGCGGGCGGCCTCGGCGACCGCGCGGGTGTCGAGGTCGAACGTCGACCGGACGTGCAGTTCGTCGGTCGCGACGCCGAGCGTGACGAACGAGCCGTCGCGGTTGCGTCGGTGGACCTCGTCGAGGAGGATGTCCGTCGACGGGAAGTCGAAGCGGTGGGTGAACGAGTCGGTGTCGAGCACCGCGAAGGCGACGCCGCCCTCGGCGCGTTCCTCGAGGTTCGCCTCGGCCGTCTCGACCTCGGTGGCGAGCTTCTCGCGGAACTGTTCGCTGATGGACTCGACGAGCGACTCGCTGTCGTCGAACAGCAGGTCCTCGACGAGTTCGCGCTTGTCCTCGTAGGACTGGTAGTACGCTTCGAGCGCGATGGCCTCCTGGAGGTGCTCGACGTCGCTCGTCTTGTAGCCCGCGTCGGCGGCGAGGTCGACGTACTCGGCGGGGGCGTCCTCCCAGAACGAGGCGGCCGGGAGGTGCCGGAGGTCCTCGCGCACGCCGTCGTTGACGTGGAGCGCGACGGCGCTGGCGAGCGCGGTGGCGCTCGTCGCGTCGTCGGTGTCCGGGGTGACCAGCACGTCGGTCGCGTCGGCGACGCCCTCGTCGACGGTCCCCGCGTCGACGACGACGCGCTCCGCGCCGTAGACGTCGAGCAGGCCGAACCCGTCGAGGGAGTCGCGGGTCGCACCCACACCGGCGAACACCATCAGCGGGAGCTTCTCGTCGTGGCGGTCGCGGTTCGACAGCATCGACGTGACGTCCTTCGTCGCGTCGTCCATGTCGTACACCGTCTCCAGCGGGCGGCGGTCGAAGTAGTGGTACACCGCGTCGCTGGAGGCGTGTTCCTCACGTACCAGCGGGAGGACGGCGCGCTCGATGGCCGCGCCGGCGAGGTAGCCGTCGACGGTCGCGTCGTGACGGACGACGACGGGTCGGGACTCGATGATGGCGCGGCGGATGGCCGTCGCGGCGTCGCGCGTGTCGTCGAGGACCGCGGCCACGGCGTCGTCGTCGGCCAGCAGTTCGGTCTCGGGCGGGCGGGCGCGCTCGTCCATCGCGTCGTCCATCCGGCTGCTGACCGTCGCCGCGTCGTCGTCCTCGAGGACGACGAGCGCCTCGGTTTCGATCTGGAGCTCGCCGCGGCGTTCGCGGACCTCGCCGTCGAGTCGGACGAGGTCGCCCATCTCGACGTCCGGGTACGCGCGGACGCCGGCCTCGACGAACGCCGCGCAGTCGACGATACCCGACTCGTCGCGGAGTTCGAAGACGGTCGGCCCGGAGGTCTGACGCACGCCGACGATGCGACCTTCGAGACGGACGACGTCGCCGACCTGGTCGTTCAGCGTCTCGATGCTCGCGCGCTCGACGTCTGCGGCCTGCTCCTCGGTGCTCTCTGCGGTCTCGGCCGTCTCAGCCGTTTCGGTGGTCTCCTCGGCCGGTTCCTGCGTGACGACCGCACCGCCGTTCGGCGTCGAGGACTCGGCCTTCGCACCCTCGCGGCGGTCCGGCTCGGCGTCGGTCGGGTCGGGAGTCTCGTCGCTCTCGGACGCGTCGTCCGACTCGGCCTGCGAGTCGTCGTCCTGCGAGGACGCCTCGGGGTCGGGCGAGGACGTGGTGACCGTCGGCGTCGGGTCGTCGTCCTCGTCGGTGTCGTCGGGGAGGTACGTCCCTTCGTCGCTGGAGGGGTCGTCGACGAGTGCGCCGCGGAACTCGCGGTCGGCCTGGCGGATGGACCAGCCGAGGTCGATGTTGCCGTTGTCGCGGACGCCCTTGACCTGCACGTAGACGGTGTCGCCGGGTTCCCACGTCAGGCTCTCCAGTCGGCGGTCGATCTCGCTGCGGTGGAGGAGGCCGGTGACGTGGTCACCGATGTCGACGAAGACGCCGAAGTCGGCGTAGCCGTCGACGGTGCCGCGGTAGAACCGGCCGCTGGTCAGTTGGTTGGCGTGCTTTCCCTTGAACTCGAAGACGACGTCCTCCTCGTGGCTCGAACAGATACGGCCGTCGGTCGACGTGCCGCAGATGATACAGCTACCCATTACTCGACTGTTCCTGCCCGGCTTGAAACGGTTGTCGGATTAACTTACACGGCCGCCGCCCCCGTCGGACCGACCCCGTTCGGTCAGAACCCCGACAGGGTAGCCCGCTACGGGCCGTTCGCGGCGGTGGCGGGCGCGGTCGCGACGTCGGTTGTGGTCACGGCGGCGGTCGTGGTGGTCGACGCGGCCGACGCGTTCGTCGCGTTCCCGGTCGGGCCGACGAGGTCGACGCCGAGGAACGCCTCCAGTGCGAAGACCCCGCCGAAGGCGTAGCCGAACACGAACGTCCCGGGGACGAGGGCCGCGAGGAGGGCCACCGCGGGCGAGAGGTCGTGGACGACGGTGAGGCCGACGACGAGCAGGAGGAAGCCGTAGGCGGCCGCGGCGACCCGCAGGGCCGGAATCGGTGCCCCGGAGAGTGCACACGGGGCGGTCGCGTACGCGACGACCTGGACGGTCTGGCTGACGCCGCCGCGATTCCGCGCCAGGCCGAGCGTCGACAGCGCGAGGAACACGAGCGTCTGGAGCGCCGCCGCGAGGTGGAGCGCCAGCGGTGCGAGGATGAGCGCGGAGACGAGGAAGCCGAACACGAGCAGGCCGGTCGGTCGTCCCGTGACGTTCGGGAGCGGTTCGGCTTCGAGCGCGAAGCGCACCGCGAGGTGGCACATCGCCACGACGACGGCGAACACCAACCCGGGTGCCTGGTCGCCGGGGGCGATGCCGTTGTGGAAGAAGCGCCGTGGCCTGACGAGCACCTCGACCCACGCCCGGGCGATGCCGACCGGTCCGCGGTCGCGGCCACCCTCCGCGGTCTCGACCCACTGCGTCACGCACGAACGGAGACTCGCGCGCCGCATGAGGGTTCCGAAGCGACCGTCGCCGGGTAGACCCAAGATATATAAGTTTTCTGTAGTAACACACTAACGTGAAAGACATCTCGCGACGACGGTTGCTCGCCGTCGGCGTGCTCGGTCGGACCGCGACCCTTGCGGGGTGTCTCCAAGGGCCGACGGGAGACGGCGCGACGACACCGGACGGAACCGACGCGTCGACACGTACGCCGGGTCACACCGCCGTGGCGACGACCGACGCCGGGGCCGAACCGGGAACGGAGACGCCGTCCGCCTCGCCCCCCGACGTGCGTATCGAAGCAGACAGCGTCGCGGTCGAACTCGCATCGGTGACCGACGGGGCGGTGACCGTCGACGCGCGCGCCGCCGTCGACGCGGCGTCGAGAGTCGCGTACACCGCACCGGTCGAGACGACGTTCGAACTGCGCGGGACGTGGGGCGGGACGAGCGTCCCGGGCGACGGGGGCCCCTTGGTCGTCTCGCGAACACTGCCCCTCGACGGTCCTCCCGCCGGGTTCGTCGCACCGGTGTACCGGGAGTCCGAGGGGTTCGAGTACCGGGTCTACGCCAATCGCGCGTTCCGCGACGCCTTCGACTGGCACCTGACCGGGTCGAGCGAACGGCGCATCCGGAAGGGCGGCGACCGCACGACCCGCTCTGCGGCGTTCGAGGAGCACGCCCCCGGCGTCTACCGCGACGTGTTCCGGCCGACCGACGTGGGGGCCGACCCCACCGACCCACTGACGGTCGCCGTCACGAACTACACCGTCGCGGAGATACTCGACGACCGCCCCTCCGAAGTCGCAGGCGTCTCGCTCGTGCCCGCCACCGGCGGCGTCGACGAGACCGTCCCGCAGGTCCGGTTCGGGTTCGTGAAGACGGAGACCGGGTACGAACTGCGCCACGCGGGCGGGGACACGGTCGACGCGGACCACCTCCTCGTCAGCGTCGACGGCGACCCGGCCGCCACCCAGTTCGAGGGGACCGTCGCCGCGGGGTCGAGCATCGCACTGAACCCACCCCAGGGTGCCGAGGTGCTCGTGTCGTACGTCGCCGAGGGCACGCAGACGACTCTCGCCGTGTTCACCGTCGGCGAGCGAGCGTAACGGGGTTCGGTACCGAACGCTCGCCGCACGTCGCCCGGAAACGTCTTTACCTACCAGTCGTACCGCTCACGATATGCCCGAAGAACAGACGCGGCGACTCCTCCGTGTCGAGGGCGCGAGCGAGGTCCTCGACGAGAACACGATTCGGCGGCGCGTGTTCCAGGTCGACGGCCTCACCGAGTTCGAGTTCGACCGGATGAGCGGTTGGCTCGACCTCGTCGGCGACACCGAGGCCGTCGAGCGCGCCGTCGTCGCGATTCGCGACCTGGGCTACCACGTCCGTTAGCCCTGGTCGAAGAACAGCACGCCGAGCGCGAACCCGACGCCGAGGGCGACGCCGAAGACGAGTATCTCCTGGACGGTCATCCCGACGAGCGCACCGACCACGGCGACGCCCAGCATCGCCGCGGTGAACCCCACCAGCGCCCGGCCGAGGTTCTCCGACCTGAACCCGACCTTCATCGCTGGAGGCGGGCGCGACCCGCCGTCACCTCCACTAGGCCGTCCGATTCGAGGTCGTCGAGGAGCTCCCGCAACCACTCCCGTCCGTACCGGCCGTCGGGCGCGTAGTCCACGCGGACGCGGTGGCCGAGCGTGTCGACGTCGAGTTCGTCGTGTTCCCGGAGCAGCTTCACGACGCGCCCCCGGAACATGCGGCGCGACCCCTCGAACGTCGGTTGCGTGGGGACGTCGGGCGCGGTGAAGTCACCCGAGGTGTAGGCGTCACACCACTCGCGCCACGGGCAACTCGCCTCGTCACAGCGCGGCGTCTGCCCGCAGGCGACTCCCCCGAGTTCCATGATGGCGTTGTTCCAGACCCGTGACTCGCCGTCGGGCATGAGGTCGTTCGCGCTCTCCTCGAACGTGCCGTCGTCGTCGGGCACCGAGAACGCGCGGTACAGCACGCGCTTGACGTTCGTGTCGACCACGGCGTCGCCCGCGTCGAACGCGAACGACGCGACTGCGTTGGCGGTGTACGGGCCGACACCGTGGAGCTCTTGGAGCGCGTCGGGCGTCTGGGGGAACTCGCCGTCGAAGTCGTCGACGACCTGGTTCGCGGCGGTGTGGAGGTACTTCGCGCGGTTGTTGTACCCCAGCGAGTGGCCGGTCCAGAACCCCACGACGTCGGCACGGTCGGCGGCCGCGAGGTCCTCGACGGTGGGCCACTCGGCCAGGAACTCCCGGTAGGCCTCCTCGACGCGCCCGAGTTGGGTCTGCTGGCTCATCACCTCGCTGACGAGGATGCGGTACGGGTCCGTCGTCTCGCGCCACGGGAACGAGCGGTGGTCGGCCTCGTACCACTCCACGAGCGCTCGCCTGACGCCCTCGCGCTCGTCCTCGGCGAGCGCCGTCTCTGTCATACTCGGGGGTCGCTCGCTGGCGGTTTAGCGGTGGTGATTCGCGTGGCGGCGGGCCGTGCCGACGCATCCGAACGTTCATGACGGCTGACTCGAACACCGCCCATGCGCTCCGAAGAGATCGCACTCGTCGGCGTCCTCCTCGCGCTCGCGCCGTTCCTCGTCGACGGGTTGGTCGCCCTCCTGGATATCGAGGCGTTCTGGCTGCTCCTCGGCGTGGCAGTCGTCTGTTTCGCCGGGGTCCACTCCGCGTTCGCGTCGACTCCCGACCCGACCTCGGCCCCGGTCCCCGGCCCCGACGTCCGAACCTGTCCACACTGTCGCGCTCGCGAGGTGGCCACGCGCGAGGACTGTCGGTTCTGTGGCGGTCGGCTCTGAGCGAAACGCGTTTGGCCCGCGGCGTTCGACTGCCCGGACATGAGTCTCGACGACCTCTCGGACGCCGTCGACGCCGCGTACGCCGACCTCGGCGACGACTACGCCGTCTCGCTCGACCGCGAGACGAGGACCGAACTCGCGCTCCTCCAGGCCGGACTCGGCCCCGAGGACGCCGACGACCTGCTCAAGCGCGCCGTCCACCTCCTGTTCCAGTCGACCGTCGAGACGGGTCGCCTCGACGCCCACCTCCGCCGGGAGTACGACGTCACCTACGACGAGTACCTCTCGGGGATGACCTACGAGCAGATGACGGGGACACCCCAACCCCCCGAGAACGACGGCCGTCGCTACCAGTTCTAGACGCTCTTCTCGGAGCGCGAGGGCCCGAAATCGTGAGTACGGGGTTTCAGTCGCGTAGATTCGAGAGGTACGTCGTGGTTCCGTCGTCGCGAGCCTAACTGATTAGGAAGTTCTCCTATAGTCGTCTGTCTTGTCTCTGTGGTCGAGAACACCATGAAATCCGAGATGACTGCGACCACGGCACACGACCTCCTGGAGACCGAGACCCGCCGGCAGGTCGTCGCACTCATGCTGGAAGTCGAGCGAGAGTGGGACGTCCGCGAACTCGCCGCGGAACTCACCCGACTCGACCCGACCGCCTCCACCGACGACGTCGAGCGTGTCGCCATCCGCCTCTACCACTGCGCACTGCCGAAACTCGCCGACGCGGACGCCGTCGACTTCGACGCCGAGACGAAAACCGTCGAATCGGGACGCCTCCTCCCCGCACTCGGTGCGCACCTCGACGACCTGCTCGGTCACGACGACCGCGTCGACGAGAAGCGCGCGTTCGTCGCGAGCGTCTGAGCGACACCCTCCGAGCACGACGGGCCGTTCCCACCGTGTCGTGGCCGCCCCGGCGAGACGACCGACTCGTAAGTCCCCGAGCAGCGGCCCTCCACAGCGCTCGCGACCCGCGGGGACTGTCGAGTCGGTCGAGACTGCCTCAGTTCACGTCGGAGACGGACTCCAACAGCAGGTCCGCCGCGAGGTCGATCTCGCGTTCCGTGACGTCGAGCGGGGGGAGCAGGCGGAGCGTGCGGTAGCCACAACCCAGCGTGAGGAAGCCGCGTGCGAGCGCGGCGTCGATGACGTCGTCGCGTAGGGACTTCGTCTCGAAGTCGAGTGCGAGCATCAGGCCGAGACCGCGCACGTCGGTGATGCAGTCGAGGTTCGCGTCTTCGAGACGCTCGACCATCTGTCGCCCGCGTTCGGTGGCGTTCTCCAGCAGGTCGTGTTCGTGGATGGCGTCGATGGTGAGCGCGCCCTGCGCGCTGGCGAGGACGTCGCCCGCGCCCCAGGTCGAGGAGATGCGCGAGCCCTCGTCGGGGAACACGTCCGAGCGGGAGATGGTCGCGCCGACCCGCAGCGCCTTCGCGCTCGTGATGACGTCCGGTTCGATGGGGTAGTGGTCCGCGCCCCACATCTTCCCGGTGCGGCCTATCCCCGACTGGATCTCGTCGGCGACGATGGGGACGTCCAGTTCGTCGGTGACGGCGGCGACCTCCTCCATGAACGCGTCGCTGGGGATACGGTAACCACCCTCGCCCTGGACGGGTTCGAGGACGAGGTACGCGACCTCCTCGGGGTCGACGAACCCCGTGTCCGGGTCGAGCATCCGCCGAAGCTGTGACCCGTCGTCGGTGAAGAAGCCACACGAACACGTCGAGGCGTCACAGCCACCGTCGTCGCAGAACGGCACGTCGTGGATGCCGGCGACCTCGGGGTAGTCCGTCCGGTAGACCGACTTCGAGCGGTTGAGCGAGAGCGCACCGAGCGTCCGCCCGTGGAACGCGCCGTGGGTGGTGATGCCGTACTGGCCCTCGGTCGCGTCGTAACAGATCTTGATACCGTTCTCGACGGCCTCAGCGCCCGAGTTCGAGAGGAAGACGGTGTCCATGTCGTAGTGGCTCGTCGCCTCGGTGAGCCGTCGCATCAGGCCCGCGGGGCCGGGGATGCCGTCGTCGCCGACGCCCTCGCCGGAGACGTAGAAGTCCTGGCCCGCGATCTTCAGCGGGTCGACCAGGTCGAACTCGGAGAGCGGGTCGAGGATCTTCGGGTTGTTGTACCCGAGCGGCGCGGCCCCGACGTGGCTGGTGAAGTCCATGAGGACGTTGCCGTCGACGTCGGTACAGAACGGTCCCGTCGCCTCGCCCGTCAGATCCCAGACGAAGTCGTAGACGTAGGTGCTCTTCGCGGCGTGCTCGCGGTGTGCCGCGGCCCATCGTCGAGCCTTCTCGCCCGGCATGGAGCGCACGTTCGGCTCCGCAGTCTCGCGGTTCATGGCCGGCCTTGGTACCAATTCACTAAATAAGGCTTCGGGATGGGGACGAAACTTGCGACCGTGGGTTGATATGTGAATGTCGGCGCGCGTGGCTTACACGATGACGGCCAGGCTGACGGCGGCGGCGGCGAGCGTCAGGCCGCCGCTCCAGATGGAAACGCGGTAGCCGAACGACCGGGTCGGGCCGGCGAGCGTCAGCGCGGCCTTCACGACGATGCTGGAGACGGTGGCGATCATCACGCCGATGATGGCGGTCTGTGCCGACAGCGCCCCGCCGGTGTAGAGGACGACCGCGGAGGTGGTCGCGCCCGCACTGGAGACGAGTCCCGAGAGCGCCGCCGCGAGGTAGAACCCCTGCTGGCCGAACAGCGCTTGAGCGAGTGCGCTGCCGACGAGGACGACGGCGAACAGCGCGCCGAACCCGAGGGCGTTGCGCAGCGAGAACGGGCTGTCGAGGTCCATCTCGACGGACTCGCTCCAGTCGGCTGTGAACGCCGCGATGGCGACGCTCCCGAGGATGACGACCCCTAGCGGGACGACCAGTCCCCACAGCGGCCCGTTGCCGAGCGTGAACGCCAGCACGATGACGAGGTTGCGGACGGCCATCGCGGCGTCGGCCAGCAGGACGGCCGCCACGGCGTAGTTGACCGCGTTCGGGCGCTGGCGGACGTGGTCGAGCATCGTCCCGACGACGGCCGTCGAGGAGACCAACCCACCGAAGAATCCGGTGACGGCGATGCCCCGAGAGCCGTAGTTCTTGACGATGGCGTAGTTGACGATGCCGATGGCGGCGACGCTCACGACGAGGAGCCACACCGTGCGTGGCTCGACCGTGATGGGGAGGTCCGCGATGGCGAACTTCATCGGCTCCGCCGGGAGCAACGGGTAGACGACGAACGCGAGGACGCCGAACTCCGTCGCCGACCGTAGCTCGTCGCGTTTCAGCCCCCACGCGAACGAGTGGAGCTCCCGCTTCAACACGAGCAGGAGCGACGAGAGGATGGCGACGGTGACCCCCGCGGTGATGTAGCCCGCGCCGACGAGCACGCCGACGCCGTAGGCGACCAGCATGGAGGTGGCCGTCGTCAGCGACAGGCCCTCGTCCTCGTCGAGCAGGCCGCGGGCGACCAGCGCCAGCCCCATCAGGACGACCAGTGCGGCCCCGACGGTCAGCAGACCGTCGCGTTCGAGGACCGTGAACATCGCCCCGAGCAGCGTGATGAGCGAGAAGGTGCGCACGCCCGCAGACCGGTGTGACCACTCGCGTTCGAGGCCCATGAACAGGCCGAGGGCCCCCGCGAGCACCAGTCGGAGGAGCAGCCCGTCTGCGAACACGGGCAACTGTTGTGACATACGTAGCACTATATACCACTCAGTACATCTTAAACCCGCCCCTTGCAACGGGATTTTTGACAGTCCATCGCCACCGACGGGTATGGAATGGCCCTCCCTCGACCGCGGACGCCTCGCGTGGGCCGCGCTCGGAGTCCTCCTCGTCGGTGTCCTCCTGTTGACGCTCTACTCGTTCGTCGGGACGTTCGTGTTCGGTCTGTTCATCTACTACGCGACCCGGCCGGTGTACGACCGGCTGAAACGCCACATCTACCCGCCGAGTCTCGCGGCGGGCGTCTCCATCTTCGTCCTCGCGCTCCCGGCGTTGCTCCTGTTCGCGTACGTCCTCGCCGTCTCGCTCCAGGAGGTGAACACCCTCGTCGAGAACAGGGGCGCGGACCTCGGCCCCCTGCAACCGTACATCGAGGAGTACGTCGACATATCGACCGTCGCCGAGAACCCCCAGGAGTTGCTCAACGACCCGAACCTCCAGAGCGTCCTCCAGGAGGGGGTGAACCAGGCTCTCGACTACGTCTTCTTCATCGGCAACGCCCTGTTCCACCTGTTCATCATGCTCGCCATCGCGTTCTACCTGCTGCGCGACGGCCCGAGACTCTCGCGGTGGGTGCGAACCCGCTTCGGCGACGACCGCGGCGTCTTCGAGGCGTACGCACGCGCCGTGGACACCGACTTCGCCTCCATCTTCTTCGGGAACATTCTCAACGCTATCATGACCGGCGTCATCGGGGCCGTCTCCTACACGCTGCTCAACGAGATCGCCCCGGGGACGCCCATCCCGTACCCGACCCTCCTGGGCCTGCTGACGGGGGTGGCGAGTCTCGTCCCCGTCGTCGGGATGAAACTCGTCTACTTCCCCATCACCGGGTTGCTCGTCGTCCGCGGCCTCCCCGGACTCGACAACCTCTGGTTCGTCGCGGTGTTCTTCGCCGTCTCGTTCGTCGTCGTCGACTCCATCCCGGACTTCCTGCTCCGACCGTACGTCAGCGGTCGGAACCTCCACATCGGGATGGTGATGTTCGCGTACATCTTCGGGCCGTTGCTCTGGGGGTGGTACGGCATCTTCCTCGGTCCCATCGCGCTGGTGCTCGTCTACAACTTCGGGACCGTGGTCCTCCCCGAACTGCTCGACGGCGAGACCATCCAGCCGTTCGCCGTCGACCCCGGAGCGATGACTATCGAGTCGGCGGGACCACCGTCCGCAGAAGAGGTCGTCGTCGACGAACCACCGGTCGAGAACCCTGGCGGGGCGTCGCCCGACGGAACCGATTAAGCCTCGATATCGACTTCGCCCTGAACGTACTGGGCTTCCCACTCGCGGCGGGCTTCGAGTTCGCGCCGTCCGCGGGCCGTCATCGTGTAGAAGTTCGTCCGGCGGTCCTGCTCGCCCTTCTCGATGAGGGCCTTCTCGACGAGCGTGTCGAGGTTGGGGTAGAGCCGTCCGTGGTGGATCTCCTTCTCGTAGTAGTCTTCGAGTTCCTCCTTGATGGCGAGGCCGTGTGGCTTCTCGCTACCGGAGATGACGTACAGGAGGTCCCGTTGAAATCCGGTCAGGTCGTACATGTGTCACTAGAATAGTATCACGGAAGGAAGTATAAACATGTCGGCATCCGGGCAGCACCGAACCGAAGCGTATTTGCCCCGTCCGCGGCCGTTTTCGTCCCTCCGCCGTCTGTCGTGCCAGTCGACAGTCAGCTCCGTCCGGACGTCGAACCGAGCGACCGACTTATCTCCGTTCCGACCAGTGTATCGCCATGGAAGAGACCCTGTTCAAATCGGAGTCGACCCTCGACCGCTCGGCCATCGCCGACCACCTGCGAGCGGTCGCCGACAAGCTGGACGCGGGCGAACCCATCGTCCTCACCGCCGGTGAGGAGACCCTCTCCCTGGAGGTCCCCGCTCGACCCACGTTCGAGGTGAAAGCCGAACGCGAGACCGGGTCGGGACCGGACGAACTGAGCGTCGAGTTCGAACTGGAGTGGGACGACGGCCAGGACGGCGGCGAAGCCGGCGGCGAGTTCAGCGTCGAGTAGGCTCGGCGACTCGCCTCGAACGACCATCGACACACCGAGCGGTGCACGAGAAGCGACCGCCAGTACAAACAGCGACCGCAGTGCCGACGCGCACGCTGCGCTCGAACGTGATTCGTGGTTCGAAGCGGAGCGACCGGCGTTCCGTGACGACGGCCGGACGCACGGCTCTGGCTGGCTGTGTGGTAAGTAGGAAAGGAAAGCGGGCCAAGCCCGAAAAGTGGGCCGAGCCCGCCGCCCTGAAATTGGTCCCCGCTGACGCTTCGGCCCTCCAAGCGAAGCGTCGACTGTTACAAACCGCTACAGAAGTATAAACCTACCGGCATCGGGTCAGATGTGCTCTTCCTCCAGCACCCAGCCGATGGCCCGTTTGTAGTAGGTGAACATCTGTCTGACCCCCTCGTGGCGCATGTCCTCGCTCTCTAACTCCTCTTTCAGGAACTCGTACTGCTCTCTGATCTCCTCCTCGTCGCGCATGTCCTCGGGTTGGGTCCGCGTCACCAAAGGTCCGTGGCCCGGCGTGGCGCGCAGTCGTGGGAGTCGGGGGAACCACGGTCGCGCGCTCAGACCCGGTCCAGCCGAGAGAGACCGTGCCAGATGGCGTCGACGAGACGGTCCTCGGCGGTACGGGCGTCGGTCGGGACCGCCTCCCCGTCTGCCTCGTCCCACCCTCGGGAGAGTGCGTCCTCGAGCACGACCAGCGAGTGGTTCTCGAAGTTGTTCATCCCGCGGAAGTCCTCCAGGGCGTCGCGGGCGGTGTCGTCGAACGTCCCGTCGGTCGTCTCCGTCTCGGCGTCGAGGAAGCCCAACGCGGCGAGGGCGGCCTGGACCTGCGTCGCTCGTTCGCCGGACAGCTCGCGCGTCTCCTCGGGTTCCTCGCGGGCGAGCAGCGTCACGTCGTATATCTTGAACACCCGTTCGAGTTCGTCGATGGGGTGTTCGTGGTCGTCGACGCGCACGTCGACCCAGCGGTCGTTGCCACCGTCGTAGCCACCCTCGGGTTTGGCGACGTACAGCGCCGCGGACTGTTCACCGCGTTTGTCCCCGCCCGCGTCGTTGCCGGCGTGGAGCGCGGCGATGAGGCGCTCTGGCAAGCCGCCCTCGCTCTCCTCGAACGTCTCGGCCATCGCGTCGAGCGTCTCGGCGTTCTCCAGGATGTTCCCCTGGACGGTGTAGTGCTCGCCGTGGCGGTCGTCCGCGTGGTCGAAACACTCGGCACCGGTGAACGCCGCGACGGAGCCGTCGGTGCCGACGACGCCGACCTGCCGGGACGCCGCCTCCTCGTCGCTGTCGGTCAGCTCCTCGACGACCTCGCTGGCGCTCCGCCCTTCGCGCAGGAGGTCCAGACCGTCGGGACCGTACGCGACGTTGGCGTAGCTCTGGGTGGCGATGGCCCCCGCGTCGGCGGCGACGAACGGGACGACCGCGCCCACGCCGACGAACTTCGACTGGACGGCGACGCCGACGGCGTCGGTCTCGGGGTCACGAGCGACGATGGAGAACGTGCTGGGCCGTGGCTGCATGGTCTCGCGACGGCCGCCACCGACAAAAGCGCCGGCGGTGGCGGCAGTTCGTTCGCCGAAGGGTGATACGGCGGGCGGCGATACGGCGGGCAGTCGAGCGCGTCGCTACCCGGTCACCCCTCCTCGCCTTTCCGCGCGGTCAGGGGCTGTCTCGACACTATCTCGCAGTCGTACCCCGGGTGCTCGGCGAAGTGCCAGACGAGCATGTGGCGTCGGCCGCCCGACGCACACGTCACGTCCTCGGCGGTGAACGCCTCGGGGAGTTCGTCGTAACACCGCCGGACGGCGTCGGCGTCTGCGAACACCTTGCGGTGGCCGGCCGAGGACGCGCGCCGTCGCGCGACGACGTAGCTCCCGTCGGGGCGATGCTCGCCGGTGGTGTGGGTGAACTCGTGGACCCGGTAGAGCGCGTCGTCGAGCGCGCCGCGCAACCGACGGGCGGCCTCGTGTGAGAGGACGTGCCGGTCGTCGCCGAGCGCGAGCGTCACGTCGAGACCGTCGACGCGGACGTCGACCGTGTCGGGAGGGCCCTCGCGGTCGTCATCCCCGCCGCGGGCGTCGGCCGCCGCGCTCGCGGGAGTGGCGTCGCTGGCGTGGGTGGTGTCTGTGGAATCGGAGACTGGACTGCTACTGAGCGTGTACGGTGGCAGCGGACTATCCGAGTCGGAGAATTTCTCGACCAGCCGCCTCGCGGCGACTTCCTCTATCCTCGGCTGCCTCGGTGAGGCCTACGTGAGCCATTACAGCACAGACCAGTGACCCCACGACGATAAACCCACCCGGTCGGACAGGTCGACCTGTCGCACCGCCCCACTGGTCGACTGCCTCACTGGCAGACCACCCCGTCCGTGTCGGGCGCATCACCGACCGTTTTTGCCGACGCGGTCCCCAGGAACGCGCATGAAGATCCGTGGCCGGCGCGAGTGTACGGACTGTGGGCACCGCTGGTCGTACTACGACACCGGCGAGGTCGCCTGTCCGGACTGCGGGAGTCTCAGGTCGACGGGCGTCGACGAGCGGACCGAACACACCGCCGACCCGATGACGCTCGACCTGACGGCCGCCCGCAACCGCGTCGACGAGGGCGTGCTGGTCGCGGCGACCGAGGCCGCCGAGCAGTGTCGCGAGTTCGTCCGTCGGTCGGGGTTCATCGACGGCGGCGACCTCCAACCGCTCTCCGAGACGTTCCTCGCCGCCGCCGAACTCGCCGCCGTCGCCGCCACGCTCGACCGAACGATGCGCGTCGGTGACGCCGAGGAACTGTACCTGCTCTCGCTGTTGCGCGGCGCGGACCTCGACGACCGACCCGGCCCCGCCGAGGTCCCCGACTCGCTGCGCGAACCGCGAGCACTCGCCTACGCATCGGCCGTCGCCGACTACCGCAGCGACCTCCGAACCTGGCTCGACGACCACCCCGACCCGGCGGCGAGTCGCGTCCTCCAGACGCTCGACGAACACGTTCGACGCGTCGAAGCGCTCGACGGCGCGGTGTCGCCCGCCGACAGCGAGCGACTGGCGCGCGCGGCCCAGGACGTCGGCGAGTACCTCCGCGACGGCGACGAGACCAGGCTCGCGACGGCGACGGGACGCCTCGACGAGATCGACTGACCGTCGGGAACACGCTCCAGCGGCGGACTGTCACGCCGAACGCCAGCAGCCGTTATGCAGTCACGTTTGCATCTCCGGCTATGGAGTACCACATCGACCACCGGCCCTCGGACTCGCTGTTGACCGTCTCGCTCGACGCCGGCGAACGCATCCGCGCCGAGTCGGGCGCGATGGTGAGCCACACCGCCGGCATCGAGATGGAGACGAACGCGACGGGCGGGTTCCTGAGTTCCATCCGGCGGAGCGTGATGGGCGGGGAGAGCTTCTTCCAGAACACGTTCACCGCCGAGCGCGCCGGCGAGGTGTCGTTCGCACCGCCGCTGGCGGGCGACGTCGAACATCACGCCGTCGACGGCACCGTCTACGTCCAGTCGGGGTCGTACATAGCCGCGACACCCGACATCGACGTCGACACCGAGTTCGGCGGTGCACGGACGTTCTTCGGGAGTGAGGGGCTGTTCTTGCTGCGCTGTACCGGCGTCGGCCCGCTGTTCATGTCGAGCTACGGGGCCATCCGCCCCGTCGAGGTCCGCTCGGGCGACCCGTTCGTCGTCGACACGGGCCACATCGTCGCCTTCGAGGAGAGCGTCGACTTCACCGTCCGCCGGGTCGGCGGGCTGAAGTCCACGCTCGCCAGCGGCGAGGGACTGGTCGCGGAGTTCACCGGCGAGGGCACCGTCTGGCTGCAGACGCGCTCGTCTGACGCCTTCCTCTCGTGGCTCATCCCGAAGCTCCCGACCACGTCGAACCAGTAGCCACGCCGCGCGGGAGGAGGTCGCTACCAGCCCATCAGGTCGACCAACTGGTCGCGATCGAGTACGTCTTCTGGGGCCGTGTCGTGCCACCGGACCTCGGCGATGGTCTCCTCCGGCAGGCCGGGGTCGTCGTCGGGGACGGGGTGACCCGCCGCGACGGGCGACGCGCCGAACGTCGCGAAGAAGTAGTCGAACTCGCGACCGTCCGCGGCGTCGACGAACGTCTGCTCGGAGACGGCGAGCAGGCCGTCTATCTCGACATCGATACCCGTCTCCTCGCGGACCTCGCGGAGCGCTCCCTCGGCGTGGGACTCGCCGACTTCGAGTTTCCCGCCGGGGAGCACCCACTCGCTGTCCTTCGAGTCCTCCCGGACGAGCAGCGCCGCGCCGTCGCGACGCACGAGCGCACCGACGCCCCACCGACCCTCGTCGGTGACGAGGCCCTCCCACTGGGTGGACGGGAGTTCGATACGGTTCGAGCGCCGCTTGACGCCCTCGTATCGTGCGGTGAGTACGTCCGGCGAGAGAGTCCGGTCGTCGCGCACCTCCGCCTCCGCGTCCCGTTTTCGACCCGCCTCGTCGCCGCTCACGGCAGGTCGACGTCGACGCCGCTCTGCTCGCTGGCCGCCTTCACCGTGTTCCACAGCAACATCGCACGGGTCATCGGCCCGACGCCGCCGGGGACGGGCGTGATGGCTCCGGCGACCTCCTCGGCGCTCTCGTACTCGACGTCGCCGACGAGTTCGTACCCCTTCTCGGTGTCCGCATCGACGCGGTTGACGCCGACGTCGACGACCGTCGCCCCGTCGCCGAGCATGTCGCCGGTGACAAGTTCGGGCGCGCCGGCCGCCGCGATGACGATGTCGGCGGCGCGGGTGTGGGCGGCGAGGTCCTTCGTTCGGGAGTGACAGACGGTAGTCGTCGCGTTCCCGAGCGGTGCCTTCTGGATGAGCAGGTTCGTCATCGGCTTGCCGACGATGTTCGAGCGGCCGACGACGACGGCCTCCGCGCCCTCGGTCTCCACGTCGTACGCCTCCAGGAGCTTCTGGATGCCGTGTGGGGTGCAGGGTTTGAACCGCGGGTGGCCCGCGACCATCCGGCCGACGTTCTCGGGGTGGAACCCGTCGACGTCCTTTCGGGGGTCGACCGAGCGCAGCACACGGCGCGTGTCGACGTGGTCCGGCACGGGCATCTGGACGAGGATACCGTTCACCGCGTCGTCGGCGTTCAGGTCGTCGACGGTGTCGTACAGCTCTTCGGCCGGCGCGTCGGGGTCGATCTCGACGTGGTGGCTCTCGATGCCCACCTCGGCGCAGTCGCGCTGTTTCATCGAGACATAGGTCTCACTGGCCGGGTCCTCGCTCATCAGGACGGTCGCGAGACCGGGTTTGTGACCCGCGTCCGTGAGCGTCTCGATGGCGTCGGCGAGACCGTCACGAACGTCGGCGGCGACGGCGTTCCCGTCGATGATCTCGGTCATACCAGAGAGGCCGTCGGCCGGGACCTTCAACGCTCGGGTCCGTGCGCACTTTCACTTCTTGAACGTCGGTTGTGTGCACGAACGTGGTGGTGTCAGGGGCACGGATCGCCCCGAAGGGACTGTCGCTCCGGCCCCTGTCGCACCGCCCGCGTCGCCCCCGTCTCGACGGTCACGACCATCGCCTGCCCGCCGTAGCCGTGGGTCTGGTCGTGGCCCCGGACGACGACACAGCCACCCGCGGGCACCTCGACGGTCGCCGAACGCGTGAACTCCTGGGTGCCGTGGGCGTGGAGCAGCTCGCGACGGCCCAACTGTTCGCCGTCGAGCGTCTCGACCTGCCACCAGTTCGCGTAGCCGTCCTCGCCGTCGTCGTCGTGGTAGAGGGTGACCGAGAACTCGTAGCTCCCTCCGTCGGCCGGTTCGACCGCGACGGCGGTGACGTTCGCCTCCCGGAGGTCGAGGTCACCGCTCGCTGCGGTCGTCGAGGAGCCGGTCGTCCCGTTCCCCGCCGTCGTACCCGAGGACTCGGCCGTGACGGTCGGCCCGTCGACGGGGTCGCTCGTCGCTCGGAGCGTCCCCTCCGCACCGGTCGTCGGGGTCGTCCCGTCGGTGGTGTCGGTTCCGTCGGTGGTGGCCGTCCCGTCGGTGGTGTCGGTTCCGTCGGTGGTGGCCGTCCCGTCGGTCGTGTCCGCCCCGTCGGTCGTCTCCGGACCCCCCGGCGACTCGGCACAGCCGGCGAGGAACGTCGCGGCACCGCCGAGACCGGCGAGCAGTCGTCGTCGCGTCGTGGTCATGGCGAGGGCTACGCCCGCCACCGAGGAAACTCCAGTGGGCAGATACGACTATCGCCTCCGAACGCGAGACGGTACCATGGGACGAGGGATTCCGAGGGGACCGGGACCGGGGGCGATGGGCGGACTGCCGTTCGTGCGGTCGCTGCGCTACCACACGCGTCGGGTGCTCGGTCGCCCGATTCGGACCGGGCTGAAGGTGTTGACGGGGCTGGTGATGCTGGTCGGCGTGTACCTCCTCGTCTTCGAGCAGGAGGATTTGACGACGGTGGTCGGCCGCGACGAGTTCGGCGTGGTCGACGTGCTGGCGCTCGTCGACCCGTGGCTCTGGCCCGTCCTCCTCGTCGGAGGGACGGTGCTCGTCGTGGTCGTCGAGATATGGGTCGGCGTCCAGCAGGACATGCAGTTCCGACGGCGACGCTGAGGGGCGAGACGGGGGACTCGGTGGTCGTCCCCGACTACTCGTACAGCGGGAACTCAGCACAGAGCGCGTCTACCTCGTCGCTGGCCTCCGCTTTCACGGACTCGTCGTCGTGGTCGTCGACGACGCGGTAGATGACGTCCGCGACCTGCTCGCAGGCCTCCTCGTCGAAGCCACGGGTCGTCAGGGCTGGGGTGCCCGCGCGGATGCCCGACGGGTTGAACGGCGAGCGAGTCTCGCCGGGGACCGTGTTCTTGTTCAGGACGATGCCGACCTCCTCCAGTGCGTCCTCGGCCTCCCCGCCGGTCGTGTCGGGGTGGGACTCGCGCAGGTCGACGAGCACGAGGTGGGTGTCGGTGCCGCCGGAGACGACCTCGAAGCCGTGGTCCTGGAACCGTGCGCTGAGCGCCTTCGCGTTGTCGACGACCTGCTGGGCGTACTCCTGGAACTCCGGTTCGAGCGCCTCCTTGAACCCGACGGCCTTGCCCGCGACGTTGTGCATGAGTGGACCGCCCTGCGCCCCGGGGAACACCGAGGCGTCGATGGCGTCGGCGTGCTCCTCGCTCGTCATGATGATGCCGCCGCGGCCGGCGCGGATGGTCTTGTGCGTACTCCCGGTGACGAAGTCGGCGATTCCGACGGGCGAGGGGTGGACGCCCGCGGCGACCAACCCGGTGATGTGCGCGATGTCGGCGAGGTGGTAGGCGTCGGCGGCGTCGGCGGCCTCCTGGACGCGCTCCCAGTCGACGGCGCGGGGGTACGCGGAGTACCCCGAGACGACGATGTCCGGGTCGAACGTCTCGGCGGTCTCGTGGAGGTCGTCGTAGTCGATGTAGCCGGTCTCGGGGTCGACCTCGTACTGTTCGACCTCGTAGGTCTTACCCGTGAAGTTCGCGGGGTGGCCGTGAGAGAGGTGGCCGCCGTGGGTCAGGTCGAGCGAGAGGATCTTGTCGCCGGGGTCGAGCATCGCGAGGTAGACGCCCATGTTCGCCTGTGTGCCGGAGTGTGGCTGGACGTTGACGTGCTCCGCTCCCCACAGCTCTTTCGCGCGCTCGATGGCGAGCGTCTCGACCTCGTCGGCGTACTCACAGCCGGCGTAGTAGCGCTCGCCGGGGTAGCCCTCGGCGTACTTGTTGGTCAGTGCCGACCCCTGCGCTTCGAGGACGGCCCGGCTGACGTGGTTCTCGCTGGCGATCATCGCCAGGGAGTTGCGCTGACGTTCGCGCTCGTCGAGCAGCGCGTCGGCAACGGCCGAGTCGGTCGCTCGGACGTGTTCGAAGTCCATGCCCGGTGGTGCGGTGGCCCACGCCAATAATCTACCTCTCCACGCAGTCGCCGCCGCACGACCGGAGACGTTCCAGAACTTCATCCAGTGGCGATAAGTCTTTACGACTCCCGTCGAATGCCATGCTGAATGGGAGAACGCGCCGGTGACGTTTCGCCGACACGTCGGGCCACACCGCCCACTGTCACCGTCCCGGCCGGCGTTCACGGTCTCGCAACTGCGTTGACATATTCCGGTGCCCGGATGACAGAGACCGGTCCGGAACGTTCTCACCCCGACCGTCGCCCGAGACCGCCGCTGGTCGCGTACGGCGAGTGGGCGATTCCCGACTCGCTCGTCGCCACCAGACCCGAGACCGAGGTCACCTTCGAACTGCCTCCCGACCGGGCGACGCTGTTCGTCGCCGCACCGTTGGCGTACTACCTCGGCGCTCGCGTCGAACTCGGCGAGGGTGCAGTCCCGCGACTGTCGCTCCCCGGTGAGGAGCACACGTTCTCGCCGCTGCCGACGTTCCAACACGAGGTGGCGGACCTGCTCAGGGACGTCTTCTTCCTCGACGTGCTCGTCCGCGAGGCCGACGCCGAGGGGGTGGACTGTCGGGCGGACCTCGTGTCGGCCGTCGGTGGCTGTCCGTACGCGCTGACGGACGCGTCGCCGGGCGAGCGTGTCGCCCGTCTGCTCGACTGCGACCGGGAGTGGCTCGCCACCGAACGACCCGACTGGCACCTCGCGACGTACGCCGACCAGGGGGAGGAGGAGGCCCGCTGTCTCCCCTACCTGCTCGACGCGATGAGCCTCGTCTACCTCCCGGAGTCCTCGGACATCGACGCCCAGGGGTTGTTGAAACACTCGCTAGACGACTTCTACCGTGCGGGCCGCCCCGAGGGTGACGTGGCGTCGGTCGACGTCCTCGACCCGGAACTCCACGCGGGGGACCTCCACGCGTGGCTCGCCGAGGGCGTCCCGGTGTCGGCGTTCACCCCCTCGCGGGCGGCGTACGAACACCGGGCGGCGGCGACACCGAGCGAACGGTTGGACGTCGCCGTCGTCCTCAACGACGACGCGATGGCCGAGGAACACGAGGCCGTCGCCCGAACCTACCGCGAGAACGCGACGTCGTTCCCCGCGACCGTCGACGTCTACCGGTCGCTGACGACCGACGAACTCGCGTCGGTGTTCGAACGCGACCACGACTTCGTCCACTACATCGGTCACTGTGAGGTGTCGGGACTGCGGTGTGCCGACGGCGGCCTCGACTGCGAGAGCATCTCGGGGTCGGGAGCACGGACGTTCTTCCTCAACGCCTGTGGCTCGTACCACCAGGGCCAGAAACTCGTCGCGGGTGGCAGCGTCGCCGGCGCGGTCACCATCCGAACGGTGCTCGACCGGCAGGCCGCTGCCGTCGGCACCGCGTTCGCCCGCCTGCTCGTCCACGGGTTCGGCATCGAACGCGCCATCCAACTCGCCCGCCGACAGGTGTTGATGAGCACCGACTACGCCGTCGTCGGCGACGGGACGTACGCGCTCACCCCCGACGCCGACCCGTCGTTGCTCCACGTCGCCCCTTACGACGGCGGGTTCGAGGTCCGCTACACGGTGCCGGCGGAGGGGCGGGCCGGCGACGCGTTCGTCGCCCCGTTCGAGAACTGCCGCCGGGTGCGCGGGTCGAGCGCGGAGACGGTGCTGTCACCCGACGAGACGCGCGACCTGCTCGCCGCCCGCGAGCGACCGGTGGTGTACGACGAGGACCTCCGGTGGTCGGGCGACCTCGCCACCGAACTCCCGGATCTCGACCGAGCGTAAGGGCGACCGCGAGAGGCCGCCCTGTCGAACGGTGACATCGGCCACGATTCGTCCCGAACGGTCTCGAAATCATGTACGAATCGCGTCAGATTGTCGAAAATCGTAATCCGCCGGTCGAATCCTCTGAATAAACGACAGACACGTTTTGCGATTTGGACGAACGGTGAAATTAAATAGCAGTTTCCCCTATAGATTTACCAATGAGTTCGAACGTACTGGAGTCGAGCGTGGAGTCGTTGCTTGCCACCGCCCTGGCCGACGTGGACGGCACTGCCTACCTCGTCAACCCCGACGCGGAGACGTTCGAGGCGCTCGTCGAGGAACTCGACGAGGCCGGCGACGCGTCCGTCCGACTGTTCGGCGACGAGCGGATGTTCAAGGACGTGCTCGACGACTTCATCGTCGCGAGCACCGCCGCGGACCTGATGACCG
Organism: Halomarina rubra; assembly: GCF_023699475.1. Taxonomy (GTDB): domain Archaea; phylum Halobacteriota; class Halobacteria; order Halobacteriales; family Haloarculaceae; genus Halomarina; species Halomarina rubra. Next base: position 579,723 of record NZ_JALXFV010000008.1, on the reverse strand, counting down.
CCGGCCGACTCGAACTGCGCGTGCTCGACGAACCGTCGAACACGCTGCTCGTCACCGCCGACCGCACCATGGCCATCGTCGACGCGGGCGACCACGTCGCGGGCCTCGCCACCGAAGATAGCGAGTTCGTCGACAGCGCGACCGAGCAGTTCGCCGCCGCCTGGGAGGCCGCCGAGCAGTTCAACCTCCGCACGCCCGCCATCTCGCGGGTCCGCGAGTCGCTGTCGGACGACATCGGCGCGAACGTCGCCGACGACTTCGACGCCGTCCTCGGGTCGATGGAGACCGCACGTGGCGACGGCGACGGCCTCGACGAGGTCACCATCTCGCTGCTCGTCGCCGCGAAGAACGAGGAACTGCTCTACGACATCTCGAAGTGGGGCGAGGACGTCGGTATCGCCTCGAAGGCGACGTTCTCCCGGACGAAGACCCGTCTCGAGGAGCTGGGCCTCATCGACACCGAGAAGGTGCCCATCGACGTCGGCCGTCCGCGCCTCCGTCTCGTCCTCGGCGACGACCGCCTGCGCGGTGCCGACAGCGGCGAACTCGCCAACGTGGCGCAGTCGCTGATGGCGTCGTAGCACCGTTTTCTTCGTCGGGTGCGCGAAGCGCACCACTCCTCCAAAGCCCTGCACGAAAAAGGCCGCTCGCTCGGCTTCGTCTCGCTCGCGGCACGGCGTCGTCCGCTCGGACCGCACCGCACCCGCGCGTAACCACTATCGTTTTTGTGCCGGTCGTCCGTTCGCCCAGCCATGACTGTCGCGCTCGTAGGGGAGGGGCCGGCCGCCGAGGCCGTCGCCGCCGCACTGGAGGACGTCGAGGAACGGGTGGAGCGACGCGAGTCTGTCGCAGAGGCGACGCTTGGCGTCGTCGTCGGGTCGGTCGGCGACGACGCGTTCGCGGCCGCCAACCGCTCGGGAACGCCGTGGCTCGCCGTCGAACTCGGCGGGGTCGGCGGTCACGCGGTCGCCGAGGTGGACGCGAGCGTCGCCGGGTTCTCACCGGAGACCGCCTGCTACGACTGTCTCCGGGGTCGAGTCGCCGCCAACCTCGACGACGAGGCCGACGCGACGACCGACAGCGTCGACGCGTCGACGGCCCGGTTCGCCGGCGCGCTCGCGGGTCGCGAGGCCGTCCGAGTGCTGAACGGCACGTCGAACGTGTTCGGCGGCCTCGTCGAGGTTCCGTACGCCGACCGGCGGGTCCTCCCGCTACCTCACTGTGCGTGTTCGGGCGCGCCCGACCGGGAGCTCCGGCGAGACCACGTCGACCGCCCGCTCGAAGCCTCGCTCGGTCGCGCGGAGATGGCCGTCGACGACCGCGTCGGCATCGTCCACGAGGTCGGCGAGGTCGAGTCGTTCCCGCTACCGTACTACCTCTCGAACTGCTGTGCGACCGAGGGGTTCAGTGACGTCCAGGCGGCACGCCAGGCCGCCGGGGTCTCGCCCGACTGGAACGCGGCGTACATGAAGGCCGTCGGCGAGGGGTTCGAGCGCTACGCCGCCGGCGTCTTCCGCGAGAGCGAGTTCGTCCGCGGGCGCGCGGGAGACGTCCCCGACGCGGTCCCGCTGTCGGCGTTCGTGTTGCCCGACGACGCGGCCCCCGACGGACCGCTGTCGTGGGTCCCCGGTGAGGACCTCCACACCGGCGCGTCGGTCCACCTCCCGGCCCCGCGGGTCCAGTTCCCGCTGTCGGGTGGCGGCCCGACCATCACGACGGGTCTCGGACTCGGTAACTCCGGCGTCGAAGCGCTCGTGGCGGGCCTCACCGAGGTCATAGAACGCGACGCGGCGATGCTGTCGTGGTACTCGACGTTCGACCCGCTCGGGCTGGCGGTAGAGGAGACGGCGACCGACACCAGCTTCGAGACGATGCGCAAGCGCGCCCACTCGGAGGGTCTGTCGGTGACGACGACGCTCCTGACTCAGAACGTCGACGTACCTGTCGTGGCGTGCGCGGTCCACCGCGAGGGTCCCGAATCCGCGGATTCGGGAGTACGCCGGGCCTCGTCCGGCGGTGGGGAGTGGCCCCAGTTCGCGCTCGGCACCGCCGCGGCCCTCGACCCCGTCGCCGCCGCCGAGAGCGCGTGCGCCGAGGCGCTCCAGAACTGGTCGGAACTCGACCGGATGGGGAGGTCGCGAGCGACGGACGCCGGCGGTCGCATCGGCCACTTCGCCTCCCTCCCCGACGCCGCCCGAGCGTTCACCGACCCCGAGACGACCATCCCCATCACGAGCGTCGCCAGCGACGTCCCCGACGCCGACACCGAACTGGAGACACTCCTGACGGCGCTCGACAAGGTCGGCCTCGACGCCTACGCCGCCCGCCTGACGACCCGCGACCTCGACGTCCTCGGCTTCGAGGCGGTCCGGGTGCTCGTCCCCGCCGCCCAACCGCTGTTCATCGACGACCCGTACTTCGGCGAGCGTGCGGAGTCCGTCCCCGAGTCACTCGGCTTCGAACCGCGACTCGGGCGGGAACACCACCCGTTCCCGTAGTCACGGGTCGACGTCCTGCGAGCTAGCGACCCACCCGAAGGAATTTGGTGAACTGGTCCGTCGAATCGAACGATGCCCTCCACCCGCCCGTCCGGACTGCTCGTGCTGGCGCTCTGTAGCGTGCTCGTCGTCACAGGCTGCCTGGGGACGACGCCGCTCGGTGACGACGAACAGAACCGTACTCCGACCGACCGAGAGGTGGACCTGGAGTACGACGGCGAGTACTTCGAGGGGCCCGACATCACTGCCTACGAGGAGGCTGCTGCCGTCGAGTACCGGAACGACTCGGTCGTCGTCACGGGCCTGATTCCCGGTATCGGTGACAGACCGTGCCTGACCATGGACGCCGACGCGACCCGCCGAGCGGACGGCACGCTCGCAGTTCAGGTCACGTCCGACTCCGAGGTGCCCGCCGACAAGGGCGGCTGTAACGGGTCGCTCGGCTACTACGACTACCGGGCGACGGTCGTGACCGACGCCAGACCGGACCGCGTCGTCGTCACGCACGACAGCGGCTTTCGCCACACGAGCAGTCTCACGAGCGACGCCGACCTGCTCGCGTTCGGCGGCGACGAGTTCGACTACAACGGCAGTGAGTGGGCCGAACTGGTCGCCGTCGAGCGCGACGACGGGCGTGTCCTCGTCACCGGACAGGTCGAAGCCAGCAGCGACGACAGGTGTCTCACGATGAACGCCAGTACCACCCGCCACAACGACGGTACCCTCGTCGTCACCGTCACTTCCGGCGTCACGCACCCGGAAAACGACACTATCTGTGAGTCCGCTCTCGCACTACGGGAGTTCCGCGCTGCCGTCGGGACCGACGACCCACCGACGCGGGTCGTCGTGGCACTCGACGGTCGGCAGTTCGCGGCGACGAGGACGTACGACGGGACGGTGCTGAACGAAGGCGACGGGTTGTACGAGACGCCAGCCCCGGTTACGACGAGTGCCTCCGAGTCCAGTTCGAGCGTCCGCGCGAGTGAGTGAAACGAGCGAGCGCGTCTCGCAGGCTCCCAGAAGCGTCGCTTGCTGGGAGAGGGTTTTGGTGGAGGTTCGACCGAGTGCCACAGGCACGAGGGAGGACCCTTTCTAAAACGGTGGGGTGTCTCAGATGGCGAACGTCGCCCGGAGCATGTCACGCGTGCCGGGGCCGAGACCGACCGCGAGGATGGCGACGAGCAGGAGGATAGCGTAACGCGGACTCTCCTCGAATATCTCCTCGTCGAACAGCCAGACGACGGCGACGGCGGCGACGATCTTCACGAGCAGGAACGGCCAGGCGTCGCCGATGGCGGCGTTGACGTCCGCGGGGAGGGTGCTCTCGGTGAAGCTGATGATGAAGGCGTTGACGGGGTGTTTCGGGTAGTACTGGAACGGGAGGCCGAGCACCTGCCACCAGTCGGCGGCCAGCACGTTCGCGACGCCGTCGAGGGCGTGACCGAACAAAACGACCAGGCCGATGAGGCCGACGCCGGCGACCATCTGGGGTTTGTAGCGGTCGAGCGCGCCGTAGACGACGCCCGCGATGAGCGCCGAGAGGACGAGGACGACGAGCGTCATCTGTGGGTAGAACCCGGCTTCGGTGCCGGGTTGGCCGGCGAGGCGGTCCGTGACGAGGAGGTAGATGTACCCGACGGTGGCGACGAGGTAGACGGTTCCCGCGACGAACACGACGGGGGCGTAGCTGTCGACGACCCCGCGGCGGTCGAGAAAGACAGCGACGAGCAGCGTCCCCAGTGTGATTCCGAAGACGACGAAGTAGATGACGGGGCTGATGATGAGCGAGTTCAACGGGTAGCTGATGGCCTGTTGGACGCCCTCGGTGGTGGCGGCGGCGTCGTTGGCGTCCTCGACGACCCGCAACGCACCCCCGAAGAACATGAACGGGACGAGCGCGAAGAAGAACTCCCGGTCGTTGCCCAGGTCGAGCGCACGGAGCATGAACAGGACGCCCGCGAGCATGAACACGAGCGTCACCGCGTAGCCGATCTCGGAGACGACGGTGTAGCCGGGGCGGGCGACGACGGCGTTGCTGGCGACGGCGCTACAGGCGTTCGTGCTGTAGAGGAGTTCGGTCGCGCCGCCTTGTTTCACCGCACAGACGGCGTTGTGGGCGTCGGCGTAGACGGGCCCCCAGAAGTACTGCCAGAGGAAGCGGTCGTAGACGAGGTCACGGAGGACCAGCGACCCGCCGACGAGGGCGGCAAGCGCCGCGAGGAACGCGACCAGCCACGCTCGCGCGGGGCTGAGCGTGGCGGTGCGGTCTTCGATACTCATACCCGGAACGGTACGCCGGGGCGTGTTCAGGGTTCCGGTCGCGTGCGCCGGACCCACTCGACCGACGCGCGACGCATTCGACGACCCGACCGGCGGTATCGTGGTGACGGTGGCCGGTCACCAGGTTCGGTCGTCGACGTCGCGGGCGGCCGCGAGGACGGCGTCGTGACACGCGCCCGAGGAGGCGACCAGTCCCGGCGAGTCGTGTCGCCACGGTTCGCCGTCGAGTCCGGTGACGGTCCCGCCGGCCTGCTCGACCACGAACGCACCCGCGACGCTGTCCCACGGGTTGGGGTCGACGTTGGTGAGGACACCGTCGACGCTCCCGTCGGCGACCTGCGAGAGAGCGGCCTGTGCACAGCCGAACCGTCGCATGTCGCCGAACCGGGAGACGATGGCCTCGCAGGCGGCGGCGTACTCGTCGCGGGCGTCGAAGTCCCACCAGATGGTCGGGACGACGGCACACTGCTCGGGGTCGGTCTCGTCGTTGACGGTGACGGGGTGGCCGTTTCGCGTGACCCCATTCGGCCCCGCCACGTAGGTGTCGCCGAGCGCGGGGAGGACGTTGACGGCGGCGACGGCTTCCCCGTCGACGACGGCGGCGACGCTCGTCGCCCAGGTGCGCAACTCGCGGACGAAGTTGTTCGTCCCGTCGATGGGGTCGACGACCCACGCCGGGCCGTCCTCGGGCACCGCTTTCGGCTCGTCGTCTGCTCCCGCGACGCCGTGCGCCACGCTCTCCTCCCCGACGATGGCGTCGTCGGGGAACGTCTCGCGGACGACCTCGACGACGCGGCGCTGGGTCTGGCGGTCGGCCTCGGTGACGACGTCGGTCTTCCCGTCTTTCGTCTCGACGTCGAGGCCGTCACGGAAGCCGTCGGCGGCGACGGCCGCCCCCGCGCGGGCGGCGCGCTCGGCGACGGCGAGTCGGATGGAGGTGTCAGCGTGCATACGGACGAGCGGGGAGGCGCACGCAAAGTGGCACCGATTAAGGGCGACGGCGTGGAGGCAGGTGGTATGAACACGCTCGCGAAGCGAATCCACAACATCGCCCCGAAGGACATCCGACTCACGCTCGTCGACGGCGAGTCGCTCGTCCTCTCGATGCGGTCGGCGGAGTTCTTCCAGGAGTCGTTCCAGGCGGAGGGCACCACCGAGGGCACGACCTACCGGATGGTGACCGACGGCGAGGACGACCCGCTGCTCGTCGCCCGCGAGACGCCAGACGGCTGGGCGGTGCTGGGTGAGGTCGAGGCCGTCGACGCGGCGTGACCGCGAACGACCGGCCGTCGGCCGGCGGAGACGGCCCACAGCCTCTTGCCCGCACGTCGCGGAGTGAGGGGCGTGAAGCCGGTCGTTCGCGTCGTGCTGTGCTGCCTGCTCGTCGTCCTCGCCGGGTGTTCGGGGACGGGACTTCCACCTGCCGGTGACGGGACGGGTGCGGACGGTGGCGACGCGAACGTGACGACCGCTACCGACACCCTCGACGCACCGGCGAGCGAGACGCTCTCGGTCCACTTCCTGAACGTCGGCCAGGGCGACGCGACGTTGCTCGTCGCCCCCTCGGGCGAGACGATGCTCGTCGACACCGGCGACTACGAGGACGACGGCGAACACGTCGTCGACTACCTGCGCCGTCACGACGTCGACCGCATCGACCACCTCGTGACGACCCACGCCGACGCCGACCACATCGGGGGTCACGAGGCGGTCGTCGAGTACCTGGAGACCGAGGGCGAGGGCGTCGGCGCGGTGTACGACCCCGGCATCGCCGCCAGTACGCGGACCTACGAGGAGTACCTCGACGCGGTCGAACGCTACGACGTGTCGTTGTTCGAGGTCCGGGCGGGCGACGAGATTCCGTTCGAGAGCGTCGAAGCGACCGTCCTCGCCCCTCCCGAGGAGTACCTCGACGGCCGGGACCGCAACGAGAACAGCGTCGTCCTCGACGTCGACTACGGCGAGACATCGGTGCTGCTGACCGGCGACGCCGAGGCCGGCGCGGAGACGTGGCTGCTCGACCACGCCGCCGACCTCGACGCGACCGTCCTGAAGGTCGGCCACCACGGCAGTTCCTCCTCCTCGACCGCGGCGTTCCTCGACGCCGTCTCGCCCGCGGTCGCGGTCGTCTCCAGCGCCTACGACTCGGAGTACGGCCACCCCCACGAGGAGGTGTTGACCCGACTCGGCGAACGGTCGATTCCGACGTTCTGGACGGGCACGCACGGCGACGTCGTCGTTCGAACCGACGGCCAGCGCGTCGTCGTCGCCACCCAGCAGGCCGCACCGACCGAGGCCACGAGTCTCCGCGAGGGCGAGGCGCTCTCACCGGGAGCGACCGCCGCCGTCGAACCACGGGTCGCCGTCGGGAGCGTCGCGAACGACGGGACCGCTGCCGGCGCGGCCACCGGAGACACCCCCATCGGCGACGCCGCCACTCCCGTCGCGACCGACGGCGGCACCGTCGCGACGACGGGCGGCGACCTCCGACTCGTCGAGGTCCACGCCGACGCCGCCGGGCCGGACGGCGAGAACCTGAACGACGAGTACGTCGTCTTCGAGAACGCTGGCGACGACCCGCTCGACCTCTCGGGGTGGACCGTCCGCGACGAGGCGGGCCACGAGTACACGTTCGGCGAGGTGACGCTGGCTCCCGGCGAGCGCGTGACGCTCCACACCGGCAGCGGGAGCGACACCGCGACCGACCGCTACTGGGGGTCGGACGGACCGCTGTGGAACAACGACGGCGACACCGTCGTCGTCGAAACGGCCAACGGGGTGGAGGTCCTCGCCGAACGGTATGAGTGACGACCACGACGCGGCGGGCGGACGGGAGGGCGACGCGGTGGCCGACGGCGAGTACCTCGGCGTGCTCGACCGGTTCGAGGACGACCTCGGGGTCGTGTTGCTGGAGGCCGACGGGGAGACGGTCGGCGACGTGACCGTCGCGCGCGAGGCGCTCCCCGAGGACGCGCGCCGGCCGGACGCCGTCCTCCGCGTCACGCTCCGGGACGGGGCCCCCGTCGCGGTCCGGTACGACGCCGAGGAGACCGACCGACGCGCCGAGCGCACCCAGTCGCGGTTCGACCGTCTCTCGCGCCGCCTCGGTGACGCGAGCGAGGAGACGACCCCGGACCCCGACGGCGAGGAGGACACCCACCCGAGCGACCGGAGCGTCGACGCCCCCTCCGACGAACACGACGACCGAGACGCGCGGTGAGCGCGAACGTTCTTGAACGAAGGCGCGACCAGGGCGGGTCGTGTTCGGACTCCGTCCCGCGCTCTGTGTCCTCGTCTGTTGTGCGCTCGTCTCGCCGGTCGGTCAGCCACGGACGACCGCCGTCGTCGACCGGTTCGAGGCCGACCGTGCGGTGCTCGTGACCGACGACGGTCGGATGGTGACCGTCGGTCACGAGGCGCTGCCACCCGAGGCCCGTCACGTCGACGCGGTGGTGCACGTCGCGCTCGCCCACGGGACGCTGGTCAGCGCCGAGTACGACGCTTCCGAGACCCGACGGCGAGCGGGTCGCGCACGCGGTCGGCTGGACCGACTCGCGCGCCCGCTCGTGCCGCCGGGGAATCAGAGCTGACGGGTCCCGAGGACGCGGACCGTGTCGCCCACCGTGAGCGTCTTCCCCCACTCCGATTCGGGGATACGGGTGTTGACCATCAGTCGGAAGTCGCCCTCGAAACGGTCGCTGTCGAGCCACTCGGGACGAGTCCGCTGGCGCTCGCGCAGGAACGTCTCGCGAAACCCCGGCGTCTCCCGCCCCGTGTCGGGGTCGCGCGAGGGGACGACGCAGCGTCGGCAGGGGTTGAGGCCCAGCAGTTCGACGTCACCGATACGGACCGCGACGGCTTCGCCGTGGTCGGCGTAGAGGCGGTCCTCCCAGAACGCGGGGACGCCGCCGAGTTCCAGGTTCGCGCGGAACCGGCGGCGCGCACTGTCGGTGGAGACGTCGAACCACGACGCCACCTCGCGGAGCGTCGCCGTCGAGACGACCGTCGGCCCGTCGTACTCCCGGTCGTCGGGGTACCCACCGCGCGGTTCGTGGCGGATGCTCACCGGTTCGTCGAAGTAGTCGGTGAGATACGCGTTCAGCGCGCCTGGGTCGTCGAGCGAGAACGTCCGGGACTCCTCTCCGTCCTGCTCGCGGAGCGTCACGGTTCCGGCCGTCCGGTCGACCGACGACCGGAGACGGTGGACGGCGGCGGTTCGCTTCCCGTTGACGTAGGCACCACGTCCGCCGACCGACGCGGTGGTCGGGTCGTGCGGTTCGTCGGCGGGTTTCGCGACCATCGCGTACTCGCGGTCGCCCGCCAGTGTGCCGTGTGCGACGGCGAGCGAGTCGTGGTCCTGCGGGTCGAGGGACTTGACGGGGTACGTCGTGAGTCGCCGGAGTTCGGGCGTGCCGGCCGCCTCCGTCGGCGGCGCGTCGTCGGACATGGTCGGGAAGAACGGTCGCACCGCTACGAGCGTTGTGGTGCGGTGACGCTTCCGGGGGGAGGATTCGAACCCACGGACCACGGGGAGACGGTCGGACTCGCTTCGCTCGCCCGCTGTGACTCCCCCGGTCCCGCTCGCGTTCGTCACCGGCGGCGGAGCCGCCGGATTCCTACGGGAGCTAAGCTCCCGCACGTCTCGCGGGACCGCTACAGGAACGAGGCTCGAATCCGCCGCCGTTTCCAGACGTGGCTACTCGGGAGTCGACGTCTGTAGGAGTTGCGAGGGAAGACCGCCCTGCGGTCTTCCGCATGCGACGCGCCGGTGGGCGCGGCCATGCGAGGGGTAGGATTTGAACCCACGGACCTCTACAGGAGCGGAGCTTGAATCCGCCGCCGTTTCCAGACTTGGCTACCCTCGCACGCACCCCAACCGACGGCGGAGTGGGTGTTAAACGCGCTGGTTTCGGCGAGCAGGTCGGGTCACGCGTCTTCGACGCGACACCGCCGGGCACATGCCCGTCCGCTCCCAACGCGGCGGTATGGCCACGCCACCGCACCTCGTCGAAGATGGCGACGAACTAAAACTGGACCTCGGTGTCGGCTACCGCCGTCGCCGGTTCCGACTGACCGACGGCGCGGAGAACCTGCTTCGGGACCGCGGCTACGGGAAGGCCGACGTCGTCCCCTGGACCGTCGCGAAGGCGCTCGTCATCGTCGGCGGCGCGCACCTCCCGGAGGGAAACGACGCTCGTGAGACGACCTGGGAGATAAAGGGCGCGGACGGTGGGCGAAACGCGACCGACGACGACCTCCGGGCGCTCGCCGGCTACCTCCGGCCGCTGACCGTCGAGGACCGCTCGCTCGACACGCTCCGCGAGCACGTCCGGAAGACTCGTCTCTCCGAGCATCTCGACCCCGACGAGTTACAGGGCCGTTCGGAGAAGGTCGGGTCGCTCAACGACATCGCCCGGGACCTCTGAGGGCGAACGGGTCGGAGCGTCGAGCGCGAGGGGTGGTCCCCGCCGGTCAGCCGATGGGGGCGTCGCCGCCGGCGGTCATCGGTTCGCCGACGATGTCGATACCGAACTCGTCGAGTCGCTGCATCATCGCGCCCATCTGTTCGTCGAGCAGGTCGTCGTCGGGTGTGGTCCAGGCGTCGGCGGGACGACCTACCTCCGCCCAGAGGCGTTCGAGGCCGGGGCGCTGGACGACCATGAGCCAGCGCGTCTCCTCTTCGACGCGGTAGCTGTGGGGGCGGCCGTGCGGGGCGAACACCGTCGACCCGGCTCGTGCGGTGAACTGCTCGTCGTCGACCTCGAAGGTGACGACGCCGTCGAGGACGTAGAACAGTTCGTCGTCCTCCCGGTGGACGTGCCGTGGCGGCGAGGCCCCGGCGGGGACGAGTTCTTCGATCACCGAGAACGCCCCGTCGGTGTTCTCTGCGGTCGCCTTCATGACGGTGAGCGACCCGAGCGACCAGTAGGCGTCGCCCTCGCGGGCGTCGAGGTGCCAGGGAGTTGGGGGAGCGGTCGTCTGTGCCATCGCACCGTCCGAGTAGGTCGGGTGACGAGATAAGGAGCAGTTGCGCCCGTGTCGACAGTCCGGCGGGACACACTGCCTCGGACCGGGACTCGTCGGACGGCAGATTGAACCGCCCACCGCTCGAACCCGCGGTCGATGGACGACCACACGCGCGACCCGACGGTCGGACCTCCCGACGCCGGAACGCCGACCGGGTGGCACCCCGACCGAGACGTGTGGGAGCACGCGACCTGTCGACGGGCGACGGTCCACGGCGTCCGCCTCTACAACGCCGGCGAGTACCACGAGTCACACGACTGCTTCGAGGACGAGTGGTACAACTACGGGCGCGGGACGACGGAGTCGAAGTTCCTCCACGGGATGGTCCAGGTCGCCGCCGGCGCGTACAAGCACTACGACTTCCGCGACGACGACGGGATGCGCTCGCTGTTCGACACCGCACTCCAGTACTTCCACGGCGTCCCAAACGACTTCTACGGCGTCGACCTGCTGGACGTGCGGACGGTGCTCACCAACGCGCTGAACGACCCCGAGGTGCTCCACGGCTGGCAGATTCGTCTCGACGGGGCGACCCCGACCGCCCGCGAGGTGGACGTCCGTTACGCCGACTCCTTGGACCACTGAACGCATCGGTCGGCTGACGAGAGAGACCGCGCAACTGATTACTCCCCATCCTGTAGTCCGGACGAATGCGAATCGAGCAGTTGGGCGACGGAGAGCCCGAAGTCGCGATTCTCGCGGCGGTCCACGGCGACGAGCCCTCGGGCGTTCACGCGGTCGAACGACTCCTCGCCGACGACCCCGCGGTCGAGCGACCGGTCAAACTGATCGTCGCCAACGAACGCGCACTCGCTCGCGGCGTCCGCTACACACAGACGGACCTCAACCGAGTGTTCCCCGGAAGTCCCGAGGCCGACACGCACGAGGAGCGACTGGCCCACGACCTGCTGAACGAACTGCGCGGCCTGACGACGTTCTCTATCCACTCGACGCAGTCGTACGACGAACCGTTCGCCGTCGTCGACGAGGCGGGGTCGCTCGCCGACGCGGTCTGTCCGTACCTCTCGGTCGACGCCGTCGTCGAGGCGACGGGGTTCACCGAGGGTCGACTCGTCGAGTACGCCGACGTCGTGGAGGTCGAGTGTGGCCTCCAGGGCACTTCGAAGGCCGCCGAGAACGCCGTCACGCTCGTCTACGAGTTCCTCGCGGCCGTCGGCGCGCTCCCGAGCGAACGCGCGGACGCCCAGGAGGTTCCAGTGTTCAGACTCCGGAAACTCGTCCCGAAACGCACCGCCGAGGAGTACGCCGTCTTCGCCGCCAACTTCCAGCGCGTCTCGGCGGGCGAACCGTTCGCCGCCATCGACGGCGAGAAACTCGTCGCCGACGAACCGTTCTACCCCGTGTTGATGTCGCCGTACGGCTACGAGGAGGAGTTCGGCTACGCCGGCGAACTCACCGGCCAGTTGGGCGGCGACCCGGTCCAGTCCGACAGCGCGACCCGGTCGTACACGGGTTAGTCGACCGGTCCGACCGCGCCGCGTGTCGCTTCGACCGCCGCCGACACCTCGCGAGCGTCGGCCACGCGAATCCACGAGGAGTGTGGCACCGCGACGAGGTGCTACTCGCAGTCGGGAACGACCGCACGGAGAAGAGCGGCGAGTTGACGCGGGTATCGTCGGAGCGGAACGTCGACGAGTGGGCCGTCGAAGTTGGCCGGGTCGGAGAGGGTCACGGCCGGGAGGGCCTCAGGTGTCGCTCGGTTCGAACTCGACGAGCGTCAGGTCGCGGTCGAGCGCACAGTAGTCGTGCGGTGGGTCGCCGACGACCTCGCTTATCTTCCGCGAGTCGTCGAACTCGACGCCCAGCGGTTCACAGAACTCGTGGCTCGGGCACTCGGTGTACGGACACGGCCCCTCCAGTTTCGACCTCGACCCGGCGTACGCGCCCGTCGAGGCGACGTTCGCGCGGACCGTCGCGGGTTCGACCTCGACGGCGGTGACGCCCTGGTCGTGGACCGCACAGTCGAGCAGGCCCGAGTCGCGGATGCCCGTCACGCGATAGCGGACTCCCTCGGTCAGGTTGAGACACTGCCCGCGGTACGGACAGCCCTCACACAGCGAGGACTCACCCTCGAAGACGAACTCGGTGCCCGTCTCGGCGAGACGCGGCCCGATGAGCGTGACTTTAGCCATGCTAGATGGTCGACCGTCGTCGGTGTTAAGCGTCCCGCAGCGAGAGCGGTGGGGAGCCCCGGCTTCGAGATAGCGTCACGTCTCGCTTCCGAGACGACGTCATGTCTCGCTTCCGAGACGACGTCATGTCTCGCTTCCGAGACGACGTCATGTCTCGCTTCCGAGACGACGTCACGTCTCGCTTCCGGTCAACTCGTCGAGCGCGTCGAGGTAGGCGTCGCGGGGGACCTGGTACAGCCCTCGGTGGTCGACGTCGCCCCGGGCGAAGCGTGCGGCGAGGTCGTACGCGCCCGCGATCGCTTCGCTTCGCCCGTCGAAGAACTCGGGGTCGCGTTTCACGTCGGGTTCGAGGAACAGCGTGACGACCCACGGGTCGCCCGGCGCGGGGTTCCGGGGAGTGCCGGGGCGTCTGCTCCGCCGGCCGTGGGTGACGTAGATGGTCGGCATACACGGTGGCGGGTACTCGCTCCCGTCGAACACGTCGGGGCGGTACGCGAGCACCAGTCGGTTGTCGGCGTCGCTCCAGACGCGCCAGCCGTCCGCGAGCGCTCCGGGGTCGAGCGCGTCGCCCTCCCCGTCGCCCCCGTTCGGACTCGACTCCCGGGTCATACCGGAGGGTACCGCCGGCGCGGGCAAGAGTCGTGTGGTCCGGTTTTCGGGAGGTTGACTTAAACGACCGACCCGTCGGTTCCGGACACTGTTGGCCGGAAGTGGTCACGCGTAGCGATTCTCCGGGTGATAACTCAGCCGATACGTATCGGATTTCGTGGCACTGTGGCAATGCTTATCAATGACAAGCGATAACACACTATTCACAGTATCGGTGGTCCCACCCGTTCGCCTCTTTCTCTGCTCGCCCCCACGGCCGCCACCGGTTCGTGGGAGATGCAGGGCGGGAGGTGGTCTCGCGGCCGATGTCGGTCGTGGTGGTGGGTCGTCGACGCTACCGGACAGCGTGGCTGCCCGGTCCCCACCGGGGAAACGAGACATCAGTCTCCGTGATACCATGAAAGGCGACATGGAAACGCTCGCAGACCTCAGCGAGGAGTACCGTGATTCGATACCGTCGGACCTCCGTCAGACACACTCGTTCGACTGGTACCTCGAAGAGGTCTACGAAGACCCGCACATCGCGCGGAACGCACACCAGCGCGTCGCGGATATGTTCGATTACTACGGCACCGAGTACGACGAGGACCTCGGCGTCGTCGAGTACAGACTCGCCAGTGAGGACCCCCTCAACGACGGCGAGAACACCTTCTACGGTCGCAACATCCACGAGTCCATCCACGAGTTCGTCAACAAGGTGAAGTCGGGCGCACGTGGGTTGGGTCCCGAGAAGCGCATCAAACTGCTGCTCGGTCCCGTGGGGTCGGGGAAGTCCGACTTCGACCGACAGGTCAGGACGTACTTCGAGGACTACACCGCCCGCGACGACGGCCGGATGTACACCTTCCGCTGGACGAACCTCTGTGACGTCATCAGAGACCAGGACCCGGCCGACGACGTGGTGCGCAGTCCGATGAACCAGGACCCGCTCATCCTGTTGCCCCTGGCCCAGCGCGACCGGGTCATCGACGACCTGAACGACCACCTCAACGCGCCCTACACCATCCGCAACGAACAGGCGCTCGACCCGGCCAGCGAGTTCTACATGGACCGCCTGCTCGACCACTACGACGACGACCTCCAGCAGGTGCTGGAGAACCACATCGAGATCGTCCGACTCGTCGCGGACGAGAACAAACGGCAGTGCGTCGAGACGTTCGAACCGAAGGACAAGAAGAACCAGGACGAGACCGAGTTGACCGGCGACGTCAACTACTCGAAGATCGCTATCTACGGCGAGAGCGACCCGCGGGCGTTCGACTACTCGGGCGCGTTCTGTAACGCCAACCGCGGTATCTTCTCCGGCGAGGAACTGCTGAAACTCCAGCGGGAGTTCCTCTACGACTTCCTGCACGCGACGCAGGAACAGACCATCAAGCCGAAGAACAACCCTCGAATCGACATCGACCAGGTCATCGTCGGACGCACCAACATGCCCGAGTACAAAGACAAGAAGGGCGACGAGAAGATGGAGGCGTTCAACGACCGGACCAAGCGCATCGACTTCCCCTACGTCCTCCAGTACGAGGAGGAGTCGCGCATCTACCAGAAGATGCTCAACAACGCCGACGTCCCGGAGATCAACGTCGAGCCCCACACCCTGGAGATGGCGGGGCTGTTCGGCGTCCTCACGCGTATCGAGGAGCCGTCGGGTGGCACCGTCGACATCGTCCAGAAGGCGAAGGCGTACAACGGCGAGATCGACGACGCCGACGACGTCGACGTGAAGAAACTGCGCGACGAGGCCAGCGAACTCGCCGAGATCGGCGAAGGGATGGAGGGCGTCAGCCCCCGGTTCATCGGCGACGAGATCGCCGAGGCCATCATGGACTCGATGCACCGCGGTCGCGGGTTCCTCTCGCCGCTGACGACGTTCAACCACCTCGAAGGCAACCTGGAGAACCACGGCTCCATCCCCGAGGACCGGTTCGACCGCTACTACCGCTACCTGGAGATGGTCCGCGAGGAGTACAAGGAGCGCGCCATCGAGGACGTCCGGCACGCGCTTGCGTACGACGTCGACGAGATCCAGCGCCAGGGCGAGAAGTACATGGACCACGTCATGGCGTACATCGACGACGACACCATCGAAGACGAGATCACGGGCCGCGAGGCCGAACCCGACGAGCAGTTCCTCCGCTCGGTCGAAGAACGGCTCAACATCCCGGAAGACCGCAAGAACGACTTCCGCCAAGAGGTCTCGAACTGGGTCAGTCGCCGTGCCCGCGAGGGCACGTCGTTCAACCCACAGGACAACGACCGCCTGCGCCGCGCACTGGAGCGAAAGCTCTGGGAGGACAAGAAACACAACATCAACTTCTCGGCGCTGGTGTCGTCGGGCGAGATGGAAGACGACGAGCGCAACGCCTGGATTCAGGCGCTCGTCGAGCAGGGCTACTCTCCCGAGGGTGCCCGCGAGGTGCTCGAGTTCGCCGGTGCGGAGGTGGCAAAGACGGAGATGGAGGACTGACACCGTGAGCAGACCACCATGACCGAGACCGACCGACCATGACCCACGACTACATCGCCGACGCCGACCGCGCGCTGACCGACACCTACGAGGAGCCGATGAGCCTCTCGGAGTACGTCGACCGCGTGTTCGAGCGCCCGCAACTCGCCGCCCACGCCTCGAAGTACCTGCTCGAAGCCATCGAGGCGTCGGGCACGCGCACCGTGGTCGAGGAGGGCGAGGAGAACGAACGCTACCGGTTCTTCGACGACCCGCACAACGACGGCGAGCACGCCATCCTCGGCAACACCGAGGTGCTCAACGAGTTCGTCGACGACCTGCGCTCGATTGCGGCCCGCCGCGGGAAAGAGGAGAAGATCGTCTGGCTCGAAGGCCCGACGGCGACCGGGAAGTCCGAACTGAAACGCTGTCTCATCAACGGGCTTCGAGAGTACTCGAAGACCGACGACGGGCGGCGCTACACCGTCGAGTGGAACGTCTCGGGGGCGGACACCGGCGGTGGGTTGACCTACGAGGACACCCCGCGGACCGACGAGGACGCGTGGTACGAGAGCCCCGTCCAGTCCCACCCGCTCAGCGTGTTCCCCCGCGAGGTGCGCCAGGAACTCCTCCGGGAACTGAACGACAGCGTCGACGACCACATCCCGGTCACCGTCGAGACCGACCTCGACCCGTTCTGCCGGGAGGCGTACGACTACCTCGAAGAGCAGTACCGCCGGAAGGGTCGCGAGGACCTGTTCTCGGCGGTTACGGACCCCCAGCACCTCCGGGTGAAGAACGTCGTGATGGACGTCGGACAGGGTATCGGCGTCCTCCACTCCGAGGACGACGGCTCGCCCAAGGAGCGCCTCGTCGGGTCGTGGATGCACGGCATGCTGCAGGTGCTCAACTCCAGAGGGCGGAAGAACCCCCAGGCGTTCAGCTACGACGGCGTGCTCTCGCAGGGCAACGGGCTGTTGACACTCGTAGAGGACGCCGCCCAGCACGCCGACCTGCTCCAGAAGCTCCTGAACGTGCCCGACGAGGCCCACGTGAAACTGGACAAGGGAATCGGGATGGACATCGACACCCAGATGATAATCATCTCGAACCCGGACCTCGAAGCGCAGCTCAACCAACACGCCGAGCGGTCCGGACAGGACCCGCTGAAGGCGCTGAAGCGCCGACTGGACAAACACGAGTTCCACTACCTGACGAACCTCTCGCTGGAGGCCGAACTGCTCCGGCGAGAACTCACGAACGAGACGACGGTGTGGACCGCCGAGAGCTACGACGAACTGGAGGCGAACATCCGCGAACCCGTCCACATCGACGTCCGCGACAGCGAACGGCGGGTTCACACGAAAGAGCTCGCACCCCACGCCGTCGAGGCCGCGGCGCTGTACGACGTAGTGAGCCGCCTCGACACCGAGGACCTGCCGACCGGGTTGGACCTCGTCGACAAGGCGCTGTTGTTCGACGCTGGGTTCATCCAGGACGGCGACGAGCGCCGCGAGAAGGAGGACTTCGACTTCGGGCCGGACGCTCGGGACGGCGACCACGGCATCCCCGTCACCTACACGCGAGACGTCGTCGCCGAGTTGCTCAACGAGGAGGGAGACCGCCACCACCCCGACCTGCCCGTCGAGCACGTCATCATGCCCCGCGACGTGTTGAACTCGATGGCCCGCGGGTTCATCGACGCGCCCGTCTTCTCCGACTCCGAACGCACGGAGTTCGAGAACCGGGTCGTGCAGGTGAAAAACCGCATCTTCGCCCGGCAGGAGGAGGACGTGCTCGCGGGCATCATGCGCGAGAAACGGGTCGACGAGTCGACCGTCGAGGAGTACGTCGAGCACGTCTACGCGTGGGTCGAGAACGAACAGATAGAGAACGAACGCGGCGAGTCCGTCGAACCCGACCCGCTGAAGATGAAGGTGTTCGAGATAGAGCACCTCGGCCGGTTCGACGAGACGTACTACGACGGCGTCGAGGCCGGTCCGGCGGTCACGGACTTCCGGACCGAGAAGGTCATCACGGCGCTCAACCGCCACGCGTGGCGAAACCGTGACGAGGAGTTCCGCGTCAGCGACGTCGAGTTGAAGGACATCCCCATCATTTCGACCATCCTCGGGAGCCACGACTGGGACGACGTGCGCCGCACGTTCGAGGACTTCGACCCCCGCCAGTGGGACGACCCACCGAGCGGGACGGAGACTGCGAGCGTCAAACGACGGACTATCGAGAACATGCAAGCGCTGTTCGACTACAGCGAGGCGTCGGCCGAGCTGACAAGCAGACACGTGATGAGCCAGGTGAGCTACCGATGGGACTGAGAGACGACCTCGAACGCTACCGCGAGGTCGGCGAACAGCGCCGCCAGGACCTCTCGGAGTTCATCCAGTACGGCGACCTGGGTCAGAGCCTCCCCGACGAGGTGAAGATACCCATCAAGATCGTCGACCTGCCGGCCTTCGAGTACGACCAACTCGACAAGGGCGGGGTCGGTCAGGGCGACGGCGGCACTCCCCAACCCGGCGACCCCGTCGGCCAGCCCCAGCCACAACCCGGCGACGGCGACGAGGACGGCGACCCCGGCGAGGAAGGCGGGGAACACGAGTACTACGAGATGGACCCCGAGGAGTTCGCCCAGGAACTCGACGAGGAACTCGGTCTGGACCTCGAACCGAAAGGGAAGAAGGTCGTCGAGGAGACCGAGGGCGACTACACGGACATCACCCGGACGGGGCCAGCGAGCACGCTCGACTTCGAGCGCCTGTTCAAGCAGGGGCTGAAGCGAAAGCTCGCGATGGAGTTCGACGAGAACTACATCGAGGAGGCGCTGCGCGTCGAGGGCTGGGGACCCGACGAGGTGTACGCGTGGGCCAGAGAGCAGAACATCCCGGTCTCGCACGCCTGGATAGTGGACGCCGACTCGAACCTGCCCGACGAGGAGCGTGAGCGCTGGTCGAGCGTCGAGGAGATGACCGAGAAGGTCGAGCGCGAGTCGACCGTCCAGCGCATCCGTCGGAAGGGACTCAAGCAGGTGCCGTTCCGCCGGGAGGACGAGCGCTACCGATACCCCGAAATCGTCGAGGAGAAGGAGAAGAACGTCGTCGTGGTCAACATCCGCGACGTCTCGGGTAGCATGCGCGAGAAGAAGCGAGAACTCGTCGAGCGGGTGTTCACGCCGCTCGACTGGTATCTGACGGGTAAGTACGACAACGCGGAGTTCGTCTACATCGCCCACGACGCCGACGCCTGGCAGGTCGAACGCGACGAGTTCTTCGGCATCCGCTCGGGCGGTGGGACGCGCATCTCCAGTGCGTACGAACTCGCCGCCGAACTGCTCGAGGAGTACCCCTGGAGCGAGTGGAACCGCTACGTGTTCGCGGCGGGAGACTCCGAGAACTCCTCGAACGACACCGAAGAGCGGGTCATCCCGCTGATGGAGCAGATTCCCGCGAACCTCCACGCGTACGTGGAGACCCAACCGAGCGGGAACGCCATCAACGCGACCCACGCCGAGGAGGTCGAACGCCACTTCGACGGCACCAACGACACGGCCGTCGCCTACGTCACCGGACCGGAGGACGTGGTCGACGCCATCTACACCATCCTCAGCACGGAGGCCAACGATGAGTGATACGGACACCGAACGACGACGGAAACAGCGCATCGCCGAGGGACTCGAAGAGCCGGTTCGCGAGGCCAACGCCCTCGCGCGAAAGCTGGGTCTCGACCCGTTCCCGGTGACGTACTGGATCATCGACTACGACGAGATGAACGAACTCATCGCCTACGGGGGCTTTCAGGAACGGTACCCTCACTGGCGCTGGGGGATGAGCTACGACCGCCAGCAGAAACAGAACCAGTTCCTCGGCGGGAAGGCGTTCGAAATCGTCAACAACGACAACCCCTCACACGCGTTCCTCCAGGAGTCGAACGCGCTCGCCGACCAGAAGGCGGTCATCACCCACGTCGAGGCCCACGCCGACTTCTTCAAGAACAACCAGTGGTTCGGCCTGTTCGCCGACGACCCGAACGCCGCCGCGATGCTCGCGAACCACGCCGACACCATCGAGTCGTACATGGACGACCCGGAGGTCGACCGCGAGGCCGTCGAGGAGTGGATCGACCACGTGCTGTGCCTGGAGGACTGCATCGACCAACACCGCCCGTTCTCGACCATCGACGGCGACCAGCCCCACCGCGAACTGGAGGACATCGCCGACCGACTCGACAGTCTCGGGCTGAGCGAGGAGGTGCGTCGGCAGGTGTTCGACGAGGAGTGGCTGGAGTCCCAGCGCCCCGAGGAGGAGAGCGGGTCGTTCCCGGCCGAACCGGACCCGGACGTGCTGTCGTTCCTCCGGCGACACGGGATGGCCTACGACGAGGAGTCGGGCCGAGCCGTCGAGTACGAGGACTGGCAGCGCGAGACGCTCGAACTGCTGCGACGGGAGGCGTACTACTTCGCCCCCCAGAAGATGACGAAGGTGATGAACGAGGGGTGGGCCGCCTACTGGGAGTCGATGATGATGGGTGAGGAGGGGTTCGCCGAGGCCGACGAGTTCATCCACTACGCCGACCACCAGGCGCAGGTCCTCAACTCGCCGGGGTTCAACCCCTACAAACTCGGCAAGGAGCTGTGGGAGTACATCGAGAACGCCACCAACCGTCGGGAGGTCGCCGAGACCCTGCTGCGCGTCGAGGGCGTGACGTGGCGGAACTTCCACGATCGCGTCGACCTGGACGAGGTGCGTGCGGCGCTCGAACCCGACGCGATGCTCGACCGGCTCGGCGCGGCGACGCTCGACGAGTTGGACCCCGACGACCCCCGAGTCGACGCCGAAGCGCTCGAATCGGCGCGTGCGGGTGACGTGGACGTCGACCGCTACCCCTGGAAGGTGCTCAGCTACGAGGGCCTGTGTGAACGTCACTACTCGCTAGTCAAACCCCAGCACCGCGGGTTCCTCAAGCGACTCACCCAGTCGGACCTCGAACGCATCGCGCGGTACATGTTCGACGACGCCCGCTACGCCAGCGTTGAGGAGGCGCTGGCGAACGTCGACCGCTGTGCGGGCTGGAATCGGATGCGCGAGATTCGCGAGAGCCACAACGACGTGACGTTCTTGGACGAGTTCCTCAGCCAGGAGTTCGTCGAGCAGAACCACTACTTCACCTACGAGTTCACCCACACGACGCGGGACTACCGCGCGACGAGCACGGCCGTCGAGGACGTGAAGAAGAAGCTGATGTTGCAGTTCACGAACTTCGGGAAACCGACCGTCGTGGTCGAGGACGCGAACTACAACAACCGTAACGAACTGCTGTTGTCCCACCAGTACAACGGCGTGATGCTCGACCAGCGACAGGCCCGACAGGTGCTCGAACGCGTCTTCGAACTGTGGGGCCGGCCGGTGAACCTCAAGACCATCGTGAAACAGCTCGACGACCACGACGTCGAGGTCGCGCGCCGTCGGGACCGCGAACCGGTTCCCGAGGAGGTCGGCGTGCTCGTGCGCTACGACGGCGACAGCATCTCCAGCGAGGAGTTGCCGTGGGAGGCGGTCGAACACCTCGCGGCGACGGACGTCGACTACGACACGAAACCAGACGAGTGGCTCGCGTAAGCCGCTCTCGGCCGGGAGCTCCTGTTTTCTTCACACTATCGTGAAATACTTTCTACCAAGAGTCAATATCTCATCGCGGGGCACGCCGACGATATCCCATAGGCTTTTGAACGCCCAGCAATAGTTTTCGCCGACGACCTGTCAGGTCTCGTGGGAGAATGGCAATACAGACACACGAACCACTGGAGGAGGGGGAGATATACGACGTCCTGCGGAACGACCGGCGCCGGTTCGCGCTGGACAGTCTTCGGGGCGCGGAGGGGTCGCTGAGCGTCGGCGAACTCGCCGAGCAGGTGGCGGCACGCGAGACGGGGGAGACACCGCCGCCGCGCCAGAAACGCCAGAGCGCGTACGTCTCGCTCCACCAGACGCACCTGCCGAAACTCGACCAGTTGGGCATCGTCGCGTACGACGCCGAGAACAAACTCGTGCGCCTCGAAGAGCGCATCCGGGACATCGAGGCGTACATGGGCGTCCCCAACCGCGACCTCAACTGGGGGGCGTACTACGTCTCGCTCGCGGCGCTCGGCGCGTGTGCGACCGTCGCCGCGGACCTGTCCGCGCCGGTCGTCCGCACGTTCTCGCCGACCGTGTGGGCCGTCGCCTTCTTCGTCCTGCTCGGTCTCTCGGCCGTCGTCCAGACCACCACCCAGCACGGCCGCCTCCCGTTCATGGAGGACCCCCACGACGAGACCGACGACCTGTTCTGAGGGCGAGCGACCGACCAGTTCGACACGCCACCGGCACCGCTCTCCGCGACCTGAGCCGTCTTTTCGCCACCGACCCTACACCGTGCATGACCACGCTCGTCTGGGTCCGACGCGACCTCCGGGTCCACGACAACCCCACGCTCGCGAGCGCCGCGAACGACGACGTCGTTCCGGTGTACGTCCACGACCCGCGGACCGTCGGCGAGGGCCGGTACGGTCCCCAGCGCGTCGGCCCGTACCGTGCCCGGTTCCTCCACGAGAGCCTCTCGGACTACCGCCAGACCCTGCGGTCGAAGGGCGCGGACCTGCTGGTCAGGCGCGGCGCTCCGGAGGAGGTGGTCCCGGAACTCGTCGAGACGGTCGGTGCGGACACCGTCCACCTCCAGACGATGCCAGCCACCGAAGAGTTCGGAGTCGAGAACGCGACCCGTGAGGCGCTCCGGGGTGCGGGCGTCGAGACCGAGCGATTCTGGACTCACACACTGTATCACGTCGAGGACCTCGCCAGCGACGTCGAGGAGGTCGCGGACACGTTCACCACCTGGCGGAAGGTCACCGAGTCCCGGCAGGTCCGCAATCAGGCCCCCACGCCCGAGACGCTCTCGCTGGCCGACGCCGCCGCGACCCTCGATTCGGGCGACCTCCCGACCGTCGACGAGTTCGGCCCCTGGGACGAGGGTGACGCCGACCCCGACGACCGCTCGGTCCTTCCGTTCGAGGGCGGGGAGAGCGCGGGCAGAGAGCGTGTCCACGACTACGTCTGGGAGGGCGACCACCTCCGGGAGTACAAGGAGACGCGCAACGGTCTGCTCGGCGCGGACTACTCCTCGAAGTTCTCGCCGTGGCTGGCGGTCGGGGCGCTCTCCCCGCGATTTCTCCACGACGAGGTCCGGCGCTACGAGGACCGGCGTGTCTCGAACGAGTCGACGTACTGGCTGCTGTTCGAACTGATGTGGCGCGACTTCTTCCAGTTCCAGTTCGTCAAACACGGCGCGGGGTTCTTCTCGGCGACGGGCATCCGCGCCGTCGAGCGCGAGTGGCCCGGCGGTGACGACCGCTTCGAGCGCTGGGCGGCGGGCGAGACGGGCGTGCCGTTCGTCGACGCCAACATGCGCGAGTTGAACGAGACGGGGTACCTGAGCAACCGCGGTCGACAGAACGTCGCCTCCTTCCTCGTCGACTGGCTGGAAGTCGACTGGCGACGCGGGGCGGCGTACTTCGAGGCGCGACTGGTCGACTACGACGTCTGCTCGAACTGGGGCAACTGGGCGTACCAGGCCGGCGTCGGCAACGACTCCCGGAACATGTACTTCAACGTGCTCAAGCAGGCCGACGACTACGACGCCGACGGCGAGTACGTCCGTCGCTGGCTGCCGGAACTCGACGGGATTCCCGGCGGCGACGTCCACGAACCCTGGACGCTGAGCGACGAGCGACTGACCGAGTGCGGCGTCGAACTCGGACTCGACTACCCGCGACCGGTCGTCGACGTCGGACAGCGCCACTCCGAGTTACGAGACGAACGGCTGTAGGCCGGTACGGGTTTGACCACGGACGACCTATCGCTCGCGATGGACCGCGGCCGCGTGCTGGAGTGGTGTTATCTCGTCCTCGGCGTCGTCCTGTTCGTCGAGTTTCTCGTGGTCCTCGACGCGGCGCTCGTCGGCTACGGACTGCTCGCGCTGCTGGCGAGTCTCGGGTCGCTGGCGTACTACGGCTACCTGAGAGTCGGGGCGGGAGGGACCGCCTCGCGGGGGTTCGTCGTGGCGTTCGTCGTGTTCACGGCCGGCGTCGTGGTGTGGGTGCTCGTACAACTGCTCTCGCGGTACGTCCTGCTCTGACGAGGTCGAGTGCGGAGACGAGAGGAGCGGAGAGAAGAGCGACGGTGTGGGTGGGTCACGACAGCACCGCCGAGAACGCGCGGGAGGGGGTGGGGACGAGAGGAGAGGCAGAGAGTGGAAGCGAGGGTTGGGGCGACGGCGCTCAGTCGTCGCTCTGGGCCTGTGCCTTCTCCTTCTCGGCGTCGGCGTAGATCTGGTCGACCTCGCCCTGGTAGCGTTCGAGGATGTTGCGCCGTTTCTTCTTCAGCGACGGCGTCATCATGTCGTTCTCCGCGGTCCACTCCTCGGGGACGAGACGGAACTTCTTGATCTGCTCTTCTTTCTCCAGGTCCTCGTTGACCTCGTCGACGACGGTCTGGACGAACGCCCGGACGCGCTGGTGTTCGCAGATGGCAGCCTCGTCGTCGGGCAGGTCGACGTCGTAGCGGTCGGCCCACTTCTCGATGGCCTCGAAACTGGGGACGACGAGCGCACTGACGAACTTCCGGCTGTCGCCGATGACCATCACCTGGTCGACCCGGTCGCTGGTGGCGAAGGCGTCCTCGATGGGGCCGGGAGCGACGTTCTTGCCCGTCGAGAGGACGAGAATCTGCTTGAGCCGTTCGTGGAAGACGAGGTAGCCGTCGTCGGTCACCTCGACGATGTCACCGGTCTTGAGGAACCCGTCGTCGGTGAACGCCCGCTCGGTGGCGTCCGGGCGCTCCCAGTAGCCGCGGGTGACGTTCGGCCCCTTCACCTGCAGTTCACCGATGTCGCCGCGAGCGCGACGCTTCTGGTCGTCGCTGAGTTCGCTGTCGTCGACGCGCGTCTCGACGTCGACCAGCGGGATGCCGAGCGTCCCCGGACGCGGGTCCTCCAGCGGGTTGACGCTGACGACGGGGGCGGTCTCGGTCAGGCCGTACCCCTCCATGATGTCGAGGCCCATCCCGTTGAACAGTTCGGCGAGGTCCTTCGAGAGGCTGCCGCCGCCGGAGACGAAGAACTCGATGTTGCCGCCCATCTTCTCGCGGACGTTCGAGAAGACGAGTCTGTCGGCGGTCTTCCGTTTCGCCCGGAGGACGGGGCCGGGGGAGTCCGTCCGAGCGTACTCTCGGGCGACGTCGACCGACCACTCGAAGATCCGTCGCTTCGTCCCGTCGCCGGCCTGCTCGCGCATCGAGTCGTAGATGCGTTCGTAGATGCGGGGGACGGAGGTGACCGTCGTCGGCGAGAGCGTCTGGATGTCGTCGGCGACGGTGTCGGGCGACTCGGCGTAGCCGACCGTCGCCCCGGAGGCGAACGCGAGGAAATGCCCGGCCGTACGCTCGAAGACGTGTGCCAGCGGCAGGAACGACAGGGTCTCGCTACCGGCGGTCAGCGCGGGCATGTCCGCGGGCTTGTCCGGCCGCGGTCCCATCCGCTTGCGACACTGGTTGACGTTCGCGCGGAGGTTGCGGTGGGTGAGTTCGACGCCTTTCGGCTTTCCGGTCGTCCCGGAGGTGTAGATGAGGCTCGCGAGGTCCTCGGGCGAGCGGTCGTCGAGCCAGGCGGCGTGGTCGTCGGCGTCGAACACCTCGGCCCCGCGTTCGTGGAGTTCGCCGAGCGTGAGGACGTCGTCGCGAGCGTCGTACAGCGACGTCTCGTCCATCACGACGACGAACTCGAGGTCGAGGTCGTCCTCGACTTCGAGCACCCGGTCGAGCAGGTCGGCGTTCTCGACGACGACGCCGGTCGCGCCGGGGTCGTCGAGGAGGTACTGGACCTGGTTCGGCGAGGACTCGGCGTAGACGGTCGTGACGACGCCGCCAGCCTGCAGGATGCCGAAGTCCGCCTGCGCCCACTCCATGCGGGTGTCCCCGAAGATGCCGACGCGGTCGCCCGCGGTCAGGCCCAGGTCACGGAACCCCGCCGCGAGGTTGTGGACGACGTCGCGCATCTCGCTGTAGCTGAGCGCGGCGTAGTCGCCGCGCGGGGCGGCGTCGACGACGCCCTCCGCGACCAGCGAGCGGTCGTAGACGCCTCCCTTGTACCGTTGTGCGAGGCGGGCCTGGTTGCGGTCGGCGCTCGCCTCGAACATCTTCCCGAGCGTGTCGTCGCCGACGACGTCGTCGGTGTACTCGCGTTCGTGGTCGAGCCACGCCGGTTCGCCCCCAGAAGGTCGCTTTGGAGCCATCGTTGAGCGTAGATTGTAAGTGTCGCATATCAATGTTGTTGTACGCTAGCACCGACGACGGTCGTCAGACACGTCGACGTGCGGCCGACGGACGACGCCAGCGGCCGTCGGGCGGCGACGAGACCCACTGCTCGACGGCGTGGACGGGCGGTGGGACGGACGCCAGAACTGTCGATAGAACGGTGAAGAGTGCAGGGAGGGCGAAGCGGGCCGAAGCGACGACACCGGAGGGGGTGTCTCAGTCGATGTCGATGCGGTGGGAGTCGTCTTCCTCGGGCGTGTCCGTCTCGACCGGGACGCGGACCTCGAGGACGCCGTTGCGGTACGTCGCGGAGATGTCGTCTTCGACGACGTCGCCGGGGATGCGAACCTGCTCGAACACCGAGCGCGAGCGCATCGACGTGCCGGTGTCGGACTCGTCGCTGACCTCGTGACGGCCGCGGATGGAGAGCATCCCCTCGTCGAACCGGAGGTCGAGTTCCTCCTTCTCGAAGCCGGGGAGGTCGGCCAGCACGACGAAGCCCTCGTCGTCACGGTCGACGGTCAGGTTGTTGTCCATCCGGTGGGTGGCGTCGTCCACCGCGGGCAGATCCCACTCGCCCTCCTGGGCGAACCACGGCGCGCGCATCGAGCGGCGCATCTGGTCGAACATTCGGTCCATCTCGTCGAAGGGAGTTCGTCGAATACTCATCGTCGATCGAGATATCCTCAGGACGTGGTTGATATTAACGGTTGCGAGACTGCTGATATCACGCTTCTCAGCCACCACAGAGCTAGAATCGGGTTCAGTCGGAGAGCACGGAGACGAGTACCTCGCCGTCGCCGCGGACGTCGACCGAACAGCCCTCGTGTTCGAACATGAGTCGTGCCATCGAAGCGTCGTCGGCCGGGGCGAACAGCGTGTCGAGCGCGTCCGGGTCGATGCTGTGGTACAACGGTGCGACGGCGGTCGGGTCGGCGTCGAGCGCTTCGCCGACGGCGGTGACGACGGTGACGCTGAGCGACCGGTCGGCGTCCGTCTCGTGGATCGCTCGGTGGTCGTACGTCGCGGAACTGGCCAACTCGGCGGCGTCGTTCGGGGATGGGATGGTGCTCATCTTCTGGGGCCTCTGTCGGG
Organism: Halomarina rubra; assembly: GCF_023699475.1. GTDB lineage: Archaea > Halobacteriota > Halobacteria > Halobacteriales > Haloarculaceae > Halomarina > Halomarina rubra. The sequence goes on along the minus strand of NZ_JALXFV010000008.1, from coordinate 552,254 downwards.
AAGAGTTACCACGTAATAATGAATGTTCGTCAGACAAACATTTAATTTCAACAACAGCGCCCGCGAACGCCCCGGTTTCGAGGGGTCGTCCGCGGTCAGAGGAGGCAGTGACTCGCTGGTGCACCCGAAGTCCGCGTCGCTCATGGTCCATCTCGAAGTCGAAACGCAGCGCGGCTCCGGGTCCGAACGGAGCCAAACGGTCGCTCACTGGCGTTCGCTCTCTGATTCACATCTCGACACTGTGCGCTCTTCGCCCTCACTACGGTCCTCAGAAACATGCTCGGTACGGGATTTGAACCCGTGTCATCGGCTCGAAAGGCCGAAATGATTGGCCGGACTACACCAACCGAGCTACACTCTGAACTGCGTCCCACCTCTTGATAAAGGCTGTTGTTCGGGACGCGGCTGTCAGTCAGTCACAGCCCCGTTCGGTTCACTTCCCTTCGAACTCGGGGTCGTGGTCGCCCATGAACGCGGTGATGCCCGTCATGAGGTCGTCGGTACCGAGCAGGTGGCCGAACGACTGCGCTTCCAGTTCGAGACCGGCGTCCGAGTCCTCCCACCCGCGCAGCATCGCGCGCTTCGTGAGCTTCTGGGAGACCGGCGGACCGCCGGCGAGGTTCGCGGCCAGTTCGTGCGCCTTCTCCTCGAACTCGCCGAACGGGACGACCTCGTTGACGAAGCCGTAGTCGTACATCGTCTCGGCGTCGTAGCGCTCGGCGGTGAACACGATCTCCTTCGCGCGGCCGAAGCCGACGATACGCTGGAGCCGCTGGGTGCCACCCCAGCCCGGAATCAGGCCGAGGTTGTGCTCCGGCAGCCCGAGCTCCGAGCGGTCCGAGGCGATTCGAAGGTCCGCGCAGGCAGCGAGTTCGAGCCCGCCACCGAGCGCGAAGCCGTCGATACCGGCGACGACGGGCATCGGCGACTCCTCGAGCTTGCCGAACGTCTGCTGGCCCTTCCGAGAGAGTTCGATACCCGTCAGCGGCTGCGCGGAGGAGGCGAACGCGCTCACGTCCGCACCGGCGGAGAACGCGCGGTCACCCTTCCCCGTGATGAGGATGGCGCGCACGTCGTCGTCCTCTTCCAGCACGTCGACGGCCTCGCCGATCTCGTCGAGCATGTCGGTGCTGATGGTGTTCATCCGGGCCTCGCGGTCGAGGACGATCTGGCCGACCATGTCGCCGGGGTACTCGAGCGAGACGGTGGAGAACTCGACGGACTCCTCGTCGTCGCCACCGTAGAAGCCACCCTCCTCGGCGGCCTCGCGGAGGCCGTCGGAGACCGCGTAGCGCTCCGCGCCCTTCTCCTCGTGGAGGTCCTCCAGCGTCTCGACCAGCGTGTCGAGGCCAGCGTCGTCGGCCATCTTCGCGGGGCCGTCGGGGTAGCCAGCGCCGAGCATCACGGCCTGGTCGATGTCGCGGGGCGGGGCGACGTCCTGTCCGACGAGGTTGCCGACCTCGTTGGCCATGATAGCGAGCAGACGGTGTTTGACGTCTTCGCGGGTCTCGTCGGTCGGGACCTGTGCGCCGTCGCCGTTCTCGTAGTCGTAGAAGCCCTGGCCGGTCTTCTTCCCGAAGCGCTCCTCCTCGACGGTCTCTTCGAGCAGCGGGGCGGGAGCGTAGGCGTCACCGAGCACCTCGTGCATGTACTCGAGGACGTGGTAGGTGACGTCGTTGCCGACCTGGTCGCCCAGTTCGAACGCGCCCATCGGGAGTCCGATGTCGTACTTGACGGTCGAGTCGACCTCGGCCATCGTCGCGTCCTCCTCGGAGACGACCCAGCACGCCTCGTTCATCAGTGGGACGAGGATGCGGTTCACGATGAACCCGGGCGTGTCCTTGCGCACACGGACGGGGGTCTTGCCGAACGACTCGGCGAGACCCTCGATGGCGTCGAGCGTCTCGTCGGCACTGTGTGCCCCCGAGATGACCTCGACGAGCTGCATGCGGACGGGCGGGTTGAAGAAGTGCATCCCGCAGAACTGCTCGGGGCGCTCGGTGGCCTCGGAGAGGTCCGTGATGGACAGCGAGGAGGTGTTCGAGGCGATGATGGCGCGGTCGGGCGCGTGGGCCTCGACCTCGTCGAACACGTCCTTCTTGATGTCCATCTTCTCGGGGACGACCTCGACGACGACGTCCACGTCGGAGACGGCCTCGCTCATCTCGACGACCGGCGTGATTCGGTCGAGGGCGGCGTCGGCCTCCTCCTCGGTCAACTGGTCGTTCTCGGCGAGTTTGCCCAGCGACCACTCGATCTGGTCGTAGCCGTTCTGGACGAACTCCTCGTTGATGTCGCGCAGGTTGACGTCGTAGCCGGCCATGGCCGCCACCTCGGCGATACCGTGGCCCATGTTGCCAGCGCCGAGGACGGCGATGGTTTCGATGTCGTCGGAGTCCATAGACAGTCGTGACTCTTCCGGGGGACTGTTCAACGTTTCCCATCCGCCCCGGAGAAACTTCTAGCCCGTTGAAAACCGTCGGGAAACGATTATACGTCGAGGTACGTGAGGTGAACTGTCATGGACTATCAACTCAGCGACGAGCAGAAACAGATCAAAGAGGAGGTCCGCCGCTTCGCGGAGAACGAGATCGCGCCCGTCGCCCAGGAGTACGACGTGGAGGAGAAGTTCCCCCACGAAGTGCTGGAGACGGCCGCCGAGATGGGCCTGACCGGCGCGAACATCCCGATGGAGTACGGCGGCGCGGGCTACAACGCCCTCGAGACCGCCCTCATCGTCGAGGAGATGTTCGCCGTCGACCCCGGCATCGCCCTCTCCATCACGGCGACGACGTTCGGGTCGGACGCCATCATGGAGTTCGGGACCGAGGAGCAGAAAGAGCGGTACCTCGAACCCGTCGCGATGGGCGAGGCCATCATGGGTGCGGCCATCTCCGAACCCGACACCGGCTCCGACGTCTCCTCGGTCTCCACGACCGCCGAGAAGGACGGCGACGAGTGGGTCCTCAACGGCAACAAGATGTGGATCACGAACGGCTCGGTCGGCGACTTCTTCGTCGTCATGTGCAAGACCGACCCCGACGCCGAGGGGCGCTACAACGGCTTCTCCCAGATCGTCGTCGAGTCCGACCGCGACGGCTTCAAGAGCGAGAAGATCACGGGCAAACTCGGCATCCGCGCCAGCGACACGGCCGAACTCATCTTCGACGACCTGCGCGTCCCCGAGGAGAACCTCGTCGGTACCCGTGGGATGGGCTTCCTCCAGCTCATGCAGTTCTTCGACGTCACCCGGACGATGGTCGCCGCCCAGGGCGTCGGCATCGCGAAAGGCGCGTGTGACCGCGCGCTGGACTACGCCAAGGAGCGCGAGCAGTTCGGCAAGCCCATCGGCGACTTCCAGGCCATCCAGCACAAGCTCGCGGACATCCACACCCGCACCGAGGCCGCCCGTCAGCTCACCTACAAGAGCGCGTGGTCGGTCGACAACTCCGACGACCAGCTTACGACGCTCGCCTCGATGGCCAAGGAGTACGCCTCCCGCGTCGCCGTCGACGCCGCCAACGAGTGCGTCCAGATCCACGGCGGGTCGGGCTTCGTCAACGACTTCGACGCCGAGCGACTCTACCGCGACGCGAAGATCACCCAGATCTACGAGGGCACGACGGAGATTCAGAAGAACATCATCGCCCGCGAACTGCTCGGCAAGGGTTTCTAACCCTCACGACCGGCACCCGGATCGACGGGGCACCGGCGCGTCACACCGGCGCGCCCGGACCACGTCGTCGCGTCTTCTCGTCGCTGGTCGCGTCTCCGCGTCACTGTCTGTCCACGACGACGAGCGACGGCTCCGTGTCTGCCGGTGGTGGTTACCGCGCGCGTTACCCCGGACTCGTCGGCGCGCCTGGAGCGGCGGCCTCACCCCTGTCGACACCCACCCACGAACGGTCCCGACTGCTCGTCTGCCACGTTTCAGTACGTGATAGGCAGTCGTTACGGGGCACCTGGTGGGGTCTCCGGCCCCGTACCCCCCGAATCCGGTACAGCCCGTGAGACGGCCGGTATAGAGTCCCTACCGGTCGTGGGACGATGTCGGTGCGGAGTATAGAGAGTCATTTACCAAGGATTGTCATGCATTTGGAGAAGTCATGGCGAAAGACCGTTCGGGCACGACCCGCAGAGCCTTCCTGGCGACCGGCGCACTCGCGTTCGCGGCAGGGTGTACGAGCACCAACGACAGCGCGAGCACGCCGACCTCCACGCCGACGAACTCCTCCACGACCACCCCCGTCGGTACCCCCGGTTCAACCACCACGCAGACCGAGACGCAGACGCCCACGCCCGCGGCCCCGCAGGTGTCCCCCGAGTACCTCGGATCGTACATTGACAGCGGCGAGGTCGTCGACGACATGAGCGACCTCTCCGAGTGGTCCGGCGAGGGCACCGTCCGCGCGGACGAGGAAGCACGGTTCCACGGCGACCAGTCGCTGTACTACGAGAACACGGGCTCGGTGTCGCTCACCCGCCGGTTCGGCTACGCGGACCCGCTCGACCTCTCCGACAAGTCGCTCTCGTTCTCGGCCTGGTTCGACGAGCCGAAGGACGCCCAGCCGACGTTCACGGTGTTCGCGAAGGCACCCGACCGCCACAACCGCGTGCGGATGGAGATGTCCTACACCGCGAACAAGAAGGCGGGCTGGCAGCGCTACGACCCCTCGACGACGGCCATCGAGGGCTCGCCCGACCTCTCGAACGTCACCGAACTCCGCTTCGCGGCGTACGGCGGTGACCACGACTTCAAGTTCCACCTCGGCGACCTCCGGGTCCACGACAAACCCGAGAAGGGGAAGGTCATCTTCCGCTTCGACGACACCCACCGCCAGCACTACTCGGACTTCTACCCCATCCTCGACGACTACGGCTACCCCGGTATCGAGGCCGTCGTCAAGCAGGCCGTGGGCAACGCCGACCGGCTCACCCCCTCGCACCTGCTGGAGATGCGCGACGCGGGCTGGGACCTCTGTCACCACACGCGCTACCACGACAACATCGCCGAGATATCCGAGAAGACGCTTCGAGCCGACATCGCCGAGATGAACGAGTTCTTCGACGACCTCGGCGCGCCCGAGGGGAAGGACTACGCCATCTACACGTTCGGCGCGTACGACGGTGCCTCGATGGACGTCATGGCCGACAACTTCGACCTCGTGTTCGGCGGCGGTGGGCTGGGGAACTACAACCTCACCAACCCGATGGCCGTCAACAGCCTCGGCAGCGACGGGGACGTCGACGGGGCCATCGAACTCGTCGACCAGGCCGCCGAGTTCCGCTCGCTGGCCGTCCCGTTCTTCCACCAGGAGGACCCCGAGGAGTTCCAGCGCCTCGTCGACCACGTCCACGACCTCGAACAGGCCGGGAAGGTCGACGTCATCAACGCGTCGGACCTCCACGCGTACCTCTACTGACCGGCCGCCCACACCGCGGTCCAACCGCGACTCGTGACCCGGACCGCGGGTCCACCGACCGGTCTTGCCACCGGTCCCCGCCTCGCCACGCTTTTGTCGTCGCCAACTGTCTCTAGTCGTATGTGCGCCGGCACCGACCCCAGTCGCCCGTTCGCTCACCGCCGACCCGTGAGCCGGTGCTGTCGCTGTTGACGCCCTCGCTCCTCGCTCGCCCCGTCTCGACCGCCGACCACACGACCAGTTTCCACCAGCTATGTTCGACCGACTCCGCGAAGACGTCCGCACCGCACTCTCGACCGACCCCGCCGCGAAGAGCGCCCTCGAAGTCGCGCTCACCTACCCGGGTCTCCACGCCGTCTGGGCACACCGCGCCGCCAGTCGACTGCTCGACGGCGGCCACCCGCTCGCCGCCCGCGTCGTCTCGCACCTCGCCCGCGTCGCGACCGGTGTCGAGATACATCCCGGCGCGACGCTGGGACGGCGGGTGTTCATCGACCACGGGATGGGCGTCGTCGTCGGGGAGACCGCCGAGGTCGGCGACGACGTCAAGCTGTACCACGGCGTCACACTGGGCGGGAACTCACCGGAACCCGTAAAACGGCATCCGACGCTCGAAGACGGCGTGACGGTGGGGGCGAACGCGACGCTCATCGGCGCGATAACCGTCGGCGAGGGGGCGACCGTCGGGGCCGGGTCGGTCGTCGTCCGCGACGTGCCACCCGCGACGACCGTCGCTGGCAACCCCGCGAGACCGCTCGGTGAGCGCGACGAGGAACCGCCGGTATCCCAGCATCCACGTGGGTCGACCGCCAACGAGGAGTGATGAGCGACCAGTCCGAGTCGGGAGCGACGACCGGGACCGAGACCACCCCCCGCGCGGTGCTCACCGACGACCCCGTGATGGCGCAGTTGTGGGACGAGTACGGCCCAGTGGACCTCGAAGCGGCGGTGTACGACGACGAGTTCGAGCGCATCGTCGTCAGCGTCGTCAACCAGTCGGTGTCGACCGAGTCCGCGAACGCCGTCCGCGAACGGCTCTGGGCCGTCCTCGACGACGAGGTGACGCCCGACTCGATTCGTGGGGCCGACGACGAGGCGCTCCGAGACGCCGGCCTGTCGGCGGGGAAGGTCGAGTACCTCCACCACATCGCCGACGCGTTCGACGACCGTGACTACTCCCGTGACGGACTGTCGGACCACGACGACGACGCCGTCGTCGACCTGTTGACCGAGATTCGGGGCGTCGGCGAGTGGACCGCTCGGATGTACCTCCTGTTCGCGCTCGGCCGCGAGGACGTCCTCCCGCTCGGTGACCTCGCCGTCCGGCGGGCCATCGAGGACCTCTACGGCGCGGAGTCGCGCGCCGAGATGCGCGATATCGGGGCCGCGTGGGCACCGTACCGCTCGTACGCGACGGTGCTGCTCTGGCGCTGGTACGAGGACGACGACCGCGCCCCACTGTCGTGAACTGCCCGTAGAAATCGCATCAGCGTCCGGAACTGCTCGGCGGCGCTCGCTCCGAACCGCGCTTCTCGCGAGTCGTTTCACTCCTCGCTCGTACTTTCGAGGGCTCCCGGCTGGACGCCCTCGCTACTCCTCTTCTTCGAGCATCTCGTCGTCGTCTTTCGACGGGCCGGCGTCGCTGTCGGCGCGCTTGCGGACGTCGACCTGGTAGTGCTGGAGGATGTCCCGACCGAGGAGGAGCGGGTAGTCCATGTGCGAGCGGTCCTCGACGCTGGCGGTGACGGTGTGCTGTCGCCCGCCGATACCGATGACGAGGTCGACGACGGGGCGAGCCTTCCCACCTTTGACGCTCCCGGACTTTACGCGGGTCATGCTCTTGATGGGACCGGCGCCGATTTCGGCGGCCAGCGAGGTGTCGATGCTCGTCCGGGTCGCACCCGTGTCGGACTTCGCGAGCGCGGTGACCGACCCGCTGGTCCCCGAGACGACGACCTCCTCGATGTAGCCGATGAGGGGGGTGTCCTCGCGCATCATCGCCGGCGTCCGCGGCTTGCACGACGGTGTGGAGTCGTCGAGCGTCGCCGCGAGGTCGTGGACGCGCTCCTCGTCGACCTCACCGCCCGCGCGCTCGATGGCCATCTGGGCGATGTAGGGCGCGGGGGAACGGCCCGTCGCGCTGTAGAGGCCCTTGAAACCGGCCGTCGGGTTCACTTCGAGGACGTACCAGCCGTCCTCGCCTTCGATGAGGTCGACGCCGGCGTAGTCGAGACCGATGACCTCGGCGGCGTACAGCGCCGTCTCCTTGGCCTCCTCGGGCAGTTCGTCGGTCATGTCCTGGACGTCGCCGCCGAGGGCGACGTTGGTCCGCCAGTCACCCTCGGGTGCGAAGCGGTGCATCGCGCCGATGACCCGCTCGCCGACGGTGTAGACGCGCAGGTCGCGGTGGACCTCGGCGTCGCGCTCGATGAAGTCCTGGAGGAACGCCTGGCGGTTGCCGACCTTCGGGTTGACGGGTTCGGTGAGGTCGACCTTCCACGTCCCACCGCCGTGGGTGCCGATGGCGGTCTTGTAGACGCCCTCGTCGCCGAAGCGCTCGCGGCCGGCGTTGAGGCGGTCGTTCGACAGTGCGAGCAGGGCGTCTGGCACCTGGATGTTCCAGTCGGCGAGCGTGACGGCGGTGGCGAACTTGTGAATCGCAGTGAGCACCGCCCCCGGCTGGTTGAGCATCGGGCGCAGGCGGTTGAACGTCGTGGCGAGGCCGAGACCCTCGGCGGGTTCCTCGGTGTTCGAGAGCAGCAGACGATTCGCGATGATGTCGACTTCGGGTTCGATGACGACCTCACCGTTCTCGATGTTCACCGCGGTGTTCTCCTGACGGAGCCACTCGGGGTCGTGTCCGAGGTCCTCGACGGCGTTGAGGATGGCCTTGGTCTCCTTACTGTTGTGTAGCGAGAGAACACCGACGGAAACTCGCTCGTCGTTGTCGGTCATACCGGGTGAATCATCGCGGGCGTAAAATGCGTGCCGGTCGAGAACGCGCGAGAGGACGTTTCAGCGGCGTGACGGGGGAGTTTATACGCCGCCGGAGCAGTGACGTGGTATGACAGAGCCACAGCCGTTCACCTACAACGGTGGAACGGTGGCCCCCGGGGAGGTCCAGGACCTCCGCTACAGCGTCAGCGAGACGTACCTCGGCGACCCGGTCCGTATCCCCGTCACCATCATCAACGGCGAACGTCCCGGGCCGACGATGTTCCTCAGCGCGGCCGCCCACGGCGACGAACTCAACGGCGTCGAGGTGGTCAGAGAGGTGGCCCACTCCTGGGACCACTCCGAACTCCGCGGGACGCTCGTCTGTCTCCCCGTCCTCAACGTCCCGGCGTTCATCGCCCAGCAGCGCTACCTCCCTATCTACGACCGCGACCTGAACCGCTCGTTTCCCGGCCGGGAACACTCGACGGGCGCGAAACGGATGGCCTACCGCATCTTTCGGAACTTCATCGAACCGTGTGACCTCGGGTTGGACTTCCACACCTCGACGCGGGGGCGGACGAACATGCTCCACGTCCGGGCGGACATGGAGGAGGCCAACGTCGAACGTCTCGCCAACGCGTTCGCCTCGAACGTCATCCTCTCTAGCGAGGGACCGGACGGCACCCTCCGTCGCGAGGCGACGAAGGCCGACACGCCCGCCATCACCATCGAGATGGGCGAGGCCCACCGCTTCCAGCGCGGCCTCATCGACCGGGCGCTCGACGGCGTCAGGAGCGTCCTCGCGGAGTTCGGCATGCGCGAGGAGGAGAGCGTCCGCTGGCCGGGGTGGCGGACCGTCATCGACGACTCGGGCGAGAAGACCTGGCTCCGAGCGGACGTCGGCGGCCTCGTCGACATGCACTACGACAGAGGGTCGCTCGTCTACGAGGGAGACGCCATCTGTACCATCGCCGACCCGTTCCGGGCCGACAGCGTCGCGGTCGAAGCGCCGTTCACCGGTCTGCTGGTGGGCGTGCTGGAGAACCCGCTGGTCTACCCCGGCAACCCGCTGTGTCACCTCGTGAAACTCGGCGACCGGACTCTACTCGCGCTCGAACACGAGCAGGGACGGGTCGGCCAGGACCGCTCGTAGGCTACCGACGGACGAGAATCGCTCGCACACGTGCCCTTCTGACGACACGAAACGGCGGAAAACGGCCACCCCACACCGTGAGTTAGTAACTACTATACTCGCCGCCCGCGAGGCTCCATTCATATGAGCCAGTCGTACGACAGGGGGCTCGTCGAGGACTTCGGCCGGTGGCGGGACTTCTCCGCCGGCATGTGGGCGTGGGTGTTCCACAAGTTCACCGGGTGGGTCCTCATCGGCTACCTGTTCACACACATCGCCGTTCTCAGCACCGCGATTCCGGCCGCTGGCGGCGACCCAAGTATCTACACGAACACGCTGCAGGGGCTCGAGGACCTGCTCGTCGTCCGGTTCCTCGAAGTCGGCCTGCTGGCCGTCGCCGTCTTCCACATCCTCAACGGCATCCGCTTGCTGTTCGTGGACCTCGGCGTCGGGCTGACCGCACAGGACAAGAGCTTCTACGCGTCGTTGGTGCTGACGGGTGCCATCGTCGTCGCGTCGATCCCGACGTTCCTCGTGGGGCAGCTCTGATGGCAGAACACTACTCCTCGTTCAGCCGTCACGGCACGGGGTGGCTCCTCCAGCGCCTGACCGCGGTGTTCCTCATCGGCGTGCTGGCGTTCCACTTCATGCTGTTGCACTTCGTGAACCACGCGGCCGACGTGACGTTCATGGGAACCCAGATGCGGATGCAACAGCTCGGCTACTTCGTGACGATGATCGCGTTCCTCGTCACCGCCACGTTCCACGGCGTCAACGGCGTCTACAACGCACTGGTCAACCAGGGGCTCGCTGGCACGCAGCGAACCGTCGTCAAGTGGAGTCTCGTCGCGGCGAGCGTCGCACTCGTCCTCCAGGGAATCCGCGTCGCGTTCGCGATGACCGGCAGTCCCATCCTCTGAACATGAGCACACAGATCCAAGAACAAGAGAGCGAGCAGGAAGAACAGCAACAGGGCGAGTCCGTCCCCGCCCAGCAACAGCGTCGCATGGACCAGAAGCGCGAGCGCGCCGCCGACGAGGAGCGCCAGCGCGAGCGGGTCGAGTCGTCGCTCGACGACGAGGACACGCGGACGCTGAAGGTGTTCCGCTACGACCCCGAGGTCGAGGGGAAGAAAGACCCCCGCTTCGACGAGTTCGTCGTCCCGTTCCGGAAGGGGATGACGGTGCTCGACGCGCTGATGTGGGCGCGCGACCACTACGACTCCTCGCTGACGTTCCGTCACTCGTGTCGCCAGGCCATCTGTGGCTCCGACGCGCTGTTCGTCAACGGGTCGCAGCGACTCGGTTGCAAGACCCAGCTAGCGGACCTGCAGAACCCCGTCCGCATCGAGCCGCTGCCCCACCAGGAGGTCGTCAAGGACCTCGTCGTGGACATGCAGCACTTCTACGACCAGATGGACGCCGTCCAGCCGTACTTCAACGACGACGACGTCCCGGACGGTCTCGAAGAGCAGCGTCAGACCCGCGAGAACCGCGAGAAGATCAAGATGTCCACGCGCTGTATCTGGTGTGGCGCGTGCATGTCCTCGTGTAACATCGCTGCGGGCGACAACGAGTACCTCGGCCCGGCGGCCATCAACAAGGCCTACCGGTTCGCGATGGACGACCGCGAGGGCGAGGCGATGAAACAGGAGCGTCTCGAGATTCTCGAACAGGAGAACGGCGTCTGGCGCTGTCAGACCCAGTTCTCGTGCACGGAGGTCTGCCCGAAGGACATCCCGCTGACCGACCACATCCAGGAGTTGAAGCGCGAGGCGGTGAAGAACAACCTCAAGTTCTGGTAACCCTAGCGATTCACTAGCGAACGACGAGCGAACGACCGGTCGCCCTCGCGGCGACACCAATCTCAACACACTACACAACATGGCGATTCACGAACACGACGTCATCGTGGTCGGCGCGGGCGGTGCCGGCCTCCGAGCGGCGATTGCAGCACAGGAGGAGGGCGCGGACGTCGCGCTCGTCTCGAAGCTCCACCCGGTCCGCAGCCACACGGGCGCGGCCGAGGGTGGCATCAACGCGGCCCTCCGCGACGGCGACTCGTGGGAGGACCACGCGTACGACACGATGAAGGGGTCGGACTACCTCGGCGACGCCCCGGCCATCGAGACGCTCTGCCAGGACTCCCCCCAGGAGACGATGCAGCTCGAACACTGGGGCATGGCCTTCTCCCGCGACGACGACGGGCGGGTCTCTCAGCGACCGTTCGGTGGCCTCTCGTTCCCCCGGACGACGTACGCGGGTGCGGAGACGGGCCACCACCTGCTCCACACGATGTACGAGCAGGTCGTCAAGCGCGGTATCCGCGTCTACGACGAGCACTACGTGATGCGCCTCGCTGTGACGGACCACGAGGACCCCGAGGAACGGCGCTGTCGCGGGGCTGTCGCCTACGACATCAAGACCGGCGACATCAACGGCTTCGTCGCGAACAACGGCGTCATCCTCGCGACGGGCGGACCGGGGCAGGTGTTCGACCACACCACCAACGCCGTCGCCAACACCGGCGACGGGCCGGCGATGGCCTACCGCGCGGGCGTCCCGCTGGAGGACATGGAGTTCATCCAGTTCCACCCGACGACGCTGCCCTCGACGGGCGTCCTTATCACCGAGGGGGTCCGCGGAGAGGGTGGTATCCTCTACAACAAGGACGGCGAGCGGTTCATGTTCGAACACGGCTACGCGAACAACGTCGGCGAACTCGCTAGCCGTGACGTCGTCGCCCGCGCCGAGTTGACCGAGATCAACGCGGGCCGCGGGTTCGAAGACGACTACGTCCTGCTCGACATGCGCCACCTCGGCGAGGAGCGCATCACCGACCGACTGGAGAACATCATCCACCTCTCGGAGGACTTCGAAGGCGTCAACCCGCTCGAGGAGCCGATGCCGGTCAAGCCCGGCCAGCACTACGCGATGGGTGGCGTCGAGACCGACGAGAACGGCGAGACCTGCATCTCCGGGCTGTACGCCGCCGGCGAGTGCGCCTGCGTGAGCGTCCACGGCGCGAACCGCCTCGGCGGGAACGCGCTGCCCGAACTCATCGTCTTCGGCGCTCGTGCCGGTCGCCACGCCGCCCACCGTGAGAAGGGTGAGTCCCAGATCAAGACCGGTCCCTCGGCGAAGACCGAGGACGGCGTCGTCGACACGCCGGTCACGCCCGGCGAGGTCGGGTCGCCCGGCGACGACGTCGCCGCCGACGGTGGAGCGCTCGTCGACGCCCCCGCCGGCGAGGTCGTGAACCGTGCCGTCGAACAGGAGCGGGCGCGCGTCGAGCACCTGATGGAGCGCGACGGGACGAACCACGCCGAGATTCGCGCAGACCTCCAGGAGACGATGACGGCGAACGTCAACGTCTTCCGCGAGGAGGAGGGGCTGAAACAGGCACTTCGTGACATCCGCGAGTGCCGCGAGCGCTACCAGGACGTCGCCGTCAGCGACCCCTCCCACACGTTCAACACCGACCTCATCCACACCATCGAGACGCGCAACCTCATCGACATCGCGGAGGCGCTGACGCTCGGCGCGCTCGCCCGCGAGGAGTTCCGTGGTGCCCACTGGCGCGCGGAGTTCCAGGAACGCCGCGACGAGGAGTGGCTCAAGCACACGATGGTCGCCTGGAACGACGGTCGCCCGGAGCTGTACTACACCGACGTCATCCTCGAAGGCGAGGACAAGGAGTACGAACCGAAGGTCCGGAGCTACTGAGTACCGGCCCCTTCGACGCGATTTTAGCGGACTCCGACCACAACGCTCGCCGACGGCAGCCTCGGCGCTCTTCGACCTCGACTCCCGAGCGCCGCGGGCCGTTGCAGGAGTTGCGGACGGGCAGTGGATATTTCAACACACCCGATGTAGCGGAGCGACGAGGAAGGGTGCTCGTGGTAGAATCGAACGCCGGCTGCCACGAGGGCCGGCACGCGTCTCTAGGGCTTCGCGTGGTTCGATACCCGCCCCTTCCTCCAACACGATTCTGAGTCCGGGTGCGGCTCGACGTCTCCCAGCAGTTCTATCGAGCGACGCCCGACGCTCGCGAGCACGTCGTGTCAGAAATCGAACGGCTGCAGCCTCGTGGAGGGTGGCGGTACACATATCCGAGTCGCCGTGGACTGAGCCAGTATGCAAGCCGTCATCCTCGCCGCCGGCGAGGGCACCCGGATGCGACCGTTGACGCACTCGACACCGAAGCCGATGCTCCCGGTGGCCGACCGGCCGCTGGTCGCCCACACCGCTACGGACGCGGTCGAGGCGGGAGCCGACGAACTGGTGTTCGTCGTCGGCTACGAGGGCGAAGCGGTCCGAGAGTACTTCGGCGAGGAGCTCGCCGGCGTCCCGGTGTCGTACGCGAGCCAGGAGGAGCAGTTGGGCACCGCTCACGCCGTCCTCCAGGCGCGAGAGCACCTCGACGGTGAGTTCGTCGTCCTCAACGGCGACGACCTCTACGACCGCGCGGCCATCGCCGACCTGTTCGAGGGTGGGCCGGGCGTCGCCGCCTACCGCGCCGACGAACCGTCGAACTACGGCGTGCTCACGCTCGACGGGACGGGGAACGTCGTCGACATCGTCGAGAAGCCAGAACACCCCGACAGCGACCTCGTCAACGCCGGGGCGTACCACTTCCCCGCCGAGGCACGCGAGTGGTTGGACGTCCCGATGTCCGAGCGCGGCGAACACGAGATCACGGACGTCCTCGCACGAGTCGTCGACGAACACGACGTGAGCGCCGTCGAGGTGAGTCGCTGGCTCGGCGTCGGCCGGCCGTGGGAACTGCTCGAAGCCAACGAGTGGAAACTGAGCGAGTTGGAGGGGCGCATCGACGGCGAGGTCCGCGGCGACGCCGACCTGCGCGGTCCCGTCGTCGTCGAGGAGGGCGCGGTCGTCGAACCCGGCGTCACCGTCGAGGGGCCGGCGCTGATTCGCTCCGGCGCGGACGTCGGACCGAACGCCTACATCCGCGGAGCGACGCTCGTCGGCGAGAACTGCCACGTCGGTCACGGCGTCGAACTGAAGAACAGCGTCCTGATGCACGACACGAACGTCCCCCACCTCTCGTACGTCGGGGACAGCCTGCTGGGGCCGAACGTTAACCTCGGCGCGGGGACGCAGGTGGCGAACCTCCGCCACGACGGCGAGGCAGTGAAACAGACCGTCAAGGGCGAGCGCGTTTCGACGGGTCGTCGGAAGTACGGCGTCGTCGCGGGCGACGGCGCGAAGACGGGTATCAACTCCTCGCTCTCGCCCGGCCTCGTCCTCTCGGCGGGCGCGTTCACGACGCCCGGCGAGTCGGTCGACCGCGACCGCTGAACGGTCCCGAAGACTCATACGTCCGTCCGGACACGTTCGACTCGTGACTGGTCCTCGCACGCGTAGAGCGCTCCTCCGCGGGAGTGCGCTCGCGCTCCCGCTGTTGGCCGGCTGTTCGCTCCCGAGTGGCGACGACGGAACGACGACGCCCGAGCGCTACCCACTGCTCGAGCAGACGACGCTGTACCTCGACCCGCGGGTGCGACTCGACCTCCCCTCGGCGGTCGAGCACGCAGGAGACGCGGCCGACGCCGACATCGCGCTACTCCCCGTCGACCCCGACATCGATCCCGAACGGGCGGTCGAGTGGCTTCTCGACGGGACGGCCGTCGGCGTCCTCGGTCGCCCCGCCCACGAGTTCCTGCTGCGCGTCCAGACGAGCGACGCCGCGGACGAGGCGCTCGGGCAGGGAGGCTACGGCGTCCCGAGTCCACCGCCCCACTTCCAGATCGGACACGTGGTACGGAACGACGACGGGAGCGGTATCGTCGCGACGGCGGGGTTCTCGTGGGGTGACCTCGGCGAGGACGAACTGCCGAACGACGACCGGGTGCTCGGTGCGCTCGAACAGTTCCTGACCGACCGCGCGAGCGAGACGCCGACCCGTTGAACGAGCGGCGAACGGCCGGAACCGACCCCCGACTTCAGCGGTCGACCTCGCCCATGATGGTGTCGAGACTTCCCAGTGTGGCGACGAGGTCGGGCACGTACTCCCCCTCGGCCATCTCCGGAATCGCCTGGAGGTTCGAGAACGACGGCCCGCGAATCTTGAAGCGGGCCGGCTTGTCCGTCCCGTCGGCGCGGATGTAGATACCGAGTTCACCCTTGGCGGCCTCGACCGCACGGTAGGTCTCGGTATCGCTGTCGGGTTTGAGCGTCCGGGGGACGTTCGCCTGAATCTCGCGGTCGGCCTCGGGCCAGTCCTCGAGTAGGTCGACACACTGCTCGATTATCTTCGCCGACTCCTCCAACTCGCGCATCCGGACGAGCAGTCGCGAGTAGTTGTCACAGCCGTCCTCGACGACGACGTCCCAGTCGAGTTCGGGGTAGTAGCCGTAGGGGTCGTCGCGCCGGAGGTCGTAGTCGACACCCGACCCGCGGGCGACCGGGCCGGTACAGCCGTAGGACTTCGCGACGTCGGGGTCGAGGCGGCCGGTGTCGAGGGTGCGAATCTGCATCACCTCGTTGGCCGTCAGCAGGTCGTGGTACTCCGAGAGGCGTTCGGGGAGTCCGTCGGTGAACGAGCGGACCTGTTCGAAGAACTCCTCGCGCGGTTCGGGGAGGTCCCAGGCGACCCCGCCGAGACGGAAGTAGTTGAACATCAGCCGTTGGCCGGTGAGGTCTTCCAGGAGGTTCTGGAGGCGCTCGCGCTCCTGGATGGCGTACATGAACGTCGCGGTGAACTCGCCGATGACGTCGAGCGCGAACGCGCCGACCGCGAGGAAGTGCGAGAGCATCCGACTCAACTCCGCGCTCAGCGTGCGGACGACCTGTGCGTACTCGGGCACCTCGATGTCCGCGAGGTCCTCGGCGACGCGGGCGTACGCCCACTCGTTGCAGAGGCCGGCCCCACCCCAGTCCCAGCGGTCGGGGTACGGCATTATCTGGTGGCGGTAGGTGCCCTGCTGGCACATCTGTTCCTCGCAGCGGTGGATGTAGCCGATGTCGGGGTCGACGTCCGCGACGCACTCCCCGTCGAGGACGACCTTCAGGTGGAGGACGCCGTGGGTCGAGGGGTGGTGGGGGCCGATGTTGAGCAGCATCGTGTCGGTCCGGCGCTCGTCGTCGGCCAGGGGGTTGGCGTGTTCGCGGAAAGTGACGACCTGGGACTGCTCCTGGTCGTAGTCCTTCCGCATCGGGTGCCCGACCCACGTCTCGGGGAGGAGGATGCGACGGGGGTCGGGATGGCCCTCGTACTCGATGCCGAACAGGTCGTACGCCTCGCGTTCGTGCCAGTCGGCGGTGCGGAACACCGGTTCGGCGGAGACCGACACCGGGTCGTCGCGGGGGACGGGGACGACGAGACTCACCTCGTCGGTCGGGTCCGCGTACCGTTTGAGGTGGTAGATGCTCTCGAAGCGGTCGTCGTAATCCTGGGCGGTGACACACGAGAGGTGGTCGTAGCCCAGGTCGTCGCGGAGCGTCCGGAGGGCGGCCAAGAGGTCGTCGGGGCGGACGACGAACGCGTCGGCGTTCAGGTGGTCGTCGGTGGCGACCGCGAGGTCGTCGAGGGCGTCGGCGGGGGTCGAGGCACCGTCGGCCGGGTCGGCCGTGCGGGGCGTGTCGGCGTGGTCGAGTCGCATCCGTACCCGAACGTCTCACTCTCTGTACCGGGAGCGTTCTGCCGCATCGACTAGGCTCTTTAAGTGCTCGCCGCGACAGCCTCCAGTGATGCGGTATCTTCGTTGTCGACTGCGGTTCTCGGAGGACGCTATCCACCCCGTGCACGCTGCGCTCGGCGAGGACGACACCCCCTCGCGGGACCTGCTCTGGCAGTGGAACCGGAGCGAGGAGGGCGACGTCTTCCTCTACTCCGTCGACGGTGACGTCGCGGCGTACGAGGAAGCGCTGCAGGCGACGCCGCTCGTCGAGGAGCACGAGTTGACGGCGGCGGGCGACGAGCGCCACTACGTCTTCGTCCGGCAGGCTCACCGACCGGTCGACGAGGGCCTGCTAGGAGCGATGTCGCGGGCCGGCGTCCTCGTCGTCCCGCCGGTCGTGTTCAACGCGGACGCGACCGCCTCGCTGACCGTGGTCGGTGAGTCGACGGCGCTCCGTCGGACCGTCGAGTCGGTCCCCGCCGTCGTCGACGTGGACATCGAGCGCGTCGGGGAGTACGCGGGCCACCCGGGTCGGTTC
>NZ_JALXFV010000008.1:456756-534567 GCF_023699475.1 Halomarina rubra | reverse complement strand
GGGTCGGTTCGACCCGGGACTCACGACGAGACAGACCGAGGCCGTCGTCGCCGCCGTCCGGGTCGGCTACTTCGCCACGCCGCGAACGGGAACGGTCGCCGACGTCGCCTCGACCCTCGACTGTTCCCCCGCGACCGCCGCCGAGCACCTCCGGAAGGCCCAGGCGAAGGTGATGCAGGCGCTCGTCGCCTCGTGGTGACGACCCACTCCGAGGTGGTTGCGCTCGCCGGGGTCTGACTTGCACGTGCAAGGCAGTTTCGGGGTCGTCGGAACGCTCTCGGTGGATTCCCTTCTACTGATTACTCTCGGAAACCGACGGACGGTACAGCTAAACGGATGGCTGGTGAAGTTGGAGTCGGCTCTCGCGAGAACGGGACGTGTCGGGAGCCACCCGGCGACCGCCGGGAACCCACCTGTGAACGGACGAGGGCGCGCCCCCACCGCGCCCCACGCGTCCGTGTGGCCGCGAAACTCGTTACTCGACTGTTAAATCCGTTAGCGACCGTCTTACCCACCGGTTCGTCGGGCGGTAACTAACGGTCGGTATCTCGTGAGTGTCTGTATGAACTCCCTCGTCAGCACCCTCGTCGCGCTGTCCGTCGTCCTCGAACTGGCGGGGCTGGTCGGAATCGCGCTCTCGCGCTTGAGCGTCCAGTCGACCGTGACGCTCTGGCTCGTCGCGTTCGTCCTCCTCGTGGTCGCCCGCGGGTGCGAACGGTTCGAGTTCCGACCGCCCCACGACGCCGACGTCAGTCGCTGACGATGAACTGACTGGCGATGGCGATGACCTCGTCCATCGTCCGGGCGGGGTCGAACGCACCCTCCTGGCCCTCGAACGGTGGCGACCCGCCGTCGCGCTGGAGGCGGATGTAGCTGGCGTGACGGGCCTCGACGCTGTGGATGGAGAGCGCCGCCGACAGCAGGTCGGAGTTCTGAATCATGGGAGCCGCGCCGGCGTACGCCGAGACGCCGACGTCCTCGATGGTCGCCGAGAGGTCCACGAACTCGTGGATGTCGTTGTACGGGAAGTCGTACTCGGCGGCCTCGACGGGCGTCCCGCCGAGGTCCTCGATGACCTGCGTCAGCGTCTCGACGTGGGCGATCTCGTGGTCGCGAATCTTCTCGTAGTTCTGGTAGGTCTCGTAGCGCGGCAGGTTCGTGTCGAACGTCATCATACCGGGGCTGCCGAAGCTCTCGAAGTCCCGCTCGCTGAAGTGGTCGAGTGCCTGGGTGTAGTACTCGGCTTCGAGGTGTTCGAGCGTCAGCGCGTAGTTGAGGATGTCGATGTCGGTGACCTCCTCGGTGTCGTCGTCCTGTGCCGCTGCGCTGCCGATGCCCGTCATCGAGAGCAGGGCCCCGCCGACGCCGAGCTTCGCCGCACCGCTCATGAAGCTGCGTCGGTCGGTGAGCATGTCGTTCGCGCCGTCGAGTACCCGCGTGATGGGTGTGTTGTCGTCGGTCATTGTGGTACGCTCTCGCGCATTCGAGACCACGACTGTCCGTTTGAATAGCATTTGCCGAATTGTGACCCAATTTCGACCGACAACTGTACGGATGTCTCCTTCGTCGCGTAAATTTCCTTTATCCAAGAACTATTCTCCGAGAAGAGTTTATCGAATTGGAGAACGAACGGCGGCGTTCAGTCTAGGGTGACCCAGAGGAGGAACGTCAGGCCGACGGTCTCCAGGGCACGAAGCGAGAGCATCGCTATCTGGGCCGGTTCGGGGACGAACGCGGGGTCGAGGAGCCACGCGGTCAAACGGTCGTCGAGGAAGAACATGTACAGACCGAGGGCGTTCTCCGCCAACAGGAACACAGCGAACAGCGCCAGTCCCAGGGTGTGTTTCGAACGGAACTCGAGGTAGTTCCGAAGCCAGACGCTCGTGAGGGCGAGCAACAACAGCAGGTTCACCCCGAAGAGCACTCGAAACAGGTCGACCAGACCGCTCATCTCCTAATCATCCTCGCTCCGGTACGATAGTGTCTTTCCCAAATCTGGCCCATGTCGGTCGTCATTCGTTGGTGTTCACTCCGTCGTCGGTGTCGCTCTCGGACTCGTCGTCGGTCGACTCCTCGGCCGCGACGAGCACCGTCTCGACGGTCTCCCACTGCTGGCGGACGCGCTCCGAAGGGAGGTAGACGGCACCGTACTCGTCGCCGCTGGCGGAGACGATGCCGTTGTCGACCAGCACGTCGAGGTGGTGTCTGACCGTCTTGTAGTCGAGGTCGAGGTCGTTCGCGAGTTTGTTCGGGTTCCGTGGGCGGGCGTGCAACGCTCGAAGGATCCGTGCGCGGTTCGGCCCGCCACGAGTCCCGGTCAACACGTACCACAACACCGCCTCCATGATTGCTTACGCACACCACAGGGCGGAGGTGTATAGAGATTGGTCATCGGCCGACGACGCTGGCGCTCCTCGGGCGAGCGTGTTCTGAAAAACCCCCTCGGCGACCCCGGGCCAACAACGACGGGTGAAGCCCCATCGGAATGGCCAAGTGAAGCCAGTCGGTGAGTGTGGCGCCGAGTTGGACGCCGAGAGGCAACCGGTGCTAAGGAAACACACTCCATAAAGACGTGTCACTTCGATTTGGATGACACACCCTCCGGGAGAGACGGGACCGGGAGACCCTCGGCACGTCGAGGCACTCCCGTCGCGATGACGAGCGAACCACCGTTCGTCGGACGGACGTTTACTTATAAACTACACGCGGACTCATGCAGTCGACGTACCCTCGCGGGAACGGTACTACAGTCGTGGTCACGCCCACGAACGACTGGACCCTCGCCTGTACCGAATGTGAGTTCCGTGGCAGTGCCTCGACCGAGGACGCCGCGACGGAACTCGCCGACGTCCACCGGTCGGTCACGGACCACCCGATGGTCGTCGGTCGAACCGAACGAGCACCGTCGTAGTCTCGACTGCCCGACCCGCTCACAGCCATCGACGAACTGACACCTCACATGAACGGGAGGGGTTTGAACCCGTCTCCGCCCCGACCCTCTGGTGGCGGTCGACAGGGGACCGCACCGACCGGGTGTCAGAGGCACGTTCCGTCGCGACCCCGTCGAACCACCTGCATCCTCGCGCGAACTCCGACGGTCGCGACGGGTTCAGAAACGCGTTTCTCACGGAGACGAGGTCGGCAGCGGCGGCGCTGACACAGGCCCCTACCACGTGAACGACGGAGGCGCGCGTCGCCACTCGGGTCGGAGGTCGTCACTCGAAGCGAGGATTACGGACGGACGACGACCCGACGGGCCGCCGATCCGAAGGGGTGGGTTGGCAAATTGAGGGAGTCCCACCCCACTCTGCTCCAGTGTACCACCGGGTAAAAATATTGTGTTCTTTGCAATTTTGTGATGAATTTCTAGAATAAATCTGGGAAAATACCGGCGAACCAACTAGACAGTCCAGTAATTTCAGTTCCCTCACCTTCGGACGGAATCGCTAGAGATGTCACAGAATCGGCTTCACTAACTGAACAAACGTCTAGGGGTATTCGGAAACGGTTCGGGGAGCAACAGCGGGGTGGTGGCGAGTCACTCTCTCATTGTCGCCGCCGTCGCCCACTGCCCCGTGGCGGCCGTCGGACCGTTTAGGCGTAGTTACAGGTCCGCTACCACCGGAACAGTGTGTCTTACTACGACACCCCGACGCGTTCGTCCGACCGATGCCCAACGAGAACAACAGAGCGTTTCGCGCCCGGTGTCTGGACTGTTTGTTCTCGTCGTCACACTGGACGACGGCGATCATCGCCCGCGTCGAAGCCGTCGGCCACCGCGATCGGGCGAACCACGTCACGTTCGTCGAGGACGCCGGTGGAAACCGAACCACGGTAGAGACGACCGCGACGGATACCTCCGACGCTTGACCATCGGTTGGAGAGACCGTGCTGCTCGGAGGGCGACACCGAGACGAGGAGTGAAGGGTGGGTCGGAATGCCGAAGGAGTCCCCCCCGAGGCCCGTAGCGCTCGCTCGGAGCTGTAGTCTGGTGGCGGCGACTCGTGACAGTCCGACGCGACGGCCAGGACTACGTCGGGAGGTGATCGGAGAGGTGACCGAGACGTTCGTCGGCTCGGCGGGTCGTCAGAGAGCCAAGGGTGGGATGTCAACCATGGGTTTACAATCTGCGGTAAGTACCTCTGAACCATGCCACGCGACCCGAGCGAGGACGTCGCCACACTCCGGCGAAAACTGGAGGCTGGCGACCGGGGTGGGTGTGAAGCCGACCGCGAGGCGTTGCTCGCCTTCCTCGACGAGATGCAGTTGCTGCGCGATACCTACGGCCACTACCGACAGCGCAAGCTCCTGCGCCACTGCATCCGCATGAGCGAACAGGCCGACACCGACCTCGCCGACGCCTGTGTCGACCGTGACGCCGCCGAGGTGGTCGTCCGCTGGATTCATCGCGAGTACGACCTCGATGAGACCCCCGAGACGAATCAGGGCTATCGCGTCGCCCTGCGGATGTTCGGCAAGCGTACCGTCGGGAACGGCGAGGTCCCCGACGCGCTGTCGTGGATCACGACGACGCTCCCGCGCAACTACAACCCGGCACCGAACCCCGCCGAGATGCTGCGCTGGGAGGCCGACGTCCTCCGACTCATCGACCACGCGCGCAACCCGCGCGACGCGGCGGCCATCGCACTGCAGTTCGACGCTGGCCTTCGCGGTGGCGAGCTCGAGACGCTGACCGTCGGTGACATCACCGAGGGCGAACACAGCCTGCGTGTCTTCGTCGACGGGAAGACGGGCCAACGCTCGGTCGACCTCATCCCGTCGATTCCGTACGTCCGGCGCTGGCTGACCGAGCATCCAGGCCGTGACGACCACGATGCCCCGCTGTGGTCGAAGCTCACCACGCCTGAGAGCATGTCCTATCAGTCGTACCTGAAGATGTTCAAGGAACCCGCCAAGCGTGCGGGCCTCGACAAGCCCGTTACGCCCACGGCGTTCCGGAAGTCCAACGCCTCGTGGCTCGCTCGCCAAGGCGCGAACGCTGCACTCATCGAAGACCGCCAGGGGCGAACCCGGGGTAGTCAGTGGGTCGCTCGGTATGTCGCCCGTTTCGGGAACGAAGCGGAGGCCCAGTACGCAAAGATCCATGGCCTCGAGGTCGAGACCGACGAGGCCGAGGAAATCGCGCCGCTGACCTGCCCCCGTTGCGATAAGGAGACGCCCCGCGAACGCGACGAATGTGTCTGGTGTGGGCAGGCGCTCAGCCCGGAGGCTGCAGCGAAGGCGTCCGACCAGAACGACCGCCTGCGAGAGATGTTCCGTCTCGCTAATGGCGACATGGACCGCTTCGAGCGACTGCTCGAACTCGACGAACTCCTCGACGACCAGCCCCAGGCGCGGGCCGGCCTCGAATACGACTGACTCACTCATCGCCGGCCTCCAGGTGATCGGCGGCATACCGCAGTGGTGCGGCCCCAAAATCCTCGGCGAACTCGGGGTCGAGGTCGTCCATCTCGGCGATGGCCTCGAACAGGTCGCGGTGTTCGTCGATGACCTCCGCTGCGGACTTGTGCTCGGGCGTCTGCACGCGGCTCATCGGGACCCCCTCGTGGATGGCCGGTTGCGTGTCCTCACCCACCGCGACGAGGCAGAAACGGCTCCCGTGGCTGTAGAGGCGGTCGCCGCCCTCCTCGAGACGGCGAGTATCGTCGGGTGCCTCGAGGCAGCCTCGCAGCCGACCGGCGACAGGCTGGCGTCGTTAGTCATCGCGTGCCTCCCGCACCTGTCTCCAGATGCGTTCTCGGGCGCGTTCGGTGAAGTCCCAGAGCGGAACGACCGTCTTGAGAAAGCCCCAGCGGGCGACGAGCACCATCCGCGAGCGCTCGTGCAGTCGGCAGTAGGCGATGCCGTTCGTCTTCGGCGTCACGACCGGGATGGCCTCTCGCCAGGCAACGCGCACCGGGTAGCCGGTCCAGCGTTCACGTGTGCGACAGTCCCAGCGATACTGGGCGTGGCCGTCGGAGAGGACGTGGCCGTCTTGCTGGCGGAACTGGTTGGGCCGGGTCACGCTCATCACGACTCGGCCTCCTCGGTCTGCTGGTCACGACAGACGATGCACAGCCCCGTCTCGTCGACGGTCTCACTCGCCCGCGTGCAGCGTTTGCACTCAGCCATCGACATCACCGAACCCCTGCCCGCGGCGGTCCGCATCGGGCTGTTCGAAGACGTCGACGGCCTCGGCGGCGAGCAGTTCGACGTCACCACCGAGGATGATCGACGCGCCACTCACGCCGAAGTCGGTCACCTCGACGTGGCCATCGCGGACGATAGCCCGCTGGAACGCCGACCGGTCGGGTTGGCGTTGCAGGTAGGTCCGGTCCTCGTCTTCGTGGAGACATGCGACGAGGTTGGGCTGGCGGAACAGCACCGTCAGGTAGTCCCGACCGTTCGGAGCGGCGGGCTCACCACGGACGGCACGCAGGACTCGCTCGGCACCGGGCATGTCGACCGCGGCGATGCGATGTTCGACACGTGAGGTCGTCGCCTGGGTCGTCTCGGTGCTCATGGACGCTCCCCCGCGATGGACTGGACCCGACCGCGGACCTCGTCGATGGCCGCGAGCGTCTCGTCGACGTCGCCGGTCTCGACGACGTGGCCCTTCGCGATGCGCCCGAGTTCGTCGACGAGTTCGGACTTACTCGTCATCGGTACCTCGCGGACACTCAGCGCAGTACAGTGGCCGGGGCGTGCCCTCTCGCATGAACAACACCGCCGACTCGGGGTCCATCAGCGAGAGGCCGAGTGTGGCGACCCGATGGGCCTGTCTCGTCGCGTGACTGGCAGCTACACTTCGTAGGTTCGTTCGCGTCTCGCTGCCGAGTTCTCGCCAGGTCGCCTCGTAGTCGACGCGGAACAGACAGTCGGCTTCGAGACAGACCGCACCGGTCTCAATCTCGGTCTCGCCGATGGCTTCGCCGACCTCGCGTGCGAGTGGGGTTCGCAGTTGGTCCTCACAGCACTCTTCGGTGCTCATCGCCGGACCTCCACGAAGTCGGCCTCACCAGCATCGACGTACCGACCAGGGCGTTTCTCACCGAGCCGGAACCGGTCGGGACCGTCCTCGGCGTGGACCGCGTACAGCACGTCCAGGCCAACTGGCCCGGCGGGCTCGTCGGCCGTGAGGTAGCCTTCGGCGACACGATGGCTGTTCGTGCTGATGTCTGCTCGGACTGCCGCACGGGCGAGGTCGCCAAGCGTCGGGTCATCGTCGTGGACGCTCATGACGCATCACCGTCCACGCGCACGTGGGCGTCGAGATCGTGGTGGCCGTCGAACGCGGCGACGTCCTCGAGGTAGGCATCGAGGCCGTCGAGGAGAGTGTCCCGGCCACGCTGGGTGAGCCGATAGCCGTTGGTGCGTTTGTCGAGTGCGGTCTTCTCGACGAGGCCGGCCTCGACGAGGTCGTCGAGGTTGGGGTACAGGCGGCCGTGATTGACCTCCTGGCCGTACCGGGCTTCGAGCTCGCGCTTGATACCCAGACCGTAGGGAGTCTGCTCACGCTCGGCATCGAGTCGGCCGATGACGCGCAGACACTGGACCTGAAACGCGCTCAGGGCCGTGGTCATGGGGCTGTGCTTCTCCGTCGTGTCGGTGGGTTCTTGCCCGCCGACGGTGTTGTTTCGCATGGGTTCCACCGTTTTGCGAAGGAGAAGCATGCCGGCGAGCGGAGCGACCGACCGCCTGATAAGTTAACGCTCGGTTGACGCTTCGCGACCGCGAAACGTTCCTCAGCGCTTATCAGGGCCGGCGCCCTCTATCTGCCTGAGCATACTTCGTCCTTTATCGGGCGGAAGTCGCTCCCCGGTGTTGGCGCACCGAGGTACAGCCCTACCATGGGCACCCGTTTTACTGGGCGCGGTCAGTCAGGGCGTAGCGACTTCCATATTCCAGTGAGTACGGGATGCACATAACTTTACCCCATTGGCACCTCCATGGTGCCATCGGCATACATACTTTTGCCACTGGATGCCGTTGGGGTACGTATCAGCATTCATATGAGTGTCGCTCACGCAGACGGCGCAGAAGAGATGCGACAGCGCGCCCGCTGGATGAGTCCACCCGATGACGCCATTCTCGAGTGCCTTCGCGATATGGGCAATATGACTCCCAAAGCAATTTCGCGCGATGGAATGGTTGCCCGAGTCGATATTGGCCGAAAGTACGCTGGCAAGCGACTCCGTGATCTCGAAGAACACGGCTTCGTTGAGTACGTCGACGATGGCTTGTTCCGACTCACCGAGCAGGGAGTGGCGTATTTGAACGAAGAGTTCGACGCCGAAGACGCTGCGCTCCCCGACGACTATGATTGATTCCTTCGCTCGTCCCGCCGTGTCTTCCATATTGCTTCTGGACAGACAATCCGAACTGTAAAAGCGCTGAGGGGGTCGTTTCCGAAAGTTCCGATACAGGGTGCCGAACCGCCGGAGAGGGGCTCTCTACTCACTCAGACTCCTCGAGAGCACTTCGCCAGAACATTGCCGGAATTTCCGGGTGTTGTCGCCGGTTCGACCATATCCAGCGTCGCGAACCCCAGAAATTCGTCAGAGCGTGGCGCAGACTACTCACTGGGGGAAGTGTAGAGCAGCATCTAGACACTGGAAATTCCACTTCACCTAACACTTTTCTTTCCCGCCCTTGAGCAATAATTATGAATCGGCGACATTATCTCGCAGCAGCCGGCACCCTCTCGGTGACGGTGCTCGCGGGATGTTCGAGCGAGGACAACGGAGCACCAGGCGACATCACTGATGGGTCGGTTCCCTCTACAACGCAACCCTCTACGCCCACACAAACCGCAGCACGGACGGCAAGCGAGGCAGTTGAGAAAGCGACGACTGGCTCTGGGGCATCGACTGAGACTCCCATTGTGGACACGCCCAGCACTGAACTCTCCGGGGATGACTATCAGGTGATGTTCGAGGAGTTCCTGCAATCTGAGGGAATTTCTGTCGAGGAGGTCGCCGTTGAAGGCGACCGTGCCCAGATCGATTATACCATGCTTGCGACGACGCAATCGGAAATCGTTGAGGAGATGGGGACGGTGTCGGGGGCGTACGCTGCACTCGTCGATGACGGATGGCAAACGAGTGGACTCGACGCAACTATCCTCGCCAGCGACGGCTCGGTCGCGGGGACGTTCTCACTCGAAGCAGACATGGCTCAAGCCTTCGCGAATGGCGAAATTTCAAACGAGGAGTTCGGCCAGACACTTATCGAGTCGTTGGAGGTCAATGGGACATCGTCGGGTGGAAACAACGGTAGCTCTGAACAGGGTGCCCTCGAAATCCTCGAACACGGACCCTATCAGGAGGAGTACAGTGAAGGTGTCCGCGGCATCGCTCAGAACACGACCGATACCACCCTTGACTACGCAGAAGTAACCATTGTCTTCCTCGACGCTGACGGCGTCCAGGTTGGCGATTCGATTGATAACACGACAAACCTCGCCGCCGGTCGGAAGTGGCAGTTCGACCTCCCGTTCCTCGGCAACGACTGGAGTGCGGTCGCCGACTACGAGTTGGCCACCGATGCGTCTGTATATTGAGTCCTCCGTTCGAATCACTTCCTCGATTGACCACGCAAATCATGTTTACCGGGCAAGTGATTCAAATAGTAGAAATTCTCAGTGTTGTATATGTCGAGAGGGGGAGTAATCAATGAACGCAGCAAAAAAGAACCGATAGGATTCAGGGATGCGGCTAACAGGGTAATATCGGTTACCCGCGAAATGGAATGGTTCGAAATCGCGTTAGTCTACATTCTCCTACCGATGATTCTCGCAGGACTTTGGATTCTTCCCGGAACTTCGGCCTGGGAGCTGAACCTCACCACCTCCTCAGTGTTCGCCTCCCCAACCACCATCTGGAAGACGTTCGCCAGCGGCTATCTCCACACCTCTCTCTGGCACCTCGTCAACAACGTCGTTGGCTATTGGATGCTCATGGCGGTGATCTATCCACTGGTCATCCTCGCGGAGTGGCGTGAGGAGTTCTTCGTCACGATGGGCGCGTACATACTGGCCATCCCGTTCTTCGTCGGCGCGTTCTCACTCAAGCTTGAGGCCGACATCACGGCCGTCGGCTTCTCGGGATTTACCTCTGCGCTTGTCGGCTTCCTCATCGTCGTGCTGTTCGCTGCGATTCACCACGAGGAGGACGGCCCCCATCCGGTCTGGGCGCTCGGCCCAGGGCTGCTCGCCATTGCCGGGGCGGTCGCGTTGATGTCCTACTCGACGTGGTACCTCGCGACTGCACTGACCACAGTCGCCATCCTCGGTGTCCCTGGTCTGGTCGTGACGGCAGTGATGGTGTGGTCCCACGACGATCTCCTAGCGTGGGGGCGCTCGGATTACTGGCTACTGTACGTCGTCGGGATGGCGGTCGCCTTTGCCGTCTGGCTTACCGGGTTCTTCATGACCGACCCCAAGACGTCGACGAACACGCTTGGGCATTTTGCCGGACTGGTCGCTGGATTTGGCTTTCCTTACTGGGCTTTTGGATTGAATCCCATGACAGAAAGACTCACCTCCAGATTCACAGGATAGTTTTGTGAACGGGGATTCGTCACCATAGTTAGCAGAACATATTCTGCCAGGAGAGAAAGACCAGCACTATTAAATGACAAAGTGAAAATTAGAGACAATGGCTCCGGGTAAGTCTGAAGGGAGTTCAAAGCCGACCCAAAAATGGCACAAAACCACATCGAAACAATTCCAGAGAGAGGAGTTGAGGCGGTCGATTGACGACCAAATTACCTCCATTCACCGGATAGAAGACAAAGCTGGACAATTGATGAGAGTCTATGTAGCAACAATTATTGGGGTTCTTTCGGTCGGTTTGACCCTATCTTCAACAGGTATACTCCCAGAGATTGCAATCATCCCAACAAACGAGCGGGTTGCAGAACTGGGAGTCAAATTCTCTAGCGCAGTAACCGTCATGGAACAACAACAGGGTGAGCACTTTATTTGGTTATTAATGTTCGGAGGCTTCGGACTAGCACTATTGACTCTGTACTTTTTGTTGTCACCAGCCGTTTTTGCACTCAAAATACAAGTACCTTCCTCACACATGCCAGGGCTGAAACGTCAAAACCTATTGTTTTTCTCTACAAGCCGAACTCTGTCTCCATCTAGTGGGTATATCCAAGAGTACCAATCATCATACATACACAACGGGGAAATGCTTTATAATCTGGAGTCTGGGTGGAGAAAAATACTGTATTATTTGAGAAACTCGGTCGCCACTTTTGCCATATCTCTGATCTACTTTCTAATTTTATCATACATTGACGAGCCATTTGTGATGTTCTCGCTTTTCCTCAGTGTAATGGTGGTATTGGTTGGTTCTTTTGTAGCGTTCGCAGACTTCACAAGATTGTCAGATGTACTGAACTCTCTGAATACGATACCGGCGATTTATCAATTGGTATTAATGGGATTTTTCGTGGCTAATACAGTGACATGGGTGGAAAGTGGACACTTCTTCCCCTTTGACACCGGTGCAGCAGCAATCCTTGGTATCTTTGTGGTGTTGGCGATAGTAATTTCGCACTATTTCGACACTAATACTATTACCTCACACCTATTTGTATCAATTATTTCTCTACTTGGATTACTACTAGTTCTCTCAGCAGTAGCTCTTTTCCTCGCGCCAAATTATGTGAGCCAGTATTCATGGGTGATCGCAATCGTGTTAGTGCTCTTTATCGCCTCTATCCCGACTACGTTGTTGGTCTGGCTGTGCAGAGCCTACCAAATCCTATATCAAAAATCCACGAAATTGACCAAGACATATCTCGAAACAGGCTAAGTAGAATTTAGCCGACTCCCCGTACGAGTCGTGGGAGGAGGTCCCCCACATCGTCCGGAACAACGTCCGCACCTCCGATGGTCAGGTCCGCGACTCGTTCGCCGACTATGCCGCCGAGCAGGTCAGTCGATGACCACGCTGTATGGGACGACCTGCCAGCACTGTGGCCGGCTGATGATGGTCGGGCACGCGGATGACGCGGAGTGCTCGGCCTGTCTCGCACGCGAAGACGCACTAGCGTAAACTGTCCGTGTGGCCGAGCGCTGCTCCTCGAGGAGGTAGCGAGTAGCGAGTAGTGTGATGGTTACTTGGCGCACAGTACCCGGCCGTTTTCATCCCAGAGTCTATTCTTTCTTCAACCACTTAGTCACTGTATGAGCAACTCAAACCGCTTGTCGCCTATTTAGAAGGGTCTCCCCCTGTCGAAGTACAGTTACAGAAAACTGGTTGAAACGCGGCTCTACTTCTCAAACCTTTTGTCAAGTGAGATTGTCAATAGGTTCAATGAGCGTCGAACCTCAAGAGGAGTATCCCTTTGACGAAGAGCGGATGGAAACATTACGGGAGCATCTCGACGCAATACTGGACAACAAAGAGGAAGTTCGGAATGTTTTCGAGCAGACGATAAATACAGATTTACGATTTAACGAACTCGACACGTCTCTTCGGTACTTGTCGGGCGTTCTGTATCCAGAGGTTGAGGGCGAAGATTCGATGGTGTTAGCTGAGATTATAGTAAATGCAGTAGTATATTTCCAACCTCAATTCGCCGACACCTTACTCGAGAAATTCGAGGACGGTGACAAACTAGTTGATTTTCTAACGGAGTTGGAATCGAAATACAGCGTCATTCTCACTAGAAGAGTCAACCGGCATTACAAAGGCAACGACTGGTGGAGTAATGTCAAAACAGATTCGGGATATCGTAGCGGTCAACCAATATTCCATCACGAAATTACAAAAGACTACGACGAGCGGGTTCTGATAAGCAGCGATCCTCAGAACACATTAGTCCTGAGCAAGCACTTCCTTCAGCAAGTAAATTCAGCGCGCGATGACCTCGGAGAGGATATCCTCCATTATGTGAATGAAGAAACCACAAAACAACTTGCCGAGGTTGCACAGGAACTTGCCGACGCGGTGAGCGAATATCCAGAGTCTGTAGGAATTGCCGAATCCGAAGACGATGGTAAGGAGTCTGACGATAGTTAGAATGGCAGATGAAGCTGGCGGAGCGGCACCGCGACGTGGGTTTCGATTTCAGGATTTAGCTGCTGCATTCTTCTTCATTACTGACTACCCAGACATATTTCCCCACTCACCAGAGACACTCCACGTCGAACGGTACGATTCTGACTTTGCTTTTCGGATGGAGAGCGATGGTGGGTCGGTTGATCACTTCTTTGAGGTGAAGCATATCAAAGCAGGAGAGCTCAAGTGGGGCGACAAATTCAAGAGTGAGGTCTTCCCTGAATTTTATCGTATCTCGGAAAAGCATGCGTCAACTGGAAAGAAGGACCAATCATTCTATCACTTGGTGACAAACGGTGCAGTCTCAAGTAGGATAAGCGGGTTTGCCGAGGACACTGCTTCGTTGCGGTATGGAACACATTGGGAAGTGATTAAGGAAAAAAGAGGACGAAAAGACATCACCAATCTGCTCTCTGGCGTCAACTCAAATTCAGTCGTAGAGAATGACGAGGAAGTTGATGACGCAGATGATATTGATGCGCTTTATCGTCCACTGTGGGGGTTGGAGGTACACACGCCGAGCGAAGAAGAACTGAAGGCCAAATTGGAGAATTATCTCCGAAAATGCTCCCCAACCAGGTTCCGAGGGCCTATGGCGGTAATCTTAGATGTGATAAGTGATGAATCGTCGGGGGCAATCCGTAAAGCGGACTTAGAGGAAAAAATTGGCTTTCGACTTGATGGTGGTTCAAGCACTGCTACTTCGGCCGAAACCATGTCGACGAGCGAGCTTCAGGCCAACGCCAAAGACATCAGCCAGTCCTACTCATCAAACGCTCCAGACACTCCCCGCCTGAAAAGGGAGAGAGACATAATCCGAGAATTGGGAAATCGTGCAAGTAAAAGCCCAGGGTCTGACCCCTATGCCGTAGAGTCGGCACAGGAGCTAGCGGATGAGCAGCTATCGAAGCTGATGGATTTAGAACAAGAAACAGCAGCGACAGAAACTCAGGCCCAACAACAGATTGATATCATGTTGAGTGAAATGGAGGGGCAAGACACGAGCACACAGGGTCATGAATAGAGTCACATTTCAGTTCGTGCCAAATTCATACGCTCAACAGCAAGATGTGACGCTGAAAGAGAGCAAGGTCTCTGAGTCAAAGGTGACCCGAGAACGGTCTGGCAAGATACTTGTGAATTTGCCAGATGGCAAAATAGAATTTGACGACGGAGGGAATATTCGGTTCACAACCAGAGTTCCGAATGCAAGTCTTGAGATGGTTATGAAGTCGTACGAAGAGGCTCTGAGCGCTATCAAACGTAATATCTCAAAGAGCAAGCAGGGTTACCGAGTCAGCATGATTATCGGAGATGTTGATTATTCCAAGCAGTATCTAACTTATGAAGAGAACGCAAGCGAATTCGGGGATAAAAAGCTTGATACCACAGAATTGGAGTGTACAGAACTTAATGATTTCTCTGTGAAGTTCTCATTTGTTCTGGATGAAAGCATGGCGATTGTTTAATCAGTAATCCCGACACTCGACCTCTTTACATTCAGTCGAAATACATCTCTGTCGTTTGAGCCCGATTGAGATCCGTATCTGTCGGTCTCCGCCATCCAATAAGACGTTCCGACCGCATAACTTTCGAGTAGCCGACCTCGAGCAAACCAAAGGGAACAGCATGAGCTAGGTCAAGAAACGCAAATGACGAGGCCTGACGGAGATTAGTGATTCATCACTGGGATTAATCGCCTTATTCACCTTCCATTTGTTCACGCAACTCCATCAGTTCGCGTTGCTGCTCGACGTGCATCGAGACCAGCGCGGTGATTATCGGGTCTGTGTAGTTCACCATCCCGCCGGCGTGCGCGTGCGCCTGGGCGTGGGCCCAGCATTCGTCGTACGCGGGCTGGGCTTCGAGCCGAAGGGCACGCCGAAAGTCAGACCACCGCTCTTCGAGCGAGCCCAGGTAGTCTCGATACGTCGGATTAGTGCGCCCCATGAGCGAGCACCTCCTGGCGAATCTCCTCGCGCACGCGTTGGCGTTCGTTGAGCACCCGGACCCAGAAGGAAATCGTCGTCTGGACCCACTGGCCTTCGCGGTAGACGAGCGTCTCGAACTGATTCGTTGAATCGTCGACGAACCGCGGGCCATGGTCGGTCGACATCATCGATAACACCCGGTCCGCGGACTTTTCGACGCGCTCGGTCAGGTTGTCGTTCGTCGAGCGCGTGACCAACACCGGAATCTCGCGCTCGTGGGCGATGGTCTCCAGGACGTCGAGTACGGCAGCGAGCATCCGCCCGCCCATCTGCTCGTCGACCTCCTCGCGGTACAGCCGGTCGATATCGGTGATGACGACCAACCGCGTCTGCTCGTCGAGCTGTTCCAACAATGCCTCGCGGACGAGCGACTGGTGTTGCCACGGGGTGAACCCGCGGGCGAGCGTGACGCGCTCGAGGAAGCGTTGTGATGGGACGAGGTCAAGCAGCGGTTGGGTCGCGACCGCGTTCCCGCCGTCGACCCACACGGCGTGTCCAGAGTGTATCAACAGGTGGTCGACGACCAGCGAGTGGACGAGACAGGTCTTGCGCGTCGGGCCATCGAGGAGTGTGAGTTCCGACTGCAGTGTTGGTAACACCGGCACCCCCTCGACGTCGAACTCCAATGCCATACACAGACAGACGCGCGACAGCCCGGATATACGCTATCGGGTCGTTTCCGATTCTTCCGATTGTGGCTGAATGGCCGGGAGAGAAGCACTCTGTATCACGTTGCTAGGAAGCGAGCCTTTCCGGGTTCCCTTCCGATACTGTCGCTCCTCACCGCGGCCGGTTGCTGACGTCGACGTTGGCCAGCAGTTCCTCGAGTTCGCCATCGGCCCCATTGTTGGGCTGGACGTATGGGGCGTGGGCGACAATCGACCCGAGCAACTGCGGTGGGTGGCGCACACCGGTATCCGTATCGAGGATGCGCGCCTCGATGTCGCCCGGCAGTGGGTCGCCATTGACGTCGGACTCGTCGACGAGGAGGAATCGCCGCTCACCCGACCAGGTCCCGACGATTTGGAGCGCCATAGGATAGCGACAGATGGACCTGACAGCGAATGTACGAACGTGGAGACAATCCAGAAAGTGCCGCAAGTACGGTGTGAGAAGAGACCTATGATACCCTCGTACAAGGAAATAGACTTTAGTAATAAGAAGATGTTTTAAAGACAGAATGGTCACCGTCACTGAATTTGCTGAATATAACTGTATCACTGGTTCAGACGACCAATCAGTTGAGGAAATTGTACACCTTGACGAGTCAACGCTGGAAGGAGTCGATGTCACTGACGACGAGAATGATTTGGACCAAAGCGAAATCCTATCACGGTTGGCAGGGACTCTGTCAAAGCTGAAGACGAAAAAGTTCCATACAGCAGAAAATTCACGAGCCCGCATTCACACGCTTGAATCAGTCGCTGGAAATGACGGAGAATCCGATGGTGACACAGAAGAGAGCAGTAAACACCCGCTGAAACAGGTATACAACAGCGATTCGTTTGCTGATGCTGCCAAGGGACTGGCAACCCGATATTCTGAAACCAATTTCGCGTTAGATGCAGTGTTGTTCTTTTTTCGCTTTGACTCACAACACGCTGACACAGACCGAGTCGCAGTCATTCAGGAGGTCCACCTCTCAGATGCTTACCGACCGAGCGCAGATGAGATCCTTGACCCGGCGGAACAAGTAGTCCGACAGCGTATGGAGAAAGGGTTGGTATATCCAGCACTCGCGCGACGAGAAACAGACGGCGAAGATGCAGAGGGAGAGATCTATCTCCACGAGGACCGTGCAGCCGTCTATCAACGGAGACACGCGAATTATTGGAGTACATTCGCCCAATTGGAAGCGGAACTGAAGGCAAATGAACTCCTTTGGAAAGGCGATAGCGACGACGAAGAGGCGGATGACGCAGGCCGACTGGAAGAGGTAAAACAAGCCCGAGACGAGGTAACCGAACTTCAGCCTCTAAACGAACTCCCTGACGTATACACAGACCTGTCTGACCTTGAGGTCATGGTCAGCCCAGATGGAGAGAGTTCTGTTGTTGGATTCACAATCGAAGAACTCGCAGAAAGGAACGGGATTAACATTGTCCGTGACAGCGATGGTCGGCACCATATCATCATCACCAAAGGCCGTCCTGAAATCCGCCACGTGAACGAAAGCGACGGGATCGAAGATGACGACGAAGACATCGAATTGTTCCCCAATATTAGCACGTACGACTCACCAGATGACGTACAAGGGCTCACAAACGAAAATAACCAATAATGGATTCCACCGCGGTTAAATTTCTCAAGAATACTCCCTCGTATCTCGACGCGGAGACGCACGCAATCATACGAGTCGAGATAGAGTCCGAAGTGACTCCTGAAGTAGATGAGTTTCTTAGAGACTTGGCCGCAACCTGTGCCGAATTCCCATACTGGTTCGATCCCGGCGGAACCATCGAAGCAACCCACTCCAATATCGAACTCGAAATCGGAACGAATGGCGTTGGTATCCGTTCGTCAGATGGTCTCCCCCGCCAATCAATACAGTATGAGGACTTCTCAAACGGTTCAGAAAATCAGGACCGTGTTTCATCGCTCATCGATGATTTTATCGACGTAGTTGGTAGCGACGAATCCATTAATATTGATTGTGAAATAACAAAACAAGGCCTCAGCCGCTCGATTGGAGAGACTCACGACATCGCTGCTACGGCCCATGTCTGGACTGCCAGAGGGGTCTTGGCTGATTGGTTAGAAACTGAAAACCCAGAAGACATCGAAGACCAGTATATCGATCCAGAGCAACCGCAATTACTGTTTATTGGGGACGAAGACATTGGGTTCGAACCCGAGTCCTCCTGGATTGCCATCGCATCATTATCAGCGGTAGACAGGGTATGTGAGGAATACACCCGACCAGACAACCCGATTGGTAGGACAGTAAACTATACACATGGGGGGACAGAACGCAGCTTTGACCAGTCACAACACCCGTTACTGTTCAATGGGCAGCCGGTTCGGGACCTATTCTCAACCACGTTTCTGCACACAACATTCAGGGCGCTCTCAGATGAATCACCCACGTCGCGCGATTTGCAGGAATGGGAATACACGATTTCAAACCAAGACCCACCGCTCACATCGGTCGTCGATTATACGGAGTACACGCCTCAGGCAGATCAGTTGACAGACGTATTTCACCTCATTTCTGGGTTTCACGAGGTCCCTACTAAAAACCTCCAAAAATACTGGTTGCAAGCCATCTCTCGGAGTTGTAACTCACATACAGACATCCCAAACAACTGCGGTCAAATCAGGAAGTACTTCGACATCCTCGAAGAGGGCGCACTACAAGACACATTAGCTGAAGCAACTAAAACTGCCGACAAACTCTATGGATTGGTCGATGCTCTTCGTGATGATTTGACAGACCTCACACGGTCGGTCAACAATCAAGTCAAAACAATCATTTACGGGCTCGTCGCAGCAGTCATCACAAATACATTCTTGATTATTCGTTGGGGCGACATCAGCCAAACCTTGCCATTTTCCCTCTTCATTATTTCAATCGGCTTGCTCGCCTACTTTCCAATCACAGCCGCAGAGCTGAGGGACACAGATAAAAACATCGACCAAAGCATATCGAACTTCCGCTCAACGTACACGAAAATATACGACACCTCTCGGGCAGGACTCGACGAGTACGAAGACGCCCACAGAGAACGGGAGCTCATCTATTCGTCCATCCGTTCCGACCTCCACTATGAGAACGGCTGGTTTCAAAAATTACTGGAAGAACTCCGCTGGCTTTGTTCGCCCAAAGGCCCTGACCAGACCCAACCTTCAACAGACGGGGGTCATATAGAACAGAAAAATGCTGTCGTGACTGCCGCCCGTACCCGAGTCATCTGGGCAGTCAAATACCTTCACCGGCTCTATGTCATTCTTGCAGTCGGTTGGTTCACCATCGCAGCCTTCTCACTCTCTGTCTATCCCCCATTAACCGCTCCGTACATCGGGGCCGCGCTCTCCGTCATACCAGCCTTTGCACTCCTCATCCGAGACTCACAACAGTACTCTAGCACCGTCCCTTTCGCAAGACATGCTATCACGGGCGTGTTCGCTTTACTTCTAATTGTGATCGTATTCAGCCTTCTTCGAACCGCTGGCCTACTCAGCGTTCTTGGAGCCGTCGGCCTGCTCAGCGTTCCGCAATAAGCAATCGTAAAAAGATGATTTTTGTTAGAATACGACTGCGATGATCACAGCGCGTCTGGCGAGTTCCCCTCTAGTTTAGAAGTATCGGGAGAGAGTGAATCAGGTAGATATACGCTCTCTGTTCATCGATACCGACACTCTGCTCAATTACCAGCGTCACATCCACTACGGAGGTGTGCCGGCAACCCCTTGAACGATAACTCAGTACCACAGCGGGGGCACTCCTGACCGTCGGCGTCTTCAGTTCCAGGCGGCGTGACGATCTCCTCTTCGTCGAAGAACTCCCCACGGATCTCTCGGGAAGCGTCTTTCCATCCCGAGGTCTTCTTCCCGAGCAGTTTCTGAATCGCCCGATAGGACTTGGTCTCGACGAGCCGGGGGTTCTCCTCGTAGAAGGCTCGCAATACGTCGGTCCGGTCGTGCTCGACGTGGTAGGCGACCATCGTGACTGGCCCACCCATCGACGAGGCAGCCGACCCCGTCAGTGAGAACGTTCGGACGCCGTCCTCGCGGTCGTGTGGGTAGACCTGTTCGCCAGGGAGATCTACGAGCACACTCGGCCCGTGTTCGAGCAGGTAGCGCGCGTTCTGAGTTAACATCGAATCACCCCTGTGGCGGCCACCACTCCAGGCCATCATTGTGCTGTTCGATGAACTGGTCGCCAACGAGTGCGAGCGCCTGGATCTTCTCCCCCCGGCGCTCAACCAGTGACGAACAGAGTGATTGGCTGGCCGTGTCGAACCCCGGACGGAGCCAGATGCGTCCAGTCTCGTCGAACGTCCAGAGCCCGTTGTCGAACGCCATGTGGTGGGTCCAATCGAGGAGTACGACGTTCTCGATGTCTTCAGCTGACTCGGGGTGGTCTGCCCGGCCCAGGATGTGCGAGACGGTCAACAGCTCGTTGTGTTCGATACCGGTCAGTGGGCAGGTTCCGTCGTAGTGATCGAACACCGCTCGCTTGAACTGTTTGCTGATTCGGATATCGGTCCCCGAGCGCTCGCTTTCAGTCCCGCTGGTATCGGCGGGCAACGTTGCGGGGTCAGTTGGCTCACGGTCGGGCGGTGATGTCGGCCCCGTGGTTGCCGACGGTGTCGGCTGTGGTCCTTCTCGAGAAGCCAGAGCGTACTCGAACAGCGCTTCCCAGTCATCGACGTACGTCGAGAGTGGTCCGTCGTACTCTGCCTCACCGAGGATGTGGATTTTCTGATCGCCCTGGGAGTACGTCTCCTGATCGATCATCTGCTCGGTCAGGAAGAGGAAGTGGTGTTCCTCGGGGTCGAACTCGTCTTTGTCCCAGACGTCGAGTGTGATGTTGACGACCTTCCGGTCGGACCCTTCCTCGATGAGCTCCTTCTCCGGTTTGTACCGATGCCAGATGTGGCTCAGCCCCTGGTCGTTGGTGTAGTTCCGACTTTCCTCTGCAGAGTATCGGACCTTCCCGACTACCCCCGGGTCGGTGCCGAGATGAAAGTGAAAGATGCGACTGTCGATGTCGGTGTCGACGTAGATTCCCCGTTCTTGAGCCCTCCTCTCAAGATGTGGAAGCCAATCTTTGATTGCTTGGACGGGCACACCACGTGGAATCTGCCATCAGACAATGTAACTTTCGTAACAGCACCCTCCAGAACGACAGCCACCCAACACTTATTGCCACCAATTCGCTACATTCTCTTGTTAGGGAATGAACACTCGACGCCAGTTCCTGCAGGGCCTCGCGGTCGCCGTTGGCGGCAGTAGCGTCGCCTCGACTGCGAGCGCCTCGTCCTCCAGCCCTCCCCCAACGACGGGTCAGCCTGATGCCCGCGTGAAGTCCGTCATCGACGGCATCTTCACCAACCAGTTTTCGAGCGACCCAACGACTCGAGCACGACAGACCACGCACTTCGCCACAGCAATCCTCGATATCGAGGAGGCAGATGCGCTCCAGACGATCGATGCCGACAACATCGAGAGTATGCCATACCAGACCTGGCGTGCGACCAACCAGGCGGCGTATCTGATTCCAGTCTTCAACGAGCTTCTCGACACCGGCCTTCGCCCAGACGCTGTCGAGGTGCTCAGAGACAACACGCGCGGGATCCGAGACTATCTCCCGCTCATCGCGAGCGGGCAGAACCTCTACGAGGCAGCCGAACAGTACGACCAGGACCCCACCGACGAGAATCTCGAGCGACTGGGGATTGCCTCTGCAGTGTTCGCCGGTGAAGTTGCACTGTCGGAGTTCGGCGTCCCTTATCGGCTCTCGTTCGAGCTCACCGGAGCGCTTTCTCGGCACCTCCTCTATCGGTTCCGCGGGCAGATCGGTGTGAAGGCGTACGCACTGATGCTGAGCGAGGTCCACTGGCTCATCCGCGAGGAGATCGTCGACACGGCTACCTACGTCATCGAAAAGACGGCCGAGTACAGCGCCGATGTCGCCGGTGAGCAACTGAAGGAGGATTCAGAACTCCGGAACGCGACGAACAAGACGCTGAGCGAGGCCGAGAAGACTGCAATCAACGGGATGGCAGAAGTCGATGGCCACATCGACGTCGACCAAGCAGTCGACGACGGCGCGACCGCCATCGAAGACGGTGTGGATGCGGCAACGGACGCTGGCGAAGACCTCGTCGACAAAGCCGGAGACGTGTTGAGTGGATGGTGGGGTAACGATGATGACGAGGATGACGACGACGAGGACAGCTGATAGCCGTCGCTACTCGTTCACCCCCTCCAGTTCGTCTGGAACTCGTTGACCATCCCCAGAGGGGGACACACCGCATTTCGTGTGAAAACTCGTGACTATCGACCGAACAGCGCCGCGAGACGATTGCGCAGTGAGCGGCGGTCTTCCTGCATAGACTCGACGTCCTCTTCGACGGCGTCGAGGCGGGCTTCGTGGTCCTCGGCCCGCTCACGCAGCGCTTCGATATCCTCCTCTGTGCTGTCCTCCTCGGTGGGCGCTTCGGATGGGTAGCCCCACGCGGTCGCCAACTCGTCGTTCGACCAGTCGGGGGTGTCCATCGGTGGGACGTCCTCCAGCGGCTCCCCCTCGACGGTGACTGCCACGTCGCCGACCAGCGAGCAGTTGTGTGGCTGCTCGGCGACGCGCCAGGTGTGAGTCTCGCCGGGCGTGAGATAGCCCCCAGCACCGCCCTCGTCGCGGTGATGATTCGTCTGGCCGCTGGGTACGTCCTCATCAGGCTGTGTCGACGCTGCTCGGAACGAGTAGAACGCCCGCTGGGCGCCCTCGTTGGTGAACTGGAGCGTCTTCGGTGGAGCGTCCGAATCGCGATTGCCACCACCATCGGTCCGGACGTCACCCCGTATCGCTGCCCCATCGACGCTGATGTCGTGGGTGCCGAGTTCGACGTCCTCGCTCGCCCGGACGTTGAGGCCAGCCGGCGCATTGGGCATGTCGATGGTCAGCCCGTCGATCGTCGAGCCGTGGCGCCCCTCCAGGATGACCGCGGCCTGCCCATGACACTCACCCGAACCGGCCACCGTGAGGTTGCGTATGTCAACACCCCATGGCTCGGCGGGCGTCGTGTGGCTGTCGAAGCGTTGCTCGCGTGGGTCCATGAACCACACCGGCCGCTGGTCGAGATGCGTCTCGACGGTGGTGTCGTGCAGGTCGATGGCTCCGTCGGAGGGGTTGATTAGGATGCCCGCCATGGCGGTGTCGTACGTCGACAACAGACGAACTGTACTGTCGTAGATGCCTCCGCCGGACTTGCCGT
Organism: Halomarina rubra; assembly: GCF_023699475.1. Lineage (GTDB taxonomy): Archaea > Halobacteriota > Halobacteria > Halobacteriales > Haloarculaceae > Halomarina > Halomarina rubra. The sequence goes on along the minus strand of NZ_JALXFV010000008.1, from coordinate 511,557 downwards.
ACTGCGCGCTCGAGAAGTAGATGCCCATCGTCCCCGTCGGCGGTGTGGCGTCGTCGATGACGTTCTCGGGGTGGGCGTTCTCCCAGTCGATGACGATCTCACAGTTGCGGAGTTCCGAGCCCGCGGCCGTGCGGATGGCCGCCATGTCGTTGTTCCGGAACTCGCAGTCCTCGAAGACGATGCTCCCGTTGTGCTTGCCGGTGTAGAGGCCGCCGTCACCGCCCTGGTTCGCGATTTCGCAATCACGGAAGGTGACGTGGCCCTCGTGGTCGAACACGCCGCCACCGCCGTCACTCGCCCCGTGGCCCGCAAAGACGGACGGCCCCGTTTTGGTGTAGTTGACGACGTTCGCTTCGCCGTCGTCAGACTTGATTGCCGGGAGGATCGACCACCGACAGTACGGTTCGCGTCCCGAGAAACCGACGTGGTCGACGTCGTGGACCTCGACGGCGTCTTGGGCCTGCAGAAAGTTGCCGATGTCCCCACCCTGGCGAGCATCGGTGTTGTCGAACGCGAGGTTCTCCAGAAGGATGCCCTCGGAGTTGTAGCCCGACCGGATGAAATACCCCGACTCACCGCTGGCGGTGCGGAAGGTGACGTCCCGAGGGTCGTTGCCGAGGCCTCGGATACCCCAGTCGGTGAGGTCCCCGCGAACGCAGGCCGGTTCGTCGCCCGTGTCGAGCGGGAAGGCGTACTCGCCAGGGGGGACCAGGATGAGTAGGCCGTCGTCGGTCGGGACGTCGATTGGCTCCTCGCCGTCGGGGTCCCAGCCGAGGTCGTCGGTCGCGTGAACGGTGCTGTCGAAGGCGATGTCGTGTCCTTCCATGGAAAATCTCGGCGCTGTCGCTGCGCTTCGCGTGGTTGGGCCAGCAGACGTGGCCACAGTTGAAGAATCCCGGCCGTGAGACCGCTCCGATAGACCCGCCGTCAACCAGCTTATTTTCACGTCCTCTCTGACTGACTCAGCTGTTAGACACGTGCCGCGAGTCTAACATCCACAATCCCAATTAGACACTACGCACAAACGCAAGTATTTATGACACTTCGTTACTAGTATTGGGTTATGACTTCTAAAGGTAAACTGGAGGTCGATCCATCTGAAAGAGTATTTGACGTACTGGGGAACAACGATTACGACGATATAGACTTAATATCAGAACTCATTGATAATGCGGTCGCAGCACGTCCTGATGACAAAGATTTACAAGTAGATATTGATATCGGGTTGTCGGACGACTCGGGAGACTCTTATTTCTTGATTCGAGATAATGCATCTGGGATAACGTTTTCTGACCTTCCAGACGCAATATCGCCAGCGGGAACAACATCAAATTCCGGCCACCCCTTAAATGAACACGGTCTGGGGATGAAGCAGGCAGTATCTGCTGCAGGGAATCTCGATTATCTCAAGACAAAGCCCGCAAGTGAAAGCACAGCCACCGTAATCAATGAGTTCTCTTTTGGAGAGGTAGATCATACAACGGAAGATGTTGATTGGGAACACGGCACCGAGATTAGAATTAAGAACTTAAACGAAATTCTTCGAAAATCCGCACAAATTTACGAATGCAGGATTCAAGCGTATATTGGTGCAAGATACCGCAGGTTGCTTGGGAATCCCAACAATAACTTAGATATTAGTCTCAGATGGGAAAACCTCGACACTGGGGAAACACGGAAAATCGTACCCGATGACGTCCGGCCGATATATTTCCATCCGAATAAGCGGATTAATGACCCAGTCCTACACAAAGAGGAGTTCTCCGGGAGCGAAGGTGACGGCTGGAAGATTCAACTTACATTCGGGTACGCCCCAGAAACCGAAGCCAAATACAATAGTTTGGGCCTCTCCCAGCCGAAGAAGTATGAGCCGTATTACAAGGCGTTGTCAAAACAGGGCCTGGACTTGATTCAAAATGACAGGGTCATCCAGTTCGCTCAACTTGAAGAGATTGGTTTGGTAAGCTCTACCCATAACCAGTACAATAAAATCAGGGGGGAAATAGACCTCCTGGAGGGATTCTCGACTGCTATAACAAAAAACCGGATTGTGGGAGGGCAAGAATTTGATGCTATGATAAGCCAAGTACGAAAATTTTTGCACAGCGGAGACTATTTGGAAAGTCAAAATGTACCCGATGCAATCCCAGAGGCATGTCTCAGAGATCGACTAGCAGACCTGCTACTAGAACCACCAGACCCTTGCAGCCATACTGCAACAGAATACGCCGTACAGGGGCTCTCAGGATTCATTGATGTCCTCGCTGATGACGAGGAACCGTGGGAGATAAAGGTAAACCAAGCGAATGGGCTTGATGCATACCAACTTTTCGCGTATATGGACATGGGGGGGTTCAACAAGGGCCATCTAGTTTCAGACGGAATATCAACCGGTGGAATAGAGGCTATCAACTTTATTGAGGACAAACACGGTGTGGAGATAGAGTTTGTAGATCGATACAATTTGGCGATTAACGACGACATGAGTGACGAGGAGGTCGAGGAATACGTATAGTTGGTTCCTGAGCACCAGATATGATGCACATGGCGTAGAAAGCAGCCAAAAGGTGCTACTCTTTCCTAACCGGGGGCACTTTATAATGTCTTTCTCCGATTTTACTCGGTTGTGACCTGTTTTCCAACTTGTGTGGTGTCAAATCAGAAGACGGTTGAACTATTCGATTGTATCTTACTCTCCCGACTATTATTGTTTATACAACAAATCTTGGTAGTGTAATTGTCTGATCTGATTTCCCACACCTGATGCTCCGGTTATCCGCTGGCATCCTCGTCGTTCTCCAAACCACCAACCAAGGTTAGCGATACACGTACGCAGAGGGCAGACTCGACAGTTGATAGACCCACGCTCTCTGTCTAACAATACCGACAATCACCAATCGAAGTTACTGCCAGCCCGGTCCGGAGCTAGCAAGCTGTTTGCCACGTGTTGCGCGTGTACAGAAGTCAGCAGGTGACGGCGGAACGTATCACGCAGCGCTCAGCACGAATCGAGTGTCTTCGTGATGGCATCCGAGAGTTGGTCTCTGTGGCGTCGACAAAGCCAGTTTGCAACGACCCCACCAGTCTCCGGAGAGAGCCGGTACCTGCCAGTCGCGATGGAGCCACAGCGAACGTACTGGTCGCCTTCCACAACCGTCTCTTGGCATGGGTCGGTTCCGTCGTCCGATACCAGCGTGACGGCTTCACAGGTTGGGGAACAATCGTCGAGGACATCGTCGTGAAGAGTCAAAGATGTGACCAACACTACATACACGCGTCTGCGACAAGTGGTCATTGCCTAACTGTACGGGTTGTGAATCATGACGAATTCCCCAACAGTTGGGGATTGATTATACGCCCTGTCGGGGAGCAGTAACGAATAGACAATGAATACGATTATCGCAGGAGACCAAGTGTGTCGAAGAGGTCAGCAGGCAGGAGTGCACCAGTGAACGGGCGGACGATTGTTCTCTGTAGCGAGTGCGGGCAAGCGTATACGGCTCGAGAACGCGACGACGGATCGTTCATCTTGCCGACGACTGATGGCAACTGCAGATGTGGAGAGGAGTCTGTCGGTGCGTTCGACTCGGGCAGTTCGGGAGCGACCGCCTCGGACTGACCAAAGGAGAATCCCACGCTCACGTGCAGTTGCCGGTCTCGTCTAGTGGCCTCCCGGACGCACGGCCACTGGCCGACTGACGCCCTCTACCAGACAGCCTGGCCAACCAATCTCGACGTCCTACGGCAACCCGAGCTGGAGTTCGTCCCAGTCGGCCGCCCCCGCCTGCACGAATCCGACCCCCCGCCCGCGATAGTTCGTATCGTCCATGACGACCTCGTGTTCGAGCGTCGTCCGAACGCCCGAGCCTGGCGACGGGACGTCCGTCGCCCACAGCTGGCCGACATGCCGACCGACCCCATCACCATCGAGGATGACGGCGATGACATACCAGACGTCGTCGGGGACGCCCGGTCCGCTGTCGACCAGCCACGGCGTCTCACCGCCGGCGTCTGACCGGCGGAAGCCGAACGTGTCGTAGTAGTCGTCGAAGTCGAGGACGAGCCAGTAACAGTCGTAGCCGTCGGTCTCGTTGCCCGAGCCGTGGCCGAACGTCAGCGCGACGTAGTTGTCGGTCGGCCGAACCGCCATCGAGATCGTCGACCCGGGTGACCCCGACGACCCCAGCTCGGGGTACTGGTCGAGGCCGTCACCAGGATAGGACCACTTCCGCAGGATGTTGCCGTCGTCGCGAGTGGCACACGACGGGCCACGGAACGAGTTCGTCGTCGTGCTGACCAGCGACGCCGAGCCACGCCACGGGCCCTGCGACCCATCGTAGTTGTCGACGCCGCCGATGGGGTCGTTGAACGGTTCGATAGCGAGGTTGCCGGTGAACGCGCCGTCTTGGACGACGTATGCACCGTCTTGGAGTGAGAATGGCCCGGTCATCACTCGAGGTAGTAGCCGAACACCGCGCCAACGCGCTGGGTACTGCCGGAGTCGTTCTCGATGCGGAGTCTGAGCGGGGCCTGCTGCCCGCTGATGGGGATGAGCGGCGCATCGACCGTCCCGGTCGAGCTTCGATTCGTCGTTGAGAAGCGCTCGGTGCCACTGTCGTCGACGATGCTCGCCGACACGCCCGACGGGACGCCGCCGGACTCGCTGATAAGCGTGACGCCGAGGAGTTTGAACGTCGTACTGGCTGGGACGAACTCGACGATACTGGCGTCGTCGGTGTCCTGGATGCGCGACAGCGGGATGGGCACCGTCCGCCCATTCCGAAGGACGTCCGTCAGGGTCTGTCCGTCGAGTTCGCTCGCGCTGGTGGCCTTCGCGACCGATTCGGCGAGACCGCCCTCGTAGCGGCGGTTCTCGACGTCGACCGCCTGGCCGATTGTCCGATAGTCCGACGTCGGGTTGACGATGCCCGTGCTGTCAGTGTTGTACCGTGCGATGCGAATCCGGGGGTCACCACTCGCGAACTCACTGCCGAGGCCGACAATGACGGTATCGGGTTGGGAGAGGTCTGCACCGACGTAGACGTCCTGGTCGTTCGTCGATGGCGCCAGTTCGACCGAGCTGACGGTATCCCGGCCGAGATAGACGCCGCCGATGAACGCCTCGCCGCTCTGGATGTCGACCGTCAGGTCGCTGCTGGAGATCTCCGGCGTGAAGGCATCGAGTGGCGAGGCCTCGATGACCGACTCGTCGGGCGGGACGACCCAGCCACCACCCGGAGCGTGGGCGGCTTGGGCGATGGTCGCCGCGGTAATCTCCGCACTGATCGGCCGGTTGGGGCTGGGATTGACGATGTCGACCATATTAGGCGGCGTTGAAGGTGAGGGAAATCTCGATTGTTAACGTATTCTGGCTGTCTTTGGACTTCGCACCGAACGTCGCGTGGTTGAGGAGCCAGTCGCCGGCGTAGACGCCCGCCTCGGTGATGTCGACGCCGTTGGCTTCCTCGCTGCCGAAGAATGCAGCGACGAACACAGAAGGCGCGTTGGGCTCGACCGTCGCGACGACCGTCCGGGCGACCTCGCTGGCCAGCGCGGTGTCGGCCTCGGCGGCCGTCGTCCCGGTGCCGATGGCGACCTCCGAGAGCTCGGGGACGGACTGCCCGCTCAGCCCGTTGACAATCCACTCGTGCAACCCGACACAGGTCGTGTTGCGCGACCGGTCGACGTGCTCGGGGGGGACGGTCCGTAGTGCTTCGAGTCGTGCCCGGTCGTCCAATTCGTCCCACTCGGGGACGTGCTCGCGGATAGTGGCGACGTCGTGCGTGAGGAGACGGACGTTCGTCTCGACGGCGCTCGTGTGAACGGTCACGTCAGGCCCCCCACTCTGCGAACGACCAATCAGCACCGTCCCACTGGCCCGACCCTGCACTCGCCGTCGCGGTGCTCACGCTGTCGCTGGTCTGCTCAGTTTCTGGCGGCGGGCTCGCGATGAGCCCGACGTCGCTGTCCGGGTCATCTTCGTTCTCGGTGCGTCGCAGCCGGTCGCGCTGGTCACGCAACAGCCGCGACGCCTCTCTGTTGGATATGTCTTTCATGACTGGAGTTGGTGGCCGCTCAGAGCGTCCGCGTCTCCTGAGCCGTGACGTCAGTCGTGACGGTCGCTCGCTCGTACGTGATATCGCGCTCGATGACGATGTGGTCGCCCGTCGCTCCCTCCTGGGGGAACTGGGCGTCGAACACCTCGCCGGTCGCCAGCGAGTGCGCTGCGAGGCCGCGCGCACCGAACGACAGCTCGCGACGTGGTTCGTCACGGTGGCGCAGCTCCGCCTCGCCGATGTCGCGAGCGGCCTGGAACGTCTGGAGCCCGTCGTCTTTGATGCGGTCGACGCGCCGGCCGTACTCGCGTTGACTGGCGGGCGACTCGACACGCACGCTGATTGGATACGGGAAGTACGCCCGGTAGGCCGGAACGCCCGAAGCGTTCACGCCGATCTCCTGGCCTGTCGAGCCCTCGGATTCGATGATGAGCCACGGGTTGGGCTCGGGCAGCGTGTGTTTCGAGAAGCGAAACGTCGTCCAGCCGTCGTCGTCGAGGAACTCCGCACCGAGTTGCTTCGGGTCGGTGATGTCCGACTGTGTGTCGTCGACGGCGACGGGCTGGCCGCCGTCATCTTTCTGGAGCCTGACGACCACGCCGTCGGCGTCCTCTGAGCGGTCGGCCCGCGTCCAGACCTCGATGCGGGCGAGCTCTGACTTTCGCGTCGAGACGCGGTGCAGGATGCGATTCGCGTCACTGACGGTCTGATAGGAGTCGACCGTCTCCTGGGCATCGTCGACGGCGAAGTCCGTCCCCCCGTCGACGCGGATGACGTTCGCCAGGTCGTCGTCGTTGATGCGGACGCTGTGGGTGGTCGCCTGCTCGGGGCCGATGGTCGTTGTGGGCGTGAGGTCCCCCAGCGAGACGAACCCCAGCGACCGGCCACGTGAGTACATCACGGCGTCGCCTTTGGCCGCGAGGTCGCCCAGCAGGTCGAGCAAGTTCTGCCCGTTCGAGAACTCGTCGGTGGTCGTGTCGACACGCCCCAGCAACGACCGGTCGATGGCCGGCGCGTTGACGCGAAGCAGCGTGTTGACGATGGCCGACTCGGCGTTGGGGTCATCGTCGGGCAGGCAAATCGGTGCGCCCTCGAACGCGTCGTAGACCCGCCGGAACGAACACGTCCCGAACACCCAGTCCTGGCTCTGGATATCGATGATGGCGTCCTGTGGCCCAGCCCGCTCGGGCGTTTGAGAGCGAACCACGCCCGTCCAGATGGGGCCGTACCCGCCGTACAGTCCCGAGCCGTAGGCGTCGGTACTGTACGCCCGCTTGCGGTTCGCGGGCGTGTCGGCAATGAACTCGATGCGGTCGCCTGACGTGATGGCGTCAGTGTACTGGCCGGCGTCGTTCGCGATGGTAATCGACGCGGTGTCCTTGCGTTCCTGGATGCGCTCGGTGATATCGACGGACTCGAGGTCACCGTCGGCCACGACGACGTCCGCGTCGCCGAGGTCGTCCGATTCGGTGCCGGGTTTGAACACCGCGAGTTGGGCGCCCCGGACGGGCAGGACGCTACTGCGGAACAGGTTCTCACTCATCTCAGGCCACCCGATGCATCCAGTCCCAGACGAGCGGGTTGTTGCTCATATCGCCCCAGAAGTACACCCGGAAGCCCGCGTTGCCGTCCCACGTCGAGTCGTTCCCAGTGAGCGTGAGGACGACCGTGTCCGTATCGTCGTTCTTCACTTCGAACGTGAGGTCGCCGTCCGACCCGCCGAGGGTGCCGTCGTCCCACGTATAGGAGATTTCGTAGGTCGTGCCGACACTGAACGCCTCGGAGGTGGCCGTGCTTCCCTGCAGGTTGTTGAACGTACCATCGCCGTCGGCACGGGTGAGCTGCCCGACGTCGTTGTGGAACTCGAGCAGGCCGTAGTACCCCTCGTCTGGCCCCTCCCGACCGATGTAGATGCTCACCTTCGGCCCGTTCGCGTTGATGTTCTGGGGTGTGAGGTACGTCCGCAGCCGGTTCCCCTTCGGCAGGTAGGCGGGCAGGCCGTCACCCGAGTAGCTGGTGAGGTTGATCGTCGAGGAGAACGTGTCGGTGACGACTGCCGCGCCGCCCTCGACTGCCTCGCTGGTGTTCGACGAGAAGTCACCGGTATCGCCGTTCCACCCCGCATCGAGACTCCCGTTCAGCGCGTCGATGGTCGTGGTGGTCACCGCCTCCCAGAGTGGTGACACCGCGCCGGTGCCGTCGATGACGTAGACGCCGGAGTTCGGCGGGCGGACGGTCCCATCCGGAAAGACGAGCTTCGGGTCGTTGCGCTCCCACAGCGCCTTGAGGTCGACGACCGTGCCGCTCATCCCGAACGTGAAGTCGTCGTACCAGGTCGCCGAGAGCGACTGGACCGGCGTGGTGTCCGACCCGAGGTTGACGAGTTCGACCGTCCGGACATCCAGGGTGGACTGGAGGCCGAACGTGCCGGTCTCGGTGTGGTCCGCGACCGGGTCGTAGTAGTCGATCGAGTAGGTGCCCGCCGACCAGTTGAACGTATGCGAGAACCGGTTCCAGCGGTCGTAGCCGTCGCCGGCCCAGACGCTCACGTTCCCGGTGCCATCGGAGACCTCCCAGCCCGGATTCGACGAGCCGACGGTGAGCACCTCACTGCCCGAGGAATCGAGCAGGCGGAGGCCACCGCCGTAGCTGATGTCGTCTTCGTTCCAGTAGAACTCGAACGACGAGAGGCGAACGCCGCCCGCGAGCTCTTCGGGGTGCCACTCGGCGAGTACCGCCGGGGCTCCATCGGTGGTGTTGCCCCCGACCGAGTAGGTACCTCGCCAGCGCTGAGCGCCATCGTAGCTCTCCTGTTGGACGTCGAAGTTCGGGTCGTAGAACGTCCAGTCGCTCGCATCGCCATCGTCGAGGTCCTCGACGTAGTCACTCATGAGTCATCGATCCACAGCGTTACTTCGCCAGTCGGGGGCGCACTCGGCTGTGTGCCATCGGCCGAGTAACTCGCGTGAATCGCCTGCCCGTCGACGATGTCCTCGATAGTGTCGGCCGACCCCGAGGCGACGTCGGCCGCCTCCCAGTAGCCCCCACCGTTGTACGTGAGCGCCTGCCCGCTGGTGGGCGTGCCAGTGTTCACATCCGAGAGATCAGGGAGCGCGACGCCCGTCGACCCACCGAGACCCACCGCGTTTCCAGCGACCGAGAGCGTTGAGTTCTGGAGGTCGCTGTTGGGAAGCGGGAATCGGCTGCCGAGGGCGAACGCCGACGCCTCGGCCCCATCGAGGGTGTCCGCATCGATGGCATCGCTACTCGTGAGATACGACCCAGCCGCAGTCCCGCCGAGCGTCTTCGCATCGCCATCCCAGATGATAATCCACTGATTGCCGTCGTCGTAGAACAGGAACGGCAGCGGCGTGTCGTTCCCGCTGCGCGGGTCGACCGTGTCGGTGCCGAGATACCAGCGACCAGAATCGCCAGCGTCGGGGACGGGCTTGGGCGGCGACCCCTCGGTCGGTCCCTTCTCGATGACTTCCTCGTCGAGCGCGTCGAAGACGGCGTTCAGCTTCTCGCCCCAGGCGTCGGCGTCGCCACCGACGATTGGGAGATTCCACTCGTGGAACGATGTTGTTGGCATGATGAAGCAGTGAGCGAGTGACGCTGCTCAGGCGCTGTCGAAGTTGTCCGCCCGCAGCTCGTCGACGAACCCGCGACCAGCCCGCCGACCCTCACGCTCGGAGGTCGCGTGAACGACGACCCGCCCGATCGAGAGTCCGCCTCCGCCACCGCTGTTGCCCTCCGTCTCGATAGGCGGCCGGGCACTTCGGTTGATGTCGCTCTCGGAGAGGACGTGCTCGTTCTCGTGGAGCTTGACGATGCCATCAGCCAGCACCCGGCCGCCCGAGGCCATCCCGACGACCGCCCGTTGCCCAGCGCCCGACGTGTACGAACGCGCTCGCGAGGCCGCACTGGCAGCGTCTCGCGCCGCCGAGCGCGCACTCGACCGCGCCGACGTCGCATCCGACAGTGACGACTCGGCCTGGGCGGCCGCTGACGCTGCCTCCGACGCGATGCGCCCCGCCAGCGCGGAGATGCGGGAGAACGCCGCGCTGAACATATTGACCATCGAGCCGGTCGCCGACTGCGTGTTGGACTCCATCGTCCCCATCTCGCCGGAGAACCGGGACCGGGCGGCCCCCATCTGGTTGGTGATGACGCTGAGCATGTTCCCGAACTGCGTGGTGATCTGCGTGAGAATCTGCCCGAGTTTCGCGGCCGTGTCCGTCATCATATTCGTGAACTGGCGGTTGTTCTCGCTGTACATCGCCCCGAGTTTCGTCGACTGATTACTCGCGGCCGTCGCGTACTTCGAATTGACGTCGCCCGGCATCCCCCAGTTCTGCGTGTCGGTCTGCATCTGCCCGAGGCCCTGACTGTGCCCCTGTTCGATGCCGGCGATTTTGCCGACGGCACCGTTCTGGGCGCTGTTGTACTTGCTTTCGAGAACCGTCGGCATCGACCAGTTGCGCGTGTCGGTCTCCATCGAGGCGAGACCCTGACTGTGGGTCTGCTCCATCCCAGCAACCTTTCCGATGGCGCCGTTCTGGGCGCTGTTGTACTTCGACTGGACCACAGTGGGCATCGACCAGCTGCGTGTCTTCGACTCCGTGTTCGTCAGCATCCGGTGATGCTTCGACTCCATCTTGTCCAGCTTCACCTGCTGGCGGTTCGCCGCTTTCGCGTACATCGTGGCGAACCCCTCGTACATCTTCGACTTCTCGGTGTCCTGTTTCGACAGCTTGAGGTTCTGTTTGTGGCGCTTGCGGAGTCGCTTGAGCTTCTCGCGCTGTTTCTCGATGGACTGCTGGTAGACCGTCTGAGTCGCTTGCGGGAGGTTCGACTGGCGGGTCTGGGTTTCCATCCCCGAGAGCGCCTGGGCGTTGGCCATCTCGATACCGCCCAGTTGCGTCTGTGCGTTCAGCTTCGACTGGGAGAACAGGTCGTTGTACGCCGTCGGGACCTGACTTTGCCCCGTCTGCGTGTACATCGACGACAACGACTGGCCGTTGGCCGTTTGCATCATTCCCATCTCGTTCTGAGCGTTCAGTCGCGACTGTCGGAGCTGGCGCTTGTACGCCTCCGGCATTCCAGAGGCCATGATGTCCCGCTCTTGGTTGTTGAGCGACGACTGGTTGTTCGTCCGAATCTGGTTGAGTACGTTCTTCGAGAGCTGCTCGGCCCGGGAGAACGTGTTCCCGTACGCGTCGTCAATGCCGGAGTTGTTGATCTGCTCGCGGACCTTGTCGGTCATCGAGACCTGCACCCCCGGAATCTTGTTGATGTACTTCTCGGCGGTGGCGACGGCGTCGAGAATCTTGTTGCCGAGCCATTTGACGATGTCCCAGCTCTTGATCCAGTTGATGATGCCGTCGAGGGTCCGCTGCCAGAGTCCTTCGAGAACCGCGAGCGCACCGTCGACGTCACCGTTCAGCAACGACAGGAACGCCGAGAACAGCGACAGGCCGAGGTCCGCAAACCACATTATCTGACCGATGGTCGCGTCCAGGCTCGCCCCAATCATCTGGCCGACCATCGCGAACGCGGGGCCGAGGTTGGTAATCAGCCACTGCCCGACTGGCGCCAGCGCGTTGTAGATGGTCGTCGCCAGCGTGACGACCTTGTTGATCATGGGGCCGATGTGCGTGTCGATTATCTGCCGCATCCGACCCATCGCCCCGTCGACGATTTCCTTCGTACCCAGGAAGTTGGTCCGATACGCGGCGTAGAGCGCGACCGCCGCGGCGATGGCGATGCCGATGGGGCCGGTCAGGATAGTCAACGCTGTCCCGAGCGCTCCGACGGCACCGGAGGCGGCCGCGGCGGCGATGGTCGACGTACTCAGCGCGCCAGCGAACGCCCCGATGGCCATCACTGCACCACCCAGCAGGCCGCCGACGAGTGTGATGGTGCCGAGCCAGCCGTCGGTCGCCTCGTTGATGTCGCCGAGGACGCCGATACCCGTGTTGAGCGCGCCGAGGACGTCCTTCAGAATGGGGAGGAAGCGCTGGCCGGTCGTCGTCGCGGCGTTCTGGACTTTGTTCTTGAACAGCTGCCATTTTCCCGCCGCGGTGTCGGTCCGAATCGACATCTCGCGGGCCAGCGAGCCGCCCTCCTCGAACTGCTTATTCGCCGCTGTGAGCGCTTTCTCAGTCTGGGTGGCGTTCGACCCCAGCTTCGAGAACCCCCGTGCCGCACGCGTCCCCAGCGCGACCTGGAGGTCCGTCGCTTTCTGGCCGCCCTCGGCCATACCCTTCGCGATCTTCTGCATCAGGCCGTAGGGGTCCGACGACCGGAGGGTCTTGAACTCGCTCGTCGTCATGCCGAGCGCGCCGGCGATGTCCCCGACGCGTTTGGGGTCCATCATCGCCTCCGCAGCGCGTTTGAGGTCGCCCGCCGCCAGTCGGCTCGAGGCGCTGACCTCGTTCATCGACGCCGACAGCGCCAGGGTCTCTTCGGCACCCAGGCCCAGACGCTGCGAGAGAACGTTCGACGCCCGGACCGCGGTGTCAGAAATCTCCCCGGCGTCGGTCTTGAACGAGTCGGCGAGTTTGTTCGTCGCATCGCCCAGCTTCTGGATTTCGGAGTAGGGCAGGCCGACCGCGCCTGCAATCTTCGCGAAGCGCGTCCCAGCTTCCTCGGCGGCCAGGTCAGTCGCCGCGCCGATCTTCCCGACCGTCTCGACGAACCGCGAGATGTTCTCCGAGCCCTCGATGCCGAACTTCCCCGCCTGCTCAGCGAGCGTGACGAGTTCGCGTCGCGGGATGGGAATCGTCTCGGCGAGGCTCATCAGCTCGCCTTCCAACTGCGCGGCCGTGTCCGCCGACGTCACCTTCTGGACGTCAGCCATGGCGCTTTCGAAGTCATACGCCGACTTCGTCGCCGCCGCGATGCCACCAGCCGACAGCGCTGCCAGCCCGATGCCGAGGTAGCCGACGGCCTGTCGCGCGTTCAGTGCCGAGCCGGCGAGATTGTCGAGCCCGCCCGCGAGGTCGTCGGCCCCGCCGCCACCCTCGACACTCACCTGGAGTCGTTCTGCGTTGATAGCCATGACAGAGAGGCCGCTCAGTGGCGAGCGGTGATGCCGGAGAAGTCAGGGTCGCGTTGCGCTGGCTCGTCGCTTCTCCTCGACGAACTCTTTCCAGGCCTTCTGGTCGCCCGACGTCACATGCTGGCCGGGTTTGGGGCCACTCGATCCGCGTTTTCGGTTCTTTGCGCCCCGCCCGAAGTGCTTCTCGAACAGTTCGAACCCTCGCCAGAGCATCTTCTCTTCTTCGGGCGTCAGGTCGCCCAGCGGGCCGTCCGTGAACTGGTAGCCACACTTGGCGTGGAGGAAGTACGAACTCAGACAGGCGTCTTCGTATCGCGAGAGGTCGCTCAGTTCGCCCGTTTCGAGCGACGGGCCGGCTACTTTCCCTCGTCGTCACCACCCAGACTCTGCAGTTCGTCGAGGCGCTTGAGCCGGTCCATCTCCTCGTCGGAGATGTCCCCACGCGGGTACCGCCGCAGGCGGTCGACGATCTCGTCCAGGTCGGAGACGAGCAGGATGCCGTACAGCAGGCCGTCTTCCATCGAGGGATCGAGTTGCTCGGAGACGAACGCCGCAGTCACCTCGCCCTCATCGTTCGTGAGGTCGGGCTCGACGAGGTGAGTCTCGTAGAGGTCGGCGAGCATCCCGTCGGTGATGTCCTCGCCGCTCAGGAGCGGCATGATGTACTCATCGCGAGCGCTCTTCGTCAGGCGGCGCGCCTTGATGTGCCCGCCCAACTCCTCGACGTAGACCTTCTCAGGAAGGACGTTCCCGTCACCATCACGCGAGACGATGACGTCGTCGACCGACACCATCCCCGCGTCGTCGGGCGTTGGGTCGTCGTGCTGTTCCTCACTGCCGTCGCTGTGTGTAGATGCCATGAACAGTCACCTCAGTTCGGACTGAACACGAGCGGGGCGCTCCCGTCGGACTGCTGGAGTGCCGTGAACGTGAGATCCGTCGTCATGTACGCCTGGTTCTCTTCTTTGGTCGCGTTGCCGCCCGAGGAGATGTACGCCCGGGGGAGTTTGATGTCGCCGCCGGTGAGCGGGATGACGAGCTCGCCCTCGGCACCCTGCAGGTGGTCCGAAAGCTTGTCGTGGGTCTGGGTCTCGCCGAACACCGTCGACTCGGCGGTGATCGACTGACCATCCTCGTGATGAGACATCGCCAGCCCGGCGGTCGTGTTCTCCTCTTCGACCTCGTTCGACGCCGAGAGCGTCGTCGACTGGACACGCTCGGCGGCCGGGTCGCCGAACCACTGCAGCTTCGACCCGAGCACGGTCTGGGGCGAGCCCAGCGACGAGCCGTCGTCGAACGAGCCACTGCCAAGCAGCGGAACGCCCTCGTCGCCCTCGATACCGTCGTAGTCGTTCTTCCCGGGGACGACCGTCAGCAGCTGGCCGGGCTGCCCCGACTGGTCGCTCGACTCGTCGATGAACACTTCGAGCGTCCCCTCCAGTTCCGAGGCGGGCGCGACCGCGCCGAGCGTGTCGTACTGGCTGGTCGTGACGACCGACGTTGTGGAGTCTGTCCCGTCGAGCGTGATGGACTCGACGGTCTGGGCGTCGACGCCCTCGATGTCGATGGTGACGCCCGTGTCGTTCGAGGACGTCGAGCGGATGGCGAGATACGACGTCGCGTCGGGCTGGTCGATCTGGTAGGTCCGGCGCTTGTCGAACGTGTACTGCAGTTCGACCTGGGCGACCGCGTCCTCGCCAGGGTCGACCGAGAGCGACGGCTCGGAGAGACGACCGCCGTAGGCGTAGTCGTACTTTCGCGTCGCGAGCGACACAGCCGTCGGCGCGTCACCCGACGGATGGGAGTTGTTGCGCGCGCTGGCGTAGTACTTCGCGTGGACGGTGTTGCTCGCGATGATCTCGGAGAGCTGCTCGACGCCCAGGAACGAGTGGGTGTTGAGCAGCCGGTTGTCGATGTCCCGGAGCATCCCATCGGCGAGGGCGTCGGCGGGGTCGCCGTTGGTGTCGACCGGGAACCGTTCGAGGTCATACCCAAGCGTGACCTCGTGGCTCTCCTGATTGCGCTGCTTGTCGATGGGGTTGACGTTGCCGATGCCGGTCCGCTCGGAGTGGGTCGCTTCCGACTCCGGTTCGTGCGTCCCGACGACACTGGCGTACAGCGTCCAGGCCGGGTCGGTCGGGGTCTGTGCGTCACCGTTCGAATCGACGGTCTCGCGAGCGAAGTAGTACTTCGTCCGTCGCGAGCCGCCCTCGACGTTTAGTGTTGACATTTAGTGGTCCTCCGTGGCTGCAGTCGCTGGTTCGCTCTCACCATCGCCCTCGTACGGGGCCACGGCGTAGCGGTCGTTGTCCAGCAGGTGCTGGCCGAGTGGCTCGGGTATCGGCTCGGTCGTCCCCGTCGAGAAGACGCGGACGTCGAACCGCTCGCCCTCGAAGACGCCACCAAGACGTCTCGTCGGGCACGAGCCCTCGCTATCAGTTCGGGTGAGTGTGAGTCGCATCTGGTATGCGCGAAGCATCGTCCGTGGTCGATCGGGCGATGCGAAAGGAAAGACAGCCCCAGCGGGTCGAGGCCGGGACTGATGCCGAGTCAGGCCGTCGGCACGCGGTCGTACTGGTACGTCACTCGCAACTCGGTGCGATAGACGGTCGATTCGGTCTCCTCGCCGGTGTCCTCGATTTCGGTGGCCGTCCCTGGCGCCACGACGAGCGTGTCGTCGGTCTGCTGGGCGTCCATCAGGATGCGGGCGGCCTCTTGGTACATCGCCTCGCGAGCTACCTTCGGGTTGACGTCATCGCCATCTGCGGCCGCTCCTCGTAGGTGCTCCCACGTCCCGGCGACGAGGTTGACCGAGACCGCGCCGTCGATGCGCTGCATCCCCTGACCGGTCGGGCCATGCAGCGCTGAGTAGCCGGTTGCGCCGCCCTGGTACGGGCCTTCGTTCTTCCCCGTGACGGTGACGACCGGCATCTCGCCATCACGGTCGTACCAGCCCGTCTGAAAGACGAGTTTCGACTTCTGCCGGTAGAGTTGCGTCTCGTCGAACGGCATCGCCGAGGCGTCCCAGTTGTCGCGAAGCAACACCATGATGGCCATCTTCGCGTCCGTCATCGGTCATCGACCTCGCCGGAGTGGACAGCCGCACAGCGGACCGTGCCGTTGCCTTCGTCGAAAACGTTGCTGACGGTGTAGACCTGGCCGTCGGGCGCCTCAATCTCCGAAGGCCACGCGAGGTAGTTGCCCGCGTCGTCGTCCACCCCGCCCGAGGTCACGAGGACGTCGTCGGGGAGGATGATCTCGACATCGGCGGACTCTTCGCGGCCCGTCGGTGCCTGCTCGGCAGCCGGTGTCGTCGGAAGCTCGACTTGGCCGGTTGTCTGAATCGGGTTGTCCGGGTGGTCTACTCGGCGGTAGTCGCCCTGGCTGTCGGGCTGGGCGGATTCGACGAAGTTTCGCACCGTCAGTGGGTCTTCGACCCAATTCGTGAACGCGTCGTCGAAGCCAGCGAGGCGCTCACCCACGTTGCCAGACGTCATACGGAGATGGATGCCATGGCGGCGGGGGTGCCACCGGAGGCGGGGCGCGCAGTGACGCTCCCCCGCAGCGTGCCGGTGTCGACCGCGTCTTTCTCGGTGAGAATCTCTTTCGCACGCCCCTCGACGAACAGGGCGATGTTCCTGACGAGTTCAGCCAGGCTGTTCGCGCTGGCGGCGAACTGATCGAGCTTACGGGATGCCTCTTCGAGCGCCGGACGGAGATACGGCCGGGCAGCCATTCGAGAGGTCCCGAACGCTATGAACACGCTGTACTCGACGCCGGTGCCGATTGTCCAAGTGACCGTCCCGACGCCCCAGCGCTCGGCGATGTCGTCGAGCGTCTCCGTCAGCGAGAGCACGCCCGTCATCTTCGCGCCTGGCATCGGTCAGTCGCCGCCTCCTCTCACGTCTGGTGTCGAGAAGCGAACCGTCGACTTCTCCAAGTCACCGAGTCGGCCCGTTGGATCGAGTTGCAGTGCTTTCCGCCAGTGGCTCAGCGCCGAGTCACTGTCGAAGCTGACGGCCCGGTTGCCCTGTCGGAGTTGCGTGACGTCACCGTCGTCGTCGACGTACGCCGCGGCGATGAGCGCCCCGACGAGTGCCAGCCGGTCGGATTGGCCCGACGCGGCGTGGGGCGCGAGGTCGTCGTTGACGAGCGTCTCGGCCAACTCCTTCTCGAAGGCGAGTTCGCTATCGGGGTACTCCGACTCGCTGGCGTCAAGCGCCCCGCGAATCTTCGACTCGTCGACGGTGATGGCCATGTGCAGTTACTCCTCCAGATTCTCGCGGCGGGCCTCGATGGCCTCTTTCACGCCATCTCGCTCGGCGTGTGCTTCGACTTGGTCGAGGAACTCGTCGACCGCACCGTCTTCGATGTCGTCGACGACGCCCTCGTCGAGGGTCCGGTCCAGAAACGCCTCGGGCTGGAACGCCTCGTCGAGGTCCTCGCTCTCGGTGACGACCTCCGACTCGTCGTCCTTGACAGGCGAAACGAGATACGGATGCTCGTCGGCGAACGACTCGGAGACGTCGATCTCGTCGCCACTCCGATGGTAGACGCCCTCCCCAGCATCGAAGAACTCGGCGCGGACCTCAACGCGGACCATCTCAGACCCCCGTCGAGATGCCGGTCAGGCGAGCGATGCCGTTAATCCCGTCGGGCTGGGTGCGAACCCACGGGATGCGACTCGACACCAATCGGAATTTGCGCGCGGCACCTCCCGAAATATCCCACGCCGTGTT
This sequence comes from Halomarina rubra, assembly GCF_023699475.1. Classification (GTDB taxonomy): domain Archaea; phylum Halobacteriota; class Halobacteria; order Halobacteriales; family Haloarculaceae; genus Halomarina; species Halomarina rubra. Next base: position 493,699 of record NZ_JALXFV010000008.1, on the reverse strand, counting down.
CGTGACACCCTGGGCGTTCACGACACCGAAGTACCGCGGGTCGTTGAGCAGCATGATCGCCGTGTCGCTGTCCAGCCGCGGCGCCGGCACCCAGGTGAGGTAGGGGTACTTGCGATTCAGCCGGTCGATGAGCGGCTCGTCAGTCGCACTCGTCTCGTAGTTCTGGCGCATGACGCTGCCCCACAGCTTGTAGGGCACCATCACCAGCCCACCCACCTGCGACACCAGCGGGACGTCGTTCTCGTCAACGACGTCCGTCTGCTGCTCGATGGTACTGTGCAGCGCGTCGACGTCCGAGAGGACGTTGTCGGCCGTACTCCAGCCCGAACTGTTCGGCGCCTGAAGCACCTTGTCCGTGTTCGTGCTGTCCAGGCCGCCGACGGTGAAGCTCAGGCCGTCGATCTCGAACGTCCCACCCCACCCGTTGTAGAGGACTTCGTGTTCGCGGCGGTTGAGCGCCCGGCGCGCCTCTCGTGCCGGGCGGGCCTCGGGGTCTTCGCCGTAGGCGCGCTTGACCTCCATCTCCCGACCGCCGAGTTCGTACGTGACGTAGTTGAGCGGCTGGGCGACACCATCGATGCCGTTGCGGTCTCGGTCCTGGGTGGTCTCGCCACGGATGTCCATCGCCGTGTCGGCGTCCATCCGCCCGTTCGTGAGCGTCCGGACGTAGACGTAACTCGAGAGGTCAGACGAGATGCCGAAGCCCGACCCCGACAGGACGTCCATGACCGTCGAGCGGCGGAACTGTTCGTCGAGGCCTTCCATCTCGTAGTCGATGCCCATCCGGTAGGGCATCGGCGAGGCGGCCTCGACCATCTCGCCATCCGCGTCGGTGGTCGCGATTCCCGCCGCCGCGTCGAGGCTGGTCCACACGTCGGGCGACCAGCCCGACTGGGCGCGAATCTGCTTCAGCGCACGCTCACGGTAGGTCTTCATCGGGTTGAAGAACGCCGTGATGTGCTCGTCCGATGCGCCGGCCTGGAAGTCGTCGTGTGTGACGGTGTGTGCGTCAGAACTCATTAGTAGAACTCCACGACCGCGATGTCGTTGTCGAGATCCGCGTCGGAGACGAGTTCTCGGACCTGCCCGACGAACGTCGTCAGGGCGGTCGTCCCGTCCGTCTGGACGTCGGAGAGCTCGCCGTTGCTGTTCCAGCCCACGTCGTCACCGACGCTCGCCGTCGAGGACGACGCGACGCGACACCGGGCCTGTTGGAAGCGCAGGAACCCGAACGTGTAGAGATGGTCGTTCGCGTCGATGGTCGCGTCGATGGGGCTGGTGTCCATCGAATTCAGCGACGCAGCGCTCAGGGTCTGGGGTGGGACGCGAACCACGTACGTCGTTCGTGAGTTCACACCTGCGGGTGAGACGTCGTTGGCCTCTCCGGAGGTGTCGAACGTGACGCCCATCCCAGGGCGGAGTTCGGCCGTTGCGAACCCTTCCCGCTCCTTGGGCTCGTTGTCGAAGATCTCCGCGACCACCGAGTTCGGCGTATCGAGGCTCATTCGGCGACCCCCGTGGAGAAGTCATCTGCGTTGTACTCGCCATCACTCCCACCGACCGCCGCTTCAGCAGTGTCGCGGCCACCGCCGACGCCGGGAATCGGCGCTGCACCGGGCGTGGTCGCCTTGGTGTGGATACGGTCGAGGAACGGCGAGGCGAGGAGTTCCTCGCGGTCGTCTTCGGTGTAGTCCTCAGAGGCCGCGATGACCTCGTCGGCCTTCTCGGCATCCGAGGCGTGTTCGTTCGCCGCCTCGGCGATGTCGCCAACGTCGTCCTCGGTGACGAAGCCCTGTTCGCGCAGCGCCGTTCCGAGCTCTTCGGGCGACATCTCGCCGATCTGGGTCGGCGTGTCGTCCGTACCGTCGGCGTCAGTGTCGCTGCCGCCGTCCTCGTCGTCCGTGGAGTCGTCTTCCGAGTCCACGAGGTCGCGTGTCTGTTCCACCGCGTCGGCGTCCATCTCTGCGAGCAGCTCCTCGGTGAAGTGGGAGTTGGCAGTGATGAACTCGATGTTGTCGTCTTTGTTACTCATTGAGTCTGCATCCGCGTCGCGCCCGGATTCGCCGGCTCGACTATCGCCCTGGTCTGCGTCGACCGCCATGCCGTCGGCTGCCCCTTCGATGAGGCCGAGTCGGTTGGCGAGTCGCCGAACCAACCCTTCGACGTCCGCCTCATCGCCATCGGCCATCGCCCCCTCGGCGACGGCGGCCTCGAGCCCGCCTTCGTTGGCCCATGCGGCGAGATCCGAGCGCCCGCCGAACTGGGCGGTGTTGCTCGGCGAATCGCCCAGGCTCACCACGCTGAGGTCGTGCAGGACGATGTTCTGGGCGACGTACGCCCCTGTCTCGGGGTCGCGGGGGCCTTTCTCGAAGTTGGCGTGAATCGAGACGCCGTACGTCTCGCCGTTCACCCCGGCCGCGATGTCCTCGTCGTGGGTGGTCGCATCGTAGACGATGGCCTCCCCCTCCGCGGAGTAGTGCATCGAGTTGTTCCCGACCGTCGCGTCGACGGGCGGCGAGCCCTCGTAGTCGGGGTGGTCTTTCGTCAGCTTCGACGCTGCCTGTGAGTATTGGGCAGTGGCGAGCTGCTCCGCCGTCATCAGAATCCGCTCGCCCTTGTTGTTGTGGAGGACGTCGCCATCCGCGACGGCGACACCGTGGATGGGCCACGGCCCGTTGTCGGGGTCGGCCGCCGCAATCGTTTCGCGGACCTCGGCGTGGTCGCGGACGTACGTCTCGATGGTGTCTGAGTCTGTCATAATTGCTGAACCAGTTAGTTGACGACCGGAGCCAGAGCACCCCGGCAGTTCGGGTGCAGTGGTGGTCCGCCCAGCGGGATGTCGTCGAGTGGGTACGGGCCGTTTCCGACGATTGGCGCGCAGATCTCAGGGCACGGTGAGTACCCAATGACGCGCACCTTCTCGACGCCCACCTGGCCGTACCGCCGGAGTGAGGCTGAGTTGTGGCTGTGCATCGTCTCTGTCCGAGCCAGACGCTCGGCGTCGGTGATGCCAATCTTGTCGATGCGGTCGGTGAGATTCCGAGCCGTCTTCCGAGGATTCCACCCCTGTGAGAACCCGGTCGTCAGCTCCCGCCGCACTGCGGTCTGCATGTCCGAGGTGACCGTCGCTAGTTCGTCGTACGACCGCGTGTACAACTGTTCGAGCGTGTCGGCGTGGACAGGCTGGTTGAACGTCGATCGAAGGCTGGCATCCGGCGGCTCGACGCCCTGGTCCCGCAGTCGGGCGTCGGCGTACTGGACGCCGCGTGAGTAGGCGCTCCGAACGTAGCGAGCGGTGAAGTGCTCGCCATTCCGAATCCGCTGACGACGCATCACCTCGAGGATGCCACGGTTGGCCTGACGCTCCAGCCAGTCGTTGAACTCGTCTTGTGCCTCGGCATCCGTGCTGAACGAGAACCGACCCGCCGGCTGGATGTCGTCGGCCGCGGCGATGAGTGCATCGACGTCCGAGCCGAGTCCCAAGGCATCGTTGTCGATGACGGTCGTCCGGACCGCGCCCTTCAGTCGACGGAACGGTTTGGCGAGTCGGACGCGGTACTCGTTGCGGAGCCCCTTCGTCCGAGTTGGGCCGCTAGCCATCGTCGCCCGACCCGCCCTCCCCACCATTCGCGAGCGCTGGCGGTGTCGCGCCGGTGGGCGGTGCGCCTGCGTCCTCCGCAGGGTTCACCGGGGCGGGCTGGTCGGTGTCGTCCATCTCGGGGAACTCGCCGTCTTCGATGAACTGCGCGATGGCTGCGCTGTCGAGGCCGGGCGCGTACGAGGCGATGTTCTTGACGACGGTCGACCGGTTCTCCTGAATTTCCGACTGTTCCAACTCGTCCTGCTCGGCGAGTGGCTCACGCTCGACGTCGTAATCATCACCGGCCGGTGGGGCGACGACCTGGTATCGAATGAGCCGGTCGGCAAACTCCCGAACGAGCTGGGGGTCACAGACCTGTTCGACGAGCTCGGCGATGGCACCGTAGAACTCCCGGAGGTCCTGTGACCCCGCGACCTCCCCGCTCTCGTTGCCCTTCAGAATCTTCTGTGGAATCTTCGTCGATTCACTCAGCGTCTCGATGAGTGCCTGCTTGATCTGTTCCGGGTCGATCTGGTCACCCGCGATGCGGTTGACCTCGACGCCCTGGGTCCGCATCATCGGCTGGAACTCGTTGACGTACGCGTCGGTCTCCGCATCGATCTGCTCTTCAGCCCCCTCCGGCAGGCTCGCGTCCTTGTCGATGTTGACGTGAATCCCCGGCCGGGCGATGGAGTACGCCGCCTCCGCCGCACTGCCTTCGAGTTTCTGCAGGTCGGTGACCGTGTTGTAGATCGGTTCGAGCGCAGGCGTCCCCCGGACCTCGTCGTCGAGCAGTCCACCGGCGATGTGGATGACGCGACTGTGGTGGACCCACTGCTCGCGCTGGCCAGCGCCGAAGACACCCGCTGTCCCCGCGTCGTTCTCGTCCGAGAAGTCGATGCGATAGTACTCGGGATGCCCCCACCGGCCGCTGCTGGCGTCTGCCCACCGGATATCCGTGACCGAGAGCTGTGAGAGCGGGCGGAGCCACTCGATTGCGTCGCCGGGGTCGTTCTGGCTGAGTGCCGTTCGGTCGACGGGCGCGGCGAACTGCTGGTCCTCGCCGTCGGCCCACCCGATCATCAACAGCCCGAACTGCCCGATGCGAGAGAGCAGGTGCGCGCGCTTACAGTAGTGCCACAGTCGTGTGCTGTTGACGACGTCGGCGATGTCGGACTCGAAGTCCGTCTCCGCCCCTGCCTCAGAGGTCTTCTCGTCGACGTACTCCGGGGCGTTCCGCCAGGCCGTCTCCGCGGGGATGGAGATGACTGCGTTAGCATGCGGGTTGCGGAGGAACGACGCGTAGTAGTCCTCGACATCGGGCGAGCGGTCCCAGGCGAAGTTGTCGTAGTAGTCTCGCTTCCCGCCATAGGCCATGCCGAGCGCAGCGGCGAGGACCGCCTGGTTCCGGAGCCCACCGAAGTCAGCCCGCGTCGGCCCGTCGGGGTCGTCAGGGTGTTCTATCGCCATCTGCTCGACCTCCCTGTCGCTGGCGTGCCGAAGGCGCCGGCTGTAGATCCTGTGTCGGTCATGACGTTACGCATTGCAATCTCAATCGCGTCGAGGCGGTCGTCGTGAGCGGCGTTGGGAAACTGCAGCCACTCACGCGTCTCGAAGTCTCGCCACTCCTCGTTCGAGGGGTCGCCGACGACGCGGAGTTGGGAACTCTCGAACTCTGCGGCCAGGTTGTGAATCCGCTCTTCTTTGCTGCCCGTCGAGGTGTCACCCTCGGCGGGGATGGGTGTCTCATCACGGAGACGCTGGGCGACGCCACGGTTGGCGTTCTGCTCGACGAGCATCGCGTCGATGTCGTACTCGGTGAGTTCCTCGACCGCCCAGTCCGCTGCCCCCTTCACTGACATGCCCCGGCGGTGGGCGAGGTGAGTGAGGTAGCCTCGATTGGCCGAGGGATTCCAGGCGATGACCGCCAGTGCGGTGTAATCGGTGTCGTTCTCGGCGGCCTGCTGGAGGTCCTCGACGAGGCCGATGTCCATCCCCGCCACCCAACGATAGCTCGATACAGGGTGGGGGAGCTCGTCGACGTATGTGAGCCACTCCGATTTGAACACCTCGCCGCTCAGGGCGTGGGGGTCCTGCTGGTTCTCACGCCGCCAGATGGGCAGTGAGTCGTCGCCGTCGACGATGTCGTACAACAGTGACGCCGGGGGTTTGTGCTCGGGCCAGAGGACGGTGAGGTCGCGCTCCGGGATGACGCCGTTGTTCGCGAGGTTGACGGCCGCCGGCAGGTCGGCGACGTCGTCGTAGACAACCCCGTCGTCGCCACGAACCGACCACGCCCGTTGCTCGATGAGCGGCCAGTCGGTCTCACGGATAGCCTTCGAGACCTTCGCATCCCACGTCGCTGAGTGGAGAACGTCCGTCTCGTAGAGGTCCTGGGGGTGTTTTCGCGTCCCAATCATCGCCTGAACGAACCCGCCGTCGAGGACGCTGTCAGGGTCGCCGAGGTTCTTCGTGTAGTCTCGAAAGTACTCCCGGACGTTCCGGCGCTGGGTCTCGGTACGCTGGTTCTCCCAGTCGGCTATGTCGTCCCAGATGATGACGTCGAAGTGCTTGCCCGTCAGCTGGCTCTCGAGGCCGTAGGCACTCAGCGAGGGCTCTTTGTGGTCGTTGGCGGCAGTCGTCAGTTGGTGGCCCGCCGCACTGTCGATGTCGATGCCGAACGTCGGCGCCCAGCGCTCGATGGCGTCGACGACCTTGCCGGCGCGCTCGCCCGCGATGTTGGCCGTCTTCGAGATGATGGCCACGCGGACGTCCGGGTGGGTGAGCAACACCCACGTCGGAAACACGACGCCCGCACTCTCGCTTTTGCCGTGTCCACGCGGGAGCAGGCGAGCAATCTTCTTCGGGGCGTGGGGGAAGTCCGCGTCGATGGCCTTCCACAGCGCATTGTACAGCTCCTTGAGATGGTCGCCCGGGGGGAGTGAATACTCGAACAGTTGGACCGAGGCGATTGCCGGGTGGGCCAGCGGGTTACGCTCGGCGATGGCCGCGGCACTCGCCTGGTCTGTCTGGCTCATGTCTGGGGCTCGGTGTCGAACGTGCCATCGAGGGCAGCTTTCTCGTCGGTCGAGAGGGTCAGGTCGAGGCCCGCCTCGAGTGCGCTCGCCTGGCGATCGTCCGGTGACGCACCCATGAGACCGAGGTCTTTCAGCCACGCCCTGCGGTCTCGAGAGAGTGCCCGCTGGCCCTTCGCGACGACCGTCTCCTTGTAGGTGTAGTACGTCTCGCCACCGTCGCTGACGTGCGTCTCGCGGTCGACTGCGGCGTTGCCCGACTCCAGGCTCTCGGGTTTCTCGATCGCCCATCGGTCGGCGTGGACGTGCTTGCCGTAGGAGACGGCGATGCGGAACAGCTCGGCTCTCGTCCCGGTCGTCGCCTCGCCATGGCGTGCTTCGTAGTCGGCCAGGTAGTCGCTGAAGATGTCGTCGACGAGCTGGCGTTCGTCGTCGGTCAGGACCTGTTGGTAGGTCGCGTTCGTCTGGGCGTACAGGCCATGCGTGACTGCGTTCGTGTTGTCGTTGTGGCTCGTTCCGTCGGGGGACGTCCCGCGGTGATGGCGGCACTTGCCGTCGGGGAAGTCCGTTCCCCACCCGGCCGGCCGACCACACGGTTCGCCATCACGGTTCGACCCGCCGTAGTCGCCACACTCCTCTGCGTAGTTGCGTTCTCCCATGGGGCGTTTCACTCAGTGAACCATCGCGACCGCACCAGCCGCGAGCGTCATCGACCCGATCAGGACGATGAGAAAGTACCAGGGTTCCTTCTGGACGGTGCGGCTGGCTATGGGCAACGAGTTTGGGGCCGCCCGAAGGCCGAACGCGATTGTGATGAGTGCGATGAGCGTGCCGATGGCGAGTCGGTCGTAACCCAGCGTGAGGGCGATGCCCAGCGGGATGCCGACCAGACCGAGCTCGAGCGCATGCGCCTCGTCGTAGATGAGGTCTCCAGCTACCTTCTGGAGTGGAGTGGGGAGCCAGGCGGGCGGGTCGTCGAAGACGTAGTCGTCGCCGTGGAGTGGTTTGCGTGACATAGGGAGTTACAGCGGAGTCAGAGACGTGATGGCAAATGCCAAACCTATCATTCGAGGTGGGTGAATTATACTGTCGCCACCACTACCTGTTGATGCGGGACTAGGAGTGGCTGTCAGAGGCCGTTTCCAACTCGGGCATGGGAATCTGCATTGACCAGGGGCTTCCACATGTTTTGCAGCACTTCTTGAGACGATGTGGCGGTAGTTGAGACGACGATTGTATTTTGCGACCAGATAGCAGGATAGGCCCTCGAACTATCGAGAATCAGTACATGTCGTCACTGAGATACCGTCGCATCTCACTAAGTGCGCAGTCCGAGAGGGTACCGGTTGTGTACTCTGCTCGTGGGGGAGTACCATCTCCGCTACAAGTTGCAAGTGCGTCATCAGAGCCGCCGGTCACGAGGTTGTTGTAGCCAGTCTTCCCGGTGATGAGGGGAGATGCTGTGTCCCCAGGGACCAACCCGTTGTGGACCGTCCCGAAGGAGTTGATGTCATCAGCGTGCCCGTACTGAGTCGCCGGCGAGTTCGACTTGTCCATTATCGTCCGTGCGAACTCGCTTTTGGCGATATTATCGAATATCGTTCCTTCGACTCTTGCACCGCTAAAGTTCATATCACCGTTCAGGAACGCAATGCCAGGCCGATTATACCCGAACATCAAGTCGCTAGTCCAGCTGGCGGTCGTCGTGGATCGCATTCCCTCGCCACCATGACCCTGCCCTTTTCTCCAATCCGAAATTTCGGACTCGTCAAAGACGAGATAGTGAATGGTACCGTCGCCGAGGTACTGCGTCGAATCGAGGACGTTATACATGTTGTACCAGCCCATGCACCCGGAATAGTCGCTTCCATCAACGGTGGTACGACTGACATTGATGTCGGTCCCGATTTGGCCTGCTACACCCTCCAAAGCACTCTGAACGCTGTCTCTGCGTCCGTCGCTGATCGTGTCCACATTGTACAGGTTGACGTAGAGTGTGGGGTAACCACCGCCCCCGGATCCCCCATCGATTGCATCGTTTGTCCCAACGTCTGGGCCTTCTGTCCCTGTCGAATCATCTCCAGACTCGTTCGAACCAGGATCGGCTGCGGCTACACTGGTTCCCGTGGCCGCAACACTCAGCGAAATCGCCGTCTTCCGAAGGACTTCTCGTCTATTAACTGTCGATTCACTTTTGGAATTTTGCTCGCTCACATGTTAGAGCAGAAATAATTTGTATTAAATATTTCTATATTAATATTACATATACAATGACGCATAGATGCCGGTCTGAGCCCGGCGTCCATTACATGATCGCTGACAAGCCGGGTTGGGGCCCGCTCAGTGGATTTGCGCGTGGGATAAACTACCAATCTCACCAATCTACGACTCAGGCCGGTGGGCCTGGTCCCATAACCGGGTGAACTGGACGAGGCCGATGCCGAGCGCGCCGATGAACGCAATCGCAATCGCGAGCGCGGCGTCGCCCTCGACGGCGAACCACGGCGCGCCAGAGAGCAGGAGGATGACACTTCCCCAGGCGGTCAGCTTGACGGGTGACCAGCCGTACTCGCTGCGCGCGAGGAACAACACGACCGCTAATCCGATGAGCAACAGGCCGGCGATGAGGCCGATCTTGAGTGCGAGTTGCAGGTCCGGCGGAAGCGGGTAGCGCATCACGAGCTATCGTCCTCCTGGCTCGCCGTGCCGATGGTGACCCACTGTGAATCGACGGAGTAGCCCATCACGACCAGCATCGCCCCCAGGAGGGCGACGTACAGCTGCCAGGTCGGATGGTAGCCGGGGCGCCGGACGTCGTTGACAACCACGAACGCCAGCAGGCCGAAGAGCCCGGCGACGAGCAAGTTGTCGGCGCTGAGGAGCTTCATTCATAGTTCTCGACGGCATCGAAGGGAACTCGGTAGCGCCCGCCGGTGTCGAACTCGACGCGGACGAACAGGTTCGACTCACTCGAGCGGAGATGTGGCTGGAACACCTCCCCGAGGACACGACACTCCGAGGGGAGGGAGGTCAGTGGATGGACGGCGGTCGTACGCGTGCCTGGAGCTGCGGCCATGAGTCACAGCACCCGGAACTCCTGGAGGTCCTCATCGAACGCTGCGGTGTAGATATCGCCGACCCGATCGCGGATGGCCTCATCGACGGCGCCGTGGGCTTTCGGAGCGGAGGCACACACTGCCTCGAGACGCCCAACGGCTGGGCGGAACTTGACGCGGGAGGCACAGTGGGGACTCCGCGCGTGCGTGTGGTCGAGCATCCACGCTACCCAGTGACCCTGACGGGCGAGGTACTCGGCCAGCGCGTACCAGACGAACGTGTCGATGGCGTCTGTGGCGGCTTTCAGGCGCTTCAGGGCGAGCGCTGCTTGCCGATCGATCGAGGGTTCTGGTTGGCGGACCTGGCGCTGGACCCGCCGAAAGTACCCGAGCAAACCCTGCTGCGCCGAGCGGAGTTCGCCGTTCGTGAGGGCGCCCTCTCGGGAGTCATCCCACTCTGCGTTCGGGTGGTTGAGTGGTGTCCGAACGCCGTGTCGGTACGCACCGGGGTAGTGGCGGTCACGCGAGAGAGGAGCGCCGCTCTGGGGATCGAACGCGTGCTGTTGAATCATGAGAAAGCGAGTGCTGAAGCGGGCACCATCATCCAGACGTCCGGTGGCCGGGTGCGACGCAGAGGCGTCTTGCCTTGACAACTGCCAGTCTCGGCCATAAGCGTTGTGCGAGCGGAGATTGGCCACGTCAGCCCTTGGCCGTCGGATTCGACGTGGTCGGGCCCTGCTTGTCACTCGGAGCGCCCCACCTGTCCAGCGTTTATGTCGCCTGCAGTGAAGACCAAGGCATGCAGTTCGACGCGCTCAATCAGGAGATTCGTGAGTTCTGTGACGAACGCGACTGGGAGCAGTTCCACACCCCCAAGGATCTTGCCATCGGGCTGTCGACGGAGTCCAACGAACTCCTCGAACAGTTTCGGTTCAAGGACACCGAGGAGCAAGCCGCTCTCCTCGAAGACGCAGGCTCCCGACAGGCCATCGAAGCCGAACTCGCCGATGTCCTCTTCTTCACCCTCCGATTCGCCGACCTCTACGACGTCGATCTCGAACAGGCGCTCGCCGATAAACTTGACACCAATCGCGAACGCTATCCGAAGGATGAATACGCGTCATCCAACAAGAAATATGACGAATAGCGAATGCTTGTCTACGAGAATACGAAGGCCGGGCTGCTGGACGATGTTCTGAACGATCGGCTCGTCGCCGAGATCAAGAAGGGACACGCTGACCAGGGACTCGCTGTTGGGAGCGACAGCGAGGTCCGCTCCTGGGAGAACTCCTTCCAGTACGTCTACAAGGTCCTCGCCAGCAGCGACATCCCCGACGACGCGGGTATCGCCGTCGAGTTCAAGATTCCCCTCACCTCACGCCGTGTCGATCTCATCATCTCCGGGTACGACGAGGCCGGCAACGCGAACGCCATCATCGTCGAACTGAAACAGTGGGAAGGCGAGTCCACCCAGGCCGTCGCCCACAAAGACGGTATCATCGAGACGTACCTCGGGAACGATATCCGCGAGACGACTCACCCGTGCTATCAGGCGTGGTCGTACACGCAGTTCCTCGAGGACTTCAACCAGTACATCCAGGAGACGCCCGTCGACCTCCATCCAATTGCGTATCTCCACAACTACGAGCCCGAAGCCCGCGAGGAACTCGAACACGAAGCCTATCAGCAGTACACCGACGAGGTGCCGCTGTTCCTCCGTGGCGAGGTCGCGCAACTCAGTGCGTTCCTCGAGTCGAAGATCCAGGTCGGCGACGGCGGAGAGATTCTGCAGAACATCGACGCCAGCCCGCTAACGCCCAGCAAGTCACTTCAGGATGCCATCCTCGAGATGCTCGAGGGTAACAACGAGTTCACGCTCATCGATTCCCAGAAGGTCGTCTACGAGAAGGCGCTCGAACTCGCCGCCCAATCCCAACAAGACGACCAGAAGCGCGTCCTCATCGTCGAAGGAGGCCCCGGAACGGGGAAGACGGTCGTCGCCATCAACATCCTCGTCGAACTCCTCCAGCAGGACCTGACCGCGCAGTACGTCTCGAAGAACAGTGCGCCCCGAGACGTCTACGAGCAGAAACTCAGGGGGGACATGCTCGTCAAGGACATCAACCACCTGTTCACCGGCGCTGGCAGCTACGTCGATGAGGAACCGAACACGCTGGACGCGCTCATCGCCGACGAAGCCCATCGCCTGAACGAGAAGTCCAACTTCTTCGGCCACGGCGAGAACCAGATCATGGAAATCATCAACGCGGCCCAGTTCTCCGTCTTCTTCATCGACGAGACCCAGCGCGTCCACATCAAGGACATCGGCTCCATCGACGAGATCGAGAAACACGCCGCCGAGTTGGGTGCCGAGGTAACCAAACGGTCGCTGACGTCGCAACTCCGGTGTGCCGGCTCCGAGGACTACATCGACTGGCTCGAGGACGTCCTCGACATCCGGGAATTGGCCGTCCCGATGGAGGAGGATGTCAAGTACGACGTTCGGGTGTTCGACTCACCTCAGGAGTTGCACGATGCCATCGAAGCGAGAAACGAGGACGGCCGGCTCTCCCGGGTCGTTGCTGGGTACTGCTGGGATTGGGAGAAAGAGAGTAAGCCCGATGCCGAGTCCATGGACATCACAATCGGCGACTACGAACGCAGTTGGAATCTCGAGGCGAACGACCCGTGGGCCATCGCCGAAGGGTCGGTCGACCAGGTGGGCTGTATCCACACCAGCCAGGGGCTCGAATTCGACTACGTCGGCGTCATCATCGGTGACGACCTGCGGTACGAGGATGGCGAACTGGTCACCGACCACGAAGCGCGAGCGAGTGCTGACCGGTCGGTCCACGGGATGAAGAAGATGACCAAGGAGCGGCCGGATGATGCGCGAGAACTGGCTGACGAGATCATCAAGAACACCTATCGAACGCTGATGACCCGCGGCATGAAGGGTTGCTACATCTACTGCTGTGACGACGACCTCCAGGAGTACATGCGATCGCGCGTGGCAGAAATCACGAGCGGAGACGCCACCGTCGAACTCCCGCAGTAAGTTAGCCTACGACTCTTCGTCGGCCAGATGCACTGGCGAGAGGTCAGGATGCTCCGTCGGGAGCCAGGAGACCCGTGGTACGAGTGTCTCGGGGTTGAGCCCCCGCACCTCGGCGAGATCGAGCTGGTCGCGGTGTTCCCGGAGGTAATCACGGACCGTCTTCGGTTCACGAGAGAGGTCGTAGTCTTCTGCAAGGCGGTGTTGGATCGTCGAGCTATGCACGCCACCACGGGCGAGGTCGCGGTCGTCCGCGGCGACCGCTTCCTCGATGACCGCCCGGACGACATGGGGGGTGAGAACGCGGTGGCTGGTCGGTCCGGACGACTCGGCAAAATTGGGTTCGGACATTGGGTGGGTTTCACGGCGTGAACAACGGTCGCGGCGGCGTTCACCTTCCTCCACGCCGGCGGAGACGGCGTAGAGTCGGTATACCCGTCGCTAACCGCACTTTACTTACACATAACAACACAACTGGGGTAGAGTTAAAAACAACGGCGGTGGAACTACGGGATAGAAAATCGGCATCTCAGTTGGCCTCCGAGTGGGTCGGGTTGTTCACGGCGTGAAGCACCGCGTCGTCTTTCACAGCGTCGAGATTCACGAGAAGCCGCTTCGTGTCAGCATTCGTAGAGTCGTACTCGAAGCCCTCGAGGTGGCCGGCAAGTTCCATGAGTTTGTAGCAATGGCCAGCACTGGGGCGGTTGTCGAAGACGGCGAGGACAGCGTTGTAGTCCATCGACGCCTTCCCACCGTTCGAGCGGCCTTTACGGCCGAGTGCGATGCGTAGCTCACGAACCTTCTGTTCACGACTCTTCTCCGCGTAGGCCGTAGCGGTCGGGTCGGGCGTCACCGTGCCCTCTAGCTTGGCGAGGCGATCGATCACCGGCTCACTGCTTTGGATGTGCTTCGGGAGTTGCTCTGGCCCGACCACGAGGTCCTGAAGTGCGTTCAGCGACCTGGTGAGCGAGTCGACACGACTCTCTAAGACGAACACCGCGTCGACGAGTTCGTCTTTCTCCATCGACTGGAGTTCCGCGCGACGAGCGTCGGTGCTCATTGTCTCACCTCCAAGGTCTCGTAGTCCGGCGCGTGACGCGGGTGGTTGTCCTCGTGCATCACGAGCAACTCGTCGAGCGTCCAGCGGTCACTCGTCGTCCCCTCCGCACCACAGTCGGGACAGTAGAGTCGGTAGCGGGCCATCACGCTCCACCCCATCTGTCCTCGGGGACTGGCGGATGGTCGGGCCAATCACCTCGTCCGCCGATGCGCAGGGCGCGCTCGCCCTCGGCGTGCTCAACGTGCCGTTCGATCGTGCCGGCGTCCTGGCCGAACCGGCCAACGAATCCCCCGCCGTAGCCGTGGTGGATGACGGTGAACTCACGGCGGCCGCGGCGCTCGGCACGCGGGTTCTGTCGGACGGTGTACGTGCCGGCGCGCGTCCGGATGCGGACGACACAGCCCTCGCGCAGCTTCCGGATGAACGTCTGGGCCCGGAGCTGCCCGTCGGCGGTGGCGTCTTTGATGTGGGCCGTCCCGTGGCTCATCGGTAAACCACCTTCCGACAGCGCAGGCACTCGCGCGCGTCGTCGACGAGCGCTGCGCCACAACACGGGCAGTAGTCGGCAGTGATACCCTTCGTGGCCTGGAGACTCACTGGGCGTCACCTCCCTGTGGCCCGCCCAGCGCCATCACGAGCGTCGCCAACTCTGTCTTCGTGAACGCCCCGGCGTTGTCGGATTCCCAGTCGTCACTTGACAGACCGGCGAGGCTGTCGATCTGCTCGCGTAGCTCGACCGCCGTGTTCGCTTCCGCGAGGACGAACGACCTGACGTCGAACGGCCAGTTATCGAACTCCTCGGGGACGGTGAGGTCGCTCATGACGCGACCACCCCGCGAGTAGGAGCTGCCTTACAACCAGCACCGCCGCTGGTTGATTCAATTGTCAACGAATTGGTAAGAGCCAAGGGTGGGATTTGAACCCACGTATTCTCGATTACAAATCGAGTGCTTGAACCACCCAAGCTCCCTTGGCGCGTTGTTCAACCGTCCCCCTCGCCGGGTATATCGTTTTCGACAGGCTTGAGCATCGTGATTCGGTGCGGGTCGTAGCCGTGACGACGGTAGAACCGACGGGCGTCCTCGTTTCCGGCCATCACGTCGAGGACGACGACGTCGGCACCGTCGGCGGCGAGCGCCGACTCGGCGGCGTCGAGTAGCGTCGACCCGACGCCCGCGTCGCGGTGGTCGGGGTCGACGAACAGGTTCTCGACGAGTCCTTTCCGGACGTCCGTCTCGTACGCGCCGGACTCGACACTGAACTGGACGAACCCGGCGACCGTGTCGTCGTCCGTCCGTGCGACGAGCATCCCCCCGGTGACGATGGAGCGACAGATGGTCTCACGTGCCGTCCCCCGGTTCGGCTCCGCCAGCAGGTGGGAGTCGTACGCCTGCTGGTCGGCCGCCAGCGAGACCCAGGCGTCCGCGAGGGCGTCGGCCTCGTCGATTCCGGGGGGGTCGACCCTCACGACAGCGCCTCGACCGCGGGCAGCGACTGACCGGTGAGGAGCTTCAACGCCGCCCCTCCGCCGGTCGAGACGTGGTCGAACCCGGAGAGGCCGAGTCGACGGAGGGCCGCGGCGGTGTCACCCCCACCGACGACGGTGTACTCTGCGGCCCGGGCGGCCTCGAACAGGTCGGCGGTCCCGGCCGAGAACAGGTCCATCTCGAACACGCCGGCAGGCCCGTTGAGGACGGCCGTCCCCGTATCGGCGAGCACGTCGCCGTACGCCGCGACCGTCTCCGCCCCGACGTCCATCGCGGGCTCGCTCGTCGGGAGGTCCTCGACGGGTAGTTCGACGCGCTCGCCCCCGCGCTCGACGGCGACGTCGACGGGCGTGTGGATGCGCTCGCCGTGGGTCTCGAGTAGCTGTTCGGCACGGGCCAGCGCCTCGCCGGCGCGCTCTTTGACCACTTCTGTCGACTCGACGCCGAGGTCGACCCCCCGAGCGTGGAGGAACGTGTTCCCGACGACGCCGGCGGTGAGCACCCGGTCGGCGAGTCCCGATTCGAGGACGCTCGCCGCCACGTCGATGGAGTCGTCGACCTTCGCGCCGCCGAGGACGTACACCCGTGGCGTCGGCGTCGAACCGATGTCCCCGAGCGCGTCGAGTTCCCGTTCCATGACCCGACCGGCGTACCCCGGCAGTCGCGCCGGGAACCCGACGAGAGAGGGCTGTGAGCGGTGGGCGGCGGCGAACGCGTCGTTGACGTACGCGTCCAGGGCGGGAGCGAGTCCCGTGACGAGGTGGGTTTCGGCGGCCACCTCGGGGTCGAACGCCATCACCTCCTCGCTGTAGAAGCGGGTGTTCTCGAGGACCAGGACGTGTCCCTCGTCGAGTGCGCCGACGGCCCCACGGGCGTCCGCGCCGAACGTCGTGTCGTGGTAGGCGACGGGAGCGTCGAGCAGCTCGTCGAGGCGGTCGGCGTGGGCGGCGAGCGTCGTGAAGTCGTCACCGCCGGGTCGACCCTGGTGGGCGAGGACGACGACACGGGCGTCGCGGCCGGCGAGTTCGTCGAGCGTGTCGACGTGCGCGCGCAGGCGGGAGTCGTCGGCGAGCGAACCGTCGTCGTCGATTGGACTGTTGATGTCGACGCGCACTCCGACGGCCGCACCTGCGGCGTCGAGGTCGTCGAGCGTCCGGACCATGCGACACCCTCCACCATCGGCGACCTAAGTTGTTCCCCTCTTAATCCCAGCTCTTATCCCTCCGAACCCGTGAGCGCCCGCTGTGACCGACCGTAACCACCGCCTAGCGTCGCTCGTCCTCCCCGCGCTGGCGCTCGTGCTCGTCGCCTGTTCGTTCGGTGCGGCGAGCGCGCTCGCCGGCGACGTCCCGCTGCTCGCACGCTGGTCGCTCGTCGCGGCCGCCGGTGGCTGTGGGGCGACGGCCCACCGCCTCGCACACCGGCCCGTTCCCGAACGCGAACGCATAGGGTTCGCCTTCGGGGCGGTAGCCGCTCTCTCCGGGGCGCTCCTGTTCGGGAGCGCCGCCCTGTTCGGGACGCCGACCGACCCCGTGCGGGCGAGCGTCCCGCTCCGTGCCGTCGCGTGCCTGTCGTTCGGAACCCTCCTCGTCGCGACCGTCGCCACGGTGGCCTACCTCGTGGGGACGCTCCGACGACGCGAGTCACCGGAGCAGCGCGCCGACCGAATCTCCGAACAAGTGTTGGGCAGCGAGCGATTCTGACCCGCCGAGGAGGGTGGGTTATTTATCCGTCGACCGCCGATGAGTGCGTGACACACACTCATGGCAGTAAGCGACAGAACTTCATGGGGGGGCCGATTCCTCGACAATCCCGCGGCGTTCGTCGCGGGGGCGGTCGCAGTGCTGTTGTTGCTGGACCTGGTCCGGCGACTCGTCACCGGGGCACTGGGGCCGGCCACGCTGATGACGTATCTCTGGACCGGCCTGGTCATCGGACTCATCTACGGTCTGGCGGGTATCGGCCTCTCGCTGACGTACAGCATCCTGAACTTCGCGAACTTCGCCCACGGGGAGTACGTCTCCGTCGGCGCGTTCTCGGGGTGGTCGACGGCGTACATCGTCGCCGGCGGCAGTATCGCGACGCTCGGGGACCTGTTCTTGCTCCGCCCGCCGGCCGGACGCGTCGGCGTGAGTATCACGTCGGCCCCGCTCGCGGTCGTCGTGGGGTTGGTGGTCGGCGTCGTCGTCACCGTCGCGATGGCGCTGGTGCTCGACCGTATCGTCTATCGACCGATGCGCGGGGCGGAGGGCATCTCACTCCTCATCGCCAGCATCGGCGTCGCGTTCGCCGTCCGCTACCTGCTGGCGCTCGTCTACGGCACCGGCCGGCCAGGGGTCACCGCCGGCACGCGTCGCTTCTTCGTCGGTGACACGCTCGGACTCGGCCGGTTCATCGTCGACTCCCACCAGATAGCCATCATCGTCGCCTCGCTCGGGTTGATGCTGGGGGTCCACCTCCTGCTCACCCGGACGAAACTCGGCAAGTCGATGCGAGCGATGGCCGACAACGAGGACCTCGCCCGGGTCACGGGCATCCCGACCGAACGCGTCATCCGCTCGACGTGGATCCTCGGCGGCGGTCTCGCGGGGGCGGCCGGCTTCCTCGTCGTCCTCACTCAGGGGACCATCGCATACAACATCGGGTGGCTCCTCCTGTTGCTCATCTTCGCGGCGGTCATCCTCGGGGGCATCGGGTCGGTGTACGGCGCGATGGTCGGTGGCGTCGTCATCGGTATCGCCCAGCAGGCGTCGTCCATCTGGCTCAGGGGTCCGTGGTCCGACATGACCCTCCCGGTGACGTTCGCGCTGCTCATCGTCATCCTGCTGGTTCGTCCGCAGGGTATCTACGGCGGGGTGGAGACGACATGAGCAACTCCCCACGCGAACGCCTCTCGGTGCTTCGCACGCGGTTCAGCCAGGGCGGCGGCGTCAACGACGCGGCGCTGTTACTCGTCACGATGCTCGCACTCTGGGTGCTGTTCGCCGCGGTCGGGATGTACCTCCAGTACGACACCGCCGGCGTGCTCGGGACCGTCGTCAACATGACGTTCCTCGTCGCGGTGTACGCGCTGGCCGTCCTCGCGCTCAACCTCCAGTGGGGGTACGCGGGGCTGTTCAACATCGGTGTCGCCGGCTTCATGGCCGTCGGCGCGTACTCCGTCGGCATCCTGAGCGGTGACCCCGGTGGCACCCCCGCCGGCTTCGGGCTTCCGCTGCCCATCGGCATCCTCGGCGCGATGCTCATCGCCGCGCTGGTCGGCCTGGTCGCGGCGTTCCCGGCGCTCAGGCTCCGGGCCGACTACCTCGCCATCGCCACCGTCGCGATGTCCGAGATCATCCGCACGACGCTACTCGCTCGGCCCTTCGCCGAAATCACCGGCGCGGGCCAGGGGTTCCGGAACTTCCCGTCGAACCCCGCACGGACGCTGTACTACGAGAACCCCGGCGACGTCACGTCCGAACCGAACGCCATCGGCGAGGCCGTCTTCGGCGTGTTCGAGTCGCTGGGCGTCGCTCGGACGAACCTGGTCGTCGACCTCACGTACGCGCTTCTGTTGCTCGTCATCGTCGGCATCGTCTACGTCCTCTCGCGACGGACCGGCAACTCGCCGTTCGGGCGCGTGCTGAAGGCCATCCGCGAGGACGAACTCGTCGCCGAGTCCCTCGGGAAGGACACCCGGCTGTTCAAAATCAAGATATTCATGCTCGGCTGTGCGCTGATGGGCCTCGCGGGCGCGCTCTGGCAGGGCCTCGGCAACCAGTCGGTCAACCCGACGACGAACTTCCTGCCGGTGTTGACGTTCTACATCTTCATCGCGCTCATCGTCGGCGGGTCGGGGTCGAACACCGGCAGCGTCCTCGGCGGGGCGGTGTTCGCCGCGCTGTTGTTCCTGTTGCCGACGTACATCTCGAACATCGTCTCGACGTTCAACCTCACGCTGCCGCGACCGAACTCCGCCGTCGAGGCGGTGACGCCGCTGTTCTCGGCCGACCCGATGCCCCTCGTTGGGTTCGTCGTCGCCAACATCGACAGTATGCGGTTCATCATCATCGGGGTCCTGCTCGTCTGGCTGATGCAGAACCGCCCCGACGGCCTGCTCGGCCACCGCAAGGAGGTCGCCTCCAGCGTCGACCTGATGCAACGCGACCGCAAGCGAGGCCAGACCGCCGCCACCGACGGCGGGCGGTCCCAGGGGGGTGAGAGCGATGAGTGACACCGAGGAGCGACAGGCCGCTCCCGACGGCACCGACGCCGACCACGAGGAACCGGGAACCGCGGACTCCGCCGTCGAGGAGGCGGCGAAGTCGACTCCACGGGGCATCCCGCTGCGCGTTCAGAACCTCCGGAAGGAGTTCGGCGGCATCACCGCCGTCGCCGACGCGAGTTTCCACGTCGAGGCCGGGTCGCTGACCGGTCTCATCGGCCCGAACGGGGCCGGGAAGTCGACGACGTTCAACTGCATCGCCGGCGTCCACCGCCCGACCGCGGGGAAGGTGTACTTCCAGGGCGAGGACATCACCGGACTGCGGCCCGAACAGGTCGCGAACAAGGGGCTCGTCCGGACGTTCCAGATCGCCCGCGAGATGGAGGACATGACCGTCCTCGAGAACATGATGCTCGCCCCGCGCGGGCAGGTCGGGGAGTCGCTCGCATACTCGGTGCTGCCGGGACTCCGCGATCAGGTCGTCACCCAGGAGGAGGACCTCCGCGAACGCGCGTGGGAGACCCTGGAGTTCTTCGAGATCGACCACCTCGCCGGCGACTACGCCGGGTCGCTCTCGGGCGGCCAGCGCAAACTGCTGGAGATGGCCCGCGTGCTGATGACCGACCCCGAGATGGTCCTGCTCGACGAACCGCTCGCCGGTGTCAACCCGACGCTGGAGAAGAAACTGCTCGAACGCGTCCACGAACTGCGCGACCAGGGGCTGACGTTCCTGCTCGTCGAGCACGACATGGACATCATCATGAACCACTGCGAACACATCATCGTCATGCACCAGGGGAAGGTCCTCGCCGAGGGCGGGGCCGAGGACATCAGGAACGACGACCGCGTCATCGACGCCTACCTGGGGGAGACGCTATGAGCGCCGACTCGGACGCCGACGGCGAGTCGAGCGTCGAGTCGGGGGCCGCAGCGGAGACGCTCGGTGACGACCCCGACCAGCAGGCGGCCGAACGCGAGACCGCCGAGCGGGCCAGCGCGAGCACCGAGACGACGCGCCACGACGCCGACGGTCTGCTCGCCGTCCGCGACCTCGACGCGGGCTACGGCGACCTCCAGGTGCTCGACGCTATCGACCTCGACGTCGCCGACGGCGAGTACGTCGTCATAGTCGGCCCGAACGGGGCCGGGAAGTCGACCGTGATGAAGTCCGTCTTCGGTCTGACGACGTTCATGGGCGGCAGCATCGACTTCGACGGCAACGACATCGCGGGGAAGAACCCCGAGGACATCATCCACCACGGTCTCGGCTACGTCCCGCAGAACGAGAACGTGTTCGCGGGGCTGTCGGTCCGGGAGAACCTGGAGATGGGTGCGTACATCCTCGACGAGTTCCCCGACGAGCGCCTCGACGAGGTGTTCGACCGGTTCCCCATCCTCCGCGAGCGGCAGGGCCAGAAGGCGGGGACGCTCTCCGGGGGCCAGCGCCAGATGCTCGCGATGGGACGGGCGCTGATGCTCGACCCGAAGCTGTTGATGCTCGACGAACCGTCGGCGGGCCTCGCGCCCGACCTCGTCGACGAGATGTTCGACCGTATCGACGACATCAACGAGAGCGGGACGGCCGTCCTGATGGTCGAACAGAACGCGAAAGAAGCGCTTCGGCGCTGTGACCGCGGCTACGTCCTCGTCAACGGGGGCAACCGCTTCGAGGACGACGGCGACGTGTTGCTCAACGACGAGGAGGTCCGCCAGGAGTTCCTCGGCGGCTGACCACCTCGACCTCGACCTCGACCTCGACCTCGACCAACCTGCCGGCCCTCGCCGCTCTCTACCGTCGCCGTTCGTCACGTCTCCCCTCGCGCCGAGCGACGCCGCCGTCACTGGGGCTCGCCGGTGTGCCGTGTTCTCTCGTCGGTCGCTACGGTCGGCGCGACAGTGCGGTCGCTGCGGCGGTGCGGTCGCTACGGGGTGTGGGTCGCCGAAGAAAGTGTGGTGGTCGGCCGGCTCAGGTGCTCGCTTCGATCTCCTCGAGGGTCTCGATTGCGTAGCCGCTCTCGGTGTCGCCGGACTCGGTCCAGCCGAACAGTTCGTAGGTGACCGCCGCGAGGTCACCAGCCTCGTCGAACTCGACGGCGCTGGACGCACCCTGGTAGTTGACGTCCGTCCCGCTGGCGGCCGCTTCGAGCGCTTCGGCGAGCGTCTCCGGGCCGAACTCCTCGCCACCGGTGCTGATGGGCTGCATCTGTTCGGCGATGGCTGCCCCGTCGTTCGCGCCCGCGGCGGCGTTGGCGATGAGCAGGCAGGCCGACGCGTCGTAGGCGTGGGCGTTGAACACACCGGGAGCACGACCGTACTCCTCGTTGTACAGCTGCGTGAAGAAGTCGTTCCCGGGTCCGCTCGCGAGCGGTGCGGTCCCCTGGACGTTCGCCATCTCGTTGCCGACGTCCGCCGGGAGCGACTCGCTGCGCAGCCCGTCGGTCACCAGGATGGGCAGGTCGGGCTGGTTGAAGCTCGAGTAGAAGTCCCGGAAGATCTGGACACCGGACTCCGGGTAACCGATGATGAGCATCAGGTCGGGGCTGTCCCCGAGCGCCTGCTGGAGTCGCGAGGTGTACGACGACTGCCCCGGCGTGAACGACACCTGCTGTTGGACGGTGCCGCCGTTCTCCTCGAACGCTCCGGCGAACGCCTCGGAGAGCGCCTGGCCGTAGTCGTTGTTGATGAACAGCGTCGACGCGGACGACGCTCCCTGGTTGTCGGCCGCGACCTGCGCGAGCACGGGCCCCTGCAGCGCGTCCGAAGGTGGCGTGCGGTAGATGAGACCGCTGTCCTGGAGGTCCGTGATGGCCGGCGAGGTGCTCGCCGGCGAGCACGCGACGACACTGTTCGGGATGAACACGTTCTGGGCGGCCTGGATGGTCACCGCCGAGGACGCCGCGCCGGTCACCATCGGGTAGCCGGCGTTGACCAGGTTCTCCGCGGCGGCCTGTCCCGCGTTCGCGTCGGTCTGCGTGTCGGCCTCCTGGACGTCGATGGTGAACGTCGTGTTCCCGTCGAGTTGTGCCTGTGGGAGGATAGCACCGTCGCGGATGGGCTGACCGAGGTTCGCCAGGTCACCCGTCGTCGGCATCAGGACGCCGAGGCTGAGCGTGCGGTCGGTGGCCCCGCCGGGGCCGCCGCCGCCGCCGTCGGTTCCGGTCTCGTTACCCATCGACTCGGTGCCGGTCCCGGTGCCGGTGGTCGCACCACCGCCGCCGCCGTCCGTTCCTTCCGTCGTCCCGTCGCCACCGTCGTCACCGCCGAGACAGCCAGCGAGGAACAGCGACCCCGTCGCACCCGCACTGACGAGGAACTTCCGCCTGTCGAATTTGCGTGTCATACTCTCCCAATATTCTAACCAATCCTCTTAAATGTGGCTGTAATTACAAAGTGCATTTCACTGAAAAAAGCAGAACGACCCGGCTTGCGACCGATTCCCGACGGAAATTATGTCGCTGACGCGACGGCTCCGAGGGTCGCTCAGGCGAACTCGACGTCCGTTCCGTCGTCGCGGCAGGTCTCGAGAGCGTGCTTCGCGGCCATGCCCGCGCCCTGTGCGGTCCGGTGGCGACCGACGCCGACCTTCAGTTCGACCTCGACGCGCTCGTGGACGGCCTCGATGGCGTCCTGGTACTCCGCCTCGCCGAGCGACGGACAGACGGCGATGACGTTGTCCCCGCCGACGAAGAAGGAGAGCGAGTCGTGCTGCTCGCGCATGTAGCGCATGAGCGCGGCGTAGCCCTGTTCGATGTGGATGAACGTGTCGAACTCGTTGAGCTGGTCGGTGTACTTCCCCGTGGCGTCGTTGACGTCGAAGTGCGCTATCTGGACGTCGTCGTCGGTGCGGTCGGACTCCGAGAGGAACTCGCCGGAGAGGATCTCCTGGCGACTGGCGTCCTGTGCGCTCCCGCCCTCCTGTATCGCGGCGGTCGCCTCCCCGAGCGCGACGGCGGGGGAGGGGTCGACGCCGACGCCGAGACTCACAGTCACCGGGTACCGGTTGGCGACGGACTCCTGGATGAGAGCGTGCGCATCGCGGTCGATGCCGTTGGTCACCGTCACCATGTTGTCGAAGCGGGTGAAGAAGGTGTACCCCTCTCGGTTGCCGATGAGCTGTGAGAGGTCGGCGTAGAGGCGAGACTGGAGCGTCTGGAGGTCGACCTCCCGGCGGGGTTCGGGGGTCACCGTCCACGGTCCGTAGTTGTCGATCTGGACGAGGGTGACCTGCGTGTTCGTCACGGTCGTGAGTACAGAACCACCGATTAAGCCCCTGTTGGTTCACGACGACCGCGTCTCCGTGGCGAAACCGTTCCGGTGGTCGAACCGATGCTAGGTGTATTAACACTTTCATGGCTTTGGGGTTCGATTCAGGAAGCGACTAAGTAGAAGTCGGAACGTTCGTCTACCCGATGGCAGTGAAACACTACAGTCGGCGATACACGCTCGACCCCGCGAACACCGACACCGAATCGACGACCCTGACGCTCGAAGACCTCCGGGCGTTCATCGAGGACAACGAGGAGTACAATCCGCGACTCCGCGCGGTGACCTTCGAGGTCGACGACGCCGTCTCGGACCCGAGCTAGACGTTCCGACGTGTCCAGAGCCGTCGACCCGGACCGCGTCACCGTCGTCGCGGGCCATCCACCCGGACCCACGTCGCGTGACGACGGCCGACGGGTCGTCGGTTCGAGGACGGGCCCGCTCTCCTCGCCCTTTGACTCGCCATCGCGCGAGCGTTCGCTCGTCTGGTCTGTGTCGAGGGGACCCGGCCGACGGGGTCTCAGTAGTCGTCGATGTCGAAGTACCAGTAGCCGGCCTCGCGCATCCCGCTGCCGACGGCCTTGTGGAAGTCGGGGAAGTCCTGGTACTCCTCCTGGACGACGTGCTCGAACACGTCGGCGACGGAGACGACCGTCTCGTGGTCGATGCGGACCGGGTGGTCGCCGTACTGCTCGACGTAGTCCTCGCGCGAGAGCGGGAAGTCCTCCTCCTCGTTCACCTTCTTGGCGAGGATCGCCTGCCCGTACTTGCGCATGCCCTCGCTCCCCTCGTCGGAGTCGGGGTCGTGGGGCCACTGCGTGTCTGCCATGTCAGGATAGTCGGGCAAGCGTAGCAAAAACGTTCTCACTCCGCCGTCCGGTCAGTTCTCACCGCCACCGGACGCGAACGTCGTCTCGCCGAACGGCATGACCGGTGCGTCGAACGTCGAAGTCACGGCCGTCGTCGGGAAGACGGCGACCATCCGAGCGAGGCTCTCACCGACGTTTCGGACCTCGTGTGGAACCGTCTCCGGGACGAGTGTCATCCCCCCTGCGTCGAGTCGTCGGCGCTCCTCGCCGACCTGGACTTCGAGCGTCCCGTCGAGGACGACGAGTAGTTCTTCGGCGCTGTCGGTGTGCCGGCCGAGCGCCTTTCCGGCGTCGAACTCCGCGTAGACCACCAGCATCGACTCGGCGACGACACCGGTCGTCCCCGGCGTACCGGGCGTGAACGGGAAGTTGTCCCGCCACGCGACCGACGGGTCGTCGGCGTACCAGTTGTCGGTCAGTTCGAGGTCGGTCGTCGAGACGCTTCTCGTGGCACTCATGAGTCCTGTAGGTGGGAATTCACGTTAACCACGTCGTCACACCGGTTCCGGGACTGTCCGTCGACCCGCTCCGTTCAGAAGACGACGTACAGCATCGCGTAGACGACGATGCCGAGCGTGAACGACACCAGCCACAGCGACGCCGCCACGCGACCGACGCGCCTGTGGGCCGTCCGCCGGAGTTCGGCGGGCGTGTGGGTCGCCGCGAGCAGAAGCGCGTAGTACACCAGCGGCACGCAGACGATGGCGAGCAGGATGTGGACGGCGAGCACCGGCAGGTAGACGTACAGGTAGACGGACTCGGGAGCGGCCGCCGGGAAGTCACTCGGCCCCTCCAGACTCACCCGGTAGAGGTAGAGGACGAGGAACGTCGCGAACAGCGCGAAACTCGTCAGCATCGCGAGACGGTGTTTCGCGACGTCGTCGCGTCGAATCCAGCGCCACCCCGCGAGGATGGTGAGGATGGCGGTGAGGCTGATGACGGTGTTGAGGTGCGGGATCAGTTCGATGAGCGACTCCGACCGCGGCAGGAGACCGGTCGGGAGCACCCGACCGACCGCCGCGAAGACGAGGGCGAGCGAGACGACGCTGAGAACACCGGTGAGGACCGGGACGCGCTCTTTCGCGCGGAACTCCATGTCACCTCGTTGGTGCGCCCGGGGTATCGTCGTATCGCTTCCCGTCGGTCGACGGAGCGGTGGCTCTCGGGGGGTCGCTTCGGTGCGGACGGTGCGTGGGTGCTGTCACAGTGCTACCGTGCACTTCGGGACGGTGAGTCACCCGGAGCGTGAGACCGGATTCGAACGTCAGTCACTCGCTCGCCTCGCTCACTCGTGACAGCGTTCGCAGTCGGCGAGCCGACTGCTCACCGGCGGACCTCTACAGGACAGCGCACACTCTCGGCTGGTGAGCGTGGTTTCGGTAAGGATGATGCGTGGGTGCTGTCACTGTGACGAGCACCGTGCACTTTGGGGACGGTGAGTCCCATCAGTGCGTGGGACCGGATTTGAACCGGCGGACCTCTACAGGACAGCGCCCTCAACGCTGCGCCGTTGGCCTGGCTTGGCTACCCACGCACGCTTCGTCGTGCGTTTACTCGTATCCGGTCAGGTATTAAAAGCCCTTCCGTTTGACTCGGCCAGTGGGACGACAACCCACGCCATCGTTCGGGGTCGGTAGGGCGGATGTCCCCGACGACGACGCTCTCGAAAACCGCGTCGCTGGGCGCACGTTTGAAATACTGTCAGGACACAACGAGGGTATGGCGAAGTACTCGACTGGCGGCGTCGGGTCGCGGGAGTCCGACTCCTGCGAACTCTGCGGTGCCGAAGGACGGTCGCTCGAAGCCGTGAACGTCGAGGGGGCCGTCCTCCAGGTCTGTCCGGACTGTCGGCGACACGGTAGCAGTGAATCACGAAGCGGTGGCGGCGGTGGCCAGCGGAGCGACCAGTCGTCGGGCGACGACCCCCGCGACCGGAAGCTCAAGGCCGTCCGCGCACAGGCCCGGATGGACGACAAACGCAAAGGCGACGCCTCTCACTGGGAGGGCGGCGCGGACTACGAGGACGACCCGCTCCCGTACCTCGTGAAAGGGTACGGACGGAAGGTGGTCGAGGCGCGGGAGGCCGAGGAGCTCTCCTCGGCGGACCTGGCCGGCGACATCGGCGTCCGCGAGGCCGACGTCGTCGCCGTCGAACAGGGCCGGGCGACCAGCGCCGGTATCGGCGGGTCGGTCATCGAAGCGCTCGAAGAACGCCTCGGCGTCGACCTCGCCGAGGACTGAGCGACGGGCGGTCGTCGGACGGGTCGGTCGTGGACTTCTACCGACGACCCGGGCGACGACGGGCGACCACAACGACCATTGCGCCCCGGTTCGGTTCCCTTGCTATGTCATCACTCGCCGCGGCGGAGCCGTCCACGACTCGCTTCGAGGCGCGCGTCGAGCGTCGCGACGACGACGAGGTGGTGCTCTCCGAGACGTACTTCTACCCCGAAGGGGGCGGGCAGCCCGCAGACCGCGGCACGCTCGACGGCGTCCCCCTCGCACACGTCGAGTCGCGCGACGACGAGGTCGTCCACCGACTCGTCGACCCCGAGGGGACGGACGTCACTGCGGGCGACGTCGTGGACTGTGTCGTCGACGAGGCGTTCCGGACGTACTGCATGCGCGCTCACACCGCGAGCCACGTGCTCTACGGGGCGGGCCGACGACTGTTCGACGACCTCGGCTACGGCGGGTTCGGCATCACGCCCGAGAAGGTCCGCGTCGACTTCTCGACGCCGACCGACATCGACGACGCGGCGCTCGTCGACCTCGAACGCCACGTCAACCGCGTCGTCTGGGGGGCCCACCCCGTCTCTTGGTCGGAGCTACCACGAGAGGAGGCGCTCGCGCTCCCGGACATCGCGTTCAACACCAAGACCGAGGAGGGTCTCGACGCCGAGACGGTCCGGGTCGTCACCGTCGGCCCGGCGACGACGAGCGTCCGAGAGTCGCCGACCGACGACGCGACGGGCGTCGACACCACGGACGGTGACTGGGACGTCGCGGCCTGCGGCGGGACGCACGTCTCGAACACGCGGGAGGTCGGCCCCGTGACCGTCCTCGACCGGTCGAACCCCGGTGAGGGGTTGACGCGCGTCGAGTTCGCGGTCGGCCCGACGGCCATCGACCGTCGGGCGACGGAGAAACGCGCCCTGCTCGACGCGGCGACGGACCTCGGCACCCCGCTCGCGGACGTTCCAGAGGGTATCGAGCGACTACGGACCGCTCGCGACGAGGCGGCCGCCGAACGCGACGCGCTCCGGGAGGAACTCGTCGGCGCGCGCCTCGCCGACCTCCGCGAGCGGACCGTCGAACGCGACGGCGAGACGTGGCTCGTCGGCACCGTCGAGGGACTGGACGCGAACGCACTGGCCGACCGTGCTCGCGGGACCGTCGGCGACGGCCTCGACGTCGTCGCGCTCGTCGCGGACTCCTCGCTAGCGGTCGCGACGAGCGGCGGGACCGACGCCAACGAGGTCGTGAGCGAGGTGACCGACCAGTTCGGCGGTGGCGGCGGTGGCTCCCCCACCGCCGCACAGGGGGGCGGCCTGTCGGCGGACCCCGAGGCGGTCGTCGCGTTCCTGCGTGGGGAGTGAGTGTCGGCGACGGGCGACGGCTCAGAACGCCCCGAACTGGACGTGGACACGGTCGCAGTCGGCCTCGCCACAGACCGGGCAGGTCGCGTCGTCGTCAGCGACCCCTGGTCCGATTCGCCCCTCGCGCACGTCGATGAGGCGCATCCCGTCGGCGTCGAGTTCGTAGCCGTCGCCGCGTTTGCGAACGAACGTCTGCTGGAGGCGGTCGAGGTGGTAGTTGAACGTCCCCGAGTCGCGGACGCCGACGCGTTCGCGGAGCGCGGAGAACGACAGCGTCGGCGCGTCGGGGGATTCGCGGCGGCGTTCCGCGAGCGTCCGGACGATGGCGAGTCGCGTCTCGTCGCTCAGCGCCTCGAACGCCTCGATGGGGTCGGTCGTGTCGGCCATACGACACGGCGAGTCCGCCGCCGTGATGTACTTTCTCCCGCGTTTCGGCTCCGTTACTGGAGTCCAGTCCTGTCCGTGACCCGACCGATACACCCCACCACGGAACGGGCGATTTTTGCGGACCGCCGTCGGACCCCCTCGTATGCAACTGACGGCCGAGCAGGAGGCCATCCGGAACGTGGTCCGGGAGTTCGCGGTCGAGGAGATACAACCCGTCGCCGAAGAGTGCGACGCGAACGAGGAGTTCCCCGAGGAGGTGTGGGACGGTCTAGCGGAGTTAGACCTGACCGGCCTGACCGTCCCCGAGGAGTACGGCGGGTTCGACGCCGACCCCGTCACCTACGCCGTCGTCAACGAGGCGGTCGCCTACGGGACGCTCGCAGTCGCGACCGCGCTGTCGGTCCACTGCCTCGCCACGTCGTGTATCGCGGAGTTCGGCGACGAAGCGCAGAAAGAGCGCTGGCTCCCCGAGATGGTGTCGGGCCGACCCGTCGGCGCGTTCTGTCTCTCCGAACCCGGCGCGGGGTCGAACCCCGCCCAGATGACCACCACGGCCGAACGGGTCAGCGGACCCGCGGGCGACGAGTACGTCATCGACGGCGACAAGCAGTGGATCACGAACGGCCGACGCGCGGGCGTCTACATCGTCTTCGCGAAGACCGCTCCCGGCGAGATAACCCAGTTCGTCGTCCCCGGCGACGTCGACGGCCTCTCGGTCGGCGAACCCGAGGAGAAACTTGGGTTGCGAGCGAGCGACACGACGAGTCTCACCTTCGACGACGTCCGAATCCCCGCGGAGAACCGCCTCACCCCGGAGGGTGAGGGGCTGTCGTCGGCGCTCTCCATCCTCACGGGCGGCCGCATCGGCATCGCCGCCCAGTCGGTCGGTCTCGCACAGGACGCCCTCGACCGGGCGGTCGACTACGCGCAGGAACGCGAGCAGTTCGACGGCCCCATCGCGGACATCCAGTCGATTCGCCACAAACTCGCCGACATGCACACGAACACGCAGGCCAGTCGCCTGCTCGTCCACGACGCCGCCCGGCAGAAGGCCGAGGGGACCGACGGCTTCCCGACGGCGGCGAGCATGGCGAAGTACACCGCGAGCGAGACCGCGATGGACGTGACCAACGAGGCCGTCCAGATTCACGGCGGCTACGGCTACACTCGCGAGTTCGACGTCGAACGGCTCTACCGCGACGCGAAGATCCTCACCATCTACGAGGGCACCAGCCAGATTCAGAAGACCATCATCGCGCGCAGTCTCCTCGACTGAGGACCGTCAGCGGCCGGCGACGGTACCCGCGTTCGACGGGTCTATGCGTCGGACGAGAACGTTTATCGTGAATCGGTCGAACCTGAACGCATGCCCGTGATGAACGACCCGTCCGTCGTGAGCTTCGACGCGAAGCGGGCGGTGGAGGGCGCGCTGGCGGTCGCCGGTGCGGACCTCCTGCTCGTCGTGGAGTACGACCGGGCGGCGTTCGAGGTGCTGTACTGCGCTGACGTCGTCGCCGACCGGTACCCCGACGACGAAGCTATGCACGACCACTTCTCGGGGGTGCACTCCTACGTCTACCTCGACTTCACCGAACGCGAACTGTTCGAGGAACTGTTCGTCGACTCGGGGCGGACGCGCGCCCTGACGACGTACATGGAGAACCTCATCGCGGTCCGCGTCGTCGCCGAAGGCGAAGGACTGTTCCTCGCGCTCGCCCCCGACGCGCCGGCGACGGCCGTCATCGAGGCCGTCGAAGACATCGTCCACTCGTGACCCCGACTCCACCGGACGAGGCGGGTCACTACGACGCCGTCGTCTACGACCTCGACGGGACGCTCGTGAGACTCCTCGTGGACTGGTCTCGCGTCGCCACGGACGTCGCGGCGACGCTCCGCGAGCGCGGGGCGACCCCGCCAGACGACCTCTGGGCGATGCTCCAGCACGCCAAGGAGACCGGTCACCACGACGCCGTCGAGGCGGTCATCGCCGACCACGAACGCGACGGCGCGCGGCGCTCCGAACGACTCCCGCGGGCGGACGACCTCCCGCTCTCGGTGCCCGTCGGCGTCTGCTCGCTCAACTGCGCGGCGGCCTGCCGCATCGCCCTCGACACTCACGGCCTCGACGACCACGTCCGCGTCGTCGTCGGTCGCGACTCGGTAGCGACGGAGAAACCCGACCCCGAACCGCTGTTGGCGACGGTACGGGCGCTCGACGCCACCCCCGAACGGACGCTGTTCGTCGGCGACTCCGAACGGGACGAGCGGACCGCTCGGCGCGCTGGCACGGCGTTCGAGTGGGTCGAGACGGAGTAGAGCGCGTGGCGGTCAGTCCGTCGTCGCGTCGACCCGCGAACGGGCGTAGAGGAAGACGGAGAGGGCGATGACGACCCAGAGGACGGCCCCGACACGGATGGCGAACTCCGCGCGGGCCGCCCACGTCCCCAGCGACGGGACGAACAGGGAGGCGAGCGCGACGAGCGGTGCGCCGACGGCGATGGCGACGACGAACGTCGTCTGCATCACCCACCCGTAGTCGACGCCGTCGGGGTCGGTACGCTCGACGTGTGGCACGCCTCGTCGTTTCGGTGGGGCGGACATGAACCGTTCGTTGTCCACCCGGAGTGGCCGGCTTTATCAGGGCCCCCGACCGACCGCGAGGTATGCGGGCAAAGGACATCCGCGAGAAGGCCGGCGAGGAGCCTATCACGATGCTGACGGCGTACAACGCGCCCGACGCCGCCGTCGTCGACGAGGCGGGTATCGACATGATCCTCGTGGGCGACTCGATGGGCAACCTCCGACTGGGTCACGAGTCGACGCTCCCGGTCACCGTCGAGGACGTGCTGAGCAGGACCGCCGCCGTGAGTCGCGTCACCGAGAACGCGCTGGTCGTCGCCGACATGCCGTTCCTCTCGTTCGGCGTCGACGAGGCCACCTCCATCGAGAACTGCGGGCGGATGCTGAAGGAGGCCGACGCCGACGCGGTCAAACTGGAGTGTGGCGAGCACACCGTCGAGCTGACCCGCCGACTGACGCAGTTGGGCATCCCCGTCCAGGCCCATCTCGGGTTGACGCCACAGGGTGAGAACGAGACCGGTCTGTTCCGCCAGGGGACCGACGAGGAGAGCGCCCGAGCCATCGTCGACCTCGCGGAGGCCCACGAGGAGGCCGGCGCGTTCTCGCTCGTACTCGAACACATCCCGGCAAACCTCGGGCGCATCGTCACCGAACGCCTCGACATCCCCACCATCGGCATCGGCGCTGGCCCGGACTGCGACGGTCAGGTGCTCGTCGTCGACGAGGTCGTCGGCCTCTCCGAGCGCGTCGCCCCGTTCGGGAAGGCGTTCGGCGACGTCCGCGGGGAGATGCAACGCGCCGTCGAGGACTACAAGGCCGCCGTCGAGGCCGGGGAGTTCCCCGCCGACGAACACAGCCACACCCAGGCAGAACTCGACGACATCTACTGACCGGTCGCCGACGCCCGACGGCGAGCGTCTCACCGTCGAAACGCGGCGGGAGCCCCCGACCGCACCCCACCGCGACGTTGAACTGTAAACACGGCAAAGTACCCGTCGACACCCCACCTACGTTGCCGTATCGTGTGGGGTTGGGGGCGACACTTATCTGACTGTCCCGTGTCGGTCCCACCATGGAACTGCACGCGACCGAACCGTACGACTTCGAGCAGTCGTTGCGGACATTATCGGGGTTCGACCCCTGTGCGGACGAGCGAGTGTGCAGTGACGAGGACGTCGTCGTCGGCGGGTTCGCCGAGGAGCGACCGTTCCTCGCCACGGTCCGCGAGGGCCGGGACACGACGACCCTCGACGCGACGGTCGAGTGGATAGAGGAGTCGGGTGACGACCGCGTGGTCGCGGACTGGCTGGGAGCGTTCCTCTCGCTCTCGGACGACCTCGAACCGCTGTACGCGGCGGCGGCCGACGACCCGCCGTTCCGTCGCGTCCTCGACACGCTCGACGGCTACCACCAGGTCCGGTTCCCCACGCCCTTCGAGGCGGCCTGCTGGGCCGCGCTCGCGCGCGGCACGCCGACCGACGTCGTCCGAGAGCAGCGCCGCGAACTCGTCACGTCGGTCGGGCGCGTCGTCGAGCGGCCACCGCCCGACTACGACGGCTCCGACGTCGCTGCCGACGGTGGGTCGACGCACACCGACTCACTGTTCCTGTTCCCGACGCCGCGACTCCTGTTGACGGGTGCACCCGTCGTCGAGAGGCTGTTTCCCGAGCACAAAGCGCGGACGCTGGTCGCGACGGCCGAGGCGTTCGCCACCAGCGCGCTCTCGACCCTGGACACCCCCGAACTGCTCGACCGCCTGGAGTCCATCTGGGGGTTCGACGCGTGGGCCGCGGAGTACGTCGCCGTCCACGGTTTCGGCCGCACGGACCGCCCGCCGCTCCACGACCCCGGCCTGCGGGCGGCCGTCGAAGAGCTGTACGGCCTCCCCGAAGCCTCCGACGACCACCTCGAACGCCTCGGCGAGCGCTACGGCCGGTGTTCTGGCTACTGGGCGCACTACCTCACGACGTGGGCGGCGCGGCGGGACGAAGCACCCACGCTCTGAGTGCGTCACTTTCGAGTCGTCGAGCGACGCCACGGTGTGAAGCTGTCGAGCGGCGTCGCCGTTCGGAGCCACCGACCGCAGCGGTCAGCGGTCCGTGAGGAACGGCCCGACCAGGTCGTTCCAGTCACTGGGTCGTTCGAGCATCGAGAGGTGGGCGGCGTCGGGGACCGTCGCCGCGGTACAGTCCGGGAGTTCAGCGGCGAGGTACTCGTGGAACGACGGCGGAGTGAGCCGGTCGTGTTCGCCCGTCAGCGCCAGCGCGGGGACCGTCACCTCGTCGAGGCGGTCCCGCACGTCGAACGCGTCGCAGGTGCGGAAGTCGCGTTCGGTGACCGCCCGGCCGCTCGCCTCCAGCGACGCTATCGACGCGGCCCGCGTCTCCTCGTCGGCGTCGTGGAACAGCAGGTCCGGGCCGTGGAGCGTCTCGACGGCCGCGTCGAAGTCCTCGTCGAGCATCCCCAGTAGCTCCTCGCCAACGCCGAGTTTCGCACCGCTCCCGGTCACGACGAGTCCGTCGAGGTCCAGGTCGCGGTCCAGCGCGACGGTGAGCGCGACCGCCCCGCCGAGTGAGTTTCCGACGAGGACTCGTGCGCCGGTCTCCCGGGCGACGGCGACCACGTCGTCGGCGTACGCCGCCATCGTCTCCGGTCCCGGGTCGGTGTCGACGTCCTCGCTCTCGCCGTGGCCGCTCAGGTCGAGGGCGACGGAGGGGCCGTCCGGGCCCTGCCGACCGTACTGGTGGACCCAGACCGAGTGTGCGCCGCCGCTGCCGTGAACGAACAGCGTGGGGACCCCCTCGCCGAAGGCCGTCTGTCGATACGCCGTCGTCCGTCCGTCGTGGGCGACCCGTTCCATAGCGGCCCCACGGGAGCGAGCCATGAAAAGCCCCGACGTTCCGACGCCGTCCCGGTCGAACGACCCGGGTACCCAGGTGGCGCACTCGCCTCGCCCGCGGCGCGACCTCCGTAGCCAATCGGCGACAGTTACCCCCACCGCCAGCCTGAATGTACCCCCGGTCGTCACCGGAACCACGAGACGACCGCTCGCGAGCGTCCGAGTGCCGTCGGTCGGTTCTTCTGCGACAGCCTTAAATACTAAACGCGCTAACCTGTGGTTAGTACATGACCAATCAGCAACGCATCTCCGAGGGCGATGGACCGCTTCGCCGGTACGACTACAGCGACCGGACCGTGTTCGCTGCGGACCTGGGTGCTGGGGTCGACGCGGACGTTGACGTGGTCGACGGGACGGTGATGGTCGTCGTCGGCGACGACCAGTACGAGTTCTCGGTTCCGGCCGGCCGCGCGCAAGCGTTTATCAAAAACGGCGTCGTCACCGTCGAAGTGAGCCAATGAAACTCACCGTCAAACCCCTGAAACAGAAGGACGCCGGACGGGGCCTCGCGGCCATCGACCGCGCCGCGATGGACGACCTCGACCTCGAGAACGGGGACTACATCCTCATTAGCGGTTCCGACGGGCGTGCGGTCGCGCGCGTCTGGCCGGGCTACCCCGAGGACGAGGACGACGGCGTCATCCGCATCGACGGCCGCCTCCGCCAGGAGGCCGGCGTCGGCATCGACGACCGTGTCGAGGTGGAGAAGGCCGACGTCAAACCCGCAAAGCAGGTGACCGTCGCGCTCCCCCAGAACCTCCGCATCCGCGGGAACATCGGCAGCCACATCCGCGACAAACTCAGCGGGCAGGCCGTCACGAAGGGGCAGACCGTCCCCTTCTCGCTGGGACTCGGTCCGCTCTCCTCGATGAGCGGCCAGCGCATCCCGCTGAAGATAGCCGAGACGAATCCCGACGGCACGGTCGTCGTCACCGACTCCACCGAGGTCAACGTCAGCGAGAAGCCCGCCGAACAGATATCGACGGGCGGGAGCGCAACCGCCACCAGCGGGTCGCCCTCGGTGACCTACGAGGACATCGGCGGGCTCGACGGCGAACTCGAACAGGTCCGGGAGATGATCGAGTTGCCGATGCGCCACCCCGAACTGTTCCGCCAACTCGGCATCGAACCGCCGAAAGGCGTCCTGCTCCACGGCCCACCCGGCACCGGGAAGACGCTCATGGCGAAGGCCGTCGCCAACGAGATAGACGCGTACTTCACCGACATCTCCGGCCCAGAGATCATGTCGAAGTACTACGGCGAGTCCGAAGAACAGCTCCGTGAGGTGTTCGAGGAGGCCGAAGAGAACGCGCCGGCCATCGTCTTCATCGACGAACTCGACTCCATCGCGCCCAAACGTGGCGAGACCAGCGGCGACGTCGAGCGCCGCGTCGTCGCCCAGCTCCTCTCGCTCATGGACGGCCTCGAAGAGCGCGGGCAGGTGACCGTCATCGGCGCGACCAACCGCGTCGACGCGCTCGACCCGGCGCTGCGCCGTGGCGGTCGGTTCGACCGCGAGATCGAGATCGGCGTCCCGGACAAGGAGGGTCGCCTGGAGATCATGCAGGTCCACACCCGCGGCATGCCGCTCGCCGACGACATCGACCTCGGCACCTACGCGGAGAACACCCACGGGTTCGTCGGTGCGGACCTCGAATCGCTGACCAAGGAGGCCGCGATGAACGCGCTCCGGCGCATCCGCCCGGACCTCGACCTCGAACAGGACGAGATCGACGCCGAAGTCCTCGAATCGTTACGGGTCACCGAGAACGACTTCCGCGAGGCGCTGAAAGGCATCACCCCCAGCGCGCTGCGGGAGGTGTTCGTCGAGGTGCCCGACGTCACCTGGGAACGCGTCGGTGGGCTGGAGGACACGAAAGAACGCCTCCGCGAGACCATCCAGTGGCCGCTCGACTTCCCCGAGGTGTTCGAGGCGATGGATATGGAGGCCGCGAAGGGCGTCCTGCTGTACGGCCCGCCGGGGACCGGGAAGACGCTGCTCGCGAAAGCGGTCGCCAACGAGGCCAACTCGAACTTCATCTCCATCAAGGGGCCCGAACTGCTCAACAAGTTCGTCGGGGAGTCCGAGAAGGGCGTCCGTGACGTCTTCGAGAAGGCTCGCTCGAACGCACCCACCGTGGTGTTCTTCGACGAGATCGACTCGATGGCCGGCCAGCGCGGTCGCAACATGAGCGACTCGGGCGTCGGCGAACGCGTCGTCTCCCAACTGCTGACCGAACTCGACGGCCTCGAAGAGCTGGAGGACGTCGTGGTCGTCGCCGCGACGAACCGGCCGGACCTCATCGACTCGGCGCTGCTGCGCCCCGGGCGACTGGACCGCCACGTCCACGTCCCCGTCCCGGACGAGGACGCCCGCCGGGCCATCTTCCAGGTCCACACCGAGCGGAAACCGCTCGCAGACGACGTCGACCTCGACAAGCTGGCTCGTCAGACCGAGGGGTACGTCGGCGCGGACATCGAGGCGGTCGCCCGCGAGGCGGCGCTCGTCGCCACCCGCGAGTTCATCACATCGATGGACGACGCGACCAAGGAGAACATCGAGGGTTCGGTCGGCAACGTCCGCATCACGATGGACCACTTCGAGCAGGCGCTGGAGGAGGTGCGCGCCTCGGTCACCGAGGAGACCCGCCAGCGCTACGACGAGATCGAAGAGCGGTTCAACTCCGGGGAGTCGCCCGAGGACCGCGAACAGGTCAGCAGAACCTTCCAATAGCACCGTTTTCCGCCTCGGGTGGCGCGAAGCGCCACCGCTCGGCGCAAAGCCCTCTCCCAGCGTCCGAAGGACCTGGGAGCCTGTGAGACGCGAAGCGTCTCACAATGGCACGATAAAGGCCGGACGCGCCGG
>NZ_JALXFV010000008.1:320474-456734 GCF_023699475.1 Halomarina rubra | reverse complement strand
CTCACGTTCGTTCGCGCGGACGGTCGTTTCCTACCACTCTCAGTTCAGCCACAGCGTCAGCACGGCGAGCGTGACGACGCTGACCGCCCCGAACAGTGGGTCGCCGCCGTTCCAGACGTACACCGAGAACAGCATCGCTCCCGAGAGAATCGCGCCGACGAGTGCCGTTCGTCGGTCCATCGAATCGGCCTGCAGAACTCAGTCCAACTTCTCGGCCGCGTCGCGGTCGACTAGCGGTTCGGCGTTCGGCGTCGGGAGCGTCACCACGTCCTCGCTCTTGAGGTCGTAGGCGCGCTGGTCGACGCCGAGAATCTCGCCCACGTCGCGGGTGATGCGGACGGTGGTGCGCTCGACGGCGGACGTCTCCTCGCTCGGTTCGTCCCCCGACCGGGTCGCCCCACCCGGCGGGTCGTCGGGCGGGACGGTCACCGGCCCGTCGGTCGAGGCGTCGCCGGTCTCCGTGCCAGCGTCGGTCTGGGCGTCGGCGTGCTCTCCGGGGACGTGTTCGGCCGGTTCCGAGTCGACCGCGACGTCCGCACCCTCGTTCTCTAGGGGCGTGTCCGGTGGGATGGCCGGTCCGTCGTCGCTCGACTCGGCGCGCTCGGGGGCGACGTCGGTCGGCGTGCCGGTCGGGGTGTTCGCGGCCGAGTCGCCAGCACCCATCAGGTCGGCCGCGTCGACGCCGCTCGGGGCGTCGCCAGCGGGTTCCGACGGGTGGTCGGCGGGTGTCGACTCCGTGGCCGTCGGTTCGTCGTCCGTCGACGGTGACGATGCGGGGGGTGCAGCGGACTCCTCGCCGGCGATGACCTCGTCGAGGACGTGGTAGCGGTTGTGCTCGATGGTCGTGACGAGCGTCTCGAAGACGTCCTGTTCCTCCTTGGTCAGCCCCGAGGCGTCGGCAGCCATCCCCGCCGCTTCGAGGCTGGCCTGTTTGACGAGCTTCCCGATACGGCGCTCGTAGATGGCCTCGACGGTCCGTTCGGCGGTCTTGATGTCGTCGGTGAGCCGGCGCACCTCGGGTGCGTCGAACGGGTCGTCGGCGCGTTCGGCCGCCCGAGAGCGCTCCTCGCGTAGTTGGGAGATGAACCGACCGGCGTCCTCGTAGAACGACTCCCGCAGCTGTTGGAGGCTGTCGGTCTGCCGTTCACGGCTCTGGGCCGTCTGGAGTTCGTCGAGGTTCATTCCGAAGCTTTCTCCGCGTCACCGCGTGCCATCAGGTGCACGCCGACACACTCTCTCACTGTGGCAATTCCCTCCGGGATATTATGTGTTTCCCCCTGCAGTTCGACGGTCCGTTCGACGGGCGAGTCGACGCGGATGTCGTGGTCGACGAACGTCTCGGGAACGGCGTCGACCAGCGGGTCGAACGCGTCGAGGTCGTCGCGGGCGATGCGGGTCACCGCCAGACCCGACCCGCCGTGGAGGCTCCCCGGCAACCGGATGAGCCGGTTGATGTCCGTCGTCACCGGTTCGTCGATGGGCGCGCCGTCCTCGACGACCGCCCGTTCGAGGAACAGTTGGGCGAGTTTGCGGGTGTACTGGCCCGCCGCTTCGAGGTTGCCCGCCGCGACCTGTTCGTAGTTGTTCGTCACCGCGTTGTACAGCGTCGTCGCCCCCTTCTCGCCGATGCCCTCGAACTCCTGGAGACGAGCGACGCCCGCCTCCTCGTCCATCTCGCGGACCTCGTCGGCGAGCGCGACGAGACGCGACTGGACACGCTGTCCCCACCCGCCGTCGGTCCGCAGCGTGCGTTTCTCGACGGGGTTCTTCAGACCCATCCCGGCGACCGTCTCGACGGTCGTCAACTGCGAGACGTCCTCCAGTCCGAGGCCGCGAACGAAGTCGACCACCTCCCGGCGCTGGTCGCGGTCGAGCGAGCGGACGGACTCGTCGCGGACGTGGACGTGGTAGCCCCGT
Organism: Halomarina rubra; assembly: GCF_023699475.1. Lineage (GTDB taxonomy): Archaea > Halobacteriota > Halobacteria > Halobacteriales > Haloarculaceae > Halomarina > Halomarina rubra. Next base: position 454,817 of record NZ_JALXFV010000008.1, on the reverse strand, counting down.
CCGCCCGAGAAGACGACCGTCATGTCGTCGAACCCGAAGTCCTCCTCCAGGAAGACGAGCAGGCGTTCGAGCGCCTCCTTACACGTCGCGAGCATCGAGGCGTAGCTGTCCTCTTCGGGGTCGACACCGGGGAGGTGGTCGGCGTCCAGGTCGAAGACGAGGTCGGACTCGTTCCAGCCCTTCTCGTTCATCGAACGCGCGCCGGGGTCGTCGTAACGGCCCGCCGAGAAGTAGACGTGGCGGGGGCGCTCACGGGTGAGGAACGTACCGAGGTCCCCGACGTCGAAGGCGGACTTGTGGCGGACCATCGTGGTGCCCTCGCTCGACGTGAACGGGATGTAGCCCCACTCGCGTCGGTCGGTCGCCGGCGGCAACTCGACCGACACCCGTCGGTAGTGGTCGCCGAACCGGCCGCGGAGGTACTCACGGGTCCGCTGATTCATGCCTCCGATGGTCGTGACCGCGAGAGTATGAAGGGTTCGGGATGGACGCGCTCGTGGGAAAGACCGACGAACGCGCCGTCGTTCACTCTCACTCCGTACCGAGGAGTTATGAGCCACACCCACCCACGGGTCTCGAATGGAGCGTGTTGCCGTTGAGGACGCACCGGGTGCAGACAGCGAGACGCGGCGATTCCGTAGCCTCGCGAGCGCACTCGACACGACCGGTCTCGCCATCAACTACTTCGACGTGGCTCCGGGCGAACCGGTCGGCTACTGCTATCACCGTCACCACGAGCAAGAGGAGGTGTTCTTCGTCCTCTCGGGGACCGCCACGTTCGACATCGAGGAGGGAGACGTCGTCGTCGACACCGGCGAAGCGATTCGGTTCGCACCCGGCGAGTGGCAACAGGGGTGGAACCACGGCGACGAACGACTCGTCGTCCTCGCTCTCGGTGCGCCACGCGAGGACGGGCCCACCGACCTACGACGAGACTGTCCCGAGTGCGGCGACCGAACCCCTGTGACCCCAGAGAACATCGACGGCGAGCGAGTGTTCCACTGCGACGAGTGCGGTGCGGAGATGGGACGGTTCGGCTGAGCCGGTGAGTGCCGACTTTCTGACGAGCGAACGTGGGGTGAGTGCAGGCCCGGCGAGGTTTCGTTCTACTGTACCGCGAGCGAGTGAAACGAGCGAGCGAGGTGATTGAGCCCTCAGAGGGGGCGATTGAACCCTTTTGGTCGAGCTTTTACACTGCCGGGGTCGCTCTGCGATCCCGGTGCGTGGATAAAAGGTCGCTTAGAAGCCCATGAACCGCGTCAGCTTCTCGCGGAGGCCGTCCTCGCCCAGGCGGAGGTAGTAGGCGTCGCCGCCGTCCTCGTAGTAGCCCGTGACGCGTCGCTGAACCTCGAAACCGAGGTGACGGTAGAAGTCGAGCGCGTTCTGGTTCGTGGTGCGGGCGTGGCAGGTGACCGAGGCGTGGCGGTCGGCGACGATGGCGACGAGCCGTTTGCCGAAGCCGTGGCCCCGGAACTCCGGGGCGACCGCGAGAAAGAGGATGTAGCCGTCGCGGCGGGTGGAGGCGAAGCCGACGAGGTCGTCGTCTTCGAGGTAGCAGTAGACCGTCGAGCGTCGGTAGGCGTCGGTGAAGAACCCACGTCGCTGCTTGAGGACGCCCTCCTCGTTGTTGATGCGTTCTTTGAGGTCCCACGCCTGGTCGACGTACTCGTCGTCTCCAGGTTCGACGACGTAGGACTCTACGTTGACGCTCACTACCATGCGTAGGTGCGTGAGCGCATATAGTTCCACCGGCATCGCAGGCCTTACGCCTTTGAGTAGGGACGTGGAACAGTCACGTATGGCGACTGTCGACGACCGGCCGGTTGGGGGGATGAAGGCGATGCTCCGGGAGTGGTTCGCGGTCGGTGCGGCGTTGATTCTCCCGCTCTTGGTCTCGTTGCTCATCCTCGCCGTGCTGGTGGACTTCGTCTCGACCAACCTCGACCCGGTAGTGACGATGCTGGCACGATTCTTCGGGTTCGTCGAGGCCGACACGAGCGTCCAGAAGGCGTACGTGAAGGCCGTCACCGTCGTGACGCTCGTCGTCGCGACGCTCTTCTTGGGGATGGTGGCGAACCGCTCGCCGACCAACGGCCGGGCGACACAGGTGTTCCACGACGGTCTCGAACGTATCCCCGGATTCGGCTCTATCTACACCGGTTTCCGTCAGATGAGCGAGGTCGTCGTCGACAGCGACGTCGACAGCTTCCAGGACGTGAAACTCGTCGAGTACCCCTCGGAGGGGTCCTACACGCTGGCGTTCGTCACCGCCGACACGCCCGCGAACGTCGAGCAGGCGACCGGCAACGACGACATGGTGACGCTGTTCATGCCGATGGCTCCGAACCCCGTCATGGGCGGGTTCGTCCTCCACGTGAGTCGCGAACGGGTCGTCGACGTGGACCTGACCGTCGAGGAGGGCGTCCGCTCCATCGTCACCAGTGGGGTCACCGTCTCGGGTGACGGCCAGCCTGCGGTCTCGCCGGACCGTCTGCAGGCGATGGGCGTCGACACGACCGCCCAGCGCGTCGACCCCGACAACGGCTTCGAGAACACGAAGAACGGTCGCGGCCGCTGAGCAGACAACGGTCGCGGCCACTGAGCAGACGACACAGACGCCGACGCGCCCGACGCCGGGGGACGGGGGTCGAGTCAGGGGCGGAAGTCGAACCGTGGAGCGTCCTCGGGTCGCAGTGGGGCGTCTCCCTCTACCTCTCGGCCGGCCTCGAAGCGGACGAAACTGAGGTAGAACGGCCGGCCACAGCCCTCGCCGTCGGTCTCGCTCGCGCCACAGACGAGTTCAACGCCGTCGGCGTCCTCGAAGGGGTCGTACGCGGGGACGTACTCCCACCCCGTCAGCGGCGTCTCGGTGACGCTCTTGTCCGCGAGGTAGCCCTCGCGGTCGAGCGTGACGACCGCGCCACAGCGCGGACAGGTGTACCGGACCGGAAATCCCATGACAGAGAAAGGGGCGCGAGCGGTAAGGCGGTGACGTTCGCGACGGCGGCGCGACGGTCCGGCACACCGACGATTCGGGAGTCCGGCAGTCCGGCAGACGCCGCCCGGCGCTCGCCGTCCGAGTATCCAGAAACGCTTTGCCGCGTTCGGGAGAGAGGGAACCAATGATCGACGAGACCGTCGAGGAGATCCAGGAGATGCAGACGCACAGTTCGTCGGTGGTCGCGGTCAAGGCCGCTCGCGCGCTCGCGACTCTCACGGAGCGGGAGGTCGCGACCGTCGAGGAGTACGTCAGGGACCTCGAACGGAACTCGAACGCGCTCCGCCGAGCCAACCCCTCCCACGCGAGTCTCCACACGACCCAGCGAACCATCGTCGCCGCCGTCACCGACGCCGACCCCGACGACATCGAGGAGGCGAAACGACTCACCGAGGAGGCGGTCGAGTCGGTCGTCGACCGCGTCGAGACCGCCAAACACCTCGCCGCCGAGAACACCGCCACCCGTCTCGAAGACGGCGCGACCCTCCTCACGCACGACTACTCCTCGACCGTGCTGGAGGCCGTCGAGATCGCCGCACGCGACGGGAAACAGCTCACCATCTACGTCACCGAGGCTCGGCCGCGATACCTCGGTCGGAAGACGGTCCGCACGCTCGCGGAGATCGACCGCGTCGACCCGCACCTCCTCGTCGACAGCGCGGCGGGCTACCTGCTCGCGAACTGCGACCGCGTCCTGCTCGGGATGGACTGCATCGTCGGCGACACGCTCTACAACCGCGTCGGGACGTTCCCCATCGCCGCGACGGCCCACCAACTCGACGTCGAGGTCACCGTCATCGGGTCGGGCGCGAAGGTCATCGAGGACGGGTTCGTCTTCCAGAACGAGTACCGGTCGCCCAGCGAGGTGATGCTCGAACCCGCCGAGGGGTTCGCCGTCGAGAACCCCGCCTACGACGCGACGCCGATGTCGCTGGTCGACGAGGTCATCACCGACTGAACTGTCGAAGGCCGCGACTCGAGAACAGGACGGCACCGAGAACAGGACGAGACCGAAACCGGTTCGACCCCGCTACTCGCAGAAGACCGGTTCGACGGTGAGCGTCCGTTCGCAGGTGGGACAGGTGACGGAGACCGCACGTCCGTCGTCGGTGACACGGTGTTCGACGACCCAGTCACCCCGGCGGGCGTGGCTCTCGTGGCCACAGGTCGGACAGAACAGCGTCGCCTTCCGGCGCTCGGTACGCTCGGGGGCGGGCCGTCGGAGGTCTGCTCGACTCATTATATAAGGGTAGCCGCTCGCCACGGATAGGTCTGCTGGCTCGTAAAATCGCGTCAACGGCCCGCACACGCCCGTTATTCGGTGTCACGGGTCGATGAGCGACGGTGAGAGTCACCCCGACTCGACGCTCGGCTCGACGAGTGAGTCCGACTCTCCCGACGAACCGAAGCGACGAGTCGAGGACCTCCGACAGTGACCCCCGGCCAGCGCCTCGCCTCACTCCGCGTCGCAGAGGGCTTGGAGGTCCGCCTCGAACAGCCCACTGTCGAGGTACGTCGTGGCGCACTCGGCCGAACAGAACGAGCTGTCGAAGCGCATCCGCGGGTAGTTGTGCGTGAGTTCGATCCACTGTCGGCCCTCCGCGATTCGTACGTCACACGCGTCACACCGAGGCATTCTGTGCTCCCGTACGGTCCATCCGCGCTTAGCTGTTGACGAACCGGTAGGTCGGACTCGACATCTTCACCGTACCTCCTTGCGCTGAGCAGTAACGCAGGTTACAGTCCACAGACCCGCAACCACGTGTGGTGGCTTGACGAGAGCGACGTTCTCGTGAGCGGTGTCGCCGCCACGCGAAACGCTCGTGAGGACACCCGACGACGAACGAGGACCTACATGTACATCCGGTCGTCACTCGCGCCCTCCTCGCGGGTCTCCAGTCGGTCGGCGAGTTCGGCGTAGTACCGCTGGACGCGGTCGGCGTAGGCTTCGAGCGGTTCGGTGTCGACGTCGAGGTCGTAGACGCTCGTCACCGCGTCGAGCAGACGCAGGGCGGCCTCGGCGTCGGGCGTCCGGGCGTGCGCCGGCGTGACGAACACGCAAGATTCGAGGTCGGTGTCGAGGCCGAGACGGGTGATGGCGGCGTTGACACCGTCGAGGAACCCGCCACCCATGGGTGAGACGTCGGCGTCGGCCAGTCGTCGCTCGCGGAAGCCCTCGGTCGCGACGTGGAACGCACGGTGGTCCTCCGGTCCGTGGGCGATGGGGACGCCCGAGAGGACGACAACCTCCTCGACTTCGCCGGAGGCCCAGTCGCCGATGGCGTCGGCGAACGGGACGGCCGCGGCCGGCGGGACGAACAGTTCGCCGACGAGGACCGTCACGGGGCAGTCCTCGCTTGCGAACAGGCGGGTGTGGTGGCGCGGCACCCCGTCCTCGAACGGCGTGATGGTCGGGAGTTCCGCCGCCGTGACGTGGCCCGCCTCCTCCAGGTCGAGGCGTTCGACCAGGTAGTTCGCGGCGGTCAAACCGGCGAGACCGTACTCCGAGAAGCCACAGACGAGCGCCTCGCCGGGGAAGTCGGGAGGCGTCACGTCGAACGTCGGGCGCTCGCGCAGACCGAACATGGTGGAACAGCCGACAGCCAGGGGCTTAGCTTCGCGGGCGGGTCGCAACCCTTTTTCCCTCGTCGGGAGAGCGACGGGTATGCGCGGTCAGGCGGTCCCACCGACGACACGACCGAGGAGGGGACTCCAGTGACCACTGCAGCGAGCGTCCAGGACACACCGAACAACTCTTCGAACGAGACGGGAGCAGGTGGCGGTGACTCGACACAGACCACGGACGCCCCCAACGGCTCCGACGTCAGTCGGGAGGTCACCAACCAGCTCGTCGAACTGTTCAACATCCCCGATTGGGCGGCCCAACTCGTCCTCACGCTGCTGGTCGTCTTCCTCGCGTGGTACGGCGCGCGGTTCCTGACCCAGACGTTCGGGCGACGCGTCGCCCGACGGTTCAGACGGCCGAGCGTCACCCGGACCGTCCTCCGGATGATGCGCGGGGCGGTGTACGCGCTCGGGTTCCTCACCATCCTCGGTATCTACGAGGTGTCGCTGGGGGACATCACCATCTCGCTGACGGTGTTCTCCGCCGTCATCGGTATCGTCCTCGCGCCCATCGTCGGGAGCTACATCCAGGGCGTGTTCGTCCTCGCCGACCAGCCCTACGAGGTCGGCGACATGATCGAACTCGTCGGCCAGGACCCGCCCCAGCGCGGGTTCGTCGAGGACATCACGCTCCGCTACACGAAGATTTTCACGCTGAACAACACCTTCCTCGTCGTCCCGAACGGGACGATGCGCGAACGCGACGTCATCAACTACTCGGCGGAGGACTCGCGGGCGCGACTCACCCTCGACGTGCTGGTCACCTACGAGGGCGACCTGAGCGAGGCCCGGGACCTCGTCGAGGACGCCGCCCGCGGCGTCGACCGGGTGCTCGAAGGCGGCCCCGACATCCGTATCGGGAGCGCTCGCTACCCCGCCGCGCCCACCTGCTACATCGAGAGCTTCGCCGACCACGGCGTCAACCTGCGGCTTCGCTACTGGGTCCGAGAGCCGTACAAACTGCTGACGGTCCGCTCGCGCGTCCAGGAGCGCATCTGGGAGCGACTCGACGACGTGGCCGTCGAGATAGCGTACCCGCACGCCCACCTCTACTTCGACGACACGTCCGGGGAACTCCCCGTCGCGGTCCGGGACGGTGAGCGACGGGCCTCGGCCGACGACGCGGCGGACGGGGCCACACCGCCGAGCGACTCGCGACCGGACGGTGACGGACGGAACGGACAGGAGGAGTGAGGCGTCGGTCGCAGAACGGTCGTCGGTGGGCGGTCGGTGGCCGTCGGAGAGCGTCGAGGCGTCCTCAGCCGACGGTGACGACCTCGGCGTCGACCTTCTCGCGGAGGAACCGTTCGATGTCGGGGTCGTCGGTGAGTCGCCGGACCATCCGTCGCCAACGACTCACCTGCTTGCGGCCGATGACGACGACGTCTGCCTGCTCTGCGGCCACCTCGTCGAGGATGGTCTCCTCGACGAGAAAGCCCGAGCGGACGATGTAGCGCACGTGGTCGCGCCGGCCGATGACTCGCTCGGCGGCCTGCTTGAGTTCGCGCCGGGAGACGCCATCGGAGTTCTGATAGAGGTTGACGTGGAGGACGAGCAGTGACCCCTCACGCTCGTCGGCGATGCGCGCTGCCTCCTCGAGCGTCTCGCGCGAGTTGTCCGACAGCGGGTACCGGACCGGGACGACGACCTGCGTCATTACACACGGTTCCGGTTCGACGGTTCTCAACCTTTCCGTCCGAGGTCGACCCTGCCGTCGAGTTCCGGTGCGATACCGTGTTCGCTCGCGTACTCCACGAGCACCTCGTACTGGACCCGGAGCGACCGGTCGCGGTGGGCCGGCGTGAGCGTCGGGAACTCGTGGGCCGTCGACAGCAGGTAGTCGTTGGTCGCCAGTTCGTAGGTGCGGTCGCGGTCGACGGGGTCGCCACCGACCCGGAGGTCCCGGACCGTGTCGGCCGTGGTGTCGTACTCGACGGTCGCACCGCTGACGTGGGCGTCCCAGCGCCACTCGCCGTGTGGCGCGCGGTAGGCGTCGCCGAACAGGTCGTACAGCTCCGCACCGTCGAGACGGGCCACGGAGACGGGTTCGTCGAACGGAACGATGCTCACGAGGTCGGCGGCCGTGACGTCGCCGGCGAGCGCGGGGCCGTCGCGAAGCCCGCCGGAGTTGTGGAGCGCGAGGTCGGCGTCCGCCGCCCAGCGGTAGGCGTCGGCGACGAAGTTCCCCACGCGACACTCACCGCTCGTCCGGAGGTCGCGCCGGCGTTCGATGGGCCGCTCGACGTGACCGACGACGTCGGTCAACCCGGTGTCGGCGCGGAGGTCGGCGAACGCCGCTCGGAGGTCGGCGTCGGGGGCGGCGTCGGTAGTGTCGTGGACGGTGACCGACCCGTCGTCGAGGTCCACGTCGAGGACGCGGTGCCCGTTCGAGCCGGGACGGGTGCAGACCGTACCCGCGACCGTCTCGACGCGTGGCTGGTGGACGTGGCCGCCGAGGACGGCGTCGAGGTCGTACGCCCGGGCGAGTTCGTCGTCGAGCGCGCCGAGGTGCGAGCAGACGACGAGGTGGTCGACACCCGTTCGCCGGAGGCGACCGACCTCGCGACCGACGGCCTCGACGGGGTCGGTGAACTGCAACCCGTTCGCTCGCGGGCTCATCTCCTTCGTCGCGGGGTCGGTGACGCCGACCAGTCCGACGCGAGCGTCGCCCGCCTCCAGCACGGTCGAGGGGACGACGCCCGCGTCCGCGCCGAACACCTCGTCGTCGGCGGTCCGGACGTTCGCGCTCACCCACTGCTGGGGGGACTCGCGCACGAGGTGGCGCGTCGCGTCGAGACCGTAGTCGAAGTCGTGGTTGCCGAGCGTGTCGGCGTCGGGCCGGACGCGCTCGAAGAAGGCGAGCGCCTGTCGGCCCTCCGAGACCAGCGAGAGGACGCCCGGGGCGGTGTTGTCGCCCGTCCCGACGACGAGCGTCGCGTCGTCGCGGTGGGCGTCGAGACAGCCGGCGAGCCGGGCGAGACGGTCGGGGTCGTCGTACACCCCCTCGATGTCGGAGTAGTGGAGTAGCCGGGGAGACACACCCCGGGCGACGACCCGCGCTCGCAAGAACGCATCGACCGCGGAGCATTTACCGGCGTGCGACCAGTCGCACGTATGAGCCTGGACGCCCGCACCCACGAGGGACGGACGCTGTACGTCGCCCGCGACGAGGCCGAACGCGGTTCGAAAGGTCCCTTCTTCGTCGTCTACGTCACCGACGACCGCGAGCGCCGCTGGGGGTTCGCCTGCTCGAACTGCGAGACGCTCGACACCGCCGTCGACTCGATGGGTCGCATCCAGTGCAACCGATGTGCGAACCTCCACAAGGCAGAGGAGTGGGACGCCGCCCACGAATAGCCCGCCTCTCGAGCCCTTCCAGCCCGCGTTCGGACGCCTGAGCCTATCTCCGCCCGACACCCGGCACCGCCGAACGCTCCGCAATTGTTGCCTTTCGTGTCACGCCGTGGCAAAGGTTATGTAGAGCCGCACACAACCTCCGGACGAATGGGGGTCCTTAGCACACCCTTGATAGACGAAGCGCGCGCCATCTTCAGCGGCCTCGGCTACGAGGTAGAGGCCGTTGGCAACGAGCTCCGGGCCGAGCGAAAGTGGCGTATCGTCTATGTCACGACGGAGGGGCCCGGTACGGTACCCGACGACGTCGACCTGCGCTGTTTCGTCGCCGACACCGACCGTGCTCCCGAGGTCCGCGACGAGTTGCTCGGACTCGCGCCCGACTACGACTGGGCGGTGATGAGCGTCGGGGACGACGGCGACTACGAAGTGCTCCACCCCGAGGCGAGCGAAGGCCTCCCGTCGTAGCGGCGGGCGACGACCCGCGACGACGCACGGTGACCCAGGGCGATTCACGCCGACCCGTGACGACCCCGAGTGCGCACTGCTAGCGCGCTCACCGCACTGTTTTTGCGCGCTGACGGAGTACCGCTAGCGTGTTCATCGGCCACGGGTTGCTGGCGTTCGCGCTCGTCGCCGCCGTCGCCGCGCGGTACACGACGGACCGGCGCGCACTCGCTCTCGGCGTCCTCGCGGGAGCGTTCGCGACGCTCCCGGACGTCGACATGCTGTACGCGCCGGTCGGCCTGCTCTGGGCCGACGGCGGTCCGCTCGCGCTCGCCGAGGGGTTCTGGAGTGCGAGCACCGTCGTCCACCGCGCCGCGACCCACTCGCTGGTCGTCGCCGTCGTCGCCGCCCCCGCGTTCGCCGCCTGGGCGCGCGGCGGGCCATCCGGTCTCCTCGGCGGGACGCTGCTGGGTGCGCTCGTCGTCGCGTCGTTCGCCGCCAGCGGCTTCCTCGGCGGTCTGGTCGTCGGCGCGTTCGTCCTCGGCGGACTGGCCATCACGACGGTCGCGGCCCGACGCGGCGTGCCGCCGCTGGCGGTGTTGCCGACCGCGCTCGTCGGCCTGGCGAGCCACCCGTTCGGCGACCTGTTCACGGGCGAGCCACCGCGACTGCTCTACCCGTTCGAGACGACGCTCCTCGTCGAACGGGTCCCGCTCAGTGGCGACCCGGTGCTCCACCTGCTCGGCGCGATGCTAGTCGAACTCGCGACGTTCTGGCTCGCGGCGGTCGTCTACCTCCACCTCACCGACCAGCGACTGAGCGACTACCTCCACCCGACGGTGGCGCTCGGCCTGCCGACGGGCGGGGTTGCGCTCGCCGTCCCGGACCCGACGCTGTCGCTGTCGTACCCGTTCGTGTTCACGGTGCTCGGTCTCGGCGCGGCCATCGGCGTCCTCGTCGGCGCGCTCGACCGGCTACGGTCGCGCGAGCGCCACCGACCGCTCGCGATGGCACTCACCGCGCTAGCGGCGGTCACGGTCGCCGTGTTCGCGTACCTCGGCGTCTACCTCGCGGCGTAGCTTTTTGTACGGTCTCGCGCCAACTCTCCGTATGGACCAGTCGGAGGTCAGTCGGATGCTCCGCGACGCGGGGACCAACGCCGCGCTCGCGTGGATGCTGGTCGTCGGGGCCGTCGCCGTCGCCGTCGGGAACGTCGCCGTCGGACAGCGACTGTGGGCGCTGTTCGCGTTCGGGGTCGCCGTCGTCGGAGCGTTCCCGGCGCTCGCACGCCGTTCGGTACGGGCGATGCCGCCCTGGGAGGTGCTGGGACTGGCGACGCTCCCCCTCGTCGCGCGCTCGGTCGGCGACGGCGCGGTCAGCGACGTGACGACGTACGTCGCGGTCGCCGCCGTCGCGCTGCTCGTCGCCGTCGAACTCGACGTGTTCACCGCCGTCGAGATGAGCTACAGCTTCGCCGTCTTCTTCGTCGTCGTGACGACGATGGCGGCCGCCGGTATCTGGGCGGTCGTCCGCTGGCTGGCGGACATCTACCTCGATACGGGGTTCGTCGTCGACGAACGCGCCCTGATGCTGGAGTTCGTCGCTTCGACGGTCGCCGGGGTCGGCGCGGGCGTCGTCTTCGAGTTGTACTTCCGTCGGTTCGCCCGCGGGCGCGAGCGACTGGAGGTCGACCTGTGAGGCCGCTCGCGCCTCCCCGCACGCTCGACCACGACGCCCGGAGGGGACGGCTGTGAACGTCCGCGACCGGGTCGGCCTCTCCGAGCGCGTCCAGCACGCGCTCGTTTGGCTGATGGAGGTCGGTCTCGTCGTCATGTTCGGCGTCGGTCTCTGGACCGGCCAGACGGGCGTCATCGTCAACTGCGGCATCGCTCTGCTCGTCGCCCAGCTCCCGCCGATCCTCCAGCGCGACTACGGCATCCCGATGGACCTCGGGTTGACGCTGTGGATAACCACGGCCGTCTTCCTCCACGCGCTCGGGACGGTGCCGCTGCCCGCCGAGGTCGTGAACCTCGTGGGGTCGGTCCCGCCCGAGCGCGCCTACGGGACGCTCTACTCCTCGGGCGGCTGGTGGGACCACCTCACTCACGGCCTGTCGGCGTCGGTCGTCGCGGGCGTCGGCTACGCCACCGCCCGCGCGCTCGACGAGTACGCCGACGGTGTCCACTTCCCCGACCGGTTCATGTTCGTCTACATCGTCCTGTTCGTCCTCGCGTTCGGGGTGTTGTGGGAGGTCATCGAGTTCACCATCGGCGAGGTGGCGGCGCTCGTCGGGATGGGGTCGGTGCTCACGCAGTACGGCCTCTCCGATACGATGCTCGACCTGGTGTTCGACACCTGCGGCGCGGTCATCGTCGGCATCTGGGGCACCGCCCACCTCAACGACGTGGCCACCGCCATCGGCCAGCGGTTCGGCATCCACGGGTAGCAGACCACGTCAGAGCGCGGGGGCGGACCCGCGGCGGGTCGTTCCGCGGCGCGTAGCTTTAATGCGTGTCCACGAGTAGCGTGGGCCGCCATGGTCTACAAGAAGATCACGCTCATCGGGTCCAGCGACGAGAGCTTCGACGCGGCCGTCGACAACGCCGTCGACCGCGCCGAGGAGACGCTGAACAACGTCCACTGGGTAGAGGTCGTCGAGATGGGCGTCGAGGTCGCGTCCGTCGAGGGTCGGGAGTACCAGGTCGAGGTCGAGGTCGCGTTCCAACTCGACGAGTAAGCCCGGCGCTCGACCGCTCCCGGTGTCGACGTTCTCGGTGACGACAGTCCCACCGACAGCCGACGGCCTCGCGGTCAGACCGCGTCGCGTTCGGCCTCGATGCGTTCGACGTACGCGGCCGTCACCCGCTCCAGAATCGCCTCGCCCGCGTCCGCGGTGGCCTCCCGCGGGTCGCCCAGCACGCCGGTCTCGGTGATGGCCCGGAACCCCTCGCTGAGCAGTCGCGAGACCGAGAGGTCACCCTCGTGGCCGACCGCGAGTTCGTCGGTCCGGACCAGCCCCTCAGCGACGGCGAGGACGACGGCCGTCTCGACGGCCCCGGCGTGGATGACCGGTTCCTCGTAGTCGACACCGGCCTCGCGCAACCCCTCGTTCTGGAGGCTCATCAACTCGTCCAGGTCCGCGAGCGCGACGACGTTCGCGTCGAGTTCGCGGGCCACCTCCGGGGCGACGGTGTTGACCGGCGCGAAGTTCCCGCCGTGGGTCGGGACGAGGACGACGTGCTCGAACCCGTGTTCGTCGAGCGACCGGCAGTAGGCCCGAATCGTGTCCATCAGGACCTCGGGCGGGACGGTGAGGGTGCCGGGGAAGTCCATGTGGTGACCCGAACAGCCCGGTCGGATGGTCGGCGCGGCGAGCGCGTCACCCAGACGCTCGGCGATGCGGCGGGCGAGTTCGTCGCCGGCGAGCGTGTCCATCACGAGCGGCAGGTGTGGCCCGTGCTGTTCGATGGCCCCGACGGCGACGACGACGGTTCGCGTCCCGGCGTCGAGTGCGGCCTCGACCTCGGGCCAGGTGAGTTCTTCGAGCAGGACGGAAGACGGCGTGGTCATCTGTCGGACGGCTACGTCCGGGGGTGAGGTAAGCCTACGGTCGGTCTTCGAGCGGGACGGTCAACACGGGCACCGGCGAGGCGCGGACGACCTTCTCGGCGACGCTGCCGAGGACGATGCGACTGACGCCCGACCGGCCGTGGGTTCCCATGACGACCAGGTCGGCGTCGTGTGCGTCGACAGCGTCGAGGATGGCGCGGTGGGGGCGGTCCTCGGCGACGGAACCGGTCGCCTCGACGCCCGCCGCCTCGGCCTCCTCGACGGTCGCGTCGACGGTCGCCGTCGCCTCCCGTTCCAGTTCCTCGACGACGAGGGTCGAACGGACGTCGTAGCCGAGCGACCCGTCGTCGACGACGCTGAGCACGTGGAGTCTCGCGCCGTACGTCGTCGCCAGCGCGAGGGCGTGGTCGGTCGCGACGGCTGCGTGCTCGCTACCGTCGTCCGGGAGAACCACGGTCTCGACCGCCCACTCACCGTCGGCGGGAGTCGTGAGTACGGGGACGGACGACCGCCGAGAGACCCGCGCGGCCACGCTCCCGAGGATGAACTGCTGGACGCCGCTGCGCCCGTGGGTTCCCATCACGACCAGGTCGGCATCCGTCTCGGCGAGGGCACCGAGCAGTTCCTCCTCCGCGAACCCGGCGCGGCGCTCGGTCTCGCAGTCGACGCCGGCCTCGGCCGCGCGGTCTGCGAGCGTGGCGAGTCGCTCGTCGGTCGCCCGTTCGCGCGCCGTGCGCTCCTCGACCGTCGAGAGGTGGTAGACCTCCACGACGCTCACCGCGTGGAGCGTCGCCCCGTCGCGCTCGGCGAGGTCGAGCGCCACGTCGCGCGCGGTGGCCGCGCAGTCGCTGTCGTCGAGCGCGAGCAGGATTCGGTCGTACATACCCCACCGGACGACGGCGGGGGAGAAAACGTCGTTGGCGTATCAGGTTCGGAACGACTCGCCACAGCCACACTCGCTCTCGGCGTTGGGGTTCTCGACGTGGAACCCCGCACCCTGCAGGCCGTCCTCGAAGTCGAGCGTCGAGCCGTGGACGTAGCGTTCGCTGGCCGAATCGACGAAGACGCGCAGCCCGTGGTGTTCGGAGACGGTGTCGCCGTCCTCGGGTTCGTTGTCGAAGCGCATCCCGTAGGAGAGGCCGGCACAGCCCCCCTGCTGGACGAACAGGCGAAGGCCGGCGACGTCGGTGTCCAGGCCCTCGCCCGACAGCAGGTCGAGCGCCTTGTCGGCGGCCGACTGGGTCACCACGACGCTCTGGCCGTCGGCGGACGTGCTACTCATACGCAGAGATATCGGGCGGAGGATGGTAAGCCTGACGCCGGTTCGTGTCTCCTCGCAGTCGACGGGTTCACGCCGGAACCGGGTCCGCTTCCAGTCGGTCGCGGAGCGTCTCCAGTTCCGCGCGGAGGCGGCGTGCCATCATCCGGCGCATCAGTGGACCGAACAGCGTGAACAGCACCGTCGTCGTCCGGCCGTCTGACCCCGCGTCGATGGTGTTCGTCACGCGGGTTCCCGTCGGCGTCTCGGCGAGCGTCAACTCGCCCTCGAACGGGAACGGCCCCTCGACCGAGCGGACGCCGTAGCGGCGTTCGGGGTCGTAGTCGGTCACCTCGTACACCATCGGCGACGTGCGTCCGCCGTAGCTGTACTGGCCCTCGTAGCGAGCACCGACGCCCACCTCGTCGCCGACGCGACGGGTGTCGCTCGACCCGACGACCCACTCGTCCATGTTCTCGACGTTCGCGACGTACGCCCAGACGTCCTCGCTCGGTCTGTCGACCTCGATAGCTGCTGTAGCTCTCACGGAGGTTCCTCGACCGTACCGATAGCAAGACCCCAGCATAACGGTTTCGCGGGGCCGTCGCGGCACGTCGCGGCGTGATGTGGCCCTCCACGAGTTCGCACGAAGACGAGACGGTCGGGGATTCAGGAGACCACCCGAACTGATACTCCCGCCGTGCGAGCGGACGGTATGCCCCGTCTCACCGAACTCGCCTCGACCGAGGAGCGCGACGGTGCACTCTCGGTCATGCAGGAACTGTTCCCGTCGCTCGACGCCGAGCGGTTCCGGGAGTTCTTCACCGACGACGACTACCGCCTGTTCGCGCTCGTCGACGACGGACGACCCGTCGCGCTGACGGGCGTCTCCGTCCAGCGCGTGATGCACCACGAACGCCACGTCTGGGTCCACGACCTCGTCGTGACCGAGTCCCGCCGCGGCGAGGGGTTGGGTCGACGACTGCTCGACCACGTCGAGTCGTGGGGCCGTGACCACGACTGCGAGTCGGTGGCGCTCGCGACCGGCGCGGACCGCGACATCGCCCGCCTGTTCTACGAGGAGCAGGGGTACGAGGAGTGGGGTAGCGTCTACGAACGGCGGTTGTGAGCGTCGCTCCGTCCCCGACTACTCCTCGAAACGCTCCTCGACGCTCGCGGCGTGCGCCTCCAACCCCTCCGCACGGGCGAGTCCCGTCACCGTCTCGCGCAGGTCCGCGAGCGCCTCGTGTGAGAGTCGCTGGACGGTCGTCGAGCGCACGAACGTCTCCACCGAGAGACCGCCGGTCACGCGCGCGCCACCGCCGGTCGGCAGGACGTGGTTCGTCCCACTGGCGTAGTCGCCGGCCGCGACGGGCGTGTCGGGGCCGAGGAAGACGCTCCCGGCGTTCGTGATGCGCTCCAGCAGGGCCTCGTCGTCCTCGGCGTGGATGGCGAGGTGCTCGGCGGCGTACTCCTCGATGAACAGCACGGCTTCGGGCATCGACCGGCCGCAGAAGACGCCGCTGGCGTCGCTCGCCAGCGCCTCGCGGATGGTGGCCTCGCGCTCGCGCTCGCCGGCCTGTCGCTCACACGCCTCGCAGACGGCGTCGGCGAGGTCGGGGTCGTCGGTCGCGGCGACGACCGAGGCGTTGGGGTCGTGTTCCGCCTGCGCGACGAGTTCGGCGGCGACGAGGTCGGGGTCCGCGCTCGAATCCGCGAGGACGGCGACCTCCGACGGCCCGGCGAGGAAGTCGATGGCGACGTCGCCGCGGACCTCGGCTTTCGCCGCCGTCACGAACCGGTTGCCCGGCCCGACGATCTTCTCGACGGCCGACACCGTCTCGGTCCCGTAGGCCAGCGCGGCGACGGCCTGTGCGCCGCCGACCTGGTAGATGGCGTCGGCTCCGGCGACGTGCAGCGCCGCGAGCGTGGCCGGGTTCAACTCCTCGGCGGGTGGCGTACACACGGCGACGTGGGGGACCCCCGCGACCTTCGCGGGGAGGACGGTCATCAGCGCGCTGGAGGGGTAGGCGGCCGCACCCCCTGGGACGTACGCGCCGACGCGCTCGATTGGACGGAACCGACGACCCAGCACTCGGCCCGGCGAGAACTCCTCGCGCCAGTCCTCGGGCAACTGCGCCTCGTGGAACTCCCGGACGTTCCTCGCCGCCGTCTCGACGTGCTCGCGAAGTTCGTCGTCGAGGTTCTCGTAGGCCTCCGTGGCGGCGTCGGTCACGTCGATGTTGCCGACCTCCACGTCGTCGAACTCGCTGGCGTACTGTCGCAGCGCGACGTCTCCTTCGGTGCGAACCCGCTCGACGACGTCGCGGGCGGTGTCGGCCGCGTCGCCGACGCCCGCGTCCCGCTCGAACAGCGCGCGGCGCTCGTCGGGACCGAGCGTCGCGATTTCGCGTGTGTCCATGCTCGGGGTTCGGGGGTCGGAGGAAAAACCGTTTCCAAGCCGTGACAGCCGGTGCCGGGTCGTTCCGCGGGGCCTCAGCGCGTCGTGTACCAGACCACGCCGACGACACAGAGGACGAACAGCCCACCCAGTAAGAACGCGAGCGCCGGTTCGGCGACGAGCGCGTCGGCGACCTGCTGGGGGATGCTCTCGGCACCGGTCGCACCGGTGTCCGCGGCCGGTCGGGCGACGTCGGCCGGCGTTTGCGTCGCGGCCTCGGTCGCCTGACCGGCACCGTCGAGCGACGTGGGTGACTCGGTCGCCGCGGGCGCGGCCTCCGTCGCCTGTTCGACGCCGTCGGTCGCCGCGCCGTCGCCGCCGGACGCGATGGAGACGTCGCCGCCACCGCCCCCGTCGGCCGTCGTCACGGCGTCGCCGCCCGTGTCCGCGCCGTCGCCCGTGGCCGCCCCGCCGCCGGCCGCGCCGTCCGCACCGCTGCTGCTCGCGAACTCCCGGTCACCGCCGCCGCCCGACTCCGCCTGCTCGGTCACCGACCGGCCCGTCTGGCTCTCGACGAACCAGCGGAGCGTGGCCGTCCCGACGCCGAGAGCCAGGACGACCCCGAACAGTCGCGACAGCATCGACCGGAGGCGCGAGCGGTCGTCGCGCCGACCGGCGAACAGGACGACGGCCTCGCTCGTCGGCGCGTAGACGGTCATCTCCGTGCCCTTCTCGGAGTAGCCGACGCCGGCCGGTTCGATGAGGGCGGCCTCTTCGAGTTTGTCGAGGTGGTAGTGGACGTTCTGGAGTGACGTGCCGACCGAGTCGCGGACCTCCGAGGGCGTCAACGGCTGTTCGTACAGCGCGGCCAACACCTCGCGGGTCGTCGAGGAGGAGAGCACCTCGAACGTCTCGTCGGCGTCCTCGCCGGCCAGACCGACCACCCGTGGCTCGTCCGGTTCGGCGGTGGACTCCCCACGGAGCGGCAGCAGGCTCATTACTCGCTCCTACCGTTCACGTAACTAAACGTCTTCTGAAGGCTCAAACGGAGTTTTGATGCTCGGGTCACGGGCCGTCGCTCCCGTTAGGAGGGGGTTTACTCGAGCGCTGCCAGACCGGTCCAGGCGAGCACGCCACGGACGAACAGGAAGATGACGAGGCCGGCCGCGACGAACGTCGTCGGTGCGGCGAGCAGGCGGGCGGTCCGGAACCCGACGAACCCACGGGTCGTCCCGAGGATGACGAAGCTCACCAGTATCAGCCCGAACGCGAGGACCGCGAGCTTCCCGTAGGTCTGGTGGCGCACGGTCGGAGGTGGGAGCGGGGGCGTAATGAGCGGTGCGCTTCGACCGGTGGTGCGACCACGTCGGATGCGGCCACGACCGGTCGGTGGTGCTCGTCCGGGTCGATGTCGTCTGCCGACCGACGGCGTGGCAGTCACTCCTCTATCTTCGCCGCGATGTGTTCGAACACGGCTGCGTGGTCCTCCTGTGGACTGAACAGGACGAACTCCGTGTCCTCGTCGACCCAGAGCGTGTGCCCCGGAGGCCAGTAGAACAGGTCACCGGCCCCGTCGACCTCCTCTGAGCCGTCGGAGTAGCGGACGTTGATCTCACCCTCGACGACGTACCCCCAGTGAGGGCACTGGCAGGTGTCGTCCTCCAGCCCCTCCAGCAGGGGCGTCAGGTCCGTTCCCGCACCGAGTCGCAGGTGCTCTGCGGCCAGTTCGCCGTAGTCGGCCGCCGAACCGAACCCCGTCTCGTGGCGGACGGTCGTCTCGGGAGTCTCCATCACGACTGTCAGGTCCTCTTTCGTCTCTTGCATCGGATTCACCCGTGGACAGCGAGCGAGGCTACGGGGGAGGGGTAGATGTAGTCGACGCGTGAGGTTCCGTCGACGACTGACGGTCGAGCAGGTCACGCCCGACGGTCACGCCCTGCTGCGTCGACGTGGCGCTCGGGAGTCCGCGGCGGTCGGGCGGTCACCCTGTGGGAAGTCCGCTCGCGAGCGGTCGAGCCTCCGTTCTGTACGATTCGAACGTCGACTCGGCCCACTCGTACGCCTCGACCGCGGCGGTGTCGAGGAGCACCTGGACCGTCCCGTTGGTGGGGTCGTGGCCGCTGACCGCGACACGGTCGTCGAACAGGGCGACACCGTAGCCCGGGAGGCCGTCGTGGACCCAGACCCGAAGGTTGCCGCTCTCCAGCGGGCCCGAACAGTGGTCGCCGTACCTCGCGAGGACGTAGTCCGCGGCGTCGGGTGGGTCGACGATATCGGTGTCCATCCCGTCGACGATGCCCGCCGCGAGCGCGTCCCGACACGGTTCGAGCAGGGCGACCTCGTGGCCGACGAACCGGAACCGGTCGGTTCCCCGAAGCAGCGTCTCGAACCGGTTGACGGGTCCGTAGGGGTTGTCGACCGTCGCGTCGGTGACGACCGCCTCTCGACCCATCTCGACGGTGAACCCGCTCTCCTCGGGCGGGAGCCACTCCCAGACGGTTCGAAGTCGCCGCTCGGTCGCGACCCGTTCGATGAGCTCTCGCATCCCCTCCGCGACGAACACCCCCAGCGCCGTCGCCTCGTAGTGTCCGTCCGTCCGGGTGATCCACTGTCGGGCCTCGAACTCGCGAAGCGTTCGCCGCACCGTCGAGTTCGACCCCTCGGTCAGCGCCTTGAGCGCTCGCCGGCTACGGGGTCGGTCGGCGAGCGCGACGAGCGCCGTGACCCGGTGGTCCGACCGGGCGAGGAACTCGACGTCGTCGAGTGGTGCGCTCGTGTCAGATGGTAGCATGGTACAGCTACCTCGACCACCGACATAGCACTTCTGTCCCTCATCAGAGGTCGAGACTCGTCCGACCACCGAGTCGAGCGACGGACGCACGGAGCCGAGACTCGGCCGTACGGGTCGGCGGTGGCGTCGCTGGTCGTGTGAGGAGTGTCGCCCGGAACACTAACGTCCGACCTCATCCCGGGGCGGCGTGCCGCGTCGGTCGGGAAACCCTCGTGCCGGGCGGGTCGCGCTACGCGCGACCGGACGTCGCGCCGGTGAGACCGGCGAGACGCGAGGTTTCCGAAGAAACCCCATCAGTAGTGGTGCGTGACGTGCGACCAGTCGCGAGGGTTCGACGAACCCTCGAACAGCGGCCGATGACGCCGGCGAGACGCGCGGTCGGTCGCGACCCGTGTCGCGTGCCCGGGTTCGTCGCTCCGTCACGGTCCCGCGAGGCGGGTCTCGGGGCGAGGACTAAAGGCACGCACTCTGCGTTGTCGAAGCGGGCGGAAAAGCCTGTCTACGTCGGGGTCGCGACTCGTCGGCTCAGACGGCGTACTCGTCTTCGGTGATCTGGACGTACCCCTTTCCGAACCGCCGTCGGTGACGGTAGTACCGGCCGAACAGGCTCAGCCCCGAGACGCCCGCTCGCACCGAACTCTTGAGGTCGAACGCGTTCCCTCGCTCGACGATGCCACGGGCGGCGGCGAACTCGCGGTCCCAGTCGTCCGGGCCGAGGCCACGGGCGAGTTCGGCGAATGCGAGGTTGCGGACGACCTCCTCGCCGATGGCGTGTTTCCACTCGCTGTTGTACGCCCGCATCGTGTCGTTGGCCGCGAGCCGTCCCGCGATGGCTCCCGTTCGGACGGCGACGTGGTCGCCGCCCTCGTGGAACGCGCTGGTCGCGCCCATCGCGCCGCCGACGACGGCGACGTTGGCGACGGTCGGCGAGTCGATGGGCATCGTCGAGGAGATGGGGTAGGTCTCCGTGCCGTTCTGCTTCCCGCGGTCGGTGACCAGCGGGAAGTCCGAGAGGTCGTACTCGGGGTAGGCCATCTCGAACAGACGTTCGAGGTACACCTTCCCCTGCGGGATGCGCTCGTCCTCGGCGCGGAGCAGTCGGTACCGCTCGCGGTTCGGGACCGTCGAGAGGTCCATCCCGATGGGCATCGTCAGGCCGACGCGGGCGACGGTGCCGTCGTTCGGGAACACCCACGGGTAGGCGGTGTGACCGGGCATGACGCCCCACCAGAACTTGATGCGGTCCTCCTCGAACGCCTCGGCCGGGAACTCGCGGTACTCCTGGTAGGCGATGTGGTTCGCCTTCGGTGAGGCGAGTTTCTCGACGGTCCCGTGGGGGAGCAGCGGGTCGAGCACCCGACTCGTGACGGTGCGCTGGGGGCCGTCGGCGAGGATGAGGTGGTCGGTCCGGAGTTCGGTGCCGTCCCGGAGTACGAGCGTGTGGGTCGGCCCGGAGAAGTCCGTCTGGACCTCGCGGACACCGTTGCCGACGCGGTACTCCGCGCCCGCGTCCTCACAGCGCTGGCGAAGCCAGTCGTCGAACTTCGAGCGGTGCATCGTGAACCCGAAGTTGGGGTAGGAGGACGACTGACCGGTCGAGGTGATGGTCACCGACTCGTTCGGGCCGAGGAACTCCGCGGCGTGGAGTTCGCGCGCCTTCACCCACTCGGGGATGTCCTCGTCGAAGTCCATCATGTCGACCCAGTAGTCGAGGATGCCCGCCGCGTCCGTCGAGTCGGGACCGAGTTCCTCGCGGTCCGCGCGGGGGACGCCCTTCTCGACGACCACCGTCTCCGCACCCGCCGTCGCCGCTGCGTGGGCCGCGGAGGTTCCGGCAGGGCCACCGCCGACGATGGCCACGTCCACGTGTTGCATATCACCTGTCGGCGTGCGTGAGGACTTAAGCGGCGTGGCTTTCCCCCGAGCGAGGCAGTCGCCGGTATCGACATACACCCCCCGGCCGAACGGCGAGTATGACCGACCTACTCGTGCTGCGCCGTGGCGTCCACGGCATCCCCGTCGAGGAGTACGCCGCCGCACTCCGGGATCGACTCCCCGACCACGACGTCGAACTCGCCCGGACGCCCGCCGAGGAACGGGCGGCCATCGCCGACGCGCCCGTCGTCACCGGTGTCGACGTGTCGGAGTCGCTGCTGGACCGCGCCACCGACCTGCGACTGTTCGCAGGGATGTACGCCGGCTACGGCCACCTTCCGATGGACGAACTGCGCGACCGAGACGTCGCCGTGACGACCGCCTCGGGTGTCCACGGACCGAACGTCGCCGAACACGCCCTCGCGTCCATCCTCGCGTTCGTCCAGTCGTTCCCGACGGCGTTCGAGCGCCAGCGCAACCGGGAGTGGCGGCACTTCCAGACCCACGAACTCGCGGGGGCGACGGTCACCGTCGTCGGTCTCGGGGCCATCGGGCGCGGCGTCGTCGAGCGCCTGCAGGGGTTCGACGTCGAGACCGTCGGTGTCCGCCGTTCGCCGGACGCGGGCGGTCCGGCCGACGAGGTGGTCGGTCCCGACCGACTGGACGACGTCCTCGCGCGAACCGACTACCTCGTCCTCGCCTGTCCGCTCACCGACGAGACCCGCGGACTGGTCGACGAGTCGTCGTTCCGGACGCTCCCACCCGAGGCCGTCCTCGTCAACGTCGCACGCGGCCCGGTCGTCGACACCGACGCGCTGGTCGCCGCGCTTCGCTCTGGCGAGATTCGAGGGGCCGCCCTCGACGTGACAGACCCCGAACCGCTCCCCGAGGACCACCCGCTGTGGGGTCTCTCGAACGTCATCGTCACTCCCCACAACTCGGGGCACACGCCACGCTACTACGAGCGGCTCGCGGACATCGTCGCCGAGAACGTCCGACGCGTCGACGAGACCGGTCGCTACGAGGACCTGCGGAACCAGGTCGCCTGAGTCTACGATGGTGCGACCGCGACGGGACGACGAGCGCTGGCCGCGGCCGCCGGCCGCCCGCTTCGAGGAGCCGTGAGTCCCGACTGGGACCGTCGGACCGGCCCCCGACCCGTCCTCCTGCTCGGCATCTGCGTCGGCCTCGTCCCCCTGCTGAAGGCGCTCGGTGGCGAGGCGTGGCGCTTCGGCTACAACTACCGGGTCTACCACTCCACCGCGGCCGCGGTCCTCGACGGCGGGCCGCTGTACGGCGTCGGCTACTCCGCTGTCGAGTCGTTCCACTACCTCTACCCCCCGGTGACGGTACTCGCGTTCGTCCCCTTCCTCGCGGTCGGCGAGTTGGCCGGCTACCTGCTCCACACCGCCGGCACCGTCCTCGTCGGGGCGGCCCTCGCGTGGCTCGTCGTCCGGTACGTCGACGGGAGCCTCTGGGACGACGGTGCGGCCACGTCCCCCGAGGCGGCCGCCGACGCCGACGGGACCACCCCGGTCGCACTCACTCGCCTCGACGCGGTGCTCGTCGGTGGGTACGTCCTCGCTTCCGTCCACGCGATGCCCTCAACGCTGTTCGGACAGGTCAACACGCACATCGCCGCGGCGTTCGGCGCGGGCGTCGTGGCGCTCGACCGCGACCGCGGCGGGGCCGCGGGCGTCGCGTTCGGTCTCGCCGGGTTCCTGAAGGTGTTCCCCGCCGCCGTCGGTGTCTGGCTGCTTCGGCGGCGGGCGTGGCGGGCCGTCGTCGGGGCCGTCGCCACTGCGGGCGTCGGGTTCGCTCTCGGCCTCCTCGCGTTCGGTCCCGGCACGACGCGGTCGTACGTCGAGACGGTGTTACTAGGTCAGTCACGCAGCGCGGCGTTCGCCGGCGGGGTCGCCCTGGAAGCGTCGTACACGACACTCCTCCGCCCGCTCTCGGTCGTCGCTCCCGAACTGGACCCGGCGGTGATGACGCTCCTCGCCGCGGGCCTCCTCGCACCGGTCGTGGCGGTCACCTACCGACGGCAGACGACGCGTCTCGACCGCCTCGTCGCCGTCTACGTCACGCTGGTCGCGACGCTGCTGGTCTTACCGTCGTACCCCATCTACTACGCCTACACGTTCTTCCCGCAGGTGGCGTGCTGTTACCTGTTGACCGGGCGACCGCGACGACTGTTCCTCCTCGGCGTCGCGGTGACGAACCTCCCGGTCGGACTGGCGAGCCTCCGGACGTACGGTCCCGGCGTCGTCGGCGGGGTGACCGACCCGCTCCTGGCGACGGTCGACGGCCCGCTCACGCTGGCGAGCGTCCACCTCTACGGATTGCTCGTGACGCTGTTGGCCTGCGTGGTGTACGAACGAGAACGAGAGGAGAACGGCCCACCGGTCGAGAGCGAGTGAGGGCCGAAGCGAGACCGGGGTATGTGGACGCACCCGAGGCTCGGTGGTGGGGTCTGTTATACGCACTGAATGTCGAGTGTCTCACACCGTGAGACATCTCCGCGCCGTCAGGCGGTTTCGAGGACGCGCGCAGAGGCTCGGTACTCCTCGAACAGGTCCGTCGCCCACTCGACCAGCGGGGCCTCTCCGGCGTCGAGGGAGGCTCGGAACCGGCCCTCCGTGTCGTAGGCCGCGACCATCGCGCGCTCGCCGAACAGCGAGATGCCGAAGTCGAGGTCGTCCTCGACGACGTAGAGACTGAAGCTGTCCGTCGCCATCGCGGCGGCGTGGTTCTCCGGGGTGACCTCCTCGGCGGCCGCGAGCGTCTGTTCGTCGATGACGAGGTCGATGGAGACACCCGCCTCCACCAGCGGGCGGTGGACCTCGTTGAAAACCGGGCTCAACACCGGGCAGATACCGCAGAGTCGGTCGATGTCGGTCCGTTCGAGGAGCGATGTGTACCGGTCGATGGGTGCGTGGGGTGTCTTCGCGGTCGCCGTCGTCGCCGTCGCCGTCCGGAGTGCGGCGACCGGGAGGTCGGCGGTCACGGTGTCGAGTAGCGACAGCGGCGACCCGACCTCCTCGACCGTCTCGACGACGTCGGTGAGGTTCCGGTACGCACGGAGGACGAACAGTCCCGCCCCGGTGAGTCGATACTCGCCGTCGCGCTTCTCGACCCACCCTCGGTCGTCGAGGCCGCTCAGCGCGCGCTGGACGGTCGCTCGCGAGGCGGAGAGCGAGCGTTCGAGTTCGCAGGGGCGTGCCGACCCGCCGCGCAACGCCTCCATCGTACCGACGCGGTGTTCGGAACCGACGAGAAACGCGACCCGTTCTCTCGCACTCATTGGCCCCTCTGCGGACGCCGATGGTATGACGCTTTCGTGCGAGGGGCCGCCCGAACGCGAGGTGTCAACACGTGCCACAAGTTTATCGGGCCGTGCGTCCACCGACGAACATGGCAGTCGACGACGACCTGGACGCGGTGTGGACCCCCGCCGCGTCGGCGGGGTCACTCGACCTCCACCGACCCGACGTGGACGAGTACCGCCGACTCGCGGCGGACCTCCGCCGTGTCGTGAAAGGAACGGTGGCGTTCGACGAGTACGCACAGGTGTTGTACGCGACCGACGGCAGTATCTACCAGGCCAGACCGGCGGGGGTCGTCTGTCCGCGCGACACCGCCGACGTGCAGGCGGCGGTCGGCGTCGCCGCCGACCACGGCGTCCCCGTCCTCCCCCGGGGCGCGGGGTCGTCGCTGGCCGGTCAGGCCGTCGGTCCGGGCTGTGTCGTCCTCGACGTCTCCCGGCACATGGACGACATCCTCGACGTGGACCCAGCGGCACGCCGTGCGACCGTCCAACCCGGTGTCGTGCAGGACCACCTCGACGCCGCCCTCGAACCGCACGGTCTGAAGTTCGCGCCGGATCCCGCCTCCTCGAACCGGGCGACCGTCGGCGGCGGTATCGGCAACAACTCGACGGGCGCGCACTCGGTGCGCTACGGCATCACCGACGCCTACACCGAGGCGTTGAAGGTCGTGCTCTCGGACGGGTCGCTGATTCGGACTCGTGACGTGGTGCTCGACTCGGCGGAGTACGACGACATCGTCTCGCGGGACACGCTCGAAGCCGACCTCTACGAAGCCGTCCGCGAACTGGTCGAGACCAACGCAGCCGAGATATCCGAGAAGTACCCGAAACTCAAGCGCTCGGTGTCGGGGTACAACCTCCACAAGGTGATTCGGGAGGCCGACGACGACGAGGACGGCGAGTACGTCGTCAACCTCTCGAAGCTGTTCGTCGGCGCGGAGGGGACGCTCGGCGTCGTCGTCGAGGCGACCGTCTCGCTGGTGACTCGTCCCGAGGAGAGCGCGCTGGCGATGTACTGCTTCGCGGACCTCGTCGAGGCGATGCAGGCCGTGCCCGAGGCCCTGGAGTTCGACGTGAGCGCCGTCGAACTGATGGACGACGAGGTGTTCCGCCTCGCCGCCGCGTCGGAGGGGTACGCACAGTACGTCGAACAGGTGCCCGAGGGGACCGAGGCCGCGCTGTTGCTGGAGTTCGACTCGGAGGTCGTCACGGCGGACGCGGCGACCGAGGAGACCGACGAGGGGACCGACGGACCCGCTCCCCAGCGCCGTGCGTTCGAGGCGGCCGTCGCCGAGACGACGGCCCGGTTCGTCGGCGAGGGCGACGCCTTCGACGTGGTCGAGGCGTACACCGACGAGGCACAGGCCGACATCTGGAAGCTCCGGAAGGCCGCGATTCCGCTCCTGATGAGCATGGACGGCGACCCCAAACCGTACCCGTTCATCGAGGACGCCACGGTGCCCCCCGAACACCTCGCCGCGTACGTCCAGGAGTTCCAGCAGGTGCTCGCGAATCACGGCACTTCGGCGGCGTACTTCGCGCACGCCGGCAGCGGGACGCTCCACATCCGGCCCATCCTCAACCTGAAGACCGAGGGCGGCGTCGAGGCGCTCCACTCCATCACCGACGACGTGACCGACCTGGTTCTGGAGTACCACGGCGCGTTCTCGGGCGAACACGGCGACGGGATGGCCCGAACCGAGTTCTCCCCGAAGATGTACGGGCCCGACCTCTGGGCCGCGTTCAAGGAGCTGAAGACCGCCTTCGACCCCGACTGGCTGTTCCACCCGGGCAACGTCGTCTACCGCGACGGCCCCGACGACGTCGGCCCCGACTCCGAGCGCGGCGTCGGTGCGGACAACCGCTCGCACCTCCGGTACGGCCCCGAGTACCAGTCGCTCGAACCGCAGACCGCCCTCGACTTCGACGACGACGGCGGGTTCGCCCACCTCGTCGAACTGTGCAACGGCTGTGGCACCTGCCGCCAGACCCGCTCGGACGTGATGTGCCCGACGTATCGCGCCTCGAAGGAGGAGGTCCAGACGACCCGCGGCCGTGCGAACATGCTCCGGGCGGCCATCTCCGGCGAGTTACCGCCCGACGAGCTGTACTCCGAGCGGTTCCAGTCGGAGGTGCTCGACCTCTGTGTCGGCTGTAAGGGCTGTGCGAGCGACTGCCCGACCGGTGTCGACCTCGCGAAGCTGAAAGCCGAGGTGAAACACCAGTACCACGAACGGGAGGGCTCGGGCGTCCGCGAGCGACTGTTCGCCAACATCGACACGCTGTCGCGGGTCGGCAGTGCGCTCGCTCCGCTGTCGAACGTCGCTCCCCACCTCCCTGGCGCGCGCACGGCGATGGAGCGCACCGTCGGTATCGCCGCCGACCGAGAACTCCCGACGTTCACCCGCCACACCCTCACGCGCTGGTTCGAGTCGCGCGGCGGGTCACGGGTGCCGTACCACGAAACCGACCGTCGCGTCCTGCTGGTGCCCGACACCTACACGAACTACTCGTACCCCGAACCGGGGAAGGCGGCCGTGCGTGTCCTCGAAGCGGCGGGCTGTCACGTCGCGCTCCCCGAGGGCGTCGGCCCGAGCGGGCGGGCGGCGTACTCGAAGGGCTTTCTCGACCTCGCTCGCGACCGCGCCGAGCACAACGTCGAGACGCTCGCTCCGCGCGTCCGCGAGGGCTGGGACGTGGTGTTCGTCGAACCCTCCGACGCCGTCATGTACCAGGACGAGTACCGCGACCTGCTGGCGGGCCCGGACGTCGAGACGGTCGCGGGGGCCACCTACGGCGTCTGTGCGTACCTCGACGAGACGGGTTTGGCCGCGGAGACGGGCTTCGCCGAAGACGCCGGCCCGGTCGCGTACCACGGCCACTGCAATCAGAAGGCGACCAACACCGACCACCACGCCGTCGCGGTCCTGCTCGCGGCGGGCTACGACGTGGACCGTCTCGACTCCTCGTGTTGTGGGATGGCCGGCAGTTTCGGCTACGAGGCCGAACACTACGACCTCTCGCAGGCCATCGGCGACCGACTGTTCGGACAGGTCGCCGCCTCGCCCGCCGACCGAGTGTGCGCGCCCGGCGGGTCCTGTCGCTCGCAACTCGGGGACCGCCCCGGTGAGACGATGCCGACCCACCCCATCGAACTCGTCGCCGAGGCGCTGACTGACCGGCCCGAGCGCCCCGGCGGCGAGGCCGACGCCGAGTCCGACCGCTCGCTCGCGGGAGCGGTCGCGGGGCTGTTCGGCCGGCTGAGCCGCTGAGGAGCGGGTCGGACTCAGCCGAGCGGTTCGACCAGTTCGACGACGTTGCCGTCGGGGTCTTCGAGGAACGCCGTGCGCGCACCGGCCTCGGGTTGGTCGCTCGGCTCCTCGACGACGCCGTGGTTCTCGACGGCCTCGAACGTCGCGTCGACGCTCTCGACGCCGAGTGCGAGGTGGTCGAGGCGCTCTTCGACGGGAATCTCCTCCTGCCCGTCGGTCTCGGTCAACTGGAGTTCGAAGCCGTTCTCGTCGGTGACGTAGACGTGGCGCTGGTCGCCCGCCGAGAACTGCCACGAGCGTTCGAAGTCGAGTTGCTCGACGTACCAGTCGGCGCTCGCGTCGGCGTCGGTGACGAACAGGCAGACGTGGATGCTGTGCATGCTCGATTCCTGTGCCGTGACCACATAACTCGCGGTGTCGCGGCGGAACCTGCGAACGTCGCCGGGGACGACCCGAACCGTTTTCTATCGGGAATCGAACGTGTCGGTATGCGTATCGAAGCGGTCGTAGCGTTCGTCTTCGCGGTGACCGCCATCACCGCGTCGACCGTCGTCGGCTGTGTCGGCGGGATGGTTCTCGTCCACAGCGAGCCGTACGCGCGACTCGTCGGCGTCCTGACGTTCGGGAGCGAGTTCGGAACGGTCGTCGTCAGGGGTCTCACCTTCCTCGGGAGCGCACTCGGTCTCACCGCGGCCACGATTCGGTGGACCAACCAGTTCGACGAGGTCCGCCACCTCTGGGCACGAATCGACGGGTTCTGAACGCTCGTCTAGATGTAGCCGCTGTCGGCCAGTAGTTCGCCGTTGAGGACGCTCGCACCCGCTGCGCCGCGGAGCGTGTTGTGCGCGAGGCAGTTGTACTGCACCCCGCCCGACGTCTCGCGGAACCCACCCGCGGTGACGGCCATCCCGTCGCCGCGCATCCGGTCGAGCCGTGGCTGTGGGCGGTCCGGCTCCTCGAAGACGTGGATGAGCGGGTCGGGCGAGGACGGCAGGTCGAGGCTCGGGAACTCGCGCAGGGCGTCGGCCGCGTCCTCGGTCGTGACGTCCTCGCCGAGGTCCGCCCAGACGTTCTCCAGGTGGCCGTCGAGCGTCGGGATGCGGTTACACGAGGCGGCGACGTCGGCGTCGTGCCACGACACCGCCGCGCCGTCGAAGCCGCCGAGCAGTTTGCGGGCTTCGGACTCCATCTTCTGTTCCTCCCCGCCGATGTGCGGGATGGCGTTGTCGATGATCTCCATCGAGGAGACGCCGTCGTAGCCCGCCCCCGACACCGCTTGGAGGGTCGAGACGCGGACGGCGTCCAGTTCGAACGCGCGGTCCAGCGCCGCGAGCGTCGGCACCATCGTGATGGTCGAGCAGTTGGGGTTCTTCACGAGCGCGCCGTCCCAGCCGCGTTCGTCGCGCTGGACTTCGAGGAGGTCGATGTGGTCGGCGTTCACCTCGGGGACGACGAGCGGCACGTCGTCGGCGGTGCGGTCGTTCGAGGAGTTCGAGGAGACGACGTAGCCCGCTTCACAGAGGCCGGGTTCGACGCGCTCGCCGACCGACGACGGGAGCGAGGAGAACAACAGGTCGACGTCGTCGGGGATGTCGTCGGCGTCGGTCCGTCGGACGGTCATCTCGGCCACCGCGTCGGGGATGGCGAAGTCGAGTCGCCACTTGGCGGCCTCGCGGTAGCTCTTCCCCGCGCTGTCGTCGCTCGCGGTGAGCGCGACGAGGTCGAACTCCGGGTGTGGGTCGAGAAGCTGTACGAGTCGCTGGCCGACGGCCCCGGTCGCACCGAGGATACCGACAGTGTGAGACATTGCCGTGGCTCCGGACGTGCGGGCAAAAACGGTTGTGATATGGGCGGAATCGGACGCCAACGGACAGTCCTGTTCGTTGTCACGCCGTCGCAGAGTGACAGACCGACTCCGACTGGACCGTCGTCGACGACGCTCCGAGACGCATCAGTCGTCGTCGGTCGGCGCGCCCCGTGCCCCGGCGGTCGCGTCGGCGTCGCGCCACGACCCGGTCCGGTACCAGGTGAACGCGATGAGCGCCCCCAGCGCGTTCGAGACGAGGAACGCCGCCCAGACGCCCTGACGAGCGACCGGGAAGAACTCCGGGAAGTACTGGGAGGCGACCCACGCGAACGGGAGACGGATGACCGCGAGCGTGGCGATGGAGATGACGGCGGCGACGAGCGTCTTGCCCGCACCGCGGAACGCCCCGGTGTACGCCCGGAGCACGCCGATGAAGCCGAACGACGGCGCGACCCAGCGCAGGAACTCCGCACCGACTTCGACGACCTCCTGGTCGCCCGTGAACGCGTTCACGATGGGTTCGGGGAACGCGAACACGACCAGCCCCATCGCCGAGAGGATGAGGAACATCGCCCCCGAGGCGATACCCGCCGACTTCGCCGCGCGGTCCGGTTTCCCCGCCCCGATGTTCTGACCGGCCATCGTCTCGACGCCCCGACCCACCGCGATAGCGGGCAGGAAGATGACCGAGAACACGCGCACGCCGATACCGAACGCAGCGACGACGGTCTGGGGGAACAGCGCGACGATGACCAGAAAGAGGTTCACCGACAGCGCCCGCCCGGTCCCTTCGATGGACGCGGGCACGCCGAGTTTCACGATGCGTTCCGCGTACTCCAGGTCCGGGCCCATGTCCCGCAGGTGAATCTGGATGCCCCGCCGGCCGCGGAACATGATTGCGAGACCGACGACCATCGCCAACGCCCGCGAGACGATGGTCGCGATGGCCGCCCCCGCGATGCCCGACCCGGTGTAGCCCGTCGCCGAGAGCAGCGACGCCTCCAGCCCCTCCAGACCGAGGATGGAGAACAGCGGGTTGCCGTCGAACCCGAAGATGAGGATCGGGTCGATGAGGATGTTGAGGACGACGGTCCCGAGCATGACGAGCATCGGCGTGACGGTGTCGCCCGCCCCGCGCATCAGCGAGATGAAGATGAAGAAGCCGAACATGAACGGCAGGCCGAGCGCGATGACCTGCATGTAGCTGGCGGCGGCCGGGAGCGTCTCCGCGGAGGCCCCGAGCAGGCCCAGCAGGTCGTCGACGACGAAGAAACCGAGCGCTCCGGCGGCGACGCTCACGAGTATGGAGAACGTCACCGTCTGGGAGGCGGCGTACTCCGCCGCGCGCTCGTCGCCCTTCCCGGTGTTCTGGGCCACGAGGATGGACCCGGCGACGGAGACCCCCATCCCCAGCGAGATGAGCAGGAACACCATCGGGAACGCGAACGTGATTGCCGCGAGCGCCGTCGTTGAGTACTGGCCGAGCCAGAACGTGTCCGCGAGGTTGTACGCCGTCTGGAGGAGGTTGGTGACGACGATGGGCAACGAGAGGTAGAACAGCGGCCAGCCGATGCCGCCGTCGGTCAGGTCGACCTCCTCTCGGCCTCCGAACAGCCCCGAGAGGCGCTCTCGCAGACTCACCGCACCACCCGAGTCGAGACCGGCGGTTGGACGTACATCGGTTGCTGACTGAACGGTTAGTCAGCGACCCGCTAATGCGTTACGACTCCGAACGTGCCTGGGTGTCACTGGCGACCAGGAGCTACCAGACGGTCCGGACCCGTCGCTCGACGGGCCAGTCGAACGGACGAGAAACGAGCTTACTCGACGCTGCCGCCCTTCTTACGGGTGATGTAGCCTGCGACGCGGTTGCGGACCTCCTTCGAGTCGATGTTGGTCAGTTCGACGACGACCTCCTTGTTGTGGTCGAAGTCGGTGCTGAACGCTTCGTCGTACTTCTCCAGCAGCGTCGTCGCCGTCTTCTTGACGTAGGCGGGTTTGATGGCCATGCCCGTTCGTCTCGTCGGCGCGGCTAAAAGCGTTCGTTTCTGTATCGAATCTCGGTCGTGAGACCGTCTCCCGATGGGTGGTCGGGGCACCGAGTACGGTCCTCCGGGGACCGGGGCGACGCTCACGAGCGGGTCGATGAGTGTAGCCGACAACAGCTATCGAGTCGTAGTGTGGAGAGACACGTACACTGGGCCGAAACGGTACAGTGGCGGCATGAGACATGGGAGACCGACACGACGAAGGTGCGGGTTGGGGCTCGCACCGTCGTGTCCGCTTCTCGGAGACCAGTGTACGCGCCACCGGCCATGCGAAGGGGGTATGTAAAGAGCTGATGCCGGGATGGTTTGACTCGGCGGCCCTCGTCTGACGGACGACCGACGGTCGTCCGCGCTTTCGGCCCGCCGCGACCTACTCGATGCGCGTCGGTGGCGCGTCCTCGTCCGCCACCGCCCGCGTCCGGGTCTCCTCGTCCCAGTCGGTGAGCAGTCCGTAGCGCGTCATCGTGTCCATCCCCGCGAGCGCGGCCCGCAACTGGAGTCCGACGAGCGGGACCTCCGCGACGCTGATGATGACGTCCGCCTGCAGGATGACGCCGTCGCGCAGGATGACGTCGAGCAGGTCGACGATGGCGTCGCCGTCCCTACGCGGCTCCATCGTCGACCTCTGGGACGAAGGAGTACGGCGGCCACGGCCCGGTGAACCGCACCGAGACGCCCTCCTCGGCGGCCACCTCGTCGAGGAGCGCCCCGACCGCCTCGACGGCGTCGTCGTCGGCGAGCATCGTCAACCGGGCCTGGACGGTCCCCTCCCGGTCGGGAGTGTCCCCGAGCGTCGTCGTCGGGTCGTCGAGCGTCTGGACGTCGTCGGCGTGGGCGGACACGTCCGACACGAGTGTCTCGGTGCGCTCGGCCCGACGCTGGTGGCGTAGTTCCTTCAGGCGCTGGTCGTACTGCTTGTCGACGAGGAACGCCGTCCCCTCGCTGGAATCGTCGCGCTGGTCGGCGAGTTCCTGGAGGCGTGGGTCGGTGTCGGCGAGCCCCGCGTCCAGCGTCTCCTCGTCGACGAGCACCTCGATACGGTACTCCGACCGACCCGCGAACTCCTCCAGGACGGCCCTGAGTCCGTCGTGCTGGTCGGCCAACCACGTCCGGACGGTGTCGTCGTCACCCTGGACGATGGTGTCGAACCGGAACGGGACGGGCGTCCCGAATCGCTCGGTGGCGGCGTCGACGACGGCCTGGTGTGACAGGAGCCAGCCCTGCACCTCGGTCGGGTCGTTCGAGTCGTACAGTCCGTCGCAGTCGTGGACGAGCAGGCCGACGCCGCGACCGGCCTGCGACCCGTCACTTGTGACCAGTCGCACGGGTTCGTCCTCGACACCCGTGACGTCGGGCGTCCGGTCCGAGTCGTCGTCGAGCGCGACGGCACAGTAGACGTAGCGGGCGGTGTCGCTCCCGCTCGCGTCGTCGGTCGTTTCGGTATCCGCACCGTCGGTCGCGTCGCCGGGTGCGTCCTCGGTGGCATCGGCCGTCGAGTCGGTCATAGCTCCACCTGCATCATCGCGTCGCGGACCAGTCCGTCGAGGTCACCGCGGAGTTCGTCGACCGGTCCTTCGATTCCGTGGACCTCCTTCATCCGCTCCAGTTCGTCCTCCAGCGACGCGAGTTGCTGGCCGACGCGTTCGATCTCGGCGTCGGTGAGCGACCCAGACTCCATCCGGCGGATGGCCTCGCGTTCGAGCGCCTCGACGACCAGTTCGACCACCGTGACGACGAGCGCGACGAGCCCGTCACCGGCCGCCTCCCCGTCGATGTCGATCTGCGTCACTCCTCGCCCTCCGTGTCCTCGGCCGCGTCGTCTGCGGCGTCGCCGCTCCCGCCGTCGTCTCCCTCGCCCGTCGTGGCCTCGGCGACGTTCTCGACGGCGTCCTCGACCGCCTCGGCCACCGAGTCGTCCTCGTCGTCGGCCGGTCGTTCGCCCACGCCGCCGCGACTCGGACTGCGGACCGAGATGGGGGCCCCGTCGTCGGCCTCGTCGCCTTCCTCCAGTGGGTCGACGCCGGCGGCCTCCTGGACGCGTTTCGCGTCGGTGCCGTCGGGGAACTGCAGGCCGTACTTCGCGGCCGTCTCGAACGAGGCGATGGCGGCCCGGATGTGGACGCCGAGCAGTTCGGTCTCGCCGACCGAGACCGCGATGTCGGCGTTGATGACGATTCCTTTGTCGAGCAGGAGCTCCACGACGTCCGCGAGGCTGTCGCCCTCGCGGGTCGGTCCTGGCGTGCGTCGCTTGCGGCTCTCGCGGTCCGGTTGGGTTCGGTCAGTCATTGTTGTCCTCCGTGTCCTCCGTGGGGTCCTCGAACCGGTCGCCGTAGATGCGCTCGCGGTTCGGTGCCGTCGAGTAGCGCGTCTCGGTCGGGACGGTCGAGAACTTCCCGGCGTTGCCGATGTCCGCCCGCGCGGCGGCCATCGTCGAGAACGCCGACGGGTTCCGAGAGTCGGGCTGGCCGACGCCCTCGGTCTTCTCGGCGAGTTCCGCGCGACGTTCGATTAGCTGTCTCCGAGCGTCGAGGACGCCCTCGCGGAACTCGTCGACGGCGTCGCGTAGCTGGGACTGGATGGCCGTCTGGAACGCCTCGGAGTCGGCGGCGTCCGCGAGACTCGACCACTCGACGCCCGCGTCGTCGCCGCCCGCGTCGTCGACCGACTCGCCGACGTACGACTTCCACTCCGCGAGCGCCTCCTCCCCGAGCGCCTCCTCGATGGCCGCCTCCAACTCGTTGGCGTTGCGCCAGAACTCCCGGACGTCGACGGCGTCGAACAGGTCACCGAGTTCGAGCACGTCGAGCAGTTTCGTCGTGTCGACGGCGTCGCCCGCTTCGCCGGAGACGATGGCACCGGCGAGGGCGTCGACGTCGATGGCCTCGGGCAGTTCGCTCAGGTCGACGGCGTCGGGGAGTCGGTCCGCGTCGACGGTCCCCGCCAGCTCGCCGGCCTCCGTCGCGACGCTCTCGAGGTCCTCGAGCGCGTCGAGGGCGTCCCCGGTCGCGCCGGTCGCCAGCGACGTGACGATGTCGACCAGGTCCTGACGGGCGCGCTCGGCGAGGGTCGTCTCGGTCTCCTCGCTCGAAGACTCGCCGTTCGTGCCGCCGGCCTCGTCGTCGGGACTCACTGTCGCACCTCGATGCGGCCGCTCAACTGTTCGCGTGCCTGTTCGGCCACCTCCAGGCGGTTCTCGATGTCGGCGCGACGCTCCTCGTACTCCGTCTCGGTCAGCTCCCCGAGTTCGAACAGCAGACGGTTCTCCTTCAGTTCGTCCCGGAGCGCGTCGGTGTCGTACATGCCCTCGATAGCCATCGAGTGGATGACGTTGAGCAGTCCGAGGAACGGCCGGACGAGCAGGTCGTCGACGACGAACGTCATCTCACTTCGCCTCGATGGCGACGTCGACGAAGTTGTACGGTGCCCACGGTCCCGTGTACTGGAGCGTGAGCGCGTCGTACGCCTCGTCGATGTCGTCGATGGCCTCGTCGAACGCCTCGCGTTCGTCGCGCTCGACGAGGTAGGAGCTGTTCACGACGAGTCGGTCCGAGAACAGGTCGTTCTCGACGGTACCGACGCTCACCGGCGCGAGTCGCTCGTCGACCCGTTCGGCGACCGCCTCGCGGTCGACCGTGGCCCCCTCCTCGGCGACGAGTTTGACGCCGAGCTCGTAGGTGCCGTCGATGTCGTTCAACGACCGCGAGAACGTCGGTCGGCCCGTTCGGAGGATGTTCTTCAACGGTCGCTTGCCCTTGAACACCATCCCGAACTGCATCGGGACGACGGTCCGCTCGGCGTCGACCATCACCGCTCTGAGGACGTCGTCGTGCGCCCGGACGTTCTCGTCGGTCCGCTCGGGGTCCATGTCGTCGACCGGCGAGACGACGGCTGCCAGCGGCCCGTGTGAGACCGTCGAGACGTCCTCGGAGCCGTCGACGCCCGTCGCGTCGACCGCCAAGCTCCCGTCGTCGGGCGTGACGCCGTACGCGTAAAGGTTGTCGCTCATCCGCTATCGCGCGGGGATTCTCCAGACCGCTACCAATAACCCGTGCCTGCACACGAAAGGTCGACGTCCCCCGTCCCGGTCCGCGGGGGGCCGACCGGCCTGTGCAGGCAATAGGGTCTACCCCTCGCTTCGAGTGTCGGTACCCGATGGCAACCAACACGCCGAACGCGTCGAGTCTCGCGGAGGTCCTCGACCGAATCCTCGACAAGGGTATGGTCATCGACGTCTGGGCCCGTATCTCGGTGGTCGGTATCGAGATCCTGACCGTCGAAGCCCGCGTCGTGGTCGCGTCCGTCGACACGTTCATCCACTACGCCCAACAGATATCGATGATAGAACAAGCCAGTCAGACTGGCGAACTGGAGGACATGCAGAACCTCGAGACGGGCGTGGGCCCCATCGAACCCCGCGCTATCGAAGTCGAGGAGTCCTGAGCGCCACCGAGTGAGCTATGTCCGACACCGACCAGTGTCGAGCGCTCACCGCCGGCGGCGAGCGGTGCACCCGCCCCGCACAGGACGATGGTTTTTGTTACCAGCACGACGAAGACGACCCGACCATCGATGACGACACAACCGACACGACGACGGACGACGAATCGACCGCCGAATCGTCGACCACGGAGGACGACGTGAGCGACGAGAACGACGAAGACGTCGGCGACGACGAGTCCGAAGCAAGCCAGAGCGACGACGGGACGGTCGGCCTCATCGAAGTGCGCGACACGGTCCGGTCGAACGCCGGCAAACTCATCGGCCACCCGTTCGACGCGCTCGTCGAGGTCGGCCGACAGCGCGACGACGACGGCGAGGACGACGGCTGGCTGGCGGTCGTCGAGGTCGTCGAGCGCAAGGCCGTCCCCGACACCCAGGACATCCTCGGCCGCTACGAGATCGACCTGAACGACCGCGGGGAGTTCCAGTCGTACCGGCGCGTCCAGCGACTCCACCGCGGCGACACGGGCGAGTCGGAGGTCTGACTCGCCGAACGGTCGACCGGTCAGGCGTCCTCCAGGGTCGCCTCGAACCGCTTCCACGCTTCTCTGGTGCGCGGCCCGCCACACGAGTCGACGACCGACT
The DNA here is from genome assembly GCF_023699475.1 of Halomarina rubra. Classification (GTDB taxonomy): domain Archaea; phylum Halobacteriota; class Halobacteria; order Halobacteriales; family Haloarculaceae; genus Halomarina; species Halomarina rubra. The sequence continues at coordinate 417,958 of NZ_JALXFV010000008.1, read as the reverse complement.
CGCAGTCCTCGATTCGCCCGCGGAGCCTCGCGTCCTCGTACCCCGGCACCCCGAGTCGCGAGGCCGCCACGGTCGCCTCGACCACCGCAGCGTGTGCACGGTCGACCGTCGGGACGACCCGTCGCTCGACGCTCGCCTCGACGGGCGACAGCGCCCACTCGACCCACTCCGTCTCGCCCGCCGCTCCCTCCGCGACGGCGTCGACGGTGACGTGGACCCACGCGTCGGCGCTCGGCAGGACCGGTTCGTCTTCCTCGCGGACGGTACACGCCGCCTCGACGAAGTCCACCGGGTCGCGGGTGAACTGGACGTACCCCGCGCCGCGCTCGCGGAAGTTCCGCCACGTCCGGGTCCGCCCCCACGTTCGGGCGGTGACGCGCGCGTCGGGGCCGCCGGAGTCGCCGGGGTCGGTCGTCGGGTCCGCGGGGGCGAACAGCCCCAGCGCGGCGACGTTCCACCGGTCGTTGGGACCGAGCGTCGTCACGACGGACTCGGTCGCCCCCTCCCAGCCGACCGGCCAGCCCGCTGGTGCGGGCGGCCCGACGTGCTCGTGGCCCGTCCGTTCCGCTCCGACTCCCCCGTCGCCAGTCTCCCTCTCGCCAGTCACACCACCACCCCGCGTTCGAGCGCGACGAACAGCCCCGCCGCGACGATGTCGGCGGTCGTCCCGGGGTTGACACCCCGCTCGACGAACTCCGCGGCGACCGTCTCGGCGTCCGCGTCGCCGGCGAGCACCGCCCGCGCGCGCTCGGTCGCCTCCTCCGCGGCGGCCTCGCCGCTCGTCTTCGCGACGAACGTGTCACCCTCCTCGGCGAGCAGGTGGAGGAAGGCTCGCGCACCGCGCTCGGAGACGGGACCGTCGTCGGCGACGACACGCTCGGCCGTCGCGAACGTCCGCGGGAACCCCTCGGTCCACTCGCGGGCGATGCCGTCGACGGACGCACTCTGCGCCATCAGCTCCGCGAGCGTCAGTCCACGCTCGCGGACCGCCGGGACCGCCGCGCTCCCACGGCGGACGTCGAGGGCGGCCATCTCCTCGGGCGGGTCACCGACAGCGACGCCGACGTGGTCGAACGCGCGATAGAACGCACAGGCGTCGTCGACCGTCGTGTCCGCGACGGCGGCCTCGACGCCCTCGTGCGTCGAGTCGTCGCGACTCGCCGCGCGGACGAGCGGACAGAGCGCCAACAGCGCCCCGAACTGCGTGTTGCCGCCACGCTGGTCGGCCATCCCACAGACCGCTCGCTCGAACGCCTCGCCGAGCGGCCCGTCGCCGGCGGCCGCGCGCAGTCCGGGGGCCGCGCCGACCGCTCCCGCGAGGAAGTGGTCGAAGTGGAGGTCGGGGTGGTCGCGCTGGCGGTCGACGTTGCCCGGTTTCGGCGTGCCCGCGACTTCGAGCAGCAGGGCGAGTTCGGCGTTCCGTGCGGGGGTACGCCGACGCACGTCGTCGGTCGAGCGGTCACCAGTACCCTCGCTCATCGTGCCCCCGTCGGTCGCTCCTCGGTCGTCTCGGGAGCGTGCGTGGCGAACCACTCGTCGGTCGCGCGGCGGACTCGCCTCAGCACACGCGGGTCGTCGCTCGGGCGACCGACGCTCACCGCGTCCGCACCGAAGTCGAGGTACTCGCGGACCGTCTCGCGGTCACGGACGCCGTTGTTGGCGACGACGAACGCGTCGCACGCGGCGGCGACCTCCCCGACGACGTGTTCGGAGTCCATCGCGTCGACGTGGAGGACGGCCGCACCCGCAGCGACCAGGTCGGGCGCGAGCGTCGGCAGGTCGACGCCAGGAATCTCGGCGCGTAGTTTCACGCTCACCGTCGCCCCCGTCGCCGCGGCTGCGGCGACTTGCTCGCACAGTCCGTCGCCGTCGCGCAGGAGCGTCTCGCCCGCGCCGGCCGCGCACATCTCGTCCTGTCGGCAGTGCGCGTTCAGTTCGAGGAGCGCGCCGTGGTCGGCACAGACCGCGCCGACGGCGCGAACGGGGTCGAGCGTCGCACTGCGGACGTTCATCGCGGGACGGACGGGAACGTCAGCCAGCGCCGCGAGTTGGGCGTCGACGAACGCGACGGGGTCGTCGGGCAGGAACTCCTCGCGCTCGCGGGCGACGAGCGCTCGGGCCGCCTCCCGTGTGGCGTCGTCGAGCGAGACACCGCCGAGGAACGCACACCCGGCGTACTCGCTGGCTGCACGTGCCCACTCGGCGTCGGCCGCTCCCGAGAGGCTCGCGACCGCGACGCGTGGTTCGAACGGGTCGAAACGTGTCGTCGCGGCGCACATCACGCCACCTCGTCGAGCGCCGCGCGGACGGCGCGGGCGACGCGCTCGCTGTCGTCCGAGGTGTCGAGCGTCGTGTCGGTACGGACCACGGGTCGGTCGAGGTCTGTCGGGTCCTCGTCGTCGAGGACGAACGCGTCGGCGAAGGGGTAGGTGTCGGCGACGCCCGCCGTGGAGGGGTCGCGACCGGTCGCGGCCATCAGCTTCGCGGCCGGCCCGGAGAACACCCGGTCGCCGACGAACGGCGAGACGGCGACCACCGGCGTCGAGTCGAGCGCCGCGCGGAACTCGTCGAGCGCGAGCATCGGCCCGAGACTCGTCACCGGATTGGAGGGGCCGATGACGACCGGTGCGTCGAGCGCGTCCGCGACGGCGGGGGTGACGGTCGCCGTCTCGGCACCGCGGAACTCCACGTCCTCGACGCGAGGGTCACCGCCGCGCGCCACCCACCACTCCTGGAAGTGCATCGGACCGTCGGGCGTGTGAATCATCGTCGCGACGGGGTCGTCGCTCATCGGCAGGAGGGTGCGTTCGACGTCGAACGCGTCACAGAGCACGCGGGTCGCCTCGGTCAGCGTGTACCCCTCGTCGACGAGGCCGGTACGGGTGAGGTGGACCGCGCGGTCGGCGTCGCCGATGTACATGAACTCCGCGACGCCCGAGAAGCGCCGCCACCGGGCGATGTCCCGACCTGCGGTCTGAGCTTCGGGGGGGAGGTAGCGTGGTTCGGTGTCGAGACCGGCCGACTCGGCGAGGTCGTGGAGGTGCTCGTGAGTGGTCCCCCCGTCGTCGGCGATGCCCCACCACGTCTCGCGGTCGAGGACGCCGCCGTCGAGGAACAGTTGGGTGTCGAGGTCCGGGCTGACGAGGTGGCCCGCTATCTCCACGTCGTCGCCCGTGTTGCCCACCACCGTCGTCTCGGTGGGGGCGAACACCGCGTCGGCACCGGCCAGCAGTTTGGGCGTCCCAGTTCCGCCCGCGAGAAACGTCGTCATGGCTCGGCGTTGTGCGGTTACGGGCTTGTATCTGACTGTCACGGCCCTCGGGGGAGAGCCCGCGAGCGAGGCGGCGTGTGGTGGCCGGGGCTTGCAGTGTGCGGCCACCACGACTACGGGGGTGGCGCGAGTCCCGCCCACCATGTCGCTCGAAACCTACCGACTCGTCGTCGCGGAGGCCGATACGACCGAGGGGATGACCGTCGACCTCTACGACGAGGACGACCTCCTCGCGGCGTCGGAGCGCGTCCCCTACGGCGAGTTCGGACTCGTCGCCGTCCGCGACGGTGAGCGCCCCGACCCCATCGAGCGCGAGACGACCGCCGACGTCCGGACCGTCTCGGTCGACGTCCAGCGTCGGCAGGGCGCGTTCGAGATTCGCGTCCTCGGGGACACCGACGAACGCCTCCTGACCGAGCGTGTCGCCGACAGCGAGTGGAACATCGCGACGGCCGAGTAGCGTACTCTCGGAGGGTAGACAGTCACGAACGGTTGAACGACAGCGCACTGGCACTTAAACGACCGGGAATAACCCAGCGAAGGGTTAGGGTCGAACGTACAGTGTGTCGTGATAGACCATGGCAATTAACAGACGGCGGTTCGTCATCGCGTTCGTGGTCGGGAACGTTCTGTTGCTCGGCGTCGGCGCTTCCATCGTTATGGGTGGTGTCGCAGTGGCCGTCCCGACTGCGGGCGTCGGGGGGTTCACCGTCGAGTTCGACCAGTTGCAAGGGGAGGGGTTCCAGCAGTACGCTAGCGTCGAGAACAACTCCGAGTGTGCGGCCTACCCGTCGTTCACCGCACAGATAGACAGCGGGACCATCTCGGGGCTCCACCTGTACAAGGACATCGAGATGCCGAACGGCGACACGATGCGGTTGTCCATCAAGTCCGATCAGACCGCTGAGTTCACCGGGTTGACACAGAAGGCGACGTACCTCAACGCCGACCTGACGTTCGACCAGGGCCAGACCATCCAGGCCGGCGCGCCCTCGGCCGACGTCCAGGACCAGATCTCGCTGTCCGCGCCGGGCGTCACCATCGAGGACGCGACCATCAAGTCACAGGCGCAGTTCGTGAACTCCATCACGCTGCCCGGGACTCAGGTCCAGACCACGCTCAACCCGAACGACTCGGCGACCGCGCCCAAGACCGCTTGCGCGGCGTCCAACTGACCATGAGTGCGATAGACGCCGTGTCGACGGTCCGGCAGTCCGGCCCCGTCCAGCGGGCGGCGAGCTACCGGTCGCGCTGGCAGTCGTGGAAACACGACCGCCCGTTCTGGGGTGGCGTGTTGCTGACGCTCTCGGGGCTGGTCATCGGCATCATCCCGCTCGACCTGGCGATGAAGTTCGCGCTCATCCCGACGGAGTTCGCCTTCGTCGGGCTCATATTCGCCGTGTTCGTGGTGCTCTGTGGGCTGTTCGCCCTGGCGAAACCCGAACTGGCGGAGTTCTTCGGGGCGGCGGGGATGCTCATCAGCATCATCTCGATATTCGGCGCGCTCGGGGGGTTCGTCGTCGGGACGCTGCTCGGCATCCTCGGCGGCGCGCTGTGCATCGCGTGGGTCCACCCGAGCGAGGAGTCGGCGGCCGCACCCACCGAGCAGTCCTCGTCCACGGACGCCGCGGAGACGACGGACTGAGCGCTCACCGGTTCGGTTCTTTTTCTAGCGACGGTTCGAGGAGAGTCAGACGCCCCGTTGGAGCAGCGTCCCGAACAGGCGTGCCTCCGCCTTCCGGAGGTGTTCGTCGATGGTCGAGGTAGCGACGTCCAGTTCCCGGGCGATGGACTCGTGGGTCGCGTCGCGTGGCACGTCGTAGTAGCCGAGTTCGAACGCCGTCTTCAGCACCTCGCGCTGACGGTCGGTCAGCGTGGTCAGCAGTTGGCCGTCACCGGGTGCGTACTCCCCGGCACACTCGACGTGGACGACCAGGTCGTCGGGGAACTCGTGGAACGCCTCCCGCAGGCTCTCCTGACGGCCGGCGACGGTGATGAGGACGGCACCGTCCTCGCGGAACTCGATGGGAGTCTCGACGACGAGCGCGTACTTCTGAGCGAGGTACATCAGCGTCCCCGCGGGCGGCCCCGGCTTGACGTAGACGTAGATGTAGGACGCCGCCTCGGTGACGTCGAGCACCTCGTAGTCGATGACGTCCTCGTGGTCGTCAAGGCGCTCGCGGAGCGTGTCGAGCGGTCCACTCAGTTCGTAGAACAGCACGCCGGTGCCGTCGAACATCGCGTCGACGTACCGTAGCGCCTCCCGTTCGACGCCGGGGAGCTCCGAGATCGACGCCCCCACCGGATGGATACCGCCGCTCGGAGGATATAGTGCGATGGTGACGTATCGCATATCCGACTACTAACATAGTTTCCAGTATTACCGTTCTGGCTAACGGTTATGGGTCTCGATAGGGGCTCTTAAACCACCGGCAATGCCTCGGTCAACCCCCTTGTCGTGCGCTGTCGTACCACGCGTCAGTCGTGAACCCCAGCGCCTTCCGTACGATGCTCGCGGTCGGACTCGTCTGTTCGTTGCTGGTGGGGGCCGTCGCGCCGGCCAGTTCCGCGGTCGGTCTCGGCGTGGCCGAGGACGAGACGGTACGGGGCACCGGCCCACCGCTGCTCCTCCAGGAGAACGGGACGTCGAACGACTCGGCCGACGGTTCGACGAACGGTTCGGCGAGCGAGTCGGGGAACGGGAGTCTCGCATCGCTGGTCGACGCGGGCTGTCTGCCCGCGAACCTCGTGCTCTCGAACGTCGCCATCGACGCCTACCGACAGGAGACGACGCGGCTGAACATCCGCTCGCTCGCCGCCGACACCAAAGCCGAGAGCCACGAGGGGCCGTTCACGGTCGAGGCCTCGAAGATCGTCGTCGGGAAGCTCTGTATCCGGTCGCCCGTCGACGAGCGCCGAGGGTTCAAACTCGTGATGGACGACGTCGACATCACCGACGGCTCCATCCGCGGCGGGAAACTCGACCTCGCGTTCCAGCGCGCCCACGCCGACCGAATGCGTCTGTGGGTGTCCGCGTCGACGCTCCGCACGCTGCTCCCACAGCTCCCGATTCCGGGCGCGAACGACAGCGGTCCCATCGGCAACGTGACCGACCCGGTCGGTGACGTCGTGAACAACACGACCGACACCGTCGGGGACGTCGTGGACAACACGACCGGGACAGTGGGCGACGTCGTCGACGACACCACTGGCACGGTCGGCGACACGGTCAACAACACCACGGGGACGGTCGGAGACGTCGTCGACAACACTACGGGGACGGTCGGTGACACCGTCAACAACACCACCGGCACCGTCGGTGACACGGTCGACAACACGACCGATTCGGTCGGCGACACCGTCGACGACACCACGGACGAGGTCGGGGACGTGGTCGACAACAACGCGACCGGCCCGGTCGGAGACGTGGTGAACGACACCACCGACACGGTCGGCGACGGGGTCGAGAACACCACCGACGACGTGGGTGACGCCGTCGAGAACACCACGGACACCACCGGTGACGCGGTCGACGACACCACGGGCACGGTCGGTGACACCGTCAACGACACGACGGACACGGTGGGCGACACCGTCGACGACACCACCGACGCGGTGAACGACACCGTCTCGGACCCGACGGAGGCCGGCAACGAGACCCGGGAGTTGGTGAACGAGACGGGCGACAACGTCGGTGACACCGTCGACGACACCACCGACGCGGTCGACGACACCACCGACACCGTCGACAACACCACCGACGACACGCTCGGCGAGACGAGCGGGACCGTCGACGACACCACCGATACGGTCGACAACACGACCGACGGTGTCACCGGCGCGCTCGACGACGCGACGAACGACACCGCTGCTGGCGACACCGTCGACGACACCACCGACGCGGTCGACGACACCACCGACGCCGTCGAGAACACCACCGACGACACGACCGACGCGGTGACGAACACGACCAGCGACGTGGTCGACGAGACGACTGACGCCGTCGACGACACCACCGACGCCGTCGACAACACGACGAGCGGACTTCTCAGCACCGACGACTCGACGACGGAGAGCACGACTTCGGGGACGACCGAGACCACGACGACCGAGACCACGACGGAAACCACGTCCACCGAGACCACGTCGACGGAGAAGACGACCGAATCCACTTCCACCGAATCCACCACGACCGAGACCTCCAGCGCGGTCGAGGAGACCGGTGAGACGGTCGAGAACGTCACCGACGGCGTCGGCGACACGCTCGACGGCGCGACGGGCGGTGACGACGACGGGAGCAGCGGGAACGAGAGCGACGACGACGACGACGGACTGTTCTCGCTCGGGACGGTCCTGTCGGGCCTGGACGCTCGCCCGTCCGCGTAGCGAGGCACCTTTCTCTCCCCCTCACGAGCGAGGGACATGAACACGGTCAAGGACGGCGTCCACGACCACATCGCCCTCGACCCGCTGGCGGACGCACTGGTCGACACGCCCGCCTTCCAGCGGTTACGCCACATCAAACAGCTCTCGACGGTCCGACTGGTCTACCCCTCGGCGAACCACACGCGATTCGAGCACTCGCTGGGCGTCTACCACCTCGCGCGCCAGGCGCTCGACTCGCTGGGCGTCACGGGCGAGCGCGCTCGCCACGTCCGGGCCGCCGCGCTCCTCCACGACATCGGCCACGGACCCTACGGTCACCAGACCGAGGACGTCATCATGCGCCACGCGGGCGAGCACCACGACGAGATCCACGACCTGCTGTCGGGCACCGAGGCCGCCGCCGTGTTGCGGGAGTTCGACTGTTCGCCCGACCGCGTCGCCGACCTCGTCGCTGGCGACGACGAGTTGGGCCAGCTCGTCTCGGGCGAACTCGACGTCGACCGGATGGACTACCTGGTCAGAGACGCCCACCACACCGGCGTCCCCTACGGCACCATCGACACCGGCCGACTCGTCCGCCAGCTCCGGGTCCGTGACGGCGAGTTGGTCCTCGCGGAGGGGAACGTCCAGACCGCCGAGTCGATGCTGCTCGCCCGGTCGCTGATGAACGGCATCGTCTACCGCCACCACGTCTCGCGTATCGCCGGAACCATGCTCGAACGCGGTGCCGAGCGCATCGTCGACGGCGGCGTCCCCATCGAGACGTTCCGACGGTTCGCCGACCACGACCTGCTGTTCGCCCTCCGCGAGCACGCCCCCGACCTCGGCCGTCGCATCGAGGAACGCGACCTGTTCAAACGCGCGGTGTGGGTCGGTCAGGAGACCGTCCCGGCCGGCGTCACCGAGTTCCCACGCGAGTCGATTCGAGAGGCCGAGCGCGACATCGCCGACCGCGCGAACGTGCCCGACGACGACGTCCTGCTCGACGTCCCCTCGCTCCCGTCGATGCGGGAGGCCAACGCCCGCGTCGTCGTCGGTGGTGTCGTCCAACGGCTGGAGACGGCGTCCGACCTCGTCGGCGCGCTCCGTGCGGGCGAGCGAGCGCGGTGGCGACTGGGCGTCTACACGCCCGACGAGTGCGTCGACGACGTAGCGACGGCGGCCCGGGACGTGCTCGGCATCGCCGGGGAGTGAGCGGGCACTGCCGAGTCCGAGCGGTAGCGAGCGCCGAGGGCGCTGAACCGCACGAGAGACCGCGCTGACGCCGACTCGGTGCGACGGTTTTTAAGCGACCCCGAACAAACCGCGACCATGATTTCCATCAAGGACAGCGTCCACGACCACATCGAGGTCGACGGTGTGGCCGAGGCGCTGCTCGACACGCCGCTCGTCCAGCGACTCAGGCGCATCCGACAGCTCGGTACCGTCTCGTTCGTCTACCCCTCGGCGAACCACACGCGATTCGAGCACTCGCTGGGCGTCTACCACCTCGCCGACCGCGCGCTCGACAACCTCGGTATCGAGGGCCAGAACGCCGACCGAATCCGCGCCGCCGCGTTGCTCCACGACACCGGCCACGGTCCGTACTCCCACAACCTCGAAGGGCTCATCTACCGCCAGACGGGGCGGTACCACGACGAGATCGACGATCTGCTCGGGGAGGGGCAGGTCGCCGAGGTGCTGCGCGAACACGACCTCTCGCCGTCGTCGGTCGCCGACCTCGTCCGCGGGGAGGGGAAGTACGGCCAGTTGGTCTCCGGGGAGTTGGACGTCGACCGGATGGACTACCTCGTCCGCGACGCCCACCACACCGGCGTCCCCTACGGCACCATCGACACCGGCCGACTCGTGCGGGAACTCGACTTCACCGAGGGCGAACTGGTGCTCGGAGAGGGGAACGTCCAGACCGGCGAGTCGTTGTTGCTCGCTCGTGCGCTGATGAACCCCACCGTCTACAGCCACCACGTCGCGCGCATCTCGAAGTCGATGCTCCGGCGCGCCGCGGAGGGCCTGCTCCGGGCGGACGCGACCGACGCCTGGACGCTCCGGCGGATGGACGACCGCGACCTCACCGTCGCGCTCCGGCGCTGTGAGGAGACCGCCGAGTACGCCCGCCGTCTCGACACGCGCGACCTCTACAAACGGGCGGTGTGGGCTGAGTTCGACGCCGTCGACGAGGACCTCATCGACGCCGACCACGACGCCATTCGCGAGTTCGAACGCGAGGTCGCCGAGGAGGCCGGCGTCGACCCCGAACACGTCGTCCTCGACGTGCCGTCGCGACCCTCCATCCCGGAGTCGACCAGTCGCGTCGTCGTCAACGGGCAGGTCCGTCGCCTGCGCGAGCAGTCGACGCTCGTCAAGGCCGTCCTGCGGGTCCAGCGCGACCAGTGGCGACTCGGCGTCTACGCCCCGCGCGAGGAGACCGAACAGGTCGGCCACGCCGCCGAGGCGGTCCTCGGCCTGGACCTCGACGCGCTGGTGAGCGACATCCGCGAGTCCCGGCCCGCGACGCTCGACGAGTTCGAGGCGCTCTGAGATGAACGGTGACAGTCACGACACGCCGACCGGAGACCCGGACGTCGTCACCACCGACGGTGAGACGACGGTCGAAGGGACGATTCTCCGCGGGCGCGAGTTCGACCCCGTGGAGGGTCGCGTCGTCGTCGAGGACGGCACGGTAACGGCCGTCGAGGAGGCGCCGGTCGACTCCGACGCCGTCGTCCTCCCGGCGTTCGTCAACGCCCACACCCACATCGGCGACTCCATCGCCAAGGAGGCCGGCGGCGGTCTCTCGCTGGAGGAACTCGTCGCGCCACCGGACGGTCTGAAACACCGCCTCCTGCGGGCGGCCGACGACGCCGACCTCGTCGCCGGGATGGTTCGCTCCTTGCGGTACATGGAGCGGTCGGGGACCGGCGCGTTCTTCGAGTTCCGCGAAGGTGGCGTCGCGGGCGTCGACCTCCTCCACCGGGCGCTCGACGACCTCGCCATCGACGCGCGGGTGTTCGGACGTGAGGAGACGGCCGTGCTCGACGTCGCCGACGGGTTCGGCGCGAGCGGCGCGAACGACTACGACTTCACCGACGAGCGGGCGGCGACCCGCGACGCCGGCAAGCCGTTCGCCATCCACGCCGGCGAGGTGGACGCCAGCGATATCGACCCCGCGCTCGCGCTCGACCCTGACCTGCTCGTCCACATGGTCCACGCCGATTCGGACCACCTCCAGCGGGTCGCCGACGAGGAGATTCCCGTCGCGGTCTGTCCGCGCTCGAACCTCGTCACCGACGTCGGTCTCCCACCCGTCGAGGAGCTTCGGGAGCACACGACGGTCGCGCTCGGGACGGACAACGTCTTCCTCAACGCCCCGTCGATGTTCCGCGAGATGGAGTTCACAGCGAAGCTGTACGACCTTACGGCCACCGAAATACTCGGGATGGCGACCCACGCCGGCGCGGACGCGCTGGGGCTGAACTGCGGCGTCGTCGAACCGGGCCGCGACGCCCGACTGCTGGTGCTCGACGGCGATTCGGACAACCTCGCGGGCGCACAGGAGGTGGTCCGGGCGGTCGTCCGGCGCGCTGGAACGAGCGACGTCGAGCGCGTGCTGCTCCCCTAATCCTCGCTGGCGACCGGCCGCAGGTGCTCGCAGTCGCCCGCGTTCACCCGAACCTCCTCGCCGTCGTCGCGGCGGACCACGAGCGTTCCCGGCCGTTCGACGTCGATAGCCTCGCCGACGACGTCGCCGTCGGGCGTCTCCACGCGGACGCGTTGGCCGAGCGTGAGCGCCAGTTCGCGCCACGCGGGAACGACCGAATCGAGGTTCTCCCGGAGGGCGTCGAACTCCTCCAGCAACCGCTGGACGAACGCGCGCCGGTCAACCGCACCGGTCTCGGCGCGGATGCTCGTCGCCCCCTCTGGGAGGTCTGCGGTGCTCGCCTCGGCGTTCGTCCCGATGCCGGGGAGCACCCACTCGACGCGGTCGGCCTCGCCCTGCATCTCCGTCAGGATGCCCGACAGTTTGTCGTAGCTGGTGCCGTCTCTCGGAACCACCACGTCGTTCGGCCACTTGATGTGCGCGTCGGCGCCTTGCTCGCGGGCAGCGCGTGCGGTCGCGACGGCGGCGGCGAGCGTGAACAGCGGCGCGTCGCGCATCGGCACGTCGGGACGGACGACGATGCTCAGGTAGACTCCACCCGGCGGTGCTTCCCACGTCCGGTCGAGGCGGCCGCGCCCGCTGGTCTGTTCGTTCGCGAGGACGACCACGTCCGCAGCGCCCTCCTCGGCGAGGTCGCGTCCCCGACGATTGGTCGAGTCGAGTCGCGCGTGTGACTCGACGGTGAACGGCGCGTCGAGACCGAGCACGACCGACAGTTCGTGGAGCGCCGGCAGCCCGCCGAGCGTGTAGCCGTCGTCGCCGCTCCGGACGTCGAAGCCGTCCTCGCGCAGCGCCTCGACGTGTTTCCACACCGCGTTCCGCGAGACGTCGAGGTGCTCGGCGATGGCAGGCCCCGTCACCGGGCCGTCGGTGAGCGCTTCGAGGACCCGCAAGCGCGTCTGGTTCATGCGCTCGCTTGCGCTGGAGGGTGCTTGAGACTGTTCGTCCAGTGCGGAAGGAATCGGACGGCCGCTCAGAACGGGACGTCGTCGGGGTCGAAGCCGCGACCGCCAGCCGAGAACGTGTCGCTCGTCTCCGCGCGGACGACCTGAATCTCTGGAATCTCGCGGGGGAGGCGCGCTTCGAGCGCCTGGGTGGTCATCGGCGAGACCCCACAGCCCTCGCACGCGCCGCCGAGCGCGATGGTGACCGACCCCGCCTCGACGTCGAGGTCGAGAATCTCGTGGCTCCCGCCGTGGCCCTCTATCTGCGGGAAGTTCCGCATCAGGAACTGGGTGATGCGCTCGCGGAGGTCGTTCTCGTCGACTGCGGCGGCGTCACTACTCATTACCAGAGAGGAGGTGGTCGAGCAGTTTAGTGTCCACGGTCGGGGTGGATGTGATTCGGGGCGGAGCGGTGCAGTGCTGTCGGTGCAGTCGTCGCCAGCACGCTGTACTGCGACGAGTGAAACGAGTGAGCGGGCTGACGAGCGAACGGAACGTTCGAGGAGCGTGAACTGGGCGACGAATCCTTTCGTTCGAGCGTTTACACTGCCGGGGTCGCAGAGCGACCCCGGCGCGTGCGTAAAAGGTCGTTGTTAGTCGATGACGACCAGCACGTCGCCCATGTTCACCGACTCGCCCTCGCTGATGGCGACCTCGGTGACGGTGCCGCCGCGCTCTGCGACGATGTCGTTCTCCATCTTCATCGCTTCGAGCACGCAGAGCACGTCGCCGGCTTCGATCTCGTCGCCCTCGCTGACGCCGACCGAGAGGATGGTCCCCTGCATCTCGGCAGCGACGGTGTCGCCGGCGGCGCTGGTCGCGTCGGACCCGCCCGAGGAGTCACCGGAGCCTCCGGAGCCACCCGAGCGCTGCTTGGGGCGGTTGGACCCGCCGTTGGCGCTGCCAGCGGCGGCGACCGCCAGTTCACCGCGCTCTTCGAGCGAGACCTCGAATCGCTTGCCGTTGACCTCGACGGTGAACTCGCGTTCGACGACCTCCTCGTCGTCGCTCGCGTCGGTCTCGGTGCCCCACTTCTCCTGAGCCTCCTCGATGCGCGTGGTGTCCAGTTCCTCGTCGAGGTAGTCGGTGGTGTGCTCGCCCGAGACGAACTTCTCGTCGGTGAGCATCAGCCGGTGGAACGGGATGATGGTCGTGACACCCTCGATGGTGTACTCCTCCAGGGCGCGCTTCGAGCGGGCGATACACTCCTCGCGGTCGCTCCCGTAGACGATGAGCTTCGCGATCATCGAGTCGTAGTCCCCGCCGATGGTGTCGCCCTGTCGGAGCGCGTCGTCCATCCGGACGCCGATACCGCCCGGTGGGTCGTACGTCGCCAGTTTCCCGGTCGCGGGCGCGAAGGAGTTCGCCGCGTTCTCGGCGTTGATGCGGAACTCCATCGCGTGGCCCTCGAGTTCGACGTCGTCCTGAGAGAAGTCGAACTCCTCGCCGGCGGCCACTCGCAGTTGCCACTTGACGATGTCGATACCCGTGATCTCCTCGGTCACGGTGTGCTCGACCTGGATACGGGTGTTGACCTCGAGGAAGTAGAACTCGCCGTCGGCGACGAGGAACTCGACGGTCCCGGCGTTGCGGTAGTCGGCCTCGGCGACACCGCGACGGGCGGCCTCGCGAATCTCCTCGGCCATCGCCTCGTCGAGCGCGGGCGAGGGGCCCTCCTCGATGACCTTCTGGTGACGGCGCTGGAGCGAACAGTCACGCTCGCCCAGGTGGCGGACGTTGCCGGAGTGGTCGGCGACGACCTGGACCTCGATGTGCCGCGGGTGGTCGAGGTAGCGTTCGAGGTAGACCGAGTCGTTGTCGAAGTACGCCTCACCCTCGCGTTTGGCGGTCTCGAACTGGTCCTCGGCCTCGCTCTCGTCCCAGACGACCTTCATCCCGCGGCCGCCACCGCCACCCTCGGCCTTGATGGCGACGGGGTAGCCGTGCTCGTCGCCGAACTGCTTGACCTCCTCGGCGGACTCGGCAGGGTCGGTCGTCCCGGGCACGATGGGGACGTCCGCGGCCTGCATCACCTTGCGGGCGTTCGTCTTCTCGCCCATCTGCTCCATCGAGTCGCTCGTGGGGCCGACCCACGTGACGCCCTCGGTCTCCTCGACGAGCGCGGCGAACTCGGCGTTCTCCGCGAGGAAGCCGTAGCCGGGGTGGATGGCGTCCGCGCCGGCCTTCTTCGCGGCGTCGACGATTGCCTCCTGGTCGAGGTAGGAGTCGGCCGCACGTGCCGGGCCGACGTTGTACGCTTCGTCGGCGTACCGGACGTGTCCGGCGTTCTTGTCGGCGTCGGAGTAGACGGCGACGGTGCCGACGTCGAGTTCCTCACAGGCGCGCATCACTCGTACCGCGATTTCGCCACGGTTGGCGACGAGTACCTTGTCGAACATTCTTGCGTGGCACTATTCCCAACGGGTACCTGTTTCTATCGGTCCCGAGTGTCCAGCCTCACCGCGGAGCTATTTGTCAGTCGACGTCATCGAAAGCGGTATGCAGGTCATCGGGCATCGCGGGTGTGCCGACCGGGCACCCGAGAACACCCGCCTCGCGGTCCGTCGGGCGGCCGCCCACGTCGACATGGTCGAGATCGATGTCCGTCGCTGTGGCTCGGGCGAACTCGTCGTCTGTCACGACGACCGCCTCCGCAGACTCACCGGCGCGCGCGGTCGGGTCTCGGAGACCGCCTACGCTCGCCTGGAGTCGCTTCGCGTCCTCGACAGCGACGAGTCCATCCCCCTCCTCGCGGCCCTCCTCGCGGACGTCCCCGACGCCGTCGGCGTCAACGTCGAACTGAAACATGCCGGGATGGCCGGCGACCTCCTCGCCGTCCTCGACGGCGTGGCGAACGACGTGCTGGTCTCCTCGTTCGAACCGGCCGCGCTCCAGGAGGTCCGTGCGGTGTCGGACCTCCCACTGGGCTACCTGTTCCACCAGGAGTTGAAGCGACTCGGCCGCGACTGGCGACACGGTCTCGCGCGGGCGCGGACCCTCGACTGCGCCGCGCTCCACCCCTCGGTAGGGCTGTGTACCGACAGTTCCGACCGAATCGCGCGGGCACAGGAGGAGGGGTTCGCGGTCAACGTGTGGACGGTCGCCCGCCCGGCGACCGCCCGGCGACTCCGCGAGATGGGCGTCGACGGCCTCATCGTCGACGACTGGGCCGTAGTCTGACCCCCGCGCGCCGCGACTCGCGCGGCCGACCGAACCTCCCGGTTCCCCGTCGGCCGAAGAGTTACCTCGCGGTCGACGTACTCGTGGTATGGACGACGACGCGGAGACGACCGCCCCCCGACCCGGCACCGTTCTCGCAGTTCACGTCGCCCCCGAGTCGGCGGCCCCCGTCGAACCGGTCGAGCGAGTCGAGGCCGTCGCCGACCGCGGCCTGCGCGGCGACCGGTACTTCGACGGCGCGGGCACCTTCTCGGACGCGGCCAGCGAGACGCCCAACGACGTCACGCTCATCGAACGGGAGACGCTCGCGGCCGTCGAACGCGACTACGACGTGACGCTCTCCCCGGGCGAACACCGACGGAACGTCACGGTCGGCGGGGTCGCGCTCGACCACCTCGTCGGCGAGCGATTCCGCGTCGGCGAGGCGGTCTGCGAGGGCGTCGAACTCTGTGAGCCCTGTTCGTACCTCGAACGGTCACTGGAGAAGCGAGGTATCAGAGAGGCGCTGGTCCACCGCGGCGGCCTGCGCGCACGCATCGTCGAGTCGGGCGAACTCGCCGTCGGCGACGCGGTCACGCCGCTCTGAGCGGCGTAGCGAACGGGAGTCAGTGAGCGGCGACGCTCCCGCCTCAGAACCGGTCGGACCGACCCGACGCGGTCCAGGCGTCGCGCGGTGCGGACGCCGGGACGCGCCGGCGTAGGCCGCGCACGCCGGTCGCTTCGAGGCGGCCGGCGAACGACCAGCGCGACCCCTCCCACGTGTCCTCGCTCTCGTCGGCGGCGGCCGCGGCGGGGGCCTGCGCGCGCAGGTGTGCCCGGACCGCGGCGACGATGGCGGCCGCTTCCTCCGGGTCGGCGTCGGCCAGGCCGCTGAGGTGTTCGGTCATGGCGGTTACAGCGGGATGTTCCCGTGTTTGCGTGACGAGCCATCGACGCGCTTGCTGCGGAGCATCTCCAGGTCCTTGATGAGTCGCTGGCGGGTCTGGGGCGGTTCGAGCACGTCGTCGACGAACCCACGGTCGGCGGCGGTGTAGGGGTTCGCGAGTTCCTCGCGGTACTCGTCGATGAGTTCCTGACGGCGCGACTCGGGGTCGTCGGCCTCGTTCAACTCCCCGCGGTAGAGGATGTTGACCGCGCCCTGGGGCCCCATGACGGCGATTTCGGCGGTCGGCCACGCGTAGTTGACGTCCGCGCCGATGTGCTTCGACGCCATCACGCAGTACGCTCCGCCGTACGCCTTTCGGGTGATGACGGTGAGGAGCGGGACGGTCGCCTCGCTGTAGGCGTACAGCAGCTTCGCGCCGTGTTTGATGATGCCGTTGTGCTCCTGGTCGGTGCCGGGCATAAATCCGGGCACGTCGACGAACGACACGATGGGCACGTTGAACGCGTCACAGAACCGGACGAACCGCGCGCCCTTCAGCGAGGCGTCGATGTCGAGCGTGCCGGCGTTGGCGCGTGGCTGGTTCGCGACGACGCCGACCGAGTGACCGTCGAGGCGAGCGAAGCCGACGACGAGGTTGCGGGCGTAGTCCTCCTGCACCTCGAAGAACGAGTCCTCGTCGAGGACTCCACCGATGACCTCGTGGATGTCGTACGGTTTCTGTGGCTGGTCGGGCACGACGTCGTTGAGGTGCTCGTCGGCCCGCTCGGGGTCGTCCCACGGCTCGACGCTCGGCGGGTCCTCGACGTTGTTCTGGGGGAGATAGGAGAGGAGCATCCGGATGTCGTCGAGCGCCTCCTCCTCGCCGGCCTCGGCGAAGTGCGAGACGCCCGTCTTCCCGGCGTGGGTCTGTGCGCCGCCGAGTTCGTCGAACCCGACCTCCTCACCCGTGACGGTCTTGATGACCTCGGGGCCGGTGATGAACATGTGGCTGGTCTCCTGGACCATGAAGATGAAGTCCGTGATTGCCGGGGAGTACACCGCCCCGCCCGCACACGGCCCCATGATGGCCGATATCTGGGGGATGACGCCGCTGGCTTGCTGGTTGCGGTGGAACACGTCGGCGTAGCCACCGAGCGCGGCGATTCCCTCCTGAATGCGCGCGCCCGCCGAGTCGTTCAGCCCGACGATGGGGGCACCGACCTCCATCGCCTTGTCCATCACCTTACAGACCTTCTCCGCGAACACCTCGCCCAGCGACCCGCCGAAGACGGTGAAGTCGTGCGCGAACACGAACACGGTCCGGCCGTCGACCGTCCCGTAGCCGGTGACGACGCCGTCGCCGGGTATCTGGCGTTCGTCCATCCCGAACTTCTTCGCGCGGTGCGTTCGAAGCTGGTCCATCTCCTCGAAGCTACCGTCGTCGAGGAAGTGGTCGATGCGCTCGCGGGCGGTCATCTTGCCCTTCTCGTGTTGGGAGTCGATGCGGTCCTCGCCGCCTCCCAGCTCGGCGCGGGCCTTCCGCTCGCGCAAGTCGTCGATGCGCTCGTCCATCGTCATTGATTGTCGGTGGTTCTCCGAGTCGGGTCAAAAGAATACCGGGAACAGGCCGGTTTCGCGACGACCCGACCCCGCCCTCGTTTCCGGGGGGTAAACGCCTAACCCGTCGTCGGGAGTAGCACCCTCTATGTCCGAATCCGGCGCGAACGACGGGCAGTTGCCCCCCCTCATCGACGTGCGCGACACGCTCGACGACGTCGAGCGCGAGGCCAACCGGGACGTCAGCGAGGAGGTCGACGCTATCCGCGCGAACCTCGACCGACTCGCCACGCGCGACGGGGGTGGCACCGTCGTCGACGACATCGAGGACGACGTGCTCGCCCTGCGCGAACGGCTCTCGGGCGACGCCGACTGGTACGCCGAGGCCGTCGAGAACCGCGTCCGTCAGTACCGGACCGCGCGCCGGACCGCCAGCGACACTCTCGACGTCGCCGACCCGCGACTCACCCGGAACGGCACCGCCGTCGACCTGGACCGGCAGCGCGGCGACCTGGTCGAGGTCGAGGGCGTCCTCGTCAACCAGGGCGAGGACCGTTCGGCGACGCTCCAGGTCGTGTTCTACGACGAGGACGGCACCGTCGCCCGGAAGGTCGAGAGCCGCGCGTACGACCTCGCTTCGGGCGACCGTCGCGACGTCTCGTTCACCGTCTACGTCCCCGACGACGCGTCGTACCACGACGTCGCCGCCGTCGACGCCAGCGACCCCCGGTCCATCGACGGCGACGAACCGACGCCCGACGACCTCGAACGCGAGCGTCGCCGGGAGGACGACGAGGAGACGGGACGGAACGAGTCGGGCGAGCGCTCCGCCGAGGAGAACGCCGGGGACGCCTGAGCACCACCGCAACGGACGCCGTCCTCACCGTCACCCGACCGAGTTCAGTGGTCGCGACTGTTGCCGATGAGCAACGTCTCCGTCACGAGGCGGTCCATCCCGCGTCGAATGCGCTCGGAGACGGCCTGGTGTGAGAGGTCCAACTCCTCGCCGATGGCGTCGAGGTCGGTCCCTCTGGGGACCTGGAAGTACCCCCCCTCGCAGGCCGCCCGGAGCGCGGCGAACTGGCCCTCGGTGACGCCGTACTGGCCGGCGGGTTCGGAGTTCATCTCGTACACCTTCCGGACGTCGAACGTGAGGTCGTTGTCGTCGCAGAACTCGTAGGTCGACGAGAGCTGTTCGCGGGTGGGGTACAGCACGCGGAGCGACCAGACGCCCGACCCGGCACCGACCTCCGCGTCCAGTAACGTCGCCTGCGAGTCGAGGATCATCTGGACGACGAGTCTGACCCGCTCGGTCCAGCGCATCCGGTAGAGCCACTCGCTGTCGAGGTCGGCGAGTATCTCCGTGTCCTCGGTCGACGGGTCCTCCTCCAGCGCCTCTCGTATCTCGTCGCGGTCGGCTCCGCGCGCCCAGAGGATGGGGACGACCTCGTCCTCGGAGGACTTGACGATGCGTCCGCCGCTGAACTCGACGGACGGCACCGTCGAGCGGGTGTGTGCCAGCGCGAACTCCTCGACGGGGACGGTCCCGGTGACGACGACTCCCATAACCCACCGTGCGACCAGCGGCGGCAAAGAGGCTCGGCTTTCCAGCGACAGTGGCCGCTTCTCGGCTGACTGCCGCGGTGGTCGCGCGGCCGGCGACCCGTGACGAACCGAACCGTCCCCGAACCGCACCGGCTTTGAGCGCGCGAGGGCTACAGCCTCGCGTGGAGAACGTCACCGACCGGACGAGCAACCCGTTCGGTATGCGCCCGCCCTGTGAGCAGTACGTCGCCGGATACGGCGACGCGAACGCCGCGTTCCACGTCGTCGGCGACCACCCCGGCGTCCACGGCGGCGCGCGACTCGCCGACGGCGGGACGCCGGAGTCCGCACGAACCGGGTCGTCCGGGCCGGCGACGGACGCCGACGACGACGGGGCGTCGGCCATCGACGGCGTGGGCGTCCCGTTCACCAACGAGTCCGGCGTCCGCCTCCAGCGGGCGCTCGCCGACGCGGGGTTGCTCGCCGACCCCGGCCAGCGCCCGACGGTGACCGACACGTTCCTCTCGTACCTGCACATGTGCGTCCCCGACGGGACGCCGACGGCCCGAGAGTACACCGAGATGGAGCGGTACTTCGACGCCGAGTTGCGCGCTATCGCCGCCCACGTCCTGCTTCCGGTCGGCGAGCGTGCGACTCGCCACGTCCTCGAACAGTACACCGCACAGGCCGCGAAGGTCGACACCGACATGGCCGCGCTCCACGGCACCGAGATTCGGGGCAGCGGCTTCCTCGTCTACCCCATCCGCGACCCGAGCGAGTGGGGCGACGACGACCACGACCGCCTCGTCGACGCCCTCCGCGCCCTCCAGTCGACGGACTTCCGCCGGGAGGTCGACCTGGGGCGGTTCCTCCCCGGCGAGGAGTCCTGGCGCGTCCGTTGAGACCTGCCCCGACCGCTTCCCGGTGACGGGCGTCCCTCACCCTCCCCCTGCGAGCGACCACCACCGAGGATTTCTCCCCGGCGTGCGAACGACACCCATGAACGGAGGACCCACGGAGTTCACCGTCCGCTCCGACGAGCGGGTCGAGGTACTGGACGTGACCGACCGCGTCGCCGACGCGCTCCCCGACGGGTACGACGGTCTCGCGACGGTGTTCGTCGCTCACACGACGGCGGGCGTGACGCTCAACGAGTTCGAGCCACGACTGGTCGGGGACATCGAGCGGTTCGTCGCCGGACTCGCGCCCGAACACGAGTGGGCGCACGACGAACTGGACGGGAACGCCGACGCCCACCTGCGGTCGATGCTCCTCGGGCGTGACGTGACCGTCCCAGTCCGGGACGGCAGGCCGGCTCTCGGGACGTGGCAGTCGGTGCTGTTCGTCGAGTGCGACGGGCCACGCGAGCGCCGCGTGTCGGTCCACCTGCAGTGAGCGTGGGACGGCCCAGTGGCGGGAAGGGTCGGGGAGGGTGGACGCTCGCTCGTCGCCTCAGAGCGACTCGACGAGCGCGTAGAGGACGCCCGTCGTGACGCCCGCGGCAACGACGGAGACGACCGTGATTCGAATCGCGGAGGTGGTGTCGGCACGGCGGTTCTCCGGGTCGGCGACCCGGCCCGCCTCGCCGCCCGACCCCGTGAAGTCGTAGCGACCGAGCACGGCGAACTTGACGCAGAACTGGGCGCGCGCCTGGACGAAGAACTCGTAGGCCAGCGCGAGCGGTGCGAACGCCCCGACGACCAACCCCGCGGGGGCGCTCGCCGCGAGCACCGCGCTCAGGTAGACGAGCGTCACCAGCGCGCCGACGCCGGCGTACCGGTAGCGTCGACGCTGTTCGCGGTGACCGATGTTGCAGTACCCGGGGCGGTACTCGGCGCTGGCCGTCGGCGGTGGCTCGTCGCTCGACGAGGGATAACGCGACCGAGGAGATGCCATTGCCCTCGGTACGCAGTTGAGCCGTATACGTTCCGCGCCCGCGGCAGTGCGGGCGGTGGAAGACCGTGACAGACCGTCGCTCAGAGCCCAGGCGGGACGATGTAGTAGTCGCCGGCCTCGGGCGTCAAGAACAGGTCGTAGAAGTTCAGTGCCAACACGGCGAGGATAGCGAGCAACACGACGGTCCGTAGCCCCCAGAGCCACACCATCGGGAGCGTCGACCCGCCGCTAGTGCCCTGTCGGAGTTCGTCGACGGCCTCCGCGCCGAGGATCCAGCCGACGAACAGGACGACGAGGAACACGGCGACGGGCAGGAACAGCGAGACGCCGATGCCGTCGAACCACGTCAGCCACGCCGTGTCGAGCGCCGAGGGGACGCCGAGCAGGAAGATGACCGTCCCGAGTCCCGCCGCGGTCGGCGCACGCGAGAGTCGGTAGTTGTCGACGAGGTAGGAGACGACCGCTTCGAGCAGGCTGATGGACGAAGAGAGCGCCGCGACCAGCACCGTCCCGAAGAAGACGACGCCGACGACCTGCGCGGCGACCCCCGGGAGGTCCGCGAGCGCCGTCGTGACGCCGACGAACACCGCGCCCGCACCGCCACCGCCGCTGACGAGACCGCCGTCACCGATACCGATGCCCGCCGCGAACAGCAGCGGGATGACGACGAGACCGGCGAGCACGCCGACGAACGTGTTCGACACCGCGATGGTGAGACCGTCGGCGGTGAGGCTGTCGTCTTTCCCGAGGTAGGAGGCGTACGTTATCATCACGCTGAACCCGACCGAGAGGCTGAACAGCGCCTGCCCGGCCGCTGCGGGGACGACGGTCATCGCGTTGTTCGAGACCGCCGCGAAGTCCGGCGAGAGGTAGAATTCGTAGCCCGCACCCGCTCCCGGGAGCGTGAACGCGTAGACGGCGAGGCCGAGGAGCAACACGACGATGCTCGGCACCATGAACTTCGTCGCCAGTTCGATGCCGTCTTCGATGCCCAGTGCGACGATGGTCACCGTGATGAGCATGAACAGTGCGTGGAGCGCGGCCGCCTCCGGTCCGGCGGCGACCGACCCGAAGTACTCCTGTGGCGCGTCGAGGACGACGCCCGACCCGAAGCCGTAGACGAACCGGATGACCCAGCCGCCGACCACGCTGTAGTACGACAGCGTCCAGAAGCTGCCGATGACGCCGATAGCGCCGATGAACGCCCACTGCGGCCGACCCAGTTTGTTGAACGCCTCGATGGCGTTGATGTTCGAGCGCCGCCCGATGACGAACTCGCCGAGCAACGCCGGGATGCCGATGACGAGCACGGCGACGAGATACACCAGCAGGAACGCCGACCCCCCGTTGGTCGCGGTCTGGAACGGGAACCGCCAGATGTTCCCCAGTCCGACCGCGCTCCCGATTGCCGCGAGGATGAACCCCGCTCGTGTCGCCCACGTCTCACGTTCTACCATGTGTGTGCGCCGTGAGGACACTGGCCCCAATAATAAACGCGGCGGAAGTTGTCTCGCGTGAAATCGTCACTCGGCCCACGTGTTGGTGATACGAGGCGCTTCCGGTAAACTGTCGGCCTATTCCCGACTGTAGCCTTCGCGGCGGGGTGACCGCCGGGTCGCTCCACCGACGCGGTCTCAGGGTTCGACGACGAGTTTCCCGAGGAACGACTCCTCCATCACTGTGCGGTGGGCGTCGGCGGTCTCGTCGAGCGCGAACGTCTGGGCGACCTCGGGGACGACCTCGCCGGAGACGACGAGGCGACCGAGTCGCTCCAGGACGGCCGCGGTGTCCTCGACGTTGAACATCGACATCACCTGGAAGTCGAGGTCCTTGCTCTTGGCCTGTCCGAGCGGGATGCGGGCCTCGTCGCTCGTGTTCCCGATGCCGACGATGCGCGCGCCGGGGGCGGCGACCCGCGCGTCGAGCGGGAAGTACTCGTTCATGAACGTGTCGAGGACCACGTCGGGCGCGGCGGTCTCGGCGATGGCCGCTTCGAGGTCGTCGCGGCGGTAGTCGAACACCCGGTCGGCACCGAGGTCGCGGAGGTGGTCGTGGTACTGCTCGCTCGCGGTCGTCAGCACGGTCGCTCCCGCCGCCTCGGCGAGTTGGACCGCGACGTGGCCGACGCCGCCGCTCCCACCGTGAATCAGGCACGTCTCGGCGGGTTCGAGCGCCGCGTAGCCGACGAGCGCCTGCCAGGCGGTGACGCCGACGAGCGCGACGGCCGCCCCTTCGAGGAACGAGGCGTCGTCGGGGAGCGTCGCGAGCAGGTCCGCTGGCGCGACGACCTGCTCGGCGTGGGTACCCTGCACCGTCCGGCCGAGGCCGGTCCCGAACACCCGGTCACCTACGTCGAACCCGGTCACGTCGGGACCGACCGCCCCGACGACGCCCGCGAGGTCCGACCCGGGGACCCACGGCAGTTCGGGCACCGGGTACGCACCGGTCCGGAAGTAGGTGTCGACGGGGTTGACGCCCGCCGCGTGGACGTCGACGACGACCTCGCCGTGGCCCGGGTCCGGCGGGTCGATGTCGTCGACCTGCAACACCTCGGGGCCGCCCGTCTCGTGGTAGCGAACAGCGTGCATGGTGTGCCGTCGTCGCCCGACTCCAAAAGCGTAGGTGGAGCACGTCGGCGGACCCGACCGGCCACGAGACGAGCGACGGACGCGGGCGTCTGCCCCGAGGGACGGTCGGGCCGCCGCGATGCCCTGTAGAGTGAAGGTCACGGGCGCGATACCGACGGTATGGTCTCCGAACCGACCGACCGACGCTGTCCCGACTGCGGTGTGACGCTCGAACCGATGAAACTCCGAACAGACGACGGGTTCCAGGTCCGCGCCGTCTCCGAGGAGAACCGGGAGGGACTGCTCGGCAGTCTCGGCGTGAAGGAGAAACACCGCATCGACCCCTTCGTCTGCCCCGAGTGCGCACGCACGCTGTTCTACGCGAACCTCGACGACTGACGCGCACGGCCGCGACACCTCCGAACTCCGGTCGGTTCGACGACAGGTTATTGCGGGCCGGAAGCGAACGACGCTCAGGTGACGCGCCGTGAGTCACACCGCTCGCGGCACGTCGCGTGGAGTCCGTCATGAGTCAACAGCAGTTGCCCGAGGAGTGGTTCGTCAGGAATCGACGCGTGAACGCGGTCGTCGCGTGGCTGTTCACGGTGCTCCTGGTCGTGGGTGCGGTCGGGTACCTCCTGGATGGGTTGTTGGTGGACACGACGCTCGCGCTCGCGGCGGCGGCCGTCGCGCTCGTCCCCCCGGTGGTCTACCGGTCCTGGCGACGGACCGTGCCCTGGGCGCTGTTGCTCGTCGCGACGGTTCCCATCGGGGTCGGCGCGTACGGACCGTCGTTCCTCGACGACGTCGCCAGCGGTATCGGCATCGCCACGCTGGCGTTGCTCGCCATCTCGGCGCTCCAGTTGACGACCGACCTCCGGATGACGCCGACCGTCGCCGTCGGGTTCGTCGTCGTCACGACGCTCGCGTTCACGGGGTTCTGGGCGCTCGGGTCGGCGGCGTCGGCACGGTACCTCGGAACGCCGTTCGTCGCGGACAACACGGCGCTGATGGTCGTGTTCACCGCCGCGCTGCTGGGGAGCCTGGTCGCCGGCGGCGTCTTCCGGTGGTACTTCCGCCGGCGACTCCGCGAGACGTACGAGGAGACGGGCGTCGAGGGGGTGTCGGCGTGACCGCCAGCGAACGGACCGACCACCGCGAGACCGCCCCGCGCCAGCGCCGTCTGACCCCCGCACGCCAGCGCACCATCGTCCGCGTCCTCCAGGCGTCGCTGGCCGCCATGGTCGCCGTCGGCGTACTCTCGGGCAACGGTGGGGTCGCGGTCAACGCCGGCGTCGGTCTCCTCGTCACGTTCCTGCCGAACCTCCTCTCGCGGCGGTTCGACGTTACCCTCGGCGTCGGCCTCGTGCTCTGGATCACGACCGCGATGTTCCTCCACGCGCTCGGGACGCTGACGATTCCCGGTCTCGACGTCTCGCTGTACTCGGGGACCTGGTGGTGGGACCACCTGACCCACGCGCTGTCCTCGTCGCTCGTCGCCGGGGCGGCGCTCGCGACTCTGTTGGCGCTCCAGCAGTACTCGGCGGCGATTCGACTCCCCCCGCGGCTCATGTTCCTCGCCATCCTGCTGTTCGTGATGGCGTTCGGCGTCGTCTGGGAGCTTCTGGAGTTCTACATCGGCGTCTCCGCCCAACTGTTCGGAACGGGGGAAGTGCTCACGCAGTACGGTCTCGACGACACCGTCCTCGACCTGTTCTACAACTCGCTCGGGGGCCTCGTCGTCGCGACGTTCGGCGCGTCGCGACTCGCCGACGTCTCGAACCAATTGGCGAACCGCATGACTGCGCGTGGGGCCGGTCGCTGAGCCGTCATATTTTCGTGAGAATCAGGGCGAACGTATATACAGTACTTCGTGGTAGACCGACGACGAATGACCCGCTCGCGCGTCGGCCTGACGGTGTTCGCCGGCTGTACGGCCGTCGCTTTCGTCCTCTGGTTCGTCCCCGGCGTCCCGACGGCGGAGTGGTCCACGGCGGCCGCCTGCCTCAACCACACCCCGTCGTTCTCCCCGCAGAGCGTCTGGGTCGTCGGCGTGGACGGCGTCCCCGTACCGGCGCTGGTCTACGACGACGGCTGTAACACCGTCGCGTACGCCCACCCGGCGTTCCTCGCCGCGACGTTCGCGCTCTGTGGGCTGGTCGCCGAGGGCATCGAAACCGCGTACGAGCGGCACCGGGGCGCTCCCCGCCCGTCGCTCGACGGGCCCGAGGCCGGCGAGGAGGAGTGGCGGTGAGTCTCCCGGCGCGGACGCTCCGACGGGTCGGTGCGGTCTCGGTCGTTCTCGGTGTGGTCCTCGTCTGCTACTCTCTTTCGACAGTGAATATCGTCGGTCTCTCGACGGCCGTCGGTTGGACCCGAGCGTAACGCACGCCGAGACGGTGACGGGAGTCCGACTCTCGCCGTACCCGATGGTGGAGTTCACCGACGGCTGTAACGACATCTACTACCCGCATCCAGCGTGGTTCGGGTCACACCTCGTCGTCGTCGGTCTCACCGTGGTGTTCGTGAGCCTCGTCGACGAGAGAGACGACGACCCGACCGAGCAACACGCCCACACGGGCGGCTCTCGTCGGTGACCGAGTGACCGCGAACCATACCGGAACCGGCGGGATTTAAGCGGAGTCCGAACGCGCCTACAGGCGATGAAACTCCACGAGTATCAGGCGAAACAGGTGTTCGCCGACGCGGGGCTTCCGGTACCGGATTCGAAGCTCGCCGCGAGTGTCGACGAGGTCGTCGAAGCGGCCGAGAACGTGGGCTACCCGGTCGCCATCAAGGCGCAGGTGCAGGTCGGGGGCCGCGGGAAGGCCGGCGGTATCGAACTCGTTGACGACGAGGAGGAGGCCCGCGAGGCCGCGGACCGCATCCTCGGGATGGACCTCAAGGGGCTGCACGTCGACCGCGTGCTCGTCGAGGCGGCCGTCGACTTCGTCAACGAACTGTACGTCGGCGTCACGATGGACCGCAACGAGGGCAAGCCCGTCGCGATGGTCTCGACGAAAGGCGGCGTCGACATCGAGTCGGTCGCCGAGGAGACGCCCGAGGCCATCTCGCGCGTGCACGTCGACCCGTCGTTCGGGATGCACCCGTTCCAGGCCCGCAAGGCGGTCTACGACGCGGGCGTCGAGCGCGACGTCGCGATGGACGTCGCGAGCGTTCTCACGACGCTCTACCAGCTCTGGGACGACAAGGACTCGACGGACATCGAGGTCAACCCGGTCATGATAACGAGCGACCGCGAAGTCGTCTGTGCGGACGCCGTCATGAACATCGACGACGACGCGCTGTTCCGCCACGCCGACCTGCAGGAGATGGAAGAGGAGGGCGACAGCTCCCAGGACGACCTGGAGGCGAAGGCCGACGAGTACGGCTTCGACTACGTCCGGCTCTCGGGCAACACGGGCATCATCGGCAACGGCGCGGGCCTCGTCATGACGACGCTGGACCTCGTCGACTACTACGGCGGCGAACCCGCCAACTTCCTCGACATCGGGGGCGGCGCGAAGGCGTCCCGTGTCGCGAACGCGCTGGACATGGTGTTCTCCGACGAGAACGTCGACAGCGTCGTGTTCAACATCTTCGGCGGCATCACCCGCGGTGACGAGGTGGCGAAGGGTATCAACGAGGCGCTCGAATCGTTCGAGGAGATTCCCAAGCCCGTCGTCGTCCGCCTCGCGGGGACGAACGCAGAGGAGGGGATGGAGATTCTGAACACGGACCTCGTGACGGTCGAGAAGACGCTGGAGGACGCCGTCCAGCGTGCCGTCGAGTACGCGGACACGGAGGCAGACAAATGAGCATTCTCGTAGACGACGACACGCGCGTGGTGGTACAGGGCATTACGGGTGGGGAAGGCAAGTTCCACACCCAGCAGATGGTCGACTACGGCACGAACGTGGTCGCCGGTGCGGTCCCCGGCAAGGGCGGCCAGGACGTCGACGGCATCCCGGTCTACGACACCGTCTCGCAGGCCGTCGAGGAGGAAGAGGCCGACGCGAGCGTCGTGTTCGTCCCGCCGGCGTTCGCCGCCGACGCGATGTTCGAGGCGCTCGACACGGACCTCGACCTCGTCGTCGCCATCACCGAGGGCGTCCCCCAGCAGGACATGGCGCGCGTCTACAAGCGCCTCTCTGAGACCGACACGCACCTCGTCGGTCCCAACTGCCCCGGTCTCATCACGCCCGGCGAGGCGAAACTCGGCATCCTGCCGGGCAACATCTTCTCGTCGGGGAACGTCGGTCTCGTCTCCCGCTCGGGGACGCTGACCTACCAGGTCGTCGACAGCCTCACGCAGCGTGGCATCGGCCAGACGACCGCCGTCGGTATCGGCGGCGACCCCATCATCGGGACGGACTTCATCGGTGCGCTGGACCTGTTCGAGCAGGACCCCGACACCGACGCCGTCGTGATGTGCGGTGAGATCGGTGGCGAGGACGAGGAGGAGGCCGCCGCGTTCATCGGCGAGCAGATGGACACGCCCGTCGCGGGCTTCATCGCGGGCCGCACCGCACCGCCGGGCAAGCGCATGGGTCACGCAGGGGCCATCGTCTCCGGTAGCGGGACCGGGACGGCAGAGTCGAAGATCTCGGCGCTCCAGGACGCGGGCGTCCCCGTCGGCGACACCCCCGAGGAGGTCGCCGACAACGTCGAGGACCTGCTGTAAGCGGCGTCGTCCGTCGACGATTTTTCGGTGTGGTCTCGGTCCGACGGCGAGCGACCGCGTCGGATTCGTCGACCCCGGAACCACACTACGGAACCCCGAACGAACCAACCCTTATCGCTCGCCGAACCCTACGTTTTCTATGAACACCCAGCCGCCCGGACCGCCCGAACCGCCGGTCGTGGGCAGCACCTTCGACTACGCGCGGGACCCGTTTCGGTTCATGGACGCGGTCCGCCGCGCGTACCGCGACATCGCGACGTTCCGACTCGGGCCCCTCGACACGTACATCCTGATGAACCCCGACGACGTCGAGACCGTGCTGACGAACGACGAGGCGGCGTTCCGGAAGGCCGACTTCCAGGACGACGCGCTCACGGGGTTGCTGGGTGACGGTCTCCTCCTCTCGACGGGCGAGTACTGGGAGCGACAGCGCGCCATCGCCCAACCCGCGTTCAACATGGGTCGCATCGCGGGGCTGGTCGACACGATGGGCGAGAAGACCGAACGTGCGCTCGACGAGTGGCCCAGCGGCGAGCCGTTCGACGTGCAGTTGCCGCTGGCGCGGCTCACCGTCGACGTCATCGTCAACGC
This sequence comes from Halomarina rubra, assembly GCF_023699475.1. Classification (GTDB taxonomy): domain Archaea; phylum Halobacteriota; class Halobacteria; order Halobacteriales; family Haloarculaceae; genus Halomarina; species Halomarina rubra. The sequence continues at coordinate 388,814 of NZ_JALXFV010000008.1, read as the reverse complement.
GATGTTCGGCGTCGACCCCGACCCGGAGACGGTGCTGGAGGTCCAGAACAACCTCGAACCGCTGGGGGCGCGGTTCGAACCCGACCCCATCCGCTTTCTGACGCCGCCGTGGGTGCCGACGCCGAGCAACAGGGAGTACAACGAGGCACTGGAGACGCTCGACGGTGTCGTCGACGACCTCATCGAGCGTCGCCGGGCGTTGGGTCGTACCAGCGGGCACGCTCGTTCCGGCGGGAACGCGGGCGACGACTTCCTCTCGCGACTGCTTCGCGCGGAGGGTGCGGGCGACCAGACCGCCGAACAGGTCCACAACGAGATGACGACGATGCTGCTCGCGGGGCACGACACGACGGCGCTGACGCTCACCTACGCGTTCCACCAGCTCGGCAACCACCCCGAGGTGCTCGAGCGACTCCACGAGGAGGTCGACGCGGTGCTCGACGCGGGCGAGCGCCCGGGGATGGGCGACCTCCGGAACCTGGAGTACACCGAGCGCGTCCTGAAGGAGACGATGCGCGTGCTCCCGCCGGTGTACACGATGTTCCGTCAGCCGAACGTCGACGTGCGACTGAGTGGCTACCGGGTGCCGGCGGACTCGCTGTTGATGGTGCCCCAGTGGGTGCTCCACCGCCACCCCGACTACTGGGAGGACCCAGAGACGTTCGACCCCGACCGCTGGACGCCGGCGCGCGCCCGCGAGCGCCACCCGTACGCCTACTTCCCGTTCGGGGCCGGCCCGCGAGCGTGTATCGGCCGCCAGTTCTCGCTGGTCGAGGCGAAGATAATCCTGAGCATGGCGTTGCGACGGTTCACACCCGAACTCGCCTCGTCGCCGGACCTCGACCTCCGGCCGTCGCTGACGATGCACCCTCGCGACCCCATCGAGATCGTCCTCCACGAGCGTGCGGTGAGAGAACAGACCTGACGCGCGGCCGCCATTTCGAGGCCAAAATCACCGGCAATTGAGTGACTAAATACGCGGCTGGCGAACCACTGCAATCGACAATGTCCGATTCAGATATCGCCGAGGAAGTCGACATCGAGGAGGTCGAGAGCGGCGGCGGCAAGATCAAACGCATCGTCGGGGCGCTGGGCCTGCTCGCCGTCCTGTTCGTCGTGCTGAAGCTCAAGGGGCGAGGCTCGTCGGGGCCGGACGCCACCACCGACGATACGTCGAGCGCCGTCGGGAGCGTCGACGACGACGAAGCAGGTATCGACACCGTCTCGACGAAGGACGACGATGACGACGACGGTCTCGAGGTCAAGACGTCGAGCGGCCAGGGTCTCGGCGGCGACCGCTTCGAGGACCTCGACCTCGTCGACTACCTCGCCATCTTCGCGGCCGCGCTCCAGGCCGCCCGCGACGAGTACCGCATCCGTTCGGACCGGTAGACGCCGCGCGGCACCGCAATCGATTCTTCCGCACGCTCCGCTCACAGTCGCTTCTCCATCTCGACGTGCGGGATGCCCGCGTCCAGGAACTCGTCCTCGCTGACGACCTCGTAGTCCAGTCCCTCGTAGAACTCCCGCGCGTGGGTCTGGACGTCGAGCGTGAGTCGGTCGAATCCCCGCTCGCGCGCGACGTGTTCGATGCAGGTCACGAGTCGTCGGCCCCACCCCTCGCCGCGGCGGTCGGCTACGACGGCGACCCGCTGGACCTTCCCGACGGTCCCCGTCTGGTGCTCGCCGTCCCCGTCGTCTCCATCCCTCCTCTCCTCGTGTGTCTCACCGTCGTACGGGCGGAGTCGTGCGGTTCCGACCGGCCGGTCGCCGTCGTACGCGACGAGGTGGGTCGTGTCGGGCGCGTCGTCGTAGGCGTCGAGTTCGAGGTCCTCGGGGACCGCCTGCTCCTCGATGAACACCGTTCGTCGGACCGCCAGCGCGTCCTCGATTCGCGTCTCGCCATCGACGACGACGATGCGCCCGTCGTCGGTGTCGTCGGTCTCCTCGGTCATCGGGTGCCGTTCGTGGCTCCGGGCGAAAGGTCGTCCGGTCCCCCTCTCGGTCGCTGGTCGGAGACGGGGAGTCGCCGCCTGGACAACGTGTAACCCTCTCACAGCCCTCTCTCCGGTCGTGAGAAACCCGGCGTGTCGACGACGGAGCGACCGAGCGAGACGCGACGAGCGACGACGGTCCGACCGTGACGGTCAGGGTCGAGCACGACGGCGGCACGACTGAACTGGCCGTCCCCCGTGGGGCGAATCTCCGGGAGGTGTTGCTGGCCGAAGGGCTCTCGCCGTACACCACACTCACCGAGCGGGCGAACTGTGGCGGTCGCGGCCTCTGTGCGACCTGTGGGGCCCGACTACTGACACCTCGTGCACCCAACCACTGGCACGACCGACTGGCAGCTCGGTTCGGCTACCCACGGCTGTCCTGCCAGTTGTCGGTCGAGCGGGACACACACGTCCGGATTCCCGAGAAGCTAGTTTGGGGTGGCAGGACCGGCCCCGAGTGACCCGCACAACTGACAGTTTCCTTACCAAAATGTCTGAGGGTATGTCGTTCGTTTCGGTTGCCTGTGCAAGGACACGCATCGTCGCGGCTCAGCGCGACGAATTCGGCGCTTTCGGCAGACATACACCCAACAAAGAAACTCACGGAAATATGCTATTTTGTGAACATATATACTGGTTGGTCTTGAACGCGGGACTATGCGTCCTAGGAGACCGGCCAGTACGCCGGCACGTTCCCGCACACGCACTGCCCTTCCCCGCATCCTCGCCCTCACACTCGCCCTCACGGTGGTTCTCGGTGGGATGGCGACCGCCATCAGCGTCGGTGCGGCCGCCCAGGACGGCGGCAACGCGCCGACGGCCATCTCGACCGGCCAGAGCTACGACGAGTCGTTGTCGGAGAACGACACGAGCGACTCGTTCACGTTCTCAGCCGAACAGGGTGAGTACATCCGCCTCGGCAGCATCACGGGGAGCCCGAGCACGATGGACGCGACCATCTACACGCCCTCCGGGGAGACGCTCGACTCGTACGACGTGTATGTCGAGTGGATTCTGCTTGGCGCACAGGCCCCCGAGACCGGAGAGTACACCGTCGAGTTCGACGGAGGCGGGGACTACCCCAGCAGCGACCCCGCGGACTACTCGTTCAAGGTGACCACCGTCGGTCCCGACAGCTACGAGTCCAACGACGCCATGAGTTCCGCGACGACGCTCTCCGAGACGACGACCGTCGACGCCGAACTCACCGAGGGTGACGACGACTGGTTCGCTCTCGAAGCGGCCGAGGGAACGGGCATCGTCGCCGACCTCGACCGCGACGAGAACCTGCTCGACAACTCCTACACCATCGAGATTCTCGACGAGAGCGGCACGGTGCTCGCCGAGACCAGCAGCCAGTGTACGCCCGGTGCCGGCCCGTGCAACCCGCGGGGTGTCTCGACGAACGCACCAGCAGACGGGACCTACTACGTCCACGTGAGCGGCGGCGTGCGCGGCTACGACGCCTACGAGATGTGGACGAGCTTCCAGCAGCCGGAGAACGAGACGACCGAGCAGGTCGACGACGGCGACCCGAAGTCCGCCAGTCCCGGTAACAGCTACGACGACACTGTGAGTCAGAGCGACACGACCGACACCTACACCGTCGACGTCGAGGAGGGGAACTACCTCCGCGTCTCCGCGCTCGCGGGGACCCCTGACGTGATGTCCGTGACCGTCACGGGCCCGTCCGGCAACACGTTCGACAGCGCCGAGATGGGTCCGGACGCGGTTCAGGTCGGTGGCCTCGCTACGACGGGCGGTGAGTACACCGTCGAGTACACCTACGACGGTGACCTCCCCGAGGAGGACCCGCAGAGCTACCAGTTCGGCGTCGACACGGCCAGTCCCGATAGCTACGAGTCGAACGACGCGATGAGTTCGGCGGCGGCGATGTCCTCGGACTCGCTCGACGCGGTCCTCGGTGACGGCGACACGGACTACTACGCCGTCTCCGCGGCTGCAAACTCGACCATCGACGTGAGCCTCGACTGGCAGGGGTACGTCACCAACTCGTTCGACTACCGGATCGTCGACGGCGACGGTAACGTGCTCGACGAGGACCGCGCCCGCTGTACCCCCGGGACGAACTGCGGTGGCGGACTGCTCTCGGCGACCGTCCCCCAGGACGGCGAGTACTACGTCGTGGTGGGCGGTGACGGCATCACCGGCTTCAACCACTACTCACTGACGGTCGACGCGGAGGCTCCGTCGCAGGACACCGAAACGCCGGACGACACCGAGACACCAGAAGACACCGAAACGCCGGACGAGACGGAGACCCCCGACGACACGACCGAGGCTCCCGAAGACGGGTCCGGTGACGACGCCGACGACAGCGATTCCGACACCGACAGCGACGGTTCGGACGACACGAGCACTCCCGAGAGCGGAGACGGCTCCGAAACCGACGACTCGGACGATTCGAGTGACTCCGACGACGGCACGGACGACCAGAGCTCCGACGACTCGTCGTCCGACGATTCGGACACCAGCGACGATCCGACCGACGACAGCACCGACGACACCTCGTCCGACACGAGCGACGACTCCGACACCAGTTCGGAGACGGACGACTCCAGCGACGACGGGTCGGACTCGACCTCGGGAACGAACGACGGGTCCGACTCCAGCAGCGACTCCGACGTCGGCAGCGGTGACGACTCGTCGAGTTCCGACGAGACGAACACCGACGGCGAGAGCGACACCGACAGCGGAACCTCGGACGGCGCGGACGACACGACGACGCCCGCTCCGACCACCAGCGAACCGGCCCCGACCACCGACGGCGGCTCCGCAACGACCACGACCGACGGTGAGGACGTGGCTGCAGGGCCCGCCGCACCGGTGAGCAACAACAACTCGACCGAGGGCGTCACCGACGTCGTCAGAGGCGGTGACAGCGAAACCACCGACTCCTCCAGCGGCTTCGGCCCCGGCTTCGGCGTCGTCGCGGCGCTCGTGGCACTCGTTGCCGCGGCGCTGCTGGCACGGCGACAGCAGTAACCGACTCTCGGACCTTCTCTTCGTGCTCACCGCCCAGTAGCACTCGGTTCGCTACTTACCGAGACCGACCGTGAGTGTCGACTGCTCGCCGCTACGCTCTGGGTGGGAGACGTAACCGAGAGGAGTGGGTTGGGGCGGATTTGAACCGCCGACTTCCTCCGTGTGAAGGAGGTATCATAACCGGCCTAGATCACCAACCCGCAGTCGAACGAAATCGGTCCCGGGACTTAACGATTCCCTTGTCGTGTGACGTTCAGTAGGTCGGTGACTCCTCGGGGACGCCCTCGCGTTTGTTGACGACGCGTCCGAACACGAACAGCGCGTCCGACAACCGATTCAGGTACGCGATGGCCTCGACGTTGATGGGGTCGCTGGCGGCCAACTGAACGGCGCGGCGTTCGGCCCGTCGGACCACCGCGCGTGCGTGGTGGAGCTTCGCCCCGGGTTCGCTCCCGCTGGGGAGGATGAACGAGGTCAGCGGGTCGAGTTCGTCGTCGTACCCGTCCATCCACGACTCCAACTCGTCGACGTCCGATTCGTCGATGCGGGGGACGTCGCTGTCGTCGTCGGGGTCCGCGAAGTCCGCTTGGATGACGTGGAGGTGGTTCTGGATGGCCCGGAGGTGTTCGTCGATGTCGTCGTGCCCCGACGGGCGGATGACGCCGATGAGCGCGTTGGCCTCGTCGACGGTGCCGTACGCTTCGATGCGCGCGCTGGTCTTCGAGACGCGTGCCATGTTCCGGAGGTCGGTCATCCCCTCGTCGCCGCGACCGGTGTAGATCTTCATACCACTCCCTCGTCGGCCACCGACTTATACCCGGTCGGAGGCGAGGGTCGCCCCACCCACCGACGAACGTGACCGTCGGTCCGGAGTGAAAGCGAAGCGTGAAGTGCGCCGCGGGAGGAAGCCGGAGTATGAGCCTCGAAACCCAACACTACTGCCCGGAGTGCGGCGAGGAGCAGACGTTCTGGCGGACGGCGAGCACGCTCGTCCACCTCGGCGAGAAGACGAAGTGGCAGTGCAGCGAGTGTGACTACGGCTTCGTCCGCATCGGCGACATCGAGAGCGACGCCGACGTACAGGCCTGAGCCGCGCGACACCCGCAACCCGTTCTCACGACACACTCACGCTCCAGCGGCCGCGCCGGCCGGAGTGACGCGTCTGCCGACGAGCACCAGACTCCCGACGAGCAACAGCGCCGAGAGCGGAATCAGCACCCCGGACGCCGAGACGAGCACGCTCGACGCCTGGTCGCCGAGGACCCGCCGGACCGTCGGTCCCACGACACACCGCTCTCGAGAGTAGTCCTCGCGGGGAGGCCGACGACTATCTGCAGTGCATACGATTGACACACAGCCGAGATGAGCTTCCTGTGTCCACCCAACCGGCGTTTCGCGGTACTGCGAGAACGTGGCACGCGAGTGGAAGACTTATGCTACTTGGTGACATACTACCGATTGTCGAACGGTACGACCACAGAACACGAACCCAACAATGAGCACACGGACGTACGACGAGTCCCAGACGGAACAGCCGACGGAGACGGACTGTGTCGCCCTCGAACTCGAGGACGGCCAGGTCATCATCTACGACCCGGACGCGAACGGGGCGTGGATTCAGTCCGACGTCGCCTATCCGATAGCGCGCGAGCCACCGCAGGACATCTGACGGTCCTCGCTGGAACACCTCCATTTTCGAGACCACCACACGGAGAGCGGTCGCGACGGTCGTCGCGTCGAGGGGCGGCCCGGGCGAAGCGCTAAGCGACTGCCGGACGCGCACCCGGTATGACACGTGTCGTCGTCATCGGAGCCTACGGCAGCGCGGGGGTCGCCGTCGCCGACCGCCTCGCGGACGAACCGGACGTCGAACTCGTCCTCGCGGACAACGGCGACCCCGGTGGCGGCCTCTGTATCCTCAGGGGTTGTATGCCCTCGAAGGACGTCTACTCGGCGGCCGCCCACCACTACCAGACCCGCGTCGACGACCGCCTCCCCGGCGACCCGCCGGCCCTCGACCTCGATCGCGTCGTCGCCACCAAAGACGAGCACGTCTCGAACTTCGCCGCACACCGACGCGCGGCGGTCGAGGACCTCGCCAGCCGCGAGAACGTCACCTTCCACCACGAGACGGCGACGCTCCGCGAGGACGGGTCGGTCCGCATCGGTGAGGAGACCGTCGAGGCCGACTACGTCGTCGTCGCCACGGGGTCGACGCCGAACGTCCCGGAGGTCCCCGGTCTGGACTCCGTCGACTACCACACCAGCGCGGACGTCCTCGACGCGACCGGGTTCGGCGACTCGGCCGTCGTGATGGGCTTTGGCTACGTCGGTCTCGAGATGGTGCCGTACCTCGCCGAAGCGGGTGGGATGGACGTCACGGTCGTCGAACACGACGACCGTCCGCTCGACGAGGCCGACGCCGCCTTCGGCGACGAACTGCTCGAGACGTACCGCGAGGAGTTCGGCGTCGAGGTGCTGACGAACGCCACGGAGAAGAGCGTCGCGCCGACGGGCGTCGGCGACGGCGACGCCGACGAGACCGACTCCGGGGTCCGCCTCACCTACGAACGGGACGGCGAGGAGAAGCAGGTCGAGGCCGACGACCTGTACCTGTTCACCGGGCGTCGCCCCGCCCTCGACGGTCTCGGGCTGGACGCTCGGGGAATCGACCCCGACGAGGGGTGGGTCGACGCGACGATGCAGACCCGGGACGACGAGCGGGTGTTCGTCGTCGGCGACGCCAACGACCGCGAACCCATCCTGCACGTCGCGAAGGAGCAGGCCCACGTCGCCGCCGACAACGTCCTGCGCCACCGCGACGGCGACTCGCTCCTTGAGTACCACAGCACCCACCACCACGTCGTCTTCTCGGGGCTGGCGGTCTACCCCTACGCCCGCGTCGGCCACTCCGAGGCGGCCGCCGAGGAGGCCGGCCTCGACTACGTCTCGGTCACCCGTGCGGCCGACCAGGACGGCGTGTTCGAGACGAAGGACGCGCCTCGCGGCCTCGCTCGGCTCGTCGTCGGCACGGACGGCACCGTGCTGGGCTACCAGGGACTCCACTACCACGCCGACGTGATGGCGAAGACGATGCAGGTGGTCGTCGAAGGAGGGATGGACGTCCGCGAGATTCCCGACCGGGCGTACCACCCGACGACGCCCGAGATTCTCGACGGTCTGTTCCGGGACGCGAAGGAGCGGCTGGAGTGAGGCGGCGATTCGAGAGAGGAGGGGAGAGTCGGGAAGAGAGGTCGCTCAGTGGTCGACGGGACCGGCCTCGAGGCGTCGGCCACGACCGTCCGAGTGCTCGTCGGACTCGTCGGTGACGTCGGCGAGGTCTGCGAGTCGGTCGGTGACGCGAATCAGTTCGTCGGCGTCCACGTCGTGTGACGGTGCGAGGTGGACGAGTTCGTCCTCCTCGAACTCCGCGAGCGCTATCTCGGGGAACCGGACCTCGACCCACGACTCGTCGGTGATGGTCGACTCGCACTCGACCTCGCGGTAGATGCCGTCGAGCGAGCGGCCCTCACGCTCGGCCCAGCGCTCGACGCGCGCGAGGCGGTCCTGGACGTGCTTCCCGTCGGCCGTGCGTGCACACGCGGAGCTCCGACAGATGCGGTCCCCCCAGACGCGCACGTCGTAGTCCGCGATGGCTCCCTCACCGAGGAGGGCGTCGAGTCGGCGGACGACGGTGTCTTGTTGGCGATGCGTGCCGCCGGGTGCGAGCGACCGAACGTACAGTTCGACGCGTCGCTCGTGGTCGTTGGGTGCTCCCATGCTGTCCTCACTAGTCGGACGAGGTTGCGTCGAACATGAACCTTTTTCAGGTTGACGTGACTGACGGGTGAAGCGTTATCTCCGTGGGGGCCGATACCACGGTATGGGTGGGGACGAGACCGACCGGACCGACCGGGAGCGCGAACACACCTGCGAGGCCTGTGGACGGACGTTCGAGACGGCGGCGGCGCTCGGTCGTCACGTCCACGACGTGGGCCTCGTCGACTGAGCGGAGGAGGGCCACGCGGGTCCCGACCGAAGAGAGACGAGAGAGCGGAGCGACCGCCCCTGCCGCGACCGCGCCGTCGCCATCGCGCCCGCGCTACCGTTCAGCCGAGCAGTTCGTCGGCGAAGGCCGTCAGCGAGTCCACTTCGAGCGACGGCTCCGGGCCGAACGGCTCCCACGGGTCGTCGTCGCGGTTCAGCCAGACCCCCTGCATCCCGGCGTGGCGTGCCCCCTGCACGTCGAGCCACAGCGCGGTGACGTGGACGAGTTCCTCGAGCGGTTCGTCGACGCGCTCGGCGGCGTGGCGGTACAACTCGTCGTCCGGTTTGAACCGACCGACCTCGTCGGCGCTCACCGTGCCGTCGAGCAGGTCGTCGATGCCGGCGTGCTCGACCATCGAGTCGAGCATCTCGGGGTTGCCGTTCGAGACGACGTAACAGGGGTAGCCGGCGTCGTGGAGTCGCTCGATGCTCCCGCGGACGTCCTCGAACACGTCGAGTTCGTGGTACGTCGCGAGGATGTCGTCGCGTTCGTCCTCGCTCACCGAGACGTCGTGGACGTCGAGGGCGTAGGCGAGCGCGTCGCGGTTCATCTCGTAGAACGGCTGATAGGCGTCGACGTGGTTGGCGACGAGCGTGTACTCCAGCGAGCGCGACCGCCAGAGTCGGGACACTGGGCGTGGCTCGTCGACCCGGTCCGCGAGTGCCCGTTCGACCGACTCGACGTCGACGAGCGTGCTGTAGGAGTCGAACGTGACGGCGCTGACGCGGTCGGTGTCGAACATACGCAGACGCACGGACGCTGCCGGGAAAGCTCTGTTCGCGGGCGACGCCGACCGTGCAGTCGTCGGGAGGCGGCCGGCGCGCGAACGCGGCCGCTCGGGGAGGTGAGGAGGAGTACGAGAAGGGTCGGCCCCGCGGGCCACTCAGAACGGGTTGACGTTGTGGTCGCCACAGACCGGGCAGACGAGGCCCTCGGTCGTCTCCGACTCGAACACTTCGCGACACGCCGAACACTGGTACTTCGGCGTCGGTTCGCTCCCGCCCATCACGCGACCTAGTATTCCCATGGTACGAGTGTCGGTACTCTTCGGCGAGATATAACGACTGGACACCGTTGTTCACGGGTTCCGACCGTTTCGACGGTTTCAGGTCCCGGTTCCGACGAAGCGGTCACCGGTTCCGTGTTCGGGTGACGAACCGCCAACCGGCGTCGTCGAGCGGGTGGTCCGGAGGGCGGTCCGATGGCCGCCGTTACTCCTCGTCGAGCGCCTGCCAGGAGAGACGTGGCGAGCGCGCGGCCGTCACCTGGTCGATGCGGCGTGCGGCGGTGTTCTCGGGGGCCTGCTCGATGGTGTCGATGTCCTCGTTCGCGACGGCGTCGAACGCGGTGGCGAGCTGGTCGAGCGACCGGCGGTTCTCGATCTCGGTCGGTTCGGTCATCAGCGCCTCGGGGACCGCCTCGGGCCACTTCGTCGTCGGCGGGTGGACGCCGTAGTCGAGCATCCGTTTCGCCACGTCGGCGGCGTCCTCGTCCGCGCTCGCGACGAACTCGTGGTGGAACGGGCCGAACGGGATGTCGTAGTCGATCTGGGAGGCGAGGTAGTTGGCGTTGAGGACGGCCTTCGCGGAGGCGTCGGAGAGTCCGGCGTCACCGAGCCGGGCGATGTAGGCGTAGGCGCGGACGAGCACCAGCCAGTTCCCGCCGTAGCCGTGGACCTTCCCCACGGACTGCTCGGGGGCGTACTCCTCGAACCCGCCGTTGGTCTTGCGGACGTGGGGGTCGGGCAGGAACTCGGCGAGGCGCTCACAGACGCCGACGGGACCCGCGCCGGGGCCGCCGCCGCCGTGGGGCGTCGCGAACGTCTTGTGGACGTTGTAGTGCATGATGTCGAACCCCATGTCGCCGGGACGAGCGCGCCCGAGCAGCGCGTTCAGGTTCGCACCGTCGTAGTAGAGCAACCCGCCCGCGTCGTGGACGAGTTCGGCGATGGCCTCGATGTCGCGCTCGAACAGCCCCAGCGTGTTGGGGTTGGTGAGCATCAGCGCGGCGGTCTCCTCGCTCACGGCCGCTTCGAGCGCCTCCATGTCGACGCGGCCGTCGTCGGCACCGGGGAGCGTCACGACGTCGTAGCCGGCCATCGCGGCCGTCGCGAAGTTCGTCCCGTGTGCGGAGTCGGGAACGATGACCTCCGAGCGGTCGTCACCCTGCGACTGGTGGTACGCCTTCGCGACGAGGATGCCCGTGAACTCACCGGCCGCGCCGGCGGGTGGCTGGAGGGTGACGGCGTCCATCCCGCCGATGCGTCCGAGCACGTCCTGGAGGTGGTAGCGCAGTTCGAGCGTCCCCTGGCGCGTGGATGCGGGTCGCTCGGGGTGAGTCGCCGCCTTCGGGTGAGCGGCGACGTCGTCGGCGAACTTCGGGTTGTACTTCATCGTACACGACCCGAGCGGGAACGGCCCCGTCTCGACGCCGTAGTTCATCTGCGAGAGCCGCGTGTAGTGGCGCGCGAGTTCGGGTTCCGAGAGGTCGGGGAGGTCGACCGAGTCACGGATGAGGTGGTCGGGCAGGTCCGACTCGACCTCGACCTCGCGGGTGTGTTTCTCCGACAGCAGCGGTTCGTACAGTTCCTCCGAGTCGTCGGTCCAGCGTGCTTGCTCGTACTTCATGCTGCGTCCTCCAGTGCTTCGACCAGCGCGTCGCGCTGCCCGTCGGTCCGTTCGGTCGTACAGATCTGGATGCGGTGCTCTCCGACGACGTGGACGGCGAACCCCTCGTCGGCGAGGTCGGCGGCCACGGCCGCCGCGGGTTGGTCGGTGTGGGCGACGAACTCACGGAAGTGGTGGCGGTCGTGGACCGGCGCACGCACCCCCTTGACGGCGTCGACGCGCTCGGCGAGGTCCGTGGCGGCGCTCACGCAGTCGTTCGCGAGGTCGACCAGCCCTTCGGGACCGAGCGACGCCGCGTGGATGGCCGCCCGGAGCGCGACCCACGCTTGGTTCGTACAGATGTTCGAGGTGGCGCGTTCGCGGCGGATGTGCTGTTCGCGCGTCTGGAGGGTGAGCGTGTAGGCGCGCTTGCCCGTCGCGTCCTCGCTGACGCCGACCAGTCGCCCCGGCACCTGCCGGAGGAACGACTCGTCGCAGGCGAACAGGCCCATGCCCATCCCGTCGGCGTAGCCAAGTCCGAGCGAGGCGGCCTCGCCCACGACGACGTCCGCACCGACGCTCGCGGGTTCCTGGAGGAGCGCGAGTGCGACGACGTCCGTCCCGAGACAGAACAGCGAGTCGTGGTCGTCGGTGAGGTCGCCGAGGGCCGCGAGGTTCTCCTCGACGGTCCCGGCGACGGTCGGGTTCTCGGCGTACACCATCACGACGTCCTCGTCCATCCGGGAACGGACGGCGTCGAGGTCGACGTTCGCGTCGTCCATCGGGTAGGACTCGACGGTGAGGTCGGTGCCGGCGACGTAGTTCTCCAGCGTCCCGCGGCGGCCCTCGTGGAGCAGCTCGGGGACGAGCACGACCGACCCGGAGACGCTCCGAACGCGGGTCGCGAGCGTCGCCGCCTCGCCGAGGGCGGTGGCGGCGTCGTACATCGAACAGTTCGCCACGTCGAGACCCGTCAGTTCGACGAGCATCGACTGGTACTCGAACAGCGCCTGCAGGAAGCCCTGTGCGACCTCCGGTTGGTACTGCGTGTAGCTGGTGATGAACTCCGAACGGAGCGACAGCGCGTCGACCAGCGAGGGGACGTAGTGGTCGTAGTGACCGCGACCGAGGAACTCGACGACGTCGTCGTTGCGCGAGACTAGCGCGTCGAGGTGGCGACGCGTCGTCCGCTCGCTGCGTTCGGTGATGTCGAACGACCCGTCGAAGCGGACCGCCTCGGGGATGTCGAACAGGTCCTCCTCGCTGTCGACGCCGAGGACGTCGAGCATCGCGGCCGTCTCGTCGGGCGTGTGCGGGGCGAAGGGACTGCCGTCTGGGGTGTATTCACTGCTCATGGTGGGGTAGAATCGGGCGTCCGTCGGCTGGACATCTGATACTCGACAGTACCGGGACGGTGCATATCATACTCTCGGTTACCGTCCGACGGACTCGAAACGATGCACGTTCGTGGACATCTCCCCCGGAAGGCGAGCCAGTGACTACGCGTCCGTGGTGCGGCGAGCGAGAGAAGCGCGGCGGGCGCGCGACGGTGTGTCGTTACTCGACGTAGCGGTACTTCCGCTCGCCCATGCGCCCCCAGCCGTCGAAGACGAACTCGTCTTCGGGCGAGGTGAACTCCTCGACGTCGTCGGCCTGCTTGTCGTGGTTGTGGACGTCGTGGACGCGCTCGTACTCCTCGAAGGAGATGTCCCTGCGGGCCGCTATCTGCTCGTCGATGGTGAGCGCCGCTATCTCCTCTTTCCAGCCCTCCCGGACGGTCTCGGCGTGAATCTCGGCCTGTGCGCCAGAGCCGTACGACCCGACGAGCAGGCGGTCGCCGGTGATGTCCTCGCCGGCTTCGAGCATGGCCTTGAGGCCGCTGGCGCGGGCGATGTGGACCGACCCGGTGTACCAGTTACCGACCTCGCGGGAGATCTCGAGGGTGGGCGCGATGGTGCTGTCGTACCACTCCTGGTAGGTGTCGGTGCCCTTCAGGAGGTCCGTGTAGTCGCCCATCGCCTCGACGTAGTCCTCGTCGGAGTCGAACGCCTCGGGGCGTGGCTGGCGACCGACCTCGTCGGCCAACTGCTCCTCGATTTCGGTGTCGCGAATCATGTGGCGATACGCCAGCAGTGCTGCCTTCCGGACCATGCCGGGGAACGGCGTGTGGAACGGCCCGAGGACGAAGTCGTCGGGGTGGGTGTCGCCCGCGACGCTCTCGAAGTCCTCCAGCGCCTCGCGCATGCGTGCGAGGTACACCTGCACCGAGCGCTTGCCGTCGACGCTCGGGAACTGCTGGTTGGGCTTGAGGAAGTCCGTCTCGTCGGCGCTCCCGTAGCCCTGCTCCGTGGAGAGTTCGACGAGGTCCGGCTCCTCGCTGATGAGCATGGCGACCGCGCCCGCACCCTGGGTCGCCTCGCCGGCGTCGCCGCGGGCGTACAGCGCGGTGTCGGTGGCGATGACGAGCGCCGACCGCCCGCGGTTGCGGCCCGCGCGAATCCAGTTGTACGCGTCGTCGAGGCTCTGGGTGCCCGAGATACACGCGAACTTGCGCTCGCCCTTGTTCGCGTGGTGGAAGTCGCCGTCGAACACCTGTTCGAGACAGCCCGCGACGTACGTCGAGACGGGCTTGGAGTTGTCGAACGCGCTCTCGGTGGCGACGTCGATGCGGCCGATGTCCTGGGGCGTCAGCCCGCGGCGGTCCATCAGTTTGTAGGCGGCGTTCGCGCCCATCGTGACGATGTCCTCGTAGGTGTCGGGGAACGAGGAGGCCGCGAGGCCGATGCCCTTCGTGTAGTACTCGGGGTCCTTGTCTTTGACCGGCGCGAGCGTCTCCGCGAGGTCCAGTTTGAGCTTCCCTGTGTGAATCTCGATGGCGTCGATGCCGACGGCTGTCATTGCTGGGGGGTGGACCGTCTGGTATAAGTGTTTGACGACGACGAGTTCGTCAACTGTCGAAGTCGCGGTCGCTCGTCGACCGTCGTGCCGGCGGAGAAGGGCCCCGAGACGTTACTCGTCTTCTTCGATGACTTCGGGGTCGCGCATGGCCTCGTAGAGGCTGTCGAGTCCGTTGACCCACTCGGCGACCAGACCGTACTCCATCTCTTCGAGGCTGTCCATGTCGAACTCCTCGCCGTCGAGGATGCGCGTCCCCGCCTGGACGCAGTGGACGTGGGCGGTGTCGAGGTCCTCCTCGGCCTCGGCGGCGCGGGCGGCCTCCACGTGCTGTTCGACGCTCCCCTCCTCGGCGGGGCCGGCAGCGACGTACTCCTGGGAGGCGTGGAACACACAGACCATCGCGGTCTGGACGGCGTCGACGAGCATCAGCGTGTCCTCGTCGTCGAACCGGTCGACCTCGCCGAGGACGATGGCGCTCACGTCCTCGAGTTCGCCCATCGCCTCCTCCTGAGAGAGGTCACCCTCGTCGTACGAGGAGACGATCTTCGCGACGGCGATGACGACGTCGTCTTGCATGTTCAGACGCAGGCGGGCGGAGTCCTCGTCTTCGAGGTCGACGCCCTCCTCGTCGAGTCTGTCGAGCCAGTTCTGCCACCGTTCGTCTGTGTAGTACTCGCCTTCGGGGGTGCTCATACCACTGAGGTACGACCGACCGCTGATATTCCTTTTCGTTGCTCCGGTCCGGTCGCCTTACGACAGCGTCTCACGGGTGTCGATACCGTACACCAATCGCGGCGTCTCGACGTGTGCGCGCTCCAGCGCGGCGTCGTACCCCTCCTCGCGGAGCCAGCGCGTCCGGCGGGGGACCGTCTTCGGCCCCAGCACGGCCCCCGGTCGGTCCGGGTCGTCGATGAAGTCCGTCTCCATCATGAACGGGACGTCGCGCTCGATGGCGCGGACGAGTTCGTCCTTGTCGGCGAGCACGCTCGGCGTCGGGCCGTGGACCCCGCCGGTCGAGTAGTGTTTGACGACCTGCTGGCGGTCCATCCCCTCCGCCTCGGCCCACCGTGCGACGTCCTCGAAGTCCTCGCCACCCTCGGTGTGGAGTTGGACGGCGCAGTCCTCGCGCGCGCCCAGCGCGAACGCGTGACGCATTACGTCGTTGGAGGCGTCCCACACCGCGTCGTCCACGTCGTAGTGGGGCCGCCCGGACTTGAGGGCGAGCGCGTCGCCCGCCGCGACGTACCCGGCGGCGACGTCCAGTCCCGTCTGCATGAGGTCTCGGGCCTCCTCGGGCGAGAACCCCCGGTCGACGAGCTGGGAGACGAGCGCCGGGTGGACGCCGAGGACGGGCCACGCCTTCCCCGGGAGCACGTCGTCGGAGTCCGCGACGACGTCGAGGGTGTGGTCGTAGGCGACCCGGAAGTCGTCCGCGTCGCTCACGTCGACGTCGTAGTGCCACGAGGGTTTGTTGAGGACGAGCAGGTGCGTGCCGCCGTTATCGGCGAACTCCTCGGCGGCCTCGACGCCGCGACCGTTCACCGGGTCGAGGTGGAGGTGGTCGTCGAGGACGGGGTCGGTGTCGCTCATGTGCGAGCGTGCGAGCGCGCGGGCCAAAACGGGGCCGGTTCGGAGATGTGACGGGTGGGGTCGCCTCGACGTGCGCTCAGTCCCCGAGCGTGACGGCCTCGTGGGCGGTTCGCTGGAGGGCGTCAGAGCGGCCGTGAGTGCCCGGCGCGATGGCGAGCGTCGTGACGCCGTTGCGTGCGGCGACTTCGAGGGCGGGTTTGAAGTCCATGTCGCGGGAGGCGACCGCGAGCACGTCGAACTCGCCGGCGACCGCACCCGCGACGGCGTCGACGGCGAGTTTCACGTCCACGTCGCCGCTCGTGGTGACGACCTCGAAGCCGTGAGCCTCGCCCGCCCGAATCAACCCGGCGGGAGCCTGCTCGTTGACGTAGAGGCGTGCGACCGCGACCCGACCGCGCTCCTCGGCGACCGACCGCAGGTCCGCGAGGTCGACGTCGAACTCTTCACGGAACACGTTCGGCCCGTCCACGAACAGTCCGACCGAGCCCTCGCCGCGAGTGCCGTCGGACGTGAACCGCTGGAACAACCCGCTCATTGCCACTCCTGGGAGAGCACGCCCGAAAGCGGTACTGGTTCGGACCGGTGCGTGACAACGCGCCGAAAGTTCCGTAACTGAATCGTACGTGTAATTTTTTGACTTAATTACCGGATAGTAAGGTTGAAATACTCTCCCCGGTCACGTACTGTCGCATGGGAGAAAATAACACGTTCGACCGTCGCATGTTCCTGCGCCTCACGGGGCTCGCGGGCGCGGCAGGGCTGACTGGAATGGCGAGTGCGACTCCGGGTCGTTCACCGGGGCCGAAAGAAGGCGAGCTGCTCGTCGGCGTCACCGGGACGAAAGACGTGAAGGCGGCCATCGACCTGCCCGCGCAGGCGAAGATGGTCCACGTCAACGAGACGCTCGGCTACGCGGCTATCGAGTTCCCCGGGAAGGGCAACGAGACGGCCCGTCAGAACTTCGCGGACGCGATGGCGAAGAAGACCGACGTGAAGTACGTCGAGGAGAACGCGACGTTCGAGTCGCTCGCAGTTCCCAACGACCCCCGGTTCGGCGACCAGTACGCCGACCAGATGGTCAACGCGCCGACCGCGTGGGACACGACGTTCGGTGACTCGGGTGTCACCGTCGCCGTCGTCGACCAGGGTGTGAAGTACGACCACCCCGACCTCGACGGGAACATGGCCGCCGACGCGGGCTACGACTTCGTCGACAGCGACTCCGACCCGTACCCCGACTCGATGGCGGACGAGTACCACGGTACGCACGTCGCCGGCATCGCCGCCGCCGAGACGAACAACGGCGAGGGCGTCTCCGGTATCGGCAACTCCAGCATCATCTCCGGGCGCGCGCTGTCCGAGGCCGGGTCCGGGTCCACCGCCGACATCGCCGACGCGATCCAGTGGGCGGCCGACCAGGGTGCCGACGTCATCAACCTCTCGCTCGGTGGCGGTGGGTACACGAACACGATGAAGAACGCCGTCGGCTACGCGACGAACAACGGGTCGCTCGTCGTCGCCGCGGCCGGTAACGACGGTCAGGGGAGCGTCTCGTACCCCGCCGCGTACTCCGAGTGCCTCGCGGTGTCCGCGCTGGACCCCGACGAGTCGCTCGCGAGCTACTCGAACTACGGCAGCGACATCGAACTCGCCGCGCCGGGGACGAACGTCCTCTCGACGTGGACCGACGACGGCTACAACTCCATCTCGGGGACGTCGATGGCGACGCCCGTCGTCGCCGGCGTCGCGGGCCTGACGCTCGCGGCCCACGACCTCACGAACAGCGAACTGCGCAGCCACCTCAAGGCGACGGCCGTCGACGTCGGCCTCCCCGCCGACCAGCAGGGGAGCGGTCGCGTCGACGCCGGCAACGCGGTCACCACGACGCCCGGGAGCGGCGGTGGTGGTGGCGACGACGGTGGCGACGGCGGTAGCGGCGACTCCACGTCCGCCAGCGCCAGCGGCTCGCTCGCCGGCTACTACGACAGCCAGTGTTACAACTACGGCTTCAGCTACTCGGCCCCGAGCCAGGTCGTCGTCGAACTCGACGGCCCGTCGAGCGCCGACTTCGACCTCTACGTCAGCGACGGGACGGGAACCTGCCCGAGCACGTCGAGCTACGACTACCGCTCGTGGACCGCCGACAGCCAGGAGACTATCACCATCGACAACCCGGACACGTCGACGGACCTCACCATCCTCGTCGACTCCTACAGCGGCGGTGGTTCCTACACGGTGACCATCACCGAGTACCAGTAACGACGCACCCGTTCGATAGCGTGAACCTTTTTTCGTGCCACTGAACCGATAGCTACGGCGCTCTCCGTGTCTCGCGGGCCGCCCGCTTATGAGACACCCGCGTGTGGGAGTCGGTATGGAACTCGGTTTCGTGTCGGTGGCCGTCCCACTGCTCCAGCACGCGGGCGAACAGGGGCCGACCATCGAGGGCCTCCTCGTCGACCTCCTCCCTATCGCCATCATCGCGGCGGCGGTCGGCGTCTTCGTCGCCAAAGTCGGGCGGTTCCCCTACACTATCGCACTACTGCTCGCCGGCATCCTCGTCTCCATCGGCCGGTTCGCCACCGACGCGTTCGCTATCGACATCGCGCTCTCTCACGATCTCATCCTGCTCGTCCTCCTCCCGCCGTTGCTGTTCGAGGGCGCGGCGACGACGGACTTCGAGCGCCTGCGTCGGAACCTGACCCCCGTACTGGCGCTGGCGGTCGTCGGCCTCATCGTCTCGGTCGTCCTGCTGGGCGTCGCGGGCAACTACGTCTTCGGCTTCCCGTTGCTCGTCTCGCTGCTGTTCGCGTCGATGATCCTCCCGACGGACCCCGTGAGCGTCCTCGCGCTGTTCAAGGAGTTGGGCGCGCCGGACCGCCTCTCGGTGCTTGTCGAGGGGGAGAGCCTCATCAACGACGGTGTGGGCGTCGTCCTGTTCTCGGCGCTGCTCGCGCTCGTCGAGGCCGACGCCGCCTCCGAGGAGCTGTTCACCCCCGCCGGCCTCGGCACCCTCGCCGTCGACATCGTCGTCGTGAGCCTCGGCGGACTCGCGGTCGGCCTCCTGCTCGGCTACGCCGTCTACAGCGTGATGTACAACCTCGACGACCACATGACGGAAATCGTCCTGACGCTCATCCTCGCGTACGGGTCGTTCCTGGTCGCCGAGCACTACCTCCACGTCTCGGGAGTCATCGCCACCGTCGTCGCCGGCCTGTTCATCGGCAACCGCGGCGCGGAGTACGCGATGAGTCCCCGGACGAAGATATCGGTGTTCAACTCACTGGAGACGCTCGCCTTCCTCGTCAACACGTTCATCTTCCTGATGATCGGTGTGACGACGCCCGTCAACCAACTCGTCCGTCACGCACCGCTCATCCTGCTCGCCATCCCGCTGGTGCTGGCCGCGCGCGCGGCCGTCGTCTACCCGATCACCGCCGTCGTCAACCGGTTCAACCAACCCACCGTCTCGCGGTCCTACCAGCACGTGATGCTGTGGGGCGGGCTCCACGGCTCCATCCCCATCGCGCTCGTCCTCGGGTTGCCCGCGACTATCGAGGGGGGCGGCCCGTTCCCCTACCGCGAGGAGCTGCGCGCGATGGTGTTCGGTGTCGCCGCGTTCTCGCTCGTCGTCCAGGGGCTGACGATGGAGCGACTGCTCGACGGTCTCGGCATCATCACCCGGTCCGACGCCGAGGAGCTGTACGAACTGCTCGTCGGTCGGCGACGGGCCGTCACCGCCGCTCTGGAGGCCGCAGAACGGCTCAAGAACCAGGGCGACCTCCCCCGAGAGGTGTACCAGGACTTCACGAACGAGTACGAACAGGAACAGACCGAACTGCAAGAGACCATCGCCAGCCTGCTCTCGAAGAACCCCGAGTTGCGCCACGAGCGACTGCTGGTCGGCGAACGGCAGGTGCTCAGACGCGAGAAGAGCGCCATCCTCGACGCGGTCCGGTCGGGAGTCATCACCGACGACGTCGGCGACCGCCTGATGGACGAGGTCGACCTGAAACTCGACCAGGTCCAGGGCGGCGACTCGACCGTCGAGACCGGCGAGGAGGGCTACGCGGAGTTCTGGCGGACCCGCGCCAGCGAGTTCGGCCTCGACGTCGAACCGAAGGGCGACGCCAGAGTGAACGACTGACCGTCCACGGGGTCCCTCCCCGAACGGTGACCGCCCGTGTGCCACCGAGTTCCGGAACGGCTTGCCGAGGCCGCCCCCAAGCATATCTTGGTGGCTGGCGAACGACGGGATATGGCCGACGAACACGACCGCGACCGAACGATGGCGAAGGAGAAAGACGAAGAAGTGGAGGCCGAGGACATCGAAGAGGCCGAAGCCGAGGCCAAGGAGGCCGCCCGCGAACAGCGCAACGAGGAGATCGAGGAGGAGGTCGAGCGCAAGTCCGAGGTCCGCGAGGAGGAGGCCGCCGACCAGGAGAACATCGACAACCACCGCGACGACGAACCGTTCGAGAGCTGAGTCGGTCCGACGCCGACGGTCGACCGCTGCCGAGTCGGGGCGTGACCCCCCGACCTTCTCGCCGAACCCACGTGTCTCCCAGTGGCGACGCCGTGGTCGACCGACCCGAAGACCGTTCCGGAGTGCCCCTCCGACCGTGGCGAACCCGTTCCGGTGGTGTGCGGCCGGGGCACGCTCGCGCCCTTCTGTCGAATCCGTGACGCTCCCACCCGACGGGTCGTGGTACCTTCACCCTCGCAACAGCTATCAGTGGGGGGTCCTGACGACTGGTCGTAATGGCAAACGGTACGGTTGACTTCTTCAACGACACGGGCGGCTACGGTTTCATCGAGACGGACGACGCTGACGAGGACGTCTTCTTCCACATGGAGGACGTCGGCGGCGAGGACCTCACCGAGGGGACCGAACTCGAGTTCGACATCGAACAGGCAGACAAGGGTCCGCGCGCGACGAACGTCGTCCGTCAGTAACTCCACCGACCGTCACAGCGAGTGACGCCGGCTCTACTTTCGATTTTGAGACCACGACACCCCGAGTGACGACTGGGCCGACGGGGGTCGTGGTGAGAACGTCGTCACGGAGCGGCGGTTCGCCGCCTCGCCGTCGATTGTGACGACGGCGGGCGGCCGACTCAGGCGGGACTCGGTGCTTCCTTGTTCGAGAGGTAGGCGGTGAGGTCGGTCGTGGTGATGACGCCGATGACCGTCCCGTCGTCGACCACCGGGACGTGGTGGAAACCGTGTTCCACGATGAGGTCCGCGACCGCCTGGATGGAGTCGCTCGCGGTGGTCGTGACGATGTCCGTGCTCATCGCCGTCGTGACGTTCGCCTCGGGGTCGGTACCCGACTCGGCGATGACCCGTACGAAGTCGGTCGCGGTCAGGATTCCCTCGAGGCCGTCATCGTCGTCGACGACGACGACGGACCCGATACCCTGGTCGAGCATGGTGCGTCCCGCCTCGCGCAGGGACGTGTCGGTTCCGACGGTGTGAACTGGCGAAGACATCAGGCTGCCGACGAAGACGTCGTCCATCGTCACCAGATAACGGACATCGAACTAAAAACGTTGCCGCCGAAACCGCTCGACATTCCTCCGACGTGTCTCCGATGGGCCACAGTCGGGTCACCACGCCACGACGATACCGGGGTCGCGCCACCGCAGTGCGACCGCAACGCGACCGACTACGGTGCGACCGTGGTGTGACCGACCGCCGGTCGTCGTCGTCGGTCGATGTCGGAACCACCGCCCGTCGCCCGGCACCGACCGCGCGGGTCTCAGGAGACGATGAACTGGCCGACGATGTCGACGACCTCCTCCATCGACCGGGCGGGGTCGAACGCGCCCTCCTGGCCCTCGAACGGTCGGGAGAACCCGGGGCGCTGGAGGCGGATGTAGGTGGCGTGACGGGCCTCGACGCTGTGGATCGAGAGCGCCGCCGCGAGCAGGTCGTCGTTATCGATGAGCGGTGCCGCGCCAGCGTACGCCGAGACGCCGAGGTCCTCGATGGTCGCCGACAGCACGACGAACTCCTCGACGCTGGAGTAGGAGAACTCGTACTCGGCAGCCTCGACGGGCGTCCCGCCGAGGTCCTCGATGGTCGCTCGCAGGGCCTCGACGTGAGCGATCTCGTGGTCACGAATCTTCTCGTAGTTCTGGTAGGTCTCGTAGCGCGGTAGGTTGCTCGCGAACGTAGCCATGCCGGGGCTGTCGAAGCCCTCGAAGTCCCGCTCGCTGAAGTGGTCGAGCGCCTCCGTGTAGTACGTCGCTTCGAGGTGTTCGAGCGTCAGCGCGTAGTTGAGGACGTCGACGTCCGTCACGTCGTCCATCCCGCCGTCCGTCGACTCTCCGACGGGAGACGCCGCCCCAGTGGCGAGGTCGACGGTGTAGAGGCGACTCGTCCCGTCGACGACGAGCAGGGCGTAGGCCGTCGAGTCCCGACCGGAGACGTCGAACCCGTTGACCGCGCCGACGTCGACGCCGAGCGACCCGACCGTCATGAGCGCGCTGGTGTCGGGCGAGTCCGGGTTCGCGTTCTGCTGGACGAGCACGTCGAGGTCGCTGTCGATGTCGTAGAGCGTGGTCGTCTCCGGGTCGCGGACGCTGTTCGTGTACCCCGCGGCGCTGAGTCTCGGGTGAGTCCCGGCGTTCGCGTCGCCGTCGGCGTAGAACGTGTCGGGGTCCTGCCTGACGATGCTGCCGTCGTCGGCGCTCGTGACGAAACTGTCGCTGTCGGTCGTGACGACGCGGATGGCGTCCGCGACCGGGTTGAAGTCGAAGCCGATGCCGTCCGAGAGCGTCGTGTCGGGGTAGTCGCTGGGCGACCCCACGGCGTGCGCCGAGACGCGCTTTCGGTTCCCGCGAGGGACCTCGAAGCGGTACAGTTGGCCGTCCGCCGCGAGCGAGTACAGCATCCCGTCGGAGGGCCGGTAGTCGACGCCGAGCAGGAGTCGGTCGCCGACGCCAGAGACGTGGACGGCGTGGTCGGTCCCGATGGCCCCCGACGCGAGGTCGACCGGGACGAGCGCGTTCCCGTCGTCGGTCGCCAGCAGTGCGTACCCGACCTCCTTCCCCGACCCCTCGCCCTTGCCGCGGTCGGTCGGGACGAGTGTCAGCCCGTAGATCGGCGGTTCGTGGTCCGCCGCCGCGACGCCACTACCTCCGACGGACAGCGCGAACGCGCCGACCCCGACCGCACCGGCACGACGCATGAACGCCCGTCTGTCGAGTGCCCCACCGACTCGCTCCAGAAGCTCTACTGGCGACTCCGCCGACCGCTCGTCTCGTCTCGCCGCCTCGGTCCCGTCGGTCTCGACGAGGTCGGCGAAGCTCTCACCGGCCTCGATACGCCGTTCGATGGCGTCGTGGTTGGTCATGCTTGTTCCACCGACCGTCCGGTGTGCCGTCCCGGACAAAACCGTATTCCGAATTGACACCAACCTTCCTCCCAAATTTTAGATAGTTTTCGTGAGTGTGCCACGGACGGTTACGACCGGTTTCCGTGACCGAACTCGTTCCGTGACTGTCGGTGAGAGCCGTCGAACTACCGCCCGCTTCTGTATCGTCGCATGGAGTTCATTCCGGGTCGAGAGGGAATTGCCAAATCATTACGTCGCTCGCCGCGAGGGTGCCGACATGGCCCTTCGGACGCCGCCGTTACGCGAGGTGCACGCCGAGCGTGGCGCGACATTCACGGAGTTCGGCGGGTGGGACATGCCGGTGGAGTTCGACTCCATCCGCACCGAACACACCGCCGTTCGAGAGGGCGCGGGCATCTTCGACGTCTCGCACATGGGCGAGATTCACGTCACGGGACCCGACGCGCTCGAACTGATGCAACGGCTGACGACCAACGACGTCTCGCGGCTGTCGCCGGGCGAGGGCCACTACTCGGCCATCCTCGACGACCGAGGGGTCGTGCTAGACGACACCGTCGTCTACGACCTGCCGGGCGAGGACGGCTACCTGTTCGTCCCGAACGCAGGTCACGACGTCCAGATGTACGAGCGCTGGACCGACCACCGCGACGAGTGGGGTCTGGACTGTACGGTCGAGGACGCCACCGAGCGCTACGCGATGTTCGCGGTCCAGGGTCCCGACGCCGAGGACGTCGTCGCCGAGGCGGCCGACGAGTCCGTCCGCGACGTCGCGAACTTCGACGTGGTCGAGACGACCATCGCGGGCGTCCCGACGCTCGCCGCCCGTTCGGGCTACACCGGCGAGGACGGCTTCGAACTGCTCTGTCCCAGTGAGGACGCCGAGACAGTCTGGGGGGCGTTCGACTGCCAGCCCTGTGGGCTCGGCGCGCGCGACACGCTCCGTATCGAACAGGGGTTCTTGCTCTCCGGGCAGGACTTCGACCCCGACGACGAGCCACGGACGCCGTTCGAGGCGGGAATCGGCTTCGTCGTGAAACTGGACGTCGAACCGGCGTTCGTCGGCCGCGACGCGCTGGTCGACGCGACCGACCCGGGCGAGCGGTTCGTCGGCCTCGAACTGCTCGACCGTGGCGTCCCCCGTCACGGCTACGACGTCGAGAACGACGACGGTGAGGTCGTCGGCCACCTCACCAGCGGGACGATGAGCCCGACCCTCGACAAACCGGTCGGCCTGGGCTACGTCCAGGCGGACTACGCGACCCCCGGCACCGACGTGCAGGTGGTCGTCCGAGGTCGACAGAAACAAGCCCGCATCACCGAGACACCGTTCCAATGAGCTTCGAAACTCCCGACGACCGACGATACCTCGAAACGCACGAGTGGGCCCGCGTAGACGACGGCACCGCTCGAATCGGCATCTCCGACTTCGCGCAGGACGAACTGGGCGACGTCGTCTTCGTCGAACTCCCCGCGGAGGGCGACGACGTCACCCAGGACGAACAGTTCGGCGTCATCGAGTCCATCAAGGCCGTCTCAGACCTGTACGCCCCGATATCGGGCACCGTCAGCGCGGTCAACGAGACGCTGTTCGACGAACC
Organism: Halomarina rubra; assembly: GCF_023699475.1. Taxonomy (GTDB): domain Archaea; phylum Halobacteriota; class Halobacteria; order Halobacteriales; family Haloarculaceae; genus Halomarina; species Halomarina rubra. The sequence goes on along the minus strand of NZ_JALXFV010000008.1, from coordinate 363,708 downwards.
CGAACTCGTCAACGAGGACCCCTACGACGAGGGCTGGATGCTCGAACTCGAAGACGTCGACGAGGACGAACTCGACGCGCTGCTCGACGCCGACGCCTACGCCGAACAGATCGACTGAACCACCCGCCGAACCTTCTTTTACGCCCCGCGTATCGGTGAGCGCCCACGCCGTCCGCCGCTATATAAATCGTATACTGCGATAACAAAGTTCGCAGAGAGGTCCGCTCGCGGGCCGCGTGCGCGAATGCCGTGGGTGGAAGGTGGCGAACTGTGACCCACCGCGGCCAACGCGTTTAATCCAGAGTAGGCCAAGACCCCGCTGTGAGCAGCGAGACGTCGGACGACGAGTCGGGGTCCGAGGGGTCACCGCCGGGCGCGCTCGACGAGGCGACCTTCTTCCGGACCGTCGCGGAGACGGCGAGCGACCCGCTCGCTGCCCTCGACGACGAGGGCCGGGTCGTCTTCGCCAACGACGCCTTCCGCGACCTCCTCGGCCTGTCGACGGCGACCGTCGTCGGCGAGTCGTTGAGGGGACTCGTCGACGTCGAGGACCTCCCCGAGACCGGCGAGTGCGAAGCGGCCGTCGGGGACGGCCGGGCCGTCCGACTCACCGTCCGGACGGTCGAACGAGAGGGCGAGCGACTGTCGACCGTGACCGTTCGGTCCGTCGTCGACGGGCCGGACGCGGTCGAAGACGACGAGGAAACCGCCCCTGGCGGCGATTCGGACGATGAGGACGGCGAGCACGAGTCGAGGGCGCTCCGTGCCCCCCGCGAGCGGTACCGTCGTCTCCTCGACGCGGCACCGGACGCCATCGTCGCCGCCGACGCGGAGACCGGGGAGGTGCTCGACGTCAACCGGGCGGCTACGGACCTGTTCGGACGCACGCGAGAGGACCTCATCGGTCGCCACCAGACCGACCTCCACCCCGAAGAGAACGTCGAGCAGTACCGGGCTCTCTTCGCCGACCACGCCGAGACGGGCGGCGTCCTCGCGGAGGACGAGGTCGAGATCGTCCGCAGCGACGGCGAACGAGTCCCCGTCGACATCAACGCCGGGGTGACCGACCTCCCCGACGGGAGCGTCGTCCAGGGCATCTTCCGGGACGTCAGCGAGCGCCGCCGTCGCGAGCGTGAACTGGCCGCCCACCGCGACGAACTCGCGCGACTCAACCGCGTCAACCGCGTCATCCGCGAGATCGTCCAGACGCTCGTCGACGCCGAGACCCGGGAGGAGGTCGAACGGACCGTCTGTGCGCGACTCGTTGACGCCGAACCCTACGTGTTCGCGTGGGTGGGCGAACTCGCGCCGGGTCGGTCGGTCGTCCGCGAGCGTGCGCACGCTGGCGACGGCGGGGGGTTCGTCGACGTGGGGACGACCGTCGACGCCGACGACGAGGACTGTCCGACCGCCAGGGCGCTGGAGACCCACGAGGTGCAGGTCGTCGAGGACATCGAGGCGACGACGGCAGAGGCGACGTGGCGCGAGGAGGCGCTCGAGGAGTCGTTCCGCTCGTGTGCGGCCGTCCCGGTCGTCCACGACGGCCGTCCGTACGGCGTTCTCACGCTGTACGCCGACGAGGGCGACGTGTTCGACGGGCGCGAGCGGGCGGTGCTGGCGGACCTCGGGCGCGCGGTCGGCCACGCGCTCAACGCCCTCGAACGGAAGACCGCGCTGATGAGCGACACCGTCCTCGAAGTCGAGTTACAGACCAGCGAGCACGTCCCGGCGCTCATCGAGGAGGTCGGCGAGGACGGGCGAGTGACCTTCGAGCGGACCATCCCGACCGGCGACGACTACCTGCAGTACGTCCAGGTCGAGAACATCTCGCCGGAACGGTTCGAGACCATCCTCGAACGTTACCCGTGGTGTGACGGGGTCCGGCGTATCCGCGACGGCGACCCGGCGGTGTACGAACTGCGTGCCGTCCGTCCGAGCATCACGGCCCACCTCGCGACGTTCGGCGGGCGCGTGCGGTCGGCCGTCGTCGAGGACGGTGCCATCCGCATCCTCGCCGAACTCCCCCACAACACCGACGTTCGGGCGCTGGTCGACGGCCTCCGCGAGCGCCGCGAGGACATCGAACTCGTCGCCCAGCGGACCGTACCCCGTTCCGACCACCCCGACCGTGCCCGCGTCTCCGTCGAGGAGACGCTGAGCGACCGCCAGCAGGCCACCCTGGAGGTAGCGTACTACGCCGGCTACTTCGAGTGGCCTCGCGACTCGACGGCCGAGGAGATAGCCGAGTCGCTCGGCGTCTCCTCGCCGACCGTCCACAAGCACCTCAGACGTGCACAGGGTAGCATCTTCGGCGCGCTACTCGACAGACCAGATATGTAAAATAGCAGTGATTAACTGTCTAGCCCTTGCGTTCAGGGGCCTCTACTCGTAAGGCAGGACTGTGATGTCGGAGATAGAGAAGCACGCCGGAGTCCCGGCGGCACCAGTCAGCCCGCTCAGTAGTGAGACCGAAAGCGGCGGCCGCCTGGACGTGTTCGCGGACGGGCGGCGTCGTCGGGCGTTGGCGTATCTCGCGGAGTGTGACGCACCCGTCTCGTTCGACGAACTCGTCGTGGCCATCGCCGCCAGCGAGACCCAGAGCGCACCGGACACGCTCGCCGAGGACGCGACCAAGCCCGTCGCGATCGCACTCCACCACGTCCACCTGCCGAAACTGCTCCACGAGGGGTACGTCCGCGCCGACGCCGACGGCCTCGTGCTCGACGTCGAGGAGACGGCCCTCGACGCACTGTAGCGGAATTCTCAGGCGACTTCGCGCGTCGCGTCGAGCATCGCGTTCGTCTCCAGACCCGTCACCGCCAGTGAGTAGCCCTCCGCTCGCGCGAGGTCGGCGGCGTGCTCCCACGTCTCCTCGGGGTCGATGCCGTGGAGGACGACGGCCGTCGGCGTCGGTGTCACGACCCGCAGTGCCACCAGCGGCGACTCCCCGCGCGTCACGTTCGTGAACACGAGCGCGCGGTTCGTCGACTGGCCGTACAGTCGGTAGAACTCCTCCGACGAGAGGCGCGTGATGGCCTCGATGGAGTCGATGACCGTGTGGCCGGCGATGGTCGTCGCCGTCCCTTCGACGAGTTCGGTCGCGTCGATGGCGTCGTAGAACCGCGACAGCGGCACGGCAGTCGGGTACTCCCGGAGGTCGAGGACGGCGTCGCTGTCGAACCCCGCCGAGAGGACGCGGGCGTGCTGGCGGATGCGCCCTCCACCGCGGGACTCGTCGATGTCGAGCAGTCCCTCGACGAGACGACGGACGACGCCGATGCCGGGGTTCTGACGGCGGCCGGACTCGTAGTCCGAGACGACCGACGGCGAGACGTCGAGGTGGCCCGCGAGGTCGGTCTGGGGGACGTCGAAGTCCGTCCGCCACTTCCGGAGCGTGCCGCCGGGGTCGTCGCTCATCACCACCTCGCCGGCCATCTGCTGGGCGAGGGTGTGTCGGGGTTCCATGCGCGACCCGCGCACGCGACGCTCATATGGGTGGCGTCTCCGCCGTCGACGGCGTCTCGGTCGGCGGTCGGCGACGAGCGCGACCGGTCACGGCGCGGCGTACCGGGGACGTTTTACTGCGGCCACACGAACGCTCGCGCAGTGAGCGACCACATCTCGACCGGGTGTGCCCCCCTCGACGACCTGCTGGACGGTGGCCTCGAACGGAGTGCAGTGACCCAGGTGTACGGGGCACCCGCGGCCGGGAAGACGAACCTCGCCCTCTCGGCGGCCGTCGGCGTCGCCGCCCGAGGCGGGAGCGCCCTCTACATCGACACCGAAGGCATCTCGCCCGACCGCTTCGAACAGTTAGCGCGGGCGGCGAGTGGCGACGACGAGGTCGAGGACATCGCCTCCCGGGTCATCGTCAGCGAGGCACTCGACTTCGCCGAACAGGAGGAAGCCGTCAAGGACGCCGCGGAGGTCGCCTCGCAGGTCGACCTCGTCGTCCTCGACAGCGCGACCGGGTTCTACCGCCTCGAACGCGACAACGACGACGAGGGCGCGGCGCTCCGGAAGGTCGTCCGCCAGATCACCCACCTGCTGAGCCTCGCGCGTCGCCACGACGTCGCGGTGCTCATCACGAACCAGGTGTTCACCGACCCCGACAGCGACCGCTCGCGCGGCCTGGGGGGACACACGCTGAGTCACTGGTCGGCGGCCGTCGTCCGCCTCGAACGGTTCCGGGGGGGCAACCGCCGGGCGACTCTGGAGAAACACCGCTCGAAACCCGCGGGCGGCAACGTTCGGTTCCGCATCACCGACGACGGCCTCGTCGCCGGGGACGAACCCTAGACCCGGCGCTGGCGGGTCACACGGGTGGAATCGATACGACGCGGCGACCGTCACGTCGAACGCGGACGTCGGGAGAGTTTTTTGGGAATCGGGGGGCAACGTCGCTCGTGATAGTCGTCGCCACCGAGGACTTCGAGGTGTACCACGGCGTCGTCAACGAGCTCCGCGAGCGGAGCGTCGAGTTCACCACCCTGGAGGTGGACGAGGAGCTCCCCGACGGGACGACGCTGCTCGTCACCGGCCCCGACGACGAGGTGTACCCCGAACAGCTCTCGGTCGACGTGGTCCGGGCGGACCCCGAAGACCCCCGAGCGGCGGTCGAGGAGGCGCTGGCGCTCATCCGGGACGGCGACGCCCGGACCGTCGTCGGTATCGACCCCGGCGACCGCCCCGGCATCGCCGTCGTCGTCGGCGACACCGTCGTCGCCGCGTTCCAGGTGCCGCGTGCGGACGTCGGCGACGTCGTCCGGCGGGAGTTGGAGGACGCCGTCGACCCCACGATTCGCATCGGCGACGGCGCACGCCTCGACGGGTCGCGCATCGTCGACGACCTCCCCGAGATACCGCTGGAACTCGTCGACGAGACGGGCACCACCCCGTACCTCGGCACCGGCGCACGCGGGATGGGCGACGTCCTCGCGGCGGTCAACATCGCTCGCCGGTCGGGCGAACGCATCGAGGGACGCGACATCACGCCCACGAAGGGCGAACTGCAGGTCATCAAGCGTCGCTCCAGAGAGCACAGCGAGGGCGACCGGACCATCACCGAGGGACTCGCCCGCCGGGTCGCCCGCGGGGAGTTGACGATGGACGAGGCGCTCGCCGAACACCGCGAGAACGGCGGTGACGAGGCCGGAGAGACGACCGAGGAGTGAGTCGGGAGACTACTCGCTCCGAACGGACTCCTCGGCGCGGCGCATCACCTCGCGGACGGGCAGGCCCGTCTCGCGAGCGACCGCCTGCGCGTCGTCGAACTCCGCGCTCACGTCGAAGCGCTCCTCGCCCGCGCTGGCGAGTTTCACCGCCACCTCGTAGGTCTCACCGTCGACCTCGACCCGCGCCGTCTCGAAGGCACGGTCGGCGACGAACCGGTGGCGGACGCCCGTCTCGCGGACGCCGAGCGTCCCGGTCTCCTCGGCGAGTCGCCGGGCGACGCGGTCTGCGTCCTCGGCACTCACGACGACCTTCACGAGGTGACCGGGTCGGGACTTCTTCATCGTCGTCGGGAGGACCGACACGTCCCGTGCGCCGACCTCGGCGAGCGTCTCGTGGAGGCTGCCGAGCACTTCGGGAGCGACGTCGTCGACGTTCGTCTCCAGCACTCGGACGGGGTCGCGGCGCAGGCTGTCCACCGACTCGCCGACGATTGCTCGGAGGGCGTTCGGGTACTCGGACACGTCGTAGCCGCCCGCACCGTAGCCCGAGCGCTCGACTCCGAGCGTCGGCAGCGACTCGACGCCCTCGGCGAAGTGAGCGAGCAGCGCCGCACCGGTCGGGGTGAGCAGTTCCATCTCGACGGGGCCGCCGCGCAGCGACCACGACGCCTCGGCGGCGAGGTTCGTCGTCGCGGGCGTGGGCACGGGGTAGGTGCCGTGACTCATCGACACCTCGCCGCCGCCCGTGGCGAGCGGCGTCGTCACCACACGTTCGACGCCGAGGTCCTCGAGGAGGAGACAGACGCCGACGACGTCGGCGATTGCGTCGTCCGCGCCGACCTCGTGGAAGTGCGTCTCGCCGAGGTCGGTGCCGTGGACCCGCGCCTCGGCCTCCCCGAGCAGTTCGAAGGTGGCGAGCGCGTCGCGTTCGACCGCCGGCGGGAGGCCCATCCCCTCGACCAGTTCGACGACTTCGGGGTACGTCCGGAGGTGGCCGTGGCCCTCGGCGTGGTCGTCGGGGTGGTGGTCGTCGTGCTGGTGGTCGTCGTGCTGGTGGTCGTGCCCGCCGTTCTCGTCGCCGTGGTGGTGCTGGTGTCCGTGGTCGTCGTGGTCGTGGGGGTGTGAGTGACCGTCGCCGTCGTGGGGGTGGTCGGTGGACGAGTCGTGGCTCTTGTGGTCCGCGCCGTGACCGTCGGCGTCGTCCAGTCGAACGACGACCCGGGTCGCGACGATACCGTTCTTCTCGGCCTCGCCGACGTCGTAGTGGACCGGCAGTGCCGCCTCGACCGGGTCGAGGACTGACGAGTCCGCACCGGCGGCGAGCAGTGCGCCGAGGAGCATGTCGCCGCTGGCACCCATCCGGCCGTCGAACGCGAGCGTCTTCATGCGCATCGCTCGGCGCGGCGTGGGCTAAAACGGTCCGGGACCTGCCCCCGCGACCGCGCCGACCTGTCATGTTCCGCGGTAGCATGGGCCTACCACCGGTCGGAACCGTTCGACCCGGCAAGCTACTTGAAGTAGCAGGCGTATTACAAGGGCGACGGAGGCCGTCGGTCGTGGTATCGCCCGTCGCACTCGCGTACGTGTGTGACACATGAGCAAAAGGGATATGTCCGGCCGTACCGGACGACACACCATACCCCCGTAATGAACGAAGTCCAACTAGAGGTGGCGAAGGCGTACCCCAACGACTCGGGGCGCGGCATCGCACGCCTCGACCCGGATACGCTGTTGCACCTGAAGCTGAGTCCTGGAGACATCATCGAGATCGAGGGCGGCGACACGACCGCGGCGAAGGTCTGGCGCGCCGACCGACAGGACTGGAACACCGACACCGTCCGCATCGACGGGTTCACTCGGCAGAACGCCGACGTGGGCATCGGCGAGCGCGTGACGATTCGGAAGGCCGAGGCCACGAAAGCCGAGAAACTCGTCCTCGCGCCACCCGAGGAGGCGTCGGTCCAGTTCGGCTCTGACGCCGCCGGCATGGTCAAACGCCAGATCCTCAAACGGCCGGTCGTCGAGCGCGACATCGTGCCCGTGATGTCCTCTACGAACCACCCGTTCATGCGCTCCCCGGGACAGGCGATTCCGCTCATCGCCGTCGAGACCGAACCCGAGGGCGTCTGTCTCATCACCGAGGACACCGAGGTCGAACTCCGCGAGGAGCCGATCTCGGGCTTCGAGAAGACCGGCGGCGGCATCACCTACGAGGACATCGGCGGCCTCCAGGGTGAGATCCAGCGGGTCCGCGAGATGGTCGAACTGCCGATGAAACACCCTCAGATATTCAAGAAACTCGGCATCGAGCCGCCACAGGGGGTGTTGCTCCACGGGCCGCCGGGCACCGGGAAGACGCTGCTCGCCAAGGCCGTCGCCAACGAGACCTCGGCGAGTTTCTTCTCCATCGCCGGCCCGGAGATCATCTCGAAGTACTACGGCGAGTCCGAACAGCAGTTACGCGAGATATTCGAGGACGCCAGCGAGGAGTCCCCGAGCATCATCTTCATCGACGAACTCGACTCCATCGCCCCGAAGCGCGAGGACGTCACCGGCGAGGTCGAGCGTCGTGTCGTCGCCCAACTGCTGACGATGATGGACGGCCTCGAATCGCGTGGCCAGGTCATCGTCATCGCGGCGACGAACCGCGTCGACTCCGTCGACCCCGCCCTGCGTCGTCCGGGCCGGTTCGACCGCGAGATCGAGATCGGCGTCCCCGACGAGGTGGGTCGCAAGGAGATCCTCCAGATCCACACCCGCGGGATGCCGCTGTCGGACAACGTCAGTCTCGACCACCTCGCCGACGAGACCCACGGCTTCGTCGGTGCGGACATCGAGTCCCTGACCAAGGAGGCCGCGATGAAGGCGCTGCGGCGCTACCTCCCCGAGATCGACCTCGACCAGGAGGACATCCCCCCGAGCCTCATCGACAAGATGATCATCAAGAAGGGGGACTTCCGCGGCGCGCTCTCCGAGGTCGACCCCTCGGCGATGCGCGAGGTGCTCGTCGAACTCCCGAAGGTCACCTGGGACGACGTCGGCGGCCTCGACGACGCCAAACAGCAGGTCCAGGAGTCCGTCGAGTGGCCGATGAACTCCCCCGAGCGCTTCGAACGGATGGGTGTCAGCCCGCCGTCCGGGGTGCTCCTCTACGGCCCGCCCGGCACCGGGAAGACCCTGATGGCGAAGGCCGTCGCCAACGAGACGAACGCGAACTTCATCTCGGTGCGTGGCCCGCAACTGCTGTCGAAGTGGGTCGGCGAGTCCGAGAAGGCCATCCGGCAGACGTTCCGGAAGGCCCGCCAGGTGGCCCCGACGGTCATCTTCTTCGACGAACTCGACTCGCTCGCGCCCGGTCGGGGCGGCGACGTCGGGTCGAACGTCTCCGAGCGGGTCGTCAACCAGCTGCTGACCGAGTTGGACGGCCTCGAGGAGATGGAGAACGTGATGGTCATCGGTGCGACCAACCGTCCGGACATGATCGACCCGGCGCTCATCCGTTCGGGTCGGTTCGACCGCCTCGTGTTCATCGGCGAACCCGAGTTGGAGGGTCGCGAGCAGATCCTGCGTATCCACACGCAGAAGACGCCGCTCGCTCCCGACGTGAGCCTGCGCGAACTCGCGGAGGTCACCTCGGGCTACGTCGGGTCGGACCTCGAGTCCATCGCGCGTGAGTCCGCCATCGAGGCGCTCCGCGAGGACCACGACGCCGACGAGGTCGAGATGCGGCACTTCCGCACCGCCATGGAGTCGGTCCGCCCGACCATCAACGACGACATCCGGGCGTACTACGAGGAGATCGCCGACCAGTTCCGCGGCGGCACGCGCGGCCCGGAGCAGTCGACCGGTCGCATCGGCTTCCAGTAACGCACTCGACCACGACGAGCGGCACCCCCGCTCGGACTTCGTTCTCGCGCGCTCACCGACGAGCGGTTGCTCTCTGTAGTACCGCGAGCGAGTGCAACGAGCGAGCGGGCCGGCCGAACCCTCGAAGGAGCGTAGCGACTGAGGGAGTGAGGGAGTGAGGGAGCGCTTTTAGTCCAGGTTTTGCCAGCGAGCGAGTGAGCGCAGCAAAACCTGGGTGTTCTAGTAGATCAGTTCGTCGCTGTTCTCGACCATGTAGAGGGTTCGAGCGGCGATGTTGACCGCGTGGTCGCCGACGCGTTCGAGGTCCCGAATCGTCAGGAGCAGTCGCGAGACGTCGGCCATCGTACTCTCGACGTCCTCGCCGTCCTCTATCTCGGACTCGATGAGGTCACGGACGACGATCTCGGAGGCTCGTTCACAGAGACGGTCCAGCTCGTCGTCGCGGTCGGCGATGGCGAAACACGCCTCGGGGTCCTCGTTCTCGTAGGCCGTCATCGCGTCCTCGATCATCTCGACGGTCATGTCGCCGATGGCTTGGACGTCGACGTCGGGGTAGACGTCGCGCTCGGCGTCGAGCGTGTAGGTCCCGAGGTTCGTCGCGAGGTCGCCGATGCGTTCGAGGTCGGTGATCACCTTGAACGAGGACGCGACGAACCGGAGGTCACCCGCCACTGGCTGTTGGAGCGCCAGCAGGTCGATGCAGTCGCCCTCCAGTTTGAGGTAGAGGCTGTTGATCTCGTCGTCTCCCTCGATGACCTCCATCGCGAGCTCCCGGTCTTTCTGTTCGAGCGCGCTCAACCCCATACGGAGTCGCTCCGAGACCAACTCGCTCATGTAGAGGACGTCCTCTTCGAGCGAGACGAGTTGGTCCTGGAACCCCCGTCGAGCCATCAGTGGCTCACCTCGTCTGCGTTCATACTCGTTCGGTGTCCACGGAGATTCATATAACTAACTCATGCGAACGTATGGTACAATTTAGCACAATTTGCATATATAGAAGTACGTTCGGTGCGGAGCGGACCGCTGTCATGGCCGCTCGGTGGAGCTGGCGGCCGGCGCGATGGCAGTCCGAACCCCAGGGTCCGTATTGGGTCTCGTGGCGTCGAGTGGGTGAGAGACCGGTCTCCTCGCATTCGGTATATAGAGATGAATCGATTTATATGCTATCGCTGGACAACTTCTGCCATGGAAACCCGGAAGGTGCAGGTGACCGGCGGGTCGACGTACACCGTATCGCTACCAAAGACGTGGGCGACGGACAACGGCATCAGCGCCGGGAGCGTCGTCGAGTTCTACCCGGAGGAGGACTCGTTGCTGTTGACGCCCCAGAGCGAGGAAGACCGGACGGAGGGGACGCTCGACATCACCGACCTGGACGGCGAGCAGTTGATGCGTGCGGTCGTGACGATGTACGTCAGCGGGTTCGACATCATCAACCTGGAGACGGCGCGCGTCACCGCCGCTCAGCGCCGCGCCATCCGTGAGGCCGCCCAGCGCCTCGTCGGCCTGGAGGTCATCGGTGAGACCGGTGAGACGGTCATGCTCCAGGACCTCCTCGACTCCTCGGAGCTCTCGATCGTCAACGCCATCACCCGGATGCGACTGGTCGCGCTGTCGATGCTCGCCGACTCCATCACGGCGCTCGTCGAGAACGACGACGACCTCGCGAGCGACGTGGTCGAGCGCGACGACGACGTCGACCGCCTCTGGTACATGACCTCGCGCGTGTTCCGCGGCGTCCTCCGTGACCCGTCGACGGCGACGGAGGTCGGCCTCCCGCGGGAGGTGTGTTTCGACTACCACACCAGCGCCCGGCAACTCGAACGCGTCGCCGACCACGCGACGAAGATCGCGGAACTCGCCCTCGACCTCGAGGACGTCCCCGACACGCCCGCCGAGAGTCTCCAAGAGCTCCAGGTGCAGGCCAACGACGTCATCGAGACGTCGATGGACGCGCTCCTCGAAGACGACAGCGAAACCGCTACCCGGCAGGCGAACACGACACGGAGACAGGTCGACGAGGTCGACGACTACGCCCGCCAGGTGGACAAGGAGGTCCGCGACCTCGACCCCCAGCAGGCCCAACTGCTCGGTCTCGTCGTCGACTCGCTGTCGCGGGCCGCCGACTACGGCGGCAACATCGCCGAGACCGCCCTGCAGAAGGCCGCACCGAAACCGTAACACCACCCTGCACCTCGACTCCGACCCCCGACCACCGTTTTCCGGACGTACCACCGCCACAGCGAACGCTCCGTCCGTCGGCGTCGGTGCGGCGAGCTATCGGTCCCGACCGCTGCCGTCGCTCGGCGGTCGGGGTGAGAAAACTGGTCGGGTCGCGGTCGTTACTCTTCGAGGACGGCGTTGACCTGCCCGTCCTGGCCGGGTCGCGAGGTGACGCGCGCCTTCCCTTCGGAGGTCTCGATGAGCGCACCGCGGGTGATGATGTTTCGGCGGGCGTAGTTCGGGTCCGCGCCGTTCTCGACGACGGTCTCGATGGTCGCGTGGACGACGCCGTCGTCGGTGGCGACGTTGGCGACGTCGGTCTGGATGGCGCGGACCTTCGTGTTGCCGCCCCACGACTCGACGGTCTTCAGCTTCTGGTCGCCGACGCGGGTCTCCGTCGCCGCGTGGCCGAGCTGGTGTTTACGCTTCTTCCGGATGGGACGGCGTCGTCCCCCGGTCCGCTTCGTCTCCGAGCGCCCTTGGAATTTCATACGGTGAACCAGCCCCGAGACGGACAAGAAGGCTTCGATGCGGCCGCGCCCCGGTCCGGAGGGCTTTAGCCCCCCGCGACCCCCCATCCGCCGATGAGTCTCCGGCAGGCCGTCGCCGCGCCGTTCCGAGCGAAGGGGCGCGAGCGCATCGCCGAAAGCGAGTTCGTCGTCGCGTTGAGTCTCGACCGCGACTGGTTCTCCCCCGACCAGGCAAAGCGTCTCATCGACGTGGCCGTCAGCGAGGGCCTCGTCGCACGCGAAGAGGGCGACCTCATCGCGCAGTTCCCCGCGACCGACGAGCGGATTCCCGAGGAGTTCGCCCCCGACGAGTCCATCATCCAGGAGCGCTCGACGTTCCAGCGAATCCTCGACGCCGTCGTCGACGCGGGCACGGAGAAACAGGAGGCCGTCGCGGCCATCAACGCGCTCCAGTCGGAGGCGGGCCTGACCATCGAGGCCGCGGCCGTGCTCTACGCCCACCGCCAGGGTCTGGACGTGACCACGTTCGCGGAGCGGGCGCGCGAGGACCTGACCGCATGAGCGACGACGCGCCGCCGTTCGGCGTCCGCCTCGCCCAACTGCTCGCCAGCGAACTCGTCGCCCGGACCGACGGCCCGCTCGCCCGTCTCGAACTGGTCGACGTCGCCGACTCGGACGCGCTCGACCCGGACGAACTCGGCGAGTTGGCCTACGGCGTCGTCCTCCACGAGTCGGTGGCTGCCGACGAGGAGACGGAGAGCAAAGGCGACGGGACCGGCGAGCGGACCCGACTCGCCGACGTGTACGCCCACGACGACCGCGCCCGCGTCGAGTTCCGCGCCGGCGTCGACGCGGTTGCCGCGGCCGCCCAGGACGCCGACCTCCGTGTCCGGCCGAAGGCCGTCGACCCGCCGCGCACCCTCGTGTTCGTCGAGGACGGCGGCGAGGTGAAGCGAGTCCTCGCGGCCGTCCACGCGGCCGTCGAGGCCAGCGACGACGCGGCCCACGACTGACGCCGGGCGCTCCTCGAGCGACCGGCTACCGTCGTAGTCCGCACCCTTTTCCCCGGCGGTCGCCTCGCTCCGGCCATGACCGCGGCGTTGGACGAACCGCTCGATATCGGCGGTCTCACCCTCCAGAACCGACTGTATCGCGCGCCCCTGCTGGAGTGTGCGGGCGACGACGCCGACGCCGGCGAACGTCTCGCCGAGGAACTCGTCCCCGCGGCGCGCGCCGGGGCGGGGCTCGTCTTCCAGGGCGCGACGCTCGTCCGCGGCGAGGGAGGGGCCGTCGCGCCGAACATGACGCGAATCGACACGGCCGAGAAGGCCGAACGCCTGCGAGCCGTCACCGAGGCCGTCCACGAGGCGGGCGGTCGCATCGTCGTCCAACTCGACCACGGCGGCCTGCGGAGCCTGGAGACCTGGCACCGGGAGTACCGCGCCGCGGCCGACCGCGAGCAGTTGGCCGTCTCGCCCGTCCCGTTCCACCTCCGGGCCGCCGCGAAGACCGGCTTTCTGGAGTACGACGCACACGTCCTCTCCACGGCGGAGGTGTACGAACTGGCGGCCGACTTCGGTCGTGCGGCCCGTCGCGCCGTCGACGTGGGCTACGACGGCGTCCACCTCTCCAGTGCCAACATGGGCATCGTCCAGCAGTTCTGCTCGCCGTACTACAACCGCCGCGAGGACGAGTTCGCGGACGGCGGGCGCTTCCTCGAACTGGTCCACGACGAGATTCGCGAACGGGCGGGCGACGTGCCGCTGTTCACGAAGGTCCCGACGGAAGAACACCGCCCGCCGTTCGTCCGGACGGGGCTGTCGACCGACGACGCGGTCGCCCTCGCGGTCCGCCTCGCCGAGTACGGCTACGACGCGCTCGTCCCCGTCCACGGCTCGACGTTCTGGGACATGAGCCTGATTCGGGGGGAGTACCCACGGCGCGGGTGGGCCGCCAGCCAGTTCCAGTCGGGCTACGAGGCGGCGTTCGGGAGTCGCCTGCGAGCGCGTCTCGTCGCCGCCGCCACGCGCGTCGAGGCGGTCCGCAACCCGCCCGCACGTGGGTGGAACGCCGACCTCTGCCGGCGCGTCCGCCAGCGCGTCGACGTCCCCGTGCTCTGTGAGGGTGGCGTCCGCGAGCGCGGGCAGATCGACCGCCTGCTCGGGAACGGCGGGGCACCGGCGGCCGCCGACGCGGTCGGTCTCGGCCGACCGTTCTACGCGGAACCGGAACTGCCGGCGCGACTGCTGGCCGACGCCGAGAGCGCGGCGCTCTGTGCGGACTGCAACAACTGCATCGTCCCGCAGGCGACCGGTGCGCCGGGGATGTGCCGGACGCCGTCGGTGCTCCGCGAACGTGGTGAACTGGAGCGGGCGGGCGCGTACGACCGCGACTGACTACGACCGAGAGGAGAGAACGAGTCGGGGGTCGGACTCCGAGTTCCGCCCCACGCCGCGTCTTACTACGAGCGGAACTGGCCGACGCCGCGACGGGCGACGCTGCCGGCGACGACGCCACCAGCCAGCGCGCCGAGCGTCCGGAGCGACGGTCGTCGCGGGTCGACGCCGCGTGCCTTCCGCCCCGTACAGGCGGCGTAGTGGCTCGCGCTGCGCCACAGCGGTTGGCGATGACCCGCGATAGACGCGCCGTCGCCCGCGAGCTCCGTGACGATACGGTCCGCGGTCAACTCGTCGAACGAGTCGACCTCGAGTAGCATCTCGGTGTACGCCCGCCCGACGTACGCCGCAGAGTGGGCGTCGCTGGCGGCGACGCCGGGGTAGCCGTTCGCGTCGGCGAAGTGTTTGGCACGGTGGTTCCGATAGCCCGTGAACACCCAGGCGTTGTACACCTCGACAGCGTCGCAGTCCTCGACGACGCCCTTGCCGACACCGTGGCGGGTCCGCTGGAACGGGTGGGGGACGACGGCGACGCCGCCCAGTTCCCGGACGCGGTCGACGGTGTCTGCGAACGGTTCGCCCGCGGCGGGACACTGCTCGACGCCGATGGCGAGCAGGTGGCCGTCCGCGGTCGACACCTCGACGCCGGGGATGCCGACGAGGCCGTACTCGGGGGCCAACTCGGCCGCGCGAAGCGACTCCTCGATGGTGTCGTGGTCGGTGACGACGATGCCGTCCAGTCCGACCTCGACCGCCCGTTCGAGCAGCCGTTCCACCGGTTCGTGGCCGTCGTACGACCCCTCCGAGTGGACGTGTGGGTCGAGCGCGACGGATACCTCGCGGCCCATGACTGTCGGTACTGGAGGCCTGTCCGTATAGAGGGGTTCCGGCTACACACTGAGCCTCGCGAAAACGAGTCACGTCGACGGGTGTCACGGTTCGGTCAGCCGACCACGTCGTCGAGGAGGATGGCCACGGTCCCGACGACGAACGCGACGACGGCGAGCGTGGGTGCAGGACAGACGTGACCGCAGCGTGGGACCGCCAGCACCATCGCGACCCCGAACGCCCACGCGAGCACCCAGGCAGCGACCAGCGCCCGGTGGAGGTGTGGTCGCGTCACGTGCGGTCGCGCTCGCGCAGGACGGACACAACCACATCGCTCACGACTCGCCAGCAGACCGCACGGCGTGACGACATACACTCACGAAAGAAGACAGGTCACTTAGCTGTAACTGCGCGGAGATAGCAACACTCTATTCGGTGGGCGCATCACCGCTCGCAATGAGCTTCTTCGAGCGACTCGGCGCGCGCATCGACGCCGTCGACAGCGTCGTCAGCGTCGGCCTCGACCCCGACCCGAAGCGACTCCCCGACCACCTCGCGGACCACGACCTACCGCGGTGGGCGTTCAACCGGCGCATCGTCGACGCGACCCACGAGTACGCCGCCTGCTACAAGCCGAACGTCGCGTTCTACGAGGACGCCGACGGCTGGCGTGCGCTGCGTGAGACCATCGCCTACGCCGAGGGGAAGGGGGTCCCCGTCCTCCTCGACGCCAAGCGCGCCGACATCGGTAACACCGCCCGCCAGTACGCGAAACTGCTCGACCACGCCGACGCCATCACGGTCAACCCCTACCTCGGTCGCGACGCGCTCGAACCGTTCCTCTCGCGCTCGGAGAAGGGTGTGTTCGTCCTCTGTCGCACGTCGAACCCCGGCGGTTCGGACTTCCAGAACCTCGAAGTCGGCAACGGCAAGCACCTCTACGAGTACGTCGCCCAGCGCGCGAGCGAGTGGAACGTCGAAGGCAACGTCGGACTGGTCGTCGGTGCGACGACGCCCGACGAACTCGAACGCGTCCGCGAACTGGTGCCGGACCTCCCCTTCCTCGTCCCCGGCGTCGGTGCGCAAGGCGGCGACGCGGAGGCGGCCGTGGAGTTCGGCCTCGCGGACGGCGTCGGCCTCGTCAACTCCTCGCGCGGCATCATCTTCGCGGGCGAGGGTGAGACGTTCGACAAGGCCGCGGGCCGGGCCGCGAAGCGTCTCGCGGGACGGCTGAATCGTCACCGCTGACCGACTCGGACCGGTCGGCGTCGTCGCTGGTCGTGTTTCGCGGACCGTCGTATCACGCAATGAGTGTGATAGCGCGTCGTGCCGAGCGGCGTCGCTCGGCGAACTGACGGTGTGAGGAAGAAGCAGGCAGGTGAGCCTTCCATATTCGTGCCCACGAACGGAATTGACCCCGCCTGCTTCGTCTCGGGAGACGCCGGGGTGACACCTGATGGTTCCACCTAATAGATTAGGACCGACCGGGACCCGTGCGTCGAGACGAGCGAGTGTGGGTCGGAGAGGCGGCCATACGACGAGTCTCGCCGGCGGCCATAGTCGCGGCGACGACGGCTCAGAACTGGTAGGTGTCGACCCCGTCCGGACCGTCGGGTTGGACGTCCTCCTCGCCAGCGGGTCTGCCGCCGGCCTCCTTGAGACAGTCCGTGCAGAGGCCGGTCTGCTCGTCGTAGTGGGTCTCGCAGACGAGTCGGCCACAGCGGTCACAGCCGTCGACGACCTCGTTCGTCGTACAGAGTTCGCACAGTCCGGTGACGCTCATACCCGGCCGTACCGGCTACCGTCGGTTAACGGTACGGCCTGCCACGCCGAGGGGTTTAGGCACGCCCGGCCGTTAGTGTGTCCGTGGACCGTTCACGCATCGTGACGGCGCTCGCCGCGACGTTCGGGGGGATGGCAGTCCTCCTCACGCTGTTCGCCGTCCTCCTCGAACCGCTGGCGCTCGTGCTCGCCGTGCCGTTCGCCGTCGTCGCGTACCTGCTGTGGTACCAGGCGTCGGGTCGCCTCCTGCGGCGCGTCTACGCCAGCGTCGAGCGACAGGCACGCGTCGACGAGCGTGCCCGCGCGACGGGTCGTCGGACCCGCCGGACCGCCGAAGCCGACGGCGGCCGGGGCGGGTTCGGGGCCGGCCCTCGACAGTCGCGCAGTCGGACGGCGGCGGGACGACGAGCACGCGCAGAGGCGACCGGTCGCCAGCGCACGCGCCAGCGGCGGCGACGACCGCCCAAACCCGACTCGGGTCCGACGGCGACGGAGGCGTACGACGTCCTCGGTCTGGACCCGTCGGCCGACCAGTCGGCGGTCAAGCGCGCCTACCGCGAGCGAGTGAAGGAGACCCACCCCGACCGCGGCGGGAGCGAGGAGGCGTTCAAGCGCGTGACCGCGGCCTACGAGCGACTCTCGGAGTGACGAGGCCGCCGGCGAGCGGCGAATTCTCCACCCTCGAACACCGTCCCCCCTGACCACGGCGCTTCGACAGTATCGCCGATGAGATTGTTCACCACTTCGTGAATGGATATTAAGTTAACTCGATTGTGAGTTGTCACAATGTCTGAGCACTCAGACGAGAACGACGGTGACGCATCGGACACCTCCAGACGAACGTTCATGAAGGCGGCCGGTGTCGCCACGACGGCGAGTGCGGTGGGAGCCGGTACGGGTGCTGCCGCGGCGGACGACGACGACGATGACGGTGACGAGGACGGCCGAGACGACCGCGTCGAGGCGTTGCTCGACGACCTCACGCTCGAACAGAAGGTCGGGCAGATGACTCAGGTCGCCGTCGGGTCGTTCGACCCCGAGCCCGACGGGTCGAACGTGCCCGACAGCTTCGGCGTCGACACCGTCGGCGAGTACTTCAGCGAACTCGGCGTCGGGTCGATACTGTCCGGTGGTGCCGCCCCGCCGTCGTTCGACGCCCAGACGGTCGTCGAGGGCGTCAACGCGCTCCAGGAGTACAACGTCGAACAGAGCGACCACGGCATCCCGTTTCTCTACGGCGTCGACGCCACCCACGGCAACGGGTTGCTGGAGGGAGCGACCGTCTTCCCACAGCGGATGAACATGGGTGCGACCCGGAACCCGGCGCTCGTTGAGGAGGCCGAGCGCCACACCTCCGACTCGACGGCGTCGATGGGTGCACACTGGACGTTCGCACCGACGACAGACCTCCAGCGCGACCCCCGCTGGGGCCGGTTCTTCGAGGGTATCAGCGAGGACCCGAAACTGGAGGGCGACTTCTCGCGGGCCCGCACGCGCGGCCTGGAGGACGACGACCGGCTCACCAGCTGCGTCAAGCACTTCGCGGCGTACTCGATTCCGAACAACGGCAACGACCGCGCGCCGGCGTCGACGTCGCTGCGCGACCTCCGAACGAACGTCCTGCCACCGTACCGGGAGGCGCTGAAGGCCGAACCGGGGACAGTGATGGTCAACAGCGGTGCGGTCAACGGCAAGCCCGCCCACGCCTCCCACTGGCTGCTGACCCGCCTGTTGCGCGACCACTACGGCTTCGAAGGGCTGGTCGTCTCGGACTACGACGACCTCCACCGGCTGGTGACCAACCACGACTACGTCCCGGACTTCCGGGCGGGCACGCGCGAGGCCATCAACGCCGGCGTCGACATGTACATGATCGGCAACGGTGGCTCCGCCCCCGGCCCGGTCCAGTTCGTCGAGACGGTCGTGAGCCTCGTCGAGGACGGCGAGATTCCCGAAGAGCGAATCGACGAGGCGGTGCGGAACGTCCTCGAACTGAAGGTCGACCTCGGCCTGTTCGAAGCGCCGACGGTCGACGAGTCGCGCATCGGCGGCGTCCTCGGCGGCGCACGGGAGACGTCCGAGGAGATGGCCCGCCAGTCGCTCGTCCTCCTGGAGAACGCCGAGGAGACGCTCCCGCTGTCGGGCGACGAGAGCGTCCTACTCGCTGGGCCGGGCGTCGACGGCGACGGCAACAACACCCGCGCGCTGATGCAACACGGCGGCTGGACGCTCGGGTGGCAGGGGCCGAGCAACGGCGGCCCGTACCCTCGACAGCGGCTGTTGAGCGACGAACTCGAGGCTCGTGTCGGGAGCCTCACGCACGTCCCGACGTACTACGACAACTCGACGTGGTGGGCCGGGCAGGGAACCGGCGAGAACCAGCAGAGCGACGAGAACGGCGACTTCGCGTTCACCGACGAACAGGAGTCGGCGATGCGGTCGGCCGCCCCCGACGCGGACGTCGTCGTGCTCGTCCTCGGCGAGGGGAGCCACAACGAGGGGTTCGGCGACCGGGACGAACTCGTCCTCGACGAGTCCCAGCAGCGACTGGTCGACGTCGTCGCCGAGGAGACCGACGGGGAGACCCCCGTCGTCGGCGTCGTGCTCGCGGGCAGTCCCCGTGGCTCCGCCGAGACGTACGACGAGCTCGACGCGCTGTTGTTCGCCGGCCAACCGGGGAGCGACGGCGGCGCGGCCATCGCCGAGGCGCTCGTCGGCGAGTACAACCCCTCCGGGAAGCTCGCGTTCAGCTGGCCGCGCAACCCCGGCACGCCGGTCGGGACGACGCCGGTCCAGTACTACCGATATCCGCCGACGTCGACTGGAGCGACCGACAACACCCCGCTGTACCGCTTCGGTCACGGACTGAGCTACACCGACTTCGAGTACGGCGAGCCGTCGCTGTCCGCGTCGGGCGTCGACCCCTCGGAGACCGACGAGGTGACGCTCAACGTCGACGTGACGAACGTCGGCGACCGGGCCGGCGACCACGTCGTGGAGGTGTTCGACACACAGTCCTACGGGTCGGTCCTCCAGCCGCTCCGTCGGCTGCTGGGGTACGACCGCGTCTCGCTGGAGCCGGGAGAGACGGCGACCGTCGACCTCTCGCTCGACCTCGCGGCGCTGGCGGTCGTCCCGGGCGACCTCCTCGGTCTCGCACCGAAGGTCGTCGAGGCGGGCGACTACGAACTGACGGTCGGCGACGACGGGCCGACGACCACGCTCACGGTGGACTCGACCGGGAGTACCGACGACCACGACCGGTTCCCCGTCGGTGGCGGCCCAGGGAAGGGCCACGGACCGGGCGGGAACGGGAAGGGTGGAAACGGAAAGGGTAGGGAGGGCGACGGCGACGGCGACGACGAACCCGATATGGACGACGTGCTCGACCTGCTGCGCGAGGTCACCGGGTCCTCGTAGGTCCCGCTCCGACCGCCGCGTCGGGCACGGACGGTCAGTCTCGCCCGACGGGACGCGGGATGGCTCGACGGGCGCGTGCCTACCGCGCGGCGAGGACGCCCGCCACGTCCCGTCCGACCGTCGGCGAGTGCCACCGGTCGTCGAGCGCCCCGACGATGGCGGCCACGTCCTCGCCGTGTTCCGCGGCCAGTTCCTCGACGACGTCGACCCACTCCGGCAGGAGTGCGGCGTACGTCTCCAGTTCACCGACGGCGTCGTCACCGCCCGGACCGAAGTGTCCGTAGAGGTTCACCGAGGGGGCCAACTCGCGCAGTCGCGAGCAGGTCGCGAGGTTCCGTTCGAGGTCGAACGACGGCGGTGGCGTCGTCGGGTAGAGTCGCTCGTCGAAGAACTGGCCCGCGCTGTCGATGGAGAACAGCGCGTCGGTCGTCTCGTCGAAGACGGCGAAGTGGTGAGGTGCGTGGCCCGGCGCGTCGGCGAGTGCGAGGTCGTGGTTGCCACAGTCGACGGTCTCACCGCCCGAGACCGCGACCGTCCGGTCGGCCGGTACGACCTCGGGGACACCGTACGCGTCGGTCGTTCCCGTCGCGGCGTCGACGCTGGCGCGGAGGCGCGTCAGCTTCTCGGGGTCGGTGAGGTAGTCGACGCCGCGGTCGTGGACGTAGACGGTCGCGTTCTCGCAGTGGTCGGCGAGGAAGCCCGCGCCTGCGGCGTGGTCGAGGTGGACGTGCGTGACGAGGATGGCCGCGACGTCCGGCGGGTCGATACCCAGCGCGTCGATGGCGTCGAGGATGCGCCGCGCGCCGTAGGTCGTCCCTGCGTCGACCAGGACCGGCCGGTCGGCGTCGAGAACGTACGACGACAGCGCGCCGGGCGTGTCGAGCAACAGCGCGTCGACGAGGTACGTGTCGGGGGCGACGCGGGTCGGACGGACGGGCGGGTCCATGTCGGTGGTTCGTCAAGCGGTGCCTTGATTCGCTCGGCGCGTCCACCCTCGATATGACCCCACCACTGGCCGTCGACATCGACGGTACGCTCACCGACGGGACGGGGGCGCTCGACCCGCGCGTGATGACGCCGCTCCGAGAGTGGCCCGAACCCGTCGTCGTCGCCACCGGGAAGGCCCTGCCGTACCCGGTCGCGCTCTGTCACTTCGTCGGCATCCCGACGCGCGTCGTCGCCGAGAACGGCGGCGCGGCGTACCTCGAAGACGACGACGAGTTGGTGTTCGTCGGGGACCGCGAGGCCGCCCAGCGCGTCGTCGACGCCTACCGCGAGCGGGGGTACGACCTCGGCTACGGCGACGTCGACCTGACGAACCGCTGGCGCGAGACCGAACTCGCCGTCAGCCTCGACCAGCCGCTCGAACCGCTCCGGGAACTCGCCGCCGCCGAGGGGATGAACCTGTTCGACACCGGCTACGCCTACCACGTGACGAGTCCGGGTGTCGACAAGGGGACCGCGCTGGAGGCGATCTGCGACCGACTCGACCGCTCGGTCGAGGAGTTCGCGATGGTCGGCGACTCCGAGAACGACGCCGCGGCGTTCGAACGCGTCGGTCACTCCTACGCCGTCGCCAACGCAGACGACGCCGCGAAGGCGACCGCCGACTTCGAGACGGAGGCGTCGTACGCCGACGGCTTCCTCGAAGCCCTGGACGCGATTCGGTCGCTCTGAGGCGGGCCGAGCCCTACTGTGACAACGATAACCACCCGCGGGAAGCCTTTTCACGGGTGAACGACTAGCACCTGCCAATGAGCCCTGACCGGGCCGTGTTGGAGCGCGCGCTCGAACGCGGCGAGCAGGAGGGCGGGAGTGTGGAGTTCAAAGAACGCCTCACCCGGACCCTCCACCTCGCGGACGGCCGACTGGAGAGCCTCGCGGCACAACTGCGTCACCGCGTCCTCTCGGGCGACGGCGAGGCGACGTACGTCGTCGGCGTCACCGACGACGGCGGTCTCGCGGGCATCACTCCCGAGGAGTTCTCCGAGACGATGGACGTGCTCTCGTTGCTGGCCGAGGAGGCCAGCGCCCACATCGACGAGGTCCAGACGTGGGGCGTCCCCGACGCCTCGGGGACCGAAGGCGGAAACGGCCTCGTCGGCGTCGCCACCATCCGCGAGGGGGCGATGCTCGACGTCGACGACGAGCACATCGTCGTCGGGACGGCGGGCCACGTCGACCACGGGAAGTCGACGCTCGTCGGTTCGCTCGTCACCGGCCAACCCGACGACGGCGAGGGCGGCACCCGCGGCTTCCTCGACGTCCAGCCCCACGAGGTCGAACGCGGCCTCTCGGCGGACCTCTCGTACGGCGTCTACGGCTTCCGCGAGGGCGACCCCGTCCGGATGGACAACCCCCACCGAAAGACCGACCGCGCGGGCATCGTTGAGTCGGCCGACCGCCTCGTCTCGTTCGTCGACACCGTCGGTCACGAGCCGTGGCTCCGGACGACGATTCGAGGGTTGGTCGGCCAGAAACTCGACTACGGCCTGCTCGTCGTCGCGGCGGACGACGGGCCGACGAAGACGACCCGCGAGCACCTCGGCATCCTGCTCGCGACCGAACTACCGACCATCGTCGCCATCACGAAGGCGGACGTGGTGAGCGACGAGCGGTTGGCCGAGGTCGAACGCGAGGTCGAAGGCCTGCTCCGGAACGCCGACCGGACGCCGCTGCGAATCGACCGCTACGGCGTCGAGACGGCCATCGAGGAGATCAGCGAGAAGGTCGTCCCCATCCTCTCGACGAGCGCCGTGACGATGGAGGGCCTCTCGTTGCTCGACGAGATGTTCGAGCGACTGCCAAAGACGGCCGACGGCGCGGGCGAGTTCTCGATGTACGTCGACCGGAGCTACAAGGTCGCCGGCGTCGGGGCCGTCGCGTCGGGGACGGTCCGGACGGGCACGGTCAGCGCGGGCGACGAACTCCTGCTCGGCCCGATGAGCGACGGGTCGTTCCGCGAGGTCGAGGTCCGGAGCATCGAGATGCACTACCACCGCGTCGACGAGGCGAAGGCCGGGCGTATCGTCGGCGTCGCGCTGAAGGGCGTCCGCGAGGAGGAGGTCGAACGGGGGATGGTCCTGTTACCTCGCGACGCCGACGTGCGGGCCGTCCGCGAGTTCGAGGCCGAGGTGATGGTGCTCAACCACCCGACACGCATCCAGTCGGGGTACGAACCCGTCGTCCACGTCGAGACGGTGAGCGAGGCCGCGGAGTTCCTCCCCGAGACGGGCCACCTGCTGCCCGGCGACAACGGACGGACCCGCGTCCGGTTCAAGTTCCGCCCCTACCACGTCGAGGAGGGCCAGCGCTTCGTCTTCCGCGAGGGCCAGTCGAAGGGGGTGGGGACCATCACCGACGTGACGCCGGTCGACTCCTGAGCGGCCGTCGTGTCACGATAAATCATGACACGGCGAGCGATTTACGAGCGGTCGGCCCCTATCTATGGTATGTCAACGGTCGGCCAGCAGATACGCGACTACAACCGTTCGTTGAGCGAGCGCCAGAAGATACGCGGCGGAGCGTTGCTCATCGTCGTCGGGACGCTCCTCATCTCGTTGCTCGTGTTCGCGCCGCTCGTCATGCCGCTCCAGATACTCATCGGTCTGATGTCGGTGGCGCTCATCGTCGTCGGCACGCTCTCGCTCGGGACCTCGGGCATCACCGGGCGCGCTGTCTGAGGCCCCCGACGAGCACCACCACCCCGTCGTCACTCACACGTCGGCGTCGGTTCCTCGTACCGCCGCACCCAGTCGAGACACGCCGTGAGCGTCCGCTCCGGTCGGTAGCGGACGGTCGCCGCCTCGCGGTCGTACTCGACGACCCCGGCGGCGACGAGGCGCGGCAGGTGGACGTGGGCGAGCGAGGCCGCCACCGTTCGTCGGTCGGCACCGCGACGGCCACGTCGCCGCTCGGCCGCGACGACGGCGTCGGTCAGGTCCGCGAGCGAGCGCTCGTGCTCGGCGGTGAGCTGATAGAGGACGAGTCGCCGTCGTTCGACCGACAGCAGGTCGAAGAGGGTGTCGAGCGAGGGTGCGCCGGTGTTCGGTTCGTCGTCGGTCGAATCGTCGCCGTCGCGAATCATCCGCCCCCGCTTCGCCCGGTGGTCCGTCGGTCGTCGGTCCGTCGAACGTGAGCCGGCGGTCGGTCGGGAGAACACGTCGTCATGGCAGAACGTGCCACGGCGAGTGGTTATACCCACCCACTGAACCGCGTCTCAGTGTCCGTATCGCGCCGACAGAAGGGTGGGGAGGTCGGCGAGCGAGGAGAGGCGGTGGTCGGGCGCGGCGACTCCCGACGGGTCGGTCGCGTCCCGTTCCCCGACGAGGACGCTGACGAGACCGACAGCGTTCGCGCCGACGACGTCCGTCTCCGGCGAGTCGCCGACGAACAGGGCCGAGTCGGGGTCGACGCCGACTGTCGCACACGCCCGTTCGAACGGGGCTGGCGCGGGTTTCGCGGGGGTGTCGTCGCCCGCGCAGACGACGACGTCGAACGCCTCGCGGCGGCCCAGACCGTCGAGCTTCGCCAGTTGGGCGTCCCGTGGGCCGTTGGTGACGACGCCGAGCGGGTAGCGACCCGCGAGGGAGTCGAGCGTCTCCTCCGCCCCCGGCGTGGGGACGACGTCCGTCTGGTCGCGTTCGTCGGCGAACGTCCGGGCGAGCGTGCGGCCGAGTTCGGGGTCGTGGCCCCGGTCGGCGCAGAGCGCCGCGAAACAGCGCTCGCGGAGGTCCGCCATCCTGTCGGCGTCCTCGGCGAAGCGGTCGAACGCCTCGCGGTACGCCTCGACGGTGAACACCGGGTCGACGCCCTCGCGTTCGAACGCGACCGCCAGCACCTCGCCCGGCGAGCGCCGGTAGCGACAGAGCGTGCCGTCGAGGTCGAACAGCACGGCTCGAACCGTGCCGACGCCGGTCTCGGCGTCGCCCGCTCGGGTCATACCGGCGGGTCGGTGGCGGGGCTGTAGCCGTCGTCGACGCGCTCGGCGAACCCGAACGTCTCGGCCCACGCCAGCGCCCGTTCGACGCGGGTCAGCCAGACGTCCTCCCAGTCGGTACGTCGCGAGCGCTCCCACTGCGGCACGCGCTGGCGGACGCGCTCGTAGGCGGCTTCGGGCGACAGCGGCGTCGCGCCGCTCTCCTCGGCGGCGTCCAGAACCGCCAGCAGGTCGTCGACGGGGTGGACGCGTTCGCGGAACGCCCGCGCCAGTTCGGCGTCGTCGGGGTCCGTGCGGGTCTGGTAGTACTTCCCGTCGCTCTCGGCGAGCAGACCCAGCGCACGGAGGAACGTGAGCCACTCTTTGGCGGCGTCCCGCGAGGCGACGTCGGCGTCGGCCATCAGCCGCGCACAGCAGTCGTCCTCGCTACCTGGCACCAGCGGGAGCGCGAGCGTCGCCTCCCTGACGAACGTCAGCGACCGCGGTTCGGGGACGACCTTGAACTTCATCGCGCTGCCCTCACAGCCCGAACGAGGTCGCGAGGACGTCCTCGTCGAGTTCGCCGTAGCTGGTGGCCCCCTCGCCGACAACGTCGACGGTGACCTGTGCGGGGGCAAACACGCTCGTCGGCACCTCGTAGAAGTCCCAGTCGATGCGTTCGAACACGTCGGCGAACGACTCGCCGTACTCCTCGCCGGCGGTCGAGGCGACCTCCTCGAACCGGTCGAACGGCGTCTCACAGACGAGGTGGGCGCGCCCGCCGTACGCCAGCGCGTCGTTCGTCCGGGCGAGCGCGACCCGCTCGTCCTCGGCGACGGGGGCGACGGGGGCGTTCGCGGTCACCGACAGGACGTCCAGCGGGTCGTAACCCAGTTCCGAGAGGCGGAACGTAGCGAGTTCGCCCGCGCGGGCCGCCGTCGCGACACTCCCGGCGATGCTCGCCGTCGGGTACGTCGGGAGGAAGACGCTGCCTACGTCGACGTCCGCGAGGTCCGCGACGTGTTCGGCGACGGCTTCTGTGGGGTGGTCGTCGGTCTCCAGTGCGAGCACGGCGAACTCGAACGCGTCTGCGTACCCGACGCGCTGGAACTCCTCTTCCTCGGCGACGAGCGCGCGAGCGGGGCCGCTCCCGAGCGCCTCGAACTCCTCGACGGTGACCTCCCAACCCGCCTTCTGCGAGCAGAGCAGCGCGAGCGCGGGGTTGTCCGTCGAGACGTCGACCACGGTACGGGGTGTGCCGGCGACCTCGCCCATGCGTGCGGACATCGTCGCGAGACCTGCCGACTGGATCTCGGCGAGCAACAGGCCGGCTTCGACCCCGCCCAGTGCGTCGATACCGAAGTCGACGACCGTCGCGCCGTTGTCGAGTTCGTAGGCGTCGACGGCGAGTTCGTCGGCGAACTCGATGGCCTCGTCGACGAGTTCCAGCGCCATCCGATTGAGACTCTCCATACGCGCGACTGGGGCGGTTTCGGCTAAAGGGTTTGTCAGTCGGGGACGCGTCCGTAGTGGGTTCTGAGGCGGAGTCGTTCCGGTGGTGAAGTTCTCGGACGTCTCCGGCGGAGTCGGCCGCGAGGTCACGACCTCGAAGGCCCTCGGACGCGACGGTCGCGGGGCAGCCCGCAGCGCCACCTCAGAACTCCGTCACCTTCGACTGGATGCGACCGTCGTCGATGCCACGTCTGGCGGCGTCGGCGTCACCGAAGTACCGCGCCAGTTCGCGCAGACTCACCGCCTCGCTCGACTGGAGGAAGGAGAGTTCGGTCAGCGACAGCGACTCCTCGCGGTCGAGTTTTCGCCGGAGTTCCGGGACGGTCAGCGAGTGGTAAGTCACGTCGAGGTCGACGCTCGCCGCGCGTTCGTCGCCCGCTTCGGCCACGTTGATAGCCTCGCGGAGGGCGCGCTCGAACTCGACGTCCGTGTCGCCGACCGCGAGATAGCAGAACGCGAGCATCGAGACCAGCGCGTCGAACGCGTCGGTCCCCGCCATCCCGCCGAACCGCTTCTCGAACACGAGTCGTCGGTCGCGTTCGGAGAGGCGTTCGACCAGCAACTCGAAGTCCAGCGCGCCGTCGTACACCCGGTCGCGGATGCGCGCCCGAGCGTTTCGCTCGGACTGGACACTCGACAGGTTCGCCGCCCCGCGCAGGTATCGTCGGTCGGCCGGACTGAGGATGCCACGGCCGCGGTCGTCGTCACCACTCATACTTTGTATCGGGTTATGCATGGCGCTGCACGCCTATAATGATACTGCAATTCCGATTATCAGCTAGGAATGCGACACAACGCTTTTCACTCCCGTTACGCTCGGTCGGGACGACTCACCATGTCCGAATCCACGCTCACCGCTCCACTTGCCGACTCGACGCTCCGACTCGTCGTCCCCGCCGCGACGCTCCGAACCGCCACCGACGTACTCGGTGCACTCGTCGAGGAGTGTCGCGTCCGGTTCGACGACGAGGGTCTGCACGTCGCGGCGATGGACCCCGCGACCGTCGCGTCGGTGTCGCTCGACCTCTCGCCGAGCGCCTTCGAGACGTACGAGGTCGAGGACAAGCGCCTCGGCGTCCCCCTCGAACGCCTCGACGACGTGCTGTCGATGGCGAGCGGCGACGACCTCGTGTCGTTGACGCTCGACCCCGAGACGCGACGCCTACACGTCGCGGTCGCGGGCCTGGAGTACACGATGGCGCTGGTCGACCCCGACGCCATCAGGTCGCCGCCGGACCTCGACGAACTCGACTTCGAGTACTCGGCGTCGGTCACCCTCGATTCGGGGGCGCTCTCGCGGTCGGTCCGGGCCGCGGACATGGTGTCGACCCACGCCACGGTCGGGGTCGACCCGGACACCGACGCGTTCGTCGTCAGCGCATCGGGTGACACCGACGACGTCGCTCACCGACTCCGTCGCGACGAACTGGTCGACTGCTCGGTGGGGGAGGCCGAGTCGCTGTACTCCGTCGACTACCTACGCTCGATAGTGCGTCCGATTCCCGCCGGGACCGACGTGACGCTCCGATTGGGGACCGAAGTTCCGCTCTCGCTGTCGTTCGCGACGGCCGACGGTGCGGGCCAGGTGGAGTACGCGCTGTCGCCGCGAATAGCGCGGCACTGACTCTGTCCCACGGTGCCACGGAACGTCCTGTCGGAGCAGTGTGAACGTCCAGTTAACTGGAGTGTACGGTCCGGTAAGACGAGGATTACGGCCGCGAGAGGAGGTATCGGCCCACAACCACCGGAGAACACGGTGTAACGAACACAGTCACGGGAGAGACACTGTAGCGGTTAGAGGTTTCTATCGCTCAAACGTCCGTTTGACCATTAACTAATCGGGAGACACGATTTGGCCCAGTCGCAGCAACATGAAGAAACTCTACAAGACATCTGTTGCTTTGATGGCCCTCCTTCTGGTCTCCTCGGCCGGGTTGGCGGGTGTCGGAGCGGTGACCCTCCAGGACGACAGTACAGACACGGGCGACTTCGTCATCTCGGACGTCTCCGCACCGGACACCGCCGAGTCCGGCGAGAAGGTGATCGTCACGGCGACCGTGACGAACGTCGGTGCAAACGACACGCAGGACGTGTACGCGGGTGCCGACACCGACGACGACGGCGACATCGAAGGCGGCCTCGGCGGACTCGACGGCGAGTCGCTGACGCTCGCCACCAACGAGTCGACGACCGTCGAATTCTCCGTCGAGACCGTCGGCTTCGACCTCGGCGAAGGCACCATTCTCGTCAAGTCCGACACGGACACGGCTTCGACGACGGTGACGATCGTCGGGGACGAGTACCCCGGCGAGTTCATCCCGACTGAACCGGACGCACCCGACACGGTGACCGAAGGTGAGACGTTCACCGTCTCGGCGAATGTCAGCAACACCGGTAACGCCGGCACCCTGCCCGTGAGCGCGACCGTCTACGACGGTGACAACGCGACCGACGTCAGTGCGACACAGAACCTGACGCTCAACTACAGCGAGCGCAAGACCGTCGAGTTCGAGCTATCGGCCGACGACCTCGAACCCGGCGAGTACGACGTCGTCGTCTCGACCCCGTCGGAGATGGTCCGGACGACCCTGACCGTCACCGAGAGCGACGCCGGCTCCAGCGAGTTCATGGTCGAGATCACGGACTACGACGAGACCGTGATGGTCGGCGAGACCTACACCGTCAACGCGACGGTCTCGAACGTGGGCGACGACGGTACCGAGACCCTCGAAGCTGGGTTCGACACCGACGGTGACTCCCAGATCGACGTCGGTACCGAGCGCGACCTGACGCTCGCATACGAGGGCGTCGAGGACGTCACGTTCGAGTTGTCGACCGATAATCTCGTCGACAGCGAGCACACGCTCATCGTCCGCGGTGACCAGAACGGCGACTCACGACCGGTGACTGCGGACGACCCGTACGACGTCGATCCCGGCCTGTTCGAGTACTCGAACGTCTCTGTTCCCGAGACAGCCGTGATTGGCGAGGAGATTCAGGTTTCGGCGACGCTGACGAACTATGGCGGAACCGACTACCAGTACGTCGAAATCGGTGCAGATTACGACGACGATGGCGAGATCGACAGTGAGCGACTGGGCTCCCGTGTGGGCCTCGAGCACAACGAATCGACGACCATCGACGTCTCACTCGACACTTCCGGGTTCGATGCTGGTGACGGCACTATCATCCTCCGGACGCGAAACGTTCCGGACACGAACGGGACGGCCTACACGACGGCGACAGTGACGTTCACCGAGCCGGACGACAATCAGGACGACAGCGACGACGAGCAGAACAACGACGATAGCGACGATAATCAGGACGAGAACAACGACGATTCGAGCGAGGAGCGCTACTACCAGGTCGACCTCGTGGTCGGCGAGCCCAACGAGAAACTCGGCGAGACGACCGAGGACTTCTACAGTCCCGAGGGTCGCCTCGTCAGCTACCTCCACGGCACCACCGCCGACGGTGAGACGTCCTCTGCGACCGCTAGCTCGCTGAACCCCGAGTACAGCGACGCCATCGAAGCGTCCGACATCGAAATCAGCGAGGACGGTGAGACCGCCGAGGTGACGGTCACGGTCGCTGATGGCGAGTCCCTGACCCTCTCGCTGGTCAGCTACGAGACTCCCGACGCGACGTTCGACTGGGACGAGACCCAGACGATGGTCGACGCCGAGACCATGACCCTCGACGGTGGCACCTACACCTTCACCGTCGACCTCCCCGACGCGGAGCACTGAGCGGCCAACCCACGCTCGTCTCCTTTCTTTCGACGCCTGGGCCGGTAGCGACTGCTGGATTTTATACGCCGTCTCGCGCCATACCACGTATGCAAACCCACATCGTCCCGGTCGGGTTCGACTACGACCGGCTCATCGCCCCACAGGGGGTTCAGCTACCCTGAATACCGGGCTTCGGAGCCAAGATGTCACACTCCGAAACCACACTCGAACCAATCGCACCGGACGATGCAGTTGACCTCTATCTGACCGACCGACGAGCGGAACTGGCAAGCCAGACGCTCGACTCGTATGCGTACAAACTGAGCCACTTTACCGAGTGGTGCGAGTCCGAGGGCATCGGCAACCTCAACGAGTTGACGGGCAGGCGGCTACTGGCGTTCAAGCAACACCGCGCACAAGACCTCGCACCTGTCTCGCTCAAGGCGCAGTTGGACACGCTACGGTCATTTGTTCGGTTCTGTGAGTCCATAGACGCGGTGGAGCAAGACCTTCACAACAAGGTACTCTCGCCCTCGCTCAATCAAGGGGATAGGGAGCGTGACGTGCTGGTGGACAAAGAGCAGGCGGAGCGTGTGCTGACCTACCTCGCTCGGTTCAAGTTCGCCTCTATGCACCACACGTTGCTGTCGGTTCTCTGGCGGTGTGGCGTGCGCTCCGGAACGATACGCGCCTTTGACGTACAGGACTACGACCGGGAGAACGCGCGGCTACGTGCTGTCCATCGGGAAGGCACACCGCTCAAGAACAAGGAGAACGGTGAGCGGTTGATTGCCCTAAGCTCGGACACCTGCCAAGTGTTGAACGACTACGTTGACCACACCCGTGACGACGTAGTTGACGACGACGGGCGGCAACCGCTGTTCACCACGCAGTTTGGTCGAGTGTCCCGGTCAACGATACGGGCGACGTGCTACAAGTGGACACACCCGTGTCAGTACAACGGTGGACAGTGCCCGCATGGGAAAGAGATGGACAGTTGCCAAGCACTCACGACACCGAACAAAGCGCCGTCCACCTGTCCATCTGCCCGGAGTCCACATGCATGGCGACGTGGAGCGATTACGCATCACTTGACGGAGGACGTGCCTGTTGAGGTTGTGAGTGACCGCATGAACGTGAGTCCTGATGTACTGGAAGCGCACTACGATAGGCGGTCAGAGGAGGTGAAGGTGGAGCAACGCCGGGGGTATTTGGAGGGGTTGTAGGCGAGGTTTCGTACAGGTAGCCCATACTCGTCTTAGGTCGTTTACAGAGCTTGTGAAAACGGGGATCTACCAAGAGGCAAGACGGCCCAGTATTTCTATCCTGAGGCTAAGTCTGCGTTGTATCACCGTTGTGCAAACGTCAAGTCTCAAAACCAGACTGCGATGGTCATTGAAACAACGGTCCAAAGGAGAGTGGACGCAACGATGATTGCATGGCCTCTGTCTTGTGTTCGTGACTGGACCCAACGCCGCAGTTCGGTTAGCTTGAGCGTCTGTGCCGGGTCAAATGGGTGAAACGTGATGATGTCGCGCTCCCGTTCCACGTCTTCATCGTATTCGACAAACACCACAGCATTAGGTCCAACCATCGCCCCGAGTTCCATGTCCAGTTGATTCTTGATCGACTCTGGGTGTCCAAGTGCTACTTTGACACGACGTACAGGCCCGGACAGTGGATAATGTGATGAAATTGCATCTTCAAGCTCCTCAAACCCGCGCTCACCGGACTCAACAACGCCAACACGAATTGAACCGAAGTCAAATACAGGTTGTTCGAGTGTATTTATCCCCTCTATTGCTTGGTTCTTGTAGCGGGAGAATCGTGGGTGCAAGGGGGCTGTAAGACCAATCAGAGCAGTGAGTCCAACTTGGCACAAGGTAAGCACCAGTTCGAGGTTTGTCCAAGTGAATATCTGGGAAGTTCCTGTACCGTTAGGGACTGTGAGGAAACTCATTATATGACTCGCAATTGGGACATTGGACGATTGTATTCAGGTAGATGGTCTGAAACAGCTTTGCTAAAACGCACTGACAGTCATGGCAGATATATTCGACACTTGCTGGGTCGCTCGAAAAAGCAGGGGAGCCATTAGGAGTAAATATAGCTTGTTCACCAGAATCACTCCTTGACATTGCTTCTTCCTCACTCAGCGGGTCCATACTGAGTTGTCGCATAGTCTATAGAATAAACGAACCCACAAAAACTCCGCGAACAACACAAGAAAGGTGGGTTTGGACGTCGCCCTATCCTTCACGTTCCTGTTGCCTTCAACGCACGGGCTTTCGCCTACCGCTTCCCGCAGTCACCCCCGCCATCCCGCAATTGAGCAACTGGGTGGACACCAAGACGGGGAACAGCACCTATGAGACAACTGAAAACTGGGAAATTCTCTATGAAACTTACCCATGTGCATCACCTTGTCAGGTCGTCAATGTCAGAAAGGGGGTAGGGGGTTCGGTTGCCATGGAGTACGAGCAACAGGTTGCCAGTGGTTTGTGCGCGTGGTTGGTGCTGTAGTTGAGTGAGGCGGTGATGGGACCGCATGCCCATCACATGATGGAGCAACGCGGTGAACACGGACGGGATCACGCGGGAAGCCAACCCGACTGGCCCGCTCCACAATGTTGGACAACCACCTTTCTTTCACGCCGGCTCGGTGTGACGCAGCTGGTAGACGTGTGCCGCGTGTATATCGCGTGAGTTGGCGGAGGTTGCCTCTGAGCGTGTGATACTCTCTATGTCAAAATAAAGGTATAAGTGAGACTGGGTGCGTAGGAAACAGCGACGACGACACCCCGCTTTGAAGGATGTCAGAGGCCTTTGGCTGAGGCGTCGGTCGTCAGGAACAGGTCGTTCTGGGCACGGACAACCGTCCCCACCTCTTCCACCTGTTGTCCGTTCTAACGAGTGCTCCTACACACGGGTCTGTGTCAGACACACATAAGACTGCCGACAAGTATAGAAGTTGAACACTGTCCCCCGATTGGGTCGCTTTACTCGGGACTGATACACTCACGCTCTGTGTCTAACAAATCCGGCAAAGCGTGCATGGCGTCAAAGTGTCGTGGCAACCAGCAAGTATGGACACCCAAGCAGTGATGGATGTCCACCAGTCTACCTCCCGACGCACGGAGTGACACAGGGCCTTGATCACGGAGTCCGTCACATGGCGTCTGAGCAGGGGTGGTTTTGCGAGCATGATTCATTAGCTTCAGACATAGAATGGCGCAGGGAGTCGAGCAGTGCCCCGTGGGTGGTGCTGGTAGGGATGAAGCCTACCGACAAGTGGGACAACAGAGTTGGACACGCGGGAAGGCGGCGGTACGCGAGTGAGCTTGCCAGCTTGCCAGCCATCGGACGCACGCATGGGTTGCCGGCGACATACAAGAGAGCATGAATAACGGGTGAGCTACTGGTGACACAATGAGTTGTGTAGGGAGTTGATAGCGTACCAGTGAGCAGGAAACGTTCACGACATCCGACGTGCTTGACGTTTCAGCACATGGTGGTCCCTTATTCCGCTTTGATTCCCCGACTGAAGCGTACCCACTGCTCCTTCTTGCCGCGTGCCCACGCGAGTGTCCCACTGAGGTAGTCGGCATTGGTGGGATTCGGTCCGTCGTCATCCGCGTAGCCACGGAGCTTCCAGTGAGCGAGGTTCCTGCCCGTATAGGTTGTTGCTGCCGTCGCTCCGTTCTTGGCTCTCTCGGGCGCGTGTTGGACTTGGACAGCAGGGCCATCGTGCATATGCTTGTCCCAGTTAGCAGTCGGTACATGCTTGACGTGCGTGTTCAGCGCGGGCATGAAGTCGTCTGCTGTCACCACGTTGTCCGGGTCGTCTGCGAGGAACGTATAGTGTTCATGCGGTGTTCCGTTGTCGGTCACGCCCATTACGCTGAACCACTCCACGCGGTCAACGTCCTTGTGTCCAAGTGCCCGCTTGACGTCCTTCGGGATTTTCGACCGCTTTGCGTGAGCGAGGTTTTCGGCAAGTGTCCACGGAGCGATACGATTGCCCATGTCGTCGCTCGGCGACTGTTCAAGAGTCAAGAATACAGCAGTCATGTCGTACTCCTCCCTGAATCGCCGGTCGGCGTCGAGCATCCGCCTGTAGTGTCTTCGCGTGTCCTTCAACTTCGACTTGCTCGGTTCCGTATTGAGCCAGTGCTGCTGAATCGCTGCGTACTCGCCTGTTGCCTCACGCCACGTTTTCGCGGTCCCATCGTCGTTGCGTAGGACGTCGGGGAATGTGTCGGAAATGCTATGAGCGTGCGGAACCAACGTTTCAGTAGCCAGCGAACCCCACCCGCCAAAGGAAAGGTTCGCTGAGGCTGTTCTTGTTGTCTGCATTTACACGTCGGTAGTCAAAGCTTCAGGATGCCAGTACGCGACTGTCTTGGCGTGGAGTCGTCGCTTGCCGATGTAGCCGTGTTCAGCAAGTTCCTCAAGCCGTCGGCGGGTCGTCGCGTGGCAGACACCAAGCTCGTCGGCCAGCCCTTTCGCCGTCACCAGTGGGTCGCTCTCAGCCATGTGGTCGTACACTTCACGGCTCTTGAGCGTGCGTTCCGGTCCCGGTGTTCCGGCTCTGTCGAGGTTCTTCGGGTCGCAATTAGCGGCCATATTATCCTGTAAATCGTTGCGAGGGATAAGACTTGTTAGTAATTCGCAAAAGTGCGAACCAAACGACCAGCTGAGTCGCAGAAGTGCGACTGAATGTGCGGTTAGTTGCAGAAGTGCGATTCGGTTGTACGCATCGCTTGAAGCTCAGACTGGTTCAGAACGAGATATACCGTAGTGATTCTCTCCATTGTCCTAATTGCTCTACATGGGGATTGCGGAGTAGGTGTCCAAGTGAGTTGTATCAGAATCCATGAATAGCAAGCAGTGAGTGGTGTCCACACGAAGCATACTTATATGCAGTACAACGAAGTTGGGGGTGTCGAAAGTCGTTTTCTCAACTTTCGGTTGTCTTTCTGAGTACGCACCCAAGAGTAACGGTCAGTTGCTCCCTCCCACCCTTCGCTTGGGCCAGAGGCCACGCGCTCGGGTGGTCGCTCGCGCCTTCCCGCTGGTTCCACTATACTGTCAGGCGAGTTGAACAACTGGCCACTCCGTTAGTTCCTCAACTCCCTTGACAGGTTCATTCATCGGGGGCAGCGGGCAGCAGTCGTCGCGCCGGTTGCTCGCACACCAAGTTCTAAGCCGATTGCCTTGTATGGTTCTTCAGAAGCCCGTGACGGCGTAGCCGCACACAGTGATGATGTGCAGTTCAAGGGTCGGTAGTCTGGTACGTTTTATAAGTACCCGACCACCGTATCACGTATGCAAACCCACATCGTCCCGGTCGGGTTCGACTACGACCGGCTCATCGCCCCGCTCGTCAGAGATCAACTCGACGTCGACCGCGTCATCCTCCTCGAGGGCGCGGTGGGGAGCGAGGCCAACGTCGAGTACTCGCGCAACCTCGCGACGAAACTGGAGAAGGACTTCCGGAACCTGCTCGGCGCGGAGACCGAGCGGTTCGTCGTCGAGGACGTCTACGACTACGACACCGCCTTCGAGCAGGCGTACGGGCTCATCAACACCGAACTCGACCGCGAGGGCCGCGAAGAGGGCGAGGTGTGGGTGAACGTCTCTTCGATGCCCCGCACCGTCTCGTTCGCGTTCGCGACCGCCGCCCACTCCATCATGGTCGAACGGCAGGGCGACCGCGAGCGCATCCGCACCTACTACACGGTCCCCGAGAAGTACTTGGAGACCGAGTTGGCCGAGGAGTTGCGCCAGGGTCTCGACCTGCTCGCGGAGGTCCGTGACTCCTCCGTCGAGGAGGAGCGTATCGGCGGGTGGCTCGACGACGCCCGCGAACTGCTCGCGGAGTTCGACGAGCGCGGGACGACCATCGGCGCGAAGCAGGTCGAGGGCGGCCACGTCGTCGAACTCCCCGTCGCCTCGTTCTCGAACGTCAAGCCGTTCGAGGAGCTCATCTTGTTCACGCTGGGCGAACACGGCGTGTTCGCGTCGGTGTCCGAACTGGCACAGACGCTCGCTCGCGAGTTGGGCGAGGAGTACACCGACTCCTTTCGCTCGAAGGTCATCTACAACGTCGACCGACTCGGGCCGGGCGGGAAGGGGTACATCGAGCAGGAAGAACAGGGCAAATCCTACCGGACGCGGCTGTCGCGCATCGGGGAGCTGTGGGTGCGCTCACACGCCGACGGCGACCCCGACGCGCTGGTCTGAGTTACTCGGCCGTCAGTGCGCCGCCCTCGAACTTCTTCACGCGCGTCGCGAGACCGACGAACAGCGGGACGATGGTGAGCACCACCGCGCCCGCGGCCGCAATCTGGAGGTTCGTCATCGTCGGGTCGAGGAACCACCCTGCATCGTCGGACACGGGGATGAACGTGTGCGTCACCTCACCCACCGGCGAGTAGAAGTAGTCGACGGTGAGGTCGACGGTGTACCACGCGGTGGCGAGCGCGACGGCCTTCACCGGGAAGTCGGCGATGCGATGCAGGACGAACGCCTGGACGACCATCGCGACGTGGCTCCAGAACAGGAAGTTGAACATCGGCCACCCGACGTAGTCCCACGCCGGGAAGAACGCGAGCAGGACGTAGGGCGTCCACGCGCCGAGTTTGATGCAGCCGAACAGCGCGAACGCGTTGGCGTACTCGTTGGGTCTGCCGAGTGCCCACAACCCGAACGCGACGGCGATGAACAGCGTCCCCATCGGCGAGTCGGGGACGAACGGCCACATCAGCGTCGGCGTCGCGGCGAACTGTCCGGCGTAGTAGTAGAAGCCGAACGCGGTGCCCGCGAGGTTGACGACGACGACCAGCCAGACGAACCGGAGGCCGACGTCTTCGAGGAGCTTCGGGAGGGGCGCGAGGTACCACGGGAGGTCGTCGCGGGGGGGAAGCGAGCCGTCGCGGACGAACGCGAGGAACCGCTCGACACTGGTCGAGGGGTGTTCGCCCGGCGAGTCGGCGGCGGTCATACGGGTGGGTCGGAGGCGGCGAGCAAAACGCTGCTGGTCGCTCCCCTCGGGCGCTTCGGGCCGGAAGGACACGGGTTAAGTGGGTCCCGTCCCGAGCATTCGTATGAGCGAGGCGACCGACATCGAGGACCTGAAGCGAGGCACCGACCTCGTCAAGCGCGGCTTCGCGAAGATGCAGAAAGGCGGCGTCATCATGGACGTGGTGACCCGAGACCAGGCCCGCATCGCCGAGGACTGCGGTGCGGTCGCCGTGATGAGCCTCGAAGCGGTGCCCGCCGACATCCGCAAGCGTGGCGGCGTCGCCCGGATGGCCGACCCCGCACTGCTCGAAGAGATCATCGACGAGGTGTCCATCCCGGTGATGGGCAAGGCCCGCATCGGCCACACCACCGAGGCGCAGATCCTCGAAGCGACGGGCGCGGACATGGTCGACGAGAGCGAGGTCCTCACGACCGCCGACGAGCGCTACCACATCGACAAGCGCGAGTTCACCGCACCGTTCGTCTGTGGCGCGCGCAACCTCGGGGAAGCGCTCCGGCGAATCGACGAGGGGGCGGCGATGATTCGCACGAAAGGCGAGGCCGGCACCGGCGACGTCAATCAGGCGGTCACCCACCAGCGCAACATCCAGCGCGCCATCCGACAGCTCTCGGGCATGGCCTACGAGGAACGTGACGAGTGGGCACGCAAGAACGAGGCCCCGCGTGACCTCGTCCACGAGACCGCAGAGCGCGGTCGGCTCCCGGTCGTCAACTTCGCCGCCGGTGGTATCGCGACGCCCGCCGACGCCGCCCTCATGATGCAACTGGGCTGTGACGGCATCTTCGTCGGCTCCGGTATCTTCGGCGCGGAGGACCCCGAAGCGATGGGCACGGCCGTCGTCGAAGCGGTCAACAACTACGACGACCCCGAGGCCCTCAAGGAGATCGCGAAGGACATCGGCCGGGGGATGAAGGGCCAGGCCAACGAGACGATGCCCGAGGAGGAGAAACTGCAGGGCCGCGGCGTCTGAGTCCGTCGGTCTGAACGCTACGAACCGTTTTCTCGTCGGCGTGCGTGAGCCTTCAGCCGCGGCTAACTATGCCGGTGAACGCCGTCGTGACCCGACGAGATGGACTCCGACGACAAGGCGTTCCTCGCGGTCGTCGCCGTCGGTGGAGCGTTCCTCGCGGTGCTCCTCGGCTACGGCGCGCTGACGGTACTCGGCGTCTTCGACGCCGGGTCGGACCCGGCCGCTGGACCGGCCGCACCCGCCGTCACCGAGGACGACACCCAGACCGACGCAGTGGGCGGCGCGACGAGCGGTCCGACGACGGGGAACGACGGAGCGACCGCCGGGACGAGCGAACCGCCGGCCGGGGACGCGTCGAGCGAGACCACCGGGGCCGGAGACGGCGGCCCGGGAGACGACGGCGATACGTCCGGAGACGGGGCCACGACCACGGCACCGACCGACGGGACGACGAGCACACCGCTGCCGACGGTGACGCCCGACCCGACCGACGGGGGAGAGACGGAGGCGACCCCACTACCGACGGCGGGGACCGACACCGACGAGCGGCCGACGACGGAGACCGTCGAGCCTCCCGAGACGACCGACGAGGGACCAGCGGACGAGGGGCCGAACGGCTCTGGAGACGGCCAGAGCGACGGCGAGGAGAGCGCCGACCGAGGGCCACCGAACGACGCCGGTTCGGACCGCGACGACAGTGACGACGACCGCGGCGATGAGGACGACGACGAGGACGACCGCGGCGACGATAGCGACGGTGAAGACGACGAAGACGACGACTGAGCGTCGACGTAGCGACCGGTCGGGTACGGTCGTCGCCGCGGGTCAGTCGGCCGCTTCGACCTCTTCGCCCTCCTCGTCGTCGGCGTTGCGCGCCTCGATCATCTCGGTGAGCGGGTTGTCCTCGATGTCGAGCGGGATGTTCACCCGGCCACGGCGACGCGAGGACTCCCACGAGGCGTAGACGAGTTCCGTCCCGGCGAGGGCGTTCCGGCCCGAAATCTCCGGTTCGCGCCCCTCGTCGACGGCGTCGAGGACCTCCTCGATGGCGCGCTCGTAGAACGTCGTCTTCGCGAACGTCCGGTCCGAGACGCCGGGGAGCTTCTTGACGACCTTCCGCGCGCCGGCACGGGGGAGGCTGTACGCCGGGGCGTGGATGGAGTCGTCGGTCTTGACGGTGTTCCACTTGCCGCCGTCTTTCCGGTACCGGAGGGCGGGGCCGTCGTCGACGCCCAACTCGATGACGCCGCTCTCGCCGACGAGTCGGAAGTACGCGCCGACCATCTCCATGCCGTCGCCGGTGGCGGCGAGGCCGTAGACGCCGTTCTTGTACTTCCACTGGGTGAGGCCGTGGTTCTCGTTGTGCGTGCCGAACCAGACGTTCTCCTCGCTGAAGTCGATGCCCGAGAGCACCCAGTCGACCTCCTCGTCGTCGGTGTAGTACCGACAGAGGTCGAACGTGTGGACGCCGGCGTCGAACAGGTTGTCCTCGGACCACTCGATGCGGACGAGGTCGCCGACGGTGCCGTCGTCGAGCAGCTCCTTCGCCTTGCGGAACGGCGCTCCGAAGCGGCGCTGGTTGTCGATGGTCAACTGGACGTTGTGGCGTTCACAGGTCTCGACCATGCGCTTGCAGTCGGCCCACGTCGTCGCCATGGGCTTCTCGCAGTGGATGGCCTGGAGACTGCCGTGTTCCGCACAGCCGACGACGATGTCGGCGTGGTACGCGGCGGGCACGCAGACGGAGACGACGTCGAGGTCCTCCTCGTCGAGCATCTCCTGGTAGTCCTCGTAGACGCTGGTCTGTGCGATGTCGAAGTGGTCGGCGAACGCCCGGGCGTTCTCGGGGACGATGTCGGCGCAGGCGACCAGGTCACAGTCGTCGAGGCGGAGGTACCCCGGTGCGTGGCGGTACGCCATGGCGTAGCCCGTCCGGTCTTTCTTCTCCGGATTGGCACCGGTGCCGATGATAGCGACTCGATATCCCATAGTCGGCGAACGGCGCGGAGCCGGCATCAGTATACGGCGGCTACCACGTGGTAGTCGGTCGTTATGGGTGCGAAGAGTGGCCTCGTCGGCTCAGCGCGCCCCCCGAGCGTACGCCCGGACGGTGCGGTCGGCGATGCCCTCCCAGTCGAGCGTCGCCGCCAGTTCGTGGTTGTACCGGCCGGCGGCGTCGAGGTCGACCGACGAGGCCGCGACCAGCGACGACCGGAGCCCGTCGGGGTCTCGCGGGGCGTACCCCAGCGTGTCGTCGCCGTCGAGGAGTTCGGCGACACAGCCCGCGCGTGGGGCGATGAGCGCCTTGCCGTACGACATCGCGAGGATGGCCGTCCCGGAGGTGAGCACCTCCTCGAACGGGAGGACGACGGCGTCGGCGGCGTTCATGTACCGCTGGATCTCCTCGTCCGGGACGAACCGTAACTCGCAGGTGACCCGGTCGTCCCGCGAGCAGAGCGCGCGGACCTCCGACTCGAGGTCGTCGCCCATCGGGTTGCCGACGACGAGCAGGCGCGCGTCGGGGTCGTCGATGGTCGAGAACGTCCGGACGAGGTCGGGGACGTTCTTGTACGGCCGGATGAGGCCGAAGTAGAGGTAGACCGTGTGGTCGTCCTCGTACCCGAGGTCCTCGCGAGCGGCCTCGACGCTGACCTCGTTGGGGTAGCTGTCGATGTAGTGGCCGTGTGGGACCACTTCGATTCGGTCGGCGGTCGAGTCGGGGAGGCGGTAGGTGTCGACGACGAGTTCGCGGGCGCTTTCGCAGTGGACGATGATGCGGTCACAGAGCATCGCGGCCGCTCGACGGACGACGAGTTCCAGCCGTGGCGTCCGACGGCTGTGTTCGACGAGGTTGTGGACCGTCCAGACGATTTCGACGCCGAGCGCCCGCAACACGACCAGTTCGAACAGCAGGCGGAACGCGAGGAGCGTGGTGAGCACCGACGAGTCCGTGACGAAGTGGCGGTGGAGCCAGTTGATGTGGAACACGTCCGGTCGCCCGTAGTCGCGAACCGCGCCGAGGAGGGGGAGCGGCCGGTCCGCACCGATCATCCGCACGTCGTAGCCGCGTTCGTTAATCGAGTCGCGGAGGTGGCGTTGGTAGGCGTTGCTCTCCGAGTAGTCCGGATACATATAGACTGTCGGTCGGTCGGAGGGGGGAGAGTCCACAGACACTACTGGTCAGTGTCGGATAGCGAGAGTATTAATGTTTAACCACATGGCCGTCGGGGCAATTCGACGGACGACCCTCCGATTACGTTCTCCAAAATCGTACACTAACACGGGGCTGAAAGTCTGTACCTTCGAGTTAAGGGCCGCTGAGTTAAGCGTCTCCCCGGTGTCGTAGGAGGTACGAGTCCCTCACCAATGGAAACTGACGACATCACCTTCCTGGCCGTCGTAGGCCTCGGTGCGCTCCTGCTGGTCGTCCCGCTCGCGTACTTCGGGTTCACGCTCGTCGGCGACGTCGTCGACGTCAACGAACCCGCGTCCGCTGCGCCGAACGACACCAACGCCACCGTCGTCCCGACGGCGGCCCCCGAGCGGACCCCGCCCGACACTGCAACCGACGAGCCGACGGCGGCTCCGACGACTGCAGCACCGACCGAGGGTGGCGGCGGGGAGCCGACGGACCCCGACACACCGACGGAGGAGCCGGAGCCGACCCCCGAACCGACTCAAGAGCCGACACCCGAGCCGACACCAGAACCGACTCCGGAACCCACGCCCGCACCGGACCCGGACCCCGAACCGGAACCAGAACCAGAGCCGGAACCGACTCCGGAGCCAACCCCCGAGCCGACGCCAGAACCGACACCCGAGCCGACGCCAGAACCGACACCCGAGCCGACGCCAGAACCCACGACCACGCAGCCCACCACGTCCGAGCCGACGACGACGCGACCGACTACCACGCAGCCCACCACGCAACAGCCCACGACGGAACCGACCACCACGCAGCCGACGACGAGTCGGACGACGACGCTGGCGACGACGTCCGAACCCACGACACAAGAACCCACGACTCAGCAGCCGACCACACAGGAACCAACCACACAAGAGCCAACGACGCAGGAACCGACGACGGAACCGACCACCACGCAGACGACGACGCTCTCGACGACCACGGAGCCCACGACGGCAGAACCGACCGCAGAACCCACGACGACAGACCCGACGACCAGTGAGCCGACCACCGACGCCGGGACGACGACCGCCTGAGCCTCAGTAGGAGTAGTCGCTGTCGATCTCGGCGGCGAGGTCGACGAGTCGGGCAGCAGCGTCGCTGTACTGGAGGACTCGCTGCATGTCGCCGTCTAGCTCGAAGGTGCCGGACATCAGGCCGTCGATGGCCCCGACCTCGCCCTGGGTGAGGC
The DNA here is from genome assembly GCF_023699475.1 of Halomarina rubra. GTDB lineage: Archaea > Halobacteriota > Halobacteria > Halobacteriales > Haloarculaceae > Halomarina > Halomarina rubra. The sequence goes on along the minus strand of NZ_JALXFV010000008.1, from coordinate 320,993 downwards.
GCACCCAGTCGGTGTACGTCCCGCGGAAGACGAAGCCGTAGTCGGCGTCGTCGAGGCTGTCGACCTCGTAGGTGTCGTGCGCCGTTCCGCCCGCCAACTCGACGAAGTAGAACCGGTCGTCGGGGAGGCGGTCGTCGGCGGTCAGGTGGAACACCATGTCGCCGTCGAAGTCTACGCCCCACTCGGCGGCCTTCTCGCCGTACTCCTCGTCGGCGTTGACCGTCTCCTGCCACGCCGCCATCCACTCCTCGCTCGGGAACTCGTAGGCCATAGCCGGCAGTCGTCGCCGCCTCGCATAAACGTTCGTCCCACTGACTGGTCCGGAGACCGGCGGGTCGGGCGGTCAGTCGTCGTAGACGGTCGTTCCCTCGCCGACGCGAGTCTGGAACGCCGTCGCCTCGACGCCGTTGTCGTCGAACGCGTCGACCATCGCCAGCGCGACGTCCTGCTGGGTCGTGGGCCGACAGACCGCGAGCATCGTCGGGCCGGCCCCGCTGATGGTGACGCCGGTCGCACCCG
>NZ_JALXFV010000008.1:320059-320451 GCF_023699475.1 Halomarina rubra | reverse complement strand
TGAGGTCGGCACGAGCGGGCGTCACCACCGGGTCGTCCATGCCGCGGCCGACGAGGTCCGGGTCGCCCCGACACATCCCGACGGTGAGCGTCGCCGCGTTGCCGACCGTCTCGACGAGGTCGTCCATCGACGCCGACTGGGGGACCACCCGCCGGGCGTCGCGCGTCGAGACGACGATGTCGGGGAGACACGCGACCAGCGATAGCTCCGGTCGGACCGTCGTGACCCGGTCGTCGGTGACGACGGTGAACCCGCCGAGCAGCGCGGGCGCGACGTTGTCGGCGTGGGCCTCCCCGGAGGCGGCGGCTTCGCCCTCGGCGGCGATGGGGACCAGTTCCTCGCGCGTGAGGCCCCGGTCGTACAGTTCGTTCAGTGCGACGGCCGCCGCGGCG
>NZ_JALXFV010000008.1:289077-320038 GCF_023699475.1 Halomarina rubra | reverse complement strand
CGCTGGCGGCCGACGACCCCAACCCGGAGGCCGGGCGGACGCCCTTGTCGATGCTGATGTGGGCGGGCGCGTCGAGCGCCTTCGCCACCGCGCCGACGGTGTTGCGTTCGGGGTCCTCGGGGATGTACCGCGCGCCCGTGCCGGTGACGTCGATGGTGGTCCGCTCGGCGCGTTCGACGTGGACGATGTCGGCCGGACGGTCCAGCGCGAGACCGAACGTGTCGAACCCGCTGCCGAGGTTCGCGCTCGTCGCCGGGGCACGGACGGTGACCATGGCACGCCCTTCGGCACGAATCGCAAAAAGCTAGCGACTACGACTGGGTCGCCGGTCTCCGCCGGTCGACGCCGGTCGGAGACCCGAAGGCACATACCCCGAACCGGCCAACTCCGGAGCATGATCGGCATCGTCGGCGGCGGCATCGCCGGACTCGCGGCCGCCTACCGACTCCAGCGCGCCGGCCACGACGTGCAGGTGTTCGAAGCGGGCGACGACGTCGGTGGCCTCGCCGCCACCTACTCGACGAACGGCGACCCCATCGAGAAGTTCTACCACCACCTCTCGAAGTCCGAAGAGACCATCGTCGAGTTGGCCGAGGAACTCGGCGTCGCCGACCGCCTGGAGTGGCGCATCGGCAAGAACGCCTACTACGTCGACGGCACCGTCCACCCGATGGACAAACCGTGGGAGATACTCGCCTTCCCACCGCTGGGCCTCTACGACACGTTCCGACTCGGACTGCTCACGCTCGACGTCGACGTCAGGGGGGGCGTCCCGAAGTTCGACTCCTACGAGCGTCTGGAGGACTTCGAGGACGTCACCGCTCGCGAGTTCGTCGTCGAACACACCACCGAGAACGTCTACGAGTCGTTCTTCGAGCCACTGCTCGACGCGAAGTTCGGCTCGCGCAAGGAGGACGTGAGCGCCGCGTGGCTGCTCGGGCGCATCAAGTTCCGCGGCGAGCGTGACCTCCTCGAAGGCGAGCGACTGGGGTACTTCGACGGCGGCTTCCCGGTGCTCGTCGACGCGCTGGTCGACGCCGTCGGCCACGAGAACGTGACGACCGGCGCTCGCGTCGTCGACGTCGTCGGCATCGACGGGTCCTTCGGCGCGGGAGACGGGGCGGGTGAGGGTATCGAGGCACCCGACGACCCCGAAGCCACGACCGACGCGCAGGCCGCCGACGCGCACCCGGTCGACTCACAGTCCGCCGACGCGCTCACCGTCGAGACCGAGCAGGGCGTCGAGACGCACGACGTCGACGCCGTCGTCGTCGCGGCGATGCCGGACGTCCTCGACCACCTCGTCGGCTACGAGTGCGACGTCGAGTTCCAGGGGTCGGTGTGTGCGGTCGTGACGATGGACGAACCACTGACCGACACCTACTGGCTCAACGTGGCCGACGACGCGCCCTTCGGCGCGCTCATCGACCACACGAACTTCGTCCCCGCCGACCGCTACGGCGGCGACCACCTGCTGTACGTCGCCAGCTACGTCCAGTCGCTGGAGGAGGACCTCTGGCGGATGGACGACGAGCAACTGCGCGAACACTGGCTGTCGGGCGTCGAAGACCTGTTCCCCGGGTTCGAACGCTCGACCGTCCGGGAGTTCCGGGTCGCGCGCAACCCGCGGACCGCGCCGGTGTACGAGTGCGGCTACCTCGACATGGTCGTCCCGTACGACCTCCGGGAGGCGGTCGGCGAGGGCGTCTACTACGCGGGCATGGCCTCGCGAGCGCAGTACCCCGAGCGGTCGCTGAACGGCGCTATCGTCGCGGGCTACGAGGTGGCGGACAGAATCGTCGACGCGAGCGAGCGGCGCGTCGGCGCGGTCGGCGAACAGACCGCAGAGGACTGAGCGTCAGTCGTCGGCGTCGTCGGTCGTATCGTCACCCACGCCGGGAGCGTCGCGGACGCTGACGTCCTCGGGTTCCTCGTCGCCGCCGACGGTCATGCCGCCGGGCGTCTCGACGTACGTGTCGTCGGCGAACCCGGCGACGGCGTTCTCGTAGGTCGGGTCGTCGAGTCGCTCGGACGTCCGGGGAGCGTCGGGCAGACCGCCCGCGGGTCGGAACTCGCCGAGCGGGTCGTCGATGGTGATACTGTGAGCGGTGAAGAAGTCCTCGAAGCGGCGGTAGTGGGCCTCGAACTCGTCGGCGGGGATCTCCATCATCTCGGTCCAGCCCTTGTCGAAGAAGTCGAAGTTGGCCTGGACGTGGGTTATCTCGCGGGCCTCGGCCTCGGAGTAGTCCGCTTCGAGCGCGGCGACGTAGGCGTCCATCGTCGCGTCGAAGAACGCGTCGAGGTACGGTTTGCGCGCCTCGCGGTGGGCCTCGTCGGCCTTCCCCGCGAAGATGTTCGTGTGGAGTTTCACCAGTCCGTAGTTGGCGACCGACCGGACGCCGGGAGTCGTCAGCGCCTTCTTGGCCGCCCAGTGGCGTGGATTCTGGCGAATCTTCATGACCCAGGGTTGGGGCGCGTGGCGCTTGAATGTTGGTACGGCGCGGCGACGGCGGCCGGGATACGACCCCTGTGAGTGGCTCACACGGCGGTTGTGGAGATAGCAACCCACTTTAGGGGTCGTGTCATATCGCCCGCTATGAGCGCGTCGCACGTGATTATCGGTGACGGCATCGCGGGCAGTTCGGCCGCAGAGACCATCCGCGAGGCCGACGCCGACGCTTCCGTCACCATCATCACCGACGAGGGGGAGGCCCTCTACAATCGTATTCTCATCAAAGAGTTCGCCAAGGGCAAGATGCCGGCCGGTCCCATCTCCATCCACGACGAGGGGTGGTACGAGGAGCGCGACATCGACCTGAAGCTGAACACCATGGTCACCCGCGTCGACACCGACGCCCACGAGATTCACACCCACGAGGGCGAGACCGTCGAGTACGACTCGCTGCTCATCGCGACGGGCGGGACGCCGACCCAACTCCCCGTCGACGGGAGCGACGCCGAGGGCGTCCACCACTTCTGGACGTTCCAGGACGCACGCGCCATCAAGGAACACGCCGAACGCGCCGACACCGGCGCGGTCATCGGTGCCGGTCTGCTGGGCATCGACCTCGCGGCCATCTGCGGCGCACAGGACGTGAAGGCCAACTACCTCATGCGCGGCAACGCCTGGTGGCGCTACGCGCTCAGCGAGGACGGTGCGGAGATCATCCACGACGCGCTCCGCGAGAACGACGTCACGCCGGTCTTCGGCAGCGGCGTCGACCACTTCGACGTGAACGACGACGGCGAGGTCGTCGGCGTCGAGGACCCCAACGGCGAGTACTTCGACGCGGACTTCGTCGGCATCGCCATCGGCCTGAACTACAACACCGAGTTCCTCCAGGGCAGCGGCATCGAGCGCACCGACGACGGCTCCATCGTCGTCGACGAGCACATGCGTACGAACGCCGAGGACGTCTACGCAGCGGGCGACCTGACGTACTTCTACGACGTCATCCTCGAGGACCAGGCCCAGAACGGCGCGTGGGGGAGCGCGAAGGAACAGGGCTCCATCGCCGGCACGAACATGACCCGCGACCAGGGCGTCGACACCGAGGAGGCCACCTTCGAGTGGGTCTCCTCGTACTCCATCACCCACTTCGACTTCCCGTTCCTCTCCTTCGGTCACCCCACCCTCGGCGACGACGACGTCGAGAAGAAGTACTCCGACGACGAGTGGCGGCGCGTCGCCATCAAGGACGGCAAGGTCGTCGGCGGCGTCCTCATCGGCAACCTCGCCCCGCAGTCGAAGCTCAAGAAACTCGCACGCGACCGTATCGACGTGAGCGACAAGAAGGACCTCCTGCTCGAGGACACCATCGACCTCGACAAGTTCGAACCGGTCGAAGCCGAGCAGTAACACCACCTTTTATGCCCGCGCCGGGGTCGCAGGGCGACCCCGGCAGTGCAAAAGCTGGACCATCACCAGAACGGCGGAGCCGTTCTGGTTAGTAGCCAGAAACCGGCGGTTTCTGGCGACAAAAGGATTCGTCACTCACTTCGTGCTCTTCGAGCACTCCGCTCGCTCGTCACCCCGCTCACTCGTTGCACTCGTTCGCGGTGAACCGCGCTCGCGTTGCTCGCGCGGATGCTATGAAGGTTTCTTCCAACCCATCTCGGCTGATTCAACTGTTAGACAGAGAGCGTGAGTGTATCTGTCCCGAGTGAAGCGACCCAATCGGGGGACAGTGTTCAACTTCTATACTTGTCGGCAGTCTTATGTGTGTCTGACACAGACCCGTGTGTAGGAGCACGCGTTAGAACGGACAGCAGGTGGAAGAGGTGGGGACGGTTGTCCGTGCCCGGAACGACCTGTTCCTGACGACCGACGCCTCAGCCAAAGGCCTCTGACATCCTTCAAGGCGGGGTTTGGTCGTCGCTGTTTCCTACGCACTCAGTCCCACTTATACCTTTATTTTGACATAGGGAGTATCACACGCCCAGAGGCAATCCCCGCCAACTCACGCGATACACACGCGGCACGGGTCTAACAATACCGGCAATCGATGTGGTTCGGGTTCGACCCGTGAGTTGTACCGCAAGTGAGCGAAGCGAACGAGCGGGGTGACGACTGAACGGAGCGTAGCGAAGTGAAGGAGGAGTCCTTTTGTCGCCAGAAATCCTCGATTTCTGGCTGCTAACCAGAACGGCGAAGCCGTTCTGGTGATGCGGTCAGAGCGCGACGCGCTCTGACTGTCCGCAGATTCGCGGCGCGAATCTGCGATGGTCCACCTTTTACCCTCCGGGGGGCGTCGCCCCCCGGTCGTGGATAAAAGGTGGGACCGAAGCCGTTTAGCACGGGGCGAGTAAGGAGTACCCATGAACGGTGGCGGGTCCAGCGACATGACGCTGGCTTTCGAGTTGGAGGCGCTGAAGCAACTGCGTCAGCCGGACGCGGTGTTCGACGACGCACGGACGTGGACGACGTACCTCGGCGTCGTCAGCGAGAAGCCGACGTACGTCGTGACGAACTTCACACGCAAGAACCGCATCCGACAGGACTTCTTCTCGGGGCCGCGGGGCAAACGCGAGAGCCTGGAGAACGTGAAACGGCAGTTCGAGACCGACCGGCACGTGTTCGTCGGCGTCGACGAGGACGACGAGCAGTTGGCGGGGGAGGTCGACTGGGAGTTCCTCCACGTCGAGGCTGCCGCGGAGGCCGCCGGGTGGGAACTCGGCGAGAACGACCCGGCGACGACCGCGGGCGGAGACGAACGCGACGACTGGCCCTGAACCTGCGAGGTCTGCCGGTCGGGTAACTGCTTTTTGACCGCCGCGTGTACCACCGGACGATGACACAGACCAACGTCGACGTCGAGGTCGAAGTCGAAGTGGACAGCAACGAACTGGAGATCGAGATCGGCGAGACACGCACGGCGGAAGCGGAACTGGAACTCGACGGACTGGAGATCGAGGTCGAGGTGGAGATCGAGGTCGAAGGCGACGAGGACGAGTCGACCGGCGAGGACGCCGAAGAGAGCGGCGACCCCGAGGACGCGGCCGCGGCGGGCACCGACGCCAGCGCCTCGACCGGGTCGATGACCGAGGAACCGCCGGAGGACTCGGTCGAGGCGGCGACCGAACCCGCCGAGGCGGCCGGTCCCGAGTCGCAGTCCGAGCAACCCGACGACGTCGACACCGACGACGTCGACGAGGAGACGGAGGAGTAGCGCCGCGTTTAACCGGGGGACCACCGTAGGTCGGGTATGACCGAACCGCGCGTGCCCGGCGGCCGAACACAGAGCCTCGAGTTGCCCTGTGGCGAGACCGTCGCCATCCACGACCTCGACATGGGGATGCGCGAGTACGCCTGTCCCTGTGGCGAGCGCCACGCCGTCGTGATGGACATGCACCCGCTCTCCCGGTTCGTCCCCGAGGACCTCGTCGCCGTGCTCGACGAGACCGTCGACACGACGACGGGCGAACCGTTCGGCACGACACACGTGATGGGGATGGTGCTGGAGGAGTTCCCCGAACAGGTCGTCAGCGCCGACACCAGCGAGGAGGGGAGCGTCGGCTACGCCATCGTCTGGGCGACGGGGTTCGACTCCCGCCGTCTCCACGAGGTCGTCGTCGAACTGCTCGTCGAGTTGATGGAGCACGCCGTCAGCCACGCGCCCGACGACGACGCGATGACGGAGTTCGAACGTCAGATGCTCGAGTTCGACGTGAGCGCGTTCGTCGAGCAGTACCGCGCCCAGCGGGAGTTCGAGAGCGAGTACGACCGGCCGGTGTGAGCCACACGACCTCCTGTTCTATTCCGATACAGTCACTGTGAAGTGACGTTTCACGTCCGTAACCACCGTGCAGCGGCCGATTCGGGGCAAGCAGTTAATACGTATCATACGTGATGTCAATGCATGACAGGCGAGTCAGTGGACAGACGGTCGTTCTTGAAACTTGCAGGAGGGGCCGCAGCGACGGCAGCGCTCGCGGGATGTACCGGCGACGACGGCGGTAACGGCTCGGGTGGGGACGGGAACGGCACCGGTGGCGGCGGCAACCAGAGTACGGGTGGCGACCAGGGGACGGAGCTCCCCGAACCCGAGACCCGCGAGGAGTACCTCCAGCGGGCGAACCTGCTGCTCCACGACCAGGCCCCGTGGATCTTCCTCAACCGCCAGTACAGCGTCTACGGGAAGTCCAACCGCATCGAGTGGGAGGCCCGCCGCGACGAGCGCATCGACGCCTACGAGATCGTCCCCCAGGAGGGGACGGGCGTCCGCATCACCCAGAGCCAGATGGACTCGGGGCTCGACCCCCACGACCACCGCGAGACGACGACGGACAACATCGTCCTCCAGTCCTACGAGGGGCTGTTGGGTCGCGACGCGGACGGGAACATCGTCGAGGTGCTCGCGGACGGCTACGAGCGCGTCGAAGACGGCACTGTCCGGTTCACGATTCGACAGGGCGTCACGTTCCACAGCGGCGAGGAGTTGACGCCGGCGGACGTGGCGTTCTCCATCAACCGCATCGTCGACGACGAGGTCGGCGGGCTGGTGAGCCCCCAGAGCGACCAGCTCTCGGGTGTCACCGGAGCGGAGGTCGTCGACGGTGAACGCGCCGTCGACGTGAGCTCCGACGGCATCAACCCCATCGTGTTCTCGCTGTTCGCGTCGTACTGTGACATCGTCCAGCAGTCCTGGATCGAGGAGAACGAGGGGCCGTTCATCAACTCCAACATGAACGGGACCGGCCCGTTCCAGCTCGACAGCTACGAACAGGACGTCAGCGTGAGCTACACGCGCTACGAGGACTACTGGCGCGAACCGGCACCGGCCGAGACCCTGGAGATTACGGCCGCCGGCGAGTCCAGCACACGGGTCAACCAGCTCCTCGGCGGCGAGACCGACATCATCGTCAACGTCCCACCACAGGACGCCGGCCGCGTCCAGGAGAACGGGAACACCGAGTTGAGCCCCGTCCCGAGTACGCGCGTCATCTACAACGCGATGGTGTACAACGCCGAACCGTTCGACTCGGTGGAGTTCCGGCAGGCGATGAACTACGCCATCGACCTGCCGAGCATCATCGAGAACATCCTCGCGGGGTTCGCCGACCCGACGGGCCAACCCACGCTGGAGGGGTTCGTCGGCTACAACTCCGACGTCGGCCCCTACGAGTCCGACCCCGAGCGGGCGCAGCAACTCGTCGAGGACAGCGGCTACGCGGGCGCGGAGATTACGCTCCACACGCCCGTCGGTCGCTACCTCGGTGACCTCGAGATCGCGCAGGCGGTCGCCGGCCAGATCGACGAACTGCCGAACGTCTCGGCGTCGGTCCGCCAGCGCGAGTTCGGGACGCTCGCCGAGGAGCTACTCGACGGCGACATCTCGACGGGGCCGAGTTTCTACCTCATCGGGTGGGGGAACGCGACGTTCGACGCCAGCCAGACCATCATCCCGCTGTTGACCACCGACGGGGCGCTCACCTCTTACAGCAACGAGGAGGTCGACGGCCTCATCGACCAGGCGCAGTCGATGGCCGGCGAGGGAGCAGGCTCCGGTGACGAGTCCGGCGGCACCACCGAGGGCGGGAACAGTTCGGGCAACTCCAGTAACTGATGGCGACTACAGGGATTCGCTGATGTCGTACGGACGCTTCCTCCTGAAGCGGGTACTGCAGGGTATCCTGGTCGTCTGGGGTGTCATCACCGTGGTGTTCCTGTTGCGGTTCATCACGCCGGGGAGCCCCGTCGACTTCGTCGCCCCGCAGGACGCGAGTCAGGAACTCAGACAACGAATCGCCGCCGAACTGGGGCTGAACGAACCGCTGTACGTCCAGTACGTCGACTACCTCGTCGGGTTGCTGAACGGCGACATGGGCTACTCCTACATCTTCGGCCAGGAGGCGAGCGCCATCGTGTTCGGGAAGCTCCCGGCGACCGTCGAGTTGGCCGTCGCCGCGACGGTGGTCGCCGTCGTGCTCTCGATACCGCTCGGTGTCGTCAGCGCGACGCGCCGCCACCAGCCGGCGGACTACGGTGCGACGACGTTCTCGCTGCTCGGCATCAGTACGCCGAACTTCTGGCTCGGCATCATGCTGCTGTTGGTGCTGGCCGTCCAGATCGACCTCTTCCCGGTCGGGCGGCGGGGCATCGCGTTCTCGACGGCGTTCTGGATGCTGTTCGAGGGGAACGTCTCGGGGATGCAGACGTGGCTCGCCCACATCACGCTCCCGGCGCTCACGCTCGGGACGTACTTCACGGCGCTCATCACCCGACTGACCCGCAGCGGGATGCTCGACGAACTCGGGAAGTCCTACGTGCAGGCCGCCCGAGCGAAGGGGATTCCGGAGACGCTGGTGCGCTATCGCCACGCGCTCCGCAACACGCTCATCCCGGTCATCACCGTCGTCGGCCTCCAGTTGGGGACGCTCATCGGCGGGGCGGTCATCACCGAGCAGGTGTTCAACTGGCCCGGCCTCGGCCAGCAGGTCATCTCGGCGGTCAACAACCGTGACTGGCCCGTCTTACAGGGGAGTCTCATCGTCATCGGGACGGGGTTCGTCCTCGTCAACATCGTCGTTGACTCGCTGTACGCGTACCTCGACCCACGGGTGATTGAGTGATGGTCTCGCCACGCACTATCCGCAACCTCAAACGCGAGTGGCGGAACAACTGGCTGGCGAAGATCGGGGTCGCCCTCGTCGTCGCCATCCTGCTGGTCGCGGTGTTCGCGCCGTTGCTCGCGCCGTACAACCCCCGCAGTCAGTCGCTGGAGGACAGTCGACTCCCGCCGATGGGGTTCACCGAGACCGAGAACTCGACGTCCTCGCAGTTCGTCAACGGCTCGGTCCAGGTGGTCAGCGAGCGGACGACCGTCAACGCGACGTGGGACCACCCGCTCGGGACGAACCAGCTCGGTCAGGACATGCTCTCGCGGGTCATCTACGGCGCGCGGACCTCGTTGCTGGTCGGCGCGCTCGGGACGCTGTTGGCGATGCTCATCGGCGTCCCCATCGGTCTCGTCGCGGGCTACTACCGCGGCCGGGTCGACGACGCGCTGATGCGCTTCGCGGACGTCATGCTCGCGTTCCCGTCGCTCGTGCTGGCGGTCGCGCTCGTCGGCCTGTGGCAGCAGGCGGTGTGGCGGATTCCCGACCCGTTCGTCGCCGCCGGTCTCGCGCCGTCGATGCCGCCCGACATCGTCCTGCCGGGGACGGTCATCGTCGTCGTGGGACTCGTGACGTGGGTGTGGTTCGCCCGCGTCGCCCGCGGCGAGGCGCTGTCGGTCCGCGAGGAGGAGTACGTGAAGGCAGCCCGGAGCCTCGGCGCGAGCGACGCGTTCGTCATCCGGAAGCACGTCCTCCCGAACAGCGTGACGCCCATCCTCGTCCTCGGGACCATCCAGGTCGCGGCCATCATCCTGCTGGAGAGCGCCCTGTCGTACCTCGGGTTCTCGGGGACGTCGCTGTCCTGGGGGTTCGACATCAACCAAGGGCGGGACTACCTCGCGACGGCGTGGTGGATCGCGACGGTGCCCGGCCTCGCCATCGTGCTCGCGGTCATCGGCATCAACCTCGTCGGTGACTGGCTACGCGACGCGCTCGACCCCGGCCTGGGCGGAGAAGGGGGGTCCGGCGCATGAGCCACTCCAACGGGGTGGCCTCGCGCCAGGACGTCCTTCGGGTGCGTGACCTCTCGACGCGTTTCTTCACCGACGAGGGGCAGGTCAACGCCGTCGAATCGGTCTCGTTCGACGTCCGAGACGGTGAGATTCTCGGCATCGTCGGCGAGAGCGGGTCGGGGAAGTCCGTCACCGCGCTGTCGCTCATCGACCTCGTCGAGTCGCCGGGCCGGGTCACGAGCGGGCAGTTGTGGTACCGGAACGCCGACCTCGCCGAGGAGTTCTCCGACGCGGCCGACGGCGAGTTCGTCGACCTGCGAGCGCTCCCGACGCGGGTCCGTCGGGCACTGCGAGGCCCCTCGTTCAGCATGGTGTTCCAGGACCCGATGAGCAGCTTCAACCCCTCGATTCCGGTCGGCGAGCAGATCGCCGAGGCCGTCGAGGTGCAGCGGCGGGCGCGGGCGAACCCGCGCTCGACCCGGTCGCGGACGCAGGGGTACGGTCTCGGTCGGTACCTGCTCGACAGCGTCGTCCCGACGCTCGACTACACCGACGACGAGAGCCACGAGCGCGCCGTCGAACTGCTCGAACAGGTCGGCATCCCCGACCCCGAACAGCGCGCTCGCGAGTACCCCCACCAGTTCTCGGGCGGGATGCTCCAGCGGGCGATGATCGCCCAGGCGCTGGCGGGCGAACCGGACGTCCTCATCGCCGACGAACCGACGACGGCGCTGGACGTCACCATCCAGGCCCAGATTCTCAACCTGCTCCGGGACATCCAGGAGGAACGCGACATGAGCGTCCTGATGATCACCCACGACCTCGGCGTCATCGCCCGGATGTGCGACCGCGTCTGCGTGATGTACGCCGGCGAGGTGGTCGAACGCGGGACGCTGGAGGACGTGTTCGACCGACCGACCCACCCCTACACCGAGGGGCTGTTGGGGTCGATTCCGGACCTCGACGACCCCGCGCCGCGACTCCAGCCCATCGAGGGGAACGTCCCCTCGCTGCTCGACTCGGAGATGGGTGACCGGTGTTACTTCGCGGACCGCTGTCCGAAGGCGATGACCGAGTGCCTCCAGCACCCGCCGGAGTACGAAGCGGAGGGGAGCGCCGAGCACCGCGCCCGGTGCGTGCTGGCCGACCACCCCTACGACGAGCGCGAGGCGCTCCCGCCGGACTACTTCGAGGCGGGACGGCCCGCGGAGACGGGGCCGGTCGACGGTGGAACCGACGACGACCGACCGGCCGAGGAGGCCCAGCAGAATGACTGACGACCCACTCGTCCGCGTCGAATCGCTCCAGAAGTACTACTACGAGCAGGACACGTTCGTCGACCGCCTGCTCGGGCGCGAGCCACAGAGCGTGAAGGCCGTCGACGGGGTGAGCTTCGACATCGCCCCCGGCGAGACGCTGGGGCTGGTCGGCGAGTCCGGCTGTGGGAAGTCGACGACCGGCGAGACCCTGCTGGCGCTCCGGGAGGCGACCGGCGGCCACGTCTACTTCGAGGGCGAGGACGTGTTCGCGATGGGCGACGACGACCGCCAGCGGTTCCGCCGGCGCGCACAGGTCGTGTTCCAGGACCCGTACTCCAGCCTCGACCCGCGGATGACCGTCGGCGACATCGTCGCCGAACCGCTCCAGATACACGGCCAGTCCGACCGGGAGGGGCGTCGCGAGCGCGCGAAGGAGTTGCTCGAACGCGTCGGCCTCTCGGCCAGTCAGGTCGACCGCTACCCGAGTGAGTTCTCGGGCGGTCAGCGCCAGCGCGTCGGCATCGCCCGCGCGCTTGCGCTCGAACCGGAGTTCGTCGTCCTCGACGAACCGGTGAGCGCGCTCGACGTGAGCGTCCAGGCGCAGGTGTTGAACCTGCTGGAGGACCTCCAGGAGGAGTTCGGGCTGACGTACCTGTTCATCGCTCACGACCTCTCGGTGGTCCGGCACATCTGCGACCGCGTCGCCGTGATGTACCTCGGGGAGATCGTGGAGATCGGCGAGACCGACGACATCTTCGAGGACCCCCAGCACCCCTACACGCAGGCGTTGCTGGAGAGCGTGCCGCGGGCGGCGACGAGCGAACACGGTCGGCGGGTCGACGCGCTCGCGGGGGACGTCCCCTCGCCGCGCAACCCGCCCGCGGGGTGTCACTTCCACACCCGGTGTCCGTACGCCCGCGAGGCGTGCCGGGAGGAACCGCCCGCCTACGACGTGGGGCGGAACCACGAGGCGGCGTGTTTCCGTCTCGACGAGAGCCACGCCTACTGGGAGAGCACGCCCATCGCGCAGAACGCCGCCGACTCGGAGGGAGCGGACGGTGTCGGCGAGTCGACGGGTCCCGACGAGTCACCGAGCGAGGCCGACTGACCCGTCGGCACCCTGCCGAGTCGTGGTCTAGTCGAGGTCGAACTCGGGGTTCCACGCCACCTCCCACAGGTGGCCGTCCGGGTCGGCGAAGTACCCCGAGTAGCCACCCCAGAACACCTCCTGACCGAGTTTGACGACGTCGCCACCGGCGGCCGCGGCCTCCGCGAGCACGTCGTCGACGGCCTCCGGGGACGCGACGTTGTGCGCGACGGTGACGCCGGCGAACCCCGACCCGTCGGGGTCGACCGTCGCGTCTTCGGCGAGCAGGTCGCGCGGGTACAACGAGAGCCACGCTCCCGCGAGGTCGAAGAACGCGACGTCCGAGTCGGGCGCTCGACTCTGCATCGGGAGGCCGAGTCCCTCGTGGTAGAACCGAACCGAGCGCTCGAGGTCCGTAACGCCGAGCGTGACGATGCTGATGTGTGGCTCCATGGCGTCGGGACGTCGCGACCGAACATAACCGTCGCTCGGGGCCGAGACACGGCGAGGTGGGCTACCGCCGCGCTCGCGACAGCTATTCAACCCACGCGCGGCACTCGCGTACCATGAGCGACGAGGAACCGACCGAAGGGTCGGGAGGCGACGATGCGGAAGCGGCGAGCGAGGACGTCCCGGAGAAAGCGCCGCCCGCGATGGACGAACCGACGCCCGTGAAGGGTCTCGGTGGCGTCAGGGAGTACTGGGAGGACATCGTCGCGGACATGGAAGTGACCGCCGAGGAGTACCGCGAGCGCGGGTGGGAGACGCTGGAACTGCACCCCGGACAGGTGTGGCCGGACTTCGATGCCCGCGCGTTCGACGTCCTCCTGCCCGACAGCGAGTACGAGGCGCTCGTGGAGTTCGTCGACGCGGGCGACGTCGACGACTACGACGTGTTCCGCGCGGAGGTGGCGATGGTGTTCTTCCTGCTCGTCCTCCGCGACGAGGAGCGCAAGCGCGCGGTGTTCGTGCCGGGCTACTACGACTTCGGCCACGGGAAGAAGCTGTACCACAGCCTCGACGACGGCGAGACGCTCGGCGTCAGCGCCCACCGACTCAAACGCGACGGAACAGTCGAGTTCGCGCTCGAACACCCAGAACCGTTCTTCCCAGAGGACGTCAGGGAGGCGGAGTTGGAGTAGTCCGGGGGCGTTTCGATATTCGTAAATCGTCTGCGGCTTTCGCAGAAATTCGTCGGTCTTATTACGATGTGCCGATTCGGTGGGTGTAATGAGCGACGACGCTGACGGCGTCCCCGAGGAGAACCCGACCATCCTGCTCATCGGCAGCGGCCCGATCCAGATCGGGCAGGCCGCCGAGTTCGACTACTCCGGCGCGCAGGCGTGCCGGGCGTTGCAGGAGGAGGGCGCACGAGTCGTCCTGGTCAACTCCAACCCGGCGACCATCATGACCGACCCGGAGATGGCCGACGCGGTGTACATCGAACCCATCACTACCGAGGCCATCTCGGAGGTCATCGCCCGCGAGAACCCCGACGGCGTCATCGCCGGTCTCGGTGGACAGACGGGCCTGAACGTCACCGCCGAACTCGCCGAGGAGGGCGTCTTAGAGGAGTACGACGTCGACATCATGGGGACGCCGCTGGACACCATCTACGCGACGGAGGACCGCGACCTGTTCCGCCAGCGCATGGAGAACATCGGCCAACCCGTCCCGCGCTCGACGACCATCACGCTCGACGAGGGCGAGTCGGTCACCGAACTCGACGGCGCGGCACTGGAAGAGCGCGTCGACGACGCCGTCGAGGCCGTCGGCGGCCTGCCGGTCATCTCGCGGACGACGTACACGCTCGGTGGCTCGGGGTCGGGGGTCGTCCACGACCGCGAGGAACTCGTCGAGCGCGTGCGGAAGGGGCTGCGCCTCTCGCGCAACAGCGAGGTGCTGGTCACCGAGTCCATCGCTGGGTGGGTCGAGTTGGAGTACGAGGTGATGCGCGACGCCGACGACTCCTGTATCATCATCTGCAACATGGAGAACCTCGACCCGATGGGTATCCACACGGGCGAGTCCACCGTCGTCACGCCCTCGCAGGTCATCCCCGACGACGGCCACCAGGAGATGCGGACCGCCGCGCTCGACGTCATCCGCGAGTTGGGGATTCAGGGTGGCTGTAACATCCAGTTCGCGTGGCGCGACGACGGCACCCCTGGCGGCGAGTACCGCGTCGTCGAGGTGAACCCGCGTGTCTCCCGGTCCTCGGCGCTCGCGTCGAAGGCGACGGGCTACCCCATCGCTCGCGTGACGGCGAAGGTCGCCCTCGGCAAGCGCCTCCACGAGATAGAGAACGAGATCACCGGCGAGACGACGGCGGCGTTCGAACCCGCCATCGACTACGTGGTGACGAAGGTCCCACGCTGGCCACAGGACAAGTTCGAGGACGTCGACTTCACGCTCGGGACGGCGATGAAGTCGACGGGCGAGGCGATGGCAATCGGGCGCACGTTCGAGGAGTCCTTACTGAAAGCGCTCCGGTCGGCGGAGTACGACCCGGCCGTCGACTGGGCCGACGTCGACGACGACGAACTCGACGCGCAGTACCTCGAACGCCCGTCGCCGGACCGCTCGTTCGCCATCTTCGAGGCGTTCGACCGCGGCTACGACGTCGAACGCGTCGCCGACCTGACGGGCATCGAGTCGTGGTACGTCGAGCGCTACGCGCGTATCGCCGACGCAGCCAAGGACGCACCGGCGGGTGAGTTCGAACTGGTCGGCGACGTCGGGTTCACCGACCAGCAGGTCGCGGCGCTCGCGGACGGGGCGTCCACGTCGGCGGTCGTCGCGGGTGGCGACGCCTTCGACGCGAGCGCTCACCTGGACGACGTGGCCGCGACGACGACCGACCGCCGGTTCAAGCAGGTCGACACCTGCGCCGGCGAGTTCGCCGCCTCGACACCGTACTACTACTCGGCGCGCGACCCGATCAGCGGCATCGGGCGCGAGGAGGTCCAGGTCGACACGGACGTCGAGAGCGTCGTCGTGGTCGGCGGCGGCCCGATCCGCATCGGCCAGGGCGTCGAGTTCGACTACTGTGCGGTCCACGCCGTGCGCGCGCTGCGCGAACTCGGCATCGACGCTCACGTCGTCAACAACAACCCCGAGACCGTCTCGACGGACTACGACACCTCCGACGGCCTGTTCTTCGAACCGATCAGCGCCGAAGAGGTCGCGGACGTGGTCGAAGCGACCGGCGCGGACGGCGTCATGGTCCAGTTCGGCGGCCAGACTTCGGTGAACGTCGGCGAACCGCTGGAGACCGAACTCGCCCGTCGCGGGCTGGACTGTGCGGTGCTGGGGACGAGCGTCGACGCGATGGACCTCGCCGAGGACCGCGACCGGTTCAACGCGCTGATGGACGAGATGGGTATCGCCCAGCCGGAAGGCGGCACGGCGACGAGCCGCGAGGAGGCACTCGACCTCGCCGACGAGTTGGGGTATCCGGTGCTCGTCCGTCCCTCCTACGTCCTCGGCGGGCGGGCGATGCGCGTCGTCCACTCCGACGCCGACCTCGAACGCTACATCGAGGAGGCGGTCAGGGTCTCGCCGGACAAACCCATCCTCGTCGACCAGTTCCTCGACGGCGCGGTCGAACTCGACGTGGACGCCGTCGCTGACGGCGAGAACGTGCTCGTCGGCGGCATCATGGAGCACGTCGAGACCGCAGGCGTCCACTCCGGGGACTCGGCGTGTTCGATTCCGCCCCGGTCGCTCGACGATGCGACCCTCGCGCGCGTCCGCGAGGTGACCGAGGACATCGCCGGTGCCCTCGACACGGTCGGCCTGCTGAACGTCCAACTGGCGGTCAAGGAGAGCGAGTCAGGAGCCGAGGTGTACGTGCTGGAGGCGAACCCACGCTCCTCACGGACCGTCCCGTTCGTCTCGAAGGCGACGGGCGTCCCCATCGCCAAACTCGCGGCGAAGGCGATGGCCGGCCGCTCGCTCGGCGACCTCGACGCCGAAGAACGCATCCCCGAACACACGAGCGTCAAGGAGGTCGTGTTGCCGTTCGACCGCCTACCGGGGTCGGACCCACGGCTCGGCCCGGAGATGAAGTCGACGGGTGAGGTGATGGGCACTGCCCGGTCGTTCGCGAAGGCCTACGACAAGGCTCAGGACGCCGCGGGGTCCCCCATCGCGGCGTCCGGAACCGCCGTGGTCCACTTCGACGACCTCCACGAGTCGTTCGCCGAGCACTACGACCTCGCGACGTTCGACGACGAGGCGGCGCTGTTCGGCGCGCTCCGCGAGGGGAAGGTCGACCTGCTCGTCACCGACCGTCGGGAGGCGCTCGCGACGGCCGTCGAGGAGGACGTCCCCTACGTCTCGACGGAAGCGAGCGCCCGTGCGACGCTGGCGGCGCTCGACGCGAAGGGCGACCCGCTCGACGTGCTACCGGTCAGCGACCGGCCGACCGTCGCCCGCGAGTGGGGCGGGGAGTAACGACGGCCGACCTACTGGGACCCCGTTCCGGGTACCGAGAACCGCCGCTCAGCGGCGCATCCGACCGCCACCGAGGACGCCGACGGTGATGCCGACCGCCGCGGCGAGGTGGAGCGCACCGAGACCGAGTTGGGCGTTCGCGGCGAGACCGAGCGAACCGGCACCGAGCGTCAGCGGCGCGAGCATGAACAGGAACACGACGACGGCGGCGAGGAACCAGCGGTCGGGCCGGGCGGTGAACCGGTCGAGTAGCGCGTAGACGACCGTCGCGCCGACGGCGGCGACGACGGTGACCGCGACGACGGGGCCCCACCCGAACTGTGCGACGTCGGCGAGCGACGGGTCGAAGGTGACGGCGACGAGGCGCGTGACGACAGTCAACAGGAGTCCGAGGGCGACGGCCGCGACGCCCCGCCGGACGAGCGCGTTCGCGCTGAGACGGGTGCGGGTGCTGGCGTCGGGACTGGTGGGAGTGGACGTCGACATGACACACCGTGTAAGCGACGGGTGGTATTGAGTCGCGCGCGCTCTGACACGGTCGCGCCGCGGTCGAACCGTGGTGTTTCTTCCCGTGAGGTTGCCGACCGGTGGGTATGGACGAGGAGTCACTGACCCGAACGGTCCGCGAGGCGTTCCCCGAACTCGACCGCATCGAGGACGACGACCTGCGCGCGGGCGTGGTCCGGGCCTGGACGACGGCGATGGCCGAGAACGACGTCACGGACCTGGACGCAGTACCGTGGTTCCCACCAGCCCAACGGGAGTTGGACATCGACGACGAGTACCTCGTGGGCCACGTCCGCGACGTGACCGCCTGTGCCATCGCACTCGCGGAGACGCTCGCCGAGCGGCGCGACCCGGACCTGTCGATGGACCTCATCGTGGCGGGGGCGCTCGTCCACGACGTCTCGAAACTCGCGGAGTTCGACGAAATGGCGGAGACGGCCGTCGGGGACCTGCTCGGCCACCCCCACTACGGCGTCCACCTCGTCGCGGCGGCCGGCCTGCCCGTCGACCTCCAGCACGTCGTCCTCTCACACACCTCGCGGACGACGGTCGACCCGGCGACTCTCGAAGCGGAGGTCGTTCGACGGGCCGACGAGGTGGCTGCGAGCGCTATCCGGCTTCGCGTGCTGTCGGACCTGCGCGACGCCTGAGCACGCTGCGACTGGTCGATTCGACGGGCCGAGACGGTCACGCCCTCGTGACGACGCAACCGAGATACCGACCCCTTCCGTTCGGTCGAGTATGAACCCCGACGACGCGTTCGTCCTCGTCGCCGGTGCGAACGGTCGGACCGGCCGCGAGGCGATGGCGCTGCTCCTCGACGCCGGCGTTCGCGTCCGTGCGGTGACGAGTTCCCCCGAGAACGTCGAGACGCTGGAGCTACAGGGGGCCGACGAGGTGGTCGTCGCCGACCTGCTCGACCTCGGCGACGCCCACCGTGCCGTCGGTGGAGGGGCCGACCGTGACCCGGTGACCGCGGTCGTCTGCGCGGTCGGCGACTCGCCGAGTATCCGGACCGTCCGGGCGACGCTGGTCGACGGCGAGGGCGTCGAGAACCTCGTCGACGCGGCGAAGACGGTCGGCGTCGAACGGTTCGCTCTCGTCTCCTCGCTCGGCGTCGGGGACTCCGCGGAGGCCCTCCCCGCCTCGCTCCGCGCGTTCTTCGACCTGTTCGGTATCCTCGAGGCGAAAGAGCGTGGCGAAGACGCACTCCGGGAGTCGGGCGTCCCGTACACGGTCATCCGACCGGGCGGTCTCCGGAGTGGCCCTGCGACCGAGGACGTCGTCGTGGGCGAAGGAGGGGACACCGTCTCGGGGGCGATTCCCCGCCGTGACGTGGCGCGACTGCTCGTCGCCTCGCTGTTCACCCCCGACGCGGCGGGTCGCACCTTCGAGGTCGTCGCTCGCGACGACCTGCGCGGGAACCCCTCGGGCGTCGTCGAGGTGGACTGGCAGCTCCCGGAACTGGTCGTCGAGAAACGGCGGTAGTCGGCGATACGTTCAACCCGACTGTCCGCGAACCGTGACCGTGTTCGCCCTTCACCTGTTCGGCGTCGTCCACGTCGACCGCCTCGGGAAGGTACGCTCCGAGTTGGACTCGTATCTCGACACCGCCGACGCCGACGCGTTGTTTCTGGAGACGCAACCCGTCGAGCCGCGTCCGTATCTCCGGGGGCTCCTGCACGCGCCGCTCTCGCTGTTCGGCTTCCTCTTCTACGGAATACTCTTCGCACCGCTGGTCGTCCTGTGCACCCGACGGTACGCGCCACCGGAACTCGTCGCGACGAGCGACCTGGCCGAGGAGCGGGGAGTGCCGCTGCACACCGTCGACCGGCCCCTCCCCGAGTTCGCTCGTGAACTGAGCGGGTGGCGGACGGCGGGGGAGTGGGTGGTGTTTCTCGCGGTGGCATCGCTGGCACCGCTGTCGAACGCGATTCTCGTCTGCGCCGTGCTGGTGGGGACGGGTGCGGTCGTCGGGACCGCTCGGGTCGACCGCCGACTCGCCGCCCCGGTCGCGGTCCTCGCCGGCGCCGTGGCCGCCACTCTCCTCTTCGGACCCGAACCCGTCTCCCTTCCGGCCGATTCGCTGTGGCTCGCCACGGTCGCAATCGTGGCGGGCGGGGCGTTCATCCGCCAGACGCTCGACGCACACAACGAGTTCATGACCGAACGGGCGGCGACGCTCGCCGCCGAGAACGGGTACGAGCGCGGCGTGCTCGTCACGGGGAAGGGTCACGTCGACGGCATGATTTCGGCGTCCGACCACGTCGTCCGGACGTACCGTCCACGCTGGCTCAGAACACCCGGGCGCGTCGAGACGGGGTTCGAGCGCGACGGGCCGACCGAGGACGAGTCCGACGAGGACGACTACGTCGCACCCGGCGTGCCCGCAAGCGTTCGTTCACGGGCGGGGGCGACAATCGTCGACCTCGGTGCGGCCACCGTCGCGGTCGTCGTGGGGGCGGCCCTCACCGTGCAGGTGGAGAGCGTGCTCGCCTCGCTGGTCGGCGGGTTCGAGACGCTCGCGCTCACGGTCGGTGCCGTCGGTGCCGTCGGTGCCGTCGGTGCGCTCGTGGCGTACTTCGTGGGCCTCGAAGCCGCCTTCGGCCAGACGGTCGGAAAACGCGCGGTCGGCATCGTCGTCACCGACGACGACGGCACACCACCGGCGGGGTGGCGCGTGCTCGTCCGGAACCTCCTCAGACCGGTCGACTTCCTCGTCTTCTACCTCCTGGGTGCGCTCGTCGCGTCGGTCACGCGGGACAAGCGGCGGATAGGCGACCTGCTTGCGGGAACCGTCGTCAGGAGGACGGTGTCGGGGCCGTAGGACCGGTCGGCTCAGTCCGCGAGCAGCGGCGTTCGACACTCGGCCATGCCGAGCACGTCGTCGAAGAAGCCGAGCGTGTCCTCGGGGCCGGGGTTGGCCTCGGGGTGGTACTGGCGGGTCAGCACGTCCAGTTCGTCGCTCTCCAGGCCCTCGGGCGTGTCGTCGTTGACGTTGATCTGGGTCACGTCGAGCGGACCGGGGTCGGCGACGGTGTAGCCGTGGTTCTGGGTCGTCATCACGACCTGGCCGGATTCGAGGTCCATCACGGGCTGGTTGACCCCGCGGTGGCCGAACGTCATCTTCTCGGTGGTGCCGCCGAGCGCGCTGGCGACGATCTGCTGGCCGAGGCAGATGCCCGCGATGGGCACCTCCCCGGCGAACTCCCGGACGGTCGCCTGGGTCGCCTCGAAGTTCTCGGGGTCGCCGGGGCCGTTCGAGACGAACAGCACGTCGGGGTCGCAGTCGGCGACGGTCTCGGGGGTGGCGTCGTGGGGGTGGCGGTGGACCGTCGCGCCACGGTCGACGAGCGAGGAGACGATGCTCCCCTTCACGCCGCAGTCGAGCAGGGCGACCGTCGGGCCGTCCCCGTCTGCCTCGTAGACGACCTCGTCGCGGACCGACACCTGGTCGCCGATGTCGACGTGGTCGCTCATCCCCACGCAGTTCGCGAGCTCTTCGCGGGCGTCCTCGGGGGTGACGTCCTCGCCGACGGCGATACCGCACTTCATCGCGCCCTCGTCGCGCACGGTCGTGACGAGGTCGCGAGTGTCGAGGTGGTCGAGCGCCGGCACACCCTCGTTCTCCAGCCACTCGGCCACCTCGTCGGTGAACTCGCGGGCGACGGCGGCGGTGGGGTGGACGCGCTCGGACTCGAATCGTTCGGTTCGGACGCCGTAGTTGCCGATGAGGGGGTACGAGAAGGTGAGCACCTGTTCCTCGTAAGAGGGGTCGGTGAGGCTCTCCTCGTAGCCCGTGTAGGCTGTTGTGAACACCAGTTCGCCACGGGTACGACCGGGAGCACGACCGCGCGCCGCGACGACACGTCCGTCCTCCATTGCCACGTAGGCGTCCATCGTTACGAATCACCTAGCCGACCGGCCTCTTAGTTGTTGTCCTTCGAAGCCTCGTTGCGAAATTCGTAATCGCCAAGTGTTGCCGGAAGGTAGTGACACATCTCATGGACGCACTCGACCGCGACATCCTCGACGTGCTTCGCCGAGACGCCCGCACACCGTACACCGAGATCGCCGACGAGGTGGGGACGAGCGAGGGGACCGTCCGGAACCGCGTGGACAAACTCGTCGCCGACGGCGTCATCGAGCGATTCACCGTCGCGACCCACACGGGCAACGTCAAGGCGATGATCGAGATCGGCGTCGACGTCGCCGTCGACACCGCGGGTATCTCCGAGCGGATGGCGACGTGGGACAGCGTCGACTTCGTCTGGCAGGTCAGCGGCGAGGAGGACCTGGTGCTCATCGTCGACGCGGCCGACACGCGCGGTGTCAACGACCTCATCACGCGCGCCCGCGAGCAGACGGAGGTCGTCTCGACGAAGACGCGACTCATCCTCGACGAACGACTCGGGTAGCGCTACGAAATCCGTAATCCGCGCAAGAACTGCCGTACCGAACGTCCTCGGTGACCGGACGCCCGGTCAGTCCTCGTCCGGGGCGCTCCCGACGCCGGGGGTCGGTTCCTCCGTGCCGCCCTCGCCATCGAGCCAGGCCGGGCGCTGGAGGTGGCGTTTCTGTTCGTGGATGCGCCGGTAGAAGCGCCGGAGGAGGCGGTCCGTGAGGAAGTCGCCGACGACGGGTTCGACGTCGCCGTCGCGGATGGCGTCGACGACCGCCTCGGCGGTGAGTTCGTCGGCGTCGACGCGGGTGAACGCCCGACCCACCTCGATGGGGTAGTGAGCGTCGCTGCCACCGACCAGTGGGAGACCGTGGTCCGCGGCGAGGCGTTCGACCCACTCCTGGGTCCGGGGGTGTTTCCCGTTGACCTCGATGGCGTCGAAGTCGGCGTCGACCTCGCGCACGGTCGAGTTACGATACGGGTGCGCGATGATGGCCGCACAGCCGCGGTCGTGGGCCATCTCGACGACCGCCTCCGGTTCGAGGCGTTCGGGGCGGGTGAACCGCGGCGGGTCGGGGCCGACGACGAGGACGTGCCCGCGGGTCGTCGTCACCTCGATACCGGGGACGTGGGCGACCGGGCCGGCGGCCTGCGGTTCGTAGTAGTCGTGGTTGGTGAACGCGAGGCCGTCGAGCCCGCGCCGGTGGGCGACCTCGCCCAGCAGTCGAGCGCCGACCGGGTCGAACGGCGTCGGTCGACTCTCGAACCCGTGGAAGAACCGCGTGTGCGTGTGCAGGTCGAGCGCGAACACGCCTTGCACTACCGAGGTGTACGCCTTTGTCCTTCCGCTCGTAACAACCCGTGTATGGTACCGCCCGACACGGACGCCCCCCAGACCGACATGGACCTCGACGACCCGGCGGGCGCTCCCGAGACGACACTCGTCGTGTTGAACCCGGTCAGCGGCGACGGTGACCACGGCTCGCAGGTACGCGCGCTGACCGAGCAGTACGGCTACGACCTCCGGGAGACCGACCGCGAGGGTGACGCCATCGACATCGCTCGCGAGGCGGCGAGCGAGTTCGACCGCGTCGTCGCCTGCGGCGGCGACGGGACGCTGAACCACGTCGTCCGGGGGTTGTGGCAGGCCGAGGCGCTCCCGGAGGTGGAGTTCGGCATCGTCCCCGGCGGCACCGGCAACGACTTCGCGGAGAACGTCGGCATCGAGAGCGTCGAGCAGTCGTTCGAGGTCCTCGCCGACGGCGAGGTCCGAAGCGTCGACCTGGGGACGGTCACCGTCGAGGGCGGGAGTCCCATCCCCTTCCTCAACTCGTGTATCTGCGGGCTGACCGCGGACGCGAGCGCCGCGACGACGCCCGAGCAGAAACAGCGCTACGGGGTCTTCGCGTACGTCGCCAACTCGATGCGGGAACTGGCGGCGTACGACGGCCTGGACATCACCATCCGCCCCGCCGAAGGGGGCGAGGGCTGGTCGGGGCGGGCCGCGCTCGTCATCTTCGGTAACGGGCGAGGGTTCCCCGACCAGGAGGGGCCGGCCGTCGACATCGAGGACGGCCTGCTCGACGTCACCGTCATCGAGGACCGACCGGCGGCCGACCTCGTCGGTGGCGGTGCGCTGTTCGAACTGTTCGACCGCGACCCCGACAGCCTCTCGCGGTTGCAGACCGCCCACGCCGAAGTGAGCTTGCGGTCCGACGAGGCGGCGACGTTCAGCCTCGACGGCGAGATGGTGTCGGCACGGGAACTCACCGTCGAGGTCCGACGGAACGCCCTCCGCATGCCGGTGGGTCCCGACTACGTCGTCCACCCACCAGGGGGGCGCTGAGTCGAAGCTACCTTATGAGGGGTGGACGGAGGGTGAGCTATGAGCATCGAGGACGCCACGGACTCCGAGCAGGCCGAACGGTCGGCCGCCCGGACCGACGAGACCGCCAAGAACGCCGAACAGCACGTCGTCGCCGTCGACGAGGACGACAACGAGCAGAGCATCGAGAACCGCCTCGAGGCCCACACCGGCCACGGCATCCGCCACCGCGCGTTCACCGTCCTCGTCTTCGACTCCGACGACCGCGTCCTCCTCGCCCAGCGCGCCTCGAACAAACGCCTGTGGGACACCTACTGGGACGGCACCGTCGCCTCCCACCCCGTCCAGGGCCAGAGCCAGGAGGCCGCGACCCGCGAACGCCTCGAGGACGAACTCGGTCTCACGCCCGACCAGTACGACAACCTCCGCGTGACGGACAAGTTCGAGTACAAGCGCTACTACCTCAACGAGGGCCTGGAGTGGGAGGTCTGCTCGGTGCTGAAATGCACGCTCACCGACGGCGACATCGACCGCGACCCTGACGAGGTCGAGGGACTGCTGTGGGTCGACTACGAGGACCTCTACGAGAACCCACGATACTACCGACAGCTTCGGCTCTGCCCGTGGTTCGAGATCGCGATGCGCCGGGACTTCGAGCAGTAGGCGGGCGATGGCTCGGTACTCGTTCGGTTGACACGGCTTTCCGTAACGACTGTCGGACCGCCGACGCGTATCTTACGTTGGAAGAATCGTTTTTCTCACCTCAGACACTCAGACGAGTGACTCGGGTCGGTTCGAGAGGTACTCGAAGACGAGGCCGACGCCGAAGCCGTAGACGAGGTGGGCGACGAGCGTGAACACGGCGTAGAGCGCCAGCGTCAGTCCCGTGTAGTCGGTGTAGAACCCCAGGACGAACCCCGTCCACAGGGCGGCCCCGAAGAACATCCCGCTGACCGGCGGGCGCTCCCCCGGCAGGTACTCCATCAGTGCGGCGAACAGCAGCGGCCACGGCACCATACCGTTGGCGAGGAAGATGAGGTAGCCCACGAGCACTGGTTGCGAGACGTCGCCGAGGCCGAGCGGGTCCGCCAGCGACGCGAACGACGTGAACGAGAACGCCCCCACCTGGGCGGCGACGAACAGCACGCCGGTCATCAGCGCCGTCCCGACGAGCCCTCCGGCGGCCCCGATGAGTCCGTCGCCGACGATACCGAACAGCCGGTCGTACTCCTCGACCTGCTCGGCGAGCGTCGGGTCGTCGAACTCCGTGGTGGCGTCTGGCATACAGTGGATACGGCAGTCGAAGCTGTTAACTTTAACGGCGTTTATGATTACAGTTGTTAGGACATTCACCAGTGCATTGCTAACGCGCAGCAAAGTTAAGTAGTTTGAGAGGACAACAGACGTAGGGCGATTCGATGAACGGCGACGTGATTCAGTTGGTCGTGCAGGTCGACGACCTCATCCCGAGGGGGACGCGGATGAACGTCTTCGAGAGTATCTACTGGGTGTTCATCGCGCTGGGGACGCTCGTCGGAATCATCGTCATCGGCTACATGACGTACAGCGCCTACCGGTACCGGTCGACCGGCGACCACGCCGCCGACGGCGACGACGACCGGCCGTACCTGGGGGAACTGCCCACGGGCGGCGGGAAGGGTCGGAAGCTGTTCCTCTCGTTCGCGCTGAGTGCGGTGGTCGTCATCTCGCTCATCGTCTGGACGTACGGGACGCTGCTGTACGTCGAGTCACCAGTGAGCGCTCAGGAGGCCGACGAGGAGTTGGAGATTCAGGTCGTCGGCCAGCAGTTCGCCTGGGAGTTCATCTACCCGAACGGCGAGTCGAGTTTCGAGCTACACGTCCCCGCCGACCAGCGCGTCCGACTCGTCGTCACCTCCGACGACGTGTTCCACAACTTCGGTATCCCCGCGTTACGGGCGAAGACCGACGCCATCCCCGGTCAGACGACCGAGACGTGGTTCATCGCCGAACAGCCCGGCGAGTACCAGGCTCACTGCTACGAACTGTGCGGCGCGGGCCACTCCGGGATGAACGCGAAGGTCGTCGTGATGGAGCCGTCGGCCTACGAGGAGTGGTACGCCTCGATGGGCGAGAACGCCAGCGGGAACGGGTCGGGCGACGCGAGCGGTGAGAACGCGACCGCGACCCCCACCGCCGGTAACGGGACGAACGCGAGTGGCACCGCCAGTACGAACGCCAGCGAGAACACGTCATGAGCGACGATACGACACCGAGAGAGACGGACGGTGGTCACGCGACGGCGGACCTGCCGGCGACCGGCGACCACGTCCACGAGTCGAGTCACGAACACGGCCTCCCGCCGATGGAGTCGATACGCCGCTGGTTCGTCACGACGAACCACAAGGACGTCGGCATCCTCTACGTCGTCACGGCGCTGTTCTTCCTCGTCTTCGGGGGCGTGCTGGCGCTGTTGATTCGGGTGCAACTGCTCGAACCCGGCGGCACCATCCTCACCGACGCGGCGTACAACCAGGCGGTCTCCTCACACGGCCTGTTGATGGTGTTCTGGTTCCTCTCGCCGTTCGCCTTCGGCTTCGCGAACTACGTCGTCCCGCTCCAGATCGGCGCGAAAGACCTCGCGTTCCCGCGGCTGAACGCGCTGTCGTACTGGCTCTACCTCTTCTCGGGCGTGCTGTTCGGCATCTCCTTCTTCCAGGGCGGCACGTTCTCGGGTGGCTGGACGATGTACGCGCCGCTGAACGTCCCCATCTACATGCCCAACATCGGCGCGACGACCGCCATCCTCGCGCTGTTGATGTTCACCGCCTCGGTGACGGTGGGGTCGGTGAACTTCCTGACGACCATCCACCGGATGCGCGCGCCCGGTCTCACCCTGCGGCGGATGCCGCTGTTCACCTGGACCATCCTGCTGACGGTGTGGATGATGCTGTTCGCGTTCGCCGCGCTGCTGGCCGCGCTCATCATCCTCTCGTCCGACCGCATCCTCGGAACCGTCTACTTCGCCGCGACGGACGCCGGTGGCTCCGTCCTCTGGGCGCACCTGTTCTGGTTCTTCGGCCACCCGGAGGTGTACATCGTCTTCTTCCCGGCGCTGGGCGCGATGGCGGAGATATTCCAGACGTTCACCGGCCGGCGTATCGTCGGTCGCAAGTGGTTCATCGCGGCGATGGTGCTCGTCGCGCTCCAGTCGTTCCTCGTCTGGATGCACCACATGTTCCTCACGTCCATCAACCTCCCCGTCAAGACGCTGTTCATGGCGACCACCATCGGCATCTCGCTGCCGTTCGACCTGATGGTGTTCGCGCTCATCTACACGACCATCAAGGGCAGAATCCGCTTCAAGACGCCCTTCCTGTTCGCGTTCGGCGCGCTCGCGCTGTTCATCCTCGGGGGCATCACCGGGGTGTTCCTCGGTGCGGTCGTGCTTGACTTCGAGTTCCGCGGGACGTACTGGGTCGTCGCGCACTTCCACTACGTGATGGTCGGGGGCGTGACGGGCCTCGTCGGGGCCATCTACTACTGGTACCCGAAGATGACCGGGCGGATGTACGACGAGTTCCTCGGGAAGGTCCACTTCGGGATGTACTTCGTGGGGTTCAACCTCGTGTACTTCCCGATGTTCCTCGCCTGGGAGACGCCCCGTCGAGTGTTCGACTACCCGGCCGTCTTCCAGCCGTGGCACCAGCTCGCGACGGCGGGAGCGTTCCTGCTGGGGGCGTCGTTCCTCGTCATGTTCTACAACTTCTACGTCAGCCTCGTCAGCGGCGAGGAGGCGGCGGGCGACCCCTGGCGCTACGTCACGACCGCCGAGTGGGCCGTCCCCTCGCCACCGCCGCTGGAGAACTACCCCGGCCGCCCGAGCTACGACGGTGGCTCCCTGCAGTTCCTCGAGGATATGGGGCCACGTCCGTCGGGCATCGCCGCCGCGGACGGGAGCGGCGAGACCCGGTCGGACGGTGGCGTCGCCGCTGTAGACGGCGCGCTCACCGGCGAGAGCCACGAGGAGAGCCACGCGAGCATCTGGCCGTTCGGCATCTCCGTGGCGGGCTTCCTCGTCCTGCTGGGTCTCTCGGGGCTCCCGAGCGGCGCGACGCTGTACGTCACGCTCACCGTCGCCGGGTTCGGCCTCGGCCTCTACACGCTCGTCGGGATGGCCCGCGAGAGCCAGACGTTCCACGGGCCGTCGGGGCCGTTCGGCGAGTCCTGGCCGTTCGCCCGCGTCGAGAACACGAAACTCGGGATGTGGTTCTTCCTCGCGAGCGACGTCGTGCTGTTCGGCGCGTTCATCGGCGCGTACGTGTTCATCCGCGTCGCCTTCGGCTGGAGCGCGTGGGAGATCGTCCCCCACGACCCCATCCCGGGGCTGATGAACACCTACATCCTGCTGACGAGTTCGTTCGCCGTCGTGCTGGCGATGGTCGCCGCCCAGAAGGGGAGTCGCAACGGGCTGGTCGTCAGCCTGCTCGTGACGCTCCTGCTGGGCGTCGGCTTCCTCGGCAACAAGGGCATCGAGTGGTACGAACTGTACCACGAGGGCCAGTGGCTCTCGACGAGCGTCGAGACGTCGACGTACTTCCTGACGACGGGCCTCCACGCCGCCCACGTCATCGTCGGCCTCGTCATCGTCTGCTACATGCTCGTGCGGGCGTGGGGCGGGGCGTACCTCGACGACGACCGGCCGGTCGAGTACTTCGGCCTGTACTGGCACTTCGTCGACATCGTCTGGCTGTTCCTGTTCCCGCTGTTCTACATCCTGTGAGACCCATGACGACCCGAACCACACCCGGAAACCGAGGGACCGACCGATGAATACGAGACTGTACACCGTCATCTACGGCGTCCTGTTCGTCTTCGCGACGCTCCAGGTCGCCGTCGAGTTCGCCGGACTGGACTACTGGACCGCCTTCGGCGTTATCATGGCGCTGTCGGCGGTGAAGGCGCTGCTCGTCGCCGCGTACTTCCAGCACCTCCGGTACGAACCGCGGGCCATCACCTACGTCGTGACCATCGGTCTCGTCGCCGCGCTGGCACTGACGCTGGCGGCCGCCTACTCCATCACGGGAACATGAACGGCACCGTCGCACTCACCACCGTCGTCGGCACCGTCGTCGGTCTCGCCATCGTACTGTACGCGACGTACGCCCACCTCGGGAACGTCGTCGTCGCCGCCGGGGGCGTCGTCGTCCTCGCGAGCGTCGCCGTCATGACCGTCGCCATCGCCTCGTACGAGGGTGACGGCGCGACCGACCACGCAGACCACCCGGAGTGACGGCCGCGGAGCCGCCACGGACCCGTCGACCCACCCCCGGCGACCACCACTCAGATGCCGACCGACCTCGAACCCCGGGAGTCACGACAGCGACTCCACTTCGTCTCCGACGCACTCGCAGAGCCGTTTCGCAGCCTCCTGGATGGGAACGTGAGCATCGCCGTCGACTCCGTCGTCCACCTGGACGACGGGACGCACCTCCAGTACTGGACGGTCACCGGGGGGTCGGTCGAAAACCTGCTGGCGGCCGTCGAGCAGTTCCCGACGACGCTGGACGCGCGGATGCTGAGCACCGTCGGCGACACCCACCGAATCGAGACCCACGGCTCTTCGGACTCGCTGTTCACCGCCTTCACGCGGTTCGACGGCAGCACGCGGTCGGCCGTCTCCGACCCGAACGGCGTGCGGATAACGGCCGACTTCCCGCTCGACGTCGA
Organism: Halomarina rubra; assembly: GCF_023699475.1. Classification (GTDB taxonomy): domain Archaea; phylum Halobacteriota; class Halobacteria; order Halobacteriales; family Haloarculaceae; genus Halomarina; species Halomarina rubra. The sequence continues at coordinate 290,721 of NZ_JALXFV010000008.1, read as the reverse complement.
CCGGGCCGCCGTCGCGGCGGCCGTCCGGGAGGTGTACCCGGACCTCGCGCTGGTCGCCTGGGAGGACGTCACGACCTTCGACGCGGTCCGTCGCCTCGTCGAACGGGCGCTGACCGACCGCCAGTCGACGGCGCTCCGAATCGCGTACTACGGGGGGTACTACGAGCGGCCCAGGCAGTCCACCGGCGCGGAACTCGCCGCTCGCATGGGCATCACGAAGCAGACGTTCAACACGCACCTCCAGAAGGCCTACCGGACCCTGTTCGAACTCCTGCTCGCGGACGCCGACTACGACGACACTGACGGGTCAGCGTGACAGTTTATTCCGACACCGCCGAACGAAGCGTCGTGGGTCGTCACCCACGAGAGTCGCCGACGGCGGGGCCACGCTCGGGGGCCGTCGCGCACCACTCCGTGTCGGGTCGAGCGGTCGCGAGTGACGACGCCACACCGGACGCTCGTCGGGTGTCGGGAGTCCCGCGGGGCGTCACGTGGGTTGTCAGAGGCCATTCGGGACGCCGCGCGGGAGACTCGGGCACGCTGTGCGGGGGAGGCGAGCGCATCCACCCTCGCTCGCCGTCCCCGGTCGTCGAGTGGACGGAGCGGACGAGTCCGTCCGAGAATTGACGACGCGAGTAATAACACTATTCTCAACGAATCGGTCGGACAACACGACGTGACAGTGTCGAACTCCCGGACGACGCTCGTCGACGCCCTCGACACCGCGTCAGACCAGCGCGAACGCGTAGACGTAGCTCAGCCCCATCACGACGAGGACGATGAGCGACACCACCTTCAGGTGGTAGACGAACAGGTCGTCGACCTCCGTCTCCTCCGCACGCTCGAACGCGTCGCGCTCTCGGTCGCTCAACCGTGCCGCGTGGCGCTCGCCGAGGTGGAGCGCGCGCAGGTGGTCGCTCGGGAACGGTCGGTCACAGTACGGACAGGTCGCGACGACGGCGTCCGGCGGGACGTCGGTCGGGACGGGCGACCCGTGGGGCGTGGAATCCGTGGGAGTGGGCGTGTCGGACATGGCTCAGAGGAACGGTGGGGCGTCGTACGGCTGCATCAACAGCCAGAGACTCGTCGTCGTGTACGCCACCATCACGACGACGTAGGGGTACTGGCTCCGCAGCGGTTGGAGCCGACCGGTGAACGTCTCGAAGGCGACGCCGTGGGCGACCCAGACGCCGACGAGGTGGCCGACGACGACACACGCCAGTTGGACGCCGCCGAACCAGCCGGGGAGGACGGCGACGACGAGGTTCGACGGCGGTGACAGCGGCGACCCGAGGACGGCGACGAGCGCCGGCGACAGCGTGAGGAAGTACCCCAGGAAGTGCGCGAGGTGGTAGCCGGCGGCGATGGGGAGGAGTGCGACGGCGAACCGACGGTCGAGTTCGGCGGTCGCGACGTAGCTGCCTGCGGTCCGCCGAGCGAACCGAGCGGCCAGTCGGTACACCCCGAAGAACAGGCCGAACCCCGCGAGGAGCGCGCCGAGGTAGACCGCGAGCGGCGAGACGCCCGCGGCGACGATCGGTCCGGCGAAGTCGGCCCAGACGGGCGTCGAGACGAGACCGTCGAACGTCGTCGTCCAGACGAGCGCGACGACGAACGCCACGTCGTCGACGCCGTCGAGCAGTA
>NZ_JALXFV010000008.1:283009-289058 GCF_023699475.1 Halomarina rubra | reverse complement strand
CGCCCCCGTCGGCCCGGACCGGCCCGTCCGAGGGCGGTCGCCGGTCGACGTGGTGGTCGGGCGGGTCGCCCGCGAGGAGACCCGCGCCCGGCAGGCGGAGCGCGAGCGCACTGCGGGTGTGCTGGAGGGGCGCGAGCGCACCGTAGAAGCTGAACACGCGCGAGACGGGGTCGACGCGCGTGAACCACGTCCGGCGACCGAACACCACCGCACCCGCGAGCGTGAGGGCGGTGTAACCGACGACGACCCACGCGAGCAGTCGTGGCGCGTCGGCCAGCGGGCTGACGACCTCGACCCAGACGAGCGCGAGCAGGCCGACGACGCTGGGCCACGTCGCCAGTCGCGCCGGGAGCGGCCGCTCCAGCGACGGGAGACGACGGGCGAGCGTCCGCCACGGGTTCAGCGCGGGCCAGGTGTTCCCGAGCAGGTAGACGGTGGCGGTGTAGCCCGCCCACCAGGCGACCCACACGAGGAGGACGGCGAGGTTGGCGACGGCCGTCGTCGGTCCGAGGAAGCCCACGACGACGACCGTGAGCAGACCGAGCAGTCCCAGAACGGCGAGTGCGCGGCGACCGGCGGTGCGGAGAGTCCCGTCGGCGGCGAGCCGAACGGTCGGGCCGCGCCGGTCGATGGCTCGGATGAGGTCGCGGTCGGTCAGGAGGCTGGTGAACAGGAACGAGGCGACCACCACCGCGCCGCCGGTGAGCGCGAACAGCCACGACGGCACGGAGACGGGGGCGGCGCTGCCGAGCGACCCGGCGTGTGCCGAGGCGACGCCGACGAACAGCGCCGTCGCGAGCGCCACGGCCCCGACGAGTGCGGCACGTCGGACGAGCGACCAGGAGTGGTCCGGTCGGGAGCCGGGCCGTCGTCGTGGCCGTCGCGGCGTCATCGGCCCCTCCGCGGCCACGAGAGCGAGAACGGGGGCGAGAGCTGTGGCGACCAGTACAACAGCGCCACCGTCGCGACGAACGCGAGCGTCGAGAGGTCGAACGAGAACGGCGAGGTGGCGAGCGCGGCCGAGGGGCCGAGTGCGCCCGCCGCCACCGAGGCGGCGAGCGGGAACGCACACGAGACGCACGCGACGAGACCGACGACCCCGGAGAGGACGGCGGCGCTGGCGTCGAGCGTCCGGGCGAACACGAGGTACGCGAGCGCGAGGTACCCCACGACGCGGTACGGGACGAAGTAGACGTGGCCCATCGTCGTCACGTAGCCGATTCGCGGGCCCCACCCCGGCGCGGAGAGCGTGACCTGCCAGCCGGCGAGCGCGGCGTGAGAGTGCGTCGACGGTCCGAGTTCGAGTGCGAGCAGCCCCGAGAGCCACGCGAGGACGAGGAAGTAGCCGAGGGCGACGACGGCCGCGAGGAGTCTGAGCCGTCGCGAGGCTGGCCGCGGTCGCGTCTCGACGAGCGCCACGAGACCGAGGTTGATCCAGACGAACGGGTAGAGCACGTAGCGCGGTTCGGTCGGGCGTGCGCCGGTCAGCCCGAAGTAGCCCACGAGCAACAGCGCCTCGGCGAGGACGACTGGACCGAGCCACCAGAGACCGGACGGGAGCGTCACCGACCGCTCCGTGTGGAACACCTTCATCGGTCCCCCCCGCGGCGGTGTCGGCGCATCGTCGTCAGCCGAGCAGCAGGTTGGCGACGATGGCGACCAGCGCCAGCGTCCCGAGCGTCCACGCGGTGACGGCGGCCGCCCCGGCGCTCGACCGACCCCGGAACCGGACCGTCCGGTAGGTGCCGACGCCGAGGAAGACGAGCAGGACGCACCCCGCTACCAGTGCGACGGTCATCCCGGCGTCGGCGCTCATCGGGCCGCCGGCGACGAACAGCACGACGGCCCCGCCCAGCGCGAACGCCAACAGCAGGAAGCCGAGAATCCAGACCAGTTGACTGTGCAGCGCGCGTCCGGCGGCCCCGTACGCACGGACGCCGAGCGTCGTCGACCCACCGCCCGGGACCGTCGCGTCGTGTCGCCAGTCGCGGAAGCTGACGACGGCCGCGACGGTCGCGACCAACAGCACCCCCATCAGCCCGGCGGAGACGAGTTGCGTGCTCGACTGCATGGTGTCTGGTAACACATTGCTATGAACCGATATAAATCCGCTTGCTGGTCGGGGACGGAGAGTGTCACGGTGCTCGGAGGGAATCGGGACGGGACCACCGAGGCGACTTCCGGCGGCGTTCGGGAGACGACGCTCGTTACGGACCGGGGGTCCCGTCGTCGACGCCCTGGTCCTCGGCGGGTTGGTCCTGGCTCTGGTCGCCGGGGTCGGCGGAGTCGGACTCCTCGGTCTCCGCCGGCCCGTCCGCTGGGCCGGGTGCGACCGGGTCGCCGCGGACGAGCGACGGGACGAGGTCGAGCCACACCCGGAGGGCGACGACGAGGACCAGCGGCCCGAGGAACAGACCGTACCAGCCGAAGACGAGCGTCCCGCCGACGTACGCGAATATCATCAGCCCGCTGTGGAGCGCCCGCCCCGCCATCACCGGCAGGAGGAACGTCAGCGGGATGAAGTCGAGGAACAGGAACGCGCCGACGGTGAACGCGATGGGGTAGACGAGCAGGCCGTCGGGGTTCTGGAGCGCCGCGCCGAACAGGAACGCCGCGATGGGGACGTAGACGAGTTTGCCGACGACCAGCGGGACGATGCTCGCGACGCCCGTGAGCACCCCGAGGACGATGGGCAGTGGAATCTGCACCGACGCGGGGGCGACGAGGTTGTACCCCGAGTAGCCAAGCGCCGAGAGGACGCCGATGGTGGTCATGAACAGAACGTTCGAGAAGTACACCTGCGAGACGTCGCGGTCGATGTGTCGACCGAGGACGTGGGCGGGACTCCCCTCGCCGACTGCCGAGCGGAACCACGCCGCCAAGCGGCGGTCGTCGCGCAGCAGGTAGAACACGACCGCGCTCATCAAGAAGACGTGGATGACGGCGTTGGTGATGATGCCGATGGCTCCGAGCGTCATCGAGACGACGCCCTGGAGCCCCGACTGCCGGAGTTGGTCGACGATGGCCTGCGGGTTGCTTGCGAGGTCCGAGAGACTGGTGATGCTCCCGAGGTCGACGTACGGCTGGACGAGCCGTCTGACGTCCTGGTTGAGCAGGGTGTCGACGTTCTGGATGGCGATGAACGCGACGTAGCCCACGAGCGCGAGCAGCGGAACGACGACGAGGAACAGCGTCGCGACGGCCGCCCAGCCGTCGCTGTCGATTCGCCCCCGGAGTCGTCGGTTGATGGGCCGGACCGCGTAGTAGAGGAACAGGCCCGTGACGAGCGTCCCGACGAACAGGTACACCGCACCCAGGAAGACGACGAGCGCCACCGCCGCCAGCAGCCAGTAGCCGAGTCGGGCCTTCGACCGCGGGACCAGCGACGCTCGGCCCGCCGTCATCGTGGGACCGACTGGGGTCGGTGAGGAGTCGGAGACGGTGGGCCGACCGACGCGCGCTGGAGACGATTACGAACGGGTGACACGGTAGTAGGTTCGGGACTGGCCACCGACGGAGACCTCCGCGCGTTCGACCGCGCCGTCGGCGACCAGCGACGACAGCGCGTCGTCGACGTCGCCGACCACCATCGCCGTCGCGGTCACGTCCCCCGCGAGGTCGACCACCTCGTTGGCGGCGTCGCCGAGCGCCTCGCCGTACACGGTGGTGTACGACTCCCTGACCGTCGCGGGGTCGTCGGACTCGTCGAAGTCGACGCCCAACAGCACCTCGCGGTCGGTGAACGCCGCGTCGGGGTTCTCGTCGAGGAACGCGAGGACGAGGTTGCGCTCGCTGTCGAACTCGCCGACCGTCGTCGTGTCGGGGGCGTCGGTCGTCGTGTCGAGGCGACCGTCCTCGAACTCCGCGCTAGAGATAGGCATGGGGTGCTGTTCGACACGCGCCGACATAAACGAACGGACGGCCGGCGGTTCGCGGCCACACCCGACCGATTGACAAGGCTCCAGCGCGCGGTCGTAGAGAGATGCCGAACCACGAGTTGGGGACGACGTGTGGGTGCTGTGGCGTCCACCACCGCGTCGTCGCGTCGATGCCGAACCGACCGTTCGCCGCCGAGGACGTCGACCGACTGGACCGCTCGTGTGCGTTCGTCGCCGCGGTCGGCGCGACCGACGGCTCCAGGGGTGAGGACGACGAGACCAGCGAGACCAGCGAGACCGACGACGGTCGGTCGCCAGACGGGTCCTACGAGACGAACACGCTCGTCGTCTCGACCGCCGGGGGGACCCGTCTGCTCCGTCGGTCCGACGACCTCGGGTGGGTCGTCGACCGCGAACGCGACCACGACGAGCGCGAGGACCCCAGGGTCGTCGGTGTCGACGTGTTCGCCGAGGCCGCACCTCGGACGCGACTCTCGCCGACGGACGCGCGACGCGTACTCGACGACGCGGGGTAGCCGGGCGACGACGGACAGGCCGACACCGGAGCCGACCCGCGCGTACTCGTGCGAATCGTTATCGTTTCTCGTTGCCAACTCCGCTCGGGCAGTCGGACTGCCCGTGGCAATCATGAACGGAATCGACGGGAAGGTGGCGCTGGTGACGGGTGCAGGGTCGGGAATCGGCCGCGCAACGGCGGTTCGATTCGCCGAAGCGGGCGCACACGTCGCCGTCGCCGACATCGACACCGACGGCGGCGAGGAGACGGTCTCGCTCATCGAGGAGATGGGCGGCGAAGCGCGGTTCTACGAACTGGACGTGACCGACGAGACGGCGGTCGAGTCGACCGTCGGGGCGGTCGTCGACGACTTCGGCGGCCTCGACTTCGCGCACAACAACGCGGGTATCGAGGGCACCGTCGCCCCCCTCACGGAGCAGTCGCTCGACGACTGGGACGCGGTCATCTCGGTGAACCTCCGGGGCGTGTTCTGCTGTCTGAAGTACGAACTGGCGGTGATGGCCGACCACGGCGGCGGGGCCATCGTCAACACCGCCTCCGTGGCGGGGCTTGTCGGGGCGGCCGGCCTCTCGCCGTACTACGCCTCGAAACACGGCGTCGCGGGGCTGACGAAGTGTGCGGCCATCGAGGCCGCCGAGGACGGCATCCGCGTCAACGCGGTCTGTCCCGGCGTCGTCGACACGCCGATGGTCCAGCGGTTCACCGGCGGCGACGAGGCCGCGATGGAACAGACCGTCGCCCCGCAGGCGATGAAGCGGGCGGCCTCGCCCGACGAGATAGCGGACGCGGTCGTCTACCTCTGCTCGGACGACGCCTCGTTCGTCACCGGCGTCCCGATGCCGGTCGACGGCGGCTACGTCGCCCAGTGAGGCGATCTCCATCTCTTCGGTGAGACGCGACCCCGCGAGCATCCGCTACTCGCCGAGCGTCGGTCGCGGTTCGACGCTCACGCTCCCGTCGGGCCAGACGACGACCGTCCGAGAGCCGTCGTCCTCGCCGAGTCGCCACGACGTCCGAACGGTGGCCGACCCGACGGTTACGACGAGGTCGTAGGGTCCCGCCGTGCTCACGAGGTGGCGGTCGGTGACGCCCGACCGTGGCTCCAGGTCGTGGGTCGTTCGAAACGCGGTGTCGCCGGCCGCGGTGTCTTCGGCGGGTTCGAGCGCGACGGAGACGTTCACAGAGCGGTTCGCCGCGTTGAGGACGGTGAGTTCCGGGGCGTCGAGTCGCCGGCGCTCGGTCCCCGTCTCCGATTCGGGCGGGACGAAGACGTGGCCGAGAGCCGGGGCGATACGCACCGTCGTCTCGTTCGTCACGACGTACTCGACGGGTGTCGGTCCGACGTCGACGTGTTCGGCGGCCTCGCCGTCCCCGTCAGTGTCGAAGTACGCCGCGCCCGAACAGCCGGCACGGAGGTAGCTCCCCGTCGCGGTGCGGTCGACGAGCGTCGCGTCACAGGTCGTCTCGGCGTGTGAGAACGTGGGTCGAGAAACCGGGTGTAGAACGTCGCGTTCTCGAAGCGTTGAACGTAGTCGAGGAGCGCGTCGTCGCTCGGGGCGGTCGGCTGGGCGGGCGTCGGAACCGGCGTGACCGTGCTGGCGTCGGCCGGGGCGTCGGCGTTGGGCGCGCCCCA
>NZ_JALXFV010000008.1:227441-282984 GCF_023699475.1 Halomarina rubra | reverse complement strand
GCCGACGCCGAGACAGCCGGCGAGGACGACGAGCGCGACGACGGCCGGGAGGGCGACTCGTCGCGTGGACGTTCCGGGAGCGGTCCGATAAACGTACTGACGGGTCCGGGAGCGGTGACGGGTTTCGGCACGACGGTCCCGCGTGGCGACGCTCCTCGACCGACCCGCCGGCCTCAGTCGTCCCGCCGCGCCGGGTCGAGGAGTTCCGCGGGGTGGCGAGACGAGCGACCGAGCAGGTCGTCGAGTTGGTCGAGACACGACGTCCCGCTGGCGACGACGGTGCGGTCGGCGGCATCCGCGGCGGTGAACTGGTCGACGAGGTCCGCGCCGACGGCCACGCTCACGTCGTAGTACTCGCGTTTGTAGCCGAAACTGCCGGCCATGCCACAGCACTCCACCTCGGAGGTGACGACGTCGTAGCCCAGGTCCGACAGGACGGCCGTCGTGTAGCGGTCGACGCCGAGGGTGCGTTGCTGGCAGTGTGCGTGGTACGCGACGCGCTCACCGTCTCCGAGGTGGAGCGTGTCGGGGGCCGCCCCGTTGGCGAGCAGGCCGTAGACGTACTCGAACAGGTCGTAGCTCCCGTCGGCGAGCATCTCGTACCGGTCGTCGAGCAGACGCTCGTAGTCGGTCTGGAACATCGCGTGGTCGCTCGGTTCGACGACGACCACGTCGCGGCCGGCCGCGACCTCCGGCACCAGCGATTCGGCGACGGTCTCGGCGGCCTCGCGGGCGGTGTCGACCATCCCCTGCGAGAGCGGTGCGCGGCCGCTGTCGGTCACCGACGCGACGGTGACGCCCACGCCGAGCGCTTCGAGGACGCGGACGGCGGCCTTCCCACGCGCCGTGTGGACGTGGTCGGTGTAGACGTCCGGGAACAGGACGACCTCCCGGTCGGCGTCTCGGACCGTCGGGCGGTCGGCGGCCCACTGCTGGAACGTCTCGCACTCGAACGTCGGCAGTTCGCGGCGACGGTCGACGCCCGCGAATCGCTCCATCGCTCGGCGCGCGACGCCCGTCCCGGCCAGCCAGTTCGAGACCGGGGCGGTCGCGCTCCCGAGGCGGGCGAGCGTCCCGAAGTTCCCGAACAGCCGTTTCTGGACGTCCATGCCGGCAGGTTCGGCGTCGGGGGTGAGACCGTCGACGAGGAAGTCGAACCGAGCGTCGTCGGCGTGGTTGATGCGGTCGCGGACGACCGTGTTGATCCACGGGATGTCGATGCCGACCGGACAGGCGTTCACACAGCGGGTACAGCCGGTACAGAGGTCGTTGAACTCGGCGGCGGTGTCGAGACCCTCGACGCCCGCCTCCCACCCGGTCGCGATGCCCCCGGAGTAGGTCTCGCCGCCGAAGACGTGGCCGCCGACCTGCTGGAAGTTCGCACAGGAGTTGGCACACGCCGAACACCGGATGCAGTACAGCGTCTCGCGCAGGTCGTCGTCCTCGCGCATCGCGAGGCGGCCGTTGTCGACCAGCACGAGGTGGAACGCGCGGTCGTCGGGTGGCCCCGTCTCGTCACGCTCGAAGTTCAGCGTCGGCGAGTCGACGGGAGGCGTCAACAGCGAGACGTAGCTGGTGATGTCCTGGCCCGTCCCCGACCGGCCGACGAGTTCGAGGAACGGCGCGAGGTCCTCGACAGACGGAATGACCTTCTCGACGCCCGCGACGGCGACGTGGGTGTCCGTCGCCGTCACGGTCTTGCGGGCGTTGCCCTCGCTGGTGACCAGCGCCATCGTCCCCGTGTCGGCGGTGAGGAAGTTCGCGCCCGTCACGCCGACGTCGGCGGCTTCGATACGCTCGGCCAGTCGCTCGCGGGCGAACGCCGTCAGGTCCGCGGCCGTCTCCAGCGGTTCCTCGGGGTCGAACGCCGCGGTGAACAGCGCCGCGATGTCCTCGCGTGACTTGTGGATGGCCGGGGCGACGATGTGGGAGGGCGTCTCGTCGGCGACCTGCAACACCCACTCGCCGAGGTCGGTCTCGACGACGTCGACGCCGTCGGCGGCGAGCGCGTCGTTCAACTCGACCTCCTCGGTGGTCATCGACTTCGACTTCACGACCCGCTCGCCCTCCACGTCGCGGACGACGTCCCGGACGTAGCGTGTCGCGTCCGCGGCGTCGGCGGCGACGTACACGGTGCCGCCGTTGGCCTCGACGGCCGCTCGCAGCTCGTCGAGCAGTTCGGGGAGGCGTTCGATGGCGTCCTCCTTGATTCGGCGAGCCTCGCGTTTGAGCGCCTCGTAGTCGTCGAGGTCGGCGACCGACTCGTAGCGACCCCGGTTGAACCCCTGCGTGTTCGCCTCGACGGCCGGCCCCTCGGTCGCCAGGATGCGGCGGATGTGCTCGGCCTTCGCCGAGCGAGCGTCGCCGCTCATGGCTCGACCAGGACGACGTGGACGCGACTCGGTCCGTGCGCACCCGTCACCAGCGCCCCCATGTCCGCGGTGGCGCTCGGCCCGGTCGCGAGGACGTGGCTCCCGCCGTCCGTGCGGATTCGCTCGCCGAGTCGCCCGAGCGCCGTCGCCATGTCCGGAACGACGGCCCCCGTCGGGAGGACTGCGACGTGGAGGTCGGGGAAGAGGCTCGTCGGCTCGACGCCGTCGGGCGTCGTCGAGAGGACGACGCTCCCGTAGTCGGCGACGCCGAGTGTCGCCGGGGTGACACCCGTCGTCGCCGCGCCGAGTGCGCTCGGGGCGACGTCGGTCGCGACCGACGCGGGGAGCGTCCCGAGACCGTCGGGCAACGGGACGCCGACCGCGGGCGGTTCACAGACGGCGTCGACGGCCGCGGTGACGCCGTCCCGGTCGGTGACCGTGTGGGTCACGTCGAGTCGGTCGAGGCGCTCGACGAACCGGTCGAGCGTCGAGCGTGGCGTGGTCGACATACGACTCCGTTCAGGCCCCGTCCTCAAATCGCTATGCTCGCCGCGAGCGACGGCACGCTTTTGTCCGTGCTCGGCGCGTCCCCGGTATGCGCGCCGCCGTCCTGACCGACCCGGGCGAGTTCGAACTCCGAGAGCGAGCGCGGCCCGACCCCGCACCCGACGAGGTGCTCGTGCGGATTCGACGCGTCGGCGTCTGTGGCTCCGACGTCCACTACTACGAACACGGACGCATCGGTGACTACGTCGTCGAGGACCCGCTGGTGCTGGGCCACGAGAGCGCGGGCGAGGTCGTCGCGGTCGGGGAGGCCGTCGACTCGCTCGAACCGGGGGCGCGGGTCACGCTCGAACCGGGCGTCCCGTGTCGTCGCTGTCCTCACTGCAAGCGCGGTTCCTACCACCTCTGTCCCGACGTGACGTTCATGGCGACGCCGCCCCACGACGGCGCGTTCGTCGAGTACGTCGCGTGGCCCGCCGACTTCGTCTACGAACTCCCCGACTCCGTCTCGCTGGGCGAGGGGGCGCTCTGCGAACCGCTCAGTGTCGGCATCCACGCCTGTCGCCGCGGTGGCGTCGCTCCGGGCGACAGCGTCCTCGTGACCGGTGCGGGCCCCATCGGCCTGCTCGCCGCCGACGCTGCCCGCGTGGCGGGGGCGACCACCGTCCTCGTCACCGACGTCGTCCCCGAGAAGGTCGCGCGCGCCGAGCGCCGCGGCGCGGACCAGGCCGTCGACGTCACCGAAGTGGACCTCGGGGCGGTCGTCGACGAACACACCGACGGCGTAGGCGTCGACGTCGTCGTCGAAGCGTCCGGTGCGACGGCGTCCATCCAGAGCGCCCTGGACGGCGTGCGCCGCGGCGGAACAGTCGTGTTCGTCGGCCTCGCACCGGAGGCTGAGGTCCCCATCGACGTTCTGGATATCGTCGACGGCGAACTCGACGTCCACGGCTCGTTTCGCTACGCGAACACCTACCCCGCCGCCGTCGACCTGCTCGCCCAAGGTGCCGTCGACGTCGCGGGACTGGTCGACGCCGAGCACTCGCTCGACGACGTCGACGGTGCGTTCCAGCGAGCGACGGCCCCCGACGTGGTGAAGGTGATGGTCACCCTCGACCGCTGATCCGGTGGAGCGGCGTCGCTCCCTGGTAGCACCGTGAGAACCGGCCAGCGGGAGTCGAACGAATGCGTATGGCACACAGACAACCGACGGCTCCGCTGGCCTGCACTCTGCTGTTCGCGACCGACCACCGATAACTGTCACGATTCGATGACAGTCATCGGCGAAATCAGGGTCACGTCTGCGCGTCGTCCACCTCGCCTGCCGGTTGACCGAGATAGCGGAAACACTGTCACGGCACGCCAACCCATTACCCTCGTCCGCGAGTGGGTGTGACGATGGCACAGACCGAAGCGGACCGAAATCGGTGGCTCATCGCGCTCTCTGCGGTGTCTATCCACCTCTCCATCGGCTCCATCTACGCGTACAGCGTCTACCAGAACCCGCTCCAGGAGCTCAACGGGTGGAGCATCGGCGACGTGACCCTCGGGTTCACCGTCGCCATCTTCGTCCTCGGGGTGTCGGCGGCGTTCCTCGGAACCTACGTCGAGCGGTACGGTCCGCGGACGGCCGGCCTCGCCGCCGCCGTCCTGTTCGGCGGTGGCACGGTGCTGACGGGCGTCACCGTCGATGCCGGGAGCTACACCGGCTTCCTGCTCACCTACGGCGTCGTCGCCGGGGCCGGGTTGGGGTTGGGCTACATCGCCCCGGTCTCGACGCTCGTGGAGTGGTTCCCCGACCGCCGCGGGATGGCGACCGGGATGGCCGTGATGGGCTTCGGCGCGGGCGCGCTCATCACCAGCCCCGTCGCGAACTACCTGATGAACACCGTCGGCGTCGCCACGAACTTCTACGTCCTCGGGGTGACGTACTTCCTCGCGATGGCCGCGGGGTCGCTGTACATCAAGAAACCGCCCGCCGACTGGGCACCGGCGGGGATGGACCCCGACAAGATAGAGACCAACGAGAAGGGCGTCTCGGTGTCGACGGACCTCGCCCAGCTCGAAGCGCGGGAGGCGCTTCGCACCAAGCGGTTCTGGGTCGTCTGGCTCATCATGTTCATCAACGTCTCGGCGGGCATCATGCTGCTGTCGGTCGCCTCGAACATGACCCAGGAGATAACCGGCGCGGACGCGGCGCTGGCAGCCTCTATCGTCGGCGTCATCGGTCTGTTCAACGGCGCGGGACGCATCGTCTGGGCGAGCGCCTCGGACTACCTCGGCCGGACCGCCACGTACGGGACGTTCTTCGGCATCCAGATACTCGCGTTCGCGCTCATGCCGAGTATCACCAACGTCTGGCTGTTCTCGGCGCTGATGTTCCTCATCGTCACCTGCTACGGCGGCGGGTTCGCCTGCCTCCCCGCGTACCTCGGTGACCTGTTCGGGACGAAGGAGCTCGGAGCCATCCACGGCTACTCGCTGACCGCGTGGGCGCTGGCGGGCGTCGCCGGCCCCACGCTCGTCGCCCAGATCGTCGAGCGCACGGGGAGCTACCAGCTCTCGTTCTACGTCGTCGCGGGCGCGCTCGTCGTCGGCCTGCTCTGTGCGGTGTTCCTGCGCTACGAGATCAACAGCATCAAAGACGACCGACCGGCCGGCGGTCAGGCGGCAGTGGACGACTGACGACGGGCGAACACGCTGCTCGCCACTCTACTCTGTCAGCCGTCGTCGCTCGAAACAGACACACGCGACGCTCGGGAGTTTGTTCGCGACAGAAGTATGGGACCGCTGAGATTCGAACTCAGGTCCGACGGACCCCATCCGCCGAGGATACCAGGCTACCCCACGGCCCCGTGTTTTCACCGATGAGAGACCGACGATTAAGCGCTTCGCTTCGTCGGTGCCCGCGACACGCCGAGACAGGGGGTGGCTCGACACCCCGAGTCCGAGTCACTCCCCCTCTCGTGGGACCACGAGGTCGCCGTCGTCACGGACCGCGAGGCTCGCGACCGGGTCGTTCTCGTAGACCGCGACGCCGTGACACCGCCCGAGGACGTAGCCGTCGGCGTCGCTCTCGACGGTCGTGAGGTGCTCGCCGGTGGGTGCGACCACGTCGGCGACGACGTCGCCCTCCTCGACGGTGTCGCTCGCCTCGACGTGGTGGCGGACGACGCCGGCGGTGTCGGTGTGCGGGCCGACGTACCGCCGGACGGGGAACGAGACCGGTGCGTCGACGCCGGGGTCGGCCGCCTCGACGGCGTCCGGGGCCGTGTCGAGCAGCCCCCACGCCGCGAGCGCGCGACAGACGCCCGCGACGCCGGCCGCGCGGTGGTCCTCCTCGACGACCCCGTGACTCCCGAGTTCGACCGTGCACGCGGGGATGCCCGCCTCGTTGAGTGCCGCGCCCGCGGTCGACCGCTGGAGGTTCTGTTCGGTGTACTCCTCGGCCTCGTACTCGGTGACGATCGGGAGACCCACGGCTGCACAGAGGCGGTCGAGGTCGGCGGCGAGTTCCTCGGCTTCGTCTCGCTCGCGGACCGACCCGTACAGCACCCGGTCGCGGATGGTGAACGGCATCGACCCGACCTGCGCGGTGTGGAGGTCGAGCAGGAGGTCGGCACGTGGTGCCTCGCTCGTACCCGTGAACGCCTCGAAGATCCGTCGGTCGACGAGTTCCTGGACGCGCGGCGGGCGCGACGAGTCGTGCTCCCCGTCCGGGAAGTACCGATTCGGGTCGTCGTCGTGGTAGTACGACGTCCGGGTCGTCCGCCGGAGCCCGGCGGGGTTGAGCGAGGGGAGACACACCACCGCGCCAGTGAGCGTCTCGGGGTCGAGTGCGGCCACCGCGTCCTGTGCGGTGGCGAGCGCCGTCACCTCGTCCCCATGGATACCGGCGGTGACCCAGACGGTCGGCCCGTCTCCCGCCCCGTTGACGAGCACGACCGGGAGGCGTTCGGGCGTCCCCGTCGGGAGGTCGGTGACCGTCCAGTAGCCACGCGCGCGTTCGCCGGGAGCGGCGCTCGCGGTGCCCAGTTCGATGACGTCGTTCATGCGGGACGGGCGCGAGCGGGCGGGAAAAGTGCCCCGCTCCGGTGGTCGCCGTCGCGGTTCGGTCTCAGACGAGCACGCGTTCGAGCGAGACGACCGTACCCGAGTCGGCCTCGGGGTCACCGACCCACGTTCCGAGACAGACGGCCGCGCCGTCGGGCGTGTAGCAGGCGACCAGTTCCCCCTCGGCGATTCGGTCCTCGGGCGCGTCGCTCCAGGGACCCGGCTCCTCGGCGGTGTCCCAGTCGAACACGCCCGGGGCGTACACCGACGCGCCGTGTGCCACCTGTTCGGCCGCGCTCTCGGCGATGGTGACCCGCGGGAGGTGGACGAACGCGCGTTCGGCTGGCTGGACGACCTCTCGAAGCAATCTCTCGTCGCCGTCCTCGCGCGCGAACGCGAGCGCGTCGGTCACGTCGTGGAGCGTCGCCAGCGTGCTGTCGTCGAACGGACCGGTCCCCGCCCGCCGGAGCGCGCCCATGTTCGCGCCCGTCCCGAGCGCCAGTCCGAGGTCGTGACAGAGCTTCCGGACGTACGTCCCGCTCTCGCAGTCGATTCGCAGGAGTGCCCGACGGTCCTCGCGTTCGAGGACGGTCAGGTCGTGGATGGTCCGAGTCCGGACCCGGCGGCTCACCGCGCTCTTTCGCGGTGGCTTCTGGAGGATGGGGCCTTCGAACTCCGAGACGACGGCGTCGAAGCCGGCGGGCGCGGGCTTGTGCAGCTCCAGTACGGCGATGTAGCGTTTCGGAACCGTGTCGAACACCTGTGCGGCGCGGGTGGCGTCCCCCAGCAACACGGGGAGACAGCCGGTGACCTTGGGATCGAGCGTCCCCGCGTGGGCCGCACGGTCCTGGCCGGCGACGTCGCGCAGCCACGCGGCGACCTGATGCGAGGACGGTCCCGGCGGTTTGTCGAGGTTGACGACGCCGAAGCTCAACAGTTCGTCGAGCGACCGGTCGTCGGGCGGGCCGCGCATCTCAGAACTCGTAGCGGACGCCTTCGACGGGAATCTTCCCCTCGTCGGCCTCGGGGTCGTACGATTCGATGGCGGTGACGAGCGTCTCGACCATCCCCTCGGGACCGAGGCGGGCGGTGTTGAGCGCGAGGTCGTAGATGGAGCGGTCCTCGATGTCGATGCCGTAGTACTCGTGGTAGCGCAGCGCCTCGCTCGCGGCGCGGCCTTCCGTCTCCTCGCGGGCTACGTCGACGGACTTCTCCTCGCGGTCGGCGATGCGAGCGGCGCGAATCGACAGCGGCGCGTCGAGCCACAGGCGGAAGTCGGCGTAGTCGCCGGCCATCCACCCCGCGAGACGCGATTCGAGGACCACGTCGTCGCGGTCGCGGGCGATGGACCGGAGGCGTCGGTCGAGGTCGCGGTCGATCTGGTCGTCCTCCTCGGCGAGTTTGTTGAACTCCAGGGGCGTCATGTCGCGGTCGGCCGCCAGCGACCGGAAGATGTCGCCGCCGCTGATGTGGTCGTAGGAGAGTCGGTCCGCGAGCGCGGCCGCGGCGGTGCTCTTGCCGCCTCCGGCAGGTCCGGAGATGGTTATCAACATGTCCTCACTGAGACCGAGGACGATAAAACGGTTGTCGTCCGCGACGACGGTCGAGGCCGTGTCGCCGGCCGACACCCCCGTGTGCCGTGCTTACGAGGAGGACGGGGAGGTGCTGATGTTCAGCGCCTTCCGGAGAATCTGACCGAACCCCATCGAGCAGACGAAGTACCAGAGGATCCACGCCGGGAAGACGAACGTCAGGCTCTCCCAGTCGGTCTGACCGACCAGCGGCATCGTCACCGTCCCGAGCTCCTGGCCCTGCGTGAGGACCTCCCAGTAGAGCCAGAGGAACACGGGGATGGTGATGAGCATGATCCAGACCATCGGGCGGAACTGCATCTTCATCATCCCCATCTGGTCGCCCATCGCCTCCATGCGCTCGTCGTTGATGCGGTCGACGGCGTCGTCGTCGCCGCGGTCCTTGGCGTCCTTGTACCGTTCCTGGATCTCCTGCATCCGCTCCTGGTACTCGCCCATCTTCTCGGTGTCCATCAGGTTCGCCTGCAGCAGCGTCGAGTAGAGACCGGTGACCATCGCCAGGATGAGGACGACGGCGTAGAACGGGAGCGTCGCGTTCAGCGGCCCCAACACGACGTCAAGCGTCCCGCCGACCGCGTTGCGGATGGGCGAGACCTGGTAGCCGAGGAACAGCCCCAGCGCGGCCAGGCCGGCGAGCTTGTCGTACGTCGTCCAGCCCGTGTCCTCGTCGTCGGCGTCGGTGCTCGCTGCCGCCGCCTCGGAGGCGTCGTCACCGTTCAACGCCTGTTCGACGCCGTCGGGGTCGCGAACCCGGAAACCGTCACCGTCGGTGCTCTTGAGGATACCCTTCTCGATGAGCCGGCCCCACTGGCCGCTCGACAGGTCGTCGTCCACGTCCGCCCACTCGACCGTCCCACCGTTGGATTGGGCCTGGTCGAGTACGACTTCGAGTGCACGACGCATCCCGGGGTCCTCGCGGGTGAGGTCCCGGACTTTCTGCGTCACTCGTGCCATTTAGAGAGGGTAGGAACAGCGTCGTTATCAACCCTGTGACGTGCGCTCGACGACCGGTCCGGTCGATACCGGCGTCGCCGAACGCCTCACTCGTCGACCAGCGCGTCCTCGATGGCGAGGCGGAGGTCGTGCCACACCTCGTCGGGCGTCTGATCGCCGTCGACGCGCGTCAGCAGGTCGCGACCCTCGTAGAACTCGATGAGCGGCTTCGTGTTCTCGTCGTAGACGTCCAGGCGGTCGACGACGACCTCCTCGGTGTCGTCGTCGCGCTGTTCGAGGCGGTCGCGGACGGCCTCGTCGGTCGGCATGTCGTA
Source organism: Halomarina rubra (assembly GCF_023699475.1). Classification (GTDB taxonomy): domain Archaea; phylum Halobacteriota; class Halobacteria; order Halobacteriales; family Haloarculaceae; genus Halomarina; species Halomarina rubra. Next base: position 273,195 of record NZ_JALXFV010000008.1, on the reverse strand, counting down.
CTCGACGTGGTAGTTCTCGCCCGTCTCGGGGTCGACGCGTCGCCCGGTCAGGCGCTTGACGAGCTCGTCGCGCCCGACGTCGAGCAGCGCGACGATGTCGAGGTCGGTCTGGTCGTCGAGGTACTCCGCCTGCGCCTCGTTACGCGGGTAGCCGTCGAGGACGAACCCCTCGGCGTCTTCGAGCGCCGCGACGACGATTTCGTTGACGACGGGGTCCGGGACGAGTTCGCCCTTGTCCATGTACTCGCGGGGCTTGCCGAACTCCGTCTCCATGTCCTTGTTCGCGCGCAACGCGTCGCCCGTCGTGATGTGCTCGACGCCGTACGTCTCGACGATGCGCTTGCTCTGCGTGCCCTTGCCCGCACCCGGTGGTCCGATCAGCAGGATTCGTGGATTGCTCATACCGGCCCCACACCGGCCTCCCTAAAAGGCTTGTAGGAACCGCCACGTCCTGCCAGCATGGACGACCCGGTCACACGACGCCATCGCCTGCCTCGCCGCCACGTCCGGTAAAATTAGCCACAGGGGTGTGACGTGCAAACGGTGAACAACTATCGTCTCCCAGTAATATCTGCTTCCATGAACTTCGAACGCAGTTTCTGGGTCGGGTTCACCGGGTGTGGTGTCCTGTTGGCGGCGCTCTCGCTGCCGTCGGTGGTGACCGAAGCGACGGTACTGGCGGTACTGCTCGGTGGGGCAGGGGTCGGGATGGCGCTGTCGGGGGGCGTCGCGCTCGTCCTGGTCAACGACCCGCGGGGACCGACCGAACCGTCGCGGGCGGCCGCCGCGGTGCTGGGTGTGACCGCCGTCGTCCTCGTCGGCTACGCCGTCGACGCGCTCGTCGGTGCCGGATAGCGAGCACGCGCCGTTTAACACCCTCCCCGCGCAACCTCCCCACACGTGACCGACACTGCCGACACGCCCCGTGACCGCCTCGTCGCGTTCGTCCGGGCCATCACGGCCGAACGGACCAGCGGCGGCGACGGCGTCGCGTTCGTCGCCCAGGAGACGCGACTGACCTACGCCGACCGGACGGTGACGCTGTCGTGTTCGCCTACCGAGCGCGAGCGCCTCGACGAACTGCTCGGCGAGTACCCGGTGTTCAAGGTCAAACAGCCGGAGACGCGGAAAGCGCCCGAGGACGTCGTCGTGCTCTCGGCCATCGCGGACCCGAAACACCTCGCAGACTTCCTCGAATCGGTGTTCCGTGAGGTGTTCGAGGCGGCCGAGGGGTTCGAACTCCGCGTCGAGCGGTGAGGCGACGAGGTCGGCCGATATCCCCGTGCTTTTGTGCTGACTCTGCGTCCGTCCCGCCGATGCAGAGCGACTCGTCGGACGGCCGACCGCCCGCCCCCGCACCCCTGGCGGCCCGAGAGGACCCCGATGGTCGGTAACGGCCGGTCGAACGGGAGACGGACAGTCGTCGACTACCGGACGAGCCTCGGCTATCTCGGGCGAATCCTGAAGTACCTCGCGGTGACGCCGCTGTTGCCGCTAGTGGTCGCGCTCTACTACGACGAGAACCTCCTGCCGTTCCTCGCGGCCATCGCCGTCATGCTCGGTCTCGGCCTCGCGCTCGAACGCCTCGACCCCAACCCGGACCTCGGCCACCGGGAGGCGTTCTTGCTCGTCAGCCTCACGTGGCTGGTCGTCCCCATCGTCGGGACGGTGCCGTACCTCGTCGCGGGCGACGGCACGGTCGCCCAACCGGTGAACGCACTGTTCGAGTCGATGAGCGGCTTCACGACGACCGGGTCGACCGTCCTCGGCGACATCTCGTTCGACACGCACTCGCGAGCCATCATGATGTGGCGACAGCTCACCCAGTGGCTCGGTGGCATGGGTATCCTGGTGTTGATGGTCGCTATCCTGCCGGAGCTGTCCGTCGGGGGAGCACAGGTCATCAGCGAGGAGTCGCCGGGGCTCTCGATTGAGAAACTGACGCCGCGAATCCAGGACACCGCCCGCGCGCTGTGGGGTATCTACATCGGGTTCACCGTCCTCGCCTGCATCGTGTTCTACGCGTTGCAGGTGACGGGGGTCGCCGAGAACATGACGTTCTACAACGCGGTCGCCCACGCGCTGACGACGATGCCGACCGGCGGGTTCTCCCCCGAAGCGCGGAGCGTCGAGGCGTTCGTTCCCGCGGTCCAGTGGGCCATCGTCGGGTTCATGGTCGTCGCGGGGACGAACTTCGCGTTGTTCTGGTACGCACTGCGCGGCGAACCGAACCGCCTGTTCGAGAACGTCGAGTTCCGGTCGTACCTGTTCGCGATGGTTGCGGTGACCGCGATGCTCGGCGGTCTGCTGTTCACGGGGCTGGGTCTCGCGAACGTGCCCGAGAACGTCGCGACGATTCCGGGCAACCTCGAACCGACGCTCCGGCAGGCGGCGTTCCAGACCGCCGCCGTCGTGACGACGACCGGCTACGCCAGCATGGACTTCAACACCTGGGGGGAGTCCGCGCAGGTCGTGCTCCTGCTCGCGATGTTCCTCGGCGGCTCGGCGGGGTCGGCCGCGGGGTCCATCAAGATCGTCCGCTGGGCGGTCGTCCGCCGGGCGATGACCCACGAACTGTTCACGACGGTCCACCCCGAGGCGGTCAACCCGGTCCGCTACGGTGGCCGCGTCGCCGAGGACGACACCATCCGGAGCATCTTCGTGTTCGTCCTGTTCTTCCTGACGCTGTTCGCGTTCTCGACGGTGGTGCTGTACGTCGACAGCTTCCGGGTCGCGGGACTCGACCTCAGCGCGCTGGAGGCCATCAGCGCCGCCATCGCCACCCTCGGCAACGTCGGCCCCGGAGTGGGCGTCGTCGGGCCGATGAACAGTTTCGAGCCGTTCTCGGACCTCTCGAAGCTCTACATGGTGTTCCTGATGTGGATCGGTCGCCTGGAGATCCTCTCGGTGCTCGTCGTCCTCACACCGTCGTACTGGCGTCGGTGAGGCGACTCACTCGACGAGCGTCGTGGACTCGTCGCTGGTCCCGTCCGGCGACTCGTCGTCGGCCTCCCGGCCGTCGGCCGCGAGTCCTTCTGCGTAGCCGAGTCGTCCCGCTGCGGCCGTCGTCCGGAAGAGACGGAACACCGCGACGGCGATTCGGACCACGATGACGAGAGTACCGAACGCGGCGAGCACCGACCCGAGCCGCTGGACGCCGGTGACGGCGTCGGGGGTCGCGCCGCTGGCGAGGGCCGACCCGAGGAGCAGGCATCCGAGACCGACCCAGAACGCCTCGTCGCGCTGGGAGAGGGCAGTGAGCGTCTGTCGGGACATGCACAGCGCTACCGGCCGCGACGTCATAACGGTCACGTCGAGCGAGGGGACCGAGGAGTTCGAGAGGACACGACTCCGCGACGCGTCGCTCGTGGTCGCGGTTCCTCGACGAAAGAACAGCCACGCGATGGTAAACGGGTTGTCAGAGGCACGTCGACCGTCGCGTGGAGGGACTCACCGGTCACGAACGCGTTCGAGGACGCTTCCACCGTCGTCCCGAACTCATCCACCTTCAGACGTGACGGGTGTGTCCACCACCAGCTGCGACCCGACCCCAGATAAGCATTATTACTCCTCTCCGGCGCTGATATCAACGTCGGCGTTACTGTCATGACGCCGACATAGGAGTGGTCAGGTCGATTCCAGCCCGCGGGCAGTGCGAACTCGACTCGTCGACGTGGCCCCCTACGACCGCCAGTACGCGCCCGTGAACAGGACGAGGACGGGCAGGACTTCGAGCCGGCCGACCCACATGAGGAACACCATGAACAGCTTCGAGACCGGTGAGAACTCCAGGTAGCTCCCGAACGGGCCGAGCGAGCCGAAGCCCGGCCCGACGTTCCCGAGCGTGGAGGCCGTCGCGCTCATCGCCTCCAGCACGTCGATGCTGTACCCCGTGCGACCGGCGTCGACGACGACGAACACCGTCCCGACGAAGAAGAGGACGAAGTACAGCAGCGTGAACGCGAAGATGCCTCGGATGGCGCGCTCGTCGACGACCCGACCCGCGAGTCTGACCGGCGACACCGCCTCGGGGTGGACCGTGGTGAACAGCTCCCGACGGATGGCCTTGACGACGACGACCCAGCGGATTATCTTCACCGCACCACCGGTCGACCCGCCCGAGCCACCGACGAACATGGTGAACAGCAGGACGTACTTCGACGCCTCGCTCCACCCGGCGAAGTCGCTGGTGGCGTACCCCGTCGTCGTCACCAGCGAGACGACCTGGAACGTCGCGTGCCTGAGGGCCTCCTCGACGTCGCCGGGGACGAAGGCCCCGACGTCGAGGCCGGTCGCCCCGTTCGTGAACAGCAACCCCGCGAGGAGGGCCGTGACGACGCCCATGACGCCGAGGTACGCCCGGAACTCGGTGTCCCGCGCCAGCCGCCCCGGCGAACCGTTGACCGCCCGCCAGACGAGCGCGAAGTTCGTCCCCGCGACGACCATGAACGGGACGACGACCCACTGGACCGCTGCGGAGAACGCACCGATGCTGTCGGCCTCCGGGGAGAACCCACCGGTCGGCATCGTCGTCAGGCCGTGGGCGACCGCGTTGTAGAACGTCATGTTGGGGGCCATCCCGGCGACGTTGAGACCGTACAGCAACACCACTTCGAGAGCGGTGATGCCGACGTACGCTAGCCAGAGGACGCGTGCCGTCTCCGCGATGCGCGGGGTGAGCTTCTCGATGCCCGGCCCGGGCGCTTCGGCGTCCATCAACTGCGCGCCACCGACGGACAGTTCCGGCAGGATAGCGACCGCGAGGACGACGATACCCATGCCACCGAGCCACTGGGTGAGCTGTCGCCACATCATGATGGCCCGCGAGTGCGTGTCGAACGAGATGTCACCCATCACCGTCGCGCCCGTGGTCGTGAAGCCGCTCATCGACTCGAACAGCGCGTTCACCGGCTGGGCGACCGTGCCGTCGCCCGCGACGAGATAGGGTATCGTCCCGACGAGCGCGACGGCCAACCAGGTCAACGCGACCATCAGGAACCCCTCGCGAGGGCCGAGGTCCGGGTCGGGGTCCAGCCCTTCGAGGGCGAAGCCGAGACCGACGACCAACACGATAGTCGCGACGAACACCAGCACGTCGCGCTGGTAGACCAGCGCCACCGCGAGCGGGAACGCCAACGGGACCGAGAGGTAGCGGAGGACGGTGCCGACGAGACTCACGCTCGCCCGCCACTCGACGCGGAGCCGACTCCTGCTCATCGACGACCCTCCTGTGTCACACCCGAGCGTCCGACGGACGAGACATGAATCCACCGCCTTCGGACCGGCAGCGACCGACTGCGCGGTCGGGTGGCGGTCTCACGACCGCCAGAACGAGCGGGTCAGCAGCGTCAACACGGGGAATATCTCGATGCGCCCGACCCACATCATCGCGACCATGACGAGCTTCGTCGAGTCCGGAAACGGCTCGTAGCTGCCGTAGGGGCCGGCGAAGCCGAACGCCGGCCCGATGTTGAGGAACGTCGAGGCGGCCGCGCCCATCGCGCCGAACTCAGTCACCTCGACGCCCGCGCGGGCGGCGTCGACGACGACGAACACCGTCAACAGCCCGAAGATGACGACGCTGACGAGGGTGTAGGTGTAGACGTCCCGGACCGTCCCCTCGTCGATGGCCCGTCCCGAGAGCCTGACCGGGCGGATGGCCTGGGGGTGGACGGCCGTGAACAGGTCCCGGCGGAACGTCTTGCCGACGACCAGCCACCGCAGCGTCTTGATGGAACAGGTCGTCGACCCCGCCATCCCACCGACGAACATCCCCAGAAAGAGGACGTGGCGCGGCCCCGCCGACCAGAGGTCGAAGTCGACCGTCGCGTACCCCGTCGTCGTCACGATGGAGGTGACCTGGAACACCGTCGCCCGGAGCAGTTCCTCGCCCAGCGGGTACTCCCCGTCGAGGAAGAGCATCGTCCCGACGACGACCACCGCCCCGAGGACGACGCCGAGGTAGACGCGGAACTCCTCGCTGTCGCGTAGACGCGTGGTGTCCCCCCGCGAGAGGTGATAGAGGACGACGAAGTTCGTCGCCCCGACGAACATGAACGCGACGACGACCCACTGCACGACGGGCGAGAACGCGCCGACGCTCTCGGCCTCCGGGGAGAACCCCGCGGTCGCGACCGTCGTCAGCGCGTGGGCGACCGCGTTGTAGAGGTCCATCTCGGGGGCGACACCCGCCGCCCGCAACGCGAGGAGGACGAACACCATCAGCGCGGTCAGGCCGACGTACAGTCCGCCGAGCAGTCGGGCGGTCCCCTCGATTCTGGGCGTCAGCTTCGTCACGTCCTGGGTCCGCGTCTCGGTCTCCATCAACTGCGCGCCGCTCATCGACAGTTCGGAGAGCAACCCCACCGCGAGGACGAGGATACCCAGTCCGCCGAGCCACTGGAGCACCTGTCGCCACATCAGGACGGCCCGCCCGTGGACGGCGAAGTCGTCGATGACCGTCGCGCCGGTCGTGGTGATGCCGCTCATCGACTCGAACAGCGCGTTCACCGGGTCGGCGAGCGTGCCGTTCCCAGCGAGGACGAACGGGAGCGTACCGACGAGCGCCACGGCGAGCCACGCGCTCGCGACGAGCAAGAACGCCTCGCGGGGGCCGGGGTCGCCGCGTTCGAACCGTTCGAGCGAGAGGCCCACCGCGAGCGTCACGACGAACGGAACGAGGAAGGGGACGACCGGTTCGCGGTAGCCGACGGCGAGCAGGCCCATCGCGGCGACGGGGATGGCGAGCAGTTTCAGGACGGTCCCGAGGATGCTGGCGCTCGTTCGCCAGTCGACGCGGACGCGCCTCACCGGCGACCTCCCCTCACCGCCTCACACCTTCGCGGCGACGGCGTCGATGTCTTCGGTGTTGACGAACAGCACGACGTGGTCGCCGACCTCGATGACCGTCTCCCCGCGCGGGGTGACGAGGCTGCCGTCGCGCGTTATCGCGCCGATGACCGTCCCCGCGGGGAGGTCCGGAACGCTCTCGCGGATGGGGCGACCGGCCAGCGAACTGTCGCCGGCGACGGTGAGTTCGAGCACCTCCGCGCGGTCGTCCTCGATGATGGCGACGTTCTCGGCGCGCTGCTCGCGGGTGAACCGGGTGATCTCCTCGGCGACGGTCTCGCGAGGGTTGACCGCGACGTCGACGCCCACCTCCTCGAACAGTTCGACGTACGCGCCCGTCTCGGTCAGCGAGACGGTTCGTTGGGCACCGAGACGTTTGGCGAGCAGCGAGGCGAGCAGGTTCTTCTCGTCGTTGTCGAGCGCCGTGACGACGACGTCGGCGTCCCCGACGTGCTCGCGTTCGAGGAACGAGCGGTCGGTCGCGTCGGACTCCATCACCGTCGTCTTCGGGAGGTCCTCGGCGAGTTGGCGCGCGCGGTCGGGGTCTCGCTCGATGAGTCGAGGGCGGAACCCGCGCTCTTCGAGCAGGCGGGCGGTCTGGAACCCGACCTCGCTGCCACCGACGATGACGATGTCGTCGGGGCCCGCCGAACTCGGCGAGAGGTCGGCGGCGAACTCCCGGACGCAGTCGGGCGAGCCGATGACGATGACCTCGTCGTCCGCGCGGATGCAGGTGTCGCCGTCCGGGATGACGAACTCCTCGTCGCGGACGATGGCCGCGAACGTCAGCGAGTCCCAGCGGTCTGCCTCGGCGACGGTCTGGTCGGCGACGGGGCTGTCGGCGGGCACCTCGAACTGGGCCATCCGGACCGCGCCGCCGGCGAACGTGTCGACGTCCTGCGCCGCCGGGAGACCGATGAGTCGGACGATGCTCTCGGCGGTCAACAACACCGTACAGACCATGAAGTCGATGCCGAACGCGCCCTCGGCGCTGCGCCAGGTGTCGAGGTACTGGGTGTCTTTCACCCGGCAGATGACGAACGCGTCGCCGAGCGTGTCGGCGGTGCCGCAGGTGACGATGTTCGTCTCGTCGTCGTCCGTGCTGGCGATGACGAGGTCGGTGTCGGCGATTCCGGCCTCGACGAGCGTCGAGCGGTCGCCGCCGTCGCCCTCGATGGCGAGCACGTCGAGTTCGTAGGTGAGTTCGCTGACGCGGTCGGGGTCGATGTCGACGACCACCACCTCGTGGCTCTGACAGAGGCTGGCGGCGATACTCGACCCGACCTCGCCCGCACCGACGACGATCACTCGCACGGGGAACCCTCCGCAGTCATACCCCAAGCAGACCCCACCGGTCTATATCGGTTTTCATCGCCCGGGCGGGGAATCACCAACCGTTTTAGCGGTTGCGGGCGAGTTTCCGGACATGAACACGGACACGACTCCCCGAGGAGAGCCATGAGTCTCCTCGTTCACGCGCTCGTCCCCGTCGCGAACGCGGACGACGCCCGCGCCACCGCTCGGGTGCTCGACCGCTACGCCCCCGAGCGGGTGACGGTCGTCCACGTCGTCGAGAAGGGCGGTGGCGTCCCCGACAAGACGCCGGTCGAGCAGAGCGAGGAGGAGGCCGAGAAGGCGTTCGCGGCGTTCCGCGAGACGTTCCCCGACGCCGACACCGAGGTCCGCTACGGGAGCGACGTCGTCGACGCGGTGTTCGAGGCCGCCCGCGACCTCGACGCGAGCGCCGTCGCGTTCCGTCCTCGTGGCGGGTCGCGGTTCGTCCAGTTGCTCTCGGGCGACCGGACGCTCGACCTCGTCACGGAAGGCGACCTGCCCGTCGTCGCGTTGCCCGGTGAGACGGATGCGTGAGGACACGCTCGGTTCGCGACCGCCCCCGGAGGTGTCGCATGAGCGGCGGTGATCAGGAACTCGCGAAGGACCTCGGCCCGCTCGCGGCGCTGACCATCGGCGTCGGGACGATGATCGGCGCGGGCATCTTCGTCCTGCCACAGACCGCCATCTCCGACGCCGGGTCGTTCGCCGTCGTCTCGTTCCTCGTCGGCGGTGTGATCGCGCTGTTGACTGCGTTCTCGGCGTCCGAACTCGGGACGGCGATGCCGAAGTCCGGTGGCGCGTACTACTACGTCAATCAGGCGCTCGGCCCGCTGTTCGGGTCCATCGCCGGCTGGGCCAACTGGATGGGGCTCGCCTTCGCCAGCGCGTTCTACATGATCGGGTTCGGCGAGTACATCCGCGCGATCTTCGGCGTCTCCGGGTCGGTCGGTGCCGGCCCGCTGAGCCTCTCGTACGTGCAACTCATCGCACTCGCGGGGGCGGCGTTCTTCATCCTCATCAACTACGTCGGCGCGAAGGAGACCGGGAAGCTCCAGAACGTCATCGTCGTGATTCTGGTGGCCATCCTCGCCGTGTTCACGGTCATCGGGTCGCTCCAGTCGGACCCCGCGAACCTGCCGGCGTCGAAGGGCTACAGCGCGATGTTGACGACGACGGGGCTCATCTTCGTCTCGTACCTCGGGTTCGTCCAGATAACGAGTGTCGCCGAGGAGATACAGGAACCGGGGAAGAACCTCCCGCGCGCCGTCATCGGGAGCGTCGTCATCGTGACGGTCATCTACGCGCTCGTCCTCGTCGTGATGAGCGCGTCGGTCGAACAGGGGTTCATCGCCGGCCTGAGCGAGGACAAGATCGCCGTCGTCGAGGTGGCCCGGCTCATCATCGGGCCGGTCGGGGCCATCGCGATGCTCGCCGGAGGGCTGCTGGCGACCGCCTCCAGCGCGAACGCCTCCATCCTCGCCTCCTCGCGCATCAACTTCGCGATGGGCCGTGACCGCATCGTCACGCCCGACATCAACGAGGTCCACCCCCGGTTCGGGACGCCGTACAAGGCCATCGGCATCACGGGCGGGTTCATCCTGCTGTTCATCGCACTCGGGAGCGTCGAGTTGCTCTCGACGCTCGGGAGCATCCTCCACCTCGTCATCTACGCGCTGTTGAACGTCGCGCTCATCGTGTTCCGCGAGTCGGACGTGGTGGAGTACGACCCGTCGTACACCGTCCCGCTCTACCCGATAACACCCGTCCTCGGGGCGCTGAGTTCCATCGCGCTCATCGTGTTCATCAACCCGGAGGTCATCGCCATCGGCGGCGGGTTCGTCGTCTTCGCCGCGCTCTGGTACGTCTTCTACGCTCGGTCGCGGACCGACCAGCGCGGGGCGCTCTCCGACTGGGTGCTCTCCCAACCCGAACAGATGCCGAACGCCGCCGTCGACGTCGCCAACGTCGCCCAGCCGGACGGCGGGGAGTTCCGCGTGATGGTGCCGCTGGCGAACCCCTCCAGCGAGACGGACCTGGTGACGCTCGCCAGCGCAATCGCCAAACAGCGCGGGGGAACCGTCGTCGCGACGCACATCGTCACCGTCCCCGACCAGACCGCCCTGCAGTACGGTGCGGACCACGTCGAGGACATCGACGCCGGGTCGGTCGAACTGCTCGAACACGCCCGGGAGGACGCCGAGACGTTCGGCGTCCCCGTCGAGACCCACACCGTCATCTCCCACCGCGGCTTCGAGGAGGTGTTCGACGCGGCGAAGATGTACAACGCCGACCTCGTCGTGATGGGCTGGGGGCCGGACCACGGTTCGCCCGGCCGTGCGGAGGGAGCGTTCGACGACCTCACGCAGGACGTCCCGTGTGACTTCCTCGTACTCAAAGACCGCGGGTTCGACCCCGACCGTATCCTCGTCCCGACGGCGGGCGGGCCGGACTCGGACCTCTCGGCACGCATCGCGCTGTTGCTCCGCGAACAGTACGGCAGCGAGGTGACACTGCTCAACGTCAACGACAGCGAGCGCGTCGGCCGGGAGTTCCTCGAGTCGTGGGCCGCCGAGCGCGGCCTCTCCGACGCGACGCTCCGGGTCGAGACGGGTGACGTCGAGGCGAGCATCGAGCGCGCCGCCGACGACGCGACGATGCTCGTTGTCGGTGCGACCGAACGCGGCCTCCTGCGGCGTCTCGTCTCCGGGTCGCTCGTCATGGAGGTCGTCGACGACGTGGAGTGCTCGGTGTTGCTCGCCGAACAGCGCCGCGAGCGCACGCTGCGAGAACGACTGTTCGGCTGACGGCCCTCCGACCGCGCCGTCCGGTCTCTCCTCTCGTCCGACACCGACCGTACCGCACCAGCGAGCGGTGCGGTCGACGACGGACGCCCACCGGCAGACGGGCGTCAGACTCATCTCCAGTTCCCGAACACTCAATACGGTAGACAGCAGTATGTCCTATGTGAGCGAACTGCCCTGTGTCTCGTGTGGGGTCGAGATAACTGCCGAGGCGTCGAACTGCCCGGACTGCGGTCAGCGCCAGATGACGCGCGCGACGGCCATCGCGTACACGACAGTGGGGGTACCCGCCGTCCTGCTGGCGCTGGGCGGGTCCGTCGTCGTCGGCGTCCCCTCCGTCCTCGACCAGACCATCGGTCTGGCCGGCCTCGTCCTGACGTTGCTGGCGGCGTACTGTCTGGTGTCCCTCGGCTTCCTCCACGCCTACGCCAAGCGACGACGGCTCCTCCAGCAGCCGACGGCGGCTACCCACGAGGACCCCGGTCAGTCGGCGACCGAGACGCAGTGACCACCCGCGAGACGACCCCCTCTCGGCCCGTCCTATCGCCGCCGCCCCGACAGTATCACCCGTGAGACCGCTCCGGAGGCACCACCTAACGTCCCGTTAACGGGTCGAATTCTCCCGTCTGCGAGGCCTTCCGCGCCAGACGCGACGCCGCGGCCGACGAGGGACGCGCGCGCCCGACGAACAGTCACGGACGACGGGTACTCAGACTTAGTGAGGTTCTTACCAAGACCGTAGAGTCTGTATGCTGCGTGACGACCATGGCACCCAACGATACCGTCCGCCGACGCGCCTTCCTCGGAACCGTCGGTGCCGCCTTCGTGGGCCTCGCTGGCTGTTCCGACAGCACCGGCCCCTCCAACGGTACCGACACCGGAACCCCCGGCACGCCGACTGCCACGCCCGCGGGGACACCGAACGACACCACCGACGCCACCCCCACCGACTCGCCGAACGGGACCGACACCGGGACACCGGCCGACCAAGGCCCACCGGCGTGGATGGCCAACCAGGGCGACCTGTACGACAACTTCGCGATGTTCGACGACCAGTGGTCGGTGAGAAACGGGTCGGCGACGCTCGTCGAGGGCGAGGGGTTCATGGGGACCCCCGGCGTCCGGATGGAGACCGACGACGGCGGCCTCGTCCGCGTCGAACGCAAGTACTGGCAGGCCCAGGACTTCTCCAACAAGACGCTCTCGATGGCGGTGAAACTCGAGGAGACGACCGTCTCCAGCGCCGAGATCGCAATCTACCTCAAGGACATCAACGGCAACGAGGAGAAACACAGCGACGAGATTCCGTCGGAGGCCGCGGGCGAGTGGCTCCGCATCGACCCCGGTGCGAAGAGCACCGACACCATCGACCTCTCGCAGTTGACCCACATCCGCATCGACCACTACGCCCGGGACGGTAACTCGACGACGTTCGTCGCCAGCGACCTCCGGACCCACCCGAAACCCGAGACGGGGACGGTCGTGTTCGCGCTGGAGGGGACCCACGAGAACAACGTCGACGTCGTCTACCCCGCGATGAAGGAAGCAGGGTTCGCCGGCGGCGTCTTCGCCGCTCCCGACAAGCTTGGTCACTCCAGCGACCCGACCATCTCCGACTACCAGGAGATGGTCGCCGACGGCTGGGACATGGGCGTGACGACGCTCGGAGCGAAGCGTCTGACCGAGATTCAGGGCGAGCAGGACGCCCTCGCCGGAGCGACGACGCAACTCGAGAAACGCGGGTTCGACGGCGCGACGAACGTGTTCCGACCGCCGCGCGGTGACTACACCGCCGAGACGCTCGGCTACGCGGACGAATCGTTCGACCTGACGTTCGTCGGCGTCGGCGGGTCGATGGGGACCAACGACCAGCTCACCGACACCCGGACGGTGCTCTCGATAGACGCCGACGACCTGGAGTGGGCCACGGAGTGCGTCGAGGCCGCCGCGACCCACAAGCAGACCGCGGTGCTGTTCTTCACGCCGCGCCACATCGACGACCCAGCGGCGTTCGAGGCGCTCGTCGCACGGACGAAGGAGCTCCAGCAGAACGGCGACCTGCAGGTCGTCACGCCGACGGAACTCGCCTCGCGGTACGCCTGAGACGCGCAGCGGCAGTCGTTGTTCGCGCTCGCTCGTTCTCCTCCTCGCCGTTCGTCATTCCCTGAGCTTCGCCCGCTCGCGACGTGCACGGACGCTGTCGACGTCCTCGTCGTCGAGCAGTCGACCCAGCCGTCGCTCGAACTCCCGGTCGTCTATCTCGCCGTCCGCGTAGCGGCGTTTGAGGGTGTCGAGCGCGTCCTCGCGTTTGCGTTCAGGGGAGCGCTCGACTATCGACTGCAGCCCCAGCGACCGCGCGAGGTCGCTGCGGCGTTCGGCGTGGTCGGCGAGCGATTCGAGGCGACTCCCACGCACGTCGAAGTCCGCGCGCTTGACGAGCGTCCACGCGATGGCGACCACGACGACCACTTCGAGCACGCCCAGTATCGCCGCGCCCGCGACGTACGGGACGACCGCGGAGAGGAACACCGACAGCGGGGCCGAGAGCGTCGCCAGCGCGGTCAGCGCGCCCGCGGCGACGACCGCGACCAGCAGACACGTCAGCACGACCAGTGCGACGAGCAACACTCCGAGCATACCCGCCCTACCAGCCTCGAAGCCATGTATCCTGCGGCAGCGTCGCCCGGCACCGAGACCGGTGGGTCAGTCTTCCGTCGTCGGGTCTCTCCCGAGCGCGTCGTCGGGTGTGGGTCCCGCGTCGTCGGCCGCGCGCGACTCCTCGGTCGCGTCTCGGTCGGTAGCCGAGTCGGCGTCCGGGACGGTCGGAGTGTCGGCGTCCGGCGCGGTCGTGGCGTCGCCGACCTGGAACTCGGTCCAGCGCGGGTCGGCCAGCCACGGCGCGACCACGCGGCCGAACTCGAAGCCGAGGACGAGCACCAGCGGGCCGAGGAAGATGCCGTACCACCCCCAGAGCAGCGGCCCGAAGATGTACGCGAGCATGATGGCCCCGACGTGGACGTTCCGGCCGCTGACGAACGGGCGGAGCACCTGGTCGGGTATCCAGTCGACGACGACGACGGAGACGACGGCGAACAGCGCGACGAACCAGAGGGTCGTCGGGTCTTCGAGGACGGCGACGGCCGCGAGGACGAGCGCCACCGGCACCCAGACGAGTTTGATGCCGACGACGGGGACGAGACTGGCGACCCCCACGAGCAGTCCGACCAGCGTCGGTTGGGGGACGGCGACGACCGCGGGGGCGACGAGGTTGAGCAGGTTGAACACCACCCCGGCGAGCAAGCCGGTCACCGCGGCGTTGACGATGTTCCCGAAGTAGACGCTGCGGAGGTCCTCGTCGACGACGACGAAGTAGCGTTCGGCGACGCTCCCCTGCCGGAGGAACGTCGAGCGCGCCCACGCGACGATGCGGTAGTCGTCGCGAAGCAGGTAGAACGAGACGACGAGCACGATGAACGCGTGGAGGCCGGCGCTGCCGAGGAAGCCGACCGACCCGAGCGTCGCCTCGACGACCGCGAGGAACGTCTCGTCGGTCGTCAACGCCTGGAGGCGGGCGGGGTCGGCGACGACCACTCGGACGAGACTGTCGAGTCCGCCCGCCAGCGCAGACAGCGGCAGGTACGGTTCGAGGACGGCGAGCGTCTCGCCCACCTCCTCTGAGGTCACGAACGCTGCCACCTCCGTGAGAGCGACGGCGATGGCGTACGCGAACAACAGCAGTGCGGGGACGACGAACGCGAGCAGCGCGACCGCCGCCGCGAGCGTCCGGGAGGCGACCCGCCCCGCGACTCGCTCCATGACGGGTCGGGTCGCGTAGTAGACGAACAGACCGAAGACGAGCGTGCCGACGTACGACCAGGCGACGAACGCCAGCACGACGAGCAACGCGAAGGCGAGCGCCCACAGCGTGAGTCGCTGTCGGTCGACCGACGACCGCCCGAGGTCGACGCTCACCGGCGACCACACCCGCTACCTGCTGGCGACGTCGCTTCCTGGCACCCCCGGCTCATACCCCCCAGTCCGCTCGCTCGCCGGGTAAGCCTGTCGTGAACGTGATAGGTTTCCGGGACAGTACCGATACCCGAATTACGGAGGTGCCGATAGCCGGGCCACGACGTCCCGGACCACGACGAACAGGCCACTCACAGACGAGCGCGTGAGTTCGCCGTCGGGGACGCACGTCGTGTGCCGGTCAGGAACGCTCGGTACGCGAACAGCGTTCGACGACGTCTCGTGCCGACTCGGCGGTCGACTCTCGAGTGGTGTCGGGCGGGGGGTCGATGTCCGCCACGACCGACCCGGACTCCCCGTCGACGGCGACGCGGACCCCGGAGGGGTTCTCCTCACCGAGACCGAGCGCGCACAGACCGACGCCGGCGCTCTCGGCCGTCTCGCCTTCGAGGGCGTCCGAGCGGAGTTCGACGGACTGGCGCTCGCTCGGGTGGCCGGCGTTCTCGACGTCGACGCCGACGCCGGACAGGTCGAGACCGACGTCGACCGCCGGGCCGTCACGGTCGAGGTCCAGCGAGACCGGCACCCCCCGACGTTCCTCGACGACCGCCGCCGCGTCGGTCTGACCGTCGGTCGGCGTGGCCGGCCCCGCCCGGACGGCGTCGTGTCCGCCGCTGTCGGTGGCGCTCCCGCCGACGAGGCTCAGTCCGACGACGACACCGAGTGCGAGGACCGCGCCCCAGAGCACGTAGCCGACCTTCTCGACGGTCGCGAGGGTCGTTGCCATCGCCACACCGTACCACGAACCGGAGGATAAACCTGTCCGAACTTTGATACAAACGTGAGAGTCACGGTGTCGTGACTCTCGGGCGGTCGACGGTACCGAAAGTGAGCAGCGGTGTCCCGGCGGTCAGTCGGCGCTTCCGAACACCTGTCGCATCATGGGGTGCATCTCCATGAGCTGCTCTTCGGCGATCTCCTCGTACAGCTTGTACGTGATGGAGACCGTCAGCAGCAGGCCCGTCCCGGAGACGGTCCCGATGGTGCCGAGCATGTTCGCTGCGACGGCGAGCAGGCCGACGAGCGCCCCACCGATGACCGTCACCTGTGGGATGTAGCGGGCGAGCACCTTCTCCATGACCTTCGGGCTCTTCCGGAAGCCGGGAATCTGCATCCCGGAGTTCTGAATCTGCTTGGCGGTGGCGTCGGGACCCATGCCGGAGGTCTCGACCCAGAACACCGCGAAGATGGCTCCGCCGATGACCATGAACGTCAGGTCGACGCCGATGCGGATGAGGATGTCGAGCGTGTTCGTCCCGAGGGCGTTGACCCAGTCCTGTGGCGTGTAGATGGGCGCGAAGTAGTAGAACAGCCCACCCGTGGGGACGAACCCCTGTTGGGTCTGCTGGTAGACGCCCAGCCAGTCGGGCATCCCCTCACCGAGCTGAGAGCGGAGGATGCGCCCGAGGAACTGGATGTTCGCCTGCAGCGCGCGGACGAGAATCATCGGCAGAACGCTCGCGTAGATGAGCTTCACGGGGAATCGACCCCGAGCACCGCGAACCTTCGCGTGGCTCAGCGGAATCTCGACGCGGACGGACTCCGCGTAGACGACGATGCCGAAGATGAGCAGCGTCGTGACGAGTGCGAGTAGCTGGCCCCCACCCGACCCCAGCAGGAACTGGATGCCGTCGGCGGAGAACAGCGGTGGCGTCTCGACGCCGCCGGTGATGATGTTGAACCACGCCTCGAAGAAGCCGGTCTGGTTCGTCAGGCCCGACCACCCGATGAACCCACCGACGAGACGCTGGCTCACGCCGGCGACGATGAACAGGCCGACACCGGAGCCGACCCCCCACTTCGAGATGACCTCGTCCATGAACAGGATGAGGAGACCGCCGATGGCGATCTGCGTGAAGATGAGACACTGCATCGCGAACGTCGAGACACCGAGACTGCTCGCTATCTGACCGCTCGCGGGCAGGAAGTTCCCGAGGAACACCAGCGGGATGCCCGTCAGGAAGATCATCACGACGACCAGGAGCTTCTGGAGGCCCTGATACAGCGCCTGGTCGCGCGGGTCGCTGGTGTCGAGTCCGAGGAGGTTCGCACCACCGAGCAACTGCAGGACGATGCTCGCGGTGACGATGGGGCCGATACCCAACTGGAGGATACTCCCCTGTCCTCCCGCGAGGATTGTTCTGAACTGCCCGAATGCGTCACTCCCTGTCCCTGCGAGCCCGAAGATGAGCACGTTGGTCAGGAAGAAGTAGAGCACGAGGACGCCGGCCGTCCAGGTGAGCTTCCTCCTGAACGGGACGTGGCCCTCCGGTCGGGCCACGGTGGGCATCCGCGTGAGTACGGGTGCGGCGGTCTCCTTCCAACTCATTCTGACGCAGGCTTACCTTCGGGCCCATGTATGTCCTTCGACTCGTTTCCTAGCCTTCGGGGGCGAAATTCGGTCGCCGTCGGGCGTATCTGGACTGTCGGGTGTGCGAGGACGTATCAGTCGGCGTACGGTGTCCGCCCCGGCCGTCACGCCGGCGCTGGCGCTCTGCGGGGAGCGGCTGAAGAAAGCGAGTCGAATCGAGCGGACGCCGACTTACTGCTCGTCGTCGTCTTCGGCTTCGTCGTCTTCCATCGCAGCGAGTCGCTCCTCACCGCGCTCGGTGAGGACGACCTCGCCACCTTCGGACTCGACGAGTTCGACGGCGCTCTCGGAGAACGCGTCGGCCGTGATGGTGAGCGTGCTGTGGAGCTGGTTCGCACCGAGCACCTTCACGTAGTCGACCTCCGCGGCGGGGTCGACGATGTCGCGAGCGTCGAGCTCGTAGCCGTCACCGGACTCCTCGGCGAGGCCCTCGGCGGCGTACACCGCGATGTCCTCGTCGAGCTTCTGCAGGGAGATGGTCGCGACCGTCTCCTTTGCCTTCTCCGGGCGGTCGAACCCGTGTTTGCCCAGCGGTTCGTAGTTGTGGAACTCGTGTTTGGCGCGACCGGCGCGACCACGGCCACCACGGTGACCGGCACCACGCCGGTTCTTGTGCGTACCGCCGCCGTGCGTGCGCGAGCCACGCTGTCGTCGTTTCTTGCTCGTCATCGCATCTGGGTGAGGAGAGAGTCGATCTCCTCGGTCGTGTGCTTGCCGAGCTGGCCACCCTCCTTCGTGGGGTGCTTGATGCCGTCGTGCCCGCCACGCGGCGGATGTAGGCGAAGCGTGGGCGAGAGACCCTGCTTTCGCAGTGTCGTCTCCTCGTCCACGAGCGCCGCTGCCAGCGCGTCGATACTGTCGTAGTCGGTGTTGTCCGCCACCCACTCGTCGGTGATGTCGTCGTCGCCCTCGGCGGGCTCGGCGCGCGTCCCGATGAGTTTCGCCACGACGTCCTGGCTGGGCTCGCCGTGGGCGACCCAGTCGTTGACCTTCGTGACCATCCCGCGGTAGGTGTCGGTGTCGGGGACGAACACGCAGTGGTTGACACGCCCGAGGTTGAGCATGTCGATGGTGTCCTGCACCCGGTAGCTCATGTCGACCTCGCCGCGGACCTGCACGAGCGCCCTCATTCGATCACCTCACGCTTCTCGGCGGCGCGCTGGGGGACACGGGCTTCGGCCGTGTTCCGGAGCGCGTTGAACGTCGCCTTCGCGAAGTTGACCGTGGTGCGCGTCTGGCCCGACGAGCGGGTCCAGATGTCCTCGATACCGGCGAGTTCGAGCACCGAGCGGACGGTCTCCCCGCCCGCCAGCCCCAGACCGCGCGGTGCGGGCTGGAGTTCGACCTCGACGCTGCCGGCCTTGCCCGTGGTACGGAGCGCGACGGTGTGGGGTCGCCCACAGCCACACTCCCACGAGCCACAGCCACGCGAGACGTCGATGATGTTCAGCTTCGCGATGCCGATGGCCTTCTGGATAGCGCCACCGACCTGGTCGTCACGTCCCTCGGCGTAGCCGACGAAGCCGTCGCGGTTGCCCACGACGACCGAACACCGGAACTTCACACGGCGCCCGGAGTCGGTCATGCGCTGGACCATGTTGATGTCGAGGACGTTGTCCTCGAGGTCCGGCAGCAGTCGGTCGACGACCTCCGCCTCGCGGAGCGGGAGCCCCGAGTCGAGGGCCGCTCTCATCGACGTGATGTCGCCGTCGAGCACCTGCTGACCGAGTCGCGTCTTCGGTTCCCAGCCGTTACTCATAGTTCGTCCTCCATGCGTTCTCGTACGTCATCGAAGTGATCTGGTAGGTCGGTCGCATCGAACTCTCCGCTGTAGAGCGGTTCGTCGAGCTGCTCCGCGTACTCGGCGATGTGGTCGCCGCGGGTCCGTTCCCACTCGGCGAACACGTCGTCGTTGTGCGGAACCTGGAGGCCGGCGTCGATCGCGCCCTCCTGGACGGCGAACACCTTACTGCCCGGCGTCGCCGTGTTCAGCCCGATGTCGAGGACCGCGTCCTCGACGCCCTCGGCGAGCGCACGCTTGCCCGCGAGGAAGCCGGTGAGGTAGGCGGCGGGCAGGTTGCCCGTCGGTGCCTCCCAGCCGTACTCTTCGAGGTCCGCCGAGTGTGCGGCGGCCAACGTTCGATCCCCCTGATCACCAGTCGTCACCAGCTGCGCCCTGATGTGCTTGTTGCTCGAGCGAGCAACGAGGCGTGCTCGACCGGATTTCAACAGGCGCAACCGCTGATGGTAGTCCGTACGTGCCTCGCGGCGTCGCCGCATGGGCACTTTGTATCGTGGTCCGGTTGCCATGTCAGTAGTTGTTCTCCACGTATCGTTCGAGGTCGTTCACACTGTCGAACTCTCCACCCGAGGCCATACCGTACACTTCGCGGTACTCGGAGCTGTCGAGTCGCTCCTCCTCGTCGCGGAGTTCGCGCAGGCGACGACGCTGTGCGCGGATGCGTCGCATCCACTGGTCTTTCTTCCCGTCACGAGCGCCCTTGCGACCCTTGCGGGTACCGGGGCCCTTGCGGTGACCGTACGCGCGCTTCTCGTTGCGCTTCCGGGCACGGCCGCGGGAGTTGCCACGCGCCTCTCGTTTCACGTCGATGCTGCCGTCCGCGATGAGCTCGCGGATGTCCTCGCGGGTGATTGCGTCGGCGATGTCCGCGTTGGCGTCGGGGTCGAACCAGATACGGTTCTTCCCGACCTCGAGCTCGTCGGCAGCCAGACGCTTCTGGGTGCTCAGGTCACTCATTGGAGTTCACCTCGACTTCGACGTACGTCGGGTTGAGGACGCGAATCTCGGCGTCCTCGGCCTCCTCCTCGATGCGCTCGCGCTTGCGAGCGCCGACGGTGGAGGCGATGCGCACGGCCTGGGTGTCGCCGTCGACACCCTCGAGGTCGTCCACGTTCTCGACGTGGACCTCCTCGAAGCCGCTGGGGTGGAGTCCGCGGACCGACTTCGGCGTTCGGTAGCCGGAGTGGACCTTCGGGCCCTTCCCCTTCTGACCGCGGCGCTGTTTCGACAGGCCGCCGCGTGGGCGTCGCCACGACTCGGGCGTGCGCTTCTTCTTGTGGTAGTCCTGGCGGCGGAACGCGGGCTTGCCCTCGCGTTTCCGCTGGGTCAGGAGTCGCTCTTCTTCGTCGGAGAGCTCGGGCGTCTTCTCGGTGAGCCCGCGGGCCTGGAGTTCCGTCTCCACGTCCTCGGCGGGTTCCTCGGGTTCGCCCTCGTCTTCGACCTCGGCCTCGGTCTCGTCTTCCTCGCGGATTTCGAGTCCACCGACGTCGGCCTTGATACGGGCAGCGAGCGCGTTGCCGATGCCCTCGACTTCGGCGAGGTCCGACTGGCTCGCGCCACGGACGTCGTCGACGGTCTCGTAGCCGGCCTCGCGGAGCGCGTCCGCCTTGCTCGGGCCGACACCGGAGATGTCCTCGATGTCCGAGGGGCCTTCGGGAGCCTCGTCGTCGACTTCGACGGTCTCGTCGTCGTCGAGTTCCTCCTCGACGCCGGAGACGTCGGCGAGGATGCGCTCTGCGAGCGACTCGCTGATGCCTTCGACTTCGGTCAGTTCCTCCGCGGTGGCGGCCTGCACGTCCTCGACGGACTCGAAGCCAGCCTCACGGAGCGATTCGGCTTTCGCGTCGCCGACACCGTCGATGTCTTCGAGCGTCTCTGGAGTTGCCATCAGGCCTCACCTCGGGAGGGTTTCTGCGTGATGTACACGCCGTCCTGGAACACGCGGGTGTCCTTGTCGGTCACGCGCGTGAGCTGTTCGATGTCGGCGGCGGTCTGGCCAACGGCCTCGATGTCGGGGCCGCTGAGGACCAGTTCCTCACCGTCGACCTGTACCTGTGTGTCGCCGCGGATGGGCGTGCGACGGGGTGACTTCTCCCCGAGGAAGTTCGCGATGACGACTTCGTCGCCCTCGACGTCGACCTGCATCGGGAAGTGAGAGTAGAAGACCTCCATCTGGTACTCCCACCCGGTGGTCACTCCGTGCACCATGTTCCGTACGTGGCTCTCGAAGGTGCCGATGGTCGCCGCCGTCTTGCGGTCGGCGTCGGCGCTCTCGATGACGACGGCCTCGACCTCGCGGTCGTCTTCGTCCTCACCGCCTTCGATGGTGACCTCCTCGACGGAGACCGCCACGTCCGGGAACCACAGCTTACGCGTCACCGACCCGTTCTCGCCCTCTACGGTGAGGTCGAGGTGGTCGAGTGAGGCGTCCACGTCGTCCGGAAGTTCGATTTCAACTCGCATATCAGTACACGTAGGCGATTACTTGGCCACCGATGCCCTGTTCGCGGGCCTCGTAGTGGCTCATGATGCCCTCCGAAGTGGAGACGATGAGCGTCCCGTAGTCACGAGCGGGGAGGAATCGCTTCTCCCACTTCTCGTAGCCGTCGGCGGTCGCCGAGTAGCGCGGCTTCACGGGACCACACTCGTTGATGGCACCTTTCAGTTCGACCTCGAAACGTCCGGCTTTGCCGTCGTCGACGAACTGGAAGCCGCCGACGTACCCTCGGTCGTAGAAGACTTCGAGGGTCGAGCCGATGATGTTCGAGGCGGGCTGGACGGTCTGTTCGAGATGGCCGACGCTTTCGGCGTTGTTGAGCTCCGACAGCGCAGCGGCCAGTGGATCGTTCCCCGTCATTAGCTGTACTTCTTGAATCCCATGGAGCGGGCGATCTCGCGGAAGCACTGGCGGCAGAGC
The DNA here is from genome assembly GCF_023699475.1 of Halomarina rubra. Lineage (GTDB taxonomy): Archaea > Halobacteriota > Halobacteria > Halobacteriales > Haloarculaceae > Halomarina > Halomarina rubra. The sequence continues at coordinate 251,092 of NZ_JALXFV010000008.1, read as the reverse complement.
CAGATGTCGTACTTCCCGACGAGACCCTGGTTGCGGCCACAGCGCTGGCACGACTCGAGCTGACCCGTGCGCTTGGCGGCGTGCTCACCCGTCTCTTCTGTTTCGCTTTCACTCATCTCAGTTCACCTCCACGTCGAACTCCGCCTCGAGGAACCGCATCGAGTCCTCGACGGTCAGGCGGTGTCGCGACGGAATCTGCTGGTTGGCCACGTCGCGCTTGCGCACGCGGTAGCCGGGGCGGACGAGGTTGACCGTCACGTCCAGCCCGTAGATACCGATGTTCGGGTCGTACTCCTGACTCGGGAACTCGGTGTGTTCGTCGACACCGAAGCTGAAGTTCCCGGTCTGGTCGAACTGGTTGCCGCTCAGGTCGACCAGGGGGAGCGCGGTGTCGAGGAACTCGGCGGCGAGGTCGCCACGGAGGGTGACCTTCGCACCGATGGGGTCGCCCTCGCGGATGTTGAACTCCGGCACCGTGCGCTTGGCGACGGTCCGGACGGGCGTCTGCCCCGTGACCTCCTCGAGGATCTCCTCGGCGTTGGCGAGCGGCTGCCCACCCTCACCGATGCCCATGTGGACGACGACCTTCTCGACGGTCGGCGAGCGCATCTCGTGGAGTTCGCTCTGGCTCATTCGTCGGTCACCTCGTCGTCCTGACTGGTGTCGGCCTCGACGTCCGAGGACGCTTCCTCGGTCGCGTCTTCGACACCGCCGTCCTCGCCGACGAAGTTCTCGTCGATGACGACGACGTAGTCCTCGATGGTCTCGAAGGCGACCTCGCCGTCCTGCGCGACGACGACGTTGTTGGGCCCCGAGCCCGCGGTGACGCTGATCTCGTCGATCTCGCCGATCTCGCCGGCGTGCTGGCCGCGAACGGCCGTCACGAGCGCACCCTCCTCGTAGGGGAAGTGCGCGACGACGCTGTTGTCGTCGTTGTCGACGACGACGGAGTCGCTGCCGCCGATGTCCGCGTCCTCGGTGAGCAGCGTCTGTCCGTCGTGGAGCGTCAGCTGGGTCTGACCGCCGGCGACGGTCTGCTTGCCGACGACCTTCCCGAGCTTCGAGTCGGCGCTGTCCGCGTCGATGGGGGTCAGCGCGAGCCGACCGCCCTCGTCGGGGAACACGCGGTAGAACTCCTCGCGCTCGACGAAGCCGAGGATGTCGAACATCCCGATGGGACGGCGCTCGTCGCGGGCAGCCTGCCCGTTGACGACGACGCTGCCCTGTTCGAGCGCGTAGCGTGCTTCCTTCTTCGAGTCGACGTAGCCGAGCACGTCACGAAGCAGGATGAGCAGCGGAACGCCATCCTGACCGTGGGGGCCTGCGCCCGCCTTGACGGTGTACTTCTTCGTCTTGCGTGCGACCGGCCACGACGTCGGTGCCGACAGTCGCTTCTGGTGGTCACTCATTCGTCATCACCCTCTAGTCGTGCCTCGCGCTGGTCGTCCTCGAGGTCGAGGTCCGTGACACGGACGTTCGAGGCGTCCAGCGCGCGGGGAACGTCCTCCCCGTCGGCCTTCTGGATCGTGACGCCCTCGACGTGGATGGTCGCGTCCGCGAGGTCCACCTTCTGGACCTCGCCCTCGGTGCCGGCGTCGTCGCCACGGAGCACCTCGACGGTGTCCCCGGCGTTGACGCGGACCGAGCGCTGGCCGTACTCGTCGCGGAGTCCGGCAGCCAGCGTCGCGCGAACCTGCTTCTGGCGCTCGTGGAGCGGCGCGTTCGCACGTCGGTTGCGTTGTTTGCGTGGTTGTTTCGTCATCGTTAGTACATCATGGTCGCCGTGCTGGCGATGCTGCCGAACCGCTCGCCGACCTCCTGAGCGATCGGGCCCTTGATCTCGGTCCCGCGCGGGTCCTCGTTCTCGTCGACGATGACGGCCGCGTTGTCTTCGAACTTGACGCGGACGCCGTCGGGACGACGGATGGACTTGCGCTGGCGGACGACGACGGCTTCGAGCACCTGACGGCGCATCTCCGGCGTCCCCTTCGTGACCGAGACGGTGACCTTGTCACCGACGCCGGCCTTGGGGTGGCGGTTCTTCGTGCCGTGGTAGCCCGAGACGCTGATGATCTTCAGTTCGCGCGCGCCGGTGTTGTCGGCGCACGTGACGAGCGAGCCCTTCTCCAGGCCCTGCGTCACGTCGGCGTTGAGCGCCTGCATCAGTTCTCACCCTCGGGCGAGCGGTCTGCCGACGCACCCTCGGTGACGTCACCGGTGGTGTCCTCGGCGCTTTCGGTCGCGGGGGCGGTGATGCCACCCGACTCCTCGGCCACCTCGACGATCTCCACAACGACGTGGGATTTCGTCTTCGACAGCGGTCGAGTCTCTGCGATACGTACGATGTCGCCGGACGAGAGGTCGAGACATGCGGGGTGGTGTGCCGGGATGCGCGACCGGCGCTTCATGTACCGGTCGTACTTGGGCACGCGCACGTCGTACTCTCGCTCGACGACGACGGTCTTGTCCATCGCCGTGGAGGCGACCTCTGCTTCGATCGTCTGACCGCGCACGGACAGTTCGCCGTGGAACGGGCAGTTCGGGTCGGAGCAGGTCTCCTCGGGCTCTGGTACGTTCAGTCCTATTGCCATCGTGAATCACCTGTGCGTTCGGTGCGTCGGGCCGGTCGCGCGACGAGTCGCTCACCCTCGACGACGACGTACTCGGAGGCGTCCTCCGAACACTCGGCGTCCAGGCGGAACTCGAACGTCGCGACCGCCTTCGGCACCCGCACGGACCGAGACCCGGCGCTGAGCAGGAGGGTGTTGGTCGTCTCGGAGACGACCGTCCCTTCACACCCGACGAGAGTCGGGTCCGACGAGTCGGCGACTCGCACATGCAAGCCGACGAGTTCGTGGCGTGGCAGGGTCTCGGCGGTCAACATCTATTCGGCCTCCTCGTCGCCTTCCTCGCTCTGGATCGTCTTGATCCGAGCGATGGTGCGGCGCAGCTCGCTGACGCGACCGGGGTTCTCCGGTGCGCCACCGGCGGCCTGCACGGCGTTGGCGTTGAGCAGTTCCGTCTCGAGCTCCTCGAGTTCCGACTGCCGTTCGGCAGGCGTCATGTCGCGGATCTCTTCGGTGTAGAGGATGGCCATCAGTTCTCGCCCTCCTCGTCTTCCGAGGCAGCGGCCTCGTCGTCTTCGGTCGCGGGCGCGTCGGATGCCTCGTCGGCACCGCCGGCGTCCGCGTCCTCACCCTCGACGGTCTCTTCGACGTCGGCCTCGGCGGTGTCTTGCTCTTCCATCTCGTCGAGCAGGTCCTCCGCTTCGGCTTCGGACTCTTCGGAGAGTTCGCCCTCGACGGCCTCCTCGAGGTCGTCGAGCTCCTCTTCGATGTCGCCGTCTTCCGGCGTGGCGATCTCCTGTTCCTCGTCGAGGACCTCCTCCTCGACGACCTCCTCGTCGGCGGTCGGCTGGCTGCCGTCGTCCGCCTCGGAGTCGGTGACGGGCTCGGTGCCCGCGTCGGCGACCTCGTCGGGGTCACGGTCGAGCAGTTCCTCGACGCCCTCGTCCTCCTCGGGTTCGACGACGAACTCGGAGACGTCCGCGTCCTCGGCGACCTGGAAGTCGTCGGGGAGCTGGGCTCCGGGCGGGATGATCTTGACCGTCACACCGATGGTCCCGAGCTTCATCACGGCGACGCCCTGCCCCTCGTCCACGATGGACTCGGCGGGTTCGCCGTTGTGCTTGATGTAGCCGCGGTTGAACTTCTCGACGCGCGAGCGTGCGCCCGTCACCTTCCCGCTGAGGACGATCTCGGCACCGAGTGCCCCGGCGTCCATGATGCGGTCGATGGTGGTGTGGCCGGCCTTCCGGAAGTACCAGCCGCGTTCGAGCGCGTTCGCGAGACGGTCCGCGACGATCTGTGCGTTGAGGTCGGGTTCGTCGACCTCCTGCACGTCGATCTGCGGGTCGTCGAGGTCGAAGCGCGTCTCCAGCTCCGACGTGATCTTGCGGATGTTCTTCCCGCCCTTGCCGATGACCATCCCGGGCTTCTCGGCCCGAAGGACGATCTGGACGCCCATGGGGGTCTGTGCGACCTCCATGCCGCCGTAGCCGGCGCGAGCGAGTTCTTCACCGAAGAACTCGTCGATCTGGGTGCGCTGCAGCCCGCTCTCGATGAATTCGTGTTCGTCTGCCATCAGTTATCCACCTCTTCGAGGATGAGTTCGACGTCCACCTGTGGGGTGTTCCACGCGGTGGCACGACCGAACGCGCGAGGCTTGCGCCCCGGGGACTCGCCGACCTTGTGGGCGGCGACGTGCATGATGCGCATGCTCTCACCGTCGAAGCCCTGATGGTCGGCGTTGCCGACGACGTTCTCGAGTAGGTCGAGGAACGCCTCGGTCGCCTTCTCAGGGTATCGGCCGGCGTCCCAGCCCTCGATGTCGGAGCGGTGTCCGACGCCGGAGTTGTGGGACTTGAACGGGACCGAGCGCTCGCCCGCGAGTACCGCTTCGAGGTACTCGACGGCGTCGCCGGCGGTCTCGCCCTTGATGGCGCGCGCGATCTCTTTGCTGTGCTTGTGGGACATGTGACGCTCTCGGAGCATGGCTTTCGCCGTGGTCTCCGGGTCCGCGTCGACGCTGTAGCTGATTCCCATTGTCACTTGAGGGGGACGAACTTCGAAGAGCGCGTCGCCCCGATACCCGCCTGGCCGTGCGTGACCGACGAGCGCGTGAGGACGAACTCGCCGAGGTAGTGCCCGAGCATCTCGGGCTCTACGTCGACGCGCTCGAACTCCTGGCCGCTGTAGACGGCGAACGTCTTGCCGACGAACGCGGGCACGACGGGCATGTCGCGCAGGTGCGTTCGCAGCGGGTTGTTCGCCGACGTCTCGGCGTCGCGCTTGTCGGCCTTCTCGAGCAGCTTCTGCTGCTCCTCGGTCAGGCCGCGCTCGATACTTCGCCGCTTGCGTGCGGGCAGCAGTTCCGCGAACTCCTCGAGGTCCATCTCTCGGAGCTCCTCCAGTGTGTGGCCGCGGTAGGTGAACTCTTCGTCCTTGTCGCGGCCGAGCTGGTAGTCCGTGCTCATTTCTTGTCTCGCCCTCCTTTGCCGCCACGGCCCGTCCGGCGGGACGCGATGTCACCGACCTTCCGGCCCGGCGGCGCGTCGCGGGAGACGCTCTTCGGTCGACCGGGGTGCTGGCGGCCGCCACCACCGAACGGGTGGTCGACGGCGTTCATCGCCACACCACGCACGCGCGGCCACTTCGTCCCGCGGGCACGCATCTTGTGGTGTTTGTTCCCGGCTTTGACGAACGGCTTCTCCGTCCGTCCCCCACCGGCGACGACGCCGATAGTCGCCCGGCAGTCCGGGCTGAGGCGGCGGATCTCGCCGCTCGGTAGCTGTACGATGGCGGCCTTGCGGTCGTGGGTGAGCAGCGTCGCGCTCACACCGGACGAACGCGCGAACTTCCCACCGTCGCCGGCCTGTCGCTCGACGTTACACACCGGGACACCTTCCGGAATCTCGCGCAGCGGGAGCGTGTTCCCGGGCGCGATCTCGGCGGAGACACCCACCTGGATGCCGTCGCCGACCGCGATTCCCTCGGGTGCGAGGACGAGGCGCTGGTCGCCGTCCTCGAACTCGACGGCCGCGACGGGCGCGCTGCGTGCGGGGTCGTGTTCGATGCCCACGACCTCGCCGCTCACGACGTCCGTCTCGACGGTTCGGTGGTCGAGGTTGGCCTTGTAGCGGTGGCTCGGTGCACGGAACGTCGGCGTCCCGCGGCCACGTCGCTGGCCCTGGATTCGTCGTCCCATCTCAGAACACCCCGATACGCGAGGCGACCTCCTGTGCGTCGTCGTCGTCGGACAGACGCACGGTGGCCTTCTTGTTCCCTTTCGGCGTGACCTGCGTGTTCACGCTGTCGATGGAGACGTCGAACTGTGCTTCCAGTGCGTCACGGATCTCCGGCTTCGTGGCGTCGGCGTCGACGACGAACTGGAGCTTGTTCTCGAAGTCCATGTCGTTCATGGCCTTCTCCGTGACGTTCGGGTACTTGATGATGCTCATCGGTCAGCTACCTCCTCGATCGCGGACTCCGTGAACACCGTCAGGCGACCGGCCTGACCACCGGGGGCGAGGTCCTCCGCGTTGACCTCCCGTGCGGTGGCGACCGTGACGCCCGCGAGGTTGCGGGCGGCCTTCGACGGCTCGCCGGTCGTGACGAAGAGGATGGAACTCGGGCGGCGGTACTTGCGGCCACGGGTCGTCCCGCGCCCGCCTTTGACCTTCTTGCCCTCGTCCGCGCGCTGGACGTCGGCGTAGACGCCGAGCGACTCCAGCAGCGCGACGACCTCCTTCGTCTTCACGAGGTCTTCGAACTCGTCTTCGACGACGAGCGGGAGCGAGTCAGCGTCGAACTGGTGACCGCGTTCGGTCACGAGTTCGGAGTCCGTCGTGGCGGCGAGCGCCGAGCGGACGGCGAGCTGTCGCTCCTTCTTGTTCACCTTCTCGGTGCGGTCCTTCTCCGCCTTCGGCGGGTGAGCCTTGCGGCCACCGACCGTCTGCGGGACGCGGCGACCCTGTCCGTTCTGCCGGGGGACGTGGGCCATGCCGCGACCGCTACCGAACGATTCGGCCGGGGTGCGCATCCCCGCGAGGGGGTCGGCACCGTAGTCCTGCTTGCGGTTGGCCTGGGCGGCGCGGACGCTGCGCTGGATGAGGTCCGGACGGTAGACCGTCTCGAAGACCTCGGGGAGGTCGACCTCCCCCGCTTCCTCGCCCTCCAGGTCGTACACTCGTGTCATCCTTGGTTACTCTCCGTGGAGACGTAGCGCACCTCGGGGTCGAGGCGCGGTTTCTCGGACGGGCGGACGGCCGGGCGGAAGCGCACGAGACGCTTGTTGGGACCCGGAACCGACCCCTTGACGAGTGCGTACTCGCCGTCGACCTCGCCGTAGTTGACGAAGCCACCCTCCGGGGTGACGTCCTCGTCGCCGAGGGCGATGAGACGCTTGTTCAGTTCGGTGCGCTGGTGGTAGCCGGTCTGCCCCTGCTGGGGGACCGTCGAGCGCACACGCGAGGGGTTCCACGGACCGAGGTTGCCGATACGACGGCGCCACCCCTGACGTGCGTGTTTCCCCTTGCGCTTCTGGACGCCCCAGCGCTTGACCGGGCCCTGGGTGCCCTTGCCCTTCGTGACACCGGCGATGTCGGTGAACTCACCGGCTCGGAACACGTCCGAGACCGAGTGCTCGCCGCCATCGGCGATGAGGTCGAGTGCGAACTCCACGCGCTCGCCCAGCGAGCCACCGCCGACTCGCGTCTCCATCACGTCGGGTTTCTTCTTCGGCACGCTCGTGGCGGAGGGGACGGTGTGCGTGATGAGACGCACGTCGCCCAGGTCGCCGGATTCGAGCGCGTCGTGAATGAGCTGTTCCTGACCTGCGGATTCGGGGAGGTCGATGGTCCGCGCGAGGTCCTCGTGGAACTCGTCGGTCCAGACCTCCGTCATCGGTCGCAGGCCGTACGGCGTGTCCTCGTAGGCTCGGAGCGCCACCGCGCGCATGGGCGGCGTCTCGACGACCGTCACGGGGACGGTCTGCTCCTGCCCCTCTCGGGGGGAGTTGGGTTCGTCGTTGACCATCACGACGTGGGACATGCCGGCCTTGTAGCCGGCGAAGCCCTGAAGCCCAGGCTGTCCGTCGTCCTCGGGCCACGTCTTGAGACGCGGCACCTCGCTGGACGCACGGACACGCGGGCCGAAGCCCATCGAGCCTTTGCGTGGTCTGCTTGGTTGTGGCATTTGTTTACCTCAGGTTGAGGCAGGCGAGCGTGGCGAACAGAGCCTCCTCCGTTCGGACCACCTCGCTGCCCTGGTGCGGAACCGTGTTCAACCAGAGGTCGAACCGGGCTGCCGGTTCGTGAGACCGCGTCCCGTCGGGGTCGTCCCCCGGGGACTCGTGGTCGCTTTCGGGCGACCACTGCTCGTCGCGTGGGTCCACCCGCGGCGGGTGGACACCAAGAATCTCCGGGAGGCCGCGTTCCGGTGAGCCGAACACTACGGTGAACCCGTCGCGCACACGTGGGGCGAGTTCGCCCAGCCGTGCGACGTCGAGTTCCTCCCCGTGGCGCGACGCGGCGATTGTAACGCCGGCGTCGTCCCGGGACAGTGCCGTGTCCAGCTCCTCGCCCCACACCGAGAGCCCTGTGAGAGGCTCGTCGACGATGCGGGCCCGGAGCGGCCGTCGCGAAGAGACCCTGATGGTCACGCGTTCCCCCTCTTCGACCGCCATCTGTGGCGGTACGACGAGGGAGACTGGGTGTTGCAGTCCGCAATTGACCCGAACGCGCCCGTCAGGTCCGACCTCGGTCACGATTCCTTGTCTTAACGACCCCGAACCGTCAGATTCGGAGCCGGTCTGCGCGACAGCGCGGAGCGGCGGCAGCACGCCGACGCACTCCAGTTCGTCCCGCCGTCCCCACGCCTCCTTTCGGAGGTACGGGGGTGTGGCCGCGTAGGCCAGCACGGTGCGAACGAACCCGTCGTCCCAACGCCGCTCGCCATCCGGGTCCGGATAGACGAGCAGGCGGTCGATTCGAAAGACCGTGGCCGCACGGGCGACGTACCCGAGCTTTCGGGTCGCCTCCCGTTTGTCACGGGACTCTCGAACCAGCGACGACGGCACGAGTACGGTGCGTGTCATGCCGATGCGCTTCCTCGCTGTACACGAGACTATTGCACTCGTATCCATTGCGGTCCTAAAAGGGTAGCGTTTCCCTACGGCCCTGTGAGGCTCCCGCACGACGGTTTTCGGTGGGAGAGAGTCACATGAGAGCGGTAGTCACTGGGCGGGTCACTTCGGTGGGTTTTTATTCTACCCTCCCCCAGAAATGGATGCAGACAAGCACTGATAGTGTAGTGGTATCACGTGACCTTGCCATGGTCACAACCTGGGTTCAAATCCCAGTCAGTGCATCTTTGTCGTGACACTCCGCGCCGAGTCTCATCTCGGCGCACGCTCTGTCACGAGTTCGGTGCTCGGACCCGGTACGAGGAGCGAACACGAACGAGCGACCGTCGGTCGACTCCCGGTCGACGCGTCTCGGTGGCCCCACTCAGTAGCACCCTGCAACGGTGTCACTGCTCCCCCCGACCGCCCGACGAGTCGGCCGGCCGTCCGTACTGACGAAATCCAGTAACGTCCCACTCACAGAACAGTCGTGTCGAGTGGAACCACCGTACTGCGGCCTCCCTACGTCACAGTTTGTCACATATCCGTTCACGAACCTTATTCATTCTCTGGACGGTGAATTTATGAGGGACGATGTCGAGTGAGTGGACGATGGACTATCGGAGCGTCGCGGACCTGAACGCAGACGTGCGTCGGATGGCGTGGGACCTACCGCGCGACGTCGATGCGGTGGTCGGTATCTCGCGTGGCGGTGTCCTCGCCGCCGACCTGCTGCACCAGACGACGGGCCGGCCCGTGTTGCGTCTCGACGACGGGACGCTCCGGACGGGAAGCGTCGAGTCGGGTGCGACAGTGCTGGCGCTCACCGACGCGCTCCTCGACGGCGTCCCGGAGTCGCCCGTCACCGAGGACGACGGTGTCGAGGTGCTGACGGGTGCCGTCTACGTCGGCGACGGGGTCGAGACCCTCCCCGACCTCTGGGTCGACCGAATCGCCACGCCGTGTGCGTTCGAGTGGCGGGCGCTCCACCCGACGCGACTCGGGAACGCCTGCGTCGACATCGACGGCGTGTTGTGTCGCGACCCGACGCCCGAGGAGAACGACGACGGACCGCGCTACCGGGAGTTCCTCCGAAGCGTCGAGCCACGGCTGATTCCCGACGAGCGCGTCGGGTGGCTCGTCACCTGCCGGCTGGAGCAGTACCGCCCGGAGACCGAGCAGTGGCTGGCCGAGCACGGCGTCGAGTACGACGAACTCGTGATGTGGGACCTCCCGAACAAGGCGGCCAGAGACGAGCAGGGAGGCCACGGCGAGTACAAAGCGGAGGTGTACGACCGGGTGGGTGCGGACATCTTCATCGAGAGCTCCGAACAGCAGGCGGTCGTCATCGCACGGGAGGCCGGAAAGCCGGTGTACTGCTTCGACACGAACCAGACGATTCCCCCCGGCGAAGCTGCAGACGAGTACGGCTACGACTCCTACCTCGTCAGGTTCGCGGAGAACCCGCGGTCGTTCCTGAGGACCGCGGGCCGCCACGTCGCCTCGAAGGGCGTCGACACGGTCACTCAGACCGCCGGTATGTTCCGGTAGGGCGGCTACGCCGAACCACGCTACTCCTCACGGGTCGCTCCGTCGCCGGTGGGCTCGCCGTCGGCTTCCTACGAGACCGGAGGTCCCGCACCCCCCAGTTCGGTTTTCGAGGCCCTCGCTAGCGCTCGCGCCTCGCTACTCCTTCACGGCACACTTCGTTCGCCGTTCCGTTCGCGGTTCTCGCTCGCTCCGCTCACTCCGAACCTCCCTACTCCTCCCGAGGCGTCCAGCGCAACTCCAGTGCGACCGAACCGTCGCCGAATCCGAAGTCCGGGTCCGAGTCGACGGTGATGGCCTGTGGCGGGTGGAGCGACACCTCCTCGTCGTCGACGTAGGCGACGAACGACTCGGGGTCGGCGTCGAGCTTGTTCGCCAACTCCTCCAGCTCCGCGACGAGCTCCTCCCGGGTGGCGAGCTTTCGACGCTCACCGCGTGGAACGCCGCCGATGACGGGGTCGATGCTCACGTCCCGCGAGCGGTTCGACAGGACGGCGTTGACCGCGACGCCGAGCAGGAGCACGAGGCTGCTGAAGTAGAGCCACGTCAACAGGAGGACGACGACGGCGACGAGGCTCTGGGTGTCACCCTTTCCGGACACCGAGACGTACAGCTTGAACAGCGTGGCGAACAGCGTCAGGCCGATTGAGGCGACGACGACGCCCGGAAGCACCTCGGCGACACTCACGTCGGCGTCGGGGAAGACGTAGTACATCGGCAGGAACGCGACGGTGAGGAAGCCGACGGTGACGACGCCGCCGACGAGGGCGACGGCGGGGCCGCTCCCGGTGATGGGAAAGCGCGTCCCGACGTAGATGGCGGCGACGATAGCCGCCGCGAACGTCCCGAGGACGAGCGCGCCGTCGGTCAACTGGTCGGCGAACGTGTTGGCGGCCTCGGACTCGTAGATGTCCGAGAACGCGGTGTCCAACCCCCGGAAGATGCGCAGGCTCCCCCACAGCAACACCGCGAGTCCGATCAACGAGAGCCCTGCAGACTGGTTCGAGGCCGAGATCTCTTCGAGCAGGAGTTTCGAGACGTCCTCGGTCAGCAACGCCTTGGTGAGCGACTCGACGCCCCGCTGGAGCGAGAGCCCGATCGTCGAGGAGACGGCGACGAGCAACACGAGCGCCGGAAGGAGCGAGACGAACGCGTGGTAGGCGATAGAGCCGGCCATGAACGTGAGTTTCTCCGCGCGCGCCTCGCGCACGATGGCCCGGAGCACCTCCTCGGTCCGTGCCAGTCGCCCCTCGTGTCGCTCGATTGTCTCTGAGACGCCGCCCATACGCCCCCGACGCAACCGGCCAGCAAATAACCGCAGGCCCCCGCGGCGAACGGAACGTGGCCGGCCGCCAGGCACGTGCCACCGCCACGCTTTCGACCCGGCCCCTCGAACCCCGGACCGACCATGACCGTCATCGGATTCCTCAGCGTCGCGCCGGTCACCGAACAGTCGATGGGCGAGGAGGTGGCGAAGGCCGTCGCCGCGCTCGACGACTTCGACGTCGCCTACGAGACGACGCCGATGGGGACCACCATCGAAGCCGACAGCATCGACGAACTGCTCGACGCGGTGAAGGCCGCCCACACCGCCGTCGACGGCGACCGGGTGAGCACGTTCCTGAAGGTGGACGACAAGCGCACAAGCGACCAGCGCGCCAGCGAGAAGGTCGACGCCGTCGAGCGACACCTCGGCCACGAGGCGAGAAAGGAGCGCTGAACGTCCGACCACGACTGCGTTCGGGGCCCCGGTACGCAGCCTTATTCGGTCGAGACGCGTCCCGAACGGTGAGAGCGCAGATGACGACCCAGTACTACACGGCGACGAGCATCGACGGCTACATCGCCGACGAGGAGCACTCCCTCGACTGGCTGTTCCAGTTCGGTGACGGCGAGGAGGCCGCCGACGGCTACGCAGAGTTCTTCGACCAGGTCGGTGCCCTGGCGATGGGATCGACGACCTACGAGTGGGTCGTCGACCACGAGCAGCTTCGGGAGAACCCGGGGGAGTGGCCGTACGAGGTTCCGACGTGGGTGTTCACCACCCGAGCGCTACCGGTCGTCGAGGGCGCGGACGTCACCTTCGTAGAGGGCGACGTCGCCCCGGTCCACGCGGAAATGGTCGCGGCCGCCAGAGGCGAGAACGTCTGGCTCGTCGGTGGCGGTGACCTCGTCGGTCAGTTCCACGACGAGGGCCTGCTCGACGAGGTGCTGCTCACCGTCGCGCCCGTCACGCTCGGGTCGGGGGCACCACTGCTCCCGCGGCGAATCACCGACCCACCGCTGAAACTGGTGAGTGCGGAACCACAGGGCGACGAGTTCGCGGTGCTGACCTACGAGGTACGACACGCCGACGAGTGACGGTGGCCGGGCGACCGGTCCCGCAGCAGGAGCGACCTCCGAACGCTCTTTACCACCCGTGGAGTCCACTCACCCAATGAGAGCAGCCCTCGTCATCCTCGACGGCTGGGGACTCGGCACGGGAGACGAACGCGGCCCCGACGACGGCGGCCGGGACGCCGTCGCCGCCGCCGACACGCCGACCGTCGACGACTACCGCGAACGCGGCGCGTTCGGCACGCTCGAAACCCACGGCGAGTGGGTCGGCCTCCCCGAGGGACAGATGGGGAACAGCGAGGTCGGCCATCTCACCATCGGTGCGGGGCGGGTCGTCGAGCAGGACGCGACGCGAATCGACGCGGCCGTCGCGGGGGACGGACTCGGCGCGAACGAGACCATCGCCAGCGCGTTCGACTACGCCCGCGACCACGACGGCCGCGTCCACTTCGTGGGGCTCGTCAGCGACGGCGGTGTCCACTCGATGCAGACGCACCTCCACGCGCTACTTCGGGCCGCAGCGGACGCCGGCGTGGAGGCCGTCACCCACGCGTTCACCGACGGGCGAGACACCGCCCCGAAGGGTGGCGCAGGCTACCTGCGAGAACTCGAAACCGTCGCCGAGGACGCCGGGACCGGTCACGTCGCGACCGTCACGGGCCGGTACTACGCGATGGACCGCGACCAGAACTGGGAGCGGACGAAGCGCGCGTACGACGCCATCGTCGGGCGCGAGGCCCCACACGAGGCCGACAGCGCCGTCGCCGCCGTCGAAGCGTCCTACGAGCGTGGCGACACCGACGAGTTCGTCGAACCGACGCTCGTGGAGGACGGTCCTGTCCTCGAATCGGGCGATGCAGTCGTCTTCGTCAACTTCCGGGCCGACCGCGCTCGTCAACTCGTGCGCATGCTCGCGGACGTCCGTCCAGAGTGGTCGTTCGACACCGACCCCCCCGAGACGCGACTGGTGACGATGACGGAGTACGACGAGACGTTCGACCTGCCGGTCGCCTTCCCGCCGCGCCAACCCGAGGACACGCTGGGAGAGGTGGTCGCGAACCGGGGCTGGACGCAGGGTCGCCTCGCCGAGACGGAGAAGTACGCTCACGTCACCTACTTCCTCAACGGCGGGCGCGAGGTGGAGTTCGACGGCGAGGTGCGCGACATCGTCCCGAGTCCCGACGTCCCCACCTACGAGGAGACGCCGGCGATGAGCGCTCCCGAGGTCACCGACGCCGCGCTGGCGATGGTCGAGGAGTCGGACCCCGACCTGCTCGTGCTCAACTACGCGAACGCTGACATGGTGGGCCACACCGGCGACTTCGACGCCGCGACGGCGGCCTGCGAAGCCGTCGACGAACAGGTCGGTCGTCTCGTCCCCGCGCTGCTCGCCGCCGGCGCGAACGTGATTCTCACCGCCGACCACGGCAACGCCGACGACATGGGCACCCCCGAGGACCCCCACACCGCCCACACGCTCAACCCGGTCCCGGTCGTCCTCCTCACGCCCAACGACGCGGGCGAACCGAGCGACGGCGGCTACTCGCTTCGCGAGGACGCCGGTCTCGCCGCACTCTCGCCGACGCTGCTCGAACTGATGGCTGTCGACCAGCCTGCGTCGATGACCGGAAAGTCGCTGCTGGAGTGAGGACGGAGCGTTCCGAGGGAGCCGTCAGACCCCGCCGGTCCGGAACGAGAAGTCGAGTGCGGGCGCGCTGTGGGTCAGCGACCCCATCGAGATCACGTCGACGCCCGTCGACGCGTAGGCGGGGACGTCCGCGAGCGTGATGCCGCCCGAGGCCTCGGCCAGCACGCCTTCGGGGAGCGCCTCGACGCCGCGTTCGACCGCCTCGGGTGGGAGGTTGTCGAGCAGGACGACGTCCGCGCCGGCCTCGGCCGCCCGGGGGGCGTCGTCGGGGCGCTCGACCTCTACCTCCACTTTCGTCGTGAACGAGACGCGCTCTCGGAAGTGGTCGACAGCACCCTCTAGCCCCATCTCGGCGACGTGGTTGTCCTTCACCATCACCATGTGCGAGAGGTCCAGGCGGTGGGTGTCGCCGCCGCCGGCGACGACGGCACGCTTCTCGATACCGCGGAGTCCGGGCGTCGTCTTGCGGGTGCAGGCGATGCGAACCGTGTCGCTGACTTCGCGGGCCGCGTCGACGGCCTGGCGAGTCCGGGTGGCGACGCCCGAGGCGTGGCCGACGACGTTGACCGCCACGCGCTCGCCGCGGAGTATCTCGCGCGCTGGCCCTTCGACACGGAACACGCTGTCCCCACCATCGACACGTTCGCCGTCCACCACGAGCGTCTCGAACCCGATGTCGAGGTAGTCGAACACGCGCTCGGCGGCGTCGAGTCCCGCGACGACGCCCGCCTCCTTCGCGACGAGGCGACCGGTCGTCTCGCCGGGCACCTGGTTGGTCACGTCGTGGTGGCCGAGGTCCTCGACCAGCCACGACTCGACCTGTGCGTCAGTCAGCATCGACCTCGGGGGCGGTCGTCAGGTAGTGACAGCCTCGCGACTCGGTGTTCTCGGCGGCCGCTCGGGCGACGAGCAACCCCGTAACGGACGCGTTCCGGAGTTCGTAGAGGTCGCGTGCAGTTCGAGTGCGGGTGTAAGCGTCGACCTCACCTTTCAGGCGACGGAGCGCACCACGAGCACGGCGAAGTCCGTCGGCGTCGCGTTCGAGACCGACGTGTTCGTCCATCACGCGCTGGAGACGGCGGCGCTTGTCCGTACAGAACCCCGGCGGCAGGGCGGGGTCGCTGTCGTCGGGCAGCGGCGCGTCGACCGGTTCGGGGTCGTGTCCCGTCGCCGCCTCACCGGCGCGCAACCCCCAGACGAGCCCTTCGAGGAGGCTCGTCGAGGCGAGTCTGTTCGCGCCGTGGACGCCCGTCCGGGCGCACTCGCCGACCGCAAACAGGCGGTCGAGACTCGTTCGCCCCTCGTGGTCGACGGCGACCCCGCCACAGAGGAAGTGCTCGACGGGACCGACCGGAATCCCGTCTGCCCAGTCGACGTCGTGCTCCTCACAGAGCGCCGCGAGGTCCGGGAACTCCTCGTCGAAGTCGAGGTCGCTCACGTCGAGGCGAACGTCGCCGGTCCGCTCGCGTTCGGTGGCGACGGCGCGGGCGACGACGTCACGCGGCGCGAGGTCGGCGTCGGCGTGGTAGTCGGGCATGAACCGCTCGTCGCGGGCGTTCCGGAGGACGGCACCCTCACCACGGACGGCCTCGCTGAGGAGGAACGTGTCCTCGCTCCCCTCACCGGCGTACGCCGTCGGGTGGAACTGGACGTACTCCAGGTCTCGCGTCTCCGCGCCCGCGAGCGCGGCCATCGCTACGCCGTCGCCGGTCGCCGCGTCGGGGTTCGTCGAGCGGCCGTAACACGCCCCGATGCCGCCGGTCGCGAGCACGGTCGCCCCCGCGAAGCAGTGTGCGAGGTCGCCGTCGCGTTCGAGCAACGCGCCGTGGACGCGGCCCTCGGCGGTGAGGAGGTCGAGCGCCATCGTGTCCGCCTGGAGCGTCACGTCGTCGCGCTCGTCGAGGTGAGCGAGGAACGGTCCGAGGAGGTGTCTCCCGGTCGAGGCGTCGACGTGGAGGATGCGTCGCTCGGAGTGGGCCGCCTCCCGCGTGAGGTGGTAGTCGTCGGTAGTCGTCGCGGTGGCGGAGCCGTCGGTGTCGGGACCCGTGACGGTTCGCCCCGTCTCGCGCCCCTCGGACGTGTCGAATGGCACGTCGAGCGTCCGAATCAATACGTCCTCGACCACCCCACGGGCGTCGGCGACGAGCGACTCGACCGCCGCCCGGTCGGCCGCCCCGTCGCTGGCGGCGACGATGTCCTCGACGAACGTCTCGGGGTCGTCGCCGGTCACGGCGATACCGCCCTGCGCCCACCACGAGGCACTCTCCTCGGGGGCGGTCGCCTTCGTCGCGACGGTCACGGACGCGCCCGCGCGTGCGGCGGCGAGCGCGGCCGAACAGCCCGCGATACCGCTGCCGACGACGAGGACGTCGGTCTCCATCTGCCGCATCTCAGACCTCCAGCATGCGGTCGAGCGCGAGCTTCGCCAGGCGCTTCTCGTCGGGCGCGACTTCGACGACGTTGCGCTCTCGACCCGCGGCGAGCTCTTCGAGCACCCACGTCAGGTAGTTGGGGTCGACCTGGCGCATCGCGTTGCAGTCCATGCAGGCGTCGCCACACAGCGGTACGACGTTCACCTCGGGGTGCCAGCGCGCGAGGTGGCGCGCGAGGTGAATCTCGGTGCCGATGGCCCACGTCTCGCCGGGATCGGCCGCGGCGACGGTCTCGCAGATGGTCGCCGTCGACCCGACGACGTCCGCCGCGGCACACACCTCGCGGCGACACTCGGGGTGGACGACGACGTTCGCCTCGGAGTGCTCGCCCCGGACCTGCTCGACGTGCTCGACGCGGAACCGTTCGTGGACCTGGCAGTAGCCGTCCCAGAGCACCACGTCGGCGTCCGCGACGGCGTCGGCGTCGTGGTCGGGGGCCCACGGGTCCCACTCGACCGTACGGTCGGCGATGCCCATGTCGTAGGCGGTGTTCTCCCCGAGGTGTTTGTCGGGGAGGAACAGCACGACGTCGCCGCGCTCGAACGCCCACTCGAACGCGTCGGCGGCGTTCGAGGAGGTACAGACCAGTCCCCCCTGCTCGGCGCAGAACGCCTTCAGGTCGGCGTAGCTGTTCATGTACGTGATGGGGATCACGGTGCGATCGCCCGTCGCGGCCTCGATGGCTTCCCACGCCGAGTCGACCTGCAACGCCTCGGCCATCCCGGCCATCGGGCACGACGCCTCCATCGACGGCAGGATGACGGTCTGGTCGTCGTCGGTGATGACGTCCGCCGACTCGGCCATGAACGTCACCCCGCAGAAGACGACGTACTTCGCGTCGGCGTTCGCCGCCTCGACGCTCAACTGGTAGGAGTCGCCGACGAAGTCGGCGGCCTCCACGAGTTCGCGGCGCTGGTAGTTGTGGCCCAGCACGACCACGTCGTCGCCCAGCGTCTCGCGCGCGGCGGCGATGCGCTCGGTCCGTTCGTCCTCGGTCAACCCGCGGTAGGCGGCCGGTAGCTGTTCGAGGCTGTCGTATTTGAACAGGCTGAGGTCCGTCTCGAAGCCCGCAGTTTCCATCTTCGGCATCTGGTACTCCTCGTTGAAAACACACCAAATCCGCCTAGTGAATAAATTTTTTCTTCAGAGTAGTGCTCTAACGAGTGGGACACGAACGAAAGGCGATAGAAGACACGCGTCGCTAAACGACGTCGGAATCGTCGGTAGGGGGACGAGAGAGTAACGCTTCAGCGACGTTCGTCCCGTGAGTCCCGTCGAGCGACACGTTCGCCGTCGCTCCGGGACATCGCCGACCGCTGGTCGTGTTCGGAGCGGACGAGCGCGTAGAGGGCGACGGGTGCGAGCACCGCCAGCGCGAGGAAGACGAGGACGAACACCGAACCGATCTGGAGCGAGACCATGCTTCGGGTCGGTTCAGCGACCTGTTAGTCGTTGTGGCGATTCCTGGGACGTGTCGGGAGTCTCACTCGACCGAACAGACCTCCGGCGGGACCACCTGGACGAACAGTTGCTTGTTCTCGGGAGCGACGTCCTCCCACAGCACCGCGCCCTCGTCGACGATGTTCTGCGGGTCGAGCGCCTCGTCGCGAAGGACGATCGCGGCGGTGAACGCCGGCGGCCGGAGTTCGGGTTCGCCACCCGCACCACCGTCGCCGTCGTCGCCACCCTCACCGTTCTCGGTGGTCCCCTCCTCCGTCTCCGGTGGTTCGGGCGGTTCGGGGGGTGCACACGGGTCCGGGACGGGCGGCGTCTCGGTCGCCTCGCCCACGACGATGCGCCCGACGTGGCCGAATATCTCGTGCGGTGCGCAGTAGTAGTCGTAGACCCCCGGCCGGTCGAAGCAGTACAGCCACGTCGCCCCTGCCCCGAGGTACGGCGACGAGAAGAACGCGAGTCCCCCGTCCTCGCGTTCGGGGACGCGCAGTTGGCGGCCCGCGTACGGGTGGTACGACGACACCGTGTGCCCTGGTGTCACGTACCGGAACGCGACGACGTCGCCGACGTCCACGGCGAGTCCGGTCGGCTGGTAGTAGAACTCCGGAATCGGGTTCTCCGGGTCGCTCGGCGGATTGATGAGAATCTGGACCTCGTGGTCCGGTTCGACGGGGAGTCGCTCGTCGGGCGTCAGCGCGACGTAGCCGAGGTTCGGGTCGATGGCGCGTTTCCCGCGCCGAGGACGACCGTACTTCCCACCCTTTCCGTAGCCCTTCCCCTCCTTCTCGTCGTCTCCGCCGGCCGCGCTCGCGGTCCCACCGAGCGCGGTGAGCGCCGCGGCGGCACCGGCCGCCTGTAAGAGCCGTCGGCGCTGGACGCTCCAGTCGTCCGCCGGGCCGTCCCGCCCGACCTTCTCCTCGTCCACTTCGATAGGCCTCATGTGCGGCGAGACAGTTCTGACTGCCGTCTGATAGTTATGGCCGCCGACTCACGAGAAACGGACAATTTCACGGACCGGTCCCGTTCCGGGAGGGTTCGTCGCGGTCAGTCCTCGAACCGCGCGACGACGCGGCCGTCGACGACGGTGTGGGTGACCGAAACGTCGCCGATAGCCTCGGGAGCGACCGTCCACGGCGACTCGTCGAGGACGACGAGGTCCGCTCGCTTGCCGACGGTCAGGGTGCCGAGACGGTCCTCGTCGAACCCGGCGTACGCCGCGCCGCTGGTGTAGGCTCGGAGCGCCTCGGTGACGGAGAGGCGCTGGCCGTCCGCGGGTGCGGTGACGGCCTGCTGGACACCGAACAGCGGGCCGAGCGGCATGCAGTCACTCCCGAACGCGAGGGGGACGCCCGCGTCGAGCAGGTCGCGGTAGCGGTTGGTCGAGCGCGCCCGGTCGACGCCGAGGCGCTCGTCGTAGAGGCCGCCCTCGCGCGCCCACTTCAGGAAGTTCGGCTGGACCGACGCGACGACGCCCAGTTCCGCGAACCGCGCTATCAGGTCGTCGCTGAGCAGTTCGGCGTGCTCGACGCGGTGGCGCAGTTCCGCCGGGGCCGACGTGCCGGCGTACGCGTCGAGCACCGCCCGAATCGCCTCGTCACCGATGGCGTGGGCGGTGAACTGCAGGTCGGCGGCGTCGGCCCGCTCGACGTACGCCTCCAGTTCGTCGGGGGTGACGACCCACTGGCCGGTCGCGTCCGCGGCGTCACTCGGGTCGTCGCCCTCACGCTCGGGCGCGTCGGCGTACGGTTCCGAGAGCTTCGCGGTCCGGCCGCCGAAACTGCCGTCGGTGAAGCTCTTGACGCCGCCCGTCCGGACGAACTCGCTGCCGTGGTTCGTCCGCGCCCCGAGGTCGACGAGCGAGTCGAGGTGGTCGGTCCAGTAGTTGACGCGGACCCGGAGGTCCAGGTCGCCGGCGGCGTCGAGTTCCCGGTAGACGCGCGGGGCCTCGCTGTTACGGACCATGTCGTGGACTCCCGTTA
Source organism: Halomarina rubra (assembly GCF_023699475.1). GTDB lineage: Archaea > Halobacteriota > Halobacteria > Halobacteriales > Haloarculaceae > Halomarina > Halomarina rubra. Next base: position 231,011 of record NZ_JALXFV010000008.1, on the reverse strand, counting down.
CGCCGTGGGCGTGCGCGAAGTCACGGGCCGCCCGGACGAGCGACCGCATCTCGCCGACGTCCGGGTCGACAGTGTCCCAGACCGCGTCGACGGCCTCCTCGACGACGACGCCCGTCGGGTCGCCACCTTCGCGCTGGACGTCGGCCTCGGGCATCGACTCGGCCAGTCGGTCGAGCGCGACGGAGTTCAGCCCCGCCGTGTGCATGTCCTCGCGGAAGGCGACGACGGGACGGGTCTCGCTCACCGCGTCGAGGTCCGCGCGGGTGAGGTAGCGCGACTCCGCCCAGACGCTCTCGTCGTAGCCGAACCCCTGGACCCACTCGGTGGCCGGGTCGTCGGTCACCCTTTCGGGGGTGTCGTCGTCGGCCGAGTCGTCGGTCTCGGCGGCCCGTTCGGCGAGCAGGTCGACGGCGTCGGCGGGCGAGTCGGCCGTCGAGAGGTCGGCGTGGACGAGACGACGGCCCACCATCGGGAGGTGGGTGTGGGCGTCGACGAACCCCGGGAGGACGACGCGGCCCTCGCAGTCGAGCACCTCGGTGTCGGCCCCGACGAGGAACTGCATCTCGTAGGCGTCGCCGACGCGGACGACCTCGCCGTCGCGAACCGCGAGCGCCTCATGGGTCTCGTCGGGCGACGCGAGCGTGTGGACCTCGGCGTTCGTCACGACGAGGTCCGCGGGTGCGGTCATACCGGGTGGGCGCGGGGAGGCGACAAAAGCGTAGCCGCTCCGGTCGCGGCGACCGACTCAGACCTCGGTTCCGTCGGTATCCTCGGTGGGTGCGACGTCGACGTCCTCGGGAGTGTCGCCGAACGCGATCTGCCCGTAGTTGAGCAGGGCGACGAACACCGTCCCGCCGAGGACGTTCCCCACCGTCGTCCACAGGAGGAAGTGGCCGAAGTCGAGCACCGTCACGCCCTGACCGAGCAACAGCGCGCCGAGCACTTCGGTCGTCCCCAACAGCGCGTGGTGGAACGGGCCGAAGCCGATGCCGGCGGTGACGATCCAGACGACGAGCACCTCGCCGACGGTGTCGCGACTCGCCGACGCGAGCCACGTCACCAGCCCCATCAGCCACCCGGCGACCACGCCGCTCAGGACGACGGTCCACCACGGGTACGGCACCAGCGCCTCGGCCATCGTCCCGAACGCGCTCGGGTCGACGATGCCCATCGCGGGGCCGAGCACCGCGACCAGCGCCGCGAACGCGCCACAGCCCACGAGGTTCGCGACGTAGACGACGCCCCACAGTCGCCCGAGGTCCGAGAGCGCGGCGTCCCCCGAGAACACCGGTAGCCACGCCATCGTCGTGTGGGCGGTGAACAGCTCCGTCTGGCCGAGCATGACGACGACGAACCCGACGGCGGAGGCGTTCGCCAGCGCGAACTGCTGGACGAGTTTCGAGTCGAACCCGCCGCTGTAGGTCAGCGTCATCGCCATGAACAGCGCACCGAAGCTGACTCCCAGCCCCGCCGTGATTCCCGAGAACGCGAGCGCCGGCGTCGAGCGCCGCATCTCGCGGACGGCGCTCTCGACCTGCTGTTCGAACACGCCCACGAACTTCCGGGCGTCCGTCGCCGAGGCGTGGCGCTTGTTGTCGGGCGGGGGGTCCTGGTCTGACATCCGGTTTCCGTCGTCTACTCGGGGGCAGGGTATGAACCCTGTTCTTGCCCGTGCGGCCGCGAGTCGCCGAACCGTTCATCACCCGTTCGGTCGAACCTCGACCCATGCCCGGCCCGCTGTTCGCCAGCGACGGTCGCGTCGACCTGCGACCCGTCGCCGAGGAGGACCACGACGCCATCGCCCGCGACATGAACCACCCCGACGTCCGCATCCCCGGTGGCGGCCCGACCGGTCCCACCGACGCCGACGCCGTCGACGAGTTCGTCGAGTGGCTCGGCAACGACGACAACACCGCGTTCGTCGTCCACGCCGAGGGCGGCTACGTCGGCCTCGTCACGCTCCGCGAGGAGGGGTTCCAGGGCACCGTCGCCACCTACGGCGTCTGGATAACCCCCGAGGCGCAGGGTCGAGGGTACGCACGCGCCGCCAGCGAACTGCTGTTCGAGTGGGCGTTCGACCAGCACGGCTACCACAAGGTCGCGGCGAACGTCTTCTCGTTCAACGAGGCGTCGATGGCGCTCGTCCGGTCGCTCGGGTTCACCGAGGAGGGCGTCCACCGCGAGGAGCGCTTCGCCAACGGCGAGTTCTGTGACGTCCACCGGTTCGGGTTGCTGGCCCGCGAGTGGCGCTAGAAGGTGGGTGTATCTGTCCGGAGAACGGTAGCGTTGCGAACACCTCGAAAGCCCCGAGACTCACGACTCGGGGCTTTCAGTCCGCCCGCGGTAGGTGGCGAATCAGTAGACGCGCGTGGTTCGAGGTGGTCGCAGACCAAGAGTCTCGTAGAACGGTACCGACGAACCCCTGCCCGGAATCCGAATCCTTAGCGTCCCCCCGGCCGACGCCCGCGTATGACCGCTGCCGACGCCGACGAGGAACTCGCGGCGACGCTCGCGACCCGCGTCCAGGAGGGCGAACTCCGACTGTACGAACTCGAAGAGCACACCGACGCCGACACCGCGGCGATGGCCCGTCGCCTCCTGCTCGAACGCGAGACGGACGCGACGCTCTCGACGGTCGGCGACTACTCGTTCGATGCCGCCGACGCCAGCGGAACGAACATCGAGAACATGACCGGCGCGGTGCAGGTTCCGGTCGGCGTCGTCGGCCCCGTCCATCTCGACGGCGAGGCGGCGACCGACGAGCACTACCTGCCGCTGGCGACCACCGAAGGGGCCTTGCTCGCCTCGGTCAACCGCGGCTGTGCGACGATTCGCGAGAGCGGCGGGGCGACCGCCCGCGTCCTCAAGTCGAAGATGACCCGTGCGCCCGTCTTCCGGGTCGCGGACGTGGCCGAGGCCAGCGAGGTCGTCTCGTGGGTTCGCGAGAACGAGGAGACGCTTCGCGCGGCCGCCGAGTCCACCACGAGCCACGGCGAGGTCGTCGAGGTCACGCCGTACGTCGTCGGCGACAACGTCTTCCTCCGGTTCGGTTTCGACTCGAAGGACGCGATGGGGATGAACATGGCGACCATCGGCACGCAGGAGGCGTGTGAGGTCGTCGAGGCGGAGACGCCCGCCTCGCTCGTCGCGCTGTCCGGAAACCTCTGTACGGACAAGAAACCCGCCGCCATCAACGCCGTCGAGGGGCGCGGCCGGACGGTGTCGGCGGATGTCGAGATTCCCGCCGAGACCGTCGAGGCGGTCCTCAAGACCACGCCGGCGGCCATCGCGGAGGCCAACACCCGGAAGAACCACGTCGGGTCGGCGAAGGCCGGGTCGCTCGGGTTCAACGCGCAGGCCGCCAACGTCGTCGCCGCGGCGTTCCTCGCGACCGGTCAGGACCCCGCGCAGGTCGTCGAGGGGTCGAACGTCATTACGACCGCCGACGTCCGGACCGACGACGAGGGGAACGAGTCGCTGTACGCGAGCGTCACGCTCGCCTCGCTCGAACTCGGGACGGTCGGCGGCGGGACGAAACTCCCCTCGCAGGCCGAGGGACTCGACGTGGTC
>NZ_JALXFV010000008.1:150230-227413 GCF_023699475.1 Halomarina rubra | reverse complement strand
CCGCCGGGACGAACGCCGACGCGCTCGCCGAGGTCGTCGCGGTGGCGACGCTCGCCGGAGAGCTCTCCTTGCTGGGGGCGCTCGCGGCCTCCCACCTCGCGAGCGCTCACGAGGAACTGGGCCGGTAACGTTCGAGAACGACGTCTCTCCTCTCGGTTCGCGTGTCGGGCGCTCAGTCGTCTTCGAGGTACGAGCGCGTGGCGACGGCTCCGAACACCAGTACGCCACCGACGAGCAACACGGCCACGCCGAGGTCGGCCGCGAGCGCGACGAACACGACTGCGAAGCCGATGGCGGCGAGGCCCTGTAGCCCGGCCTGGATGCGTTTGTCCTTCGCGGCCGCCGGGCGGGCCTGCGCCGAGGCGGCGAGCGAGCCGAGCGCGGCGACGGTGAACCCGGCGGCGACGACGCCGATACCGAGCGCCGTGAGGCTCACGTCACCGACCGACGCCTCGACGAACGTCCCCAGCAGCGCGAGACCACCACCGACCAACAGACCGAGTCCCTGTGCGACCGTCGTCGTCCGCTCGATGTCCATACCGACGCACTCTGGCACGGGGCGCTTCAGCGTGTCGTTTCGCCGTGTTCGACCGACGAACGAGGACCGTCGCGGGTCAGTCGCGGCGTGTCTGCGCGACGAGGAACGCCACGCCGCCGAGCAGGACCGCCAGCCCGGCCCAGAGGAACAGCAGACTCCCGATACCGGTCGAGAGGAACAGCAGGCCGAATCCGACCGCGCCGACGCCGTGAGCGAGCGCGACCGTCCGCTGGCCTCGCCGGGCGAACCCGACGGTCCCGATGGCGAACCCGAGCGACAACGGGGCGGCCGACAGCACGAACGGTGGGACCGCCTCGCCGGCGACGGTCACCGAGGGGACGACCGGCTGGACGAGCACGAGGACGCCCGCACACGCGACGAACGCGCCGACGACCAGCGGCATCGGGTCGACGCCGTCGCGGGTCGGTCCCCCGTCCCGCTCGTCGGCCAGCAGACTGTCGGGGTCGTCAAACTCGTCGTCGCGCCAGTCGGACGGTTCGTGGTCGTCGGTCTCCTCGGAGCGAGCGGCCGCCGCCGAGCGGTCGGTGCGGTCCGAGCGCACGTCAGAGCCTGCGGTAGCGGCCGTTCGACTCGGTCACCTCACCGCGTCGGGCGAGTCGGGCGAGCGCCGAGCGGACGTAGTCGGCGGGGACGCCGTGGTCGGCGGCGTAGTCGACCACCTCGTCTTCGGTCGGGCGGTCGAGGTCGTCGAGCGCGGTCTCGACGGTCTCCCTGCGGCTCATCGACGACCCCTGTCCTCCCTCGGCGCGGTCGCCCGCGGCGGCGACGGCGTCGGTGTCGAGTCCCGAGCGGTCGAGGAACTCCTCGGCGCTCATCCCGGCGGTGTCGGCGTCCTCGTCGAGGTCCGAGAACGTCCCGAGCGCCTCGTAGGCGTCACCGTGGCCCGAGCGTTCGGCGAGGAGTCGAGCGCGAATCTCACGGACGGCGTCGACGTCCTCGTTCCGGTAGAACGTGCGGAGCTTCTCGAACTGCGACGTCCGCCCACAGCGCTGGCACTTCGTCGTCTCGGGTCGCCCGTCGACGATCTTGAGGGCACGACAGTCGGGACACCCCACGACCGAGTACATACGTCGACTACCGCCCCGACCGTCGAAAACCCTCCGAAGGGTTAGCACGTTCCGCCCCCAGTGGTGAGTATGCAGGTCGTCACCCCCGAGGAGTGGGACCGGGTCGAAGCCGTCGAGGGAGTCGAGTTGGGGCAGCTACTCGCCGGCGAGTCGGTGAGTCTCCAGTACTTCCACATCGAACCCGGCGCGGACGTCCCCGAACACAGCCACCCTCACGAACAGACGGGCTACGTGGTCGACGGGACGCTCACGTTCGTCGTCGACGGCGAGGAACTCGTCGTCGGCCCCGGCGACGCCTACGACATCCCGAGCGAGGAGCCACACGCCGCACGCAACGACGGCGACGCGGTGGTGACCGGCGTCGAGTTGTTCACCCCGCCGCGGCGCGACCCCGACTGGGCGGAGTGAACGCGGTGTGTGAGTGGACGGACGTCGCGGGAGACGCTGGTGTGTTCGCCGACGTCGGTCCCGACCACCGGCGACAGTCGGGGTCGTGGTGAACGTTTAGGCCGTCTCGCCGCGACGTGAGCCGTATGCGCCGCTGGTCCGTCGTCGTGCTCGCCGTCGTCGTCGTGCTCGCGGGCTGTGGAGCCACACCGGGCGGCCGTGAGGACGCGGAGCGACCGGCGACCGTGACGCCAGCGGCGGTGCCGACCGAACCCCCGACGCCCACGCCGGTCCCCGTCGTCGTGCCGGGCGTGACCGCCGACGGGGAGGTGTCTGCCGTCGCACTCGCGGCGGGCCACCGCGACGCGTTGGTCGGCGACTCGTTCACGCGGTCGGCGACCAGGACCATCAGCGAAGCCGGCACTCTCGTCCGGCGGACCGAGCGCCGCTACCGCGTCGAGCCGTTCCGCCCCGAGTTCCGCTACCACCAGAACCAGACCATCGCGGGGTCGTACCCCGCGCGGGCGGCCGTCGCCCGCCTCGACCTCTGGAGCAACGGCTCGGGCGTCGTCGCCCGCCTCGAAGACGACGACGAGGTCCGCTACCAGCAAGCGCCCGCCGACGAGTTCAGTTCGCTCGTCGTCGGCATCACCGGCGACGAGCGAGTGAGCGCGCTGGGCGGTGCGTTCTCGTTCGTGGTCCGGGATGGGCCGACCGCCGACACCGTCCGACTCGTCTCGACTGGCCTGCGGACTCCCGCCGCGCTCGACGAACCACCCCTCACCACCGACGTCCGCAACGCCTCGCTCACGATGGTCGTCACGCGGGCGGGCCTGGTCCGGTCGTACCGACTGACCTACGACGTGACCCTCGACGAGCGGACGCTCCGGGTCGTCGAGAGCATGCGTATCACCGCCGTCGGCGACACCCAGGTCGAACGACCGTCGTGGTACCGATTCGCCGTCGAGAACGGAAGCCAACCTCCAGAACGGACCGGCCCGAACGGGAGTCGCGGCCGGTACGTTCCGTCACCGTGACGACCGTCACCGTGACCGGTGACGGCGTGCCGGCACGCCGGGCGCTTCCGCTCCTGGAGTGGCGTCGAAAGAACGGGTCGAGGGTCGAGACGTCCGGTTACGCGTTCTGGCGGATGCGCTCGGCGACGCGCTCTGCGAACTCGCTGGTCGCGAGTTTCTCGCCGCCGTCGATCTGACGTTCGATGTCGTAGGTGACCTCGCCGGCGGAGATGGTCTCTTCGAGGGCGTCACGGACGAGGTCCGCGGCGTCGGTCCAGCCGAGGTACTCGAGCATGATGCGGCCCGAGAGGATGAGCGCCGAGGGGTTGACCTTGTCCTGACCGGCGTACTTGGGCGCGGAGCCGTGGACGGGTTCGGCGAGCATGCGACCGTCACCGATGTTCGCGCCGGGTGCGATGCCCAGGCCACCTATCTGTGCGCCGGCGGCGTCCGAGAGGTAGTCGCCGTTGAGGTTCGGCATGGCGAGCACGTCGTACTGCTCGGTGCGCGTCAGGAGCTGCTGCAGCATGTTGTCGGCGATGCGGTCGTTGACGACGACGGCGTCCTCGGGGGCGTCACCGTCGCGCTCCTCCCAGAGCGTGTCCTCGGTGATGACCTCCTCGCCGTACTCCTCCTCTGCGACCTCGTAGCCCCAGTCGCGGAACGCGCCCTCGGTGAACTTCATGATGTTCCCCTTGTGGACGAGCGTGACCGAGTCGCGGTCGTTCTCCAGCGCGTAGTCGATGGCCTTGCGGACGAGGCGTTTCGTGCCGAACTCGGTGATGGGCTTGATGCCGATGCCGACCGGGCCGTCGTGGATGGTCGAGTCGAAGCCCATCTCCTCCTCGATGAACTCGCGTACCTCCTCGACGCCGTCGGAGCCGGCCTCCCACTCGATGCCGGCGTAGACGTCCTCGGTGTTCTCACGGAAGTTGACCATGTCCATGGCCTCGGGGTTCTTCACCGGCGACGGGACGCCGTCGAGGTGGAACGTCGGGCGCATGTTCGTGTAGAGGTCGAGCTTCTTCCGGAGCGCGACGTTGAGCGAGCGGAACCCGGCACCGACGGGCGTCGTCAGCGGACCCTTGATGGCGACGCGGAACTCCTTGATGGCTTCGACGGTGTCGTCGGGCAGGTTCTCGTCGTAGCGCTCGCGGGCGGACTCGCCGGCGTACAGTCGCATCCAGTTGATCTCGCGACCGGTCGCCTCCGCGGCGGCCTCGAGAACGGTCTGGGCGGCGGGACCGACGTCCTGTCCGATACCGTCCCCGTAGATGATGGGGATGATGGGGTTGTCGGGGACGTGGAGCTCCTCGCCGTCGTCGGCGACGGTGATCTTCTCGCCCTCCTCGGGAACGTCGACCTTCTCGTAAGACATTGGCGGCAACTCCACACGTCGCGGTAAAAGGTCTGCCGTTATCCGACGAGAATCGGGGATGTCATGGGTTCTCGTGGGGTTCGGCTGACGTTTCCCCACTCTGCACTCGGCCGGACCGTGGGGGCCCCGGACCGCCCCCGACCGCTCAGTCGCGGACCGCCGCGACCAGCGCCCGGGCCTGGTCGCGACCCTGTTCGACGAGCGCTCTCGGGAACCGCCGGCGCGCTCCCGCGAGGGCGTCGTCGAGTGCGGTCGTCGCGTCCTCGAACACACCCTCGCCGTGTCCGAACAGGACGCGTTCGGGCTGGAAACCGGCGAACAGCGCTCGGGGCGGGACCGGGCGACAGAACAGGTAGACGCCGAGTCGCTCCTCGGCGGTGGTCCAGCCGGGGGCCGACCCGAGGCTGTCGGCGGCGTACAGCGTCCCGTCGCGCTCGCGGTAGGCGACCGTCTCGCGCCACGAGGGGAGCGGCGTCGCCTGTCGGAACCCGAACCCGCCGTCGCCGTTCCGGAGTCGTCGGGTGGGGACGTCGAGGCGCTCGGCGACGCGGTCCGTCTTCGGCGGGAGCGAGACGGGGACGCCGTGGCGCTCGGCGAGTGTGGCGGCGTCGCGGGTGTGGAAACTCGACAGGACGACGACGCCCGCCACCTCGCCGTACTCGGAGAGCAGGTCGTCGACGTCGGGCGCGTCCAGCGGGTCGAACACCCAGACGCCGTCCCCGTCGACGAACGCGTGACTGACTCGCCGCGCCTCCTCGTCGGGGTGGGCCAGCCAGCCGACGCCGCCGTCGAACCGGTCGACGACGGTGTGGTCGGTCGGCGTGCGCCGGTCGAACTGCATCGTCTCGGGACACAGACGGGCCGAAGAAAACGGTTCGCGTTCGTAATCGTCGAGGCAGCCTCGTCGACTCAGAACCGAGTCTGGTGGAGGTATCGGGCGTCGACGCTCGCCGTCTCGGTCGTCTCCTCACCGTCGCCGGCGTCCGTCTCCGAGTCGTCCATCGACGCGCCGGGGTCGCCGGGCAGTTCGACGGCCAGTGTGTGGTTGCCGGGGCCGAAGCGACCTTCGGCGGTGTCGAACAGCACCTGTTCGCTGGCGGCCGAGGCGTTCCAACCCGCGTCGGGCGTCTCGTAGCTCGCCAGCGAGAGCGTCTCCTCGCAGTCCGCGGCGACAGTGAACGCGACGACCGCGCGGTCGTCACCCACGTCGACCGACTCGACGCTGACACACTGCGTCAAGTTCTCGTCGGCGATGGGGCCGCCGACGCGGCTCACCGGCTCCTCGGTCGAGCCGTGGAGGTAGGCGAGCAGACGAGCCTGCTCGCTGTACGTCCCGTTCTCGCCGAGGTCGACGATGGGCGACCCCGCGACGAAGTCGACCTGGTAGTACGCCGACTCCGTCGGTTCGTCGACGCGCACGTCGTAGCTCTCGCCCTCGGCGTCACCGAGCGCCGCGACCGACAGCGAAAGGTCCTCGCGCTCGACCGCCTCGCTGAACGTCAGGGTGCCGATGCTCACGGGGCCGGAGTCGTTCGTCTCCGCGCCGACGACACGGGCGAACGCCGTCGTGTCGCCATCGCGGTACTCGACGGTCGTGAAGAACTCGGGCGGGTTCCCGCCGGGGACGAGTTCCTCGACGGTGCCGGGTTCGTCGCCCTCGACGCGCACGGTGTACTCGTACGCGCCGACGCCGCTGACGTTCTCGGCGACGACCGCGAAGGTGTCGCTGGTGCCGTCCGCTGCGGGGTCGACCGCGACGAGGTCGACGGTGGGTTGGCCGCCGTCGCCCTCCTGGGCCGTGACGGCGGTGCCGCCGACCACGACCGCGAGGACCGCGAGTACTGCCACGCCGATACTGCCGAGCCGTCCGAGTCTGGGTGTGTCTGTCGTCATAGCCAGGAGTTCAGTTTCTGCACGTCGCTCACGTCGACGGTGCCGTCGCCGTTGAAGTCGTACGCGGGGGTGTTCGCCTGCACGAGCGGGTCGTCGAGCAGGTCGTAGAGCGCCTGCGCGTCGGCCTGCCCGAACGTGCCGTCGCCGGTCAGGTCCTCGTACCGCCCGTCGCCGTCCGGGTCGGTCGGCATCGCGTCGAACCCGGTGAGGGGCGCGACGTACGAGCGCCGTTCGACGATCTTCCCAGAGGCCCCGACGGCCACGTCGGGGATGGTCTCGGTGTCGGAAAGCGCGACGCCGCGAAGCCCGCTCTCGACGGGCGAGTCGTCGGCCTCCCAGCCGTTCTCGCGCAGTTCGTACAGTGCGCCGGAGGAGCCGACCGCGTAGCCGGTGTCGCCCTGGAGGTCGACGGCGAACAGCGACTTACCGCCGGCGTAGAGCTTCGTCCAGACCGCGCCGTTGTAGCGGTAGAGCGTCCCGTCGCCGGCCGTGACGACGATGCGGTCTTCGGCCTGGGCGTCGACGTCGTACAGCCCCGCCGAACCGCCGGGGATGCCGATGGTCGTCCAGGAGTCGCCACCGTCGGTCGTCTCGTACACCTTGCTGTTGGTGTCGACGATGTAGCCCGTCGAGCGGTTCAGGAAGGAGATGCCCTTCGCCGAGGAGCCGCCGCCGGGTTTGACGACGTCGCTCCACTCCATCGCGCCGCTCGGCTGGCGAGTCCCCCGGAGGTACTCGCCCGAGCCGTTGACGAGGTGGACGGCGTCGTCGTCGGTCGTGCCGGTGACCGCGATGCCCTCCCACGTCGATGTCTTGCCCTTCGGTGCGGAGTAGTTCGTCAGCGTGTCGTCGACCGCGTCGTACTGGCCGATGACGCCGGAGCCGCCGGCGAACCAGACGTCACGGCCGTCGTCGGAGACGCCCGCGCAGGTGAGCGTGTTCGACTTCGCGAGCGGCCCGAACTCGACGACTTTCTCCCAGCCGTCGGGTCGCCGCGCGAGGACGTCACCGCCCGCGCCGACCGCGAACGGTCCCTCGCTCGACTGGACGGCGGCGTACAGCGTCTTGCCCGTCGGCGAGGCGACTTCGCGCCACGGGCGGTCGCGGAGTTCTTTGATCTCGGTCGGCGACCCGTTCAGCGTCAGGTCGACGTTCGCGGGCGCGCCGCTCGTTATCTCGAAGTCGAGTACCTCCCCGGAGTAGCTGTAGGTGTCGGTGGCGTCGGTGCCGCCGACGGTGCCGGTCACCACGTCGGGCGTGCCGAGGTTGCTCGTGAGCGCGTCGGCGCTCTCGACGTCCGCGCCCTGCTCGACCGCACCGTCGACGACGAGGCGGTAGCCCGTCTCCTCCGTGCTCGTCGTGGAGATGGCGAGCGTGTTCGGGAGCGGCTTCGTGTAGTCGCCGCGCTCGACGACCGACCCCGAGGAGCCGACGGCGACGTCGGGGAACGCCCCCGACGTGTCGAGTGCGCACCCACGGAACGCCTTCGTCGTCGGCGTCTGGACCTCCGACCAGCCGTCCGCACCGTACTCGTAGACGACGCCCCCCGACCCCGAAGCGAGACCGGTCGCCCCGTCGTGGTCGACGGAGTAGATGGCGTTCGTGCCCGGCTTCTCGGGCGTCCAGCGCGTGCCGTCGTAGCGGTAGATGTAGCCGTTCCCGCCGCTGACGAAGACGAGACTCGGCGAGACCGGCGCGATGTCGTAGAGCGCGACGCCGGCCCCACCGGAGCCGATGCCGATGGTCGACCAGGAGTCGCCACCGTCGGTCGTCTCGTACACCTTCCCGTTGGTGTCACAGATGTAGCCCGTCGTCCCGTCGATAAAGGAGACCGCGGTTGCGGTCGACCCGCCTCCGGGCTTGATGGCGGTGTCCCAGTCGACGCCGCCCTGGGCGTTCTTCGTCCCTTTGAGGTACTCCCCGGAGCCGTTGGTGAGGTGGACGGTCTCGCTGCCGGCCGACCCGGTGACGGCGATGCCCTCCCACGTCGAGGTCTTCCCGCCCGGCGCGGAGTAGTCGGTGAGGCGCTCGTCGACGACGTCGTACTGGCCGACGACGCCCGAGCCACCCGAGAACCAGACGTTGCGGCCGTCGTCGGTGACGCCGACGGCGCGCAGGCCGTTCGACTGGACCGTCGGGCCGCGGTCGAGGACGAGTTCCCACCCGTCGGGCCGGCGTGCGAGGACGTCGCCAGAACCGCCGACGGCGTACGGTCCTTCGGTGGTCTGGACGACGCCGAGCAGCGTCTTGCTGGTCGGACTCTCGTACTGTGTCCACCCGTTCTGCGTCTCGCCGGGAGCGGCGAACGCTTCGTACGTACTCCCCGCACCCACGCCCGCGGCCGCGACGCTCACCCCCGCGAGTTTGAGGAAGCTCCGCCGACTGTGCCCTTCGTTTCCTGGCATTCGTGCGAGAGCGCAACGACGATGGGGTTAGCTATGGGGCGGCTGTCTCGTCGGTAGGACAGTCATACTACCGTGGTAGTTGCGGGAGAAACGGGCCGACGAACGGCGGCGTTTCGGGGGCGAGTACCGAGTCGCCCGGAGTTAAGGGGCTCCCAACGCCACACCAGCCATGTACGTCATCGCACACGGCGGCGCGGGGAGCGCCATCGAGGACCCGGAGCCGAGACAGGCGGTGCTGGACGAGGCGGTCGCGGCGGGCCGGGACGAACAGACGCCACTGGACGCGGTCGTCGAGACGGTCCGCGTCCTCGAATCGTCGCCCCGGTTCAACGCCGGGGTCGGCGGGTCGGTCCAGTCCGACGGCGTCGTCCGGACGGACGCCGGCGTGATGACGAGCGACCGTCGCGTCGGCGCGGCCAGTTCGATGCCCGGCGTCGAACACGCCAGCGAGGTCGCCCGTCTCGTGCTGGAGGAGACGCCCCACGTCTGTCTCTCGGGCGTCCACGCCGTCGACCTCGCCGACGCCTACGACGTCGCGGTCGACGCCGACCTCTGGAGCGAGCGCACTCGCGAACAGTGGGCCGACGAGGAACCACCCGCTCGCGACGACATCCGGGCCCAACTGGAGTGGCTCCGCGACGACTTCGGGGGCGCGCCGGAGGGTGACTCGTCGGGTGATGGGACAGAGTCGACCGACGGGAGCGACGCCCACCACGAGTCCGACACCGTCGGTGCGGTCGCGACCGACGGCGAGACCGTCGCGGCGCTCACCTCGACGGGTGGGCGCTGGCGGGCGCTCGCTGGTCGAGTCGGGGACGTCCCGCAGGTCGGGTCGGGCTTCTTCTGTACGCACGCCGGCGGCGCGAGCGCGACCGGTGCGGGCGAGGACATCGTCCGGGTCACGCTGGCCCGACGAGCGGTCGACCACCTCGAACTCGGCCGAGACGCGCAGTCGGCCGCGGAACTCGCCATCGAGGAGTTCGAAGACATCACCGAGAGCAGCGCGGGCGTCGTCGTGATGGACGCCGAGGGGCGGGCCGGGAGCGCGTTCAACTCCGATGCGATGCAGACCGGCCGACACGCGAGCGAAGACACGGAGTGATGGAGCCGTCCGGTCTCGTACCCCGAAGCCGAGCGCGTCAGTCGCGAGACGACCGAACCACGACGAGTCGGTAGCGCCCGTCCTCGCCGGTCGTGTCGAGCGCTGCCCGCCCGTCCGCCGCGGTCGACGAGCGGGATGAGCTCGACGGGATGGTGCCTTTCTAAGTGAACTATATAGACGCTCGTTCGACAAACCGTCGCACGTGGTGGTGCTCACGGACAGCACAACCTCTTTCACTCGCACCGGGGTACGCGGAGTATGAGCGTCGACCTCACGACGGAGCAGTACGAGAAACACCGCGAGGCGGGCGAGATTCTCGCGGAAGTACGCGACGAGGCCGCCGAGCGCGTCGACGTGGGTGTCACCCACCTCGAAGTCGCCGAGTGGGCCGAGAACCGAATCCGGGAACTCGGCGGCAAGCCGGCGTTCCCGGTGAACATCAGTGTCGACCACGAGGCCGCCCACGCGACCCCCGGCGTCGACGACCCGACCGAGTTCGGCGAGGAGATGGTGAACCTCGACATCGGCGTCCACGTCGACGGCTGGCTGGCGGACACCGCCATCACCGTCGACCTCTCGGGCAACGACGACCTCGCCGAGGCGAGCGAGGAGGCGCTGGCGGCAGCCCTCGACCTGGTCGAACCGGGCGTCCACACCGGCGAAATCGGCGCAGCCATCGAGGAGACCATCGACGGCTACGGGTTCAACCCGGTCGTCAACCTCACCGGGCACGGCCTCGGCCACTGGCAACAGCACATCCCGCCGAACATCCCGAACCGCGCGGTCGACACCGGCGTCGAACTCGAAGCGGGCGACGTCGTCGCCATCGAACCGTTCGCGACCGACGGCAGCGGGAAGGTCGGTGAGGGGTCGACCGAGGAGATCTTCGCGCTCGAACACGAGCGGAGCGTCCGCAACCGACAGGCACGACAGGTCGTCGACCAGGTGACCGAGGAGTTCCGGACGCTCCCGTTCGCGACCCGCTGGCTCGACGCCGACCGCGCGTCGATGGCGCTCCGGCGACTGAAACAGCAGGGCATCGTCCACGGCTACCCCGTCCTCCAGGAGGCGGAGGGCTGTCTGGTGAGCCAGAAAGAACACACCGTCATCGTCACCGAGGACGGCTGTGAAGTGACGACGCGCTCGCGATAGCGGCCCTCCTCCTCGGTTCTGGACGGTGGCGTGGCGAACAGGCGACGCCATCGGTCCGGTAGTCGTCGAGACGACCACCCCGCCCACGTCGCGCTGCGTCGCACTCGGCGAGCGACGGTGCCGGCCGTCGTCGCCGTCCGGGCTCACGCCCGCGGGACGCGCCGTGGCGAGTCAGTCCACCACGACGCTGACCGCGTCTCGGTACGTGAACCCTCGGCTACTCGCGGCGTCGAGCGTGGAGTCGGCGAGTCGTCGTGACGTGGGTGACGAGCGGTGCACGACGAGTAACGAACGACGGGTGGTGTGCGACGAGCGGGGAGGGACGGTCGAGTGCGGTCGCTCGGGACTGGAGAAGAGCAACAGAAAGAGGGCCGTTACGCGTTGTTCATCCGCAGCGCGCGTTCGTGCCCACAGACCAGACAGGTGGTGACGCGGTAGGGCTCGCGCGAGAACTGTGCGTTCTCCGACTTCGTGCTCTCGGTGCGGATCTGGAGCGAGACGGAGTGGGCCGTCTCCTGGGTGCACTCGGGGCACTCCTCAGTCATGTCGTTCCGACTGTTCTGTGTCGCTGCCATCGCTCACCGCTACCGAGTACGAAGGTATAAAGGGGGTAAACCGTTGGGAGCTGTTCAGGGTGAAATTCGCCCCCCGTCGTGCGATTTTCGGCCTCGAACGCGTGTTCGGCCCAGAACCGTTCACAACTGTTTTTCCGACCGTTTCACGCCGATATCGACGTTGTGGGCCACAACAGCTAAACGGGGGGCAGGGCACTCGGCGACGCCAACAGACACCCTTAGGATGCCCCAAAGAGGCCGACACAGTATGGACCAGCTGTTCGCACCGTGGCGAATCGAGTGGGTCGAGCGCGACTCCGACGACGGCGGCGTCCCCGACGACGACTGCGTGTTCTGCGTGCTCCCCGACCGGGAGGCCGACCGCGAGCACCGCATCGTCGCCCGGAGCGACCACGCATACGTGCTGCTGAACAACTACCCGTACAACCCCGGACACGCGATGGTCATCCCCTACGACCACGGCGGCGACTACCGCGACCTCTCCGACGCGGTGCTGCTCGACCACGCCCGGCTGAAACAGCGGACGTTCGACGCCCTGGAGACGGCCCTCTCCCCGCAGGCGTTCAACGCGGGGCTCAACCTCGGGGGGCCGGCAGGCGGCTCCATCGGCGACCACATCCACACCCACGTCGTCCCGCGATGGGGCGGCGACACGAACTTCATGCCCGTCGTCGCCGGGACGAAGGTCATCGTCGAGGCCATCGAGGACACGTACGACCGTCTGCACGAGGCGTTCGCGGAGCAAGACGACGCCGTCGTCGGGGAGTCCGGAGCCGTCCGGGTTCGGTGACGCCGTCGACCCTCGAACCGAAGTTTCGACGCGTCTAACGCCCACGTTCGAGGGGTACAGCCCACAGCGTCTTTACGTCGGAGTGTCTAACGAGGCGACATGGACCGCGTCACGGCGCTCAGACGGGTCGGTTTGCTCGTCCTGGGTGTCAACCTCGTACTGGCGCTCGCGAAGGGCGCGGTCTACCTCTACACCGGCAGTCTCGCCGTCGGCGGCGAGGCCGTCAACAGCCTCTCGGATACGGCGTACAGCCTCGTCGTCGTCGGGGGACTCTACCTGACGACCCAACCGGCCGACGACACGCACCCCCACGGCCACGAGCGCATCGAACCGTTCGTCTCGCTGGTCGTCGCCATCGGCATCTCCGTCGCCGGGATCGGCGTGCTGTGGCAGGCGGTCCAGTCGGTGCTCGCCGGGGGAAGCGACGGGACCGCTGGCCTCCTCGCGGCGGGCGTCCTCGCGGGGAGTGCGGCCGTCAAGTACCTCCTCTATCGCTACTGTGCGCGGGTCGCCGACCGCCACAACTCACCCGCACTCCGGGCGACCGCGCTCGACAACCGCGCGGACATCCTCACCGCGGGGGCCGCACTCGCCGGGGTGGCGGGGGCCGCACTCGGCTTCCCCGTCCTCGACCCGCTGGCGGGGGGTGTCGTCGCGCTGGGCATCCTCTACACGGGGTTCGAGATCGGCCGGGACAACGTTCGGTACCTCGTCGGCGGTGCGCCCGACGCCGACCTCCGCGCCGACATCGTCGAACGGGCACTCACCCACCCGGACGTCCACGGCGTCCACGACGTCGTCGCCCATCACGTCGGTCCGGAGATAGACGTGAGCCTCCACCTCGAAATCGAGGGCGACCGGACGGTTCGGGAGGCACACGACATCGAGACCGACGTCGTCAGGGAGATACGAGCCATCGACGAGGTCGACGACGTGTTCGTCCACCTCGACCCCCGCGAACTCGGCGAGTGGAAGGAAGACGACGACGACCGCATCCCCGCGGCCGACCGGGGCCGACAGCGACCCGACGCCGACCGGCGCTGAGTCGCTCGCAGTCGCTCGGGGCGAACCGTCTCACAGACGTTTCGGACGACGGAGCACCGAGGGTGCCCCGTTCGATTCGGGTTACGAACCGTTCTCGGACCCGTTCGACGAGTTACCGCCGTCGCCGACGGTGACGGTCACCTCCGCGTTGCCGGCGACCGTCTGGACGACGTAGGTCGACTCGCCGCCCGAACTCGACGCGGTGAACCGTTCGGTGTGCTCGCCCGTCTCGCCGGCGGCGACGTCGACGGCGAACGGTCGCATCGGCCGGTTGGGTGCGGACCACCAGACGACCCCTCGGGCGGTCCCGGCGGTCTCGCCGTCGTTCGAGAACCGCACGGTGAGGTCGAACTCCGACCCGGGAGCGACGGACGCCGGTGCGTCGACGCCGTCGAGCGAGAACGACGGGACGGGGTTCGAGAGCGCCGAGAGCGTCTCGGAGTCGAGTTCCCAGCCAGATTCGGTGCCGTCGACGACGACGGCCGCGTTCGAGTAGTCGACGCCGCCGACGGCCGGGAACGCGACCCAACCGCTGGTAGCGCCGTTCTCGGGGTCGTAGCGCTCACCGCGCTCGCGAAGCGGGTTCCCGCTCACCGGGTCCGCCGACAGGTAGTTGCCGTTCGACTCGGTGACGAGCATGAACGACTCTGGAGTCGGACCGCCCTCGCCCGCCTCGACGGTGGCGAGCAGATAGTAGGTCCCACTGGAGGCTTTGAGACCGTACTCCGACCGGTCACCCTCGCCCGTCTCGTACAGCATCGAGGACCGGACGCTCGGTTCGTCGAGCGTGACCGAGACGTCCTCGGCCGACAGCTCCTCGCCGAGCGCCGTCGTCTCGAAGTCGGCCAGGGAGGGCATGTTCCCGGACGGCGTGGGAGAGTCGGTGCCGTTCCCGGCGGGGGTGTCGGTCGGGTCGTCCGCGTCGGCGTCGCCGTCGTTCGAACAGCCGGCCAGTGCGGTCGCGAGGGCGACTCCACCGTACGTCAGCACGTCGCGTCGTTGGGGACTCATCGGTCGTCCTTTCGGCACACGGAGGATGGGCTTTCGGTTGGATGAAACGACCGCTTTACCGGAGTGTTCACACGGTAGACGTTTTCACACACGTCGTGTAGCGTCTCGATTGAGCGCCGCGAATCGACGCCCGTCTCACCGAACGATGAGCGATGCTCTCGGAGGCTGTCGGCACCGGCCACGTCGAGAGAGACAGGAGACCCGCGGCCGTCACAGGGGGTCGCCGAAGCAGTACACCGACTCCGCGCGGGTCACCTCGACGTCGAGGAAGTCGCCCGGTTCGACGCCGCGTTCCTCTGCGTTCGTGACGATGACCTGCCGGTAGGCCTCGTCGTAGCACTTCACCGAGTCGCCGGTCCCCTGCTCGACACAGAGCACCTCGTGGCGCTCGCCGACCATCGCCTCGTGGGCCTCGCGGACGATTCCCATCTTCAACTCGACCATCTCCTTCGAGCGTTCCTTCTTGAGCGTCCCGCCGAGCCCTTTCATGTTCGCCGCGTCGGTGCCGGGGCGCTTCGAGAAGCGCGTCACGTTGACCTTCTCGGGACGGACGCGCTCGAACAGGTCGAGGCTCTGGCGGTGGTCTTCGTCGGTCTCGGTCGGGAAGCCGACGATGAAGTCCGTCGAGCAGGTCCAGTGGTCGAGCGCCTCGTCGAACGTCTCGACGACCTCCTCGAACTCCCGGACCTGGTGTTGGCGACGCATGTCGCCGAGCACGTCGTCGCTCCCCGACTGGACGGGGATGTGCAGGAAGTTGTACAACTTCTCGTTGTCGGCGAACACCTCCGCGAGTTCCTCGCGGATGCCGTGGACGCCCTTCGGGTTCGCCATCCCGACCCGCACCCGGAACTCGCCCTCGATGTCGCAGATGCGGTCGAGCAGCGTGTGGAGCTTGCGTTCGCCCGTGTCCCAGCCGTAGACGCCCGTGTCCTGGCCCGTGACGCGAATCTCCTTCGCGCCCGCGTGGACGAGCGCGCGAGCCTTCTCGACGTTCTCCTCGACGCTCGGGCTGTCTATCTTGCCGGTCGCCTGCTTCGTGATGCAGTACGAGCAGTCGCTCATACAGCCGCGAGCGATGGGGAGGATGCCGACGACGCCGTCGAGGACGGGTTCGGTGTCGGGCGTCAGCGTCGGGCACTCGCCGTTGAGCGCGGCGCTGGGCACGTCGTCCCAGTGGACGACCTGCGCGTCGACGCCGGCCTCGCGGAACTCGTTGCCCTGAGCGAGCGCCATACAGCCGGTGACGATGAGGTCGTCGGTGACGCCTTCGAGTTCTTTGGCCCGCGTCAGCATGTTGCGCTCGGTCTTCTCGACCACCGTGCAGGTGTTGAGGATGGCGACGTCGGCCTCCTCGGGGCCGGGCGCGCGGTGGTGACCGCCGTCGCGCAGCGCCGCCTCGATGTGGCGGCTCTCCCCACGGTTGGCGGTACAGCCGTAGGTCTCGATGTGGTAGCGGGCCATCTTAGCGGTGATGCGACCCGCGCGGGGAAAAACGGCACGTTCCGGGTCCGGGGCGCACAGCGTTCGTTTCACCCGACAGTTCGACGACAAGAGCTATGCCGGCGGACTCGTTCGGTTCGACAGATGCCCTCCAGACGACAGGTCCTCGCCGCGGTCGGCGGGTCGTCGGTCGCGTTCGCGGGCTGCTCCGGGATGACCGACCAGGGGCCGACAGTCGCTCACGACCCGGGGACCGCGACCGATACCGAGTGGCGAATGGGTGCACACGATCGCCAGTCGACCGGCTACGCGCCGGACGCACTCGCACCCCGAGACGAAGTGCGAGAACGGTGGGGGACGTACGTCGACCACCCCTCGGGACGACCGATAGTAGCGGAGGGACGGGTAGTCGTCCCCGCGACGGGGTCACTAACCGCCTACGACCTCGGTACCGGAGACGAGGTGTGGTCGGTGGACCTCGACCCTGGCAGTTGGCCGCCCGCCCCTACCGTCGTCGACGACACCCTGTACGTTCCGGCGCGAGAAACGCTGCTCGCGCTATCGCTCGCCGACGGGAGCGAGCGGTGGCGACGGGACCTGCCCCGAGAGAGCTACGTCGCTCCCGTCACCTCCCACGATGACCGCCACCTCTACGTCGGCTGTCACGACGGAACTGTGATCGCAGTCGCCCCCGAGACCGGCGACGAGCAGTGGTCGGGGGAGGTGTTCGGGCCGGTGACGACGCTCACGAGCGACCTCCCGACACTCTACGTCGGCACCCAAGGCGGTGAGGTGTACGCCGTCGACGGCGACGGGACGACCGACGGGGAGTTGCAAGGTCGGTGGCGACGCAAGGTCGGGTCGAAGGTCCAGTCGGTCGCCATGGGTCGGAACCGAACGGCGTTCGTCGGGAGCTTCGGCGGCAGCACGCGTCGTCTCAACACCGGCGTCCACGCCGGGACCGACCACTGGGCGTTCGAAGACGGCCCCACCACCGACACAGACCTCGTGGTCACACGGGACCTCGTCGTCGTCTGCAACCAGGGGAGCATCACCGCGCTCTCGACGGCCGACGGGGGCGAAGTGTGGCGGTCGGAAGCGGGCGTGTTCGCGCCGCCGGCTGCCGCCGGTGACACGCTCTACGTTGGAGAGGACGAGCGCGTCGCGGCCTACGACCTCGACACCGGCGACCGGCGGTGGACACACTCGACGTTCGGACGAGCCGTCGGGGGCGTCGCCGTCGCGGAGGGCGCGGTGTTCTCCATCGCACGCGACGAGAAGACCTACCGACTCTACGCGCTGGAGTCGGCGTGAGGCGTGACCGTCTCAGGCGTCGGGGTGGCCCGAGACGATGTCGACGCCCGACGAGGCACCGATACGGACCGCGCCCGCCTCGTGCATCGCCATCGCCTCCTCGTAGTCGCCGACGCCGCCCGACGCCTTCACGGGGAGGTACTCGCTCATCAGTTCGACGTCCGCGATGGTCGCGCCGCCGTCGGCGAAGCCGGTGGAGGTCTTGACCATCGCGGCGTCGGCGTCCGCGGCCGCCCGACACGCGCGGTGTTTCTCCTCGTCGGTGAGCAGCGCCGTCTCGATGATGACCTTCACCGGACACGGTGTCGAGGCGACGACCTCCTCGATGTCGTCGCGAACGGCGTCGTCGTCGCCCGCCTTCAACCGGCCGACGTTGACGACCATGTCCAGTTCGTCCGCGCCGTCGCGCCAGGCCTGCTCGGCCTCCTCGCGTTTGGCGACGGGGGCGTTCTGCCCGTGGGGGAAGCCGACGACGGTGGCGACGGTGACGTCGGTGTCGACGTCGGGGAGGAAACACGGCGGGATGCAGACGTTCATGCCGTACTCCTCGGCGTCGTCGACGACCGACTGGACGTCGGCGAGCGTCGTCTCCGGACCGAGAACGGTGTGGTCGATGCTGGCGGCGAACTCGTCGTAGTTCATACCCCCACCAGCGACTCGGGGTGCAAAACGATTAGCAAACCTTTCGAGGGAGTCCACAGACGGTGAGGTATGCTCCAGCTCTTGCCGTCGGGGTTCGCGCTCCCCTCGCTGCCGTACCTGCTGGTCGTCGCCGGCGGGGTGGCGCTGGCCCTGCTCTCGCTCGGGTTGGCACGGCCGGCCGTCCGGGAGACGACCGTCATCGCGCTGACACCGTGGATGGTCGTCGGGGCCGGCCTCTACGCGCTGTACCAGGTCGACGCCGTCCCCGACGCGATCGCACCGTTGTTCAGTTCGCCCATCGTCTACCTGAGCGTCTTCGCCATCCTCGGGTTCGTCTGGGGACTCGCCTCGCTCACCGGCGGGCCGGAGTTCGCCGCGATGGTGCTGGTGGTCGCCGGGTCGGGGCTGTTGCTCGCGGTCCTCGGGTTCGCGCTCGTCGTCGCCGTCACGAGCACCGGCCTGCACATCCTCTGGCCCGGCATCGGCGTTCTCGTCGCCGCCGTCGTCGCCGCGCTCGCGTGGGTGGTCCTCGGTCGGGTCGCCCCCGACGCGACGCGCATCACCGGCTCCGCGGGCGCACTCGTCGTGTTCGCCCACACGCTCGACGGCGTCTCGACGGCCGTCGGCATCGACCAGCTCGGGTTCGGCGAGCAGACGCCGCTG
Source organism: Halomarina rubra (assembly GCF_023699475.1). Taxonomy (GTDB): domain Archaea; phylum Halobacteriota; class Halobacteria; order Halobacteriales; family Haloarculaceae; genus Halomarina; species Halomarina rubra. Next base: position 208,975 of record NZ_JALXFV010000008.1, on the reverse strand, counting down.
TCGGCCGCCATCATCTCGCTGGGCGAGGGGCTCCCGACCGAGTCGCTCCTCGGGACCGCCTGGCTGTTCGTGCTGTTGAAGCTCGCGCTCGCGATGGCCGTCGTCGTGTTCGTCGCGAGCTACGTCGAGGAGGAGCCTACCGAGGGGTTCCTGTTGCTCGCGCTCGTCGCCGCGGTCGGTCTCGGCCCCGGCGTCCACAACGTCGTCCTGTTCAGCATCTCGCCGGCCCAGCCCGCCGCGGCCGCGTTCGGAGGGACCGCGACCACCTCGCTCGCCTCGCTCGCACCGCTCGTCTCCCTCTCCGACGCGCCGCTCTCCGCACTCGCCTGACTCATGTCACCTGCTCCACTCGCACCCGTAGCGCTCGTCATCGAACCCGTGCTCTGGGTCCCCGTCGCCATGCTCGGGGGGTTCTTCGCCGCGCTCGTGATGGACGTCCCGATGAGCAGACTGGAAGAGGGGACGACCCCGCCGCTCGTCGCCGCGAGCGTCCTCTACGGCCAGCCGCCCACCAGACTCGACGCGGCGCAGGCCCGCTCCGTCCACTACATCGCCGGCATCTTCGCGGGCGTCCTCTACGCCGTCGTCGCGCTCGTCCTCGACGCGGTGCTCCCTGCAGGTGCGCTCGTCGCCGACGTCCCGGTGCTCCCGCACGTCCTGAGCGGTCTCGTGACCGGCGGGTTCCTCTACGCGTTCTTCGCGTTCGTCGTCCTGCCGCGCTACGGCGGCGGGAAGCGGACCGTCGGCGCGACGGTCCGGCGCTCGTGGGCGCTCTCGGTCGCCGTCTTCGTCGCCGCGTTACTCCTGTTCGTCCCGCTGTTCTCGTTCCTGTTCGCCTGAGGGCGGGAACGGCAGGTCGCCGGTCGTCTCCCGGCGCATCACGTCCCGGACGAACAGCCGACACTCGTCGAGGAGGTCGCCCTCGTCGTCGAACGTCCGGACCGTCGCGTCCCAGCGGTCGGCGACCGCACGGATCATCGCGCTCCGGACGCCCGTCTCGTGACAGAACAGCACCCGCTCGGGCGTCGCGAGCGACCGGTCTTCGAGCACCGCGCCGACCTCGATGCCCACACCGAGGTTGTCCGCGTCGAGGCGGACGACGAACAGCACGACGTTGCTCGCACGGGCGAACGCGACGCTCTGGGTGCCGGCGTCCATCTCGTCGAGCGGGACGTCGACGTCCGTCGCCAGGAAGGCGTTGAACCCCTCGTCGCGCAGGCCGTCGCGGACGCGTTCGAGGAACGCGAACGCCTCGGCGTTCTCCTCGACGTGGTGTTTGTACGGTCCCATGACGTAGACGAGAAAGCGGCGGTAGCGGGTCGGGGCGAGACCGTCGAGGAGTCGCTGGCGCATTCGTCCGCAGCTCTCGCCCACGCCAGTATAAGAATGCCGGCCGTTTCAGCGTTCGTTGACTCAAGAACCCTTAAACCGCCGGCGCGGGTAGAACGCAGTAGATACGGTCTACCGTGTCGACCACCATGTCCAGAGCCGAACGGTACGACGCGCCCGAACTCCCGCCCGAGAGTGTGCTGAGCCTCTCGGAGTACCTCGACATGCAGCGCGCTATCGGCGACGAGACGCGCTACCGCGTGCTCGCGGAGTTGCTCCGCGAGGGCGAGACGAGCGCCAGCTACCTCGCCGAGTCGCTCGACGTCCCCTCGAACCGACTGCACTACCACCTCGACCGTCTCGTCGAGGTGGGACTGGTCGCCAACCGAAAGCGCCGCGAGCGCGGCGCGGACGGACTCTACTCGTACTACGTCGCCACCGCCCTCGGGAAGGGCATCATGACCCACGGCGTCGGCGAACTCATCGCCGAGGAGCGCGAACTGCTCCAGCGCTACGGTTGACACCCGTGTCGACCGCACCGCTGGGGTTCCTGTTCGACCTCGACGAGACGCTCGTCACCTACGACCCGGAGCCAGCCGGCATCTTCGCCGCGACGTGTCGAGCGTGTGGCGTCGCGACCGACGACGACGACGACCTGCTCTCGACGTTCGGGACGGCCATCCGCGAGCACTCCACCGCGTTCCACCACGACCCGTTTCTCGCGGCGACGCGGCACCTCGTCGACACCCACGACCTGTCGGTCACCCCCGAGCGATTCACCCGGACGCTCCTCCGGACGGAACTCGACGCGATGGCCGTCCCCGACGGGGTTCGGGAGACGCTCACCACGCTCGGTCGCGACGCGCCGGTGGGCGTCGTCACCGGCGGTCACGGTCCCGTCCAGCGGCGGAAACTGGACCGGGCGGGGCTCTCCGGGGCGGTCGACCTCGTCGTCTCCCCCGTCGAGGCGCGGGCGTTCAAACCCGACCCGGCGTTGCTCCGACTCGCGGCCGACACGCTCCCCACGGACCGGTACGTCGTCGTCGGCGACAGCGTCGAGGGCGACCTCGAACCCGCGCTCGACCTGGGGTACGAGACGGTGCTGGTCGGGAGCGAGGACGACCGTGCGACCCACGTGCTCGACTCCCCGGCCGAGGTGCCGCGGCTGGTCGACCTGTTCGCTCGGGACCGCGTGCGCTGAGTGTCGCGGTCGGAGACGGGACGTTCGGACGGGAACGGAGCGTTCGGACGGAACCCGGCGTACTTTTCCCGCCGGCCGAAAAGGGGCGACCATGGCCAAACAGCCCCACATCCTCGCCGAGGAGGGCGACGTGACCGACATCGCGCTCATCCCCGGCGACCCGGGTCGCGTCGACCGCATCGCGGGTCACTGCGAGAACGTCGAGACCGTCGCGGAGAACCGCGAGTACAAACTCGTCAACGCCGAGTTCGAGGGTCGCGAACTCACCATCTGCTCGACCGGTATCGGCTGTCCCTCCGCGGCCATCGCCGTCGAGGAACTGTCGCGTATCGGGTGCGAGACGTTCATCCGCGTCGGCACGACCGGCGCGCTCCAGTCCGACATCGAGATCGGCGACATGGTCGTCGCCACCGGCGCGGCGAAGAACGAGGGCACCTCGAAACGGTACGAGTCCGTCGAGTTCCCGGCCGTCCCGGACTACGACGTGCTGACGAACCTGGTCGACGCCGCCGAGGCGAACGGTGAGGACGTGCACGTCGGCCCCATCGCCTCCGACGACGCCTACTACGCCGAGACCGACGAGTACGTGAAGGCGTGGGAGGACGGGGGCATCCTGAGCGTCGAGATGGAGGCGGCGACCGTGTTCACGCTCGCTCGCCGGAAGGGTCTGCGCGCGGGAGCCATCTGCACCGTCGACGGGAACCTCGTCGAGGGGACCCAGAAGGGCGAGACCGAGGGCGAGGAACTGCCCGAGAAGGCGAAGGACAACGTCGAACGCGCCATCGGCATCGCGCTGACGGCGACGACCGAACTGTAAGCGGTCACACCGTTCGGTCGGGACGCTCGTTTCGCTCTCCTCAGCCGCTCTCGTTCCCGACGACGCGAATCGTGACCGACTCGGTCGTGCCGTTCTCGTGGCTGTGGTTCCCGTCGTCCCACGCGGTGACGTCGAAGGTGTACTCGCCGGGAGGAGCCGACTCGCTCGCGGTGAACGCGAACGTCGCGTCCACGTCGGTCGGGGTGTCCCAGAGGTGGTACGGCGGGAGCGTGTCGACGCCGGCCGACGGCGACGGCGAGAGCGACGCCGCCTCGACGGTCACGGCGTCCCACTCGCCGGGCCACGACGAGACGTTCGTGCCTTCGGCGTGTAGTTCGCGGACGTCCTCGAAGGCGAACGACACCGAGACGCGCTCGCCGGGGGCGACGGTGTAGCCGTCGTTTTCGGACCCGGCGGACGCGGGCGCGTCGCCGACCCCCGACGTACAACCGGCGAGCAGGACACAACAGACGAGCAGTGCGTGGAGGGCACGGACCATACTCCCGACGATTCTGTCGACCGGTATACGCTTTCGGGTCGTGACCTCGCTCCGGGGAGCGAAACAGCAATACACGGTGGCCGTCGCACTCTGCGTATGCGCGGTGACCGGGTTCGCGACCTCCTGCGACGCGTTCGACGACGGGAGCGCCGCGAGTTGCGAGAGCTTCGGGTGTGGCTGGAGACGACGCGGAACCTCGTCCACGTCTCGGCGCTGGTGCTCGTCCCGCTGGTGGTGGCGCTGGTCACCGCCGTCTCGAACGTAGTGCCGGCGTTCTCGTTCCTGCTGTTCCCGCCGCTGGCGGCGGCGACGTACATGCTGTTCGCCGACCCGACGGGCCGGTACTCCTCGCCGGTGCAGTTCGTCGTCGGCCTGACGCTCGGGGCGGTCTGTGGACTGGTCGCGTTCCGTATCGGGGCGCTAGTGTACGCGCCCGACGGGACGGTCGTCCACGCCGGGAGCGCCGCTCTGGCCGTCTTCCTCACCGGGGCGTCGGCGTGGGCGCTCGACGTGGAGGTTCCACCGGCGTTCTCCTCGGCGCTGCTGGTGTTGGTCACCGACGGCGTGCCGGGGTCACGAGTGCTGTACGTGCTGAACATCGCCGTCGCCTCGGGCGTCGTCGCGCTCGTGTTCGTCTTCTGGCGGCGGCAGGTGTACAGCGAACGCGCACGCTACCTCTACCAGTCGACGAAAGGCGACGACCACGTGCTCGTCCCGTGGCGAGGGGACGAACCGGTAGCGACGGCGATGCTGGGCGCGCGTCTCGCGGCGGCCCACGACGCCGGGAAGGTCGTCCTCCTGGACCTCGTGGGCGACGCGGCGGTCGCAGACGCCGAACGCGAGGTCGAGACCACCCAGGGCGACGACGTGGCGACCGACGGCGGCCAGCGCGGACGGTCGGCCGACGACGCCGGTCGGGCCGAGGAGCGCGCGGCCGCCCGCGCCGCCACCGACCTCGAAGCGCGCGCCGCCGCCATCCGGACCGAGGTGGGCGTCCCCTGTGAGGTGGTCGTCGCGAGCGAGGGGCCGAACGCGGCGACGACGGTTCTCCAGACCGCCCGGAACACGAACTGCGACCTCATCGCCGCGCCCTACGAGACCCATCGCGGGTCGCTCTCGCCGTTCGTCCGCGAACTGTTCCGCGGCGAGGTCGACGTCCTCGTCCACCGTTCGTGTGACGGCCGGACCCGCTGGAAACACGTGATGGTTCCCGTCCGGAAGGCCGGCGACGTCGCCCACGAGATGCTCGACTTCGCGGCCCGCCTCTCGGGGCGGACCGGCCGGGTCGCGGTCTGTCACTGCATCGAGAGCGAGGAGAGCCGTCGCCACGCCGAGACGATGCTCCGGGACCTCGTCGAGACGGCGAACGCCGCCGTCGAGACCCGCATCTCGCGGGCGGACATCGCCGACTTCCTCGCGGTGAACGCCCGGAGCTACGACCTCGTCATCATGGGCGCGAGCCAGGACCGCTCTGCGGCCTCCCGGTTCATCACCCGCCCGACGTTCGAGCGGGTCCGGAGCCTGGACACCGACGTGGTCATCGTCGACCGGAACTTCCGGTTCTGACCCGGACGCGGACACTGTTTCACGCGGAGGCGGCGGTCCTCGGACGCACTGTTGCGGACCGTTGCACCTGTCGAACGGACGGTACGTCCCCCACGATTGATACTCACGGTCGGGCGACCGACGGTATGGAGTTCCGGTGGGAGGCGTTGACGCTGCGTGGGTCGGGCGGGCGAGTCGAACTCAGGTTGGTCCGGACCGCCGGGGCGGTCGAGGTGGCGATGGTCCCCTACGCGAACGCCGAGGAGGCGCGCTACGTCGTGGAGGTGCGCCGAGAACGCTCGGGTCGGTGGCGGACCGTCCGCACCGTCGGCAGCACCGACGACTACTCGACGGGCCTGGCGATGGTCGTCGACGCCGTCCTCGAAGTCGAACACGGGTCGCGCGTCTGCGGCGCGTGACCGACGGAAGTGTCGCGGAATCGAGTGGCACGGGACGGAGCCGTCGCAGAGAGAGGGCGGCGCAGACCGAGGGCAGGTCAGGCCGAGGGCGGGTCAGAACGGTCGGGGCCGTTCGCGGCCCGGACTCACTCCCGGAGGACGCGGGCGGCGATCTGTTCGGCGTCCCCGCCCGACGCCGAGAGCGCGAGGAGGTGGCCCCCCAGCACCGAGGGGCTGATGACGGTGTCCGCGCCGGCCCGTTTGAGCTTTCGCTGGTTGTCGGCGTCGGTCGCCGCCGCGACGATGCGGACCTCGGGGTTGAGCTCTCGGGCCGTGAGGATTGCGAGCGCGTCCTGCGCGTCGTCCTCGGTCGCGGCGATGAGCGACTGGGCGCGCTCGATGCCGACGGCGTGGAGGGGTGCTTCGCTGCTCGGGTCGCCGGTGTAGACGTCGATGCCCCGGTCGCGGAGCACGGTGGCGCGCTCGGGGTGGCGCGTGATGACGACGAACGGGACGTCCTCGCGGTCGAGCTCCGATACGATGGGTTCGGTCAGGTCGCTGAAGCCGACCACGATGACGTGGTCGTCCAGCAGTTCGAGTGATGAGTCGGTCATGGTTCCGAGGGCACTTGCGAAGCGGGCTTCGATGGCGGGACCGAGCAGGGTCCCCAGCGCGGCGGTGAAACTGGCGATGCCGACGACGAGGTACGTCAGCGTGAACAGGCGAGCGACCGTCGACGTCGTGGGGATGACGTCGCCGTAGCCGACGGTGCTGGCGGTGACGACGGCGAAGTACAGCGCGTCGACGGGGGCGGTGATGGCACCCTCAGAGAACTCCTCGCGGAGGAACCACGCGCCGGCGGTCCCGTAGGCGAGACTACCGACGAGCGCACCGAGCGCGGCCTGCTGGCTGGTCGACAGCCACTCCTCGCGGTCGAACGCCGACCGGTTGACGTAGACGCCCGGTATCGCCACGAGCGAGAGCACGACCAGCGGGACGGAGAGCGCGCTGACGAGCAACACGCCCTGGAGCGCCGACAGCGGCAGCAACACCAGTGCGAGGTACCACCCCGCCTCGAAGCGTTTCCGGAGCGCGTAGGCGGTGACGAGCAACAGGAACCCCGTCAGGACGGCGGTGAACGACACCGCCGCTCGGATGACCTGCGGAACGACGCCGACGACGCCCACCGAGAAGTCGAGGGACTCCAGGCCGATGGCGGCTAGGCCCGTGACGAACGAGAGGACGGCGGTGACGAACACCAACACGACGGCGAACCGGACCCGCAACAGGCGTGCCGTCGAGGGATGGTCGTCGGCCATACCGGTCGGTGGCCGTAGTGGTACAAAAGCCGCCCGTTCGCGGTCGGGCGGGGTCGAACGCCGAGCGACCCCTCGTGCGTCGGTTCGTCAACCCTTTGTCGGTCGGTTCCAAGCGACTGTCATGCCATCGCTCCCCGTCGAACTCCTTGTGGGCGTCTACCTCGGGCTGCTCACGGGCGTCATCCCGGCGCTCATCTCGTGGGTGCTGGGGTTCACCGTCCGCTACTTCACCGGCATCTCCATCCCCGGGTTCGGTGTGGTCGTCCTCGGTCTCGCCGTCGCGGGCGTCCAGGGTGGCCTGCTCGCGCTCCAGGACCCCGCCGTCCTCGGCGGTGGTGGGCGGGTCGTCGTCGCCATCGTCGTCATCGTGATGATGTCGCTGTACGCACACGCGAAGGGAGACGCGATGGGGACGACCTTCCCCAAGCGGGTGTCGTTCCGTGCCCTGCGCAACCGGACGCTCTCTTCGGACCTCGTCGAGCGTGTCGGCGGCGACGCACGGGTCCGCGTCCACGGCACCGTCGAGGATATCGAGGGGTTCCCACCGGCGAGCCACGACCTCCGGACGCGTGTCGCCGATTTCAGCGCGACGCTCCCCGCGGACCTCCCCGTCCGCGAGTTGGAGACGCGCTTCGCCGACCGGCTGCGCGGCGAGTTCGACCTCGCGGAGGTGTCGGTCGCCATCGACGAGCGTGGCCGGGCGACCGTCGGCGTGGCCCCGCCGCTATCGGGACTCTCGAAACGCGTCCCCGACGGCCACCGCGCGGTCACCGTCGAGACGCTCGTCCCGACCGGCCTCGCGCCGGGTGACGAAGTGACCGTCCGGACACCCGAGACGACCGTCGAGGCGACCGTGCTCGGGGTCCCGGTGGTGACACGAAGTGACGACGTCGAGGATGGGGACGGAGACGAGGCGGACACTCCGCAACGTCCGCCTTCGGTCGAGGCGGCCGGTGGCGCGGGACGAGTGACGCTCTCGGTCACCCGCTCGGACGCGCCGGCAGTCCTGGCGGCCGAGACGACGACGCTCGTCGTAGGAGCGCGCGGCCAACGCCGCGAGTTCGAACTGCTGTCGTTGCTGCGCCGGGCGGGGCGACGCGTCAGACGGGTCGCAGTCCTCGACGGCGACCTCGCGGGGACGACACTCGCGGAGGCCAGTGTGCGCGAGCGCTACGACGTGGCGGTGCTGGCGGTACGCCACGACGGTCACTGGCAGTTCGCACCGTCCGGCGAGACCCGACTGGAGACGGGCGACGAACTGTTCGCCGTCGGAACGGGAGCGGCGCTCGACCGCTTCGGTGAGGTGGTCGCGTGAGCGTTCCTCGCCACACGAGCGCCGCCCTCGGCGCACTCTCCTCGCAGGCGCAGTTGCAGGCCATCGCGAACGACCTCCTCGTCCCGCTGCTCGTCGGCGGGGGGCTGGTCGTCTTCGGGGCGCTCGTCGCCGGCGCGGTCGGCGGTCTCCACCGCTGGTACGCCCAGACACAGGTTCCCGACGGGCTATCCGTGCTCGCCGGTATCAGCGTCGTCGCCCTCGGGTTGAACACGAAGACGGCGCTCGGCGACGCGATGGTCAACCAGGACGGCCCGTTGCTCGAAGGACCGGTCGTGTTCAACGTCGGGACGTTCCTCGCGGCGACCGTCGTCGCCTTCCTCGCGGGGCGCGCAGGCGACCGCATCGCGCGGTCGGTGTTCGACGACGCCCCCGACGCCCGCGACATCGTTCGAGCGGTCGGCCGGCAGATCACCGTCATGCTCCCCGACACCGTCGACGACATCCCCGACCACGACCCGGTCGCCCCCGAGACGAGAGCACGGCTCGAAGGCGCGTCGTTCGGCTTCCCGCGTGGCCTCACCGTCGAGGAACTCCGAAGCCGACTCGTCGACCGGCTTCGCGACGACTACGAGGTCGGCCACGTCGACGTCGACCTCGCCCCCGACGGCACCGTCGAGTACCTCGCACTCGGTGGCCGGGCGGCAGGCATCGGGCCGACACTCCCGCCGGGCCACGCGGCGGTCGCCGTCCGGGCCGACCCCGCTACCGGCGCGAGTGCGGGCGACCTGGTCCAGGTGTGGGACCCGCCCGAACGGGTCGTCACCGGTGAACTCCGCGGGGTGTCCGAGGACGTGGCGACGCTCGCGCTCGACGACGCCGACGCGGCAGCCGTCGACGGCGAGACGAGCTATCGGCTGGTGACCCTCCCCGCGGAGGCGCGCGTCGACCGCGAGTTCGCCGCGCTGTTCCGGGCCGCCGAGGAGACGCTGGCCGTCGTCACCGTCAGCGAGGGCAGTCCGCTCGTCGGCCAGTCGGTCGGGACGCTCGCAGCGACGGTCGTCGCGGTCCGCCGAGCGGACGGCGGCGTGACGACGCTGCCCGAGCCGGCGACGACGGTCGCCGGCGGCGAGACGCTCTACGCCGTTGGTAGACCCGATGCGCTCCGGCGCCTGGAGACCAACGACGGCGTGCAGGTCGCGGCGACCCCGAGTGAGAACTGAGTCGCCGGGCCACGACGACAGAGACCGTCGACCGCGCTCGGAATCGGGAGGGTTCTTCTTTCCGCGACCGGTAGGCCGAGTATGCGCTGGAAGCTGTTCGCCAACCTCGCCGAGACGGCGGGCGAACGCGAAGTCGACGTCGACGTCGAAGCGGGGGCCACGTTCCGCGACGCCCTCGACGCCCTGTTCGAGACCCACCCCGAACTCCGCGAGGAGGTCACCGACGAGGAGGGGAACCTCCGCGACCACATCCGCGTCCTGCGGAACTCCCAGAACCCGTTCGTCGCCGACGCGGGCTACGAGACGACCCTGGAAGCGGGCGACGAACTCGCGATGTTCCCGCCGGTCTCCGGGGGCTGAGTCATCGACTCCGTCGCGGCGACGAGTCGAACCGGACGAACCGACGGACTACGTCTCGTCGCGACGGTCGAACCGAGGGCCGTAGATGCGCTCGAAGTTCGGCGCGTCGGAGTAGCGCGTTTCGGTCGGCACCGTCGAGTACGTCGTCGCGCGACCGACCCGGGCGCGTGACCGAGGGAGCGTCGAGAACGCCGTCGGGTTCCGCGAGTTGGGTCGTCCCACGCGGCCGACCCGTTCGTCCACGTCGGCGACCGCCGCGTCGATGCGGTCGTGAGCGTCGAGGATTTCTTCACGGGCGTCTTCGACGGCGTCGCTCACCGCCTTCTGGACGAGGAAGCGACGACCCTTGTCGGTCGTCGACAGCGACTTCGCGACTTCGATACCCGCATCGCGCTCTTTGGCGTCGTTGGCCGCTTCGACCGCTCGCTCCTCCTCGGTCTCCGGGTCGGCGGCGGCGGCGTCGTCCGTCTCGGGGCCGACGACTCGGTCGGCCAGGTCTCCGACGGTCTCGCTCAGGTCGCGGCTCTGTCGCCACCCCTCGCGAACGTCCGTCGCATCGAGGAGGGCAGGAGCGTCGAGGAACTCGGGGATGTTCTCGTAGGCGATGACCGAGCGGTAGTCGCCGGTCGAGAGCGCTTCGGGGACGCCCGACCAGTCGACGAGCATCAGGAGGCGTTCGGGATCGACTGCAGCGGCTATCGTCGCCGGGTCGACCGTCTCCAGGAGTGCCGCGAGCGTCCGGCGCACGTCGTCGAGTTCCGCGAGCGCTTCGTCGCCCGCTCGCTCGTCGCCCCCGACGGTCGACTGTAACAGCGCGACGATGGCCCGCCGAACGAGGCGTGCGATGGCCTGTGTCGTGTCGGCAGCCGTCGCTCCACCGTCGTCTGCGCCTGTGTCGGCGATAACATCGAGGGTCACGAGCTGTCGAGCATCGTAGTCGTCCGACGGGTATCAACAGCGACGTTGCGGGTGCCGAACGGTCGTGGTCGTCGAACCGGTGCGCCATCGGTGAGACTCGCGTGTGAGCAATGGAAGGGTTCTTGTGACTCGACAGTTCCACGTTGTGGTATGTCGTGGCTCGCGCGTGTCTCCGTCGAACGCCCGTACGTCCTCGGGTGGGTGCTGTTCGTCTGCTGGCTCAACGGGTGGCTGGTGACAGGCCTCGTCCACCTCGCGAAACCCCACTTCCCGCTGGTGCTCGTCGGCATGGGCATCCCGCGGACGCTGTACGCCAACACCGCGAGCGCCGTCGCGCTCGTCGTGTTCGTCCTCGCCGTCTACGCGCAGGTGTGGCTCCTGCGTCGCGCGCTCCCCCGTCTCGACTTCGGGAACGACACCCCGCGAACGCGACGGTACACCGCGTTCGCCGCGCTCGCACTCGTCGTCGCGGTGCCGTTCGTCACCGACGCGACGGGAATCGACCCGTACACCGTCGTCGTCCTCGGGTTCCCGCCGGTGCTGTTGCTCGTGGAGTTCCTCGTCATGGGGGTCGTTCGCGCGACCGGGGGCGAGCCACGGGCGAACGCGAGTTGAGACCGGTGGCGATGTGGACCCGCCCGAACCGCCACCGGTGACCGGCCCTACCAGTCGGTGAGGTCCGCGGCCATCACGAAGTCCGGTTCGTCGGAACTGCCCGCCCGAGCGAACGCCACGTCCGAGACGTGGTGGACCGTCTCGGGAATCAGCAGGCGCGTCTGGTCGGCGTCGAGGCTCGCGGCGTCGCGCTGGATGGCCGCGAACAGCGACCGCGCGTGGTCGACGTGTTCCCACGCGCCGACGCCGTACTCCGCCCACCGGACCTGTTCGCCGTCCTCGTTCGGCCGCTCGTAGGTTCGGGTCCGGAACGCCATGGCGGGGGTGCCCTGGTCCTGGACCGCGAACGTCCGCGTCTCGTCGCTCGCGCGCTGGAGGCGGTCGCGCGTGAGTTCCGACAGCGCCCACGACTCGTCCGTGTCGAGCGCGAGGCCCCGGAGGTGGTCGCGGGCGTGGGAGTCCTGCCAACACCGCCAGGTAGCGGCGGGGTCGTCGGTGACCTCGTGGTCGCTCTCGGCGTCGGCGTCGGGAGTGGGGTGCGCCCAGCGGAACTCGGTGGCGGCGTCGAACCCGGCCGCTCGCGACTGCCCCAGACCCGCCATGTTCCAGGAGAACACCATGTTCCGACAGACGGTCGCGCCGGCGTCGGCGGCCCACTCGAAGACGCCGTGGGTCAGGTCGAGGCTGACGCCGTGCCCGCGGTAGTCGGGGTTGACGCGCATCCCCTGTGCCCACGCCTCCTCGTCGCTCAGCAGGACGCCCTGGCAGATGCCGGCGACGTCCTCGCCGTCGTCCACGTCCAGGACGAACGTCCGCTGGTCGTCGCCGTCGGCCGCGATCCAGTCGTCGAAGATGTGGGGGATGTAGTCGCTGCCGCCGCGGTCGGCCCACGTGTCCTCGGTGAACGCGACGACGTGCTCCTTGTCCTCGGGACGGACCTGCCGGCGCTCGATGGTCGGGGTCACGTCCACGGCACCGAGCGCTCGGTCAGTTCACCCGCGAGTGGGCGACCCATCGCCGTCTCCGGGTCGTCCTCGTTCGCCAGCGCCCACATCAGTTTCACGAGCGCGGTCTCCGGGAGGAGGTCCTCCCCTTCGACGACGCCCGCGTCCAGCAGGTCCCGACCGGTGTCGTAGACGCGGTCACAGACTCGCCCCTCGACGCACTGACTGGTCATCACGACGGTCGTCCCGTCGTCGACCAGGTCCCCGATACGGTCGATGAAGTCGGTGTGGACGTGGCCCAGACCCGTTCCTTCGAGGACGACGCCCGCCTTCCCCTCCAGCACGTCGAGGAACTGTGGGTCCATCCCGGGGACGAACTTCAGCAGTTCGACGTCGGTCTCCAGGTCGTCGTGGAGCGCCACCTCGTGTTCGTCACGCTCGACGTGTGGGCGACGGAACGAGACGGTGACCTCCTCGCTGTCGACGCCGGCGTAGTCGGCCGTCCCGAGCGGTTCCGCACCGACGGTCTCGAAGGCGTCACGCCGGGAGGTGTGGTTCTTCCGCACGCGCGTGCCGCGATGCAGCGCACAGCGGTCGTCGGACTCGGTGGCGTGCATACAGACCATGACCTCCGCGCAGTCGGCCTTCGCGGCCTCGACCGCACAGACCGCGTTCATCACGTTGTCCGAGGAGGGACGGTCCGCCGAACGCTGCGAGCCGGTGAAGACGACGGGGACGGGCGTGTCGAGCATGAACGACAGCGCGCTGGCGGTGTACTGCATCGTGTCGGTGCCGTGCATGACGACGACGCCGTCGGCACCCGCTTCGACTTCCTCGTAGACCGCCCGGGCGAGGTCCTGCCAGACGTCGGGCGTCATGTTCTCCGAGAGGATGTTGGCGACGACCCGGCCGCGGTAGTTCGCCCGGCCCGCGAGGTCCGGAACGGCGCGAAGCACGTCCTCGGCGTCGAATTGAGCGGTGACCGCGCCGGTGCGGTAGTCGACGGTCGAGGCGATGGTGCCGCCCGTCGAGATGAGCGCGACGGTCGGCAGGTCGTCGTCGAACTCGACGGTCGAGGCGTCGTTCGTCTCGCTCTCACCGACGGCGAACACGTCGGTCTCCAGCACCTCGACGTCGCTGTGCTCGCGGGCGATGCCGACGTTGTAGCCGCCGTCGAGTTTGACGACGACCTCGGTGTCGGACGTGGAGGGCATCAGGATACCCTCGTACTCGGTGTCGCCGCGTTCGACGTGGACGCGGTCTCCGGGGTTCATACTGGCGGATTCCCGCCGCCCCGACTTCAAGCCGACGGTACCGGGGTGGCGACAGGTGTGCGACGACCGGTCGACGGACTGACCCTCACGGTCGTTCACGGGGCTACAGTCGTAGTGCTGTCACGGCCTGGCAGATGACCACCTAAAGCCCCGAGGCTCAGCACGTCGTGTCGCCGACCGTGGTCCATGCCGTGGCAAGACCTCGTGTTCACCGCCGGTTCGTTCATCGCCATCCTGACGCTCGCCCCGACGCTCACCGACGTCCGCTCGTCGGTTCCCCGCACGACGAGCGTGCCGAGCGCCCTCGTCGCGTTCGTCTACGCCGTCGCGTTCTTCAGTCTCGGGCTGGTGTTCTCGGCGCTCGGGTCGCTGGCGACGGGACTGCTCTGGAGCGCCATCGCCGCACGCTGTGCGACCGGGACGACCGCCGTCGACCGTTCGACGGTCGCCGAGTGGGCCGACTGACGGGCAAAAGAGCCATTGCCCCGGACGTCTGACGGGTCACCATGTCAAGTACCGACGAACTCCTCCGCGAGTTAGAGTCGGACGAGTCCTCCACCCGGTCGCCCTCGTCGGAACCCCCCGCCAGCGACACACGCCGTGCTCGGGCGAAGCGACGTGCCGTCGGTGTCTTCTCGCCGAAGAAGTTCCTCGCTGCGTTGCTGTTCGTGGCCGGTGGGATGCTCCTCGGGAGCGCCATCCCGCTGATTCCGGGCACCGGCTTCCTCGGCGTCGCGTTCGCGGCGTTCGTCTACGGTCTCGTCACCAGCGAACGACGCTACCTCGAAGCCGGCCTCGCCGGTGGCGTCGTCTCGGCGGTCGGGTTCCTGCTGCTCAACCTCACCACGTTCAGCATCGGCCTGTTCAACGGCTTCGGACCACAGCTAGCGCTGGCTATCGGTGCCGTCGGCTTCCTCGCCGGCGTCGTCGGCAACTACTTCGGCCGCGACCTCCGGGCCGGCCTCACCGCCGACATCGGCGAGTGAGCACGCCGAGTCGACGGTCATCCGGCGCGACCGGCGACGAACCGAGACACTCCCGGCGAGCCGACGGTATCGGTTCCCCGCACAAACTGCCTTAGCCGTCGGTAGCCAGTTGTCCCTGCATGAGTGCCGACGCCACATCGGGCGAAGAGTCGCCCACCGAAGTCGACGAGGAGGTCGCCGCCGAAGTCGCCGACGACGCCGACGCGCTCCTCTCGACGTTGCCGCACTACTACCGAGGCGAGGTCAGCCAGGCCAACAACACGCAGAGCCGTATCGACCAGACGACGAACTGGGCCATCACGCTGCTCGCCGCGTTGCTCTCCATCGCCTTCTCGTCGGCCGACATGCCCGCCTACCTGCTGCTGGTCGGAATCGCCATCCTCGGTATCTTCCTCGTCTACGAGATTCGTCGGTACCGATACTTCGACCTCCACAGAGCACGGGTTCGGTTCTTCGAGGAGAACGTCTTCGCGAACGCCCTCGACCCGACCGGCGTCGAGCACTCGGAGTGGCGCGAGGAGCTCGGTCGAGACCTCCGCTATCCACGGTTCAAGGTGTCGGTTCGCGAGACGCTGTCGCGCCGGGTCAAACGTATCTACGGGCTGTTGTTCGCGGTGCTCGGTGTCGCCTGGCTGGCGAAGATCGCACTGTTCTCGGGCATCGAGTGGACCGAAGCAGCACGGGTGCCTGGCGTTCCGGGCGTCGTCGTCGTCGCGTGCCTCGGGACGTTCTACCTCGGACTCGTCGTAATCGCGTTGTGGCCGACCGGTCGGGACGCGAAAGGCGAGATCCACGGCGAGCAGCTCGGCGAGTGGAAGACCGACCGAGAGTGAGTCCCTCGACCCGACTCACTCGACGAGCGACCAGCGCTCGCCGTCGGTGGAGACGACGCCGTGGTCGGCGAGTCGCTGGAGCGACTCCTCGGTCAGGTCCGGGGGCGCGTCGGCGCGGTGGGCGACCTCTCGGACGGTCTCCGCGCCGTTGGCGAGGGCGGCCAGCACCTCCGCGTAGAACCGGGCGTCCGCACCGCCCGGCGCACCGAGCGACGGGGTCTCGCCGACGCGGTCGGAGATGCCGTCCATCACCTCGGTCAGTCGACCCTGCACCCAGCGCTGGGCCATCGACAGCTCGCTCGACAGCCGTTCGAGTCGACGGAGTTCGCTGGCGAGTTCGGCGAGTTGGGCGGCCTCGTCGGGCGTCGAGCACTCGATGGTGAGGTACTGACACCGCGACATGTCGAGGCCGCGACTGGCGGGGTACGCCGACTTCGCGCCGAAGGCGTACGGCGAGACGTTCACCTCCAGACGGAGGTTCCGGGCGATGGAGAAGTACTTGCGCCGCTGGTCGTCGACGCGCGACTCGACGAGTCCGGCCTCTTCGAGCCGTCTGAGGTGGTCGATGACGGCTTTCGGGCTGACCCCGAGGTACTCGCTGATCTCGGTGACGTAACAGGGCTTCCGAGCGAGCAGTCTGAGGATGCGCCGACGGTTCTCGTTGCCGAGTAAATCCAGCAACGCCGCGGAGTCCATTACCCGAGGTTAGTCGTTCGAAGGTATAACGGTGGCGCACCACGGTCTCGGTCGGTGACCGCTCGAAGCGAGTCGGGACCGGTGGGCCGAGTCACAACCCCTCGGAGGGCAGCGTCACTGCGGGCCGGCGAGAGCGGTGGTGTCCTCGGTCGACGTCTCGTTCGAAGACACCTCGATGGTGGGGCCGTCGACCTCGCCGTCCTGGTCGACGCCGACCCCGCCCTCGACGGACGGCCCGTCGCTGCTGCCGTCGTTCGCGTCACCGCCCGCGTCGCCGTTACCGACGTCGACACCGTCCCCGCCGCTACCGGACGGCGGTGCACCGTCGCCACCACCGGAGTTCCCGTCGCTCGCGTCGCCCGCGTCGGACCCACCGTTCGGGTCGACGGGGACCGGCGGGTCGCCGCCGGGGGCCGCCTCGCCGCCCAGGTCGACGTCGTCACCGACGTCCAGCACCGGCGGAATCGGTGGCTCACCGAGGCCGCGGACGTTCTCGCGGAGGTCGGTCAGGCCGGGAGGGGTGGTCCCCGTCCGGTCGGCGACCGACTCGACGTCCGCGACGCCGCGTTCGAGGGCGTCGACGCGGGCGTTGGCGGCACTCTGTGCGACGGTTCCGCGAGCGCCCCGACTGTCGCGAGCGCTCTCGACGGACTGCCGGACCGCTGCCAGCCGTTTCGAGAGGCGGTCGGCGCGCTGGTCGAGGAGGCGCTGGCGGACCGTCTCGTTGGGGGCGTTCGCCACCGCCGCGGCGAACATCCCGCGGTCGACCTCACCGCTCGCCTCGACGGAACTCACCTGCATGAACGAGGAGATGTCGGTCCCGAGGCTGGTGTTGTTCGAGTCGTTGGCGGGTGGCGAGACGACTCCGCTCGTCGGTGCGGCGAGCACGACGAGCGCCAACACGGACACTACGGAGACCCACTGCCGGTTCATCGAGTGGTACTGTCGCTCCCGTGGTCAAAAGGGCTACACTCCGTTCGGACCGTTCAGACCGTCCATCGAGGGCGAAAGGACCCGATAAACGGTCTACGGGACGTCTCGGTCGGCGGTCGGGGGGCCGGCAGAATCGGCCTCGTAGCGGTCGAACGCGCGCGATGCGAGTGCAACAGTCAGTATCGTCGTCAGGACGGTCAGCACAGGGAGTGCCAGACCGGGGTCGTAGCGGAGCGGCGGGTAGATGTCACACCGACCGAGCGGCGACCCGAGGACACAGCCGACCGTCTCGGCCAACCCGTAGTCGACGAAGTCGCCGACGAGCATGACGACGAGTGCGAACGCCAGCGCACCGCGAGTGGTCCGGCCGAAGTGCGGGAGCAGGTACGCCTCGGCGAGGAACGCGAGGTGGGTGAGGATGATGCCGAAGTACGCCCACACCTCGGGGAAGTACAGCGAGAACCGGAGGTTGAGCGCCAGTACGGTCCACAGACCGGTCTTGACGAGCAGTGCGAACGAGAGGGTGTGGAGGTACGCCAACGGCAGGTTAATCGGTGCCTCACGCAGTCGTCGGCCGAGGTTCGGCAACAGCGTCGCGATGGAGAGCGTCGCGACGAAGACGGCGGTCGGCGAGTCGGCGTACAGCGGCCAGGCGAACGTCTCGACGGCGGGCATCGACGCGACGTAGTACCGGACGCCCACGAGGACGGCCGCGACGTTCGCCACCAGCAACCAGACGAGACTCGGCGTGTTCGAGAGGTAGTACTCCGCCCACCGCTCGGGTATCATACCCTTCAACGCGCGGGGGCCGGTGAAAGCCGTGTCGTCTGGGGGTGAGGCCATCGAACCCGCCGGCAGCCACCGGTGGTCTCGAAGCCGCTGTTCGCACGCCGACAAGAGCGTTGCGGGGAAGCTTTATGCTACACAATGACAAACATACAATTCGTACCGATGTTCGAACAGTTCTCCGGCGGATACTATCTCGGGCGGCTCTACGTCGAGCCGTACGAGGGTGACAGACCGGCGATGAGCCGGCTCGACCACGAACAGGTGACGCGACAGCTCTACGCTGACGGGACCACACCGGCCCCTTCCGACCCCATCGCCGACGGCCAGCGACCGCTCGTGATGAAACTCGGTGCCCGACACCTCGCGGTGCGTGGTCGTGACGAGGTCCCAGAACGGACGCTCGCCGTCCCGTTCGACCTCACGGACGACGGCGGCACCTACCCCGACCTCCGGGAGGTGTTGCTCGCGAAAGCGCCCCACGCCGAACAGCTCATCGAGCTGGGCGCTCCCGTCGGTATTTAACCCCCCGCTCCCACGTCCCGGTATGCTCGACCGGTTGCTCGGTCGCGAGGAGCTTCGCGAACGAATCGCGACGTTGGACGAGGAGAAACGCCACCTCGAACGGCAGTTAGAGGCCGAACAGCGCCGCCGTAGCGAGGCGGTCACCGACCGGCAGGACGCCGAAGAACGCATCAACCGACTCGAAGACCGCATCGCCGGCCTCGAAGGCGAACGCGCCGAGTCGGCCGACGACGGCCCGACGTTCCGTCTGCGCGAGCGGTTGCGGGGCGGACGGCTCGACGACGTGCTCGGACGACTCGACTCGGTCGAGACCGGCCCGGAGGGCGCGCTGTCGGCGACGGTCGGCGCGGACGACCCGGTGTCCGACGCCGTCTCCGACCTGCTCGGCGAGCGCACCGGACTCGTCTCGCGGGCCGCGCCGTGTCTGGTGTACGCCGACGACGCCGAACTCGTGAGCGTCGCGCTCGCCCCGCCCCGCCTCCCGGAGTCGTTCTGTGAGTGGGCCGACTCGTTCCGCGTCGAGCGCTCGTGGTTCGTCCCCGAGGACGACGAGCGCCACGCGCTCGCGCTCGTGCGCTCCGATACGTTCGCACTGGGCGTCTACGAGGGCGACCGACGGGTCGACTTCGAGGGGTTCGAGAGCGACGTGAAGGAGCAACACTCGAAGGGCGGGTTCTCGCAGGGGCGGTTCGAACGCATCCGCGACGGTCAGATCGCCGACCACCTCGACCGCTGTCGCGACGCGCTGGCAGACGCCCCCGACCCGCTGTTCGTCGTCGGCCAGCGGACGCTCCTCGACGAGGTCGGGGACCGTGCGGCCGCCACGCGGGCGGTCGACGCGACGGGCGACCCCGAAGCGGCGCTGGCCGACGCCCGCGAGGAGTTCTGGACGACACGACTGTCAGTTCTCTGAGTAGTCCGCTCGTTTCATGTCGGTGGCCGGTGAATCGTGAGCCGATGTACCAGGACATCCTCTTTCCCACCGACGGGAGCGACGGGGCGGAGTACGCACTCGACCACGCCGTCGACCTCGCCGGACGCTACGACGCGACGCTGCACGTCCTGCACGTCGTCGCCGACGTCTGGTACCCCGACGGCGACCCCGAGGGGTTCGACTTCGACGCGAGCGCGGTCGAACGCCACCTCCGCGAGCGCGGCGACCGCATCGTCGCCGAGGCCGCAGAGCGCGCCGGAGAGGCGGGCGTCGACTGCGAGACGGAGGTGGCCGTCGGATACACCCCACACCGCGCCATCGTCGACGCGACCGACGACGTCGACCTCGTCGTGATGGCGACCCACGGTCGTCGTGGCCTCGAACGCCTGCTCATGGGCAGCGTCGCCGAGAAGGTGTTGCGGCTCTCGGAGACGCCCGTCCTCGCGGTCCGTCTCCCCTCGGAGTGACCGGGTCGTCGACCGAACCTGACCCGGTCGGACCGTCCCACTATCGTTTATGCCGTCTCCCCGCACTCGGGGAGGTATGCGACTCGCCATCCTAGCGCACGAGAAGTTCCCCGACCGGGCGAAGACCGCCGTCGGGTTGCTCCGGTACACCGACCACGAAGTCGTCGCCGTCCTCGACCGCGACCACGCTGGCGACCGCGTCCGGGACCACATCGAGGACGTGCAGGACGCCCCCGTCGTCGCCGGTATCGACGACGTGCCGGACATCGACGCGTTCGTCGTCGGTATCGCCCCCATCGGCGGCGGCTTCGACGAGACCTGGCGCGACGACGTGACCGGCGCACTCGAACGCGGCGCGGAGGTGTGGTCGGGTCTGCACTACCACCTCGCCGACGACGAGGCGTTCGCGGCCCTCGCCGACGAACACGACACACGACTGTGGGACGTGCGCGACCCGCCCGAGGACCTCACCGTCGCGGAGGGCGTCGCCCGTGACCTCGACGCGACCGTCGTGACCACCGTCGGCAGCGACTGCTCGACGGGGAAGATGACCGCGACCTGTGAACTCGTCGAGGCCGCCCGCGAACGTGGGTGGAGCGCCGGGGTCGTCCCGACCGGCCAGACCGGCATCATGATCGAGGGGTGGGGTCTGCCCATCGACCGCACCATCTCGGATTTCACCGCCGGGGCGGTCGAACGGATGCTCGTCGAACGCGCCGAGGAGTACGACTACCTGTTCGTCGAGGGCCAGGGAGCCATCACCCACCCGGCGTACTCCGCCGTGACGTGTGGCATCCTCCACGGCTCGATGCCCGACGCGCTCGTCTACTGTCACGAGGCGGGCCGCGAGGCCGTCCACGGCTACGAGTCGTTCTCGCTGCCCGACGTCGGCGCACACGCCTCGCTGTACGAGAACCTCGCCGAACCCGTCTCGCCGACGAGCGTCGTGGCGGGGTCGCTCAACACCTCGAAACTGAGCGAGGAGGATGCTCGGAAGGCGGTCGACGAGTTCGGCGAGGCGCTCGACGAGCCCGCGACCGACGCCGTCCGCTTCGGCTGTGAGGAGATCCTGGACGCGCTATGACGGGTGACGTCGACCTCTCGACGGCGTTCGAACGCGTCGAGCTACCCCTAGAGACGCCGTTCACCATCGCCCGAGGGACCCAGTACACCGCCGCGAACGTGGTCGTCCGTGTCGAGGACGGCGAGCACGTCGGCGTCGGTGCGGCCGCCCCCTCCGGACACTACGGCGAGAGCGCAGCGACCGTCGAGGCGGTCCTGCCCGACCTGCTCGCGGCCGTCGAGGACGTCGCCGACCCGCTGGCGCTCGACGCCGTCGACGCCCGCCTCGACCGCGTCGTCGGAAACAACCCCGCCGCGAAGGCCGCCGTCCGTATCGCGTGCTGTGACCTCGCCGCGAAGCGCCTCGACGTGCCACTCTACCGACTGTTCGGGCTGGACGGCACGCAGACCGTCACCTCCTCGTTCACCATCGGCATCGACGACCCCGAGCGGATGGCCGAGAAGACCCGCGACGCCGTCGACGCCGGCTACACCGTCCTGAAGACCAAACTCGGAACCGACGACGACGAAGCGCGACTCGCCGCCGTCCGCGAGGCGGCCCCCGACGCGCGAATCCGCGTCGACGCCAACGAGGCGTGGACGCCCCGCGAGGCCGTCGACAACTGCGAGTGGCTGGCGAACTACGACGTGGAGTTCTGCGAGCAACCGGTGCCCGCCGAGCATCCCGAGGGGTTGCGCTACGTCTACGAGCGCTCGGCGGTCCCCATCGCCGCCGACGAGTCGTGTGTGACGCTGGCGGATATCCCACGAATCGCCGATGCGTGTGACATCGCGAACGTGAAACTGATGAAGTGTGGCGGCCCTCGGCAGGCCGTCGCGATGTTCCACGCCGCCCGCGCGCACGGTCTCGAGACGATGCTCGGCTGTATGATAGAGACGAACGCCGCCATCGCCGCGTCCGTCCAACTCGCGCCGCTGCTCGACTACGCGGACCTCGACGGGTCGCTGTTGCTCGACGCCGACCCGTACGACGGCGTCCCGATTCCCGGCGGCGACGTCGACCTCTCGGGGGTCGAGCGCGCCGGTACGGGTGCGCGCGAGGCGTAGTCCGACGCGGCCCCGGCGTGAGGCTGTCTCCACCCGTCTCGGGAGCGGACCGTCCTCGCGGGCTGAACTAAGGGGCCTAGTACGACACAGTGGCCTCTAGTCTCGATATACACAACGTTCATAGCCGAGAACTACCGAGCCTCGACGTAGGTATGGGACGAAGTGACACGCTAACCCTCGAACTGTACGTTCGGTCGCTCTCGGCGGAGGCCGGGACGGCACGGGTCGCGGCCGTCCTCGACCGACTCGCCCGACTGGACGAGACCGACCGTATCGACGGCTACGAGGTCGTCGTGTGGGGCGACGGGGTGAGTCTCGACGACCGCGTCCTCGCCACCGACGCCGCCCGCACCATCCGTGACGCGGTCGGAGAACTCCGCGCGTGGGCCGAAGAGACCGGTCGCGACCTCCCCGGATTCGAGGAGCGGACGGTCCGCTCGGCGGTGACCGGCGAGGTTCGACACAACCTCACGGTACCGACGATAGCGCTCGCGGAGCGCCGGGACGGAGCGGTGACGTGGGTCGCGCCGTGTCACGACGACGGCGTCCACACCGTCGCCGAACGACTCGGCGACATCTCGCGTGGCCGCGAGCGGTCCGCTCGCGACGCCGTAGTGCTCGAAGCCGACGACTGACCGACCCGCGAACCCGCCCCGTGAACGCGTGAGTGACAGTCACGCTCCCCAATCATTCTAGGGAGGGGAGCTATGTCGAGGGGTAGAACACTGAAGGGTGAAGCGGGACTCCCTCACTCTACTGCCAACCCGCTTCCCGTGGGCACTCGCCCGCGGACTCACTCGCGACCGCGACCGTACCACACACCGCCGAGCGGTGGCGGCGTCGACCGCTCCACCTCCGAGGACTCGCAAAACGCTTGCGGAGGAGTGTGACCGGTCGACGGGGGATGGCTACGCTTTTCCCTGCATGGCGGCAACCCCGGTTCATATGAGCGACATCACCGTCGAACTCCCGGATGGCTCCGAACTCTCCGTCGACGAGGGGGCCACCGTGGAGGACGTGGCGTACTCCATCGGTCCAGGACTCGGTCGAGACACGGTCGCGGGCGTCCTCGACGGCGACCTCGTCGACAAGGCGACGCCCGTCTACGACGGCGTCCGTATCGAGATCGTCACCGACCAGTCCGACGAGTACCTCGACGTGCTGCGCCACTCGGGAGCGCACCTGTTCGCCCAGGCGCTCCAGCGTCTCCACCCCGACGCGAAGCTCACCATCGGCCCCTGGACGGACGAGGGGTTCTACTACGACGTCACGGGCGTCGACCTCGACGAGGCCGACCTCCGGACCATCGAAGCGGAGATGGCCGACATCGTCGAGGAGGACCTCGACATCGAGCGCTTCGAACTCCCCCGCGAGAAGGCCCTCGAACACTACCAGGACAACGAGTTCAAACGCGACATCCTCGAAACGGAAGCGGCGGGCGACGACCCCATCTCGTTCTACCGACAGGGCGAGTTCGAGGACCTCTGTAAGGGGCCGCACGTCGAGTCCACCGGCGACATCGGCGGGTTCAAACTGCTCGACATCTCGGCGGCGTACTGGCGCGGGGACGAGGACAACGAGACGCTCACCCGAGTGTACGGGACGGCGTTCCCCAACGAGTCCCAGTTGGAGGAGTACCTCGAACGTCGCGAGGCGGCCAAAGAGCGCGACCACCGGAAGATCGGCAAGGAGATGGACCTGTTCTCGGTGCCCGCCCACTCGCCGGGGTGTGTCCACTTCCACCCCAACGGGATGACGATGCGCCGCGAACTGGAGGAGTACATCCGCACGAAGAACGACGACCTCGGCTACGAGGAGGTGTGGACGCCCGAACTCAACAAGGCCGAACTGTGGAAGCCGACGGGCCACTACGACAACTTCACCGCCGAGGGCGAGATGTTCAACTGGGAACAGGACGACACCGAGTACGGCCTGAAGCCGATGAACTGCGCGAACCACGCGTACATCTACGGCCGGGAGAAGCGCTCCTATCGCGACCTCCCCATCCGGTTCTCGGAGTTCGGAACGGTGTATCGCAACGAGCAGTCCGGCGAACTGTCGGGACTGCTCCGCGTCCGCGGGTTCACGCAGGACGACGGCCACGCGTTCATCCGCAAGGACCAGATCCAGGGTGAGATCGTCGACGCGCTGAACGTCATTGACGAGATCCTCGGTCACTTCGACTTCGAGATGGAGTACGTGCTGGAGACCCAGGGCGACAACGCCGTCGGCAGCGACGCCATCTGGGACGAGGCGACCGACGCGCTGCGCGACGCACTCGAATCGGAGGGCCTGGAGTACACCGTCGGCGAGGGCGAAGCCGCGTTCTACGGCCCGAAGGTCGGCATCGACGCCGTCGACGCCATCGGTCGGGAGTGGACCATCGGGACGGTCCAACTCGACTTCAACATCCCCGAGCGTCTCGACCTCACCTACATCGGGGAGGACAACGACGAACACCGGCCGGTGATGGTCCACCGCGCCCTGCTCGGCAGTTTCGAGCGGTTCATGGGCGTCATGATCGAGCACTTCAACGGGAAGTTCCCGCTGTGGCTCGCGCCCGAACAGGTCCGCATCCTGCCAATCACGGACGACCACGTGGACTACGCCGAGGCCGTCGCCGCCGAACTCGGCGAGTTCAGAGTGGAAATCGAGGACCGTTCGTGGACGGTCGGCAAGAAGATCCAGCAGGCCCACGACGACCGTGTCCCGTACATGCTCGTCGTCGGCGACAACGAGGAGGCCGACGGCACGGTCTCGGTCCGTGACCGCGAGGAGCGCGAGCGACAGGACGTTCCGCTCGAACAGTTCCGCGACCACCTCGAACGCGAACGCGACCAGAAGCACACGGCCGTCACGTTCCTGAGCCAGTAACGCGGCGCGAGCAGCCGATTCTCCGAAGCAGCCGACTTTCCGCTCGCCTCGTCACGGGGGCGACCGGTTCAGCGAGTCAGTCCCAGGA
The DNA here is from genome assembly GCF_023699475.1 of Halomarina rubra. Classification (GTDB taxonomy): domain Archaea; phylum Halobacteriota; class Halobacteria; order Halobacteriales; family Haloarculaceae; genus Halomarina; species Halomarina rubra. Next base: position 184,008 of record NZ_JALXFV010000008.1, on the reverse strand, counting down.
GATGTCCTCGTCGCGGTCGGTGTCCCGCAGGATGAACGGGCCGATGGAGAGCGTCCGCTTCGTCACCGTCGCGATGCGCAGCACGTACGACAGCAACACGACGAACGGCGAGACGGCGATGGAGGCCGTCACGGCGACCAGGGCGACGAGGTGGTCGACGCCGAGAGTGACGCCGTCGAACACCGCCGGGTCGTAGTAGACCAGCGTCGAGATAGCGACGATGAGCGCCGGCACCGCCGCGGCGATGATGGTCCGCGAGAGGTTGATGAGTTCCCACTGGAAGTACAGTGTCTTGAAGTGCTCGCGACCGGGGCCGAACAGCATCAGCGTCTCGATGTACTCGTCCAGCGCCTCGTCGGCGTCCTCGTTCAGTTCGTCGGCGAACTGGTTCTGGATGCGCCGGGCGGCGTACAGCTTCCAGGAGTAGTTGAAGTTGAGCGCCGCGGACAACACCGAGTAGCGTCCGAACTGTTCGCCTTCGAGGCTCTCGCTGACCTGCGTAGCGTTGCCGGTCGTCGAGGAGACGAGCTGGTCGACGTACTCCCGGAGGTCCTCGTTGTCCGTCTCCAGGGCCTCCTGGACCTCCTCGGCGCGTGCGGCGGTGACCTCGACGAGCGACCGGAGGAACGCCGACGGGTCGGCGGGGCTGACGGGCGTCTCCAGGACGTCCTCGACGTCACGGCGGAACTCCATCGCTCCCTCCATCCGCTCGCGCTGGTCGCCGATAGCGCCGAGCTCCTGTGAGAGGACGAGCTGGTTGAGCGTCAGGACGAGGGTGACGCCGGTGATGGTCGCGGAGATGAGCGCGTTGAACAGCGTCTCGACGGCGTCACCGGTGCGGAGAATCGTCGCGGAGGTCGGGTGGGCGACGCCGACGACGGTCAGCGACAGGACGAGGACGACGAACATCCCCAGCGCGAGCAGTCGGCGGTCGACCTCCAACAGCAGTCGGAGGACGACCGTACTGCGGCTCGTCCGCTGACGCATCGTGTCCTCGGGCTGGTCGCCGGCTTCGGCGTTCTCCGACCCGGCCCTGTCGCTCATCTGGTGACGCTACTCCGGCCCGCTGGAAAAACCATTGGGAGTCGGCGGGTCACGGGAACGAGTCCCCCTCGATGCGCAACGGCTGGGCGTCGACGGGGTCGGCCGACGACGTGAACGCGTGGACGGTCAGGTCCGTACCGACCGGGAGGTGCATGGTCACGCTGGTCTGCCCGCCCGTCACCGTCCCGGCCCACGACTCGCTGCCGGAGGCGGTGATGGCGCTCAACTCACGGACCTTCTCGCTGGTCGTCGCGGCCTCGGTCAGCGTCGCGCTCACCCGGGCGGCGTCGTCGGCCCAGACGACACCGTTGGCGACCGAGAAGGAGTCGAACACCGGCGAGTCGCCGACGTTCGGTGCAGAGACGGAGAGACCGGTCGTGACACAGCCAGCCAGCGCCGTCGCCCCGAGCGCCGCCGTCCCGGTCAGAAAGCGGCGGCGGGAGCGCCGGGAGCCGTCGTCGTTCATACCCGGTCCGACTCGCGCCGAGGTTATCAACCTGCGGCCGGCCGTGGTCGGTCGTGGTCGACTACTGGTCGTCGTCTTTCAGCTCTTCGAGTTCGGCGTCGGCCTCGGACTCGGCGTCGCCGCCCGCGTCGGCCTCTGCCTCCGTCTCGGTCTCCAGTTCCTCCAGTTCGGCCTCGATGTCCGTGTCGCTCTCGGCGTCGCCGCCGTTCGCGCTCGGTTTGCCCATCTCCGACCGGAGCGTGTCGAGTTCGGCCTCGACCTCGCTGTCGGTGGACATCTGTTCGAGTTCGCGGTCGAGCGAGTCCTTGTCGGAGAGCGCGTCGTCGAACGCGCCGGTCTCCTGCAGTTCGTCCATCGCCTCGGCACGAGCCTCCATGTCCTCGGTGCGCTCCTCGGCACGTTCGATGGAGCGGCTGATGTCGGCCATGTCGTCGCCCGCGCCGGTCATCGCTTCGCTGACACGGCTGCTGGCCTCGGCGGCCTCGTAGCGGGCCTTCATCGACTCCTTCTTCGTGCGGAACTCCTCGATACGCTGTTCGAGGGTGTCCTTCTTGTCGACGAGTTTGTCCTGTGTCTGCTGGAGGTCCGCGATCTGCCCTTCCAGCTCCTCGATCTGGGTCATCTTCTGTTTCTTACGTTCGAGGGCCTTGCGGGCGAGGTCGTCGCGGTCCTGCTTTACCGCCTGGCGTGCCTGCTCGTTGTGCTTCGAGACGTTCTCCTCCAGCCGTCGCTTCTGTATCTCCAGTCGCTTCTTCTGGGTGGTGAGGTCGGCGATGCCGCGTTTGACGTTCTGGAGTTCGTCGCGCAACTGCTCGTACGAGTAGTCGAGGGTCTCGGTGGGGTCCTCGGCCCGGTCGAGGATGGAGTTGATCTTCGACCGGATGACGTACGAGGTGCGTGAGAGGATTCCCATATCGCACGATTAGTGTCCGGAGGCTTAAACGCACAGGGGATTGACAGGGCGTCGTCACCTCCCGAATCGACCACCGGCGTTGAAGTCCACGCCCGCCGACCTCCGACCATGACCGACCCCATCGTCGTCCCCCACACCCGGGACGTCCGTGCGACCCTCGACACGGCCAGCGAAGCCGGGGCGGGCGACGTCGACGCCTGCGTCGTCGCCTGCCCGCCCCACCCCGAGATGGGTGGGTCACGCTCCGACGCCCGCCTCCGAGCGCTCGGGGAGGCGCTCTCACCCGCCGTCGACTGCCTGCGCTTCGACTACGGCCCGTGGGACGAGGGCGACGGCGAGCGCACCGACGTCCACGCCACCCTCGGCTGGGCCGCCGAACGCTACGACCACGTCGCCCTGTTCGGGTTCTCCTTCGGTGGCTGTCTCGCTCTGGTCGTCGCGTCCGAACGCGAGGACCTGGTAGCGGTGAGTGTGCTCGCGCCGGCCGCGCGCATCTCTCCCGACCTCGACGCTGTGGCGGCGCTGGACGCCATCGACGCGCCGCTGCAGGTGGTCTACGGCGAGCGCGACACGACGGCGGAGTGGGAACCCGTCGTCGAGCGAGCGCGGGAGGTGGGCGTCGAGACGGTGGGGTTCAGTGGCGACCACTTCTTCCTCGGGCAGGAGTCGAAGGTGGCGGGGCACTGTGCGGAGTTCCTCGCTGGGTACTGCTGAACCGCGACCCACGAGATACGTCCGCCGTCGTGAAGTACGTTTTCGAGAACAGCTTAGTCGGTCGCTCGTCCACGTCGGAACGAACGACGATGGACGAGCGAACCCGCCAGCGACTCCTCGACCGGATCGAGCGACCCTCCCAGACCATCGGTGCGTCGATGCCGGACGAACTCGTCGTCGACGGGACGACCGTCGACCTCCGACAGTTCGTCTTCGACTGCGAGCGCCTCGAGACGATTCCCGCGGACCTGCGCGAGGACCTGGAGGCGACGAAACGGACCCTCCGTCGCGAGCGACTGGAGCGCAAACAGCGCGTCGCCCGCGCGGACCTCACCGTCGAGGAAGCCGAGGACGTCGTCGAGAGCGTCCACGGCATCGACCGCGCGCTGAACGCGTTAGAAGGGCTGGACGCGCCGGACTACGGCGAACGGCTCCGACAGAAAGAACGCGAGGACGCGCGGGAGGTGCTGGCGTTGCGGGACGTGTTGCGGTCGCTCTGAGCGCCGTTCGCGACGACCCCTCGTCGGTCGACGAGCGGCCGCTATCGCCGTCGTTCACACGAACTCTGCCGGGGGAGGCCGACCGCCTCGTTCGGGTGGAGCTGCAGGGCCTCCAGCCCCCCGTCGTTCGTGACGACGACGGCCGTCGCCCACCACGACGGGTCGTCTGGGGACGGCGACCACTCGTAGGTGACGGAGTCGGCGTCGGGGAGCGACGCCGAGAGCTGGTACGTTCCGGGCGTCTCGGTGACTCCGGGGAGGACCGTCAGCGGCAACGACGTCCGGACCTCGGTGTCGAGGACGGCGTTCCCGTCGGCGGCCCCGACGGTCACGTCGACGCGGTGGCCGCCCTGGTCCGGTCGGTCGTAGTCGGGCGGCGTGTCGAAGTCGTACACCTGGAGTCGCGCGGGGAGCGACTCGGCCTCCCCCGGCGTGGCGGGCGTGGCGAACGACTCGCAACTGAAGAAGTTGAACGGGATGCGGCGGTGGGTCGACGCGTCGACGTAGTGGGCGACGCTCCCCGCCGTTCTCCCGCCGCCACGCGAGGAACTCCCCGGCGAGTAGTACTCTGCCGTCCCGCGGCACGTCGACAGCAGGTAGTACCCACCGTCGACGGCGGCGACGACGGCGACCTCCGCCGGTTCGACGTCGACGCTGGTGGCGGCACGCTGCCGGTCGACCATCCCGCCGCCGACGAGTTCGTTGTACACGTATCGCTGCTCGTGTGTCTCGACGAACGAGCGCGCGGCCTCGCGACTCGTGACGTCGGCCGGCGTCGGTACCGGTTTCGTCTCGGTGATAGTCGTGACGTTCTCGGGCGGTGGCGGTTCGGTAGCGGGGGTGAAGTCGAGGGTCGAACGCTCGTCGCGACCCGAACAGCCGGCGAGCAGACTCGTCCCGACCGCGGCGAGGAGGGCGCGTCGGTTCACGGTCGATGTCACCGTTTCGTGACAAAGTGTCTTCGACTTCGCTCGCGGACCGTTCCCGAGACCCGACACCGTCTCGGTCCGCGACCGAACCGGCCGATGACTGGTCCGGGAGAGATATCGGATTCTCCACTCACGCCGCGCTCCTGAAGCCCGTCCGCACCCTCCCTTCGAGTGGCTCGACCGGGCGGCCGAGTCACGACCATGGCGACGACTGCGACCCCCGAGGACCTGTATCGTCGAATCTCCGAGGAGATTTGGGAGAACCACAACTACGACGCCGTCGGCGACCTCGTGGCCCCCGACTACGAGTTCCACGACTCGACGCTCCCGGAGCCGATTCGCGGACCGGAAGGCTACCGCGAGATGGCCGAGATGGGCGCGGACATCGTCGACGGGCACGTCGAGACCGACCTCCTGCTGGCGGTCGACGACTACGCCGTCGCGCGCTGGACGCAGACGGGGCGGCACGTCGGGCGGATGGGCGCTATCGAACCGACCGACGAGGAGGTGACCATCACCGGCATCGACATCAACCGCTTCGAGGACGGCAAACTCGCCGAGACGTGGTCCGAGGTCAACTTCCTGCCCATGCTGATGCAGGTCGGAGAGCTCTCCCCGGAGCTGTTCGAACCACCGGCACCGACCGACGCGTGAGACAACCGACGACCGATTCTTTCCGCGCCGGCGACTGCCACCACTCGTGACCGCCGACCGACCACTCGCCGCGCGTGAACGTGCGAACCCCTCTCGAAGCGGGCGAACCCCGAAACCGTTTTTGTCCACACCTGCACACCGTCAGTATGCCGACAGCGCCCACGGGCTACGACCCATCACTGGGGAATAAGTTCATCTTCGTCACGGGCGGGGTCATGTCGGGACTCGGGAAGGGCATCACGGCGGCGTCGACGGGCCGCCTGCTGTCCAACGCCGGGTTCGACGTGACCGCCGTGAAGATCGACCCCTACCTCAACGTCGACGCGGGGACGATGAACCCGTTCCAGCACGGCGAGGTGTACGTGCTGAAAGACGGTGGGGAGGTCGACCTCGACCTGGGGAACTACGAGCGGTTCCTCGACATCGACATGACCTCCGACCACAACGTCACCACCGGGAAGGTCTACCAGCACGTCATCGAGAAGGAGCGCGCCGGTGACTACCTCGGGAAGACCGTCCAGATCATCCCGCACATCACCGACGACATCAAGCGCCGCATCCGCGAGGCCGCCGAGGGCCACGACGTCTGTATCGTCGAGGTCGGCGGCACCGTCGGGGACATCGAGGGGATGCCGTTCCTCGAAGCCCTGCGCCAGTTCGTCCACGAGCAGGACGAGGACGACTTCCTGCTGACCCACGTCACGCTCGTCCCGTTCTCGAAGAACGGCGAGCAGAAGACCAAACCCACCCAGCACAGCGTGAAGGAACTCCGCTCTATCGGTCTCCAGCCCGACGTCCTCGTCGGGCGCTGTGAACAGCCGCTGTACCCCGAGGTCAAAGAGAAGATAGCGCTGTTCTGTGACGTCCCGACCGACGCGGTGTTCTCGAACCCCGACGTCGAGGACATCTACCACGTCCCGCTCACCGTCGAGGAGGAGGGACTGGACCAGTACGTGATGCAGGAACTCGGTCTCCAGGAGCGCGCGCTCCCCTCGGCCGAGCGGAACAACGAGTGGCGCGAACTCGTCACCCAGGAGACGACCGGCGACGTCGACGTCGCGCTCGTCGGGAAGTACGCGCTCGAAGACGCCTACCTCTCGGTCCACGAGGCGCTGAAGCACGCCGGCCTCGAAGCCGGCGTCGACGTCAACGTGCTGTGGGTCGACGCCGAGGAGATGGACGGCGACCACGCCGCCCGTCTCGAACGCGCCGACGCAGTCGTCGTCCCCGGCGGGTTCGGCGTTCGCGGAACCAGCGGGAAGGTCGACGCCATCCGCTACGCTCGCGAGGCGGGCGTCCCGTTCCTCGGCCTCTGTCTGGGCTTCCAACTGGCGGTCGTCGAGTACGCCCAGAACGTCCTCGGACTGGCGGGCGCTGGCTCCAGCGAACTCGCCGACGAACCCGAGAACCCCGTCATCGACCTGCTGCCCGAGCAGTACGAGATAGAGGACATGGGCGGCACGATGCGTCTGGGCGCGTACGAGACCGACATCGAACCCGGTTCGCTCGCCGCCGACCTCTACGGTGGCACCTCCTGCACCGAGCGCCACCGCCACCGCTACGAGGTCAACCCCGAGTACATCGACGACCTCGAAGACGCCGGACTGACGTTCTCCGGGCGGGTGAACAACCGTATGGAGATACTCGAACTGCCCGACCACCCGTACTTCGTCGGGACGCAGTTCCACCCCGAGTTCCGTTCGCGCCCCGGTCGCGCCTCGCCGCCGTTCCTCGGTCTGATCGACGCCGCGTTGGACCGTGAGGCCGAGCGCGAGGAGGTGAGCGCCTGATGGTCGACGCACCGATTTTCATCGAGGAGGCCACCGAGGAGATTCGCGAGCAGGTCGGCGACGACCGCGCGCTCATCGCGCTGTCGGGCGGTGTCGACTCGTCGGTCGCCGCCGCACTGGCCTACGAGGCCATCGGCGACCGTCTGACGCCCGTCTACGTCGACACGGGGCTGATGCGCAAGGGCGAGACCGCCCAGATTCGCGAGACGTTCGACTACATGGAGAGCCTCCGCGTCGTCGAGGCACAGGGCCGATTCCTCGACGCGCTCTCCGGTGTGACCGACCCCGAGGAGAAGCGCAAGGTCATCGGCGAGCAGTTCATCCGCGAGTTCGAGACGGTCGCCACCGAGGTGGAGGCGTCGTGGCTCGTCCAGGGCACCATCTACCCCGACCGCATCGAGAGCGAGGGCAACATCAAGTCCCACCACAACGTCGGGGGTCTGCCCGACGTCGTCGACTTCGACGGTATCGTCGAACCCGTCCGGGACCTCTACAAGGACGAGGTTCGGGACGTGGCGCGCGAACTCGGTCTGGACGAACTCGTCGCCGAACGGATGCCGTTCCCCGGTCCCGGCCTCGCCGTCCGCATCGTCGGCGAGGTGACCGAGGAGAAGGTCGAGGTGGCCCGCGAGTCCTGTCACGTCGTCGAGGAGGAGTTGGAGGAGTACGAGCCGTGGCAGGCGTTCGCCGCCGTCATCGGCAAGGCGACGGGCGTGAAGGGTGACAACCGCGTCCACGGCTGGGTCGTCGCCGTGCGGTCGGTCGAGTCGCGCGACGGGATGACCGCCCGCGCCCAAGAACTCGACTGGCAGACGCTCCAGCGTATCCAGAGTCGAATCACGGGGCAGTTGCCGAACGTCGCCCGCGTGGTCTACGACGTCACACATAAACCCCCGGCGACAATCGAGTACGAGTGATGAACCACGCTGTCGTCGTCGGGTCGGACCCCGACGGACTGGGAGAAGCCCTCGAAGCACGCGGAGTGACCGTCAGTCGGGCCGCCGGCACCGCCGACCGCGACGCGCTGGTCGACGCCGGCGTCGAGGAGACCGACGCGCTCGTCGTGACGGACGTCGGCCTCGCCACGTCGATTCCCGTCGCTCGCGAACTGAACGACTCGTTCCGCGTCGTCGTCTACTCGGAGGACTCCATCCCGGAGTTCGCCCGCACCAGCGCCGGTCTCGTCGTCGACCCGCAGTTGATAGACGTCGACACCGTCGCCGAGGAACTGACGACCGAGCGCTGAGCGGCCGACTCCGCTACCGCTCGGTCTCTTCTGCGACCGCGTCGAAACTCCCGTTCTCGGCGTACGCCGCCATCGCCTCGCGAGCGAAGTCGAGCGCGTCGCCCTGGCCCGTCCGGAGCCCGAGCGTCCGCGTCTCGTCGGGCGCTTTCGGGTCGCCGTCGACCACGTCGACCCGCCAGCGGTCCTCGCCGCTCGTCGCCTGGTTGCCCGCGTCGGGGACGGCCTGGACGTGGGTGCCGTCCTCGTGTTCGTACAGCGAGGGCTGGCGCGGGTCGTACTTGTCGACGACCTGCGGGTCGTGGTCGCGCTCCGTCCAGCCGTCGGGCAGCGAGTCGTTCTGGCTCATCGTGTCGAGTACGGGTGGGGCGGGGAAGTACCCGGCGTCGGCCGACGGGTTTGCGGGTTTCTCCCCCGCGACGGTCCCGTCCGCGTCGCTCACACGCTCGTTTCATCCATCGGACTATTGATACCAACGGACGCACACTGCTCCGGTAGATGCCCTCCCGCCGACACGTCCTCGCCGTCCTCGTCGCGGCCCTCCTGCTCGTGCCAGTCGTGGGGGCGGTGGTCGCCGCCCCGCCGCCGGAGTCGCTCTGTGGAACCTGTGGCCTGAGCGAGGACCACTACGACGACGGGAGCGTCGTCGTCGACCCGACGAACAGCAGCGTCGAGGTCGAACTGTTCGAGAACGGCTCGTCGCGCTGGACCGAGCGCGTCCGGGTCGTCGGGGGAGCCGAGGGGCTCACCACCAACGCGACGCTCCGATCGGAGACGGTCGAGCGCGCGTTCCACCGGCACGTCGTCGACGACGACGAGCGGGTCGACACCCGCCTCCGCGTCGAGGGCGAGACGCTCGTCACGACGTACCGCGTTCCCGGCCTCGGGGCGCAGTCGATGGGCGTGTTGACCGTCGGCGAGTTCCACCGGACCGGCAACGAGCCGTCGGTGTACGTCGGCGCTGCTCGCGCGACGCTCGTCGCTCCCGAGGGGTACCACCTGGTCGACGGCCCGGACGGCTCGGCCGCCGAGACGACACCCGACGGCGTCGTCTGGACCAGCCCCGACGCGACGAGCGACTACGCCCCTCGGGTGGAGGGGCGACTCACGTTCGGCGACGACGAGACGCTGTTCCCGGCGCTCAGGGGACTGCTGGCTGCGGTCGTCCAGAACGGTCCGGTGTACCTCGGCGAACTGTTCTCCGCGACCGTGGTTCCCGGCGTCGCGCTGACCGTGAGCGGACTGGCGCTCACTCGTCGTCACGAACGACGGGACGAAGCGCGCGAACCGGCGGCGATACCGCTGGTCGCGCTCGGCGTCGTCGTGGTCGCGATAGCGCTCGTGACCGCGAAACTCGCGGCGGGGTCGGCACCCATCGCGCCGGCACTCGCGCTCTCGCTCGCCGTCCCGACGGCACTGTTCGTCGCGCTGGGGGCCATCGACGGGGCTCGTCGACGGTGGCCGTTCCTGGTGGCACTGGGGCTGTTCCCCGTGGGTCTCGCCGTCGCGTTCGGCATCGGCGGGGCGTGGTCGCTCCTCGTGTTCGTCCCCGTCACCGTCCTGACGCTCGCGCTGGGTATCCCGGCGTTCTCGCTCGGGCGAGCGCTGTAGAGCCGGGGCGCTGTCACGAACAGCGCGGTGGAGGCGCGGTGCCTGTCAGTCGACGCGCTGGCCGAGCTTCGCGAGGCGGACCGCTCCGCCGCGCATGAACGGGACGCCGTGGCCCATCGCCAGGACCTCGACGGCGGGTTCGCGGTCGGCGAGGTCGTGGATGGAGTCGGCGACGGCCGCGGTGTCGTGGCTGATGGCCCACGACGACGGCTGGAGGTCACCGCCGGACTCCCGGACGAGGTCGCCGACGAACGCCACCGAGAGGTCGCTGCTGACGTACGCGACGTGGCCCTCGGTGTGACCGGGCGTCTCGTAGACGGTGAAACTCCCGACGCGGTCGCCGTCGCCGACGGTCTCGACGTCGAGGTCCGTCGAGACGAACAGCGAGGAGAGACGCTGGAGTGCGCCCTTGTGGTCACCGACGGGCGGACTGCGTCGACCGGTGAGGTAGTCGGCGTCGGGCGACCCCATGTAGACCGTCGCGTTGGGGAGGTCGAGCCGCGAGAGGCCACCGACGTGGTCGACGTCGTAGTGGGTGACGAGCACGCGGTCGACGTCGGCGGTGGTGTAGCCGGCCTCCTCGATGGCGCGTTCTATCTTCGGCGCGTCGAACGGCATCCCCGCGTCGACGAGCGTGAGGACGGTGCGCTCCTCGCGGTCCGGTTCCGTGGTCGACTCGTCGGTGTCGGCTGCCTCCTCGTTGTCGTCGGTCTCTTCGGTGTCGTCGGTCTCTTCGGCGTCGACCACAGCCTCGGCGTCGTCGACCTCCTCCGTCGCCCCATCGTCGCCGTTCTCGGATTCGGTCGCGGTCTCGTCCGCGCCCTCCGAGAGGTCGACCGAGATGGGGTCGTCGCGTGCGGAGGCCTGCCTCTCCGTCGTCGTCGTCCCTTCCACGTCCTCGACGAGGTAGGCGTTCACCGCACTCAGCTCGATGAGCCAGCAGCCAGGTCGGAGTTCCGTCGGCATAGCTACACGTATCGCCCCCAGCGGGAAAAGCTATAGCGGCGCGCGGGACTTCACGAACCCCGAGAGGGTGCGGAGTTTCGAGGGCTGACTGATGCGCTCCATCTCCGCGTCGGTGAGTTCGAAGTCGAAGACAGCGAGGTTGGCTTCGAGGTGCTCGGGACTCGTCGCCTTCGGGATGGTGGCGACGGGGTCGTGCTGGGTGGCCCACCGCAACGCGACCTGGGCCGGGGACTTGTCGTAGCGGTCGCCCACCTCCGCGAGCACGGGGTCGTCGAGGACGCCGCCGTGCCCCAGCGGACTGTACGCCGTCAGCAACACGTCGTGGATGGCGCAGTAGTCGAGCAGGTCCGTCTGGTCCCAGTAGGGGTGGAACTGCACCTGGTCGGTGAAGATGGGGACGTCGGCCTGGGTCCGCGCCTCGTCCAGCGCGTCGCGTTTGAAGTTGCTCACGCCGACGTGCTTCACCTTCCCGTCGTCGACCAGTTCGGCCATCGCGTCGAGCGTCTCGCGGGTCGGAACGCGACGGTTCGGCCAGTGGATCAGGAGGAGGTCGAGGTAGTCCGTCCGGAGTTTCGCGAGGCTCTCGTCGGTCGAGCGCAACACGCCGTCGTAGTCACGGTTGCCACCCTCCAGTTTCGTCGCGAGGAAGACGTCCTCGCGGTCGACGTCGCTGGAGGCGATGGCCGCGCCGACCTGTCGTTCGTTGCCGTACGCCTGTGCGGTGTCGACGTGGCGATACCCGAGGTCGAGGGCCGTCTGGACCGCGTTACGACAGTCGTCGCCGGTCAGTCGCCACGTCCCGAGACCGAGTTTGGGGACCTCGACGCCCTGGACCGTGACGTACTCCATTGCCATGACCGGGAGTTGGGGCGGCGGCCGGGTATAGCTTACCGCCACCGTCGTGCGATTGACTGAATCCGTGTCACGACCGACCGCCCAACTGGCTGTCTGAAGAGCCCACTTCGGGGACCGATTGAAGCCACCGGACGACCAACCACCGACCATGCTCGACCGATTCGACGTCGAAGAACCTGCGGAGGGAGAACGAACGTCCGGCGAACTCGTCGTCACCGACGACGTGCTGGTGAAGTACTTCGCGCTCGGACCGGGGGCGGAACTCCCGACGCACGAACACGACGACGCGACGAACGTGTTCCACGTCCTCCGGGGCGAGGTCGTGGTCGTCCAGGGAGACACCGAGGAGACCGTCGAAGCGCCCGGCGTCGTGCTCCACGAGCGCGGCGAACCACACGGCGCGCGCAACGAGAGCGACGACGTGGCGGTGTTCACCGCCTCGCTCTGTCCGTTACCGAACTGAGCGCGGTCGCCGCCGAGGGTGACGCCGAGTCGTGGGGTTCGCGCAGCGCCGTGGTGACCGACCGCGGCCGGAAGCCACACACCTGCTCGAAGCGATCGGAGGCGAGCGAGGAGTCGCGGTGGAGCGTCGGGTCTTCCGGCATCGGTTCGGGGACGACCAGCCGTGCGTCCTCGCCGAGCGCGGCCATCCCGGCGCGGTGGAACGCCCACGCGCTGGTTCGGGGCGTCGGCGCGTGGACGACACCCCGTGCGTCGCCGAGCGAGAGCACCGCGAGCGCCCGGCCCGCCTCCTGGACGTGACACGGACTCTTCCACATGTCCGCGTAGTACGGCACGGTCTGTCCCGCCCGGACCAGCCGTCTGGTTCGCGACAGGCGCTCGTCGAGCACCCCTCGCGAGTGGCCGAACAGGTAGTCCGCGCGGAACGCGCACGCGTCCGGGAGGGTGGCGACGCACCGCTCGAACCGTCGGAGTCGCCGGCCGTAGCGTGACTTCGGCGTCGGGTCGACGGACTCGGTGTAGCGAGTGCCGCTGCCGTCGAACACGCCCGCACTGGAGACGTAGACGAGACGCACCGCGGCGTCGCGGACCGCGTCGACGAACCCCTCGGCGGCGGTCGCGAACCGCTCGAAGGGGTGACCGGTGCGCTCGACGTGCGCGGCGAACACGACGGCGTCGACCGCCCCGAGGGGCAGGTCTCGGAGGTCGCTCTCGAAGAAGTCGTAGGGGTGGGTCGCGCCGTCGACGGCGTTGCTGAAGTGGGTGCCGGCGGTCTCCTGACCCGCGGCGCGCAGAGCGTCGACGACCGAGCGGCCCAGGTAGCCGCTGGCCCCGACGACGAGGACCGTCACCGGCGGGCCAACCCCGCGAGGTGTGGCGCTTCGGGGACGATGACGTCCCGCGTGCCGAGGCGGGCGGCGTTCTCGCTGCCGGGCAACGAGAAGACGGGGACGCCGCCGTCCTCGCGCGTGACGATGCCCGCCGTCGCCCGCGTGCCGACGACGCGGGTGCCGACCTCCTCGCGCGAGAAGTCGCGGAACAGTTCGCCGAAGCCGGGCAGGTGTTTGGCGAACAGCTCCTCGACGGCCTCGACCGTGACGTCGTCGGGGGTGACGCCGGTACCGCCGGTCGTGACGACGGCGTCGACGGCGTCGTCGCCCACCGCCTCCTGGACGGCCTCCCGGACCGCGGCCGCGTCGTCCGGCACGACGACGCGGGAGGCGACGTCGTTGCCCGCCGCTCGCAACTCCTCCTCGATGGCGTCGCCGGCGACGTCCTCGCTCGCCTCGCGGGTCGACGAGACCGTGACGACGGCGACCGAGAGCTGTTCGACGTCGTGGTGGTGGTGGTCGTGCGTCCCCGCCTCGCCGTGGTGGTGGCCGTGGTCGTGGTGGTCGCCGTGGCCCTCCTCGTCGTGTTCGTGCCCCTCGTGTTCGTGCCCCCCGTCTGCCCGCCGAACGTGCCCGTCCCCGGAGCGGTCGTCGTCCATGGGCAGCGCTTCGGCGCGCGCTGACATAAAGCTCCGACGGCCCCGACCGTGCCAGTCATCGGCAGGGTTTTGCTCCGCCCCTCCGGACGACCGGTCATGAAAGCCGTCCAGTTCAGCGAGCACGGCGAGACGAGTGTGCTGGAGTACGACGAGTTCCCCGACCCCGACGTCGGCGACGACGAGGTGCTCGTCGACGTGAAGGCCGGGGCGCTCAACCACCTCGACGTCTGGACGCGGCGCGGCCTGCCGGGCGTCGAGTTGGAGATGCCCCACATCCCCGGCAGCGACGCCGCGGGCGTCGTCACCGACGTCGGGGCCGACGTCTCGCGGTTCGAGGAGGGCGACCGCGTCGCGGTCTGTGCGGGCAGGTACTGCGGCGAGTGCGAAGCCTGCCGCGACGGCCGGGAACCCGAGTGTGACTCTTACCACCTCATCGGCGAGCACGTTCGGGGGGTCCACGCCGAACAGGCCGCCGTTCCCGCCGAGAACCTCGTGCCCGTCCCCGACCACGTCGACTGGAAGACGGCGGCGAGTTCCTCGCTCGTGTTCCAGACCGCGTGGCGGATGCTGATGACCCAGGCGGAGCTGAAACAGGGCGAGTCCATCCTCGTCCTCGGGGCGTCCGGTGGCGTCGGTCACGCCGCCGTCCAGATAGCCGACCACGCGGGCGCGGAGGTGTACGCCACCGCCAGCACCGAGGAGAAGTTGGAGTACGCCAAGGAGTGCGGTGCGGACCACGTCGTCAACTACGAGGAGGAGTCGTTCTCGAAGTTCGTCTACGAGCACACCGACGGCCGCGGCGTCGACGTCGTCGTCGACCACATCGGTCCGGCGACGTGGGACGACTCGACGAAGGCGCTCACCAAGGGCGGCCGCCTCGTCACCTGCGGCGCGACGACGGGACCGAAAGCCGAGACGAACATCAACCGGCTGTTCTGGAACCAGCTGGAACTGCTCGGGTCGACGATGGCGACGCCCGGTGAGATCGACGACGTCCTCCCGCTGGTGTGGGACGGCACGTTCGAACCGCGCGTCCGCGAGGTGCTGCCGATGAGCGAGGCGCAGCGTGCACACGAGATGCTCCAGGAGCGCGAAGGGTTCGGGAAGGTCGTCGTCGTCCCGGACAGCGAGTACGATGGCTGAAGACGCGACGGGAGACACCACCAACGGCGACGACGGAGCGGGTGGCTACGTCCACGACCCGGCGACGTTCGACGACGGGGACGACCCGGGACGCGAGGAGGACCCCGGCGACGTCCGGACGACTCGAGCGTACCACCCCGAGGTGCCCCAGTCCGGGGAGTTCGGCGCGAAGGGGTGGGTGCTGGTCGGGGCGATTTTCGTCGCGTTCGTCTGCGTGCCGACGGCCATCCTGCTCGTCCCGTACTCGACGGGGTTCATCGAGTCGCTGGGGCTGACGTGGCGTGACGCGTACCTCACGCTGCCGCTGGTGCCCGCGCTGGTGCTCGGGTCGCTCGCGGTGTGGGTCGCGGTGAGCGACTGACACGCACGGGCAAGCACAAGGGGGCTACCGGCGGCGCGAGTCGGACGACCCATGTCCGGACTCAACGCCGAGCGGACCGTGACACGCACCGAGGCCGCCGAGTACCTGCGCGAGTTCGCCGACAAACTGGCGAACGGGGGACACGGCGGCACAGACCGGACGACGGGGTCGACGACCGGGAAACCGACGACGGGCGACGCGACGGGCGAGACCACGCACCACGGGTCTGCCGACGGGTCGACCACCGAGGGAACGACGGGGACACCGACCGGAGAGAGCCAGACGACACAGGAGACGCAGGGTACTCAGAACGCCCAGACGGGACAGTACGGGAAGGTGACGTTCCTCGTCGGCAACGACAGCGCGACGGTCAACCCCCCCGAGGAGGTGACGCTGAACGTCGACGTCGGTGAGGACTCCTCGATGATGTCCAGCGGTGCGGAGACGGTGACGTTCTCGCTGCACTGGGACAAGCAGGCCGTCCCCGAGTCCGACGAGTTGCGTATCGAGTAGGTCACACACCCCTGGGAGTCGAGGAATCCAAGAGTGTTTTGAGGCTGGACCGTCAGTAGTAGCGTATGGTTCGACTCGGCGAGAGAGTCGAGACGTTCGTCGAGAGCGCGGAGACGCTCGGCCGGTTCGGCTGGGTGCTCGCCTCGCTCGCGGCGGTGTTCGCACTCATCAGCCTCTACGGCTGGACACAGGGGATGGTGGCCGCAGCGGCGCGTGTCGGCTTTCTCTCTGTCGTGACGCTCTCCTTGCTCGTGCTGGTCGTCGTCGTCCAGGGCTGGGTCGGCCCGTGGGTCGCCGACCGGGTCCACGGCGCGGTGAGCGACCAGTGAGTCACGGCCGACCGGGGCGATAGATGCCGACGGGCGACCGCGCGAGCGACGCTACTCGTCCAACCTGATCTCGACGAGCGACAGCGAGTCACTGCCGACGACCTCGTCGAGCGTCTCGCGGACCTCGGACCACGTCTCGGGCCGGTACGCCTCGACGCCGAAGGACTCGGCGAACGTCACGAAGTCGGGGTTGCCGAGGCGCGTCCCGGTGGACGCGCCGCGGTGGTCCTCCTGTTTCTCGGAGATGAGGCCGTAGTCGTCGTCGACGAACAGGACGACGGTGAACGAGCAGTCCAGTCGCCGGGCGGTCTCCAGTTCGGCGGCGTTCATCAGGAACCCACCGTCGCCGGTGGCGGCGACGACGTTCGGCGCCTCGCCGTCTACCTCGCCTTCCCCGTCGGGCTGGGTGTCGTCCTCGCCGGAGACGGCGGTGCTCCCCGACAGCGCCACGTCCGCTGCCACCGCGCCGGGGACCGCGATACCCATCGACGCCAGTCCGTTGGAGATGAGACACGTGTTCGGCTCGAAGGTGGGGTACGACTGGGCGATGGCCATCTTGTGACTACCGACGTCCGAAATCAGGACGTCGTCGTCGGCCATCGCCTCACGGAGCAGGGGGAGCGTCCGGGCGACGGTGACCGGTTCGTCGGCCTCGGGTTCGCGGCTCACCTCACCGACGAGACCCTGCCGGAGGTCCGCGTACCAGTCGGTGTCGACGGCGTCGAGGTCGGCGGCGCAGAACGCCTCGATGCCGGCGGCGACGTCACACACCAGTTCGACGTCGGGGACGTAGTGTTCGTACACCTCGGCGGGTTCGGCGTCGAGGTGGACGACGCGCTTGTCGCCCTCGGGGTTCCAGCTCTCGGGGTCGTGCTCGGCGATGTCGTAGCCGATGGCGACGACGGCGTCGGCGCGCTCGATGACGCGGTCGACCTCGCCGCTGCCCGAGTCGAGGGTCATCAACGACTGTTCGTCGCGGTCGGACACCGCGCCCTTGCCCATGTACGTGGCGACCACGGGGATGTCGGTGTCGTCGACGAACGTCCGCAACTGCTCGGAGGCGCGGGACCGGACCGCGCCGTTGCCCGCGAGCACGAGGGGGCGCTCGGCCTCCCTGACCACGGACAGCGCCGCGTCGACGCGTTCGGGGTCCGGGCGGGAACGGTGGACCGCGCGGTCGCCGGGGGTGAGCGCCGCGGCGGTCGTCTCGGCGGCGGCGACGTCCTCGGGGAGTTCGAGGTGGGTCGCACCGGGTTTCTCGTGTTCGGCGAGTTTGAACGCTTTCCGGACGGACTCGTGGACGACGTCGGGGTCGTCGAGACGCGTGTTCCACTTCGTGATGGGGCCGAACATCTCGACGACGTCGAGCAGTTGGTGGCTCTCCTGGTGGAGCCGCTCGCGTCCGCCCTGGCCGGTGATGGCGACGAGCGGTGACTTGTCGAGGTGGGCGTCGGCGACGCCGGTCAGGAGGTTGGTCGCGCCGGGGCCGAGCGTCGAGAGGCAAACCCCCGCGTCGCCGGTGAGGCGGCCGTGGACGTCGGCCATGAACGCCGCACCCTGCTCGTGGCGGACGGGGACGAAGTCCACCGACGACTCGTCCATCGCGAACAGCAGGTCCTCCGTCTCTTCGCCCGGGAGTCCGAACACGTAGTCGACGCCCTCGGCTTCGAGACAGTCGACGAGTAACTCGGCAGTGTTCATACTCCCGCCACGAACGGACGACACATCAACCCCGACCCGGCCACCGACGATGGGGGCGTGTCGGCACGCACAGCTAATCTCACCGCGCCCCGTACGGAGTGTCATGTGGTTCAGTCACAGCACGGAGACGACGGCACCGCCGAGGCGGGTGTGGGACGTCTGGACGACCGTCGAGCAGTGGCCGACCTGGGACACCGAGTTGCGCGAGGCGACGCTCGACGGCGAGTTCTGCGAGGGGGCGACGGGCGAGTTGACGCCGCGCCGCGGCCGAGCCACCTCCTTCGTCGTCACCGACGTCGACCCGGTCCGGTCGTACACGTACGTCGCCGACCTGCCGCTCGCGCGTCTCGTCGTCCGACGGTCGCTCCACAGCCACGACGGCGGGACGAACTTCACCCACGAAGTGTGGTTCGAGGGACCCCTCGGCCGCGTCTTCTCGCGGACACTGGGTCGACACTACCGCCACGCTCTCCCGCAGGTGATGGAGGCCGTCCGCGAGCAGGCGGAGGCCAGCCACGCGACAGGTTCATCTACCGACGTTGCGTAGTGTTAGCATGCCTTCGTTGTACGAGTGTAACGACTGCGAGCGGCGCACAGACACACCCGGCCGGTGTCCGGTCTGTGGCGGCCGACTGCTCAACATCAGCGTCACCCGAGACTGAGCCACCGCCGACGCCCCTCCTCGCCGGCGGACAGTCATCGAACCGGGACTGTTCCTCGCGACATTTAATTTTTTGTTGCTTAGCTACTGAATAAAGTTCCTGGGGGGCGTCGTCTCGCCCATGGAGCTTCGAACCCTCCTGAACGACACCGTCGGCGACCTGTACGAAGACGCTCGCGAACGTGTTCGCTCGGCGCTCCCCGACGCCGTCGAGCGGGAGGACGCCGAATGAGCACGAGAGTCGACACGCCGTTCGGCGGCCTCTTCGAGGCCGTCTTCGACGTGGACGTGGACCGGACGACGCTCGTCGTGGTCGCGATGCTCGGCCTGGACGCCCTCCTCTGGGTGCTCATGTACGGCGGCCACGTCCCGATGCCCGGGATGTCGTGGCTGATGGAACAGGGCGTCCCGATGGCCGCACCGGGCGCGATGGAACTCGGCGTGTTCCACGTCGGCACGCTGGAGGCCGTCTTCGGCTACGCCGTGATGTGGGGCGTGATGATGGGCGCGATGATGCTCCCCGCGATGACCCGGTTCACGCGCGACTACACGTCCGCCCACGAGGGGACCGCGCGCGAGGTCGTGACCGCCGTCGCCGGCTTCCTCGCCAGCTACCAGGTCGTCTGGGCGCTGTCGGCCGTGATTCCGCTCACGATTCACGCCCTGCTCCCCGGTGGCATCCACGGGTTCACGCAGTCGAACCCGCACCTCGCCGTCGGCGGTGCGCTCGTCCTGACCGGGCTGTTCCAGTTGAGCAAGCCCAAACAGGACCTGCTGCGGGACTGCTGTGCGACCGTCGAGAGTCACGCCGAGGGGCTGGTCGACAGCGCGACTCGTGGCGTCGAACACGGCATCGAGTGCGTCGTCATCTGCTTCGGCGTGTTCTTCCTCGTGATGCTGTTCGTCGGCGAGATGAACTTCTTCTGGATGGTCGCGCTGACGACCGTCGTCGCGATGGAGCGCATCCCGTCGTGGGGGAAGGAGATATCGGTCGCGGTCGGCGTCGTCTCGCTGCTCGCGGGCGTCGTCGTCCTCGTCGTCCAGCCCGCGCTCGGCATCGGGTTCACGATGGCGATGTAGTCGCCGCGACTGATTCGCCGCCCGCTGACGCAGCCCCCACCTGACGCATTCCCGTCGCTGACGCACCCCTCCCTCCCGCAGACACCGTTCGCCACTCCCCTCCGAGCAGTAGGCCCGGATGCCTACTGGTCGCTCGCCGACTGTACCCAGATGGTCTTCTCGTTGAGGAACTCCTTCATCCCGTGTTCGGAGAGTTCGCGACCGTACCCCGAGTCCTTCACGCCGCCGAAGGGGATGCGGGGGTCGGACTTCGTGAGTTCGTTGACGAACACACACCCCGACTCGATACGGCGGGCGACGCGCTCGCCCCTGTCCAGGTCCTCCGTCCACACCGAACCGCCCAGCCCGTAGGTGGAGTCGTTGGCGAGTTCGACGGCCTCGTCCTCGCTCTCGACGCGGAACACGGCCGCGGCGGGCCCGAACACCTCGTCGGTCGCCATCGTCGCGTCGCGGGGCACGTCGCTGACGACCGTCGGCGGGTAGAAGTAACCCTCGCGGTCGAGCGGTTCCCCGCCCGTCTCCAGGGTCGCGCCCGCGTCGAGGGTCTCCTGGACCTGCTCGTGGACGTCGTCCATCAGGTCCTCGCGGGCCTGTGGGCCGACGTCGGTGTCGTCCTCGCTCGGGTCGCCGACGGTCAGCCCGGACATCTCCTCGACGAACGCCGAGACGAACTCGTCGTAGACGGCGTCGTGGACGATGAACCGTTTCGCGGCGATACAGGACTGCCCGGAGTTGAGCGTCCGTGCTCGCGTCCCCACCTCCGCGGCGGTCTGCACGTCGGCGTCCTCCAGCACGACGAACGGATCCGACCCGCCCAGTTCCAGCACGGAGGGTTTCAGCTCCTTACCCGCCGTCTGGGCGACCGCACGTCCGGCGGGTTCGCTCCCGGTGAGCGTCACCCCCCGAACTCGCTCGTCGGCGATGACGTCCTCGATGGGGTCCGACCCGACGATGAGACTCTGGAACGCCCCCTCGGGGAACCCTGCCTCCAAGAACACCTCCTCGATGGCCTGCGCACACCCCGGCACGTTCGAGGCGTGTTTGAGCAGGCCGACGTTGCCCGCGACGAGGTTCGGCGCGGCGAACCGGAACACCTGCCAGAACGGGTAGTTCCACGGCATCACCGCGAGGATGGGGCCGAGCGGTTCGTAGGACGTCAGCGCCTTCGCCTCCGGCGAACTCTGGTGGACGTCGTCGGCGAGATACGTCTCTGCGTACTCGGCGTAGTGCTCACAGACCCACGCACACTTCTCGACCTCCGAGCGCGCCCCCTCGATGGGTTTGCCCATCTCGCGGGTCATCAACTCGGCGTACTCCTCTTCGTTCTCGCGGAGCACCTCGGCGGCGTTCTGGAGCAACTGTCGGCGTTCCTCGAGTCGCCGCTCGCTCCACGCGGGGTACACCTCGTCGGCCAGCGCGAGCGCCGCTTCGACGTCCGCTTCGTCGTCGCTCTCGATGGGGTCGAGCGACTCCTCCGTCGCCGGGTTCACTCTGTCCATGCGTGAGCCTCACGCGCCTCGCCGATAGGTGTTGACCCAGCAAGGGGCGGCGCTGTCGACGGCGCGAGTCGCGACCGCCCTGCAACCGCCTCGAAACCGACTCGAACGCCGGACACACCGACTCTCGGGGCACTCCACAGCAATCGCTATCGTCGTGTGACACCTACTGACACGACGGTTGGCGACCCCTCCACTCTCTCGACGACGAGCGGCGTCCGACCGGAGACGACCATGGACAGCGACAAATACCCGGGTACGACGAGCAGACGGCGCTTCGTGAAGGGCGTCCTCGGCGCGTCGGTGCTCGCCGGCGTCGGGACCGCCGGCGGCGCGGCGGTGACGACGGCGACGAACCCCGCGGGACTGGGCGGCGGGAACATCGAGTTCCTCGGCATCGAACTCGTCGAGGGACCCGCACCACGTGGGATGCCTCTCATCCCCGTCGAGATCGGCGACGACGGCACCATCTCCGGACTGTGGCCCGAGGCCGAACAGCGCGACGTCGGCGGCCGGTCCGTCGCCGTCGCCCAGACCGACGTCGGCGGGACGACCTACTCGACGGAGTGGTTCCAGTACTGTGGCATCCAGGACATCCCCGCCATCGACCCCGAGGCCGACCAGGACAACACGTTCCGGTACGACGAGAGTTCGCCGTACGATTGGCAGAGCGAGGACGTCACCGCGGGCGACCCGATGAACGTCGCGGACTTCGAGGACTACAACTCGTGGGGCAACGGCATCGGGCAGGCCGGCCTCGGGAAACCCGCGACCGGGACGTGGCGCTCGGACGGCGTCGACAGCGAGGAGACGCTCCCCGTACAGGTCCTCAGAATCGCGGACTCGGAGGCCGACCGGATGCGCCAGGACCCCACGATGGCCGCGTGGCTCGACGCCGCCGCCCCCGAGAACGTGCTGGCGTGGCTCTCGAAGTGCACGCACTTCTGTTGCGTTCCGGGGTTCAAGTCGACACCCCAGAGCACGCAGTTCAACGCCGAGAACGACGTCTACTGCCCGTGCCACCAGTCGGTGTACGACCCGTTCAGCCTCGTCAGCGAGTCGTTCGTCGCCCTGCCCCGACCGGAAGGCGAGTGACAGACGGAGAAATGTGCGGTGGGAGCGACGGTACCCGTCTCGAACGGTTCGCCCCGCGTGAACGTTTTTGCGCGGCGCGGTGGTAGGGTCGCCATGGACGTGGCCTGCGTCGTCCCGGCCTACGACGAACGAGACACGGTCGAGCGGACGCTCGACTCGCTCGTCGGCGCGGACTGCGAGGTGCTCGTCGTCGTCGGGGGGACCGACGGGACGGCCGCCGTCGCACGCTCACACCCCGCCGTCGATCACGTGCTCCCCGACACGGCCGAGGCCGGCCCCGCCGCCGCCCGGAACCAGGGCGCTCGCGCCACCGACGCCGAGGTGGTCTGTTTCACCGACGCCGACACCGTCGTCGCGCCAGGGTGGGTCGCCCGCCACGCCAGTCACTACCACGACCCCAGAGTCGTCTGCGTCGGCGGCCCGCTCCGCCCGCTCGACGGGAGTCGCCGCGACCGACTGCTGTTCCGCGTCCTCTCGGACTGGTGGTACCGCGCGTCCTGGCCGGTCGGGTTCGTCCAGGCCAGCGGGAACAACTGCTCGTACCGCCGCCGCGCGCTGCTCGACGCGGGCGGGTTCGACGAGGCCCTACCGTTCCTCGAAGACACCGACTGCTCGATGCGTCTGGCTCGGCGGGGCCGGGCGGTGTACGACCGCCACGCGTGGGTCGCCACGTCACCGCGTCGCCAGCACCGACAGGGCTACCTCGGACTGCTCGCGGAGTACGCCGTCGGCTACGCCCGGTACCTGCTGGACCGACCGCGCGACAGCGGCTACTTCCGGCGGCGCTGAGTCGGCCGTCGCTCTCGGGTGGCACACGCTCGCCCCGACCGGTGGAAGCTGTCGGATGGGAGGGTTCTTACTCCCGTGCGCCCGGACCATCGGTATGAGCGACCCCGAGCACATCGCCGTCGTCCACTATCCGGAGGGGGCGGGACACGCCACCCGGATGCTCGCCGTCGCCCGCGGGTTCGAGCGCCGCGGCGCGACCGTCGCCATCGCCGGCGGCGGCCCCGGGACCCACTTCGTCGAACTGAACGGCTACGACCCCTACGAGCCGACGGCCGTCGACTTCATCGACAGCTACCAGTACGGCGACGGCACCGTCCTCGGCGACAGCGTTCCGAACGCCGCCCGCCGCGTCCGCGACGTGGTGTGCTGGCTGCGCCGCGAGGACCCCGACGCCGTCGTCACCGACGACATGTTCGCGGCGATGGCCGCCCCTCTCGCGGACGTGCCGCTGTACGTCCTGACGCACAACGCCCCCGTCCTCTACGACGACCCGCTCGAACGCGTCGCGACCGACGGTCTCACCCGACTCCAGGTCGGCCTCTCGCGGACGTTCTTCTTCCCCGCCGTCTGGGCGACCGACCACGACCCCGCCGGCGTCGAGCGAATCGGCCCGGTCGCACTCCCCGCGGACGTGGGAGACGTGGGAACTGTCGCCGCCGACGGCGGCACCGAGGCGACCACCGACGACGCGAGCGACGTCGATTCGTCGTCCGGAACGGACGCGGTACCGGACCTCGACGTGTTGCTCGTCCCCAGCGCCTACTCCTCGGACCAGACCGACCTCGTCGCCCGACTCGAAGCGGCAGGCCGCGACGTGACCAGCGTCGGCGGCGAGGGGTGGGAGCCGGTTCCCTCGCTCCTCCCGTACGTCGAGCGCGCGAACGTCGTCGTCTGCTCGGGCTACTCGACGGTGATGGAGGCGGCCGTCGCCGGCACTGCCTGCGTCGTCCGGCCGTTCACCGACGAACAACACGGCGTCGGCCGTCTGCTCGACACCGTCGAGGGATTCCGCGTCGCCCACTCGCTGCGCGGCGTCGTCCGGGCCGTCGGGTCCACTCCCGACCCGACCCCCTTCGAGAACGGCATCCACGTCGTCGCAGAGCGCGTCCTCGCCGACCTGCACTGACCCGGCAGACTGGCGGGTGGCGGTCGCGTCGACCAGCGTGGGGACTGTCGACGCCGACGTCGCCGGGAGTGGCGAACGTTTCCGGTGACGAAACGACCTTTCACCCACCGCGCGAGTCACCACCATGGTCAGGGTCGAGACGGGAGCGCGCCTCCACGTCGGATTCACGAACCTCTCGCTCGCCCACGAACGCCTCTACGGCGGCGTCGGCCTCGCACTCGACGAGCCACGGGTCGTCGTCGAGGCGACCCGTGGCGACGGCGTCGACGCAGACCCGGAACTCGAATCGACGACGCGGGCGGTCTGTGAGTGCCTCGACGTTCCGGGCGCTCGTGTCCGACTGATCGAGGGGCTCCCGCGGCACGTCGGCCTCGGTAGCGGCACCCAGCACACGCTGGCGACGCTCGCGGCGGTCGCCTACGCCTACGACCGCGACCCCGAGGTGCGGACGCTCGCGCCGGCACTGGGTCGAGGCGGGCGCTCGGGCGTCGGCGTCGCCACGTTCGAGACCGGCGGGTTCGTCGTCGACGCTGGCCACCCCACCGAGCGGTTCACCACGACGCCGCCCGCTCGCGGCGAGTGGTCGGTCCCGCCGGTCGTCTCACGGCACCCGATACCCGAGGACTGGCGGTTCCTGCTCGTGGTTCCGGAGGGGACTGGAAAGTCCGGCCAGACGGAGGACGACAGCATGCGCGCGGTCGTCGAGCGCGCCGACCCCGCCATCGCCGACGACCTCGCGGCGACGCTCGTCCGCGGTCTCCTGCCCGCCGTCGCGACGGGCGACCGCGACCGCTTCGGTCACGCGGTCGGGGAGTTCGGCCGCCTCAACGGCGCGTGGTACGCCGACGAGCAGGGCGGCGTCTACCGCCCACCCGCCGGCGAACTCGTCGCCGCCCTCGGCGACGCGGCGGCCGTCGGCGGCGTCGGCCAGTCCTCGTGGGGACCGACCGTCTACGGCGTCACCGACCGCGCGAACGCCGACGGCGCACGGGAGGCGGGCCAGCGGGCGCTCGACGAGGTCGGCATCGAGGGCGACGTCCGCGTCGTCGCCGGACGCAACGAGGGCGCGACGGTGCGGTGAGCGTCGCGGCGACGGGCGGGCCGACCGCTCAGAACAGTCCGTTGCTCGCCTCGGCCGCCAACTCCTTCTCCCGGTCGTCGCGTCGACGCTCCCGGTCCTCGGGGTCGTCTGCGTCGGCTACGCCGTCGCTGCCGGCGTCGTCCTCGGAGCGGCGCGCCACGAGCGCTATCCCGAGCGCGTAGACGCCGACGGCGAGTCCGACCGCCGCCGCGGTGCCGAACATCGCCGAGCCGACGAGGTAGGTGAGCGCGGCGAGGACGGGACCGCTCAGGAGGGTGTACCCGAGGTTCTCGGCGACCGTCTGCTCGAGGGACATGGTTCGGACTTGTTGGTTGAAGACTAAATCTCTTCGGGCGAAGCGTCGGAGGAAAGCGTCGTCCTTGCGGAGGCGTCGGGCGAGGAGGCGGGCGAACGGGCGGTGGTCAGTCGCTGGCGTTGCCGGTGTGGCGGTTCGCCCGCGACGGCGGCGGGTACTGCGGTCCCGGCGACTCCGTCGTCAGCGACGGCAGGACGCACCGAGCGGGTTCGTCGTTGACGAAGGCGTACTGGTCGGGGGCGTTCGCCAGGCAGTGAGCGGGGTTGACGCCGCTGTCGATGCGGGCGGCGCGAATCTCGCGGAAGCCGGCGACACGTGCCCGGATGCCCCGCCAGTGGTGGCGGGTGGTGATGGGGACACGATACGGGTGGGGCGGTCCCTGTCGGGGTTGACGGGCGGCCAGCGCCGCGCGATTGACGTTGGCGGCGAGGTCGTCGTGGTCGAGGACGATACCCACGCTGGCGTCGCGGGGCGCACGCGCGGCCAGGAGGTCGAGGCCGAGGTGGAGTGCCCGGTACTCGGCGACGTTGTTGTCGGGGACGGCGTCTGCCACCGAGCGCCGTGCGACGGTCTCGCCGTCGCGGGTCTCGATGACGACACCCAGTCCGCCGTTCGACTCCCGGAACGACCCATCGGTCGCGATGTAGTAGTCTCGGTGATGGGTGCGCGGGGGGTGCGCGATGTGCGGCGTGGGGGACTCGTCGAACAGGTCACGCAGTGTCGGCCGACCGTAAGCGGCCATGACAACATATTCTCACGGACCGACTTAACGTTGCGGGTAGAACTGCCGCAATCGACAGTGATTGTGGACAGAATCTCACGGGAACACTCCGTAACGAAACCTTGAGGCGGGCGCTGTCCGGAGGGTATGCGTGACCAGAGCGTGACCCGCTACCGGAACGGTGCCTTGTTCCTCGCCCTCGCCGCCGCCTGGGGCGCGGCGTTCATGGCCATCAAGGCCGGTCTGGGCGAACCGGGCGCGCCCGGCCCGTTCTTCGAGACGCCCGTCCTGTTCGCCGCCGTCCGCTACGACGTGGCCGGGCTGTTGATGCTCGGCTACGCCGCCCTCGTCCTCGACGACCCGCTCCCGCGGACCCGCGCCGAGGTCGCCGAGGTGGCGGTCGCCGCGACGTTCATGATAGCCGCCTACCACGCGTTCCTGTTCGTCGGCGAGTTGAACACGACGAGCGCGGCGGCCGCGACCATCGTCTCGCTATCGCCGGTCCTCACGACGGCCGTCGCGCGTGGACTCCTGCCGAGCGAGCGCCTCGACCTCGTCGGCGTCGTCGGCCTCCTACTCGGGTTGGTCGGCGCGGTGATAATCGCCGACCCGTTCGGGCAGGCGAACCTGCTCAGCGAGAACGTCGTCGGCAAACTGTTCGTGTTCGCCGCGACGCTCGCGTTCGCGTTCGGGAGCGTCCTCACCCGACGCATCGACTCCGGACTCAACGTCGAGGCGATGGAGGCGTGGGCGATGCTCGGCGGCGCGTTCCTGATGCACGTCGTCAGCCTCGCACTCGGCGAGCCAGCCTCGTCTGTCGAACTGACGACCGAGGCGCTGCTCGCGCTGGGCTACCTCTCGCTCGTCGCCAGCGCGCTCGGCTTCCTCGTCTACTTCGACCTGCTGGAGCGCCTCGGCCCGGTCGAAATCAACCTCGTCTCGTACGTCGCGCCGGTGTTCGCCGCGCTGACGGGCTATCTGTTCTTACGGGAGGCCATCGACGCCACCACCGTCGTGGG
Organism: Halomarina rubra; assembly: GCF_023699475.1. GTDB lineage: Archaea > Halobacteriota > Halobacteria > Halobacteriales > Haloarculaceae > Halomarina > Halomarina rubra. The sequence goes on along the minus strand of NZ_JALXFV010000008.1, from coordinate 156,941 downwards.
CTTTTTCGTCATCGTCGTCGGCTTCGTCCTGCTGAAACGGGAGGCCATCCGGGCGGAGGTGCGGTCGGCGCGAGGCCGACCCGTCGAGGGCGACTGACCGTCGTTCCGAGTGACGGGTCGAAAACGGCGGCTCGCGGTCAGTCGTCGGCCGGCGCTTCGCGCTTCAACTCGTCGACGATGCGGTCCTCGTCGAACCGGAGGGCGTGTTCTATCTCCTCGGTCGCCACGTCCTCGAAGGCGTGGCGGGCGATGGTCCGGCGGTGGACCTCGTCGGGGCCGTCGAACAGACGGAACGCACGCACGTCGCCGTAGAACGCGGCGACCGGGAGGTCGTTGGCGACGCCGTTCGCACCGAGACACTGCACGGCGAGGTCCATTATCTCGTTACAGACGTTGGCGGTGTACACCTTCGACATCGCCACCTCGATGCGCGCCTCGCTCCGGTCGAGTTCGCGGGCGGCGTGGCGGACGCCACAGCGCGCCATGTGGAGTTTCGTCTCCGCGTCGGCGATGCGCTGGCGGAGCGTCTGTTTCTCCGCGAGGTCCGACCCGAACCCTTCGCGCTCGCTGAGGTACGCCTTCGATATCTCGAGGGCGCGTTCGGCCATCCCCGAGTAGCGCATGCAGTGGGTGAGACGGCCGCCGCCCAGTCGCATCTGGGCGATCTGGAACCCCTTCCCCTCCTCACCGACGGTGTTCTCGACGGGTACGCGGACGTCGTTGTACTTGATCTCCGCGTGGCCGCCCGACGCCTCCAGCAGTTCGGGCGCACCGAGGTGGCCGACGTTGCGAACGAGTTCGACGCCCTCGGTCTCGCGGGGCACGAGGATGATGGAGGTGCCCGCGTAGGGGTGTTCGTCGAGGTCCGTCCGGGCCATGACGAGGAAGAAGTCGGCGTCCCAGCCGTCGGAGGTCCACCACTTGTGGCCGTTGACGACCCACTCGTCGCCGTCCTTGATGGCCGTCGTCTGCAGCATCTTCGGGTCCGACCCGCCGCCCTGCATCGGCTCGGTCATCGAGAACCCGGAGGTCATCTCGCCTTGCACCAGCGGTCGCAGGTACTCCTCTTTCTGTTCCTCGGTACCCACCATCTCCAGGGTGTGCATGTTCCCCTCCTGGGGCGCGTTCGCCCGGATGGAGTGTGCGCCGATGAGCGAGCGCCCGACCTGCTCGAACGACGGCAGCATGTCCGCGAAGTCGAGCCCCTGCCCGCCGTACTCCTCGGGCATCTGGGGGGCGAACAGGTCCCGCTCCTTCGCCATCTCCCACAGCTCGGCCAACTCGTCGTTCGAGATGGTGTCGCCCGTGGCGAGCATCTCGCGTTCGAGGGGCAACACCACCTCGTCCATGAACGCCTCGACGCGCCCGGCGACCTCCTGCGCTTTCTCGGAGTCGTGATACTCCATGGCACAACTCAGAGGGCCGGGTACCTAAATTGGTGAGTTCGGTACGTGTCGCCACACCAGCGACGGGACGACTCCGGCCGTTCCATCGAGGGGACGGAGGAGCGCGCGAGGGTGACGGAAGAAGAGGGGAGAGCACGGAAGAAGCGAGGAGTCGACGAGCGACGCGGCGCGAATCGCCGGCCGAGTTACGCGTCGAACGCGTCGAAGTGGACGATCTCGTCGACCGGGCGGCGGAACTTCCGCTCGTTCTCGCGGTCGTCGGCGTCGTCTTCGGGGTAGCCCATCGTCACGAGCATGACGGGTTCGAACTGCTCGTCGACGTCGAACGTCTCGCGGACGCCCTCGGCGTCGAACCCCTCCATCGGACACGTCGAGAGGCCCTTCGCGCGGGCGGCGTGCATCAGCGTCATCGCCGCGAGTGAAGTCGACCGCGTCGTCCAGACGCGGTTCTCCTCGTCGCTCCGTTCGCGCATCCCCTCGACGAGTCCCTGCAGGTTGTCGCGGGTCTCCTCGTCGGGGATGTACTCCTTGTCCAGCCAGTCCTGGAACACGCGGTCGGCGTGGGCCGCCGGGTCGGTGTTCCCGAGGACGACGACGGCGACGGGCGCGTCGGTGACGCTCTCCTGGTCGTTGGCGACCTCGCGGAGCGCCTGTCGGTTCTCGTCGTCGGTGAGGACGAGGAACTCCCAGGGCTGGAGGTTGAAACTCGACGGGGTGAAGCGCACGAGGTCGAACACCTCGCGGAGCGTCTCCTCGTCGACGTCCTCCTCTGCGTACTGGTGAACCGACCGACGGTCCCGGATGACTGCCTCGGCGGCGTCTGGAGCCTCGGTCACTGGTTCGTTGGTTGCCATCACGTCGAGGAGGGGCCGAACGGGTTTGAATCGCACAGCGGCGGCAGTATCGGCCGATTGGGGTACGCTACACCGGCCCAGTTCCAGAGTAGTTGACCAGTCACGCCGTCAGCTGTCGTCGGGTCGCTCGGGAGCGAGGCCGGCCGTGAAGTCGCTCTCGCTGTCGAAACCGTCGCTCTCGCTGTCGAGGTACGCCGCCACCAGTCGCCCCTCCGCGCGGTGGAGCGTCTCGCTGAGCGAGGACTTCGCAAGGCCGAGGTCGGCGGCGAGGGCGGTCAGCGACGTCCCGCGTGGCGTATCGTAGTACCCGCGGTCGGCCGCCGCCGCGAGCAGTCGGTGCTGGCGGTCGGTGAGCACCGACTCCTCGTCGACCGCCGGCGAGAGCGCCGTCAGTTCGAACGACAGACCCGCCTCCTCGAACGCGCGACCGAGCGCCGACAGACGCTCGTGGGGGAGCGTGAGGACGAGGTCCGCCCGACCGTCGACGACGGTGACCGGCGGTTCGAGCGGCACCGCGGCCGCCTGCGCGGCCCGGGCCAGCACGGGCGTCGTCGTCTCGAAGCGGACCACCGCCGCGCCGTCGTGGTCGTCGAGCACGTCGAGCGCCGTCACGCCGGGGGCTGCGCGCGTCGCCGCCAGCGCCGCGGCGACGGCGGCCGGTGGGCCCGAGAAGCGCGCGAGACCGACGCCCGTCTCGGCGGCGAACACCGCGAGGACCCGAATCGTCACGTCGGGGTGGGTCGTCGAGACGTCGGCCACCCACGTCCCGACCGGCAGGTCGACGCGGAGGTGTGCACGCGGCATACCCGAGGGTGGCCGCGCTCGCGTCGAATAGCTGTCGGCGCTCAACAGCAGAACATGAACGGGTAGACCAGCGCCACCCGGTCGCCGTCGGTCAGCGGTGCGTCGAACCCGCCGAGGTGCTCGTTGAACCGGCCGTTGACCATGATGCGGGCGAACGCGCGGGTCTGCTCGCCCTCGGGATTCTTCCGCCACGTCCCCGGCGGGTTCTCGACGCGCGCCCACCCGCGGGCGGTCGCCTCGCGTTCGGTCGGCGCGATGAGCATGGCTTCGAGGTCGTAGACGTCGAACAGCGCGGCGAGGAACTCGCGGAGCGTCGTCCCCTGGAAGGTGAACTCGAAGCCGGGCGTCCCCAGTTCCGTCCGGACGTGGCCGGTACACCGGACCTGGACGGTCGTCTCCTGGACGGTGGAGCGGTTGTGCGTGTCGGCGGGGAGCGTTGCGTGCGAGTGCTGGGCCATGCTGACGGGGAGGCGCGCCGGCGACGAGGCGTGAGTCCCGAACGTGTTCGGCTGGACCCGCTCGTCGCCGTCGGTCGGCCATCACCGAACGACCGTGACGGGCACTGGCGAGCGCCGGACGACGGCCTCGGCGACGCTGCCGATGAGCAACCGGGAGACGCCCTCACGGCCGTGGCTCCCCACGACGACGTGGTCGACGCCGTGCTCCTCGGCGAACTGCGTGATGACACGGGCGGGACGGCCGGTCTCGACGTGCGTCGCGACGGCGTGACCGTCGGCGTCGACTCGCTCGCGTCCCGCGGTGAGACGGTCGCTCGCCTCCTCGCGGGCGTTGCGGTACCACACCTCCGAGGTCCCCGGCGCACCCGTCCCCGAGAACCCCGCCGCCGGGTCGATGACGGCCAGCAACGAGAACCGAGCGTCGGGGAACAGGTCGAGGGCGTAGTCGAGGGCGGCCTCGGCCTGCTCGGAGCCGTCGAGCGGGACGAGAACGTGTCGCATACCCGACTGTCGGCCATCGGGGGACAAAACGCTTCGGGCGGGAAGCGGGTGGCGAACCGGTGGTGAGTACGGGGTGTAAAGGCGGCGTGGGTTCGGGCCGACTCAGTCCCGTCCGTGGCGGGTGAGGCAGTGCGACAGCCCGATTATCTCGACGGGTTCGGAGTTGTCCGGCGAGTAGACGGCCATCTGGCCCTTCTCGAAGTACGGCACCTTCCCCTCCAGCGACGAGGGGAGGTTGACGGACTTGATGGCGTCCTCGTCGCCGAGGTTGAGGACGATGCTCGTGTTCACCTGCTTGAACACCGGGTCGGCGACGTCCTGTGGGTCCTGGGTGATGAGGAACAGGCCGAGGCGCTCCTTGCGACCCTGTTTGGCCGCCTCGGTGAACTTCTGGATGACCTTCCGGGCCTGGACGCTCTCGGCGTCGGTGAGGAAGTTGTGGGCCTCGTCCATCCCGACGACGAGCGGCGTGTCCTTGATGCGGTCGTAACGAGGGTCGTTCGACAGTTTCTCGTCGATGAGCAGCGAGGAGAGCGCCAGCACGACGGTCTCTTTCGCCCGCGAGTCGTTGAGGTGGTACGTCGGAACGACCGTCAGGCCACCGGGCCGGACGAACTGGTGGATCTGCTCGGTGATGGGCGGGGCGTCCTGGTCGAACACCGACCCGAACCCGAGGACGCGCCGGCGGACGGCGTCGTAGGTCGCCTCGTGGACCCGGCCGGACTCGTTCAACTCCTCGCGCAGACCGGGGTCGTCCATGAACGAGCAGAACTCGCGGTAGGTCCCCGAATCGCCGTACTGCCGGAAGAACCGGTTGAGCAGCTCGATGAGCGCGCCGTACTGGTTGTCGTTGAGCGACGCGCCGGCGACCAGCCACGGCGAGTCCCGGACCATCGAGAACGGGATGGTGAACTCGACCTGCTCGGCGCGGTGGTGGCTCGCGGCGTACGTCGCGTCCCCGACTCGCGGCACGAACGCGACGGTGTCGTCGTAACCGCCGTGTCGGATGCCCTCGGCGTCGTAGGCGCGGGCCACCTCGTCGGTGATGTCGGGGTTGTCGTCGTGCATCTGGGCGTACTCGTCCTGCGGGTCGAACTGCACGACGGCGGTCTCGGGCGAGCGCCCGTCGCCCATCTCGTAGGTGCGCCCGAGGTACTGCCGGAGGACGTTCTTCGCGCCGTGGGTCTTCCCCGACCCCGTCCCCCCGGCGACGAGCGTGTGCCGGAACACGAGCGGGTCGCCCGAGTCGTAGTCGTCTTTCAGCCGGTAGTCGACCGTCGGCGGTTCGGTCGCCGCCCGGACCTTCTCGCCACCGACCGCGAGGTGCCCCAGGAAGACACCGTCTTCGGGCATCTTCAGGCCGGTCTTGATCTCCTCGGGGTCGGTCGCGGGGCGCACGACCGTCTCGGGTTTCGGTACCCGGTCGGCCATCCGTCGTTTGAGGTCGCCCCCGTCGCCGGCTTCGCCGGTTGCTCGCGAGGGCTCCGACCCCGCGCTGTCGTCGTAGAGGACCGCGACGGGTTCGAGCGTCGCCATGAACTTGTAGTCCTGTTCGTCGATACCGCTGGTCCGCATCGCGCGACGGGCGTGGATCTCGTTGGCGTCGTCCGAGCGGAACTCCTGGACGTACTCCAGGGCGGTGATACGGCAGAACAGACGCTCACCATCCGGATACTGCGCGAGGAGGTAGGTGCCGATGCGCACGTCCGAGCGGTTCGAGACGGTGACGTACGCCCGGAGACAGGTGTCGCGCTCGTCCTCGCTGATGACGAGCCCCGCCGAAGCAGAGAGCGTCCCGATGCCCCGGTCCTGCCCGATGTTCGGCCGGTCGACGCGCTGGAAGTCGTCGGGTTCGACGCTGCGGTCGGTCGTGGTGTCGCCCGTCGCCCCGTTCGTCCGCCCGGTCTCGCCGTCGGAACTCTGCTCGCCGCGGTCCGCGCTCGGTCGCTCGGCCGCGCCGTCGGCGGCCGCCTCGTCCGCGTGGTCGGCGTCCGGGTCGTCCGCCGAGAAGTCAGAGAAGTCCCCGAGGTCGGTCATATCCGCCGGTTGGCCCGTGGACACAAACCCGTTTCCCTGTGCTCCACCGTCACGGCCGCGACGAGCGCTCGACCGCGCGCCAGTAGACTTAGGTCGCTCACTCGTGTCTGAACGTGCGAATCCATGAAGCTCGGCGAGGCGGTGGGCGAGGTCGCGTTCTGTACCGAGGGGCTGGACGTGGGGACGTGGACCTCGCGAGAGGGGTTCCGACGACGCGGTCGCCTCCCCGTCGAGACGGACCCGACGAACGTCCCGTTCTCGCTGACCACGTGGGGGCCGACGCGAGCGCTCCTCGACCGCCTCGCCGGCACCATCACGACGAGCAACGTCTGGCACGTCCGCGACGACACGCTCCTCGCGACCGCCGACCAGGACGTGTTCCGCTCGACCAACGGTGGGTACTCCTGGCGGCGGGTCCACGAACTCCCCGCCTCCTCGGGGCCGATGGGCGTCCTCCCGACGTCCGTCTGCGTCACGGACGACGCCGTCTACCTCGCGGAGTACCCGTTGGGCGACGACCCCGCCCGCGTCCTCGTCAGCCGCGACGACGGGGTGACGTGGACGACGTTCCACGAACGCGACGACGTCCGGCACTTCCACGGCGTCTACCGCGACCCCTACACCGACACGCTGTGGGGGACGACCGGCGGC
>NZ_JALXFV010000008.1:0-150211 GCF_023699475.1 Halomarina rubra | reverse complement strand
CCGACGGCCAGTGTGCCGTCGGCCGGTTCGACGACGACGGCGCGTTCACGCCCGTCGGCCGTGGGGGCCAGGAGTGGCGCGCGGTCGAACCCGCGTTCACCGAGTCGGCGGTGCTCTGGGGCGTCGACTCGGCGTACGTCGACGGCGTCGACCTCTTCCGTCTCCCCCGCGAGCGCATCGACGCGGCCGGACCGGACGGGGCCGACCCCGAGGAAGCAGGCCCGACCGCCGACCGCGTCGGCGTCACCGACGCCCCGGTGTTCTACGCGAAGACGCTCACCGACACCGACGAGGAGTGGGTCGTCGTCTCGACGGCCGCGGAGGCGGGTATCGACAGCACCGCGCCGTCATCGATGCGACGCAACACCGCGAGTCGAACGGTCCGCGTCCTCGCCGCCGCCGCGGCGAGCGGGTTCGAGGAGTGGTACGAACTGTTCGCGTTCGACCGCCGGCGGACACTCGGGGAGGTCCACTCGGCCCTTCCGACCGCCGGCGCGTACGCCTTCCTGAGCGTGGCCGACGACGCTCTGCTCGTCAACCCGTACAACACCGCCCGTCGACACGGCGAGATCCTCTCCGTCCCGACCGAGCGGTTCGACGCCCTCCCACAGCGCCGCGAGGTCCACCGGCCGACGACGCTCGCGCGGTAGCCGCGCCGGACGACCGACGACCGACGGCGCACCGCCGTCCATCGAAACGGTCATGCTCGCCCACAGACACGACGAGACGTGCTCCCCGCCATCGAAGACACGGCCGTCCGGGCGACGTTCGCCGGCGGCCGACTGCTCCGCGAACGGTTCCGAGCGAACGACGCCGACGGCGAGTTCGACGCCCACGACGTGAAGGCCGCCGCCGACCGCGCCAGCGAAGAGCGGATGCTCTCGGTCGTCGAGTCGTCGTTCCCCGACCACACGGTCTACGCCGAGGAACGCGGCGAGCGTGCCGGTGAGACGTCGGAGTACCGCTGGGTGGTCGACCCGCTCGACGGGACGAACAACTACGTCGCCGGGATGCCGTCGTTCGCGGCGAGCGTCGCCGTCCTCGACGCCGACGGCCCGGTCCTCGCCAGCGTCTACGCGCCCGTCGCCGACGACCACTACCTCGCTCGCCGCGGCGTGGGAACGCGCTACGACGGGACGCCCGTCGACTGCGAGAGCGACCGGTCGCTGGAGACGGCGACCGTCGGGTTCGTCATCGGTCACGACGTGAAACGCGACGGCCGACTGGCCGAGGCCGACGCGCTCCGAGACACGCTAGCCGATTCCTCCAAGCGCGTGTTCTCCTCGTGGAGTCCGACCGTCCACTGGGGCCTGCTCGCGCGCGGTCGCATCGACGCGATGGTGACGTTCGCCCCCGACGAGGAGGAACAACACGCCGGCGAACTGCTGGCGAACGAAGCCGGTGCGCACGTCCGACGCGACGACACACGGGACCTCGGCGTGTTCGCCGCCAGCGGGTCACTCGCCGACGCTCTCGCCGAACGACTGGCCGTCGTGTGAGTGCCCGACCGGGGGCAGCGTGACCATCGCTCACCGGGACAGTCACGAACGACCGAATTACCGTCTGACGCCCGTCGTCCGCGTCTGAACAGCCTTTTCCGACGTGACACCGTATCAGACGTAATGTTACTTATTCGCGGGCACGCCGGGGGGACGACCCTCACCGGGACGCTCTACGAACGCGGCGAGCGTGCCCCCGACTTCAAGGGTGCGCCCGACGAGGACGCGCCCTACGTGTGGGTCTGCGACGAGTTCTACGAGGTCGAGAGCGGCGGTCAACCCCAGACCATCGACGGCGAGGAGGTGCAGATCGCCTTCGAGTCGCCGATGCCCCGCGGGTTCGAGACCCGCGACCAGGGCGTCGAGGCCGCCGAGGACCACATCCGCACCCAGTTCGCACGCATCGGCGTCCGGGAGGCCGACGTGGAGATCGAGATGACGAAGACCCAGCCCGGCGCTCGCTGACGTCGCTGGTTTCGGTTTCTCCGGTGAGGTAGTAGCCGAGAACGCCTCGAAAGCCCCCACTCTCACGAACCGATGCGGCTGGCGCGCTCCTCGGTTCGCTCGCTGTTCTCGCTCACCTACGGTGCTCAGCCGTCCGCGTCTCCGCCCCGAGAGCGGCTTCGGTCCCATCCTTGGATCGCTCGGTCGGGCGTGGTCTCTGTCCCGAGTCGTCGTTCAGTCCAGCAGACCCCACCGCTCGTCGTCGTAGGTGGTGTCGGCCTCGGTGTCGAACGCGCGTTCGAGCGCCCCTCGGAGCGCGTCGGTCTCCGCACGACCGATCTGGGCGAGGCCGTCCGCTTTGGCGACGGCCATCGGCGGGCCGCGTTCGACGGCGACGCCCTTGAGCGCCTGCATCAGGATGGCCTCACGCTGGTCCTCGTCGGCGGTGAAGGCGGCGGGCGCTTCGAGACGGTACACCACGTCGGTTCTGGGGTCGTAGAGCACACAGAACGTCACCTCGTAGGCTTCGGGCGGGAGGCGACGGTCGATGCCGAACGCGTCGCCGAGCGTCGACATGGCGTGGTCGGCCCCGCCACGGGAGACGAACCAACTCGTGAAGGTGAGCGCGTCGGTGACGCGGTCGTACTCGGGGCCGTCCTCGCCGGCGACGCGCTCGCGGCGTTCGAGCACCTGCGAGAAGAACGCGGCGTCGTTGACCCACGGCGCGTTCCCGCGCTGGTCGCGGACGGTCCGCGTGATGGCGCGGGTGATGGGCGTCTTGACGAAGCCACAGAGCGGCACGTCGCGCTCGGCGAACCGCTCGACGAGGCGGATGTAGTTCTCGATGACGTCGCGGGGGCGTTCGTCCTCGGCGAGCAGGTCGCGGAGTTCGGGTTCGCGGTTCGCCCAGTTGAGCAGGCCCTTCGGGTACACCGGGCCGTCCATCACGAGCAGGTCCGAGACGATGTCGGCGTTGTCGAGCGCGTGGGAACTCTCGGCGAGGAACAGCGCGAGGTCGTGGACGACCGCGGTCTCGTAGCGGTCGACGCGTGGCGCGTGGAGCACCCGCCCGCGGGTGTAGCCCTCGTCGAACATCGTCCAGTCGCCGTTGAGGTCGGCCATCGCGTCGTTCGTGTGGACGGTCATCACCGTCGTCCGCCCGCGGTGGAGGTCGAGGTCGGAGGGGACCGCGCTCATCGCCGCCTGGGCCACGTCGAGGACGACGCCGTTCTTGAACGTCGTCGGGTTGATGGTGCCCGAGTCGAGCCCGTGGCGAGTCTCGAAACGGTCGGGCTGGAGCGCCGCCTCGTCGACGGGCATCATCCGTCGGCGGTGCTCGTCGAGCGGTTCGAGTAACACGTCTCCGTCGGCCCGGAGCGGGTCGAGCCACTCCTCCCACACCTGCTGTGCGAACGCCCGGTGGTCGCTCGCGTCCACGTCCTGCCGGATGCGCCCGGCGAGGCGCGTGATGCCCTCGAAGTGCACCGGGTCGAGTGTCATACCCGTAGACGCGAGCGTGTCGGCAAAAAGGCATCGTGGCGCGGGCGTCGGGCGCTCGTCTCGGCGACGGCGCGAAGCAACGAGACGCGCCGCGAAGCGACGAGCGGTCAGTCCCGCTCTGCGACGAACACCGCGATTCCGGGTCCCACCGACTCGCGACGAACCGCCCGGAACCCGGCGTCGGTCAGCCACTCGGGGACCGTCGCCTCGTCCGGGATGCCCGCGCCGATGGTGATGTGGTAGTTGAGGTTTAGGAACGCCAGCGCCGCCTCCCACGCCGGGGTCCGCGCCTCGCTCGCGAACTGGTCGAGCACGGCGATGCGGCCGCCGGAACCGAGGGCGTCGTGGACCCGCGCGAGCAGACGGCGGTTCTCCTCGGGGTCGTGGGCGTGGAGCACGTTGAACACCAGCGCCAGGTCGTAGTCGCTCCCCAGGTCGTCGGCGAAGTAGTCGCCCGCCTCGAAGCGGACGCGGTCGCCGACGGCGTTGGCCGCGGCCACCTCCCGGGCGACGGCCGCGGCCTCGGGGCGGTCGAACACCGTGGCGGTGAGCGTCGGCGTCGTGGCGACGAACGCCGCGGCGTACCGACCGTGGCCGCCCCCGACGTCGAGCAGGCGGGTCGCCCCCTCGGGCACCGCCACCGCGTCGAGGACCCCGTCGAGTGCGAGTTCGGCGGTGGCGACGAACCCCCGCTGGACCGCGCTCGCCGCCTCGGGGTCCTCGGTCAGCGTCTCGTAGAGCGTCCGGTCGGGTTCACCCGTCGCGAGGACGTCGTCGAGCGCCGTCGTCCAGAACGGGAACACGACCGTCTCCCACATCGCGAGCCACGGCCCGACGTCGGTGCTCGCGGGCGCGTCGGTGAGCCAGCGGGTCGTCATCGTCGAGTTCTCGTAGTAGATGCCGTCACGGTCGAGGTAGCCCGTCGTGACGAGGAAGTCGAGCAGCGGTCGCAACCCGTCCTCGTGGGCGTCGAGCGTCTGCGCCAGGTCGAACGCGGTCCGCGGACCATCGCGGAGTTCCGCGAACACACCGTGTTCGTATGCGGTGGTCGCGGCGCGGAACGCTCCGGCGGCGACCATGTCGAGGACGGGACCGGGCGCACGGTTGAGGCGCAACATCGCGAGGCGTTCGAGCGTGTTCGGTACGACGGGCATCAGTCCACCTCGGGTCGAGTCATCTGGTCCTCACCGATTCGCGAGAATCGAGCGGAGAGAGGACGTGTCAACTGATAACCGTATCGTCGACCGAGCGGCTCACCAGCCCACCACCAGCACGGCGGGCGCGACCAGCAGCGACCCGAGGAACGCGACGAACGACGCGGGGCTAGCGAGGACGCGTCGCTGGACCCCGTCGACCACCTCGCAGTACGGTGCGTAGGCGGCCAGGGCCAGCGCGGTCACGACGAGACCGACCACCAGCACGACGAGGACGGTCGACACCCCCGCCGGCGTCCCCAGCGCCACGGCGACGACGAGCGTGTCGACGAGCGTCCCGACGTTGGCCCCGAGGACGTACGGGACGACCTCCTCGCGCTGGACGTGGCCGCGGTTGTACAGCGGGACGACGACCCCCAGCGAGAACGCGACGCTCGTCGTGAGGCCGGTCACGACCACGCCGAGTCCGAACGAGAGCCATCGGTTCTCCAGCCGCGAGAGGTAGCGCTCCCGGAGGCGGTCGGTGTCGAGGTCGTCGAGGAGACGGTCGAACAGCCACAGACTCACCAGCAACCCCCCGAAGGCGACCAGCAGACCGACCGTCGGTCCGACAGCCCCGACGACGCGGTCGGTCAGCGGCGCGACCACGTCCGGGACGCCGCCGACGCTCGTGGCCCCCGCCGCGGTCGTGGAGAGGTACGGTGTGAGCCACGGGAGGACGACCAGTCCCACCAGCGCCACGGGGAGGTAGATGGAGTGGCTGACGACGAACGTCAACAACCCCAACCGCGTCGACTCCCGGAGGGTCGACTCGGGGTCGTGAGTGTAGTCGGCCGCCCCGACGAGCACCACGACCGCGGCGGCACCGAGGCGAGACCCGACGACCAGCATGAACAGTTGCCCGGCGTCGACGAGGGCGGCGTCGAACAGCGACAGCGAGACGGCCGCGACGACCGACCCGTTGGCGAGGAGGTAGGCCCCGAGCCACCCGATTCCGAGCGCGTCCAGGTCCGTGACGACGACGCCCTCGAACCCCGCCCGGACGACCGGTGCCAGCGCCGCGGTCGAAGCCGCCAGGAGTCGGACCGAGACCAGGAACAGTCCCACCACGACCAGAACCCGAACCGCACGACCACTGACGAGTGTCTCCGAGAGTGTCGAGTCACGGCCGTCGAGGATAGACGCTCACCGTCGAGCGCTACGCTGTCGGGTAGCAAACAGGTTTCGTCGAGGAGTCTCGTGGCGGTCTCGTTGCGACCTCGTCGCGGAGTCGACGGCTCAGTCGTCGAGCTGTTCGAGGACGGCGCGAGGCATCCCGTCGCGGACCGCCTCGGGGATGTCCTCGGGACTGGCGTTCGGCGGGAGCGGAGGGGTCGACCCGGCGTCGCCGCTCGGGTCGAACAGGCGGAGCGCGGTGTGGATGGTCGACCAGTCGTCGCGTTCGGCGGCGTCACGGAGACTCCGCGTCGGTGCGGCGAGCAGTTGGCCCACGAGCGCGTCGGCGAGCGACTCGACGACCTCGCGGCGCTCCTCGTCGCTCTCGGCGGCCTCCAGTCGGGAGAACGCGGTGGCGAGTTCGCGACCTTTGATGCGTTCGGCACCCTCGTACATCGCGCCGATGGCCTCGTCGGCGCGCTTGCGTTTGTACTGGACCAGCAGGTTCTCGAACTCGCGGTCGATCATCGCCTCGACCTCGCGGGCGGCCCGGGCGCGCTGCTCGGCGGTGGCGTCGGTGACGTCCTCGATGGCGTCGAGGTCGACGACCGTCACCGCCTCCAGCGCGTCGACGCCGGGAGCGACGTCGCGGGGGCGCGCGAGGTCGATGAGGTACGTCTCGCCAGCCGTCGCGAGGAGCTGTGTGTCGATGACGCTCTCGGGGGCACCGGTCGCCGAGACGACGACGTCGGCGGCCTCGAGCGCGGGAGCGAGCGCCCCGAGTCCGACGACGCTGGTCCGGACGTCGTCGAGCGCGCGGGCGACGTGCTCGGCGTTGTCGAGCGTCCGGTTGGCGACGACGACGTGGTCGACGTGTTCGGCGAGCGAACGGGCGGCGAGGGTGCCCATCTCGCCGGTCCCGACGACGAGCGCCGTCGCGTCGGCGAGGTCGCCGTCGAAGTCCGTCCGTGCGAGGCGGACGGCGGCGCTGCCAAGCGAGACGACGCCCTCGTTGATGGCCGTCTCGGTGCGAGCGCGCTCGCCGACGTGGATGGCCTTGGTGAGCGCCTCTTCGAGGACGGGGCCGACACCACCGGCCGCGCGCGCGGCGAGGTAGGCGTCCCGCAACTGACCGAGAATCTGGTCTTCCCCGACGACGAGCGATTCGAGACCGCAGGCCACCCGCATGAGGTGACGGAGGCTCGTCTCGTGGTCCATGGGCACGACCGCATCGGGGACGACGTCCTCGACGACGCCGGCGACCGCCGCGCGGCCGTCGGCCTCGTCGTCCGTGACGACGTACGCCTCGACGCGGTTGCACGTCTGGAGCGCGAACGCCTCGTCGACCTCCGGAATCTCCAGTAGCGAGGCGACGAGCGTGCGGACGTCCTCGTCGGCCGCGGCGTCGATGGCGTCGAGGTCGGCGCGCTGGTGGGCGACGCTGACGCCGGAGATGACACTCGCGGTCGTCACGGCGACTCACCCAGGGCGTCGGAGGCGATTTCGTCCACTATCTGTCTGGGGTTAGCGACTCCATCACCTAAAGCCTTCCAAACCCGTTCCGAGCGGACCACCGCCCGCAGCGCCTCGCGACGCTGTTCAGGCGGGTACTGGTCCCGGAGGTATCGCCGGAGTTCGGCCGTGAGGACGGCGAGTTCGCCGGCCCCCTGGACCTCGCGTTCGACCCGCTGGCGCAGCACCTTCGTCAACGCGGGCACGCCCGTCGAGAGACCGACGACGACCTCGCCGTCGCGCACGATGGAGGGGACCGCCACGTGGCCGGGAGCGCGCTCGCCGGCGCGGTCGGCACGGTTGTAGAGTAGTCCGCGTTCGGCGGCAGCGCGCTCGACCGCCGCGTTGACCGCCGTGTCGTCGGTCGCGGCGACGACGAGCACGGGGGCGACACGCTCGACCCACGCCGCCACGTCGTCCGGGGACGGTTCGGCGCGCACGCGTCGTGCGTCGCCGAACGACCGGTCGGCGAACGCGGGACTGACGACGACGACGTCGCTCTCGACGGCGAACGTCCGCGCCCGGCGGGCACCGACCCGGCCCCCGCCGAACACCAGCACCGACTCGTCCGCGAGGTCGTGGAGGAGCGGCAACACGGGCTACTCCGTGTTCGCGTCGGCGCGTTCGGCCATCCGGATGCCCGTCTTCTTCAGGATGCGCGTCGAGAACAGCGAGTCCCAGTCCTCGTCGTCGACGTCCCAGAACTCGCTCATCCGCTCGCGGACCTGCTCGATTCGGTCCTGGCTCTCGGCCTCGCTGCGACCGTGGGTCATCGCGAAGAAGTTGTACGACCACACCGGTTCGTGGCGCGGGCGCTGGTAGCAGTGCGTGACGAACTCCAGGGAGGCGACGGCGGGACCGACCTCCGCGACGAGGTCGTCGGGGACGTTCCAGACGGTCATCCCGTTCTCGGTGTACCCCAGCGCGTAGTGGTTGGGGATGACGCCGACGCGCCGCACCTTCCCCTCCTGGTCGAACCGCTTGATGGTGCTGACGACCCACTCGGTGTCCTGGCCGACGGCCGCCGCGACGTCGGCGTACGGCGTCGCGGTGACGGGCAGACCACCCTGAATCTCCAGGACGAGGTCGCGTTCCGCGGGCGTGAGCGTCGTCCGGTCGGTGGGCGTCACGTCGGGGCCGAGATGTGACAGGTCGACGTCGCCGTCGGGGATGGGGCCGTCGAGCAGGAACTTCGCCTCGACGCGGAACTCCCGCTCCTTGGGCATGTTGTACGTCTCCTGACCCGTCTCGGTCTCGATGTCGGCGAGCACGCGCTCGACCTCTCCCTCCTCGGCGACGCTGACGACGAACCACATGTTGAGGTGGGGGTGTTCGCGTTCGTAGTTGTGCGCGACCTCGCGGTGGGCGTTGACCAGTTCTGCGACCTCGTCGAAGCGGTCGGGCGGGGCGTGCATCGCGACGAGCGTCGCCGTCCCGCCGATGGCCTCGGCGTTCACGAGTGCCCCGAACCGGGTCAGGACGCCCTCCTCGTCGAGGTGCTGGACGCGTTCGAGCAGTTCCTCTGCGGTCACGTCGACGCCACGGTCACGGAGCGCTTCGCTGGCGGGGTCGAACGGCCGTTCACAGACCGGAAAGCCGCCCTGGAAGGCGTTGATGACGGCCCGGTCCAGTCGGTCCAACTGCGCGGCCGAACTCATTGTGCGTCCTCGGGTCCACCGGGTGATAAGAACCGCGTTCGCCGGGCGGAGACTCGGTCGCCGAACGGACGGAACCGCACCCGAAGGGACGGGACGTTGATATAGCGCGAGGAGCTATCGAGGGCCATGAGCGTCTTCGTCTCCTGTGAACGCTGTTCGACGAGCGAGATGTACGACGACGAACACGCCGCACGCGCCGACGGCTGGTCGGACCTGGCTATCGACGGCGTCGTCGGACCGGCCGACCAGTCGGAGTATCGGGGGCGCTGTCCGGACCACGACTGACCGGCCGGTCGGCGACGGGCACGAACAGCGGACCGTGGGCACGAGGTCGCGGAGCCGTCACCCGGCGACCGCGCCGAGCAGCTCCGCCAGCCGTTCGGTGTCGGCTGTCGTCCTCACGACGCCGGTGTCACGGTGGTACTCCACCGCGCCGGCGTCGGCCAGACGTGGAAGGTGGTTGTGCGTCAGCGACGAGACGACTCGCCGTTCGCCGGCGTCGACCGTCGGGCCGATGCCCGCAGCGAGCTCCTCGACGGCCACCGGGCCGTCCGCCTCGCAGAGCCACGCGACGGTCGCCCGCCGGTAGTGGTCGCTCAACAGCGCGAACGTCTCGTCGAGGTCGCTCGACTGAGACTGCTCGGTCGACTGGCTTAGCAACGATACTCCACGACTACTGTCACGTTCCCGACGTTGGCTCACGGAACTTCACCTCGTGACCGCGACGACGGGTCGGAGTGCCACCGACAATAAACTGTGCATCCCGGAACCCTTCCGTCGGGTGATTTTGCCGTTACTCCTCGCCTTCGACGCTCGTCACGCGGAAGCCGAGGTCCTCGATACCGGCGACGACGGCCGACTGGTCGGCGTCGGCCTCGTAGTAGAACACGACCTTGAACGTCCCCTCGCGGAGCAACTGCTGGCACTCCCAGACGAACTCGTCCTCGGCGATGGTGAGCCCCTGGTGCTGGTTGAGGCCGAACCGCGAGTCGTCGTTGCCCGAGAAGACGTACCACTCGCCCTTCCCGGACTCCTCGGCGATGACGTCGCCGGCGTCCAGCGTCGCCTGGTGGAGTCGCGCCTCGTCGTCGTCGCCCATGTCGGTGTGGACGATGACGCCGTTCAACTGGATGTCGCCGGGTTCGAGCAGCGCCTTCGTGCGCTCGTAGAGGTCCCTGTCGACGGTTTCCATACTCGCACCTCACCGTCGACGGTGTTACCTCTCACGGTTGCGGGTCGGCGTGGCCGTCTCGAACTGGAGCACCGCCGCTGGGCGGAGTGAAAATACCGAGAATCGTCGTTTCGTGTGAAGTGCGTCTTACAGGCGGGTGACGTTGGTCGCGCGGGGGCCTTTGTCGGCCTGTTCGATGTCGAACTCGACCTCCTGGCCCTCTTCGAGGTCGGGACCGCCGACGTCCTCCATGTGGAAGAAGACGTCCTCGTCCGCGTCCTCGGTGTCGATGAAGCCGTAGCCGCCCGTGTCGTTGAAGAAGTCGACTTTACCTTTCGCCATCGTTAGAGACGCTCCAAGTTCGTCGCGCGGGGGCCTTTGTCGGCCTGTTCGATGTCGAACTCGACCTCCTGCCCCTCCTCGAGGTCAGGACCGCCGATGTCCTCCATGTGGAAGAAGACGTCCTCGTCGGAGTCTTCGGTCTTGATGAAGCCGTAACCGCCCGTGTCGTTGAAGAAGTCAACCGTACCGGTCGCCATTGCAACTGTCCCTTGTCGTCACCGTACTAAAACCCTCCGAGCCACTCGTCAGTTCGGGTTCAAAAGACTCATACGCCAACCCCAACTCCCCTCGCGCATGGTACGGCGGGTCCGTCGGCTAGCACGTCGACTCTACGAACGGGTACTCGAACGGGAGGTCGACGGCGTTCCGACCCACGTCGCGGTCATCCAGGACGGGAACCGCCGATACGCTCGCGGAAAGGGGGAGGGCACCGCGGCGGGCCACCGCGCTGGCGCTCGCACCGCCGAATCGGTGCTCTCGTGGTGTTCCGAACTGGGAATCGAGGAGTTGACGCTGTACACCTTCTCCACCGAGAACCTCAACCGCCCGCCCGAAGAACGCGAGGAGCTGTTCGACCTCATCGAGAACAAGCTGTACGAGTTCGCCGACGACGACGAGGTCCACGACGAGCAGGTCCGCATCCGCGCCATCGGCCAACTCGACCTGCTCCCACAGCGCGTCATCGACGCCGTCGACTACGCCGAGCGACGCACCGCCGACTACGACGACCAGTATCTCAACGTCGCGCTCGCGTACGGCGGCCGCGCGGAACTGCTCAACGCCGCCCGCGACCTGTGTGCGGACGTGGAGGCCGGCGACCGTGCGCCCGAGGACATCGACGTCGAGACCATCGAGGACCGACTCACCGAACGACGCGCGCGAGCGGTCGACCTCATCATCCGCACCGGCGGCGACGAGCGGACCTCGAACTTCCTGCCGTGGCACGCCAACGGCAACGAGGCCGCCGTCTTCTTCTGTGCGCCGTACTGGCCGGAGTTCTCGCGAGTCGACCTGCTGCGCGCCATCCGGACCTACCAGTCGCGCCAGAAGTCCTGGCGACGGACCCGTACCGACCGGGCGCTGGCACTGCTGCAGGCCGTCGGCGCGGACCGCGCCGTCGTCTCACGGCTGACGGAGAAGGTCGGCGAGATTCCACAGGCCGACCTGGACGAGTTGGACGACGTGGAGCCGCTCTCGGCGGACTGACGAGCGTCGGCCTACCGGCCAAACCGCCGCTGTCTGTCCTGGTAGTCCCGCAGCGCCCGCAGGTAGTCGCGTTCGCGGAAGTCCCGCCAGTTGACGTCGGTGAAGTACAGTTCGGAGTAGACGGACTGCCAGATCATGAAGTCGGAGAGCCGTTCGGCTCCGGTCTTGATGACGAGGTCGGGCGCGGTCGGGAAGACGAGTTCGCCCTCGATGGTCGACTCGTCGACCTCGTCGCTGGTGACGTCGCCGCGTTCGACGGCGCGAGCGACGTTTCGGACGGCGTTCGCGAACTCCTCGCGCCCGCCGAGGCCGATGGAGACCTGGACGGGCGTGTCGGCGCGTTCGGCGTCGTCGGGACCGCGAACCGCGAGCGGACGGGGGGAGTCGAGGTCCGCGAGCGTCCGTCGGAGCGTCGGGACCGCCGCCTCGTCGAGCACGCTGACGTACACCATCACGCGCTCTGCGCCCATCTCGAACGCCAGGTCGAGGAAGCGTTCGAGCGTCCGGTAGGCGTCCTGTTCGAGCAGGTCGCGCTCGGTGATGACCAGCGCGATAGTCGCCGGGAGCGCGGCGTCGTCCCGGCGGACGCGAGCGGCGAGGTAACGGTCGTACAGTCCCACGCTCGTCGCTCGTCGTGTGGGGACGTAAGACCTGCGAGACCGACCGCGTCGCGCGACCCGTCCGGACCTGTTAAGTAATCGTCCGCGGAACCGTTCGACGTGTCTCAGACGGTCCGACGAGCGGGTCTGTTCGCGCTCGTCTCGGTGCTCGCGCTGGTAGCCCCGCTCGCGCCAGTGCTCGCCGAGCAGGCCGGCGTGCCCGCCGTGGACTCGAACACGCCGCTCGTGTCGGCCGTCGCCGCCGCGCCGTTCGCGCTCGTCGCGCTCGGCGCGTTCGCCGTCCCCGAGGACAGCGCCCTCTTCGAGTGGCTGGCTCGCCCCGCAGACTTCGAGGAGGGCCGACTGTACGGGCTGGTCGGGTTCGCGCTCGCCGCCAGTGCGCTCGCGTTCGTCGCCGTCAACTTCACCCTCCCGCTCTCGGTGTACGTCGCCAGCGTCGTCCTACTGGCGTGGGGGTCGTTCGCCGAGAAGGGCGCACTCGAACTGTCGAGCAACCGGTTTCTCGCGGTGAGCGCGTTCGCGTTCGCCGCGTTCGGCGCGGGGACGCTCGCACAACTCGCCACCGCCGCGCTCCGGGACGTGTCGTTCGACCCCTCGCAGGCGGTGTTCCTCGCCGCCAGCGGCGCGATGCTCGCCGCGCTGCTGCGATCGATGCTGTTCGACCGCGACGACCCGCTGGTGATGACGACGACGGCGCTCGTCCTCTGGCTGTTCGCCGACCTACCGCTCGAACTCACCGCGACGCAGGTCGTCGGTGCTATCGTCATCTCCATCGCGCTGGGGTACGTCTCGTACGCGCTGGAGACTGCCTCCATCACCGGGATGCTCACCGGCACTCTCCTCGCGTTCCTCTCGGTCGTCCTCGGCAGCTACGGCTGGTTCGCCGTCCTCATCTCCTTTTTCGCCATCGGCGGCCTGTCGACGAAGTTCCGCTACGACGAGAAACTCGACCGCGGCATCGCCGAGGAGAACGAGGGTGCACGCGGGAGCGGCAACGTCATCGCCAACTCCGCGGCCGCGCTGGTCGCCCTGCTCGGCTGGGCGACCTCCACCCACACCGGCGTCCCGCAGGACGTCTTCCTGTTCGCGTTCGCCGGGTCCATCGCCGCCGCGATGAGCGACACCCTCTCCTCGGAGATCGGCGGCCTCTACGACGACCCGCGGCTCATCACGACGTTCCGGACGGTCCCACCGGGCACCGACGGCGGCGTCACCTGGCAGGGCGGGGTCGCCGGCCTCGTCGGGGCCGGTGTCGTCGGTCTCATCGCCTTCGTGGCGTTCTCGCTCTCGCCGACCGCGACGGGCGTCGTCGTCCTCGCGGGTGTCTGCGGGATGGTCGTCGACTCGGTGCTCGGGGCGACCATCGAGGGGACGCTGCTCGACAACAAGGGCGTCAACTTCGTCGCGACCACCGTCGCGGGCGTCGTCGCGGCCGCACTCGCGTGGGGACTCGGTCTCGTGCCGCTCTGAACCGGTTGCCGAGTCCGACCGCGGACCGCGACCCGGGGTACGTCGCGAGCGCGGTATACGCTTATCCGGTGAGCGGGCGCAGACGGTCCATGGAGGTCAAGCAGCACGACGCCATCGAGGCGGCCGCCGAGGAGTTGCCGTTGGTCGCCGACGAGGCCGTCGTGACGACCGTGACCGCGATGGACGAGCAGCGCCACGACGAGGTGGCCGACGCCGTCGAGACGCTGCTGGACGCGCACAACGAGGACGACCTGCTGGCGTCGGGGGCGTGGGGTCCCGACCCCATCGACTGGCGGCAGGTTCGTGACGCCCTCGACCCCTCGCCCGACAGTACACTCGCGACGAAACTCGACTCGCTCCAAGAGCGCGACGAACGCCCCTACCCGATGCTCGTCGAGATTCGCTTCGACCCGGACGTCGCCTTCGAGTTCGCGCCCGGGCAGTACCTCACGCTCCGATACGACGACGTCGCCCGGCCGTACTCCATCGCCAGTTCGCCCAACGACGACGACGTGGCGCTCTGCGTTCGACACGTCCCCGACGGCCACCTCACCCCGAAGCTGTGTCAGGGCATCGAGTCCGACGAGGAGGTCGAGATTCGCGGCCCGAACGGCGACTTCGTCCTCGACGAACCGAGCCAGCGGGACATGGTGTTCCTCGCGACGGGCACCGGCGCGGCCCCGTTCTACTCGATGATTCACTACACGTTCGAGGAGGGGTTCGACGTGGTCGACGGTGCCGAGGAGACCTCGGCAGGCAGCCAGAACGCACGGCGTTCTGGCGACGGCCACCAGCGCGACGTCTGGCTGTTCCTCGGGTCGTCGTGGCGCGACGACATCCCGTACTTCGACGCGTTCAGCGCGCTCGACGAAGCCCACGAGAACTTCCACTTCGTCCCGACGTGCTCGCGCGAGACGTACCTCTCGGACTGGGACGGCGAGACCGCCTACGTCCAGCACACGCTGATGAAGTACCTCGAAGACGGCGTCGTCCCCGACGACGTGGGCGACTCGCTGGCGTCGAGCGCCGACGAGGAACCGGTGTACGACGTCGACGCGCGCATCGACCCCTCGAACATCGAGGCGTACGCCTGTGGCGTGAGCGCGATGGCGTACGGCCTCGTCGACGTGGCAGAGGCCATCGGCGTGCCGGAGCTACACGTCCACGTCGAAGGGTTCGGATAGTCGGGCGACGGGTCGGATGACGGTGGCTTAGAGGGGACGGCGGACCGCAGACCTGCGGACCGCGGCGGTCAGTACTCGCGGGCGAGCAGTCGTTCGGCGGTGCGGACCCGGACGCTTGCTGGGCGTTTGACGAACTCCCCGAGCGAACGGGCGACGACGTTCTCGACGCCGCGCTGGGCACAGACGTCGAGCACTCGCTGGGGGAGCTCGGCGTCGAGGACGACCGCGAACGGCACCGACTCGGCCTCGCGGAGGACGTCGAACGCCTCGTCCGCGGGGGCGTCGTCGAGGACGCCCATCTCCTCGTCGAGCAGGCGGACCGTCTCCGTTCCGTCGGTGACGACCGCCCGGACGTGCCCCCGGAGCGTCTCCGGAACCGCCGGGGGCTCGCTGTCGCCGGTCGTACCGTCGCTGGTCGTCTCGTCGGTGGTCGCGCTGCTTTCGGTCGTCCCCTCCGCGCCGGTGTCGACCGGTTCGGCGGGTTCGGTCGCGCCGACGTCGTCGCCCGACTCGGCGGGGGCAGGGGTGTCGGCGGTCTCGACGGCCGACTCGGCCTCGCCGGTGGTGACCACCGGTGCCGCGGTCTTCGTCGGGGCGTCGGTCGTCACGGTCGCCGCGCTGGCCGTCCGCGTCGGCGTGGCGTGGCTCCCACCGTCGGAGACGCTCTGTCCCTCCCGCGGTGACGCCACGTCGGTCGGCACCTCGTCGTCGGCCGACCCCGAGGCGTTCCCCTCGAAGGAGTCGTAAGGGACCTTCTGACGGAGCGCACGCATCACTTCAGCGCGCCCGAGGTCCTCGACGCTCTGCCCGTCGGGGGCGACGGCGACGTAGTCGACCTCGCCGACCTGCGCGAGCTCCTTCAGGATGAGGTCGCCACCGCGGTCACCGTCGAGGAACGTCGTGACGATGCGCTCGCGGGTGAGGTCGGCGACGGCGTCGGGGACGTTCGTGCCCTCGACGGCGATGGCGTTCTTCACGCCGTAGCGGAGGAGCGTCAACACGTCCGCACGACCCTCGACGACGATGATGGCGTCGGAGTCGTGGACGCGCGGACCGGCGGGGAGGTCCTCGTAGGTGGTGATGTCCTCGACGCGGATGGCCCGGCGGACCTCCTCGACCAGCTCCTCGCTGGTGAGCATCGACCCGTCGAACGCCTCGCCGAGCAGTTCCTTCGAGCGCTCGACGATGGAGCGGCGTTTGGCGGCCCGGACGTCCTCGATGCGGTCGATGGAGATGGTCGCGCGACAGGGGCCGACGCGTTCGATGGTCTCCAGCGACGCCCCGAGGATGGCCGTCTCGACCTGGTCGAGACCGCTGGCGATGGTGACAGTGCCGAACGACTGGCCGTTCTGTGAGTCGACGGAGACGTCGATACGGCCCACCTTCGAGGAGTCCTGTAGGTCGCGCAGGTCGAGGTCGTCGCCGAGCAACCCCTCGGTCTGCCCGAAGATGGCTCCGACGACGTCCGACCGTTCGACCACCCCCTCGGCGGTGATGTCGGCGTGGATGAGGTATTTGGCTGTGTCGTGCATGGTGTGAGTGCCCGTGAGGGCTGGATGGTGATGCCCACGCGTGGACGTGGTACGGTATAAATAGGTAGCGGCCGCCGTATAAAGCCACGTTTTCGCTCAACGGCCGGTCGAAGGCCCGACCCCTCCGTCTGTCGGCGAGTCGACAGCTCTCGGTCGGCCCCACGGCCGACGACGATTGAAGAAGAATACTCTTCGATTCGCCGTATCGGTGGCATTTCAGCAATCTTTAGGTGGGGTCGTCCCATAGCTGGCCCATCATGATTCGTCGAACCGAACGCCTCCTGTGGGTCGTCGCGATGGCAGTGCTGGTCGTGTTCGCCGTCCCGTGGTTCCTCTGGCGCGACGCGACGGTCGTCGCCGGTCTCCCGCTGTGGCTCTGGTGGCACGTCGGCTGGATGGTCCTCGCCTCGGGCGTGTTCGCGCTGTTCGCCCACCGAGCGTGGGGTGTCGGCATCGAGTCGCCCGAGGAGGCCGGTCACACGGAGCCCACACCGGGTGAGCGCGTATGACCGCCGTCGCGAGCCTCGTCGGCCTCGCCGCAGGGTCGACGGCCGCGCTCCCGCTCCAGTCCCGGACGGGCGTCCAGGTGGGCGTCATCGGCGTCTACCTCGTGCTCGCCCTGGCGGTGGGCGTCGTCGCCTACCGCCTCTCGAACGACACCGCGGAGGACTACTACCTCGCCTCGCGGACGCTCGGGACCGTCGTCCTCCTGTTCACGACGTTCGCGACGCTCCTGTCGGCGTTCACGTTCTTCGCCGGGCCGAACATCGCCTACAGCGCCGGTCCCGAGTGGATTCTCGTCATGGGACTGATGGACGGCATCCTCTTCGCCATCCTCTGGTACGTCCTGGGCTACAAGCAGTGGCTCGTCGGCCGCGCGCACGGCTACGTCACCCTCGGGGAGATGCTCGGCGACCGTTTCGGCTCGCGGGGCCTGCGCGTGCTGGTCGCCGCCATCGGCCTGTTCTGGCTGTTCCCGTACGTGATGCTCCAGCAACGCGGCGCGGGCATCGCTCTGGAAACGCTCACCGACGGCGCGATTCCCTACTGGGTCGGCGCGGGCGGCATCACCCTGTTCATGATTGTCTACGTCGGCATCAGCGGGATGCGCGGCGTCGCCTGGACCGACACGCTCCAGGGGGCGTTCATGCTGCTCGTCACGTGGGCGGCCGTCGGGTGGGTCCTCTGGGACGTCGGCGGCGCTCGCGCCGCGACCGACGCGCTCGCGGCGACCGACGGCGAGTTCCTCGCACTCGGCGGGGGTCTCTACACCCCGCAGTACGTCATCTCGACGGCCGTGAGCATCGCCTTCGGCGTGGCGATGTTCCCCCAGATCAACCAGCGCTTCTTCGCGGCCTCCTCCAAGACCGTCCTCAAGCGCACGTTCGCGCTCTGGCCCGTGCTCGTGCTCCTGCTGTTCGTTCCCGCGTTCATGCTCGGCGCGTGGGCCAAGGGCCTCGGCGTCGCGGTGCCCGACGGCGCGAACGTCGTCCCCATCATGCTCAACGAGTACACGCCCGTCTGGTTCGCCGCGCTCGTCATCGCCGGGGCCATCGCGGCGATGATGAGTTCGAGCGACTCGATGCTCCTCTCGGGCGCGTCGTACCTCACGCGGGACGTCTACCGCCCCGTCTTCGGTCGTCCCGACCGCGAAGCGCTGCTCGCGCGGGGCGGGGTCGTCGTCTTCGCGCTCGGCTCGTTCGTCGCCTCGCTGTTCACCAACCAGACGCTGTTCGTCATCGGTGACACCGCCTTCGGCGGGTTCGCACAGCTCACCCTGCCCGTGCTGGTCGCGCTGTACTGGCGACGGACGACGCGGGCGGGGATGCTCGTCGCGCTCGTCGGCGCGCAGGTGTTCTACCTCGCGCACGTCGCTCTGACGCTCCTTCCGGGGACGAGTGTCCCCGGCGTGGCAGCCGGCACCGATGTCACGCTCGGCGTCCTCGGCGCGACGTACTACCTCGGCTGGACGCCCCAGATCGCGGGAATGGCGCTCTCGCTCGTCCTCGTCGTCGGTGTCAGCCTCGTCACCGCGCCCGCCCCCGAAGAGGAGCAGGCGGTCTACTTCGAGGGACTGCGCGCGGACTGAGCACCCCACACCACCGTCGAATCGGCGCGAACCTCCTTATAGAAAACCGCGACCAGCCCCACCGTGCGATAGCCACCGACGCGTGTGGGACCGCGAGGCGACGCCTCGGCCCGCTCGGAGCAGGAGCGGTGAGCGACTCATCCACACGTGACCGCGTCGAGTCGCCTGCTCGCCCCACTGCTCGGTAGCCACGCCCGCGAGTCGCCGCAGGTCGCTGCGAACCGTCACGAGGCGGTCGCGACACTACCAGTCGACGACCGCCTCGTCGCGCCACAGCTTTCCCCCCGGACTGCCGGGGCGGAACCGCGCCAACCAGACCGACGTCGCCGCGCCCTCGGTCACGCTTCGGGTCGCGCCCGGCCCGCCCATGTCGGTCCGGACCCAGCCCGGACAGACCGCGTTCGCGACGAGGTCGGGGCCGTACTCGGCGTCGAGGTACGCCGTCAGCGCGTTCAGTCCCGCCTTCGAGACGGCGTACGGCGCACGACCGGTACTCATCCCGCCGGCGAACTGGCCCGCCCCCGAGGAGACGTTTACGACACGCCCCCCCTCCCGTTCCAGCAACAGCGGGAGGGCGTGTTTCGTCAGGAGCATCGGCCCACGGAGGTTCGTGTCCATCGTCCGGTCGATACCGTCCGTCGATATCCGGTGGAGCGGGCCGCCCGGCCCGTACACACCGGCGTTGTTGACGAGGACGTCCAGTCGGCCCGTCTCGCTCTCGATACGCCCGACGGCGTTCTCCAGCGTCCGTTCGTTGGTCACGTCGAGGTGGACCGGGAACAGCGCGGCCTCCTCGACGTCGTCGACGTCCCGCGCACCGGCGTACACCGTCGCGCCGCGCTCGGCCAGTTGGGCGGCGACCTCGGCCCCGATACCGCGCGTCGCCCCCGTCACGAGAACGACCTGTCCCGACAGCGAGTCGTACAGGTCGACGTCCGCTTCCATGTGAGTGATAGTCGCCCAGTGGGCAAAACGCTCCCGCGCCCACACTTATCCGCCCGGCGCGCGTCCGGGCCAGCATGGCCGAGACACTGTCCGACGACGAGATCGCGGAGCGACTCCCCGACGACTGGGAGCGCGACGGTGACGAGATCGTCCGCACGTACGAGTTCGACTCGTACCTGGCGGGCGTCGGCTTCGCCGCGGGCGCGGGGGGCGTCGCACAGGACGCCTTCCACCACCCCGAGATGACCATCGGCTACGGGGAGGTCGAGGTGCGCCTGACGAGCCACGAGGAGGGCGGCATCACCGAGAAGGACCTCGACCTCGCCGAGCGGTTCGACGACCTGCTGTAGATGGACGCAGCGTACGTCTTCCGTGTCCGATTCCGTCTCGATTCCGAAGCCGGCGTTCGCGCCTCGCCGGCCGCCTTCGAGACGACGGTCGAACGGGACGCCGTCGCGCCCGGCGAGTCCGGGTGGCTGTTCTTCCGCGACAACTGCTGGCGCGGTGCGGCCAACGACCCCTCGCGTCTCCGCGAGCAGATGGAACTGGCCCTCGGCGTCCCCGTCGACTCGGTCGAGTTCCGGGAGTTGCGGACCGACCGTGCGTACCTCGACGCGTTCGACGAGGCCATCGCCGCCGAACTCGCCGCCGAGACGGGGACGTTCGGGAACGCGGAGACCGTCGAGCGTGTGAAGACGAACTACCTCGGCAGTTCCATCCACGTCCGCCCGGAAGACACTTGACACTGGGTAGCGTACCTCTGTGTCCTGAATGGCACCCTCCACCGACTACGACTTCTGGCTGCTCGACCTCGACGGGACGCTCATCGACGTCGAACCGGGCTACGTCTACAGCGTGATGGACGAGGTGGGCGACCGCATGGGTCGGTCGTTCACCGAGCGCGAATCGGAGCTGCTCTGGCACGGCCTCGGTGGGTCGCGCGACGCGCTCCTCCGACAGTGGGGTCACGAACCCCGCGAGTTCTGGACGGTGTTCCACGCCGTCGAGGACCCCATCGCTCGCGCCGAGCACTCGTTCGTCTACGAGGACGCGGCGGCGTTCGTCGCGACGGTCGACCGACCGGTCGGTCTCGTCACCCACTCCCAGCAGTACCTCGCGGACGCGGCGCTCGAAACGCTCGACATCGCCGACTGGTTCGACACCGTCGTCTGCTGTGACGACGAACTGGGCTGGAAACCCGACCCCGCACCCGTCCGCCTCGCGATGTCGAACCTCGGCGTCGGCCGCGGTCTCGCGAGCGGCGCGGAACGCGGCGTCCTCGTGGGCGACGGGCCGCAGGACGTCGGCGCGGCGTGGAACGCCGGTCTCGACGGCATCCACGTCGAGCGTCACGGCCACGACCGCCGTGGGTCGTGTGTCCTCGGCGACCGTCGCGTGATGCGCCTCACCGAACTGCGGCGCGTCGGCGGCGATACCGGGGTCGAACCGGAGTTCGCCTCCGACTGACCGGCGCGACCGCCCCGCACGACCGCTCACGTCCCGAGAGCCGTGCAGACGGCCGCGGTTCGGCCCTCACTCCGGCCGGCCGTACCCCGGGAGGTCGGCGAGCAGGTCGTCCATCGCACCGACCCGCGCGGCGAACGCCTCGACACCCGACTTCTCCGCGCGTTCGGGGTTGCCGAGCACGCGGACCGTCTCCTCGCCCACGCCCACGAACGCGAGACCGAGCGCGTCCGCCGTCGCGCGGAGACCCAGTGCCACGTCGGCGTGGCCCGCGAGCACCGCTCGCGGCGGACTCTCGTGGGCGCGCCGCCCCGCCTCGAAGCCGTCGATGGCCGAGACGAGGTCGTGGCGCGTCTCGCCGCGTTCCTCGGCGAGGTCGGCGAGCGCCTCGGCGAGGGTCGTCCGCAGGCCCGACGAGGGGGTCCGATTGGCGAACCGGAGGTCGCGGTCGACGAGGTCCGCGAGGCCGGTCACGTCGTCGGGGTTCCCGTCGGGGACGACCAGCCCCCACTCGCGACTCCACGCGCCGACCTCGACGGTCGGGAACTGGGTGTCGCCGCCCGTCGTCGTCACCGCGAGGTCGGGGACGCCGTTCCGGAGGCGTCGGAGCCCCTCACGGCTCCCCAGCGCGAGGTACCGCGGCGCGTCGAGACGGTCGAGCAGGCGCGAGAGCGCGGGGTCGTCCTCGCCGACGCCGACGACGGTCGGGACGCGCACGTCGGGGGAGAACAGCCGAACGTCGACCGCTTCGCCCGCGTCCAGTCGTTCGGTGTCGGGGTGCATCTCGACGAGACCGTCGGCCTCGACGAGACTCGTCGTCGCGCCCGACCCCTTGTCGACGGGGTAGACGAGCGTGTCGCCGCCGACGTCGGTGCCGTCGAGCCGTTCGTCCGGACCGGCCTCGACCAGTCCGACCGGCATCAGACGGAGTCTGCCCTCGGCGTACCGTTCCTCGCTCGCCATCCGGCCCGAGACGGTCGCGGCCTGCGGTTCGGGGAGGCCCGCCGCACGGCGGATGGCGGGGGCGACGAACGTCCGGAAGATGGTCAGCGCGCTCACCGGGTAGCCCGGGAGACCGACGTACGCACTCCCGTCGAGGCGACCGACGAGCATCGGTTTCCCCGGTTTGACGGCGACGCCGTGGAGCAGGAGGTCGCCTTGCTCCTCGACGACGCGGTAGATGACGTCGACCGCGCTCGCGCTCGTCGACCCCGAGGAGAGCACGAGGTCACACTCCTCGGCGGCCTGCCGGAGCAGGTCCTCCATCGCTTCGTAGTCGTCGCCGGCGTGGGGGTAGAGGACGGCCTCGCCGCCGGCCTCCTCGACGCCCGTGGCGACTGTGTAGCTGTTCACGTCGTATATCTGGCCCGCCGCGGCGTCCAGTGGCTCGCCGGGGCGGACGAGTTCGTCGCCCGTCGAGACGATGCCGACACGAGGGGCCGCCCGGACTGGAACCTCGTCGACGCCGAGCGCCGACAGCAGGCCGATTTCGCGGGCGGTGAGGCGCGTCCCGGGACCGAGCGCCCGTTCGCCGGCGGCGACGTCCGTGCCGGCGAACATGATGCGGTCGCCCGGCGCGGCGCTCGTGCGAACCTCGATTCGAGCGTCGTCGTCCTCGCCCCCGACGCGGTCGGTCCGTTCGACCATCACGACGGCGTTCGCGCCGTCGGGAACGACCGCGCCCGTCGATATCTCGACGCACTCGCCGCCGCCGACGGTCACGTCCGGGCGACTGCCCGCGTCGCCGACGCCGACGAGGTCGAAGACGGCGGGGTCGACCTCGTCCGCACCGAACGTGTCGTGAGCGCGGAGGGCGTAACCGTCGACGCTGGCGCGGTCGAACCCGGGGACGTCGAGGGCGGCGTCCACTCGGCCGGCGAGGACGCGCCCGCGGGCCTCCCGGAGCGGGACGGACTCGGTGTCGCCCGCGAGGTCGAGCCAGGCGATGGCCTCGTGGGCCGCCTCGGGTGGTGCGAGGTCGCGGAACTCCTTTCTCATGGGTAGAACTCCCACTGTTCGACCGTCACCGTTTCGCCCGCCGGGACGCCCTCGCGGGACTCGGGGACGACGACCCACCCGTCCGAGAGTGCGACCGACGAGAGGACGCCCGACCCGCTCGCGCGGGTGGGCGTGGCGACCAGTTCGTCCCGAGCCGTGTCCTCGCCATCCGCAGCGTCCCGCCGCTCCACCCGCACCCGGACGTACGTCCGAACCCCGGGTTCGCTCCGTATCTTCCGGTCCAGTCGCGCCCGACGCGTCGCGTGGGGCGTCTGCGGGAGGTGCCCGACGTGTCTGAGGACGGGCCGGAGGAACTGGACGGCGTTGATGATGCACGCGACGGGGTAGCCCGGCAGCATCACGACGGGCGTGTCCTCGACGACGCCGAGCGCACACGGGTGGCCGGGTTTGAGCGCGACGCCGTGGACGAACGTCTCGCCCAGGTCGTCGACGACCTCGGGGATGAGGTCGCGCTCGCCGACCGACGAGCCGCCGGTCGTGACGACGACGTCCGCGTCGAGGTCGCGGTCGATGGCCGCCGCGAGCGCGTCCTCGTCGTCGGTGACGACGTCGCGGTAGCGAGCGGTGCCGCCCCACTGCTCGACGAGTTCCGAGACGGTCAGTCCGTTCGTCTCGATGACCTCGCCGGGGGCGGGGTCGGCGTCGACTAGCTCCTCGCCCGTGGGAATCACGGCGACGTCCGGCCGGTCGAACACGGCGACGGTCTCGACGCCCGTCGAACGCAGGAGGCCGAGGTCCGACGGTCGGAGGCGGTGGCCGGCGTCGTAGAGGTGCTGCCCCTCGCCGACGTCCTCGCCGACGGGGGCGACGTTCTCGCCCTCCGCGACGGCGTCGAACACCTCGACGTCGTCGCCGAAGCGGTCGGTATCCTCGACCATCACGACGGCGTTCGCGCCGTCGGGGAGCGCGCTGCCGGTGTGGACCCGAACGGCGGACTCCGGAGAGACGCTGTCGGTGCCGACCGCCTCTCCTCGGAGGACGGCGGGCGAGCGTTCGCCCGCACCGAACGTGTCCGCGGCGCGGACGGCCCACCCGTCCATCGCCGCTCGGCGGTAGTGGGGGACGTTCGCCGCCGCGGTCACCTCGCTCGCCAGTGCGCGCCCCGTCGCCTCGTCGAGCGCGAGTCGTTCCGTTCTGCTGTGGGGGGTCGTCACGTCGAGGAGTCGCCGCCGCGCCTCGGCGACCCGTGTGACGGATTTGAACCCCGCGTCGCTCACGTCGGTCATACGCTCCCGTTCGCGGGCGGGGGCAAAAGCACCCGTGACCGGCACGCGCTCTACGACACCCGCCGGCCACCTCGTCATGGCGGCGTCCCGGGGTCTCCTGTGGCTTACATTCCCACACAATTTTCATTTAGTTAAGCATAAATCGCGCCACGCGGCGCGTTCAAGTGATGCGACGTGTACTGACGTTCGCGATGGTGTGTTGTCTCGTTCTCGCTGGGGTGCCCGCGGGAGCGACGGCAGGGACGATAGCCGACACGACAGCCGACGGCCCGGTGACGGCCGCCGAGAACAACTCGACGACGCTGACGCTGCTGACGTACAACGACATCCAGACGGCGGGCGCGGAGAACTCCACGCTCCCCAAGATGGTGACGCTCGTCGAACAGCGTCGCGCCGCCCACGGCAACCCCGTCGTGGTAGCCGGCGCGGGCGACCAGGTCAGCCCCCACGCGCTCTCGCCGGTGAGCCAGTGGCGCGCACCGACCGAGGTGCTCAACCGCGTCGACCCCGCCGCCGACGTCATCGGGAACCACGAGTTCGACTTCGGTCTCGACGCGATTTCGAACGTGACGAACGACTCCGAGTTCCCGTGGCTCGCGACGAACCTCGTCGACAACGAGACGGGCAAGGCGTTCGACGGCACGAAGGACTACGAGATAGTCGAGCGCGGTGACGTGACGGTCGGCTTCATCGGCCTGCTCGACTACGGCGCGACCTACGGCAAGACGAACGTCGACTTCGCCGCCGAGGGCATCACGCTCGAAGACTACACCGTGGACGGCCCGCGAACCGCCGAGATGCTCAAAGAGGAGAAGGGTGTCGACGTGGTCGTCGCGCTCGCTCACACGGGCGTCCCGGACGCGAAGAAGCTCGCAGAGGCCGACGACGGTGCCATCGACGTCATCGCGGTCGGTGACGACGAGATACACTACCCGCCGAACGTGACCTCCGGCACCATCATCACGGAGGGTGAGGCTCGCGCCGAGTACCTCGGCGAACTCAACCTCACGGTCGACACCGACGCCAACGACGTGACGGCGTGGAACGGTCGCCTCATCGACGTGCAGAACGCCTCCGTCGAGAGCGACGAGGAGGCCGCCCGTATCATCGAGGAGTATCGCGGCGAGGTCAGCCTCGACTCGGTCGTCGCCGAGAGCGAGGTCGCCCTCGACGCTCGCTTCGCGACGAACTACCACGAGGAGTCGAACTACGGCAACCTCGTCACCGACGCGATGCGCTGGGAGACGGGCGCGGACGTCGCCATCACGAACGCCGGCGGCATCCGCTCGAACTCGGTGTACGGTCCCGGACCCATCACGGGCGGTGACGTGTTCAACACGCTACCGTTCCCGAACACGGTGACGACGGTCGAGGTCACCGGCGCGGAGTTGAAGGCGACGCTCGCCAGCCAGATCGTCACGCTCGAGAGTGAGACCGGCCAGCAGTACGGCGAGGAGATCAGCCAGCAGGTCTCCGGTGTCCAGTTCGAGTGGGTCCCCCACGAGGACGCCCACGAGCGCATCACCGACGTCTACGTCGGCGGTGAGCGTCTCGACGAGGACGCGACGTACAGCCTCGCGGTGAACGACTACATGGCCGCCGGGGGCAGCAGCTACCCGCTCGCCGACGAACCCGTCCTGAACGACACCGGGAAGCTCGTCGCGACGACCGTCGTCGACTACATGAGCGAGCAGGGCACCCTCGACCCGCAGGTCGAAGGCCGGATGCAGCGCGTCGACGCACATGTCGGCACCGAGTTGATGGTCAGCGACGGCAACGGGAAGGCCGTCTTCCGACTCGACGCGCCCGACGGCTTCGACGGTGTGAACGGGACGTACACGCTCGTCAACGGGCAGGGCGAGTCCGTCGCAGCCGAACACGTCGTCTCGACTGACGACGCGGTCGTCGTCCGCTTCGACGACGGCGACGTACGCTCGCTGACCTCGGGGCGTACCACCGAACTCCAGCTCTACGGTGGCTACGACTCGACGACCGACGAGTTCGTCTACTTCGAGTACGCCCGCCTCAACGCCGACGTGACGGTCTGGACGTTCGACCGCGCTCAGTCGAACGGGCAGGCGGCAGCGTAACGACGACGCGACCGCTCCGATTTTTCGCGCTCGCCGGGCGAGCGACCGCCACGGAGCCACCGTGCGAACCCCTCTCACCGGGGGCTTTTTCGCTCCGGCGGGAGTACCTTCTGGTATGTCTGCCCTGCGTGACGCGTTGCGGGACCTCCCCGACGCGGTGTTCGCCGACATGCTGGAGTCGGACGACGCGTACCTCGTCGTCGTCGACCTGCCGGGCGCGAGCGCCGAGACGGTCGAGGCACGTGTCGAGAACGGTCGCCTCCGCATCGAGGCCCAGCGCGAGAAGGACCTCCCCGAGGCGTTCCGCTACGTCAGCGAGGAGCGCTCGCTGTTCCTCGACGCGACG
The DNA here is from genome assembly GCF_023699475.1 of Halomarina rubra. Classification (GTDB taxonomy): domain Archaea; phylum Halobacteriota; class Halobacteria; order Halobacteriales; family Haloarculaceae; genus Halomarina; species Halomarina rubra. The sequence goes on along the minus strand of NZ_JALXFV010000008.1, from coordinate 123,585 downwards.
CTGCTCCTGCCGCCGGACGCGACCGGCCAGGGTGCGGAGGGGTCGATGGACCGCGGCGTCCTCGAACTGCGCCTCCCCAAACGCGAGACGACCACGGACGAGACCGTTCCCATCACCGAGAAGTGACCGGCCGTCGCCACGCCGTGCGGCCCACCCCACCCGGTCGGGGACTGTCAGTCGCCACCCACCGGACCGGGCCGCCACGCACCGTCACCCGCCGGAGGCCGTAGATGGCGGTCTCCGCCTACCGCCGGTTCTTCGTCGTCGCCTACCAGTTCCTCCCGCTGTTGCTGGCGTACGCCCGCGACCGCAAACGGTTCTTCGTCGTCGGCAGCCCACGGCAGGTGTCGAGCGAGACGCGTCGTCGGCGCGCGAAACGCCTGCTGGAGTCGATGCTCACGCTCGGCCCGACGTTCATCAAACTCGGACAACTGCTCTCGACGCGCCCGGACGTCCTCCCACCGGAGTACATCGAGGAGTTCTCCACCCTCCAGGACGAGGTTCCCGCAGCACCCTGGGAGGAGGCCCGGACCGTCGTCACCGAGGAACTCGGCCCCGTCGACGACGCGTTCGAGGCGTTCGACCCCAAGGCCATCAGCGGTGCGAGTCTCGGCCAGGTGTACCTCGCGGAGTACGAGGGCCGGCGCGTCGCCGTCAAGGTCCGCCGACCGGACGTCGAGGACCTCGTCAACGCCGACCTGCGCGTCATCAAGTTCTCCCTGCCCATCCTGATGCGGTTCGTCGACACCGCCCAGTCGTTCTCCCTGGAGACGCTCGCCGACGAGTTCGCGACGGTCATCCGCCAGGAGATGGACTACGAACGGGAGGCGACGATGCTGAAGGAGATCAAGGCGAACTTCGCCGACCAGTCGGCCATCAAGATTCCCGCCGTCGTCGACGAGCGCTCGACCGGCCGGGTGCTGACGATGGAGTTCGTCGACGGGACGAAGATTTCGAACGTCGACGACCTCGACGAGTTGGGCGTCGACCGGACCCGTCTCGCGGAGACCCTCCAGCGCGTCTACCTCCAGATGATCGTCGACGACGGCGTGTTCCACGCCGACCCCCACCCCGGCAACCTCGCGGTCCAGGCGGACGGCACGCTCGTGTTCTACGACTTCGGGATGAGCGGCCGTGTCGACCCGTACATCCAGGACAAGATCGTCGAGTTCTACGGGGCCATCGCCCAGCAGAACATCGACGCCATCCTCGACGCGCTCATCGAGATGGGGACGCTCTCGCCGGAGGCCGACCGCGAGACGATGGCCGACGTGATGGAACTCGCCATCGCCGACGCCCGCGGCGAGGACATCGAGCAGTACCGCGTCCAGCAGATCATCGAGCAGGTCGAGGACACCATCTACGAGTTCCCGTTGCGCCTGCCGCCGAACCTGGCGCTCGTCCTCCGGGTGGCGACGGTCGTCGAGGGCGTCTGCGTGACGCTCGACCCGAACTTCGACTTCATCGACGTGGCGACCGACTACCTGCAGTCCGAGGGGTACATCGAGGCCGGCGTCCAGCAGTTCCTCGAAGACCGTCTCGACGACGTCAACCAGGCCGTCCAGTCGAGTGTCCGGGTGCCGCCGAAACTGGAGTCCGCGCTCGACGCGGTCAACCGCGAGAACCTCTCGGTGCAGACCCGACTCGACGACTCCGACCGCGTGATGGAGCAGTTGGCGAGACGACTCATCGTCGGCCTGTTTCTGACGGCGACGACGCTGACGACGGGGCTGCTGTACGCGTTCTCGACCGTCGAGGCCGCCGCGGTCTCCGGACTGTTCGCGGCCGGTGCGCTCGTGGTCCTCTACCTCTCGTTCCGCGACGACAGCGGAATCCGGGCGCGACCGCAGTTCACCCGCCAGAGCATGCGCGAACGCGACGCCGACGCCCGCGGCGGTCTCGACGGCGCGATGGGCCCCTCCAGCGGCGAGACGGGTACGGCGGGTGGCGCGGGCGGAGCGGGCGGGATGTTCGGTGGGCCGGGCAGCGCGGCGAACGAGAGCGACACGGAGCGGACGAGCGACTCGACCACGACGGGACGAGAGTGAGTCTGCCCCCTGAAGCCGTCTCGACCGCTCAGTAGCGCGCCTCGGGCGGCGTCGGGTCGCTCGTCTCGGCGAACACGACCTGGTGGCGGTTCATCGGCCAGACCGCGAGCGGGTCGGTCGTCCCCTCCTCGACAAACGGTTCCTCGAAGACGCGGTGGCGCTCGACGGCGTCGAACCCCCGTGCGGCGAGGCGCTCCGGGAGGTCCGGCCGCGGGTGGAGACCGGGGTACTCGTCGAGGAGGTCCCGGACGTACACCCCCGCGGCGGTGAGACGGCCGGTCTCGTCGAGGACGGCGCTCGCGTCGTCGTCACCGAGCACTTCGAACAGCCCCGTCGCCAGCGTGTAGTCGAAGAAGTCGTCGCCGTAGTCGAGACCGTCGACCGCGTCGCCATGTTCGAACCGGAGCGTTATCTTCGGGTGTGGCGAGGTCGCGTGTCGGCGGGCGTTCTCGACGCGCGACTCGTTACAGTCGACGCCCACTATCTCCATCGGGAACCCGTCGAAGTCGGTTTCGAGCCAACGCCCGGCGACGAACTCGGCGACGCGCTGGGTCTGGTCGCCGTCGCCACAGCCGAGGTCGAGGACGCGGGCGGTGCCGGGGGCGGCGAACCGTCCCCACCCGATTGGCGGGTGGAACCACGCCTTCCGGCGCTTGAGGTACGCCCACTTCGTCCGGTCGATGGGCCGCGACAGCAAGCGAAGGTACGCCTGTGGGTCGGCGAGGAGTTCCTCGGCCGTGTTCTCCGCGTGAGCGTCGCGGGCGCGACGGTGGCGTTCGTTCTGCTCGCGGCGCTCGGCGCGTGCCTCGGAGTAGTCCGCTATCGCGGCCATCGGGTCCGCGACGAGCCCCCACCGGTCGAGCGCGTGGAAGTCCTCGGGGGTCGGGATGTGCATGAGAGCGTGTTCACCCCCACGAGACAAGACGTTTTATCCGCTCGCCGACACGAAGGGCGGTGCGTCGATTGCACCGGCGACTACCCTTATGCCGACCCCACGGGTTCGCTGGGTATGGACATCGAACCGTTCTCGCTGGAGCGGTGGTTCGCCCGGTACGAACACGACGCCGAGGTCATGCTCGCCGAGAGCGGCATCCGGAGTCTCGACGCCGACCGCTTCGACACGGACGTCGGCGAACTGGGCTACGTCATCCCGACGAACGGCGACCCCGACCTCCGCGCGACCGTCGCCGAGCAGTACGACCGCTCGCCCGACGAGGTGTGTTGTACCTGCGGGGCCCAGGAGGCGAACCTGCTCGTCTTCCTCGGTCTCGTCGGTCCCGAGGACCACGCGGTCGTCGTGACGCCGACCTACCAGTCGCTTCGGTCGGTCCCCGAGGCGTTCGGCGAGGTGACGACCGTCGACCTCGAACCGCCGACGTGGGACCTCGACGTGGACGCCGTCGCCGACGCCATCCGACCCGAGACGTCGCTGGTCGTCCTCAACAACCCGAACAACCCGACGGGTCGGTACCTGCCCGAGGAGACCGTCCGGGCGGTGTACGACCTCGCGGCCGACGCCGACGCCTACCTGCTGTGTGACGAGGTGTATCGCCTGCTCGCCGAGGACCCCCTGCCCCCCGTGGCGAGCATGGGCGAGTACGGCGTCTCGACCTCCAGCGTGACGAAAGCCTACGGCCTCGCCGGCCTGCGGTTCGGTTGGCTCGCCGGCCCCCCCGAGGTGGTCGACGCGGCCTGGAACTGGAAGGACTACACCACAATCTCGCCGGGGCAGTTCGGCCAGCACCTCGCGGCGCAGGCGCTCGCCGACCGCGAGGCAATCCTCGCGGAGAACCGCGCCGTCGCGGCCGAGAACCGCGACGTCACCCGCGAGTGGGTCGAACGCCACGACCTCTCGTGGTACGACCCCGTCGGCGTCAACGGGTTCGTCACCGTCCCCGACGGGTTCGACTCGGGCGAGCAGTTCTGCGCGCGCGTCGTGGAGGAGGCCGGGGTCGTGCTGGCTCCCGGCGAGACGTTCGGTCACCCCGACCGGTTCCGCATCGGGTTCGGTCTCCCGACGGAACGGCTTCGAGACGGTCTGGAACGCGTGGATTCGGTCCTCGCGTAGGTCGGCTGCAAGCGGGCGTTACGACACAAAGGGTTTGGCCTTAGAGGCCCTATGTCAAGCGTAACTATACCCGTCGGTAGTGTCGCCTCCAGACGACTCCGGCGGCAGTCACGACCGACGCGGGTCGTCGAACCAGCCCCGTCACACGAGAGGATGTCCGACTCACCACCAGGCGGCCCAGAGGCCGCACCGAACGACGAGATACTCACCACGAACGTCCGTGAGGAGTCCATCGACGAGACGCTTCGCGTGCTCGCCGACCACGAACGACGGTACATCTGTTACTACCTCGACCGCGAGGGCCAGATCGGCGTCGACGAACTCGCGCGGTTCGTCGCCGCGACGAAAGCCGGGGGCCACCCCGACGCCGACGACCTGACCTCCACGGCCGTCGCGCTCCGCCACGTCCACCTCCCGACGCTCGCCGACGCGGGCGTCGTCACCTACGACCGCGAGGAGGGGACGGCGAAACTCGCCGAGGACGCCCCGTTCGTCCGGGAACTCCTCTCGGTGACGGGCGTCGAGTTGCAGTGACCGCTGCGCGGTGACCGCCGCGCGACGACGACCACCTCGACCGAGCGCCGACGGCAGACCGATACTACGACCGCACCCCGACCGACGCCCCGTGACCGGGAACCGACGTGCGCGGCGGTTCAAATTGTTTATCAAGCCGGGGTTGATACGCCGAGTATGGCGAAACAGCAGAACGAGGTCCGCGACCTTCAGGAGGGCAGCTACGTCATGATCGAGGACACGCCGTGTGTCATCAACTCCTACAGCACCGCCAAGCCGGGGAAACACGGCAGCGCGAAGGCTCGCGTCGAGGGGAAGGGCGTCTTCGACTCGAAGAAGCGCAACTTCACCCAGCCTGTCGACGCGAAGATCTGGGTCCCCATCATCGACCGGAAGCAGGGTCAGGTCATCAGCGTCGACGGCAACGACATGCAGGTGATGGACCTCGAGACGTACGAGACCATCACGATGCGCGTCCCCGACGACTTCGACCCGTCCTCGGACGACGAGCTGGAGTACCTGCAGTACGAAGACCAGCGGAAGGTCGTCTGAGGTCGATGTTTCCAGGGGCCCGTGCCGACCGTACCGCCGCCCGGTACGTCGTCGTCGGCGCTCCCCTCGACGTCTCGACGACGTTCCAACCCGGCACGCGGTTCGGTCCGGACCGCGTCCGACGCTTCTCACGGACCTTCGACGACTACGACCACCACACCGACAGTCGCTTCACCGACCTGTCGGTCCACGACGCCGGCGACGTCCACGCGTGGGACGACGCGGGCGACTACCTCCAGTTCCTCCGTGGCACCCTCACGGACGTCCTCGCCGACGGGGCGACGCCGCTGCTCGTCGGCGGCGAGCACACCGTCACCCGTGCGGGCGTCGAGGCGGTGACCGAGCGAGACGACTCTCCCGACGACCTCACGTTCGTCTGTCTCGACGCCCACCTCGACCTGCGCGAGGAGTACGACGGCAACCCGTTGAGCCACGCGACGGTCACGCGGCACGTGCTGGACCACGCCGACCGCGCCGTGATTCTCGGCGCACGGACCGGTAGCGAGGCCGAGTGGGAGCGCGCGAGCGAGCCCGACGTGACCGTCGTGCCGCCGAGCGAGGTGGCCGACTGGACGCCCGACTTCGACGGGCAGGCGTACCTGAGCGTCGACATCGACGGTGCGGACCCCGCGTTCGCGCCCGGGACGGGGACGATGGAGCCGTTCGGCCTGACGAGTCGCGAGATGCACCGCGTCGTCCGTGCGGTCGCTCCCCGCGCGCTCGGTTTCGACGTCGTGGAGGTCAACGACCGCGACGACGGGCAGGCCGCGACGCTGGCAGGCAAACTCCTGCGCGCGTTCGTGTTCGCACACGCCGCTGCCGGGGACGGCACGGCCGATGCAGAGGACGAGTCGGTCGACGCTGAGCGAGAACCGTAGCCGTCGCTCGGCGGTCGAGGGACGAGAAACGAGCGTCTGGGCCTACCGGCCCCGGCTGACGATTCGCCGTGCTTTGCGCGTGATGCGCCGTTTCGTTCGGCGTGGTAGTCGTCGCCACACTCGGAACGCCTTAGAGAGTTTTCCCATCAGGTGTCACCTCGTGTCGCTCGCGCCTTTGCAGGCAGTCACCCGGTACTCCGGCGACCTTCATAACCGTGTGGGCCGCACGTGCCTGCATGAAACTCGCGACGCTCTGCCGGCGACTCGACGACGAACTACGAACCGACGCGTTCGCCGACCTCGACGCCAGTCCCAACGGGTTGCAGGTGGGGCCGGACGACGCGGCCGTCGAGCGCGTCGCCGTCGCCGTCGACGCCGCCGTCGCGACAATCGAGGAGGCCGTCGCACTGGACGCGGACGTACTGCTCGCCCACCACGGTCTCGTCTGGGGCGGTCTCGACCGCGTCACCGGGATGGACTACGACCGCATCGCGCCGCTGATTCGCGGGGACTGCGCGCTGTACGTCTCGCACCTCCCGCTCGACGCCCACCCCGAACTCGGCAACGCAGCGGGCCTCGCGACCAACCTCGACCTGCGTAACCGCGAACCGTTCGGTGAACTGGGCGGCGAACACATCGGGGTTCGTGGCGAGCGCAAACCCATTAGTCCCCGACGACTGCGCGACTCGCTCACCGCCCTCGACAACGACGGCGTGCAGCACCTGGACTTCGGACCCGACCGCATCGAGGACGTCGCCGTCGTCACCGGCAGCGGCGCGGACTGGCTCGGCGAGGCCCGCGAGAAGGGCGTCGACGCGCTCGTCACCGGCGAGGGCAAACAGCAGGTGTACCACGAGGCCCGGGAGGCGGGCATCCACGTCTTCCTGGCGGGCCACTACGCGACGGAGACGTTCGGGGTCCGCTCGCTGGCGGACCTCTGCGATTCGTGGGGGTTAGCCACCGCTTTCGTCGACCATCCGACCGGGCTGTAGCCGCTACCTCCGTTGTAACGGGTGCTTAGATATACGGCAGTCCGCCGTCAGCAACGCTCATGTCGACCAGTAGGAACACCCGGCTCGCCGTCGGGGTCGTACTCGCGTGTCTGACGGTCACGTCGGGCTGTATGGGAATCGGGGACCTGGGGAGCGCACTCAACATCAACCGCGCCGAGGAGGTCACGTACAACGCCAACGTCGTCTCGGAGGCCCCCGAGAGCGCGACGGTCATCGACACCGACGACCTCGGGAACGCCAGCGCGCTCGAACCGCTGTTCACGAAAGCGCTCGAGAGCGACAAGGGGTACGCCAGTCTGACGGTCCGCGGCGGGAGCGCGGGAAACCTCACCACGGCGATGGGCGAGTTCCCCTACTACCGTGACGGGGGCGCGTACTACTTCGACCACGACGGCACCATCATCCGGGTCGACCGGCTGAAGTAACCCGGACGACCGCGGTTCCCAGCGTTCAAGTCCTCCTCCCGCACACTCCGCGTATGAGCGACGGCCACGACGACGAGACGGGCCACGGTCACGACGAGGGCCACGGCCACGAGCGCGAGGACGCCGGGGACGACGACACGGACCACGCACACCACCACCCCGACCCGGAGCGCGAGGAGTTCTCCCACGACCCCATCGGCCACGCGCAGGTCCACGCGGGGATGAGCGTCGGCGACCTGGTCGAGCAGTACGGCCACGCGGGCATCGGCGCGGCGGCGGTCCACGACGCCGCGGACGTCTACGCCGAGATGCTGGCCGACGACGACTGCACGGTCTTCCTCTCGCTCGCCGGCGCGATGGTCCCGACGGGGATGCGACGGGTCGTCTCGGACCTGATTCGCGACGGCCACGTCGACGCGTTGGTGACGACGGGCGCGAACCTCACCCACGACGCCATCGAGGCCATCGGCGGGAAGCACCACCACGGAAACGAGCACCAGGAGGGCAAGACCGCCCGCGACCACGACGAACAGCTCCGCGACGAGGAGGTCGACCGCATCTACAACGTCTACCTCCCACAGGAGCACTTCGCGGCGTTCGAGGGTCACCTACGCGAAGAGGTGTTCCCCGTGCTCGAAGAGGAGGGGACCGTCGGCATCGAACGGCTCTGTCACGAACTCGGCCGCGCCAACAGCGAGGTCAACGAGCGCGAGGGTGTCGAGGAGGACGCCGGCGTCGCGGCGGCGGCCTACGAGTGTGACGTCCCCATCTACTGCCCCGCCGTCCAGGACTCGGTACTGGGTCTGCAGGCGTGGATGTACTCCCAGACCTCGGCGTTCACGCTGGATGCGCTGACGGACATGACGCCGCTGACGGACCTCGCGTTCGACGCCGAGCGCGCGGGCTGTCTGCTCGTCGGCGGGGGCGTCCCGAAGAACTTCACCCTCCAGACGATGCTCGTCACGCCGGGGTCGTACGACTACGCCGTCCAGATAACGATGGACTCGCCGTCGACCGGCGGCCTCTCGGGGGCGACGCTCGACGAGGCGCGCTCGTGGGGGAAACTGGAGAAGGACGCCCGCAACGTCACCGTTCAGGGCGACGCGACGGTGTTCCTCCCGTTGCTCGTGGCGGCGGCGTACGAGCGACTGGAGGGGTGAGTCGAGCGGGCCGGAGACCGGAGCACAGCGTGCGTCCGTCGGTCTCTACAGCGTCCCGTCGAGGTGGTCGGCGAGACGTAGCGACAGCGCGGCGATGGTGAGCGTCGGGTTCGCCGCGCCGCCCGTCGGGAACACCGACGAGGAGGCGACGTAGCAGTTGTCGAGGTCGTGAGTCCGCAACTGCGCGTTCACGACGCTCGACTCGGGGTCGGTCCCCATCCGGGTCGTCCCGAGGTGGTGGAACGCGAACCACGGTTCGTCGGGGCCGACGACCGTCTTCACCTCGGTCGCGCCAGCGGACTCCAGCACGTCGTAGAGGAACGACTCGGCGCGGCGGAGCGACGCGCTCGCGTGCTCGCCGACCGAGAACTGGAGGTCCGGCACCGGGTGGCCCCGGTCGTCGGTCCGCGAGCGGTCGAGCGCGACGCGGTTCTCCCACTCGGGAAGCTGTTCGACCCACGCTTTGAGCGCGATGAACCCCTCGGTGCGCTCACGGACGTCGTCGAGCAGGGCGTCGCCCCACTCGTCGCTCGCGAACGGGGCGGTCACGTCGCCGTCGGCGAGGCGACCGGACAGCGGCCGCGAGGAGAGCGCCGCCGCGACGGGGTACTCGCCGGCGTCGTTGTACGGCTGGACGATCATCGTCCCCGCCGGCCCGTCGTCGTGGTCGTAGAACGCCTCGGAGACGGATGTCTCGTAGCCGACGAGGTGCTGACGTGTCGGTTCGTCGAACTCGCCGACCACCTTGATACCGGGGTGTTCCATGAAGTACCGCCCGACCGCCCCGGAGGTGTTCGCGAGACCGTCGGGGTAGCGTTGGGAGGTAGAGAGCAGGAGGAGGCGAGGAATCTCGACGGCACCCGCCGCGAGGACGAACACGTCGGCGCTGACGCGTCGCCGTTCACCGTCGCGTTCGTAGACGGCGGCGACGACGCGGTCGCCCGACTCGTCGTGGTCGAGACGGACGACGGGCGCGCGGTCGACGATGCGAGCGCCCACTTTCTCGGCACGGTCGGCGTGGACGTCGGCACTGTACTTCGCGCCCGAGGGACAGACCGGCTGGCAGGTGCCGTAGCCCATGCAGGCGCTCCGCCCGTCGTTCTGCTCGGAGTTGATGGCCCGTGGGCAGGCGTGGAGCGGTGCGCCGTGCTCGGCGAACGCCTCGCGGACGATGCCGTCGGAGTGACTCGGGTCGAACGCGGGGAGCGGGTACGGTTCGCTGCGCGGACCGGCGTAGGGGTTGGGCGCACCCGAAACGCTCATCTCGCGTTCGGCGTCGCAGTAGAACGGTTCGAGGGTCCCGTAGTCGATGGGCCAGTCGACGCCGATGCCGTGACGCGAGGCCATCTCGAAGTCCTGTTCGTGGAGTCGTGGCGTCATCGCCCCCCAGTGGAGCGTGGTCCCACCGACGCCCTTCACGCGCGCCCGGTTGAGTTTGTAGTCGATCTCCCCGGTGGTGCTGTAGCTGTCGCGGACGCCGTCTCGCGACGGGTCCTGGTCCATCTCCCACACGTCCGGGCGACTGTGGGAGGGGCGCAACTCCCGCTCGACGCGCTGGAGGTCCTCGGCGCGGTCGAACCGTGGGCCGGCGTCGAGCACCACCACGTCCCGACCGCGTGCCGCGAGTCGGGCGGCCAGCAGCGACCCGGCGGGGCCGGCCCCGACGACACACACCTCGGTGTGGTCGCTCACGCCTCCGGTCCTCGCTGGTAGGCGTCGGTCCCGCCGGGATGTCCGGGTGGGTTCTCACAGCCGACGAGTTCGCCGCCGGTCGGACTCGCGAACAGCGCGTACAGCAGGTCGTCGACGACGTAGTAGCGGACCCGCTCGGCGGTCGTCCCCCCGTGGTTGGCGTGGGCGCGGTCCGCCCCCAGCGACCGGAACACGTCGCGACGGCGGGCCAGTGACAACGAGGCGAACGACTGGCCGGTGTCGTGGCGTGCCCGACGGTCGAGGTCGGCGACCGCGCGTTCGAACCGTTCCGCGTCGGCGTCGAACCGGCGGCGGCCGACGGCGTACGCGGAGACGAACTCCCGAGTCGGCGTGACTGCGCTGGGGTAGACCACCTCCGCGGCCGCGAGGAGGACGTCGGTCATCGCCTCCTCGCTCTCGGCGGCCCGCTCCCGGAGCACCCCGACACCCCCCGCCCCCACACCCATCGCGCCGAGCGCGACGAGTGCATCACGTCTCGATAATTTCATCTTCGAAGACATGTTCGGCGCTGGACTCACTTATACCCCAGCCACGCGGGGTTGGCGCACGCCCACCCCGGACGATGGCCGCGAGCACGGCGAGCGTCGCGACGCCCACGGCGACGTGGACGAGCGCCGCACGAGGACCGACCGCGAGCGAGACCGGCCCGGCGACGGCTGTGGGAAGTCTGGCCGCCAGTTGCTCGCCGGCGTGGGGTAGCGAGACGACGTCCCGCCACAGCACGGCCTGGGTGAACATCGCACCGAGCCAACCACCCGAGAGGACCGACGCCGCGAGGAGTCGAGGGGTCCCCACGCCGACCGGTCGCGACGCTCGCACGAAGCCGACGCCCTCGGAGCGAGCGAGGACGAGTGCCGCTGGTAGCGCGAGGAGGGTCGCGGGGAGGACCTGCCACGACAGTGCGACCGGGACGAGCGCCGTCGCCGACTGGCCGGCGAGGAGCGTCCCCAGCCACGTTCTGAGGGCAGTACCGAAGGCGACGGTCGTACCACCGACGAGCGCGAGCGTCGCGACGTCACCCAGTCCGGGCCAGTCGGTACTCGTCACCATCCGCCGCCGACCCCACGCACGGAACGCGAGGTACGCGACGAGGCCGTCGGTGAGCGGAGCCAACAGCCCGGCGACGGTCGGTGTGCCCGCAGCGAGCGTCCGCAGGAGGCTCCCGGCGAGGACGCCCCAGACGCCGACCGGCCCGAGGGCGATGCCGAGCGTCGGCGCGAGCGCCGTCGGGAAGGAGGGCACCCCGACGAGCGCGCCGACGACAGTTCCGAGGAGCGCCGTCGCGGCGGCGACGGCGACTAGTGACCACGCGTCCCGGTCGGACCGGACGGGAGACCGACGAGCGTTCGGGGGCCGACGAGCGTCCATACGTCTCGTTCGAGACAGTTCGGCGTAGTAACATGTGAGATAACCGTCGTTTGTCCGGCTGAACGGGTCGGTAATCGGTGGTAGCAGTCTCTTAACGGCCGGGCGCACGGCGGCGGCGCTCGCCGGTCGACCGTCTCGAAGAGGACGGAGAGCGGCCACCGGCATGGGAAGTCGACCGTCGACGTCGAATCAGTGACCACTACCCGCAACCTGTATTGTCGCGTGCTACCATTTAACTATGTATGCCGTTCTGTCCGACATGCGAGGTCGACCACGAGACCGCGGCGCTGGTCCGCCACGAGCGCCACGGGTTCGTCGTCGTCCACTGTCCCGACTGCAAGCGGTTCCTCGGACGGTATCGCGACCCGGTGGTCCACTGAGCGCCGGTGTGAACGACTCAGCGTTTCGAGTCTCGCGCCACGGCCGTCCCCGACTCGCCGTTCGTAGCGACGACACCGTCCCCGCTCGCACCCGTCGCGTGGCGTCGAGCCTTGTGTTGTGAAGTCGGTGAGTGTGCCAGCGCGCTAGAAGTGTCAACGAATTTAATAGAGGTGCGGTCGTAGCAGGTCGATGGGGCACGCTCTGACCCCGGTCGATGCAGGTGGAAGACGGCGAACGGTCCCGTTCATGCTCCGGGTCGTTCGAGTCAGCATTCGGCCCGTGCTCGTGTCACGACGTGTGGCCCACGCGTGAGCGCCCGTTCCCCTGAGTTCGCGCGTCGTGGCTGCACGGCCCGACACGAGCACGAATTTTTTTCGAACCCCACGATGGAGCGGCCAGTCCAGTCGACGGACGAGACGAATCTCAGTTCGTAGCGGTCGTCGAGTCGGTCGTCTCGGCGTCGGTCGGCAGGTCGACGGTGAACGTGTAGGTGCCGCCGTCGAGGGTCCGCGTCTCGGCGTCGGCCAACGTCTGCAGCGTCGTCCACTCGAAGCCGGCGTCGACGTCGAGCACCTCGTAGCTGACCAGCGAGAGGGTGAGCGACTCGTTCTCGGCGACCGTGACGGTCACGTTCGCGGTCTCGCCGTCGTCGGCGACGACGATGGCGCTCGACTCGAAGGCGTCGCCGTACGTCGCGTTCAGCGACCCGGCGGTCGTCGAGTTCGTCGCCCCCACGCCGGGGGTGCCGTGGAGGTAGCTGACGAGACGACCGTCGGGACTGTAGAAGTCCTCGGTCGTCTCGCCGAGCGTCTCTTCGGGCTGGCCGACGACGAGGTCGACCTGGTAGTGGACGGTCTCGACGGTCAGCGTTCCGGTCATCCCCTCGTCGCCGACGAGCACGGTGTACTCGTAGACGCCGGGGTCGAGACCGGAGGTGTCGACGTCGAAGGCGACCGTCTCGCTGTCGACGGTGTCGTTCTCGCCGAGTTGGCCGTCGAGGGCGACGCTCGTCGCGTCGAACTGTTCGAGTCGGCCGTCGTCGTCGCTGTCGAGCATGAACGCGACCGTCTGGTTCGAGGCGAACGACGCGGTGCGGTCGACCGTCGCGTTGACCGTGACCGTCTCGCCGCGCTCGGCGCTCACGGCGTCGTCGACGGCCGTGACGTCGTGCAGACCGATGGCGCAGTAGTTGACGACGGAGCTCGCGACGGTGTCGTCCTCGGAGGTGACCTGGAAGTGGTACTCGCCGAGGCTCTCGTGCTCGAACTCGTGGCTGAAGAAAACCACCGTCGACTCGCCGGGCGCGAGTTCGACGGTCTCGGAGACGAGCGTCGTCTCGTACTCGCCGTCGCGGTCCATGTCGAACGTGACCTCGACGGTCTGGTTGCCCGGTGTGTCACCCTCGTTGGTGACGGTGACCGGGAACGAGGTGGGTGCGTCGTCGACGGAGGTGTTCCAGTGCGGGTCGGTGGGCAGTTCGAGTTGGTAGTCGGCACCCGCGGCCGTCCCGGCCGGTGCGACGACGGCCGCCGCGCCGACACCGGCCGAGCAGACCAGCAAGACGGCGAACACGGCTGCGAGTGTTCGGTTCGTGGTTGTGTTCATCTTCAGTTCGCTCGACCACGCTGTCCCCCTTCGTTATCCGGTTCCGACGGTTCTCTAAGCAGAGACTTACCGAAAATCCGAAGGCGATATTGTTCGCGGTGTTCGACACCCTGATATTCCATCCTCAAGCGCCATATCCACGACATACCCCACATAGACACTACCTACGCACCGAGCGTTCCACGCCATCGTACCACTATTCTTACACAGATAGAGAACTCACGTCGCCCGCCCGACGGTGCCGAACGGATGCACGTTCTATGTCGTCGCGCGTCCAACGCAGAGCATGGAGCACATCGGGTACACCTACACCATCGGGATGAGCGACGAGGAAGTCACAGAACGGCTCCAGGCGGGGACTGCCGGGGTCCTCGCGCTCGCCGACGGCGGCGACGCCTACGCGCTCCCGGTGTCGTACGCGTACGACGACGGTGCGTTCTATCTCCGGTTGAGCGACGACGGCCACTCGAAGAAAATGGCGTTCCTCGAAGCGACCGACGAGGCGTGTTTCCTCTGCTACGACGTCGACGACGGCGACTCGTGGAGCATCGTCGTCGAGGGGTCCCTTCGCAGACTCTCCCCGGACGAACGGGAGGCGTTCGACGCGACGGCCGTCGGCGGGGCGTTCAGCGACCTCCGCGTGTTCGACGAGGCGATTCAAGACGTGACGGTCGTGGTGTACGAACTCGTCGCCGAGCGAGTGACGGGGCGGCGGACCGGCGAGCACGTCTGATGGGGTACGAACTCCTCTCACACCCCGCGGACGCTCGGTTCCGAGCGAGGGGGCCATCGCTGGACGACGCGTTCGTCGAAGCGGTACGCGCGTTCGCTGCCATCGCCGAGGGAGGTGAGGCCGCCGACTCTCGCCGCGAAGTCCACGTCGAGAGCGAGGACCGCGAGGCGCTCCTGTTCGACTTCCTCGCCGACCTCGTCTTGCTCCAGGAACTGGAGGGGGTCGCGGTCGTCGACGCCGCCGACTGCACCGTCTCGACGACCGCCGACGGCTACGCGCTCGACGCGACGTTGCTCGTCGCCCCCATCGAGGAACCGTTGTTCGACGTCAAGAGCCCGACGTACAGCGAGATGCGTGTCGAGGAGGGTGACGACGGGTGGGTGCTCGAAGCGACCCTCGACGTCTGAGAGCGACGACCCCGACCGACATCCCCACGACCCGACGGGTGCGCTCGCTTTTCTCGGTCGGCGGGAAACGGTCGCGTATGCACCTCACCGAACTCACCGAGAACGTCCACGAGATCGCTCGCGAGGGCGAGATGCGTGTCCCCACCCGGGTGTTCGCCAGCGAACCCCTCCTGGAGAAGATGCGCGAGGAGGGGCGAACGCTGGAGCAGGGCAGCAACGTCGCGACGCTCCCGGGCATCCAGAAGTACAGCGTCGTCCTCCCCGACGGTCACCTCGGTTACGGCTTCCCCATCGGCGGCGTCGCGGCGGTGGCGATGGACGGCGGCGTCGTCTCGCCGGGCGGCATCGGGTTCGACATCAACTGCGGCGTCCGGGTCCTCCGAACCGACCTCGACTACGACGACGTGCGGGGCCACGAACAGGCGCTCGTCGACCGCCTCTACGACCTCGTGCCGTGTGGCCTCGGGAGAGGAGGGTACGTCCGGACCGACCGCGACGACCTGGAGGGCATCCTCGCCGTCGGGATGGAGTGGATGCGCGACGCGGGCCACGCCCGGCAGGCCGACCTCGACCACTGCGAGGAGAGCGGCCGACTCCCGGGCGACCCCGACGCGGTCCCCGAGGACGCGAAACGGCGTGGCGTGAACCAGGTCGGGTCGCTCGGGTCGGGCAACCACTTCCTCGAGGTCCAGCGCGTCACCGACCTGTACGACGCCGCCACCGCCGACGCGTTCGGTCTTCGGGAGGGGCAGGTCGTCGTCATGATCCACTCCGGGTCCCGCGGACTGGGCCACCAGGTGTGTCAGGAGTACATCCGCCGGTTCGAGCGGACGTACCCGGACCTCGTCGACTCGCTTCCGGACCGGCAACTCGTCTACGCACCGCTTGGCGACCCCGTCGCCGAGGACTACCTCGGGGCGATGTACGCCGCCGCGAACTTCGCGTGGGCGAACCGGCAGGCGATGACCCAAGCGGTCCGTGAGGCGGTCGCCGACCTGTTCGACACCGACGCCGTCGACCTCGTCTACGACGTCTGCCACAACGTCGCCAAGGAGGAGACCCACACCGTCGACGGGGAGGACGTCGAGGTGCTCGTCCACCGCAAGGGTGCGACCCGCGCGTTCCCGGCGGGCCACCCCGACGTCCCCGAAGCGTACCGCGACGTCGGTCAACCCGTCCTCCTGCCGGGGAGCATGGGCACCCACTCGTACGTGCTCGCCGGTGGCGAGCGCTCGATGGAACTCACGTTCGGGTCGACGGCCCACGGCGCGGGGCGACTCAAATCGCGGACACAGGCGAAGAGAGAGTACACCGCGGGAGACCTCCAACAGCGCTTGCGCTCCGAGGGCGTCTACGTCAAGGCTCGTTCAGGTGCGACCGTCGCCGAGGAAGCGCCCGGCGCGTACAAGGACGTCGACGAGGTGGTTCGGGTGAGCGACGCACTCGGTATCGGGACGAAGGTCGCGCGGATGCGGCCGGTCTGCAACGTCAAGGGATAAACCGTAGATGCGGGGTCGACCCCCGCCACGCCCGCCACGGATTGATACGCCTCGAACGCCTACCGGTAGTATGAGCGACACAGAGACCTACGACCTGCCCGAGACCGACGAGGAGTGGCGCGAGGTGCTCACCGAGGAGGAGTACCGCGTCCTCCGCGAGCAGGGCACCGAGGCGAAGTTCACCGGCGAGTTCATCGGGAAGGACGACGAGGGCACCTACGTCTGTGCTGGCTGTGGAACCGAACTGTTCGACTCCGGGACGAAGTTCGACGGCGAGGGCTCCGGCTGGCCGAGCTTCTACGACGCCGCCGAGGGCAGCGTCGAACTCCGGCAGGACACGTCTCACGGGATGGTCCGGACCGAGGTCGTCTGTGCGAACTGCGGCGGCCACCTCGGCCACGTCTTCGACGACGGGCCGAACCCGACGGGCAAGCGCTTCTGCATCAACTCCGTCGCACTCGACTTCGACGAAGACGAGTGATGGTCGACGCGGCGGGTCCGTCACGTCTTCGACGACGGCCGACGGCGAACCGCCGACGGCTCACCCCGACTCGTCGGGACCGGTCGCCATCGACCGTTCTTCGGCCTCGTAGATGCTGACCAGTTCCGAGACGACGTCGTCGTAGCTCTCGCCCTCCGTGCGGAGGCCGTCGAGTCGTCGGACCGTCTCCTCGCTGAGTGCTATCTGTGGCATGGGCTACCGTAGCGCTCGGACGTACGTAAACAGCGGGGGCTCCCGCGGGGTCGCGTCACCGCGCTCGCCCGGCGGAGTCAGTGGCCCGGAACGACCACGAAGCGGCCGTTCGGACACCACAACGGGAACGTCGGGAGTTCGCCGTCGGGGACTTCCTCCTCCTCCTCCGGTTCGTCCGATGGGTAGACGGGTACCGGCATGGTTTGCCACCTCGTTCGAGGGTAACATACCGCGCAGACAAAGTCGTTTCGCCGTCACGTGAGGGCGACGGTCACGACGCTTTTCGCGTCGGCGGTCGAATCGCGGGACATGGACGGGGAAGGGACCTACACGCTCGTCGTCTCGCTGGGAGCGGACGCGACCGTGACGTTCGGTGCAGCGGGCGAGCGCTCGCTACCCGCCGGTACCTACGCCTACGTCGGCACGGCGTTCGGACCGGGGGGGTTCTCGCGCGTCGAGCGCCACCGCGAACTGGCGCGTGGCGAGCGCGGGACCCGTCACTGGCACGTCGACTACCTGCTCGGTCACCCGGCGAGCACCGTCGCGTCCGTCGTGACGAGCGCCGACGTCGACGCCGAGTGCGCCGTCGCGGCGACGCTCGACGAGCAGGTCCCGTCGGTACCGGGTCTCGGCGCGTCGGACTGTGACTGCCGGACACACCTGTTCGGGCCGGCCGACGGTGAGTCGCTTCGGCGATGCGTCGAGACCGCCCACGGAGCGGTTCGCGAGAGCTGAGACGACCCGCCCGCTGCGCCCACAGTGTTTTGTCGTCGGCCACACAGGGTGGGCCATGTCACCGGATGCCGACCTGAGTCGCTGGGGGTGGGGCCACGCCGACCGGGAACCGACCGACGCGGAGCGCCGCGAGACGAAGGCCCGCGTCGAGACGATGCTGGGGTTCCCCGAACGACCCCTCCTCCCGATGCCCGACGACGACCTCGACCTCCCCGACCCGCGGGTCGACCCGCCGTTCCACTTCTGCACGACCGACCCGGAGGTGCGCGCCCGCCACACCTACGGGAAGGGGTACCCCGACCTCGTACGGGGGTTCTACGGCGAGTACGACCCCGCACCGGACGCCGTCGCTCGGCCCGAGGAGGCGTCACAGATTCCCGACCTCCTGCTGTGGGCGAGCGACGAACGGGTCGCCGTCGTCCCGTTCGGCGGGGGGACGAGCGTCGTCGGTGGCGTCGAGTGTCACGGGCCGGGTTACGCCGGCGTCGTCTCGCTCGACACGCGTGAGTTGGACCGGGTACTCGACGTCGACCACACCTCGCGGGCGGCGCGTGTCCAGGCGGGCATCACCGGCCCCGACCTGAACGCTCAACTCGCCGAGGAGGGCCTCCAACTGCGCCACTACCCCCAGTCCTACGAGTTCTCGACGTTCGGCGGGTGGGTGGCGACCCGCGCCGGCGGGCACTTCGCGACCCGCTACACCCACATCGACGACTTCGTCGAGTCCGTCCGGGCGGAGACGCCCGTCGGTCCGCTGGAGACCCGACGCCTCCCGGCGTCGGGGGCGGGACCGGACCCGAATCGCTTCCTCCTCGGGAGCGAGGGCGCGTTCGGCGTCATCACGGAGGGGTGGGTGCGCGTTCAACCCCGGCCCGAGCACCGCTCGAAGGCGACGGTGCGCTTCGACGACTTCTGGGACGGCGTCGAGGCGACCCGCGAGGTCGTGCAGGCACGGCACTCGCCGGCGAACTGCCGGTTGCTCGGCCCCTACGAGGCGATGTTGAACGAACTGGCCGACGACGGGTCCTCGCTGCTGTTGCTCGGCTTCGAGTCGCTCGACGGCCCGACCGACGAGCAGTTAGAGCGCGCACTGGCCATCTGCGGCGACCACGGCGGGGAGTGGGACGACCCGACTCACGAGGGACCCGACACCGCCACCGGCGGCGAAGACGGGGGAGGCGCGGACGACGAGGGCGACGCGGCCGACCGCTCGGACGCCGCGGGCGAGTGGCGCAACTCGTTCTTCGAGGCCCCCTACCGGTTCAACACGCTGGTGAGCGTCGGCGTCCTCGTGGACACGTTCGAGACGGCGGTGACGTGGGACCGGTTCCCCGACCTCCACGAGACCGTCCGGCGGCGTGTGACCGAGGCGATGCGCGAGGAGTGCGGCGCTGGCTTCCTCTCCTGTCGGTTCACCCACGTCTACCCCGACGGCCCCGCGCCGTACTACACCCTGCTCGCCCCCGCCGACCCCGGCAACGAGGTCGAACAGTGGCGACGCATCAAGCAGACGGCCTCGGACACGCTCGACGCGTTCGGCGCGACCAGCACCCACCACCACGCCGTCGGTCGGGTCCACCGCGAGCACTACCACCGCGAGATTCCCGACTCGTACCTCGACGCGCTGCGCTCGATGAAACGCACGCTCGACCCCGAGGGTATCATGAACCCCGGAGCGTTGCTGTGAGCGGGCTTCGAGAGAACTATCGTTAACGGAGTAGTGGTGTATCACGAACGTTGGAAACACTTATCTCCCGGACCGGAGTGGGTGAGTCAATGTCTGACAACGAATGGTCACGACGACGGTACCTGACGACGACGGCGGTGGCCGGCCTCGGGGTCGCCGGTCTCAGCGGCACCGCGCTCGCCGGCGGGAAGGGTGGCGACGGCGGGAAGACCGCCCCGAGTGACTTCCCGCGAGTCACCACGCGGGGACACTTCGACATCACCTGGTACGGCTCGGTCCGACTCGAAGACGGCTACTCGGCGACCGACTACGACACCGCCGGCGACTTCTCGGGCGTGTTCGGGGGGGACGAACTGCTCGTGTTCGTCCACGGCTGGCTCAACGACGAGCAGGGCGGTCTCGACACCTGTTACACCGGCGTGACGAACCTCGGTATCGAGGGCTACGACTCCCCGGGCGTCGGCTACCTCTACGACGCCGACACGGGCGTGACCCAGTGGTGGAACGCCACCGAGATCGCCGAACGCAACGGGCACAAACTCGCGGCGTTCGTCTACAACGTCCGCCAGCAGTACCCCGACACCGCCGTCCGGTTCGTCGCCCACTCGCTGGGCGCGCGCGTCGTCCTGGAGGCGGTCAAGACCCTCGACGCGTGGGGGCTGTCGGACGCGCTCGCCTCCGTGAGCCTGCTCGGTGGCGCGGCCGACAACGACAGCGTCGCCACCGACGGCGAGTACGGCCCCGCCCTCGAACGGTCGGTCGGGTCGGTCGCGAACTTCTGGAAGTCCGACGACAGCGTGTTGAACGGCCTCTACACCACCGCCGAGTTCGACTCCGCAGTGGGTGAGGAGGGCTGTGAGGGCACCCCACCGTCGAACTACGAGGACGTCAACGTCGACTACGTCCCCGACCACTACTCGTACTACTACGAGGACGACGGCTGTCTGAGCGAGGTCGTCCCCCGGTTCTGAGGCGGCCTCGACGGCGTGGTCCGACACCCTGTCCCGACAACGACGGGTACTTTTCGCTCTGGACCTGCTCGGGGGTATGAACCTCCCCGACGGAGCGCGCATCCTCGTCGACGTCGACGGGACGCTCTGTGACAACATGCCGCGACTCGTCGAGTACGTCGAGCGCGAACACGACGTGACGCTCGACCCCGAACGCGTCACCGAGTGGCAGTACCACGTCCCCGAGGTGGGGATGCACGTCGGCGAACTCATCGACGCCGCGATGGCCGACCACCCCGAGTGGTTCCTGCTCGGGATGGACCCGCTGCCCGGCGCTGCCCGCGGGATGGAACGTCTGCAGGCGGCGGGCTACGAGGTCCACATCGCGACTCACCGCCCCGCCGAGACCCACGACGTAACCCGCGAGTGGCTGGCCGACCACGACATCCCCTACGACGGCTACGAGGACGACGTCCCCCGGAACAAGGGCGACCTGCCGGGCCACGCGCTCGTCGACGACTACCACCGAAACGTCGGGAACGCGCTCGACGCCGGGAAGGCGGGCGCGCTGTTCCGACAACCGTACAGCGACCCCGCGGCCTGTGACGGCGCGCTCGTCGTCGAGACGTGGGACGGGTTCGTCGAGCGCCTCGTCTGAAGCGACCGCGGCCCCCTCGTTCTACCCCAGGTAGTAGTCGTCGAACGACCGGACGGCGAAGGTGTACCCCACCGTGGCCGCGACACCGGCGAGCAGGAGCGTCACCGCCAGACCGCTGGCGATGGTCACGCTCTCGCTGTAGCCGAGGACGTCGACGGCGAACCCGCGGACCGTCGGGTCGGCGACGACGGTCGCCGGGATGCCGGTGACCGCGAGCACGAGCGAGTAGAGGCCGAACGCGAACAGACTGGGGGCGGTCGTCTCGACGCCGCGCATCACCTCGACCTCCTCCATCCGTGGGAACAGCACGCCAGCGCCGACGGCGATGCCCGCGGCGGCGACCGGGAGTGCGACGGCCGTCAGGGCCACCGTTACCAGCGCCAACTCGCCGAGACCGCTGAGCACGCCGGTCACGAGGGCGAGAGCGAGCGTGACGGGGACGCCGATGACGAGGCCGGCGAGACAGAGACCGCCGACGAACATCCGCCCGGAGACGGGCGTCGCGAGCGTCACCGGCAACACCGGCCCCTCGTCGCCGATTGGGTTGAGCGAGAACGCCGCACCGGAGGCCCACGCGCCGTAGAACACCAACAGCGGCGGCAGTGCGGTCGGGACGGACCCGGAGACGAACGCCGCCTGCAGGAACGGGAACAGCAAGAACAGCGGGTAGGCGACGTAGACGAGTCGAATCGGGCCGCGGCGGGCGCGAATCCACGACTTGCGAGCGATGCGGGCCATCGGTCGGGGGACGCCGGCGACGGCGTCCATCTGGGAGGCCTCGCGGGCGGCCTCCTCGGGTTGGACCGGCGAGGAGTACCAGAGCGCGGCGGCGAGACGACTGGCGAGGGTGGCGACCGCGGGGACGGCGACGACGGCGATGACGACCGCGCCGACCGCGGGCAGCGTCGCGGCGTTCGCGTCGGTCCGGTACAGCGCGAGGTCGGCGAACCACCCCAGCGGTGACGCCCCGATGGCGTCGACGAGCGGGAGGACGGCCGACCCGGTCTCCGCGCTGCTGACGGCGACGAAGTACAGCAGGAACAACAGCACGCCGATGGCCGTCTTGTAGCGGGCCAGCCACTCCGAGCGCGCGATGAGGTTCCGGACGCCGAGACCGACGGCGAACCCGAGCAGCGCCCCGAGCAAGACGAGCAGGGCGAGCGCGGTGAGGACGAACGGGAACGTCAGCGGGTCGCCGACGCCGAGTGCGAAGGTTCCCGAGACGGCGAGCACCGGGAGGGTCGCGATGCTCCCGATGACCGCGAGTTCGGTGAGGACGACGCCGCCGACCGCCTCGCGGTGGGACACCGTCGTCAACATCCCGTCGGCGGCCGTGAGCGACCCGGAGGTCTGGACGACCCGGAGGGCGGTCATCAGCGTGACGAACAACGGGACGACCGCGGCGGCGAGCCTGGCGGTGTCGACGGCACCCGTAATCTCGCCGCTGGCGATGCCTTCGCCGATGTAGAACGCGGCCGTCGAGACGCCGAACACCATCAGCGCACCGAACAGGACGCCGACGCCGATGGCGAGTACCTGCGACGTGCGGCCGGTCGTCTTGCGCCAGCGGTGGGTCAACTCCATCCGCGCGACGAGGACGGCGTGACCGACGCTCATCGGGCCTCGGTCCGTGTCGCCCCGTTCGACGGGAGGTCGGCCTCCTGGGTCACTTCGAGGAACACGTCCTCCAGCGAGCGCTCGTCGCCCGTCTCGGCGCGCTGTTTCAGCTTCTGGGGCGGTCCTTCGGCGACGAGGTCGCCGTCGAACAGCACGCCGACGGTGTCGGCGAGTTCGTCGACGACCGGGAGGATGTGCGTCGAGAGGAACACCGTCGTGTCCTCGGCGGCGAGGTCGGCGATGACCTCGCGGACGGTGCGGGCGGCCCGCGGGTCCAGCCCCGAGGTCGGTTCGTCGAGGAAGACGACCTTCGGCCGGTGGAGGATGGCCTGGATGATGCCCGTCTTCTGTTTCATCCCCTTCGAGTACGTCGAGACGCGTTTGTCGGCGTCCTCGTCGAGGTCGAATCGGTCGAGGAGCGACTCGATACGCTCGGTCGCCTCGGCGTCCGGGAGGTCGCGCAGTCCCGCGACGTACTGGAGCTGTTCGCGACCGGTGAGTTCGGGGTACAGCGGCGGCGTCTCGGGGAGGTAGCCGATGCGCTCGCGGACGGCGTCCCGGTCGGCGATGGAGACGCCGTCGATCTTCGCCTCGCCACCGGTCGGTCTGAGGAGGGTGGTCAGCATCCGGATGGTCGTGGTCTTCCCGGCACCGTTCGGGCCGAGAAAGCCGTAGACGCTACCGTGACGGACCGCGAGGTCCAGCCCCTCGACGGCTATCTCGTCGTCGTAGCGCTTCGAGAGGTCGGTCGATTCGATGGCGAACGGGGACGTCATGGGTGGAGACTGCGGGTCCACGTATAAAATACTGCGCGAGTCTTCTCCGACGCGGAACACGCGCTCGGCGGCGGTGCTGCCCGACGAGCGGGCGAGTCTGTCGGGCGGGCCGACAGACCACACGCGACGAGCGCACACCACAACCGCCTTGCTCGTCGCCCGCGCCGACCAACCATGCGCGACTACGCGGTCGAAACGACCATCACGGTCCGGTATCGCGACCTCGACACGCTCAACCACGTCAACAACGCCGTCTACGCCTCGTACCTCGAACAGGCGCGCTCGGAGTACTTCGACGGTCTCGCCGACGTCGGCGTCGGCATCGGCGACGGCGAGATGGTCATCGCCCGCATCGAGATCGACTACCGGGCACCCATCCTCCACGAGGACGGCGAGGTCACCGTCGGCACGAGCGTCACCGACCTCGGCGGGTCGAGTCTCACCTTCGAGCACCGAATCACGGTCGGCGACCGGGTCGCCGCCGAGGGGACCTGCATCATCGTCTCCGTGGACGAGGACGGGTCGTCCCGGCCGCTCCCGGACTCGTGGCGCGAGGCTATCGAAGCGTTCGAGGCCGAGAACTGAGACGCGTCGGTGTCCGCGCTCGTCGCCGGCGCGCACCGACACGTCACCCGCCTACCTGCTCGTCCAGAACTGCTGGAGCGCGAGGTCCAGCATGTCCGGACTCACCGCGCTGAACTCCTCGCGTTCGGTCTCTCCGAGGACGTGGTTGACCGACCGTGGAGCGTCCCGGAGGTACCGGCGGTCGAACAGCAGTCGGACCCCGACCTCGTCGGGACCGCGGATGACGCGCCCGAACGCCTGTCTCGACTTGCGGACGGCGGGCACCTGGACGGCGGTGTCGAACCCGCTCCCCTGCTCGAACTCGCGGTCGTAGGCGTTCATCACCGCGCCCATCCGCGGGGTCGAGGTGTTGGCGTACGGGACGCCCACGACGACGACACAGTGGAGTCGTTCGCCGTGGTAGTCGACGCCCTCCGTGACGGTGCCGCGAGCGCTCGTCACGAGCACGCGGTCGGTGTCGTCGCCCTGGAAGAACCGCCCGAGCATCGCGTCGGTCTCCGAGGACTCGGAGGAGCGGTCCCGGAGCACGGGGTCGTCGATGCGCTCGCGGAGGTACTCGACGGCCCACTCCGCCTCGCGGTAGGAGGGCATACACACCAGCGTGTTGCCGTGAGAGCGCGCCGCGGTGACGAGTGCGCTCGCGTAGCCCTGTCGGGTGCGGGTCATCTCCTCGTACTCCGTCACCGGCGGGCCGCGGTTCCGGTAGGTGAACGCCGGGAGGTCGAGCACCCACGACGCGCGGTTCTCCGGCGGG
Source organism: Halomarina rubra (assembly GCF_023699475.1). Classification (GTDB taxonomy): domain Archaea; phylum Halobacteriota; class Halobacteria; order Halobacteriales; family Haloarculaceae; genus Halomarina; species Halomarina rubra. The sequence goes on along the minus strand of NZ_JALXFV010000008.1, from coordinate 98,766 downwards.
AACGCGAGGCCGTAGGTGGCGTCCTCGACCCGCCTCGGCGGTCGGTCGGCGTCCTCGTCGCCCTCGTCGAGCAGTTCGAGGCCGCTGACGCGTTCGAACACGTCGAACGGTTCGAGCGTCGCGCTCATCAGCACGCCACCGGCGAGGTCGTCGAGCACGCGGGCCAGCGGGTCCCGGGGGATGCAGTTGAACAGTACGAGCGAGGCGTTGAACGCACCCGCCCACTCCGGAAGCGTCGTGTCGGTGACTGCCTTCTCTGAGTACTCGAGTTCGAGTTCCCGGAAGTACGTCCCGTGGTCGAGGAGCCCCCACTGGTGGAAGAACCGTCCGACGGTCGGGGCCGTCGGCGTTCGGTCGGTCTGGCCGTCGTTCTCGTGGACCTGCCCCGCGACGTAGCAGGCGTCCCGCACGCGGGTCCAGACGTCGTCGGGGAACTCCGACAGCGCCCGGTCGGTGAACCGGTCGGTCTCGACGGCTTCGGGGTCACGGAGCGGTATCTCGTGGTCCTCGTCGGGCAGCGACCCCTCGGCGAACTGCCGGGACCAGTCGGCGAACTCCTCGTCGAGGAACGCGCTCACCTCGTCGTCGACGGTCGCCGCGGCCCACTCCAGGACCGACTGGGTGAACGCCAGGTCGCGCTCGTCGACGCTGTCGAACTCCGCGAGCGTCTGGCGGGCGTGGCGCTGGTGAGCACCCGAGTCAGCACCCGGTTCGCCGCCGTTGCCCGAGAGGTACTCGCGGGCCAGCGCCAGGTCGCGGTGGGCCGTCCGCAGCGCGTGGAGCGAACAGGTCTCGGACAGTAAGTCTCGCACGCGCTCTTCGAGCATGTGGGCCTCGTCGACGACGAGGAGGGTGTCGCCGTCGAGGACGCCCGCCTTCTCGGCGGTCAACTGGCGCGTGATGGGGTCGAACGCGTGGTTGTAGTTGCCCACGAGCACGTCCGCCTCGGGCATCAGCGCCGCGAGGCACTCGTGGGGGCAGGTCCCGCGACGGACGGCGGCGGCGACGAGCGCCTCCGGGTCGAGGACGTTGTGCTCGCCCGCCGAGAAGTCGACGCCGGGCCAGCCCTCGTCGGCGAGGAAGCGGGCGAAGAACGGGTCGAAGTAGCCCGCCTCGCCAGCCGGTAGCTCCTCCGAGTCGTAGATGTCGAGGACGTCCCGGGTGTGCGGCGGTTTCGCGGGGTACGGCGCGGTGACGCCCGCCGTCTCCAGTGGGTCGCCACCCATCGACTCGACGAGCGAGCAGAGCGCCTCGGCGCGGACGGGGTCGTACCACGGGGCCTCCTCGTCGCGCTCCTCGCGGTGGTCCGGACATCGCGGCTCGGAGTACGACAGGGTGTCGCAGTCGCTCGCCGCACAGACGTTGATACGGCCGTCGAGGGCACCGGGCGAGACGTCGAGCGCCTGCGTCGACTCGCGGTGGACGAGACTCACCGTCGCCTCCCGGAGGTCGCTGGCGGCGTCGTGTGTCCCCTTCTCGCCGGGGAGGGCGTCGGTCCGGGCGTACGGGAGCAGGTCGCGCTTGCCGACGACGACCAGTCCGTCGACGGGGGGGTCGCCGTCCCGACCCGCGTTGATGGCCCGGACCTCCGCGAGGAACTGCTTGAGTTGCTGTTTGACGGGCGTGACGGCGAACACCCGTTCGGCGACGTCCTCGTCGATGGCCTGTAGACCGGCGGCGAGCGCGATGAGCGTCTTGCCGGTCCCACAGGCCCCTTCGAGGGCGAGAAAGCCCCCGTCGCGCATCGCGTCCAGCGCGCGTTCGACCCCGTCGGCTTGCTGCGGGTACGGGTCGAACGGGAACCAGTCGCTCCACGCCGAATCGAGCGAGTCGCGGGCGACGGTTCGGGGGGTGTCGGTCACGTCACGGAGTGGCCCCTCCTGGGTGATAAACCGTCGGAACCCGGTCGGTCTGGGTGCCGTTCGACCGACACCCACGGTCCGTGAGTCTGGTGAGAGTGAGGACGATTCCCCCGCGGCAGATCGCTAGTACACCGATTGCCGGAACTGTTAGACACGTGCCGCGAGTCTAACGACACGACTTCTGCCAGATTGGGTGCATACCACTTACCGGCCTGCTGCACACAGGGTATACACTTCGCACCCCGGCCGCGACCATCACGAGTAACGCAAGAGCCAGGTAGGCGACGGCAATCTGTCGGAACCCTGTATTCGCGGCGTTATCGAACTATTCGGGACGATAGAGTCGGGTACGAGGTGAATCCGTCTCCGAACTCCGGCGTTCGATGCACTCGTAGACGGCTTCCCTGAGTGCCACCTCCCGAGGGTCGTCCTTCAGGTGGAGGCCCAATCGGTTGGGTGTGTAGGCAAAGCCCAGTTCCACGTCGGGGTCCGCGAACCCGAACGAGCCGCCGGCGCCGGGAGTACCGAACGAGGCATCTGAAGTCCCGAACCGGAAGTCGGGCGACGGTTTCGAATACCCCATCGCGTACGCCGTCTCCATGCGGATGACGACGTCCCGCCGGTCACCTGACGGCGGCGACGGGGTGGCGGTCAGTTCCGCGAACACGTCCTGGTCGAGACCCAGCGCCTCGCCGCCCGTCGCGAGTTCACCGTACAGCCGTGCCATCGCGCGGGCGGTCCCGATGCCGTTGCCCGAGGGAATCTCCACCGCACGGAACGCCGGACTGTTCAGGTCGGCCGGACGCCGGGTATCGAGCACGTTCAGCGCCCGACTCGTCACCGACCACGGGTTGAAGAACGACAGGACGAACCGCGGCGACAGTGTCCGGAGGTTCAAGAGCATATCCAGATACCCGAACGCGTCGAGGTCCGCCACGCGGTCGGGTGGAATCCTCTCGGGAAGCCCGATGTAGAACTCCAGGCCGAGCGGCTCGGCCACCTCCTCGGCGAAGAACTGGCCCAGCGTCCGTCCGTCGGTGTGTCGGAGCAGTTCGCTCGCGTACCAGCCCAGTGTGAACGCGTGGTAGCCGTGGCGGGTGCCGGGCACCCAGTCGAGTTTCTCGCTCGCGAGCAGGTCCGAGAGGAACTCCGTGTCGGCGATCTGCTCCGGCGAAAGGCGCCCGTCGAGCGTCGCGAGCCCTGCCTGGTGACTCAGCAACTGTCGGACCGTGACCGCACCCTTCCCGTGCTGGGCGAACGCTGGCCAGTGGTCGGCGATGCGGTCGTCGAGTGCGAACAACCCCCGCGAGAGCGCGACAGCGACGGCCGCCGCCGTCATCCCCTTCGTCCCCGAGGCCACGAGGACCATCGTGTCGGCCTGCCACGGATGCTCGTGGTCGGTGTCCCGGTAGCCACCCCAGAGGTCGACGACGAGTTCGCCACGAGAGTAGACGGCAACCGCCGCCCCCAACTCGTTGCGGTCGTGAAAGTTCTCAGCGAACACTTCACGGACAGGCTCGAACCCAGACTCGACAGTGCCGTGGATTGTCACGGCGCCCGCGGATGGCACGCTAACGTTTGCCATACCATCAGAGACGTCCTCTGAAAGCATAACCGTGGAGTCGACAATCGTCTGGGCGATTGACCGACTCGCGCCCTGTATGCAGCACGGTCAAACCGGAAAAATGTGGGAGCTTGGGCCTTCCTCTGGTAGACCCTCGCTCTCTGTCTAACAGCTGAATCAGCAGTGGAGACGACGAAACGAACGTTTCGTGTGTCGATACTGGACATCGAGCCACCACTTCTCCGAACCCCCCATCTCGTCGACCCGAGTAGCTATTTCGTCCCCTGACCAACGACACGTACCGGGAGGACACGATGACATCGACAGAGGGCTTCAGCACCAAGGAACTGGTCCGTTACGAGATTACCGAACTGTTCGAGCGTGGGAACGTCGACGTGGTCGACGACCTCTACGCCGAGGACGTGGTCGTCGGCATTCGACGAACGGGGTCGGACGAACCGGTCGCCAGCCGACGGGACATCAAGGACATCTACGAGGAGTGGAGCACGGCGTTCCCCGACCTGAACGTCGACATCAACAGCGAGGTCGTCGACGACGACACCGTCACCGCCCACGTCACGCTGTACGGCACCCACGACGGCGAGTTTCGGGGTATCGAACCGACGGGCAACCGTATCAGCGTCGACGGGTTCCACCAGCGACGGGTCCGCGACGGGAAAATCGTCGAGGCCGTCTCGATGGTCGAGATGGGCGAGTTCCTGCGGCAACTCGGCGTCGACCTCCCGCTGGAGGCGTGAGGAGGCGGCGGCGAGCGTGGAGGTGACGGTGAGAGCGAGGCGTAACCCTCGAGCGTCCGAACCGGACGCGCGTCACTCCACTTCGGCGACGACGCGGGCGGGCGCGCCGTCGGCGTCGGCTAGCGGGAGCGGGTAGGCGTGGACCGTGAACCGTTCGGGGAGTGGGGCGAGGTTCCGAACGTTCTCGACGACGAGGCGACTCTCGCGGAACAGTTCGTGGTGGGCGAGCAGGTCGCCGCCGATGGGGTCGACGCTCGGGCAGTCGACGGCGACGTCGACGCCACGTTCGGCACAGACCTTCGCACAGTCGGGGCTGAGGTGCGGGTGCTCGAAGTACGAGATGTCGCCCCAGCGCTCGCTCCACCCCGTCGCGAACACGTAGAGGTCGGCGTCGTCGGAGGCGTCGGGGAGGTCCTCGGGCGTGATCTGTTCGTTCGACTCGGCGTCACACGGGACGAGTCGCGCGTCGTAGTGGAACCGTTCGATGGGGAACTCGTCGAGCGCCTTCCCGTCGGGTTCGACGTGAACGGGCGCGTCGATGTGTGTCCCCGTGTGGGTGCTGAGACCGAACGCGGTGAGGCTGAACCCCTCCTCTTCGTGGGTCGCGTTCGGGTACGTCTCGACGACCGGGTCGCCAGGATACGTCGGCATCCCCGGTCCGATAGGGTGCGAGAGGTCGTAGAGGGTCATGGTGAACTGGTGGCGAAGCGGTGAGACGGGTCGGACGGAGTCGCCACTGGCCCCCGACCGACGACGGAGTCGTCCGACGTTGAGGTATCAATGAATGTCCAGCTACAAGAAACTAGGCGACGGCCGACGGCTCCGGGCGGCAGTGGTATGCGGGTCGCGCCCGCTGTCTCGGTATGGCTCGACCCGACACCGAACCCCGGGCGGACGACGAGCGACTCGACCGACTCGCGACGGTCGCCACCCGTGGCGACGGCGACCGGGACCGTCTCGTCGTGGAGGCACCGTTCACCGGCGACCCCCTCGGCACGGTCCCGGCGTGCACCGCCGCGGACGCCGACCTCGCGGTGCGTCGCGCCCGCACTGCCCACCACGAGTGGGCCGACCGGTCCTTCGAGGAGCGCGCCGCCGTCGTCGAGCGCTTCGGCGACCTGCTCTGGGACGCCCGCGAGGAGTTCCTCGACCTGCTCCAACTCGAAGGCGGGAAGGCCCGCCGGACCGGCTTCGAGGAACTGCTCGACGTCGTCTCCCACTGCGAGTACTACGGCGACGCCGGCGACCTGCTCGCCCCCGAGAGACGCGAAGGGGCGTTCGGTCTCCTCTCGCCGACTCGCGTGAACTACCACCCGCGCGGGGTCGTCACCATCGTCTCCCCCTGGAACTACCCGCTCACGCTCTCCGTCTCCGACGCCATCCCCGCGCTGCTCGCGGGCAACGGCGTCGTCCTCAAACCCGACGAGCACACACCGTTCGTCGCGCTCCGCGCGGTCGAACTGCTGCGGGAGGCCGGCCTCCCACCGGACGTCTGTCAGGTCGTCACCGGCGACGGGGCGGAGCTGGGCGAGTCGCTCGTCGCGGGCAGTGACTACGTCGGGTTCACCGGCAGCGTCGAGACCGGTCGCCTCGTCGCCGAGCAGGCCGGGCGCAACCTCGTCCCGTGCTCGCTCGAACTCGGCGGGAAGAACCCGATGCTGGTGCTCGAGGACGCCGACCTCGGGACGGCCGTTCGCGGGGCCATCGCTGGCTGTTTCCCGAACGCCGGGCAGCTGTGCGTCGCCCCCGAGCGCACCTACGTCCACGACTCGTTGTACGAGACGTTCGTCGACCGCCTCGTCGTCGCCACCGAGGCGCTCACGCTCGGGAGCGGCAGTGACCTCGACACGGACGTCGGCTCGCTCGCCTCCGGCGAGCAACTGGAGCGCGTTCGGGCACACGTCGAGGACGCCCGCGAGAAGGGTGCGACCGTCCGCACCGGCGGGCAACACCGCCCCGACGTCGGCCCCTACGCCTTCGAGCCGACCGTCCTCACCGACGTCACCCCCGAGATGGACTGCTTCCGCGAGGAGACGTTCGGCCCGGTCGTCGCCGTCTACCCCGTCGGCTCGACCCGCGAGGCCATCGAGCGCGCCAACGACACCGACTACGGTCTCAACGCCTGCGTGTTCACCGAGAGCCACGACCGCGGCCGGGCGGTCGCCGAGCGCCTCGACGCCGGGACGGTGAGCGTCAACGACCCGTATATCACGACGCTGGGTGCGACCGACGCGCCGATGGGCGGGATGAAGCAGTCCGGTCTCGGTCGTCGCCACGGGCCGGAGGGCATCCGGAAGTACACCGACCAGCAGACCGTCGCCGTCTCGCGAGTCGGCCCCGTCGCGCCGCCGTCGTGGGTGCCCGGGGAGTGGTACACCACGGCGCTGTCGGCGGTGGTGAAACTCCGCCGGCGGTTCTGAGCCGAGACCACCCACGAGGAATCGACCGACCGCAACCGTTTTTCCTCGCCTCCCCAGACCGGGAGGCGCATGAGGAAGTCCCCGACACTCGCCCTCTTACTGTGTGCCACGCTGGTGCTCGCCGGCTGTTCGGCCGTCCCCGGACTCGGCGGCGGCAGTAGCGAGGCGTACACCTCCCCCGACGAACCGTTGAACGCGAGCGCGCTCCAGGCAGACCACACCGAGAACGTCGAGGCGGCCGACTCGTTCACCTACCACGCGAACTCCTCCGGGACGACGAACCTGGGCCAAGAGTCGAACGGGTCGTACACCGTCGACACGACGCTGACCGCGTGGGTCGACGTCACCGACGACGAGTACCGCTACGTCTCGCGGACCAACGGGTCCGTGCTCGGGACGCCGAGTCGGTCGAACGTCTCTGTCTTCATCACCGACGGCACCGCGTACGCCCAGCAACAGGCGGGCGGCGAGACGCAGTACGACTCCCGGCCGACGAACCTGTCGAGCGACATCGTCGCCAGCGCGACCCTGGCGCAACAGTGGGCCGTCGTCGACGCGACGAACTGGACACAGGACGGGACCGAGACGGTCGACGGCGAGACCCTCACGCGGTACGTCGCCAACGGTTCGGCGGCCGTCGAGCACTCGGCGCTCCTCGCTCGCTCCGGCGCGCCGGAGTCCGCGGCCAACGTCGCCGACTTCGACGCGGTCCTGCTCGTCACGAGCGACGGGACCGTCCGCTCGTTCACCACCGAGACCACCATCGACCTCGCCGGTCGCTCGGTGAAGAGTCGGTCGAGCGTCGGCGTGAGCGACCTCGACGACACCAGCGTCGAGCGACCGGACTGGCTCGACCGCGCGCGAAACGCGTCGAGCGCCTGAGCGGGCGGACCACCGACTGTCCGACCGGAGCGACTTTGTATCGGTTCTCGCCAGTTTTCATTCGACGAGGTGGTCGAGCGTCACGAGAGACGACTGGTCCGCGTTCGGCGACGTTCTCGACCTTGCCCCTGGCAACCCGCAGTGACAACGTTCTGATGTGTGAAGCCGTCGGCAGTATGGCGCTGTCACGACCTGCGACGGTACTGCTGTGTCTCACGCTGGTGCTCGCCGGCTGCGGCGCGGGGCCGGGGTCGAACGCGACGACCGACGGGGAGACGGTCGACGGAGCCGGCACCGTGACCGGGGGCACGAGCGGTGGATCGGCCACGACCGGACAGAACGACACCGTGGACGGTGGCGACGCGACCGGGACGACCGAGGCGAGCGTCGGCGCGAACGGGTCCACGGAGAACGGGACCACGGAGAACGGGACGGTCGACGCTACCGCACTCGCGGCCCGACACGAGCGGACCATCCGCGAGGCGGGGTCGGTGACGGTCGTCGTCGACGCGACGACCGAGACCGACCAGGTCCGGTCGTCCGTGACGACCACGGCGCGACTCGACCTCGCGAACGACACCAACTACCAGCGGAGCGACTCCGAACGCTCGCTCGTCGGGAACGCTTCGAACGCGACGGCGAGCGCGAACGCCTCCGCGGCGGACGACTCGACGGAGCAGTCCGTCGAACTGTACACCGCCGACGACACCACCTATCTCCGGGTCGCCGGCCCCGGCGGTGACCCGCAGTACGAGGTGCTGAACGGTTCGCAGGGCGGTGCGGCGTTCGCCGCCTCGGCCGACCAGTTCGTCACCCTCCAGGGCGCGTTCGACGTCGTCGACGCGACGACGTGGACCGAGTCGGCCACCGACACCGAGGGCGCGACGACCTACACCGCGAGCGGTCCGGAGGCGCTCGACACCGACGCCCTGTTCCGACAGAACGGGAGCGAGGCGGGCGGTGCCGCCCCCGGCGAGAACGCGAGCGACGCCACGGACTCGCCGGCGTTCGACCCGAACGTCTCGGCGTACGAGGCGACGCTCGTCGTGAGCGAGTCCGGCGTCGTCGAGCGCTTCGCCTACACGCTGACCGTCGACATCGGCGGCCGGACGACGACGCTCGCGCGGAGCTACGAGGTCCGGGACGTCGGCGAGACGAGTGTCGAGGCCCCCGACTGGCTCCCGGCGGCCCGACAGCAGGCGGGTGGGGAGAGCGCGGGCAACCAGACCGGTACCGCCGCGGTGTAGCAACGGCCGGTAGCAGCACGCCCCGCCGTATCGCGACTGGAGCCCCACCCGGTCGCGCGTTTCTTGTGCGTCCGTCCCCTCCTCTCGGTCGATGCCTCGACCGGCGACGGTGCTCGCGTTGCCCTCGCGACTCGCGGGCCGTCTCTCTCCGAGCGAACTCGCCGACCTCCACGCCGCGGCCGCCCCCGACGCCGTCCTAGTCCCCGAGCGAGTGTACGCTCCGGGCCGATTTCGCCCGCCCGAGAGCGAGGTGCCCATCCTCACACCCGAGGGCGAAATCCACGCGTTCGGCGACGTGACGCTCGGCACCTGCGCGACGCTCGACGAGGTCCGGCGGGTCGCCGACGTCGCCCGCGAGGAGGCGGGCGAGTCGACCGCCTACCTCGCCACCGAGCTGCTCGCCGTCGAGACGGACCCGATGGAACTCGACACCCGACTCGACGGCGCGACGGCCTACCGGGAGGCGCTCGGAACGACGGGGACAGACGGCGACGCCGCGTTCGTCCACCTCGCCGCGAGCGTCCCCGCGGACTACCGCCGCGAGTGGGGCGGCCTCGACGTCCAGGGACTCGCACCGGTCGAGACGCAGGGTGCGCCGGCCGCCCCCGTGCTCTCGCTCCACGCCGACGGCACCGTCGCCGTCGAGGAGATTCGGACCGACAGACTCGGACTGCGCGCACTGTCCGGCGTCGGTGACAGTCGAGCGACGACCCTTGCACGTGCAGGGTACGACCGCGCGTCGCTGGCGGCGACGCCACCCCACGAACTCGCGACGCTGGAAGGGTTCGGTCGCGCGAGCGCACGGACCGTCGTTCGCTCGGCGCAGGCGCTCGAACGCGGCGAGGTGCTGCGAACGGGCGACGCACCGCTCCCGGCCGACCCCGTCTTTCTGGACATCGAGACCGACGGGCTCCGACCGAGCGTCGTCTGGCAGGTCGGCGTGCTGTTCCGCGGCGACTACCGGTCGTTCCTCGCGCGCGACCCCGAGGAGGCGAGTGGGATGCTCGGCGCGTTCCTCGACTGGCTGGCGGGCGTCGACGGGACGCTCGTCGCGTGGAACGGGTGGGGGTTCGACTTCCCCGTCCTCGACGACCACGTCGCCGCCACCCACCCCGACCGGCAGGAGGTGTGGCGACAGAACACGAAGTGCGACCTGCTCGCCTGGGCGCGCGACGAGGAGAACGCCGTCCTACCGGGCCGGACGAACAAGCTGGAGGCGGTCGCGAGCGCGCTCGGCTACGAGGGCCACGACACCGGCCTCACGGGCGCGGAGACGGCTCGTCGCTACCGGGCGTGGATGGACGGCGGCCCCGAACCCGACTGGGAGCGCCACCGGGCGTACTGCGAGGACGACGTGCGGATGCTCGCCCACGTGTTCGACGCCGTCGCGGCGACCGACCGCGTAGCGTCGAGCATCGCCGACCGGACCACCGACGAGACCGGCGACACCCGACAGGGGTCGCTCTCGGAGTTCTGAACCGATGACGGAGCCACCACGATGAACGCCGACCGCCTCCGCGCGACGTTCCCCGACTACGGCGGCCAGCTCCGGGACGTGTTCGTCCAGGAGGCTCGTGACGCGGTGACCGTCCCCGCGAGCGACGTGCTCGGACCGGACCTCGCCGCGTCGATGCCCCACGACCTCTACAGCCACCAGGCGACCGCGCTGGACGCGCTCGCTCGCGGCGAGGACGTCTGCGTGACGACGAGCACCGCCAGCGGGAAGACGCTCGTCTACGCCCTGGAAATCGCCCGACAGCACCTCCGGGACCCCGACTCGACCGCGCTCCTGCTCTGCCCGACGAAGGCGCTCTCGCGTGACCAGCGACGCGCGCTCTCCGAGTTGTACGACACGCTCGGTCTCGACATCTCGGTGCGCGTCTACGACGGCGACACCGCGAGCGAGGCGAAGCGCGACGTCCGCCGGACCGCGGACGTGGTCGTCACGAACTTCTCGGGGGTGAACGCCTACCTCCCCCAGCACAGCCAGTGGGCGCGCGTGTTCGGCGACTGCGCGACGCTCGCCATCGACGAGGCACACGCCTACTCCGGCGTCCACGGGATGCACGTCTCGTGGGTCGTCAGGCGACTCCGGCGCGTGCTGGAGCACTACGACGCCGACCCCTCGCTCGTCCTGACGTCGGCGACCATCGGCAACCCCGCCGAACACGCGAAGACCCTCGTCGACGGCGACGTGACGGTCGTCGACGACGACGGCTCCCCCCGGGGACGACGCGAAATCGCGTTCTGGCGACCGCCCGGCGAGGGCGAGGCGCGCCGGTCTGCGAGCGCCGAAGCCGCCGACCTGCTCGCCCACCTCGGAACGAACGGCACCCAGACGCTCGCGTTCGTCGGCTCCCGACGGATGACCGAGTTGAACCGCGAGCGGGCGAAGCGGGCGGCGACGCGCCACAACATGGGTCGCCTGCGTATCGAGTCGTACAACGCGGGCCACACGAAACGCGACCGGAGGGCGACCGAACGGGGTCTCAAGGACGGCTCGCTCGACGGCGTGGTCACGACCTCCGCGCTGGAACTCGGCATCGACATCGGGAGCGTCGAGGCGACGCTCCTCTCTGGCTACCCTGGGAGTCGCCAGTCGTTCTGGCAGCAACTCGGCCGCTCGGGGCGGGGGACGGGCGACGCGCTGTCGGTGCTCGTCGGGCGCGCGGACGCCATCGACAACTACGTGTTCGCCAACCCGGGCTACGTGCTGGGCGAGGACGTGGTCGAAGATGCGGTCGTCGACCGCTCGAACAACGCCGTCTTCGCTCGCCACCTGCTCTGTGCGGCCCACGAGTTGCCCCTGACCCACGACGACGAGCGCTGGTTCGGCGAGCGCCTCGCACCGGCGGTCGAGATGTGGCGCAAGGCGGGGTATCTGACGGGGACCCTCGACACCGGTGTCATCTACGACCGACGGGACCGCCCCCAATCGAGCGTGTCGATGTACGCCAGCGGCGGCGACGAGTTCGTGATTCGGACGCCCGACGACGTCGACGCCGCGCTGGAACCCGTCGGACGGGCGCGGGCGTACCGCGAGTATCACCCCGGCGCGGTGACGCTGCATCGCGGCCAGCAGTTCGAGGTCGTCGGCTTCGAGGAGGAGGGCCACCAGCCACGAATCGACCTCGAACCCGTCGACGTGGACTACTACACTCAGACGAACCACGCGACGCGCATCGGGAACCTCGATTCGGAGCGCTCGCGCGCGTTCGGCGACTACACGCTCCACTGGGGGAGCGCGGACGTGACCGTCCACTACGACACCTACACCCGCAAGTCCATCGCGACCGGCGAGAGTCTGGGCGCGCCACAGCCGACCGGTCTCTCGCCGCTGTCGATGCGGACGCAGGCGCTCTGGCTCGCGGTGCCCGAGTCCGAACGCGCCCGTCTCGGCCAGCGCCACGGCGTCGACTCGCCGGACGTCGCGTTCCAGGGCGCGCAGCACGCCGCCGAACACGGCATCATCAAACTCGCGCCGCTGGAGTGTACGCTCGACAAGTCGAACCTCGGTGGCCTGTCGGCGCTCACCCACCCCGAACTCGACTCGCCGGGCATCTTCGTCTACGACGGCGTCGAGGGCGGACTGGGCTTCTCGCGCAAACTGTACGACCGGTTCGAGCGCGTCGCGGCGAACACCCGCACCGTCGTCGAGTCGTGCGGTTGTGAGGGGACCGAGGGCTGTCCGGGCTGTGTGATGGACTCGCAGTGTGGTTCCGGCAACAGTCCGCTCCACACTGACGGCGCGGTGGACCTGCTGGGGACGGTGTTGAGCGGAGCCGAGTCCGTCGACGACCCGACCGAAACGGACGACTGAGTCACCCCAGCGCGACGAACGCGACGCCGAGGACGGTGAGGAGGCCCGCGCCGAGTCGCTGGCCGAACGCCCCCTCTTCGAGGACGAGACCGCCCAGCAGGACGGCGACGACGGCCTGCGCGTTGACGATGGCGGAGGCGACGCTCGCGTGCAGTTCGGTGAACCCGAGCGCGATGAGGTGGTTGCCGAGCGCGATGAACGCCCCGACGCCGAAGAGGGCTGGCGCGATTCGCCGCGGTAGCTGCTCGCGCTGGCGGAGGCCGAGCGGCGCGACGACGACGGTGATGCCGACGAGCGACACCCAGACGACCAGCGGCGTCGGCAGCGCGAGTTCCCGGAGGAGCAGTCGCTTGCCGGTGTCGACCACGGCGAAGGTGAGGGCGCTCGCCAGCGCCAGTTGGGCGGGGCGGTACGACAGCGCCCGTCTGAACGGGTCGACGAGACTGCCGGACTCGTAGTTGGCGGCGTAGATGCCCGCCGTCGCGAGGACGACGCCACCCATCTGGAGCGCCGAGAGGTCCGCCGAGAAGATCACCAGTTCGAGTGGGAGCACGAACAGCGGAACCAGCTTGTTCAGCGGCGTGACGTACGAGACGTCGCCACGACGGAGCGCCTCGAACAGCCCCGCGATGGCGAGACCCGTCAACGCGGCGGTCCCGAGCAACGCTGCAAGCACGTCGAGACCGACGCTCGACAGCTTCGGGAGGTGGGGTGCGGCGACCGGCAGGTACCAGACGACGGCCGCCCCGTTCACGACCAACAGGTACGCGAGCGCGGGGTAGTCGCCGAAGAAGTGCTTGTAGCCGGCGAGATAACAGCCGTAGAGGAGGGCGGCGGCGAGCGCAGCGAGCAGTCCGACGTTCACGGTCGAAGGCGGCGGCGAGCGCGGATAGGTCGGTCGGTTCGCACGGGGTTCGTGTGGGGTTGACACGGAGCGCGACGGCGACGGCGGACCGTTGGGTTCAGGAGCACCGAGGTACTAACTCGACCATGGCAGAGCGAGGCGAGACCGCGGCGAGTGCCCGGACCGAGGAGGCCACCGACTCCGACGACGGCAGCACGGTGTTCACCGAACGGGCGAAAGCGGGTATCGTCATCGCCGCACTGGGCGTCGCAGTGCCCGGTCTCGCGGACAATCTCCTGACGCAGGCGGGCGCGCCCGGCATCGGCGCGCTGGTGTTCGCACTCGGCTTCGGGTCGGCGGTCGTCGCCTTCTGGTACGTCGTCTTGCGCCCCATCGACTTCGGGGCGGAGACGGAAGCTTGAAACCCGAACTAATCCGATGGAGTACCAACGATGTTCGCGCTCCCACTCCAGGTCATCGACTCGTTTCTGAGTCAGTACCACATGGGGCAGGTGTTCCTGGCGCTGTTCGCCCTGGGACTGCTGGCGACGCTGCCGTTGAAGAGTAAGACGATTACCGGTGCCCACATCGCCGCGTTCGGTCTGCTGTTCATCCTCACACCGCTCTCGCTGATGAACAACGAGTTCCTCTGGCGTGCCGTGGGTATCGCGCTGGTGTTCGTCGGCCCGATGCTCGTCGTCGCGAGTCGCTAACGTACCACCGTTTCTCCGCGTGTCGGGGTCGCCCAGCGACTCCCGACGGCGTCCAATCCTCTCAGCGACCGACGGTCTCGTGAGAACCGCTCGCCGGGGGCCACTAGACCGGTCCCGTCCGTTCTCTCGCGCCACGGATCTCTCCCACGTCGAGCGACTCGCTGGTGTCGTGAGGCCCGTTCGGCGAGTCCACGACGAGTAACGGTCCAGTTGGAGGGGCGAGAGGGCGACGGACCGCTCAGACGAGCGTGTCGCCCAACGCGGCCAGTACGACGACGCTCCACAGGACGACACCGAGGCCGTAGAACAGGAGGGAGAGGCGGAGCGAGCCGGCCGTGATGGCGTCGGGCCAGAACCCCCCGCCGTCGGCCATCATCTCCGTCTCTTCGGCGCGTATCCCGGAGTTCGTCTGTCCCGCTGCGCCGCTGCCGAGCGCGACGAGCGTCACGCCACAGCCGACCAGAACGAGCATGTACAGCCCGGAGTGCGTCGCGACGTACACTGCGCCGACGGTGAGGAGTGCGAGGAGGCACGTGAACAGGAGGAACGGTTTCAGGAGGGGCTTGAGGTTCATCTGTGTCGGTCGTGACGAACGCTGTGTCGCCAGCGTGATATTTCTTTGTGCCCGCCATCGGAACGAAACGCCCCGACACACGTCCGCCTAACCCACTCGGCTCACTCCTCGCCGACCAGTTCCTCGTACTGTGCGCCCGTCTGTTTCAGCGTCTCCGTCGAGTAGAGGCGTTCGTGCTCGAACGGGAGGTACTCGCCGGCGAGTTCGTCGATCTTCTCGTCGACGGCGTCCTGCTCGCGGCCGTGGATCATCGTGAACAGGTTGTACTCCCAGCCCTGCTCGGGGCGTCGCGGGCGGTGGTAACAGAGCGTGACGTACGGCAGGCGACCGGCGCGCTCACCGCGGACGTCGAGTTCGTCGTCGGGGACGTTCCAGACGACCATGCAGTTGGCGTCGAAGCCGGTGACGACGTGGTTGACGATACAGCCGATTCGCTTGATACAGCCGTCCTCGCGGAGGCGCTCGATGGCGGCGACGACCTCCTCGGTGGTGGCGTCGACGGCCGCGGCGACGTCGGCGTACGGGGTGCGCGTGAGCGGGAACCCGTCCTGGATCTCCAGGAGCAGTCGACGGTCCAGAGCGCTCAGGTCCGCCGTCGCGGACTCGGAGATGCGGGTAGCGCTGACTTCGGTCGCGTCGAGGGACTCCCGGGCGAACCGGTCGGCGTTGACGACCGGGAACTCCAGGTCGATGTAGTAGTCGGTGAGCATCGGGAGGTTCAGTACGTCGAGTCCGGTGCGCTCCTCGATGTCGGCGAGGATGGCGTCGCGGGTCTCGCGGGAGGCGGCGGTGACGACGAACCACATGTTCCAGTGGTGCGAGCGCCGGTAGTTGTGGTTGACCTGCCGGTAGCCGTTGATTATCTCGGCGACGGCCTCGAAGCGCTCGTCGGGGGCGTTGACCGCCGCGAGCGTCGACGACCCGATGACCGGCGGGTTGAGCACCGCCCCGAACCGCCGGAAGACGCCGCGTTCGCGGAGGCGCTTCACTCGTGCGAGCGCCTCGTCCTCCTCGATACCGAGGTCGGCCGCCACCGCCCGGAACGGTCGTGGCTCGACCGGGAAGCCGCTCTGGTAGCCGTCGACGAGCGCCGCGTCCACGTCGTCGAGGTCGGCGCGCCAGTCACCACGGGGAGCGTTCATCGGGTGTGCTAGGGAGCAGGCGAAAGTGGGGGTTTCGGTCCCGTCTGGGCGGCCCCGGCGGCCGTGACGACGCCCTGGCTCGGTGAGCTGTCACGAGCTAGTTCTTTCCTCTCCCGCCACGTCGGTCGGGGCATGGAGTGGAAGACGCTGGACGACGCCGTCGTCGTGCTGACCGGTGGAACGAGTGGCGTCGGTCGGGCCGCGGCCGCGCGGTTCGGCGAGCTGGGCGCGGAGGTCGTGCTCGTCGGGCGGGACCGCGAGCGCGGCGTGGCGACACTGGAGACGGTCCGCGAGCGTGGCGGCGACGGCGTCTTCGTCCGGGCGGACCTCGGCGACCCCGACGCCGTCCGGGCGCTAGCCGGGGAGGTGGCCGACCGCTACGACCGGGTGGACGTGCTGGCGCTCAACGCCGCGCTGTCGCTCCCCGAACGCGAGGTCGTCGAACTACCGGGCGGTCCCGTCGAACGCGTGTTCCTCGTCAACCACCTCTCGCCGTACCTACTGACCCACGAACTGTCGGGGCTACTCGACGCCGGCGTGCCCTCGCGGGTCGTCGTCACCTCCTCGCGAGTCCACCGTCGGGGCGAGTTGCGTCTCGACGACCCGACGCTCGCCGAGGAGTACGACGCGCTCGGGGCGTACGCCCGCTCGAAACTGGCGAACGTGCTGTTCAGCACCGAACTGGCGACACGGCTCCCCGACGACGTGACGACCCTCGCGTACCACCCGGGGTTCGTCCCGACGAGCGGACTCTACCGCGAGACGAGCGGCGCGTTCGGTCTCGCCGTCCGCGTGGCGGGACTGGTGGGGGTCGGCCGGTCGGTCGAGCAGGCGGGCGAGGACCTCGTCTTCGCCGCGGGGGCACCGGAACTGACGACCGAGTCCGGGGCGTACCTGGTCGGTCGCGAGGTCGAACCGCCCGACTCGCGAGTCGGCAACGACGCCCTCCGCCGCCGTCTGTGGGACGAGAGCGCTCGCCTGCTCGACCTCGACCCCGACTGGTCCTGAGCGGTTCGTCGGCGCGGGCGACCGCGGCGACCACCCCGGAAAGAGCCATACCGGAGGGCGTCGTACGCGGAGGCATGTCCGCTCCGGAGTGGGTGACCCTCGGCGAGAGCGAGGAGGTGGTCTGGTCGGGCAGTCCGAGCCTCCTGCTCGCGACGGGGTCGCTGGTGGGAGGTCTCGTCGTCGCCGTCGTCGGTATCGCCGCCTACGCGTTGCTCCCGACCGACTTCGTCTACCGGGACCTGGCGTGGCTGTTGCTCCCCATCGGGATGGTGTTGATGGCGGCCGCCTACCTCCGGCACCGCTCGACGCGCTACGTCATCACGACCAACGAGGTGTACCGCAAGACGGGGCTGTTCTCCCGACAGGTGACGAGCCTCCGCCTCGACCGCATCCAGAACACCTCCTTCGAGCAGTCGCTGTTCGAGCGTGTCCTCTCGTTCGGTGACGTCCACGTCGACACCGCCGGGACCGGCGGGACCGAGATCACCTTCGAGGGCGTCTCGAACCCCCAGCAGGTCAGCGGTCTGCTCACCGAGCAACTCGACCGGGTGTCGGCGCGAACCGCCGGCCACCGCTGACCAGCGCTCGCTGGTCTCTGATGGCCGAGACGGTGTCTCGCGGCGACTCACTTCGTGTCGACGACCCTCGACAGGTGGCCGTCAGCGCTCGGTCCGGGTGACCCTGCGCTTCTCCGCGCCTCCCGGGTCGACGGCGGGACCGTCGAGAGCGTCGTCGGTGGCGTCGAGCGCTCGCCCGTAGACGACCATCGGTTCGCCACCCTCGGGGTCGAACGGTTCGAACACCGCCTCCCAGTCGCGACGCTCGTAGAGTTCGCGGGCGGCCTCGTTGTCGACGCCCGTCGTGAGCACGCTCGTGGCGTGGGGGAGTCCCTGCAAGAGGCAGTCGTGGAGGCGGCCGCCGAGACCGCGGCCGCGCGCCTCCGGGGCGACGCCGAGTTCGACGAGTTCGAAGCAGTCGTCGAGCCAGCGGGCGTACGTCGAGGGCGGGAGCACCGCGCGAAGCGCCTCGTGGTAGTACTGGCCCGGTTCGCTCGTGTAGCCGTAGACGTAGCCGACGACCGCACCGTCCTCGACGGCGACGAACCCGCGGTAGCCCGGGAACTCCGCGTGCTTGCGGAACGCGACCGTCCCGTCGCGGTCCCAGATCCGCCGGTAGCAGTCGACGGCCCCGTCGAAGGCGGGTGTGTTCGGAACGAGCGACAGGAGCTCCATACCGCTAGCACGCCTGCCGGCCGTATCACCGTTGTGCAGGCGGCGACCCCGCCCGGTTCGGAGACGCGACGCGATGGGTTCCGAGCTGCGACACCGACTTACGGTAGCACGTACCACGGTGACGTGTCATGGAGCCGGGGACCGACCGCCGGGAACTGGAGGCGGCGTGGCGACGGCTGGAACGGCGACGACGGGCCGGCGACCGACTGGCCGTCGCGACGGCCGCCGTCCTCGCTGGGGCCGTCGCGCTGCTGCTCGGCCTCGCCGTCCCGACGCGACTCTGTTCGCAGGGCGCGGGGTACGACGGGTGTGTGACGAGCACGCCCGACCCGAGCGTCCAGGTGGGTCTGCTCGTCGTCGGCCTCGTCGCCGTCGCGGTGGGCGTGCTCGCGCTCGAACGGGTGTTCCTCGACGCCTGAAAGCGGAGCGTGGAAGGTGAGAGGCGAGTGCCGCGTCGAGACGTCGACGGAAGGGTCGGCGAGGCGCGACCGACGGAGCGAACGGTAACGTTTTCGACGCCGGCGACCCGAGCGTCGGCTATGGCGAAAGCGACCCCGGAGTTCGGCGAGTGGCCGCTGAAACGGCTGATGACGGAGGTCGTCGGGACGGGCCACAAGTCCGCCGACGACATGACGCGCGAGCAGGCACGGGAGGCGTTCGGCCGCATCCTCGCGGGTGAACCCGACCCGACGACGCTCGGGGCGTTCTGGCTCGCAAACCGCTGGAAGCGCAACACGCCCGAAGAACTGGCGGCGTTCGTCGACGTGATGGCCGAGGAGTCCGTCGCGTTCGCCGCCCCCGACTGCGACCCCGTCGACTGCGGAGCGAACTACGACGGGAAGGGCCGGACCGCGATTCTGGGTGTCGGCGCGGGCCTCGTCGCCGCCGCGGCGGGCACGCCCGTCGTCGCCCACTCCGGCGACCGCGTGCCCACGCAGAAGCAGGACGCGTACAAACACGTCCTCGACGAACTGGGCGTCCGGACGGACCTCACGCCCGAGCAGTCCGCGGCGATGACCGACGAGGTGGGTTTCGGCTTCTACTACCAGCCGAACTTCAACGCGGCCGTCGCGAACCTCGCCGACCGACGCGACCAGATGGGCGTCCGCACGTTCGTCAACACCATCGAGACGCTGGCGAACCCCGCCGACGCCGACGTCCACCTCGGCAGCTTCTACCACCTCCCGTACGCCAAACGCATCATCGACACGTTCGCGGCGAGCGAGCGCTACGACATCGGCCGCGTCGTCATGTTCCAGGGGATGGAGGGGTACGACGACATCCGGCCCGGGTCGACCACGGTGGCGGTCGGCGAGGACGGCGAGATGGACGACTTCACAATCGAGACCCCCGAGTACGGCATGGACTTCGAGAGCGAGGACCTGGGTGTCGAGGACGTGGCCCGCGACTCCGCGCGCATCACCGAGGAGGTGCTGGCCGGCGAGCGCGACGGCGACTTCGCCGACGCCATCGCGCTCAACGGCGCGTTCCGCATCTTCGCGCGCGGCGACTGTGCGGACCTCGACGAAGGACTCGCCGTCGCCCGCGAGGTCGTCGACTCCGGCGCGGCCGCCGAGACACTCGACGCCCTGCGCGGGTTCTGAGTTCTGCGTCGCGCGGGGTCCGACGCCCCTACTCCTCGCGAACGAGCGCGACGTTCCCGAGCGCCTGGCCGGCCGTGACCGTCGCCTCGCGGGTCAGCGCGTAGAGGATACCGTCGTCCCCGACCGTCGCCTCCTGGAGCACCTCGTAGCTCGCCGGGTCGTACACCGTCCCCAGCGGGTCGCCCGCACCGACCGCCTGCCCGACGGCGCGTTCGGGGTGCGGCCGGAACAGCCCCGAGTCGACGGCGGTGACGCTCCCGAGGTGGTTGCGCGCCACGGTCTGCTCGGTCGGTGTCGGTTCACCCGCCAGCAGCCCCAGCGAACGACAGACGTCGAACAGTCCCTCGACGCCCGTCTCGATGGCCGACTCGACCAACTCCTTGTTGTGGGCGAGTTCGGGCGTGATGGCGGGGATGCCCGCGTCGCTGGCGGCGACCCGGAACTTCCCGTCGAAGTTCCGGTCGGTCCAGGCGGCCTCGGCGTCGTCGCCGGCGGGTTCGCTCAGCAACAGTCCAGTCCCGAACGCCTCGGCCAGGTCGCGAGAGGCGGCGTCGCCCTCCTTGAACACGACGTGGGTGAGCATGTCCGGGCCGCCGGTGTGGAGGTCGACGACGGCGTCGGCCTCGCTGGCGTACGCCCAGAGCGTCGCGGCCATGCGCTCGTGGAGCGACCCCGCCTCGTCGCCCGGCCAGACGCGGTTCATGTTGGCGTTGACCGAGTCCAGGCGCTCGGGCGTCGTGTACGAGACGTGGTCGAACGTCAGCGGGTCCGCGACGGGGACGGCCACGATGCGCCCCGCGAGGCGCTCGGCGTCGACGCGCTCGTGGAACCGTCGGAGGACGGCGCTCCCGTTGACCTCGCGGCCGTGCTGGGCGGCCTGAACGTACAGCGTCGGCCCGTCACCGTCGCCGTAGGTGTGGACCGTCGTCTCGACGCGGACGCCAGAGGGAAGCCGCGCCAGCGTGACGCGGTCGCTCCTGTGCATGTCGACTCGGTCGGGCGCGGTCGGCTTGTACCTGCGGGCGGTGGCGTGTGCAAGCCTGCAAGCGGCGCTTACCAAAGTGATAGCGACGTGTCAGTCGTGGCATGGACGCCGTACTCATCCAGGCGGAGGGGTTCGTCGGGTCGATCATCGGGTTCCTCGTGAGCCTCGTCGTGGGAGCGCTCGGCATCTACATCGCCGGACGGGTCGTCACCGACTACGGCGACTACACGTACGCTATCATCACGGCGCTCATCGGGTCGCTGGTGTGGTTCGTCGTGGCGCTGTTGGTCGGGTGGATTCCGTTCCTCGGTGCGCTACTCGCGTTCGTCGCGTACCTGTGGGTCATCAACAGTCGGTACCCCGGCGGGTGGGGGTCTGCCGCCGCAATCGCGCTGGTCGCGTGGGCGGCGACGGTGGTCGTCGTCTACCTGCTGGCGCTGCTGGGCATCGTCACGGCCGAGGCACTGGGCGTCCCCGGCGTCTGAGAGTCGCGGACGCCGACCGGACCATCGGCACGCTTTTTTGTACCCCGTTCGTGGCAGGGCCATGGCCGACGACAACCCCCACGCGATTCTGAAGACGAACAAGGGCGACATCGAACTCGAACTGTACGAGGACCGCGCGCCGCGAACGGTCGAGAACTTCACCGGCCTCGCAACCGGTGCACAGGAGTGGCAGGACCCGGAGACCGGCGAGACCCGGACCGACTCGCTGTACGAGGGCACCGTCTTCCACCGCGTCATCGAGGGGTTCATGATCCAGGGCGGTGACCCCGAGGGAACCGGTCGCGGCGGCCCCGGCTACCAGTTCGACGACGAGTTCCACGACGACCTGACCCACGACAGCGAGGGGACGCTCTCGATGGCGAACGCCGGGCCGAACACCAACGGCTCGCAGTTCTTCATCACGCTCGACGCGACGCCCCACCTCGACGGTCGCCACTCGGTGTTCGGCGAGGTCGTCGACGGGATGGAGGTCGTCCGCGAGATCGGCTCGATGGACACCGACGCCAACGACAAGCCGACCGAGGACGTCGTCGTCGAGTCCGTCCAGATTCGCCGGTAACGAAGCTACTCGTTCACATCTCCGTTTTCTGCGACACGCTTGAGGAGGACGTTCCGCTCGGTGAGCAGTCGTGTCACGTACCGTTCGAGGACGGCACGGTCTGCCAGCGTACCGAGCGGCCCCAGCGGTGACCGGAAGCAGAACTCGTCGCGCATCCGTGTTCGAGGTGTCTCCCCATCGGACTCGATGGCCTCGAAGTAGTGGTCGTGGCACATCGCCTCGAACGGCCCGGCGACCTGCTCGTCGCGGAAGTGTCGCGGGCGGTCGAACGCGGTGAGTTCGACAGTCAACTCGAACGGCACGCCGAAGTGCCGCGCGCGCCACGTGACCCGGTCGCCTGCGTCGAGGAGACCTTCGGTGACACCCGCGACTGCCCGTTCGTCGCTCGCGGCCATCGACTCCGTGTGCATCTCGACGGAGCGTGCGAGGTCGAACACACGGTCTGGCGGGGCGTCCACCACGGTTCGGAGGGCGATGGTCGGCACGCTCGGCTACTCCTCGATTCGTCGTTTGAAGACGAGCGCGTCGGTCGTGCTCTTGGGTCGACCGCCGAGACTCCGCTTCGACCCGACGAACGAGGTCGTCAGTTCCCAGCCCTGCTCGCCGAGGTCGTTCAGGTCGACCTCCGACGGGAGGCCGTCACCGCGCGAGAGGAGTCCACCGCCGGACGTGTCGACTATCTTGTACTCGAATCGCATACCCGGTGCTCACCGTCGCCCGACGTATGCTTTGGGGCGGGTATCGACAGTCCCAAACCGCCCGCTGACGAACCCTCGCCCATGAGTGTCGAGGAAGACGCCGACGCCCCCATCGACCCGAGTACCATCGGGGAAGCCGACGCTCCGCCCGTCGAGGAGAAGCCCTACAAGATCATCTTCGAGGCGAACAAATGCATCGCCGCCGGGAAGTGCGCCGAGGTCTCCGCGAACTGGGAGATGGACATCTCGACGGGTATCGCCCGCCCGTTGACGTACTTCTTCGACGAGGACGAGTTGGACCACAACGTCCGCGCCGCCGAGGTCTGTCCGGCGAAGAAGGACCGTGGCGTCATCCACGTCGTCGACCGCCGGACGAACGAGGAGATTGCACCGAACCCGGAGGGCGACGGGACACTCAGTGTCGACTGGTAATCGCAACGGCCTTTTCGCTCGCTCTCGCACGCTCGGGTAGGCGGGAGTGGCCGAGTTTGGCCAAAGGCGGCGGACTTAAGATCCGCTCACTCAGGTGTTCGTGGGTTCGAATCCCTCCTCCCGCACTACCTGTCGCGAACGACAGTGAGCGACGGCAGTGGACGGAGAGGGTTCGAACTCGGGAGGGCGCGCGCAGCGACGCGAGCACGTTCGACCTCAGTTCGAATCCCTCCTCCCGCATTCTTCCACACGAACGGACGTGAGTGTGGAGAATCGGCACCATGAGATTCGAAGCAGGGAGCGAACGGGGTGAGCGACCGTGGTTCGAATCTCTCCTCCCGCACACGCGTCGTCAGGATTCGGTGCTCCGCCACGAGGCGATGGCGAACCAGACGGTCGCGGTCGCGACCGACCCGACGGCCGAGAGCCACATCCCGAGACTGACGAACGTCACCGTGTAGAGACCGCCCAGCAGGACCGACACGACCGACGTCCGGCGAGGGACGAGCGCCGTCTGGTCGCGGAGCGTGGGGAGGAGTGCGAAGATACCGATCATCGAACCGACCGCGAACGCGAGGTCTTGCCATGCCATTGGAACACCGGTCGCGACGGACGCTCGGCGGGGTCGTACCGTCGGCTGTGAGCGTCCGCCGTCCGTGTCGGTCTCGGACAGTCGGGGAGTCCATAAGCGCTCGGCCGGACGGGGCCGGCCGCACCGGGCGTGGCAGTCGAACCGGCTGTGTCGTGTAAAAATCGAGGCCGCGATGACGGGTCAGTCGTCACCGGCGGCGGCGGCCTGCTGGTCTTCGATGTGCTGGACGATTTCGCTGGTCTCGCGTCTGAAGTCGTCGAGGTCGACCTCCGCGCCGTGGAGGATGGTCGAGAAGTATCGGACGTTGGCGGCGACGTTGGCGGCCTCGGACAGGCCCTCGTCGGACACGCCTTCGAGTCTCGCCTCCTCGCCGTGGAAGTGGATGCAGTACGGGCAGTTCATCGCGGCCGCCGCGCCGACCGCGACGAGCGCCTTCTCCCGGTTCGGCAGGTCGGTCTCGCCGAGTTCGAGGTCGCGGACGACGCCCCAACTGTGGTCGGCGGCGGGTTCCGAGAGGGCGTCGAGCCAACTCGGAACCTGGCCGAGATACTCCTCGATCTCTCGTTGGGTCTCGTTGGATACCATAGTTTCTCCTCGAAGTACGGACCGCACGGGCGCGACCGGCGACCCGCGGCCCGTCTCCAATCCCGTGTCGTTTCTCGGGCGACATGACACTAACTCATGGTGTCGAACCGGACGAGAACTGTCGTTGGTCGGTCACGTGTTCGACGGAAAGAGTTCCGTGGACGGCGACCGGACGGCGGTCGGGGGAGTCGGGAGCGAGGAGTCGGAACAGTCGGGGTCAGAGCGTCGCGTAGCCGACGACGCCGGCGACCGTGAGTGCGACACCGCCGAACACCGCGACGTCGGCTCGTCGCGCCGAGGCGAGGACCGCGGTGTGGTCGCCGAGGGCACCTCCGACGACGAGTCCGATACCGCCGAGCGTCGCGAGGACGTACGGGAGCTGTTCGGCGGGGGAGTGGCCGGCCGACCCGTGGGCGGCCACCGGCGACGCGACCAGCGAGCACACGAGGACCGCGAGGACGACCGACGCGGCCACCCGAGACGGCCGCGAGGTCACACCTCGTCACCCGAGCGAGTCGACGGCGGGGCGTGGGGAGAGGGGACGACGACGAACGAGAGACAGAGACCGGCGAGCGCCGAGAGCGCGATGGCACCCGTCCAGACGTGGACCGTCCACACGATGGTACCGAGCGCCTCGACGACGAGGAAGTACGTGAGCGCCCAGACGGTCGGGACGGCGACGGCGACCAGCCGAAGCCCTCGGCTGTCCCGACCCGCGTCGAGTCTAGCGGTGAGGACGTCGGCGACGACACCCGCAGCGAGGTACGGGGCGAGGACCGACGGCTGTGCCAGATAGCCGATGGCGACGCCGACGAGGGCGAACGTCACGGTGTACCCGCCGAGCGGGAACGTGAAGCGGCGTGCGAGCGGGACCACGAGTGCGGCGAGGATGGTCGCGTGGACGACGAACCCGCCCAGACCCTGTCCGATCGCCGGCTGGAGCCCCGCCCCGAGGAACGCGGGGTTGGCGTACATCGTGAACGCCAGCGGGACGGTCGCGAACAGCCCCGTCGCGGCGAGGACGGGGAGCGTCGCCGCCCAGGTGGCCGGGGTCTCGCGGCGCCACGCCGCACGGATGGGCGAACTGACGAACAGCGCGCCCCCACAGACGAGCAGGAGGTGGGTCGGACTCACGAGCGCCTCGTCGCCGTTCTCGACCCCGTACAGCGTGTGCCAGACGAAGTCGCCGGGACCGCCCAGCGCGAACAGCAGCAGTCCGAAGATACCGACGCCGTAGCCCGGTGGAACCGCGTCGACCCACGAGAGACCGCCGCTGGTCCGCCGACCGTAGACGACGACGAGCATAAGACCGAGGACGGCGAGGAACCCGCCGTAGAACACGGTGTGTTCGGGAGTGAAGAAGCCCTCCTCGGCGAAGCTGAACCCATCGCTGTGCTTCCGGATGTCGAGTATCAGCCCCGTCATCGCGACGAACGACAGCGCGAGCGACACGTAGTCGAGTCGGCGACCACCGAGGCCCAGCGGTCCGGGAGCGAGTCGGTTCGACTGTGCGTCGGTCGTTTCGAGTGACATATCATTCCAGTGAACAAGAGAGGAGTTAAGCACTTCGTCGAGGAGTCCGGCCACGATGCTCGAACTCGTGTGCTTTCGAAGTGCCGACCTCACGAGTCCCCAGCAGTTCGACAGTTCGGTGAAGTCGACGACGACCGTGGAACTCGACCGGTCGGGGAGTGGCCGTGCGCTTCGTCGCGGTGTCCTTTTCCGTCGCAGCGGCCTACACGGAGGTGATGAGCGACCTCCCGGAGAAAGCACGGCGGGCGTTCGACGACCACGACGCGTTCAGCGCGAGCGACGAGGGCTACGACCTGGAGATGACGGCGTTCGGCGGTCGCGTCACCGCGAACGAGACCGACGACTGGGCGCTGCGGTACACGCTGACCGTCCGGGTGCCGACCCTCGACGCCGCCGTCGAGGAGGACGTCGGCCCCAGCCTCCAGGAAGGATGGTTCGAGACGTTCGAACTCCGACTGGAGGACGCGCCGGGTGCGGTCCGCGACTCCGTCGACGTCGAGGACCTCGACGTGCGGACCGACGGCGAGGAGGCCGTCGCGACGTTCGCGTTCACGTTCGGGAACGCCGGGCGTGCCCCCGACGTGGCGAAGGCGATGGCCGAGTACGTCGAGGGGACGTACATGGAGGGCGTCGTCCCGGGGTTCACCTATCGACCGCCCGTCTCCGAGATGCTCTCGCGCGCGCGCCAGGGAGAGGACGGTGGCAGTGGGCCGATGCCGCTGTGAAACGTTCACGAGTGTCGGACTTTCGGCAGACGTATCGAGTTCCCGAGAGACCTGCTGCTGTTCCTCATTCTGGTGGTCGTCGCCGCGGACGTTATCGCAGACGTCGGACGGAGAGAGACCCTGAATATGGTAGTGTACTGCCTGCTCGCGGTCGGTGTCGGGGTCGTCTCGCTCGTCGGCGCGACGTTCGCCTCGATAGTCAGGGACTGACGAACGACTGATGGCGACTCCGAAGAAGAGTCGAGAGAACGAGACGACGCCGACTCAGGCGGTCACCGGCGTGGCCGACTGGCCGACGATGATCTGGTGGACGTCCGACAGCACCTCGAAGTCCGCGATGACGACCACGCGGTCGCCGAGTTCGAGCGACTCGTCGTCGTTCGGGAGGCTGACCGACCCGCCCTCCTTGCCGAAGCCGAGCAGTTTCGCGTTCGCCGGGAGTTCGAGTTCCGAGAGCGTGTAGCCACGCATCGGCGACTCCTCGGTGACGGTGAGTTCGACCAGTTGGATGTTCTGGGCGACGTCGGCGATGGCGCGGACGGTGCCGCCCATCAGCGCGTTCTTCGCGGCTATCGCGCCGAGTCGTTCGGGGTAGATGACCTCGTCGACGTCGCTGGCGTACTTCGCCAGGACGTACTCGCGGTAGTCGTCGTCGACCCGGAGGACGGTCCGACAGTCGTGCGCCTTTCCGATCATGCACGCGACGAGGTTCACCGTCACGTCACCCGAGAGGGCGGCGATGCCGTCGGCGTCCTCGACGCCGACCGCGAGCAGGTCGCTCTCGCTCGACCCGTCGCCCTCGACCACCTCGAACTCCTCGGTCGGGGCGCGCTCTGACCGCCCCTCGTCGAGTTCGACGACGGTGACGTCGTGTCCCTCCTGCGTCAACACGCGCGCCGTCCGGCGACCGACGCGTCCAGCACCCACGATAACAAAGCGCATGATTGTTCATGCGGTCCCCCCGCTATAACTGTATCCCCGCCGGCGAAATTTTACCCTCGCCACGCCTATCGAGCGCTATGGGTGACTCGGGAGCGACCACGGAGCGAGATCGGACCGCGAGCACCGACACCGTCCGGGTCTGGCTGGTCGAACGGACGTACTCGGACGACGAACAGAACCTCATCGTCCTCACCTACGCGACGCCCGACGGCGAGCGCGACTTCCGGAAGGAACGGGCGTTGACGAGTTTCACGGGCGACGACCGGGAGACGACGGCGGCACTCGACGTCTCCCCGGGGAACCTCGGGACGGTCACCGACGCCGAGACCCGCGAACAGTACGCCGGGGAGGTCGCTCGAATGCGCGAGCGCCACGACCCCGACGACCCCATCTGAGGGAGGGCGCCGTGGGCGAGGACGTCGTCTTCGGGTGGAGTCAGTTGCGCGAGCGGACGAACTCGCGCTGACGTTCGAGTTCGGGCGGTAGCTCCTCGTAGACGTGGTCGAACACGTCGTCGGGGTCGCTCGTCTCGGTCTCCTCGACGTGGTCGACGGCGTCGCCGACCTCCTCGGTAGCCTGCTCGCGCAGGTCATCGAGTTCCTCGTCGGTGACGAGTCCCGCGTCCGCGAGGTACTCGACGTAGCGTTCGATGGGGTCGCCGGTGCGCCACTCGGGGAGGTCGGAGTCGTCGTCGCGGTACTGCGAGGGGTCGTCGCTGGTCGTGTGTGGGCCCTTGCGGTAGGTGAGGCTCTCGACGAGGACGGGCGTCCCGTCGCGGGCGACGTCGAGCGCCGCCGAGACGACCTTCCGAACCGCGAGCGGGTCCATCCCGTCGACCTGCACGCCCTCGATGCCGTACGCCTCGGCCTTGACGGCGATGGACTCGCTGGCGGTCTGCTTGTTCCGCGGGGTCGAGATGGCCCAGTGGTTGTTCTCACAGAAGAAGACGACGGGGGCGTCGAACACGCCCGCGAAGTTGACGCCCTCGTGGAAGTCCCCCTCGCTGGTCGCGCCGTCACCGAAGTAACAGAGCGTCGCCGACTCCTCCTCGCGGTAGTTCCGGGCCATCCCCAGCCCCGCCGCGTGGGGTATCTGGGAGGCGATGGGAACCGCCTGCGGGAGGACGTTCAAATCGTGGTCCGAAGCGTACTCGGCGTGGCCCCGTCGGAACGCGAGGATGTCGCTCATCGGGACGCCGTGGGCGAGTTGCATCGCGTTCGAGCGGTACGTCGGGACCAGCCAGTCGCCGTCGCGCATGGCGTGGGCCGCCCCGACCTGTGAGGCCTCCTGACCCTCGAACGGTGGGTAGCCGGACATCCAACCGCGACGCTGGAGCGCGAGTGCGCGTTCGTCGAACCGTCGGGCGCGGACCATGTCTCGCAGGAGCGCCCACGCCTCGCCCTCCTCGAAGCCCGTCTCCGAGAACGGGCGCTCGCCGATGACCTGGTGCATACGCCGACGTGACGCGAGGATACGAAAGTGGTTGCGGTGTGGTCGTGACACGAGTCCCCCCGGCCGAGGCGCTCACCACCCACCACCGAGACGCCCGGATGCGACATCCCGAAGTGCCCCGCACCCGTAGTGTCGGTATGGCTTCGCTCGTCGGCGTCGTGCTGTTGTTGGTCCTCGTCGGCCTCAACACCGCCATCGCCGCCCTGCTGACGCGGTTCTTCCGGGTCCGCCTCGACACCCGCTGGGGACCGGTCGTCTACTCGCTGTTGCTCACGCCGGTCGCGCTGTTCGTCCCGGCGCTCCTCCTCGGAGCCGTCACGCCGCCGGTTCTCGGGGAGAGTCGAGCGGCGTTCGTCGCGGTGGCGTTCCTCCTGCCGATGACGTTCGGCATCGCGTTCGACTATCTCTGGATGCCCAGCCCCGAGGAGGTCGAACTGCCCACCGACTACGCTCGCGAGAACTCCCCGCGGCGCTGAGTCGCCCGCCGAACGACGGCGGTTCCGACTACCGCTCGCCCGCCGCGAGGATGCGCTCGAACGCCTCCTCGACGTCGGTCAGGACGGCTTCGGGCGACTGTTCGGCGTCGATACGGACGAACCGCTCCGGCTGGTACTCGACGAGTTGCTCGTAGTTCTGCTGGACGGCCGCGAGGTAGCCCGCCGTCTCGAACTTGTCGGTCGCACCGGCACGCTCCGCGCCGACCTGCGGCGAGACGTCGAAGTAGAGCGTCGCGTCTGGCGGCCGCGTGAACGGCTGGTGGACGCCGCGGACGTACTCCATCGGGCGTTTGACCTCACCCGCGAGACTCGCGCCCTGGTAGGCGTACCGCGAGTCGGAGTAGCGGTCCGAGACGACGAGGTCGCCGTCGTCGAGCGCGGGTTCGACCACGCGCGAGAGGTGGTCGGCGTGGTCGGCGGTGTAGAGGAACAGTTCGGCGATGGGGTCGGCGTCGTCGGTGCCGAGCGACTTCCGGACGGCCTCGCCGTACCAGGAGTCGGTCGGTTCGTGCGTGAACACCGCATCGGGGTAGACGTCGTGGAGCGCCTCCCAGGCGGTGGTCTTGCCGGAGCCGTCGATGCCCTCCAGCGTAATGAGCATACCTCGGCTTTCCCGGCGGCCGACGTAAGTTCGGTGATTGGTCGTGCCCGACGGGACGGACGCCGACGGGGAGCCACCGCTCCCGAAAGCACTTATCGTGAGACGAGACAGTTCGGCCGTGCCCTCCATCGCCGCGGTCGTCAGACGGTTCGGTGCGGTCGTCCTCGTGGTCGGCCTGTTCGTCGGCGCGAGCGGGTTCGTGCTCGTCGAGACCGACGACTGCGAGTTCGGCGTCGGGTTCACCCTCGAACGACTCGGTGCGAACGAGACGAGCGAGTTCGGCGAGACCCGCCGGTACGAGGAGCTAACGGACCGTCAGCAACGACGGTTCGACGAGACGCTCGCGGACCTCCGTCGCTCCAGTGGCGACTCCGCCACGAGCGACGTGTACGAGGACGGACCCGGGACACTCGCGAGTGGTGTCGTCGTCTACGAGGGGACGCGCTACGAGGTATCCCAGTTCGCCTCCGACTGTTCGGATACGGGCACGGTGCCGATGCTGCTCGGGGCCGCCGGGTCGGCCGTCGGGATTCTCGCCCTCCTCGCCGGTTCGGTCCAGCAGTTCGTCGAGTGAGCGACTTAGGCACCCGTTACTCCTGTCGCCGACGATACGGGAGGCCGCAAGTGGTTTACTCCTCTCCGACTCCGTGGGTGTATGCCCACACTCGAACGACTGCTCCAGGTCGTCGGTGTCCTCGCTATCGCCTGTGGAGTCCTCGTCGGCAGTTACGGCTACGTCCTCGCGAGCGTGGACGTCGTGGCGATTCTGGCGGGGGTGTTCGTCGCGTTCGTCGGCGTGACGATGCTGGCCGCGGGGACCGTCCTCCCGCGACTCGACGAGACCGGCAGCCGACGCGCCTGAACCGGGCGACTCACACGGTCGGGGACCCCACGGGACGGCGACCGTGGGACGCCGAAGCGTTCGCCGGTGCGTCCAGTGACGGTCTATCCTGCCGGCCGAGCTAGGTTTACGGTGCAGTGGCACGAAAGTTAGCGTATGCGAGTCCTCGTAGTCGGCGGCACGGGCTTCGTCGGAACGGCACTCTGCCGGGAGTTGAACGAGCGCGGCCACGACGTCACGGCGATGTCGCGCTCGCCGGACGACGACGACATCCCGGACGGCGTCGAGTCCGTGATGGGCAACGTCGAGGCGTACGACTCCATCGAGGGGGCGTTCGAGGACCAGGACGTCGTCGTCAACCTCGTCGCACTCTCGCCGCTGTTCCGACCGAGCGGGGGGTACGACCGCCACTTCGAGGTCCACCTCGGCGGCACCGAGAACGTCGTGAAGGCCGCGCAGGAACACGACGTCCCGAAACTCGTCCAGCAGAGCGCGCTCGGGGCCGACCCCGACGGCGACACGGCCTACATCGCCTCGAAGGGGCAGGCCGAGCGGGTCGTCCGGGAGTCGGGTCTGGAGTACGTCATCACGCGACCGTCGGTCATCTTCGGCGACGGCGGCGAGTTCGTCCCGTTCACGAAGAAACTCGCGCCACGGCCGGCCGCGCCGCTACCGGGCGGTGGCGACACGCGGTTCCAGCCCATCTGGCTCGGCGACTTCGTGCCGATGCTCGCGGACTGTGTCGAGGACGACGACCACGTCGGGAACGTCTACGAGGTCGGCGGCCCGCAGGTGCTGACGCTCGCGGAGGTCGCCGAGATGGCCCACCGCGCCGACGGCCACTCGTTCCGGGCCATCCCCATCCCGATGGCGCTCGCAGACGTCGGCCTCGGGATGCTCGGTGCGGTCGGCGGCCCGATGGGTCGCGACCAGGCGCGGTCGCTACGCATCGACAACACCGTCGACGACAACGACGTCGCGGCGTTCGGCTACGCCGAGGACGACCTGACGACCCTCGGGGAGTACCTCGGCCTGACCGACGAGGCGACCGCCGAACCCTGACCGGCCGTCGAACCTTGGCAGCCAGTCGCCCCCCTGGTTAACCACCGCTTATCTCCCGTCGAAACCGGGGGAGGGCGGTCGTTACAGTCCGCGAATAGGTCTACTCACGCTACTATTCTAGTAACAAGAGTTATACCCGCAGTCCCGTTTTCTCCGGCAAAATGAAGCTGGCAATGATAGGCTACGGGCAAGCTGGTGGGAAGATACTCGACAAGTTCCTCGAGTACGACCAGCGTCACGGCTCGAACATCGTTCGGGCTGCGCTCGCAGTCAACACGGCGAAGGCGGACCTGATGGGGCTACAGCACGTCCCCGAGGAGAACCGCGTGCTCGTGGGC
Organism: Halomarina rubra; assembly: GCF_023699475.1. Taxonomy (GTDB): domain Archaea; phylum Halobacteriota; class Halobacteria; order Halobacteriales; family Haloarculaceae; genus Halomarina; species Halomarina rubra. Next base: position 66,748 of record NZ_JALXFV010000008.1, on the reverse strand, counting down.
CAATCCCGGGTGAAGGGCCACGGCGTCGGCGCGGACAACGAACTCGGCGCGGAGGTCGCCGAGGAGGACATCGACGAGGTCATGAGCGCGATGGACGACGTGCCGGCCCACGAAGTCGACGCGTTCCTCATCATCGCCGGGATGGGCGGTGGCTCCGGCTCCGGTGGTGGCCCGGTCGTCGCGCGTCACCTCAAGCGCATCTACACCGAACCCGTCTACGCGCTGGGCGTCCTGCCGAGCAGCGACGAGGGTGGCATCTACACGCTCAACGCCGCGCGCTCGTTCCAGACGTTCGTCCGCGAGACGGACAACCTGCTCGTGTTCGACAACGACAACTGGCGCAACGCCGGCGAGTCGATGCAGGGCGGCTACGACGCCATCAATCAGGAGATCGTCGACCGCTTCGGCCTGCTGTTCGGTGCGGGCGAGGTCGAACACGGCGGCGAGGTCGCAGAGAGCGTCGTCGACTCCTCCGAGATAATCAACACGCTCTCGGGTGGCGGCGTCTCGACGGTCGGCTACGCGAGCGAGACCATCGAGCGCGAGGACACCGGCCTGCTCTCGCGGTTCCGCGGCAACGGTGGCGGCGACGACAGTCTCGACGCCGCTCAGACGACCAACCGCGTCACGTCGCTGGTCCGGAAGGCGACGCTCGGTCGCCTGACCCTGCCCTGTGAGGTCAACGGTGTGGAGCGCGGCCTGCTCGTCATGGCCGGCCCCTCGAAGTACCTCAACCGGAAGGGCATCGAGCGCGGCCGGAAGTGGATGGAGGAGCAGACCGGCAGCATGGAGGTCCGCGGTGGAGACTACCCGCTCCGGAGCGCGGGCGAGGTCTCCAGCATCGTCCTGCTGTCGGGCGTCACCGACTGTGCGCGCATCAAACAGCTCCAGCAGGTCGCCATCGAGGCACAGGACAACATCGACGAGATCCGCGACGAGAGCGACCACAACCTCGACAACCTCGTCAACGACGGGCAGGACGAACTCGAGCCGCTGTTCTGAGTTCGGTGCTGCGCGGGCGGCGGGCGACGCGGTTGACTGTGCAGGCTTTCTCCATTTGCGACGTGCGCCCGTAGCGGGTCGCGTCATGTCACCACGACCAGCGGAGACCGCGGACACCGACCGCATCCGGACGGTCGCCGAGAGCGCGATGACCGCGTCGTACTCACTGAGTCCTCGGGAACTCGACGCCGTCGTCGAGGACCAGTTCGGACCGGAGCGTCTCGACACGTGGCTCGAGGACGCCGACAGCGTCCTGTTCGTCCGTGAAGACGAGGGAACGGTCGTCGCCGTGGTCAAAGGTGGGCGGCGCGACGGCTACGGCAACGTCGACTGGCTGTTCGTCGACCCCGAGCACCGGGGGAAGGGCCACGCGACGGCACTCCTGGAGGCGGCCATCGAGGAACTGGAGCGCGACGACACCCAGGTGCGGGCGCTCGCACTCGCGTCGAACCAGGAGGGGGAGGCGTTCTTCGAACGCTTCTCCTTCGAGCGTGTCGAGGAACGCGAAGTCGAGTACGGCGGAGAGAACCTGACCGAACACGTCTACTCGCGGGACGCGGACCGGAGTGACGTGGTGGACGGCGACGACGACACGCCCGGCAGCGAGGAGGCCGTCGAGTTCCCCGACGACGACGTGACGAACGACGACGGAACCGAGGTCCGCGTCGACCGAGACGAGCGACGCTCGGGGACGAAAGCACCGTTCTTCGCGACCTACGTCGACGACACCGGCGAACAGCACGGCTTCTTCTGTAGCAACTGCGGCGGGACCGAGACGGCCATGGACGGGATGGAACGACTCGCGTGCCAGGACTGCGGGAACGAACACAGACCCGACGGGAGCGAGCAGTACGACGACGGCTACCTGTGAGTCGGTGACGAACCGCCACGCTGAACCCGCTCGCCGCGACACTCCGGGTAGATGCACGTCGTCGTCCCGTACCGCGTGAGCGACCCGAAGACGCGACTCGCACCCGTCTGCTCGCCAGCGGAGCGCGAGACGCTCTCGCGGGCGATGCTCGCGGACGTGCTCGACGCCGTCGCCGGGGCCGGCCACGACCCGACCGTCCTCGCGACCGAACCGTTCGACATCCCGGACGGCGCGAGCGCGAGCGTCGAGGTCGACGACCGTCCGCTCTCGGTGGCGGTGAACGCCGTCCTCTGCGACCGTGTCGAGCGCGACAGCCCCGTCGCCGTGGTGATGGGCGACCTCGCGCTGGCGACGCCTGCGGCGCTCTCCGACCTGTTCACGACCGACGGAGCGGTCGTGTTCGCCCCGGGTCGTGGCGGCGGGACGAACGCGTTCGTCGCTCGTCACCCCGAGTTCCGAACGGACTACCACGGCGCGTCCTACCGGGACCATCGGCGAATCTGTGCGGACGTCGGCGTGACCCCACGGACGGTCGACTCCTACCGACTCGGGACGGACGTCGACGCCCCGGCGGACCTCGTGGAGGTCCTGCTGCACGCCTCCGAGAACGGGCGGACGCGGCGGTTCCTCGCCGAACGGTTCTCGCTGGCGACCGGCGACGGGCGCGTGACCGTCGAACGCCGCGAGTGAGCCGTCGACCCGACGACCACTCTCGACGGGCCGTGGAGAGCCGCCATGAGACAGTTTTTTGCTGTGCGGGGGACGACCTCGGACAGTGATTCCGGGCGCTGCCGAGTACGACGTGGACCTCGCTATCGACCCCGAGGACACCGAGCGACTGCTGGCGGTGACGCCCGACGACGTGGGACCCGCTCCCGAACTGACGTTCGCACGGAACGTGTTCGTCCCGCTGACGACGGCGTGTCGCTACACCTGCACCTACTGCACGTACTACGACGTCCCCGGACAGGCGTCGTTGTTGTCGCCCGAGGAGGTCCGGGACGTCTGTCGACGCGGTTCGGACGCCGGTTGTACGGAGGCGCTGTTCACGTTCGGGGACGACCCCGACGACCGCTACACGGCGGTTCACGACCAGTTGGCCGACTGGGGCCACGACTCCATCCACGAGTACCTGCGCGAGGCCTGTGAGATAGCCCTGGACGAGGGCCTACTGCCCCACTCGAACCCCGGCGACCAGACCCGCGAACAGATGGCGCACGTCGCGGACCTGAACGCCTCGATGGGCGTGATGCTGGAGACGACCGCCGACGTCCAAGCCCACGGCGGTCCGCGCGCGAAGTCCCCCGGCCAGCGCCTCGCGACCATCCGCACCGCCGGCGAGCTCGGCGTCCCGTTCACGACGGGCGTCCTCGTCGGCATCGGCGAGACGTGGCACGACCGGGCGGAGTCGCTGTTGGCGATACGGGAACTGCACGAACGCTACGACCACGTCCAGGAGGTCATCGTCCAACCGGTCGCGACCAACGAGCGCTGGCGCGGGGAGACGCCGGGCGTCGAGACGCTGCGTCGCGTGGTGGCGATGGCCCGCGTCGCCTTGCCCGAAGCGGTGAGCGTACAGGTGCCACCGAACCTCGCGCCCGTCCGCGAGGTGCTCGACTGCGGCGTCGACGACCTCGGGGGCGTCTCACCGGTGACCGACGACCACATCAACCCGGACTACGCGTGGCCCGCGCTGCGCGAACTGGAGGCCATCGCCGAGGACGCGGCGGTCCCGTTGTGCGAACGACTGCCGGTGTACGAACGCTTCCTGGACGGGTCGGGGGCGAACGACCGCCCGTGGCTCTCCGAGCGCGTCCGTGCGGAACTCGACGCACCGACGGCGGCGGGCGAGCGCTACCGGGCCGTGTTGAGCGACTGATTCCCCTTCGAGTGAAGCTGTCGAGGGGCCGACCGAAACGGTCCGGAGAGTCCCGGTGGCACCAGTTTTTTAGAGTCTCTCCGGGTAGTTCATCGGGATGACCGCAGCCCAAGCCTTGCAAGCGTCCGGCGCGGAGGTCGGTCTCCGCCTGTTCGCGGGGGTCCTCCTCATCCTCGCCAACGGCTTCTTCGTCGCCATCGAGTTCGCTCTGACCCGTGCGCGTCAGTTCTCCGAAGAGGAGTTCGTCGGTGGGAACCCCAAACTCGAACGCGCCTGGGAGATGACGAACGAACTCGAAATCTACCTGACGACGTGTCAGGTTGGTATCACCGCGTCGAGCATCGCGGTCGGTATCGTCGCCGAACCCGCCCTCGCCGCGCTGTTCGAACCGCTGTTCGAGGACAGTGCGCTCGCCTCGGTCGGTGCCGGGTCGCTCATCGCGTTCGGTATCATCAACCTGCTCCACCTCACCCACGGCGAGCAGACGCCGACGTACCTCGGCGTCGAGCGCTCGCGGCAGGTGTGTCGCTACGGTGCGACGCCGCTGTACTGGTTCCACTACCTCATCTCGCCGCTCATCACGCTCGGCGACTGGGTCGCGAAGGGGACGCTCAAGCTGATGGGCGTCGAGATGACCGGCGCGTGGCTCGAAGCCGAGGCCGACGTCATCGAGTCGCGGGCGGACCTGCGCCGGAACCTGGACGAGATGCTCGACGACGTCGACATGCCCGAGGAACGCCAGGAGGAGATCCAGGCCGCCCTCGACATCGACCGTCTCACCGTCCGCACCGAGATGGTCCCGCGCGACGCTATCGCGGCGCTCTCGACGACGAAGGACGTCGAGACGAACCTCGAGGTCCTCGAAGACAACCCCCACACGCGGTTCCCGCTCGTCGGCGACTCCCTCGAAGAGTTCGAGGGCATCGTCTACATCCCGGTGGTGACTCGCCACTTCGACGAACTCCGCGACGGCGAGCGGACGTTCGCCGACCTCGCGGCCCCGCCCCTGACGTTCGACCCCGAGACGAGCATCAGCGAGGCGCTCGACGTCTTCCAGGACGAGAACCAGGAACTCGCACTCGTCGTCGAGGACGGCGAGGTGGTCGGCCTGCTGACCGCGACGGACGCGATGGAGGCGGTCACCGGCGAACTCGCGGACCCGACCGACCCCGTCGAGGAGCGGCCGACGACCTGAGCCGCCCCCGACGGCTGCGACGTCGACGAGCACGTACCGGTTCCGACGACGACCGCCGTAGTAAGTGTCTGACACCCGTTAACCGCCGTCTACCGACGACGTGTTCGGTTGTGAATGGTCCCGTGTGGCCCGTCGACGGGACAACGGTCGACTCCGTCGCGAGATAATATTTCTATTCAGGTAGTGTGCAATTTACGAATAGTAGTAGCACGAACTGTCGAGTGACACAGTATGAAAGGAGCGAACACGGGTCGGCGGGGTTTCCTCAAGCTTGCAGGCGCGACGACGGCGGGCGTGGTGGGCGTCCCCAGCGTCGCCGCACAGGACAGCACGGACGGCGGGTGGGTCGAGGCGACGAGTCCGACCACGAAGTCGCTCAACGACGCCGTCGACACCGTCGAGGGGCCGGTGGCGGTCGGTGGGGGCGGCGACGTCGTCATCCGCCGGTCGGACGGCTGGGAGCGCATCGTCAACTACGGTCCACAGGCGCGGAGCCGTCCGCTGACGGGCGTCGACGTCACCGACGACGGGAAGGCAATCTGGTTCGTCGGTGGCTCGGGCGTCATCGGCGAGTACCGCGTGGACACGCAGACGCTGACGAACTACTCCGCGCCGAAGGGCAAGACGTCGACGTGGGAGGACTGTGCGGTCGTCGGCACCGCCGGCGAGGACGAACGACTCTACTTCGTCAACGGTTCGGGCGAACTGCTCGTCGGCGTCCGCCAGTCGAGCGGTGCGGTGAAGTACAACGACGTCATCAAGCCCGGCGGCGGGTCGACGATTCCCGGTATCGACTTCTACGAACGCGAGAAGGGTCACGTCGCCTCGACGAGCCAACTCGTCAGCGAGACGACCGACGGCGGGTCGACGTGGGACCGCGTCGGCATCGACTTCGCAGGCACGGCGTTCTACGACATCGCTAGCGTCGGCCCGAAGGACGTCAACGTCGCCGGTGGCAACGGTATCATCTACCGCTACGACGGGTTCCGCTGGACGCCCCACGTCGTCGACGACGACCGCACGGCCATCCGCGGCATCGACCGTGGCACCGACTACGGCTACGCCGCCGGCGACGGCGGGAAGACCTACGAACGCATCTCGACGGGCCAGTGGAAGGCGATGCAGACGCCCGTCGAGACGAAGCTGTTCGGCGTCGCCCACGGCGACACCTACGACGTGGCCGTCGGCGGTGGCGGCGTCATCGTCGAGCGCGAGTCCTCGACGGACACTTCGACGGCGTCGCTCTCCAGTGCGAGCCTCGGGGTCAAGGAGTACGCAGAAGGCGTCATCGAGTTCGCCTGAACCCGCACCGACCGAGGGTTCGTTCCCGGTCTCAGTCGTCGGCGGGCACCGCCGACCGGTCGACCAGCGGCGTCCCGTCGGCGTTCGGGCCGAGTGTCGGTCCGAACGGTCCCTCCTCGGGGTCGACGACGCGGCGCTGGCGGTAGTCCGTCGAGCGCTCGGCGGGGACCCGCCCGACGGCCGTTATCATCTCGACGTACTCCCGCACGGAGCGGAACTCGCCGAACTCCCCGCCCGCGCGTTTGGTTATCTCCTCGGAGAGGATGGTCCCCATGAAGTCGTTCGCACCGCACGAGAGCATCTTCAGACCGAGTTCGTCGCCGAACTTCACCCACGACGACTGGAGGTTCTCGACGTTGTCGAGGTAGAGCCGCGAGACCGCCATCAGCAGTTCGTCTTCGGCCTGGGTCGCCCCCGTCGAGACCATCCCCTTCTCGACGAGCGGGGTGTCGTGGTGGACGAACGACAGCGGGACGAACTCCGTTATCGCGCCGGTGCGGTCCTGGAACTCCCGGACCACGTCGAGGTGCTGGATTCGGTGCGCTTCGTTCTCGACGTGGCCGTACATGATGGTCGCGGTCACGTCCAGCCCCACCGCGGCGGCCGCCTCCATCGCCGCGACCCACTCGCCGGTGTCGATCTTCTGCGGGCAGATGACGTCGCGGACCTCGTCGACCAGAATCTCGGCGGCCGTGCCGGGCACCGAGTCGAGTCCCGCCCGCTTCAGGCGGCGGTACACCTGTTCGTACGATCTGTCGGTCCCACGCCGGGCGTGGGCGGCCTCCTCGGGCGTCATCGAGTGGAGGTGGACGCCGTCGACGGCCATCGCCTCCAGTTGCTCGACGTACGTCCCGGGGTCAGTGGCGTACATGCTGGCGGGTTTGTAGTTCGGCCCGCCCTGCGCGTCGAGCGCCTCGCGGTGGTCGTCGTCTAGGGCCAGCGCGGGGTGGAGCCCCGAGACGGAGGTCACCTCGTAGATACCCCGTTCGAGCGCGTCCGTCACGATGCGCCGGGAGTCGGCGGGCGTCTTCGTGAACCCGCGGTCGGTGTGGGCGACGCCGCCGTCGGGCACCTGTCCCCGTTCGAACTCGCCGGCGGGGTCCTTGAAGTTACAGAACAGACAGCCGGTGTTGCAGGCCGTCGTGACGTTGTTGTTGAGGTTGGCGACGAACGTCACCTCCTCGCCGACCACCTCCGCGCGGCGCTGGTCGGCGGCCTCGAGGACGAGTTCCTTCCGACGCGGGTCGATGCCGTCGAACGCGGTGCCCGTCGTCAGCAGTTCGACACCGTCGTCGACGGTGAGTCGGTCGCCGGCCCGCGCTTTCGCCAGCGCGTTCTCGAAGGACTGGTCCGTCTCTGGGCGCTGGGCGAACTCGAATCGCCCGCGTGGCACGTTCGTCGACACCCGTTCCATTCGTTGGCACTGGTCCGGCGAACGGTAAAACCCCACCGGCTACCGGCCAACGTCGCCGTCTCCCGCCACCGGCCGCTCGCCCGTTCCTCACCACTACCCGAGCGGCCGGGGCTCGGCACGACCGTGCATAGAAACCCCTTTGGTTCGCGCTCGTCCACCCACGTCCATGACGAGCGTCAAGGAGTTCCGGGTCGAGGAGACCGCGAGGAGCGACGAACTCGGCCGCGGGTCGTTCGTGTTCACCGACGCCTACTCCGTGTTCGACTGGGGGCAGATGCCCGACGCGATACCGGGGAAGGGCCAGGCGCTCTGTGCGATGGGCGCGAAGAACTTCGAACTGCTCGCCGACGCCGGCGTCCCGACGCACTACCGCGGCGTGGTCCCCGAAGACGGGGACGAACCGGTCGCGCTCGCCGAGGTGGAGGAACCGCCGCGCGAGATGGCCATCGACCTGACGCAGGTGCCCGACCTCCCGCACGAGGGGCGCGACTACGACTACGACGCCTACCACGACGCCGCGGGCGAGAACTACCTCGTCCCGCTCGAGATCGTCTTCCGCAACAGCGTCCCCGAAGGGTCCAGCCTCCGGACGCGCTACACGCCCGAACAGGTCGGCCTGGAGGGTCGCGAGTGGCCCGACGACGCCGTCGCGCTCCCGGACCCGCTCGTCGAGTTCTCGACGAAGTACGAGGAGTCCGACCGCTACCTCGACCGGGAGGAAGCCGACGCCATCGCGGGCGAGGCGAGCGTCGACGACCTCGAATCGGTCGCTCGCGAGGTCAACGAGGTCGTCACCGAGCGTGCGGAGGAGCGCGGGTTCACCCACGAGGACGGCAAGATAGAGTGTCTGTTCTTCGAGGGGGAGGTCCGCGTCGCCGACGTGGTCGGCACCTTCGACGAGAACCGCTTCGCGTTCGAGGGCCAGCAGGTCTCGAAGGAGGTCGTCCGCCAGTACCACAAGCGGACCCAGGGGGAGTGGGTCGCCGCCGTCGAGACGGCCAAGCGCGAGGCCAAAGCGCAGGACGTCGCCGACTGGCGCGACCTCTGTGAGCGCGACCCCGAGCCGCTCGATTCGAGCGCCGTCCAGGTCGCCAGCGACCTGTACCGCGCCGGCGCGAACCGGTACCTCGGTCGGGACCTGTTCGACGCCCCCGAGATGAGCGCGGCGGTGGCGGCGGTCCGCGACCTGTAGGTCTCGGAGGGCTTTTCACGACGGCGACGACCGTTCGGACATGTCTCCACCCTCCAGGAGAGCGGTCCTCGGTGCGCTCGGCGCGGCCGGCGCGAGTGCGCTCGCGGGCTGTGCCGTCGACGCACTCGACAGCGCGCTCACCGCGCACGACCACTACGACGACGCGACGCTCGGCCCGACCCACGGGTGGCCGACCGTCACCGCCGACACGGGGAACACCAGCGCCGCCCTCGACGGGACGCCCGTCGCGAGCGACGTCCACGACGCCTCGTTCGGGCGGGTCGACCTCGGCGGGTTCGACGCACCCGCGGTCGCCAACGGCTCCGTCGTCTTCGGCCAGTACCGCCACCCCGGCGAGACCACCAGCGGCGAGGAGCAGTTCCGGACCGTCGGCTACGAGTATCGCTCCGAGTTCTCCAGACCACAGGGACCCGTCTGGTCGGCGGACGTCCTGCGGGCGCACGGGCCGGCCACCATCGTCGGCGAGACGGCGTTCGTGAGCTACCACGGCGGAACCTACGCACTGGACCGACAGAGCGGGGAGGTCCACTGGCACTACGGTGAGGGGTCGAGCGGCAGGTGGCTGGCTCCGACCGTCGTCGACGAGACGGTGTTCCTCCCGTTCGGGGACGACAGCGTCCTCGCCCTCGACGCCGTCACCGGAGAGCACCGCTGGGAGGCCCACGCCGAGGACGGGGCTGCGAGTTCACCGTCCGGGGTGGCCGTCACCGACGACCGCCTCTACGTGACGTACGGGGCCAACGACGAGGGGCGACTCCGGGCGTTCGACCGCACCGACCGGTCGGCGCTGTGGACGTACGACGTCCTCGGCGAGAGCTACGCGCCACCGGTCGTCGCCGACGGTGTCGTCCTCGCGGTCGGGACGACGACGGGACTGCACGCCGTGACACCCGACGGGGAGCAGGCGTGGCACCACGACCTCCGTGGCGAGTCGTACGTTCCACCCGCGACCGACGGGGAGACGGCCTACGTCACCGGGTCGAACGACGAGGTGGTGGTGGCACTCGACGCGCGCAGCGGCGACGTCCAGTGGCGCTTCGACGACCGACCGTGTCACACCCCGCCCGTCGTCGTCGGCGACACGCTGTACACGGGCGACCACTTCGGCCACCGCGGAGCGACGCTGTACGCGCTCGACCGAGCGACGGGCGAACACCGTCGGTCGCACGAACTGCGCTCGACCGTCGAGACGCCGCTGGCCGCCGTCGACGGCCGACTGTACTGGGCCGGGCAGTGGACGGACGAAGTCGGCGACCGCGGCAGCCTGTTCGTCCTCGGCTAGTCGTCCGCCTCGGGCGTTTCCGGCACACCCCGGTCGACCGGTTCGGTCGGGTTCGCCGCCTGCGCCTCCGTCGAGAGACCGAGTTGGTACGCCTCGTCGTCGGTCTCCTCGCGGAGGTGGGTTCGGCCGTGGTACACCGACAGCGCGTCGTCGAGGTGGAGGCGGACCGCCTCGACGAGCGCCTCCGCTTCGAGCGGTTGGCCGCGCGCCTCGATGTCCTCGACGGCCGCCCCGTCGGGCACGTCGAACACGCGCTAGGTGACGATGGGTCCCTGGTCGAGGTCCGTCGTCACGTAGTGGGCGGTGACGCCCGCGACGCGGACGCCCTCCTCGCGGGCCTGCCGGTACGCCTCCGCGCCGGGGAACGCGGGGAGCAGGGAGGGGTGGACGTTGATGATGCGGTCCTCGTAGCGGAACACGACGTTCGGGCCGAGGATGCGCATGTAGCGCGCGAGCACGACGAGGTCCACGTCGTGCTCGTCGAGGATGTCCAGCAACCACTCCTCGTCGGGCGTCCCCGACCCGTCACCGACGTCGTAGAACGGGATGCCGGCGTCCTCGGCGACCGGCGCGAGGTGGTCGCGGTTGCCGACGACCACCGAGAGTTCCGCGTCGAGCGTCCCCGACTTCCGGGCCTCGACGAGCGCCTCCAGACAGTGTGACTCCTTCGTGACGAGGACGGCGATGCGGTCGGTCTCGCGGTCGCCGGGGAACCGCACCGAGATGTCCTGGCCGAGTTCGTCGCCGAGGTCGGACAGCGCCTCCCGGAGCGTCTCCTCCTTGACGACCATGTCGCTCGTGTCGACGTGGAGCGTCATCCGGAAGACGCCCTCCTGGACCGCCTGGTCGAGGTCCTCGACGTTGACGCCGCGTTCGAACAGCAGCGTCGTGACGCGGGCGATGATACCCTTCTTGTCGTCGCCGACGACGGTGACCTGCGCGAGGCGGCCGGTCATCGTCGCCACCGCTCGGTTCGTCGTGGCTCGGGTCGTTCCATGCCACCCCCTCGCAATCGGCGAGCAAAAGCGCGACGCTCGGTGCAACGCTGCCGTCGGGTCCCCCGCGACGAGCCACCACGACCGTGCATACCCAATCGAACCCACAAGCGTTTTCGTGCACGACCACGCCTACACGACCGATGACCGCGTACACGGCCACGGTGACCGTTCGACTCAAGCAGGGCGTCCTCGACCCGGAGGCCGAGACGACCAAGCGCGCGCTCGAACGCCTCGGGTTCGACCTGGAGGGGCTGCGCTCGGCCGACCGCTTCGAGGTCGACCTCGACGCCGACTCGCCCGAAGCGGCCACCGACCGCGCCGACGAGATGGCCGAGCGGTTGCTCGCGAACCCGACCATCCACGACTACGACGTGCACGTCACGGAACGATGATAACCGTCCTCCAGTTCGGCGGGTCGAACTGCGACCGTGACGCCGTCCGCGCGCTCGACCACCTCGGTATCGACGCCGAGCGCGTCTGGTTCGAGGACGGTCTCCCCGCCGACACCGACGGTATCGTCCTCCCCGGCGGGTTCTCCTACGGCGACTACCTCCGGGCCGGTGCGATGGCCGCCCGCGCACCCGTGATGGCCGAGGTCCGCGAGCGTGCCGCGGCCGGCACGCCGGTCCTCGGCATCTGCAACGGCGCACAGATCGGCTCGGAGTCGGGGCTGACCCCCGGTGCGTTCACGACGAACGCGAGCGCCCGCTTCCAGTGTGAACACGTCCACTTGCGCGTCGAGAACGCCGACACGCCGTGGACGGCCGCCTACGAGGAAGGCGACGTCGTCGAGTTCCCCATCGCCCACGGCGAGGGGCGCTTCGAGGCGACCGACGAGGAACTCGCGCGACTGGACGAGGAAGAGCGCGTGCTGTTCCGATACTGCGACGCCGAGGGAGACGTCACCGACATGGCGAACCCCAACGGCTCGGCGGGCAACGTCGCGGGCGTCCTCGGCGAGCGTGACACCGTCGCCGTGTTGATGCCCCACCCCGAGCGCGCGACGCTCCCGGACCTCCACGCGGGGACCGACGGGCAGGGCGTGCTGCGCGGGTTCTCCCACTGACCACGTCGTCTCGTCGGCGACCCTCACTCGCCGACGTCGTTCTCCCACAGACGCCGCTCCCCACACGTCGTTCTCCCGCAGGCGTCGCTCTCCCACCGTTCTCGACGACGGCGCGACTCAGACCGTCGAGTCCCCGACCGGTCCGGTGTCGGTATCCGAGACGCCGTAGACGTACCGGACCAGCGGCGGCGTCATCACCGACGTCCCGATGGCGATGCAGACGACGATGGCGTAGGCGGCCTCGTTGAGCACGCCCAGACGGAGGCCGACGGTGGCGACGACGATCTCCATCGCACCCCGAGCGTTGAGCGCCGCTCCGAGCGCCAGCGACTCGCGGCGGTCGATGCCCGCGAGACGGGCCGCGCCGACGGTCCCGACCACCTTCCCGACGACGGCGACGGCGAACGCGACGAGACCGACGAGCGCAACCGTCGGGTCCGCGAGCGCTCCGAGGTCGACGCGCAGGCCCGCGACGGCGAAGAAGACGGGCGCGAGCATCGCCAGCGTCACCGACTCGAGCGCCTCGCGGGTCTCGGGTGCGAGCGTCGAGCGGTCGCGGGCGATGGCTCCGACGAGGAACGCTCCGAGGACGGCCTCGACGCCGAGTGCCTGTGTCGCCGCGCCCGCCCCGAGCGCGAGCGCGACGACCGTCGGGAGCGCGACGCTGTCGGCGACCGACCCGAGTCGGGCGGCGAACCACCGACCGACCGTGAGCGCGACGACGAGCACTCCCGCGAGCGCCAGCAGCGTCCCCGGCAGCGAGGCGAGGGCGTCGCCGCTCCCGGTCGCGATGCCGGCGACCACCGCCAGCAGGAGCCACCCCAGCGTGTCGTTGACCAGCGCGACGGCGACGGCGAGTTGGCCGAACGGTGCGTCGAGCAGGCCCATGTCGAGCAGGATGCGCGCGACGACGGGAATCGCGGAGATGCTCATCGCGGTGGCGACGAACAGGACGAACGGCAGGCGAGCGTCCGGGTTCGCCAGGACGGCGTCGGGGGCGACGAACGCGAGCGCCCCACCGAGCGCGAACGGGACGACGACGCTCCCCGCTGCGACGAGCAGCGTCTGGCCCGGACGAGCGCGGGCGACCGAGAGGTCGGTCTCGAACCCGACGACGGTCATCAACACGACGAGACAGACCGACGAGACGCCCAGCAGGAGCGTCGTCGCGTCCTCGGGGAACAGCGCCGCGTAGACGCCGGGAGCGACCAACCCGAGGATGGACGGACCGAGCACCACGCCGGTCAGCAGTTCGCCGACGACCGGCGGCGCGCCACCGCGGCGCGCGAGCGCTCCGAGCCCCGTCGCCAGCGCCAGCACGACGGCGAGTTGCGCGAACAGCACGACGAGAGCCTCGCTCGCCGCCGGGTCCGGGACGGTCATTGGACGCCACGACGTCGGGGGGTGACAAAAGTCGCTCGCCCGACAGAAACATCGGGGAGCACGGGCGAGGCTTCTTGTCGGTCGCCAGTGGGGATGCACCATGACCGACCCCACCGACGACAGCCGGGACCGCACCGACCCGGCCGTCCCGTTCGACCACGAGACCGTACGCTACGAGCGCGACGAGGGCGTCGCCGTCGTCACCGTCGACCGCCCCGAGTCCCGCAACGCCATCGACGACCGGACCGCCCTCGGCCTGCGCGACGCGTGGCGACGGTTCGACACCGACGACGAGGCGCTCCTCGGCGTGCTGACGGGGGCGGGCGACGACTTCTGTGCCGGCGCGGACCTGAAGCAGATGGACCTCGAAGACCGAGAGGAGGGGTGGCTCGGCTGTTCGCGGATGCGCGTCGACAAACCCACCGTCGCGGCCGTCGAGGGCCACGCCGTCGCCGGCGGCCTCGAACTCGCGCTCTGGTGTGACCTGCGGGTCGCCGCCGCGGACGCCACGTTCGGCTGTTTCGAACGGCGGTTCGGCGTCCCACTGGTCGACGGCGGCACGCAGCGCCTCCCACGACTCGTCGGGCGGGGACGGGCGCTCGACATGATTCTGACCGGACGAGCGGTCGACGCCGCCGAAGCCCACGACTGGGGGCTGGTCGACCGCGTCGTCGACTCCGGAACGGCGCTCGACGCCGCTCGCGAACTCGCGGCGGGCATCGCCGCACACCCCCAGACGACGGTCAAGAGCGACCGCGCGGCGCTGTACGACGGTCTCGGCGAGTCACTGGAGACGGGCCTGAAGGTCGAGGCCTGGCACGGGACGAAGGCCCTCGCCACGGCCGACGAGGGGGCGACCCGGTTCGCCGAGGGCGAGGGCCGCGGCGGCGAGAGCGTCGACCGGTAGCGTCGCCGCGTTTTTCTCGCCGCACCACCCTCTCGGGGTATGCAGTCGTACCTCCACCTCACCTACGACCACGAGTCCACCCTGCCCGACCGGTTCGCCGACGACGACGTCCGGACGCCCGAGGCGTTCGTCGAGCACTTCCTCCGGGCGTTCACCGACCCGGGCGACGTCGTGCTCGACCCGTTCTGCGGGTTCGGGACCACGCTCCGCGTCGCCGAGCGTCTCGGGCGGGAGGCGTACGGCATCGAGTACGACCCCGAGCGTGCCGCGTTCGTCCGCGAGCGAGTCGACCGTCCCGAGCGGGTCGTCCGCGGCGACGCGCTCGACGCGGCGAGCTACGGCGACCTCCCACCCGTCGACTGCTGTCTCACGTCGCCGCCGTACACCATCGAGGTGGCGGAACACGACCCGCTGACGAACTACACCGAACCGGGCGGGGAGTACGCCGACTACCTCGCGGACCTCGGCCGGGCGTTCGGCCACGTCGACGACGTCCTTCGGGACGGAGGTCACGTCCTCGTCGACGTGGCGAACCTGCGGTTCGAGGGGGCGGTGACGACGCTCGCGTGGGACGTCGCCGAGGTGGTGGCAGAACGGTTCTGGTTCGAGGGCGAGGTGGTCGTCACGTGGGAGCAGCCGTCCGACTCGTCCGACGGGGCGTACGGCAACGGCTACGACCACAGCTACTGCCTGGTGTTCGAGAGCGAACCGTGAGTCGAAGGAGAGCGCCGTTTCAGCGCGCCAGCGGCATCCCGAAGCTCTTCTCGCGTTCGACGACGGCCTCCCACGTCGTCTCGCAGTCACACGACACCTGCTCGAACACGCTCGGGTCCTGCCGGAGGTCGAAGTCCTTGACGGCGCGCTGGACGCGGTCGTCGCAGTCGCCGCAGTTGTGCGGGCCGCGGTCCGAGCCGTGGCCGACCGGGTCGGAGACGACGATGGCGTCGACGTCTGCGGTCTCCTCCAGCACCGCACAGACCGACCAGAGCCACGGCGGGCGGTAGCCGCCGGCGTGGAACAGCTCCTCGACCATCGTGTACGACTGGACGTTGGTGGGGTTCATCGAGACGGTGTGGCAGCCGTCGACGTCCGCACAGCGTCGGACCGACCGTTTCATGTCCTCGACGGCTTCGGACTCGGTGAGGAACGGCGGCTTCATCAGCAGGTACGCCTTCACGCCCGCGCCGGCGGCCTCGGCTTCCGCGCAGGCCTCCTCGAAGTCGGCGAAGTCGAAGTACTTGTTCACGCAGTCGTGACGCACGCGGTCGGTCGCGGTCTCCAGGCCGATGGCGACGTCGGTCTCGATGCCGCGGTCGGTGAAGTCAGCGAGGCGTTCGCGTTCGACGAAGTCCGGGAGCGATTCCAGCACCATGCGCTCGCGGTCGGCGAACGTCTCGGCGACGGCGTCGCGGGTCTCGGCGGGCACCTCGCGCTCGTCGAGGAAGCTCCCGGAGGTGTAGATCTTGATCAGGTCGGCTGGTTCGTCGCCCCGCTCTTCCTCGTGGTCGAGGCAGTACTGGACCTGCGCCATGAGGTCCTCGTGGGCGACGGTGCCGCCGTCGACGCTCTCGGCGACGTAGCCACACATCGTACAGCCACCGGCGCGTGCCCAGCGACAGCCACCGGTGTTGAGGATGATGGTGAGCGAAGTTCTCACTCCGGAGGGAGTGTTGTCCTCGTCCAGCCAGACGCGGGTGGGTTCGCGGGGGTCGTAGGTGCGGTCGTTGCGCGAGCGGACCTCGCGCATCACGGCGTTGTGGGCGTCCATCCCGCGGCCCTCCTCGTAGACCTCGGGGTCGGGCGTGCTCATTGGCCCGGCGTAGCCGACGGGCGGGTAAAGCGCCTTCGTCTCGGGGGTCAGTCGCTATCCGACACACCCGGCGACGCTCCGGCGGTCCGAGGGGCGAACAGCGACCACCCGGCGGCCGCGAGCAGTGCGCCCGTCGCGTTGGCGGCCATGTCCACGAGGTCGAACGACCGCGCGGGAATCGTCGCCTGCACTACCTCGATACCGACGCCGTAGAGCGCCACGACGGCGACGACCGCGAGGAGCGTCCCCCAGCGGGTCACGTCGGTCCAAGCGGCTAACGCGTACGTCGCGACGAGTGCGAGGGCGGCGTAGCTCCCCGCGTGGACCCACTTGTCGACCCCGAAGGGGCCGGGCGGGTCGAACGACGGCGTCGAACCGGCGGCCCCGGTGCTTCCGGGGTCGACCACCGACGCGAGGAGGATGCCGACGGCGACGACGCCGACGCTCGCGACGCGCGTCCGCGGGGCGAGCGCGACCGACCGAACTCCGACCATACGCCCCTCAGCGGTCGGAGGTGGGTAAGCCATCCGGTCGGGTGACGGCCAGCGCCGCCCGCCGCGCGAGCACGCCGAGGGCGGCCCCGAGCGCGTTCGCCAGCACGTCGCCGTGTTCGTACAGGCGGCCCCCCAGCGAGCGCTGGAGCAGTTCCAGAAGCGCGCCGTAGCCGGTGACGAGACAGACGACGCCCGCCTGCGAGCGCCACGAGCGCGCGTCGACGGCGGCGGCCAGTGTCCGCGCGAGGACGGCGTAGCCGAACAGGTGTGCCCACTTGTCGACGCCGGCGACCCCGAGCGGGTCCCGCGGTGGCGGCCCCCGGTCGGGCAGTTCGACCAGCGACGTGACGAGGACCACTCCCGCGACCACTCCGGCACGGCGACGGGCGCGTCGCCGCGAATCCGGGCCGTTCATACCCCCGTCACGACCGCCGACCGCATAACCCTGCGCGCGGTCGTCGGGAGCGAGCGGCCCGGAGTCTCGGCCCACGAGCGGCGTCGGTAGCTCCGTCCGGTTCGTTCGCGTACATCCGTGTGGTACCAGCCGGAGGACCCGAGCGACGTTAGGCGATTCCACTCCTCGTAACCGAAACCAGTTACGGGTACGTGTCAAGGTCTAACAGCGTCGGGAGCCAACAGTAACTGTCAACAATTGCCATGACTGAACTAGGTGGATTCCAAGATCACGTCGCCCGGGTCGACCTCTCCTCGGGGGACGTCAACTACGAGAGCATCGACGACGAGGACGCCCGGAAGTACATCGGCGCGCGCGGCCTCGGCGTGAAGTACGTCTTCGACCAGGGTCCGGACGTGGACCCGGAGAGTCCGGAGAACCTGCTCGCGTTCATGAACGGACCGCTCACCGGCACCCAGACGGTGATGAGCGGTCGCATCGCGGTGTGTACGAAGTCCCCGCTCACCGGCACGGTCACCGACTCGCACCACGGTGGCTGGTCGGGCGCACGCCTCAAGTGGGCCGGGTTCGACGGCCTGCTGTTCGAAGGAGAGTCCGAACACCCGGTGTACGCGTTCGTCGAGGACGGCGAGGTCGAACTGCGTGACGCCCGCGACATTTGGGGCTGGGACGTCCACGAGACGAAAGACGAACTCGAAGACGAGTGCGACGGCTCGTTCGGCAAGAACATGTCCATCATGGCCATCGGCCCCGGTGGCGAGAACGGCGTGAAGTACGCCTGCATCGTCAACGAGGACGACCGTGCCTCCGGACGTGGCGGCACCGGCTGCGTGATGGGCAACAAGAACCTGAAGGCCATCGTCGTCAAGTCGACGACGAAGATGCCCAAGCCCAAAGAGCCCGAGACGTTCAAGACGGGCCACCAGCAGGCGATGCAGGTCATCCGCGAGTCGGAGGTCACCGGGCCGAACGAGGGTGGTCTCTCGCTGTACGGGACGAACGTCCTCATGAACCCGACCGACGAGATGGACGGCCTCCCGACGAAGAACGGGAAGTACACCTCGACGACGGCGTACGCGAACTCCGAAGGCGTCGACATCGACGCCGAGCGCGTCTCCGGGGAGAACGTCCGCGAGAACATCCTCGTCGACGAACCGACCTGTCACTCCTGCCCGGTCGCGTGTAAGAAGGAGGTCGAGGTGACCCACTCGCACAAGGGCGAGGAGATGAACGTCCGGATGGAGTCCTACGAGTACGAGTCCGCGTACGCGCTCGGGCCGAACTCGGGACACGACGACCGCGACGCCATCGCGGTGATGATCGACCAGTGCAACCGCTTCGGGATGGACACCATCGAGACGGGCAACATGCTCGCCATGGCGATGGAGATGTCCGAGCAGGGCAAGCTGGACGGTCTCGACGACTCCATCGACTGGGGTGACGTCGAGCACATGATCGACCTCATCGAGGACATCGCCCACGCGGAGGGCGAACTCGCGACCCACCTCGGCGGTGGCTCGAACCACCTCGTCGAGGAGTTCGACGCGCAGTCGAACTCGCTGGCAGTCAAGGGCCAGACCATCCCGGCGTACGACCCGCGTTGCATGAAGGGCATGGCCATCGCCTACGCCACGTCCAACCGCGGTGCGTGCCACCTGCGGGCGTACACGCCCGCCGCCGAGATTCTCGGCATCCCGGAGAAGGTCGACCCCTACGAACCGGAGGGCAAAGGCGCGCTCGCAGCCGCGTTCCAGGACCTCCACGCCATCTCGGACTCGTTCGACATCTGCAAGTTCAACGCGTTCGCGGAGGGCATCGAGGAGTACGTCATGCAGTACAACGGCATGACGGGTCTCGACGTCAGCGAGGACGAACTGATGCAGGCCGGCGAGCGCGTCTGGACGCTCGAACGCTACTACAACAACCTCGCGGGCTTCGACGGCAGCGACGACACGCTCCCGAACCGCTTCGTGGAGGGCCACGAGGAGGCCATCCCCGGCCAGGGTGCCAGCGAAGGCCAGCTCGCCGAACTCGACCAGATGAAAGCCGAGTACTACGAGCACCGCGGCTGGGTCGACGGCGTCGTCCCCGACGAGAAGCTCGACGAACTGGGCATCGACGTCGGCCCCGGCACCGGCGTCTCCACGGGCGACAGCACGGCCGCCCCGAGCGACGACTGAGTCGACGCTCACGGCCACACCCGACCACTCACGTTCTTTCGCACGCTGCCTCGACGAGCGGTGCCGCCGGTCGCTGTGGGAGTGTCGGTCTCGGAGAGAAGGGGGAAGAAGGCTGTCAGAGGCACTCGACCCCCCAAGACGTGGACCCACCACACCGACGGGGGGCGTCGACGACGCCCCCGCCTCCGAGTCGTACTGCGGTGAATCCGCCCGAGGGTTCACGCCGACGACACTTAGGAATTGCGACAATTGTTGTACGATAACACAGTTCCGATGCCCGGAGGGACGCCATCGGAACTACCGAGCGCGGGTCGGGCAGTCCGGGTCACGTTCGGCGGCGACCCGACCACTCTCGGACGGTAGCCGACGGAGCGAACCGCTTTGTCCCTCCGCGGCACATCTCCGGTGATGAGTCAGCGACACGACCGTCCGGCGAAACCCCCCGACGAACTCCAGTTCATCTACGCGGACGCTGCCGAGACGTTCGAGCGCTTCGACGACCTCGAACAACGACTCGTGGGTCGCTACCGACGACGACTGTTCACCCGTGCTCAGGGCGACGTGCTGGACGTCGCCTGCGGAACGGGGTCGAATCTCCGGCACGTCCCCGGCGGCTGTTCGGTCGTCGGCGTGGACCTCTCCGGACCGATGCTCGACGGCGCACGACGCGAGGCCGCCTCACTGAGCCGAGACGTGACGTTCGCCCACGCCGACGCCCAGCGCCTCCCGTTCGACGACGACGCGTTAGACACCGTCGTCTCCGCGCTCTCGACGTGTACGTTCCCGGACCCGGTCGACGCACTCGCCGAGATGGCGCGAGTCTGCAAACCCTCCGGTCGGCTGCTCCTGTTCGAGCACGGCCGTTCCAGCGTCCGACCGCTGGCGTGGGGCCAGGACCGACTCGCCCCGCGGCACTTCGAGAACATGGGCTGTCGGTGGAACCAGTCGCCCGAGGCGCTCGTCCGTGAGGCCGGCTTGCCGGTCAGACGCGTCGACCGCCACCTCGCGGGCGTCTTCTCCAGTCTCGTCGTGGGGCCGACGCCGTCGGACGGCTGAGGGGCGACAGTCGCCGGTGACGGTCGTCGACGACCGTCCTCGACATCCGACATCGGAGCGACTACCCGGCCCCTGCCGCGCCAACTGTTAACTCGCCTGCACGAGTGACGAGGGGTATGCTCGTCTACCTGCACCAGTACCGCGAGGACGACGCGAAGGAGACGGTTCGCTCCGACGGCGACGTCGACCCGGACCGCGATTCGAGCGACTACTTCGACGTCGACGGCCTGGAGACCGACACGTGGGAGCGCGTCGACGTCGACGGGGAGACCCTGTTGCGGAAGGCCGTGAGCTACGACGACGTCACCGCGGTGTCCGTCCCACAGGACTACCCCGACGAGGACGGGCTGCCGGGCGCGATGGTCCAGTTGCGGACCGCGGGTGGAGAGACGGAGTACGTCGACCACGCCGTCGTCATCGAGGTTCAGGACGCGACCCCGGAGTGACCGTCGGCAACACCGCGGTCACACCAGTTCGTAGGAGACCGTCACGGACACCGTCGTCTCGACGGGACCCGGACGAGGGCCGACACGGGTCGTCCCCGACTCCTGTGCGGCCTCGACGGTCCGTGGTTCGACGGTCTCCGGGTCGCCAGCGGTCACCGACTCGACGGCCCCCACCGACCGCTGTTCGGCGGCGGCGAGCGCCTCGGCGTGAGTGCGTGCGACCGCCATCGCGTCGTCCAGCGCGGCGACTCGGGCCTCTCGTTCCGTCGGCGTCAGGAGCGAGTAGGTCAGCGACGAGAGTTCGGTCGCCGCCCCGTCGATGCAGTCGGCGAGCAGGTCACCGACGCCGTCGAGGGCCGGCGTCTCGACGACGACACGGTGCGTGACCACGTAGTCGCCGGGGACCGGCGGTCGTTCCGAGTGGTCGCGCTCTCGCGTGACCCGGTAGTTGGCGGTCTGGACGGCGTCGTCGGGGACGCCGCGGTCGGCGAGAATCTCGAACAGCCGTTCGGTTCGACGGTCGGTCCCCTCGCGGGCGGTGGTGAGGTCGGCGTCGGCAGTCCGGACGAGCAGGACGGCGACCGCGACGTCGGGCGCGCGTTCGTCGCGCCCGTCGACGGTCACGGTGACGGTGTCCGACATACCGCTCGTTCGGTGGAGATTGGCAAAAGCGTTGACGTGCCGTCAGTTCGCCACGGCTCTGCCGACGACGACGCACTCGCGGATCTCGAGTGCGGTCTCGAACTCCTCGCGGCGCTCGGTCCGTTCACCGACCCGCCGGAGGTGTTCTTCGTGGGCGCGTTTCACCGCGTCGCGTTCGCGCCGGTCGAGGCCGAGACGGTCACCGAGAGTCTCCCAGTGCCCCGCTTCGACGAGGAAGACGCAGGCGTCGTCGGTCTCGTCGACGAGTTCGTACCGACGGCGGTAGTCGTCGAGTCGCTCTCCCAGGTCGGCCTGGACGTGGTCGACGAGGTCGGGGAGGAGTTGCGGGCCGACGCTGGCCTTCGCGGCCGCCAGGAGCAGTGCGGGCCCGTCGATGGGGTCGCCGTTCATCCCCCCGCGCGCATCGCCTTCTGGGCGAAGTCGTCGACCAGTCCGTCGAGTGCGGCCTCCTCGCCCTCGAACACGACGGTCACCTCCGTCAGTGTGAACGACCCCGCCGCGGTCACCTTCTCGTCGGTGAGCGTCGCCGTCCAGTCCCCACCCTCGACGTCGACCGGCCCCTCACCCTGGGGGTCGCCGTCGACGCGTTCGCCGCCCAGGTTCTCGAGGTAGTGGGTCGCGAGTCGCTTCGAGATGCCGCGGAACGAGCGTTCGACCTGCATCTATCCGCCCGCCACCGGCGGGAACACCGACACCGTGTCGCCGTCGTCGAGTTCGGTCGCGGTGCCGTCGATGTGGAGCACCTCGCGACCGTTCTTCAGGACGCTCAACTGCGGGCGGATGTCGCCCGTGTCGTCGAGCAGTTCTCCCTCCAACCCGTCGAACTCGCTCTCGAGCGCCGCCAACAGGTCGCCGATGGTGAGTCCGTCGTCGAACGCCCGTGTGATGTTCTTCTGTCCCACCGCCTCCCTGAACGTGGCGAAGAACCGCAGGTCGACATCCATGCCCGGAGAAGGTCGCGGACGGTCATAAATCCCGTACGCCCGCGCGGTCGTCGTGCCGGGCCGTCTCGGGTCCTATCGGGCCGAGCGCCCGTTCGCTCTCAGTCGTCGGCGGGCCGGTCGACACCGACCGCGCGGTCGTCGAGCGGCGTCACCGCGTCCACGACCCCCGCGAGGTCGAGACGTGCGAGCGTTCGGCGGGTCGGCCGGCCGCGTGGCCCCCAGCCACGGGCGGCGTAGTACGTCGACAGGAGGGCCTCGAACGCTTCGGGGTCGAGCGCGTCGTCACCGCCGGCCGCGGCGACGGTGAGCGCCGGCGGGAGGCGGTCGTCGCGTCGGTCGAACCCCTCCCGGACGTTGAACAGGCGCGTCAGCGTCCAGACGCGCTCGCCGAGGCGACTCAGCGACGCGACGTCGTGGTCGTCGCCGAGCGCCTGCAGCCAGGACGCGCCGAGGTCGTCGACCGTCTCGCCGACGAAGTCGTCGACGACGAGGCTCCACAGCGCCGAGCGGGCGGTCTGTGCCCGGTCGACGCGGTCGACGCGGTCGGCGTCGCTCCACGTCCCCCCGTCGAACGCTTCGGTCTCGATGGGCCGGGCGCGGCGATGACACGCTCCCCGGTCGCTCGTCGCGTACGCGAGCGCCATCGCCGGGGCGTCGCGGGGGTCGTAAGCGGGCAACGCCATGGCCTTCACCGACGGGACGACCTCGCGCCCGCCGTAGCGCTCGGCGGCCGCGTCCAGACCGTCCGCGAGGGTGTCCGCGAGGTCGCCGTCACGGTGGGCGATGGCCCGCACGAGCACGCGGGCGGCCTCGGCGTCACCGAACGACAGCGAGCGGTCGAGCGCCCCGGTCTCGCTCGCGCGGACCGCCCACGCGACGGCACTGCCCGCGTCGATGACGTCGATGCCGAGGCGGTCGCAGGTCGCACCGAGCGCCGCGACGGCGTCGAAGTCGTCGATGCCGAGTCCCGCCCCGAGGCTCATCGCGGCCGCCCCGCGCGGAACCGACTCGCCGGCGTCGGTCTCGACGCGGAAGTCACCCGGCGTGTCCCGGTCCGGGCGCTCGCGGTCGGTGGCCGCCGCGCGTGCCGCAGCGACGCCGACGGCCTCGCTGCCCTCGAAACGCGACTCGCGCCATCCCCGGGTGGCGAGCGCGCCGACCGCGTCGGCGAACTCGACGCTCTCGAGCGTCCCGCTGGCGGCGTGCCAGCGGCCGGTCGAACTCTCGCGGTACTCGCGTTCGGCGGTGTCGCGCAGGCCGGCGAGGTCTTCGGGGACTTTCGGTGGGTCGCCGCGAGCGACGACCGCCTTCAGTCGTTTCGCGCCCAGTACCGCCCCCGCACCGCCACGGCCGGCGTGGTGGTCCCCACCGTCGGTGGCGACGGTGGCGTAGCGGACGCGGTGCTCGCCGGCGGGGCCGATACACGCGACCGCGCCGTCGTAGGCGGCGTCGGTCTCGTCGGTCGTCGCCCCCCAGCAGTCCGCGGGTTCGAGGTGCGCGTCGCCGTCCGCGACGACGAGCGTGGTCGGGTCGGTCGCACGGCCGGTGACCAGCACGCCCAGACAGTCGGGGAGCGCGCCGGCGAGGGCGTCGGGGACCGTCCCACCCACGTACGAGTCGAGGAACCCGCCGGTCAGCGGCGACTTCGTGACGACGGCCAGTCGCGACTCGCCGGGGAGGTAGCCCGTCAGCGGCCCCCAGACCATCGCCAGCAGGTTGTCCGGACCGAGCGGGTCCGTCCCGGCGGCGAGGTCCTCGTAGAGGTAGCGTGCGCCGAGACCCTTCCCGCCGAGGAACTGCCGTCGCCAGCGCTCGGGCACGCGTTCGCGCTCGACCGTCCCCGCGGTCAGGTCGACCCGGAGGACGGTGTCACGCCGGTGTGTACTCACTACCACGACCTACGCCCGTCGGGCGGTTAAGCGTGGGGCCAGCGAGTCACGTCGGGGGACGGTCGAAGAGCGCACGGCGCGCGAACGGGCGACGCGGGTCGCGACCGCGAGCAGGCGGCGTCTCAGTCCTTGAACATATCGCTGAGGCGGATGCCGTCCTCGGCGATGCGGTAGTTGCGCTCGCGGTCGATGCGGTCGCCGAGGTCGTCGTGGGAGAACAGTTGGCCGATGAGGTCGGCCTGGAGGTTGCGCCACGCGATGGCGTAGATGGGTGACTGCCCCCACGCCCGGAGTTCGGGGACGAACGCGTCGTAGCGCTCCGCCCGGGATTCGAGGTGGTCGACGACGTCGGTGACGAACGCCACCGCCGCCTCGTCGTCGCCGTCCTCGATCTCGCGGTTGATTCGCGCTTCGAGGCCCTGGACCGCCCGTTGCATGTCCTGTGCGGTGCCCTCGCCGTCGCTCGGGAGCGAGTCGATGATGGGCTGGGGGACGCCCAGCGAGACGGGTTGCATGGGAGGAACTGACGCGCCACCGTCTAAAAAGGGTGGCTTCGTACCGTCGCGGTCGCTGCGCGTCGGCGGTCAGTCGGTCCGACGTTCCCGGAGGCCCCACGCGACCACGCCGAGCAGCACCGCGAGGAGCACGACGACGAGGCCGATTTCGGGGAGTACGCCGAGGACGAACAGGCCGAACGCGACGAAGACGACGGCCGCGCCCGCCTCGATGACCGCCGTCGGGAGGGACGCCTCGACGCGTTCACCGATGAGTGCGTCCACACCCGTCCGGAGAGCGAGGGCGGCGACGACGCCGACGAACACGGACAGCGGCGCGTCGGGGAAGACGACGGCGAGGTTGACGGTCAGCAGTTGGGTCTTGTCGCCGAACTCGGCGACGCCGACGAGGACGAAGCTCGCGAGCACACCCCCGAAGGTGCCGACTCGGGCGAACACCGCGTCGGGGAGGACGCGCCCCGACAGCCCACTCGCCAGTCCGCCGTCGGTCCGGGAGGGCGTCGCCCGCCGGTCCACCTGAGTCCGGTCGAACGCGCTCTTGGCCGTCCACGCGCCGAACAGGACGAACAGCGCGCCCGTCAACGGCCCCATCACCCCCGGAGGAATCGCGCCGAGCAACGCTTGGCCGAACGCGACTTCGAGCGCGCTCCAGACGCAGAACGCCCCCATCGCACCGACGAACACCCGTTTCGCGTCGTAGCGAGAGGCGAGCGTGACGACGACGAGTTGGCCCTTGTCCCCGAACGTCCCGAGCGTGTTGACGAGGAACGACGCCAGCAACGGCCCGTAGTCGGCGTACTGCCGGACGAACGACTGGAGCTCCGGGGACTGGGCGACGACGGAGGCCGTCACGAAGGCTCGGCCGAGGCGGTCGCTCGACACATTCGCGTCGTGGTACGGTGAGACGCCACTAAAGACTGGCTTCGCCGGCACTCGTCGCCGCCGTCGACGGGTGGTCCGATTGACAGGTGGTCCGACTGAGGAGTCGGTCCGGCTACCGTTCCTCGACGTGGCGCACGTCGACGGCGATACCTCGCGTCGAGCGCACCATCTCGTCGCCGGCCATCGACGCGCGGCCGACGGCGAACGCACGCGGTCCCTCGACGACCACCTCCTCGCCGACCCGGATGTCGGCGTCCGCGTCGAGGATGCCTGGTGCGAGGACGCTGCCCTGCGGGACGAAGCCGTCGATCTCGACGGTCTTGGTGGGGACGTCGCTGTCGACCCAGCGCTTCGCGCCTTCGAGGGTGAGCGACAGCGTGCCGTACTGCGGGACGAGCGTCGCCCACTGCTCGCCCTCGCTGTTGACGCGCAGGGAGGGGTACCGGCCACCCGTCGAGATGTGGTCGAAGAAGGCGTCGCCGGCCGCCGCGCCCTCCTCGCCCACCGCGCCGCCCGCGCCGAACTGGTAGTCCGCGATGGCCCGCACCGTGTTGTGCTCGCGCTCGCGTTTCAGGTAGCGTTCCTCGCCCTCCAGCGTCTCGTCGAGGGCGGCCAGCGACTCGTCGGTCGTGGGGTGGTCGCCGACGGTGAACTCGAACTCGACGTCCGATTCACAGCGCTCGACGGCGCGTTCGACGATGTCGGTGTACCCACCGGGCGGAACGTGCGCGACGTGGCGGGGGTAGTCGGTGGCGTCGAGGTAGCGTGCGAGCACCTCGGCGACGAACTCGACTTCGGACTCGCTCCACTCGCCGGTCACCACGGAGTCGTAGTGCTGGGCGGGGTAGGTGAGTTCGAGTTCCTGCGGGACGACGCCGATGGGCGACGTCATCGACACCTTGTGACCGCGGTAGCCGATGGTCTTGTGGAACTGTGCGTGGCTCTGAGAGTCGCCGTACGGTTTGCGCGCCGAACACGGCACGAGCACGAGCGGCCCGTCGAAGCGGTTGTGGTAGCGACTCGTCACGCGGTCGGCGAACCGCTGTATCTCGACGCGCTTGAGCGAGTCGTCGCTGGCGGCGAGCAGTTCGTCCCGGCGGAGGATGGGGGTGCGCTGTTCGACGTAGCCGTACTGCTGGTCGAGACGACGGAACGTCGCGGTCAGCCACGCCTCGTGGCGGGCCTGCCCCTCGACGTAGTCGCGCAGGCGGCCGCCGCGGATTCGCTGGCGGACGCGAGCGAGTTCCGCGCGGAGCGCGTTGACGTTGTGCTCGGCGCAGTCCTCGTGGTCGAACGTCTCGCGGGACTGCTGGCACGCCGCGCAGGCACACGGCAGTTCGTCGAGGTCTTCGAGGAACGCCTCGCCGTCGGTCGTGAGGTAAAAGCCCTCCAGTCCGCGGACGTACGCCTTGTCGGTGTCGAACAGGTCGACGCCCGCGTACGCGAGCGTGGCGACGTTCGCGGGCGTCGCGAGTCCCGAGCAGTACAGCGCGCTGTCGGGGGGAATCTCCCCGCGCACGTCGAGGACGGTCTCGACGAACGCCGCGGCGTGACCCGCGATACCCGCGGCCTCCGAGAGCGCGTAGGCGTCCGCGCCGTAGTCGGCGGCCGTGTCCCGCGAGACGACGGCGACGCTCGGGAACTCGACGTCGGGGTAGTCGGTGGCGAACGCGTCGGCGACGCGCTCGTCGGTCCCCGCCGGGAAGGCTCGGTGGGGAAGGACGGTCAGCGTCGACTCGTCGCCGTCGAGGACGTCGCGTTCCTCGGGCCAGCGACTCCCCGAGTCGTCGAGTACCTCGTCGACCAGCCCCGGCGTCCGCAGCGGGTCCGCGAGTCGGACCTCGCCCAGTCGGGCGGGACCGTCGCGCTCGTGGACCTCGAAGTAGTCGGTCATTGGCGGAGGTCGGTGGTCGGGGGTACAGGGCCTTTCGATGTGACGTGACCGACCACGAGATATTTACCGTCCTGACAGTCACGGAGCGTATGGCTCTCCCCGCTCCTCTCGGACACCTCCTCAGACCGGCCGAGACGTTTGCCGACCGCCGAACGGCACCGGCACTCGCCGTCGGTCTCGTCGTCTGCGTCGCGCTCCTCCACGCCGTGAGCGTCGGCGTCGTCGCCGGCGCGTTCACCGACGTCTCCGGCACGGTGACCGTCGACAACCCCGAGTACCCCGGTGACTGGCAGTGCGACCCCGACGGCTACGACCCGTTCGACCAGGGGACGCCCGCCGACTGTGCCCAACCGGAGCGGGTCGACCGCAGCCTCGGCGCACACGCATCCAGGGCCGTCGGCGGGTACGCACTGACCGCGTTCGTCGCCGTCGTCGTCGGGTGGCCGCTGCTGGCGTGGCTCGTCCACGTCGTCGCCGTCCCGGGAAGAGCGGGGTTCGGTCGGACGCTGTTCGACAGCGCGTGGGCCGTCGTCCCGCTCTCGCTGGTCGCCGTCGCACGGCTCGTCGCCGTCCCACCGCGGGCGGCCGACCTGAACCCGGGGACGCTCGACGAGGCGGCCGCGTCGGCCCTCGAACTGACGTTCGGCCCCGAGACGACCCTACTCGTGGGCGTCGCCGTCCTCGCCGCGACGTGGTCCGGCTACGTCGCCTACGGCGTCGCCGCGAACCGGACCGACGCGGACGCGACGGGCGGTCGAGGAGTCTGGACCCAGGGTCGGTCCGACGGTCGCGGAGCGGTCGCCGGCGTCGTCGTCACCACCGCGCTCGTCGTTGGGACGTTCGTGCCGATGCTCCCGATAGCGGGGGGGACGGCGTTCGTGGCGCTGTTCGTCGTCGCCGCCGGCCTCGTCATCGCGACGTTCGCTCGCGGTATCATCCTCCACAACACCCGCTGGGACCTCGTCGGGATGCGCGGGGGCGAGACGGGCGAACCCACCCGGTGGCGCGTCCTGCTCAAACAGCTCTCGGGCATCGCCTTCGCGGTGTTGGGGTTCTTCATGATGAACGGCGGACAGGTGCTCGTCTGAGCGAGGAGTCGGTGACGACAGGCCGTCGGACGTTCGATTCGGGCCGGAGCGTCCCGAATGACGGACGGTCACTCGAAGTCGTAACACACGGAAAGTACTCATACCTGCCGTCGGATGGGTGACGACGAGGCGCGAGGGCGACGGAACGGCACGTCCGTCGTCCCCGGTCCCCGTACGCATGACGGCACCAGAGACATCCCCGAGCGACTGTGACGACCGACGCTCCGCCGCTGTGGCAGTCAGTGGCGGACGAACCGAGTACACCCTCGAGGCCGACCTCGACCTCGTCCTTCGCGAGGGCGTCGAGGAGGTCGAACCGTTCCGGGCGACGGTCGCCGCAGAATCGGTCGACGACGCCATCGCGGCGTTCCGACGCGTCGCCCACGAGCGACTGGTCGAGACCGGGCCGTTCGTCGACGTCCGGTGTCCGGCCTACCCCGGCTACGGCGACTACCGGTTCGTCGACCCCGAGTGACGACCGGCGACCGCCGGGCCGGCGTTCAGTCCGCGCCCGTCGCACCCGGCGTCCCTCCCTGACCGGGGTCGCGAATCGACCGGCGCTGGTCGGGGATGAGGTCGAACCGTTCGTCGGCGTCGCCCAGCACCAACAGCGCGTGGAACCGGACGTACGTCTGGATGGGCACCTGCACGAACGCCACCACGGCGAGGACGAACAGGACGAACGGCACCGCCAGCGCCGCGACGAGCAACCCCGTCGCGACCGTCAGACCGCCGGTGAACGCACCCGTGAACACGCCGAGACCGACGCCGAGGAGCGCCAGCGCTCCGCCGACGAGTGCGACCGGGATGGCGACGGCGATGCCCGCGAGGATACCCGCGGCGAACAGCACGACGACGACCACGAGTGCGTACACCACGAACTGCCGCCACTGGTCCCGGACCGTCGGCCAGAGTCGCCGCCACGCCGCGAGCACCCCACGGTCTTCGAGCAGCATCACCGGGACGACGAACACCGTCGTGAACCCCGCGACGACGCCGAGCGCCAGCGCGTACAACACGAACAGCGGTCCGAGCACGACGAGCGTGAGGAGTGGAACCACCGGGTCGGCCCCGACCACGAGCGGACCGACGGTCAGGCCGAAGACGAGCGCTGCCCCGAGGAGTCCGAGGAACCCGAGGACGAGACGGAAGCCGAACAGTCGCGCGCCCGCCCCGGCGTACCGGGCGAAGAACAGACGGACGGCGACGCGGTCCTCGCGGAGCGACTCGACGAGGACGAACTCCATCACCGCCCCGACGAACCCGAACACGAGCGCGAGCAGGACGCCCAGAACGGCGACGCCGACGAGGAGCGGGAGCAACGGTTCGAGGGTCTGGACGAACGCGTCGAACTCGGCGGCCGAGAACTCCCCTCCCGACCCGGTGTCGGAGCCAGCACCCGCCCCGCCGAACGGCGAGGACGGGGTTCCGGTGGACCCCGCGACGAAGAACGCGACGAGCGCGAGTCTGAGCCAGCGTCGCCACTCGAACGGGAGCAGGAAGCTCCGCGTCGCCGCGTAGGCGTCGTCGAGGTCGTCGAGCGCGTACAGTGCCATGTGCGCCCGTAGCGCACATGGGTGGTTAGTTAGGACGCGTCAATCGCTCACCGGTCTCGGACCGTCAGGACGACCGCGACGACGACACAGACCGCCGCGAGACCGGTGACGAGCGGTCCACCGGTGCCGTCGAAACGCCAGCCGAACACCGTGTACCCGACGAGACCGACGGCGGCCGCGGCCAGTCCGACGACCGTCCCGAGTGTGGTGGTGGAGGACACGCGGTAAACCAGTCGTTACCGTGACAATAGTGTTGGGGTGAGTTCGCTACTCGCCGAGCGGACGCTGGATCACGCTGTCGGGGAGACGTGCGAGCGCACCGTCGGGCCACTGCCAGTGAGCGACGGTGACCGACACCTCGGGGTTCGCCTCGGCCAGCGCGCGGACGCCGTCGGCCGCGGCCTGGTACGCCGCCGGCGACAGCGTCTCGGGGAGTTCGGCGGTCAGCGGGTAGGAGTCCGAGAGGTGGCGCGGGTACGGGCCGAACGGTGGGGCGAGTCGCCACGTCGCGTCGAAGGCGTCGTTCTTCTCGCCCTCCGAGAGTAGGAGGTCGGTGCCCGGGGGAACCGACAGCCGTGTGAGTCGCTCGTGGTGTCGCAACACCTCGGGGCGACGCGCGCTCTCGGCGGAGACGTGGAAGAACGCGTCTTTCGTGACGGGGTCGGTCCGTTCGAGTTGGTCGGCGTGGTCGAGCAGCGCGCGGTAGCCGTCGAGCATCGCCGGGTGCCCGCGGGCGCGGACCTCGACGAGTTCGAGCAGGTTGCCCGTCCGCACCGCCTGTTTCACGCGACGCATCTCCTCGAAGGTGACGTGGAGGTTGTGCCGGGCCAGCAGGCGCTCGCGGCTCTCGTCGTCGCACGACGCCACCTCGTCGGGCGCGTACTCGGCACAGACCGGACAGGAACACGGGAAGTACTCCAGGTCCGCGAGGTGTTCGGTGCCGCGAACCGTCAGGTAGCGGTCGTCGCGAGCGTACAGCGCGTACGCCGCGGAGTCGAAGAGGTCACAGCCGGCGGCGACGGCGAGCGCGAACATCATCGGGTGGCCCGCGCCGAACAGGTGGACCGGGGCGTCCGTACCGAGGCCGCGTTTCGCGGCGGCCACGACGTTCACCATGTCCGCGTACCGGTAGCTGTTGAGCATCGGGACGACCGCACCGACCGGGAACACGTCGAGGTCGGTGCCGGCGGCGTGGCGACCCGCCTGCTCGCGCAGGTCGGTGTACGTCGACCCCTGGACGGGCGCGTTGACGAGCATGTCGCCGACGTCGACGGTCTCGGCGAGTTCGAGACGCTCCTGGGTGGTCGCGAGTTCGCTCTCGGCCTGCTCCCGAGAGGCGTCCGGCGGCGTCGGGATGTCGACGGGTGTCCCGATGTCGCTCCCGACGTCGCGCTGGAACTGGAGGATCTCGCGGGTGTCGGTGTCGATGTCGCCGTACTCCGCGAGTTGGAACGAGCCGGAGTCGGTCATGATAGCCCCCGAGAAGTCGTAGAGGTCGTGGAGCCCGCGGGAGAGCGCCTCCTCGCGGAGGTCCTCGCTCTGGAGCAGGATGTAGCCGTTGGTGATGAGGATCTGTGCGCCGAACTCCGATTCGAGTTCCGAGGGCGCGACGGTCTCGATGTGGGGGTTGACGACCGGCAACAGTGCGGGCGTCTCGACGGTCACGCCCGCGCGGGGGACCTCCAACTCCCCCACGCGCCCGGCGGCGTCGAACGTCCGCACTTCGAAGTGGTCTCGCATACCCGCGATTTCCCGAGCGCGTCACTAAGGGTTGCGTTCCGGGGGCGCTGGCGGACGCCACCGGTCGGCGTGCCGCGGGGACTTGAAGACCCGGGCGACGGCCCCACCAGCGCCTTTCGGAACGGTCCCTGCGTGTCGCACACATGACTCGGCGAACGAGACGCAGTCTGTTGCGCGGACTCGGGACCGTCGGAGCCGGTGCGGTGGGCCTCTCGGCCGTCGGTGGGGCGACGACCCGACCCGGTCCGGAGCCGGTCGTGCTCGTCCACGGCTACGGCGACACCGGAGAGACGCCGTGGTGGGACGTCGCCCGAGGCTACTTCCGGGACGTCGGCTACCCCGACGACGCGATTCACGTCCTGAACCTCGGCGCGATTCCCGGGACGACCGTCGACTCCCCCGAGGAGTACGCGACGGCGGTGCAGGCGGCGCTCGAATCGGTGAGCGACGAGCACGGCTCGGCGGTGGACGTCGTCGCGCACTCGATGGGCGGCCTCGACACCCGCTGGTGTGTCGAGAAGCTCGACGGCGCGCAGTACGTCGACGACCTCGTCACGCTCGGGACGCCCCACCAGGGTACCTACGCGGCGTACCTCGGGTCGCTCACCCCCGGCGGGCGGGACATGCGTCCGGGCAGCGAGTTCCTCACCGCGTTGAACGACGGTCAGTTGGCCGAGGGCGTCGCCTACGCCGCGCTCTGGAGTTCGGCCGACGAACTCATCGTCCCGAGTCGCTTCGCAGCACTCCCCGACCCGGAGCTGTCGTCGGTCGCGTCGGCCCGAAACCGGAACACGGGGCTCCAGGAGCACGTCCAACTCGTCTTCGACCGGGCGGTGTTCGACCAGTACGCACCTCTGCTCGACTGAGACCGCGCCGCGACACGCGCGGCGCGCACGGTCGCTCACTCCTCGCCGACGACCACCGTCGCCGCCGCCCGGTAGCGTTCGAACTCTCGCTCGCCCCACGCGTAGGCGTCCGGGTCGTCGGTGTCGACGAACGCCGCCAGCGTCCCCGTCTCGGGGTCGTAGCCGCCGAGTCCGACGCGCTCGTCGAACAGCGCCAACCCACACGGGAGGTCGTCGACGACGCGCAGCGTCAGGTTGCCGCTGGCGGCGGCCGCGGCGCTCTGTTCGGGAGCGCTCTCGACGATGGTCTCGACCAGCCCTTCGGGGTAACAGACGTCCGTCTCCATGCCGTCGACGATGCGTTCGTAGAGTCGGTCGACGTTCCCCGGCGCGACGGTCGCCACGTCGAACCCCCGAAGTCGGCCCGTCGACTCGACCAGCGACATGAACCGCCGGACGGGTCGGTACGGGTCGCCCGGCTGGCGGGTCGTCACCGTCGCATCCGCGAAGTGCTCGACGGCCACCTCGTAGTCGGTCGTCGCGAGGAACGGACCGAGGCGGGTCGCGGCGCGCTCGATTCGTCGGAACCGTGCGAGCGCCTCGGCCACGACCGCCCCCTTCGCGGTCAGCCTGAACCGTCCGCCGACCCGCTCGACCAACCCGAACTCGTCGAGCAGGCCGGTCGCCCGGAGGACGGTCGGTTTCGACACCCCGAGTCGTTGTTCGAGGTCGCGTCGGTCCAGCGGCCCCTCCCGAAGCGCGGCGAGGACGGGACTCCTACGGACGAGTCTGACGAGTCGCTCTACGCCGTCCATGAGTATCGGTGGCAGTATACACACTTAACTGTACGTCACCTGATACGGACGATTCAGTCCCTGAGACGCGTGGCAGTAGCCGGACTCGGGTCGCTCGCTGGGTATAATCCACCGTGGCAGGATACTGTGTCATGGCAACACAAGAACGTGCCACGGCCGTCGACTCGACAGCGACCGGACTGGAACCGAACGTCCTCGCGGCGCTGTCGTACGTCCTGGGACTCGTCACCGGACTCGTCGTCTACCTGCTCGAACGCGACGACGAGTTCGTCCGGTTCCACGCCGCCCAGAGCATGGTCGTCTCGGTGTTGCTCGTCGGGGCGAGTATCGTCCTCACCGTGTTCCAGACGATGCTGTTCGGAGTCGGCTTCCTCGACCCCGCGGGGTTCGTCCTCTGGAGTCTCCTCTCGCTGGTGTTCACGCTCGTCGGGTTGGTCCTCTGGCTGGCCTCGTTCGTCGCGTGGGTCTACCTCATCGTTCGGGCCTACCAGGGGGCGACACCCCGAATCCCGGTCGCCGCCGGGTTCGCAGACCGTCTGGTCTGAGCGCCCTCACAGGTCTCACTCCCGTTTTCGCACTCTCACCGTCCGCCGGCGAGTTCGTACTGACCGACCGCGAGCACCGTCCGGCCGTCGCGGACCTCGCCGTTCACGACGGCCTCGCGCAACTCGTCGTACGCCACCGTCGTCGGCCTGATGGACTCGTCGAAGTCGAGGTCCTGTTCGCTCGCGGGGGTACAGCCCTCCGCGACGAAGACGTTGAACTCCGAGTTCGCGATGCCGTTGGCCGGTTCGACCGTCACCAGCGGTTCGACGCGCTCGGCCTCGTAGCCCGTCTCCTCCGTGAGTTCGCGTTTCGCGGCCGTCGCGAGGTCGACGTCGTCGTCCTCGACGGAGCCGACGGGGACGCCGAAGTTCACCCGGCCGACGGCCTGTCGCCACTCTTCGATACAGACCACGTCGTCGTCGGGCGTGAACGCCAGCACGAGGACGGCGGGCGGTTCGGCGAGGTAGTCGAAGTCGGTCTCGGTGCCGTCGGGCAGCGTCACCTCGTCGTGGCGAATCTCGAAGCCCGGACAGTCGTAGGCGACCCACGACTCGTCGGTCGTCCAGGCGAGGGGGTCATCGGCGTCGTCGTCGGGAGGTGTCACCGTCATACCGACACCTGTGTGGGCCGGCATAAAAGCGACGCCGACTCGTGGCGCTCGACGCCCAGTCACCGACCGTGCTCACTCCACGGCGAAGTACCGGTCGGCGTGGGCCGCACACCCGGGGTTGAATGCCACCCCGCAGTGGGGACAGGCGTGGTCGGCGTCGAGGTACGCCGTGACGCTCAGGGTCTCGCGACAGACGCCACAGAGCACCGCGGGATCGTCGAACCGGTCGGCGGGCCAACGCTCGACGTCGTGGTCTGCACACGCCTCGTGGCAGGCGTGACACGGGTAGAAGGTGTCACAGCACGCGAAGCGCATCGCGACGACGTCGCGCTCGGTGCGGTAGTGGCGACAGCGCGTCTCGTCGTCGACGTCGAGGCCACACAACGGGACGTCGAATCGCGGGTCGGGCATCCGCTCACCGCTCGGCGAACAGGCGGTCGACCTGTCGCCTGGTCTCGGCGAGGCTGCCGGAGTTGTCGACGACGAGGTGGTCGGTCTCGATTGGTTCGAACAGGTCGCGGTACATGTCGTACACCTCGACGTCGGCGTCGCTGGCGTCGTCGGTCCGCGCCCGGATGCGCTCTCTGACGACCGGGTCCTCGCAGGTCACCTCGACGAGCGAGAACGGGACGTCGACGGCCTCTGAGACGCCACGGGCGCGCGAGCGCTTGGCCGCCTCGCGGAACGTCGCGTCGAGCACGGCGGGGTCGTCGTCTGCGACGAGCGAGCGACATCGCGCGAACAGTTCGTCGTACACCGCCTCCGACTCGGCGTCGGTGTAGTCGGGGTCGGGAAACAGCTCTTTGCGGATGACGTCGGTTCGGAGGCGCGTCGCGTCGAGACGGTCGGTGATGCGTTCGGCGACGGTGGTCTTGCCCGCCCCCGGCAGACCACAGACGACGACCACGTGACCGCCCGTCGCCCGCGCGCTCGTCGCGACGGACTCCTCGGGCGTCGATACCCCGCGTGCGCTCCCCTCGGCGCTCCCGGCACTCGCGTTTCCACGCATCGTTCGGTCAGGGGTACCTGGCGGCGGGGGCCGCTTCAACCTTCGCAAACTGACCGTCGCACGGGCGGGGGTGTCACGCGACGCGAACGCTCGTCGAGAGGGTCAGTCGCGGCTCACAGCGTGATACGCGAGAGGTCGGCTTCGACGTCGTCGACGTGCTCGTTGAACGCTGCGACGAACTCGACGAACCCGGCGGCGTTGTCGCGGACGGCCTCGGCCGACGGTGGCTGGTACTGCGAGACGAGGTACTCCCCGCCCTGGCCGCCGACCCGGAGGTACGACGTCGTCGACCCCTCGCGTTTCAGCTCCCAGCGACTCCCTGCGACGCGAGCGGCGAACGTCCCGTAGTCGCCGCCCTCGTAGCGGTGGAGCTGGTCGGCCATCGCGTCGCAGGTCTCGCGGATGCGGGCGACGATACGGTCGCGTTCGGCGACGGCGTCCGCGGTGGATGCGACCTCGGGGAACTCGGTCGGCACGCCGTCGAGGACGCCCTGTTTCGCGAAGACGTGGTCGTTGAACGCACGGACGAACGCGCCGTAGTCCTCCATCGCGTCCGCGAGGTCCTCGGCGTCCGGGGGCTGTTTCGTCGAGACGACGTACGTCTCGCGACCCGAACGGCGCTCGAACCGGAGGTACTCCAGGTCGCCGGCCTCGTACTTCACGGTCCACTCGCCGGCGCTGGTCTTGAACGACGCCGAGCCGTAGTCCCCGCCCTGGAGGAGGGCGAGTTCGCGGGCGATGGTCCCGGCGTGGGCCTCGACGTCGGCGACGATGTCGTCGCGTTCGCCAGCGACGTCGGCGGCCGCGGCGACCTCGTGGTCGGAGGGGTCGGTCATGGACGTCCTCGGGGGGTTGGCGGGATAACCCTACGGTACGCGTGCGGAGTGAAAGTGAACCACCGACCGGCGAGGCGGGTCGAGCGTCTGTCGGAAGTCGGTCGCGCATCGACCGAGGACGGTCAGGTGGCGTCGAGAGGTCAGGTCCCGACGGACTCGCGGCGAGGGTCGTCCCAGTCGGCCCCGAACAGGCGGTCCGACAGCAGGCCGTTGACCGACGCGGGTTCGCGGACACAGCGGAAGGTGAGTTCCGCCTCGTGCGACCCCGCCGTCTCGACGGTCATGTCCCCGCAGGCTGTGAGCTTCTGGAGCATCGTCTGTGTGAACGACGTGTTCTGGATGCGGTCGAGACGAACCGTCGTCACGTCCCGTCGGAGGATGCCCCGCTTGCGGTACACCTTCCGGGAGGTGATGACGTAGACGACGCTCCGGTAGGCGACCACAGCGTACCCACCGACGGCCAGCGCGGCGGCGAACACCGGCCACGAGAGCCAGCGCCACTCCGCCGGCACGAGCACCCAGACGAGCGCACCGACCAACAGCACGCCCACCGCGACGGCCAGCCAGTACTTCACGAGGTACGGACTCGGCCGTCCGACCCACTCGACCCGTTCGTCCGTCCCCAGCGTGACCCAGTTCGGAACCGCGCTCTCCTCGGTCATACCCCCGATAGGCCGCGTGAGACCTAATCTGTCATCTCCCGGGCGACGGAGAGTCCCGAGAACTCGACGGTCTCGGACGCTCTCACGCGGTCGACCAGGGAACCGGTTCGTTCGAGCGGGAGTCGGGCGGGCCACCACACCACCCACTGTGGCAAGCCCAGTCACTATCCGTCGGTCGGGAGAATCGCGGCCCAATGGCGGACTCCGACGGTACGTTGGGGCTGACGGGTGCAGTGTCGATGGCGCTCGGAGGGATGATCGGTGGAGGCATCTACGCCGTCCTCGGCGTCGTCGTGAACATCTCCGGGACACTGTCGTGGCTCGCGTTCTCGCTCGCCGGACTCGTCGCGATGTGTGCCGGCTACTCCTACATCAAGCTGAACCAGTTGAGCGACCCCGAGGGCGCGTCGCCGACCTACCTGGAGTGGTTCGCGGACAGTTCGACGCTCGCCGGGATGGCCGGGTGGACGCTCCTGCTCGGGTACATCGGGTCGATGGCGATGTACGGCTACGCGTTCGGGAGCTACTCGGTCGACATCGTCGGCCAGGAGGCGCTGTTCGGCGTCCCGCTCCGACCGCTGCTGTCGGCGGCCATCGTCCTCGCGTTCGTCGGTCTCAACGTCGTCGGCGTCGAGGAGTCGAACTGGGTCGAGATCGTCCTCGTCGTCGTCAAGATTCTCGTCCTCGTCGGGTTCATCGCGCTGGGGTTGCGCTACGCCCTCGACGGGAACCAGTTGCGGACCGGGGCGCGGTCGGTCGAGGGCGTCTCGACGCTCTCTGCGGCGGTGATGGCCGCCGCGGTGTCGTTCGTCGCCTTCCAGGGCTGGCAACTGCTGTTCTACTCGCAGGCCACCATCGAGGACCACAGCGACACCAACCCGAAGGCCATCTTCGTCTCGATTCCGACGGCCGTCGCCATCTACATCGGCGTCGCCATCGTCACGACGAGCCTCGTCGGTCTCGACCTCATCGCCGAGCACCCCGAGACGGCGCTGGCGGTCGCCGCCGAGCAGTTCGGCGGGTCGCTCGGCCACCTCGTCATCTCGCTGTCGGCGCTGTTCTCGACGGCCAGCGCCATCAACGCGACGCTGTTCACGAGCGCGCAGTTCTCCGACCGTCTCATCGCCAACGGGATGCTCCCGGACGTCCTCGACGCCGACTCGCCGGGCGACCCCGAGGAGGGGTCGGGGCTGCCGACGCGTATCGTCCTCGTCTTCGGAGCGCTGACGACGGCGTTCACCGTCGTCGGGTCGCTCCAGGGCATCACGTCGTTCGCCTCCCTGACGTTCATCGTCGTCTTCGGCGGGATGAGCTACCTCGCGCTCACCCAGCGCGACCACGAGGACGTCTCGGCCATCCCGCCGGCCATCGGCCTGGTCGGAACCGCGACGTTCCTCCCGCTGATGCTCTGGCACCTGTTCAGCGCACAGCGCGGCGTGTTCTACACCGTCGTCGCCATCAGCGCCGTCGCCGTCGCCGTCGAACTGGCGTACTTCCGGTCGAAACGGTTCGGCCAACCGCCGGCGACCCACGCCGACGACTGAGCGACGACTGACCGACGACCGGGCGACGACGGCCACGGCGAAGACTCCCCGCCGTACTCCCAGACCTACCGACGGCACCTCCGTCCCTCCGCCGACTCT
The DNA here is from genome assembly GCF_023699475.1 of Halomarina rubra. Lineage (GTDB taxonomy): Archaea > Halobacteriota > Halobacteria > Halobacteriales > Haloarculaceae > Halomarina > Halomarina rubra. The sequence continues at coordinate 27,698 of NZ_JALXFV010000008.1, read as the reverse complement.
CCCGGCCTGCCACGACGAGATCAGCGTCGCCGCTCGCCGTATTCCCGGCCGACGCATGTTCGGCGAGACTGGACATTCGAACGACAATTTGTGCAGTCAACTTCAATTGATGAACAATCGTCTAGTCAACGTTAGGATATGAATTCGTCCGTCAGATTTTTATATAGCTAAGCGGTTTTTCGGGTATCCCTCGGGAGAGAGACACACACCCATGACAGACGAAGACAACATTTTCCACACGAACCGTCGCCGCGTCCTGCAGGGGCTCGGTGGGGCAGGTGCCGCTGCGCTCGCTGGCTGTCTCGGCGGCGACGACTCGGGCGATACGAACGGCTCCGACGGCTCCGACGGGTCCGGCGGGTCCGGTAACGACTCGACTGGCTCCGGTGGCGGCGGGTCCGGGTCGGGCAGTTCCGGCGGCAAGCTGAAGATGGCGCTCGTCAAGAGCCCGCTCGACTTCGACCCGTTCGTCGCGAACGACGTCCCCTCGACGCAGGTAATCGACCGCATCGTCGAGGGCCTGTACACCTACGACGAGACGACGGGCGTCGTCCCGCTGCTCGCCGACGGCGAACCCCAAGCCAACGACGACGGGACGGAGTACACCGTCACCATCAAAGACGGTGCGACGTTCTCGAACGGCGACCCCGTCACCGCGGAGGACGTGAAGTACTCGTTCCTCGCACCCGTCGAGGAGGAGACCGAGAACGCCTCGGAACTGAACATGATCGACTCCATCTCGACGGACGGCGAGAAGTCGGTGACGTTCACCCTGAAGTACCCCTACGCGCCGTTCCCGAACACGCTGACGTGGTACGTCGTCCCCAAGAGCGTCCGCGAGGAGGACAAGGACGCGTTCAACGCCGGCGACACACTCGTCGGCTCCGGCCCGTACACGTTCGAGAGCTGGCAGGAGGGCAACTACGCGCGCATCGCGGCCAACACCGACTACTGGGACGAGCCGAAACCGATGCTCGACGAGGTCGAGTTCGTGCCGGTCGAGGAGGCGACGACGCGTGTCACGACCCTCAAGAACGGCGAGAACGACATCATCGAGGAGATACCACCGAAGCAGTACCCGACGGTCGAGGCCATCGGCGACGCGAGCGTCGACGAGGTGCCCGGCATCGGCTACTTCTACCTCGCGTTCAACTGCAAGACCGGCCCGACGGCGGACCCCAAGGTCCGCGAGGCCATCGACTACACCTTCAGCATGGACACCGCGGTGGGCAACTACGTCGAACCGACCGGGGTCCGGCAGTACAGTCCGCTCCCGAAGTCCATCGCGGAGGACTGGAACATGCCGCTCGACCAGTGGAAGGAGATTCCACACGACAAGGACGTCGACAAGGCAGCGACGATGCTGGAGGAGGCCGGCGTCTCGAAGGACTACCAGTTCAAGGTCATCGTGCCGCCGGACGACAAGCGTGAACAGATCGGCATCACGGTGTCGAACGGCCTCAAGGAGGCCGGCTACAACTGCTCCGTCCAGCGACTCGACTGGGGGGCGTTCCTCGACAAGTACGTCTCGGGCGACGAGAACGAGTACAACATGTACACGCTCGGGTGGTCCGGGACGCCCGACCCCGACGCGTTCACCTACTACCTGTTCGGTCGGACCGAGGACACCCTCGGCGTCACCAACGGGACGTACTGGGGCGAGAACAGCGAGGCGGGGAAGCAGGCCGCCGAGAAGTTCGTGCAGGCGCGCAAGACCAACAGCCAGGAGGAGCGCCAGACGCTCTACCAGGAGGGCATCACCACGCTCCTCGAAGAGCGTGCGCACCTGCCCGCGTACAACCTGAAGAACAGCTTCGGCGTGAAAGACTACGTGAGCGACTTCACGTCCCACCCGGTGAACAGTTTCACCCTGACGACGGACTTCAACAACGTCTCCGTCGACAAGTAGCGCCGCGGCCACACCGCTTTCAACACCGCATTCATGTATCAATCGACTTTGACGACCACCGAGAGACGTTTACACCACTGGGGGGGTGAGTAGATGGGGCGGCTACGCTACACGACCGTCCGTCTGCTGCAGGCGATACCGGTCCTCCTCGGGGTGGTCACTATCACGTTCTTCCTCACCGACGCGATTCCGGGCGACCCGGTCCAGATCATGCTCGGCCCCTCGCCGAGCGCACAGCAAGCGGACGCCATCCGCGCGAAGTTCGGTCTCGACCAACCGCTGTACGTTCGCTACGTCAACTACCTCGCCGACGTGGTCCGACTGGACCTCGGCGAGAGCATCTACTACGGCGTCCCGGTGACCCAGAAGATAATGGAACGGCTGCCGGTGACGCTGTTCCTCCTGCTCTCGTCGTTCACGTTCGCACTCTGCACCGCGGTCCCGCTCGGCATCCTCTCGGCGAAACGCCGCAACGAGCCGACGGACCACGTCTCGCGTATCGTCGCACTGTTCGGCGTGAGCACGCCGTCGTTCTGGATCGGCCTCATGCTCATCATCGTCTTCTCGTTCAAACTCGGGTGGCTCCCGGCGACGAACATCGTCCTGCCGTGGGCGGACCCCGCGAGCCTCGACGCCGTCGACCCGGACGCGTCGTGGTTGGTCGCACGCTGGCAGGTGGTCGCCACCTCCGCGAAACACCTCGTCTTGCCGATGATTACACTCGGGACGCTCCAGATGGCGGCGTTCACGCGCATCGAGCGCTCCTCGATGCTCGAAGTGCTCGGCGAGGAGTACGTGAAGCTCGCACGCGCCTACGGCGTCAGCGAGTTCACCATCGTTCGCAAACACGCCTTCCGTAACGCACAGCTTCCGCTCTTGACGCTCGTCGGTCTCCAGTTGACGAGTGCGCTGGGCGGGGCGGTCCTCACGGAGACCGTCTTCTCGATCAACGGCATGGGTCGTCTCATCATCACCGCGATAAACAACCAGGACTTCCCGCTGGTGATGGGGACGACGCTGGTGTTCGGCCTCGTGTTCGTCATCGGCGTCATCATCACGGACCTCTCGTACGCGCTCGTCGACCCGCGGGTCTCCTTCGAGGGGTCGGAGTAACAGATGAGCAACGCAACCTACGAAACCGACACCGACCCGGACACGGACGGTCCAGCGGCCGTCGAGTCGCGCGTCGGGTGGCGCTACACCATCTCACAGGTCAAGCGCGACCCGACGGCGGTCGCCGGCCTCGTCATCGTGGCGTTCATGACCACCGTCGCGAACATCGCCTTCGTCGACGACGTCCTCTTCGGGTTCCTCGGACAGTACGCCTTCTTCGCGAACCGCGGTATCGAGCAGTTCGTGCTCGCCGAGACGTTCTGGGTGAACCCGGAGGTCGACCCCGGCACCAACCAGATCCTGCGACCGCCCGTGTTCATGACGAACGAACTGTACCCCGAACAGCCGGGGACGATGGCACACCCGCTCGGCACCGACCACCGGGGCCGTGACGTGCTCGTCCGCCTGTTCTACGGGACGCGCATCGCGATCACCGTCGGTATCGTCTCGACGGGCATCGCGCTCGTCGTCGGGACCGTCGTCGGGGCCGTCGCCGGCTACTACGGCGGCTGGGTCGACGACGCGCTCATGCGTGCCTCGGAGACGCTGTACGCCATCCCGTTTCTCGTGCTCGTCATCGCGTTCATGACGGCGTTCGGCCGGGACCTGACGTTCGCGATGGTCGGCGTCGGTATCGCCACCATCCCGTCGTTCGCCCGCCTCATCCGGTCGCGGGTCCTCTCGGTCCGCGAGGAGGACTACGTCGAGGCGGCCCGTTCGGCGGGGGTTCGCGACCGGAACGTCATCTTCCGACACGTCGTCCCGAACAGTTTCGCGCCGGTCCTCGTCCAGGCGACGCTCCAGGTCGGGGTCAACATCCTCATCATCGCCGGCCTCTCGTTCCTGGGCTACGGCGCACAGCCACCGACCGCCTCGTGGGGGCAGATGCTCAACAACTCCAAGGAGTACATGCTCCCGAACCCGTGGTTCAGCATCTGGCCCGGCATCGCCATCCTCGTGACGGTGGTCGGGTTCAACCTCATCGGCGACGGTCTGAGAGACGCGCTGGACCCACGTATCAACAACTAATGACCGACGAACCACTACTGAAAGTCGAGAACCTGCAGACCCAGTTCTTCACCGAGGAGGGGACCGTCCGTGCGGTGGACGGCATCTCCTTCGAGGTGAACGAAGGAGAGATCGTCGGCCTCGTCGGCGAGTCCGGTGCCGGCAAGTCCGTCGCGACGAGTTCCATCATGCGACTCGTCGAGACCCCGGGTCAGATCGTCGGCGGCACGGTGACCTACAAGGGGACGAAGATCGTCGACATCGAGGAGGGGCCGGACGGCCAGCCACGACCGTCCGAGGAAATGCTCACCGACGAGGAGATGCGCGAGCAGATCCGTGGCAACGAGATCGCTATCATCTTCCAGGACCCGATGGAGGCGCTCAACCCCGTGTTCAAGGTGGGCGCACAGCTTCGAGAGTTCATCGAGTTGAACCGGGACGTCGGGTCGGCCGAGGCACGAGAGATCGCCGTCGACATGCTCCGCGAAGTCGGTATCCCCGAACCCGTCAAGCGCTACGACAGCTACCCCCACCAGTTCTCGGGCGGGATGCGCCAGCGCGTGCTCATCGCGATGGCGCTCGCCTGCGAACCGAGTCTCATCATCGCCGACGAACCGACGACGGCGCTCGACGTCACCGTCGAGGGCCAGATCATCGACCTCGTCCACGACCTCGAGGCGAAGTACGACACGTCGTTCGTCTGGGTCACCCACGACCTCGGCGTCGTCGCGGAAATCTGCGACCGGGTGAACGTGATGTACCTGGGTGAGATAATCGAGTCCGCCGACGTCGACGACCTGTTCCACGACACCAAACACCCCTACACCGAGGCGCTGTTGCAGTCGATTCCGCGCCCGGACCAGACCGTCGAGGAACTCGAACCCATCGTCGGGGTGATGCCCGAGGCGATCAACCCGCCCTCGGGCTGTCGGTTCCACACCCGCTGTCCGGACGCCCGGACCGTCTGTCGGGAGTTCCACCCGACCGAACAGGACGTCAGCGAGGCCGTCACGGCGACCCACCGGGTCGCGTGCGTCAAGTACGAGTCCATCGGTTACGAGGACGCACGACCGTTGGAGACCGAGGCGACCGACGACTTCGGCAGCGGTCTCATCGACGCGTCGGGTGAGGACGCATGAGCGAGACCGTCACGCACCGCGAGACCGCCGAAGCCGGCGACCGACTCCTCCGAGTCGACGGCCTCTCGAAGTTCTTCACACAGGGGAGTGGCATCCTGAGCAGCTTCTTCGACAACGACGTGGTGAAGGCCGTCGACGACGTCAGTTTCGACATTCGCGCCGGCGAGACGCTCGGGCTGGTCGGCGAGTCGGGGTGTGGGAAGTCCACGCTCGCCCGGACCGTGTTGCGACTGCTCGAACCGACCACCGGGTCGGTGTACTTCAAGGGTGTCGACCTCGCGGACATCGGCGGCGAGGAGCTCCGCTCGATGCGCGAGGACATGCAGATGATCTTCCAGGACCCGCAGGCGTCGCTCGACCCGCGGATGAAGGTCGGGCCCATCGTCGAGGAGCCGATGAAAGCTCACGACCTCTACGAGGGCGAGCGCGAGGAGCGTGCCCGGATGCTGCTGGAGAAGGTCGGTCTCGACCCACAGCACTACAACCGCTACCCGCACCAGTTCTCGGGCGGCCAGCGCCAGCGTGTGAACCTCGCGCGGGCGCTGTCGGTCAACCCCGACTTCATCGTCTGTGACGAGCCGACGAGCGCGCTCGACGCCTCCATCCAGGCGCAGGTGCTCAACACGATGCGCGACCTCCAAGACGAGTTCGGGTTGACGTACCTGTTCATCAGCCACGACCTCTCGGTCATCCGCCACATCTCGGACCGGGTGGCGGTGATGTACCTCGGGCAGCTGGTCGAACTCGCCGAGACCGACGAACTGTTCGAGAACCCCGAGCACCCCTACACCGAGGCGCTGTTGCAGTCGATTCCGGTGCCGGACCCGCGTGCGAGTGGGAAACGGGGCGTCCTCGAAGGCGACGTCCCCTCACCCATCGACCCCCCATCGGGCTGTCGGTTCCGCACGCGCTGTCCGAAGCTCATCGCACCTGCGGAGTACGACTTCACACAGGAGGAGTGGGCGGCGGTTCGGCGGTTCACGCGCGCCGTCCAGCGGCGGACGTTCGAAGTCGAGAGCGAGACCAGGGTTCGCCACGAGTTCTTCCCGACGGGCGTCCCCGGTGGCGACGGTGGGGCGGTCGTCGAGCGCGCCATCGAGGCCATCCTCGACGCCCGGTGGGACGACGCGGAGTCGCTACTCCGGGAGTCGTTCGCCGACCAGAGCCCCTGTGCACGGGAGCTTCCCGAGTACGAAGTCGAAGCCGAGCGCGGCACCGGCAGACACTACGCCGCCTGTCACCTCCACGCCGACGGCGTGGACGAGACCGGCGGGGAACTCGACGGGTAGCGCCACACGACCCTCTTCTGGTGGTCGTCGTCGAGGCGACGGTCACTCCTCGATGTAGACGGTGACCGCGTCCGTCGGTCGACGGCCGTCGAGTGCGAGGAACGCTCGAATCTCGTGGGGGCCGGGGGTCGCTTCGACCCACCGTGCCCGCTCGCCGACGCGTTTGAACCGGCCGTCCCACGTCTGGGTGACGACCTTGCGCTCTCTCGCTCGGAACGACATCGTCCCCGGCGAGTCGCCGACGTAGACGCGTTCGTCGCTCGCTTCGAGGTCGCCGTCCACGCTCCACCCCCACAGGCGGGGCCGTGGCGTCGCGATGGTGACCGGGAGTGGGAGTCCGTTCTCGATGGTCACCGTGAACTCGACCGGTTCACCGACGCGGTACGTCTCGCGGTCGGTCGTGACGGTCACCGCCGTCGAACGGCGGGCGAGCCACTGCGGGACGAACTTCCCGAGCACGTCGGCGAGAACGTTCCTGCTCTCGTCGAACCCGTGTGGGTCGCGTGGCGTCGCGTCGCGTGAACCGGTCGGAGCCATCGGTCGCCGGTAGGAAACTCCACGGCATGGGACTGTCGCTCCCCGAGCGTCCCCGGTCGGTCACAGTTCGAACTATCACCGCCCGTCGAGAACGTCCCGTATGTCGTCACCGTCTCGCTGGTGGGTCGCCGTCGCGATACCGACGGTCCCCATCGCGCTCGGAGCGGTCGTCGCGCAGGTCGGCACCCACGTGGTCGAGGTGGACCCAGGGGCGCTCGCGGTGTTCCTCCTGTTCACGCTCTGGCCGGGGTACGGCCTGTCGCCGCTCCTCCTCGGCGGACTGTACAAGGACGCCAGCGCCGTCGCCGACGCCGATTTCGACTGGTCGCCGTCGCCGGTCCGGTGGCTCGGCCTCGGTCTCCTCTCGGTGCTCGGCGTCGTCGTCGGACTGTTCGCTGCCCCCGCGCTCGTCGGAATCGCGTACCTCACCCGACGGCACCAGCGAGTCGCGTGACGGCCGGCAGCCGTCCGACGCGGCACGCGTCGCCGTCGCTCGTCGTGTCGTGGAATGCGGGATGAATAGTGGGCCGGCGCAGATTCGAACTGCGGTTACGGCCACCCGAAGGCCGAAGGATACCAGGCTACCCCACCGGCCCGCATGTCGAGGGTGGACCACTGGACTGTTAACCCTTCCGTTGTCTCGCGGGTCTGTCACCCCGTGACGGTCAGATACACCGCGACACCGGCCAGAACGATACCTGCGCCCTTCCGGGCGGTGAACTCGTCACCGAGAAACAGGAAGCCGAGGACGGAGCTGCCGACGAGGAACATCCCGAAGATGGGGACGACGGTGCTGGCCGGACCGAGGGCGAGCGCCCGGTAGTACGCGAGGATGCCGACGGTGAGGAAGACGCCCGCACCGAGGACGTACTTCAGCGTGTCACCCGTGAGGTACTGGGCGGGCGACTCGCCCGTCGCGACGACGACGGCGAGCGCGGACAGCGCGAGGATGCTGTTGGCGACCAGCGCGACGACCGTGCTGGGCGCGTCCTCCGTGGCGAGTTTCGCCAGTGGCGTGAACAGGGTGTAGCCCGCCAGCGCGACCGCGGACCACAGGAGATAGCGTTCCATCGGTCGTACAGGGGCACCACCGACGGATACGTGCGCGGATTTACGCGGGCGAGGAGTCCGGCCCGTCAGTCGTCTGCCTGGACGAGGCGGTCGGTGCCCACGTGGCCGGTGAGTGCCCCGTCGTCGAGGTCCGGGTGCCGCGCTTCGAGGGTCTCCGGAGTCACCTTCTCGGTGACGGTGAACGTCCCGACGGGTCGGAGCACGCCCCACAGCGCACCGACGGCGTGGACGACGACGAGCAGCGGCGTGAGCACCAGCAAGCCGAGTGCGACGTGCGGGCGCTTGCGGTACGCTCGTGCGCCCGCGGCGGTGTAGACGAACAGGACGCTCAACAGGAGCGCCGAGACGAGCGCGTACGTCCCGAGCGAGGGGGCGCTCTCGGGGACCAGGAGCGTCGCGAGCGCGAGCAGGGGGACGACCGGCGAGAACGCCCACGCGACGGTCCGGGTGTTCGCGAGCAGTTTGTACCGGAGCGGGAGCGAAGCGAGGTCGCCCAGGGTGCCCGAGAGCCACCGTCGGCGCTGTCGGACCAGCGCGACGACCGAGGGTGGGGCCTGGTTGCGAAAGCGCGCGTCGACGACGCCGAAACTGACCGCCTCGCCGGCGGCCGCCCGCCAGACGAACGAGGTGTCCTCGGTGACCGTCGACGCGTCCCACGTCACCTGCTGTTCGAGTTCGTGACGGACGGCGATGCCGCCACCCCACGCGTACAGCGGGTAGCGGAGCGTCCCGAACGCGCACTGTTCGGTCTGATAGCCGACGCGGAACACCTCACACCAGTAGGTGAGCCACGACCCGGTGTAGATGGGGAGTTCGGTGAACTGCACCACGTCCCGGTCGGGGACGCCGTGGAGGTCCGTGACGATGGTGTCCTCGTCGAGGTAGAGGACGTACTCGCGCTCACAGGGCACGTTCCGGCGCGCCCACTCCAGCGCGCGTCCCTTGTAACTCGCCGCACAGGCGAACGACTCGGGGACGACGTGGACCGTCGCCCCCGGGACCGTCATCTCGGACTCCGCGACGACGTGGACGTCGTCGACGGTGTCGGGGAGCGCCGCGACGGTGCCGCGGACGACCGCCTCGGCGTCGACCGTCAGTATTCGAACCTGTACCTCGTCGAGTCCGTAGTCGACGTCCGTGGGTCGGACGTGTCGCCGACCGAGGGCGACCACCTCGACCACCCAGAACAGCGTCGACGCGCCGTAGACGGCCAGCGCACACCAGAGGAGCACGACCAGACCGTCCACCCACCACTCGGCCATACCGGAGCGTTGGTGTCCCACCCCCTGACTGTTCCGGAACTGGAACGGTTCGTGTCGGCGTCGGAGCCACGGGACGGGGCCGACGGCGACTCAGAACCGCGTGTACCCCGCGGTGTCGAGGTGGTGGTGGGCGACGACGATAGCGTGGTTGGCGTGGAGCACCTCGGGGCCGACCCGGACACGGCACTCGGCGTGCTCGACGAGCAGGTCGGTCTCGTGCTCGGTGAACTCGTGGTGGTCCGAGAGGACGTACACCGGGTCTTCGGGGGGTTCGACGTCGGCGAGCGGGTCGCCGTCCTCGTGGAGCTGCACCAGTGTGCCCTCGTTCGTGGCGTAGTCGAGCGTCGTCTCGAAGTCGCGTCGCGAGATGGAGACGCCGGGGGAGGTCTCGGCCTCGACGTGCCCGATGGCCTCCTCGCGCTGGTCGAGGGCGGTGCGAATCAGGGCGGCCGTCGAGCGCTCGTCGGGGTTGAGCCGTCGCAACTCGCTCCCTTCGAAGCGCACGGTGTACTGGTCGTCGAGGACGAGCAGACAACGCGTGTCCTCGCGGATGTCGTGTGAGAGGAAGAACGCGGCGTTGACACACCGACAGAGCACGTCGAGGCGACCCGCGCCGGGCAGGTCGTCGAGCGAGAACTCGCCGTCGGTGGGCACGTCGTGGCCCGAGACGATGAACTGGCGCATACAGAGACCGATGACGGGGCGGGGATACGTCCGTCGTTCGGCGGGAGGAGACCGTCACCGACCGCGTGCCACGCGACTCAGAAGTCGAACGAAGTCTCGGAGTCGGCCCAGCCCCGCTCGGACTCGACGCCGTACATCATCCCCGCGTGGATGAACTGCGCCAGGATGTGTCCGATGTCGCTGTGAGCGGTCCAGAGGCCGGTCTCGGTCGGGTCGTCGGGGTCGTCGGCCTCCGACAGGACCGAGAGCAACACCGTCGCGTCGTCGACGAGCAGCGTGCGACCGGTGACGCCGTCCGAGGGGTTCGACGGCGCGACGACGACCTGAACTGCGCTGTCGGCGAGGCGGTCGGCCAAGGCCTCGGACTCGGTGACGACGACGGCGGTGACGCCGGCCGTGGCCCGCTCGCGGAGCGCTTCCTCGATGGCCGTCGAGAGGTGGTCGGCCGCCCACGCGACGAGCATCACCCGGTCGGTGGCGCTGTCGACGAGCGCCGCGATACGGTCGTCGAGCGCGTGTCGCCCCTGGACCGTCGCGACACCGTCCTCGGCGTCCTCGGCGTCTTCGCCCTGCAACGCCGCGAGGTGGTCGAACGCGCGCTCCTCCTCCCGGTCGATGCGCTCGCGGAGCTGTCGGCGCGCCGTATCGAGACTCACCGGGCGGTAGCGCTTCGGCGACCCCTCGACGACCTCGACGAGGCCGCGTTCGGCGAGCGTGTCGGCGGCCCCGTACACCTGCGAGCGAGGGACGTCGGACGCACGGCTCACGTCGCTCGCCGTCCCCGTCCCCACCCGCTGGAGCGCGACGAACACCTGCGCCTCGTAGCTCGACAGTCCGAGCCGTTTCAACCCCTCGACGGCCTCGTGTGCGCTCATCTCCTCCCCGACACTGCGCTCGCCAGCGGGTAAGCCGTTTCCGTCCGTCGGTCCGTCGGAGACCGACCACGACGCCGAGGCCCTCCCCGGGAATTGGTAGTAGAATACTACAACTATATCGTCGTCGCCCACGCACTGTGGAGCAATGGGTCTCGTGGACCGGTACGCCGCCGTGCTGACTCGGCACAGTCGACTGTTCCTCGTCGCCGTCCTCGTCGCGACGGTGGTCGTCGGGGCAGGTGCACCGGGCGTCGAAGGCGGCCTCACCATCGCCAGTTTCGGCGGCGACTCGACGGAGGCGCAGAAACTCGACTACGTCCAGTCGAACTTCTCGGTCGAGGGCGAGAACACGACCGCCGTCCAGATCGTCGTCACCGGCGACAACGTCCTCACGAAGGCCTCGCTCGTCGAGACGCTCGAACTACAGCAACGACTGCGCGCGAACGAGAGTATCAACGCGACGCTCGCCGAGGAACAACCGACCGTCGGCCTCTCGAACGTCGTCGCCATCGCCGCGATGCAGGCCGAGGCGGCACGAGCGGAAGGCTCCGGTGGCCCACCGACCGGCGACGACCAGCAGAACGCGAGCGGCGGGCCACCGGGGGACGTGACGAACGAAACGAACGGCGACGACGAGAACGCGTCGACGGGGAGTGCGGGCGGTCCACCGGCGGTTCCCTCGCTCGACGCTCAAATCGAGCAGTTGGAGTCGATGAGCGACGAGGAGGTCGCCGCCGTCGTCGAACGGGTGCTCTCGCCCGACGCCGAGGTGCCCGGAAACGCCGACCCGTTCACGCTCGTCTCGACCGAGTACGAACCCGGCACCGCCACCGCAGACGCCCGTATCCTGTTCGCCTTCCAGCAGGTCGATGGCGAGAGCGACTCGTTGCCCGCCGACGTCGTGACCGCGCAACTCGCCATCCAGGAGGAGGTGGAGACGACGTTCGGCGACGAGGGGTTCGTCTTCGGGCAGGGTATCGTCGACGAGGAGTCCGGCCGGGCGACCGGCGAGAGCTTCGCCATCATCTCGCCCATCGCGCTCGCGTTCGTCCTGCTCGTGCTCGTCGTCGCCTACCGCGACCTGCTCGACGTCGTCCTCGCGCTGCTCGGGGTCGTCCTCGTCCTCGTCTGGATGGGCGGGTTCATGGGGTGGGCCGGCCTCGGCGTCACGCAGATCCTCATCGCCGTCCCGTTCTTGCTCATCGGCCTCTCCATCGACTACGCGTTGCACGTCGTGATGCGCTACCGGGAGGCCCGCCCCGAGGCCGACTCGCCGCGCGCGGCGATGCGTGTCGGTCTCGCCGGCGTCACCGCCGCGCTCGGTGCGACGACGTTCACGACCAGTGTCGGGTTCTTCTCGAACCTCGCCAGCGACATCCCCTCCATCCGAGAGTTCGGCCTCGTGGCCGGGGTGGGCATCGTCGCGACGTTCGTCGTGTTCGTCGTCCTCGTTCCAGCGCTGAAGCTCGAACTCGAAGGCCTCCTCGAACGGGTCGGTCGCCCCCGCGAGAAGCGTGCGTTCGGGACCGGCGGCCTCACGAACCGCGTCCTCGGTGTCGGGACCACCGTGGCCCGTCGCGTCCCGCTCGTCGTGGTCGTCGTCGCACTGCTCGTCAGCGCCGGCGGCGGCTACGCCGCGACGGACATCGACACCTCGCTGGACCGCGTCGAGTTCCTCCCGCGCGACGCCCCCGGCTGGATGGACTCGCTTCCGGGGCCGTTCCAGCCCAGCGACTACGACCTGCGGGAGAACGCGCTGTTCCTCAACGACAACTTCGTCCAGTCGAACGCCGGGTCGCGCGTCGAGATACTGGTGGAGGGGCCGGTGACCGACGACGACACGCTCGAACGACTCGCCAGGGGCGAGGACGCCGTCGCCGACACCGAGACCGCCATCGAACTGGCGAACGGCGAGCCGAGCGTCGACGACCCGCTGACGGTGATGGAGCGCGTCGCCGCGCGCGACGAGCAGTTCGCCACGACGTTCGAGGAGAGCGACACCGACGGGAACGGCGTCCCCGACCGGAACCTCGCCGCAGTGTACGACGCGCTGTACGCCGCCGATGCGGAGGCGGCAGCGAGCGTCCTCTACCGTACTGGCGGCGACGGCGGGAGCGACACCAGCTACGAGGCCCTCCGGATGACCGTCACGACCGTCGGCGGTGCGGACACCGGCGAGGTGACCACGGAGATGCGAGCGGTGGCCGCGACCATCGAGGAGGGGTCGGGACTGACCGTCACCGCGACGGGGTCGCCCATCACCACCGAACTCGTCCAGCAGTCGCTGTTGCGGACGCTCGTCGAGACGTTTCTCATCACGCTCGGTCTCATCCTCGCGTTCCTGACCGCCATCTTCTACCGGCGGTACGGAACGCTCACCCTCGGCGCGGTGACGATGGTGCCGGTCGTCTTCGCGCTGAGCTGGATTCTGGGCACGATGTACCTCGTCGGCATCCCGTTCAACACCGAGACCGTCATCATCGCCAGCATCGCCATCGGCATCGGCGTCGACTACGCCATCCACATCAGCGAACGGTTCGTCGAGGAGCGCCAGCGGTCGGGGTCGGCGCTCGCCGCACTCGACCGGACCGTCAGCGGCACTGGCGGCGCGGTGCTGGCGAGCGCCGTCACGACCGCCGGCGGATTCGGCGTGCTGACGTTCGCGCTCGTCCCGTCGCTCAGGCGGTTCGGACTGGTCACCGGGAGCGCAATCGTCTACGCGTTCGTCGCGAGCGTCGTCGTCCTCCCGAGCCTGCTGGTGCTGTGGGACCGGTTCGGGTCCGAGGAGTCGCCCGAGGCGACCGGGACGCAGGCGACGACCGACGACTGAGCAGGTGGGCGGCCCGCTCGCTCAGCGTCGTTCGCCGAGGAGCGCGTCCAGTCGCTCCTTGCTCACCGCGAGGTAGTCGTAGTCGAGCGTGAACACCTCCAGCGAGAGCGTCCCCGCCCAGTCGTCGTCGAACGCGTCGAACAGCGTCCCGAAGTCGATGTCGCCCAGTCCGAACGCGAGGTGTTCGTCGCGTGCGCGGCGCGTGTCGTTGAGGTGGACGTGCGAGACGCGCCGCGAGTCCGCGACGAGGTTCGCCATCCCGTCGGCGTCGTAGCCGTCGATGCGCGCGTGGCCAGTGTCGAGCGTCATCGACGCGTCGGCCTCCGTGACGACGTCGGGGACGTCGGTCGTGGAGAACTGCCCGCGTGGGATGTTCTCGACGCAGATTTCGAACTCGCGTTCTCGGCCGTACGCGGCCAGGTGACGGACGGAGTCGACGAGGTGCGGGCGGAGTTCCGCGGCGTCCCACGCCGGTCGCCAGACGTTCGTCTGGGCGTGGAGGACGCCCTTCTCCGCCCCGAGGGCAGCCGCGGCGTCGATGGCGTCCTCGACCGCCCGACGCGACCCCTCACGGACCCCCTCGAACGGCGACGCGACGTCGATACCGCCGAAGGGGAGGTGGACCAGCAGGTCGAGGCCCGCGTCGTCGAGCGCGCGAGCGAACTCGTCGCGGCGGTCGGCGACCCGGTGGGGTGCGGTCTCCCCGTCGAGCATCAACTCCACGTAGTCGAAGCCCAGCGCGCCCGCTCGTTCGATGGCGACGAGTGGGTCCATCCCAAGTTGTGTGACGAAGCCGACGCGTGGGTTCATAGTCGCAGGTCCACGGGCCGGGTACTTGAGGAGCGGGGGTCGCTAGGAGGAGTGGTCTGCTGTGTCGAATCGGAGAGAGCCAGTACGACCTCGGAGGCCCCCTTTCAGTCCCATCCATGGTAGTCCGTCGACTCGGCCGTCGCTGCTCGGCTTACCAGGTCAGTCCTTCGTAGACGATGCCCTCGCGACGCTCGACGATGCGCCGCCCGTCGACGACGACGGGGTCGGCCATCGCGTCGAACTCCGCGTCGAGCGCGGCGAACTCCGGCCAGTCGGTCATGACGAGCGCACCGTGAGCGCCGTCGAGGGCGGCCGCCGCACTCTCGACGTACTTCACGTCGGGGTACTGTTCGGCCATGTGGTCGGCGGCCTCGGTCGGGTCGAAGGCGACGACCTGCGCACCGCGCTGTTCGAGCGCCTCGATGGCGAGTTTCGAGCGCGACCCGCGGATGTCGTCGGTCTCCGGCTTGAACGCGAGGCCGAGGACGGCGACGCGTCTCCCCTCGACGTCGACGTGACGTTCGAGGAAGTCGACCATCCGAACGGGTTGACGGTCGTTGACCGTCACGACGGCGTCCAGCAGGACGGGTTCGTACTCCTTCTCGCGGGCGGCCGCCCGGAGCGCGTCGGTGTCCTTCGGGAAGCACGACCCGCCCCACCCTGCACCGGAGCGGAGGAACGACGCGCCGATACGCTCGTCGAGGCCGATGGCGTCGCTCACCTCGTAGGAGTCGACGCCGTACTCCTTGCAGACGTTGGCGATCTCGTTGATGGTCGATATCTTCGCGGCGAGGAAGACGTTGTTGGCGTACTTGATCATCGCTCCCTCGCGGAGTCCGGTCTCGACGACTTCGGCGCGGGCGTCGGCTTGCTCGACGAGCGGCGCGTAGAGGTCCCGCAGGAGGCCGTACGCGCGGTCGTCGGTCGCGCCGAACACCAGTTTGTCGGGGTTCATGAAGTCGTCGACGGCGCTGCCCTGACTCTGGAACTCGGGGTTGACCGCGACGCCGAACTCCTCGCCTTCGGTCTTCCCGGAGGCCTCCTCGAGGACGGGAATCAGCCGCTCTTCGGTCATGCCCGGCAGGACCGTCGACTTGACGACGACGAGGTGGTAGCCCTCCTTCTCGGCGAGCGTCTCGCCGACGTCGCGCATGCCGGCTTCGACGACCGAGAGGTCGATAGAGCCGTCCTCGCGAGAGGGCGTCTGCATCGCGACGAACGTGAGGTCGGTGTCCCGGAGCGCGGCGTGTTCGGTCGTCGCCCGCAGGCGACCGCCGGCGTGTTCCTCGATGAGTTCGGGGAGGCCCGGTTCGTGGATGGGCGACTCGCCGGCGTTGATTCGTTCGACGATGTCGGCGTCGATGTCGATGGCGACCACGTCGTGGCCGAGGTCCGCGAGGCAGGCGGCGACGCTCGTACCGACGTACCCGCTCCCGACGACGGAGACGTTCATTGGTGGACGCGAGTCGGGGAGGCGGGATAGTAAGGAGGTCGTTACCCCCGACGCCCACGTCCGTGGGCGATTTCAGTCACCGACTACCGTCGTAAACCGTCCCGTCGGCTGACCTGAACCGTGTCGAATCTTTTTAAGCGCGGCTGGTGACTCCCCGTCTATGAAAGCAGTCGTACTCGCGGCCGGCGAAGGCACCCGGCTCCGTCCGCTGACCGAGGACAAACCGAAGGCGATGGTCGAGGTCGACGGCAAACCCATCCTCACCCACTGCTTCGAGCACCTCGTCGAACTCGGGGCCGACGAACTGCTCGTCGTCGTCGGCTACCTCAAGGAGAAAATCATCAGCTACTACGGCGACGAGTTCGAGGGCATCCCAATCACCTACTCCCACCAGCGCGAGGCGCTGGGGCTGGCACACGCCCTGCTCACCGTCGAGGAGCACATCGACGACGACTTCATGCTCATCCTCGGGGACAACATCTTCAGCGCGAACCTCGCGGACGTCGTCAACCGCCAGCAGGAAGACCGCGCCGACGCCGCCTTCCTCGTCGAGGAGGTCCCCTGGGAGGAGGCCGGCCGCTACGGCGTCTGTGACACCAACGACTACGGCGAGATCGTCGAGGTGATGGAGAAACCCGAGGACCCGCCGACGAACCTCGTGATGACGGGCTTCTACACGTTCACCCCGTCCATCTTCCACGCGTGTCACCTCGTCCAGCCGTCGAACCGCGACGAGTACGAACTGTCCGACGCCATCAACCTCCTGCTCCAGTCGGGACGCACCATCGACGCCATCCGGATGGACGGCTGGCGGACCGACGTGGGCTACCCCGAGGACCGCGACAACGCCGAAGAGCGCCTGCGCGAGGAGCGAGAGGCCCGCGAGGCCGCTGCCGAGGCGAACGACGGCGAGGACGCGCCGCTCGAAGCCGACGAGGCCTGAGTCGACGACGGCCGACTCGCGCAGTGGTCGCCGCGCGATGCCAAACTACATCCCTCCGTTCGCCGGTACGTGTGCCATGAGTCCCACCGTCGACGAGTTACGAAACGACATCCGCACCGCGGTCGGTCGCTACGAACGCGTCGAGAAGACCGGGTTCACCAAGGAGTCCCTTCAGGCCATCGCCGTGGCGCTCGGCTACCTCTCGGAGTCCTCCCCGCGCCCTTCGAAGGCACAGATGCGGTCGGGCATCCGCTGGCGCATCGGCGAGCGTTCCGACGACGACCCAGACGGTGGACGGAGCGGGTTCACGAAGGACGAACTCCGGGCGATTCTGACGAAAGTGAGAGAGCGCGCCGAAGGATAGACCGAGCGACGCGAGAGCGTACGCCGACTACTCGCGCAGCAGACTGCGAATCGAGTCCTCGACGCTCTCTCGTGGCTCCCACCCGAGTCGGTCGCGGGCCGCCGACCAGTCGACCTCGAAGGAGTCGACGAGCGTCTCGCCGCTGCGCGGGTTCTCGCGCATCACGACGTCGACGTCGACGCCGCGCTCCTCGCGAGCGTACTGCTGGACCAGTTCGGCGACGTCGAGCACGCTCGGGTCCTCGTCCGTCGCGACCTCGTACTTCTCGACGCCCGTTTCGCCGTCCCCTCGCTGCTCCAGTAGCCGTTCGACGCTCTTCGCGAACGCCTGGGCGACGTCCTTGACGTGGACGAAGTTCCGGGACTGCGTCCCGGGTTCGTTGACCGTCAGCGACTCGCCGTCGAGCGCCAGGTTGGCGAAGATGTTGATGACCGTCCGCTTCGAGATAGTCTGGCCGTCCAGTTCGTGTTCGCCGTAGAGGTTCGCGACCATGAACTGGTGGGCCGGGAACGCGCCGTCGGCGTACCACTCGATCGCCTGCTCGTTGAGGACCTTCGTCCGCCCGTACCAGTTCAGCGGGTCGCGCGGGAGGTCGGTCGTGATGGGGAACTCCGTCGGGTCACCGATGACGGCCATCGAGAACGGGAAGGCGAGCGCCGCGCCCGTCTTCCGACAGAACCACGCGACGTTCTCGGTCCCCTGGACGTTCACCTCGTAGGCGCGGTCGGGGTGCTCGTCGCAGTCGTTGACACCGCTGATGGCGGCGAGGTGGACGACCGCGTCGGCCCCAGCGAGGGCCTCCTCCAACTCCTCGCGGTGTCGGATGTCGACGTGGTCGATGTCGAGGTCGCCGATGGAGCGGACCTGTCCGAGGTAGAAGTTATCGACGGCGGTCAGTTCCCAGTCGGGGTGCTCGCGCCGGAGGTCGGCGACGAGTCGGCTCCCGATGTAGCCCGCCGCGCCGGTGACGGCGACGTGGGGCGTCTCGGTGTCGGTGCTGGCGTCGGAGCGGTCGGTGTCCGTCATGATGTCGGAGAAGTGTTGCGTAGGGGTCGTAGGTGTTGCGCTGGTGGCGGTCGTGACGGGTCAGGTCCGGGGTCGGAACGCCGTCGCGAGGTCACGGATGCCCTCGCGGAGCGTCCACTCCGTCTCGTAACCCGTCTCGGCGATGCGGTCGAAGTTGACGTGGTAGGAGGGGCCGGGGTGTTCGTCTTCGAGGTACGTCACGTCGACGGGGGCGACCTCCTCGCTGACGGCCTCGGCGATGTCGGCTATCTGGTAGTTGCCCGCGTTGGACCCCACGTTGTAGACGAGGTGGTCCCACGCGACGGGGTCGAGGGCGGCGTGAGCGTACGCCCGCGCCGCGTCCCGGACGTGGATGAACGGTCGCCAGTTCGAGCCGTCGCCGTAGACGGTGAGCGCGCGGTCGGTGAGCGCCCGGAAGACGAACGTGTTGACGACGAGGTTGAACCGGACGCCCGGCGAGTCGCCGTAGTTCGTCGCCATCCGCAGAGCGGTGCCGTCCATGCCGAACTCCTCCATCGCGTCGCGGAGGAGGTCCTCCGACTGGAGTTTCGTCTCGGCGTACGGGTTGATGGGGTCGGGGTCGACCGTCTCGTCGAGGTCCGTCGAGGCGGCGCGCCCGTAGAGGTTACACGACGACGCCAGCACGACGTTGTCGACGCCGAGTTTCCCGGCCGCGGTGAGGACGTTCTCGGTGCCGTCGTAGTTGACGGCGAACGTCTCCTCGCGGCGGTCGTGGGTGCTCGCCGCACCCGTGATGGCCGCGAGGTGCACGACCGTGTCGCAGTCGCGCATCGCGCTCTCGACGTCGCCGTACTCGCGGACGTCGCCCCGGCGGAAGTCGACGCTCTCGGTGAGCGACCCCTTCAGCGAGCGAGGCGACCCGAGCGAGAGGTTGTCGACGACGGCGACGCGGTCGACACGCTCGTCGGCGTCCAGCAACGGGACGAGGACGCTGCCGATGTAGCCCAGACCGCCGGTGACGAGGACGTCCATCTACTCCTCCAGGACGCTCGGGAGGAACCGGTCCTCGTGGGTGACGATGGTGTTCTCGTACTGCGAGAGCGTCTCGAACACGTCGCGGATGCCCTCCTCGAACGTCGTGTGCTGCTCGCCGATGAGGCTCATGTAGCGGTCGTTGACGATCTCCATCTGGTGGGTCTCGTCCTCGTCGCGCGGGTTCTCGACGTGCATGACCTCACCGTCGTAGCCGAAGTCGCGAGCGACCTCCGCGATGGTCTCGGCCATCCCGACGATGCTGATGGGGTTGGTGACCTGGTTGTAGACCTCGTGGCCGTGCTCGCGGTCGTCGGCGTCCGAGAGCGCGAGGCGGGCGAGACCCTCGACGGTGTCCTCGAGCGAGACGAACGGTTTGCGCTGTTCGCCCTTGCCGTACACCGTCAGCGGGTAGCCCGCGACGGCCTGAGCGGCGAAGCGGTGGGCGACGACGCCGAAGTAGTAGTCGAAGTCGAAGCGCGTCTTCAGACGGTCGTCCTGGCGCGTCTCCTCGGTCTCGGTGCCGTAGACGATAGCCGTGCGTACGTCCGAGATGGGGATATCGAACTGCTTGTGCGCGAGGCGGAGGTTCGCCGCGTCGTGGCTCTTCGTGAGGTGGTACCAGCTACCGGCCATCGCGGGGAACGGGACGGTGTCGCTCTCGCCCATGTTCTCCATCTTCGCGTCGCCCTCGGGGATGGGGAACGACGGCGCACCGTAGACGCCCGTCGTGGTCGTCTCGATGAGGTGCGTGTCGGTCATGTCGTTCTCCTTCAGGCCGAACACGAGGTTGCGGGTCGCCTGGAGGTTGTTGTGCTGCGTGAAGTTCGCGCGCTCGCCGTTGATCTGGGAGTACGGCGCGCTCGGCTGGGCCGCCGTGTGGACGACGGTGTGGGGTTCGTGGACCTGGAGGACGCGGTCGACGACCGCGCGGTCGACGAGGTCGCCCTCGACGAACGAGAGGTTGTCCAGACCGTGAACCTCGCTGGCGGCCTCGATACGAGCCTCCATGCTGGCGATTGGCGTCGCGCTCTTCGAGCCGACCGAGGCGACCCACTCGCGGCGACCGAAGTTGTCGACGAGGACGACGCGGTCGTCCGTGCGCGATGCGATTCGCAGTGCGGTCGGCCACCCGATGTAGCCGTCACCGCCAGTGACGAGGATGCTCATAGTTACTCAGTTAGCGAGTAACCACAGAGCGCTAAATAGTTTGTCCTCTGCTCGCGGCCACACGCTCACGGAATCCGGAGCGACGGGCCGCTGGGCGGCGTGCTACCGGAGCCCCAGGTTCGACCGGCCGAACCCCTTCGCCAGCGTCGCCTCGTCGATGCGAAGTATCGTTGGACGACCGTGCGGGCAGGCGTACGGTCGCTCGCACTCGCCGAGTCGGGCCAACAGGTCGCCGGCCTCGTCGGGCGCGAGCGTGTCGCCCGCCTTCAGGGAGGGGTGACAGGCGAGGTCCGCGAGCAGGTCCCGACGCGGGTCGTCGGGCGCGTCGCCCGCGAGAAACGCGTCGAGCACGTCTCGGACCGCCTCGGCGGTCGCCACCCGACCGACGGGTGCGGGGACTTCGGTCACGCGGTAGGTGTCGCCGCCGAACGACTCGACGGCGAACCCGAGCGCGGCGAGGTCTTCGTAGTGTGCTTCGAGGGTGGCCGCCTCACGCGCCGACAGCGAGAGCGTCGCCGGCGGGTCGAGCGGCACGGACTCGGTGTCGCCCGCGTCGTCGCGCAGCCGCTCGAAGTTCACCCGCTCGTGAGCGGCGTGCTGGTCGACGACCAACAGGTCGTCGTCGTCCTCACACAGCAGGTACAGCTCTCGGAACTGCCCGATGACGCGCAACTCGTCGAACCGCGATTCGACGGCAGTGAGCGCCTCGTCGGTGTCGAACGACACCGCGGCGGTCCGCGAGAGGTCGTCGGTCGACAGCGCCTCGCGGACCGCGCGCTCGACGGTCTCGGTCACCGTATCGAGGTCCGTGAACCGCACCTCCCGCTTCGCGGGGTGGACGTTCTGGTCGACCCGGTCGGGTGGTACCTCGACCCGAAGCGCGATGACGGGGTGGCGCGAGGCCGGGAGCAGCGTGCCGTAGCCCGCGGCGACGGCGTTCCGGAGGTTCGAGTCGTC
This sequence comes from Halomarina rubra, assembly GCF_023699475.1. Classification (GTDB taxonomy): domain Archaea; phylum Halobacteriota; class Halobacteria; order Halobacteriales; family Haloarculaceae; genus Halomarina; species Halomarina rubra. The sequence continues at coordinate 6,265 of NZ_JALXFV010000008.1, read as the reverse complement.
GACGGGGCGACCGTTGACCGCGACGTGGACGTGACTCGCCGTCGCGCGCGTCACCGACGGGTAGCAGACGACGCCCGCGACGCGGACCGCGTCGTCGCTGACCGTCTCGCCGTCGGCATCGTCCTCACCCGTCGCCTCGACGGTCGTGCTCTGACCCGCCACGTCACGGTCGAACACCGCCAACAGCGCCTCGGTCGCGTCGCCACTGCCGGGCGTCGAGAGCACCTGCCGGCCGTCGTGCGAGAGTCGGAATCGGACGGCGGGTCTGGCGAGCGCGTACCCGGTGAGCACGTCGCTGATGCGGGCGAACTCCCGCCTGGCACTGCCGAGTGACTCCCGGCGAGCGGGCAGGTCGCCGAACAGGTCCCGGACTTCGACGGTCGTGCCGACGCCGTGGCCCGTCGCCTCGGCCGACACGTCGCCGTCGCGGACCGCGACGTGCGTCCCCGACCCCGACTCGGCGCTCGTGTAGCAGTCGAAGCGGCCGACCTCGGCGATGCTGGGGAGCGCCTCGCCACGGAACCCGAGCGTCTCGGCGCGGGTGAGGTCCGTCGCGTCGCGAATCTTCGAGGTGGCGTGTCGTTCGACGGCGCGCTCGGCGTCCTCGCGGGACATCCCGTAGCCGTCGTCGGTGACGCGGAGGAGCGACAGGCCGCCGTCTTCGACCTCGACGCCGACGGTCGACGCTCCTGCGTCGAGGGCGTTCTCGACGAGTTCTCGGACCGCATCGGCCGGTCGCGTGACGACCTCACCGGCCGCGATGCGAGCGACGGTCTCCTCGTCGAGTCGGCGGACGCTCGCCGCGTCGGTGCTCTCGGAGTCGCTCATCGCTCCACCTCCCGCTGGCGCTCGTGGAGCCACGTCAGCGCCTCGATGGGCGTCATCGACGCGATGTTCAGGTCGCGAACGGCGGCTTCCAGCGAGTCGTCGGTCGGCGAGGCGGTGTCGCTCGCGACCTCGGCCGACCCGTCGTGGCCGTTCGCCCGAACCGGGTCCGGCCTGCCGTTCGACTCCGTGGCAGGGGCCGGGGTCGGGGCGTGACCCGTCTCGCCACCGCCGGGCAACCCGTCGTCGAGCAGGCCACGCGAGCGGTCGATGACCGTCCCCGGGACGCCGGCGAGTTTCGCCACCTCGACGCCGTAGGAGGCCTCGCTGGCCCCCTCGACGACCGAGTGGAGGAACGTCACCGCGTCGCCCGAGCGGTCGATGGTGAAGTGGAGGTTCTGGATTCGCTCGCGGGAGTCGGCGATGCGCGTCAACTCGTGGTAGTGGGTCGCGAACAGCGTCGTCGCCCCCACCTCGTCGTGGAGGAACTCCGTGACGGCCCACGCGATAGCGCGGCCGTCGGCCGTGCTGGTTCCCCGTCCCACCTCGTCGAGCAGGACCAGCGAGTCCTCCGTGGCGTCGTGGAGGATGCTCGTCAACTCGCGCATCTCGCGCATGAACGTCGACGCGCCGCCCGCGATGTCGTCGCTCGCGCCGACGCGGGTGAAGATCCGGTCCACGACGGGCAGACGGGCGCGCTCGGCGGGGACGAAACTCCCGACCTGCGCGAGCAGTTGAATCAGCGCCACCTGTCGCATGTACGTCGACTTCCCGCTCATGTTCGGCCCGGTGACGACCGCGACGTTCCGTTCGCGCAGGTCGGCGTCGTTCGGGACGAACCGCGGTTCGGTCGTCTCGACGACGGGGTGACGACCGCCCTCGACGTGGATGCCGTCGGCACCCAGTTCGGGACGCGTGTAGTCTCGTTCGATGGCCACGTCCGCCAGGGTGCAGAGCACGTCGAGTTCGGCGAGCACGCTCGCGACACGTTGGATGCGTTCTGCCTCCTCGGCGACCTCGGCCCGAATCTCGGTGAACAACTGGTACTCGCGGGTGTCGGCGCGTTCGCTCGCGCCGAGAATCTCGTCCTCGCGCTGTTTCAAGTCGGGGGTGTAGAACCGCTCGGAGTTCTTCAGCGTCTGGCGGCGGGTGTAGTCGTCGGGCACCGCGTCGAGGTTCGGGTTCGTCACCTCGATGTAGTAGCCGTGGACCTCGTTGTAGCCGACCTTCAGCGAGTCGATGCCCGTGCGTTCGCGCTCGCTGGCTTCGAGGTCCGCGACCCACTCCCGACCCTCGCGTTCGGCGGCCCGCAGTTCGTCCAAGTCCTCGTCGTAGCCGTCGGCGACGACACCGCCCTCCGTCACCTCGATGGGCGGTTCCTCGACGATCGCTCGCCCGATCAGTCCCCGGACGTCCGCGAGGTCGTCCAGTGCCGCCCGGCGGTCACGGAGCGGCCCCGACTCGCAGTCGGCGAGCGCGGTCTTCAACTCGGGGACCACGTCGAGCGTGCTCTTGAGCGCCCGGAGGTCGCGGGCGTTCGCTCGCCCGCGCGAGACCCGCGTGACGAGACGTTCGATGTCGTAGACGTCCCGCAGCAGGTCGCGCGCCTCCTCGCGGACGAACGCACGGTCGGCGAGTTCTTCGACGGCGTCCTGCCGGGGTTCGATTCGCTCGTGGTCGAGGAGCGGGCGGCGCAGCCAGTGGGTGAGTTCGCGCCGACCGAGCGCACACGAGGTCGAGTCGAGGACGCCCAGCAAAGTGTGTTCGTCGCCGCCCTCGCGGTTCTCGAACACCTCCAGCGAGCGCAGTGCGGTGGCGTCGACGCGCATCCCCTCGCGGGGGTCGTAGCGCCTGACCCGCGAGATGTACTCCAGCCCCCCGCTGTCGACGCCCTGCGTGTACTCCGCGTAGGCGAGCAACCCGCCCGCCGCACGGAGTTCGGCCGTCTCCTCGAACAGCGCCTCCGGTGTCGGCACGTACGCCGAGAGCGTATCGCGAGCGGTGTCGGCCTCGAACGCACGCTCGCGGAACGGCGTGTGCATCTCACGGACGGTGAAGCCGTGGGGGTCGTCGTCGCCGGACGCCGCGTCTGCGTCCACCGCTCGTGCGGTGACGACCTCGGCGGGTGCCAGTCGGTCGAGTTCGTCCTGCACCACGTCGCGCGGCCCCGAGGTGACGCGGAACTCCCCCGTCGAGACGTCGACGAACGCGACGGCGACCCGTTCGCGGTGGTCGGACGTGTCGTCGCTCCGTCCGGCCTCACACGGGACGACGGCGGCGGTGTACGTGTTGCCCGCTCCCAGCAGTTCCTCGTCGACGACGGTTCCGGGCGTGACGACGCGCGTGACGGCGCGCTCGACGACGCCCGACGCCTCCGAGGGGTCCTCTATCTGGTCGGCGATGGCGACGCGGTAGCCGGCGTCGAGCAGCGTCTCGACGTACGGCGCGACGTTGTCGATGGGGACGCCGGCCATCGGGTACGTGCCCGTCGAGTCCTCGCGTTTGGTCAGCGTTATCTCCAGCGTTCGAGCGGCCGCTTCGGCGGCCTCACAGAACGTCTCGTAGAAGTCGCCCACCTGGAACAGCACCAGCGCGTCGTCGTACTCCCGCGTGAGGTCGAAGTACTGCGAGAGCATCGGCGTCAACTCCTCGCGGCGCTCGACCATCTTCGCCGGCGGCCCCGTCGCCTCCATACCCTGAACGGGGGGTGCCGACGCACTTCAACCCACGGACTGCGACGCCGTGGGGCGGTTCAGACGGACGAATCGGACGGTCGCCGGTGACCGCTACTGCCCGTCGCCTCGGACGACGCTCGCCACCTGCTCGCGGTCGAACAGGCGCTCGTCCTCGGGAATCTCGGGGTACGGCTGACCGGCTTCGTACCCCGGCCACTCGCCGAACTGCTCGGGGTAGAGCTGTTTGGCCGTCGCCTCCAGTTGGAACAGGTTCATCAGCGGCCCCTGATAGCGCATCCCCTGTGCGTAGACGCGGTCGTTCTGGACCGCCGAGAGCTGCCCACCCACGGGGTCGTCGGCGAGCGACTGGCGCACCTCCGCCATGTCGTAGTTCGGCGTCATCCCCCAGAGGTGGAGGACGACGTCGGGGTCGGCCTCGGCCATCGCCTCCATCCCGACGGTGCCCCAGAGCTGTCCCCAGTCCTTCTCGGCGAAGGCGTCGTTCGCGCCGAGCGGGCGCGTGTCGGCCAGCCAGTAGCCCGGCTCGTTGAGGTGGTAGGTGTAGAACTGGTCGCCGCTGTAGGTGACGCGGACGGCGGTCGGGCGCTCGCTCCGTGGTGGGAGCCCCTGTTCGACGGTCGACAGCATCTCCTCGTGGACCGACGCGAGCGCCTCGTAGCGCTCGCGTTCCTGGAACACGTCGGCGACCGCGCCGAACAGCTCCCAGAGCGTGTAGTGCTGGTAGTCGGCGGCGTACCCGTCGGGAGCGTCGGCGTTCGTCCCGCTGTAGAAGTTCCCGAACCACGGCCCGACGGCGTCGGCGACCTCGTCGACGTCGCCCGCCGACCAGCCCTTCTGGGTCGAGGCCCACGCCGGGTCGACGAGGTGGACGTCGCTGTCGAGGTCGTACAGCAGTTCCTTCGGCAGCCCGTCCGAGAGCGGGTCGGGCAGGCCCTCCCACTCGAAGGAGACGCCCTCCAACCGGTCGTAGTAGTGATTCATCGTCGTCCCGGCCATCTCGGGGACGTACATCGCGTTCACCGCGTCGCCGTGGCCCAGCGCCACGCACATGTCGGGGTACTGCGAGAATACGGTGAACACCGATTCGGGGACCGCGTCGAACGACACCTCGCCGGCGGGGGCGAGCGTGGCGGTGTACGGCCCGCCCGACGCGGCGGTGGTCGTTTCGGAGCTGTCGGTCGCGGTGGTGTCGCGTTCGGTCGCGGGCGCGTCGTCGTTCGGCGTCGTTCCGTCGTCGGCGTCGCCGCCGGTACAACCCGCGAGCAGTCCGCTCAACGCCGCTGCGCTCCCGGCGAGGTACCGTCGCCGGGTCGGCCCACGGCCGCCGTCGGTCGAGTTCGTCATGCGTTTTAGGCCCACCTAAACACGCATAACGGTTTCCGTTCCCGACAGCGCGAGGGCGACGGTGCCACGGCACGGGGGGCCCACGGGGCAGACGGCGTGGCAGGGCCACGGCGAACGGCCCGCGCCGGGAGCACGAGGCTGGGAAGCGACTACGGCGCGTACGTCCCGGTCAGTTCGGTCTCCGCGAGGACGTGGCCCTCGGTCGCCGCGAACAACGCCTCGGCGTCGGTGCCCGGTGGGAGGTCCAGCGTGGTGTCGAGCGCGACCAGTCGGAAGCGGTAGGCGTGTTCGCGGTCCGGCGGGTTCGGTCCGCCGTACCCCACCGTCCCGTAGTCGGTCGTCCCCTCGGCCGCGTCCGCCGCGTCCCACGCCTCCGGAATCTCGGCCGTTTCGGGCGGCAGGTTCCAGACGACCCAGTGGTCCCACACCTTGCCCGCAGGGGCCATCGCGTCCGGGTCGTCCATCACGAGCGCGAGCGATACCGCGTCGTCGGGGACCCCCGAGATTCGCAGTGGCGGGTTGACGTTCCGTTCGGTGTAGCCGTACGCGTCCGGGATACGCCCCCCGTCGTCGAACGCGGGAGTCGTCAGTCGGAGTTCGCCCATGTTCGACCGTAGGCGACCCGGTCGTGAGAACACTTCGCACGCGTGCGTGTCGGTCCCCGCCCGGAAGGTGGCGGCCCACCGCCGTCGGTCACGACGGCAATACTTTTCTCCGAACTGTTCGTTCTCGATAGTGTATGGGTCCCCTCCTCTGGGTCGTCGTCGGGGTGTGCTGTTACACCGTGGCCGCGATGGTCGCGGACCGACGCGGCCTGCTCCCCGACTGGGTCGAGGTCAGCGGCCCCGTCACGACTCTCCACACCCGCCGGGGCCGTCGGTTGCTCGACCGTCTCGCACGCTATCGCCGGTTCTGGCGGGCGTTCGGGACGCTCGCCGTCGGTCTGACGCTGGTACTGATGGTCGCACTCGCGGCCCTCCTGGTCGTCGTCGCACGGGCGGCGCTCGCCGGCCAGACGAGTTCCGCGGTCACCCGGCCACAGAACGTGCTGGTCGTCCCCGGCGTCAACGACTTCCTGCCGCTGGCGGCCGCCCCCGAACTGCTCGTCGGCCTGTTGCTCGCACTCGTCGTCCACGAGGGCGCACACGGCGTCCTCTGTCGCGTCGGGGACGTCGAGGTCGACTCCGTCGGTGCGTTCTTCCTCGGTCCCATCCCCACGGGCGCGTTCGTCGACCCCGACGACGAGACCGCGGAAGCCGCCACCCCGAGCGCGCTCAATCGGATGTTCGCGGCCGGCATCCTCACGAACCTCGTCGTCACCGCGCTGGCGTTCGGTCTCCTGTTCGGGCCGGTCGGCGCGGCCATCGCGCCCGCACCCGGCGCGGCCGTCGGCGGTGTCG
>NZ_JALXFV010000007.1:265536-412947 GCF_023699475.1 Halomarina rubra | reverse complement strand
TCGCCACCTCACATATCGGACTTCCTTTTTATATTAATTCGGGTTGGCGTGGGGGAGTCGGCTTTCTATCGCTCGTGGTTCGTGTCGTGATTTGTCGGATTCCTCCTACCCCTAAAGGGGTGGACTTCCTCCTTGCAGTCATATGACTGGAGCACATTCACCGACCACACCTTCTGTGCGAACTGTGGGAGTATCAACTGCCGACGGCACATCCGAACCGTGCGTGTCGAAGGCGCTGTACAGTCTGTGCGGTGTCTGATCGCTTCGGTGCCCGCAAGCGCTTTTTCTATGATGAAGCCAATCGCGATGCGTTCCGTGATGAGTACGAGGCGATGTCTGTTTCAGGGAAGGTACTGGAGAACAAGCCTCTGGTCGCCTCGTCAATGGCGATGGTGTTCCTGACGCTGTTGATGCTGATGTAGCGTCGGCCGAATCTATTTGTCGACATCAACGACGTGCTAAACAGGCAGGAAGCGAGAATTCGACTCCGCTTCGCTACGACAGGCCGTATAACCCGACGTGCCATTCGAGAGGGCTTCCGGATCTGGACGGACGCCAATCTGTCGCCAGAGTGGTACCGGATGTCTCGTGTTCGATTCGGTGATGGGAGCGTTTCCAAGGCGTGGCGATATCTCGACGGCTGACGGTGCTGGCCAAATGAGTGGCAACACTACCTCGTCCGGCGACTTCCGATGATTCTAGTCTGCTTTTGAGCCCGGTTCTCCGAGAGTAGTACGTTGGACGACAGCTGCAGGACTTCACCACAGCACTGAGACGACCATTCCGAACAGGGACCGTTGAGTTCTCCCTTAGGGGTGTGCCTAAGGGCACAAACTGAAAATACACCGCTGCATTTCACTCTCGCCACCTGTCTCCAGTCGTTTTTTGACTCATGTTCTTTCTACCAAGTTCGGAAAATAGACGATTGCGAGCCGGTCAAATCGTGGTTGACGTGGAGAGGGCGAACAACGGTTTACCAAGAATTTCACGCCACACACCTACCAGAACGTCTACACGACGGTGATATGTGACGAGAAGATACCAAAGTACATCCTCCGGATTCTCCATTGGTATATAAATTAAAATTCCGTTGACAACAACATGTGAGTCGATAGCAGAACAAACACGGGAGAGATACCTAAACGAATCAAATCCCTTTGTGTTGATAGCTAACTCAGCAACCAATAATTCAAAATAACAGACAACTCCCTCTCCGGTAGCTATTGTGACAAAACTGGGGGCTTGTGTAATCTAAAGAGATACGTTTGTCGAGGCTACCGACCGCAGCCTGCTCCCACACGTCCGCGGACTTTGGCTTTACCAACCTTCGATCGTTGGCTTGCTGCCCGCTCAATCGCGTCGTCGAATTCGTGAGGATTCCATCCCACAACCTCCCCTCCATTTTCTCGTATTTTGTCGGGGACTTTGTCATCACCAACACCAGGAAGTTTGACAGCGACGATACCGTTACCCTTGTCCAACGAGCGTTGAATTTCGTAGTCTACCCAATCACTATCCTGAGTGTTTTCTCCCACTAAAACAACCGTTACCGACGTCCCATTTAGCTGATCGTTGATGCAGCGTCGAATGTAGCCGTCATTCGTGCTGTTTACTGGATCGAGCAAGTGCCGTTCGTGGAACTCAACGTCTACGTTCTTGTTATAGCGAAGCAGCCGGAATCCCTTCGCCTTCATTCGGTCACTTCCTTCGTAACTAATGAAAACACGGCGCGTTGTCATACAAATGATGGAGGGCTAAACAGTACCCAAGTCCTACAAATAGGTCAAGCCTCTTGTGCCTTTCGCGTAGCAATCTCCCAGTAGCGGTTTTCTTGATCAGTTAGCGCCATAACCCGTTCAACAAATAGTGTCTCTGGATCATTTACTACAGCGTACTCATGGGTTTTGGTTCTGTACATATATTTTTCACGTCGAAGGCCTTCCGCGGTTGTCCGGTAATTTATCCATTTCTTCTGGTAATTTAGAAATGATTCAAGCGCTTCAAATATAATCAGGAGGATTGACAGAAGGATGATTACATTTTTCCAGAACGGGTTGGTAGTGACTGGATACAACGTCGCTGCTACGGGCAAAGAGGCTGCCAATATTATCTCAAGGATTTTCATCACGCGATAGTAGCACTTGTTTGTGCCAGCCTTGTCGTCGTACCATTCAAACTGCTCTTCAAAATATTCCTCATAGAACTCGTCGAATTTATCGGCCATTATTCAATTCGTAATCAGAGGATGGAGTTAGACTCAATCTCTTCCCATCGCGCATCGAGAACCGCAACGAGGTCAAGATCCATGCTCTCTGCTACAATTAGCAAATTTGCCACAATTTCAGTGGTGTCTTCTTCCAATATTTGCCGGCTGTTGATTGATTCCATGTGGTCCAAAGACTCAAGAGCGTTAGCCATCCGTCCTGTCGGACCAGCCATCCGCTTGAACCACCAATCTTTCAATTCACTGGAACCCATATCGTCTAGGGATTGGTTCAATAGATTAGTCCACTCTTCAATTCCTTCTGCTTCCAGACCAAACATCTCTTCGAGCTGGGCCTGGAGATCAAGGTTGAGTGTATTTGCCGCCGCAATCGCGACAATGAAGCTGTCCGCGAGAGTTTGTTCCAACTGTGTAGTTAATTGACCACCGTCTGGATAATCCTGTGAAAGACGACCAACATACTTCGAAAAATGCAGGACATAATGGTTCATCCGGTTGAAGTAGGGGAGAGTATAGATGTCGCGATGGTGCCCTCGGTCGTGTTCTCGTTGGCGCTTCTGCAGGTCAATTAGAGTCGTTGATTCACTCATTATTATATTGCTGTTTCAGGAATAATTCCTCCTCCGTTATTACAATTGGGGCACAGTTTCAGTGGGGCATTGTTCTCAAACTCGTACTCGCAGACCAAGCAGTGCCAGTCTGATACCTGCTCATAGGATATCGAACCTAGCTTGGGGATTACCTCGGCCCCTCGATTCTCAAGAATTCGCTTGACAGCGTCGTCATCGTCGGCATTTTCTGTGCCTACGTAGTCCTGAACGGTTTCCCAATTGAAGCCGGATTCGCGTTCCCAGGTCGGATATCGGTATTCATGGTATCGGTTGTTAATCTGTTCAAGCCTTTCTATCTCACTAATATACTCCCCAGTACGGTCGTCTCGCTGGTCCAGAATGCTTAGCAGCAACTCCGCCTCATCCGAAGAGATGAGTTTTTTGCGGAACCCTGATTGGATGTCTGTGAATCCGTACTCTTCGGCAATTTCGTCGAAGCTTATTGGAGGGTAAACGAATTTGACTTCATCAGCCACCAATCGGTAATCGTCTCGGATACTACCGTTACTGAAGTTCGTCAACAAGGGTGGACCAAGTGAGTGCCATCCGATGTGGTAATAACCTGTCAAGTGGCGCTTGCCCCTGAAGTTAGTACAAAAGAAGAGATATGGTCTTCCATTCTTCACAAGGCCAGAGCGGATATCTCTCGTACACGTTGAACAGAGCCCATAGCTCATCGTTTCAAGATTCGGGTCACTTTTGTTGTCGTTGACTCTAGTCACCTCCCGAACGGGGTACTTGCTGATCTCGTCTTCACTGTAATAGAGTGTCAGGTAGCTCTGAGCTCCCTCTGCGACTTCGTGATTTTCCCATGGGTCATTTGGGGGCATGTGGGGGAGCAATTCGTCCGTTGGAGGATACTCCATGTGTCAGCAGTAATGTCTGACCAATCGGAAATAAGTATTCTGGCATACAGTCCAAAAGTTTGAACCATGGTCACCGAGGTAAGAAGCACGAATGAGTGTTCATACGAACCTGCTGCAAGAACCTCGCGACATGTTTTGGCGGTTCATCTGCGAACGCCAGACAGTTTGGCTTCGACGAGTCGTTCTGCAGCAAGATCCCCCATGGACCAGTGATGAGATACTACAGAGAGATAGGTTCACTAATGTGTACCGTGAGCTTGATCCCGGTACTCAATACGTAATTCAAGAAATTTTGAGTCACGATGCGCCTCCCCAAGACCGCATCTTCAATACCCTGATTTACAGATTGATAGGGCGGTCTGAAACGCACAAATTCATCGGCTTTCAACGGTTGGATGAGTACGATATCGACGCATTCGAATCAGCACTTAAAACTCGTCGAGACGATCTGAACCAACCTGTGTTCACCGGTGCCTACATGGTAAGCGGCTATAACCAAATGGGCAGTTCGGACAAAGTAGAGAACGTCTCGCGGTTGTTTGGAGAGGTTCGAGACCAATTTGATGAGTTCTACAAGGATGTCCAGAGGGCTGACCACCCCCAATCGATTTATTCTGCAATCCGCGGGTTGCCTGGCTATGGTAACTTCTTATCGTATCAGGTCCTTGTCGACCTACTCTATCCGCTCTCAACCAGCGGAGAGTCCCTATTGCCGTTCACACATGACGAATGGTCGTCACCAGGACCAGGGGCTCAGAGAGGGCTCAAAACCCTACTTGAGAATTACAACCAAATGCCGTTTCTGGATGCGATGCATTGGCTCCGGAAAAACCAACACGACGAGTTCAATCGTCTCGGATTGAAATTTCCCTATCTGAAGGATTCCTCAGGGAATCGTGTCGAAATCTCACTTGCTAATATCCAGAACTGCTTGTGCGAGTTCTACAAGTACCACAAAATCACGCACGGCCAGGGCCGAGCACGGCGGCGATTCCGAACGTCGAGTTACCGATCGACACGTGAGTTAGAGCAACTGTACAGCGAATATCCCATATCGATTGACGCTACACATTACCAGTCACAAATTGTGTCTGATTGAGTCACTCTTCGAAGGGAACGCATCTAACAGATTCAATTGAATTAGTCCTTGACTGAGGGAGTAGTACTCCTATGTACGGTAATAGAACGGATTTCGATGTCTTCTACAGAGTCCGCCTCTTGCCAGTTTGGAGAGATCTTGCTCAGTACGTTTTCGAGCGTGCTCTCATCCAAGTCGTCGTCTGGTGAAACCAACTCGTTATCCGAGACCCGGGCCAGTAGCGTCTTGACCAGCTCAAGTCGGTGGCATCTATCAAGCGCTATATCCATATCTGGTCCAATCTGCTGATACGTTTCCGAGAAGATGTCTGGCTTGACTGGGTAAGTCTCACCCTCAACGCCGCGAACGATGTAATCACCCTCGTCAGCTTCCATAGTACCTTCAAGCGTTTCAATCTGTGATGGCTCTGAGATGGGACCGTACGCCTCTACCTCTACAGGGGCCTTCCGAACTCGGAACCACTCGTCAGTCACACGTACCCTCCGACTGGTATCTTGGGCTGGCAGATGTCATCAGGTGTGCCAATAGTTCGTCCATCCCTGATATACTCACTCCCTCCCTATTTGTTCGTTACAGAGCTCTGGAGAATATACATGCGTGTTTCGTCAGCTATTAACTTCGCAGCATCTGGCAATCCTCGCGTTTCTATAACTCACCGCCGAGAAGCGTCTACACACGCTCCATGATTGGCTAGTAACCTTTGAATTCATGATGGCAATATAGGGTGGAACACGATGGGTGTCAGGGTAGGGACTAGTTGATATGTAGTACTGTTATGCGATTTTCCACGGAGTCGCGTCGCGAGGACATCGCTTCTCCCGATATGCACACGAGGGGTATCTTCTTGTGTGCACGAACCAAGGTGACGTGTCCACGAATGGGTCGGACGGTCCGCCCGAATCACGGGTGACCCTGCCCTTCCCGCCGTTCTTTATATACTGCTCAGATTTGAGTGACACCGGTAGAACTAGGATTTGGGGGTCGTGTGTACGAGTATGCGCATCCGAACGGACGGTGACTACGCTCATCGAATGGACGCGATCGAACAAGCCGCTCAGTTCTACGACCAAAACAAGACCGCGAGTGTCATCAACGCCTGCGAGGATATCCCGCGTCTCGCCCGAGCCGTCGACAGAGACCATGTCCAGTCACTCCTCGCGGATTACCGCCGCTCGCTTGCCGAGTCGCCGCAACACGGGGGACCGCTGTTGATGCTGATTCTCGTAGGCCACACACGCCCGAAGCGTCTCCAAATCGTGAATCGTCACGATACCAGCCGTAATGAGCGCCGGTTCAGTGGGTCCGAGTCGCTGTTCGGGGGTTAGCCTCGTCGACTCGTCAGCATCAGTCATCGGCACTCCCCCGTGTCTCGTCTGCCCGGACACCACTGTGGTCGCTCGTCTCCACACCGAGATGCTTCAGGAGCAGTGGGTCGACTGCATCGAGGTTCACCCACTCGGGAATCCGTTCATCGCCACGCCACAGCGCTACGCGGCGAGCGTGCTTACAGCCACCCTCGGGGTCGTTGTACTGCGCATCCGGGCACGTGCACACCCCCGTCTCGGCATCGACGGTGTACTCTCGTCCTTCCTCACTGTACACCCAGTACAGCCCTGGCGCGAACTCGTACACGGCGAGCAGTTCACTCAACGCCCGGCAGTCCCGCCGACTGGTCATCGCCAGCGGCGACTTCGAACTGTCGACGCTCATCGCCGCTCACCACACCGACAGTGCGTCTGGACATCCACCCGGTGGAGTGCCTCGACGCCACACCCCGAACAGCGGTAGTAGCACACCCCCGTCGACCGCCCGTAGCAGTCGTACTCCGGATTCGGGCCGGTGATGGTCGCCTCGCGATTCGACTTTCCGTAGTTCTCTGTGTCGTACATCACGCACGAGGGCACTCACGAGCACCCCGCACCCCTCAGGGGGTGATACACGCCACCGGAGTCGCAAGTAGTCGGCTACTCCTCGACGGGTTGGATGGCCCCACCTCGTCGGCGAGCGCACGGACGTACGCTCGTAGTTCGTCCATGTCCTCGCGAGCCTCCTCAAGCGTGGTCGCTTTCACCTTCGCCGTGATGGTGTCCTGGTCGCGCGTTCCAGTCCCGCGTTTCAGCTTCACCGTGAGTGAGACACCTACGTCAGTTCGTTCGATGCGGTCGGTCAGCTGTGCGTCCGGCTGCGTTGGTTCGTCGGTCATAGTCCGAGGATGCCTTCCAACACCCTCACCACTCGTGGGTGCGACAGACACCACCGAGCGGTCACCCCCGGCTCGCAACCAGCAGCTCAGAAGTGGACGTCGGCAGGGACGATCCACAGTAGCTCCTCGTCATCCGCATCGAGAACCCGGTCGAGCGCCTCGCGATGACGAATCCCCTGGCCGTGCTCGTCGTACAGATAGACCGACGGCCCGCGATACGCGCCGAGGGTCCGGCAGGCGTGGCGAGCCATCGCGTCGCCCATCAACTCCTCATCAGAGGACTCGCTCAGCGCCTCGCGGACACGCTCGACCGTCCGGTAGAACTCCCGTTCGGTCGCCTCCCACCCGCTGTCGAGCAGTCGTTGTCCAGCGGGCGAGTCGATCCGAGCGACGGTCGGCCGGTCGCCCCACCGGGCTGGCCCGGCCACCCGCGACGACGACTCGTCGAAGGTCACGTAGTAGTCGAACACCGGGGCCTGCGACAAGTCACCGCCGGTCAGTCCGTCGAAGACGCTTTTCGCTTCGCTCAGTGCCTGCTCTGGGGTCGGTGCGCTCACGAGCGCGTAGATGAGTTGGTGCATCTCAGAACTCCGCTGGCTCCAACTAATCCGAAGCCAGCACCCCTGCTGGCGACGACAGACACCACACGACTCGGTTACCCCACTGGAGAGCTCGTTTGGAACTGTGGGGTAACTCATCGGCGAAGTGTGGCGGGCAGGACGAGTGGACAATTCTAAAGTGATAGCCCAGCGAATGGATAGTATCGGGTGTCAGAGGCCCCGATGGGTCCCCGCTTCTCGCCGTGGCTCAGGTCGGGGTCACGTACAGTTCGTCGTCAACGGCGTAGAGATAGCCCTTCGAAAGCAGTTCGTCGAGGAGGTCCTCAGCGTCGACTGCATCGATTCCGCCGTCGGCGAGCACTGTCGTGGCCTCTTCGCGAGAGAGCCCCTCAGATCGATCGACAGGCTCTCGGAGGGTGTCGAGAGCATCCGTCGCGGCAGGACTCAACTGCGTGCGTTCGTTTCGAGGCATACGCCGGGTAGCAGACGATTGCGCCCCTGTGGGTATCAACCTATGGCAGCCATCCGAGTAACGATGCCCAAACAGAGAGACGGCGAGCCCGCGCTCAGACGATGTCGACCTCGACGTGTTCGCGTAGTTCAGTCCAGCGCGCTCTGAGCGTGGCCGTCGAGACGTCCGCGGCCGCTGCGAGGTCCGTCTGTCTCACGCCCTCGACACGCGCCTCGGCGACCAGGTACAGCGCCGCGGCGGCCACCCCAGCGGGATGCTTCCCGTTGGTCAACCCCCGCTCTTGGGCTCGTTCTGTGACGTGCGCCGCCTGTCGACGCGTCCCCTCCGAAAGCCCCACTGCCGATGCGAGACCAGGGATGTACGCCCCTGGGGGAACGGGCACCGACGGCAAGGAGAGCTCGCGATTCAGCACCGAGTAGGCGTTCTCGACTCTCTCCTGAGACACGCGAGCGAGCGCGGCGACGTCACCGCACGTCCGCGGCAGGCCGTTCGTCCGACAGATGGCGTACACCGCTCCAGCGGCCATCGCTTCGACCGACCGCCCCGGAAGGAGGTCCTCGCCCTGGGCTCGCCGGAACACCGCACACGCTTGCTCGACGATAGCGTCTGTGAGCCCCATCCCGCCCGTGATTCGTCGCACTTCGCCCAGCCCGTGTGCCAGATTTCGCTCGGCCGTCGACTGCCACATCGCCCGGGAGTGCTGGCGGCGCAGTCGCGAGAGCTGCCGCCGTTTCCGCCCTGGAAGTGTCTTTCCACGTCCGTCGCGCTTTCGCCCGATCTCCGTCGACAACCCTCGGTCGTGACGCCGTTCGGTAAGTGGGGCACCCGTCCGTTCGCGCTCCGCTGCATCGAATGGCCGCCACTCTGGCCCCCGGTCGACGCGCTGCTCGTTGATGATCAGCCCACAATCCTCGCAGACCGTCTCTTGACTGTTGGTTCTCACCACCCCATCGCACTCCGGGCACCCCCGGGTGTGCTGGGTAGTCGCCGCTCGATGCTCGTCGAAGCCCGTCTCGTAGATCTCTCGAATCGACATAGCTGACCTCGCGAGGCACTGTTCAGAACGCCCCGCACCCTTCAGGGGGCGATACACACCACCGGCGGGCGTGGTAAGCGATGCAGTTCGAGTTGGTGACTGGCGCACTGGAATATCGTTGGTGGGGAGGCCGTACGTCGTTCGCCGGTACTGCCAGGTGGAGAGCGTGCGTGTATCACGGACCGTCCAGGAGAGAGGGGATGTTCCGGGTCAGGCTCGAACAGGCATACCGACCACCGCGAAGCGCGCTGTTGGGGGATAGTGAACTCAGCGGGCGATTCTCACGACGGGCCGTTCAGTACGTGGAGGCGGACTGCGCGTACGAAGAGCCCGATGGTTACCGCGACCCAGATGACCGTTGTCACATCGTTCGGGAGCGGTGTGATCGTGTCAGTCAGCACCCCTACCGCGTATACGAGCGTCACCATCGCCCCCGCGAGTTTCACCCACCACGGGATGTGCGCAAGCAAGCGACGCTCCGACCCCGGCGTCTCGTTCGACACTATTCTCTGTATATCGTGTTGGCATATAGTGTTTCGGCGCTACCCAGAATGGTAGACGCAGAGCGTGGGTCCGTCGATGTCTCCGAAAGCGTATACTCAGGTGTCGGATAACTTCGATAAATGTAGCCCTCTCGCGGCGTACTGACCGTCGGTGTCTCCATCCTTCTCGTTGAAGTCGTTGCCTCTGCTGGGTACGTCATAGCATTCGATGACCGGTCGACGGAACTGACGGTCGAGAATCAACGCGACAGTGCGTACCGAATCACGGCCTTCCAAAACTCAGCGGACATCGTTCTCGACATGAGATTCGAGTACACCACCGACGCAGGGACACGACGAAGCGGGGGCTTCGATGACATCTCGAACGGTCAGGGATACCAGAGCACGACCCTCCTCAACGCAGAGCGCTCGACACAGTTCACAGTGACCGCGGGCGAGTCGAGAACCGAGACGTTTGATGGGTGGAGTAACGGAGAGGCGACTGTATACATCGTCGAGACGCTCGATGGCGAACTCTTCTACGCCAATGGTGGCCACTGTGACGGTGGCGACCACACATTCTTCCTGCGGTTCAGGGCGTACGGTTCGATTCTCTCCTCTTCACAATGTCTATAGCGTACCAAACGGAGAGAGCGAGTCCAATGGATTGGAAGTCCAGTATAGAGGTCATATACTTGCCCCGCCTACAGATTCGTATATGATGAACTCGAGGACCTCCACGTTCGTACTGGGCATCGTGCTCGGAATCGTACTCGTCGCTTTAGGGGTCGTAGCCTACGCGCTCTCGGATTTCGCGAGCGTCACGGCGCTCATCCCGGCCATCTTTGGCGTTCTCATCGCCGCGCTGGGTGTGATTGGATACCGACGGACGGATCGACAACGACTGGCTGCCCACGGAATCGGTGTGCTGGCGGTGCTCGGAGTGCTGGGGTCGACGCGTGGACTCCCGGACATCATCGCGTTGGTGACGGGGGGAGCAGTCGACTCGACGGTTGCGGCCGTTTCACAGGGCAGTATGATCGTCGCCTGTCTCGCCCTTCTCGTCGCCGTGATTCGATTCGTCCTCGAGAGCCGCACCGCGACGGGTTCGTGACGATTTGGTAGGAATCACCATCAGAACTGAACTGGGCCGGTCCGTCGTTCGATACACTCGCGGCACACGTCTAACACCTGAGCCACTGCGAACCAGCCTGAAAGCAACCCTTCCCATCGCTTGCCGGAATTGTTAGACGCAGAGCGTGGGTCTCACAGTTCTCGTGAAGACAGGACTCACTCGCTCGGGTTTCGCACGAACAAAATCTCCGCCGCGTGCTGGTGAGGTTCGGTTCCAGAATCATCGTCGAACACGATCTCGTCGTACTGAACCGTCTTCCAGTCCTCGTAGTATCCCGCGAGTTCCCCCGGCTCGTAGAAGTGTTCGTTTTCCGTCCAGTCCGGTGGCGTCGGGATGTCACGGTCGCGTTGGTGAACCGACGGGCAAGCGTGTCGGCAGCGAGCGACGGCGGTGTCCTGGCGGTCGTGCGCTCGGTGTACGGTGAGTGGGTCGCCACAGACCGGACACTAGCAGTCCTCATCGGCGTTGACGGTCACCGGCAACACTCGGGGGACGTCGTCAGCTGGGGGGACCGTCGTCGGCGCGGTGGTCGCGGTGCGAATCGTGCGGTAGGGCATGGTAAGCCTATCGTTTGGCCGACAGTGCATAAACATCTAACCGGAATTCAGTGAAAGTGAACCGACCGCTCATAGAAGACCATCCAGAGTCGCTCAGCAGCCTTGACGCGTAGAAAATGAATAGCTGCATGTTCGCCGTTAGGTATGGGGTCACTGTAAATCGATTAACGCGCGACATTGCAATTCATCTTCCACAGTATGACGATGCACCACCGTCGAAAGAGTCGTTCCAGTAGGGTGCTGAGTACGGGATAATGAGTCTCGATGAACCACTTGGTGACACCTACGTAGCGGCCATCCAGCATGGTCTCGTCGACATCCCGGAGAACGCAACACTCGTCGGTGTCGTCCGTCATCCGACCGGGTGGTTCCATGCCGCTGTCGACGAGAACTACCAAGCTCTCGGCCTATCTGCGGACCTGCTGGAAACGTTCAAACAGCGTCACGAGGACCTCAAGCTTCACGGGATGTGTGACGAAGGAGCACACAATGCCGCGTGGGACGAACTTGACGTCAGTGGCCGGTATCGATCGCAGTTGACAAACAACCCAACCGCTCAACAGGCAGTTGAAGACCTCCTTGACCGATTGCGCACCGGTGAACATCTCGTCTTGGTCTGTTTTGAGAACACAGACAAGAAGCGTTGCCATCGCACACTCCTCAAATCGCACATCAAGGCCCAACTCGGAGACGATTAGATTACGTGTTCGTGTCTTCTGACCCGTCTGATAGTCCGCACCAGTTGGTTGGTGGCCTACTCCAAAGTCCTCTGAATCCGCTCTACTGTATCTTCTGCTAGCTGTTCGAACTCGACGGAGTCTGGAACCACGCTGACTGCTAGTCCGTACGCTCGGACCCTGCGGGCGGTTGGTGAACCAATCGCTCCGACGACACAACCGTTGAGAGCCTGCTGTATCTCCGAGTCATCCAATGTTTCCGCCTTGCATTCGAAGAAGTGGTCCACGGTCCTGGGTGAAGTGAAGAGCACCCCATCGAGTTTACCATCGACAGCCAGTAAAACCGAATGTCCAGCTGTGTGTGGCCGCTCCAATCGATACAGCACCGTCTCGCTAACAGAGGCTCCTGCTGATTCGAGCCCATCGATGAGAACGTTGCTCCCATGAGCGCTCCGAGCGAGTTCGACGGACTTCCCCATGACTGCTGGTGCCAATGATTCGACCAGCCCTGTTGAGGTGAACGTCGATGGGACGACGTCGACCTGATACTCGTGCTCTCGGAGAACCGAGGCTGTTGATTGCCCCACAGCACAGACTGTCGCGTCCTTCGGTGTCCACCCGGTTTCTGCGGCGATCTCGACACCAGTGGGACTCGTAAATATGCAGAATTCGGCGTGTCCGGGTCTCTCGCCTGTCGGCTGGACAGTGAGCATAGGGTCTGGCACAGCGTCCACGCCGAGGGATTCGAGGAACTCGACTGCCTCGGATATTCGTCCGTCATCGGGACGAAAGACAGCCACCGTCGGAGTACGCATACTCGATTCGTATGCAACCGATACGATTGGTTGTGTCGAACTGCTGGTCGAATCACTTTCTGAGATAGACACGGACTATACCGGCTTACAGTCGATGGATTCCTACAAGTGACCGTACTCCGTGGGCGATCGGCGTCGAACTACCGAGTGATTAGCTTTTAAAGTGGCTCCAGATAGCTCCTGAGGACTTATGAAACGATACCCTCCCCATCTCAATTTCACTAGCTTACTAACCAGTTAGCTTTTCACCGCCCGTATCGGTTAGTTGAGTATGGGCAAATCAGTGTACCCTGCGCGAAAGGACTTCAGCAACCTGGAAATGACGGTGATTGGAAACCTGATTTTCGCGGGCCTCTTGGTACTAGCTCTCCCACTCCTGCCCTTCATTCTCCTGCTATGGCTGTACGAGAAGGCAACCAGTCCATCGGTGGAATCCGCTGCCAATAATCGATAACCTGCTATCGACGGACGGCAACCGATTCGGGAGTGGTAATCGTTATGCGCCTAACGGAAGAGTAAGAGATAGTGACCGATTCGCCGAGCAACTCTCACTCTGATGCTGACGAGGAGATTATGCGAGCGACGTTCCGAGCCCTTCGAAACGGGGGTTACGCCAACCTCACAGTCCAGCGAATAGCCGACGAATACGGGAAATCGACGGCGGCCGTGCACTATCACTACGATACGAAAGACGAACTCCTGATGGCATTTCTCGACTACCTCGTCGAACTCTACATGGACGAGATCAATCGAATCGAAACCACCGATCCGGTGCGGCGTCTGGAGATATTACTGGATAAGCTCCTCGTTGACCCTCAGGACCATCCGTACCTCCAAAGCGCACTATTGGAGATGCGAAGTCAGACCCCGCACAAACCGGCGTTTAGGGACCGCTTCGAACGAAATGACGAGTACATTCGATTCACAATCAAGGCGGTCGTCAACCACGGAATCGACGAGGGAGTGTTTTCGGATACTGATGCCACCGAAGTCACCAACTCGCTAATGACGATTATCGACGGCGGGCGCACTCGGAGCGTCGTGTTCGATGACACAGAGGAACTCGCCATCGCACGACGGACGGCAACACGGTACATACAGGAGGTCGTTATCGATGGGTCGTCGGAGCGGCCAACCGACTCTTAACCAGTCCCCCGTGGCTGATAGCGGAAACACGGCAGTCGACTGGCTCCGATTCTGTATTGGAGTATTGAGAGTACGTCACGGTACGTGTACGCGCCAATCAGAGAACCGGGCTGCAGTTACTCGTCGAGTGTCTGCCAGCGTTCGTAAATCTCAATCCCTTCGTCGCGCTGTTCGTAGACGAGCGGGAGATCTCGCTCGTCCCACTCTTTGGCGTACTCGTCATAGAACTCGCCGAATTCGAAGTACTTGCGACTATCCGTGTAGAACTTTTCATACTCCTCTCGCTGAGTGAGGAAGAAGACGTTGTCGGGACTGCAGTAGTACAACGCTCCGAGACACGTCGGACACGGGTGAGCGAGGACGTAGACGCCAAACCCTGTGAGATGCTCACTGCCGAGTCGTTGACACGCTTGGCGCAGGCGACAGTCTCGGCGTGTGCAGTCGGATCGCTCGACTGCTCGACCAAGTTTGGGCTTTCGCGAGGACTGATCCGTCTCGGACGACGAGACACGAGTAGGGCCGTCCTCCATCTTCGACGATCTCACGGGCAAGTTCTACGGTGCGTTCCACGAACTCCTGCGAAGCAACTGTGGGCGCGACACGCCGTAGGTGGTGCCCAAGTTACCCTTGTGCCAATCAGCAAATGAGGTAGTAAGTTTTTCTCGCCGTTTGTGGGAGCCCCTGCGTGAAAGTACTGAATCACTGAAATATGCGCGGTGCTCTGGCGACACCATTCGCCGAACGAAAAGCGTACCCAAAGCGTCGAAAAACGACTCAAAACGACCAGAAAGATATCAATCCACGAATCACCGACGATAAATATAATACTAGATTTATGTCCCGGCTGTACGCTTAGTTAATCATGGATAACTTACTAGATGGTAAGTCCGCTGTCGTAACTGGTGGTTCCAGTGGCATAGGACGGGGCATTTCGCTGGCGTTCGCAAACCACGGAGCCGATGTCGTGGTCGCTGACCTGCAAGAGTCCCCACGTGAAGGAGGAACTCCGACCCACGAACAAATCAACGCCGAGACGGACGGCGCAGCGAGCTACGTTGAGTGTGACGTTACCAGCCAAGAAGATCTTGAGGCGGCGGTCGACGCCGCCGAGGAGTTCGGCGGTATCGACGTGATGGTGAACAACGCGGGTATCTTCCGGACGAACGACTTCTTGGAGACGACCGAATCGGAGTACGACCAAGTCATGGAAATCAACGCAAAGGGAGTCTTCTTCAGCGCGCAAGCAGCCGCCAAGCGGATGGTTGAAAACGGCGGTGGTAGCATCATCAATATGTCCAGCCTCGCTGGCTATCTGGGCAACGCTACCTACCCAGTCTACAATATGTCGAAGGCTGGAGTTCGAATGCTCACGTACTCACTGGCGGATAAGCTCGGCCCCGAGGGAATCCGTGTCAACGCGATACACCCTGGTAGCATTCAGACGGCGCTGTCCGAACAGGACATGCCAGGGATGGACGACGATGTCGCTGAACAGTTCGTCCAGATGGTTCCCCAGCGTCGAAGTGGGACGCCGGAAGACGTCGCTGGCGTCGCAGTGTTCCTCGCGAGCGACCTCGCGGGATACGTGAGCGCCGAGTCGATTCTGGTCGACGGCGGCTACGCAAACACGGGGTGATATCGAATGGGAACACTCGCAGAGGACGTTGCGATCGTCACGGGCGCGAGTTCCGGAATCGGACGGGCTTCTGCCGAGCGGTTGGCAGCTGAAGGCGCTTCAGTCGTCGTTGCAGACGTCGACGCCGAGGGTGGAGCAGAGACCGTCGACCGAATCGAATCCGACGGTGGAGCTGCCATCTTCGTCGAGGTAGACGTCACGGACGAGGAGGACGTCCAGAAGATGGTCGACACTGCTATCGAGACCTATGGGGGATTGGATATCGCTCACAACAACGCCGGTATCGAAGGTGATGGCTCACCGCTGGCCCAACAGTCCGCGGACAACTGGGGACTGGTACTCGATATCAATCTCACTGGCATCTTCCTCGCGATGAAACACGAAGTCGCAGCCATGGTCGAACGTGGCGGAGGAACGATCGTCAACACATCGTCCATCGCGGGGCTGTCGGGAGATGGAACAGCACCCTACGTCGCCAGCAAACACGGTGTGGTCGGATTGACGCGACAGGCTGCCGTAGAGTACGGAGGCGAAGGAATCCGAGTCAACGCAGTCTGTCCAGGTGTCGTCAGGACGCCGATGGTCGAACGCTCGCTCGAAGAGCATCCAGAAGCAATCGACCAAATTACGGCCGAACAACCGCTCGGACGGATGGCTGAACCCGAGGAAATCGCTGCCGCAGTCGTGTGGTTGGCGTCTTCGGACGCGTCGTTCGTCAACGGCCACCCGCTGCCGGTCGAGGGGGGGCTTCTCGCCCGCTGAGGTCTCCCGACGAGACAACCGAACTAATCTGAGTGGTTTGTAGACTCAGCGTTCATATCCAACTACCGGCCTGTATCGTGATTCGCATTGCAGCAGCGCCGCATCCCAGTGCAATCAAACCGACGATGATGACGAACTCCGAGGTTGCATCATCGGCTCCACAAAGTAGTGTGAGAAGAATCAAACAGCCTGACGTCACTACAATTGACGTGCTGGCGAGAAAAGCAGAGATAACGAAGACTGGGTCGCCCAGTGTCATTGGTACGAACACTGGATCGTATATACCGACAGAGGCCAATCCCATTCCCACGACTAGATAGCCCAGAAATGAAGCCGCTGTCAATACCGCCCCAATGGTTCCCAGTTGGTAGACACGATAGATGCCTCGTTCGAGTGGGGTTGACGGCTGGCGTGACTGGACGAACGAGACACGAACCATCCTACGGCCAGAGTCCTCGTGAGCCGTGGGCATCGGCGATGCGCGAAAGGGCAACCGCGTAGGCTGCATCTCGCCACGAAACGCCCTGTTCTTCGACGACGTCGCGGACCTCACCCCAGGCAGTCTGCATCTCCTCTTCGAGTTCGTCGTTGACGCGGTCGAGTGACCACGCACGGCGATTGATGTCCTGCAGCCACTCGAAGTACGAGACGGTCACGCCGCCAGCGTTGGCAAGGATGTCAGGAACCACTGGTATCTCTCGTTCGTGGAGAATCGCGTCCGCACCGGAGGTCGTCGGACCATTCGCACCCTCGATGACGAGTGATGCCTGAATCGCGTCTGCGTTCTGCTCGGTGATGACGTTCCCGACAGCAGCAGGAATCAGGACGTCGACATCGAGTTCGAGCAGTTCCTCGTTGGGCAGTACGTCAGTCGCGTTCTTCGTCACGGCCTCCGGTTCCTCGTCGTGCGTCGGAATTGACGCGATATCGAGTCCACCGGGGTCGTAGACAGCACCGTTGACGTCACTGACCGCGACGACGTCTGCACCCCAGTCGTCGAGCAACCGAGCGGCGTTCGCACCGACGCTGCCGAAACCTTGGACAGCGACCGTCGCGTGGTCCAGCGACATCCCGTAGTGTTCACACGTTTCGCGAGTGACGATCGCCACACTTCGGCCGGGGGCTTCCTCACGACCGTAACTCCCGCCCACTATCGGAGGTTTGCCAGTGACGACACCCGGTGTCGTCTCTCCAACCTGCATGCTGTAGGCGTCCATCATCCAGGCCATTGTCTGTGCGTTCGTCCCCATATCAGGGGCGGGAATGTCTCGGTTCGGCCCGATGACGTCTCGGATCTCCTGTGCGAACCGGCGGGTAAGTCGTTCGGTCTCTCCGTCGCTCAGCTCTTTCGGGTTGACGACGACGCCCCCCTTTGCGCCACCGAATGGAATGTCCATGACAGCGCATTTCCAGGTCATCCACATCGACAGCCCAACACACTCGTCGCGAGTAACGTCGGGATGGTACCGGAGCCCACCTTTGAACGGTCCACGAACGCTGTCGTGTTGGGCGCGGAACCCAGTGAATACCTCGACGGTGCCGTCGTCACGCTCGATGGGAACGGCGACTTCCGTCACCTTTGCGGGGTGTTTGAGTCGTTCGACGATACTCCGGTCGATATCGAACTGCTCGGCCGCGTGGTCGAGTTGGCGTCGAGCTGTCTCGATAGCAGGTTCGTCGTCTTCGGGTGACTCAGATTGCGTCGTCTGCTGTGAATCGGTTGCCATTGCCTACTCGAACGTCGTCAGTCGGTTGCGCATCGAGCCGCCACAGTCGGGGCACGAACGCGGGCAGGACTCCTCGACCACGATGGTACCGCAGTTGAAGCACTCGTACGCCGATTCCTCCTGAGGGTCGTATTCGACATCTCTCATCGTCACGAGAATCTACACGGTGTCAGCGCATCGGCGTACTAGTTCAACATCATGCTGGCGTGTCTGAAGATGGTTCGCTATTCAACAAAGCAAACAGGTGTGGTAAGTAGTGCTAGAGAGTACCCCCGTAGTCGCATCCGGCTACTTCAGGTGTATCGTCCCGACATCAGCCCTCCGTGGCTGGGAACGCGCCGACACCGACCTCGTCGAACAGCGTCGAGAAGAGCTTCCGCTGTACTGTCCGTGCGTGCCGATAGAACGCCGCTGGCGAGATGTCGAGCGCAGCTGCGACGTCTTCACCTGTGCTCTCACGTGGTGCTTCGAAGAAGCCGCTGTAGTAGGCCGTCTGGATCACCTCGAGTTGCCGGTCGGTAACTCGTTCGAGGAATCGCGAGTAGAGGTCCCGCGTCGACGACCCGTCGAGCGTCCGTTTCGACCGGAGGTCGACCCCGTCGACCGAGTTCGACACCAGACGTGTGATGTGGCGGACGTCGACTGACTCCGGGATGTCGATTCGGAGCGTTGTCTCTGCGTCCGTAGCCACGATTTGCTGAAGTACTGCACCGTGGTCCGCCAGTTCGAGTGCCAAGAATGGCTGTGCGATTCGTAATCGGACGACGCCACCGGACGCATCTGTACTGATTGGCTGGACTCGCTCGACAGCCACGAGAGCGTTCGCGGCCTCCTGAAGCGCCTCGACGGAAGCACCGTCAACCGTCACGAACACGTCACTCCCGTGCTCGGTCTGTTGGACGCCACCCCGATAGGAGAGTTGGCAGTCCGCTTCCCGCGCGAGGCGCGTGAGAACGAACGACGGGTCGTCAACGGCGAACTCGACGCGGGTAACCGACGTCGTCAACAGTGCGTTCTTCCGCTCGATAGCACTGGTCGCTGACGCGATAGTCTCACCGAGTTCTGCGATGACTTCCCGTGCGGTATCGTCGAACGCGTCCTGGGCATCGGCGTACACCGTCAGGACACCGTACGTGAACTCGTCGTAAGCGAGCGGAACACTCAGGACGGAGAGGAAATCACGCGACAGGGCGTTCGTTCGCCACGCTTCCTGCCGAAGCTGCTCGGCGACGTTGTCGACAGTCGTCACGGACTGCGTCGCCGCGGTCCGGCCAGCCGGTTCGACTCCTGACTCCGCGACGGTGAAGGAAATCTCGTCGAGGTACCCCCGCTCCTCACCGGCCCATGAGCGCGGTTCGACGACGTCGCCCACAGTGTCGACGACGCCGATCCACGCGAACGCGAACCGGTCGTCGTCGGTCAACCGTTCGCAGACGGCGTGGTCGATCTCCGTTCGCGTTTCGGCCCCGACGAGTGCCTGGTCGATTTCGCGGATAATCTCGTTGATACGATTGAGCGCGGTGAGTTCGGTGTTGCGCTGTTGAAGCTCGCGTTCCTGTTGGCGAAGTCGCCCTTCGCGTCGGACGCGGTCGAGTGCGGCCTCACCGGTCGCCGCCAGGAGGTCAGCTAGTTCCCGACTCACCGAATCGAACTGTCCGACGACTGCCGAACCGACGATGAACACCCCGTGGTCACCGAGCGGGATGTACGCGACACTGCGGAGGTCGGTCGCACGGTTGTCGAGTCGCTCCGAATCGTGAACGTCGTCGAAGAACCGCGGTTCGTCGTGCAGGAAGCTGTGACTGACGAGTCCGGGGTCGTCAGTTCGGACTGCTGGAAGCGGCCCGTTCAACTCCCGCATTGTGGGTGACTGCGCGGCTGGCTGGAGTTCGTTTTCGTCGGCGTCGAACA
This sequence comes from Halomarina rubra, assembly GCF_023699475.1. GTDB lineage: Archaea > Halobacteriota > Halobacteria > Halobacteriales > Haloarculaceae > Halomarina > Halomarina rubra. The sequence goes on along the minus strand of NZ_JALXFV010000007.1, from coordinate 393,028 downwards.
GGTAGACGGCGCTCGCATCGAGGTTCACGACGCCGGGTGCGTCGTCGACGACGTGCTGAGCGATTTCGTACGGCGTCTCGGCGTAGAGGAAATCTCGGGCGGTCCCGTGGAGGGTCGCCAGGGCTTCTTCACGCTGTTTCCGCTTCGTGATGTCACGACAGCTGTACAGAAGTGAGCCGTCCTGAATAGACACCTCGCGGACGTTGACGAGCAGCGTGTGTTCACGTCCGGCCTTGTCCGTCGCGGTACACTCGATGTTCTTGAGGACCCCCTTTGCGGCGAGTTCGTCACGGTCGAACAGGTCCTCGCCGAGCAGGTCGTCGATAGGGTGGTGCTGGTGAATCTCCTCGTCGGTATAGCCGAAGATGAAGTGGACGTTCGGGCAGACGTAGGTGTACTCACCGGTGTCGTCGGTCATGAGGACCGTGTCGGTCATGTTGTTGAGCGTCACCCGGTGGAGCTCCTCGGACTGGCGGAGGTCGCGTTCGAGCGTCACTCGTTCGGTGATGTCCACCCCCTCGACGACCACCGAGACGAGATTTCCGAACCCATCGTGGACGGGGCGGGCGGAGAGTTCGACAACATTCGCCGATTCTGTGACCGGTGTGTGGGTGACAACAGCATGACCGAACCCTCCCTCGAGGGCGGTTTCGACGACCCGCCGTACGTCCGTCTGGATTGTCTCGTCGTGCGCCCACCACGGGAGGGTCCAGAACGATTCGCCAACGATGTCCTCGACCGTATTCGGTATCTGATCACGAGCGGTCTCGTTGACGCGAGTCAGCGCACCGTCGGCGTCGAGCACCCACGTCGCGGTCCGGGAGTCGTGGAAGATCGCGTCGAACTGGCGAGCTCTGTCCTGCCGTGTCATCGATCGCTTCCCGTCCCGAACACACCGGTCCACGCGAGCGAGAACGTCGTCGAACTCGTCGCTATGTGGCTCGTCCAACGCGATGTAGTCGGAGACACCAGCCCCGATGGCGGTGCTCGCTACTGTCTCGTCCCCGCTGGCAGTACACATCACTATCGGGAGCGTTTCTGTCTCTTCACGAATCGACTCCACGAGTTCGATACCAGTCCCACCGTTGAGCGTGTACTCACAGATGACGCAGTCGACGGCGGATTCCCGAACGATGTCGAGCGCAGCCGTGGCCGTCGAAACCCCGCGCACCGTCGCATCCGTCTTCGTTTCCAACTCGTCTCTGAACGCGTCGACCCATCCTGCCTCTCCAACCAGCGCAACGTGGGTTGCATCGAGAGCATGCGGCGGAGTTCTCATTGTTGGATATTGAACACCGCGACGATTGAACGTACCGGCTTTCAATCCAAGCAACCACTCACCTACGCATACTATCGTGAGGTCGCTCTCTGAGCTAGCAGTATTGATGGCGGTTCTGAGATCGATTCCATCTGGAGACGTCGTGACCTGATGACAATCGGCGACGGTTGGGGGCGAACTGAACCCACCGTGCCCATTCGATGTTCAACGTGTACCAATAAGTCCAAAACGAATCAAGCATTGCTCAGTGAGCAGAGGACAACTGACGAGGAACAGCAGTACAACCACAATGGTCCCGTGGTCTCTTTCACTGTATACTGGTCGTCCTTTCAGTACACGAGATTCAATCGCTGCGGACGACGTGTCCAGTAGGGAGCGTCCACGTCTCGGTGACGCTCCCACGCAGCGGAGGAAGATATCTGTGCGAGTGTTGCTAAGTTCAGTTCCCGGCGAGGGCCCGCAGTTCCTGTGCAGTTGTCAGAGCGATTGTGAACTCGTTCGGATGCTATGGAGCCGTGGCAGATGACCGAACCATCGACAGTGGTGAACGACCCTCAGACAGACGGGGGAGCCTCCGACCGAAGTCCACGACAACTCTGGGGCCTCGTCATCGGAGCGAGTCTCATATCGGCTGGTCTCGCCGCGTACGAAATCGTCCCTGCAAGCGTAACGCCACTCGTTCAGGAGTCGCTGGGCGTCAATGCAACTGCGGCAGGGCTGCTTGTCGGGACGATGTTCGGGACGGCTGTCATCGCGAGTATTCCAATCGGTATCGGTCTCGACAGAGCGAACACACGAACTGCCATGGCCGTTGCGGTTCTCACCCTGTTCGTCGCTGGGACGTGGGGCTGGATGGCAGGCCGTCGCGGCGACTTCTGGTCCGTCGTCGCATCCCGTGCAGTGGGCGGTGTCGCGTACGTTGCCGTCTGGAACGCTGGTATCGACATCGTCAGTCGAGCGGTCGATGCTGACCGCCGGGCAACGGCGGTCGGAATCTTCACCGCGAGCGGGCCGATTGGGTTTGCCCTCGGCCAGGCAACTGGCCCGCTCATCGCAGCCCGATTCGGCTGGCCCGCTATCTTCCTCGCGTTCAACGGTATCGCCCTGCTCGGTCTCGTGTTGTTCTGGCCGACGAGCCGAGGACTCGGCCGCACCTCTGGAGCTGCCCCATCTGTCGCTGAGTTCGGGGCCGTCCTCCGGAATCGGCACGTCTGGCTCGTCGGAGGACTCGGCTTTCTCGGGTACTCCCTGTATCTCTTCGTCAACAGTTGGGGTGGGCCGTACCTCTCTCAAAAGATGGGTCTCTCTGTAGCGGCGAGTGGCCTCTTGCTTTCTGTGTTTCCTGCCGTCGGTGTCCTGTCTCGTACCAGTAGCGGGCTACTCTCTGATCGCGTGTTCAGCGGCCGACGACAGCCAATCGTGTTCGGATCCTTCGTCGTCGCGACACCGCTTGTCTTCGGGTTCACGCGGCTCCGATCGATTCCAGTCTTGGTGGCCGTGTTACTCGTCACTGGGTTCGCGATTCAACTGACACTGGGACTCTCGTTCACGTACGTTCGCGAACTCGTCAACACACGAGTAGCTGCGACTGCAGTGGCGTTTCAGACGAGTGTTGGACTGGCCGGGGCGTTTCTCGCACCAATCGTCGGTGGAGCGGTCGTCGACTCCGCTGGGTTCGAGACCGCGTTTCTTCTCGCAGGAGTGATCGCTGTCGTTGGAGTAGGTCTCGGCTGGCTGGCACCAGAACCTGCCGGGTGACGTGTCACGCGGAATATTTCGCGAGAACGCCTTGGGCCGATCTGATTGCGATTAGTTGAAAAGTAAGCGTTGCATCGGCGATAGCACTTCGACTCAGCTCGAACGAATCGTCGCTCTATACATTTTAGCGCAGGACAGGTCTCGTGAACCCCCCGATTTTGTTCGTTGCTCTTTTCGAACCCATTTTGTTCGAGAAGCTAACGGCTTTATGATCAAATACTGGACAATCACGTGGGCAAGCGCTCCCAAACCACGAGCAGAGACGGAAGCACCGTCACGCACGCAATGAACGCATAGACGATGCTCAATCCAGTCACGATTCCGAAGCGCTGGAGCGGGGGCGACAGCGCCAATGCGAGCACCCCGAAGCCCGCTGCGGTCGTCACCGCACTTCCAAGCAACGCGCCACCAGTTCCCTCGAGTGTCGTCGACAGCGTTTTAGCGAGCGAGTCGTGGCGAACGCGCTCGTCGACGAACCGCTCACTGACGTGAATACTGTAGTCCACGCCGAGACCAATTGCTAGGCTCGTAATCACGACGGTCTCGCTGTTGAATGGGATTTCGAGCACGGACATGGTGCCGAGCAGCCACGCGAGCGCGACGAGGACGGGCGTAAGCGTCACGACACCCAGCCCCGGTGCGCGATACCGCCACCAGTACATACCGATAAGGAGGGCGAGAATGACTCCCAGCGTGATAGCGAATCCTTCGACGAGCGTCTCGAAGAGCGCACTTTGGACACCGGCAGTGATGACCGGACTGCCCGTTGCAATCGCTCGAACTGGGACGTCTTCTTCGATGGCCGTGGCGATGTCTCGCACGTCACCTGCGACCGACTGAGCCGAGGCGTCTCCCTGCACGGCGACAGTCAGGCGTGCAGATTCGTACGACCCGTTCTCGGCGCGATGCAGGACCGACGATGCTTGTTCGGAATCAGCACCGAATAGCAGGTCATAGACCGCCGCGACGTCTCTGTCTGGGAGGCCATCATCATCCGTGTCACGGGCTGCGATTGCATCTGCAACCGTTTGATTGTCCGAGGCGACAGCACGAAGGACAGACGTTGGGCTTTCGATAGCTGCTCTTCCATCGGAACCGACGATGACTGTACCGCTGCTGTTCGTACTGCGGACCACGTCGTCGGTTGCGGTAAGGAGTGCTGGCGTGGTCACGTTCCCACGTATGAGTATTTGCGCTTCCGATCCCTCTCCACGTTGTCGGAAATTGTCACTCAGGTACTCGAGATTCTCACTCACCTCGTACTCGCCGGGCGCGAACGGTTCCGGAAGTGTGTCCATCCACGACGGCGCATCCTGCGGGATGAAGTCGGCCCGATTGAACTCCGTGTCGATACTCGTCGCACCGTACGCTCCTGCGGAGGCGAGGAGCAACGAGAGAACGATGACGACGATGGGGACTCGTCGGGTAAGTGTCGCGGTGCCCGAGAGAACACGATTTAGCCGCCCGGAATCGACGCCGACGGCGCGAGTGTGCCGGTCGCGGCCACGGCGGTCGAAGAACCGTTCCACTTCGAGTTTGACGGCTGGGACAAGCGCGGCGAAGACGACGAAGATGGCGACGATTCCCACACCACTCAGGATGGCGAAATCCCGTATCGAGCCCAGCGGACTAACGTAGTTCGAAAAGAACCCGACAGCCGTCGAGAACGCGGCGGTCGCCAGGGCGAGAACGACACCGCCGATTCCGAGACGCATCGCCGTCGTGGGGTCTCGTGAACCGACGTTCTTATCGTCGGTGTCGAGTGTTCCCTCTCGGGCTTCGCGGTAGCGCATGACAACGTGGAGGGAGTAATCGATACTAAGACCGATGAGCAAGAACGGGACGGCGATAAGGGTCGAGTTCGATGGAATTCCAAGCCACCCCTGAATGCCTGCATACCAGACCAACACGACGGCCACGCCGAAGAGGCTCACGAGAACGTCGACGAGGTCCCGGTAGGCAACTGCGAGGGCAGCAAGCAGGAAGACAATCGCGACGGGCGTGATGATGATGAACGTGTCACCGATGGCCTGCGAGGATTCCGCATCGATGAGACCCTGCCCGAACACGAACGCGTCGTCGAAGCGCTCCTCGACGAGAGAGCTGATGACCAGCTGTGCATCGTTCACCGACTCGGTGGTAGTCGCCGAACTGCTCGGACTTTGTTGAAAGACGAGGGTTGTTCTTGCATCCGCACTCGTCGCTCCCGGTTCGTAATCCGTCGACAGAAATTGAGTTGGGTCGTCGCCGGGAACAGACGTCTCTGGGTCGAGAATGCGGCTGAGATACATTTCGACGTCCTCGTCGGTGCTCGATTCGAGTGCCGTTATCTGCTGGTCGAGCGTCGGTCGTAACGGCTGGCCTCGTTCCGTAACCACCGTGCGGTTCTCGGGAGAGTTGACCCCGTTCGACGAACCGCTACGGTCACTCCGCTCGTGTGCGAACGCGACGTTTGCGACGATGTTCTCGAGACCGACAATCCCTGTGCCAGCACGAAGTGTCGTGTTGACGGACTCGTTCGCTCGGAGGGCCTGCTGAAGCCGGAGACTCTCGAGTAACGACTCGCGGGTGAGAACATCGCTCCCTCCGTCCCTGACGACGACCTGTGTAACGACTGCATCGTTCGTATCGTACGTCGCTTCGATACGGTCGAGCGCCGCCTGCTCGGGCGAGTCGATACCTGCCTCACCGATTTGCTGGTCTCCGGTAGTCCCGATGAGCGCACCAGCGCCGACAATGGCACTGACGACGAGTAGAACCACGATGAGTAACCTGCTCCGTGAGACGACGAAGTTCGCGTATCGTGACGAAAGGTCCCGTTTCATCGAACCTCAGTACCCTCCGTGAGACGAGACACTACGTAGTCCGACTGGCAGATCGCTGCATTGGGCCTGTCCATACGCTTATTGAGATGAGTGTTACTATGGAGCGATGGAACGTTCCCAAGACGTGGGAGAGCCAACTACCGTAACGATGGCACCACCCCTGGAGATGTTGTCCAGCCGATTCGAGTGGGGTTACGGAATATCGGGGCGAAAACCTCGCCGTTCAGGGGGAGGGGACGAAGCCGACCAGGGGTATTCGACCATCTTTGGAACGCTTCGTGTTCTGGTGTGCAAACGAGAAACTCAAGTCTGCTTGAGCCCGTAAATCATGACGACGAACCCGAGACAGATGATGACGCTTTCGAGGAGCATTCCGACGGTGACTGATGCGCCACCGATGTGGTGGAACACCCCGACAAGAAGCGTTCCAAGCGTGATGACCGCCAATCCCACCGCGAAGAACTGGAGACCGGGGATTCGGGTTCGCTTATAGGACCTGTATGCCATCAGAGACACGATTCCTCCGAGAACGAGCGCGGCGATTTTGACGACGACGAGCAGCACGATAGGGAGGTTCATTTTGACTCCTCCTTCATCGCCGCCCAGAACGTGGCCATACTGTCCTCTGCATCTGTCTCTGGGCGCGATATGTCGACGGTGAACTCCTCGTCGGTGACGCTGATCGAAATATCTGTGAAGTCACGTTCGTAGAGAGTCGCGTTTGGACCGTCACGCCGGACTTCAGTGTACTCCTTGACGAGTGCTGCTTCGCGGAGCAACTCGAGTTTTCGATACACGGTCGAACTCGGCAACTCGCACTCGTCACAGAGGTCACTGGCTGATTTCGGGTCGGTTAGCAGCCCGAGAATCGTCCGGCATTTACTGTCGTCGAGTGATTGCAACACGATATCGACTGGTGGACTGTCATCGTCGACCGACGACACTCGATTCGAGCGGAGCGTCGACTCGGAAGCCGCCCGCTTCGACGGGATCAGGCACAGCGGGTTCCAATCGACGTGATCTTCGGTCATCGGTGGTCGAGGGCTCCTTCTCTACAGCGTGTCGAGTCGGTCGCTCTTCGGTACTGGTACTCTCGGTGGAATCGTATATAGTGGTCTCGAACAGTCCCAGAGTTTCGGAATAGTGTGTCTCAATCACATGCCGTAGAGATACCCCTGGGAATCTGGCAGGTGCCCCACTCGTTCAAGAGAGGCAGAACTCAGAGCCCGCCAGTCCTTCGTAGAGGCCCTCCGAGAGGTACTTCAAGCCAGTGTCGCACGCGACTGTGACTATCGTCTCGTCGGGGTGTCGCTCTGCGGCGACCTGCTGTGCCGCCGCGAGGTTCATTCCCGTGCTCGTCCCGACGAGCAGTCCATCGTCTCGCGCGAGTCGTTGTACACAGTCGACACCCTCCTCCGTGGGGAGTGTCCGGACGTGGTCGTAGAGGTCGTCCTCGACGAGCGGTGGTGAGGCGACGATGGCCGTTCCCTGTACGGTGTGTGACCCTGTCGTTCCCTCAGAAACGACGGGTGACTCCTCGGGTTCGACGACCGTTACGTCCACGTCAGCACTGTGGTTTCGAAGCGACCGAGCGACGCCCATCGCACAGCCTCCTGTGCCGACGATCATCACGAACTCGTCGACATTCGGGCGCTGGTCGAGAATCTCTTTGCCCAGTGCTTCGTATCCGCCGAGTTGGTCGGCGTTGGTGAACTGGTCCGTGAAGTACGCCCCCGTCTCTGCTTGTACCGCTTCGGTTCTGTCTCGAAGATCTTCGAACAGTCCGTCGTACGACGTACCGTCCGGCGTTTCGACGACGTGGAGGCGCGCGCCGAGGGCTCGCATCGAGGCGATCTTCTCTTCGGCGACACAGTCGGCGGTCACGATGTGGAGTGGATGGTCGAGCACTGCACAGACGAACGCTAGGCTCGACCCCGTACTACCACCAGTGAACTCCACGACCGGTTCCTCTGGCTGAAGTGCTCCACGCTGTCGTGCCTCGGTAATCATCGCCAAGGCCATCCGGTCTTTCAGGCTCCCGGTCGGGTTCGCTCCCTCCCACTTAATCGCAATCGATGCCCCACCGTCGGGGCGCATCGACGGAAGATCGACCATCGGTGTGTCGCCAATCGCGCCGAGTGTGTTATCGTCGCTCATCGGTATCTCCTCCGATTTCAGTAACTGTGTACCCAATCTGTAGGGCCGAAGCTGCTGGTCGAGCATGGCTCACTCGCGGGTCCCTCCTGGTCGGTGTCGGGTGTTCACGGCTCTACTCCCACTTTCTGGGAGACCACCTTTGTTGTTTATCTTCCGCCGACGACCTCTCACCGTATCGATGAAATCTGAACGTCTGAACCGAATCGAGTCACAAGAATGGGATGGTCTCGCTACTTTTGACCTGTCCCTGCGGATGAACCCCGACGAAACAACACGACGTCGGCCACGCTCTGAGGGATGTCGATGACCACGACGCTTGACGTCGTCATGATCGTTCACACGCTCTTCGCTGCTCTGTGGACCGGTGGTACGCTTATCGTGACCGGAATTGTTGTCCCGGCGACGCGTGCTGGACTACTGAGCGGAGAGGCGCTCTTATTCGTCAGACGACGGTTCGCGTACCTCACTGGCGTATCGGTGTTGGTACTGCTGGTTACCGGTGGTCACCTGGCGGGGACACTGTACACTGCTGACTCACTTCAAACGAGTTACCGTGGCCAACTCGTCTTGTCGATGGTCGGCCTGTGGGCCCTTCTCGCAATCTCCCTCTACGGTGGGTTTCGCCGACTATCGGGTCTCTCATCGGAACAGTCCCTCGAACCTGTCGCTGCTGAGGCTAGACCGTGGTTTCTTGCTGCGAGTGTCGTGTCGCTACTGTTACTGGTAGTCGCCGGTCTGCTCTGACGCTCTCGTCTCGAACTGAAGCTATCCGGTCAGTCAGAGAACCGCCGCAGAAGAAGCGGGGTCTCTCCACAGGCGGTACGACACGTTTCCTTTGAATTGGTAGCTCTAGATATTCCCAGTAGGTGTCGATTCCTACGACCTGAGAATCGGATAACCTGCTTATCTCCCGTACTTTCCAACGACTACATGTATGTCCGAGATTGGCGCTCCTGGACGGGGCATCTCCCGACGACAGTTCCTCGCCGCGACCGGCTCGACCGGACTGGTCGCGTTGGCGGGTTGCACCACGACGTCGTCACCGTCCGCACGCGTCGTTGACTCGGCCCCGAACAATTCGGCGGCTCCCTCCGACCTTCCCCCGACCGGTCGCCCGGAGGTGGTCGACCTCGACGAGCGAAACCACGAGGTGACTATCAAGTCGGTGATGGCCCGCCACGCGATTCACCCCGGCGAGTCGATGGGTGGGCCGGTCAACCTCCCCGTCGTCTGGGCCTTCCAGGCAGACGATGGCACCCCGAGCGTGCCCGGTCCCATCCTCCGAACGACCGAGGGCAACGACCTGAAGATCACCCTCGACAACACGGAGATGCAGGTTCCCCACACGCTGCACTTCCACGGCGTTCGCAAAACGTGGGAGAACGACGGCGTGCCGACGACGACCGGCGTCACGGTGATGCCTGGTGAGAGTCAAACTTACGATATCCCCGCGAACGTTCCGGGGACGCATCTGTACCACTGTCACTACCAGACGCCGATGCACATGGACATGGGGATGTACGGCATCCTTCGCGTCGACCCAGATGGATACGAGGAGGCCGACAAGGAGTACTTCATGACGGCTAAGGAGTGGGACACACGGCTCTCGCGCCAGCACGGTGGGGAAAACGTCAGCTACGACCTCACCAACCGCATGGCCGACGCGTTCACGCTCAACGGGAAGTCCGCGCCCGCGACACTTCACCCAGAGACCGGCTCGCCCATCATCGTCGAATCGGGCGACACCGTCCGTATCCACTGGGTCAACGCGGGGTTCATGAGCCATCCCTTGCACACCCACAACCATCGCTTCCACGTCGTCGAGAAAGACGGCAGTCCGATGCCTGAGGTACTCCAGTTCAAACAGGACGTGTTGAACATCGCCCCTGCCGAACGCTACACGGTTGAGTTCGAAGCGGATGCCGACCCGGGTATCTACCTCATGCACTGTCACAAGGTCGACCACATCCGTAACGGCTCGTCGTATCCGGGCGGGATGCTCAACGCCATCGTCTACGAGGACGCGATGGACACCGACATCTTCCGGACGCTGATGGACTACGCGGGGTACGAGGCCTGATGGCGATGACGGGAACGACTCGCCGACGGTTCCTCGCGGCGACGGCCGGTGCGACGCTCGGTGCCGGTCTGTTCGTTGGGCCAGCCACCGCACAGACGGGGGATTCAGCGGTTGACCTCTCGAAGTGGTTCGCGAACACCGAGGGCGTCTCGAAGGTCACCGACGTCCGCGGCCAGTCCCGTGTCGAGGTCACCGTGGGTGCGGGGGGCAACGGCGGCGCATTCGCGTTCGCTCCTGCCGCGGTTCGAATCGACCCTGGAACGACTATCGTCTGGACATGGACCGGCAACGGCGGGACGCACAACGTCGTCGCGAAAGACGGCTCGTTCGAGTCGGAGTACTACGGATCCAGCGGCGATACGTTCGAGACGACGCTCGACACTCCTGGTGTCACACGCTACGCCTGTGCACCCCACGAAGCAATGGGCATGAAAGGCGCTGTCGTCGTCGGTGATGTGGGGGTCACGCTGAGCGGGACCAGTGGGGGAGAGCAGACACCCGAACAGCCCGAGGAGACCTATAACGGCTGGCTGTCGAACACCGGGAACTACCACGAGCTCGTCGACCGTCGTGGCGAGTCCGAGGTAGTCGTTGAGGTCGGTGCGGAGGGCAACGGTGGTCCCTACGCGTTTGCCCCACCAGCGATGCGTATCGACCCCGGAACGACCGTCGTCTGGGAGTGGGTGGGAAACGAACCGTACAACGTGGTCGACGCTGAACTCGGCTACCACAGCGACCAGGTTGCCGGAGCGGGTCACCGATTCGCCGTCGAGTTCGACGGTGACGGACTGAGCACGTACGAGTGTTCCGAGTACAGCGATGAGGGCATGCGTGGTGTCATCCTCGTCGGCGAGGGGCCCACCCGTCAACTCTCGACACTCAGCTACGCGGTCACTGGTGGTGGTGCGCTTGTGCTCGGTGCACCCTTCCTCTACGGACTTCGCGAGCACGTTCGTTCGACCCGCTGAAACCCCCTCTCAGTCGGTCGAAATCAATGAGCTGTGTCTCGATTTGGCAGGCTCTCTACTCTCTACCGTCTTCTCAATCCACATAGAGTGAGTACAGGATGACGCCGAACCCGACGGTCGTAAACAGACTTTCGAGGATCAGTGCGATACTCGGGTCGACAGGAAGGAATTGATCGGCGATTCCGGCGAGCAACGCACCGATCGTCACTGCTCCAAATCCGAGTGCGAGTGCACGGAGCGCTGGAGCAGCCGTTCGTCGATATGCCTTGAACGCGAAGAACGTGATTGATCCCCCCAAGAGGAGTGTGAGTGTCTTGAGGACGATTACTGTGGTTGTGATGTTCGTATTCATGTTTCTTTTCGCACCTCCGACCACATCTCGGACAACCGCTGCTCGGGAGTCCGGGCGGGACGGTCAATCTCTACATCGAGGGCACGGTTCTCATCCAGCGAGAGACGGACCTCGTTGAACGCGAGGACATAGCGGGTTGTGTGATGGCCGTCAGTTCGAACCTCGACACGTTCCTCGACGAGTGAGGCGTCACTGAGGAGGTCGAGTTTCCGATACGTCGTCGACTGCGGAATCTCACATCGCTCCGAGAGCTCGCTGGCAGTCATCGGGTCCTCGAGACACTCTACGATCTCTCTGCACGCAGGGTCGTCGAGTGCGTCAAGAACCTGTTGGAGGTTTGGGGCTCCCTCTGTCCCTGGCTTACGACCCATTGTACATTCGGTTTGGAGCGGGTGTCGTCTGAATAGAGAGGCCGACATACTGCCAACGGGACTCCACACTGAGTGCGTGCTCGTCCCGACGGTGTACCGGTTCTGGAAGCTCGCTCCGGACCATCTCACGTGTCTGTCGTCTCCTCAGTTGGGCCATCAGTGTCCTGAAACTATTGATTAGTCGTCGGTGCTCGGTCGTCGGGATTCGGTGACGATGGATAGGCGACTGCTTGCAGTCGTAATGCGCGTCCGAGTACCTCGCGCCTAGCTTCGATGGGCTTGCCGTTCGATCGTTGGGGGTCAGTGCCCGACGATCGGTTCCTTTAGAGCGACCACCTCGGACATGATCGCCTCGACGTTCTCCTCGTTCACGCCAGCGTCGACCAGCGCCGCTTCGAGATATCGCCCAACGGCATCGAAGTCGGCCTCACTGATATCGAGGTGACTGTGGGCTTCACGCATATTTGCCCCTGAGTAATCGACTGGACCACCTGCAACTGCACTCACGAACTGAACCTGATGGGCACGGAGTTCGGCCATGTCCATCCCTTCGAAGTATTCGACGAGGTCGTCGTCGGCCAGTACTCGATCGTAGAAGTCGTCGACGACGTGTTCGATCGCTTCTCGACCACCGATTTGACGGTAGAGGGTTTCGGGCATCGACATCTGAACGTCCGGTCTCTCATCCGAAAACGCCTCTTGCTACCGTCGTAGGGGCTTTATGTACCAATCGAGATATTCCGGCCGTTCTGCGCAGTCGGTCTACACCGAAAGGATCTGATCCAGCAGTTTGCGCTGAGCACGAGCCAGGTGTTCGGTGAACGTCGCACCAGTGTTGTCGAGTTCGTCTGCGACGTCGTTTCTGCTCGAACGCCTGGGGGTCTCGAAGTATCCCATCTCGTGGGCCGTTTCGAGTGTTTCGTACTGGCGGTCGGTGAAGGTGTCCCGATTGACGAACAGCAGCCTCTCTTCCTCATCCGGTTCGGAGCGAGTGAGCCGACGGATTCGTACCGACTCAGCGCGCGATTTGACGTCGGTGACGATGTCACGAACCGTTGGAGTATCTGCCGCGATGAACGAGAGGTGAAGTGCACCTGATTCCGCACGAAGGTTTCGCACGAGACAGCCGTGGTCGGGAATCCGTCCGCACGGACAGTCGGCAGAGTCGGTGGTAAATCGGTGCACCTCCTGAGTGCCGTCAGCGAACACGACATCGGTATCGGGCGACTCGAGTTCGTTCTGAACGGTGCGATCGACGGTCAGTTCGCCGATGACACCATCGTCGCCACCTGCTGTACGGATCGATTCGACCTCACAGTCCTCGCTGATGGAGGTGACTGGACACACGTCGGTGCCTTCGACGACCATCTCTACGTGAACCCCTGTGGCCATCACTGGAGGTTCGGGCCACCCATGTAAGTCCTGACTGATACGACACGAGGTGGGCTCAACCACAGCCGACAGGAACCGAGTCAGATGCTTCTGGGTGCAAAAAAACACACTACCGGTCACGAGCCGTTTCTATCGATGTTGTGTCAATGAATAATCGTGGAACAAGATAGTTACCGAGAACTCAGACGGGATTCTCCGTGTTTGACCCCTAAGAGAGTCACTATCGTCCAGCTACCCCACCAGCTGGCAACAGGGAGTCGACCAGTACGAGTAGACAGACCGAGACCATGATGATCGCTGCATCTACGACCGTCGTCAGTAATCCAAGACTGATTATCAGCGTCGTTGCACACGCTGGAGCGTGGCGATAATCGGTTCTGAGCATCGCGATTGTCGTGAGCCCGACGGCCACGAACCCAGAAAGGACGAGGCGGAATCCCCCCGGAGAAAATGCGGATGGCGTACTGACGATAGTCAGTCCTGGCGCAAGTGCGTGGTAGGCGACCATCCCAGAGAGAACACCGAAGAAGTGGCCACCGATCGTCCGCTGCCACTGGCTCGTCGCTGCTGAAGGCGTTATGGCGAGTGCGTACGCAGACGGTCCCAGACTCGGAAACACGAACGGTTGTCCTGTCCCCCACGCCAAACCCACAAGGACAGCGAGGAGGCTGAGCGTTCGTCCAGTCGAGAAGATGACCTCGACGGTCGTTGGACGGTCATTCGCCGATTCTAGCACCCCCATACCTGGCCAACGGTCCTCCGCAGGATATGCATCACGACTTGGTATGAGCTGAATGTCCCCACCCTGCTTGCCCTCGATGGTCGTTCTTTGAGAGTCGGGGCTTCACACCTATCTTCAGCTACCTCGGTTGGATGTTCTCGATAATTTCCCCAAAGGCCGCCTCTGCAGCACGTTCGATAGCTGCTGTCTGGTTCTGCATCTTGCGGACGGTCGGTGTTTCTTCTATCGACTGGAGATTCGTTCGAGCGGTGAACAACGAGGATTCGAGCGTCGAATGAACGAAGTACGAACCGGTACCAGCGTCCGGAACCGCATTCTCGTTCGCTGTCGCGGTAACGACGACTGCATCATCGAGTACGGTCGAACAGGCCTTGGCGATCGTTATCGGGACGCCAACTGCCTTCATCGCGGCTATCTCTCTCGATGTTTCTTCTGAGGCACTGAGTAGTTCAGAAACCGCCTCAGCGTCTGCCCCTGCCAGACCCATCAGCGCCCGTCGCTGGTGCTGTAGATTCGTCTGGATCTCGGAGAGTTGGGGCTCGACGTCCTCGTACCCCTCTTTCCCAATGGTATGGATGCACGCCATCTCGCACAGTGACGTTCCGACTGCACCGACGACCGCGGCCGCGGAACCACCGGCAGGAGTGACACGCGGTGAGGCAATCCCGGAGAGAAATTCGTCGAGGGTTTGGTGGTTGTATTCCATCCCTGTGGGGTTAACTCTGAGTCTACGTGTGTGTTCTCCATGGGTAATCAGGAATCCCGATTCCCGCCAACTGAGAATCAAGCGACGATATCTCCCTTCGAGGGACGTACCTTCGAGTATGGACGAACTGCCCCTGAGTAGACTCGTCGCCGCGTTCGTACTGACGCTATGTGGGTTGGTGGCCACCACGTCGCCCGTCGCCGCCCACGTCAAGTACGTGAGCGACGGAGGAGATCCGGTCGATGCGATTCGGTTCCTCTCAGAAACTGCCTCGAATCCCACTAACGTCGCTGTCCTCGGCGTTGGCACTCTCGTCGTAATCGTCGGGATTGGTCTCTACCTTCGGTATCGGCCTATCGCTTCTGATATCGCCCTCCTGAGAGCGACGCTCTCGGAGTACGAAGATCTCCTCCCGTGGTTGCTTCGATTGAGTATCGGTCTTCCACTCGTCGGAGCGGGGTTCGCTGGGTACTACTTTAGCCCACTCGTGCCTGCCCCGACTCGACTGTTCGAGGTCGCTGTCGGCTTTCTGCTCCTCTTCGGACTGGCGACCCGGTTTACCGCTGGTGTTGGACTGGCAGGGTACCTCGTTGGCCTCGCATTCCGTCCCGAACTCCTCCTCGCCGCAGAGTACGTCCCTGGGTTCATCGCGATAATCCTCCTTGGTGGGGGCCGACCGAGTGCTGACCACGTCCTCGCCCGCATCGCAGCCAGCGACGGAACGCTCTATGGCCGATTCGATCCGATATACAGACAGGTTTCGGTACCCTTTGCCACGAGAATCGAGTCGTACACGCAGTTCGTTCCGACGATACTCCGGGTCGGACTGGGGTTCACGTTCTTCTACCTCGGGTTCACGCAAAAGCTGATGAACCCCGGCGATGCACTCGCGGTCGTTGCACAGTACGATTTGACAGCGGTCGTCCCTGTCTCTCCAGAACTGTGGGTAGTGGGTGCTGGACTCGTCGAAATGGCAGTTGGGGCAGCACTCTTCGTCGGTGTCTTCACCCGAGCGTCTGCTGGGGTTGCGTTCATCATGTTCACGCTGACGCTGTTCGGATTGCCCAACGATCCGGTCTTGGCTCATATCTCGCTGTTCGGACTCGTCTCCGTTCTACTGGTCACCGGAGCTGGCCCGTTCGCTCTCGATACTCGGCTCCAAACGATGGAGATGAAGCGACAGCAGCGAGCGGCGGAGGAAACATCGACGTAGCACGGTCGACAATCCCCATTACGCGCTAGAGGTGTTCGGCGCTGGTCCACACAGGGCGGTCTCGCTCTCGAAAAGTATTGATGACTGCCTCGCGAAGCGCGTTTGATGAGCGAACACCGTACTGGTGGCCGAGGGTCGATGGCTCCGCTCGAGACTGAGTTCGAAATACGAGCGGGAGAGACGCCTTTCGCTCGCTGTCAGTACTGTGACTATCCGTTCCCGACCGAACAACAGCTGGTGTTACATCGCGGGGTGGCTCACGAGGACCGACTCGATGCGGATGAACAAGCAGCGTACGAGCAAGCCCGTGCTGCCGAAGATGAGACACTGAGTCTGTTCAGACTGAAGGCACTGTTTGCGCTGGTGATTCTCTACTTCACGTTTCTGATGGTGTACGGTGTCGTCACGTGAGTTTCCCGTGCCCGACGGACGCCGCAGATATTTTCCATGCATCTCTGTAGCGGAGTAGTCTTCACAGGGGACTGACTCAGACAACGCTCGTTCGCTGGTCTGATGGACCAGCAGCTACTGCTCGAACCGATGGCCCGTCGTAATCACCGCCCTGTAGCGCATCTTGGGCTATCCGTGTAGATACCCGGCTCATTGATACAGAGCGTGGGGACGATTCCCGCCCTCTGGGAATCGGGTACAGAGCCATGAACGGGGTGGACGCAGAGTATACAACGTCAGTGCTGGCCATGACATCGAACAACACCCTCTCACGCCGAAGTCGTCGAGTAGCTTCCACAGCAGACGTCAGTACGGACACTGGTCGTTCGCGGGGTGATGTATCCCGGACACAGCAAGCTACGTGCCCGGAGTGTGGCGGTCGAATCGTTGATGACAACCAGCACGCCGACCGGGCGTGTCGAGAGTGTGGGCTTGTAATCGAGGCCGGACAACTCGACCACGGGCCAGAATGGCGCAACCACGAGGGAGACCCTGAAACCAATCGAGAGCGAACCGGCGCTCCAATCACCGAACTCCAACACGACAGAGGGCTTTCGACGAAAATCGGGTGGCAGAACAAAGACGCGTACGGCCAGGCGCTAGAACCGAACCAGCGGGCGAAGATGAAACGGCTCCGTACCTGGGACGAACGATTCCGTTCACGCGACTCCCAAGACCGAAATCTCAAACAAGCATTCGGTGAAATCGACCGTATGGCGAGTGCACTCGGGCTTCCCCAGATGACTCGCGAACTCGCTGCCCGGCTCTATCGAAGCGCGATTACGGAAGGTCTTCTCCCAGGCCGATGTATCGAAAGTGTCGCATCCGGCTGTCTGTATGCAGCTGCCCGGAATACAGACGCCCCGCGAAGCCTCGACGAGATCGCCACGGTCAGCCGTGTGGAGCGACTTCGGATTCAACGTGCCTATCGCTACGTGGCTCGCGAACTCGGACTCGGTGTACAACTTGCCGACCCTGAAACCTACGTCACACGGTTCCGCTCGAAACTCGAGTTCGACGAGGAGGTCGAGTACGTGGCACGTGAGCTCATTGAGAGTGCTGTCGAGCACAACGTCCACAGCGGCCGAAGTCCACTCTCCATTGCGGCGGGTGCGCTGTACGCTGCAGCTCGGCTGACGAATACGGACACGACTCAGGCGGCAGTGAGCGAAGCGAGTACCGTGAGTGAGGTCACCATCCGCGACCGATATCAGGAGATACTGGAGGTCCATCGGTAGGGGAGTGAGCAGTGAGCGAATTCGCCCATCCGTCGGCGTGCAGCAGAGTGATGAGCGTGAGCATCGTCCCGTCAGAACACTTCTCGATACTCAGTATGCACACAACGTGGAGCCACGCATGAGGCAAACCATCCTCAAGGCGAGTCAAATACATGACTGATCACGAATGGCCGACAGTGAAGCTCTGTCGGCGGTTTGCGGTTCTCTGGGTTGTTGGTATCGCCGTGCTCCTCTCGTTCGACACGGTCGCCGCGAGCAATGCCGCGGTGAGTCTCAACAACGCGGCGAACCGTGACAACTTGAGTGTCCCTCGATGGTTGTATCTCGGGACGGGGGGTGCTGCCATCGGTGCGTCAGCGATGCTGGCTAGCTTCGTGACGGACCGTCAGTACATCACCTATCTTCACGAACGAACCTACGACATTACCCTCCGGTCGGTCGTTCGGACTGGAACGGTTCTCGGTGCTCGCCTCCTCGGCGTCGGTACGCTCTGTTATATCGTCGTCAGTGGATTGATGGGACCTCAAATCCCAACTGTCAGCGGAGCCGTCATCCTCGTGTTCGCCGGAGCGAGAGCTGGCCTGACGATCGTCGCCTACACGGTTGGTAACCCGTGGCCAATACTCAACCCGTGGCGAACCATCTGCGAGATGCTTCCATCACACGGTCGTCACTATCCGGCACGAATCGGTAAGTGGCCTGCCGTTGTTGGTTTCTTGGGACTGGTCTGGTTCGAAACGACGACGGCGATCAACGACCGTCCGGCACTGCTCGCAGGTGGTATACTCGCGTACTCTGTGGTGACTGTGGCCGGTGGTGTGGTCTTCGGCTCCGACGACTGGTTCTCGAAGGCCGACCCTGTGTCGGTCACGTTCCGGTACTACGGTTCAGTCGCCCCGCTCCAGCGAACCGAACGTGGACTCGCACTCCGGCCCCCCGGATTCGGGTTGCCGACGAGTCGGCTGGTCGACGGACTTGACGACATCGCGTTTCTGATTGCTCTGGTCTGGGAGTTGACGTTTACTGGGTTCGTCACGACGACACAGGGGGCCCGTCTAGTCGAGACGATCGTCGGTGTCGGCCTCCCACCGCTCGCGGTGTATCTGACGATTTTCGTCGGTGGCTACGTAGCTTTCGTTGGTGCGTACCTGGTCGCGGCGAGGCAGTCCCGTGCGCTCGTCGAGACGTATCTCACGAGTCGGTCGCTGGCCCGTCGGTTCGCCCCGCCGTTGCTCGCGATTGCAGCGGGCTATCACCTTGCTCATTACTTCGGGTTCCTCGTCTCACTGTTTCCTTCT
Source organism: Halomarina rubra (assembly GCF_023699475.1). Taxonomy (GTDB): domain Archaea; phylum Halobacteriota; class Halobacteria; order Halobacteriales; family Haloarculaceae; genus Halomarina; species Halomarina rubra. Next base: position 374,199 of record NZ_JALXFV010000007.1, on the reverse strand, counting down.
CTCTTGGAGGTCGTTACCAGTCCGTTCACGCCACCTGCGAATCCCGTCGTCTTGACTCTCCCTGGGTGGTTCGAGGGGCTCAACATCGTGTTCGTCCTCGTCGGCCATCTACTGGCGATTTGGCTGGCCCACGCAATCGCCTACGAAACGTTCGCCTCACGACTCGTCGCGATTCGCAGTCAGTATCCGTTCATCGTCGTCATGATTGGGTACACCGTCATCAGTCTCTGGCTCATCTCGCTCCCGACGACGTCACCAGCATTCTTGTAGACCTGTTCGTCCCACAATCGTCGATTAGTTATTCGTCGATGACGACCGGCGGCATCTCGAAGAATGCCGTCTCGTACCCGTCGTGGCGAGCAACTTGCGGGGGAAGCACCGTCGTGAGTTCCACGCGGTCGATGGAAGCGTCTCCTGATAGACCAGTTCCGTAGTGATACCCGATGTCGGGATCCAAGGTCTCCTGAAGCGGGACCGTCTGCTGACCGTCTGGTGTGGTGATCGACGCCTCTAGGTGCATCATTGGGAGAACTGTCCGATTGTACGGCGTACACGCGATTACTGCGAGGTAGGGGTCGTCTCCGAATCGCGGTTCATCGGAAATCAGCCGAGCGGCGAACTGAGCATCACCACTGGTCCCTGTCCCGAGGAGTGTTCCGGTCGTGGCGTCCGGTATCTTCCCGGTCGGAATACCCATGTCCATTGGGGCGATGGCATCGCGACGACCCTTCCGCTCACCGAGTCTGCGGTTCGAGAGTTCGTACAATCGATCCGTATCGAATCCAAACGGTACTTCGACAGACAGAGGCTCATCGAATCGCCCCTCGAACTCGCCAGTCTGTGTCGTCGAGAGCCCCCCGACGCTAACCCGCGCTTCGTACATCCCCTCTCCCTCGAGTTCGAAGTTCGCACCGTAGTGAAAGCCCATCTGTTGGGAGAGCATCGGATAGATTACCTCCTGTGAGACGAGCGCCTCATCCTGGCGAATCTCAAGCGAGACACCACTCGACGGAATGACGTGGTTCGTCTCTCGGTCCCAGACGGTTACCATGAGGTGAATCGCGTCTTCCGCCGTCACGACGACCTTCTCACGGGCTGTCGACGCGACGTTCCAGAACCGATGCGGGTACGAGTAGCTGAGGGACACACCATAGGGGCCGATAGTCGTCTCGTCGACGAGTCGCATCCCCTCGGTGATCGCCGGAACGTACACTGCTTGCGGTCGGTTCTCGACGAGCGGTGGGTCCCGCCACGCAGAGGTTTGCTCGAACCCGCCGAGACACCCAGCGAGTGCCACTCCAAGCCCGAGACAGCCACTCCGAAGCACATCACGGCGATTCATCACCGAAGCTTACCAACCCGAAGGAATACCCTCCCCGGTTCCATTCCAACTCTCTATCGTTCGTCTCGGTACCCGCCGACCATCCGCGAGAAGTCCCAGCGACAGACCAGAGGCTGCTCATCTGCGCCTGGTTCACCGGTCATGTGTAAAGACTACTCGGGGGGCCGTAGAGTCGACACGGTCGCCTGTCACATCGTGACAACTACTGTATAGGTGGCGGTCCAGCGACCACTCATGCGGTTCGTTCACATTTCAGTTCCGACTGGGAAGCAATCGGCAATCTTCGAGATCCTCGACGACGAGGCCATCGACTACGTCGTCTCGGAAGAATCGAGGTCCGAGTCGATTTCAGCCGTTGTCTCGTTTCCGCTCGCTCCGGAGGACGTTGAGCCGACCCTCGAGCGACTGCGAGCGGTCGGTATTACCCGTGAGGCATGGACGGTCGTCCTCAGCGCACAGACGGTGTTGTCCGACCGCATCGAACGAGAGACCACTGACGGGACCGATTGCGGCCTTCCGGGTCGAATCGCTCGCGAGGAGTTGCGGACCGCAGCGATCGATCTCGCACCGCAGCGTTCGGAACGCTGGTCGTACGTTGCAATGACGGTCGTCAGCGCAGTCGTCGCCACGGTCGGTCTACTCCAGAACTCCGCAGCCGTCGTCGTCGGGTCTATGGTCATCGCACCGCTCATCGGCCCGGCGATGGCGACCGCCGTCGGAACGGTCGTCGACGACCGCAAACTCGCCGCTCGCGGGGTGGCGCTTCAGGTCGGCGGTCTCCTTCTCGCCGTCCTCAGCGCGGCCGTATTCGCTGCTGCACTCCGAGCTATCGGTATCGTCCCACCTGCAACGTCTATCACGAGCATACCGGAGATTCAGAGTCGACTTGCCCCGGATTTTCTCTCGCTCGCCGTTGCTATCGGGGCGGGGGTGTCGCCGGTGCGATAAGCCTCACCACCGGAGCAGGGGCGGCACTCGTCGGCGTCATGATCGCTGTCGTGCTCATTCCGCCGGCGGCGACCGTCGGCCTCGGCCTCGCGTGGGCCCAGCCGCTGGTGAGCCTCGGGGCAGGAGTACTCGTGCTCGTCAACGTCCTCTCGATCAACCTCGTCGCGCTCGTGATCATCTGGGCGCTCGGCTACCGGCCACAGGACAACATTCGCTTGGAGGCCGTCCGAACACGAATCCGTCAACGAGTCCGCCTACTCGTACTTGCACTGCTCGTTCTTTCGATATTCCTGGGTGGAGTTACGTATCTTTCGTATCAGGCGACGCAGTTCGAAGATCAAGCCGAGTCCGAACTCACCGAGCTACTCGACGAGGAACCATACCGGGAGTTATCGCTTCTGGACACTGCCGTGGGAACGAGTGAGACCACAATCGCCTTCGACGAGGCAGGGTTTGCTGCTGGCGGGCCGATTCAGGTGGTCGTGACCATCGACCGACCTGCTGGAACCGAGTTTCCTGAATTCGCAACCGAACTCGACCAACGGCTCACCCAGCAGACCGGTCGTGACGTGAGCGTCGAAGTTCGATACGTCGATGCTGATCGAACTGCCAACGTCGTGGCTACCGGATAGTGCGCGCTCAGGCGGATGTCGAGACAATACCGACTGCTGGTCTTCATCGCGACGGGGCCTACCTCTGCTGGATGGTGCGTGTGCTGTGACGTCGCACTCTTTTTCAGTCAGTCAATCCTTCAAGCAACGACTCGATGTCATACTGTTGAAATGGGTGGTAAGTATCAAGTGTTCTGCCGATGACGAACGTCGAGTCTGTTTGGGCGACCTCTTCCAGCGCCTCGAAATCAGACACTAAACGTTCGACACTGTTGCTGTCTGGGAGCCCGGCGGGCACGATGAAATCGGTACTTCCCATGGTGAAGACTTTACTCGGCCCCAGACCCCTACACGCAGGTACGAACCACTCCAATCATTTTGCTTGTGGCACTCCCTGTCTCATATTGGCTGATCTACAGACGGGGCCTTCCATTCTGAAATCGGTGGTGATAGACCCACGCTCTCTGTCTAACAATACCGGCAACCGATGCACACCGGTACTGGCCAGTGCGAAAGCCCGGCCGCGCACCGGCTTCGCCGGGCGCAGCCCGGACCGTGGAGGTGGGTGGGGCGGTGGCTCGCGAAAAAAGACCGCGACCGGCCTACGCCCACCAGCGCCCGCGCTCGGGGAAGACGACTCGACTCCACCCCGTCGCGACGAGCGAACACCGACCACGGTGCCAGCTCTTTTTCACGTTACAGAATCGCACCACCTCACCCTCTGCCACGACGGGCTGATTCGAGCGCTCCCACACCGTGAACTTAGTCACCGCACTCTCATCGGCGATCAGTCCGACCTGCTGGATGTTCGGGGTCGAGGGCTTCCACAGTTCGATGATCTCGCCTTCCACCGTCACCTCGCCCACCGGCACGTCCGGGACCTCCGCGATGGGCACGATGACCCCCGAGATGCGCTTCTCGTCCTCGACCGTCTTCAGCACCGCACTGCCCACGTCCTCGCCACTGACGACTCGCTCTGCAATCCGCCGCGCTACGACCGCTCGACTCTCACCGCCACGCACTCGTTGATGGACTCGACTCGCCTGCCGGTTGACCGCGCCGAGCTCCGCGCTCGTCAGATTTTCTCTGGGGTCAACGCGCTGCTCTTCTTGGCGTCCACACGTTTCCTCGGCCACCGCTCGCGTCCGCTCCGCCCGTCCCTCCTGGCTACCGAACGTCGCCTGGGCACTGATGTGCGCCAACTCCTCCTCTCGCGCGCGAATGCACTCCTCTTGTTCGAGGGTCACGCCGTAGATTCGTTCCTCGCCAGCCACGACCATCCCGTCCGGGTGGTTCGCGTCCACCTTCGCCTGGATCTCCTGCTGCACGCTCGCCCGGAACTCCGGGGTCTCATCGACCACTTCGAAGCCGTCCTCGTCAACCGCTGCTTCATCCGCCTGTTCGACGCGCTGTTCATCGACCGAAACCTCATTACCGAATACGTTCCTAGTTGCCATTGCGTACTCTGAAGACGTACACCGAGCGTCCGACACTGCGGTGCTCTAACACCGCAGTTTTCCACACACGACGACCCGACCAGTCACGACTGCGCGCTCGCTCGCGCCTTCGCGAGCGCCCCTGGGCGCGAGCGAGCGCGCCCCGAGGCGACCGGCACCACAGAGCCCCGCGCGGCGTCCGCCGGGAGCGAGCGGCCAGCGGAGTATGCGTCGTGGGGGGAGCGCAGTGACCCCCCGACGGATACCCGCTGGCGTCGAGGGCACACGCCCGGAATGGTGAGTGACGACAGGAGTGAGCCACATGCCCGGACTGGTCGGTCGCGAGCGAATCGCGGGCCGAGTGTAACGAGGGCCGCAGCGGAGGGCGGCACGCGCCGAGCGGGGCGGGCCAGAACGACACACCGACACCACCAGTTACCGACTGCTGGCCGGCTCCTCCTCGAGAGTCACGTGCGATCGGACCGCCTCGATGAGCTCACGAGCGGTCCGTCGAATCCGCCCGAGTCGCTCGTCGATAGTGTCGACGGCCTCGCCACTCCACGCGGCGACGTACAACGCTGAGTTGCTCGCGTCGAGCCCGAAGTGCTGGGCGACGACGTACGCGACAGCCTCGGCTTCGACCTCCGTCGTCGAGAGCTCGTCGTCCGAGCGCTCAGCGTGGAGTTCGGCATGCGCGAATTCGTGGATGGCCGTCCGGGTCTGGTCGGCAGTGTTTCCGCATTCGAGGATTTCGATGACCGGCGGATTAGACATCGGGGCACAGACGCCCTTGGCCGACCCATGCATCCACTCGGCCTCGGGAACGAGCGAGTAGTCGTACCCCCGCCCCTGCGCGACGGCTTCTAACGCGGGAGCGAATGTCGAGGCGTCTCCAGACGCGGCCATGTCCACCTCGGGAAGTGGCTCGCCCTCGGTCTGAGAGACGTCGAACACGGGGACGGGTTTGAACGCGACCACACCGCGTTCCCACTCGTCAGTTGGAACGTCTGTCCCTTCACACGCCGAGCGTTCGCAGTACGAGGGGCTGTTCCCACACGCGGGACACTGCTTCGCCATGATCGGCGCCCAGATCCAGATGGCCTGCTCGCCCTTTTGGACGGTGCGGTCGAACTCCTCACGCCACGTGTTGAACCCCGCCACGCGGGTTGCATCGGGGTTCTGGAGCGCGATGAGCAACTGGTTCTGCGTCGAGTATTCGTGAAACCGACTCATCACGTCCAGCCACTGCTGGAACTGCTCGTTCGTAGCTGCATCTGCAACGCCCTCGCACAACTGGTCGAGCCAGTCGTCGATGGCGCCACTCATCCGGTCGGCGCGGTCCTCAGTGTCGGTAAACGAAACACGGGCGGTGCTGTCGGCTGTCGAATGCTGTCGGGTCATCACTGAAATCAGGCTCACGATCGAACGCGCTGCCGTGCGCCCTGCACCCCTCGGGGGCCGAGAAACACCACCGGCGGACGCACCAGTCGTTCAGCGAGTCGTTACCCCACGTCGCCTACTCTATTGGTATTCGTGGGGTAACAGAAATTCGGACGAGGAGGTGATGCGCTATCCGAATAGAGAGAACGCGCGCTCACGGCTGTGAAACAACAGACTCGTCGAGAGACCCGGTGACGCGCGTCTAGAAACTATCGTTCAATAGGTGGTGGGCGAGTTGTCGGAGAGGCCTCGACGACTGTGCACTGGCCCCCAGCCAGTCTCTGGGTCCTTCATGGCCCGTATACGCCCTCGATACTGGCCATTGACCGTCTTGATGACGACCACTCGGTAGGTGCCTCCCACCTCGCCATCGCGAACACGAATCGCTCGTCCGGCATCGTCAACGCCGACAGGCTCACCGTCCTCGCTCATCCTGTCGAGCGTGACCTGAACGACATCTTCGTCCATACAGCACCGAGCAGGGAGACGGCCAAACCAGTTTCTGCAGCTGTTCATCTCGTGGCTACGTGAAAACGACATACCTGCTCCGCGACGCCCCCGATGTCGGCTCTATTGACGAACCACGCTGGACCCCCCAGCAGACACACCCACCTTCCCGTTCAGCTCAGTAGCTATCGGCATTACCCCATTGCTCACAAAGTCTCGGCCGTCGGTCCACTGCCCGTGCTCACTGCGGTGTCCCGCTCGAAACCACTACTGTTCGCGTTGGTTGTCCCGAACCGGTCTCACCGGACTCAGGGCACTTCAGGGATGGAGAATGCGTACCCGTCCACTTCCAGAATGTGGAGCAAAGCATGGCGAAGTGTTGCCACCGTCGTGTGACAGCATCATCTCGGCTGCCTGCAACGCGATACACGCGTAGCCGGGAGCAATGCTTTAGTTGGTCGAAGGGTAATGTGCAGGTGAGAAGGGCCGTCGGGGATCGATGATCCCTCTCTGCAGGGGCTGAGTCCCTGACGGCCCTTCCATCGCCGCGGAGAGACGATGATCCCTCTCTGCAGGGGCTGAGCTCTCTGGCGGCGATGGTCTACGTTTCATACCCGATAGTCACGGACAACCTGACTTGCGTGTTCACAGTCCCCTTGGTGTCGATTTCGCGTCCACGAGTAGACCGCGAGATCAGCGATCTGAAGCCCGGGCACTGCTCGGCTGTTGCCGATAACGAACTCGGTGGCATCGAGGGGCGCGTCCTGCGAGTAGGCTCGAAAGCACTCCTCGACGATGTCCGCTGGGCCTGACCACACGGTGTCGTCAAGCACCACTCTGAACGCGTCGATATCGGTGAGGTCGATGAGGCCCCGACGGAACACCGGGTCGATAATCGAGATGAGGCTCATCACCCGAAGCATCTGACCCGTCGAGAGCGCTGCAGAGATTCTGCCAGAAAGGAACTCGCTGACGATTGCCGGGGTCGTACTGTACACAGAATAGCGAATCGGGGACTCGTGGTCCCAGACGGCGGTGGCTTCGATTGTGGAATCGGAGTAGATGGTCTGCTGCAGGACGGCCATGAGTGTATCGATGAGCGAGGGTGGCAATTTCGACCCCTTGAGTTCGGAGACATCGGGGTTGTGATTCTCACGGACGTGGTTCATCAGCTTCGCCCGAGTCGAACTCAGTACATCGTTCTCGGTATCTCGCTCTGAGACGCACCAGCACCCGACAAGCGAGAACACGTTCCCGTCGTCAGGGTTCCCACTTTCGTCGACGAAGAGATAGAGGATACGAGCCATTCAGATGGTGCATGTCGGTACTAACGCATCGGCAATAAGCAGGCTGAAAACGAATCATAGGGATGTCCGGAGGGGGCTGAACTCTCGGGTCGACAGGCGTTACGTCTCTGGGAAGACCGTCCAGGTCACAGTAGGACCGTAGCGGGCGTTGAGCAGCGAAACCCGTGGAGAAGCGTACGTCGCCGTGTGGTGCCTCTCATCGAGACGTGCATTCCACTCGCCCAACAGAAACACCTCGGCACTCGACTGCACCCGTTGATTTACGACGTGTTACCCCACGTTGGTACCACGCTCTAACGCTGTGGGGTAACATCCGGGCATAGTCAAATAGGCACGTCGCCATGTGAAGCGACCGTCCGAAAATCGCCAGCAATCGGCTCTACCAGCAGAAGAGACATGGCAAGATCGAATTCCAATCGTCTGCAATAGGTGCGCGAGTCGTCGGCGTTCACGATCTGGACTAGGCATCGTCCGACTGATGCCCGAGGAAACGACGTGTCCGCGAGACAAACGAGTCGTCCGAGTCGGTACTCGCAGCGTCGTCACCGCGCTCTGCTTCCACCGTGTGGTTACTGTTGTGAGATGCTTCTGTCCGTTCTGTAGGAGAGTCGCGTTCGTCGTCAGCGTCTTCGTCCGCCACACTCTGGCTGTGTGGTTCCATCGGCGCTGAGTCGAACTCTCCTTCAAGGATAGCGAGTTGCCGCTCGAGGGTGTCGATCCGGTCAGCCTGCTGGTCGACGGTCTTGGCCAGCCTCTCGACGCGGCCCGTGAGCTGGTGGTGCTCCTCGACGAGCTCTCGTAGTTTCCGAGTCGATGCCGACTGCGCCGAATCTGACAGCGAACTCTTCCCTTGCTTGTCGACTGATGCCTGCTCTCTGCCCTCGGGATTGTAGAACTCACTCGTTGCTCCAATGGCTCGTTCGATCGTTTTCTCACCGTACGTCGATCCATCGGCGAAGTGAATCTCATCCCACTTCTCGCGAAGCAACCCCGACTCCCGAAACAGGCGGTCCATCTGTCGACAGTCACCACCGGTCCAGAACGCGAGCAGGCAACACAGCGCCATGTCCGCCTCCGACTGGCTGTCATAGCCAGCAATAGTCCCTGACCACAGGCGCTCGAACTTCTCACCGTTCGTCGCATTCCGGGCTCGGTCCAGTAGTTCCTCGTCCGAGAGCCTCGTCGGCTCAGCCGCACCATCGCGGTGCTCAGATGAGACCGAATCACTAAGGTCCGCTCCGTCGCCCAGAGTAGGTGCCTCGTTGGCTGGCATCGTCTGCTGGGCAACGTACTCGGCGTGGACTGTCGCCAGTTCAGCCGTCCGCTCGTGGATTGTTCGCTGGCGGCCCAGATACGCCCCCGTGACGGTGAAGTACCGCGCCGTCTCGTACAGTTCGACGTCGCCGTGGCGATTCCGACCTTCTGGTAGCGTCCCACGGACCAGGACGTGGTAGCCCGTTCCGGATGGACTCACCTCCGTGTAGGAGTTGAGCGTCTCGATAATCTCAGCGGCCCACTGCTCCGGTTCGCCCGACTCAGGGTCGCGACAGTCATCGAGGTCGACCCCCACGAACGGGTCCTCCTCTGTGAAAACGAACCCGACACCGGCACCGTCGCCACTCACCACAACGTCGACCGCATCTTCGAACGTTCCCCATGTCGTCGAGTCCGTCGACGAGGCGTACTGCCCCGTTGCAGGATCGATTGGAATCTTCGTCTGCTTCCCATCGCGTTCTTCCGAGCGCCATCCGACCCATTGCTGTTTATCAACAAGTACGTCCGGCAGGGTACTACGGTCCGGGACGTCTCGGCTCACTATGCACCCACCTCAGCTAGAGTAATCGCGCTATCGACCAGACTGTCCATGCCTTGGTGAGTCGATCGTTCAGTCTGTGTTTCACTCATAGTTCGCGGGGCAACTGGAAGCGGCCCGCTCCATCGGGCCGCTCGATAGACTCGTTGGACCCTCGCCAGGCCGACCCTGCTCAACCAGGAGTCGACCGGAGTCTGACTGTCACCAGCGCTCTCGACGATTAGGGCTTCCATGAGGAGTATAGTATTCGGAAAATCTGAGACAGGCTGTACTAGAGCCGTAATTTCTAAGGCCGTAATTCGATTATAACTCGTCGAGATGTCCCGATGACCCCCGATGACTCCGATACAAACGCGCTCGATTTCGACCGAATCGACGAGGAGATCTCCGAGGATCAGGCGAAACTGCTCGCGACCATTCACGCCGCAGACGAGGGTATCCTGACTGGCCGATTGCGGGAGGCGGTCTCGGTTCCCTCCGGGAGTATGCACTACCACCTCGGCCGCCTCGAAGAATGGGAACTCGTCGACGTAGTCGGTCGTCAGGCGGAGGGTGGCGGGTCGCCCTCGAAATGCTGGGACACCACCGACCGCGGTGGCAGATATCTCGAACGCCCAGGGCCAACTGCCCCAACAACGTTTCAGGACCTCGTGAACCATATCGAGGACCTCGAACGGGACCTCGATCGGCGTGAGGAGCGCATCAAGGCGATGGAAACCGATATCACGGACCTGAAAAGCGCCTATAATACGCTCGCCTCGGCCGTCGAAAACCAACTCCACGATTAGAACCTCCGGAAGCGCGTCCCGTCGCTTGTCTCGTCCGGGTCATCTTCGTCGTCTCCATCAGGTCTGTCCTGGGAGCGGTCAGTCTCTCCGCTGTTATCATCGTCACTATCGAGCGATTCACTCCATTCGAGGTCACCAGTCAGCGACTCGTTACGGAACCACTGCGTCTCACCGAACGATACCATCTCGCCATCGACGAACAGACGCAGGTCGTCCGGAGCAGTCGCATCCGGCGGAACGACGAGAATGTGCCAGTCATCGCGAGCGGGGAGGTTACCTTCGAACGCGTGTTCGGGGATGAACGGCCTCGGAACAGACATCCATGCGTCGTCATCGGCATCGACGGTCGCGCTGGTTGCCGGGTATCGACTCGGGTCGTCGAACACCGCACTCGCGGTTGGGAATCGAGCGTGCTCTGTTCCTGTTCGGTCGGCGAGCCGATACGCACCGTCATCGTCACGCGTCCACACAGCTCGCTCACCGTTCCCTGGACGGAGTAGCTCGTTCCCGTCGATGCGAAGCGGGAGGTGGTTGTAGAACCGTGTCCCATCGGCCACGCCATGTGTCGTGCGGTACGGTGGGTCGGTGAGCGTCTTCCAGATCGACGACGCTGCGTCCTCGCGACAGACGAAGAGACATCGCCGACCGCTGTTCACAGCCTGTGCGAGATTGAACAGCGTCTGCGCGGGCTTCGTCTCACCAGTCGATGCTTCCGCCTCGATGGTGACTGCTCCACCGTCGGTGAGGTAAGCAAGGCGTGGATGGCTCGCTGCGAACTCCTCGGCAGCGCGGGTGGTCAACCGCTGGCGCTCACGGAGGGACATCGTGGAATCCGTCTCCACTGACGGGACTATGTGGGCCGCCGTCCCGGTCCCATCCGGTTGATCGGCACCGGTTTGCTCAGGCAACTCGAGACGGAGCCCGAGTGTCGAAAGTGGGTCGTACGCGTCTTTCAGCAACGCTCTGTGACCGAGACCACCACTAGTGGTGCCAGAACCGGTCTGGAAGATCGCTGTCGCACCAGCCCTCGTACACCGGAGGGACACCCCATCATCGCGGGGCTCTATCTCGACATATTCTTCGGGAATGTCGTCGATGAGTGACCAGAGCTGACTTCGGTGCTCCACAGTGGTGTCGAGATACTCGCTGATGCGGTCAGCTGAGTCGTTGGCCGACACGTATCCGTCCGCACTTCCAGTCTGTAACGCTTCATCGTAGAGGGCCTTGCAGACCTGCTGACGGCGCTCTGCTGTGGCAGGAATGCGTGGCCTATCGGCTGCCTCATCGGCAGACTCTGCAGCGAGACCAGTCGAGGGACCTTGCTCATAGTCGATATCGTAGAAGTGCGACTCGCCTTTCTGCTGCAGTGCGGTCGGTCGCTCCGTCCCGTTGCGAGCGATGCTGCGGCGTTTGAACCACTGGAGATCCTCGTCAGACATTCCAGACTCACCGGTGACCTCCCGGCGGACGTCGGCCGTCGGCGGGAACGCATCGACCGTGTACGAGTGGGTGAGTTCGTCGTTGCTGTCGTGCGTCCGCATGTAGAAGCGGTACTTCGAGAGATTGGTGAGGTCCTCCCAGTCGACATCCGGAGAGTGCTGGGCCTGAATCAGCTTCGCGTCGCGTCGTCCGCCGGGATTGTAGGTGATGAACGTCTCACACTGGTTGGCGATGGCTTGGGCGACCCGGTCCGGGAGTTGATTCGACGGGTTCTGACAGGCCAGCGTGAGACAGAAATCGAACGCCCGTGCCTCCGAGAGAATCGAGTGGATGTTCGACTGCTTCGTGACGATGGAGTCGAACTCATCACAGACGACATAGAATGGCGGCGCGTCGGTCGATTCGCGGGCCGCCACCCACGCTCGCCGAATCAACGCCGTGGCGAACAGGCGCTTCTCGGTCTCGCCAGACGTTGGTGCGTTCCGGACGACGACCACCTTACCCTCTTCCACGACCTCCTGGAGCGAGACTGTCGACTCGGTGGCGCTGATGAGATTCCGAATGGCGTCGTTCTGAATCCACTGGTCCAGACGCCCCGCGAGCGGTTCGAGGTCGTCTTCTTCTTTCATCCGAATCCGCCGGGCTGCCTCCTCGATGAAGTGGATTCGCTCCTCACTCATCCACTCGTGAAACTGTGCGCGGTTCTCCGGGGCCGCACAACAACACGCGAGGTCGAGTAGCGTACAGGTCCGCTCGGACTTGGCCATCCCACGGATGAGCGTGCGAGCGACGCGGTTCATCAGCGCCCCCCAGTACTGGTCGTCGCCACCGGCCTGCGCCATCATCGCGACCAAATCGTCACACAGTGCCTCGACAGCCGACGAAAATGCCCGCGAGTCCGGCGGTGCGTCGGTCGGCACCTCGAGGAAGTTGAATCGCACCTGCTTGTCGAAGTCGTCGCTCAAGTCCACGAAGATGAACTCCTCGGGGTCACGGTCGGCGGGCCACTCCCGAATGAATTCGTCGGCATCGACGCCCTTCGGGTCGAACACGAGCGCGCCGTGCCCACGCCGCAGGATCTGGGAGACGAGATTCGTGAGGAACGTCGTCTTGCCCTTGCCCGTGCCACCGCCGACGAAGATGTGCGTGTTCAGTATCGCGGCCGCGAGACCGGCCTCGATGCCGTGTTTGCGACCGAACCCGAACCAGAACGGAGCGTTGGGGTCATCGGTATCGAGCATCGCGAGTTGTTTTTCGGCCCTCGTGGCTCCCGCGACATCGTGGGCGTCGAAGTCGAATCGTGGCGTGTTCGGAGGAACTCCCTCCCCCGGCCGTGAGAGCGACCACCGCATCTTGTTCGTGCTGACGTGGTCGGCCTCCGGAACGTTGACCAGTCCGGCGACTTCTCGCTGGGCCTTCACCATGCCCGAATCGCTGAACTCCCGGTGGCCTGCCCGGCGAAGCATCTCCGTGAGTGCCTCACCAGCAAGCGGCTGTGGGACGAACGTCTGCTCCGAACTCGACTCGTAGAAGTTCCGGAACATGCCGGCCGTCTTCGACGCGCGGGTGACAGCCTCCTCAGGGTCGTCTGAGACGGCGACAACCCGAAGGCAGAGTCGCCAGCCCTTCTCACCCTGCTGTTCTTCGAGTAGTTTCGCAACCTGTCGATCGACCGTGGATGGGTCACGCTCGATCACCTCGTGGCCGACACCGGGAATGAACCGGGTGACGGCCCCGAGGATCGGGAGATTGCCGATGGGGAGCCGGTGTTTCTCGTATCCTGGTTGCTTGAGATTGTGCGAGAGCGTTCCGATGCTCGGGGCGGCGGCGGCGGCGCCGTCGTTTGCCACACCGTAGCCACCGGTGATGCCTTGCGTCCAGTCGCGGGCGGCTGGTTTGAACATAATCTGGACGGCGACGTCCGCGTCCGCCGCGCCCTCTTCTTGGGTGCCCACCATCTCCTCGAGAATACTCCCGGTGGGGTCGGTCCGAAAGCCTGGCAGGTCGACGTTCTTCAATGGATAGAGGCAGTATCGGCGAAGGGCGAGCCGCGCACCGGCGACGTATTGGTCAGTTCCATTGGCCCCTGCCCCCGGTAGGAACGTCGCCTCAGTCTCGTCGACATGCGAGTCCGGGTACTGCGTCTGCAGCTGCCGGCGAAGTGTCCCCGCGAGGCCATCGGAGCCAGCGATGTACTGGAGTGTGACCACCCGTTCGCTCTGCGGTGTCGGCGCGGCATAGCGCATCTCGAAGGCGTGGGCCGGACTCACGTTCTTGGATTTGCCCCGGAACCGTGGGGAGTCGGTCTCGACCGTATGCAATGCTTCGAGGACATCGTCCATCGCCTCGATACCACTATTGTCCTTGTTCGGCCGCACCGTCACAGCTGGTCGCTGCACTGAACCAGCGAGCACGTCAGCGAGGTCACCACCAATCGACGTGGCCTCATAGCCGGTCGACTCCTCGGTGTGCTGGTCACGGACGCGGTCGAACACACTCATGGGTGGTCACCTCCGTTCGTTCGTTGACGAGCGGACCAACGTGCTTCCAAGTACTCCTCAAATTCGCCGTGCGTTTCGGGGTCATATTCGACAAGAAGCAACTCCAGTGGCGGGAGGCGCACTTCGACGTGATGCCACCCCTCGCGTTCTTCGAACGCCATCAAGCAGTCGGTGTAGCCAACATCAGCCTCACCGCGTGTCGCTCGCCCACGAATGAACTCAGCCTGTGGTGCGTTGAGTCCGTACTTCGCGGCGGTCGCATCAGTGAGGTCTTCGGTCGCGAAGAACGTCGTCGCCGTCGTTTGACCGCGAATCGCGTCGAGATACTCCTGAATCTCGTCGGTTTTGCCGACGGCAAAGTCGTCGGGGTGCTGCGAGACGAACCACAGCCCAGCATCGTAGTGCCGCCAGTGCCGGGCAGCCTGCTGGAGCCACGCCAGCATCTCCGGGCTCTGTAGCAGGTAGTGCGCCTCGTCGATGACGAACACGGCAGGGCCTTTCGAGCGTTTGACGGCCTGGTACACCTGCCCGAGCATCAGCATGAGCATCGTGCTCTTGTCGGCCGCCGCACCGAGGCCCTCGATCTGCTGGAGGTCCAGATAGGACACGCCACCGGGTTTGATGCGCGTCTCGGTCTCGCCAGTCAGTGCACTCAGGTCGCCGTCCTGCTTGAACCCGGAGAGCCGTCGAAGCAGTGGACCGGCATTATTCCGAATCTCTTCTTCCTCCAGTGTCGAGGTGACGTACTCGCTCGGGTGTTCGCCCATGTCGTCGACGGTTGCTCGCAGGTCGGCCATCGTCGGGCTGTTCTCACCACGATGGGTCGAGGGGTCTCGTGGGCGGACGCCTGCGTCACGGTAGGTCTCCCGAACGGCGTCTTTCACCAGCGGTGCGAATCGGTCGGCGGTAGCGGGGTCGTTCGCGATGACGTCGAGGATGAAGTTGACCGCCTCCTGGAACTTCATCTCGAACGGTGCCACGTCGAGTTGCTGGAGCACCTCGTCCGGCGTCGCCTCGATGTGGAGCGGATTGATCGTCTGGGTGCCGTCCAGGGTGATGCGCTCGCCGTTACACAGCTGTGTGATTCCAGCGAACTCACCCATCGTATCGCAGAGAATCAGCGTTCGATCTTCACCCTGCGCCCACCAGCGGAGCGCCTTCTTCTCAACGAACGTCGTCTTGCCGCTCCCCGAGTCACCAGCCACCAACTGGTGAGCAGGCCCTGGGGCGAATGGGTCCGGCGTGACGGCCGACCCGTTACTCGAGAGTCGACCGACAAGCACGCCGTCGTCTTGCTGGACTGTCGGGGCGACCGGCGGAAACGCCGCTGCGATGGTCCCCGAGAGCGTGAACGCCGACCGCTCACGGTGAGAGCCCTCGGCGTAGGCGTCGCGCCCAAGCGGGCCAGCCGCAGTGAACAACTCGTCCTGCCGGTGGGGCGATGAGACGGGCGTCAACTGTGCAGGGGAGCGCTCGAGAATCTTTTGTACCCGACTGCTCGCGTCCTCAAGCGCCTGCCGTTTCGTGACGTCGAGCGAGAGGTCACTCTGGTTGACGAGGCCATCCTCCAGGTACTCCTCTGCCCGGTCGAGCGCCTGTCGCGTCCCGGCTCGAACCGTGACATAGCCCGTGAGGTGCCACGCTTGCGCGGGTGTCTCGTGCAGGAGGATGAACATCTTGGTGTAGGGGTCCATGTCCCGCTCTTCAAGCATCGCCGTGACGTCGCTGGCCTCCTTTCGCTCGGCGATGTCAGCATCTACCTCACCGATACGGTCTTTAACCCGCGCCATCGCCGCGTCTTTCGAGCAGGGCTCACACCGAAGGTTGACCTCGACGTCGACCCCTCGAAGCGTGTAGAGTTCTCGGAGGAATTTCTCGCGCGGTTCGGTCGGCCAGCCAGCGATCCAGTAGGTCCGGGCGTACTGCTCGCCAGCGCGGACGTAGCCGTCACCGACATCGTACACCCCCGCCAGAAGGTCAGCTATCCGGTTTGGGGATTCGTTGTCGAGGTCAGTGGTCTCGAACAGCCCATCGCGCACGCGAGCGAAGAGCGACGCGTCAGCCGACTCGTCGCTGTCGAGTTCGGGGTCGTCATCGGGGTTATCATACGCCTGCGTACTGGAGGCGACTGGGCGGTCACGACTCGTGGCCGACGTCTTGGTCCCACCGTCAGGGGTCGCCCGACGCCCGAGGGACGTGTCTCCGCCGGGAGGCACCGACCCTGGTGCAACGGTCGTCACAGCCACGGTCGCCCCCTGGTTGCCATCGTGGACAGTCACTGCTCCCGGTCTGTGGGGGGCGTCTGTCGCCACATCGTCTTTCGAGGCAGGCTCGCTAGCGTGTGGCCACACTGCGGCGTCCACTGCACTCGTTACTGCCGTGTCGTCGAACTCGTGGGTCGTCCCTGTCCACCGTCGCGCAACGATGGTCGCGAGTTCGGCCGGGCCAACGGTGGTCGTCTTGACACCCGGCGTCTGTCGAAAGGCTCCCCCAACAGTGTCGAGACGGTCGCGCACCTCGGCACGCTGCTGTCGGCGTCGGCGAGCCGCGAGGCGCTCCTCGTCGACCGCCTGTGATTCATCGAACGTCGGGAGGTCAACATCGTCCGGAGCGACCGAGATCACGATGTAGTGGCGCCACTCCCGACTCTCCCAGAGGTCGGTCGTCGCAGCACTCTCCCAGCCGACGAGTGACCGGAGGTACTCCCGCATCCACCGCCACGCATCGCCAGTGTACGTCGCGTGCCACGCGCGGCGATAGGCCGCAGTCACGTCCTCAGGATTCGTATCGAGGCTCGTCGAGTAGAGCCGGAACGGGATGTCGGTCACGTCCTCGTCAAGCGCCGTCCGAAGGCGGCCGATCATCGGTCGGGCCTCCTCGTCAGTCTGCAGGTCGGTGTTTCGTCCCTCAAGCCGGACCATCCCGACGAGTCGGCCGTCGTTCATCTCGGCGAGACCGCCCTCAAGGATCCGAGCGACGTCGTGTGCCCGCGTCTGGTGGTCTGGCGTGAACGGCAGGATGCGACGCCACCAGCTCACCGTAGGCGCTGGTTCGGCGGCTTCCTCCTGGGTGAACGGGAGTCGACGTTGCAACCGACGAAACCGAAGCGGGCCGAGAACACGGTCTGCGGCTGTTGTCACAGCGTAGTCCGTGCTACGGGCAATCCGGTACCCGATAGCGGCGAGGAGTGCCCCAAACCCGAGGAGGGGAGCAGCAAGAGCGATGCTGCCGCCGAATAGGAGGATGTAGATGCCCGCGATGAGACACGCCCCACCGGGACTGGCGTACAGGAAGTTCCGGACTGGAACCTCGTCGCCGAATGGGATGCGCACCCGCATCCCGGTGTCGACCCATTGGGGGACGAGTTGGGTCGGGTCGCGGTTCGTCGTCTCGGCCTGTGCGCGGTCGATCGTCGTCTGCTGTCGTGTCATTACTGGAACCCTCTGTCTCGGTCGTAGTCGATGCGTTCGCGATGGCGCTCCCACTCGTTGGCGTCGAGCCCGTCGTCAGCGTCGTCACTCGGCGAGTCTCGGACGTAGACGCGCTGTGTACCAGGGGACGGGGCTGCTCCCGTCGCTGGTCGTCTCTGATCTGACGGTCCGTCGCTGCCGACCGAGCCAACCGACGGCTTGCTCGCCGCACTCTCACCCCCACCCCGGTCATACGATTGGTAGGCGCCGTGGACGCGGTCGTACACACGCTCGACCGACCGCTCTCCGTATTCCCCGGCACGGGACGTCGCCGCACCCATCCCGAGCGAGACCGACGCAGCGTTGTTGGCGTGGTCGATCATGTTCTTCGGGAAGATGATGAACGCGAACGCCAGTCCGGCGACGGTCATCAACATCGAAACGAGCGTGGTGCCGGCGCCCTCCCCCCACAGTGGGAGTTCGAACAGCAAGCGAACGATGAGCGCCTGGACGAGTTTCAGCGCGACCACCGCGCCGAACAGGTACGTCACAGTCTCGCCGAGCGATTTGACGAAGCCGTCGTGTGCCCGGCAGGCCCACGCGAGCGGCCACAGGTACACCGTCAGGTAGACCAGCATCCGTTCGAGTGCGAGGACGACCAGCGCGCCGATCACCGTCGCCGTCTGGACGATCCCCAGAATGAAGGCAACGATACCCCCGACAACGAGTTTAGAGGCGTCCTCGGGGGTCTGGAAGAACGCCTCCGCGTCGGGGGCGAGGCCCTGGATGATGCCGTTGGCGAGGTGCAGCGTCAGCGCCGTGATCGCAATCCCAAGAAGAATCATCACCCCCGAGTAGCCACACCGGAGAAACGCGGCCCGACGCGAGCGCTCATCACTCTCGAGAAATGCCCGGCCACCAGCGAGCGCCCACACCGAGATGCCGAGTGCGGTGGTGAATCCCATCGCCCCCTGTACCCCCGACCACGTCCCGTCGGTGGGGGTCGCCCACGTACTGGGGTCGTCTGGTTCGCCGGGCGCTGGGAGATTGAACACGAAGCCGTTGAACGTGTTGATGAGACCCTCACCGAGGCCGATGAGGCCGTCGGCGAGTGCCCCCACCATCTCCGAGAGCAGGTCGACCGGATCTGGGATGCCGATACCGAACCCACCGCCAGCACTGCTGCCAGACGTGTTGGTCGTGTTCGTAGCCGTCGGTGACACGCCAACCGGGCTGGACCCGTTCTGCGTCGTGTTCGTTCCGTTCGGGGGTGCCTGCTGGTCGAACTGGTTGGCCACACCAACTCGTTCTTCATTCACGGTCGCTGCAGCAGGTCCGACGAGACACGAGAGAAGAACGAAGACAGCGATGACGAGTGCCGGACGGACGCCTCCCACCCGTGCAGTCATGGACTCAAAATGGTGCGAACTGCACGCAGGAGATGGTCGAGAGTCCAATCTGCTCCAGAATGAGCGGGAAGGCCGTCAGTGCGAAGACCCCACCGACCGAGTAGGCGGCTCCTTTGAGCTGCTCGTCGCCTTCGCGTTTCTTATCCGAGCGCTGGCTTCCCTTCTTATTCAACCCCGAGGTGAGTCGTATCCCAGCGACCAACAGGAGGAGCAGTGCAAGCCCACCGAACAGCAGCGTCACCGCGTCTCCAGCTCCCGTCTGGCACATGATCTCCTCGGCCTGACTGGCCCCTTGTGCGGACACCCGTCCGATTACTGCAGGGACGACGAGGGCGATGAGATGGCTCCCGACGCCGACCATCAGCGCACACATCGCCCCCGCGTACGCGACGAGTCCGCATCGTGAGAGGTCCGTAATCCACACCTCGAGTCGGTGGTCGAACCGTCGGATTCTGCTCTTGAGCGCTGTCACTGTGTTCAGCCCAGGGGTGGTCGCCGCCACCGAGGTGGGTTTCTTCACCATACGCTCGACGAATGCACCTCGTAGACGAAAAGTTTTCGGTGCGGCAACCGAGTATGCACACACAGTGTGCGACATAGATATCCACAACAGGTGTGCGAACGGTGCGGATGTAGACGCATTGCGAAGCGAGAGCGTGTGGCCGGAAGACGAACAGACCTATTATCGAGGCAGATGAATGTCGGCAAGATGGCAGACCGGACGGACGCCGACGAGCAAATCCTCGACCTTCTCAGAGAAGGTGCGCGAACGCAGGCGTATCTCGTCGACGAGACGGGCTTCTCGCGCACGCACGTTCGAAACCGGCTCCAGCTCATGGAGGCGAGAGGGTGGGTCGAGAACCTGCATCGTCAATCGGCGCTGTGGGAACTCCGAACCGACCCCGACGAGGTCGACGGCGAAGAAGAATAAGCGTCGAACAGTTCTTAGAGCGGTTCTCTGTCTCTCACTCCTCGGCGGGTCGATACCAACGGTGGTCGGCGCGCCGAGCGTCTCCCAAGCGCGAGCGGATGT
The DNA here is from genome assembly GCF_023699475.1 of Halomarina rubra. Taxonomy (GTDB): domain Archaea; phylum Halobacteriota; class Halobacteria; order Halobacteriales; family Haloarculaceae; genus Halomarina; species Halomarina rubra. Next base: position 354,274 of record NZ_JALXFV010000007.1, on the reverse strand, counting down.
CGAACTCGATGATCAGACGCTCACCAACCGCACGGTCACGGTGGACAGCGTCACCCTGCCCGATGGTGGGTATATCGTTGTCCATGGCGGACGATACGTGTTCGACGGTCGTCCGGACCCACTCGGTGTTTCGGGGTATCTCGACGCCGGTACGCATCGGAACGTCACGGTCCAACTTTCTCCAGGCCGTTTCTCGCCAGGAGCGACAGGGCGCATTGCGGCGGTGCTCTACCATGATGGCGGCGACGAACAGTTCACACGATTCGACGAGGGAGGAGCCGTCGATCGACCGTACACGGTCGGCGACGAACCGGTCGAAGAGACAGCCACCATTGAACGGGTTCCGGAGTCGACCGAACCCCGAACGCCGAGCGCGACAGCGACGACGACAGAGTGGTCGTCGCCTGCACCACCCGAAACAGAGAATTGGACATCTCTCAGACCGCTTCAACTCGTCGGGCTGTTTCTTGGCGGAGCGTTCGCTGTTGCAGCTGTTCTCGTGCTCGTCACTGGCCGTCGTGGAGGCACCCGATGACCGAGCCTTCCACACTCACCCGGAGACGGTTTCTCACAGCAGGTGGGGTCGCAATGGGAACCGCCACCCTTGGCGCTCAGTCAGTAGCTGCTAGTCCGCAGTCTCAGTACTCGGTGGACCCCCCGGAGGTTCCAGGTCCGACCGAACTCGACCACCTCGAGGCACGCGATGTTCGAGCGATTGACCAGCGCTGGAGCGCCCGCTCCGACACGCAGGTTGTAAACGGGGTCTCTGACCTCGAACTTGATACGACTGGGCAGCAGGCAGTGGACGCACAACTGCAGGCCGCTGCCGACCGTGGCGAAGTCGTCGAACTTCCGCCGGGAGACTACCGCCTCGGTGCGCCCGTCACGACCGAAAGCGACGGATGGGGGATTCGTGGCCTCGGTGATTCCCCCCGAGCTGTCCGACTTCACGGTACTGGCAGGATGCTCCTTGTCGACCAGAACGGCGGGCAGGACGTCCGCTTCGAGAACTTCACGATGGTCAACGGCGACGGCCGTGGCGTCGGCATGAGCCTTACCGTCGATCGGGGACTCACCGTCCGAAACGTCCATCACGTCGGCCTCTCGCCACGGGAGGGAGTCTCCGGTGACATGGAGGAGTTCAACCATCAGGAGTGCTCGTTGACACTGCAGGTGCGCGACCCACAGGGCGTCGGCGTCGTCGACGGCTTTGTCAAGACATCTCCCACAGAGGTGTCCGGTCACGCCGAGAACGACTCGGCGTTCGCCTCCTGGGCACAGCATCGCGGGCTGGTGTACGTTCGGAACTCGCGAGTGCACAACGCGGGGGGCGACGGTGCGACTTACGTCTCGCGCACACCCGGTGGCTGGCGGTTCACGAACTGCGTGTTCGTCGATAACCACGCGACTGCACTCCGACTCGGTGGGGGGCGGTCGTGGGCCCGTCGCTGTACGATCCAGTGTAACTACGAGCGCAGCCGACGCGTCAACGACCTGCTCGGAGGTGGGAAAGCACCAGGGATGAACCCAATTGTGTGGGAGTCAGCGAGCGCGGTAGTACCCGGAGGTCGGAACGAAGCCGGCGGACTCGTTGACGGCTGTCGAATCGAGATGCTCGATATCGAAAACGGCTGTCGGGGCGGAATCACCGTCGATGGCTCACACGGTGGCATCGTCGTTCGGAACACGACGATCAGGAATGACACCCGATACACGAGCATCACCGTCGACGCCCCGGGGAGTAGCTTCATGAACGACTTCGAGACCCCGAATCGCCCACACCCAGCCTACCTCCAAAACGTCACGCTCACCGGTGAGGGGAGTGGCGAAGCAATCGTCGCCAATCGGCAAGTGGTAGGATCGAATCTCACGGTGTCGATGCCCAATGCCAAGGGCAGCGGCTCCGTGGAGGTCAGTGGTAACCAACCCCCTCCCTTCGCAACTGCGTTGCTCGCGAAGCAAAATGGCGTCCCTGCACCAGCGCAGGTCATTGGGGCCACTGGGACGGTGAGTGGAGTCGGGACCCCCGCGTTCGGGGCCGGAGTTGCAGTCCTCTCTGTCATCGCAATGGCCGTCCTACTTCTAGTCGCTCTCGTCGCCGTCGCGCCGCTGGTGGTGTTCGATTACTTTCTCGATTGAGTCGGACCAAGCACTCCTATCTGGTGTTCTATCGAGTCCCGGTAGTGGTGAACACAATAAGTGGGTTCACCCCAGCTTTCCTCAAATTTGCTCCAATCACTCAGGGATATCAACTAGTCAATGTTTTTACTATAACAGCAAATTTACAATATTTGCGGGAGGTTTGATTGTTGCAGGGTTTGTCAGAGGTACCTGCATCGTCCCACCTGTCCCTCGTTAAAATCGCTCTACGTAGCCGCTGCAACAAGTACGACCAATGGGACCACCCCTGTTAGACTCTCGGCACGCATCTACCAGCTGAGTCGCGCCGAATCGGTTTGAGACAAGTCGTGCATCGTTTACCGGTTTTGTTAGACAGAGAGGGGTGGATGTGATATGGAGGCCGTGGAATAGCGACGTATATCAACTATTGTGCTCATTTGGTCGAACGAGAAATAGTTCTCCATATTCACCTACCTTCAGAGAAGGATCTTTCGCATAACACAACCGCAACCGATCACCACATCATCTAGGTGCGACTTACTCAGGGAGTTACCAAACGATCTCACCGGCACAGGAAAGCATCCTCACTACGTCGGAGGGCTACCTCGCGGGAAACGAACTTATCCCACCCGCTGGACTAAGATATAGCTAAAAATGGAGAAACCACGAATAGCGGTTGACCTGCCGCTAGAGCCGATATTTGAACTGGGAACTCCCCCGACGGTCACCGTCGAATCACTTGTCGCGGTTGAGGTCTGAACACATGAGTAAGACTTCTCGGCAGCAGGTGTTTCTCGCCGTATTGGTGGTTGTCAGTATGGTATTCGGAGGGTGTCTTACACTGAACCCTTCCATTACAGTGAACACGGCGGATTCAAGCGTGTTTGAAGATATTTCGGTGGACGAGCCGTGGTCCAGTCAACGGGTCCGAGCGAGCGCCACGCTCGCGTCCAGTCCGGAGGCAGCGAACACCACTCAACTCACCGTAATCAGTGTCGATGGAAGTGTCTTCTCAACCGTGAACGTCTCACCCGGACAGACGAGCGTCACCTTGACGCTGCCAGCGAACGCGGACGCAACAATCGTTGCCAGCGATACCGCTAACGGGACCACGATTGAAACACTCAACGTTACTACCGATGGCGACAGGATACCCTGAATAATGGCTAACGACGAACCCCAATCTTTCACAGATCTAGACTACGTGAACGGAGTGCTCGGCGATGAGTAACACAGAAACATCGACTGATTCTAAGAGTGTCACACGACCGGCCGACACGATGCGCGAGCGGGTTGGAGAGAGTCGGCTGAAGATCTGGTTCCTGATCACCGCGAACCGTCTGTTCGTCACCACGGTGTTCCTCCTTTTGGCGTACATCCCGCTCTTATTGTTACAGGTGTTCGGTCCCAGTTCGATACGGAGGCTCGTCACGACGGCCGCAACAACGTCGCTTTTTGGCTCGGTCGTAATCGCGCTCGTCACGAGTATCACACTCGTTCTGTCGATTGCTCAGTTCGTCCTCTCACAGGAGATCGGTCCGCTTGGCGAACAGCGAGAGCGAATGTCGAATGAAACCGAGTTCCGTGAGCAAGTCGAGGACACTGCAGGGATAGACGTCGCACCGGCCGAACCCTCCCGATTTCTCCGAACGCTCATCGAAGCGGCCGACGAGCGCACGAGGGCGCTTAGGGACACCGTCACCGAGGGACCGAACGCTGACGAACTGAAGGAAATCGAGAGCTTCACCGACGGCCTCATCGAACACAGCCAGGTCGTGAGCGACGACCTGACCGACACGGACTTCGGGTCGTTCGGTGTGTTGCTCCCTGTCCTCAACTACAACTACTCGTGGAAGATATACGCAGCGCGCAACCTCAAGGCGAAGTATGCCGAGTCGCTCTCTTCGGATGCAAAGCAGTCGTTCGACGAGTTGATCGAGGCACTCCGATTTTTCGGGCCAGCGCGCGAGCACTTCAAGACGCTCTACGTCCAGTGGGAGATTATCAACATTTCGCGGGGGGTACTCTACGGCGCGATGCCGTCGTTGGCGATAGCCGCCTACGTGATGCTCACATTCGATGCCTCACAACTGTTCGGGACACAGCTATTCGGTATCGATGTCGCATTTCTCGTCATCAGTGGGCTGTACGTGCTCACCCTCGCCCCATTCGCAGTGGTACTCGCCTACATCCTTCGAGTGCTCACAATGATGAAGCGCACGCTCGCAATCGGCCCGTTCGTCCTCCGGGAGACAGAGTACTTCGAATCGGCACGCTACGAAGAGTTGGCCGATCTCCAGGGTGAGTCAGAGTAAGTCCATGGCTCGAGGCCAATTTCCAACCCCAAACCAATGGTCGAGAGGCCGAATTAGGGCTGAAATGACCGTTCCGGCTGTTCGAACAACAACTGGTCGACAGACCAGGGAGGATGTCTGACGTGACCGAGGAATCGGATACCTCTGAGGGTGAGAGTACCCCTGAACCGACGCTCGCCGCCCGGCAGATACTTGGCCGAGAACTCGAAAACGCACTCAAACAGATTAGACGACCTGCGGATGGACTGTTTCTCTCAGCACTCGCAGCTGGTCTCAACGTGAGCTTCGGCGCGCTGCTCATGGCAATGGTGCTCACTTTCTCCGGGGGATTCGAATCGTCGCTCGTTCAGCGGTTCGTGTTGGCGAACGTTTCTACCATAGGATTCGTCATCGTCATCATCGGACAGACGGAACTGTTCACTGCCCACACGACCCTCGGAGTACTCCCGGTCATCGACCGGCGGGCATCCCTTCGGGATCTCGGTCGACTCTGGGGAATCGTGTACATCGGTAACCTGCTCGGCTGTGCAGTGTTCGCCGGATTGATCGCCGTCGCCGGACCACCCCTCGACATCGCAACGCCAGAGGCCGTCGATACCCTCGCCAGCGCGTTGATTCCTCTCTCGTGGTGGGAGATCCTCATGAGCGCTACCATCGCGGGCTGGCTGATGGGCCTTACAACGTGGCTCGTGGCGGCCGGCCGTGACACAGTCGGCCAGGTACTACTGATCTGGATGATTACCGGCGTAATCGGGTTTGGTCCGTTTCATCACGCTTTGCTCGGTACCACCGAAGTACTCTCGGCGTTGTTCCTCGGTACGGGCGTCACCGTCGGAGGGTTCGGCCGCTTCCTGCTCTGGACGACAATCGGCAACGCCGTAGGCGGGACGGTCTTCGTAGCGTTGATCAATTACGGACAGGCAATCGAGGCTGGCGATCCCGGGGAGGTCGACGTCGACCCCGAAACCCTCGGTGACTCCTGAGCCGTATCTGCAGACTTATCTGGCCCTCCACCGTCGACCACTTGGATGCGCCTGATACAGGTTCGCGTTACCGACGAGTCCCGAGAGAGTGTGCTTGACGTCCTCGATAACGCAAACGCGGACTACGTCATTGCCGACGAGGCGGCGGGCAATGACGCTTCAATCGTGTACTTTCCAACGCCTGCTGGTGCGGTCAAAGAGATGCTTGACGACCTCTCCGATGCGGGCCTCGCCGACGATGCATTCACTATTGTCACCGAGATTGAAACCGCGACTACGCCCCATTTCGACGAGCTGGAAGGCCGCTACACGCAAGGGCCCGAAGATGAAATCGGCCTCTCGCATGCCGAACTCCGAACGAAAGCTCAAGAGCTTACCCCTGAGACGCCGATGTTCGTGGTGTTCGCCGCACTGAGTGCAATTCTCGCGACAGCGGGTCTCCTGCTCGACTCTGCCATCGTAATCGTCGGTGCGATGGTGGTCGCACCGTTCGCCGGGTCCTCGTTGTCGGCAAGTGTCGGTATCGTAAGTGGCAACGTGCAGTCGGTGGCCACGAGTGTTCGCTCACAGCTCCTCGGACTCGCAGTCGCTATGATCAGTGCTACCTTTGCGGCTGCCGTTTTTCGGTGGGGGTTTCTTGTTCCACCGTCGCTCGCAATCAGTGAAATCGGACAGGTCGCCGCCTTCACGACGCCGACGATTCCTACGCTCACTATCGCGGTCGTCGCTGGAGCCGCGGGGGCACTCGCTCTCTCAACCGACCTTCCAGTAGCGATTGCCGGTGTCGCCGTCGCTGCGGCGGTCGTTCCGGCCGCCGCCGCAGTAGGAATCGGACTCGTCTGGGTTGAACCACTGTCGGCCCTTGGTGGACTCGCGTTACTCCTCGTCAACGTCGTGTTCATCAATATCAGCGCCCTCGTCTCGCTTTTCGGCTTCGGCTACCGTCCCTCGAACCTCGGTGGATTTTCGGAGACTCTCTCACTCTCGCCGCAGACAATCATCTCTGCCCTTGCGACTGTCGCGCTCGTCGCACTCGTCGTTGCGGTGCTTTTCAGCACCTACCAGTTCTTCCTGTTCGGTCAGACGGTCAACCGGAACGTCAACGACGTTCTCACGGAACCACAGTACTCTGATCTCGAACTCGTAGGAGTCCAAACCGACTATAGTGGCGCGGCCCTGTTCGGTCAAGAGGGATCTGTTACTGTGGTCGTGAGTCGACCAGCGTCGGCAGAGTACCCACAACTCCCCGAAGCGCTCCGCCAACGAATCGCCGCAGGAACCGACCGGTCAGTCACGGTCCACGTGCGGGTCGTCGAGAATCGGCGGGCAACACCAGAATAAGCAAGATGCGATACGGATAGACACAACATCAAAGACGAATCATAATCAGTCGAGAACGAACGCGGTCTGTTCGACGACTGTCAAAGAGGGTCAGAAGTTGTTGGTGACAATCGTCTTGAGTCGCGCTGTCAACTCGGGGCCAAGGACGATTGCCGTCTGCACCCCCACCAGTAGCGCTACTGCGACAATGATTACGATTCCCTCGATTAATCCAGAGAGCAGCCCCAGTGAGACGATTAACGTCGTCGCACACGCTGGAGGGTGACGGACCTGTAACGAGAGCATTCCGACGACAGTCAGTACGATAGCGACCACACTGCTGACGACGAGGCGTGCGCTGGCGAGCGAAAACGGAACCGTCTCTTGGGTTGCTACGAGACCTGCTCCGAACATGTGGTAGGCGGCCAGTCCTGCAACCACCCCAATGATGTGGCTACCGAGTACACGCCGGGGGTTGCTCGCTTCGCTCTCGGGGAACATCGCGAGGACGAACGCCGAGGGACCGAGGCTAGGAAACAGTGCTGGAAGGCCACTTGCCCACGCGAACGCCCCGACTACGGTAACGAGAAGCCCCGTGTGAAGACTCGTCCCGAGTCGGTCGTCCATACTTCTCTTCGCCAACGCGTGGCCATAACCCCGACGATACTGTCTACCGGCGGCCGTGTACCGGAACCCCAGTCGTTTCGTGGTCGGCGACGGGCGCTCTGCTATTACCTGACGACCGTAACGGGAATCGACGAGTTACCCACCACGGATTCGGCCACACTCCCGAGCAGCACCCGTGAAACACCGGAGCGACCCTGACTCCCCATCACGATTCCGTCGAACTCGCCCTCTTCGGCGAACGCAACGATTGCCTCCGCGGGTTGTCCCTCGACAACCCTCGTCGAAAGAGTCACCTCAGCCTCCGCGGCCAAATCGCGGATGACTTCAAACGTACCGTCGGCATTGGTTCCCTCCGTATCACGCCAGTCGGAAGCGTGACCGGGGTCGTCGGTCTGTCCACCGTAGCCTGCCTCAACGGGGTCGACCACGTGAAGTGCCGTGACGTCGGGGTTCGGGAACATCTCGACTACGTAACTGAATGCGTGTCGCGCTCGATCGGAGCCATCAGTCGGTACGACGAACCGTCGATTCATACGGTGGACTCTCTGATTCGGTCCGGTTAAGCATGCAGGTCACGGTCAAGGAGAAGCCAACAGATGAAGGGTTCCAACGCCACACCCGGTGATTCCTTCCGCACGCCCCAGATTCGCGTGTTCAATCGCAATCCCGAACATCCCGCCGACGACGGTCTTGTCGATATCGAGGATTTCATCCACAATTGCGTTCGAAGACCGGGACGAGCCTTCGATATAACCCATTTCAAGGATGGAACGGCCAGTAGTTGTCGAATCCCGGAGAGTAAGTTGGGTGGAGATGGTGAATGGTTATTAGCGATTCGTGTGTACGTGTCACATGGTATCGACCACGGGATCACCAATCGACGACATCGGGTTCCTCGCACGGTCAGAACACCGTGCCCCGACGCTTGTCGCGCTAACGGTTCGTCCCCGTAGCCGATCCGAGCTCTGGGAGATGACCGGCGTTTCATCGTCGACGATTCGACGGACGCTAAGCGAGTTCGAAGACCGTAACTGGATTCGCCGGACCGAGTACCAGTACGAGGCGACACCGCTGGGTGCGTATATCGCGTCCGCCATTGCGGAGTTGATCGAGCGGGTCGAAATCGAGCCGACGGTCCGCGACGTCTGGCAGTGGCTCCCGGACGAGGAAAGCGGGTTCACGATCAAGATGTGCGCCGATGCGGTCGTCACGGTCGCCGAAGCGGAAAGCCCGTACGGCCCCGTCAACCGGTTTCTCACACTTATCGAGGACACCGACCGATTCCGGTTCGTTGGGTCCGATATCGCGCTCCTTGAGCCGTGTCGAGACGAGTTCTGTCAGCGCGTTATCGACGGCATGGAGACGGAGATCATTGACCCACCAAACGTCGCCACGTATATCCGCTCGACGTACCCGGACTTGTCTGCGGAGACCCTGGCGAGCGGTAATCTCACCGTCTGGTTGCACGACGATCTCCCGTCGTATGGAATCGGAATCTTCGATCACCGGGTCGCAATCTGCGGCCACGACCCCGATAGCGTCACGGTCCGCGTGTTGCTCGACACCGACTCGGAGGACGCTCGTGAGTGGGCTGAGTCACAGTACGAGTTCTACCGCCGCAAGACGCCCACCGTCCCACTCGAAACCGTCGTGGAGTGACGAGACAGCCGTATCGAAGGCGATCGACCATACCCAGTCGGTGCCACACTATCGCTACATCACTGCCCACCTATGAGACTCCTTTTCCGGCCGATGACGGCGAGCACCGTCTGCACAGGCGTCACTCGGTGCAGGATCGTCACAACGTGGGCACATCGGCAGCGAGCGTGGGTGTGCCACAAGTTAGCTACCTAACCTTCGACATCGTACTGTTTCTCGCCGGAAGGCAACTGAACTACCATGGGACAAGCACATAAACTCGATTGCGAATCGGCAGCAGCCGATTGCCGGTTCATCATCCAGTCCGAAAACGAAGACGAAGCGGTCGAACTGGCCAGGAACCACATGAAAGAGGTGCACGGGACAGACTACACGGACGACGAACTCCGATCCGAACACCTGCAGGTCGTGTAACGATGGCGGCTAACCAGCAGGAATTCCACGGGGTAAACATCGACACGCTCGAAGGGTTTGCCGAGTACGTAGCCGACAATCCCGACGAGGTACAGCTCGGGCTCGGTGCCCGGTAGACTTACGAAGGGACGTGCGCGCACAGCCTCGCAACGGTAGACAGCTACACGCTCGGCGGCGAGACAATCGCACGCGAGACCCGAGAGTACACGATTCCGTACGGCGCGTGGAAGGAAGTCCTGGACGCGGGTGGTTGGGTCGGCGGAACCGACCGACTGGAACCGATCGAAGCAGCGCTCTCCGCGCTCGCCTCGTGTATCAACGTCGGCATCACCATCAACGCTGTCGCGAGCGGCGTCGACATCGAGTACCTCCAGACTCGCGTCCGAACCGAGTTCGACCCAAGAGTCCTCTTCAGCCTCAAGGACCTCGGAGAAGCAGATGCCGTCTTCGAGAACCTGACCGTCGAAGTCGAAGTCGAGAGCCCGGACCTCGATAAGGACCAGGTCGACGAGTGGGCGCGGCGAGCACCAGTGTATACGCTCGTCTCGCTCGACCAGGACGTCCAGCTCACGGTGAACACCCCGGCCGAGGTGGCGGCCGACGATTAATCGAGGTGAGGGATATGCAAGAATCACTCGACGTCGACCGCCTCGAACGGGCCGTCAAGAGCGTCTATCGAGACGTCGCAGAGGAGCCGACCCAGGAATATCACTTCGAGATGGGGCGAGACTTGGCTAAACGGCTTGGCTACCGGGACCAAGATCTAGACACGATTCCCCAGGAAGCACTAGAGTCCTTCGCCGGCGTCGGATACCACTTCGACCTCGCCGCTCTCGACGAGGGGGACGATGTCCTCGACCTCGGCAGCGGGTCGGGCACGGACGTGTTCGTCGCGGCGATACACGTCGGCGAAACCGGGAGCGTGACCGGGTTGGACATGACCGACGAACAGCTCGCGAAGGCCAGGCAGTTACGCGACGAGGCGGGGATGGAGAATGTCTCCTTCGAACGAGGATACATCGAGAATCTTCCGTTCGAGGACGGGACGTTCGATGTCGTCCTCTCGAATGGGGTCATCAATCTCTCGCCTGACAAGGAACAGGTGTTCACGGAGGCAACTCGCGTCCTCACCACTGGGGGACGACTCGCCATCTCGGATATCATCAGCGAGAAACTGATGCCCGAGAGCATCAAGACCAACGAGGACCTCTGGGCGGCCTGTATCGGCGGTGCCGAACAGGTCGACCGCTACACGACGCTCATCGAAGCGACCGGATTCGAGGTGGGTGATGTCCGGGACAACACCCAGTACGAGTTCGTCTCGGAGCAAGCGGCGAACGCCTGCCAGAAGTACGGCGTGAAGAGCATCTCGCTCGGCGCCCACATGTGATCAATATGGCACCCGAACAAACCATCACAGACGAACGGCAAGAACAGGCCGACCTCGAGGCATCGCTCCGGAACGGGTCCCTGCTAATGGCGCTCGCAGGTGTCGCGTTCATCGGCTACGGAGTCGTCTTCCTCGTGTTGAATTTCGTGGGGAGCGGGTTCGAACTCGGGGTCAGCACGCTCGACGGAATGACGAAGGCCGACCTGAATCCGACGGTGGCGTACTACATCAGTCACCTGCACGTCGCGACCGCCGTGTTCATCATCTCGACGGGAATCGCGGTTACGGCCCTGTCGTGGTATGGCGTGCGCCAGCGACTCCGGTGGGCGTGGGCGACCGCAGTCGAACGAACGGGTGCACCACTCACCGTGGTACTCCACGACCAGGATATGCCAACCTGGACGAGTCGCAAAACCGATGCGAACGGTAACGAACGCTCCGGCCAGAAGCGGCGTCAAGTGCCTCGAATACGCCGCAAGTAGTCTCGTCAAGCCATCAGGGTTCGCGACCGCGTGTCTCTACACGGTGGGTCGCGAAGAGGGTCGGTGGTTGACGCAGACGGAAGTCGCGGAAGTAGCCACCGTCGCCACACCTACCATCCGATCTCAGCAAGACGTACTGCGCGAGTTGGCCACTTGATATCATCGTACTCAAAGAATTTTGTCAGTTTTGGGGCGCGGGCCTGACGTGATCAGTCGACAATAGAGTAGTCCTGTCGTCGCAAAGCCCTCCTGTAATGTGTAACGTGGTATCGAGGCGGGAGATACCGGAGGCGAAGCGCTCATCAGACACGTTATCCTGTTTTAAACTAGTGACTCAGGAGTTCGTCGACGCACTGTTCGTAGATCCATTCGCCGTAATGAACACGATTGGACTCGTCGCGTTTGCGCTCGTCGGCGCCACCAAGGCAATCCGCGAGGAGTTCGACATGTTCGGTGTCACCGTGGTCGGCCTCGCCACGGCATTCGCGGGCGGGATGACTCGTGACCTCCTCGTCAATCGAGTTCCGCTCGCACTCAGCTCACCCATCGAGATTGGCCTTGGCTTGTTCGGTGTCGGACTAGCGGTTGGGGTGAGTGTTATCCTCGAGTCGGCCGACACGCATCCACTGACACTATTCTTTGATGCAATCGGGCTCGCTGCGTTCACTACGACTGGTGCCATCGTTGCGACACAGGCCGATATCCCTGCCTTCGGCGTCGTCGCGGTCGCGACGATCAATGCCGTCGGCGGGGGTGCCGTCGCGGACATCCTACTAGATCGCTCTCCGTTTATCCTGCTCAACGACTTCTACGCTAGCTGTGCGGTCCTAGGTGGCAGTACCTACTGGGTAGTCGTCACTGTCGGGGGATCGAACGGAACCGCTGCAGCGGTGTGTGCGATAATAGTCGTTGGATCACGAATTGCGGCACTGATCTACGGCTGGTCGCTCCCAACAGCACAGGTACTGGGATTGACACGCGAATAAGAGAGGCGATGGCCACGGAGGGGAAGACAGGTAGCACCTGAGTCTTACGGCGGTTGAGTCAACCCGAGTGGGTCGATTATCATCGACGGGCTATCGTGGAGTGCTCATGTCTCACAGCCAGTCCTCGCCCCAGGCGTCGAGCGACTCGAACACGGGACAGAGGGCATCCCCCTTCTCGGTCAATGTGTAGTAACTCGCAACCGGTGATTCGAACTCCTTGCGGTTGTTGATGAATCCCTGCTCCTCCAGGTCATTGAGCACACGCGAGAGTGTGTAGGAACTCGCTCCCGTCGAGCGCTTGAGTTCGTTGAATCGCTTTTCGCCGTCACGCAGGTCGTTGAGGACGATGAGCTTCCACTTCGCCCCCATCTCCTCGACAGCCCCAACGACGTTGCAGACGTCCGCATTCCGTTGTTCGACCTCGGTGTCGTCGTTAGTATCAGCCGATGGTGGTTGGGTCGCCATTACTTGGTCACACTATTATTGCCTGAGTTATATATTGGTTTGGCATCAAACTAAGTAATGTAATGGAAGTACAGAACTCGACAGTACTCGTAACCGGTTCGTCCGGCAATATGGGCCCGTACATGACGGACGACTTATGGACGGTCGAGGACCCCGAACAGCGCCAATCCGAGATGACGGACTTCCTGAAGAACGCGACACTCTTTGGCGCAGCGCTCGTACTCGTCGCGTTCTGTGGAACCGCCTGGCCCTACGCGCTCAACATCGGTCTCTAAGATGACCACCATGCCCACACCATCGAATACAGACACGCTCCCGCAGGGGACACGTATCGGTCGAACTGCACTCCGCATCAACGACCTCGACGAACTAACCGAGTTCTATCGGGACGTTGTTGGCCTCAGTGTGCTCAACGAATCCGAGACCCGGTCGGTGCTCGGTGTTGCTGACACCCCACTGCTCGTCTTGGAGGGCGATACAGACGCACCCTTGAGGCATCGCTCAGGCGCCGGACTCTACCACACGGCCTTCAGAGTGCCTTCGCGAGCGGCGCTCGGGGACGCGCTGGCTCGGATACGGGACCACTGGCAGCTTAGCGGCGCATCCGACCACTGGGTGAGCGAGGCGCTGTACCTCACTGACCCGGAAGGGAATGGAATCGAGATCTATCGCGACTTCCCACGTGACGACTGGCCCCACAGTGACGACGGTCGCGTTCGGATCAGCACGGAGCCACTCGATCTCGAGGCTATCGAAGCCGCGGCCACAGGTGACGCCCAGGCACCTCCTAGAACGGATATCGGACACATCCATCTCGAGGTCTCGTCGCTGAACACGTTCAGGGACGTCTACATTGACACCCTCGGGTTCGAGATGCAAACGACCGTGCCCGCCGCGTCCTTCGTGTCCGCCGGTGGCTATCACCATCACATCGGGGCGAACACGTGGCATCATCGGACAAACCCAGTGAGCGGGCGTGGGCTGTCGTGGTTCGAGGTAGTTGTCCCTGACCAAAATGCGCTCACCGCTGTGCAATCGCGACTGGAAAGCAGTGCGATTCCAGTGACCGAGACGGAAAGCGGTCTCACCATCCACGACCCCGACGAGATCGAGGTCCGAATTCGGGTCGAATAATCCGCTCTGTAGTCCGGATAGACACCACACTACATCGGTATCCTGCTGGTAGTCGCAGTCAGCAGGGCGGATTAGCGCCACAGGCCCGCGAGGATTCCGGCACCGACAACACTGACGAACGAAAACCCGAGTACGACCGCGAGCACGTTGGGGTTCGAAAACCCGGCGGTAGCGATGAACAGCGCGATCGCAGCGTTTCGAGCGGCCGTCGTCGTCGCCAACACTTCCCGTTGGGTCCGGATTGGGCCCCCGAAGACATACCCCAGCGCTAACGATATCACGACAGCGGCTGCCGAGAGTCCAAGCAATCCCGTTCCGACGAGTGACCACAGCTCACCGTGATACACGACCAGCAGCAGAACGATCAAACCAATGAATGAGACATCCGATAGTCGCTGAATCGGCGTATGCAGACGGTCACCGAGCGACGTGTACACGGCCGAGAGCACCAGCCCCGCCAGGAGCGGAACGAGCTGAATCCGCAGCACCATCCGTCCAATTGCGACGGGGTCAACGGCGACATCGCCAGGGGCGAGCACTACCAGCGAAACGGGGATGGTTACAACCGACAGGAGACAGAGAATCGCCATTAGGCCGCTTGCGAACGCGATATCGCTATCCGAGACTTCGGCAAACTTCGGGCCGAACGGCGCACCGGGAGAGACAGCAAGCAACAGGAACCCGGTCGCATACGCCGGCCCGACTGAGACCGTTCGAACGAGGAGGTACGCGATCAACGGTACGGCCACGAGATTCACTCCGAGGGATTTAGTCAGCAGGTGCCGGTCTCGAAGCGCGTTGAGGAGCTGCGTAACGGAGAGCTTCAGCCCCATCGAGAACATCGTCGAAAGGACGAAGACTATCGTAACGGACCCGACGATTGCGTCACCAGATATTGCCTCCATCTTGGAGATACCCTGTATTCGGACGCAGCGCATTTGGTTGCTGTCGTATCGGAAGGATGAGGCTGCTGCCACCAGCGGTAGGCATCCCTTCACCAGGTGATATCGAACATATAAAGAGGGCCATTTTCATCAGATTTCCGAGTAGCCTCACGGGGAAGCATATCAGCTACTGTGACTCATTGCGGTCGGTCATTCATTCGTCGATGGCAACAAGCGGACAGTGCTTATGTCGATTCGGATTTTCTACGTGCTGAAAGGCCGCCGCTTTAACTACGATCAGGAGATCAAGGCGACCCTGAAGGCATTCGCCACAGATCAGGGCAGTGTCGACGATATGCTTGGACAACGGCCGCCGATAATAGTTCTAATGACAAAAATCGAGCTACGGATAGGATGAGCCAGTGACAGTGATGTTGTAGGTGTCGACAACGGATCCGTTGATTGTGTTGACTGCGATGATTTGAGCAGAACCCCCAGATGGAAGTGGCATCGAAACGCTGGTTTGACCACTATCAACGGTAGTTGAGTAGAACGAGCTTCCACTACTCGTGATGACATTGAGCCGTGAGACGCCCATTTCTGTCGTCGCGTTTGGGCTTAGCGTGATGGATGCGTGAATTGATGAGGTCCCCCACTCGTTACTGGTCGTCACGTTCTTGAAAACATTAGAACCATTAGATGATGATTCAATAGCTGGGTTGACAGTGACACAGCCAGCTGAGATGACCAGTAGCGTCGTGAGAACGACACCACCAAGTCGCCGCTTTTTCTTCATCCACTAGCGGTTCTCCTGACGACCTTATCACTCCTCTGCCAGCCAGCTATACTTCTCTGGGGTTGGATTTCTTCTCTATTAGCAGACAGGGGTGCCGGGCAAACACCGAAGTACGAGACAAGCGACCAGATGAACAGACCAATTGTGAAAGCAATCACTCTGTACTTGAACGAACCTTCGATTGATTGCAGTAGTGGCCACTGGCTAATTCACCGAGTAGGGCAAGTGGTGGAACAGGGGTGCAATGAGTAGCGATTCATCGACTAGCGACTCATCGACAATCGACACCCGTGAAGAGGACCCGAACCTCGACCAGTCGGACGTCGAGGACATCGGCACCGCGAACACGATGCGTGAGCGGAGCGGCGAGACGCGGATCAAAACGTGGCTCGTCCTCGACGGAAGCCGGCTTCTCATCACGGCGATGCTTGGGATGTTGATCTTCGGCGTCTTCGTATTCGGTGGTATGTTCTACTATCAGTACTATCTCACCGATGCCCAGACCGCAGACACGGTCGAAACCGTCTTTTCGACGATGATCAGTGCTATCATCACGGGCGTCACGCTGACACTGACGATCTCCCAAATCATCATCTCTCAGGAAAACGGTCCACTCGGTGACCAACGAACTCGGATGAGCAACACGATGGACTTTCGCGAGTACACACGTGAGATTATCGGCTCGCCAACACCTGCAGATCCCTCTGCGTTTTTGCGAGCTCTTATTCTGGAGACAAAAGCCTACGCCGAGGACCTGCGCAAGTCCGTTGAAGATAGTGACAGTGACGAACTCCGTGGTGAGGTTGATGAATTCACTAACAGTCTCATCGGGAATGCAAACGCTGCTGGAGACAAGCTTGAGGGGCGGAAGTTTGGCTCATATACCGTACTTTCAGCGGCACTGGACTTCAACTATGGGTGGAAGATTTTTCAAGTCGAACGAATCGCGAATGACCACCAAGAAGTGATTAGTCGAGAAACGAAGGACATACTCGAAGAATTAAAAACCGCTCTCTCGATGTACGGCCCCGCCAGAGAGCACATCAAGACACTCTATTTCGAGTGGGAGTTGATTAGTCTCTCACAGAACATCCTCTATCTCTCGGTTCCAGCACTGGTCACTGCAGGATTCGTCACGACGTACTTGGGAGGAAGTTCACTTTCTGGTGTCGTCCTCGGAGTGCCCGTACTGATCTGGGTGACCGCAGCAGCGTTCGCGATAACGTCGCTCCCATTTTTGCTGCTCATCTCGTATATTGCACGTATCGCGACTATCGCCAAGCGGACCTTGGCAATTGGCCCGTTCATTTTGCGCGATTCCCAACGATAATTTGATGCATCTTTGATTAGCAGTGGATGGAATTTCCGACTCCATCGGATTCGAACAGCTAGTAGAAGGTACAGAAGCCCGGGGTTAGGGACTTTTTGAGTAGGCTTTCAATCAACTGGTGCGGATTATCTGACGAGATAGGTGTGATATTGAACCGCATCCACCTCGCGAATGAATAAATTACTATATCCAACATCTCTCGTTGTTGTGTTCAATTCAGGGTTTAACTAACCGGGTTTCATTTATATCTTGGTTTTTCAATTGTGATGATGTATACTGTTTCGACGGTTCAAAATTAGGCTACCGGTCAACCCCCATTTGATACTCTACCACTATAGTAAAGACACTGCACTCCTGACCACCCCCCTGTCCCCTGACGCCACAGGGTGGTCGGCACAGGTGGTGACACTGGTCGCCTTGGCCTCAACCGACTGCATTCGTGCGCTGTCAGGGGGCCCGACACGTCCTTGAGCATCTGGCCAGTTTCTACATTGTGAGCCAGTACTGTGAGCACTCCTTCATCCCATAAGGGTGATTCGAGAGGGCCGGAAAGTACTGAATCGCTGCACTACGAGGAACGATACCGCCGATACCGGCTACTTCGAGTCCCCGCTACGTAAACCAAGACCTCATTGGTACAGTCTGTGGAATACGATGTGACACCCCATCGGTGAAGGAATGTCAGAGGCCCTCTCGAGGGGTGGTCATCGTCAGGAACAGGCCGTCGGAGAACAGGGGACTCCCCCACGAACCCACCTTTCGTCCGTTCTACCGACCATGTTCCCGGTTCGTGATGGAATGTAGGACACTTATTTGTATCGCCGACTGTTCGCCCGGTCTGTCAGTCATCAATTAGATATGATAGCCATTGGGCTTTACCTGCTGAGTGGTCGCGTCGAACGATCAGACTCAAAGGTAAGAAGCGCCGATTAGCACGCTCATCCAAGCATGTTACTGCAACTTCAGTAGGTACGGGATTAGGTACTGGCGGAATTCATTGTCAACCATTGTCTAAGTGCGAGGTGACCCCATTCAGTGCGAATCGGTCTCCGGTGGCAGTGGCCCCATACGACTACTCTGGAATTTTCACGGAAGGGCCCTTCGACAGTACGACTAAGGCGAAAGACTACCGCTCCACTGTCACCTTTGTTCCGTTCGCGGTCGGAAGAGAGACGGCCAGCTCGTGGGTTCCAGTTCCGAACGACCCGCCTGAGGCATCGACAAGTTGCTGGTCACTCGCGCTGGCTCGACTCCACCCGGCTCCGGGCTTCTCGTAGCTCACTAGCGTCAAATTGAGATTACAGTCCTCTGTGACGGTGAACCGAACGGTCACTGTGTCATTCGACAGGTCGTACCCGTTTATGGCAACACAAGCGGCTACCTTCTCGTCAAGTGTCGAGGGGCGCCCGGTCCGATCGATGTCTCCGTCGCTCCCGTGGAGGAACCCGACGAGTCGTGACTGGTCGCTGTAGAACTCGTCACTGTCGGCGGCCCCGAACGTCTCGATGACTGGCCCAGTGACGAAGTCGACCTGATAGAATGTCGACTCGGGTTCCGGTTCTGGCTTCGGTTCTGGTTCGGGTACTATCGGTGTGTCGGCACCAGTGACGGGGTCGAAGCGGACGTTCGAGACGCCGGGTGTGTCACCTTCCGATACAGCGTCCCCAGAGCCGTTAGCGAGCGTGCCTGTCACCGGATCAGCGAAGGGAGCTTCAGAATCGTTTGCGGGTGCGCTCGACGGTCCGGAGGCGTTACCCCAGTCGTTGTTCCGTGCATCAATGAGACTCTGACCGATGTTGTTCACACCGAATTCGCTATTTCCAGCGATGAGGTTATCGTGCACTTGGAGACCATCGGTCTCGACGATCGACTCCGAGAAAACCCCAACCCGGTTGTCGATGATGCGGTTGTTCCGAACGAGGACGTCGATTACACTATCGACGGGTTCGACGGCGTAGAGCCCGATACCGACGTCGTTATAGCTGATATCGTTCTCCGCGACCGTCCCACCTGCGGCTAGGTATTCGATGCCCACCGAGGCGTTCGTGATGTTGTTCCTCAGAACGTCGATATCGACCCCACCTTCAGACACGACGATTCCCGCTCCACCTGCCCCATCAATTCGATTGTCGGTGACGAGGACATCACGGGTAGTGCCGCTGGTCGAACTCAGGAAGACGGCGTAGCTCTCCGCTCGCTCGGTGTGGCCGGTGAGTTCGAACACGTTGTTCACGAGCCGTGCGTTCTGGACACGTTCGAACAGGGCGATGCCCTCCTCACCGTCGAACGTGGAGTTCTCCACGACGATATCAGTCCCTTGTTCGTCGAAGATGATACCACTCCCACCGAGACGGCTATCGGTCACAGTGACGTTCTCGAAGAACAGTGCTCCGATGCCGCCGTTGAGGTCACTTGAGCTAACGGTAAGATCGTACAGTGCCTCCCCAGCAACGATACCAGCACTCACGTTCCGGAGCGCGAGCCCTCGATAGAACTCGGTTCTATCGGTATCTCCGACACGGATATCGCCATCGATGGTGTACCCATTCCCATCAAGGGTCACCTCGTTGGCGTCGACCCGAAGACATGGGCCGTTCCCAGTCACCGGGCCGATGTCCTGTGTCAGAGTGTACGTTCCCGAGGTAGTGATTGTGGTGCACTCAGTAAGTAACGTCGCCTCGGTCTGAGTAGATGACGAACTGTAGCCGATTGGTGTCGAAATCGTGCCGACGACGCTCCCAGTCGCAACGACAAGGACGAACACGCACGCAACAAGTGGGGTACGGATAGACATGTCCGCCCTCGCAATCCCTGGCCCGAGATATAGTTACGAACAGGAGGATGTGTGAAAATCATCTCTTTCCAGAGATTGTCCTCGGGAGAGCACACAGAATGACCGGTACTCAGTACCTCCAAGTGGCTGACCGAACTGAGTCCGGTGTAAGAACTTGAAACCCCCGACTGTGGTTATGGAGTCATCGAAGGGCCTGCCGTAATGTGTACTGGTGTTCTGGAACAGCAGGAAGGACAACCCACGTTAGAGGACGAGTGACCGATAGTATCAGATTGGCTCATTTTGTGGACTTCTGGTGATTGCTATGGGAGTCTCAGCGCATATCAGAGCAGACCGTGCCACTGCCACGCTGGACCACTGACCGGACTGCAATCATACCATCTTCTAATTGCCCCTTATATCGGGACTCGCCTCGTCACCACCTACTATCTGGTTGAAATGTGAACCAGTCTTATATCATAGTTTATGATATTGTTTGGTATTGCACAAACGTTTCATTACACTCACGCGAAATAAGATAATCCGATAGTATGGCACTCCCACTGACTGCCACTATCACTGAACTATGTACCTGACATCCATTGCAGGCGGGCGTACCGTGTTGCAAACCGTCCCACCGTATCTCGAAGAGACCGTCGCTGGAATCGTCGCGTATCTCCCTGCGATCGTCGGCGCGATTCTCGTGTTGCTCGTGGGGTGGATTATCGGGCGCGTCCTCGGCGGTGTTGTCACCCGCATCGTCAGGGATATCGGCCTCTCGAAGCACACTCGTGGGACACCACTCGAGAGTGGTGGTGATACCGCGCAAGCAGTCGGAAAGCTAGTCAAGTTCTACGTCTACTTCCTCGCGTTCCTCGCCGCAGCCAATATCCTCGGTATCCAGGTGCTCTCTCAGCTCCTGTCCGATATCGGGATCTATCTTCCCGTGGTGCTCGGCGCTGTTGTCATCTTGGTCATCGGGTTCATCATCGGACGCGTGGCCGGTCGAATCATCGCCGATATCGTCGGTGGATTTGGCCTCGGTGGTTACGTTCGTGGTACACCGCTAGCCGAACCGGCGGCCAACGCCGGTGGCTTCGGGCGTATCGTTGGAAAGGTCGTCGAGTACTACGTTTACCTGCTAACGCTTCTCGCTGCCGCTGAAGCACTCCAGATTCCCGCCCTGTCAGCGTTACTGGCGACGTTCGCGGGGTACATCCCAGCACTCGTTGGTGGGTTGATCATCCTCGTCATCGGAATTCTGGTCGCCGAGTTCGCTGAAGACATCGTCGCTGGCGTCGATACGAGTCGACTCACGTCGATGGCTGGTGTTGCTGTCAAGCTATTCGTCTACTACATCACTATCACCATCGCACTCGACACCATCGGGTTCGACACGACGGTGCTGACGACCCTGTTCACCGGGGTCGTCGCGGCGTTCCTCGGTGCATTCGCCCTTGCGCTCGCTATCGGAATCGGTCTCGGCGTCGGTCTGGGCAGTAAGGACTATGTCGCCGAGAATATCGATGACTGGGCCAATCGCGCTCAGCGGCGCGCCGAACGAATGGACGAAGGCAACTCGGGACGCTACGACAACGACGACACCATCGGTTCCAGCGACGACTGACGCTCGCTGGCTGTCGACTTTTTGTTGGGACACAGTGAGAAGCACGGAGTGACAGCTGGTGGTCAGTCATAGTGAGTTTCGCACACTGCTGCACTGTCAGCACTGCTTGGGGAGAGACCGCTGTCCAATCGTCTCTGGTTCTTCTACACCCTCATGCGCGTTGCCAGTGTGACAACGCGCATCTGGGTGTCTAGCACGGATATACCCTCACCCATACCGACCACCGACCGTCGTTCGGTTCGGCAGCTCGCCTGAGTCCAGGGGACTGGGCGCAAACGGATGGCCAAGGGTGTACGCAGAATTGAACGAACGCAAAATAAAGATGTTCAATACGGACAATATTGTGTGTGGGTGGCACACGGCATTGGTCACGGTATCGAACAGTTACTTAGTGAGTGCAGCGGTGATCAACAACGTGGCAAACGAGACCCGCCGGGTCGCGGTCGGGTTCGGTATCAGCTACGACGACGATATCGAACAGGCACGGGCAGCCATCATCGACGAGGCTTCGCGTGTCGACGGTACTTTCGACCACCCCGAGCCGACAGCCCCCGACACGGGACTGAGGGATTCAGCGATCCTCCTCCAAGGCCGTCTCTAAATCGACCCGACCGAGAGTGGCTATGGTATCGTCCGTGCACAGTTCCTCGAGGTGGCCAAGGAACGCTTTGATGCCGAGGGTATCGATATGCCCTCTCCCAACGCCAAACTGTCCGGCGGTATCGAGTTCCCGACCAATGGGGACCGCGAACGCGCGACCGGCCACTGAAACGAGACGCTGGAGATCCCTACCTGGATAGCAACACTCTACCCAACTGTTCACCGGTGACTCTTGAGCCATAGCGACTACTGATGGTTCATCAATCCGATTCGGTACTCGCTCCCCAGCGTTTCAAGGACTGGTTCACCCGTCTGTTCGCACAAAACAGGAACCATCAAAACCGGAGCGCGAAAGGCAGTGGGGTGGTAGAACGGCCTCTGACATACCCTGACCCGCAAATCCACTGACACTCATCAAACGCATATGTCTTTTCGTTGCTATTTACTGCATGGGGATTGACAAGGCGAATCACGAGGGGGTAGTATCCAAAATAGACCGCATTGGACCCCCTGCATCTTGATCGAGTCCGAACATGGTGAGCAGAGAGTTACGCTCTCGTTCTCTCGAGAACATAGATCACCCGATTATCGCTCTGGACCAATGTCAGCCAGTGCGTAGCGGGATGCTGTCACGTCGGTTATCTGAGTGGGCCCACTGGTCGATGAGCCCTGACCAGTAATCAAGTTTGAACGTCTCCTGTGTTCGGAGACGGTTGTTCGACGATGGCATCGGCACGCCCCAGCACGACTGCATTGACTGTCGCCCCCAATAAGAGGACGACGCCGGTGAAGTAGAGCCACGTGACGAACAGAAGGATGCTGGCGATGAGGTTTCCATCGCCACCACTGAGCGAGACGTACACCTGAAACAGCACCTGCAACACCGTCCAGCCCACCGCTGCGAAGATAGTTCCCGGGAGTACGTCCCGTGGCTCGTGGTCGACGTCCGGGAAGAGATAGTACATGGGGAAAAACGCGACTGCGAGGCCGACGACGAGCATCAGTGGAACGATGAGCCCGATGAACGGGACGAACGAAATGTACGCGACCGCGGTGGTTGCCCCGACCATCGCCACGACACCGACGGTGATGACGACGAGTATCAGCAGGCTCTTCTTGAGCTGGCCGACGAACGACTCCTGAGCGGTCGTCTCGTAAATCGCCGAAAACGCGGTATCCAGTCCTCTGAACACTTTGATCGCCCCCCAGACCAGCGTGAGTACCCCGATAATAGATGCCCCGACAGCTGAACCGGTCCCGGAGTCACTCTGGGAATCGATCATCACCTGGATAACCTCACCGACGGACGGCGAGACGTTCTCGGTGGCGACCGTGACAATACGGTCTTGAAGTTCGGGCGCGCCCGCGAGAGCGACCGCGAGGAAGAAGAACATCACCAGTGGCACCAACGAGACGAACGCGCTGTAGGCGATGCTGCCGGCGAGAAAGGTGACGTTCTTCTCGCTGAAGACGGCCTTGGTCGTCTTCGCCCGCGATATTGCCGTGTCGAGAGTCATAGCGGCCTGTCTGCACCCAGCCACCTAACGGACAGGGTTGAGGCAGTCGGCAATAGATTGCAATCTCGCTACGTTCAGCGGTGGTACGTGTCTCTGTATTTGCAGCCGGGCGTACACGCAAACTCCGACACCCTACTCACTCACTACGGGACACGTGTTGAGGGTGGAGTTTGGTACCTGTAACTCAGTGAAAATTGAAGGGCGCTTCTATTGGAGCCATCGGACAAGTCCAATAGTTCGTTTGAGGGATTGTACCTCGATGACAGTCACGTTTCTACCTAGGGCCCTTTGTGTAATGTTGACCAAATAGCCACTGAAAGGGTTCCACAGGCACGACATTGTCTAGTCGATTGAACCACATGAAATTTGGATGCAAGCTTAATTAGCCTACAATAGTAGTGATGGGTGATGAGAGTTGCAGAGAAGCTACAATCGTGTGCTCTCAGCGAGCGTTTGCGGCTCGAGGTTGCTGATTGGGAAGATGCAATGGGGGCCGTCGAGGTTACCGGAATGGAGTACACACCGTTAGATCCCCCTGGGAGCATCGATGCTGGGTTGTTGATTGTGGAGGTCAGCACCAGTACACCCCTTCCCCCGTATCTGAGAAACGACTTCGAGATCCCCGATGAGTGGGATGGGACTCTGGAGATCTCAGCGTGTAAACTCGACAATGGAACGTGGGAAACCCCCGTGCTTCAGGTCTGGAACAATGAAACGGAGTCGTACGCTGAACTGGGGTCCGTAAAGGGGGCTGAGGTTCTCTAGCAACCCCCTCGTCTCTGGACGGTTCTCAATAATCCAGTGGCAACGGCTCTAGCAACACTGGCGACCGAATTGTCGGTTGACTCCACCTTGATTCGGAGTCATGTCGCTGAAAGCGGGTCATCTTGAGAGGAGTAGAAGGCTGTGGATGGTGGCGATGCACATCTGGGAAGTTTCAACGCGTCTCAAGCCCCGCTGTGACGAGTTCTGAAAGGCAAATCACTGTGGGGTCGACAGAGCCAATTTACGACTGTCTCGCCAGCCTCCGGGAAAGCCGGTACCTGCCAGTCGCGTTTGAGCCGCAGCGAACGTACTGGTCGTCCTCCACGACTGGTCCTTGGCATGGGTCGAATCCATCAAATAAAATGAAAATGATGGCTTTACACGTCTGATTCTTGCGGAAGTTTTCGTCTCTCTACCGTACTGGTGTACAGGCGAGAACGGGGTCGCCAACAGAGGGTCACTTGCACCTGATTTGGCCGAGGTCCAACCGAACAATATCCTTATACAGAACACAGCAAATCGTCGTACCGATGTCGCCGGACAGGGCACTGATATCATTATGATTGTCAGATTCACGTACCAACAACCGACACTGCTGGAAGCGTTACAGCAATTCCCCGATGCACGTGTCGAGTGGGAAGTCTCGAGTACAACACCGAACGACGAGATGTTGCTACTCGTCTGGGTTGAAACAGACGATTTCGAGGCATTCGACGCGGCCCTGCACGACGATCCGACAGTGACTGCACCGAACTGCCTGACGGAGGTCGCCGATCGTCGCTTATATCAGTTAGAACAAGTCGAAGAAGGCCGTGCGAAGTCCATCTACGACACCATCGTCGCTGTCGGGGGAATCATCCGTGAGTGCTTCGCCACCCACCGTGGGTGGACGATGGAAGCCGAGTTCCCCGACAACGATGCTCTTCAGCATTTCTATGCGACCTGTGAGGAACACGATCTCCAGTTCGACCTCATCAAGAAGTATGAACCCACCCCCGATGGTGACGCGCTGAATCACTTCGGACTGACAACCAAACAGCGTGATGCGCTCTTACACGCTGCCGAATATGGGTATTTTGAGGTCCCTCAAGCCGTCGACTTAGAAACTATCAGTGAAGAGATGGACATCTCTCATCAAGCGGCGTCCGAACGAATCCGTCGGGCGATGGACCTTCTCATCGAACATACGATTGCCCAGGGCCGAGACGGTGACGATTCTGAACCTGATGGGGTTCAACAGTCACTTACGCCGGATTGACCGCCGAGATAAGGACTTCGTAGTCGTACCGATCGCTCTCGAGTTTGCACGACCACGCACCTTCGACGTTGACACCGTTGTCTCGTGCCAATGCGACAATATCGTCAAGTTGGCCCTTGAACTGTTCTTCTGAGGTCATTGGTGGTGATCTCTGGGACATTGTATCACGTAGTGTGGGTCACTCGACTACCCTTCAACGTAGGGTGAAGAGCGTTCCCACCGTCGGCATTACCAGTAGGTCGTCGCCGCGGGTATCTGCGCGGCCTGCATACTCATGTCGTATTGTGTATAATTTTCACACCCGATGAGACATGGATCTCGATTTGTGAGCCTGAACGGGCCAGGATTGCGGCGAAGAGGCTGATCAGACACGTTGTATGTACTCAACGACGATTGTCGTCTTCATTACCTTTTAATCGATGGGTTCTGTTGGCTCAGATATGACGGACGACGCATGGAGTAGGGGCAACAATGTGGATGACGCGCGAAGCGGACCATCTACCTCTGTCGCCGGTGACAGCCCGACACCCACACAGAACGACCTTGCCATCGTCGACGTGTTCGAGGTACTTGGTGACTCGCGCCGCCGGTATCTGATGTATGCGATCGGAGGCTCAGAAGAGGACCGGTCACTACAAGATATCACGACCGATCTCGTCGCATGGGAGACCAACAAACCACGCTCTGACGTCACCGACACTGAGCGGAATCCGGCCCAGATCGAACTGTATTTTCACCATTTGCCGAAACTCGCTGCTCTCGGTGCCCTCGACTATCACCTTGAAGACGAGGCTATTGTGACGAAGGGGCAGAATACTGACGCTATCTGTTCAGCCCTCGGCACCATCGGCGACGAATGTGATGCACGACAGAAGGCCCACGCCAGTGGAACCGGCCCGAAATAGCTCGACAACGAACAACGAGGGGTGATTGGCCGAACTGGTCCAGTACAACACAACGGCTCTAGTGGACCCAAGCGTTGTATGGTGATTCATCAGAACCAATCTCCCAGATATCCCACCACTACCGTCCGGGAACTGATCGGTGCAGCGCTCAAATTTTAGTCTCTATCGGACATCTTCTGGGTGGTGAATTATTGATGGGAGATAACGATGAACACGATATCGACCCCGAAGCCCCCGATCAGCGCGAAATCGGACGAGAGATGGTGGATGAAAGTACAGGGCTCGGGTCCGTCATGGCACATGCGTATCGAGGCGAACTAGACCAAGCGACCACATGGCGACAACGGCTTGACCAGACGACCACGTGGGCAGTCACGATCATCGCTGCCCTCCTGACGTGGGCGTTTTCGAGCGAAGATAATCCTCATTACATCCTCTTGATCGGAATGGTGATTGTTGCTATTTTCGTTGGAATCGAGGCACGGCGGTACCGCGATTACGACGTCTATCGCTCACGGATTCGTCTGTTACAGCAGAACTTGTTTGCAAACGCTCTCGACCCGTCACAGGGTGTTACACACCGCAATTGGCGAGTCGAACTCAGCAACGACTACCGCACACCGACGTTGAAGGTCTCGTTTCTCGAAGCGCTCGCAAATCGTCTCCGACGGGTGTACTTCGCCTTGCTCGGTGTGTTGCTCGCCGCCTGGGTGTTCCGAATCACGGCTTTTTCGCCGCGTCAAGATTGGGTCAGCGCCGCCGGTATCGCGGTGTTACCTGGAACTATCATAATCGGAACTGTGGCACTCCTCTATGCAGTTGCTCTTGGAGTTGTGGTCTGGCCACGAAAGCGATATGCAAAGGGTGAATTCCAAGAAGGTGACCCGGAGATGTGGAAAGAGGACGAGGAGTAAGTACGCTCGTTTGGCTCTAATGGATTACCCGACATCGGGAGTAAGCCTTCACGTGGGTGTCGAAAGCGGCCTCGACGTGGTCGAGCGCGTCGAGACGAGGGGAGTGACTGCCGAGGCCGAGATGCCACGAATCGTCCCCACGAACTCTTCAACACTCTGTCCTCGATACGGGCACTGCCTAGCGGTTTACCAGAGCCGCCACAACTGAAAACGAGGAGATTGCAACGACGGAAGTAACCGTGATAGCGAACGCTGCCGTGTAAGGTCCGCTCGATCATCACTGGATGCCGCCATTGAATAGTCGTTGACAAGGACGATTGTCGTAGATTTTCTGACCAATATTATCATATAGGGTGACTTCATACTCCCGGTGTCCATTGACGAGATACCACGGTTAGCAAGACGTGGCGAGGGAGAGCGCCACGATTGGTTGACCGTGTCGTGCCCCGTCAGGGGTATTTCTTTCACTGAACGAGCACCTCAACGAGATAGATTCTGAGTCGACAATCGATTCGTGCTCCTTACCAACCAATTTCGAGAGGCGACGCGCGACTTGTTTTCACACCGATTTGTGGTGACGCAGCTGTTTGTTATGTGCCGCGCGAATGTATCGAAGTCAGTCGTTGACGACGGTACGTCGCACGGGGGGCTCAGCACGAATCGAGAGTCTCCGTGATGACATCCGAGAGTTGGTCTCTGTGGCGTCGACAAAGCCAGTTTGTGACTACCCCACCAGCCTCTGGAGAGAGCCGGTACCTGCCAGTAGCGATGGATTCACAGCGAACGAACTGGTCGTCATCCACAATCGTCTCTTGGCATGGGTCGGCTCCGTCGTCTGTTACCAGTGTGACGGCTTCGCAGGTTCGACAGTTGTCGTCGTCGGCATCCTCATGGTGAGTCAAAGATGTGACCAACACCACGTACACGCGTCTACAACAAGTGACCACCACCCAACTGTGCGGGGTGTGAATCGTGGCGACCCCAAACAGTTGGGAAGTGGCATTACAACCTGTCGTGGATGACCATTGACTAGACAATGAACAAGATCTCCTTCGGGACCATGGGACGTGGAAGAGGCCAACAGGCAGGGGCTCACCAGTGAACGGGCGGACGATCGTTCTCTGTAGCGAGTGCGGGCAAGCGTATACTGCTCGAGAACGCGATGACGGATCGTTCATCTTGCCGACGACTGATGGGAAATGCAGATGTGGAGAGGACTCCGTCGGTGCGTTCGACACAGGCGGTTCGGAAGCAACCGCCTCTGACTAATCGGAAAATCCCACGCCTACGTGAACCGCCGATATCATAGGGTGGCCTCCAGGATATGTGGCCGCTAGTCGACTGACGCTCTCTGTCTACCAATACCGGTAATCGACGCGCGACTTCATTTCACGCCGGTTTGCGGTGACTCAGCTGTTAGACCTGTGCCGCGTGTGTATCAGTCGTCGCTGGTCTTCGACAGAAGGTACTTATTCACCAGCGCATGGATTTCCGGTATGGAACGCCGTGCCCTCCTTGCTTCGCTCGGTGTAGTCGGTACTTCAATGCTCGCGGGCTGCTCCGTTTCAGTGCCGTTTCTCGAACGGACCAAACTCGGCTGGCTTTCGGTGAGCAACTGGGATGAAACCGCGAGCCACACGTTCGAGTTGCGCGTCACCCGCGACGGAACGCTGGTCCATGAATCGACGCACGTCGTCAAGCAGATGGAGGGCAACACGATTCCGGGTGCCGTCGCTGACTGTACGTGGGATGACGTTGCTGGCGAGTACGTGGTCGCTGCCCGCGTCGACAGCGACGAGTGGCGAGAGTTCAATCTACAGGAAGCCACTGACGGCTCACCAGCATGCGTCATGACGACCGTGCAGTATGGAACGTACTGGGGCATCGACGAAGCTGACCCACTGAACGTCAGGGTACGAGGCGGGTGTGACCAAGTCGACCGCGCCGTTGGTGGATGCCCAGCGTATAACTCGAACACCATCCGCGAGCCATCCGGCGATGAAACGCACTGATAGACCCACGCTCTACGTCTAACAATACCGGCAATCGGCGAGCAGGGTTTCTTTGACGCTGGGTCGGAGTGACTCAGCTGTTAGACAGGTGCCGCGAGTCTAACGGTGAGCTATCGTTTGTTTGTGGGTCGTCCTAGTGAGCCGAGTCTTGGGGTGGAGAAGAGAGGTCGTGTTCAGTGAGTGCTGCCCTCTGGTCTCCTACGCTCTATTACCAATTCAGCGAAGCCCGCGATGACTCCAAGGATTGCGCAGAGCACGCCCAATCCCGTGATTGACTCGCCAGTATAGACCTGTGGGCCGACGTTCACCAGAACGATTGCGAGCAGAAGCAGCATGTACGAGAGGCGGGGACCTGCCATAGATTTCCGTTCGTCTACCCGGTTACAAATCTACCGACGTAATTCGAGACTTCGAATGGTCCGACTCACAACCGCCTGTTTCTGCCCTCATCCTACTCTCGTCTTCTGTCAGGGAGACTTCGTGTTAGGCTCACGCTCTTTGTCTATCATTACCGGCAATCGACGCGAACAGTTCCTTTCACGCTGTTGGGCGAGATTCGGCTGTTGGACACGTACCGCGTGTGTATCACAGAGACTGCTCAGGAGATGTGGTCGATTCACACGTGTTTTCGGTCACACCTGCCGCGACACTGAATCTCTGAGCGTGTTCCCTGATGCGGATTTCCCGAGTTGTGCCGTCAAACGCATCGTCAGCGTTCCCTTGGAAGGTCTGCTGAGTTCCATTTTCGAGTCGCGCAGAGAGATTATACACTCCCGGCGTACAACCACCGAACTCTGTTGCGGGAACGACTGTCGTGTACATCGTGCCACCACGCTTCTCTGGGTCGTATGCCCGGACATCGTAACTCTGCCAGTGAATGATGTCCCCATCACGACGAATCAGAAGGTCCAGTTGATGTGGCTCTGGGTCGCGGCTCGTTAAGCGTATATCGCCAATTCGGTAGCGTTCTGATTCCGTAGCAATAGAATCACCAAATACGGAACACCCTGCGAGAGTAGATACGACACCTGTACTAAGACCTGCGAGTAGGCTACGTCTGTGGAGGGGACCGTTCATGATTTCAGTTACGCAATAACAGGAATAAGCTTTCGGTCAATCCGAGAGCTTGGTTGATAGACCCACGCTCTCTGTCTATCATCACCGGCAATCGGTGAGCAGGGTTGATTTCAGACCGACTCGCGGTGACGAAGCTGGTAGAAGTGTGCCGCGAGTCGAACGGTACGAGTTTGAGTGAGCAGAAGGTACTTGTTCACCAATAGGTATGGTTCCGTATGAAACGCCGTGCCCTCCTTTCACTGCTCGGAACGACAGTCACTGCTGGCTGCTCGGGGGTCATTGACCCTCTCGATGCTGACACGGACGGAACCATCAAAACCCACTCAGAGTACTACTGCTACGAGTCCGAAGACCTGTCCTGTACGGCTACGGTACGGATCGGGCAGATGGGCAACGCCAATCGATTCGTAGCGACGCTCACCAACACATCTGGGCCTCCGAAAGAGTACGTCCTCTCCGAAGTCGGAGACGAGATTGAGGTCACTGAGATGCGCCAAGATCAGGTCTTGGAGGTGTTCGCCGAGCTGGATGAGACGACCTACCGCTTCACGAGGGTTCCGTCCCCTGCTCAGCGAGACAGAGCGATCACTACGACCGAGTAATCATAGGACGACGAGCGAACGGACCACGGGGTGGACCACGCTCTCTGCCTATTATCACTGTAAGGGACGAGGTGGCTTTCTTTCGCACCGATTCAGCGTGACCCAGCTGGTAGATCCGTGCCGCGAGTCTATCGCCCGCTTCTCCACCGAGAGACCCCAATTCCGAGACAAACCAGTCCAACTGCTATCGGCAGTGTTGCGACCTGAGCGACGCATCCATTCCCGTATGCGACGCCGAGCGCGAGAGGGTTCACGATAATGTGTCGAATTCCAGAGGGCCCGTCATACCCTCCAATCGGCCCGCACACCGCACTATACGTGAGAATGGTGCTGAGCAAGAAGACGATTCCAGCAACGACAAAGCTGCGGGGTCGGAGGGCGGAGGACTGACGGGTAGCCATGCAATTGCTTGTGTGTTAGTTGTAGTGAACGTTCCGACGAACTGGTACACCATCGGAAGCCGCGCGATAGACACACGCCCTCGGCCTACCAATAGTGGCGGGTAACGCGATTTCTTGTCCAACTCGAGCGTGTGGTGGTACTGGTAGGAGAGAGGAGACCGAATCCCTCCAGTCAACGCAATTTCGTTGGTTCTTTTGGACCTACCAGCCAATCAACTGGGTCTGGTTGTCACATATTGACGGCGAGTCATAGCTCCATTCGGGCCCGCCCTCATGCACCCTGCCCGGTTGGCATGGACATGAGAGCGTTGGGCACGAATCACCCTTGGTCACAACACACACTCCCTCCGAGTGGTGAGCAACTCGAAGGTCCGTTGAGCCCAGGGGATGGACGTCCGCGGGTGGCCAAGGGTAGTCGGCGTGATGAACGTACGTGTAATAAGCATTACTCAGAAGGTCAGTATTGAACGAAAAACCACCGCTGTTGGAACTCGACCTTACTATTTCAACGCTAGCAATCATCAGTCTGTGGGCAAATTCGTCGCCTTTCACAACAGTTATGATAAATTGTGCGCTTCTCACGGGCACAGAATACACCCACTCAGCTGAAAACGCCAATGATTGCCACATTCACTATTCAGCAACCGACTCTCTTAGCGACCCTCCGGGCAGTGCCGTCGGCACGGGTCATCTGGGAACAATCGGATACCACCGCCAACGGCGAACACCTCCTCATGTTCTGGGCGGAAACGAGTGACGTCGAGTCGTTCGAAGCCGCCCTCCACCACGATTCGACCGTGACAGCACCGCGTGTGCTAACGACGACAGGCGACCGACGATTGTACCAGGTCGAACACGTCGGTGAGGGGAGAGCTCAGAGTGTCTATCCCACTATTGTCGAGGCCGGAGGTATCGTCCAGCAGGGTACTGGCACCTACGAAGGATGGACATTGCAGGTCGAACTTCCCGATACAGACGCGTTGCGACACATTCACGAGTGGTGTTCGTGCCACGACCTCGAGTTCACGCTCAAGCGAAAGTACGAACAGACCGGCAGTGACGGGAACGCAACGACGTACGGGTTAACTGAAAAGCAGCGGACACTCCTCGTCCGTGCGACACAGGAAGGATACTTCGATGTGCCGCGAGGAACGGATCTCAACGTGCTCGCAGCCGAGCTAAATATCAGTCATCAAGCGGCATCCGAACGACTTCGGCGTGGTATCGACCTTCTGGTCCAACATACGGTCCTCGACGACGAGAGAGCACTACAGACACTTGAGCAGTAACTGGGGACTCCTGTTACTTACGCCAACTACACACCGAGGAATGTTGGTAGTTGGAAGAGATGGGTGGAACGTGCCTCTGACAGCCCTTGCACTGCAATTAGGACAAAGGGTTGAAACGAACTCAATATACTGGTTGCATAGCATTATCTGCTAGAGAAGTTCAGTTCCTGTGTTGGTAGACAGAGAGCGTAGGTCTATCGAGCGTGATTCGTTCGCCATCTCTCTTGGTATTTACTCGATTCGCCTCCACCGCGGCGAAAAAAGCCTGCCGCGTTAGGAGGGAGTGGGACTGTTCCCCATACCACCAGCGTATTTGCTGAACGCAGTCCCTCCGCACCGACAGTTCCCATCCCTCGTGGGGAGGATGAAACTGCCATCGGCCCGTCGCCGAGCAGTGTACACCTGTCGACACGCCTCACAGACGACGATGAGTTTGTCGAGCATGCGGTTGTCACCTCTCCCAAGCAACCGACCTGCACCGTCTCAGCACGACTTGGGAATCTGAGCGTTCCCCTCGTCTGGTTGTAACCCTTTCTGCCACCTGTACCCCAACGATACTCTCTGAAAGGGCGTGGTGGCTGCATGCGACGCGTCCAACCGAGAACCCCAGAATGTGGGTATACCAGTACATTCTGCCCCTCGTTCGGTAGATTCGGAGAACTCCTGAGTCTGCAAGTGATACTATGAATATGTTGCCCCCCTTCCATCAAATCGGCGGCGGTTCCTCCGGAAGACAGGGATAGTCCATCCACACGTCACTCCCCGTCGCCACCCCATGAGAGACGCGAGCAGGGACCGCCGGTTTATGCGGGAAATCACTATTGGTTAAGTAAGTACTTTCTGATAAAATGAAGGACCGATGTAGATTCGCGGCACGGTCACTCATTCACTCGCTTGATAGACGTAGAGCGTGGGTCTGACGGTACGGTTGGTTTCGGCAGTTCCGAACATGGGATAACGTAGTTACACCTTTGGTGGTGAAGTCCAACTGACTTCTGTACCATCGTATGTCAGACGAGTTATCCGGAGGTGGCGAGCGGTTGTTCGTACGGTGTAAGGACTGTAGCACCGAATCTGCCGCGTTGGTTGACGAGTCAGGTACCATTGCCACTCCCCACGGGGAGTGTCACGAGTGTGGTGGAGACGAGTTCGAGGAAATCAGTGAAGACGAACTCGAAGAATTGGAAATGACCGACTGGACCGAGTGATACACTCGCAGCACGTGTCTAACGTTTGATTCGAGTCAATCATCCGTAAAGAAAGTCAGGCGAATAGCGAAAGAACAATCCACATCTAATCGGCCTCGCCATCAATATTGGATTGGGAAACACCAGGCGTAGAACAGCTTCCCGAGCGGGATGAATCCGATAATGAACACGATTGCGGCCGCATCGCCGGTG
The DNA here is from genome assembly GCF_023699475.1 of Halomarina rubra. Classification (GTDB taxonomy): domain Archaea; phylum Halobacteriota; class Halobacteria; order Halobacteriales; family Haloarculaceae; genus Halomarina; species Halomarina rubra. The sequence continues at coordinate 320,228 of NZ_JALXFV010000007.1, read as the reverse complement.
AGAAGACCGATCTCGATGATCAAACCGAACAGGAAGATGTAGCTGAGACTCGCGACTGCGGCAACAACCAGGAACTTGAGCACGGCATACACTAGATACACCCATCGACGGAGGAGTCCTCGCGGTGTAGTGCCCTCCTCACGGAGTTGACGGCGACGTTCGGGACTCGGTTCGAGGAGCTTCATCGGTGCTGGCACACCGGAGTCATGTTCTGTCCTCTGTATTGAATGCGTGGGTACTGTGAAGGCGTTCGAACCGAAATCCGGAGGGTACGCTCCTATCGTCGCTCATCGTGCCGCCCCTTCTGTCCGAGAATCCCTTCTCGGCCGCTCAGCCGAGTGGTTCGCTGTCGGCTCTGAGCAGTCGAGTGCTGCGAGCAGGCGCTCGTGAGGTTCTTCTCGGCAGTTGATCCCATTGAAGAGGATATCGAGTCCCAGATGCGCCGCACAGTCACCACACAACGTTCCGGTGAGACTCGCGACGGCTCCATCGACGTCGTCGGTGACAGGGAATTCGAGCCCAAACTCGAAGCTGTTCTCAGACGATCCGATTTCTCTACCGCAGTCAAGGCAGCCAGTATCGTCTGGGGCGAAGTTGTAGACGACCCGGCAAGCGGGGCAGACGGAGAGCGGTGCCGTCTGCTCGATAAGTGTCTCAAGAACAGCCTCCTGAAGTGCGCCTTCTGGAAACCTACTTTGACAGATCTCGCAGCTGGGGTGCTTGGCATCAGCCATCGGAAGATCCCCTGATTGGCCGCTCCACTGCGACCAGACGCCCTTCCCGATTGCGTTCAGAGAGTCGCGGTTCTGTAATCCGTGCGGGTTCGTCAGATGCGCTCTCAGTGATCGATACGACCAGGCAGAGATACTGTCTCAGTAAGCCACTAGTGCTTCTCACCTCTCTAGGGATAACGCACCCTATCGCTCCATCGGGAGGCGTGAACCTCGGCGACAAGGTATGCCAGCTCATATCTTCGGTCACTCGCTATAGCCACAATTACTCACCCCTGTTTACACCGTGAAACCCTATGTAGAATTGTCAATCGAGGTGGTGGGTTGTCGTCTCACACCCTCCAGAGAGGCGATGCTACGAACTTAGAGAGGAAGACGGGGGTTGGACAAGCTACGGCGGTCCGACAATCCCTGGGAATCGCGAAGACAAGAATTGAACCCACCAATCCACCGATACTCCTCACCGACTCTGAACTCGCAGTGGGAGACCGTCAGCCGTTTGAATCGTCACTCGAGGTTCGAGCTCGATTTCATCCTTGCCTTCCCACTCGAACTGGAACCGTTGGCCAATCGTCGCGAGGACGAGTTTTGCCTCGAGAAGCGCAAACTCACGCCCGATACAGCTTCGTCGGCCACCACCAAAGGGTGCATAGGCGAAGTCTGGAAGGGCTGACTCGAATCCGTCTGTCCATCGATCGGGACGGAACGCGAGCGGTTCGTCGTAGAATCGCTCATCGCGATGGACTCCAATGATCGACAGGTGGACTTCGTGCCCTTCCGGAAGCCGAAAGCCACCGATATCGACGTCGGTCATCGTCTGCCGGGGAATCGTATGAATGGGGGGGTACAGCCGAAGGGTTTCGGTAAGGATTCGCTCGGTGACATCGAGTTCGGAGAGGTCATCGAATGATGGTGATTCCCCGCCAAGCACCTCGTCGAGTTCATCGTGGAATTGGTGACGGATCTCCGAATGGGTCGCGAGCAGGTACCACGCGAAGGCGAGAGCAGTCGCTGTGGTCTCGTGGCCCGCGAACACCATCGTAATCAGCTGGTCCTCGATATCTCGGGTCGAGAGCTCCCCACCCTCGTCGGCGGCACGGGCCCGTTGAAGCTCTGATAACAAATCGGTTGTCTGACCCTCTGTAGCGCCTTGTTGAGTCTGAGTACCAGTCTCCGCGAGCAGTGTTCGTACTTCTCCCCGGAGACGCTTCGTCGACTGCTTGAAGTGGCGACGAGCGGGGGTTGGCAACCACGGGGGGAGAATCCACGACGTCGGTGCGAACCAGTCATTGAGGCCATCGGCAGCCTCCCGGAGCTCGTCATCTTCCCCTGGCTGTAACTCCCGTCCGAACAGCGTGGCAAAGAGGATTTCAAGCGTGAGGTGTCGCATCTCAGACTCCATCTCGAGGACGTCGCCGGACTCCCATGTCGCGAGTCGTTGCTCGGTGCATGCCACCATCGCGTCACCGTAGCCGGTGATTCGGTCACGGAAGAACAGGGGCTGGAGGATCTCACGTTGGTGGCGCCAGGTCTGCCCCTCCGCAGACAGGAGTCCACTGCCGAACGCACGCCGGAAATCGTCTGTCTTGCCGAATTTATCGACATCAGTGACGAGAACCTGGTTGAGATGGTCGGGGTGCACGAGCACGAACACGTCGTCGACCGCGGGGAGATCCATTCGATAGATATCTCCACACTCTGCCGTCGCACTCTCAACGAATTCGAATGGGTCCTGTGTAAATCGGAGCGCATGCCGGAGGACGGGATGGCCAGTTGGCGACGGTGGAAGTCGAGAGCTCACGATACTCGCTCTCCGCACTCCTCCGTGTAAGCAGTATCGCCCAATTATAGACGAAATGGAGATAATAATAGCGAAATGTGCGAATTAGAAATCACAAACAGGTGAATCGTAGCACTACATTCATTACACAAACCAAAACACAGTATCACAAGGGAGGAACGACGGTGGAAACTGACGAACAGGTAGTACGGAACCCACTCACGAGCGAGCAGGTGGATGTCTCTGAGTGTATCTGTTCGTTCGTGAATACCACCCAACTCGAGATACTGCAGTCGCTGGATGGCCAGTCCAGAACCCCGTCGATGATTCGTAACTCCGGAGAGTTCTCCCGGCAAACAGTCTCGAAGCATCTCACGCATCTTTCTGAGTACGGCTTAACCAAACCGGGGACCGATCAGGGCAGCTACGCACTCACAGCAGGCGGAACACTCACGCTCAGCGCTTTCGAGCAGTGCTTCGAAGCGATTCACCGAGAGCAACTGGTCGCTCTGACCCGGTCGACACACGCCCTCCCTGTACTACGAGCACTGGGGACGGGCCCAGCACGACCCAGCGAGCTGATGGACGCAAGCACCAAGGGGCCGTCACGTGCGACAGTCCAACGGACGCTGCAGCTGTTCGACTCGGCCGGATGGACCAGTTACGGCCGGGGAATGCACTCGGTCACGTCGGCGGGAATCCAGGCCATCGACGCCTACGATGAGCTGGCGATAACAATCGAGCAGGTGATTGCAAAGGCGCCATGGCTCCAGCGACTCGACCCACTACCAATAGCCATCCCCGTCCAAGCTCTCGTCGATGCAAAGGTGGTCGTCTCGAGTCCGGATTCTCCTGGCATCGTGCTGGGGGCCGCACTGGGGCTCTGTGATCCACGCCTCTCGCGGTTCCGTGTCCTGACGTCGATCTTCAATCCGACCCTCTTTCGCGCCTACGACAAACTCCTGAAACTCGGGCTTGCTGGCGAGGCAATCGTCGATCACTCGGTCTACACCCATCTGCATGAGGAGGGACTCGAGCATTTCCTCGATGATAGCGAGTACGAACACTTCCAGATCGGCCATCTTGAAGAGTCACTGACCCTCGGCATTGGCCTGTACGACGATCGAAAGGTCGCCATCGGAGCGTACAACGAGACTGGTGACGGTGATCACATCGCGATGCTGCTCAGTTCAAACGACGCACTCGTCGAGTGGGGCAGCGACCTCTACGACACCTATCGAGCAGCCGCATTCTCGACGGCAGAACGAGCGAATCTTGACGAGAAGTAGGTGAGCAGGTTGTGTGGACGTATTATTACTCCGCATGCAACTCTGTGGCCAGTGACGGAAGTCGTGAGGACGATTGTTACCCCACAATTTGATACCAATCGGGATGTGTGGGGTAACGATGACGGACCAGCCACCCGACCGCCCTGACCCACCAGACCTGCCAGCATACCTGCTCGATCCACTGGAGCGCCAGTCACCCGAGCGCCTTGAGCGCGTCGCGAGCTATGCCGAGACACTCGCCGCCTGGAAGCGCGCCCAGGACGAGCGCGACACCGCTCAGCGCCAGGCTGCGGAGGCGATATCCGACGACGAACGCGCCGGACTCGATGACCAAGGCATCTCGACGGATCCCGAGGACTACGAGGCCGTGCCGAGTGGGGCGTACATCACGATCAAAACGACCAAACGGACGAGCGACCGCGCCTACCGCTACTACTACTGGCAGTGGCGAGAGGGCGACGCATGGAAGAACGAGTACATCGCGCCGGTCGGGTCGCCAGAATGATCGACCCGTGGCTGGAATGCAACGCCTTCCGTATTCAACCAGACGGCGACGTCCAACACTCGAGCCAGTCAGCGGCACAGCCGACAGGCGTGCGTCGTGCCGACCAGTATCAAGCGTCGCCGACACAAAGTCGTCACGTGGTCACCGGCTGGTAGCAGCGGGAGACCGAACACGATTATCATCACCCCACCCTCGGTGCGAAGCTCCATCATGATAGCCTGACGCTGCGGGGGAGGGAGAATCGAAGGCGGTCACCCACCAGCCTCCGTGAGGCATATGCCGCCAGGAGCGTCAGTCAGGACATGTCGTGGCGTGATAGTTGGCCAGAGGGTGGCCCGGACACTGACGAGATCACGGTTGAAATCAAATCGTCGGCAACGCGTGATTGCGGGACGGTTCGGACCTACGTCGATGACCACGGCTCTAAACTCACCTTCTCGAACAAGAACAAAGCACGCCAGGAGCTGATGAGCCACACCACGACCGCCGAACTGGCGCTCCAGCCAGTCGCCCCTCAGGACCCTGCAAATGTTGATTGGTATCTGGTGAGTCGGGGGCAGCATGGGCTGTCCGCGTTCGAGCGACCTCCACCCGAGGAGGGCTGGACGTTCAATCCGACCGCAAACCAGTACGGCGCCCTCGGCGAGGCACTGTTCACTGCAACCCCGCACGGTACGAAGCCACTGAAGCAGTATGCAAGACGAGATTTGGGAATCGACGACCGGCTGAAAGTCGAAATCGATTCAGACCCCTCAGTGATCTCGAATTCGGCGGGGATGTGGTTACCCGACTTCTCGGCTACAGTGGGGTTACGTCGCGGCCCAGTCATCCAACGGTATCTATGCGAAGTAAAAACGGGCAGCGGAGAGCTGGAGCGAACACAAGCAGAAACGATGCTTGAACACTCTGACAGCGGCTCTGATGATCGTATATTGCAGATACACGCGACGATCGAGAAGCTTCCAGACGAATATACAGTGGAGTTCCACCGAATCGGGGCCCGGTAAACTGCTCATCGCCAAAGATACCGGAGCTGATTTGTGAGCCGGTCTGTAGTAGAGCAGCCTCCCCCCCTCGTTCCGAGTGTATTCAGAAACAGGGATGGGTTCCAGTCGAAATAGGAGGGAAAATCCAATCAAACCCCGTCAGAACGGACGTGGGGCGCGGTTCAATGGGATACCCGCTACAAACCGCTCTCCAGTGTTTCATAACCTTGTACACGAAACACTACGTGTTCGTTCTAGTACGGTAGAAACGGTATGCGGTTGCCTACGGATACGTACCATATAAAGCTAGGTGCGCCACTTGTCAGACAAAACACCAGCATACGCACCGCTACCCTAGTGTTGCCAGCCCTACCCCCCGTATTCGTGGGATTTACACTCGGAACGAGGGGGGTGTGTTCAATCTCCTCCGATCTTGTCGTTCAACCGGGCGAACAGGTCAACCGATACACTTGGAACGAAGGGGGGTGCTCTACTGACCAGACTGGAATACACTCGGAACGAGGGGGGCCCATGAGAGCCACTTACACCCGATACACTTGGAATGAGGGGGGAGGAACGCCTCTACACGAGGAAACGTATCTTACGCATCTAGCCTTCCCGGCCAGGAATTCGAGAGAATACACCCGGAACGCGGTGGGATAGATTTTTGACGGGTGACCCCACAGTCCGGGTGTGACCGACGACTCCACGCTCGACGACTTCGATTCGGAGCCTTCGATGAGCTATGAGGACGAGTACGACCCACTGTTCGACGATCCCCAAGACGAGAAGCCACAAATCTTTGCACGCCGCGAGCTGGTCGAGATTGGCCACGTCCCCAGCGAGAAACGAATCGTTGGTCGAGAAAATGAGATTCAGAGTGTCGGTCAATATCTTCGCCCAGTGGTCAATGACGACGCACCGTCGTCGTTCATCATCTACGGGAAGACAGGTACAGGCAAGAGCCTCGTCTCACGTCACGTCGCGATGCGAGCACGAGCGTCTGGTGAGCGGCGAGGAAACCGTATCGGGGTGGTCTACATCGACTGCTCTCAGGACTCCACTGAGACACAGGCTGCCTGCTCAATCGCCCGTGGCCTCAACGAAGAGTCGAGTACTGGAATCGCTGTCCCCCGCACCGGCCTTGGTCGCTCACATTACTACGCGCGACTGTGGGACATTCTTGACCAACGTTTTGACGCTGTCATTATCATCCTCGACGAGATTGACCGGCTGAAAGCCGACGATGGTGAGGACAACATCCTAATGCAGCTCTCGCGAGCACGCGAGGCAGGCAAGACCTCCGTGAACATCGGCATCATCGGGATTTCAAACAAGATCAACTATCGAGACCGGCTCAACGAGCGGGTTAAATCCAGTTTCGGGGATGATGAGCTCGTGTTCAACCCGTACGATGCCAATCAGCTTCGTCAAATCATGGAGGCCCGACGAGACGCGTTCGTCGATGGAGTCATCGAGGAAGGAGTCATCTCGAAGGCTGCCGCACTCGCGGCCCGTGAACATGGGGACGCCCGGAAGGCGATTCGGATTCTGCGCAACGCCGGCGAGTTCGCCGAGCGCAATGGCTACTCGACGGTTCGTGAAGAACACCTCGACGCAGCTCAAAAACGCGCAGAGGTCGACCGCCTGCAAGAACTCCTCTCCGGCTTGACTCCGCACACCAAATACGCTCTGATGGGACTCGCGACACTCACTGCGAACAATCCTGAAGACGAGTTCCGAACGAGTGTCATCTACGACGCGTATCGGTCTGTATGTGCTGATGCCGGCTCAGAAACGCTGACTCTCTATCGTGTTCGCGATCTCCTTCGCGAACAATCGTTCCTCGAAATCATCGAGTCATACCACACTGGTGGTGGGCGGGGTGGCGGCAGTTACACTGTCCATCAATTGCTGAAAGAGCCTGAGATTGTCTTCGAGTGTGTCGACACGGGCGCTGAAGACGAGTAAGATCGCATCGCTCTCTACGATTCGCAGGTCTCGAGTCACTCGCCCACCGCTCAGTTCACAACCACCTCTCTGACCTACGGATGCTGAGACGAGGCAGAGGGTTAAGAGAAATCGGCTGGCTATTCCGCAAGTCTCAGATGGTCTTTGCTCGGCTCGTAGGCGTCGCCCTGCCGACGGAGTTTCTCGATCTCGTACCCTTGGATGACTGGAGCGAGCGACCCAACCATCTTTTCATAGATATCGGCCCCGTCGGAGAGCCCGACAATGCGCCGTTTCTCCTCATCGCTGATTTCTACGGGAAGGTAGTCAGAGTGCTCGACGGCGATTCCCTGGATGTACGTATCCGGAATCGTCGCGTCTGCTCTCGACTGTTCTAAGTCCAGAACGAGTTTACCAGTAATCTGAACCGCCTCCCCTGGATTCACTTCACCTGCGATGTCGTCTTCGACCTTGACGAGAGCAGTCCCGAGGGGTGGCACCTGAACTTCATCGGTCACTGGCCGTTCTACCCGTTCAAGGCCGGCTGGTATAGGCGTGACCGCGAGTTCGTCGCCGTCCGACCGAACTGGCTGGTTCCACTGCTATGTAAGATGGACCGCGTTCCTCGCGGTAGCCCCTACGACATGAGCTACGCCGAGCGCGAGCTGGGCTGGGTCTTCCCGACGACCGCGGTCGCGTGGGTCGCCGAACACATCGACACTCAGCGCTCCTGAATACACTCGGTGTGAGGGGTGGTGCTGAACCGTTGATATATACGGGCAGCGTCCCGCGTCCGCTCTATGAGCCCTGCGCCTCGTGTCTCGACACGCATCGTCGAAGCTGTCGTCGACGAACTCGACCACGACCCGCTCACCCTGCCACCGCTCCAGGATGATGTCGACGGCGATGCGCTCGACGTGTTGTTTGCGACCGCGTCGACGCCACCGGAGCTCACGCTGGCTTACGCTGGCTGTCGAGTCCGAGTCGATGCATCAGGGGTCGACGTCGAGCAGGAATCAGCGCGTCGGGAATCGACATGCCCCTCTCGAACCTAACCACGACAGACGCGTATCATTGTAAACTCTTGGTTAGACCGACGCACTGCCAGTGTCGACGTCACTGACTCTAACCGTCTCCGCCTTTGTTCCTACTGCCGAGCAGGTCCCGACTGCAGCTACTCGAGGATGTGTACCTCCTGTCAGACCTGCACCTGTTGTTCGGTCTGTGCAACTCGCACCTGTTTTACCTACTGTACCTACTGCACTTACTGAAACTACTGCACCTACTGTGGCTACTCTGCAGGTTTGACAGTCGACCAGAACTCTTTTGGCAGCTACTGCACAGTAGGTCTATCAAATAACGTATGTTTGAGGCTGCTATGGGCGAAGTAGCTACAGTAGGTGCCTACTCCACCTGCTGTGAAGTTTGTACAACAGGTGCAGACCGTACCTTATGTTTAAGTCGGCACCCTCGAATGAGGTGAACGAATGGCACAACAAGTGGAGTGTTCGACCCCACAGAGAGAATCGATTCTGACTGACGGCGGAGCGGAGCCACGGGCGGTCTGCTTTCCGATGCTGAAGGGAGGCTTCGGCAAGAGCATCTTCGCAAACACGCTCGCTGGCGTCCTCGCCACAAGGCGCGACCACGACGTCCTGCTCGTCGACCTCGACCCGGCAGGTCACCTCTCGACCGGCCTTGGGTACTACACGAGAGAGAATGAGGACGCGACCGACCTCGCAAACGTCCTCCTGGACGGTGCGGACATCGAGGAGATCGTCAAGCACCCCGGCCACGGCTTCGATTTCGTCCCGTCACTGAATCTCGAACGCGTCGTTGACGAGCTCTCGAAGGACTCGGTGCTTGCCAGCGACCTGAAGATGAAAAACGAGTTCGTCGACCCGCTGCTCGGCGAGACGTATGACTACATCCTGTTCGATCTGCCGGGGTCGAGAAACAAGCTGACGAACAACGCGGTCGTTGCTGCACCGAACGCTATCCTCCCGCTGATGCCCGTCCCGGAGGCGCTCAACGGACTGCGTGAGACGGCGACCAAACTGGTCGCACCGATTCGCCAGCAGCTCGGAGCGTTCGACATCCTCGCCACGGTACCGAACGACCTCTCGCGCCGCGTCGACCAGAACACGAAAGACCGCCGGCTCCTGGAGTCGATGAACACTGACGAGCACTTCGCCTCCTATCTGATGGCCGGCTACGACGGCGTCGACCCCGACTCCGGCGACCTACCCGAGGGAACGACGGTCGAGGAGGTTCTCGACGCGCACATCCCACCGTTCGCGCGCGTGACCGCCGCGGACTGGGAGGCCATCGACAGCGGGGAGCGCGCTGCCCCGAAAGTACCCATCAGACACAGTGCGGCCTTCGGGGACGCCTACGAGGAGCGTCAGCCACTGACGGCGTACGACCCCGAACATCCTCAGCTGGACCACTTCGAGACGCTGGCGGTTATCGTCGAACAGGGAGGTGTCCAGGCGTGAGCTTCGACCTCGGCGATGCGGCCGACGATGCTGATGACGATGGAGAACAAGCGGAGGCGACTGAATCCGAATCAAACTCCGAGCCCGAAGAACCGGCCGACCCACCGGAGAAGACGCCTGCGTTCGGCTTCGAGAACAAGTGGCAGCGTCAACTCTATCCTCGCCCTGAGTCATGGGAGGACCTCGAAGACGCGATGACGCTCGACATGGAGCGGGTGTTCCGTGACCACGGCGTCCGCAACATGTCGAAGCGAGAGATCCACGACGCGCTCGTCCGGTTCAGTGCCGACCACGCCGAGGAGGTCGCGCGGCTGGCGCTCGAAGAGCGAGGAGTTGACACCGAGGAGTAGGCGACACCGTCTGCTCAGGAGTTCGTGGGCAAAGGCCGGAAGAACGACCCCTCGTTTATGGCACAACAAGTGGTGCGTTAGCTCCGGCCCTATCTGAGATACCGGGTTCACGCTCAAAAACGTATGCCTCTACGTCGCTCCGGCGGTGCCTGCCTCTTTGCCACAGAAGTTCGGCGTTTGGATTTCTACAAACCACACGCTCAGCAGACAGTACCACTCGCCGACCAGTCAGCGGTCGCTGACCGACCGGCGCTACTCTGACAGAACGAGTTGGCTCTCAGCAGCGCTCCTCGGGAATCAGTGAATCCGCCTCCTCGATTGCCGGTTTTGTTAGACAGAGAGCGTGAGTCTAACGCCTCAGCAAAACAGCTAATTGCTCAAGTATTCTTCAGACTTATATGGACCAACGCTTCGCCCTCCTCGGAGCTATCGTCTCCGGAAGCTTCCTCTTCGCCGTCTTCGCGGAGAGTAGTGGAAATCCACTCGTCGCCGCTATCAGTGTCAGCGCACTCACCGTGCTGACTCTACTCTTCGCTCGGAGCAAGTGACCAATCGATACACACGCGGCACGTGTCTAACAGCTGAGTCACACCGAACCGGCGTGAAAGAAAGTCGGCGTGCTATCGCGAGGAGTGGACCGACCGCAGTGCTCGACGGGTCGCCTCGGTCGTCCCATTGAGGTAGGTCTCGGCAGTCGCGAGCTTCTCCCAGCCCATGAACGCCTGGAGAGGTAGCCCAGTGAGCCCGCGAGCGGCATGAAACGTACTGGCGGTCGCACGCAGGCCGTGTGGATAGACACGCGTGCTGTCGAGCCCCTCGGCGGCCTCGGCCGCCCGGTTGACGCGCCGATTGATGCTCACCCGCGAGTGGGGATACTCAGCGTGTGTCTGGAAGAACCGCTCGATGGCCATCTCGACGCGCGTCTCGAAATCGAATGGGATGGCGCGCGCACCGGCGGCCGTCTTGGGAGCCCAGCGCGTCGACAGTGCCTGCTCGACGGTGATCCCGACGTTGTGCTTGGCAATCGACTCGGCGCGCTTCATGCAGTAGCCACACGGCTCGCCGTCCTCCTGGCCCTTCGTACACCGGTCGAACGGCGGGATGTGGATCGTCCGTTCGCGCCAGTCGATTCACTGCTCGCTCATGTGGGCGACCTCACCGGCCCGCATGCCCAGCCGGCCGGTCGCGAAGATGATGAACCGCGCCTGATTCGCGTACGGAGCGTCGAGTCGGCGGGCTCCCTCCAGGAGTAACTGGAACTGCCGGTCTGAGAGTGCGTCCTCCTTGGAGTTCGCGACCGACCCGTCATCGACGAGCTGGTCACGCCAGAAACCGTGTTGGGAGCCGGTGGTACGCGGGGACTCGCGGTGGCGGTCGGGGCGCCAATTACGGGCGGGGCTAGTGCGTCGACTGGACGGGGGTGGACGCTGCATCACCTGAGTGCCACCTTTCTTTCACCGTAACTCGACTGATTCAACTGTTAGACTTGTGCCGCGAGTGTATCACAGCGAATCGAGATGGATACAGTGAGGACTTGGGGCTACACAACTCCTTTACCCCGAACCAGTTTGTGGTATAACATGAACCGCCGAACGGTACTGACCACCCTCACCGCTGGACTCGCGGGCGTCGCAGGGTGTACGCAACTTTCGTCGGAGGCATCCACCCCCCGCCGTTCGCCGGGAGACCCCGAATCAACACCGATGGCCAGTCCTCGAACGGTTGCCCTCACATCAGTAGATAGCGCTCCGAACGACGTCCTCTCAGTCGAGATGGTCGAACCGGAGGTAACAACGGACCATCCAGCTCGCCTCCGTGTCACGCTCACGAACACGACGAAGCAGTCTCGTATGTTCGAGACGGGACACAGTCGCGTGTTCTCGGAGACATTCAGCGAGAGCACTGACCCACAACTGCTGCTCGTTCCCCCCTCGTATAGTCCAAAGCCAGTCTCACCGGGCTGTTGGCGAGTCGCCACCGACCCGTTCGTCGTCGATTCGGGACTGACGCGAATGCGGCTCGCGCCGGGTGAAGACGACTCGATAACGCTCTCATTGTGGGGCGCACCGTCGAACAGTGGTACGTGCCTCTCGCCCGGAAGGTACCGGTTTTCACAGCCGTATCGAACGTGGCCTGTTGACTCCGATGACTCCCAGCAATTCACGTGGGGGTTTGCGCTTACTGTCGAGAACGCTGACTGATACACTCACGCTCTGTGTCTAACAAAACCGGCAAACAGTGCAACGGGTTCACCCTTGTCGATTCAGAGCGACTTACCCATAGGAAGCGTGCCATGGCAGTCTCCCGAACTGTTATTGAGGTGAATATAGTATCTCACGTCATGTCCTCGCAGTTCCTTCCCCGAATTCATCGCCCACAGTCCGCCTCCAAGGGATTCCAGCTCACCGTCATCGGGGGTGTCCTCCATGCCCTCCTCGCGGTTGGCGTTCGTATCGTAGCTGGTGCCCCGACTGCACTCTGGGACCCCTATATGCTGTGGGCGCTCCTCGGGGGGTTCGTCGTCGGAGCGTGTTTCACCGGGTTGTACGTGCGAGCGGGGCTACTACTTCCCGGCGTGGTGACGCTCAGTCTACTGGCGATAGGCGGCGTCCTCACGTCCAACGCATACGCATCACTCAACGGGGCGTCCCCATCGTTCGCATGGACCCCGATGACAGTCTACGTGACGTTCTGGCCATTCATCCTTGCCGTCGCCCTGCTCGTTGGGGGCGGCGAGTGGCTTGGCCGACGGTTGTTGCATCGAGCAGTCTGACCGGTACTGGACGGTTAGAGGCACACTCTGTGTTCCCTCGATGCGTGTGGAACATCCCCTGCGGTGGCCAACGATGGTAGCGTGGAACCGGGTGGCTGACCCGCTACTCGGTCGGTGCTGCAAGCCCGCGGCTGTTTCCGGTCGAACCGTTCGCACACTGCCGAAACATATCTCCCTCCTGCCACGGAGTACCACTGTATGTTCACCGTCGACGCCATCCTCACCACCGACGCGTCGGGCGTGGAACTCACCGCTGAGGAGTTCCAAGCGGCGTCCGCAGAGCACCCACCGCTGTTCGACCTCTGGGTTCGGAACGTGGGCGAGGACACCATCTACTTCTATGGAGGGTACACTTCACCACTGAGCCAGTTCGTCGCGGAGGACCCTGAACAGTCCCGTCAGCTCATCGTCTTCCCGACCGGGCTGAACAGCCAACTCCCCGTGATTCCCCCAACCCCGACGGATGAGGTGTGGGTCGCAGACCATCGGCTGTTCTACTACGAGACGAGACTCCAGACTAGACTCCGTCCCGGTGAGTCGTTCAGTCGCGAGTATGCGATACTCGTCGAGGAACCCACGGATGGTGGGTACCCACCGGGCCGATACACCGTCACAGATGACGGTATCGAGGTCGACGATGCCCCGGCAACTGTTACGGTCACGATTACCGTCTCCTGACCACTCGCCCCCGATTCAGGCAATTATCGAACTCATCCACGAGTGTATCAACGAGCGAGTTGACCAATGAGAACGATATTGGTGGGACGCCTTCAATAACGGAATATGAATCGCCGCCAGTTTCTCGGGGTCACTGTAGGACTCCTCGTACCAGTCACGGGGTGTCTCATTGGCGAGTCGAGTCCGCCGTCAAATGGGACGACCCCGGGCCGCACGAGCGGCGATACACACATGACCGACTCTGAGCTAGCACCTGCCATCGCTGCCCACCAATTCCGGGTCTTGGACTCTGCCGACGGGTACTCCGGGCCGACGTTCTCGTCGGTCGATACGGCCAACCATGCGGCGAAGGTACGCTTTCAACCGGCGTCGAATCGAATCGTGGTCGAAGGGTGGATGCACAGCGGGTCACGGTCGTGTCGAACGACAATACTGGACACCGTGGAGTACGATGCCGAGTCACGCTCTCTTCAATTGACCATCCTTGACACGTTCGAGGAAGGCTCTGGTGGCTGTACGACCGAGATTGACCCCGTTATCTACGAAGCAATCATCACCTTCGAATCTGACTATCCGAAGACCGTCCATATCACGCATCGCGACGAGTTGCAAGACGACGAGACCTACAACGGAACGTTCCATAACGAAGCGGCCACCGCGACAGCCAATACGGACTGAAAGCCCCACGCTCGCGTTATTCAACCCGTCACCTCACTCGCCCTCAGCAGCCTCGACGAGCAGCGAGAACGTCCAGTCTGGAGCACCCGATAGGAGTCGGTCACCCGTGAACACGTACTCGCCATCGGGGAGGCATGGGTCGTTGTCGGGAGCCGCAAGCACCGTGTAGTGTTCGCTCACCGTCTCACCGGGCGCGAGTTCTCGGATGTGTTCGGGGAGGTGCCACCCCGGGTCATGTGACGCTCGCCAGCAGCCGTCGGTAGGCTCGGCTGGCACGAGCGGCGGGGCCTTCCCCGATTCCATGATATTGTGGCGGTCGTCCGGTATCGCGTACAGCCACGCGTCGCTCGCGGTATGAAGACCTAGTGGCTTGCTGAACGGTGGCGACCCGCCGAAGTGGAACTGCCGCGTGGACTCAGCCCGGTTCGTACAGCGAATGTGGAGGCGGGCGGGACTCGTCTGTGTGAACTGCTGGTCGACGTCGACCGTGAACGCAACGGCTGGTGGAAGCGCCGACGTGTCGACGACCGCACGAACCGCGGGGAATCCATCGCTCATCTCCTGTCTCGCGCTACGCGGCCAGCACGTAAGTCCATCATCCCCGTGACCAGACCGGCCTGCCCCAACTGGTATCGCCCGTCAACCCATACCCCGACCATCATGTTCGACGTCGCCGCGACACTCGCCCCCGAGCCCTCCACGGTCGAACTCGTGGTGAGGGACCAGACGCCTGCGACCGCGGCTCACCCACCGCTGGTCACGCTCTGCGTGCGCAATACGAGCGACGCGTCGATGACGCTCAGCGGCGGTCAGATGCTCCCGCTCTCGCAGTACTCCGCACACGATGCCTCCCAGCCACGGCGCATCATCGTCTTCCCCACGGTGCTGAACGCCAAGCAGCAGGTCATCCCTGATGAGCCAACTGACGCGACATGGGCGATGGCGAACGCGTTCCACGAATCGGAGGCCGGACTGGACGTCCGACTTGACCCCGACGAGGAGCACTGTCGAGAGTACGCGATTCTCACCTATCGCCCGTATGTCGATGGGTATCCCCCGGGGCAGTACGTGGCGACGGACGAGCTGACCATCGACGGTGCGGCGTCGACCGTCGAGGTAACGGTCACGGTTCCCGAACGGCAGGACCGTGCGGTGGAGGCGTAGCGGTCGGTCGCCTCACTCCTGCGCGAGCTTCCGATACGCCGCAAGCAGGGCCAGTAGACCGAGCGAGATGAATCCAGAGAAGCCGAGCAGCGGCCCGACAAAGAACTCGACGAACGAACTATCGGTGCTTCGGTAGATGACCTGATAGTACGCACCGTCGTGTTCGACGAAGTCCAGTTCCGTGTACGTCGACGACGGAGCGGGACTCTCCCACGACTGGGGCTCACCCATCGCATCCAGCAACCGGTCGTGCGTGTCCGCAGACAGGGAGGCAAGCGGCGTGATGGCCGTGTTGGCGGGGGCTGCCGAGAGGTTCGGCTGGGCGGTTCCGGCGAGGCGGAGGTCGTTGGTTGTCTGACTGGTGTGGTAGACCTGTCCCGCGAGGGGCAGACTGAGAACGAAGGCGAGTATCGCGACGACCAGCAGAGGAGTGCGCACGGAGCTGAGTGTCGGGCGGTTCATGTGCTGTGCTTGGCATACTGAGTTACGTATTTAGTCTCTCGGGGGAGCCAAACACCCGAATTCACCGTTTCGAGTAGTGGAGGCAGACTCGAATTGGCGGAGCGTTTAATCTACTGAGTATCCTCGATGCAGCTACCGAATGGTTCCCCGCTCCACCGCTCACGTCCCCGGGACGGTCGTTCTCCGCGTTGGTGACCCGAGCAGCGCACACACGAGCCCAACTCCGACGACTCGCTCGCAAGGTCGCCGAGTAACATGAGTCGCTACGAACGCCACACCGTCACTCTCGACGTGTATCCTGTGGAGCGCCTGCGCGACCACGGAGTCGGACCACCGTTGCTCGATACCGACCACCCGTTCGAGGGGGCCGTGTATGCGACGACCGGACTCGCGTACAGCACGCTCGGCCCCCATCACGCTGGCCAACCAGTCCCCCTGACCGGTGGAGAGTGGGCTGCACTGCTCGATAGTGACGTCGAGCCGACGACTGCAGAGACGGTCGAGGTCGTCACGGGGGCAGGCGGCGTATTCCTCCCGCGGGAGTCGCGGGTGGTCGACACGATGGCGTGGTACTGGGACGTCGAACAGGACCTGCTGTACGAACCGGCGCGCGTCTTACTGCGACCGCCATCGGACGACCGGGACAGTGCGTACGCGTTCTCGGTCCATGGGCAGCCCGAGCGCCCGGCCACCGTGCTATCGAAGAGCGAAGCGACCGAGCGACTCGCGGATGGTCGGCTGGTCGAATTGTGTCGAGTTGGTTGACCAGCCGTGGTCGCCGACCAGACCGTCAGTTGAGAAACGACTGGAAGTAGTCGCCGCCCGGCCCAGTGATATCGACCGAGAGAGGACGGCCAACGGGTTGGTTGATGGTGGTTAGTCGATGCGTCGACGGGCAGCGAGACGCAACTTGATGGGCAAAGAACGTCTCTGGAGAGGCGAACGTTGTGGCGCACGAGCAGGTGAAGGACATCCCCGACACGACACGACACGACCTTCGTACCCGTGTTCGTCGCCGACGTGCTGGTGGGTAGTCCACCGTGTTCGCCATACCGGATACGGGACGATATCGCCACACGAACACTGGACGGGCCGAGCCTCATGCATCGCGTGATTCTCACGTCGTTGACGCTGGATTTCTAGCATCTCTTCGGGGTGGTCCGCAGCATACTCCAACGCAGCCCGGACGTGTTCGACGGTCCAATCAGATTTGCTTTGTAACAGATTTAGCGGATTGCTGCCAAGGTGGGCGGCTCGGTGATGGACAAAGTAAACTGCAATGCCCGTCTCTCCAACGCTCGGACCGTTCAGCCCGCCCGCCCAGATATTGATTCCGCGGTACGTACCCCGACAGTCAGACATAGGCGCATAGCACGGTGTATCGAATAAGAACGTTCTCCGAATCGGTCTGAACGCACGTCGGGGTGAGGCGACACAGGCTAAAGAGCTGTGTCGACGTGTCAGTTTTCTCGACGTGAGAGTGCGCGGAGATAGTCTTTCCTGTGTCAGCGTTCGTGTTGCTGTCCATTCAGTGACTTCTGACGCCGTCTTCACAGTAGCAATCCAAGCAATTATTCGCTACATCGCCATCTTCAGTCATACGAAGTCAGCCCTGACTTCGGAGGGTAGATTTCTGCAAATGGATGGTTGCGGACTATTCGATTCAGTTTGTGGGGATAAGCGGCTTCCATATCCCCGTAGACGGCATGCTACCCTACTCACAGCAAACACTATGTGGAGTATCTATCACGTTCCGATCGGTCAATCTATCTGCAGTCTCTCGAGTTTGACCGACACCGGCTGCCGGTCTGCTCGGGGGGTTGTGTTAACTTAAGCGCTAATCGTATCGCAGCCCGTCGGTTTTCGATTCCAACTAATCGCAGACCGAAGGTACGACTGATCAGCTGAATCGCCGGCTCTGGCTGGATTCCGTGGATGTGTTTCAATAGCAATAGACAATGGGTGAATACGGTGCTTCGCCCTTGGCGCTCAATCCTGCCGCTATCCACCGATTTCTACTTAACTTAACACCACCAGACAAGCAATGCATAAGTCTTTGAGTAGTGGTGTTGATTACTTGAAAGACCCATTTGACACTTCCCATAGAATATTACTATACGGATGTTAGGCCTGAGTATGAAACGTAGGGGACTGTTGTGTTGGATTGGAATTACAGCTGCGACAAGTATGTCAGGGTGCGTCAGCCTGTCAGGAAACGCTGAGCAGAATCGCTCACAGGAAGAAACGAGCAACAACTCAACAGAGATTGTGTCGTGTGGTGACTATGCTTATCAGCCGAAAGACACGAGTGATGATGACAGGTTACCTTGGCATGTCGCGATTAAAAATGTCGACCTCGAAAGCATTCCCGTTTCGATATCAATCATTGAGATTTCAGATGAGACCGAAAAAGAAGTTATTTCTTGTTTGGCTAAATCTAAAAGCCATTCTAAACTCATCTTCGACTTGTCACCAAATGTGGGGTATCGAGTGGACGTCACTCTTGAACGCCCTACCAGCTCAGAGAAAGCATCTACTACTGTAACTGGTTGGAATCGAGTAACTGGTGGAAATGAAGCTCTGGAAGCCACTGTCGAGGACGGTCAATTCGAAATAATGCATGTGCATTACGACGCTGGATTGACTGCTGATAACAAGTCGTAATTGACTGAAACGTCGTCACTCTCTCGTAGCCAATAGCGACGGTCCGATCATTAGGATAGCTGGGATTGGCAAAAAATCCGATAATCAGTAGTTCGACTCCAGTAGACTGCGCCGTCGGTTGCAGGTATTGTCTCTCTCATTCTGAAGTCTAATCGAATAATTGTTTCGGGGAAACATTTAATGCATAGAATTCATTTATGCTAATTGGTTGGGGCAGGAATCAACCATACACCATGTCACATCTAAGAGTAGGCGTATGGATATCGCAGGAGCTGTACAATGACTCAGGTTACACGGTTCGCGACAAAGCCGTAAGTTTCATTCAAAATAGTGACCGCAACGTAAGCTATGATTACAATGCGATTGCAAAACCAGAGACTATATCAGCCCCCACTGAAGTTCCAAATCCAGACGATCCATTTGACGCAAGGTATCCTTGTGACCAGACGTTCACCATCAGCTACGAGAATCTGTATGAATGGTGGAAGGACTACACCAGCTGTGAACTAAATAACCTAGAGCCTGATTGTAACCTTCTTATCACCAGAAACTCAGGCATCTGTGGAGGAGGTAGAGGAGGTGGAACACACGCTGTCGCTAATGGATACGCCATAGAGAACCTGACGGAAGGTCAAACCTATAATGAAGGTTGTGGTGCATTCAGCCTTGGGATTGTTCTTCAGGAGGTGGGCCACTGCACAATCAACGTGAGTGACTCTGATGGAGATGGTCACGGGGATCATGATACGTGCGACAACGTTTCGCACAATTCGAAGCAGTACATTACCCCGATGGGCGTTAGTTATGACGACGAGTTGAATTCGCAAAATGAATGCGGTGAGTACTTCCTGAAGCCAGAAACCTCGAAACATGTCCACTTCGAGTTTGACGGCTGCGCGGAGTGATTTGATATGAAGGACAAACGAACACGACGGAAGATCCTGAGTACGGTAGCAGTTGGTGGCGCAAGTACAGTGTTCCTTTCCGCAAGAGGACTAGCGTCGGCATCAGAGCCATCTGATGAGCGCGGTAAGTCTAGCAGAAGACTCTTTAGAGTTCTCAACAACAGCACCGAAGACGGTGAAACTACTGTCCGAATCAGGCGGAAAGACAGTGGCAAACACGTCCAAGAATTTAGTTTGAAGACCGCTGGTGGAAACCATCCAGATCTTAGGTCGAAGCCCAGCAAAGCCAAAATCCCTGAAATTGCCGCCGAAATGAGTTCTTTCGGTGGTTTGGCTCGTGGAAAATGGGTGATGGAAATCCTGCACGGGAGCAATTCTGAAGAGGTTGAGTTTGAGATGGGCCCATTCGGTTTGGTGGACGGGAATGTTGTTCAGGCCCGCATCCTACCGGGTGGGGAACTCCGTGTATCTCAAAACCACGAAGACTCCGGAATAGAGGCATAGTTGGCCAGTTTAAAACGCGTTGTATATTATAAATTTTGCATTTCTAGTTGAGGATAGGGATTGCAGACAGATGTTGACGCATAACATCCGTTTGAATAGTAAGGAACTTGTTAATTGGTTGTTCAGGCAAGCTGGCCCTGAGGGTCTATTGCTCAATTTGACCCGATCTGTTCCCACATTATCACCCTCTGCAAGTGATTGTGTATATTGCCGAACTGATACTATTACCCTTTCAACCCCTTCGATGGCAATAGTTGGCGAATCACGAGTGTCCACATACTGGTAATGCGACGACCGATGCCAACGACCCCTGAGTGTGGAACGTCGCTGCCGTCGTAGAGCGTCGCGTCGTTCGGCCCCTGCTCGGGAACGCTGATGACATCGTCATGGTCGACGAGACGGTCGAAGACATCGAGAGTGGGGGCGCTTCGAGATGCCGGTGTCGTCGTCAACCACCCGGGCAGCCACCTGGCCCGGTGTGCTGCGGACGGCCTCAACGGTGCGGCGTTCCTTCTCGGTCCAGACCCCCTCGACACCGGCACCTGGACGTCCGCGAAGCCGACGGGTATCTCGTTGATTCGGACGAAGACGGTCGCCGTCGATAAGGGACCGTCAGGGTTGCGAACCCATCGACCCGTTGCTTGAGCCGAATGATTCTCTTGGACGAGGATGAGGATGGCAGCGGCGATGTCGGCATCGTCACCGATGAGCCTCCGGACATGGGCGCGTTTGCGACCCCTACCGTCGCAGCGGGGACAGCTATCGCCCTCGCAGTGGTCGCACTCCGTTTTAGAGCGCTCGGGAGTAGCTTCGAGGTCGAATTCGGGGAGCAGGTCAACGACGAAGTCGCCGCCGGGGTCCGTGCAGCCGTTGACGAACCTGACCACCTCGTCACCGAAGTCGTTCCTCGATTTCTCATCACCGTAGTGCATCGTACGGGGCTCGTTGACGCCGACCTCCACCATGATGTCCATCTAGGTCGGACTCGACGCTGGAGGCCGTGGTGGCCGTCGAGAGCGCCTCGCCGTACTCGTGGTGGAGTTATCCGACGAGCGCGGGGGTCGCGTCTCACGAGCAGTACCCGCAATTGGCAATTGGTTGCTAGTCTCCAATCTCTCCCTGTAGTAAGCGGTTGCCACCCTCGCTGGATATCCCACCTACGTACAATATTTCGTATGTCTCTTGAGCAAAAGTCAAAGGAATCATATCTCCATCAAGAGTAGCCTGCATTAATCGACCGTCCTACATCCTAAGGTGTAGAAACCACTGCCGGTCTGCCGAGTTTCGGCCATCATTCTACCAATGTAGGGATTCAAATCCTGGTTCGGCCGATTTATGCCATTTCGGACGCTGTACCGTTCTGATTCACCAGGATGGGTGTGGTCGAAGACGCCAGTTCAACTTCTAGGGGTGTTGGTGACTGGTGAGAACTACTTGGCTTCGCGATGCATCACTCGCCGACCACTGTCGACTGCTCGAAACAGCTTCGGACCACATCGAACTGGTCCGTCGACTGCCGCTGGCTGAGCTGGTTGGTTACGACGACCGCCACCGGTTTGCCGCTCGCACGTACTGTCCGCTTCCAATGGTTCGGGCACATCTCTGTCGTGACCTGCTTGGACTGTCGGGGAAGGGGTTCTACGAGTATCTCTCGTTAGACAACCGAGCAGAGCGCCTCGGCTTCGACGCGACGAGATTTGGGAAGTACAACACCGCGCCAACGCGCCAGACGCTCACGACCGTCTGGGACGAAGTACTCACCGACACCACCAAGCGAACTATCCTCTCGCTCAGTCAGCGGCTCGTGGAGCACGCACACGAGAACGACCACGCACTCGACTGTCGACCACCACGGCGCGTCGACGACGACCACAGCAAGTCAGACCTGCGGGAGCGAGAGACCGGCGAGTTCTCCACCGACCAGATTCGTCAGACCGTTCGACTCGCTCGGGACACCGTCTTCGGTGCGTTCGACTCTGGACGAGCTGACAACGCCGTCTACCCGGATAGCCGATTCGCCGAACTGCAGGCGTTCATGTCGCTCAAAAACTGCGGCACGCCGCAAGGATCGCGACGGATGGCGCAGTTCCGCGGCGACGATGTCACCCCGCACGGCGATACCCACCTCCGAACGGTCGCGAAGTTCGACAAAGAGCGCATCCTCGACGGATTCACTCAGTCGGTGGTGAACCTCTTGGAGCGGGTCAACCACATCCAGATTCTGCAGTCGCCGGTCACCGTCGCCATCGACATCACGACGTGGCAGTTCCACGCTGATAGTGACTTCCCACCGGAGGTGAGCGGGACCGAGCACAGCAGTTCGTCAATGTCGACCTCGTGCTGGCGGACCGAGGATTCGAGTCTCACAAGGTCTACCAGACGCTCGACAACCTCGGTGTCTACTACCTCCTGCCAAAGATTTCGCGGTCGCCGGAGTTCGAGGTCACCGAAGAGATGGCCGACGCGGGCGTCGATACGCGAGTGAACTGCGGCCAACTGGAGACGACACTGGGGTGCCACGAGTGCCGTGTGCTGTACGTCCCAGAGCGAGACGGCAGCACACACGCATTCATTACCAATCGGTCGATCGGCCCGGAGCACGCCGCGGCGTGGGTCGAACGCTACGCGAACCGCTGGTGTATCGAGAACGAGTATCGCGCCATCAAACAGGAGTTCCTCGCGACGACCTCCTCGACGAGTCACGCCCTCCGGACGTTCTACTTCGTGTTCGGCATTCTCATGTACAACGTCTGGCGGCTCACCGACGTCCTATTGAAGGCCTCGGTGACTCGCGAGCTGACGACGTACACGCCCGTGTTGACGGCGGGTGAGTTGGCTGACTGGGTTGCGCTCCATCTGCACGCCGAACCGGACTGAAGGAGAGTAACGCGCCGAACATCCCGAGTGGAATAGCGACTGCTCTCTCCTTCTTGCGGCAGATCGGTACTCAGGGAGTGTTCTCTTGGTACTAGCCGGAGGAATCACATTTCGGGCGGCACTGATTGACCGATTCGACGCCAGCTGGTCGAGCATCAGGGGCAGAAGTCCGGTCGTTAGCGTTTACACTCCGAAGTCAGGGTCACCTGAGCTCGGAGGGTGGATTTCTGTAAACAGGTCGTTTCGGGTCAATAATTTCTCTGTGTGCAGCTGAGAGCCCACTGAATACCCGTAGATGGTATGCTATCCAGCTCACAGAATTGGTGTACAATACAGCCCGTGTACGACAGGGAACCTTCACAGGAGGATTGGGGTCCCCGCTGGTCATCAGGGTCTGGGCCGAGGCACGCCGCGTCGAGTCGACGACGTCCTCGGCGTTGGCGAAGGAGGTGATGTCGTCCTCGTGGACGCCGAGGTGGATGTCGTCGACAGTGATGTAGAAGATGCGCTCGATGCCGGCGATGGTCGCTTTGGTCGTGGTGTCGACGAGATCGGCCAGTCGAACCTCTCCAGAGGGGGTGGTGATTGGAATCATGAACTGTGAGTATCATACTTCGATTGTAATGTCCCTGCAGGCCATGCGACGAGTATCGCAATTTACTCGAATACCTACGCCTCACAGGTATACTACAACGCTCTTCTGAATCCCAGCAACCCGCTTTCGGGCATCAACAACGTTGTTGAGAATTGTGTTGAACGAACTGAGATGTTCGTCATGGGTGTCATTGAGTACATCTACGACTACGACAACAAGAGTAACTGGTAGACTAGAAATCTAGCAGCGAACTACCTCTATCCTTAGATTCGCTCTACTACAAACGATAGCTCGTCCGCTATCGAACCGGACTCCTTGTACGCTCTAAGCAGATATCTGGCCCGTTCTGAAGGAGCTTCCACATCGAACTCAAAGGTTTCTTTTCCCTCATTCGGGGGGAAATCTGACTCCAAGAAGACCTTGAGTTCGTTTTCGCTACTACCGGTTGTCTCGAACAAGTCGACATCATGCGGAGTTACTCCGTTCGAAGTTAATCCAAACTGGAGAATGATCAGTGTACTGCTGAAGAGATCCCCACTCACCGTTTTAATCTCAAGGTCTGCAAAAACCTCACCGGTCGTACTGTTTACATCGCCAATTCGGAAATCTTCAGCGCTCGAAAAGTCCGAGCAGCCAGCGAGTGTGGTCGTTACAGCAAGCGAGATTCCAGTCAACATTGCTCTTCGGGAGGGCATTATCTGAGGAATAGCGTACTATGTAATTAGTTTTCGTGAACAAGGTATTCAAATAATAAGTTTGACAGCGGTTAGCGAGAGTCCACGCTTCCCCTTGACTCAGCCAAACTTCAGCCCTCGAAAACAGATCCTGTTGCTTGAGTGGAAGACCGCTCAGAGTTCTACTCAACCGTTACAGTGCCTGTCATCCCCGAGCTTTCGTGTGGAATGCACACATACTCGTACGTCCCAGTGACGTCGAAGGTGTGTTCGTACGTATCGCCGGTTGCGAGCAGCCCTCCACTCACGTCGTTTCGTGCGGCTCGTTCAGACTCGAATCCTCC
Source organism: Halomarina rubra (assembly GCF_023699475.1). Taxonomy (GTDB): domain Archaea; phylum Halobacteriota; class Halobacteria; order Halobacteriales; family Haloarculaceae; genus Halomarina; species Halomarina rubra. The sequence goes on along the minus strand of NZ_JALXFV010000007.1, from coordinate 295,821 downwards.
ACTAGCGAAATACACTGCCTCTGTTGGTATCCTGCCCTCGTAGGCCGTCACTGTATGTCCGACATCGCTATCGTTCACCCATTTCACTGTTGTCCCGGCGCTCACAGTCAGCCTCTTTGGATCGAACGCGAAATCTTCGTTCATCGAGACACGTGTCGGCCCGTCGGGGTTGCTGTTGGACGAACAACCTGCGATTGCCGTTGCTACAAGAGCGCTTCCACTGAGTTTGAGTATTTGCCGTCGATTCATCTCTTGTATAAGGGTTAGTCCAGGGGGTTTAGAGTGCGACGAAGAGGTCGGTGACGTACATCACGACAAGTCCGACGAGGAACGTCACGAGATTCAGCGCAGAACCGACACGTCCATTCCGGCTGACCATCTCTCGAAGTTCCCAGATGACTTGCAGGATCGCCCCCACGCCGACAGCGAGGAAGAACGCCCCGAGCGTCGGTGAGAAGGCAAGGCTACCCAGCCAACCACCGAGGATGACGGGAGCACCTGCAATGAATCCTAGACCGAGGAAGTGGAGAACGTTCGGACGCTCACCACGTGCAACGGGTGCGACGACAGCTGGCCCTTCAGTCACGTTGTGAAGCATGAAGCCGATGACGAGGAACGCACCGAGTGAAACGCGCCCGAGTGCGAACGAACTCCCGATGGCGAGCCCCTCGGCGAGATTGTGGAGGCCGATTCCGATGGCAACCAGGTAGGCAACCCACAGACCGCTCTGGGCACGCGCATCACCTGCTTCCGCACGGCCCTGTCGCCACGCGCTGACGGCCTGAACGGCGAGAAGTGCGCCAATGATGCCGAGCGCGACGAGGGCAGGCCCCTCGAACGCGCCCGGCACCTGTTCACCGAGTTCGAATGCCTCAACCCCGGCATCAATAGCGAGGAACGCGAGGATCCCCGCCGAGAAGGCGAGAATCGCGTGGAGCCAGCGGTCACTCATCGACTGCAGGAATGGGAACCACAGCATCCCAAGTGCGACCGGGATGACGCCAACGAACAGGCCGATGACAGCCATGGTCACCAGCAGGTCAGTCGTCAGTCCCGGTGACTGGCTGGGGGCGATAATGGTGTGGTGGACGGTTGCGCCATCCGAGAGTAGCAGGGCGACCTCGAGGTCCCAGCCTGGGTTCCAGTGGTACGGGATGACGACCTGTGCGCTCTCACGAGGGGCGAGTGTGTTATCACCGCCTGCGCCCTGCACATCGAAATCCCAGTAGGCTTCTGCGACCAGCACCTGTGAGATGGTCACTTCGTCCGGACCGTTATTCGTGACGTGTAGGACAACGGTCTCTTCGCTCGGTAGGGTCGTATGCGTCACCGACACGTCGGGGAGTGGCGCACCACCGTTGTCGAGCGACGCGAACGGCGCCGTCGCGAAGAACGCACCCGCGATGAGGGCGAGCAGGATAATTGGAAGTAGAGCTGCGACCCACTTGGGAAGCCCCAGCGGGCGTTCCGTTCGATTCACAGTCGTTCCGCCATCGGTGTTCGGTTTGCTCAATTAGACCACCTCGAAGAAGCTCATCCAGCCGAGTTCGGCGAACTCAGACTGATGGGCGTGGAACATGTACAGCCCCGGGTCGTGATCGGAGTAGTCCAGCTCGATGATACCACGCTGTGCCTGACACTGCATGACCGTGTCCACCGTTTGGAGCGTCGGCGTCAGTGTCGTCCCGTGGTCGTAGTAGTCGAAGAACTGCGAGTGGGTGTGGAACGAATTGATAAGGTCGAACTCCGTCGCGTTGGCCAGGTAGACGCGCTGGCGTTGCTGGCCGTCGATCTGGATCGGACGTTTCGTCTCCCCGGCTTTCCAGTTCCCTCGGCCGTCGGTGTCGCCGACGCCGTAGGCGAACGCTCGCGTGTTGGCGGCGTACACCTCGTTGCCGCCGTCGAAGTTGGTGTCGAAGGAGTTCATCACGATGACCATCTCGTTGATGGCGTCGTTCTCGGGATATTCGTGGTTCCGCGTTTTCGCCTCGGCCACGAGGTCGGCCCGCAGTTCGTCCGTTATCTGCGAGGCGTGGTAGTTGCAGTACTCCTCCGGTTTCTCGGCGACGCGTTCGGGGTCGGGATCGATGATGATCGCCCCGTACAGGCCCCGGTGGATGTGCTCTTTTAATGGGAGTGAGTGGCAGTGATAGAAGTGGCACCCTGCTGGTTGGGCGATCCACTCGTACGTGAACGACTCACCCGTATTGAGGACGCCCGGTCCGTTCTGCGGGATACCGTCCATCTCCGGATTGAGATTCCGGACGTGCGGATGGATAGTGTGGGCGTGTCGTCCGAGGTTCTCGAACTTCACACGAATCAGGTCGCCTTCGACGGCTCGAATGGTCGGTCCCGGAACCTGTCCGTTGTAAGCCCACGCCGGGAACTCGATGCCGGGGGCGATGGTGACCGTGGTGTCGACCGCCTGGAAGGTGAACTCCCGAACGGTTCGGCCGTTCTCCTCGTAGACGTCCTGCGGGACATTTTCCTGTTCTCCACGCCCCGTGTTGAACTGATACAGGAATTCGTGTGGGTCGAAGTCCGTGTCGGTATATTCACCGACCGCACCGAAATTCCCGTGTGAGTCCTCACCTGGACCATGATGCTCGTCGTTGTCTGCCCGTCCGATTCCAGTGAGAGCGGCGCTCCCTGCGAGGCCAAGCCCCCCGAGAACTGCCCGTCGAGTGGTTTTGAAATCCGTTTCGAGCGAGTCTACTAGTCGTTGCTCCAATCCATCTGACAACTTTGCTGCTTCTGAATAATCTTGTGAAGGCATGTATTACGCCTCGTTGTACTGTCTGCGTTCGTTTTCAGCCGGTTCAGCAGGCCGTGATACGTAGATTTCTGCAGCGACGTCAGTCGGGAGCGAGAGCGGTTTCTCTGTCGTCCTCACTTCACATGTGATCATCCCGAATGGCGCGGTTTCGACCACTTCGAGTTCCGTTCCAAGCGAGATACCAGAGTTCGCAAGATACGACAGCACGTCTGCGCTGCTTTCTCGCACCTCAGAAACGACCGCAACCGTTCCCTCTTGACACTCCGCTAACGACTGCTGTGTCTCGCATTCTCGAATTTCGAGGTCAGCAGTAGGAATCGGTTCTCCATGTGGGTCTACCGCAGGCGACCCAAGGAGCACTTCGATTCGCTCGACTAACGTCACGCTCAGATGGTGTTCGAGGACGTCTGCTTCGTCGTGTACCTCTGCCCAGTCGTATCCGAGCTCCTCGGTCAGGAAGAGTTCGAGTAGCCGATGGTTGCGGAGCACTTTGAGCGCCCCCTTCTCACCACGCTCGGTGAGACGAGCACCCTGATACCGCTGGTAGTGAACGAGACCGTCATCGGCCATTCGCTGTAACATCGCCGTCACGGTTGGTGGTTTGACCCCCATCGCGGCCGCGACCTCAGCGGTCATGGCCGGTGTATCTCTGTCCTGAAGTCGGTAGATTGATTTCAGGTAGTCTTCGACCTTTGGGGCCACCATGAACATGATTTAGATACGTCTAAACAAAAGCTTTGCTAGATGCCCAACATGGGCGCCTGGCTCAAATATGAGAACACTGGATAGACGATGTCGCTGACGTGGTCGATCACTGCGTCACCCTGATCGAGGACCACGCGGTCTGTGGGTAGGCGCTCGTTCGCTGTCTCATGCCGGAGCGTTATCCGTTCTCGTTGACGCGGGACGTCGACACCTGACACGATCAGCAGCGAAGAGAATCGACCGAGCGGCCGTCTCGATGGCCCCTCGGAGCTCGACTCTGAATCGTTCGTACCAGCTGCGTCACAGTGTCGACTGGCCGGGAACCGAATTGAGTCCCAGTTCCCCGCGGAGACGCAAGTGATTCCCCAGATGTTCTAAGAGCGCGGTTTCGTGCTCCCACCCGTGGAGTGATTTGAGCAGGAACGCCCGGACCAGCGGCGTCATCTCGTACCGTGTCGGGTCGGAATAGGTGTCGTGGGGCTGGAACTCCATGTACGCGAGCGGCAGATGACAGACGAACGCTTTGACGCACTCGTGCGCGTCGTGGGTGAACCACTCGCTGGGGATGGTGCGGACATCCTCTTCGAGCGCCGGGAGTGACTGCTGGTCGTACAGTGGACTCGACCGATACGCCGGCCGGTTATGATACGAGGTCCCAGCGATAGTGTGGAAGATCGTTCGTCGAGCAGTGTGTGCTGAATCTCGGAGCTCTTTCTCGTGTTTCCCTGACTCAGGACCTTGATCGACACCATCCATAAAACACTGTTGAGGTGGTCTGTCTGTAGACACAAACGGCGAGAACCACAGTCCAAGTTGACCTGCAAAGGCACCCTCGTTTTATACACGAGGCCGATTCTCTGACCGTTCCCTGGTTCAACGGTTCTTCACGAGTCGGCCGATAGCTCGGGCTGCACCCGTGAGAGTCGCATCGCGTTGCCCGTCACGCCGAGACTCATCCCCATGTCACCGACGACCACTGCGAGTGCGACACTGACGAACCCCAGCGGAACGCCGAAGGCTAACACGGCTTTTATCCCGAGACTCGACCAGATATTCTGTCGAATCACACCGTTCGCTTTGTGCGAGAGCGCGTACAGGTACGGGAGTTTGCCGACGTCGTCGCCCATTAGCGCGATATCGGCGGTTTCGAGTGCTGTATCGGTCCCTGCGGCACCCATCGCGATGCCGACGTCGGCGGTCGCCAACGCGGGAGCATCGTTGATACCGTCACCGACCATCGCGACCGACCCGTACTCGCGCTGGAGCGATTCTATCGCATCGACTTTGTCTTCGGGAAGGAGTTCAGCTCGGTACTCGTCGACGCCGACGTCCTCGGCGATAGCACGCGCTGTGCCCGTATTGTCGCCCGTCAGCATCACGACGTGGTCGACGCCCAGCTCGTGGAGCCGCTCGACGGCCCGACGAGAGGCTGGTCGGACCTCGTCAGCAATCGCGACGAGACCGACCAGCTCCGACTCGGTCCCGACGAAGACCACCGTCTTCCCCGCTTGTTCGAACTCGGCGAGCGCGTCGCGTGCGTTCTCGGCTGGTGGCTCTGTCACGGTCCCACCGTCGGTGGCTGGGCGTGACTGCGAGAGGTCGAACCCCAGTTCTTCGAACAGCGCCGGTTTGCCCGCGTAGTACGTCTCACCGTCGAGGTCAGCGCGGATCCCCTTCCCGGTCAAACTCTCGAACCCTGACGGGGTCGGACGGGCGTCGATACCCACATCGTCTGCCCGAGCAAGAATCGCCTCCGCGATTGGGTGCTCACTTCGCTGTTCGAGACTTGCAGCGTATCGAAGCACGTCTGCCTCCTCGAACTCCCCAAGTGAGACCACATCGGTAACGGCGAGTTCGCCCTTCGTGAGCGTCCCCGTCTTGTCGAGGGCGACCGCGTCGACCTCGCCCATCGCTTCGAGGTGGTTACCGCCCTTGATGAGCACACCATTTTTCGCGGCGCTCGTAATTCCCGAGACGACGGAGACGGGCGTTGAGATGACGAATGCGCACGGACAGGCGATGACGAGGAGCGTCAGACCACGGATGAACCACGCTTGCCAGCCCCCGGGAAGAACTACCGAGGCTCCCGCAACGTCGAGGGTGAGACTGTCACCGATGAGCAACGGCGGTACCGCAGCAGTGAGTATTGCCAGCACGACGACGGCAGGGGTGTAGTAGCCTGCAAACCGGTCGACGAACTGTTCTTTCTCCGTTTTCTTCTCCTGTGCGCCCTGCACCAGTTCGATGATTTGGGACAGCGTCGACTCGCCTGCCGTCGAGGTGACTTCGACTTCGAGGTATCCGCCTTCGTTGATTGTCCCCGCGTACACGTCGTCACCTGTCGACTTGTCGACAGGAACCGATTCTCCCGTAATCGGCGATTCGTCGACGGCGCTCTCTCCGTCGACGACTGTCCCATCCAGCGGTATCTTGTCTCCGGGACGAACGATGACGGTTTCACGGATCGCCACGTCCTCTGCGGGGACAGTTATCTCCTCACCCTCCCGTCGGACCGTTGCTTCATCGGGCGAGAGCTCCATCAGTTCGCGCAGCGAGTCGCGTGCACGGTCCATCGAGTAGTCTTCGAGCAGTTCGGCGATGCTGAACAGGACTGCCAATGTCGCCGCTTCGACGAAGTACCCGATACCCGTCGCGGCGATAATGGCCGTCCCCATCAGCAAGTCGATGTCGAGGCTCAGATTCCGAGCCGAGTAGTAGCCACTCCGGACGACCGGATACCCGCTACTCACGATTGCCACGAGAAACAGCCCGTCGGCGAGCGTGAGCGGGTAGTCGACGATGGTCGCTATCGTGGGGTCGACGCCAGTGAGGACGAACTCGACGAGCAGGCCGAGCGTGACGAACACCGCTCCGACCCATGTCTTGAGCGCCCGCGGACTCGTCCAGATATCCGATGGTGGTGCGATATCCATGCCACCGGTCGGCTCGTCGTCGGACCCACTACTGACGACCTCGTATCCTGCCCCCTCGATAGCCGCGACGACGTCGCTCTCGGTGACTTGCTCCGAATCGTACGTCACGGTGGCTGTCCCAGTGGTCGGTTGCAGCATCGCCTTGGTGATGCCATCGACACGCTGGAGGCTCTTGTCGACTTTCTGGGCGCAGGAGGGACAGTCCATCTCGGGGACCGTGAGCCGGACGGACAACTCCCGGCGATGCCCGCCGTCCTGCGTGGAGTCGACACTGGCTACGTCGTCTGTCATTACGTGAACGGAGGGCCGTCACGGCGATAGGCCTTTGTTGGAATATTCCAAATCGGCCACACCCAACCTCAAGACGTGGTCGACGGGGTGTCCCGCATCGATTCCGTGTCGACATACCGCGCTGCCAGCTGTGCTTCGGCTCGACGAAGTCGGTAGGTGAGTGTCGACCGTGGGACGCCGAGATGCTCGGCCAGTTCCCCGACGTCGACCATCCGTGGCGTTTCGTAGTAGCCGTGTTCGACGGCTGCTTCGAGTGCTGCCGCCTGTTCGGGCGGGAGTTCGTATCGGTTGCTGTGGCCATATCGCCTCGTCACTTCGGTGTCTGTCGTCCGGAGCATCTCCATCTCCGCACAGGTGCCGACTTCCGCCTCAAGGTCGTCGAAAAACGCTCCCACATTCCCCTGTCCCGAGTGGATGATGCGCCATGTATAGTGACGCCCCTCGTGACGTGTGTCGAATAGGACCCCGTCCCCGAGGTGTGCTCGCGCGATGTGGGGGACCGACGAGCAGTCTGGCGTGCGCTCCCAGTACGAGTAGAGCACGAGCGTGTCGTCGGTGTGGTCGAGGACCTGTGTCGACTGGGTCGCACCGCAGTCGTCGGTCGCTAGACAGTCCGCGTAGTAATCGGCGGTCAAAAACGCCTCTTCGATATCGTCGAGAGCGGCTGGCGTCCCGGTCGCGTGGTCGACACGCCAGAGACGTTCTGCGGTCGCATGGAGTGAGAGTGAGCGAATCCGCGCGTCAGGATGCGCCGCGAGCGTGTCCGCTACGCGGTTACAGCCGGGGTCGTATTTGAGGGCAAAGACGAGACTCCGCATACGCTCTAGTGAGGGGCGGACGGAATAACGAGTCGGGTCGGTGGTCGTTAGATAGTGTCGTCGGGGTCGTGGCGGTCACGCATTCGCTGGGCTTCTGCAGCGTACTGTTCTTGTTGCTCGGGGTCGTCGACACTTCCAAGGTTATCGTGCTCGGCATCGACGGCTGCAGTCGTGTCCCGAACATCGGTGAAGGACGTCAGCGCTCGCTCTTTCCGGTAGTACTGTTTGCCGTCCGGGGTTGCGTACGTGAGGATGATGAGATTCTGCTCGTCGTCCGAATACGTCCGTTCGACCAACCAGACACGGACGCTATTCGTTGGTTCGTTCGTCATCGTCGCTGGGTTGCTCCGGAGGGCGTATTAATTACGGGTCAGCCAACGGGTTTGGCTAGTTCACTTGACAGAGACATCACCTGAGAATCGACTTCTGACCGGAGATTGCTTGAACACGATTCTGTAGACACTCATCTGGTAGAGCATGTGAAACCCTTGGGCCAAACAGACTCACCCGTGTCTAGAAATCGATGTGTTTGGCCTGCGATTACCATCCCCGCCATCCAACAGCGTTCCTCACTGTCCAGCCGCTGGCCGTGTTTCTCAGTGAGTGTAGTGGTCTCACACTCGCACTGAGTATCAGTCGCGTCAGCCGATACGACTGGGTGCTCGACTGGCCTCGACCGACAGCCCCTGTTGACCAAGCGACGTCCGTCGTCGCCTACTCTGGGGTCTGTTCGGTCGGCGTCGTTCTCGGTAGTCTCGTCTGGTCAGTAGGCGGTTGGGCACCGGCTCTGCTCGTCGGAGGGCTTGCACCGGTGTGGTTCCTGCGCCAACTCCGATTCGTCCTTCAGCTCTAGCGGGCATACGCCTGCTACGAAGAAGCCGACTGGCCATGGATTCCTTTGGACCCTACCGGGCGCGTCCAACGAGCATATCCTCCAGCAGTCGAAACACGGTGTATGAGCAGGTCACGAGGAGACAACAGCGACCCCCGACCACTGCGGGTGGTGTTGATGATTCTTGGCGGACTGGTCTTCCTCACACAGATGCCAGTCGTCTCCGCCCACGGATCAACGGCAACGGGTGGAATCACCCAAGTACATGCGTTGTTCGTGGGTCTCATCGGGCTTGTCGTCCTCGTCGGGACATTGCTTGCCAAGCGAATGGGGCGTGTTTCACCAACAACAGCCATCTATGGTGTGTTCGGCGGTATCGCTGTCATAGCCATCGGCGCAATCTTCTTCGAGGGACTCTCACCCGAACTCACCTACTCGGCGAGTTCGCTGCCCTTTCCTCGAGCGTGGTACACACCGCTGGCACTTCTCGTCGGGCTCTCGGTAACCATCGCGAGTTTTACCATCGGATGGCTCCGCTGGCCAACGCGCCCGCGATACACTTTCTTGGGGATTCTGTTGGGACTCTGGATCGCCTACCCCTACCTCATCCCTGGGCCAGCCAGTGACACACACCCGCTGGGGTACGCAATCGTGCTTGCCACCCCAGTGCTGGTCGGATACATCCTGTGGCAAGATGTCCAGATGGAGCTTCGAACAGTGTTGGGCGACCCCGTCGCTCGACGGTTTGGTCTTGGGATCGGTCTTATCCTCGGGCTGTTCTTCCTCACCATCACTGGCTACCTCTCATTTCTCCCTGAAGAAGGGGTCCCTCACGAACAGTTCGTCGTCGTTCTGCCGGCGATCTACCAGCTCGTGAGCTGGCCCGTCCTCGAGATGTACTTTCCCCACATCCCGCTGTTCATCGCCCTCTCACCGGGCGTCATCATTGTCGTCGGAACGATGAGTACGCTCATTGGGCTGAACGCGGCACTGATTGCTCGCCAGTGGCGACTCGAAGAACAGGCGGGGCTCGCACAAGGAACAGCCGGAAGTGCAGCGATCGTTGGGACGTGTACTTGTGGGTGCTGTGGTCCACTCGCAGCGAAGCTCGTCGTGCTGGCAGCAGGACCGTCGATTGCAGCCCCAGTGTACTGGATCTTCGTCGATACCGCGTCGCCGCTCAGTGCGATATTCGTGGTCGCCAGTATTGCGTTATTCACCGCCAGTCTCCTCTACTCGGTCCACACAGCACATCAACCGACCACTTCGAGTAGTTCCATACTTGCGAATTGAACGAAATGGCCAGGCGATCAGGTGTGAAGGTGACACGGAAGACCACCTCTTGAATTGAGAAGACCGTATCACTCGTAGCGGTCACCGAGATACCTGCGAACGCTGCCCGGGCTGAATATTGATGCTCATCACCTCGAACGTCGCGGGCGCAGCGCAACCAGCGAGACTGAACATCGGCACGCTACCGAGACCGAACATGAACCGGCGGTGGGAGAGCATACGCGGCCAGAAGTGTTAGGATAGTACTGATTTTCTATTAACCAATCGATACACTCTCGACACGGGTCTAATAGCTGAGTCATTCCGGGTCGGTGTGGATGAAAGATATCGCATTGCCTGCCGGTATTGCCAGATAGTGAGCGTGAGTCTCTCACTGATGACCGACGTTCCGTATCATCGTTCCCGACCGCTCCCAGACCCACGATGCGACGAGTCGAGTGAGTACGACCATGCCGGCGAGTTCGACGAGCGTCTGTGTGACGACGACTGCCGGGACGAGTGCGTACTCCGCTGGCAGTGCGAGCGCCAACGGCAGCACCACCAGCGAGTTGCGCGTCACCGCCGTGAACACGAGTGCCCGACTCTCCTCGTCGGGAAGTCGGAGTCGCGCGGCGACGATTCGCGCGATGACGGGCATGATGACGAGGAATGCGACGTAGACAGGGACGATGACCACGATCTGCCCGAAGGACCCCTGGACGCGCGGGAGTTGTGAGGCGATGACGACGAGTAGTGTCGCGCCCATCATCGGAACCGGCAGCCAACCCATCAGGCCCTGCCACTGCTCACCCGTCTCGGAGCGGTCGGCCCACAATTGGGTGAGCCACGCGAGTGTCAGCGGCAGGGCGATGAGGAGGAGGAACGCCTTGACGAACGGTGCTGGGTCGACGGCCTCGGCGATTTGTCGCCCCATGAACGCCCAGAGATACACCGGCAACAGCGCCAACTGGACGAGCATCAACAGGGGTGTCACGGCGGTGAGTTGCCCGACGTCGCCACCGGCGATGTCGGTGAAGGCGATGACGTAGTCGATGCAGGGCGTCAACAGCACCATGAACACGCCGACGAGGATGACGGGGTCGTCTGGGAGCACGCGGGTGAGCCCGAAGACGACGACTGGCACGACGAGGAAGTTCATCCCGAGCGCGCCGGCGATGAACCGACGGTTGGTGAACGACCGGCGGAGTTCGGTGAACGGCACTTCGAGGAACGTCGCGTACAGGAGTACTGCTAACACCGGGTTGATGAGCCGTTCAAACACCGAGGCAGTTCCCGGCAGGACGAGTCCGATGGCGACCGCGAGTCCCACAGCGAGGGCGTAGATGACGACCTGATGGCGTTGTAACCCCGCTTTGGTTTCCATTGACTCCAGCTACGAGTGAGTACCGAAAACCATCTGCGAACGTGTCTCTCCACCCAGACCGATACACTCGCAGCACATGTCTATCAGCTGATCCAGCTTGGAATGACGCGAAAGAACCCCACTTGTTGCTTGCCGGATTTGGTAGACAGAGAGTGTGAGTGCAGCAAATAGCGAGCCAACCACTCGCCGTTCCGCCAGTTTTGTCGTGCTACATAGAAGGCGCGATTACAGCACCAGTGTGAGTCGGAAAAGACGCGTTCGATACCTACTCAGCTCGGTCAGCGACGCCTACTGATTTTCAATTTGGCAGCGAATCCAACCTCTATTCGACGCAGCAGCTCATCTTCGACGTGTCGCGGCGGAACGCTTGACAGGCGTGCTTGAACGCCTCCGAAAACGCCGGGAAGGGGTGAATCGTGTCGATGATGTCGTCTACGGTCAGACCGAATTTCACCGCGAGCGTCGCCTCGGAAATCATGTCCGCCGCACGCGGCCCGACCATATGGACGCCGACAATTTCGTCCGTCTCGTGGTGCTTCACGACCTGTACGAGTCCCCGTATGTCCTCAACCGCTTTCGCCTTCGGAACGTCTTTCATCTCCACCGTCCGGCAGGTACACGTCCCGTGTTGGTCGATATACTCCGGTTCCGTTATCCCGACTGACGCGACTTCGGGACTCGTGTAGACGACCATCGGAACGGCGTCGTAATCGATGGTCTTGCCTTCACTGTCTTCTCGCGGGCTCTGCCCGCTCGAACGGTCCGGGGAGCGAAGCTCCCCGCTACCGAACGCGTTCTTGACCGCGTGGTTCCCCTCCTTCGCGGCGACCGTCTCCAGCATCGGCTCACCGATGCAGTCCCCGGCGGCGTACACGTCCGGGTTCGAGGTCTGAAAGTAATCGTTCACGACGACCGCCCCTCGTTCATCTGTTTCAACTCCAGCGACATCGAGGCCGATTCCCTCCGTGTTCGGCTTGACGCCGGTCGCGACGAACAGGTCGCTCGCGGTGAAGCGTCGATTCGCACTGGCGACCGACGCCCGGACGACGACTTCGCCATCCTCGTTCGTCGTCACTTCGTCAGGAGTGGCTTCCGTGATGACGTTGATTCCCTCGTCACGGAGATGCGATTGGAGGTCACGTCCGAGGCCTTCCCACATCCCCGAGAGAACGTAGCTCGACCGCTGAAGAAGTGTCACCTCTACGCCCATCCGGGAGAGAATCTGGCTCCACTCACAGCCGACATAGCCGCCACCGATGACGACGATACTCTCGGGGAGTTCGTGCCGCTCTAAGATGGTTTCGCTCGTCTCGTAATCTATCTCCTCGATACCATCGATTGGTGCGATGTCAGGCGAACTGCCGGTGGCGACAAGAACCTTCTGACCGTGCAACTGCGCCCCTTCGTCCCTCCCCTGAACGACTTCAATTGTCGTCTCGTCCACGAACTGTCCGAATCCCTCGTACACGTCCGCTTCGTAGTGGTCTGCCACGCTTACGTAATTTTGCTCGCGGAGTGACGCGACGAGACGGTCTTTTTCCTCGATGGCGGTTTCCCAATCCACGTGAGGTTGGTCAGCGTCGTACTCGACTGCCTCAAACGGATTCGACCGTGGTACGTCTGCGGACTCTGCAACTGCGAGCAGGTGCTTGCTCGGGACACAGCCGACGTTGACACAGGTCCCGCCGAGTGGTAGGCCGGTGTTCACTATCGCCGTCGAGAGGCCGCGTTCGCTTGCCTCAGTGATGGCGGCGAAGGCACCAGCACCGCCGCCGAGGACCACGAGGTCGTACTTCAGTTCGGACATTCTAACGAACGTTTGGACGTTCGGAGGCAAGAAAGGTTGGGTCGAGGAGAGGAACTACGTAGCCGTGACACCCTAGCTATCGGCAGTATGAGTTCGAACCTGCTCCAGAACGACGACGAGGTGAACGAAGCCCGGGCAACTCTGTTTCGCGCGCTGGGCGACCCGACGCGCCTCCGTATCTACCAGACGCTCATCGAGACAGACAAGCCGCTGAACGTGACCGAACTCTGCGAACGGACGGACCTCTCCTACAACCTCGTCTCACACCACCTCCAGTGTCTGAACAATTGCACGCTGGTCGAAGCCAAGCAGGAGGGCCGAAAGCGATTCTACCGCGTCGCCCAGCAAGCTGGCCCTCGGATGGTCGAATTAGCCGACGAGTGTATCCGGCAGGACATCGACAGTGTGCTCGGCTGTGACATCGCCCGTGCTGAGAGTGATATGGATACGCCCAACGATGTTTGACGCTGGAAACCGTACGATAAGCAGGTGTGGACTTCGGCGTCCAAATTGCGTTACTCCACGTTTGCGACCAGTTCGTCGAACGTCTCGTCTTCGCTGATTTCAGTCAGCGCTCGGTTGAGTAGCTCGCGGACGATGAATTCCTCGTAGTGTTGAGTCTCGCAGTACTCGCACGGCTTCATCTCCCGGGCGACGCCTTCGATGGCCTCGCCGTGTTCCCGGTACAACTGTTCGACCAGCGAAACGACCCCCTCCCGTGCAGTCTCCTGTGCCCCGGTGAGTTCCTCGTCGCTACCTTCGGGGAGGTCGTACGCGAACACGCGCGTGTTCGATTTGTAGTATTTGAGCGTCCCTCCGCTGGCGTCTTCGAGCCGAGCGATTTCGACGAGTCCTGCGTCTTTCAGGACGTTGACGTGGTGGCGAACTGTAGTCTCTACCTTCTCCTCACCGCGTCGCTTCAGTTCCTCGTGAATCTCGCTGATGGTCATCTCTTGGTCGGCCAGCATATCGAGAATTTTCGCGCGTACGTCGTTCTCCAACGCCTTGGCCTTCTCCGGGGCAGTTGTGATGACGTTCCGCACTGGAACGTCAGTTTCGAGGAGAGACATCCTTGCCACCGAGTACGGGAGTGAGTACCCTAAGGCTGTCGCAACCTCCTTCAACCTATAGAATTTGGATGCTACTATTACAATACTCATCATAACGCCTTTCACTGTTCCACTCCAAGTCTATCCCACGATGAGTACCACACACGTCCAGTACGACATCGGGGGGATGTCGTGTTCGTTCTGCGCCGAGAGCATCCGCAAGGCGTACGAGCGAACGGAGGGCGTCGAGGAGGTGAACGTCAGTCTCGCCCACGAAGAGGTCCGAATCCGGTACGATAGCGGCGTGCTGGCCGAGGTCGAACTCAAGGACACGCTCCGCGAACTCGGGTACACCATCCGCGACCCGGACAAGCAGAAACGATTCGAGGAGCAACAGCGAGAAGTCGAGCAGGCCACCCGCCGATTGACGCTCTCGGGCGCGGCGGCCATCGCGACCGCCGGGCTGATGCTGTTCATGATATTCGTCCGGGGGACCTTCGAATCGCAGGCCCTCTGGATGGACCTCGTGACGCTGGGGCTCGCGCTCGGGACGATGTTCGGACCCGGGCGCTACATCACCGAGAAGGCGTACAACAGCATCCGACGCCGCATCTTCAACCAGCACGTCCTCCTCGAAGCCGGAGCGTTCGCTGGACTGCTCGGCGGCTTCCTCGGCCTATTCGTCTTTCCGACGTTCCCGACAGTCCATTTCTTCGCCGTCTCAGTGTTCATTACTACCTACCACATCCTCTCGGAGTACACCAGCCTCATCGTCCGCACCCGGGCGTCGCGAGCCGTGCAGGGCCTGCTCGACCTTCAGCCCGACACCGCCCGTCGCGTTCGCGACGGTGAGGTCGAAGAAGTCGAGGTGGACGAACTGGAATCGGGCGACCACGTGCGTGTCAAGCCCGGAGAGAGCATACCCGTTGATGGCACAGTACTCGAAGGCGAAAGCGCCGTAGATGAGAGCGTCGCGACGGGCGAGTCTGTCCCCGTGGACAAGGGACCGGGCGACGAGGTGATTGGTGGAAGCGTCAACGAAACTGGGACACTACTCGTGGAAGTAACTGCGACCGGCGACGACGCGTTCTTGAATCAAGTTGCGAGGCAAGTCGAGGAAGCGAGGACGATGAAACCCGGCGTCGTCCAGTTAGCAGACCGCGTGCTGAAGTACTTCGTCCCGGGTGTCCTCACCATCGCAGTCGCGTCTTTCCTGTTCTGGATACTCGTCCCTGTCGTCTGGTCAGGCGGCCCGTTCGGGACGGAAGCGAACGTCCAGCGTGGTGCGTTCGCGGCGCTGGCCGTCCTCGTCCTCGGGTACCCGTGTGCGCTCGGAATGGCGACGCCGCTTGCCCTCATTCGGGGTGGTGGGCTCGCCGCGAACAGGGGGATTCTGATGCGGAGCGGTGATGCCTTCCAGATATTCCAAGACGTGGATACCATCGTCCTCGACAAGACCGGAACCATCACCAAGGGTGAGCCTGCCGTCGAGGAGGTCGTCGCTTTCGGCGGCAACGAATCCGACGTGTTAACACGAGCGGCCAGTGCGGAGGCATTTAGCGAACACCCCCTCGCGGATGCCATTCTCGATTGCGCAGACGAACGTGGCGTCGAGTTCCCCGACCCAGACGAGTTCGACAGTGTGACCGGGAAGGGGATTCGGGCAGAGGTAGATGAAATGCGGATTCTCGTTGGAAAACCCGGATGGCTCACCGAGGAGGGCATCGATATGGCTACTGCCCGGGACGACATCGACCGCCTCCAAGCACGAGGCTATACCGTCGTCTGCGTCGCCGTGGATGAGACGGTCGTCGGCCTCGTTGCAATCGGTGACCCCGTGAAGAACGACGCCGCAGAGACCGTCGAACGAATGAAGGACGCCGGAATCACACCCGTGATGATTACCGGGGATAACGAACGAACTGCTACTGCCGTCGCAGAGACGGTCGGTATCGACCGAGTGATGGCCGACGTGCTTCCCGACGACAAGCGCGACGAGATACGACGATTACAGGAGGGCAGTGAACGCGTCGCGATGGTCGGGGACGGCATCAACGACGCGCCCGGGCTAACGCAAGCCGACATCGGCATCGCCATCGGCGCGGGCACTGACATCGCCATCGAGTCGGCGGACATCGTGTTGATGGGCGACCGGCTCGGTGGTGTGATGGATTCCTACGAGATTGGTAAGAGCAGTTATCGGAAGACGAAGCAGAACCTGCTGGCCGCGTTCTCGTTCAACGGTATCGGCGTGGCCGCCGCGACGACGGGCCTTGTCCACCCGGTGTTCGCGATGATTGCGATGGTCCTCTCCGTCTCGGTCGTCCTCGTAAACAGCTTCGCGGGGCAGTTGCTTCGGGGCGAGCGTCTCAATACGGACTTCACCGCCGAATCCGACACCTCTGCGGTCGATACGGACGCGTCTGCTGGTGCTGAAATGAAGACGGCCTAAGCGACGACCTCGTAGCCAGCATCGTGGATGGCGGTTCCGAGGTCGTCGTCGCTCACATCGTCCTCAACGACGACTTCGACCGTCCCGGCCTATCATCGTAGTACGGCAACGAGAGTTGCCGTGCGAGCGGACCTAAATCTGCTTCCATTCCGTAAATTTCTCAAGCGGACATATTGGGGTAGTGATTCTGATTGCGGCCATGTTTGAGGAGAGTGGTCCCACTCTCAATGTGATAGACTCACGGCACAAGTTCACCGATTGGGTTACACAGTGTAGTGTGGAATAGAACTCTGTGATGGTTTGCGGAGCCGTGTTTAATGCACTCATCCAGTCGGTGGTTAGGATACAGGGCCATTATCGCGTACCGCGCTGATGGTCGCGACATGAACCGAGACGTCTACTGGACACCTGCTGCCAGAGTTGGAATCGAATCGCTACACTTGGTCGAAGATTCGGCGGGTATCGATGTGGAGAGCGTGGTAGTCGGGTCTGTCGACGACGAGTCGTTCCGTATTCGGTACGACATTAAGTGCGACCAGCACTATCGTGTTCGACGAGTGGAGGTGTCCACTCTCGGCCGGAACTCAATGTCAATCTCACTCCGGGCCGACAAGGAGGGTCTTGGACCGATGGCCGTGGAGCGCCAATAGCGAGGCTGGATGGCTGCACCGATGTCGACATCTCGGTGACACCGTTCACGAACACCCTTCCGATCCGTCGTCTGGGCCTCGACCATGACGAATCGGCTCAAATCGAGACGGTCTACATCTCTGTTCCCGAATTTCAGCTCGAAACGGCCACCCAGCGATACACCTGTCTTGACGCACTCAACGAGGACGGCGGCCGGTTCCGCTACGAAAGCATCTCCAGTGGCTTCGAGGCTGAACTGCCGGTCGACTCAGATGGCCTCGTCATCGATTACCCAGCACTGTTTGACCGGATCTCACGTTCCGAATGAGACACAACAACTGAAGGCAATGAGCAGACATCTCGAGTAGGACACGTGCGCTCGAGTTATCGTGTGACCGACTGAAACGTCCTTAAGAGTACACTTTTCAGAGCACCCATACAACACCAGCGTATGAGATATGATGTCTATCAAGGGGCGACCAAGTGATTCGAATACAATAGTGTCTAAACACTTTCTGGGAACGTTCTCGACGATGTCTGCTCGAAGTGGTGCTACGACGGAGTGCTTCGTATCGACCGCGGGCTGGTGAGTCCGAAATCGCCTCGGGGGCGTACAATGACGAGATACAGTTCTGGGACGCTGACAGCGAACTCTTCGAGAGTTACGGGGCGGGTGAAGAGTGGCTGATTCACCGTGCCTAACTGTGATTACCAAATACTGCCAGCACCATCCGGGAGGAACTCAGCGGTTGCACTGCCCCCGTCCAATCGTTGTGGTGGCTGACTTTCTAAGCCGATCTATTGCTGCGAGACCATTGCATCCTTCTCGAGAAGATACTCTCTAAGGCGATGGTACGTGTCCGCGCAGCTATCAGATTCGTCGCGGAAGGATGCTGTCGTTGATAGAGTATCCCAGTCACCAATCAGTACTAACCTCTTTTTGGCACGCGTGAGGGCAACATTCAATCGCTTCTTTGCGGTTACCGGTGGGTCCTCTAGGAATCCAGAGTCAGCATCGGTGTTCGAGCGAACGAAAGAGACGATTATCACCTCTCGCTGTCCACCTTGAAACCGGTCAATTGTGGCAACGTTTACTTCTTGGGCGACTGCACCGCCCAACGTTGAACCCAACTTGTCGTTGATTTTCTCCTGCTGCCTCCCATATGCCGTTATGACTCCAACCTCTGCCGGTTCGACCCCTGTGTTCAGGGCTTTTTGAACTTGGGCAGCGACAAACGCTGCTTCAGTCGAATTGTAGTACGAATAATCTCCTTCGTCCTGCTGGTCTGGGCTGGTATGATGAATCGCTCTGATAGGTCTGAGGTTTTCCAGAGTTGCTTGTCTGTTTGCATCACCATGTTCCAACTCGTCGTCATAGAACTCCTCGTTTGGAAATTGAGCGATGTCCTCATGCATCCGGTATTGGCGATAGAGGGTTTGGGAGAGTCCAGAACCGTACATAGAGACTAAGTGCTCAAACAATGACTTGTGAAGCCCTTGTCGTTGCATCTCGCGGTCTGCAACGTATGGCGGAAGCTGTTTGTGATCTCCTGCCAGGATAGTTCTTAAACCGAAGTGTCGCTCATACCCGTATTCGTTCTCAATCGTTCGGCCACCTCGTCCAAACGGAATCGAAGTGGCAGGGCATGATGCCTGTGAAGCCTCATCGACCACGACAAGGTCAAAGTGGCCACCAACTGCAGCCGCGGTATTGGTGGTTGTTGCCACGATATCCACAGCAGGAGTATCTGGCAGGTTTTGAGTGTCAACAAAGTACCGCTCTCTGACGGTGGGGTGAAGTTCCCTTGTAGAGCTGCTGGGACGAATAAGCGAGATATCTCTCTCGCTGTTATCGTTGCCCATCGAACGAACAACCCCGTTGAGCGATGCTCTGTCCGCCTCGCCATCTCCGATGACTATGTTATCTACTGCTTGGTTTGAGTGAGCAGTGACTAGAACTCGCTCTTCGTTTTTTACAGCCTGTTCGATTATCGCGACCAACGTTCGGGTCTTACCAGTCCCTGGAGGTCCATGAATGCAGAACACGTCATTGGCGAGTAGCGCATCTACCGCGGCACTTTCTTGATATGGGTTGAGTTCAATATCAACATCCAAATCAAAGTCCTGCGCGGATTCGAATTCTAGCGGTCGCTCCCCACGGAGTACGCTTCGATACGCTTCGGTAGACGACTCAAAAGCCTCCAGTTCACGACGCTCAGCGACTCCTTTGACGACGACTCGTAATGTGACAGCATCAATTCCGTCCGTCGAGACATCAGCCTGAGACCGTTTTCCATAGGAAGTGTCGACAGAGATGCTGCTATCTGAAATCCGCTCAACCAGTCCATCAATCCACTCGTGAGTGCCATCTTCTTTTTCCCACAGAAGTGCCACAGTGTTCCCTTCATAGACGCTGTAGAGTTCTTCAACGGTTGGTCGGCGGTGCGTTCGTTCAGGAGATGGTCTGCTTACTGTGAAGAGAAGAGATCCACGGGTCCGTTCTATGATTCTATCAGAACGGACTGCGCCGGATGTACCTGCTGCCAAGTCAGGCCCTTGATCAATGACGTCGTCAAGGACCTCGTCGTGTTCAGTCCTCAATTCTGTACGAATGAACCCGATTGTGTCGTCAACAAACTCCTCGTATTCCACATCCGAAAGTGGCTGTTCCGCCTCTACTGGCTTGTCTCTGTAGGGTGGCCGATCATCTGTCGAATCTCCGAATTCTCCAGCGGGAAGTTCGTATCTTCGATCCCAGAACCGAATCCTGCGCGCGAGGGTGGAACGACTGAAATCATCGAATTCAACGTACCCTGAGGCTGATATACCATTGTCGTAATAAAAACAGCGCCGTAGTCGGTTGTTCGGTATGTAATAATATCCCCATTGAACGTTGGTTCGTCGGGTTCGTGAGCCGGGATTACGACGTAGTCGCGGTTCCCCAGCCCTTTTCGGCGGAAGAACGACACGATTTCATCGACTGCAATCGGAGGTTCGTCGTCAGCCCATTCAACATCCTCCTGAGCATCAGCATCATCCATTTGAACTAACGTAGTGTCATCACGGGTCTCCACCTCAGAAACAAGATCGCTGAGATAGCCAGACATTGAAATGTCACTGAGGGCCTTGATTATAAATTCAGCCATTAACCCAGAACCAATTACGAAAGGGTTGTAACGAGGGGATATTCTTGTACGAAGATAGGGATCCGCCAGTACTCAAATGGCACTCGAGATGAGCGTACTACCCCAACCACTCGTCACCTGTGTCGTCGACGTAGACGATTGTGCCCCCATTGAGAATCCACTCAATGTTCGGGAGCCACCAACCACGTCCCTCAAGAGAGGGACGACCGTCTGTTCACTCAAACCCGTCCCCCATGCGTCATCGAATCGTCTATTACCACCATCCGATGGACAAGCGCTACTCGTTAGCGTTCGTTGCCCAGGACGCCGGTGAACTTGCGGCCCGATACGATACTAGTGACTTGCCAGTGAAGGCAATAGGGTACTCGCTCTCAGAGACCACTGTCTACTGTCTGTACACGCACACAGGGGCGTCGGGAACGACAGCTGATCTCGAAACCACAGAGGCTGAAATCGCCGCTGCACTCGACGAGATGCACCCTGCCGACCGCACAATTGCTATTCGCCTCCTCAACATCTACGAGGGGGTGCTTGACGAGGAAGACGAAGCGGGAGACGGCTTGGAGATTTACAAAGAGCTTGAGATGGACAATCTCCCCCGCGCCCTCGCTCAGGTCGACTGGAGCGGGACGGCGGCCGAGATTGCAGGCCGTCTGATGTCGAATCTCATCTTGAAGTACGCACTCCCAAATGCGAACCATCGGTGCAGTATCTCGCTGCTAGAAACGTACTTGGAGTTCTGCTCGCGTGAAGACGCACTGGAGTTCTCGATGCCGCACACTCACACGCCAGCGTTCGAGTGCCACGAGTGGGTGAACGAGTATATTTGAGAGTCAAAACGGATACTCACGATTCGCCGGAACAACGTCCGGTTCGATGCGCTTCGCGACGCTGGCTGCGAGGTCGTCGTCCGGAAGGGAGACATTGGAATCCACCTAGCGGAGTGGGATCTCGATGCGCACTACCGAGAGGCGTGGACCGAGTACGCGCAGTTACACGAGCACCTCTGCATGGAGTTTGCCGAGGAAGTCACTCGTCGAGGGGGCGCTCCAGCGTTGGGTGAACAGCCGGGGCTCACCAAACAGGAGTTCGCGTCTCTTCTCAGAGAGTGACCAAAATCAGCAACCAGTACGAAAACCGCAGGTGACTAATCCTGCAAGCGCGCGTTCGAGCGACCGACCTATCGGTAGTACTCTCCCTCAGGGAGGTTATACCGGCGTTCGAGATTCCGGACGGTCTGATGGAAGTCCATTGAGTCTCGTGTGTATACACAGTCCGGCGACTGATATACGTAGTGTACTGGCTACATCGTCGAGATGATTCCTGTCATGCCTCGTGACTCGGTACCTAGTTCGAGGAGGGTACCCAGAGGTGCTGAAGCATCCCATGGACGACGAACGCTCTCCACGCTGTCGTAGACGAATTCGGCAATGCATTTCGTACTTCTTCTTCCCCGACGAGTACGGCGAACCGGTCTGGCAGCGAATTTCAACGGTCGAGCTTCATATCTTACGGCGTAGATAGCTACAGCACCAGGCGGTACTGCTGGATAACGTGTAGCCCGGTAATCCCACATCTGCCGGAGTTCTCTGGGATTTTTACCCGACGCCTCGGCGTCGAAACCGATTTAGGTATGAATCGAGTATGAATCTGGTATGAGCACCGACTCAGAGACGCGAAAGGTGGGTGACCGTGGACAAGTCGTCATCCCGAAGCGACTCCGCCGAGAACGCAATATCAAGGGGGGTGACGAAATCGAATTCGTCACCCGGGGCGACGACATCGTACTCCGAGTCCGGCCCTCCGAAGATGATCTCGCCGCTGCGTATCAACGCACTGCAGCGCGGGACGAAGAAGTGGCCGACGCGTTCGCGGACACGAGTACTGAGGCTGACGCCTACCTCGGGGACGCGCCGGAGTGGGAGTAGCCGTGGCCAGTTTAACAAGAGGCGACATCGTTCTCGTTCGATTGGACCCTACGAAGGGCTCAGAGCAGCGCGGTACTCGGCCGGCACTTGTCGTCCAGAACGACGTCGGGAATCGGAATTCGAACACCACCATCATCGCTCCGCTCACGACGAGCTACGAACCCGGAAACATCGCCCCGTACGAGGCGGAGGTGAAAGCGTCCACGAGTGACATCAAAGAGGACTCTGTCGCCCTGCTCAACCAGCTCCGAACGGTCTCTATCGAGCACCGGATTCTCAACAACTTCGGAAGCGTCCCAGAGGAAACGATGCAAGAGGTCGACCGGGCGATTCGTGTCAGTCTGGGTCTCTGAAGTCAGCTCCGAGGACCCCGGTCTCCGCGAGAACCAACCGTCCCACTTCTCAGAGGCCTAGGTGGGACGGTCCAGCATGCGGGAATCGGTTGCCGATCCAGAGGACGAGTGCCGCGGGAACGCCGACGTCCGTGGGCATCGCGAACGGCACCAGCCACCGACGAGCAGGTATCGATTCATACCGTCTATGGATTGGCTGATTCTACCGAGAGCGCAGTTGGAGTCAGACTACTGTACCAGCGGAAATAGAGCAATTCAAGTGGCCATATCCAGACCTGTTCGTAGATGAGTATGTGGTGGACTCGACGCAACGGCATCGTTGCGACCGCCATCATCGTCGTTGCCTTTCTCGTTGGTGCGCTTCTCTTCGTGCCGAGGTACACTGGATATTCAGGAACTGAAGTCCTCGGAGTAGCAACAGCACTGAGCGCCATTTTCACGCTTGCACGCCATGGCGTCGCACTCTTCGACTTCCTATCGCCAGACAAGGCCGAAGAAGACAATGAGCAGTATAACGAACTCCGACAAGAGCTAGAGGACGCTGAGGAGGACCTCATCGGGTACGACCGGGTGACGCGGATCTTGGAGGCACGGGAGATAGACCCGTATTCGTTGCTGAATAGCCAAACTGACTCGTCACACTTCCTATTGCTGAATTTCACCAATCAAAGCGGACCCCCACTCCCAGTACCAGCTGTCGAGGCACCTGTCGGCAACGGCACACCGGTAGCCAATCACGAGGACCTACCGACACCCGAGGAGGAGGACTCGAGATTCATCCGAAGAGCAATCGAGACCGACTTTGACGCGCAGGCTGTGTCGGCATTCACGTGGATAATCCCCCCGTGGATCGTCGAAGAGGAAGGACTCAGTGATGCCACGAAGGCGGACCTCGACGAGTGGGTCAAACAGAACATCTACGACAGGTACGACGAGGAGTATCGAGCGTTCATGCCCCTCATTGCCCTCGTTGATTTTCGGCGGGCGACCTCTCGTGTTGATGAGAAGGGGAAGTTCGGGACTGCAGCAGACAAAATCATGGCGGGGTCGGAGGAATTCACGGAACGGGATTATCTAAACGCGATAGCAGCACAGGATGTGAATCTGCTTGAGGTTGTGAAATCCGGGGAGCTGGTCTACTTCCTCCCACTGGAGGTGGATCAAGAAACGCTGGAGACGTTCAGTGACCCGGAGCTGCAGGAGGGCATCATGGAGTTCGTTGAGGGCTCTGGACTCAGCGCTCTGGCGGATGATGAGAATATACCACATCTCGTAACGGGACTCGAAGCAGTCGGGATTGAACGAGCAGAGAGTCTAGCACGCGAAATCAACGAGAGTGCGAAGACGTGGAAGCGGGCAATCGCAACGAGAGCCTGACGTCATGAAGGGCCGAGCAAGCAGGTTCGAACAATCTCCTTTGTCGTCGTTTCGTCGTTCAACTCTCCAGATGGCTGTACGAACGGTTTAGTCGGTCGGGTGAGCGAACAACTGCAACCGCTCGTAGCCTGTGTCGTCGACGTAGACGATTGTGCCCGTAGGCTGGATGAGCAACCACACAGCACCGGCCACGTCGCCTGCTGCTATTGTGGTGTTGCACAGTAGGACGAACACATAGGCTGCGATGAGGATGGGTGACGTGGTGCTGCTCAGCAGTGCTACCATGACCACGTTGATCACAACCAACGGTGCGAGCAGTATCGCGATATTGTCCCAGCGAGTCACCGCCTGCTGATTCGCCACCACGTACGGATTCCACAAGCGCCATCGAATCGTCGGTTCGTAGCCAAGCGCTCGCTCAACGACTGCATGGATTAGTTCGTGGACAATGACGAGTGGAACGATCAACAGGAGCGTCCCAAGTGTCAGTAGTGGTGATGCCTCAGCAGCTGCCTCCCAGACGGAGACGACGGGCAGCATCACGAATGGAACGAGTGCGAGCCCAATCGACAGGAGTGAAATCGGGATGGGGCCGATTGGATACTTCCGATAGCGCTGGTAGCCGCGTGGTGAGGTCGGTGTCGATGTCATACACGCTTCGCTGAGTGTCTACCTGACTTAACCGTGGTGTCAAATACTGGTCGACAATGTTGAATATCCCCTGTATCGTGTCGAACCCTCGATGCCGATACTTCTGTCCGGTCCACTCGCGGAGTCGGTGGGGACTAAGAGCACCGTGTCTGAACGTGACTGGTTGAGCGTGTACCCCCACGGAACGTCGCCATCCGGAAGTGGACGGCTTCGAGCGGTGGCTACTGCTGTGTGCGTTCTAGCTCTTCGCGGACGATTGCGCGAACCTCGGCTTCGGTGAGTCCGCTGTTGCGGTCCTCAGCGACGGCGCTGGAGAGTGCGGTCATCGTCTCTCGCAGCGAGTCGAGTTGGTCATCGAGAGTCGCCTGCTCAGAAGGTTGTGGTTCGAGGGCCTTCGTCGTCATCTCGTTGGCTGTCTCGGCGTTGATCGCCAATGGAGAGAGGGGTGCGAGACGCGTCACCTGATCGACTGTCTCGACGTTCTCAACCAAGTGGGACTGGAGCGCCTCCTGAGCGTAGTGAGGGCCGTGCACCAACCCGATGGTGTCTGGACTAACGTGGCGTGCGAACTCGAGGAGGCCCGCCTGTGACGCGTGCGCACTCAGCCCATCGACCGTCGTAATCCATTCAGTCGGGACGGTAATCGTGAGGCGTGCGTCGCCTGTCTCTTGTTCTTGGACCCACCCGACCGAGCCGGTTGCGGACGGCCAATCGCCCGGTGGGGTGATGGGGTCGATATCGGGTGTCACCGTCGGGGCTTCACCATCCGCCCGTGTCGCGGATTGGAGGGCACGGCCCGCGGTCCCGACGGCTTGGTACCCCGTGAGGACAACTGCAGCATCGTCGTAGCGTGCCGCTAGCTCAGCGAGGTATCGGGGAGAGTTCCCGCCGGTGAGCATCCCCGACGGGGCGATGATGATTGGGATGTTCGTCCCCTCTACAGGGTCGTATGCGTCGAAGACGCGTTGTCGGTCTGCGTCATCGTCAGGGACGGTGATGTTGTCAGGGAAAAACGGCTGAGAGACCCCACTCTCGTGGATCATGTTGACCAGACTCTCGTCGAACAGCGAGTCATCGCTCGCATGGAGATGGTAGAGGTCAGTGACCTCCTGGGCGAGACCGTCCAACACGATGTGGACGTCGTCTGTGAGCGACCCAGGAAGCGTGTGAAGACGCTGTTGGAGTAACAGCAGAATCATCTGTGCGCGGCCGACCGCGAACGTGGGGATAAGCACTGGTGCCCCTCGTTCGACAGCCTCTGCAATCGCCTCAAAGAGATTGGACTGGGCCGTACTCGTTGAGGTGTGGGAGTGTTTGTTCCCGTACGTCGACTCGGTGATGAGCGCATCAGCGCTCGGGGGCTTGGCAATATCCGGAAGATAGCCCGCTCGTCCCCCAAGATCGCCAGAGAACACGATGCTGTGGCCTGCCGTCTGGAGCGCTACCCACGCACTTCCAAGCAGGTGGCCCGCTGCACCGAGTTCGAACGTGGTGGGGTCGTTCTCCGAAACAGGTGCATACGCTTCGACGCGGTCCGTTCCGTAGTCGACTGGTTCGAAGCGTGCACAGACGTCGGTGACATCCTGCGACCAGAACTGCTGGGACCGACCCGGTCGTCGGGCCTCTCGCCGGTGAATCTTCAGCGAGTCCTCCAGCATTGTATGTGCGATCTGTGCGGTCGGCGCGGTCGTGAGAATTGGAGCTTCATCGTCGAGCAGGCCCTGGTTCTCCAGCACTGGTAGCCCACCAGCGTGGTCGATGTGTGCGTGGGTCAGGAACACCGCATCGATTTGTTCTCGGTCGAGGCCGCGAAAGTCAGGAAACTGCCCGCCACTGCCCTGGTTGAGCCCACAGTCGATGAGAAACGTCGAATAAGGCGTCTCGACGTGGTAGCAACTCCGACCCACCTCTCGTGCGCCGCCCCGGGGAACGACGACGAATGGCGTCTCGGTAGTCGCTTCGAGCCCAGCGTGCGCGAGCGGGTCGAACTGTTCGTTCGCTTCGGGTGGCAGCCACGGGCCGCCACCGTGGTTGTCGGGAGGGCTGTCTCCTGTCCCGTCTTCAGAGTCGTTATCCGTCATTATCGGAGCACCTCTTCGGCGTGGAACACCGAGCGTTCGAGTTCCTCGCCAGCAAAGGTGACTGGCCGCAACAGGTCGTCGGCCTGTCGAGACATGACCGGCAGGAGATCCTCCAGATTGGAAAGCGACGGGCGGAGTGGGCGACTCCGATCCCCGTCGCGAGCGAGGTGCTGGAGTCGGTAGATCGCCGGCGTGAGCGACAGGTCGTCGACGTTCTCGGCGTCTCGCTCAGTGTAGTAGCGAGCAATCCCCGCAGACCCCTGTGATTGCTGACCCTGTCTGAAGGGCTTCGCAGTCACGTGTTCGACAGCCGTGAGCTGAATCGGAGACCGTGACTGGCCGGGAAGTGTTTCGCTCAACTCCTCGCGCACCGCTGTCGCCGAGAGTGCCCCATCGCGCTGGAAGTGAGCGATTCTCATCTCCCCTTGGCGGTCGTAGAGACTCGGCTTGACGTGTGGCGTACCAGAGTCAGCGTTGGTGGTGACGAAGTGGGTTGGCACCTCTACGATGTCCACGCTCAACAGGGCGAGCGCCTCTCGTTCGACAGGGTACTCTGCGACAATCGCATCCACCGCGTCGGAGAGTCCGTCGAGCGCCTCGTCGACGGTCCACGCCTTCGTATCTCCACGAGGACGCTCTGCGGGATTGTCGAAGTAGATCGTCGTCTCCGGGATGTACGCGGTCGTCGGAACCTGAACCGCCACCGGATACGACGGCCGCTCGAACGTTTCGTGCGTCGTATCGTGTTCGCGCGAGCGATGTAACTGGATTTTTGCTCGGACCGGAAACACGGCATTCGGCAGTTGCTCGAGCACGTCGAACGGGTCTGGACTCTCTAACAGAACGGTCTCTGTTCGTGCAGTCTGGGTCGCGTGTGACATGGGTCGATATTCAAGACCGAGTGAGTCTCATCCCCGTGACCCACTCTGCCTTGGCACACTCATGCTACGCGACTGGCATAAAGCTAGGAATAGCTCGGTGAAAGTGGAACCTCGTACAAGGTACAGTCGACCACAAGCGAGACGTATCTGTAGAGGCTGCATCGAATTGCGTCTGAATAGACACTGGGTATGGTCAGTGCCAAAGTTTTATTATCTGATTGGAGAATGTAAGTATATGAGACCAAATGCGGACATCCCCTGGAGCATCCACGGGCGAGTCAAAGAGTACGCTCAAGCGAACAATTTGACCGTCGAAGAATCGTATATTGAAACACTTCAGCACGGCATTGACGCCCTTCCAATGCCACTCGAAGCAACTGACGGCCTTGGTACGCATTCCTCGAGCCATCTTCCGTACGGTCCACGGTCGATTCAGACAACTGACGGCGATATCAACGAGTACCTCACGTGTCTTCCTCGCCTCCACATCCCCAGTCAACCGGTTGTCTTCCGCTCAGTCGGGAAACGGCGAGCAACGAACGAGGAGATACGAACTATCCTGACGCGGTTCGCCAAACACATTGATCAGAGTATCGACGACTGGTTTACGATTCACCAGTTGGGAGGAGCGTGGGTCGGACGAGGTCTCGAAAATTATGCTCGGACTCTCACATCTCTGCCCGACCGTTGGCAGGGTGCAGACTTCAGCATCTATAAAACAGAATTCGGATTGTACGTCGCAGAGTTATCTGACAGCGAACTCGTATTCGTGCGGACAGAAGC
The DNA here is from genome assembly GCF_023699475.1 of Halomarina rubra. GTDB lineage: Archaea > Halobacteriota > Halobacteria > Halobacteriales > Haloarculaceae > Halomarina > Halomarina rubra. The sequence continues at coordinate 267,672 of NZ_JALXFV010000007.1, read as the reverse complement.
CGACGACCGTGATGAAGGCGTCTCTGAACTTGAAATTGGCTTTGTAACAGACGGGCATCCGGTGCAGTCTCGGCGCTACACACAAATCGCCGCTCAGTTCGGGTTCGACGAACTGACTCCAGGCACTGACCGTGCGCTCCCTTCGCTGCGAGCAGGCTTCTCTGAGTCAATCCCATTGAACGTCACCGAGCGGGTTATGAAATCGGATCAGCTCGGCTCAGGCGATGAACCGTGGGTTGCTGGCGCGTTTGTCGAGAACCCGTTCCGTGACGATGCAGTGAAGCAAGAACTCTTGGACGGCACTCCCGAGGCAGTGCTTGATGACATCGGTGACCACCACCTGTTTGATTTTGAGATGTTGGAATCATACGACGAGTTGTACTGCGAGTTCAAATCGCACCATCCCGCAAGCGAAGACCACGACTATGAGATGCAGGCGGCATCGATTTCTGCACTCGAACGAGTGTTCGGCTGGCAGAGCTCTGCTAACGTCAGTATCAGTGCCCGGTATCTCTGAGGGCCTCAACTCGGTGAAAGAGGGATACGCCAATACAGAGCAACGTGTGTGCTGGAATTCGCTGAAGAGGTCCTTCAGGTGGTTGTGTAGCGGCTCAGATTTGGTATAACAATCGCGCCTATGGTGAACCCCAAGAGAGGTTTACGTCTTCGATGGAAATCGTTGACAGCCCATACTCTGCAGGACTCACCTGTGCGAAATCGGAATCATCGGTGAGAATGTGTGGTTTTTCGAATCGGTTGTTGTATGCCTGCAGGAAGATCGGGACGTCCTTCGGCTGGATCCCAAGCAGCTTTCCGAGTAGTACTGTCGAAGGCTCCGTCCGAGTCTCGTGGAGCGACAGTTCACGGACATCGCTAGGCGAAAACTCTGCTCGAATCGATTTGCAGTGAGCCATCACCGCATAGAGTTCTTCAAGCACGCCATCGACATCACGATTGTCTACTCGTTTTGACCGGTGGAGTCCCTGCGTGATTTCTTCGACAACATATGGGGTGACCTCAGTCTGGTAATCACCAGTGAGAATCCCCTCATTGAATATAAGCCGTTCACCGAGCGCCTCAGAATAGATCTCGACAGGGTACTCGGATGCTGTTGCTATGTATATCCAGACGTTGCTATCTAGGACAAGAAACATCCGCCGTCAGTCGTCGGCAAGAAGGGGAGATTCTGTAGAGGTGTCGTCCTCTCGAAGCGCCGCCCGGTCCCAGTCGAGGTCCGAATTGCGTTCTTCGAGACGAGCCTGAGCAGCGACTGCGTCTTCGTCGCTGAGGGCACGTTCCCAGAGGGTGGCTGCTTTGTCGCTCATAGTCGGTCTCTGTTAGTACAGTGGAGGGTAGTTGTCCGTATAAGAGTACTGGTCAGGAGGACAGCTCCGTACTCGCCCCGAGCTGTTGGGGGACTGGCTAACGGAGTATTGCCCACCGGTTGTGGGGCGGTCAACACCCCACGTTTCCGCTGTAGGTGTGCCGTATCTGGGCTCTATTTCCACCTCTGGGGTACTCTCGCCGCGACAACCACTTTCCCGACTTGCACTTCCAGAGCAGGAAGTGAACTTTAGCTCGCCCAGGGGGTTTAGCGTCAGAACCAAGCGCAGTTTTTCAAATGCATACTACCTACTCGCTCCCCGTACTCGCTCGTTGAGGTGGGAGGCTTTGCGCCTATATTCAGCTAATATCGAGAAGCACCGTATGAACGCGTCACAAGGTATTTACCCCGATGTACGCTCGCTGACGTATGCCTTCCGTCTTGAATACGGTTGTCGCACTTGCAGGTGTCCTCGTCGTGGTTGGCGCTCTCACCGCAGGGTTCGGACTGTACGAGCAGGCAACCAACACGTGCACGCCTGGAAGTAGCCTCCACATCACCCATCTCCAGCCGAACGAAACAGTCGAAGACACGCATCAGCAGGACTTTGAGAACCTCTCAGCGGACCAGCAAACCGCCCTTCGTGACGAACTTCCGGTCAACGACTCTGTCCGCGTTGAAGAGACTGGGTCGTACGATGGCATCATCAATACCGTAGTGACGTACCAAGATGAGCGATACTACATTGGCCGCATCGAGCACTCGGACTGCTCACCAGACAACCGATCGTATCTCGTCATTGGAGGTGGGGC
>NZ_JALXFV010000007.1:141678-265486 GCF_023699475.1 Halomarina rubra | reverse complement strand
GGTGGTGAAATACTGTCACGACCGAGACAAGTGTGCCGATGAGGAGGTATTTCCAACACTCTGCGAGCAGTGTGTATGACCGTTTCATCAATTCAGTAATAACAGCTGATATGCTCTCCTCCTGTGTTGGGAGGGTCACTCAATGAGAGCGCTCACGAACGAAAAGGCATCTGGCCTGCCTGCAGGTGGAATTCTCAAGTACTACCTGTACAAGGCCACGAAGGGGGTCGAGTTCTATCGGCCGATTATGTATCTCTTCTTTCTCGCGCAGGGACTCTCGTTTACGGAAATCGCAATTCTCGAAGTCATCTACAATCTCACGACCTTACTCGGTGAGATACCGACTGGGTACATCGGAGACCGAATCGGTCGCCGACAAAGCTTGCTCGTCGGAACGACGCTGATCACTGTCACGCTCGTCGGTATCGGATTTGCCGATTCGTTTCTCCCGCTAGCAGGGCTGTACGTGTTGTGGTCGATGGGCTATAACTTCCGCTCGGGAAGTGAGGACGCATGGCTGTACGATACGCTCTCTGATGAGGATTCGACCGACAACTTCGCCCATATCCGTGGTCGTGGCGAAGCCGTGTCGATGGCGGTCGGGGTCGGTGCAGCAGTTCTAGGTGGGTATCTAGGGAGTATCGACCTCTCGTATCCGTGGTTCGTCGCCGCTGGTGTTACTGGGATGGGTATCATCGTTCTACTGACGCTCGACGAACCAGAGTCGTTCGAACAGGAGGAATCCGATGAACTGAGTCTTCGTCAGACGGTCGGTATCGTCAGTGACGTCCTCGGGCACCCTACGCTCCGGGCGTTTCTCCTGTACTACTACGTCCTCTATGCGGCTGTTTCGTACCTCGTGTTCATTTTCTTCCAGCCGGTGTTTCAGACGGTCGTCCTCGATTTCGGCGTCAGTCAGTCGCTGGTTGAGTCGCTGCTCGGGTGGTTCTACGCTGCCTACAGTCTCGTCGGTGCGCTCCTCAGTTACTACACCGGAGCGATCAAGCGGGTGGTCGGCCTGCAGACGTGGTTCGTGGTCTTACCCTTCGCTGTCGGTACGACGCTCGTCGCGATGTATTTCGTCCCGATTCTGGCGTTACCGACGTTCTTGTTGATTCGAGGACTCTCTGATGTCACTCGATCACTCGCTGGACAGTACATCAACGACCGAATCGACTCGCTCGGCAGAGCAACCGTTCTGAGTGCGATGGCGATGGTCAGCGGTCTCGCGGTCATCCCATTCCAACTCGGGAGTGGCCTCATCTCAGATACTGTCTCGCCACTGTTCGCGCTGGGTGTCGGTGGAATCGTTCTCCTGATCGGGTCGACCGTCATCCTCCTCTGGGAAACCCCCGTCACCGATGAACAGCCAGATTCTCGTCCCGGGGGACGACATCAAGAAGAGCAAGTATAATCCCTGAAATTTGGATTTGAGAGAAGCCGTACACCGAGTGTCGGCTGCTTCCTCAAGTGGAGTCACAAGGCATCACGCGTTTTCGAACCTGATTCATCGAGTGAGTCTATGTGTCTGATTGCGCTCAATCAGGCCATCATCGTCCGACAGCTCTCGGCGCATTCTCGAAGGACTTCCGCGCAGGTCTGGCAGTGGTCGGCGTCGTGCTGCTCGCACTCTTCAGCACAGGCTTCACACGCGCCTGCACAAGCCTCGGCGATGCCATGATTGTAGTCGGACTGCCGGAGACAGGTCCGGGCACAAAGTGCGGCGATGTCCGCGACGTCCCGACAGAGCCGGACGCACTCGGCCATCTCCTCGCCTTCGCCCGCACACTCGTCAGCGCACCACTCACAGGCCTGGACGGCCTCGAAACAATCGTCGATGCAGTTCTGGGTGTTCTCGTCGAGGTGACTGAGGTCTTGCAGTACCATTGCCTTTCGATAAACGGGTGACTGCTTCAAGCGGTTTTTCGCTAACAGAATGAACCACCGTGTGCCAGCACTACGTTGATACGGTATGAGCAGACCTCCCACTCAGCGGTCGTGAGCCGTCCGTCGGACGAATCATCCTCCCGCAACTGGTTTAGGAATCGAAAGTGAGCGACGTCTGGACTCGCCCTTCGAAAAACAGTGTCCGCGTGGTCGGCGCTCATCGGAGAACCATCAATCGTGGGTGGGCACCAAACCGTCCCACGGGCAGGATCGGAGGTATCGCAGTATCGAACGTTGGCTTTGGAAGCTAAGGGGTAAATGCGTTAAAAAAGGCGTTCGAACACTGTGACGAGCAATGGTTGAAGATGTCGAGGTGACAGCGGCCCCACTGGCACAGTCGCCCGAAGGGATTGGCGGTCTCGTAAAACAAATCGAGCACACGCTGAAGCCGGCCCGGGAGGTCCTCGTGCCCATTCTCTCGGACCCGGTCATCGTCGGTACGTGGGCGCTCGTCGTCCTCGCGTGTGTCGGCGTGTTGTGGTGGGACCTCCGGTCGAACAACGAGCCGCTCGGGTCGATGATGAAGGGCGTCTGGACACTCGTCGTGCTGTATTCCGGGCCGTTCGGACTCGCCGTCTACTGGTACACCGGTCGAACGCAGATCGCACATGACTCGTTGTGGCGACGGGGGTTTCGCTCGACCGCGCACTGTTACTCGGGGTGTGGTGCCGGCGAGGTCGTCGGCATCACGATAGCGCAGGGTATCCTCGCACTCACTGTCGGGTGGGTCGCAGCGATCACGTTCGGTTTCGCGTACCTGTTCGGCTACGCGCTGACCATCGGCCCGCTGATGCAGGATGGCGTCGGCTTCAAGGAGGCAACGTGGGACGCGTTGTTGAGTGAGACGCCGTCCATCACCGTCATGGAGATCTTCGCCATCGGGACGGACCTGCTGTTGGCCGCCGACGCGCACATGGGTGAGATTCTGTTCTGGTCGGCACTCGCGTTCTCGCTGTCGATCGGCTTCCTCGTCGCGTGGCCGGTCAACGTCCTGCTCGTGGAGTTCGGGGTCAAAGAAGGAATGAGCAACCCTGCTGAGATGCGCGAGAGCGCATCGTCGGCTGATTAGATTCTCATGGCACAGTTCGATGACATCGACCGACGAATCCTCGCGTTCTTGATGGAAGACGCACGGCGGTCGTTCCGTGAGATTGCCGACGAGGTCGACCGCTCCGCACCGACCGTCTCGAACCGGGTCGAACGGCTGGAAGAACTGGGTGTTATCCGACGGTTCACCGTCGATATCGACCGTTCGGCGCTCTCTGGGACCAACCGATCGTTGCTTACCGTCTCGACAGCACCGCGCACAGCATCCGCTCTCGGAAGCGAACTTGCTGACCACGATGCTGTCGAACACGTCTTCCGGGGAGTCGGTGGGAAGGTCGTGGCGACAGTCCTGATGAGCTCTTCAGACCTTGAGCACCTCCTCAGCGACCTTTCGGAAGAGTTCGACACTGCTGACTGGTCGGTCGAACCGCTCGCCGAATCCAAGTGGCATCCGCAACTCGGTGGAGAAGATGCGTTCGGCCTGGTCTGCACTATCTGTGGGAACACGATTTCCGAAGGAGGGGAGACCGTCGAGGTCGACAGCGGTGACCGCCATGCCGTCTGCTGTTCGTCGTGTGCGACGGCAATCTCCGAGCAGTACGAACGACTGGCTGCCGAAGAAGAGACACCGTAGGTGTAGACGCCACACCGCAAAACGACAGGAATTCATAACAGACAATCATGGTCCCCAACTCACCACAGAATCCGCGCACCATTGGTGGGATCGAGACGGCCCATCGTGAACTACCACTCGTGTTGGCACAGTGTGCCCGTACCGGCGGATATGCGTTCGTGATGGGAGCGGTTCTGATGGGGCTCGCCTTCATCACGAACCCGGTGCCGGACCCTTCGTTTCCATGGGCGACCCTCCCCGACTCCATGCGCATCGGATTTGCTCAGCCACGAATCGAACACTGGCCAGTATCGTACACGGTCGGGCTCTGGCTCATCGTCTTTTCACTCCCGTTGGCCATCATCGATGCATATCGGCGTACTGGGCGACAGCGCTTCCCAACTCCGCGGTTATGGTTCACTGCGGTTCCCGTCGCGTTTATGTTCACACTGACGACGTACTGTCGGTTTTTCTGGCCCAAACTCCATCCAGCGACGTGGAACGCCCCCTCGTATACGCTCGTCTGCTGGGGGTACTGTTCGACGTACATCCCGCTCTGGAGTAACCTTGCGTACGCAGTTGCATTGCTTGGCGTCGGAGCGACGCTCCTCATATATCGGAACGCGAAATTCGCTACACACTCGCTTGCAATCTTCGGCGTCCTCGCGTTCCCACTCGGTATACCAGCTCTGTACGAAGCATACCAGCAGCATACCTCACTCTAGATGAAACGGAGTCGTGTTGTCAACGTGTCGTCCTTCTACAACCAGATTCGATTAGGACGAATCTGCAGTCGTGAGTTGACCGAACGTTCTGGCTTCGAGTTTCCGAAGGTGTTCTGAGGCAGTACTGGGTGCACAGCCAACACGGTTCGCAACGTCCTCAGCGGTCGCCGTACGGGGCGTTGCATAGTACCCCGTCGCCACTGCTGCGTCTAGCACCTCACGCTGTCGTTCTGTCAGGACCGACCGGATACCCAATCGAGCCGGGGTGTACTCACCGATGTGTTCGATACTAGTTCGGCGCTTCATCTCGGGCGAGAACGTGTCATATGCGGATTTGAGCGCGTCAAACGTCCCCAATACGTCGACAGTGGCCTCTGTCGTACTGTCGAACCGAATCGGGAGGGCGATCATGAGTCGGTGTTTTTCGAGTAGATCGATTAGTGCCCGTACTTCAGCATGGGGACGCCCATATTGGAAGATGTAATGGCGAGCACCGCTTGTACCGAGATGGTCGAATGCCTCCGTCTCTTGAGCGTCTTCCAACTGACTCAGAATCGCTTCGAGGTCGCCCTCCACCGCGGAGAGTTCCATGACGGTCCCATCCGGGAGGTACTGAACGTTCAGTACTACTCCCTGTGACGCTGCAGTGCTCGGCGAGAGGAGTGCCGAATCGAGCACGAGGCGGAGGAGTCGCATCGTATCCCCAATATCAACGGGTTCTGTGAGGAACCTATCGAAGCAAGATTGTCAACCCCACCTGGTCAGCACGAAGGGTCGATTCCTCACAGTATCAATCTATGTCCGAAGCCCCATTAGAAGCCAACGGGCGACAAGCGGCAGGTCGAGTGGATGGTCACCGAGAGGTTTGAACGAGACTCCGAAGAATTGTCTCGAAGTGGCGATAGACGAGCAGGTGTCCCTCGTCGGGAAAAGCTCGAAGCTCACTCTGTGGGATATGTCGGGCAAGTCGCTCCGCCATCGAGAACGGTGCGTTTCGGTCTTTCCCACCGTGCCACAATCGGACAGGAACGTCGATATCGCCGACATCGAACCCCCAGTCCTGACTAAGTGCGACTAGATCGTCAACGTGGCCCCGGACCCCTTGCTGATACGCTGCCGTGAGTTCGCTCGTCATGCAACGGCGAATCGTCGCATCGTCCAAGAGGCTCTGGTCAGGTTCTGCGTACCGAGAACGGGCGGCGTCGATGACTAACGTGGGATCCGATTGGGATCTTCGAGCCATCGGACGTAGCACAAACGGTAGCAGTGCTGGAAGATACCGAGCTACCAGGAACCCAAATCGGTTAAATGTGGACATCCCTCTCGTCGTTCCCCATCTCACTGGCGCCATCCCACTGATGACCCCGACACTTTGGACCCGAGACGGGAGTGAAGCACCGCAGGCGAGAGCATGTGGCCCACCGCCAGAGAGCCCGACGACAGCGAACTCATCGATCCCCAGCGTATCAGTTAGCTCCGATATATCCGCAGCCCAGTCAGAGAGCGCTCGATCGCGATGTTCTGTTGACTGTCCATATCCGGGCCGGTCAACTGTGATGAGGTGAACGTCAGTGTTCGAAGTGGTGTCGATAGTTGGGATACAGACGCGCGATCCAGGTGTTCCATGGAAGAACAAGACTGTTGTATCATCGCGGGACCCGTGCTCACGGTACTGAAGAGATCGACCATCTTCGAGTTCGAGAGCTGAATCGTCACGCAGCTGTCTCTCCGAGCGGGCCAAAGGAGAATCTGTGGGTGGCGTCATAGCTTCGAGATGGCTGAGCTACTCGAAAGGTCGCCTGCGCCGTATCTCTGGTCGTTTTTATACCGACCACTCAGGAATTGGTACTCAGGTATCGCTGGCAGTCAATGCCCATTCGGTCACCGCCCCCTACTCTTGGTTAGCACCCCGATATAAGACGAGCGTAGTGATGGAAGGTACCGACTCAGTCTACGGTCTGTGGATGCTCACTCTGGCCGGCCTCTGTGACCGACTCCGAGCGGTGGAACCAGCACAGCACTGCGAAGAGTACTGTCGGGAGCGCGATGAGTGTCTGTATTGCGTACTCGACTCGGTCCATACACATCGGTTCGAATGCCTCTCTCACTGAAATTGTTCTTAGCGGTGGTTGTGGTGACCTAAAGGTGGTCTACGAATGCGAACTCACCTCCGTATCGTGAACCACTGTCCAAAGTCGAACTATGTTCGCTCAATCGCTCACTGGTCTATGTCGACGTCGAAGGGCGCTGTGATGAGGTGACTGTCCGGTTTCGTCTGTAAGAACACTCGATAGTCGCCGGGCGTCGGAAACGTCACGTCGAACTCGACGACCCCTTCGCGCTGTGTCTCAGCGCGAGGGTGGACGTGGAGGTATGCGAGGTCACCACGCCGCAGTGCGACGAGATGGCCACGGGCCCCGAGATACGGATCCAAGTCGGGAATGGTACCATCGGCTCGACGGACGGTGAAGGAGAGTAAAGCCGACTCATCCGCGTCAATTCGGTCGACTTGCCGTTCGATTTCGTAGCCATCGGTCTTGACGCGAGTTGTCGAGTCCCACGTCTCGTCAACGGCGAACTCGCCTGCAGCGAACAGATCGAGACCGAGCGTCGTCGCTCGGCCATCGATAACGACGTCGACGAACGCACGATAGACGCCAGGGGATGGGAGCACCAGGCGCTCAGCGTACCACGTTCCGTCGTCGCCCAGCCTGGGGTGGAGATGCTGAAATTCGATGAGGTCCCGACGGACGATGATGAGATGACTCAGTTGACCGTGGGAGTCGTCGAACGTATCGATAGGTGTGCCGTCCGCATCGAGGATTCGGAACGCCCAGTCGACAAGCGTCCCTGGTTCGAACGTCGTGTCGTCGGTGACGAGTTGCAGACCATCCGCGGCGAGTGACAGGCCAGTGGCCGACGAGTGCGGTGACGACGTAGGCCGAGCATCTGGTCCATCTGCTTCGTGGTCGTGAGGTGACGAGTGATGATTTCGCATACCATAGAGATGGGCCCGGAGCTATATCTCCAATCTGCGAGGTCGCCGAGACCACCTTGGCGGTCGATACGTTCGGGCCACTCAAACGGTGTCGTCGGGGGCGTGCTTCGATTGCATCCGTTTGACCTCCTCGGTGAAGCGATGCTGAGTCTCAGCTGTATCGACCGACGAGAGGTCATCCTCAGAGACATCTTTCGCCGCAGTCACCGTCGACGTATCGACAGCGTGGACTGAGAGCTCCTTTCGGTACACGCGCTCTCCCGCAGGAGTGGCGTACTTCAAGATGATGAGGTCCCGGTTGTTGTACCCGCGTTCGACCAGCCAGACCCGAACGGTGTCCGATTCTTCTGCCATAGAGTGGTCCACGGTCAGAGGGCAGTTAGGAACTAGCCCCAACTCTCTCACTCGACGTACTCTATCACACGAGCCATCCCTGCATCGAGGTGGTACAGGTTGTGGCAGTGGAACAGCCATCGACCAGGGTTGTCCGCACGGAAGTCCAGCGTCACCTCCCCCATGTGGCCAGGGACCATCACGGTATCCTTGATAGCGTCCCCGACCCGGAAGAAGTGACCGTGGAGGTGCATCGGATGGACCACCGGGCTTTGGTTCTCCATGTGAATCCGTACGTGCTCGTCGGGATGGATTCGGAGCGGGTCAGCGTCCGGGTAAGCCTGACCGTCGATGGTCCACGTGTACGATTGGCCCCTCCCACGCGAGAGCGTCAGATCGAACGTCCGGTCGGGAGTTCCATCGACGCCATCGAGTGGGGTAACCGCTCGAAGGTCTTCGTAGCGCAACCGAGTACCCGAAGAAGACGGCGTCTCTGGGTTGCGAACGCCATCCAACTGGTCATAGGTCAGGACGGCTCTGGCAGGTGGTTCGTCCCCGTCAAGCGCGTCCGCTTGCACGAACCATGAACCCGGATTCGTCGCTTCCACCACGGCGTCGTACCGTTCGCCAGCACCGAAGGCAAACGAGTCCACGGCGACCGGATCGACCGGCCGACCATCGGCGTGCGTGACGTTCAGCTCGTGACCGGTGATACGGACGCCGAAGACCGTCGCACTGGACGCGTTCACGAACCGGAATCGAACGCGGTCACCCTCGGTGACATCGAAGGTCGGTGGGTCTTCCGGAAGTTGACCGTTGACGAGCAACCCCTCGTAGGGAGGGCGAACGTCGCCCATCATCCCCCCACCCATTCCACCTCCTCCCATCCCTCCGCCGCCCGCACCCTCATCCGACGGTAGCGTCGGTTCTCCGGGAAGGTAGTCGTCAAAGACGACGACGTAGTCGTAGTCGTACTCGACGTGGGGATCGCGTTCTTCGACGACGAGCGGACCGAGCAACCCACGATCGAGTTGGAGGCCGACGTGACTGTGATAGAAGTACGTTCCTGCGGGTTCTGCGCGGAACGTGTAGGTGAACGAGTCGCTGGAAGCAACCGGCTCCTGCGTTACCTCAGGAACACCGTCGACGGAGTTCGGCACGGGAACGCCGTGCCAGTGAATCGTCGTCTCCGCGTCGAGGTCGTTGTTCAGTTCGACGCTCAGTACGTCGCCTTCCTGAACCCGTAGCTCGGGGCCGGGGAACTGGCCCTCGTACAGCCACGTCGTCGTGGACTGGTCGGTAGCTGGCCGAATGGCCCCATCACTCGCAGTGAGGCTGACAGTAGTGTCTGCATCACCCGTGACAGTCGGGCGTGGTGTGACCGCACTCCCATCGGCATCATCGCCGAATCCCGGTAGTTGGCTGGCACAGCCAGCCAGCCCACCGAGGGTGCTCGCTCCCACCCACTGGAGGAGTCTGCGACGAGAGAGCGACCGCGGTTCGTCAGGCTGCACAGTTGTTCGGTCCGAGTTCGAGCTCTGTCGCCTCACCTTCGTCGTCGACCGTCTCGTTACCGGTGTTGATGGCGATGACTGTCTCGTAGTTCGGCGGCTTTTCGGGCGTGTCACTGGAGAGTCGCTCAACGAACGACTCACGGTCGAGTCCGAGGAGGTCCAACTCGTCGCGCAAGTCTCCGAGCCGTGCCAGCAGTGGCTCGCCGGGAGCGCCATTCTCGTAGCGCCCGTCGTTGGTAACGGTGAGGTGTCCGGGGAGTATCTTTGTGTCTTCTGGGAGGTCGAGAATGGTGTCGTGCAAGGAGTCGTAGAGGAGTCCGGCCCCTCGCGACGCATCGTCCTCACCGAACTGGAGTTCCGTCCGCCCGACCGAGTCGACGAACAGCGTGTCGCCGGTCAACAGGAGTTCGCCGTCGACGAGGTAGTTCACCATCTCCGACGTGTGGCCGGGGGTGTGGAGTGTTTCGATCTCGATGTCACCGAGTTCGATAACGTCGCCGTCGGACAGCGCTTCGTACTCGTATTCGACGCCACGCTCAGTGGCCTTTTGTCCGAGGTGATACGGAACACCGACCTCGTTGGCGAGCGCCGCACCGCCGGAGATGTGGTCGGCGTGGACATGTGTATCCAGAACCTGCTCGATCGAGAGGCCGGCATCCTGAGCGGCAACTTTGAACTGGTCGGTCTGTCTGGTCGCGTCGACGACGACGGCCTCGCCCGTCCGTTTTGACCCGACGACGTACCCGAGACAGCCCTTTGCGCGGCGCTGGACCTGCCGGACGACGAGGTCGTCGTTCGTCGTTTCGATAGGGGCCACCTCGTAGAGTTTGCTCCAGTCTTCCATGCCACCTGTGACGACAGCTACGTCCTCGTAGCCACGTTCGTCGAGATCGAACGCGAACGGTGTCGAGGTTAGCGCCTTCCCGCACATCGCGACGATGGGTCGGCTCTCGACCATCGCATCCACCTCCTCGAGTTGGTCCTCGCTCAGGCCCTCGCGGGGATCGTACGGGACATTATTTGCGTCGGGCACGTGCCACGCCTCGAAGCTCTCCTCGGGGCGGGTGTCGATGAGCGTGAACGGTTCGTCGGTGTCAATCTTCTCTGCGAGTTGGCGGGCGGTGATTTTGTTGACCATCGTTGTTCTTTCGTTTTCGTCGTTCGTCGTCCGATTCCTCGGCGGCTCTCATCGCTGGCTACCGTTTCCGGTTTCGGCCCTCCTCTGGGAAGATATTCCCTCGGGGAATCATCGCCGTCTCGCAGTACGCGTCGCCAGACCGGTAGTCGACGCCCGGTTGGATGAACGGGTACGGTCCGTCTGCTGGCGTGTTCTGGACGTGACCACCGTCATCGGCGGACTCGACAAGCCCCGTTACCTCGTAATCGACGGGTGAGTGCGCATCGAGATACTCGGCGACGATGTCGACCGGTATCGTTCCCTCGTCAATCTCAACGTCTTGGAACGGGAATCCACAGTTACCGAGGTCTCGCTCGGGGTCGCCAGGCCGACGGAACGTCGCCACCGAGTATGTCTCCTCGGGGTCAACGGGGTCGCCGTTGACGCGCATCTCGACGAGTCGACGACCGCGCTTTGCTGTTGGGTCGACGGTCACTTCGACGTTCGAGGAGAAGTTCCTAACGCGACCGTCCTCCTGATTGTATGGATATGGCGTGAAGTTGTCTTCGAGGAACTCTTCCATGTGACTCGTTAACTGCTGGCCGTACGCGACGCCACGGGCGACGGGGGTCGTCATCGGGAAGAACGTGTACAACTGCTCCAGCGTGATGTCACCGGCCGGAATCGCCGTCCCGTACCGAAACCCGTGACAGACTGCCAGGTCGGTGTTGAAGTGTGCCTGGAGTGCATCGTTGAACAGCGTGTTCCACGCGCTCTCGAGGAACGACTGCCGGTAGAGCGGTGTCTTCGTCTGCCCGACGACCGTATCGAGCGGCTGGTCGAGCGTTCCTGCTCCTTGTTCGAACTCAGGATCGTCCTCGAAAAACGGTGCTCGGACTGACTCGACCGTCTCCGTCGCCGCCGGGTCGGGGTCGGGGGTGTACTCACCGTCTTCGGTCAGACAGTAGAGGTGATGACGGAACTGCACGCTCCCCTCACGGATACGGACGTCGACGCGACCGAGTGCCTCACCCATCCCAGACTCGACGACGACCGTCTCGGTCTCTTCTATGAGGATGGGGTCGTACGTGTACTCGTGCGTATGAGCACTGAACATCACGTCGATACTACTGCAGTCCTTGGCGGCCTGGACCATCCAGGGAAGCCCTATCTCTGTGACCGCGACGACGACGTCCGCTCCGTCCTCGCGCGCAGCCTGTGCGGACTCCTCTAGGAGTGCAGGATGCTTCCCAAATCGGTATTTCCCCTCGTAGAACGCGGGCGCCATCCGATCGACGTAGATATTCGTCATCCCGACGACGCCGACGGAGAGACCACCGATGTCGAGGAGCCGATACGCATCGTACAATCGGCTGTCGGTCTCGTAGTCGTAGAGATTGTTCGCGAGCACAGGCGCGTCGAGGCCGTCCATCAGCTCTAGAAGCTTGCCGTCTTCGGCGGCGTCGTTCGAGTAATCCCAGTTGCCGGGGACGTAGACGTCGGGTTCGACGTGGTCGTTAATCGGATCGAGCATCGCCCGACCATCGGTGTACGTCGTGGCGGCCGCACCGTGGAACGTATCGCCGCTCATCACCGTACACACCTCGTGGTCGGCACGAAGCTGATCGAGTTTGGCAGCCAGCAGCGGGATGCCCCCACCGCGTTTTATCACACGGTCGTCGTCACCGAACTCGAAGTCTGGCGTGGAGGTCGGATTGTCGTAGTAGACCTGGTAGCGGGGCGTCAACTGGCCGTGAAGGTCGCTGACGTGTGCAAAGACGATATCGGGCTCGTCCCCGTTGTTGTCGACGGATTCGCCACCCAAAGTCCTCCACTCGTCAATAGCTCTCTCACTCCCGCTCATGCTCTAGCTACGGGTAGTACGACGCCACCCCATTCATGTGTTGTGGTTGCAATTCCAAACTCACTGTAAAATGACCATTGGCGCCTAAAACGGATTTATAACGTCTGTGCATTGCCGGACTCAACAATCACGGCTTGCTTTAGTTGGGTAAGAATGCGCGATAGATGCAATTCCAAAGAGTAGGGATGATGTTGAGACACCTCTGTTAAGCACAAATCGCGTGAATCAGGGAGTCGAACTTCACAGCGTATCGATGTGTGTACTACTCGGGGGACGAGGACCGCACCGATGACGAGCAACTGGGTGACGACGGGACTGTCTACGTTGGTCATTCTCGTGGCCTCTCTCGTTCACGGTATCGCCGGGTTCGGCTTTGCGCAGGTGTCGATGGGACTGATGCCGCTGTTCCGGTCGCCATCGAGTGCGTCGATCATCTTCACGGCGACCGCGGTGGTGAGCAACGCGCGTGTCTGGTGGAGCGTGCGTGGGGCGTTCGACTGGCGAAAGTGGGTCGTCCCCGTCGGTGGCCTCGTCGTCGGGATGCCATTGGGTATCTACGTCTTCAGCCAGTTCGACGGGGCTCAGATGCGCGTCGCTATCGGTGCCGTCCTCGTTTTGGCGGTCATCGTCGTCGGTGCGACCCAGCAGTCCGAGTTCGTCACGGACTGGATCGAGGCTAAAGACTACCGCCCGGGGAACGCCATCGGCGCAACGGCCGGTCTTCTCGCCGGCGTCTTCGGCGGGGCCGTCGCCGTCCCAGGCCCACCGATGATCGTCTACGGCGCGTTCATGTCAGCCAGCGGGTTCTGGAGCGACGAGGAGATGAAGGCGACGTTCACGGCCTTCTTCGGGACCCTCATGCTGTATCGGTTGGGCAGTCTTTCCTACACTGGGGCCGTGACGACCCCGCTGCTGGTCGAAGCAACGGTCGCAATTCCGATGGTATTCGTCGGTGCCTGGGCCGGCGTCTACATCTTCGACAACATTCCCGAGCGCGTGTTTCAGTGGCTCGTCCTCGCACTGCTGACTGTGAACGCGTTCGTCCTACTCTTCACCGCAGTGCCGGAGCTGTGAGCTCAGCCAGGTCGTCTTCCGCTCGTTATCCGATGATGAGCATCGCTCTGGCCAAGTCACGGACGCTCACTGGAATCCCGTCCGCTCCGACGAAGAAGGTAGAGCGCCGCCACGCTTGTCCTAAGTCGACGGTCGCTCGGCCATCTATTGGACGAGGATTCCTGCGACGGCGAGTCAAAGTATGAAAGTCGAACTCGAGAATCCGAAGAGCGGTCAGCTCCTCGTCTGTATCGCCTTCGATGTGCTCGCATTACCTCGTCACTCGTCTGGAGTCGCTTCTGCCCTCAGTATCTCTGCGATTGGAGTTCCAGTCGCAGGGCGAAAATGCGGTGACACTCCTCGAGTCAAACCTAACGAGTCGGGAGGGTTGGGACGAGTGTCGACCGACTCCTGAGCCAGATTTCGCACCGCTGTAGGTAAAGCGAGAGTACGACTCGTCGTCAGCGCATGGCGCTGACAAGATATCCACACGGACGGTGTGGGCTGACTTTCCCTCGCGCGACCAAGCCCACGAGTTGTTCGTGATAGCTGAAGAACTGTGGAGGAGAGTCGGTGGACGTTGGTAGTAGAAAGCCGACTATCGGCGGAACCACCCGAGGAGCTTGTAGTCGTGGTCGGGGGTGTACGTCCGGAACAGTAGGCTGTTCGAGAGCACCGAAACGCTGGAGAACGCCATCGCACCCGCCGCGAGCACCGGCTGGAGCAGGCCGAGCGATGCGAGCGGAATCATCGCCGTGTTGTAGCCGAGTGCCCAGACGAGATTCTGTTTGACCTTCGAGAGCGTCGCATCGGAGATACGAATCGCCTTCACGACGTCCACCGGGTCGTTCCGCATCAATGTGACGTCCGCCGCCTCGATTGCGACGTCCGTCCCCGACCCGATGGCGGTTCCGACGTACGCAACAGCGAGAGCCGGAGCGTCGTTGACACCGTCACCGACCATCATCGCCCGACGCCCGTCGTCCTGAATCGACTCGACGGCGTCGGACTTGTCTTCGGGAAGCACCTCTGCCCGGACGTTCTCACGGGGGATGCCGACCTGCTCGGCAACGGCGTGAGCTGTCCGCTTGTTGTCGCCGGTGATCATCATCACGTCGACACCCCGTTCGTGGAGTTGGGTGATGGCGTCTTTCGCGCTCTCTTTGACCGTGTCCGCGTTGGCGACCACACCGACGAGTTCCTGCTCGTAGGCGACGAGCATCGCCGTCTTCCCCTCGTTTTCGAGACGCTCCATCGTCTCTGACGCGGGAGTGGGATCGATATCGTTGTCACGCAGGAGCTTCCGGTTGCCAACGAGCACCTTGCTGTCGCCGACTGTCGCCTTGATTCCGTGGCCCGGAACGTTCTCGAAGTCATCCGGGTCGGTGATGTCGATATCGCGCTCTTCGGCCCCCTCGACGATGGCCTGTGCGAGTGGGTGCTCACTGCCACTCTCTGCAGTAGCGGCCAGTCGGAGGACGTCTTCTTCTGAAAGCCGGTCCTGAGCGGTGAGTTGACCGCCATCCGTTGCCGCCTCGCCACCGTCTGTGACGGGTCCACCATCACCGTCCAACACGACCACGTCGGTCAGTTCCATCGCACCCTCGGTGAGCGTCCCCGTCTTGTCGAAGACGACGGTGTCGACGTCCTTGGCGCGTTCGAGGATGTCACCGCCTTTGAACAGCACACCGTTCTGCGCACCGATAGTGGTGCCGACCATCGTCGCGGCTGGGGTCGCCAGCCCCAACGCGCAGGGACAGGCGATGAGTACCGCACTCGCGAAGACGACGACTGCGAATTCGAAGACTGAAATCGACCCTCCAGCAACTTCGGGGCCACCGGCGACCAGTCCCCAGAGTGGAAGCGACTGGATGAATCCCGCCAATGCCTCGGGGAACAGATACCAGACGACGCCCCACAGCAGCGCGTTGAAAATGACCGCGGGAACGAAGTACGCCGAAATTCGGTCGGCGAGGTTCTGAATCTCTGGCTGACGCGACTGAGCGTCCTTGACCGTCTGGACGATCTGTTGGAGCGCCGTATCGGACCCGACCTTCGTCGCTTCGACGACGAGGACGCCGTTCTCGTTGATGGTCGACCCGACGACCTCGTCACCCTCGCCCTTCTCGACGGGGACGGACTCGCCGGTCACCATCGACTCGTCGACCGCCGATTGGCCGTCGACGACTCGGCCGTCGGTGGGGACCTTCTCACCGGGTCGGACCTTTATCCGGTCCCCGACCTCGACGTCTTCGAGTGGAATCTCCTGTTCGTTTCCGTCGTCGTCGACGACGGTGGCCGTCTCGGCTTCCATCTCCAGAAGTTTTCGGAGTGCCTCACCAGCCTGTCCCTTCGAACGAGCTTCGAGGTAGTTCCCGAGCGTGATGAACACGAGGATGAGCGCCGCCGTGTCGAAGTACATCCCGCCAGCGATGAGTCCTGCGAGGACGGCGACAGAGTAGACGTACGCCGTACTCGACCCGAGTGCGATGAGTACGTCCATGTTGGCGCGGCCGTTCTTCACGAGTGCCTTGTAGGAGTTCTTGTAGAACGGCCATCCCAGGATGAGTTGGACGGGCGTCGCGAGGGCGAACTCGACCCACCCAAACTCGACACCGAAGACCGTCTCGGGGACGATTCCGCCACCGAGTAGGAACTTCTCGACGAGGAAGAAGAGCATAGGCGCCGACAGGGCGGCACCGAACAGTGTCAATCGACGTTGCCGTCGAATCTCCTCTCGCCGAGCGGCATCGCGGGCGTCCTCGTCCGGACCTCCGTCAGCCGACTCCTCACGTACGGGTGAGTACCCAGCGGCCTCGATGGCGTCGTACAGCGCCTCGATAGACGTGTCTGCAGGATTGTAGACGACCTGTGCCTCATCCGTGGCGTAGTTGACGGTCGCCTCGACGACGCCCGGTGTCCCTTCGAGTGCAGTCTCGTTCGTCTCGGCACAGTTCGAACACGTCATATCGGTGATTCCGATGCTCACCGACTCTGAGACCACGCCATACCCGGCGTCGTCGATCGCGTCGTAGATTGCACCGAGCGATACCTGATCGGGGTCGTACTCGACCGACCCTTCGTCAGTGGCGAAGTTGACGTTCGCCGTGGAGACACCATCGAGAGATTCGACAGCGTCCTGGACAGAACCTGAACAATTCGCACAGGACATCCCCGTGATGGTGAGGTGAGCTGTTCGCTGACTCATTGATACCTAGTACGGGTTCCTCCTTTTCACGAATTGCTACTTCGAGACTGTCGTTCTGCGCGTCGTATTCTTACGAGAACTAAGCGAACAGGGCGAAACCCCTCACGCCTCGGCGTCGAACCGTTCGTAGCGCTCTTCGAACCGAGAGCGACACGACGGACAGCAGAAGTGATAGACGCTCTCGTCGAGCCGTATCGATTCACCCTCGCTATCGACGGTATTTCCACACTCAGCACACGACAGTGCGAACTCCGTCCCGTCGATCGACGGTGTCCACTCGACATCATCGACGAGCGTGACCGAGTAGTCAGTCGTCGAGATATCTTTGAGGAGTCCATTGACCCAATTTCTGACGTTCTGGGCTTCTGACCTGCCGTAGAACCACACCTCACCGTTGACCGTGACGAAGAGGTGTTCGACTCCCTCGGCGTCGGCGAGACGCTCGCGAAGCTGTTCGATTTCCTCACCCTGTGGCTTCACGCGAACGAACACAGGCACACCAGCACGCAGGATTCCGCGGTTGACGTCGATCGTGAATCGGTTGATGACCTCGGCTTCCTCTAAGCGCTTGACTCGATCGGAGACGGCAGGTCCAGAGAGGCCGACTGTTTCTCCAATATCACTGTACGGCCGTCGACCATCCTCAGCCAACAGCGAGAGTATCTCTAAGTCGGTGTCGTCTAACTCGCGCATGTTACTGCGAATTTGAGCCGCCCACCCATTACTGTTGTCCGTAGGTGGCTTACGAATACAAAGTTTCGATAGTTCACTACACTAGCCTCGAAGCAACAAACCACAAAGATGACCCTCCCGTACTTGAGTATGGAATGACTCAGACCATCACCGTCGAAGGAATGACGTGTGGACATTGCGAGCAGACTGTCGAAGATGCCCTCAACGAAGTCGCTGGCGTTACCGATGTCAGCGCCGATCGCGAAGCCGAACAGGTGAGCATTGAAGGCGACGCCGATACCGATGAACTCGTACGCGCCGCGGAAGATGCTGGGTACACAAGCCACGCCTAATCACGACACCTCTATTCGGGCGTGAACTGCTTTCTCTCCCATCTTTTGACCAGCTACCCTCTATCAGTGTTTAGTACCAAACCGGATGGTTGAGATTCGTCGCGGCTCCTGACAACCACAGAGGTCCCTGTACTGGTGAATGGGGCGGACGCTACTTCTGGCAAGAGTCCTGAGTATGTTTTATTTGGGTGGAATTATCCTCTCCCGTATGTATGAGGCGACATTCGAATTCCAAGCAGATGGACTAGTCGCTGCACTCTCTCGAGAGTACGACGCTGCTATCCAGTTGTGGTGCAATGAGCACTGTGACTTGCTGTATGTCCGGTCAGAACGGATGGATGATTTGCGCTCGGAGTTGGAGGAACAAGTTGGGTTACAGGAATCTATTCAGGAGGGTAATCAACTTGTCACAGTGACCGACCAGTGTCTGCGTCAAGAAGAACAGACACTCGTAGAGACTCATTTGGCGAATGAGGGCTGTCTCTCACTGCCTCCCTTAATCTACGAAAGCGGACGAAAGCAGAGCAAGGTTCTCGCGCTTGACCCGGCAGCGCTCACTGCTGTGTATAATGGCCTCAGACAAGAAACACGGGTCAATGTATTGGCCAAGCGAGAAATCAACGGTCTCCATCCAGAGGTTCCCATTCTCGGTCTGGACGATGTCCTTCCACGACTTTCGGCCCGACAACTCGAGACGTTCCGAATCGCACATACGAGGGGCTACTACGAACTTCCGCGTGAGACGACCACAGCAAAGTTAGGCGATGAATTGGGGGTGAACAGGCGAACTGTAGAAGAGCATCTCAGACGAGCAGAAAATAAAATCGCCGCCGCGCTTGCAAACCACCTCACACTGTTGCAGTGATTACATTATGGGGGTGAATATAAAGAATTGCGCGTTTGGAAGGGGTATCTTTATCTACAACCTATGGTAGATGTGAGTCATACCCATGGAAGATAGTATCACCCGCAGGACATTACTGGGGGCAGTTGGGGCAGGGGGATTCGTGAGTATCGCAGGATGTGCGGGAGATTCGGGCGACGGGGGTGGCAACGATGACCCATACAGTAGTGAGACCAAAACTGGTGACGGGTCGTCGACAGACAACAACAGTAGTTCCGGCAACAACTCGACGGCTACCGGCGGATCAGCAAACGTCGCCTTGTCGATGGACCCGACTGAAGGGGTCTGGCAGGTGTACGGTGGGGTGAGTCCGTACTACACGAACATCCTCGAGCCACTCATCTGGGTGAGCGAGGAAATGAAGTTGGAACCGTGGCTCGCGACCGACTGGGAAGCGACCAGCGACACGACGTGGGAGTTCACGCTCCGAGACAGCGTGAAGTTCCACAATGGGGAGGATCTCGTCGCAGAACACGTGGTCTGGTCGTTCGAGCAGGTGCTCAACGAGTGGTCATACGCCCCCGGATGGCTCCACGTCGAATCAGGTAGCGTGACAGCAATCGATGAGACGACTGTCGAATTCGAGACGTCCGATCCGTTCCCGACGTTCCCCGGAACGATTGCACACAACATGATCGCAATCCAGCACCCAGACCGGAGTCGGGAGAACACCGAACCAATCGGGACTGGCCCGTACCAAGTCGAAGAGCGGACACAAGGACAACGCGTTCGGACGTCAGGGTTCGACGATTACTGGAACGGGACGCCGTCGCTGGACGAGTTGACGTTTAGTGTCATCACGGACCCGAACACGCGCGCACTCTCTCTGCAAAATGGGGACGTGGACGTCGCGTTCGACCCACCGAAGAGCCGCGTCGAGAAACTCGACAGCAACGGGGGGACGAACGTCACCACGCAACTCTCACCGGGTGCAGTGTACGTCGGCTGTAACATCTACAAAGCGCCGATGGACGACCCGAAGCTCCGTCAAGCGCTCAACTACGCCACCTCTCAGTCGGACCTCGTCGAGACCATCCTCTCAAACATCGGCGTGCCTGCGAAAGGCCCGGTTGCAGAGAGCATTTTCTGGTCGGCCCACGAGAAACTCCCAGCATACGAGCAGGATGTGGAGAAGGCCAAGGAGTTGGTCGAAGAGTCCAGTTACGACGGCGAGGCGCTCCAGTTCCACCTCTCGAACCAGCAAGTTGACGGGGAACTACTCACACAGGCACTTCAGCAGTGGTTCGACGATATCGGTGTCAAGGTCGATATCCAAGTGACAGAGGAGGCGAGTTTCGAGGATACAGTCCGGTCGGGAGAACCGCATCTCATCTTGGAATCCTCGGGGACAAACAGTGGTGCTGCGGACTACCTGATTTACGAGACGTTCCACTCGGAGGGTGACGTCAACGAGCGCCTCTACAACGAAGAAGGAACGGGCATCTACAATCTCGGTGAGGAGGTCGACCAACTCATCCAGGCTGGCTTCCAGACGGGCGACCAGGCCGAAAAGGAACAAAAGTACGAGCAGGCGCTCCAGCGCATCATGGAAGAGGCGGTCGTCGTTCCGATCAACTACTCCGAGTACATCGTCGCTGCGTCGGATGGAGTCTCCTCGATGGATCTCAGACCTATCCCAGAGATGACTCGCTGGACGGGGCTACAAACCGGGCAGTAACTTCGGACACTACAACACTTCGAAATGTACCAATTTGTTGCGCGTCGCACGGCGACTATGTTGCTCGTTCTGGTGGGGGTGTCGATTCTCACGTTTCTCCTATTGTTTCTCACACCTGGGGACCCTGCAGAGACGATTCTCCGCCAGCAGATGGGAGGACGAACGCCGTCGCTCGAAGCAATCGAGCAGTTTCGTCAGAATGAGGGACTGAACCGTCCGATACCGATTCAGTACGTCGACTGGGTGACCGACGTGCTTCAGGGAAATCTTCGGGAATCGTACTACCAGGAGACGCCAGTGAGTACGCTCATCATCAACCGAATTCCGGCCACACTTGAACTCGCAGTCGCCGGGATGGCGGTTGCACTGACGATCGCGATTCCGACCGGAATCATTAGTGCCGTCCACAAAGGGAAGGCGCCCGACTACCTCAGTCAGTTCGCTGCACTGGTGGGCGTCTCGATGCCGAACTTCTGGCTCGGATATATCCTGATCATCGTCTTCTCTCTCCAGTTGGGGCTGTTCCCAGTGGCGGGTGTCGGTGGCCTTGAGTCACTCGTCCTGCCAGCGATAACGCTCGGCTCCGGGATGGCTGCAATCGTCACTCGGTTAGTCCGGTCGTCGATGCTCGAAGTACTCGACGAAGAGTACATCGACACAGCCCGGTCGAAGGGCCTCAGAGAGCGCATCGTCATCTACAAACACGCACTCAGAAACGCGCTCATTCCAGTCGTGACCATCGTCGGACTCCAGTTCGGCTACTTACTGAACGGTGCTGTCATCGTCGAAATCGTGTTTCAGCGACCGGGGTTGGGGGCACTCCTCATCGATGCGATTTTCGCACGTGACTACCCTGTCGTTCAGGGACTCGTCCTCGTCATCGCCGTCATCTTCGTGTTGACGAACTTCGCCGTGGACCTGACCTACCGCTACATTGACCCACGAATCTCGTTTGGGGGTGAGAGTGCGTGAGCAACCAGGATTCTACTGCGAACCAGTCGGTCATCGCGACGACCCGTCGTCGCTACCGTTCGGTGAAGAACTCGCGGCGACTCGGCCGCTTCCTCAGCAATCGGCTCAACGTGGTCGGCTTGCTGTTCGTCAGTGTGGTCGTCCTCTCGGCAATCTTCGCACCGGTGATTGCACCGGAAGGGCCGAATGAACAGGACCTGTTCAACCGTCTCGATTCGCCGTCGGCTGAGCATCCGATGGGGACCGACCAACTCGGTCGAGACGTCCTCTCACGGTTGCTATACGGGGCCCGTATCTCGCTCCAGATTTCGCTCGCCGTCGTGGCGATTACGCTCGCTATCGGAACAGCGGTCGGACTCATCGCAGGCTACGCCGGTGGGTGGGTCGACGAAGCGCTGATGCGGTTCGTCGATATCCTGCTCGCCTTCCCCGGGATACTACTGGCACTCGTCATCGCAGGAATCCTCGGGCCGAATTTGACGAACATCATGATCGCGCTTGCAGTGGTCGGATGGACGCAGTACGCCCGTATCATTCGGGGAAGCGTACTGAGCGTCAAGCAAGAAGAGTTCGTGAAAGCAGCACAGTTGATGGGCGTCCCCCGTCGGCGTATCGTTCTTCGTCACATCCTCCCGAACGTGGTGACGCCGGTCATCGTACTCGCGACGATGGACATGGCGTACGTCATTCTGGGAACCGCGGGACTGTCGTTCCTGGGCCTCGGTGCCCAGCCACCGACGCCAGAGTGGGGGACGATGCTCTCGCAAGGGCGCAACTTCGTCGACACCGCGTGGTGGGTCGTCAACTTCCCCGGACTCGCCATCATGATCACCGTCCTCGGGTTCAACCTGTTGGGCGATGGACTACGTGACGTCCTCGACCCGCGTGACATGGGTGACGTCGAAAACAAGGGTATGTGAAATGAGTGAGACACTACTGGAGGTCGAAGACCTCCACACGCGGTTCGCAACGAGAGAAGGAACAGTCCACGCCGTCGAAGGCGTGTCGTTCACCGTCGACAAGGGTGAAATCGTCGGGGTCGTCGGCGAGAGTGGGTCGGGAAAATCCGTAACGGCTCGGTCGCTCATCCGCCTCGAGGACCCTGGGTACATCGAGCGTGGTTCGGTTCGGTTCGATGATATCGAGATGACTGACGCCGATGACCGCACGATTCGTCGCGTTCGTGGCGATGGGATGGCGATGGTGTTCCAAGACCCGATGGAGACACTGAACCCCGTGTTCTCGATCGGGGAGCAGATCGTCGAGTCCATCAAGGTCCACGAATCGCCCGAGGAACAGCGGTTGCTCGACTACCTCAACGTTCCCCTGTTCAGTAGCAGGGGGAAACGGAGTCAGATGCGACAGCAGGCTATCGACCTCATGAGCGAGGTTGGAATCCCGCATCCCGAGACGCGTGTCTCGGCGTACCCCCACGAGTTCTCGGGCGGGATGCGCCAACGCGCGATGCTGGCCATCGCACTCGCCAGAGAACCCGACCTCTTGATCGCCGACGAGCCAACGACAGCGCTCGACGTGACGATTCAAGCCGAAATCCTCCAGCGCATTCGCGACCTCAACGAAGAGTTGGGGATGGCCGTCCTAATGATCACACACGACCTCGGTGTGGTCGCCGAACTCTGCGACAAGGTCGTGGTCATGTACGGTGGCCAGGTAATGGAAGAGGGGCCCGTCGAAGAAGTGCTGACGAACCCGAAACACCCGTACACAGAATCACTGCTCGGGTGCATGCCACAGACGTGTGACCGAGGGGAGCCACTGAACGTCATCGAAGGCAGAGTCCCGTCGATGGTCGGTGGACCCACTGGTTGTCCGTTCGCTAGTCGATGCTGGTGCTCGTCTGAGAGCTGTACTACCGGGGACCTACCGACAGAACAGGTTGGAGAGGACCATACCTCGCGCTGTCATCACGTCGAAGAACTCAGCGAACCGATGGAGGCCGACCAATGACACGGCCTATCGTCGAAATCGACGACGTCGTCAAACGATTCCCTGTCGACGATTCACTCTTTGCGAAGCTCCTCGGTAACGACACGTACGTCACTGCAGTCGACGGCGTGTCACTCTCTATTGAACCCGGTGAGACGCTCGCGTTGGTCGGCGAATCCGGTTCTGGGAAGTCGACGCTCGCCAACTTGGTCACCGGCCTTCACGCACCGACAAGCGGGACGATACGGTTCGAAGGCAAGGCTGTCGGAGAGGCAACCACCCGAGACAAAGAGACCCTCGCGGCCATCGGAATGGTGTTCCAGAATCCCCGTGGGAGTCTCGATTCTCGACTCACTATCGAGCAGATAATCGCTGAACCACTCAAGGCCCGTGGCTGGTCCGCATCTGAGCGTGAGCAGAAAGTCGAGTCCCTCATCGAACGGGTGAATCTCTCGCAGGCATATCTCCCGAGACATCCCCACGAACTCTCGGGCGGTGAAGCCCAGCGGGTTGCTATCGCTCGAGCCATTGCACTCAATCCGCGATTGATCGTTCTCGACGAACCTGTGAGCGCCCTTGACGTGAGCGTCCAGGCGAAGATCGTCAACCTGCTGATGGAGCTTCAACAGGACTTGAATCTGACCTACCTGTTCATCGCCCACGACCTCAATGTCGTCGAGCACATCGCAGACCGGATTGCGGTCATGTACCTCGGCCAGCTCATGGAACTCGCCCCGACGGAGGCACTCTTCACACAGACGAGCCATCCCTACACGGAGACACTCCTCTCTGCGATTCCGAGTGTCGACCCGACGAAACAGAAAGAGCGGGTGATCCTCGATGGAGATATCCCGAGTCCGATTAACACACCTAACGGCTGTGTATTCCATACTCGCTGTCCACTCGCAGACGAGCAATGCGCGACCCAGACGCCGGCGGCCGAGCACATTGGAGAGTCCACCTCCTGGTGCCACTACGCCGCCGAGTTCACCAGCGACGAGAAACAAATTACAGGGGCGGTGAGTGATGACTGATGACCGTTCGGAGCCCGCCGAAGACTCGATAGAACCCGCAGAGAACGCCCTCCCACCGGAGAAGCTCAACTACCCTGAGTTCGTCTTCGAGGAAGGTAGCATCGATGCCGACGGCGGATTCAACCTCTCGGAGGGGAAGAAGCGAGACGAAATCGTCTCGTGGCTTCGTGACCTCGCAGACGGACTCGAGAGTCACGACATCGCTGTCGAGTCACCGGACGGCCACGTGACGTTCGGTGTCGGGACTGGCGACGTCCGAATGCAGTTCGACCCCGACAAGAACCACAAAGGGACGCTCTCTGTCGAGTTCGGATTGAAAGCCAAAGCGATGTTCGTCTCGGACGACCCAGAGCGTCGGAAAACTGGTGCGCGTGGGAAGACGGGGTTCATCCCGCTGTCGATGCTCACAGACGACAAACCCCCCGAGTCCTATCGATGTTATAGTTGGATTCAGGATCCAACAGACCCGTAGCTGGGGACATTGAAGTGTCGAGTTTTTGAGGTCTCGGGGGTTGTAACCGCACGATGCCTGCTTCATCAGGCAACAACAGGCGGATAGCTGCGGCAATGACCCCTGTTGCTCGACTCTGTTCGAATCCATCGCCACCATTCATCATGGGGAACCAGTCTCCACTGACGACCAACGTCGTCATGTCGAGAGGTCGACTCCTTTGAGCCGCCGAGCGTTGATAGCGACGATGATAGTCGACAGTGACATGAACACCGCCCCGATGGCTGGCGAAAGCAGGATGCCGATGGGTGCGAGCAAACCTGCCGCCAGTGGGAGTGCGACGACGTTATAGCCCGTCGCCCAGACGAGGTTCTCCTGCATCTTCCGATAGCTCGCTGCCGAGAGGCGGACGAGCCGAACGACGTCTCTCGGGTCGTTGTCGACGAGGACGATGTCGCCGGACTCGATAGCCACGTCCGTTCCGGAGCCGATGGCGATACCCACGTCGGCTCTGGCGAGTGCCGGTGCGTCGTTGACGCCGTCGCCGACCATCGCCACGAGCTTTCCGTCTGATTGGAGCTGAGCGACCGTCGTGTCCTTCTCGTCGGGCAGGACCTCCGCGAAGTACTGGTCGATACCAAGCTCCTCGGCGACTGCTCGTGCGACATCCTCGGAGTCACCCGTCAGCATCGCCACCTCGATACCCATCGCGTGAAGGGCGTCGATGGCCTGCCTGCTTTCCGGACGAATCACGTCCGCGAGTGCAAATGCCGCGGCCACTTCTGATTCCTCGCGAACGAGATAGATGACAGTCTGGGCGTTCTTCCCGGCCTCGTCGGCGAAGGAGGCAATAGAGCGCGGTCGCTCGACACCGAGTCGGTCGAGGAGATTCGGCCCTCCCAGGTGGATCATCTGCCCTTCGTTCGGATTGCGCGACGACTCGCTCGGCCGAGTCGAGGCAGGCACCACATCGGGAGCGACGGTTGCCCGAACACCGAGTCCGCGGAGGTTCTCGAACGTCGAGACAGAGACCCGTTCGACGCCACGTTCGCTCGCGGCGGTGCGAATCGCCCGCGCGATCATGTGCTCGGAGTCGCCCTCGACACCGGCGGCGAGCGCGAGCGCCCGTGTGTCCTCCCACTCGTCGGCAGTCTCGATACCGACCACACCCTGTTCGCCTCTCGTCAGCGTCCCAGTCTTGTCGAACATCACCGTGTCGAGGTTCCGTGCCTCCTCCATGGCGATGCGGTCGCGAATCAGCATCCCGTTTCGGGCGGCCGTCGAGGTGTTGATGGCGACGACAAGCGGCACTGCGAGTCCCAATGCGTGTGGGCAGGCGATGACCAGCACCGTCACGACTCGTTCGAGGACGGCGATTTCGAACCCGGTCGCCAGCACCCACGCGACGGCGGTGACGGCGGCCACGGCGAGCGCGATATAGAACAGCCACCCGGCGGCGCGGTCGGCGAGCACTTGAGTCCGGGACTTCGACTGCTGGGCTTCGTCGACGAGCCGCATGATACCTGCGAGCGCCGTCTCGTCGCCGGTCTTCGTCACTCGGACGCGAAGGCTCCCGTCCTGATTGACGGTCCCGGCGACCACCTCGTCGCCTGGGTCCTTCTCGACGGACTTGGATTCCCCCGTGATCATCGACTCATCGACCGACGACGCTCCCTCGACCACCTCGCCGTCTGCTGGCACCGACGCACCCGGACGGACAAGGACCACGTCGTCCTCGGTGAGGTCGGCGACAGCCACCTCCTCGACGTCGCCGCTCTCGGTGATGCGCTCAGCAGTGTCAGGCATGAGCTTCGCCAGTTCGTCGAGCGCCCCCGACGCTTGGCGAACCGAACGCATCTCCATCCAGTGGCCCAGCAGCATGATGTCGATGAGCGTGACGAGTTCCCAGAAGAAGGGGGTCGTTCCCGGTAAGAACAGACTCACGATGGAGTAGCCGAACGCGACGGTAATCGCGAGCGAGATGAGCATCATCATCCCCGGTTCGCGGTTGGCGAGTTCTGTCCGGGCCATCGAGAGGAACGGGACGCCACCGTACGCGAAGACGACGACCGAGAGTACCG
Source organism: Halomarina rubra (assembly GCF_023699475.1). GTDB lineage: Archaea > Halobacteriota > Halobacteria > Halobacteriales > Haloarculaceae > Halomarina > Halomarina rubra. The sequence goes on along the minus strand of NZ_JALXFV010000007.1, from coordinate 238,975 downwards.
GCGTGATCCAGGCGCTTCCGGGGAACGTCGGTGCGGTGTAGCCGAGTACCTCCTGAATAAACTCGCTGAAGTAGAGGACGGGAATCGAGAGGACGAGCGATACCCAAAACCGACGACGAAACATCTGTTCGTGGCCGCTGTGGTCCGTATGGGCGCGGTGGTCGTCATGGCTCATCCCGTGTTTGTGGGATTCGCCTGCGTGTTCGCCGGTTTCATCGTGCTCCTGGTGTGTCGTCATGATATCACTCGATTGTTGTCGTTCAGTATGCTGTCCTGCCGATTGGCCCCCTCAGAAGGGGACGTTTTTCTCTTCTTCTGCCTTCGACCGGTACTCCCGCTCCATACACCGGGGCCACCCTGAGGACTGCCCACGGTGGTGACCGCTTGATTCTTTCTACGAGCCTATAGTGCAGTCTTATCCACTGTTTGTCACTTACGTCTTAGCTGTTTATGCTGGTTCTCCTTTCGTGACTTCTGCCGAGGACGCCCTCTACCGATGAAACCAAACCGAGACCGAGATGGTAATCCATACTCTGAGCCGTCTTGTTGGGGAGGTGACAATCTTCCACGCACAGATTCGTCGTTGCTCGTTGCGAATTCTGGTGACTGACCGGTCATTACCAATCGAGACCTCACCTTCGACTCGTTGGTGTTCTAACCACCACAGTCTGAGTCTGTTAAGCAACATTGGGATAGTCAATGCGTATCAATGTCTAGGTATGCAAGTGACACTTCTCGAGGGCATCTTCGAATCGCTGCGAATCGGCGTGGGGTTCCTCTGGACGGCAGCGTGGGCTATCATCATGGGGCTCACGATAACAAGTTTCGTGCAGGTCTACGTCTCCAAAGAACGGATGGCCCGTGTTCTCGGTAAAGACGATTTCCGTAGCCTCACAAGAGCGACAGCGTTCGGTGCAGCGAGTAGTGGGTGTAGCTTCGGAGCAGTCGCTATCGGGAAGGGGTTGTTCAAGAAAGGAGCGCACGCGGTGAACGTCTTGGCGTTCATGTTCGCTTCGACGAACCTCATCATCGAACTCGGACTGATGATCCTCATCTTGCTCGGGTGGGAGTTCCTCGTCGCCGAACTCCTCGGTGGCGTGGTTCTCATTACGGTGATGGCAGTCATCGTCCACGTTACCCTCCCGGAGAATCTCTTCGAGGAGGCTCGTGTGGCATTGAACCAGCGCGACACCGAATCGGGCGTCACCGAAGACCCGACCTGTGGGATGGAAGGCTCTGAAGAGTATTCGCTCGTGACTGATGGTGGGGAAACACTCGAATTTTGCTCGGCGGGGTGTTTGGAGACCTATCAGCAGGAAGTCGCCAGTGGTGGTGGGTGGCGTGACGAACTGCTCTCGTGGGGTGGGTGGTACAAACTCGGCAATCAGTACCGGAAAGAGTGGTCGATGATCTGGAAGGACGTCGTCATCGGGTTTCTCATCTCCGGGTTCGTCATCGTGTTCGTTCCCCAGTCCGTGTGGAACACGCTGTTCCTCCAGGGTGATGGACTACTCGTGAGTGCGGAGAACGCGGTAATGGGCGTCGCAATCGCCGTCGTGAGCTTCGTCGGGAGTATCGGTAACGTCCCGTTTGCAGTCGCCTTGTGGGGTGGCGGCGTTAGTTTCGCGGGCGTCATCGCGTTCGTCTACGCCGACCTCATCACGATTCCAGTTTTGAACGTCTACCGGAAGTACTACGGCTGGCAAGTGATGGTCTACATCCTTGCCGTGTTCTTCGTGACGATGGCGTTCACGGGCTTCCTGATGGAAGAGTTGTTCGACGCGGTGGATATCGTTCCCAATCTCGCGAGCGGTCAAACCGCGAGCGAACAGTCGTACTTCGAACTGAACTACACGTTCTATCTTAACGTACTCGCGTTCTCGCTTTCCGGGTTTCTTCTCTACGTCTACCGCCGCGGGCTCGGTGCGTTGGGACACTACCGTGACCCGGTCTGTGGGATGCGTACCGACGAGCGCGGACCCACTGTCACCCACGACGGCCAGACGTACTATTTCTGCTCCAATCGGTGTAAGCAATCGTTCGAGGAGCATCCCGAGGAATTCACACCCCAGTTTTCGTCAGTTTCGAGCACTTCTCTCCAAGGTCACGGGCACCACTGAACGATTCGTCGTCACGCCGTCTCCCACTGCCAGCCACTACTTGACCTGTCGGTCATTATGCTTCAGAATACACAATAGCGGTTCCGCAAAAGTCCCCCCCACTCGAGAGTGACTTTCAGAACGCTGTTTCACAGAAATCAGGTGAATACTTGATTAGGTCCTGTTGGCGGAACTGTTCGGTATTATGCCACGTAACCAGTACGAATAAGATTCGTGGAAGAGTATTGTCTAATATGAGCTATACACTGTCGGTGGATACCGCTGCGGACTTTGACGAGGTCGTATCGGTGACGATGGACGCACTCGACGCCGAAGGGTTCGGTGTGCTCTGCGATATCGACGTCCAAGAGACGCTCGCGAAGAAACTCGACGTCGAGTTTCACCGCTATCGGATTCTGGGGGCATGTAACCCAAAACTGGCTCACGAAGGGTTGAAAAGTGAAATCGGACTCGGTACACTCCTCCCGTGTAACGTGGTAGTTTACGAGACCGACGAGGGAACCGTTGTTGTGCGCGCGGTCGACCCAGGGCAACTCGTCGGTATCGCGGACAATCCAGCGCTCGACGACATCGCGACCGACGTCCACGACCGCTTTGAACGGGTCCTCGGAGTGGTCGAGGAGGAGTTCGAGTCGGTGAGGGGGTGAATCATGGCGACCACGAATCGGACGGACGCCTCGACGCTCCTCTTACTCCTCCTCGTGGCAGTTCTTGGACTCCCGATGCTGTGGATGACCCTGATGGGTGCCGGCGGGATGATGGGGTACGGTGGGATGATGTACGGCAACAGCGTCGGCTCGGGCTGGTGGATCGTGGGTGTTGCGCTCCAGTTCCTCTTTCTCCTGCTCGTGCTCGGTGGCAGCTACTTCGTTGTCCGGCGCTTATTCGGTCAGACGGAGTCCGAAGATTCCGCACTCGAAGAGCTTCGACGTGCGTATGCGCGTGGCGACCTCTCCGACGAAGAGTACGAAACGCGAAAAGATCGCCTTGAGCGCTAAAATCCCCACCGCCCACGAGTTGGGTTCGTGAATCAAGCTGGGTGGGATACCGGGATCTTTTCCGCGGTTGTGGTGACGCAGTCGTCTCAGGCCCGTGAACGAGTTCGAAGCATTGCTCGTCAGCTTCGTAGTCGTCAACTTCGATACTGACGGCTGCCCCGATGCGAAGTCCTGTGTGCCAGAGAACCACCAGTCGCACGCGTTCGAGTGACACATATCGGTACTGTTCGAGGAAGTCGCAGCCATCGGGGGCGCGAGGCGTCGGCTTCACCCTGTTTCAATGCTGACTCAAGTGATAGTAGGAATTAACTTTGGGAGGGAAAACAATAGTAACGATAGTAACGATTCAACTGTTACCATTGTCGATACCGTCGACCCTCCTGTGTTCGATTGGGTTTACAGTAGACTGAAGCAAACGACTTCCACGACAATCTCAGTTCACACTCGAGCAGTTGTGCAAGCGCTGTTCGTGACGTTACTCTGGTCATCGTCGTACGTTCTCATCGATATTGGACTCACAGACATCCCAGCGCTCACCTTCGCAGGACTTCGATACACCCTCGCTGCGATTGTCTTACTCCCACTGTTCTTTTACCAGGCAACCCCCCAGCGACTTGCCAGTCTATCGCCTCGTGACTGGGGGCTGGTGGTACTCCTTGGGGTATCGATGTACACCATCACGCAGGGGGCACAGTTTCTCGCCCTCCGACATCTGCAATCGGCGACCGTGAGCCTGTTGTTGAACTTCACCCCTGTCATCGTCCTTGGAGCCAGTATACCCGTGCTCGGAGAGCGACCGACGTCCCGACAGCTCCTCGGAGTAGCAATCCTCCTCGTGGGAGTCGGCCTCTACTTCCGACCGCTGCAGTTTCCGGCCTCGGAGGTGTTCGGACTCACTGTGATGGGACTCGGTGTACTCGGAAACGCTGCAGCCGCGATTCTCGGGCGTCGATTCAACCGAGGCCCCGGCCTTTCACCACTCGCGGTGACGACACTCACCATGTCGATCGGGTCAGTTCTTCTCCTTGGGAGTGGCCTCGCGACGCAGGGCCTCCCAGCGCTTTCTCTTGAGAACTGGCTGGTCGTCGGGTGGCTTGCCATTGTGAACACGGCGTTTGCGTTCACGCTCTGGAATCACACGCTCCAAACACTCTCGGCGGTCGAATCCAGCATCATCAACAACACCATGCTGATTCAGGTGGCGGTGCTTGGCTGGGTACTTCTCGACGAATCGCTCACGGTGGGTGATGGTATTGGGCTTCTCATCGTCGCCGTTGGAGCGTTGGTCGTCCAACTCGGACGCAGCCGATCGAAACGAGAGTAACGAACTGGTATTACGACGCTCTCGAATCTCACGATATGCCAGACCGAGCCCCGGTCGCTCGTCGAGTCCACGTCGTCCCGTTGGGCTTTGAGTACGCGCGTCTCAAACAGCCAATCGAGCAGTGGCGTGCTGACGTCGTTGTCGCCGTCGAGTACTGTGAAAGCCAGCGCGAAATTGCATATCTTCAGCAGCTACTCTCAGAACTCCGTGAGAACGACCGTATCGACCTCCACGTGCTCGAGTGTGACATCTTCGACCTCTACGATACCCTCGGGACGCTCACCGCCACAATCGGCCAGTTTCCGACCGACGAAGTGTTCGTCAATCTCTCTGGGGGCTCTAAGATTACGGCAATCGCCGGGATGATCGCGTGCATGGCCACCGATGCGCGGCCACTCTACGCCCGGCCAAGCTATGGGTCGACCGCCGAGCGAATACCTACAGAACCGCTGCACGATGAGGTGGCTGAAACCTTCGAACTCCCCCGCTATCCGATCGAACGACCCTCACAGACACTCCTCGCGTTTCTCGAGTACATCGATCAGGAGACCACGACAGCCGATGCCGGGCGCTACCGTGGTGTCCACAAGAAAGCGCTCATCGAATTCGCTAGCGAGCAACAGTTTCCGTTCATCACAGAGTCGACAGCCGCGACCGAGAAGGGATTTTATCGCTTACTCGAATCACACTTCGTCTCCGAAGCGACCACCCAGGGCTACATCGCCATCGAGAAAGTCGGGCGCAAGAAGTTCATCACACTGACGGAGGCCGGTGAAAACACACTCACCGCGTTCGGACATCTCATCAGCAAGTAGTCAACCCCACGGGAGCACGCTCTCAACCGCGTGAGGCAAGCCCCGACCAAGCATGGGGGAGCCCAATTGAACGACTTCTCCCGACCCACAGTCACTCGATGGGGTGGAATTCGACAGAATACTCACCCGGAAGCCCCGTGATATCAGCGCTGATGTGAATTACACACTCTCGGTGCGCTCGAGCGTGTTCACGCATCGTCGCTTCCTGTGAGCGTTCTAACTCACCAGTACCCGTCTTCACCTCGAAGAGATATCGCTGCAGTGCTGGCCCCCACTCTTGCCTCACATCGGCTGCGAAATCCGGATGCCACGTCCCAGCATCGTTCGATACGACGGGTGGTGCAGGGTCGACCTGCATACGAAGATCCTCGTCAATTTCCTAATCGCGAGTGATGAACTGCTTCAGTGGCTTTGTCCCATGCGGTGTCGCGGTGAACAGCGCCTCGCCTAAGGCACCGTACTGGTTCGCCGCTGGTCTGAACGTCCAACCCTCCTCGGGTGGCCCACGCTCGGCAGCACTATAGCCATGGAGGCCGAGACTCACGAGATACAAATCAACCTCTGCGGGGTCGTTGTAGGCCGCCTGCTGAAGCGTTAATTCAGCAGTTGTCCGATGCGTTGTGAGTTCCTCGCGAGCCGCCTCGACAGATGCAAACTCGATGACGTCGCCGTGGTTCTCGACGTAGGCTTCAATGAATCCACAATCACCAATGGCAGATGCTTTGATTGTGACTGTTACCGCATCGACCTCGAAGTCTGGTTTACCAGGCCAGCTCTCACGCCACGTCATCGCGTTCTATACCTCACTACAGATAAAAGAAGTCCGTGGAAGTCGGTCTGGCACTGTACTATTCTCACAGCAATTCACGCACAGGCGCAGGTGTGATCCACCATCTGAAGACGGACTCGCTACCCACGCTCACACTCGGTTTCCAAATTGTTCGACGCTCTATCGCGTGTCTCGACTACTCTCCACGCCCCTCATATTCTCACAATCGGCTTCTAAAGCCGGAAGAACCCCTCTCGTGAACGGTTATGGAATACGTACGATGCGCTCACCACGAGGTGTGTGTCCATTCACTGCTGATTACGAACTATCCATCACCGACTATCTCAGCGTTCCTACCCCTCGCTTCTGGATTGTACACCTCGGCTGCCACAGGCATGCTCCCCACTCATGAGCGCTCACACAACCGAAAACCGCACGACGAGAACCGTGTGTGAACCACCGGCCGTCCCAACCTCCGCTTCGACTCACTGGCTGGCCGACTGCCATTGACATCTCATACCCTGGCGTTGCTACCGCGAGCACGCTCACAACCAGCTCTCACTCACAGCACCCCTGCATCAGTCACCGACGACGCACCCACCACACACTCTCTCACGCATCGTGGCCGAAGGGTTCTTCCGGCCATACAGAGCGATTGTGAAGACCAACGGAGTACGGAGGTCCGCTTCTAGCATCTCTCAGTGGCACTCTGCATCTCCTGCTGATTGTGGAGATTCTTACTTTCTCGTGACAGCCCACACGGTCGGCGCGAAGACGCTCGTTACAACTTACTATCCTCTGTGGACGTGCTCTCAAACTCTCATTATTATCTATATCTGTCAATTCTGGTGACGTCCGCTCCGTTCCGCAACTGGGGGCTGGTTGTCGAGTTCCTGAACCGTGGCTGAACGTTATGTGTGGCTTGAAATTGGCGAAATAGCCAAATACTCGAAATCGATTGTCTGTATATGATGATGGCGCTGGGTGGGTTCGAGACTCGCCAAAGTATACACATTCAGTCATTACTGCAAGTGGCATCGGCTGTGCTCTCGCAATCTCGGAGTTCATTCGTGAATGTGCTGATTTGCACAGAGGGGCTTGCCACAATCAAAGTACAGAACTCATCTACGGAGGGACTTCACCGTGGGTGTTGACTCGGGGAAGCCACCGGTTGATGAAACGCAACCGGGGAGTGAGACAGATGCCATCGATGTGGCCGGTAGCCACATTGGTTCCCCCACAGATGATGGGGACTCGGCGGCTACAAGTGCACTTCCTATCCCAATTGCCGAACTGACGTATCTCCCGGCCGCTGACTCAGTCGAACCTCGACCCTACATCGAGATTCGCCCGTCTGACTCGATGGTGACCGCAGCCCCCGTCATGCAGGCCTTGGATTCGCTTGCAACGCTACTCGAGGTGGCGACTAAGACTGGGCTCAGACACACTATTCGTGGCACAGCACAGATACCTGAGTTCGAATGGTTGCTCGTCTCCGATGGGCGAGCAGATACACAGATACGATATCTCGCCGGTATCAGCGTCCCTGACCTCACAGACGATCTTCTGGGCATTCTCAGGACGTGTTTTCCGAACAACTACGAGTTTCAAGAGGTCGACTGGCATCCACGATACATTGAGGAGTGTCTTCCCGTAGAAAACCCTTCGACGGGTGCACAGACGATGACGTTCGAGACGGGCCAGACGATCGAGACGACCCTCGAACCGTATGTCGCCGGTGTCGAGTACCACGGGCGAACGACGCGAGGCCGTGACTGGCAGACGCCGTTCGCGACGTTTGCGGAATCGGTCGACGGACCATCGTATCGCCGACGCGAACAGTACGAGCGAACTGCACCACAGCGTATTCCGCTCGCCACGCTCATCGAGGCGATTCGTGACGCTGATGTCCCGATTGTCTACCAGGTCGTTGGCGGATTGCATCACGACTGGAGTGGCGAAGCAGGAGCGTACGTTGCCGACATGGAGGAGGGTGATGTGACCATCTCTGACTACATACGTGATATCATCTTCCCACGAACCTACGAAGATCGGAAAGAGCACACGCCTCGTCGGACTGACCAACGCCGTATCGACGCTATCGGCACTCGCGACTCACAGCGAACGTTCTGTGTCTCGATGCGAGCGGTTGCACTCACCAGAGACAACCAACAACACGCTGACCAAATCGCGAGGCGCCTCTCGACGGCGCTTGGCAGTCTCGATGGTCCATACCACAAACTCCACGGTGAGGTCGTCACGGATGCCGACCTGCGGCCGCTCAATGACGACCCGCCCGGCCTCGCGTTGTTCAACGAGATTATCGACCGCACAGTCCACGAGCCGTCATACGGGGGTTGGAGAGGCTACTCACCGGCTCATTATTCAGAGAGCAATGGAATCGTCGTTGGCCGGTCTGAGCTTCCTGGGTTTTTCCTCGTCGACGGTGCTGGCTTGACGCCTAACGGGAAGCGAGCACTCGCCATACGCCCTGCCGAGCGGACCGGTATCACCCTCCCACCACCACAGCAACTGGCGAACTACACGCCACCGGGAATGGCGTTGTGTATGCCACTCACCCACGACCGTCAGCCGTACGGTCGACCGTTCTATCTCCGTCCAAGCCAGCAGGACCGGCATCTCGTCGTTGTCGGTGACACCGGGGCTGGCAAGTCCGTCCTCACGATGGGTGCAGCGCTGACGAACGCGATGGCCACTGAGGGGCTGGATATTATCTTCGACCACAAGGGCGGCGGGACGGCCGAAGAGTACCTTCGCATCCACTACGCTGCTCACGGAAATCTAGAAAACGTGCTACACTTCGACTTCTCCCGCGTGTTGCCAGCGTTCTCATTCTTCAATATCGAGTCGCTCATTGATGCAGGCATCTCCCGTGAAGAAGCGCGTTCACGGAAGGCTGGCCACTATGAAGAGATTTTACAGGGTATCCTCGGCGCCGAAAAATACGGCGAGGCTGCCGAATCGGTCAAGGCGATTCGCAATCACCTGCGGGCGCTGTATGACCCGGTCAACGGCTCGGATGCAGTCTCACACGATGACCTCTATCAGGCACTCCAGCGGACCCAACGCTTGGAAGCGTTGCCGGCGACGAGCGACGAGAAGTTGGGGGCGTATTTCGATGGCCTCATCGAGCGTGACCCGGAGATACTCAACAAGATTCTCTCGGGTGCTGTGGGTCGTGTCGAGACGATCGCAACCGATGACAGACTCGCTCCGCTGTTCAACCACGTCCCTCGCGAAGACATTGACACCGATTTATCGACAAATGACGCTGATGGCGAGACGCCCCACTTCGACTTCACCGAGTTGCTCAATGAGGATACGGTCGTCATCTTCGACTTTGCGGGGATGGAGTCAACCATCAAACGAACGCTCACGCTCGTCATCCTCTCAAATCTCTGGACGGCGCTCAAAGCTCGGAAAGAACGCGCTCGGCAGGAGGGTCGTGATGACCTGCCGCTGGTGAACCTCTATCTCGAAGAGGCCAGGCAGGTCGGCGGAACGAACCTCCTCGACACCCTGCTTTCGGAAGGCCGGAGCTTCGGGCTCTCAATGTTGCTTGGCGTCCAGTTCCTGGAGCAACTCGATTCGTCGAATCCTGAGGACAACACGTATCAGGAGGCGCTCAATGAGACGGCGACGTTCGTCGTTGGTAACGTCACGGTCGACTCTGATCTGCCACGAGTGTTCGCTAATGAGTCGATGTCTCGTGAGGAGGTCGACCAGCGGTTGACAGCGATGCGGCGTGGTGAGTGGTTGGTCCGGCCCGGCACGGACTTCGGTCAGGAGACGGTTCAACCGTTTCTGGCGTGGTCACTGCCGCCTGCCCCCGGCCACCCAGCGAGTGAGCAACCGATTACGGCGAGCGAGGAGCGAGACTTCGAAAAGGCATTCGAGCAAGTCGTGTTCGAGACGGCGCGGACGGCAGGATTGCCGTATGGCGAGGGGTCGCTGTTCAGGTCCGCTTCTGAGTCAGAGCGGGATACCACCGACGCCGATGAACTGGCTGATGAAAGCGACGAGTCAGAGGAACCTCCACAGACCCAACCCACGACGCGTATCGACACGCTGTTGGCACATACTCGGCGGCTCCCCGATGCCGTCACCTACGATGACGCTGCTCATGCGCTCTGTTGTGCCAGCTGCTCGAATCGATATGACCCGTCCATCGATGGGATGGAGCGAGCCATCGAATGCTGTCACTCCATGGATGATGTGGACGCTGATGACATCCCGATTTGTGAGTTCAACCTCAAGCTCACCTCCGACGAGATCGCAGCAAGCGAGTGGTCGCTGAAACAGCTACTATTCATTCAGGCTGTGTACAACGTCGCTCAGCGCCGCTACGATTCCCGTGAGTACGACCTGCTGTACGACTCGATGATTCGACTCATCGAATACGTCGATATCGACACCGACGAGCTAGAGGCACTCGTTGATGCGGGGCTCGTTCGTCACGACACTGACCACCCTCATCGGATGTACTCGGTCTCATCTGAAGGCCGGTCGATTATCGGTGAGTCTTATCGCCAAGGACTCGACTACGGCCATGGAAAAGGGGACCTCGAAGAGTCGACTGAACACGTTTTTGGAGTGATTCTCGGAATGCGATTACTTGACCAGATGGCTGCTGATTCCGATTCCGATGTGGTGACTGTCGAGCCGTACTACGAACTCGGTGAAGGCATACTCCCCGCAGATGCGTTCATGGGCGGTAGTGAAGACGCCGAAGACGCTGCTTCAAAGTATGAACAGCGACGTCTTGACGTTGCTGGCCTCGATGAAGATGGGAACATCGTCGCCACTGTTGAGGTTGAGCGCGTGAACAACGACCTCAGACGAGCCGCACCTGCTGACTTTGATAAGATCGCTGACTGCGAACCTGAGGAAGCCATCTGGATAGTGATGAATCGAAAAGACGCCCATGAGGTGCTTCAGGCGCTGAACGACCCACTGGAGGGTGAACCACGCGTCGAGAAAACCTACAGCGTCAACACCCCGTCTCACCAGTTCAACATCAACACTCCGGGCCTGACCGCGCTGTACCCCACTGAGTTCGTCCGTGACTCACTGTTAGATGCTTCTGATTGAACGTTAGATTCGAATGGGGTGAACTGGCCTTGGCCCGTTGTCTATCCCGGTGCCGTTGTGACTTTGACTGGGGGTTAGGGTTCTCTCGGTGGTTCGCTTCGATGAATGCGATCAGCGCACTCGAACGGAAGAAAGCGCTCGTTAGTGAGGAGGCCGTCGAAATCGTCTTCGGTATCAACGACTCGTCGGTACCGCATTCGAGTTCACCGCCGCCACCGGGAGCACGTTCGAGTTCGAGTCACTCATCGAGCAAAGCAGCGGCGGCTTTCGGGTATTCTTCACCATCGACGGAGCTGAACCAGAACGGGTGTACGAGTACGTCGACCGAGACCCTTCGATTCGTGAGGTGACGCTGCTGTCAGAGCGGGACACCGGGCATTACTACGAAGCGCACATCACCGAATCGAGATTCCTCGCTGGACTCGTCGATCACGGCGCGCATCCGACCGCGATGACCGCCGAGGACGGTGAGGGACGCCTTACCGTCGAACTCCCTCAGAGTGGGGAGGTCCGGGCGTTCACCCAGATAGTCGTCGACACTTACGAGGGCGCAGAGTTGCTCTCCCGGACGTACCGTGACCGCCCGGTGTGGACGCTCGCAGAGTTTGAGGCCAACTACCGCGCCCCCCTCACAGAGCGCCAGAACGAGGTGCTCGAGACGGCGTACTTCAGTGGCTTCTTCGAGTGGCCGCGAGAGACGTCTGGTCTGGAACTCGCGTCGATGCTCGGTGTCTCACAACCCACGGTCAGCTGGCACGTCCGAACCGGGGAGCGAAAGTTGCTATTACTGCTCTACGACGACGCCTGATGGCTCGTTGCTAAACTCTTACGCTAACCGCTTCGAAGTTGGGTAAGTGGCTACTGCAAACGGCCTTGAGGACACTTCTGTTTTTCAGGGTAGATTTCAATTCTGGAGATAGAACAGGGCAGCGGGCTGATGGTACTGCTGATGGTGACGACGGTGGTCTACGTTCCGCTGGTGCTTCCGCTCGTGTTGCCGGGGGTCGCGGTCGACCCGCTCGCGATCGCTAGGTCGCTCGTCGTGACGATGCTCATCCCGTTGACCATCGGGCTTCTCGTATCGATTCGGTATTCGGCCGTCTCAAACGCCCTCAGACTGACGCTGAACCAGGCGTCGAACACCGGGTTGATACTCCTGTTGGTGCTCGTGGTGGTACTCAACTTAGAGAACATCGTCGGTGTCATCGGGACCGGGGCCATCCTCGCACTGGTATCGTTCGTCATTCTCGTAGCTGGATTTGGGTACGTATTGGGTGGCCCGAAGCGAGAGACTCGTGTCGTCTCGGCGTTGGGTGCCGGACAGCGAAACGTCGCAGCCGCACTCGTCGTGGCCGCTCAGAACTTTGCCGACCCGGATGTCCTCGTTATGTTGGTCGTCGGTGCAGTAGTGATGTTGGGACTCTTGATGCCGCTGGCCGGCGAAATAGGACGACGAGATGTTAAGGACGAGCACGCGATGAGCACCTCTTTGAGAGCGACGAGTAAATCATCTACTAGGCGCACAAAGATGGACGACGAGTAGCACCGCAGTCCGTATGTCTGGAGAGACACATCTCGCTCACCCACCTACTGAATATAGAGAATATATTCAGTACGATTATTTTGATAAATTTTAGACAATTTGCGTTATAGCGATAGACCCACACTCTCTGTCTACCAATACCGGAAAGCAATAGTCGATTTCGTTTCACCACCGACCGACGTGACTCAGCTGTTAGACACGTACCGCGAGTGTATCATTCTCCGCAGAAGGCATTTACCACGCGTTGACTGATGTGTGATATGACGCGCCGTGCCCTCCTTGTCGCGCTCGGGACGACCGTTATCGGAAGGCTGTATCGGCCGTGGGGACGGTGCGGTGTCGAAACCAGAAGAGATTAGCAGCTACTCCTAAGACCGACTGCCCCTCGAGGACGACCGCCCGAATCCGATGGCCGGATTCCACGTCCTTCTGGGCGTGGAGGGGGTAATCTTTCTTGACGCCACGGTGTGCGATGCCAGCGACGATCACTCCGGGCCGATATTGGATTGGGTAGTGTCCCGGACGTGGAGGCCTAGTGCATAGATCATCGGGGCGAACAGGAGTGACACCAAGCCACCGCCAACGGCCAGCCCCGTCTCTGAAATGACAGTGTCTGGGCCGTCTCCGACCACGACGGTGCCGCGCATCCCGAGATGGCCGTGTTCTGAACACTCGTAGGAGCTCCAGCCCTGCCCGTCGAACTCAACGCCAAACCGGTTGCCGACGCCAGCGACGGTCTCACTGTGGAACTCAAGGTCAGTGTCAACGACGTCGTAGCGCTTGTCGCCGACCCACTCCCAGACGACTGTGGTACCGGGGTCCACGCGGACCGCTGCCGGTTCAAACGCAAACTGCCCACCGTTGCCCTGGGCACCGACTTCGATGGTCACTTGCTCTTTCCCGCGCGCGTCGACGATACGGTCGTAGTTATCTGTCTCGTCTAACCAGCCGTTGAAGGTCTCTTCGGGTCGCGAGCCAGGTGTCGCCTCCACGACCGCTCCCAGTGAAACGGCGATATCACCGACGACGAGTGCGCCCTTCATACCCATCGCTTCGTGTGGTGCACAGGAATACCGAGTCACGCCAGCAGAATCGGGCGTATACTCGAACGTCGTTCCTGCCGTGTCGTGATACTCGGATTCGAACGAGCCGTCTTTTGCCACGACGTTGTGGGTGCCGCCGTTGCCGGTCCACTTCCAGACGACAGTAGTGCCGGTATCGACACGGACGGCAGGAGGCGTGAAGGAAAATGCGCCACCGTTGCCGGATCCACCGACGGCGATTTCGACTCGTGACTCGCCTCGCTTGTCGACCACCTCGGACACACCGTCAGTGTTCCCGAACCATTTCGAGAGGTCGACGCGATTCGATTGGGCAGCAGTTGGTCTGGCGACGACGCTAACCCCAACAGCGATACCGGCCGTTGTCGCGAGGAACTGCCGCCGAGTGCTGGTACAATCGGTCATCGCTCAGGCCTCGTACCCCGCGTAGTCCATCAGCGACCGGAAGATGTCGGTGTCCATCGCCCCCGTGTAGACGACGGCGTTGAGCATCCCACCAGGGTACGACGACCCGTTGCGGACGTGGTCGACTTTGTGGCAGTGCATGAGGTAGATTCCGGGGTCAGCGTCGGCCTCGAACTCGACGGTGTAGCGCTCGGCGGGCGCGATGTTCAAGACGTCCTGTTCGAACTGGAGCGCCTCGGGCATCGGGCTCCCGTCTTTCTCGACGACGCGGAAGCGGTGATTGTGGACGTGCAATGGGTGGCTCATGAACCCGGCATTGACCCAGTGAATGCGGACGGTGTCTCCCGACTCAACGATGATGGGTGAGCCGGTCTCGGGGTGGAGCGTCGCAGGCGCGGACTTCCCATTGAGCGTGAATGCATCACCACGGCGGTTGGTGAGATCGTAGCTGACGTTCTCACCACCGTGCTGGCGCGAGAGGCGGGTGTCCCACTCCTTTGCAGTCATGAAGTACTCCTTGTCGGCCTCCTCGTAGCCCTCGGGGTTGACGCGGAGAATGCCGTACATCCCCATGTCCATGTGCATCGGCGTCTGGTAGTGGCAGTGATACAGGTGGGTTCCAGCGACGTTCGCTGGGATGGTGTAGGTGTGTTTCTCGCCGGGCATGACCGTGATGCCCGTCGTCGTCGGGACGCCATCGTTCTCCCACGTCTTGCGGACGCCGTGGAAGTGCAGCGTGTGAGGGACCTGCATCTCTGTGTTGTCGAGGGTGATCTTCAGCTCTGCACCCTCTGTACACCGGAGGATGGGGCCGGGCACACTCGGCGTACCGTCATCGGCCTGAAACGCCCAAACGACGGGCAGGTTAATCGGCCCACCCATCGTCTCACCGGGGTGGATGGAGTGACGCGCCATCACGGACTTAATGGTGACTTTGTGTCCACGGGCATCGAGATTGACGACTTCGGGTCGCCCGGTCCACGGGAGGTCGGACTGCATCCCGGTTGGCCCACCGACATCAACGACGTTCGCCGATGGTTCGGAGAGCGTCGTGCAACCAGCGGTCGCAAAGAGGCCAGCACTGCCGGTCGCTGCGAGGAACTGTCGACGAGAGATTCCGGTTCCTGGGGCGCCAATCGAGTTCGTCATGTACATTCTGAACTTTGCGGCTATTCGATATAACGGGAGAAACTGATTCTCACCACCTTAGAATCGGCACAACGCGAGGTCCGTGCCCGTACTGGGTACCGTCTCTGGTACAGTTCTGTCCTCAAATCCCCCGGTGCACTCGTTGCTGTTCGAACGGCCAGAGTGGCATCGACGATATGGCCTCAATCCGGGATTTCACTTTGTCCGAAGGGGTCGATACCCAGCAGGCAACACTACTCAGCGTATAACGAGTAAACGATGATACCGAACCCTGCGGCCGTGAGTGTGCTCTCAATCACGAGGACCACGTCGGTATCCATGTTGAACGCCTGATGAGCGGCACCGGCTAACAGTGCACCGAGGGTGATAAAGGCGAATCCAAGCGCGAGTGCGCCAAGCGCTTGTGCAGCCGTCCGTTGGTAGGCCCGATAGGCGAAGAATGTGATGAGGCCACCGAGGGCCAAGGTAATCGTCTTCAGTGCGACGAGTATCGTGGTAACGTGTGTCATGTTTCCTTTCGAACCTCCGACCAGAGTGCCGCAAGGCGCTCTTCAGCACCCTTTGGCGGGCGCTCGACGGCCACCTCGAACTCTCGGTCTTCGTCAAGGGCGACGACGACTCGTTCGAAGTCCACGTGATAGAGCGTCGTGTGATGGCCATCGCGGCGGATCTCTGTCTCGGTCTTCAACAGCGACGCCTCCTCGAGCCGGTCGAGTTTTCGGTATGTCGTCGAGAGCGGTACGTTGGCGGCTTCCGAGAGTTCGCTTACGGTCGCTGTCCCTTCGAGGTGCTTGATGAGTTCCCGGCACACTGGGTCGTCGAGTGCGTCAAGCACACTCTGGAGGGCCGGCGTGTCCATTTGAGGCCACGCGTTCGCCATGATAGAGGGATTTTCATGGATACTATATTAGCGTAAGGGCTTCGACTCATACATATTCAGGACGAAAGCCCCTGACGTTAGTCATGGGTCGCTAACGACGTGGGGGATGGTCTCGCTCGAAGTCGAGATGATGAAAGAGAGGATGCGGTCGTGTCCAGAACAAATCTGGTACTCAGCCGAAGAGATAGCTGAGTGCGGGGTACTTCTCGATGAGCGGCTGACCGCCGACTTCGTACTGTTCGACAACGGCGTCTAAACCGAGGATACGGCCCGCACCGAAGGCGGCCACAGCGAGGAACACCAGCATGTACATGAAGTCGCTGTTGATGAACCCGTGGGCCATATCCCAGTTCCCGAAGTAGAACAACAGCATCATGCCGGCACCGAAGAATGCCGCCAGGCGGGTCAGGAGACCGACCATGATGCCTAGTCCAATCGCGACTTCACCGAACGGGACAGCGACGTTCACGAATTCGACGAACCACGGCGTCGAGCCCATCCAGGCGAACATCTCTGCCAGTGGGTTCCCGTTGGTCGCTGCGACGTTGTTCAAGTATCCACCAGCGGCAAAGCCGTTGAGAATCTTATCGACCCCCGAGTACAGGAACGCGAACCCGATGGTGAGTCGAAGCGCGAGGACGAACCATGCGCTGAGGCTGTGCGCGCGACCGGTGACAGTGATGCCACCCAGGCGGCTTTCGAACGTGTTGGGAGCCGAAGGAGTTTGAGTCATTTTGTTCACCCTACGGCTAAACACACGACTGGCGAGAGTATATAAATAGAGACTGATTCTTCACTTCTGAGAATCGGGGTGCTGTTACCGACTAGCCTCTTACATTGCTGAGGCGTACGTCTCCTCAAATGGGGTCACAGAGTTCGGAAGTCGTGTTGCCAACGGCGACAGTGAATATGCGACTCTGAACAAGATATTCATCTTAGTTGAGGTCGTGGATCTCCACGTCGAATCTCTGTGGGCTGTTCATTCGTATTTATCGGGCTGAGGGGGCAACCAATAGGCGGATACCAGTTCTCCTCATACCGGCTGGTAACGATGTCACAGCCAACGTATGTTATCGGGCATCAACAACCCGACACAGATACGATTTGCTCGGCACTTGCGTATGCCCGCCTGAAACAGGCCCAAGGCGAACGAGTCGTCCCTGCCCGAGCGGGTGAACTCAACCCCGAGACGCAGTTTGTACTCGACCAGTGGGACTGTGACTCGCCCACTCTGCTCACCGACGCCTCTGGCGAACGGTTGATTCTCGTCGACCACAACGAGTACAGTCAGACAGTAGAGGGTGCCCGGAACGCTGAAATCGCCGAGATAATCGACCATCACCGAATCGGAGACGTCATGACGAGCAATCCGATCAGGTTTCGCAACGAGCCTGTGGGGTCGACGGCAACGATTCTCACCGAACTGTTCGACGACGCTGATGAGCCACTCTCGGAAGACACTGCAGGTCTCCTCCTCAGCGGCCTACTGAGTGATACCGTCGTGCTTCGCTCTCCGACGACAACCGACACAGACAGGGCGGTGGCCAAACGGCTGGCGAGTGTCGCCGATGTCGATTACGAAGCATACGGAAAACGACTTCTCCAGCAAAAGAGCAAACTCGGGGAGAAAGCGCCTCGCGAACTCGTCCTTGGTGACTTCAAAGAGTACGAGATAGGCACACATCACGTGGGAATCGGGCAAGTCGAAACTGTCGAGCCAGCAGTCGCACTCGACCGGCGAGACGCCGTTCTCGAAGCAATGGACGAACTCGTTGTGGAACGAACGTACGACCTGCTTCTCGTACTCATCACGGACCTTCTAGAAGAACAGTCGGAGCTTCTCGTCGCAGGTGACCAAACCAGGGGTCTCTCCACCGCCTTCGACATCGAAATACACGAACGGACGGCTACACTACCAGGAGTACTTTCTCGCAAGAAACAGGTCGTCCCCCCACTCGAAACAGCTCTAGATTCACCAGCCTGACAATGCGAATAGCTAACTAGGCTCATTGTGACCAGATAGATACACATGCCAGAGCCAGTCATCGCGTCGGTCGGTGCCTCGTCGCTCGGCCGGACGGACCTTCCGGGCCGCGACCTGTTCTCGGTCGCCCTCGCGGAGGCGTTCGACGGACTCCCCGACCCTGCCGAGCTCGTTGAGGCAATGTACGTCGGCAATCAGTCTGAGAGCTACGAACACCAGATCATGTACGGGACGCTGTTGGCCGAGTGGGCCGGCCTCCGTCATGTCCCTGCCGAGCGAGTCGAAGGGTGTGCCGCTGCGGGCGCGCTTGCGTTACGCCACGCGGTCAAGGACGTCCGCAACGGAGAGCACGAGGCCGTGCTCGCGTGCGGTGTAGAGAAGATGACGTCCGCAGGAACCAGCGGTGCGACAGACGCGCTGTCGGCGGCGTTCGACCGAGCCCTCGAGCAGCGCTCCGGGATTACCGCGCCCAGCCAGTACGCATTACTCGCAAAGCGCTATCTCCACGAAACAGACGCCACGGAACGCGACCTTGCCGAGATCGCAGTGAAGAACCACGCCAACGCCGCTCGCAACCCTCGGGCGCAGTTTCCGAAGGAGATCGACGTGGCAACGGTCCTGGAATCTGCCCCCATCGCCCCACCCCTGAAGCTCTATGACTGTGCGCCGGTCGGGGACGGCGCCGCGGTCGTTCTTGTGACGACCGCCGAGTTGGCGGCCGACCTCGACTGCCCGCAGGTTCGCATTGCGGGGACCGGGGCCTCCGCGAATAACATCGCGGTCGCCGAGCGTGACATGACCGATATCGCGGGCGCTCGCATCGCCGCAGAGACAGCCTACGAGGAAGCAGGAATCGACGCTGCGGCCGTCGATATCGCAGAGGTCCACGACGCCTTCACTGTCTGCGAGGCGCTACTCGCGGAGGCCGCCGGCTTCGCCCCCGCAGGAACGGGCTATCAAAGCTACCAGGCGCCGGCAGAGCGGGCTGACGGCTGGACGGACGTGCAACTGAGTCCGAGCGGCGGACTGAAGGCCCGTGGCCACCCCATCGGTGCGACCGGGCTCTTGCAGGCGCTCGAAGCCTACGAACAGCTCACGGGGGGCGCAGGCGACCGCGCGGTCGAGGGAGCTGAGACGGCCTTGTTGCTCAACGAAGGAGGTGTCGCAGATGCCGTCACCGTCGGCCACGTGCTCACAACGGCGGAGGCACCATGACTGCCGGTAACCTCGATGCAACCGACTCGCGGACACTTCCGGGCTTCTTCGACGCCCTCGCTGACGGCGACCTTCTGGGCGGGGTCTGTGCGGACTGTGAACAGGTTCTGTTGCCGCCGCGGCCGGCCTGCTACGCTTGCGGGAGTCGCGCCGTCGACGTCGAACCGCAGTCGCGCGAAGGCCGGGTCTTCTCGTACACGGAGGTTCACACGCCGCCCCCTGCGTTCGCGGCAGACGCGCCCTATACGGTCGCCGTCGTAGAACTCACAGACGGTGGTCGCCTCCTTGGCCGCGTGGCCGCCGACTACGCCGACGTCGCCATCGGTGATTCGGTCGAACTCACGGTGCGCGAGCCGACGGCCGCTGAGCGAGAAGTCGCACTCGACTACGAGACGGACTGGCCGGTCCATATCTTCGAGCTGCGGTGAGGGTCATTCCGGCTTCACAGAGGTTTGAGGCGGAGGACTACGACGTCAGTTCTAGGTCGCTGGCGCTGACTTCACACAACATGCCCACGCTCTCTGTCTACCAATCCCGGCAATCGACGAGCGGGTTCGTTTCACGGTGAGTCACGGTGACTCAGCTGATAGACACGTGCCGCGAGTCTAACGGGGCGAATCCTATTAGGATAAGAACATATCGTCCACCGGTCTGCTGCATACAGAGAGTGCATCCTGTAGATTACAATTCGAATCGTGACAATAAGAATTGATTATTTATGTTACATTTATAATGCATCCTAGCAGTGGAGAGTTCATGGTAGAAATCAGTAAAGTAAAACTCCAAGTATACGACGACAATGTGGATTTATTCGCGAAGATTTCTTTCGACGCAGAATTCTCCGAAGACGAAATTGAACTAAACCTAAAATATCATGTTTGGGGCGTTCTCTACGAAATTGACGGTGATATTGACAAATATGTTATTTGGCCGAACGGCGACGGTCTGTTGGTCCAACGCGCCCCTCTGGGAAATAGCGATGATCACATCACTTTCATTGATGGAGGGAATACGCGCCCAGACCAGGGGCACAAGCAATCTTTTGAATTAAAGACAGACATCGGTGACATCGTCTTCCGTGGTACATCAAGTACCAAAATTGAATCGGCTCCAGCGGGCGTTGTTGATGAGCGATGGCTTGGACCTGAATCGGAGTTCAGGGCAATCGCCACTATGATTCCCAGCGTTTCTATGGCTGCTAGATTTAGTAATCAGGAGAACGTGGCGCTTGAGGACTTTGCATTATGACGACATCCTAAGATGCCGAGACCTGTCACTGAATACGCGCCCTGTGTGCAGCACGAGGGAACTGGCAGAGCTTGGAGGGGTTGAGCACTCCATTGATTGACTCACGCTCTGTGTCTACCAATACCGGAAAGCTGTGCGGTGGCTGATTCCATTCTGTCGAGCCCATGCATTGAGCGCTCCGATCGCAACTTCTGGAAGCAGAGGTTCTGTCGAGGTCGGTATCTGGACACGACGGGCAGTCGAACATCACTGCGTCGCCCAGTCTGAGGACTCGTTCCCTGCGAATAGTTCTCTGATCTCCCCGACACTTCGCGCCTTCACCCCGACATCGATTGCGGAGGGTTCGATTCATCGGCCGTCGCTACTACGAGTACAAATGATTCGAAGATGGCGAATTCTGAAACGAAGTTATTTACTAGGAATATTGAGAAATTCTATCATGTATGTATTAATGAGTATACTTATTTGACGAGGGTTTTGACTCGGTACGTGGTGGCGACACCCACGATACTCAATGACACGACCAGACACTGACGATGACGCCTCAGGGGAACGGACCGGCGAACAGTCACGGTACAGCTATCGCGAGGCTGTGTCGCTGGACGAGACCGTATTCGAAGGCCGTTCGGTGGACCGACGAACGTTCCTCCGAGTCGCCGCGGTGACTGGAGCGTCACTCTCGCTCCCGAGTACGGCAGTTGGCGAGAAGGGTCGACAGGCCGTCGACGACGACTCCATGACGGACCTCGCGGAGTTCGTCGTCAACTCGACACCCGCGGAGTACGAAGCAGCACTCGCGATCGACTTCGAAGATAGCGAGTCACGTGACGCGTTCTACGAAGAGTACGGCGACCCCGAGTGGGACGTCGACGAGGACGAGCGAGCGCCGAAGGTCGTCACGCGTGAGACCCCCAACCCGTCTGCACACGCTCATCTCACGGCACAGGAACTCGAGTTCGCACTCACCGAGATCGGAGGCATCAACTACGTCGATTTCTCACCGGGTGCCAATCCGTTCTGGAGACTGGACGACCCCTATGCCGACGGCGTCTTCCCGGCCGTCGAGAACGCACGCGACTGGATTTCGCATCCAGAAGCGGGCCAGGCACTCGACCACCTCGCAGCGGAGTACCCCGACATGGTGCGCGTCCACCGAATCGGCCAGGGACCCGGCTGGGAGAACTTCTTCACCGGTGAGAACCCCGACCCACAGGACATCTACGTCGCGGAACTCACGAACGACATCCAGGACGAGGCGTCGTTCCAGGAGAAAGACAAAGCCGTCTTCATCGTCGGTATCCACGGCAACGAGCGTGCGGGCGTCGAGGCTGGGAGCCGAATCATCGAGGACGCTGTCGACGGCGAGGCCGAGGCGTTCAGCAGTCTCCTCGACGACATCGTCATCGTCTGGGTGTACATCAACCCGGACGGCTGGACGGTCCGGAAGCCACAGTTCGGCCCGAACCCGTACGCCGCCTTCTTCGGTGACCCACACTACGGCCACTACCGCGGGAACGCATCGCAAGTCGATACCAACCGGCAGTACCCGACGATCGGGTGGGCGAACCCAGCGTTCTGGCCGGCCGACCACGGAGACGCCCCCGACGTTCGCCCCGGGTACGAGGTGGGGTACGACGACGTCGTCCCGGACGCGCTGGCGACCGTCGGCCACCTCCGTGGGTACGACAACGTCGAATACCTCTGTGACTACCACATGATGGGGTTCGCGGACACAATGGTGTTGAACCTCGAGTCCAACGCCGCGTACGAACACGACGGCACCCACAACCTCGACGAGGTGAACAAGCGCATCGACGCGGCGATGACCGACCAGTGGGGAAGCCCGGAGGCCATCGCTCCCGACACCATCCGTGCTGGTAAGGACACCATCTTCGGCGACCCCGACGACTACGTCCCGGACGAACTGCTCGACTACGGGTCGATTTACGACTCGCTGGGCTACAACATCACCGGCGGACTGCTCGGCTGGGCGGGCCAGCCAGAGGAGTTCGGTGGTCTCGGCGCTGTGACGGTCGCTCCGGAACTCGCGATGCGAGCCTGGGTGAACTGGCGCCCGTACATCGAGCGTCACCTCGAGACGGCGTATCGACTCTCGATGCGCGAGTTCGCCGAGATGTGTGCGGCGGACACGGACGCGACAGTCGCGACGGGTGACCAAGACACCGCCTACGTGACGACGCCGGAGCTCACCCGCACGTCGGCGGACCTGTCACACACTGACGAGAGCCCTGGTCAGGGCGAGGGCCCTGGTCAGGACCGAGCGACGGAGGTCCAGACTCGACACGAGACGGTCCAATCCGGGCCATCGGGGGGGTCTGCCGTCCCCTCACAGGAGGAGACACACTCCCTCGCCGTCCAGCTCCACGACAACGGAAACGACGAAGGGGTCGTGAACCTAGTCAATCCTGGCGGGGAGGTCGTTCGTACCATCGACCTCGCCGAGACAGACGAACGGAGCTTCTACGTCCCGAGACCCGTAGAAGGCGACTGGACGATCGAGTTCGACGGTGCTGAGGAGGTCGAGGCAGATATCGTCACCGTCGACAGCGAAGAAGACCACCCCGACCCGGAGGCGGCCTTCGGGTACTCCCAAGAGGAGTACGTCGTCAATCCGATGCAGTTCTTCGCCGACCTCGCACCGAACCTGGAGTCGGGGAGTTTGGAGGGGCTTCGAGTCAAGGACGTACGGATCGGCCGGCTGATGCGTGGCAACTCCGGCGAGCGTCGGTACGACAAACTCGTCGTCTCCCACGACGTCGGTCGTGACAGCGACGAGTACGTCGCGGCGATTGAGGAGTTCGTCAAGGTCGGAGGGGACCTCGTGTTGACAGACAGGGGTCTCTACCTCCTCGACGAACTCGACGTAGGTGACGCCGAAGCGATCGCTGCGGAGGACCTACAGACTATCGAGGTCGGGATCGCGAACTTAGTCGACCGGGACTTCGAACACTACCTGCTCGACGACATCAGACCGCTCCAGCGCGAGATGTGGAAGAGTCCACAGATCGGGTACGTCCCCAATGTGAACGACCAACCGGCGACCATCGTCGACGACGAAGCCTTCACGGCTGCTGGCGGCGAGGTTGCAGGTCGGATGCAGACAGGGGGCGAGGAGGGTGTCGGTGCCGGGTCGCTCCGGGCCGGCGACGCCGAAATCAATCTCCTCGGCTCGATTCTCCCACCGGCGAATCAGCAGGAACTCCACCCGTTCGGGATGGCCGACTACGCCGTCTCGTTCATGGGTCATACGATGCTCTGCAACGCGCTTGGCTTCCAGCAACGCCGATTCTACGAGGGAGAACTCGTCGGCACGTGGGGCGAGGTTCGATAGCTCCGAACAACGAGCGGAAATCGATTTTCCACACATGACTCTTGTCAGCACCCGACGAACACGACGGAGTATGCCTCGCCTTGATACCAGACGACAACGTCGTCTGCCCAGATGTCCGGCACTGAGTGGCTGAGAACGACCCCACCGTCCTCGACAGCGGTCTTGAACTCCGTCTGCCGGGAACCGGATAGATTCGAGTAGTTGTACTGTGTAGCTCTGGGGCTGATACCGTCGTCAGCGACCGCTGTTGTATCGAGCGTGTACGGACAGTGCGTTCGCACAGCATCCGGCGCCGAGGCCGTCGTGGTCGGTGGTGTGGTCGTGTCTAAGGGTGTCTGTGTGGGCGATTGCGTGCTGCCTCCCGTGCTTGGGAGTGTACATCCGGCTATCGAGACGAGGAGCACGAGAAGAACAGCGAGCACGCTTGCGCGCAGTCGAGGGAGGGCCATGTCAATCGTTCAGCTGAGTTCGAGCATAAACTTTCGGGGACAGTGACATCCGACAATGACAGGCCCACGCTCTCTGTCTAACAAATCCGGCAAGTAGTGAGAAGGGTTGATTTCAGGCCGGTTCGGGTAACTCTGCTGTTAGGTAGGTCCGTGAGTCTAACAGTACTCTGCAAAAGCATATACACTGGCACACGAAGCTGAAAATATGCCCTCCCGCCGCGACTTCCTCACTGGTGTTGCTGCCGCAGGATTCAGTGCCATTGCCGGCTGTTCGGGATATCTTGACCGGACGAACGGGACAGTGTTCAGAAAAACCGTCTCCGTTGCACACCCCACCAACGACCGTGGCCCTGTCTGGGTCAGTGCGGCGATACTGTCTCTCGGAGGTGACGGCAAATCAGTGATTGCTCAGTATGACCCTGAGTACGCGGCGGTCAACGGTGGCGCAGGTGAGCTATCCGTATCGGCGGAGCAAGAGGAAGTGATGGCCCAGCGGTTTACTGACGTTGAATATATCGCCGGTGTCATGCCCGGAGAGGGGGAGTCCGGTCCAATAAGAGAGGCTCATCGGACCGATTTCAACGACATGCACGTTGGAGGCAGTGCGACTGTCGGAGAGTACTCTACCGATGATGGGGGATACTTCCGTCTCCACGGTGCAGACTCGCCGCAGCAACCACTCACGATTAAGGAGACCACTCAGTTCGATCTTGATGACTGGTTCTGATAGACCCACGCTCTGCATCTAACAACACCGGAAAACACTGAGCGGCGTTATTTTCACGCTGACTCGCAGTGACTCAGCTGTTAGACACGTGCCGCGAGTGTATCGAAGTCAGTCGTTGACGACGAACGTAGCACGGAGGGCTCAGCACGAATCAAGTGTTGTCGTGATGATGTCAGAGAGTTGGTCTCTGTGGCGTCGACAAAGCCAGTTTGTGACTACCCCACCTGCCTCTGGAGAAAGCCGGTACCTGCCAGTCGCGATGGAGCCACAGCGAACGGACTGGTCGTCATCCACAATCGTCTCCTGGCATGGGTCGGCTCCGTCGTCCGTTACCAGTGTGACGGCTTCGCAAGTTCGACAGTTGCCGTCGTCGTCATGATGAGTCAAAGATGTGACCAACATCACGTACACGCGTCTACACCAAGTGGCCACCACCCAACTGTGCGGGGTGTGAATCGTGGCGCCCCAACAATTGGGGAGTGGCATTACCACCTGTCGTGGATGACCAATGACTAGACGATGAACAAGATTTCCTTGAGGACCATGGGACGTAGAAGAGGCCTGCAGGCAGAGGCTCACCAGTGAACGGGCGGACGATCGTTCTCTGTAGCGAGTGTGGGCAAGCGTATACCGCTCGAGAACGCGATGACGGATCGTTCATCTTGCCGACGACAGATGGCAAATGCAGATGTGGAGGGGACTCCGTCGGTGCGTTCGACACAGGCGGGTCGGAAGCGACCGCCTCTGACTGACCGAACAATCCCATGCCTACATGTCCCGCCGATATCGTAGGGTAGCCTCCAGGATATGTAGCCGCTGGTCGACTGACGCTCTCTGTCTCCCACAATAAGAGTTGGCCATCTCCAGTAAACAATGCTATGCAAGCCGCACACTAAGTTCGTTTCAACCCGTTGTCTTATTTGCGGTGGAGAACCTGTCAGAGGCACGTTCTACCCAGCCCGCTCCTCCCTACCACCTGTCCTTTGTGGAGAGTGGACGAAATAACTGGACGACGCCAGTCACCGCTCGAGTGTCTGCGAAGCTCTCTCGTCGTCGAGAATCGTGTGCTGGACCAGCAGATCGACACCACGCCGAAGTCGTTCGGATGCCGCTTGATGACTGATCTCTAACTCGGCTGCAAGCACGTTGAGGTCCGTCCCTCGCGGTACATCGAAGTATCCGTCCTGTGTGGCATGGACGAGGAGTGTCCGCTGCTTTTCAGTCAACCCGTACGTCGTTGTGTTTCCGTCGTTATCGGTCTGCTCGTACTTTCGCTTGAGCGTGAACTCGAGGTCGCGGCGCGAACACCACTCGTGAATGTGTTGTAAAGAGTCTGTATCGGGGAGTTCGACCTGTAATGTCCAGCCCCCGTGGGTAGCAGTACACTGCTGGACGATGCCTCCGGCCTCGACGATAGTGGGATAAACGCTCTGAGCTTTCCCCTCCCCGACGTGTTCGACCTGATACAACCGGCGGTCGCCCGTCGTCGTCAACACACGAGGGGCCGTCACGGTCGAATCGTGCTGGAGAGCAGTTTCGAACGACTCCAAGTCACTCGTTTCTGCCCAGAACATCAGGAGGTGTTCACCGTTGGCGGTGGTATCCGATTGCTCCCAGATGACCCGTGCCGACGGTACAGCTCGGAGGGTTGCTAAGAGAGTCGGTTGTTGAATTGTGAACGTGGCAATCATTGGTATATTCTGCCGCGTGTTCGTATCCTGTCCCGTGGTGAGCGCACAATTTGTCATAACTGTTGTGAAAGCCAGCGAATTTGCCCGTAGACCGACGGCGGCTGACGTTGAAATAGTAAGGTTGAGTTCGAACGGTGGTGATTTTCGTTCAATACTGGCCTTCTGAGTAATACTTATTACACGAACGTTCATCACGCCGACTACCCTTGGCCACCGTGACTGTCCATCCCCTGGGCTACATCGGACCTTCGAGTTGCTCACCACTCGGAGGGAGTGTGTGTTGTAACCAAGGGTGATTCGTGCCCAACGCTCTCATGCCCGTGCCAATTGGACAGGGTGCATGAGGGCGGGCCCGAATGGAGCTCCGACTCGCACTCGATAGTGTCACGGGTGTCAATTACAGGCCAGAGTGTCGACTAGCAAGTCTCCTCTTAGACAAGTGCTGGTGCAAAGAGAATCCCCGAGACAAAAGTCACTGATCGGTCGATAGACCCACGCTCTGCGTCTATCGATAGACGCGTACCGCGAGTGTATCATACCCCTGCTCAGCTCCCGTATGATTCACACAGCTCGTGAAGTCAGAGGGTATAATACCCTCACAGGGGATGATTTTGTATGGAGTTACCCCCCTTCGAGCTGGAACGCTGGCTTGACGAATACGAGTCGGATGCCGACCTGATGCTCGCTGAAAGTGGGGTTCGAAGTCTTCCCGCTGACCGGTTCGACCTCGACGTCGGTGAACTCGGCTACGTGATTCCGACTGACGGCTCTCCGGATTTTCGAGCCGACATAGCGGAACGCTACGACCGTGACGCTGAAGAGGTCGTGCTGACCTGCGGAACGCAAGAAGCAGATTTCCTTACGTTCATGTCGCTTCTGAGCGAGGGGGACCACACTGTCGTCGTTTCACCGACCTATCAATCGCTCGCGAGCGTCCCCGAGTCAGTCGGCGAGGTGAGCGAAGTCCGGACTGAACCGCCTGACTGGAACCTCTCTGTTGATGCTGTCGCAGAGGCGATGCGCCCCGAAACCCAACTCGTTGTTCTCACGAATCCGAGCAACCCGACGGGAAAGTACCTCGGGCTGGAGACGATGCAAGCGCTTTACGACCTCGTCGAAGAGAACGATGCGTACCTCCTCGTCGACGAGGTCTATCGCATGCTGGCCGACGACCCGCACGCTCCAGCCGCCGCACTCGGGCCACGAGCAGTGTCGACTGCTGGCGTCTCAAAATCGTACGGTCTGGCAGGGGCGCGGCTCGGATGGGTCGTTGCAGAAACGGATATTGCGGACGCCGTACGGAAGTGGAAAGACTACACAACGATTTCGCCGCCACTCGTCGGGAACCACATTGCTCGACAAGCACTTGGAGAACAGGAGGATGACATTCTTGCAGCGAATCGCTCTCACGCGAAGGCGAATCGCGAACGCGTCACCGAATTCCTCGAACTCCACGGCCTCAACTGGTTCGAGCCGACGGGGGTTAACGGGTTCCCGACGATTCCTGCTGGATTCGAGAACGGCAAGGAGTTCTGCCGGTCAGTATTCGAAGCCGAAAGCGTCGTCCTTGCGCCCGGCGAGGTCTTCGGGTATCCCGACCGCTTCCGCATCGGCTTCGGCCTGCACACCGACGAACTTGAAGAAGGGCTTGAGCGGGTCAGCCAGCATATCGAGAATCGACGCTAAGAGAGTCACCATTAAGTCAAGAAACACTTCGAATGCCGAAGTGATACACTCACGCTCTGCGTCTAACAACACCGGCAATCTGTGCGGTGGCTGATTCCATTCGGTTGAGTCCATGCATTGAGCGCTCCGGTCGCAACTTGCGAACTGCTGAAGATTAGTATCGTAGTATGAGGTTTATTAACCGTCTCAATTGTCCAGTTCGCAACTATCGCGCCTCGAAACGTCGATATGACGCAGTTACGAACACGGACTGCTGCACTCTGTTGTAACCGAATACAACAAAGTGGATTCTACCACCCTCGTTCCCTCGGGTCGTCCTCGAAGCGACAGCCATCGCAGAAGCGAATTAAACGGGCCAATCGCCGGTGAGACTGCCCGGGCGGTAGTCCGTGCTCAGTCGTCGGCAGGACGGCAGCGTTCGGCGGTCACTCGGACGCCGGCCGTCGGGTAGACGTGGACGTGGTGGTCCGTTGGCCCGCGGTGGACGTCGGCCAACGCCTCTGCGACGGACTCCGTCTCGGCGCGACCGCGGAACGAACAGGCTCGACAGTCGATCTGCCAGATCTCCCTCATACTGGATACCTTATCGATTACCACTGATACGGCTGTCGATGAGTGACCACGTGTAGAGAGTGTTCCTCTGCGGACAAACACTTCCTAGAGCTCTCGAAACCGTAGAAATCAGTAGTGATCGGACAGCTGTGTCGGTCCCGATAGAGGCGCCACTGAGCTGGCTGGCGTGACCGACCGAGTAGGGTTCACGAGCGGGTCATGACACGGTTCCCGAGAAGTGTGTCGTGACGTCCGACGGGTCGTCGGCCTGGTCGAGAGCGACGACGAGTTTGAGTCGTGCCTTCTGTGCGGGGAGGTCGTCGGCGTGGACCGCGCCGTGGTCTTCGAGTCGTCTACCGCCACCGGCGGTTCCGTAGACCGGAAGGGTCGGACCGGCGTAGCATCGGGACGTGACGACTACCGGGACGCCACCGGAGATGGCTCGATCGACCGCGTCTCCGAGCGCGGCGGTCGTGTTACCGAGGCCGGTCCCTTCGAGGACGATGCCGTCGACACCCGTGTCGAGTGCGTCGTCGATGGGGCCACGGTCGACGCCGACCCCGGAGGGAACGACTCGGACGGTCGCCGTCGGTGCGTCGACGTCGAACGTCGCCGAATAGCTTCCTGGCTCTCGGTGGAGTCGGACGGCGTCCCGCGTGACCGTCGCGACTGGCCCCGTCTCCGGCGACGCGAAGGCGTTGAGCTTGCGGGTGTGGCGCTTGGTCACGTCGCGTGCAGCGTGCAGTTCCTCGTCGAACGCGACGTAGACGCCGCCTGCGGTCGCGATTCGTTCGTCCGTGAGCGTCCGGGCGGCGGTCAGGAGGTTCGCGGGGCCGTCGGCGCTCAGTTCGTCCGGGCGTCGCTGGGCTCCGGTGAAGACGACCGGGACGTCGACGTCGAGTGTGAGGTCGAGATAGTACGCCGACTCCTCCATCGTGTCAGTCCCGTGCGTGATGAGGACCCCGTCGGTCGTCTCGGTGGCGTCCTCGACTGCGTCCCGGAGTTCGTCGAGCGTCTCCAGGTCCATGTCGAAACTCGGCGTCCGGGTCACCTCCCGCACCTCGATAGTCGCGACGTCGGTCAGTTCCGGGACGGCCTCGACTAACTCCTCGCTCCGCTTGCTCGGCGTCGCACCGTCGTCGCCGTCGGTGCTGGCGATGGTGCCGCCCGTCCCGAGGACGGTGAGCGTCGTGGTCATAGCTCGTCCGACACGTGGTTCGCGCAATAATCTGTCCCCCCGACTCGGTGCTCGCCAGGTGTGACGAACTGGTGACAGTTCGACGAACTGGGTAGAAGCAAATTCCTCTGATTGGCGTAGTGCTAACGACGGGGCGGCTGTCGGAACTGGTGGTAACCATGAGCAATATCGACGTCGCCATCGGTGTCGACGCGGACTGTGTCGCCGGCTGGCTCGGTTCTTACGGTGGGGAAGATTCGCCCGCGGACCTCTCGCGGGGACTGTCGGCCGGCAACGAGGGAATCAGCCGGCTCGTCCAACTGTTCGACGACGAGGACATCGACACCTCGTGGTACATCCCCGGTCACACCATCGAGACGTTCCGCGACGAGGTCGACGAGGTCGCGGCCGGCGGTCACGAGATAGGCGTCCACGGCTACTCACACGAGAACCCGACGGACCTCGCGCGCGAACAGGAGGACGCCATCATCGAGGCGTCGATGGACCTCATCGAGGACGTCACTGGCGAACAGCCGGTCGGTCATCGCGCGAGTTGGTGGGAGTACAGCGAGAACACCCCCGAACTGGTCGAGAAACACGGGTTCCTCTACGACAGCAGCCTGATGGAGACGCAGTTCGAACCGACCTGGATGCGGATCGGCGACTCCTGGGAGAAGATCGACTACGACCAGTCGCCCGAGACGTGGATGGAGCCGTACCACTACGGCGAGGAGACGGACGTCGTCGAGATTCCCATCAGCTGGTACCGCGACGACATCCCGCCGATGCTGTTCGTCAAACAGCCCAACTACCACGCGGGCTACAAAGACCCCGCGATGATGTACGAGCAGTACTACAAACGCCAGTTCGACTTCCTCTGTGACCGACGCGAGGCGGGCGTCTACACGCTGACCATCCACCCCGACCTCCACGGTCTCCCGCACATGATCGACCACCTCGAAGAGTTCATCCAGTACGTCAAGAGCCAGGGCGACGCCGAGTTCAAGACGCTCGAAGAGATCGCCCACACGTTCAAAGACGACCCGTCGGCCTACGAGAGCCAGGGCGACTACGTCTGATCGAAAGACGCCTCCGGCGGTCTCACTAGCGAAGCGTCGGCGACCGCAGGAGGTCGATTTGGTCTCGGTCGAGCGCGTCGGCCGTGTCGGGGTGGACGGCCGCGACCAGGAACTCCGGGCCGTCTCGGAAGTACTCGACGAGTCTCGCGACGCGCTCGTTGTCGAGCGCGCCGAGCGAGTCCAGCAACAACACCGGGACACGCTCGGCGAGGTCGTAGGCGAGGTAGCCCGCGAGGCCGAGCACCAACCCGATGAGTTCGCGTTCGCTCTCGGCGAGGTTCCCCACGGAGTCCTGCTGGACGGTGCCGTCGACGTCGCGCGCGACGACGATGTCGAACTCCCCGTCGAGCCAGACCCGCTGGACGCGGTCGAAGTCGAGCGCCGCGAGGAGGTCGTCCATCGCGTCGTTGAACTGCGCCCGGAGCCGTTGTTCCATCGTCTCGATTCGCTCGGTGACCGACCGGATCTCCTCGGAGAGGTCGTCGAGTCGGTCGTCGAGTTCGTCGCGCCGCTCGACGTCCGCACGCCGGTTCTCGACGGCCGTGTCGAGGCGGTCGAGTTCGCGGTCGAGCGTCTGGTGGTCGACACGCGCGTCCTCGATGGCGTCGGCGATGTCGGCGTCGGTGTCGGCGCGTTCGCGGTGGAGTTCGTCCAACTCCTCGGTCACGTCCGTCAGGTCGGTCTGGAGGGCCTCTAAGCGATCGCGTTGGGTCTCCAGCGACGTCTCGCGCTCGGCGATACGCTCGTCGAGCGACCGCCGTTCGGCACGCAGTCGGTCGAGTTCCGACTCCGTCCGCCGGGCCGCCTGGAGCGCTTCGTCCACCTCCTCGACCGCCGGCTGCCGTGAACGAACCTCGGCTTTCGAGTCGGCGACGAGCGACTGGAGGTCGTCGAGCGTCTCTTCGATAGCCTCCACGCTCGCCGCCTGTCCGCAGGTCCAGCAGGTCACCTCGTCGCCGTCGAGTCCGTGGTGGCTCCCGAGGACGCCGGCGAAATCCGAGTGCTGCATCTCGCGGTTCGCCGTCAACACCGACTGGAGGATGTCGACCCGGTCTCGCAGGCGTTCGAGTTCCGACTGCAACTCCGAGCGCTCCTCGCGAAGGGCCTGGAGATCGGTGGCTTCGTGGTCGGCTCGGAGTCGGTCGATGTCCTCCTCGAGGGTCGCGCGTTCGTCCTCGTAGCGCTCGATAGCCGCCTCGGTCGCGTCGATGCGCTCGCGGAGTTGGTCGCGTTCGTTGCGGAGTTCGGTCCGTCGGTCGCGGAGCGCTTCGCTCCGCTCGTCCCCGGTGGTCGGTTCGCGCTCGCGCTCCAGTTCTGCCAGTCGTTCCTCCAGGTCGGACTGACGCTCGCGGGCCGCCGCTCGCTCCTCGAGGGCGTCGTCGAGGCGTTCGTCGGCGTCGGCCAGCGTCTCTCGCTCGCGGCTCATCGACCGCTTCTCCTCCAGTAGCGTCGCGCGTCGGTTCTCGAGTCCGTCGAAGTCGATGGGCGATTTCAACACCGACTCGACGTCACCGTCGCTCCGGACGGCGGTCCGGAGGTCGTTGAACTCCAGCAACGCGGCGACCGTCGAGAACTGTGCCCGGACCTCCTCGTCGTCGAGCCACGGCGTCCCGGACAGTCGCGTCCCGACACCGTGACGCTTCGCGGTCCGCGTCACCGACTTCTCGCCGATGGTCAGCGTCACCTCGGCGGTCGACGCGCCCGACCGGACCGGGACATCGTCGGCACCGATTCCGAACGCGATAGCCTTCAACAGCGACGTCTTGTTCGAGGCGTTCGGTGCGGCGACGATGCTCGTCCCGGACTCGAACGACGTCTCCAGCGTGTCGATACCGCCGACGTTCGAGATGCTGATTTCGAGCGTCGTCATTGCTCACCCGTCTCGGTCGCGGTACAAGAACATATGTATCCTCGTCGAACTGCTCGGCCGAGCGGCACACGGCGCTGACAGGTCTCACACTCGACTTCGGCGTCGACGTGGACGATGACGTCCTCGCCGCCAGAGAGGCTGCCTTTGGTCCGCAGCGAACTCACTGCCTCCTCCAGTTTCTGCCGTGCACGCTCGACGCTGATGTCGATGGCGTCGGTCTCCCAGGCGGTCGGCTCCGGCTCTTCGCGGGTCGCCCCCAGACAGTCGACGAGGTGTGTGCGGACGACGCCGTACGAGACGAAGTCGTCGGTCAACTCCTCGATTCGGACGCCCTCGTTGGCGAGTTGCTGGCGGAGTTCGGCGGCCGTTGCCCCGCCCTCCTGGAGACGGTCGTACTTCGACTCGACCTCGCCGCCCAGCGTCGACAGTCCCACCTGGTCCATCTCCTGTCTCAGCAGGGCGACGTTGAGCCACCGTGCGAGCTGTCGATACCCCTTCCGCTCGGCCTTCGGCGCGGTCCACTGCTCGACGAGTCGGTCGTCGTAGTGGCCGCTGTCGTACGCTTCGAGGACGCGACACACTTTACATCCGGCCATCGTTGCCGCGAGTTGGACGGGTGGGGTCTTAAACCTCGGTAGTAGCTGGCAGACGGGGGTGAACCTCCGACACGCGAATCGGAACTGTCGTGGCTCACGCCGTCGGGTGAGCGTGCTATCTCACGACTCCGATGGCGGTCAGCAGTCGTACAGCGCGCGGTACTTCCGTTCGATTCGGTCGAGGAAGTACTCCGCGGTGAGCGGTTCGCCGGTCGCGACCTCCGCGAGTTCGTCGGTCGGGTACTCCTTCCCGTGGTAGTGGACGTGCGCTTCCATCCACTCGCGGAGGTCGTCGAAGCGCTGCTCCCGGACCAGTTCGTCGAGCGTGGCTTCGAAATCGGCCTCCAGCGCGTGTTCGAGTTGCGCGGAGAACACGGTCCCAAGGGTGTAGCCCTGGAAGGTCCCGATGCGGCCGATGGACCAGTGGATGTCCTGGAGACAGCCCTCCGAGTCGGTCGGCGGACGAATCCCGAGGTACTGCTCGTACTTATCGTTCCACACGTCGGGGACGTCCTCGACGTCGAGGTCGCCGTTCATCAGGTCGCGTTCGATCTCGAAGCGGATGACGATGTGGAGGTGGTAGGTCACCTCGTCGGACTCGACGCGCGTCAGGTTGTCCTCGTACACCTGATTGGCCGCGCGGTAGGCCTGTTCGGGCGACACGTCCGACAGCCGTGGGAAGTGCTTCTGGACGATGGGCAGGAACTGTTCCCAGAACGCCTCGGTCCGGCCGACGTGGTTCTCCCAGAACCGGCTCTGTGACTCGTGGATGGAGTGGCTCCGCGACTGGCCCAGCGGGCCGGGGAACCGGTCTTCGTCCAGCCCCTGTTCGTAGGTCGCGTGGCCGTACTCGTGTAAGGAACTCATCAGGCCGTCGATGGGCGAGTGGTCGTGGAAGCGCGTCGTGATGCGCATGTCGTAGCGGTTGCCGTAGGAGAACGGGTGTGGCGAGGTGTCCAACCGCGCTCGGCCCCAGTCACACTGGACGAACGAGAGGGCGTCCTCAGAGAGCGCCATCTGCCGGTCGTCGTCGTAGGGGGCGTTCTCGACGAACACGTCCTCGACGTCGGTGTCGCTCGCGCGAATCTCCTCGATGAGCGGGACGAGGCGCTCTCGCAGTTCGTTCAGCACCGTCTCGACGGTGTCGATACCGACGTACGGTTCGTACTCCGCGAGGATGACCGCGAACGGTTCGCTGTCGGGGTCGATCTGAGCGGCGTACTCCCGGCGCAGTTCGACGAGGCGTTCGAGGTACGGCGCGAACGTCTCGAAGTCGTCGTTGGCCTTCGCCTCCTCCCAGGCGTCGTTAGCCTCCGAGATGACCGCGTTGGTCTCCTCGATGAGGTCGCGGTCGACTGCGGCCGTCCGCTCGTGGTCGCGGCGCACCTCCCGTACGACGGCCCGTTGCTCGTCGTCGAGCGACGCCTCGTCGAGGACGTCGAGCCACTCGGCGACCTCCTCGCCGCCGATGAGGTCGTGTTGTAGCGAGGAGACAAGCCCGCGTTGCATCGAGCGCGCGGGCGTCCCACCGCTCGGCATCATCACCTGCTGGTCCCAGAACAGGAGGTTGTCCATGGTCTCCAGTGTCCCGACTTTCTCCGCACGGCGGGCGAGTCGCTCGAAGGTTTCAGATTGGTCTAACTCTGCCATCGTTCGTTCATCGGTGACATACACCAAAACCGTTTCTGTCCGTGTGCCGGGTGGGCCGTCGGTCGGCCGTGACCGTCTCTCTCTCTCTGCTCTACCCGTCGCCGTGTTCGTCGGCGTAGAGGTGACACGCGACGAAGTGTTCGCCGTCTCCCTCCTCGGCGTCGACCGAGTACGCCGGCTCTCGACCGGCACAGACGCTCTCGTTCGCGAACCGGTCTTCGAGGAGCGCTGCGGCCTCCTCCCACTCGTCGGCGAGGACGAGGTCGATCGCTCGCTCGACGATTCGTTCGGCCTCCCCGGTGAGCGTCGAGCCCTCGAAGAACTCGGATTCGACGACGGCCCGGTCGTGCGGGTCGAACGTCTGGCGGTCGACCGCGCGCATGAACGAGCGCACCCCGTCCCACGTCCGTTCGTCGAAGTGGTATCGCTCCGGCGCGATGAGCGACGGACAGCGCGTTCGGAACCGACACCCGGACGGCGGGTCGACCGGGTCTGGAACGTCGCCTTCCAGCACGTCCCGGCGTCGGGACTGTTTGGGGTCCGGCGACGGAATCGACGAGAGCAGTGCCTTCGTGTACGGATGCTTCGGGTTCTCGAACAGCTCTTCTTTGTCCGCCAGTTCGACGATCTTCCCGAGGTACATCACGGCGACGCGGTCAGAGATATGCCGAACCACCGAGAGGTCGTGGCTGATGAACAGGTAGGTCAGGTCGAACTCCGCCTGGAGGTCGCGCATCGTGTTGAGCACCTGCGCCTGGATGGAGGCGTCGAGCGCACTCGTCGGCTCGTCACAGACGATGAACTCCGGGTCGACCGACAGCGCCCGCGCGAGGTTGATGCGCTGGCGCTGGCCGCCCGAGAACTGGTGGGGGTAGCGGTTGTAGTGCTGTGGGTCGAGGCCGACGGCCGCCAACAGTTCGCGGGCACGTCGTGCGCGGCCGTCGGCGTCGAACATCGAGTGGTACTTCATCGGCTCCTCGACGATGGGCCCGACCTTCATCCGTGGATTGAGCGACGCCTGCGGGTCCTGGAAGATCATCTGCAGGTCGCTTCTCGCCCGGCGAAGCTCCTCCTTGCTCAGCTCCGCGATGTTCCTCCCGTGGAAGTAGACGTCTCCCGCCGTGGGGTTGATGAGCTGGAGAATCGTTCGACCGAGCGTACTCTTCCCGCACCCGGATTCGCCGACGAGACCGAGCGTCTCACCGCGCTCGATGTCGAGGCTCACGTCGTCGACCGCCCGGACCTCGCTGGTCGTCCGTTTCAGCGGGAGACCGTCGCCGTCGAAGTCGAGGTGGAGCCCGCCGAACAGTCCGCCCGTCACGTCGAAGTGCTTCGTCAGGCCGTCGATGCGAACGAGCGTCTCGTCGTCCGGTCGACTCGTCGCTCCGTCGCTCCGCTCGTCGGCGGTGCTCACTGGCTCGCCTCCTCCTGTTCGGTCAGCAGTTGGTCACCGAAGTTCGACACACCGGTCTCTATCGGGTCGCTCTCCCAGTAGCCGGCGTCGAACGCCTCGTGACGGAAACAGGCCCCCGCGTGTGGCGTGACGCCGTCACCGACCTCTCGGAGCTCCGGTTCGTGACGGCGACAGACCTCGCGCGCTTCTGGACAGCGCGTGTGGAACCGACAGCCCGAGGGCGGGTCGATGGCCTCGGGCATCACCCCTTCGATGGGGACGAGTTCCTCGACGGTCTGGTCCGGCCGCGGGACCGAATCGAGCAGCGCCTGGGTGTAGGGGTGTTTCGTCTCGTAGAACAGCTCGACGACCGGCGCTTGCTCGACGATCTCACCCAGGTACATCACGTTCACCCGGTCGCAGATGTCTGCGACGACGGCGAGGTCGTGGGTGACCCAGATGAAACTCGTGTCGTATCGCTCTTGAAGGTCGGAGACGAGGTTGAGAATCTGGCCCTCGACGGTGACGTCGAGTG
Organism: Halomarina rubra; assembly: GCF_023699475.1. Taxonomy (GTDB): domain Archaea; phylum Halobacteriota; class Halobacteria; order Halobacteriales; family Haloarculaceae; genus Halomarina; species Halomarina rubra. The sequence goes on along the minus strand of NZ_JALXFV010000007.1, from coordinate 201,595 downwards.
CCGTCGTCGGTTCGTCGGCGATGATGAGCGACGGTTCGCAGGCGAGCGCCATCGCGATGAGCACGCGCTGGCGCATCCCCCCCGAGAACTCGTGGGGGTACTCACCGAACCGACCCTCAGCGTTCGGGATGCCGACTTCCCGGAGCATCTCGACGGCGAGGGCCTTCGCCTCCTTCGACGGGAGGTCACGGTTGAGCTGGATGATCTCTTTGAGCTGGGTGCCGACGGTGAAGACGGGGTTCAGACTCTCCATCGGGTCCTGGAGGATTATCGCCATCTCCTGGCCTCGAACGTCGGTGCGCATCTCCTCGTCGGAGAGCATGTCGTCGCGCGGGACGGGGTTGCCCCTGGCGTCCGGTTCGTCTTCGAACCCGACGATGGTCTTCCCGTCGAACGTCACTTCGCCGCCGACGATACGGCCCGGCGAGTCGACGAGTCGGAGGATACTGGCGGTGGCGACGCTCTTTCCAGCGCCCGACTCGCCGACGAGGCCGACGATTTCGCCGCGTTTCACGTCGAAGGAGATGCCGTCGACCGCACGGACGGCCCCTTCGTCGGTGTCGAACTGGGTCTGTAGGTTGCGAACTTCGAGTAGTGTATCGTCTGACATGGTGTTACTCCTTCAGTCGTGGGTCGAGCGTGTCGCGAAGGCCGTCGCCGATGATGTTGAACGCCATCACGGTGACGAGGATCGCCAGTCCCGGCCAGATCGAGAACCACGGGTTCGGCAGCATGTAGTTCCGGGCGATCGAGAGCATCTGTCCCCACGACGGTATCGGCGCTTGTGCACCGAAGCCGAGGAACGAGAGGCCGGCGACGATGAGGATGTTCGTCCCCATCTGGAGCGTCGCCTGCACGACGACCGGCGCGAAACTGTTCGGGATGACGTGACGGACGAGGATGTCACGGTCACGTCCGCCGACGGCCTTCGCCGCCTCGACGTACGTCGCCTCACGGACGCTCAGTACCTCCGAGCGGATCAACCGGGCGAAGATGGGTATCGAGACGAGGCTCACCCCGATCATCGCGTACAGCAGGTCGCGGCCGAACGCCGTCATGAACGCGATGACGAGCACGAGGAACGGAATCGAGTACAGCACCTCGGTCAGCCGCATGATGACGTCGTCGACGCGGCCACCGTAGTAGCCGGCGACGGCACCGACGGTCGTTCCCACGACCATCCCGATGGTCGTCGAGACGAGCGCGACCTGCATCGCGATACGCGACCCGTAGACGAGGCGGATGACGATGTCACGGCCTCGGTCGTCGGTTCCGAGCGGGTGCGCCAGCGTCCCTGTCCCGAACTCGTTCGAGAGTCCGACCGGTGGCAGTAGCGGTTGGCTGCTCAGCGGCGCGCTGCGCGGGTTGTACAGGTAGGTATTCGCGATGTAGTAGTCGAGTAGCTTCGCGTCGACGAACGCGAACAGTGCCGTCCCGGTGATGACGACGATAACCGCCAGACTCAGCTTCGTGGCGGTGTTCTCGAGCGTCCGCGAGAGGGTGTGCCGGAGGCCGACGCGTGACTCGAACGTCGGTCCGGCCACGTTCTCCTCGGCCTCCACGGTCTCGCTCGCCATCTACACGTCCCCCTCGTAGGACACGCGTGGGTCCAAGACGGCGTACAGCAGGTCGACCACCAGCGTCCCGATGACGAACATGAACCCGAAGAACAACGTCGTGCCCATGATGAGCGCGTAGTCCTGGGTGCGAATCGCCTGGATGACCAGCCGGCCCATGCCGTTGATGTTGAACACCGTCTCCGTCAACACCGCGCCACCGAGTGCGGAGGTGAGTTGGAGGCCGATGATGGTGATGACGGGGAGCTGTGCGTTCCGGAACGCGTGTCGCCGGAGGATGGTCGTCTCCTTGAATCCGAACGCCCGCGCGAGCGTGATGTAGTCACGACCGAGCACCTCCAGCATCGAGGAGCGCTCGATGCGCGTGATCGCCGCCATCTGGAGCGTGCCGAGCGCGATGGTCGGCATGACGAGGCTCTGAGCGGTCGCGACGAGGACGTCGAGTCGAGAGTCCGCCCCTGCGACGTCGCCGACGGGGTCGGTGGGCATCACCAACCCGTTCGACGGTAACACGTCGAGGTGGTAGCCGAAGACGATGATGAGGACCAGCCCGATCCAGAAGTTCGGCGTGCTGACTCCGATGAGCGAGAAGACGCGCGAGAACTGGTCGGTCGCCCGGTTGCGTCGCTTCGCGGAGACGATACCGAGCGGAATCGCGACGCAGACGGCGAACGTGAAACTCGACGCGAGCAACAGCAGCGTCACCGGCAGTCGCTCCATCAGCTTCTCGGTGACGGGGACGCCGTAGTGGATGCTCTGTCCGAGGTCGCCCTGTGCCACCGCGATGAGGTACTTGACGTATCGGACGTGAATCGGCTGGTCGAGGCCGTACTTGACCGTCGCGGCGGCGATGAGCTCCTCGCTCGCCGTCGGCCCGAGCAACACCTCCACCGGGTCGCCCGGCATGGCGTTGATGAGCAGGAACGTGATGGAGGTCACTCCGAGCAGGACCGGAACCGCCTGCAACAGGCGTTTCAGTGCGTATTGTAGATTCGACATTGGTGGTGGTGACTGCGACGGCGCGTCGCTGGCGCGAGTGGCGTTACTTGTCGACCCAAACGTTGGACCCGTCGGTGTCGCCGTTGGTGTTGTTGCGGTCGCCGTAGAGGTACGGGTTGTACGTCGTGATGGGGTGGGGCTTCAGCCCCTTGACGTAGTTCTTCGCGCCCATCGACACCGACGTGTAGTACAGCGGGAGGTGGACGCGGTCCTCGATGAACAGTTCGATGGCCTCGATGTACATCTCGCGGCGCGCTTCGCGGTCGGTCGAACTCGACGCGTCGTCGAGCAGCTGGTTGAACCGGTCGTTCTCGTAGTACTGCCCCTGGAACGCGCCGTCGATGTGGAGCAGTTCGTACATGAACCGGTCCGGGTCGGGCGCACGGGTCCAGCCGAGCAGGTACATGTTCACCTTGCTGGCGTCGCCGGAGTCGAACTGGTCGAGCATCGTCGCGAAGTCGAGGTACTGGACCTCCGCGCCGTAGCCGGCCTCCTGAATGCCGTTGGCGATGGAGACCGCCATCTGCCGACGCTTCTCCGTCGAGGAGACGATGATCTTGCACGTCCAGTCGTCGGGGACGCCCGCCTGCTCGAACAGCTCTTTCGCGCGGTCGATGTCCTTCCCGGACCACATCCCCTTCCACTCGTCGAGGGGCATGTCCCACGCCTCCGCGACGGAGGCCGGAACCGGGCTGTACATCCGCCCGCCGCCGGGTTTGATGTAGCGATCGACGGCCGCGTCCAGGTCGACACAGTGGTCGATAGCGAGGCGGACGTCGCGTTTCGCGCACTCGCCTTCGTTCTGGTTGAACGCCGCGAACTGGTAGCTGAGCGACGGGCCTTCGATGACGTCCGCGTCGCCCATCTCCTTGACCGTGTTCCAGAGCTGTGGGGGAATGCGGTTGATGACGTCCTGCTCGCCGGTCTTCAACTGCGTGACGCGGTTCGTCGGTTCGTTGACCGGCGTGAACGTCACCTCGCCGAGGTTCGGGCTGCCCGTGCCCCAGTAGTCGTCCCAGCCGGCCATCGTGACGTGGTCGTTCTCGACGAACTCGGTCACCTCGAACGGACCGGAGCCGGTGAACTCCTCCAGTCCGAATCCCTCGGGGTCCTGTTCGCGAATCGCCTTCGGTGCGACTGGGTGCGCGATGGCGTGGAGGATGGGCTGGTAGGGCTTCGACAGCGAGAACTCCGCCGTCTGGTCGTCGACGACCTCGATGTTCTCGATGATGCTGAAGTTCGACGCGTAGCTGGTCTGCTCTTCGACCGCCGCCTCGAAGGTGTACTTCACGTCCTCGACGGTGACCGGATCGCCGTTGTGGAACGTGGCGTTCGGGTCGAGAGTCAGCGTGAACTCCGTTCCGTCGAGTTCGGGAATCTCCGTCGCCAACAGCGGCACGAGGTTCGTTTCGGCGTCGTAGCCGAGAACCGGCGTGTACACCAGGTTCTTCAGCATGATGGAGTAGTTCCCGCCGTTGTTGTTCACCGGGTCGAGTTCGACCGGCGAGGAGGTCTGGGCGAACTTCAGCGACCCGCCGCGGGAACCACCTGCCGTCGACGCACCGCCGGTCGTGTCGTCACCGCCACCGCCCCCTCCGCTACCGTTGTCGCTCTGATTTCCGTCGTCGCCGCCGTCGCCACCGAGACAACCGGCGAGGCCGACGCTCCCTGCGACCGCGACTCCTTTGAGGAATCTACGGCGCTTGCTTTCCGGACTGGGCGCTTCCATGGTGTTCGTGAACGTGTACCAATTTGACTTATACCTTTGCATGATACTTGCTCTCGATGTACGTTCTCGGACTGACTGTCGGTCTGAACGGACAGTCGGGCTGTCAGAACGGCTGCCGCCACCGGAGCGTTCAAGAGTCCCTGCGACACCGTGTGAACGAGGTTCACGAGCAATGGACACCCAGCTGTACGAGCGCGACGCACCGACAGTGGACGGATTCGAACGCGACCTGGTCGAGTCGGTCTCCGCCGACGAACCGTGGGCGCTCGTCGAGCGGTTCGCCGAGTTGACCCGCGTCTCCGGCACCGCCGACGAGCGAGCGGCCGCGGACTACATCGTCGACCGTCTCGCCGACCTCGGCGTCGCCCACGAGGTCTACCACCCCGAACTGTACCTCAGCACGCCCGACCGAGCCGCGATACGGACCGGTGACGGCTGGTCGTCCGAGACCGCGAAGACCGTCTCGTTCTCCGCGAACGCGTCGGTGACGGGCGACCTCGTCTACGTCGAGAACGACGACGAGATGGAGAGCATCGAGGCGATGCTGTCGGTCGACCTCGCGGGCACCGACGAGGACCTTGACGGGGCGGTCGTCCTCGCGGAGTCCATCATCCCCATCTCGGCCATCGAGGAACTGACTGACCGCGGCGTCGCGGCGTTCGTCGGCATCCACCCACACGCCGAGGAACCCCACGAGGGAATCGTCACACCGGTCTGGGGGGGCGCACCACCGCTGGACGAGGCCGACCGCGTCCCCGACCTCCCGGTCGCCAACGTCTCGCGGACGGAAGGTGAGGAGCTCGCCGCGATGGCCGCCGAAGGTGCCACGGTCACCGTCGAGACCGAGACGACGACCGGGTGGCAGACCTGTCCGCTCGTCGTCGCCCGAATCCAGGGGGAGGCCGCTCCCGACACGGACGAGTTCGTCCTCCTGCACGGTCACTACGACTCCTGGCACGTCGGCATCACCGACAACGCGACCGGCGACGCCGGCTTGCTGGAGTGTGCTCGCGTTCTGAACGACCACCGCGAGCACCTCAGACGGGACGTCCGCATCGCGTGGTGGCCGGGACACTCGACGGGTCGCTACGCCGGCAGTACGTGGTACGCCGACGAGTTCGCACTCGACCTGGCGGACAACTGCGTCGCCCACGTCAACATGGACTCGCCGGGCGTCGCCGACGCGACCGAGTTCGACGTGCGAGCGAAGTGTACGACCGCACTCGCCACCCTCGCCGAGCGGACGATTCACGACGTGACCGGCAAGCCGACCCGTGAGGCACGCGTCTCGCGAGCGGGTGACTACTCGTTCAGCAACGTCGGCGTTCCGGGTCTCTCGCCGCAGTCGTCCATCCCCGACGAACTACGGGCAAAGCGGGGCTACCACCCGGTCGGCGGGTCCGGCGGTCACGCCGACGCGTGGCACCTGACGACCGACACCATCGAGAAGGCCGACCCGGAGGTGCTCGTCCGCGATATCCAGGTGTTCGCCGTCGTCGTCGCCCGCCTCTGTGCCGAGGAGACGCTCCCCGTCGACGTCGCACACCAGCTATCACGACACCGAACCATCGTCGAGGACTACGACGCGTCGAGTTCGCTCGACCTCTCGCCGGTGCTCGACGAACTCGACGCGCTGGCCGAGTCCGCCGACCGCCTCGACGACGAAGGTGCCGAGGCGAACGCCACCCGCGCAGCCCTCGCGAAGCGACTGACGCGACTCAACTACACGAGCGAGGGGCCGTTCCAGCAAGACCCCGCCGAGGCCCGGCCGCCGTACCCGACGCTCGAACCCGCGACGCGACTCGACGACCACACGGGCGACGACCACCGGTTCCTCGCCCTCCAACTCCGGCGAGCGCGGACCGACGTGGTCGCACAGCTTCGGGCGGCCCGTCGAGCGCTCTGAACGGTCGACCCGCGTGTGAACGACCGCTCCGCGCCGCGTTTCCGGCCGAACACGACAGCACCGTGAGAGGTGGTAGCGAACGTTATGGTGGTGGGGTCGGTCTCTCGGCGCATGGAGTTCATGGTGAACGTGCCGACGTGTGTCGGGAGTTCGGAGTACAGCACGCTGGCGTTCTGTGAGGAGCTGAACTGGCCCGACCAGTGTGACTTCGGCGTCGCGATGGAGGGGCTGGGGTTCGACGGCCTCGCCGTCCCCGACCACATTCAGGCGGGCAACGGCCCGACGAGCGAGTGTTTGGTGACGACGACGGCGCTGGCGGGCGTCACCGAGACGATGACGCTCTACCCCAAGACCATCAACAACCACCTGCGCCACGGTCCGTTGCTCGCGAAGGCGACGGCGATGCTCGACGTCGTCAGCGACGGTCGACTCGCCCTCGGGATGGGCGCGGGGTGGAAGGAGGACGAAGCGCGGGCGTTCGGGTACGACTGGCCCGACGCGCCGGCGCGTCTCCGGGAACTCGAAGAGACCATCGAGGTGCTGAAAGCGCTCTGGACCGGCGACGACGTCACGTTCGACGGCGAGTACGTCCAGGTCGCTGGCGCTGACGGTCGCCCGCACCCCGTCCAGGACCCCCACCCTCCCATCATGGTCGGCGGTGGCGGCGAGGAGTTCACCCTGCGAATCACGGCGAAACACGCCGACGTGTGGAACTACTGGGGGCCGGTCGACCTGATGGCGCACAAACTCGACGTGCTGGAATCTCACTGTGACACCTACGACCGCGACTACGACGCCATCACGAAGTCGTGGTTCGCCCGGTGTCTCGTCCGCGAGACCGACGCGGAAGTCCAGGAACTGCTCGACGCCGTCCCTCGATTCAAACCAGAGAACATCGACGACACCGAGTTCGCGCTGGTCGGAACCCCCGAGGAGATAATCGCAGACGTCGAACGATTCCAGGCGTTGGGCATCGAAGAGGTCGTCGTCGAGTTCGTCGACTTCCCCGAGACCACCGGCGCGGCGCTGTTCGCCGAGGAGGTCGCCCCCGCGTTCGACTGACACCGGCGCTGCATCGGCGTCGAGGCATACGGTTTTGTACCGCCACGCGGATGTGAGGGCATGACAGGGCGAGCGGCGGTCGTCACCGGCGCGGCGAGTGGCATCGGACGGGCAACGGTCGAGCAGTTCCTCGACAGCGGGCGGTACGACGTCGTCGCGGGACTCGACGTCGACGAGGCGGTCGCCGACCTCGACGACGAGTTCGACGGGTTCCGCGGGTTCACCGTCGACGTCGCCGACCACGACACCGTCGCGGCGGTCGTCGAGACCATCGAGGAGTCGGCGGCCATCCACACCCTCGTGAACAACGCGGCGATCTCGGAGTACGCGTGGCTCGGTGACCTCACGCCCGACGCCTGGCACCGCGTGCTCGACGTCAACCTCACCGGGCAGTACAACCTGGCTCACGCAGTCGGGCCGTTGCTCTACGAACGCGAGGCAGGGAGTATCGTCAACGTCTCCAGCGGTGCGGGCCAGCGCGGTAGTGCGAGCGGGGGCGTCCACTACTCCGCGTCGAAGGCAGGCATCCTCGGTCTCACGAAGGGACTCGCCAAACAGCTTCGACCCCACGTCCGGGTCAACTGCGTCGTCCCCGGTCTTATCGACACCCCGCTGACCCACGACTCGGGACTGTGGACCGAGGAGGGCATCGAGGCGTTCACCGACCGCGTCCCGCTCGAACGGCTCGGCCGACCGGAGGAGATCGCCGAGGCAATCGACTTCCTCGCGGGGCCACGCGGGAGCTACGTGACCGGCAGCGTCGTCAACGTCGACGGCGGTGCGGACCTCATCTGAACCGCTCGACGGTCCCGACCGTTCGCCGGCCGACGAACGGACTCACTCTTCGACGTCGGCGAGGAAGGCGTCGACGGCGGCCGTCGCACGCGTGATGCGGTGACGGAGACGGTTCTCGGCACGGGTGAGCGAGGTCTCGGCGAACCGTCGCTCGCGGTGCCTGCCGGCGTCCACGTGGGCCGTCGCGGCCTCGTTCAACGCGGGGAGCAACTGGTGGGGGAGTGCGGGGTCCTGCCCGTAGTCGTCCCCGCCGACGTACAGCGCCGGCACGAGGTCGTTGCCGAGGGCGACCTGGAGGTCCTCGACAGCTCTCGCCCGTTCACTCGCGGGGTCTTCGACCGCCGCCGCGACCGCCTGTGCGCGCTCGACGGCGCTCGCGAGGGCGTCCAGGTCGGCGTGCAGGGCCTCGAACGAGTGGTCGGTCGCCGTCTCGACGCGCTCGACCTGCGACCGGAGGTCGTCCGCTGCCGCCGAGAAGTCGTGCGGCAGGGTCGGCGACCAGCAGAGACGCGCGAGGAGCGTCACGGCGATGCGCGTCTCCTCGACGAGGACGTCGATGTCGACCTTGTCGCGGGTGTCTTCGGGCGTGTGCCACCACCACCCGCCGCCGATGGGGCCCCCCTCGTCCGTCCCTGGTGGGAGTCGCGCTCCCGAGAGGAGCGAACTGAGGCCGGTTCCCCAGAACGACTGGTCGGAGTTGCGTCCGGGCCGGTCGCTCCCGAGGAAGCTCTCGTCGCCCTCGCGCAGCGGGATGTCGGTCGCGCTGTCGATGACGTCACGGTGCTCGGCGGCCAACTCGGCCATCTCCTGGTGCCAGATGCCGTCGGCCCCGCGAAGCCCACAGAGGTCGAGGTGGTAGTACGCGACGCCGTTCGCCCGGAGGTCGAGCCAGTTGTCGTCGGCGTACCACGCGCTGCCGGCGTACCGACCGGTCGAGTGGGCCGGCCAGAACCCGACGACGAGTCCTCGTGCCGGTGGGTCGTCGGCCTCGGCGACGATGCGTGCGAGTTCGAGCGTCGCGGCCATCGCCGTCGCGTTGTCGGTGATACCTTCGTGCCAGGAGTCGACGTGGTTGCCGACGACGGCGTACCGGTCGCTCACGGCACCGTCCAGTCGCCCGACGGGACAGGGGAGGGTCGTCAGCTCCGTCCGAACGGCCGTCGCTACCCGGGCTTCGACGGGGCCCGTCGCACACTGCTCGCGGAGCCACTCGCCGTCCTCCCGTGACACCTGCGCGACCGGGAGATCCGGAATCGTCTCGTAGTCTTCCAGACTCGGCGTCCCCCAGACGGGGGTGACGATCATCTCGTGACAGTGCCCCTCCGTGACCGACTCGTAGACGACGGCACGCGCCCCGGCGTCGTCGAGGAGGCCGACCGGGTGTGGGGTCGGGAGGCCGGTGGTGAACACAATTCGACCCTCCACGTCCGCGTCCGCGACGGCGTCGGCGGTCACCTCGGGGAGGTGGACGACCTCGCCGTGGACCCCGTTCGGCGGCGTGCTCGCCCCGAACGAGGCGGTGATGCCGTCGACGAGCCGTCGTGTCGGCGTCGTGACCGTGACGCTGGCCCCCTCCGGAAACGAGATGTAGGCGTCGAACTCTCGAACTTCGGCGTCGAAGCCGTACTCGGTGAGTCGGTCGACGACGTACTCGCTCGCCGCTCGCTCGTCGTCCGTCCCCGACTCTCGTATCGTCCCTTCGAACGCCTCGACGTGGGCGTCGAGACTGTCCGGGTCGATGCGTTCACGGAGTCGTTCCTCTGTCGTCCGGTCGACCGAATCGAGCATCCGGTGGAGGGTGGACCGACGCGGTTATATCTGTTTGGTATGACGTACCACAGGATGCGAGCCATCAGAACTAGCGGTGTCTACCACCCCGACCGCGAGGTGGTCGAGGGGACGGTGATTCTCGTCGAAGACGGACGCGTCGTCGACGTGCGAGACGACGTGCCGAACGACGCGACGCTCGTCCACGACAGCGATTCGTACGCGCTCCCCGGTCTCGTCGACGCTCACTCCCACGCTCCGATTCGCCCCGGTGAGGGCGACCAACTCGGGCAGATGCGGGCGAACCCCGTCGAACAGACCGTCCGGGCCGTCGAGAACCTGCGGCGGGACCTCGAAGCGGGGACGACCACGATGCGACTGATGGGTTGTGAACACGGCCTCGACGTCCACCTCGCCACGCTCGAACGCGACGGGTCGCTGGTCTCCCCACGACTGCTCCCGACCGGCGGGCACCTCACACCCACCGCCGGACACGGGATGGCGCTGACGGCGACGGACGGTCCCGAGGCGATTCGACGTCGGATTCGCGAGCACGTCGCCGCGGGCGCACACCACGTGAAGTACTTCGCGACCGGTGGGGTGTCGAGCGCCGAAGGAAGTCTCGACGAAGCGCCCTACTCGACGGCCGAGGTGGAGGCCATCGTCGACGAGGCCCACCGGCACGGCCGCCACGTCGCTACCCACGCCCACGGCGGGACGGGTGCGCGGCAGGCCATCGACGCCGGCGTCGACACCATCGAACACGGCGCGGCGCTCTCGACCGACGACCTCGACGCGCTGGAAGCGGGCGAGAGCCACGTGGTCGGGACGTTCACCATCCTCCACAGCGCCGAGGGCATCGAGGCGGGCGACGCCGACAGCCCCGCCGTGATGGCGAACCTCGAAGCGGCCCGTGAACGCGAACGCGAGACGTGGACGGCCCTCCTCGACCGGGACGTCGACGTCGCGCTCGGCACCGACAGCATGCACGGCCACCTGCCCGGCGAGGTCGACCACCTCCTCTCGCGCGGTGCGAGTCCCGAGCGCGCGATTCGTGCGGTCACGACCGAGGCCGCCCGCGCTGCGCGCGTCGTGGACGCCGGCCACCTCTCACCCGGCGCGCACGCCGACGTCCTCCTCGTCGCTGACCCTCCCGTCGACCGTCCCGCGACGCTCGCCGAGCCACGAGCGGTCGTCAAAGGTGGGGAGGTGGTGGCGTGAGCGACGCCGACCTCGGGTCGAACGAGCGCGTCGCGGCCGTCGACGCGTTCGTCGCCGAGCGGTTCGACGACGCGCTCGCGGACCTGGAGACGCTCCTCCGCCAACCCTCCATCAGCGCGACCGGCGAGGGCGTCGACGACTGTACCGCCCTCGCCGAACGACTCTGTCTCGAGTACGGCTTCGACGAGACCGAGACCGTCGAGACGGCCGGACAACCGTCGGTCATCGCCCACGCGTACGCCGACGTGGCGGACGACACCGACGTCCCGACGGTCCTCGTCTACGGTCACTACGACGTCCAGCCGGTCGACCCAGACGCGTGGAGTTCGCCGCCGTTCGAACCGACCCGTCGCCCCGGCCCCGACGGCCGCGAGCGAATCTACGCCCGCGGCGCGGGCGACAACAAAGGGCAGTGGTTCGCCCACCTCTGTGCGGTCGAGGGCTGGCGCGAGACCGGCGGCCTCCCGGTGAACGTCACGCTACTCCTCGAAGGCGAGGAAGAGAGCGGGAGTCCGAACCTCGACTGGGTCGTCGAGACGCACGCCGACGCGCTCGCCGCCGACCTCGCGTACGTCGCCGACGGGCCGGTCGACGCCTCGGGCCGGCCCCACGTCCTCATGGGCGCTCGCGGGATGGTGTACGCACAGATAGACGCCCGCGGTCCGAACCGCGACCTCCACTCGGGGAACTACGGCGGTCCCGTCCCGAACCCCGCGTGGGAACTCGTCCGACTCCTCTCGTCGATGAAAGACGACGAGGGCCGAGTGACCATCGACGGCTACTACGACGACGTCCGTCCCGTCGGCGAGCGTGACCGGGAAGCACTCGCCGCGATGCCGTTCGACGCGGCGGCCGTGATGGACGACCTCGATATCGACGCGTTCGCCGTCGCCCCGGGTGAGTCGTATCTGGAGACGCTGCTGTACTATCCGACGCTCAACGTCGCCGGTCTCACCAGCGGCTACGGTGGGGAGGGGACGAAGACGATAGTCCCGTCGACGGCACAGGCGAAAGTCGACATGCGACTCGTCGCCGACCAGGACCCCGACGACGTCTACGAGCAGTTCGTCGACCACGTCGAGCGCCACCAGAGCGGGACCGTCCGCCTCGACGTCTCCAGTCTCGGGCAGATGCACCCCCAGCGGACGTCGCTCGACCACCCGGTGCGCGAACCGATTCTCCGTGCCGTCGCAGACGCGTGGGGTGTCGACCCCATCCTCAAGCCGACGCTCGGCGGATCGCTCCCGACCGCGGCGTTCGACCGGTACCTCGACGTTCCGTGTGTCGTCGTCCCCTACGCCAACAGCGACGAGAACAACCACTCGCCCGACGAGAACCTCGCTATCGACTGTTTCCGGAACGGTGTCCGGACGACGACGCGCCTGTTCGAGACGCTCCGGACCGCACCCCTCGACTGACCGGTCCATCGGGCGACGTCGCCGACTCTTTCGCACTCGCTTCGCTGGCTCCAGCGACTGCCCCGAGATTCCCTACACCTCTGGTGCCTCCGGCTCCGTCTGCCCCGAAATCACGCCTCCGGGAGTCGTCGAGTGACCCGTCCTGACGGGGGGTCCTGATGTCGGCCGGGCCATCACGGAATCAGTAGTTCGAATCTGTGAGAGCGTAGTGACCCCCGGCCAGACGGTGAAATTATAACACCCTAAGTGTGTTATTCTCGATGTCGCTCGCCGGCGAGAAGTCGCCGTCGGTTGTGAGTTCGTGTCACACAGTTCGTCACACCTGTCGACGGTACGACTACTGTCGGCACTCGACGTGGTCGAGTCGGGAAGAACGGGGGTTCGCTACTCGTCGGCGGTCTGCTGCGCCGCGAGCTGTTCGTCCGTCAGCTTCTCGCTCCCGAGGCCGACGAACTTCGACTCGTCGACCGGTGGGTTCGTCGTGACGAGGTAGACGCCAGTCGCGAACGTGCCGACGGCCATGGCGAGCATGACGACGGTCATCAGCGCAACACCGGGGTCGAGGGGAGCCATCAGTCGGCGTCACCTCCCGACGTCCCGGCCTCGGACTGTGCGTCGGCGGACGGTGAGCCGGTCGGCTGTGAGCCGCGTCCTCGCGACGAGTCTCCGAAGAACGGTCTGAGACTCTTCTTCGAGGGCTTCCCGCCGAGGTACGTCCCCAGCACCATCGCCACGAAGCTCATGACGACACCGGGGATGACCGGGTCGGTGATGACCGCGGTGACCGACGCCGGCACGACGCCGTAGATCTCCGTCGCGACGTGCCAGGCGACGACGGTGCTGAACCCGACGACCATGGCGGCGACACCACCGGCGGTGTTCGCCCGCCGCCAGTGCAGTCCCAGGACGAGTGGGACGAAGAACATCCCGCCCATCATCGACGCCTGCAGGACGACGATGAGCTGGACCAACCCACCCAGCAGCCCGCTATTGAGCGCGAGACCGAGTGGGATGAGACCCAGCACGACGATGGCGATGCGGTTCGCCCAAATCTTCTGGGTCTCGGTCGCGTTCGGGTTGACCAACTTCCCGTAGATGTCGTGAGCGAGCCCCGCTCCTGAGACGATCATGATGGAGTCGACCGTGCTCAGGATGGCAGAGAACACCGCACTGATGAGCAACGCCCCGAGCACCGGTCCGAGGACGTTCAGGCTCATGATGACGCTCGCGAGGTCCGGCGTGGTCAGCTGTGGGAACATCATCCGCATCGTGACGCCGAGGATGGCGACCGAGGTGCCGATGATGGTCTGGAAGATGAGCGTGATACCGATGGCCTGCCGGACGGTCTTCTCGTCGCGCATCGAGTAGATACGCGTAATCTCGTAGGGGGCGGCGGCGATGGAGAAGCCGAAGGCGGCCATGAAGCCGGCGATTTCGGCCGTCGTCAGCGAGTTCCCGACGAACGACGGCTGGAACGACTGGAACAGCGCGTCGACGGTGCCGATGCCACCGGTGAAGTACAGCGCCAGCGGAATCGCCACGACGACGGCGACGGCCATCACGACCGCCTGGACGAAGTCGGTCAGGATGCTCGCACGCATCCCGCCGATGGAGGTGTACGCGACGGCCGTGATGGCCATGACGAACATCCCGATAGCGGGGGCGATACCGAGCAACGACTGGAAGATGAGTCCACCGGCCGTTATCTGTGCGCTCAGGTACACCGTGTAGGCGATGATGATGAGCGACGCGCCGATGGCCCGCGAGTAGTCACCGTTCCGGCCGTCGTCGCCGTACCGGGTGGCGATGAAGTCGGGGACGGTCACCCGGCCGAACCGGCGCATCTGCGGGGCGACCAGCAACAGCGAGACGATCCACCCCGCCCAGAGACCGGGCCAGATCCAGATGAACCCGAACCCGAGCAGGTAGTGGAGACCGAACGTTCCGACGAGCGTCCCGGCGCTCATCTGGGAGGCCGAGAGCGTCGCGCCGCCGACGAGCGGGCCGATGTTCCGCCCGGCGACGAGGAAGTCCTCCTCGGTCTTCGTCGTCCGGTAGCCGTACACCCCGATGCCGAGGACGACGATGAAGTAGACGACGACGACGCCGACGAACACCGGTCCGAGGTCCACGAGCGCCATCAGTGGTCACCTCCGCCCGTCGTCGCGTGCTGGGCGTCCTGGTCGGTCTCTCGCTCGTCCTGTTCCTGCCTGCCCTTGTACCACCCCCAGGCGAACGTGAACACGATGTACACGCTCGCGACCGAGAGGAAGGTGAGTATCGATGTACTAAACGACATTGCGTCCTCCTGCTTGTTGTCTGCGCGTCCACACCAGCCACGCCCCGAGGAAGCCGACGATTGCGACCACGCCGACGACGGTCGAGACCGTGTCGACGGTGAACAGTCCGCCGCTCCCCTGCCCGTAGTCCACCTGGGCGAATCCGGGGACGTGCAACAGGGAGTAGGTGAGTTCCTCGCCGTTCGTCTCGTCGATCTTCGGGAACGCTGCGCCCTGCGCTTGCGTCCCATCGGGGAGCGTCATCGTCATCTCGATGACCCGCCCGTCGCCCGCGGTCTGGAACTCCGGCACCCACAGCGGGGCCTTGAACCGCTCGCCGGTCCCGGCGACCGTGTAGGTGAGGCCGACCGTGACCGTGTCACCGTCCTCGACGCCCTGGAGAGGTATCGAGAGGCTGGAGTGACCGTCACTCTGGTCGCGCTGGACGTCGACGGTCTCACCGTCGACCGTCGCTTCCAGGTCCGAGACCGCGTGGCCGTCGAACCGCCACAGCGTCCCGGAGACGTCGGTCAGTGACTCCTCGCCGCTCCCGACGCTGTCGACCTGGAACCGGTAGGTCGCGTCGACCGTACTGGACTCGCCGACGTCGACCGCTATCGTTGCTTCGCTCATCGTCACCGACGGTGCCGTGGCCTCCTGGGCCGCGACAGGGGCGATCCCCGTTCCGACGACGACGACGAGCGAGAGACTGCACAGTAGCACCGCCTTGTGTTTGGGTATGTCTCTCACGACTGCCCTCGTCTCTCTGTCCGTCAAGACTGGTATAAGTGTATCGCAAAAACCAGTCGACGGGGCTACCGTTCCGGTACGATGACAACTTTACCGACCACCGCACGTTCTTCGACGATGCGGTGGCCCTCGGCCGTCTCGTCGAGCGAGAGCGTCCGGTCGATCTGCGGTTCGAGGTCGCCGCTGGCGACGAGGCCGAGGACGTCGCGGAACTCCTGGCGGTTGCCCATCGGTGCGCCGCGAATCTGGCGGTGGTGCTGGTACACCGACCGGATGTCGACGTCCGGGTTCGGACCGCTCGTCGCACCACAGATGACCATCCGTCCGCCCATGGCGAGGCTGTCGATGCTCCGTTGCCACGTCGCCTGTCCCACGTGGTCGACGACGAGGTCCACCCCGCGACCGTCGGTGCGCTCGGCGACGGCTTCGTCGAACGGGACCTCGTCGTACCGAATCACGTCGTCGGCCCACGGCGAGACCCGTCGGGCTTTCTCGTCGCTGGAGGTCGCCGCGTACGTCGTCGCGCCCACGCGGTCGGCGATCTGGAGTGCGGCGTTGCCGACGCCACCGCTCGCACCGAGGACGAGTGCGGACTCCGCGGGGCGGAGCGCACCGGTCGTGACCAGCATCCGCCAGGCCGTCGTGAACGTCACCGGGGTCGCCGCCGCGGTGACCGCGTCGAGGCCCGCCGGCCGAGGTTCCAGACACCACGCCGGGACGACGACGTATTCGGCGAGACCGCCGGGCCGGTCCTCGCCGACGATCTCGTAGTCGTGACACATCGTCTGCTCGCCGGCCAGACAGTACTCGCAGTCTCGACAGGAGACGCCCGGGTAGACGACGACCGATTCGTCGCGCCAGGACTCGTCGACGTCCGCTCCGACGGCGTCGACGACCCCTGCGATGTCGCTCCCGCTGACCTTCGGGAACACGCCGTCGTCCTCGGGGTGGCCGAGTCGAGCGAACACGTCGAGGCGGTTGAGCGCGACAGCTTCGACCCGGACTCGGGCCTCCCCTGGCCCCGGTTCCGGTCGTTCGGTCTCGACGACGTCGATCGCTGCCGCTGGCGTCCCGTACTGGGTGATGTGCGCCGCACGCATACTCGGGGTGTGATAGCAGCCACCAAAACAGATTCGGTCGACGGAGAATCACGTTTCTTGGTGCCACACCCCAAACGTTTTTATATCGAGAAGAAGGAGCCTTGAGTGGATGAGCCAGCAGATAGCAGATAGCGGCGCTCTCAGTGACATCGAACGGCGACTCGTCGACGACGTATCCGTCGACGAGCCGTGGGCACTGCTCGAGGAGTTCTCCGAACTCACTCGGCTCTCGGGGTCAGACGACGAGGTCGCGGCGGCGGAGTACATCACGAACCGACTCGACGCGCTCGGGGTCTCCTACGACCGATTCGACCCGGAGCTGTACATCAGTCAACCACACAGCGCCCAGTTGCGGACCCTCAACAAGGAGTTCGAACCCGGGCCGCTGAAGACCGTCTCGTTCTCGGCGTCGACGACCGTTTCGGGGCCGGTCGAGTACGTCGGGTCGGCCGGCGGCGACCTCCTCTCGGACGACGACGACCCCCACGAGCCGTATCACGACGTCGGCGACCTGACGGGGAAGATCGCCCTGACGGCGGCGGGCAGTCTCTCGATTCGCGCGACGAGCGAACTCGAATCGAAGGGTGCAGTCGGCGTCGTCGTCATCCACGAACACGACCGTGAGCCACACAACGGTATCGCGACACCCATCTGGGGTGGTGCACCCGAACTCGACGAGAAGGAGTTGATTCCGGACGTCCCCATCGTCAACGTCAACCAACCGGACGGTCAGACGCTCCGGGAGTGGGCCGAGAGCGAGGAGGGACTGGAACTCGAACTGACGACCGACCTCACGACCGACTGGATGGCGTGTCCGCTCGTCGTCGCCGACATCGAGGCGGGTGCCGCCGACACGGACGAGTTCGTCCTCCTGCACGGCCACTACGACTCGTGGTACGTCGGCATCACCGACAACGCGACCGGCGACGCCGGCCTGCTGGAGTGTGCGCGGGTGTTCGCCGAACACGCCGACGACCTCGAACGGAACCTCCGCATCGCGTGGTGGCCGGGCCACTCGACCGGCCGCTACGCCGGGAGTACGTGGTACGCCGACGAGTTCGCACTCGACCTGGCGGACAACTGCGTCGCCCACGTCAACATGGACAGTCCGGGGTCGAAAGACGCCACCGAGTACACCGACATGTCGTGCTGGACGCCCGAGGCCGACGGCCTCGTCGGCGAGACCATCGACGACGTCACCGGTGCGCCACACGCCGAGAACCACCCGTTCCGAGCGGGCGACTACTCGTTCGACAACCTCGGCATCACGGGCTTCTTCATGCTCTCGTCGAACATCCCGACCGAAGAGCGCGAACGCCGGGGCTACCACGGCGTCGGCGGCTGTGGAGGCAACTCCAACGCCTGGCACGTCTCGACGGACACGCTCGACAAGGCCGGCGAGGACGAACTGGTCCGTGACATCCGCGTCTACGCGGTGAGCATCCTCCGTGTGCTCAACGCCGAGGTCCTCCCGTTCGACCACGCCCGGAACGCCCGTAAACTGGCCGAGTACGTCGAGGAGTACGACGAGACGGCCGGCGACCAGTTCGACTTCGGGCCGACCGTCACCGAACTCCGCGACCTGGAGGCGGCCATCGAGTCGTTCCAGCGAGCGGCCCACGACGGCGACGTCGACCCTGCGGTCGCGAACGACACCATCACGGCGCTCTCGCGCATCCTGACGCGACTCAACCTCGTCAGCGAGGGCCAGTTCGAGCAGGACCCCGCGGTCAGTCGTGACCCCGTCCCCCGACTCGCCGACGCGAAGAAGTTCCCCATCCTTGAGGGTGACGACGTGAAGTTCCTCCAGCTCCAGCTCAAACGCCAGCAGAACGCCATCGTCCAGGAACTGCGCGCGGCCCACGAGGTGATTCCCGATGTCGACGCCTGAAATCGCCTACCTCATCCCCGGCGTCGGCCTCGCCGACGAGGAACTCGCGCGGCGCGAACGCATCGCGAACGAACTCACCACGGGGTCGGTCACGGTCGTCGAGACGACGGCTCCCGGCCCGAGCAGTATCGAGAGCGGCATCGAAGAGGCGTGGGCGGGCGTCAGCGCCGCCCAGACCGGCTACGAGATCCGCGAGGAGTTCGACGCCATCGTCATCGGCTGTTTCGGCGACCCCGGACTGCGCGCACTGCGAGAGGTCGTCGACATCCCCGTCGTCGGCCCGGCGCAGGCGACGTTCTACACCGCCGCACAGGTCGCCGACCGTTTCGCCTGGCTCACCATCCTCGACTCGACGAAACCGATGAGCCACGAACAGGCGACGGAGTACGGCCTCCCCGAACGCTGCGTGAGCGTCCGGACGGTCGACGCCCCCGTCGAGTCCATCGACCACGAGTCGGACACGCTCGTCGACCGCATGGTCAAGGTCGGCCGCGAGGCCGTCGAGGAGGACGGAGCGGAGGCGCTGTTCCCCGGGTGTATGAGTCTCTCGTTCGCCCAGCGCCACGACGAGATTCGGTCGCGCGTCGGCGTCCCGTTCCTCGACCCCGCGGGCATCGCCCTCGAACAGGCGGCGTCGTGGGCCCGTCACGGCATCGCGCAGAGTCGTCGGACCTACCCGGAAGCGCCGTTCGAGAAACTCGACGGGTTGCTCGGCACGCAGGCACCGCCGGCCGACGACTGAGTCGTCGGTTCCGGTCGAGTTGCCGGCCGAACCATTCGCCGAAAAGGACGTGACTGCGGTCGTTTCAGGCCTTGTAACCGATCTCTGCGAGGAACTCGCGAACACACGCCAGATACTCCTCCTGCTGGTCGAGGTTCGGCGAGTGACCGCTGTCTTCGAAGACGACGAGTCGCGAATCGGGGAGCAGGTTCGCTATCTCCTCGCTGGCTTCGGGGGGCGTGATCCAGTCGTGGCGACCGACGGTGACGAGCGCCGGCACGTCGACGTCCGGCAGGTCGCCCGTGTAGTCCATGTTCGGGTACGCCTCCGAGAACATTGTGTTGTGCGTCTCGTGGTGGAATGACCGGGCTTCGGTCGCCGCTCGGGCGGCCTCCGCGTCGAACTCGTCCAGCGAGGGGGCGTACAAGGGGGCCATCCCGTGGAAGACGCGTCGGAACTCCTCGTCCGAGCGGACCTCGCCGTCCATCACGCGTTCGAACTCCTCCCACGTGATGTTCGGGACGTCGAGGTCGGTCGCCTCCATCTCGGGCCACCGCTCGCGAGCGTTCTCGACCGACCGCGAGTCGTACTCGTGGGAGGGGGCGGTGTCACGGAGGACGAACCCCGCGAGATGCTCGGGGTAGCGGACGGCGTACTCCTGGGTGATGAACCCGCCGTACGACCCGCCGATGAGCACCACCTCGTCGAGACCGAGGTGCTGACGGAGACCCTCCGCGTCCGCGGCGTACTGTTCGTTCGAGTACGGCGGCGTCAGACTCGACTGGCCACAGCCACGGTGGTCGTAGACGACGAGGCGGTACTCGTCGGTGAGTGGCTCGAACGCCTGCTTTCCCTTCGCGTGGTCGCTGATGCCCGGGCCGCCGTGCAACGACAGCAGTGCCGGCGCGTCTTCGTCGCCCAGGTCCTCGTAGTAGAGGGTCGCCCCGTTTACTTTTGCGTACATAGCTGTGGCTCTATCACTATCACGTGCGACACGTCGTCACATGACTGTTACGGATGTCGGTACGACGTCCGACCTCGGTAGACGCCCGGTCAGTCGGAGGTGCGGTAGTAGTGGTTCAGGTTGCTCACGCGGTCGGTGACGATGATGTACCCCGTCGACTCGACGCACTCCAACTCGTCAATGAGCGTCATGTACTCCTCGATCTCGCTGACCGACCGAGCCATCCCGATGGCGAAGATGTCCGTCGTCCCGAGGCCGCGGGTGACGTGCCAGAACGGCAGTTCGGTCATCCGCGCGAACGCCTCGTCTTTCGCCCCCTCGTGTCTGGCCGCGCTCACCGAGACGCGGACGATGTTCCACCCCAGGTCCTCCGGGTCGAGCAGGAAGAACGTCCGAGTGGCCTTCATCAGCTTTCGAACGCGGTACCGAATCCCCTCGCTGCTCATCTCGAAGCCGACCTCCTTCAGCTGCTCGGCGATGTCCGAGTACGGCGCTCGCGGGTCCAGCGAGAGGATACGGAGGATGTGGCCGTCGATCTCGTCGAACTGGTCCGAAGGAGAACCACTCATGGACTGGGTTCCGAGAGCGTCGTATTAAACCCGCGTTCACGCACAGCGCCACGTTCCCGAGGAACTCACAGACTGCTGCCGACGGACCGCCTCAGGTGGCCGACGCCGACGAGAACTCTTAACCGGGCCAGCGCTTCAGTGACGGTGTATGCGTGAGTGGACCGACAGACGACCCGGGGTCGGTCGACCCGTCTCCACACAGATGGCGACCACACGGCGGGTACCGGCGTCGTGACCAACCTGACGGCGGCCATCGCGCGGCGACTCCCCGGCCTCGGCCTGCTCGTCGTCGGCGCGGTGTGCACGCGACTCGTCGCCCAGCGGGTCCCCGTCGGGAGCGAACTCATCCTCGCCGTCGTCCTCGGCCTCGTCGTCGGTAACACCGTCGGCGTCCCCGCGTGGGGTGTCCCCGGCGTCGAGACGAACCCGCGACTGCTCGAAGCCGGCATCATCCTGATGGGTGCGACGGTCGCCGTCGGCCGCATCGTCGAGGCGGGACCGACTGTCGCCGCCGTCGTGCTTCTGGCGGTGCTCGCGACCATCTCGATGGTCGAACTGGTGGCCCGCGTCGCCGACATTCCGGCGAAGGTCGGGTCGCTCCTCGCCGCCGGGTCGGGCATCTGTGGCGTCTCGGCGGTCGCGGCGGTGGCCGGCAGCATCCGCCCGGACGACCGGCAGGTCGCCTACGCCGCGGCGACCATCCTGCTGTTCGACGCGGTGACCCTCTTCGTCTACCCGCTGGTGGGTGACGCGCTCGCCCTCTCGGACATCGTGTTCGGTGTGTGGGCCGGGACGACGATGTTCAGCACCGGCCCCGTGACGGCGGCGGGGTTCGCCTACTCCGAGACGGCGGGGCAGTGGGCCGTGCTGGTGAAACTCGCCCGCAACACCCTCATCGGCGTCGTCGCCGTCGGCTACGCGGTCCTCTACAGTCGCCACTCCG
This sequence comes from Halomarina rubra, assembly GCF_023699475.1. GTDB lineage: Archaea > Halobacteriota > Halobacteria > Halobacteriales > Haloarculaceae > Halomarina > Halomarina rubra. The sequence goes on along the minus strand of NZ_JALXFV010000007.1, from coordinate 179,904 downwards.
AGGCGGCGTCCGCCGACGGCTCAGGTGGCGGTGTCCGCGAGAACCTCCGTCACCTCTGGACGAGCTTTCCGACGTTCGTCGTCGGATTCCTGTTCGTGATGGCGCTGGCGAGCGCCGGCTTCCTCTCGGACGCGCAGGTCGCGCTGCTGGAGACCACCTCGGACTGGCTGTTCCTGGTCGCGTTCGTCGGCCTCGGGACGGCCATCGACGTCTCGGAGTTCCGTGAGACGGGCGTTCGACCGGTCCTCGTCGTGTTGGTGACGCTGTTGACGGTCAGTAGCGTCATGCTGGGCGTCTCGGTCGTCGTGTTCTGAGGAGGGGGACGGCGGCGTGACGCCCCCGCCGACCGGCTGTCGCTCGTGAGCGCTAAGTCGCTCGGGCGAGCAGGGACGGCGTGAACCTTCCACCGGTCGGACTGGGGACGATGGGCGTCGACGACCCGGCAATCGTCGAGACCGCACTGGACGCCGGCTACCGACACCTCGACACCGCCCGCATCTACGACAACGAGGGCGTCGTCGGCGCGGGTCTCGCCGCGAGTCACGTCTCCCGCGACGCGGTGACCGTCGCGACGAAGCTCTGGGTCGACGACCTCGCGGCCGACGACGTTCGGGTCGCGACGGAGCGAAGCTGCGAGCTGCTCGGCGTCGACTCCATCGACCTGCTGTACGTCCACCGCCCGCGGGGCGCGTACGAACCGAGCGAGACGCTGCCCGCGCTCGACGACCTGGTCGATGACGGCCTCGTCTCGCACCTCGGGGTCTCGAACTTCACCGTCGACCAACTCCGCACCGCCCGCGACCACCTCGACGCGCCACTCGCTGCCCACCAGGTCGAACGCCACCCGCTGTTCGTCCGCGACGACCTGCTCGCCGACGCACAGACGCACGACTACCCGCTGGTGGCGTACTCCCCGCTGTCTGGGGGTCGGGTTCGCGACCTCGAGGAACTCCGGACGGTCGCCGACCGCCACGGAACCACACCGGAGGCCGTCGCTGTCGCGTGGCTGGTCGGCACCGACGGCGTCGTGGCGATACCGAAGGCCTCCTCGCGAGCACACCTCGAAGCGAACCTCGCGGCCGCTGACATCGACCTGAGCGACGAGGACCGGGCGCTCGTCAAGTCGGTCGCGGAGGAGGTCGAACTGTACCCCGAGTGAGTCCGTCGTGTGAACGATGCCGTCAGTGGTTGAGTCGGTCGTCGACCGAGGGCGGTCAGAGCGCGGAGGCTGCCGAGCGTCTGAGTCAGGGAGTTACGAGAGGGGGTTCCAGCGGTTGTACGGGTCAGTGATGCGGTTGCGAGCGAGTTTCGTCAGGTATCGCAGATCCTCGAGTTCGAGCAGTTTGAGGATGGAGCGCAGACTGCCCCCGTTCGCGCTGGACAACACGTCATTGCTGAGACGGTTCATGTCGCGGACGAACCGGTCGTAGCGCTCGTTAGGGACGAGATACAGCAGTTCGGTCATCAGGAGGCGTTTCTGCATGTTCGGTGCGACGCGCTCGTGCCAGAGTTCGTCGTACACCGAGATTCGGTCGGCGGAGGTATCGGGTGTGTCGAGCGTCAGGCAGTGGTCGGCGGTGATGGCCGCCGCCCGGCCCGACTCCATCCCCTGGTGGATGCCCTCGCCCCACAGCGGGTCGATGGTGGGGACGGTGTCGCCGATGGCCATGAAGCTGTCCGCGCTCAGGCGACCGGGCATCTGGATGTGTGCCGAGCCACGGAGGATGTTCGCACCCTCCTTCGGTTCGGCGTTCGCGAACCGGGGGTCGGTGTCCATCCAGTAGTCGAGGTAGTCGTCGATGCGCATACCGTCGCGCGCGAGTTCGTCGTGGCGCTCGTTCTGGATGTAACAGACGCCGACCTTCGCCGTGTCGCCGCCCGTGTGGAAGATCCACGAGTAGCCGCCAGGGGCGATGTCGTGGTCGAGGCGCAGCATCATCGCGCCGTGGAGGTCGGCGTAGTCCTCGTGGTCGAGGTCGATGCCCTCGATCTTGTAGTCGATGCCGATGGCCTGGTTCTCGCGGTGGAGGTTACAGACGTCGAGTTTCTTCGCGAGCGGCGCACTCGGCCCGGTCGCGTCGATGATAATGTCACCGTATACCTCCTCGCTCCCGGCGTAGTTCACGCCGACGACGCGGTCGTCCTCGACGATGGGCGCGGAGACGCGCGACTCGAAGCGCACCTCGGCACCGTGTTCGCGCGCTTCCTCGACGAGCCACTGTTTGAACGCGACGAAGTCGAGGACGGCTCCGGGTTGGGCCTGTTTGTAGTGGCTGGTCGGCGACTCGACGACGACGCTGTCGGTGAACTTCTCGACGAGGCGGTCGGGTACGCCGAACCCGGCCATCATCGACGGGAATGTTCCGGCCGTCGACTTGTTGCTCTGGCGTGGGAACTCCGCTTCGGCTTCGGTCTCGAGAACGACGACGTCGTACCCGCGCATCGCGAGGTCACGGGCGCACTGGGCCCCCGCCGGCCCCGCACCAGCGATGACGACATCGAACTGGTCTTTCTCGTCTCCGTTCATACTAGATGATGCCGTCGTCTCCCCTTTCATGCGTTTCGGTTGTCCCACCGACTGTTAACGTTATCTCGTTGGAGTACGACCCGTCGGCGAGACGGTACCTCGTCTCGGACTGTTTCTGAAGCCTCAGATCGCCCGAAACGACCGAGAGCGAAGTCTCCGTCGGATTCGCACTCGTAGCTGGACGGTGGCGCGGTGTATGTGAACTGTTTGCGTGCCGTCGCTCACTCCGTGGTCGGTGGTGTCTGCGTCCGGTCGGGCTCGTCGTACTTGTCACGGAACTCGTGGATGAGTTGCCCCATCTTCGCGTACCAGTCGTTGAGCAGTCGTTGCATGTCGTCGGCGATCTCGTCGGCACCCACCGGCTGGAACACGTGGTAGTAGCCACCGGAGTCGTAGTTCACCTGTTCACGGTCGACGAACCCGGCGTCCCGGAGTCGCTGGATGGACCGGTAGGCGGTCGTCCGCTCGCGGTCGACGCGCTCGGCCACCTCGTCGACCGTCAGCGGTTCGTCCGCACTCACCAGCACGCCGAACACCGACCGGTCCAGCTCCTTGAGACCGTGGAAACACTCCAACAGCCCCTCACACTGCATGTCCTGATGGAGGTACTCGCTCATCGATTCGGGCATCGTTACTCGTAGGAAGGGCCTAGTGTCGAAAAAGGGTTGCGTAGTTTCTGAACAACCGGTCGGTGGGGTCACTCCTCCTCACAACGTTCTTTCCTGAGGTTCTCGGCACGCAACTCCCCGGTGGCGTGCCAGATGCGTGGACGGAACGCGACCACGACGCAGCCGAGGAACGCCAGCGCGACGACGGCCGTCACCGTCGCCCCCGGAAGCATCCCGATGTCGGCGCTCGCGGGCCACCCGACCGCCGAGAACGACGTCACCCGAAGCACCCACGCACCGTTGAGGATGGCGAACAAGGGCAGGTACACCCGCCGAAGGCGGTGTGCGACGGCCTCCTCTGCCGTTATCTTCATCGTCGGATTGACGTAGTCCTCGGCCAGTTCGTGTCGCCAGTCGGGGTCGACGTCCCGTTCCGGGTCCAGCCCCGGTGCCCAGACGCTCTGCTGGAGGTACCGGACGCGTGACCGCCAGATGTCGTACGCGCGGTAGCGTCGCGCCTCGATGACGAGGAACAGCGCGACGGCAGCGTTGCCGATGAGCAGGACGTAGTGAGGGTTCTCCTGGTTCGTGAACGCGAACGTCAATAGGGCCGCGAGGACAATGACGGCCCAGTTAGTCGTCTTGTCGAGACGCTCGCGCCAGAGCTTCATCCGGTGGACCTCGCCACGATAGAGGTGTGCGAGCGCCGAACTCGGTCCCATCTCCACGTCGAGGAGTCCCTCGCCGACGTGGGGGTCGGCGAGCGACGACGACTCCCCCTCGGTCTCTTTGGACTGTCCCATCGAGTACCAGTCGGCCGTGTGCGCCCAAAAAGATTGTGCAATTAGCACAATACCGATGCCCCCAGATGCTCGAGCTCGGTCCCTCGCGTCACCCTCGCTGTTCGTATGGTTCTCGGTGTCCGTTAACATCAACGTCGACGCGTCTCGACGCTCGAACGGGCCGTCGTAGACCAGTGGCACGTCTAAAGGTCGGCGGTCGGGCCGACGTCACCCACAAAGATTAACAGTGAATCGGGGTAATATTGTGATATGGCAGTCGTCAGCGTCTCCATGCCCGATGCCCTCCTCGAACGACTCGACGAATTCGCCGAGGAACACGGCTACACGGGTCGAAGCGAAGTCGTCCGCGAAGCGTCGCGCAAACTCCTCGGCGAATTCGAGGACAAGCGTCTCGACGACCGCGAACTGATGGGTATCGTCACCGTCCTGTTCGACTACGACACCACCGCCGTCGAGGAGCGGATGATGCAACTCCGCCACGAGAACGAGGGCATCGTCGCTTCGAACTTCCACAGCCACGTCGGCTCCCACCGGTGTATGGAACTGTTCGTCCTGGAGGGGTCCCTCGAGGAGATCTCCGCGTTCGTCGGGAAGATTCGCGCGACCAAGGACACCCTCAACATCGACTACTCGGTCATCCCCGTCGACGACAGCGCTTCGCTCCTCTCGACGGAGTGACCGACCGCTGGGGGCGGTGACCCTCGCCCAACTGTCCTCCTCCTTTCAACCCCGCTTCGACCGCCCGACGTGAGCACGTGACCGCCGTCAGCGTCGGGTACGGCCCCGGTCCGAGTAAGGGACCGGGTTCGTGTTCCTTCGGAAATAGCTTTGGTTATACTTCGACGGTTTCAAATGCTTCAAGGTAATACGAATGGTCGAACCAATGACCACGGCGCAGTTCGACGACGGCCCGGACCACCGGCTGACGACCGCCCAGACGCTCGTTCCGGTCGTCGGGATGGTCGCGTTCCTCGGTCTCGGGTCGGGGGCGCTCGGTCTCGCGCCACACGCCCCGTTGCTCTGGAGCATCGTGCTGACCGGACTGGTCGGGCGCTACTGGGTCGGCGTCGAGTGGGACGACCTCCTCGGTGGCGTCGAGGGCGCGTTGCGGGCAGGCATTCAGGCGTTGCTCATCCTGTTTCTCATCTACGCGCTCGTCGCGACGTGGATCTCCGCCGGCACCATTCCAGGGATGATGTACTACGGCCTCGGCGTGTTGACGCCGACCGTGTTCCTTCCGGTGGCAGCAGTGCTCGCCGGCGTCGTCGCCTTCGCCATCGGTTCGTCGTGGACGACGGCAGGGACGCTCGGCGTCGCGTTCGTCGGCATCGGCTCCGGGTTGGGAATCCCCATCCCGATGACAGCGGGCGCGGTGCTCTCGGGCGCGTACGCGGGCGACAAGCAGTCGCCACTGTCGGACACGACGAACCTCGCGGCGGCGGTCACCGACACCGACCTCTACCACCACATTCGCGGGATGCGGTGGGGCACGCTCCTCGCGTTCGGTCTCTCACTACTCGTCTACGCCTGGCTCGGCCTGTCGACGACCGGGTCGATACCGGCGGGTCGCGTCGCCTCGATACAGACCGCCATCGCGGGGTCGTACGTCCTCTCACCGCTCGTCGCCGTCCCGCTGGTCGTCACGTTCGGGCTAGCGCTGCGGGGTCGACCCGCGCTCCCGACGCTCGTCGCCGGCATCTTCGCCGGTGTGGGAACCACGGTCCTCGTCCAGGGTGTCGGGTTCTCGGCTGCGTGGGAGGTGTTCCTGAACGGCACCGCCCCCGAGACGGGGGTCGCGCTGGTCGACGACCTGCTCGCGAGCGACGGCCTCTCCGGGTCGGCGTGGACCGTCGGCGTCGTCGTCCTGGCGCTCTCGCTGGGCGGGACGCTCCAGGCGACGGGCGTCCTCTCGGAACTCGCTCGCCGACTCACCGCGGCGATTCGCGGCCGGGGGAGCCTCGTCGCAGGCACGGGCGTCGCCGCGTTCGTCACGAACGCCCTGTCCGCCCAGCAGTACATGAGCATCGTCGTCCCCGGGATGACGCTCCAGGACCTCTACGAGGAGTACGGCCTCGACAGTCGGGCGCTGTCGCGAGCGGTCGAGGCCGTCGGGACGCCGAGCGGTGCGTTGCTCCCGTGGCACGCCGGCGGTGTCTACATGATGAGCGTCTTCGGTGTCGAGACCGTCCAGGTCGGGCTGAGTATCGGCGTCGCGTACGTCGGGTTCCCGGTACCCGCCTACGCGCCGTACTACCTGTTCGCGTTCTTCTCGCCGCTCGTGTTCTTCTTCATGACAGCGAGCGGGGCCGCCATCGAGGGTGCGTCCGTGTCGGAGTCTGTCCCCGCCGACGACTGAGTAACCCTCGTCGACTCCGGTCGGACGGAAATCAACCGAGCGACTCGGTGTGCAGGCTGAAATCCTCTGTATGAACGGGCCAACGGTATGTCGGTGTCACCGGAGTGGGGGGCGAAGTTTATCAACTCGCTGAACTGACGGCCGGTCGATCGACGATGTACGACAGTGTGCTCATCCCGACAGACGGTAGCACAGTCGCGACCGTCGCTGCCGAGGCCGCGATTTCGCTGGCTGACCAGTTCGACGCCGAGCTACACACCCTCTCAGTGTACGACCCCGAGGACTTCCCCGAGGGTGAGGAGAAAAACGCGGACGACGCAGACACCGACCCTGGCCCCGCAGCGGTCGCGGCCGTCGAGAGACGAGCGACCGCGGCGGACCTCGTGACGACCACGGCAGTGGTCGAACAGACGGGAGACGTCCACGACCACATCGTGTCGTACGCGACCGACCACGACATCGGCTGTATCGTCATGGGGACCGCCGGCCGGACCGGACTCCGCCGGTTCATCCTCGGAAGTGTCACAGAACAGACCCTCCGCGCCTCGCCGGTCCCCGTCTTCACCGTCCACGAGGACACCTCGATTGACGACTGGTTCGGTTCCGTACTGGTTCCGTTAGACGGGAGTGAAGACGCCGAGATGGCACTCGACCACGCCATCGAACTGTCGCTCACGACGGGGGCAGAACTCTCGGTCGTCCACGTCGTCGATATCGGCGTCGTCTGGGGTGACGTCGACGTCGGAATGGTTCTGGACGCACTGGCACAAACCGGCCACCGAATCATCGACCAGGCGGTCGACCGAGCCGAAAGTGCCGGTGTATCGTCCGTCGATGGATTGGTGCTAGAGGGGACGCCGTATCGGGGTATTCTCGACTGCGCGGACGACCAACACGTCGACGCAATCGTCATGGGGACACACGGACGGACGGGTCTCGACCGGTACCTACTGGGGAGCGTCGCAGAACGGGTCGTGCGGCTCTCGACGGTCCCAGTGCTCACGCTGAACGACGGTCACGAGGACGATTGATCGGCGTCGACCGTCGAGAGTATCGAGTCTCTGGTCGAGCGACACTCTGGGTTCGTCGACCGGTGTCCAGAAGAACGGCGTCGGGGGGCGGTCGTCGGTCGTTACTCCTCGGTTCGAACCGGCATCCGCACGAATCGGTGGCGGTTGAGGAGTCGGCTCACGAAACGTTCGATGCGGTCGAACTTCGGCGGGAGCGCGACGGCGGGGAGGTAGATGTCGTCGAACTGCTGTTCGCGTCGAGTCGCGATGTCCGTTTGCTCTTTCATCTCACTCTTCGGTACGAACCAGGCGGGCATAACCCTTCGTACGTACAACCACAGGCGTTTAAGTGAACGTTTCGAACAACTATTCAATAACTACTGCCTGTTTCGTGCGTGACAACGGCCATCATACCTACAATGTCAAAATAAACTCCTCCCTGAGTTTTCGGTGGTAACCGTACCGGCATCTGGCTGAGCGTTGGAAACCACCTGTCTACAGTGTGAAACCAGCGATTTCGGGGAATGGAGCGTCGCATCCTGCCCGGCTATCGGTGGACGTGGCGTCCTGTCGGTCCGTGGTATCAGCCGTCGGAGAGATGTGAACACTGATTGCGGTGTCGGATAATCTGTCGAGCAGGTCGCCGTCGTCCGGTTCCCGTCGCCGACCGTCGCTCCGTTCGACGGCCCGGGAGGCACGGACACAGAGACGGTGTCGCGCACCCCCATGTCGATAACCGCAACGATACACATCCGCCACGACAGGCTCGCTCTCGTCCCGACACTCCGGCGTCTCGACGACGTCGCGATTCGGGTGATACCGCAGGGGAACACGAGTCCGGGGTCGACGATGTTCCCGTTCCTCGTCGAGTACACGGACCGAGCGAAACTGGAAGCAGCGTTCGACGACGACCCGACGGTCGAATCCTACAGCCTCGTCGACTGGACGGACGACCAGGGCATCTACTACATCGAACACGCCCCGGAGACGAAGCTCATCAGCACCGTCGTGACGGAGGCCAACGGTTTCCTCATGCACACTGAGACGACCGACGGCGGCTGGTTCGTCCGCCTGCTCCTCCCGGACCGGGCGGCGCTCAACGATATCTGGACGTACGCCAACCAACACGACATCTCCTTCGACATCATCGAGATCTACGGCAACGAGGACGCGAGCGGGCAGTCGTCTTACGGACTCACCGACCAGCAGCGGTCGACGCTGTTGCTCGCGTTCGACCGTGGCTACTTCCGGGCCCCGCGCGAAGCCTCCCTTGACGAGATCGCCCACGAACTTGACCTCTCCTCGACGGCGGTGAGCGGGCGACTCCGTCGTGGCATCCGCAACCTCATCGCCGCGACCATCGCCGAGAACCGCCGCCGCGAGTGAGGCCGTCCCATCACGGCCCCGTCACACAAGGGGGCCGTCTTCCGAGACACCTGTCGGATGAACCACCGAGACGCCATCGCGGCGTGCCACTCGGTGGCATAAAAATACCATCTATTCTTAACGACCTCGTTTATATGTGAGTGGAAGCGACATTTCGAGGTATGTCAGACAACAACGAGCACCCGAATCACCCGTCGGTCGACCAGTCCGACCGCGTGTTGCCACGGAACCTCAGACAGAGTGGCGACCCGGGTATCCGGATGCTGGTCTCGACGCGCGTGCGGAAATCGCCGTTCTTCCACAAGTCGTTCAACGAGGAGGGGGCCTGGCGCTGTACGGTGTACAACCGCATCTACCACCCGCGCGGACTCGTCGAACCGGAAGACGGCGGCGCGATGGCCGAGTACGAGGCGCTGACCGAGAAGGTGACGCTGTGGGACGTCGCCGTCGAGCGCCAGATTCGCGTCAAGGGGCCCGACGCCGAGGCGCTCACCGACTACGTCATCACCCGCGACGCGACGAAGATCGAACCGATGCACGGGAAGTACGTCATCCTCTGTAACGAGAACGGCGGCATCCTCAACGACCCCGTGTTGCTCCGCGTCGCCGAGGACGAGTTCTGGTTCTCCATCTCCGATTCGACGCTCATGCAGTGGCTCCAGGGCGTCAACGTCGGGATGGACTTCGACGTCGAGATCGACGAGATTGACGTCGCGCCGATGCAGATTCAGGGACCGCTCTCCGAGGACGTGATGCGCGAGGTCGTCGGCGAGGAGGTCAGCGACATCCCGTACTACGGGCTGATGGATGCCGAAGTGAACGGCGCGGAGGTACTGGTCAGTCAGACCGGGTTCTCCGGCGAGAAGGGCTTCGAGATATACGTCAAGGACGCGATGGAGAACGCAGAACGCGTCTGGGATCCCGTTCTGGAGACGGTCAAAGAGCACGGCGGGATGCAGATCGCACCGGGCCACCACCGCCGTATCGCGGCGGGTATTCTCTCGTGGGGCCAGGACATGGACCACGAGACCTCGCCGTTCCAGGTCAACCTCGGCTACCAGGTCCCCAGCGGGAAGGAGGGCGACTACATCGGCAAGGAGGAGCTGGAACGCCAGCAGGCGCTCATCGAGGACGGCGAGTACCCGTTCAGCCTGAAACTCGTCGGGTTGAAGATGGCCGGCGAACCCATCCGGGACTACGCACCGGACTTCTGGATCGTCTCGGACCCCGAAACCGGTGAGGAGTGTGGCTACATGACCTCGCCATGGTGGAACCCGGACCTGGAGACGAACATCGGCCTCGGGTTCGTCCCGGCCGAGAAACTCCAGGCCGAGACCGACGCCACCCTCGACGACGAAATCTACGAGGAGGACCTCGACATCGAGTTCGAAGTTCACCTCCCCGACGAGTACGCCGAAGAGACCGGCGAACCGGTGTACGCCACCGTCGCCGAGGTGCCGTTCAAGGAGTCCGTCAACCCGAGCGCCCGCGAGCAGGCGAAGCTCCACGCCCGCCAGGACGCCAACGACGACTGACCGCTCACCGACCGACGATTCTTTCGACACCACCGATGACCGAACGCTCACCAGTGAGTCGACCAGTCCCCTCCGAGAGCACCGTCGCTCGGTGGCGGACTCCGAGGGGGAACGGATGACCGAGCCACCGGACGCGGTGCTTCGCGAACGCGCTCGCGGCGACGTCCTCGACCCGTCCGACCCGGGCTACGACGACGCACGGGGTGTCTGGAACGCGATGGTCGACAGCCGACCGGACCTCGTCCTCCGCTGTGTCGGCGCGGCGGACGTCGTCGCCGGCGTCGAGACCGCCCGCGAGTTCGACCTGACGCTCGGGGTGAAAGGCGGTGGCCACCACGTCTCGGGGTGTGCGGTCCCCGACGAAGGGTTGCTCCTCGACCTCGGACCGATGGACGACGTCGCTGTCGCGCCCGGTGCGGAGCGGGTCCGCGTCGGGCCGGGGGCGACCTGGGGGCAGGTCGACCACGAGACCGCGGCGTTCGGCCGAGCGGTGCCGGGCGGACAGGACCCGAACATCGGTGTCGCAGGGTTGACGCTCGGGGGCGGCGTCGGTTGGCTCAGCCGGAAGTACGGCCTCACGAGCGACAACCTGCTGGGTGCCGACGTGGTCACGGCTGACGGACAACTCGTCCGCGCGAGCGAGGGCGACAACCCCGACCTGTTCTGGGCGCTCCGTGGCGGTGGTGGGAACGTCGGCATCGTCACCGCCTTCGAGTTCCGACTGCACCCGGTCGACCGGGTGTTCGCGGGGTCGCTCGTCTACCCGACGGACGACCTCCGGTCGGTCGCGAAGCGCTACGAGTCGTTCGTGGCGGACGCACCACGCGAGGTCAGGGTCCTGTTCGGGTCGATGACGCTCCCGGACAGTTCGTACTTCCCCGAGTCGGTCCGCGACTCGCGTGTGAGTATCCTCATCTGCTGTTACGCCGGCCCCGCCGACGAGGGTCGCGAGGTGCTCGCGCCGCTCCGCGAGTTCGACACGCCGCTCGTCGACAGTCTCCGGGAACGTCCCTACACCGCGTTCCAGCGGGCCGGCGACAGCGGCGGGCCGATGCGGACGACCCTCCGGACACAGTACCTCTCGACGCTCTCGGACGACGCGCTGGCCGTCGTCGAACAGTTCGTCGGGAAGGCTCCCTCGCCGGGGGCGACCGTCTTCGTCTCGCCGCGAAGCGGGGCCGAGACCGACCCGCCGTCGGACCCGACGGCCTACCCGCACCGCGAGGACTGTCACCACCTCCTCGTCGAAGCGCGGTGGGACTCGCCGGACCGTGACGACGAACACGTCTCCTGGGTCCGAGCGTTCCACGAGGCGCTCACACCGTACACGACCGACGGCGCGGCGATGAACTTCCTCACCGACGACGAACCCAGTGCCCGTGTTCGTGCCGCCTACGGCGACAACTACGAGCGCCTCGCCAGGGTGAAAGCACGGTGGGACCCCGAGAACCTGTTCCGGTCGAACCAGAACGTCCCGCCGGCAGACAGGTGAGGCGACGAGGCGAGAAGCCGTGTCGTGGTGTCGTAGTGGCGTCGCGAGAGTTCGGCCCTGCAATCTGGTGTTCGAACGACGATTCGGCGACGGTCTACGTCGTGTCAGCAGTGTCGACGACCGTACCGACAGTTGAGGGTACCGTGCCGAGTGGCGTTCACGGACTGCTCTCGTTGGTCGAGCCGGGCTCGGGAACCGCTATCGGGACTTCGAGGACCGTCTCGCCGTCGCGACTCACTCGGACCACCGCTCGCCCGTCGGCGCGTTCGTCGACGGTTGCGAGTTCGTCGTCCGAGAGTGAGAGGACGACCCCGAAGCGGTCGTACGGCGAGATTCGGAGGCCGTACTCGTCGAGCACGGTCCCGTCGGCTCCCAGCAGTCCGACGTTCGTGTCGCCCCGATCGCCGGCGGGGTTCTCGACCACGACGACGACGGTCCCGTCGGTCCCGACGGCCGACCGCGACTCGTTCACCGACCATCCGTACTCACCCCGGTCTGCCTCCGCCTCGGCGACGAACCCTCCCGAGTCGAGCGACACCGGGTCGAGACTGTAGGTTCGGTCGCTCACGGTCGCACCGCTCGCGGTGGTGACGGTGACCCGGTACTCTCCGGGTGTGAGCGTGAGGCGGTCCTGACGACTCGTGTGGAGGCCGAACGAGAGTGTCTCCGTCCCGTCGGCGAGCGCGCCGCGGGAGAGTCGTTCGGTGAACCGGTTGCCGTCGGGGTCGGTGACGTGCACCCTGACGGTCGCTGGACCGCCTTCGAGCGTGACGTCGAGGGACGGTGCTGGTCGGCCAGCGTCGGCGGAACCGCGCTCCATCCCGAGGTCCGCCACCGCGACGGAACCGGCGGCGGCGTGGTTCGCGACGACCAGCCCGAGCGCAGCGACGCCGAGCAGCGTGACCGACGCGGTGGCCAGCGTCCGCGCACTCGGGCGGTGAGAACGCCCGTCGACGTAACGGTGGACCGCCTCCGAGACGCGCGTCGCGGCGACGCCCGCGACACCGAACGCGACGACGAAGAAGAACAGCCCGCCGATGGTATCGGAACTGACGGAGGTGCGGTCGCCGAAGAGGTAGAGTGCCGTCTCTCCGTGGCCGACCAGCGTGAGCAGCGGGACGACGAAGAAGAACACGACCGGGAGTCCGATGGCGGTCGTGAGGAAGTCCCGCCGGTTCGGGTCGACGCGTTCGAGGAACGCCCACGCGAGGACGCCGTAGGCGACCGCGACGGCGAGACCGAACGCCTCAGCGCTGAGGTACATCGCGAACACGTCGCCCGTCGTCTCCGCGAGGGTGAACGCACCCAGGAGACTACTGCCCACCACGAGCAGGCTGTAGAACGAGTCGGGAGGGGAGTCGGTGTCGGGGGACACTACGTGCGTGTTGGAATCCGGACAGATAAACCGTCGGACGGTCGCGACTGTCGGCTGCTACGGGGCGAGAACGGGCGTCGAGGTCGGTCGGGTGCCGAAGTCGGTCAGGAGAGCCGTCCGCGTCGCCACTCCTCTGTGTCGGCGGTCTCGTTGAACGTGTAGATGTGGAGGCCGCTGATGCCGTAGGCGTCGTCGGTCGCGTACGGTGCGAGTCCGTCGACGAGGTCGTCGGGCGTGTAGGTGCCTCGCGAACCGACGAGCTGTTTGACGAACCCGACGATGCCGGTCGTCTTCTGCAGGAACTTCACGGAGTCGCCGACACCGACCTTCTGAGAGATCTTCAGCAGGCGCTGGTACTTCATCACGCCGGGAATCCCGACCTCGACCGGCAGGTCGACGCCGCGCTCTCGGAGCGTCTCGACCCAGTCGACGATTGCCTCGGGGTCGTAACAGAGCTGTGTGACGACGTACGTCGCGAAGGGGAGCTTCTGTTGCATCGAGTCGGCGAGCGTCTGCTCGTCGATGAACGCGTGGCCCTCGGGGTAGCCGGTGATGCCGACCTCCGCGAAGTCGTAGCCCAGGTCGTCGAGCGCCGCGAGCAGGTCGTACGCCGACTCGAACTCGCCGGCGGGTTCCTCGCGGTCACCGCCGGGGACGAACACGTCGGTGATGCCGGCGTCGACCAACCGCCCGGCGATGTCGTCGAGGTGGTCACGGTCGGTGACGTAGCGGGCCGCTATGTGCGGCGAGACGTCGAACCCGGCCGCGGCGGCCTGTTCTGACCGCTCGACGGTCCGTTCGATACCCAACTGTGGCGACGTCGTGATGGCGATGGTCGCGTCCTCGGGCAGGTACGTTATCTCCTCGTCGAAGCTCTCGAACGGCATCAACTCGAACCGAGCGTTCGTCAGGAGCTCCCCGACGCCCGCTGTGTCGGCGACCGACGACTCCAGGGACATGGTGTGTGACTAGATGCCACTCTGGCACTTCGCTCTGTGGGTCCGACAGGGAACCCGTTTAAACGACGGAGGGGTCGTCGTTCGCGGGGGCCGACGACCGCTCGATACGTTCGAGCAGGTCCTCCGTGGAGTACTCCCGCCGGTGCTCGCCCCCGATTCGGTGGAGCACGAACTCCAGGAGGTCGAGGTCGTCGAGCAACCGCTTCGTCGTCCGTCGGTCGAGGTCGAGTCGTCGCTGGACTTGGTACACGGTCGCCGACGCGAGGACGGCGTCGACGAGGTCGTCGACGGTGACCCCCTCCGGGAGCCGTCTCGCGACGGCCTCGACGTCGTGCGGGTGGAGTCGGGCCGACGCAGCGTCGAGGTCCGTCCCGTTCGTGGCGGCGTCCTCGGCAGGCCGACGGGTGTTCTCGGGGCCGTCACCGTCTCTCGTCGCGTACGAGGCGGCGGTGTGAACGCCCGCGTCGATCATGTACCGACGTACCGTCTCCGTCGAGACGTCCATCCCGAGATAGCGGTTCATCTCGGCGAACGTGTCACACGACGTGTACAGCTCCTGGAGGAACGGCGTGTCCTCGTACGGCGGTCGTGACTCGTCTCGAACCGCCTCGAGGCGTTCGACGAGCGGATCGTCGTGGGTCGGCGGTCCCGCGCTGACGGTCGTGTCGCCGTCGCCCGTCTCCGCGTTCGGTTCCGTCTCGTCAGACTCCCCTTCGACCGCCGTCTCGACGCTCGGCGTCTGTTCGGGTGCCGCCGGTTCGACGGCGTCGGCGACACGGTCGGCGGACACGCCTCCTGGCTGTTCGGGTGTCCCCACGTCCGCGGGGTCGACACGGAGCGCGACAGTCAACACGACGTCGGCTCCCGTGACGACCGTCTCCTCGACGGAGGCAGACACCGCGTCCGCCAACTCGTCGTCGAGTTCGTCGAGCACGGGCGTCGAGAACTCGATGCTGACGCCGGCCGTCTCGGTCGGTGTCGCCGCTCTCGGTTCCAGCGTGACCCCGCGACTCGCATCGGGTGCCGGACAGAACGACACCGGAAGCTGGAGCGTCGCCTCGAGCCGTCCCGTCCCCGCGTCGACGGTTCTCACTTCGAGGTCGCGGACGGACTGTCCACGCGACTCGAACTCCTCGACGACACGGGCGAGGATATCGAACGAGGTTCGGAGCCCCATAGCTATGTTGGCATGTGACACGTTGTGGTTGATAAGGCTACGTGGTGACTACCGAACCCCTTCAAGAGGCGGCCGCACGGGTCCAGTCCGTCGGTCGTCGGACCGGTCGAGGAAAGAGGTCACCGACGTGCGGTTCCCGGACTCGGTCTCGCACGGGCACAACTCGACGCGTCGGCTGGCGGAGGCGTCGAGGAGGGCGGTCGGTGCCGGCGGTAAGTATATTGTCGCACGAGCGGCACGTCTCAGCGAGATTCATGCAATCGACCGACAGCCTGCCGACGGAGGCGTCGACCGTCGTCGTCGGAGCCGGTATCGTCGGCTGTAACGTCGCCTACCAGTTGACGGAGATGGGCCGTGAGGACGTCGTCGTCGTCGACCAGGGGCCGATGCCCACGACTGGCGGCTCTTCGACCCACGCGCCGGGCATCATGTTCCAGACCGCCGAAGACAAGATCCTCACCAAGTTCGCCGACTACAGCCGTCAGCTCTACTCCGACCTCGAAGGTGCCGACGGCCAGCAGGCGTACCGCGAGGTCGGGGGTATCGAGGTCGCCCGCACCGACGAACGGATGGCGTTCCTCGAACGGCGCGTCGAGAACGCGCTGGCGTGGGGCATCGACGACCCGCAGGTGCTCTCGCCCGAGGAAGTCACGGACCACCTCCCGCTGGTCGACGCCGACCGGATTCTGGGCGGGTACTACTCCCCCACCGACGGCCAGGCCTCGGGCGTCGTGGCGTGTGACGCGCTCGCGCGCGCGGCGATGGACCGCGGTGCGGCGTTCGTCCCCCACACTCGGACGGAGGACGTCGAGGTCGCCGACGGCTCCGTTCGGGCCGTCGTCACCGAGAACGGCCGCATCGAGTGCGAGGAGGTGGTCGTCGCGACGAACATCTGGGCGCGCCAACTCGGCGAGAAACTCGGCGTCCACCTCCCGGTCGCGCCGGTCGAACACCAGTACACGATGACCGAACCGCTCGCCGAACTCGCGGACAACGCCGTCGACGTCACCGGCCACCCCCTCTACGAGAACTACGAGAACGTCTCCGGCGAGAAGGCCGAGCGGCTGCTCGCTGCTCCCGACCGGCCCATCCTCCGCGACCAGGACAACGCGATGTACTATCGCACGCACGGTGACTCCTACGGCATCGGGTCGTACAACCACGACCCGGTCGTGCCGAACCCGGAGGACCTCGGGGGGAACGACCCCGAGGGCAACCAGGCGTCGGTCCACGACTTCACCGAGCGGTTCATGGACGAAGCCACCCACCCCGACCGTCCGGACAAGTCACCTCGACAGGCCAGCGACGAACTCATCCCCGCCACGGCGGGCAAGGACCTGGAGTACAAGTACAACGGGATGTTCGCGGAGTCGCCCAACGGCCTTCCCGTCATGGGTCCCGTCGAAGGGTTCGACGGCCTCTGGACCGCGGCGGCCATCTGGATCACCCACGCCGGCGGGGCCGGGAAGGCGCTCGCAGAGTGGATGGTCAACGGGACGCCGCGCCTCCCCGACGGTCCCATCGACCTCGCCCACGCCGACGTCAACCGGTTCGACGAACACGAGGGGAGCTGGGAGTTCACCCGCGACATCGGTGGCGAGGAGTACCGCATCGTCTACAACGTCATGCACCCCAAGTGGGTCTGGGAGGGCAAACAGCGCGACATCCGGCGGACGCCGATGTACCACAGCCACGTCGAACTGGACGCCGAACTGTGGGCGGAAGCCGGCTGGGAGGTGCCACAGTGGTTCGACTCCAACGCCGACCTCGTCGAGCGGTATCGCGACCGCATCCCCGAGCGCGAGGGCTGGGAGGCCGTCTACTGGTCACCCATCGAGGGCGTGGAGGCGCTCAACGTCCGTGAGAACGTCGGCCTCCACGACATGACCTCGTTCAACAAGATGGAGGTGGTCGGCCCCGACGCCGGCGCGTTCGTCCAGCGTCTCTGTACGAACGACATGGACATCGACGTCGGTCGGGTGCGCTACACGCTGATGTGCAACGAGGCCGGCGGCGTCCGTGCTGACATCACCGTCACGCGCACCGACGAGAATCGCTACCTCCTGTTGACGACGGGTCGGGAGGTCGGGAACAACCACGTCGCGTGGGTCCGCGACCACGCGCCGGAGGGTGTCGTCGTCAACGACGTCACCTCCAGCATGGCCGCGATGGTCTGTACGGGGCCGAACGCTCGCGACGTCCTCTCGGAGGTCACCGACGTCGACCTCTCCGACGAGGCGTTCCCGTTCTTCACCAGCCAGGAGTTCTACGTCCGGAACGTACCCGTCACCGCACTCCGGGTCTCCTACGCCGGTGAACTCGGGTGGGAGCTGTACACCCCCTCGGAGTACGGCGAGACGCTCTGGCGACACCTGCTGGAAGCGGGCGAGGACCACGGCCTCCGGCCGTACGGCAACGGTGCGCTGAACGCGCTACGCATCGAGAAGGGGTTCCGACTGTGGGGGGTCGACCTCGACACCGAACAGAACCCCTACGAGACCGGACTGGGGTGGGCCGTCGACCTCGACACCGACTTCATCGGCAAGGAGGCCGTCGCGGCGGCCGCCGCGGGCGACGACATCTCGACGAAAGTCGCCTGCCTGACGCTCGACGACCCCGAAGCCGTCGTCATGGCCGGCCGACCGGTGCTCCACAAGGGCGACCCCATCGGCTACGTCCACAGCGCCGAGTACGGCTACACCGTCGGCGCGTGCGTCGTCTACACCTACCTGCCCCCGGAGTACGCCGAACCAGGCACGGAACTGGAGATCCGCTACGAGGGCGAGCACTACGCCGCTACCGTCCGCGAGGAACCGCTGGTCGACTGACTGGGGTCGGTCGACCGACCGGTCCGCCACGACGTGGACGGTCCCCCGGCGGTCGTTGCGGGCTGTGATTCCGCGTCGTATCCGACCGCTGTCAGACTGTGGTTCGACACCCGTCGACGCTCCGCCACCGGAGTATTTAATGGTCTGACAGGTGCAACGCGCTAGCGAGTGACATGAGTGCCAAGGACCTTCCGTCGAGTGCAGAGACCGTCGTCGTCGGTGGCGGAGCCGTCGGTTGTAGCGTCGCGTACCACCTCTCGGAGCTGGGTGCGGAGGACATCGTCGTCGTCGACCAGGGACCGCTCCCGGTGACCGGCGGGTCGTCGGTCCACGCGCCGGGCATCATGTTCCAGACCTCGCCGTCGAAGATAATGACCAAGACGGCGTACTACACGAGTCGGCTCCTCTCGGAGGCGGGCGTCTACGACGAGGTCGGGGGCATCGAGGTCGCACGTAGCGACGAGCGGATGGACTTCCTCCAGCGACGAGTCGAGAACGCGCGCGCCTACGGACTGCCGGACCCACAGCTCCTCGACCCGGAGGAGGTCGCCGACCGACTCCCGCTGGTCGACCCCGACCGGATTCAGGGCGGGTACTACTCCCCCACCGACGGCCGCGTCGACGGTATCGGCGCGCTCCAGTGGTACACGGAGCACACGAACGCGACGTTCGTCGGCAAGACGGAGGTGCTCGACATCGACGTCTCGGGTGGGCAGGTCCGTAGCGTCGAGACCGACCGCGGCCGCATCGACTGCGAACGGTGTGTGATGGCGACGAACAACTGGGGCTACCAGACGGGCCGGCTCGCGGGCCTCGACCTGCCCATCGCGCCGGTCGAACACCAGTACGTCGTCACCGAGCCGCTGGAAGCGCTTTCGGAGGCCGGCAGTTCGGTCGGGAGCCACACGTCCGACCTGGAGGTGCCCGGCGACCGTAACATCCAGGAGTACATGAGCGAGGGGCCGACCCTGCCGGTCGGTCGCGACCAGGACCACTCGCTGTACTTCCGGAACCACGGCGATGCCCTCGGGATGGGGTCGTACAACCACGAGACGCTCTCGGTCGACCCGACGTCGATGGGCAAGAACACCGAGGACCGTCAGGCGTCGGTGCGGGGGTTCACCCGCGAGCACTGGGAGCGTCCGACCCACCCCGACCGGGACACGTCCGCGAAGCAGGCGTTCGACGAACTCCTGCCCGACAGCGTCGACGCGGAGTACGCCGTCACCGAGAACGGCATCTTCGTGTTCACGCCCGACGGGATGCCCGCAGTCGGGCCGACCACCACCGACGGCCTGTGGAGCGCGCTCGCCATCTGGTGGACCCACTCCGGAGGGTACGGCCGCATCGTCGCCGAGTGGATGGAGAACGGCGTCCCGCGTCTCCCCTCCGGACCGGTCGACACCGGCGGCGTCCACGTCCGTCGGTTCGAACCACACGCCGGCGAGCCCGGCTACTTCGTCGACCGTGGCGCGACCCAGTACCGGCAGGTGTACTCCATCGTCGAACCGCGCTGGCAACCGGAGGACCACCGCGGGCTGCGTCGGAGTCCCTTCTACAGCCAGCAGGAGGCGCTGGGGGCGAACTTCGTCCAGAGCGGGGGCTGGGAGAGTGCGCAGTGGTACGAGTCGAACGCCGACCTCGTCGAGCGCTACGCCGACGAGATTCCGGACCAGGAGGGGTGGCAGGCCATCAACCGCTCGCCCATCGAGGGGGCCGAACACCTCCACACCCGCGATGCGGTGTCGATGTTCGACATGACGTCGTTCTCCTCCATCGTCGTCGAGGGCGAAGGGAGCGGTGCGTTCCTCCAGCGGATGTGCAGCAACGACGTCGACATCGACGTCGGGCAGGTCCGCTACTCGCTGCTGTTGAACGAGGGCGGAGGCATCCTCGCGGACGTCACCGTCGTCCGCATCGACGATGACGAGTACGTCGTGACGACCGGCGGCGGGAACTCTCCGGGCATCCACGGCGAGTGGTTGCGAGAACACGCCCCCGACACCGTCGCGGTCCACGTCGAGGAGGGGGCACGGACGACCGTCGGCCTGTGGGGACCGAAGTCGCGGCTCCTGCTCCAGCGCTGTACCGACGCCGACGTCTCGAGGAGCGGCCTGCCGTACTTCCGCTCGAAACGGCTGTTCGTCGGTGAAGTCCCCGTCCTCGCCCTGCGAGTGTCGTACGTCGGCGAACTGGGCTACGAGCTGTGGGCTCCCGCGGAGTACGGACAGCGTCTCTGGGAGACGCTCTGGGAGGCGGGTCGGGACCTCGACGTCCGGCCGATGGGTGGCGGCGCACTGGAGTCGATGCGGCTGGAGAAGGGCTACCGTCTCTGGGGAACGGACGTCGACACGGACTCGAACCCGTACGAAGCGGGTCTCCCGTTCGCCGTCGACACCGACACCGATTTCGTCGGGAAAGAGGCACTCGAAGCCGCCCGCGAGGACGGTATCGAGAACCGTATCACACCCATCACGCTCGACGACTCGACGGACATCCTGTTGAGTGGCCGGCCGGTGCTTCACGGTGGCGAGGCCGTCGGCTACGTCCAGGCCGCGGACTTCGGCTACTCCATCGGCGAGTCGGTCGCCTACACCTACCTGCCCAGCGACCTCGCGGAGGCCGGTACCGCCGTCCAAGTACTCTGTGAGGGCGAGACGTACGACGCGACCGTCCGGGACGAACCGCTGTTCGACCCGAGTCGCGAGCGCATCCTCAGATAGTAACGTACAGCACGGACCGTCCGAGACAGTTCACCGTACACACAAAACCCATGAATTCGACCGACGACGCCGACCTCCCCGTGACGTATCGGGACATCGAACGGGCCCGCGACCGCCTCGACGACGAGTCCGTAGTCAAACGGACGCCCGTCGAGACGAGCACCTCCCTCGGGGAGCTGGTCGACGCCGACGTCTACCTGAAGATGGAGCACCTCCAGTGGACCGGCTCGTTCAAGACCCGCGGTGCGTACAACAAGATCTGTCAGGACACCGACCGGGGTGTGACGTCGTTCGTCGCCGCGAGCGCCGGCAACCACGCCCAGGGCGTCGCGCTCGCGGCGACGAAGTGTGGGGCCGACTCGACCATCTACATGCCCGAGAACGCGCCGCAGGCGAAAGTAGACGCGACACGTGGCTACGGCGCGACGGTCGAACTGGTCGGCAAGGACTTCCAGGAGACGATGCGTCACGCCAAGGAGGCGGTCGAGGGGACCGACGCCGAGTTCGTCCACGCCTACGACGACCCCGACATCATCGCGGGGCAGGGCACGCTCGGCACCGAGATCTACCACGACTGCCCGCACATCGACACGCTCATCGTTCCCATCGGTGGCGGTGGCCTCATCAGCGGCATCTCGACGGCCGTCAAGCACCTCTCGCCCGATACGCGCGTGGTCGGCGTCCAAGCCACGGGCGCACAGACGGTCCACGACAGCCTCGACAAGGGGATGCCGGTGACTCTCGACGAGGTCGACACCATCGCCGACGGTATCGCGACCGGGGGCATCTCCGAACGGACGCTTCGCATCATCAAGCGCAACGTCGACGAGGTGGTCACCGTCACAGACACCGAGATCGCCCAGGCCATCCTGCTGTTGCTCGAACGCGCCAAGCAGGTCGTCGAGGGGGCGGGCGCGGCGTCGGTCGCCGCGATGCTCAGCGACGACCTCGACGTCTCGGGGGAGACCGTCGTCCCGCTGCTGTGCGGGGGAAACCTCGACATGACGAGATTACAGACCGTCTTGGTTCACGCACTCACCGCGCGCCAGCAGATACTCAGACTGCGCATCCGCATCGACGACCGTCCGGGGACGCTCGAGGACATCGCAGGCACCATCGCCGACTACGGCGCGAACATCCACGACGTGCGCCACGACCGCTCTGTCGATGATCTGGAGATTGGCGAGGCGTACCTCGTGTTCAGGGTGGAGACGAGCGGGGAGGAGCACGCGGCGGCCATCGTCGACGCCGTCGAAGGGACCGGGTACGTCGTCGAGAACATCGCCGCGACCATCGAACGGTAGTCACGTCGGACCGGGACCCACCGACTCGACGGTCAATCTCGTGGTAACATATATCATTCGTCGTTCGGAACAGTCCGTAGGTGTCAACGATGTACCAACACGTGCTGATACCCTACGACGGGAGCGACGAGGGGCTACGAGGAGCGATGCACGGCATCGAACTGGCGAGCGCGGTGGGCGCGGACGTCCACGCGCTGTACGTCATCGACCTGCCGGGCGTCCCGAGAGCGCTGTCGCTCCGTGACGACGAGGAGCAACTGCGCGAGGAGTACAACGCCTACGCCGACAAGATCCTCGCACAGATTCAGGAGGTCGCCGACGACCACGGCGTCGTCTGCGAGACGGCCCGGCGCAGCGGTTCGGTGGCCGACGAGATAACCGAGTACGCGGAAGAAGAGGGGATGGACGTCGTCGTGATGGCCTCGGCGTACCGAGGGCGTATCGGGACGCTGCTGGGCGGCACGACGGACAAGGTGGTCCGGACCGCTACCGTCCCGGTGCTCACCCAGCGGATGGGCTACGACGAGATCTGAGGGGTCTCACCCTCCGACGAGGTAGCGCTCTCGGAGGAAGATGACGACGCTCGCGCTCAGGAAACTGACGCCGGCCACGCCGAACTCGCCGCCGGTCATCGAGAGGGCGGCGAACCCGATGAGCAGGGCGGCAGCGAGCGCTGCGAGGGTCGCTGGGAGGTTCACCATATCTCACATTCGTCGTGACGACGATATGAACCTGTCCCGTCGCCGACCGGTCAGAACAGGTGGTCGAACTCCCAGTGGTAGTGACACCGGTGGCAGGTCGCCCACTCGGGCATCGTGAAGACGTTGGGGTGTCGGATGCCGTCTTCCATCACGTTCCCACAGACCGGACACTGGAGGTGTTTGAGCTCTAACTCTGCGAACTCGTTCGGGGCGTACGTCGCGACACAGCGTGGGCAGTCGATGGTCTCGTGGACGTCTCGCTGGTGGATGTCAGATCCACACTGTGGACACGTCACCCAGGCGGGGGGCCTGCTGGCCCACCCTGTATCCCCGTCGACGGTCGTCGTGTGTGCCTCTGGAATCGAGAGGTCGAACTTCGCCGCGTTCGGGTTCTTCCGAAGCGGGTCGACGAGCAGGTCGACGATTCGCTTGACCCCTCTGAAGACCCTCCCGAACCGGTCGTCCATCGGTGTCTTTAGTCGGGGAGCGTGGATACGCTCACCGTCGGTCCGTGACCCTGATACTCTCGTCGGCGGGACGTAACGACGCCACCGTCGGGCGAATTGGTCTGCTATCCGTAGCGTCGACCGTTCAACCTACACCGACCACGCGAGAATCACGCGAAACTTTATCACATGCCGATTACATTTCGACAGTGTGGGTGTGTAGCACGTGTCGCGGCCGACGAACCGACACCAAGCGCCGCGGTGTGTGGAGTGTCGTGTACGAGTCGAGTCGTCGCCGACGTGTCGAAACGCTGCCCGGTCGGTCGGACGGTGTCCGGGACCGGGACCGTACACGGACGTGCCGCCGAACGAACCAACCAACCGGTCACACAGAACACGACGACAATGAACGAACACCGCAGCAGACCGACGACAGGGTATCCGTACGGGGGGGTGAGCGATGGCCGATAAGAGCGAGACGACGGGTGAGATGTCCGAGGGCCTCCAGGTGGAGCTGTTCCACCCGGACTCGGACAGGAAACCCGGCGACACGAACTACCAGGGCTACGGGTTCGACGTCCACCCGGTCGTGTTCCCGGCCGCGCTAGCGCTCATCGGCGTCTTCGTCGCGGCGACGATCCTCATGGGCCAAGACGCCGCTGAAGTGTACAGCGCGGTCCGCACCTTCTTCGAGACGACGTTCGGGTGGTTCTTCTTGCTGGTGGTGAACGTCTTCATCCTCACCATCCTCTACTTCGCGTTCAGCAAGTACGGGAAGATACGCATCGGGGGCGTCCAGGCCCGAAAGGAGTTCAGCGACTTCGCGTGGATGGCGATGCTGTTCAGCGCCGGGATGGGTATCGGGCTGATGTTCTTCAGCGTCACCGAACCCATCTTCTACCTGAACAACCCGCCAGGGTTCTTCGGTGCGGAGGCCGGCACCGGTGCGGCCGCCTCCGCGGCGATGGCACAGACGTTTTTCCACTGGGGGTTCCACCCGTGGGCCATCTACGGCCTCGTCGGGCTGGGCCTCGCGTTCTTCTCGTTCAACCGGGGGCTACCGCTGACCTTCCGGTCGATCTTCTGGCCGCTGCTCGGCGACCGCATCTACGGCTGGCCGGGCCACGTCATCGACCTCGTGACCGTGTTCGCGACGCTGTTCGGCCTGGCGACGTCGCTGGGTCTCGGCGTCGCGCAGGTCAACGGCGGCATCTCCTACGTCGGGGGCGACCTCCTCGGCGTGGTGAGCATACCGGAGACGACGCTCGTCCAAGTCTTGCTCATCGGGGGCATCACGCTCATCGCGACGGCGTCCGTCGCGGCGGGGCTGGACAGCGGCGTCAAGCGACTCAGCACGTTCAACCTCTACCTGATGTTCACGCTGCTCGGCTTCCTCCTCGTGGTGGGGCCGACTATCTACATCTTCGGAACGTGGGTCCAAGGGCTGGGGACGTACTTCGGTAACCTGCTCTCGCTGTCGTTCTTCACCGGGACGCAGGGTGCCGGGTCGAGCACGGTCCAGGGCTGGACCATCTTCTACTGGGCGTGGTGGATCGCATGGTCGCCGTTCGTCGGCATGTTCATCGCGCGCATCTCGAAGGGGCGGACGGTCCGGGAGTTCGTCATCGGCGTGCTGTTCTTGCCAAGTCTGTTCTCGACCATCTGGCTGTCGACGTTCGGTGGCAGCGCGCTGAACCAGGCGGTCGGCGGCGGGACCGTCCAGGCGCAGTACAACCAGATCGGGTACGAAGCGTTCTCGACGCTCGGGATGTTCATCACCTTAGAGCAGTATCCGCTGGGTGCCATCACCGGC
Organism: Halomarina rubra; assembly: GCF_023699475.1. GTDB lineage: Archaea > Halobacteriota > Halobacteria > Halobacteriales > Haloarculaceae > Halomarina > Halomarina rubra. The sequence continues at coordinate 154,861 of NZ_JALXFV010000007.1, read as the reverse complement.
ATCCTCGCGACGCTGCTGGTCATCACGTTCTTCGTCACCTCCTCCGACTCGGGGTCGCTGGTCGTCGACCACCTGACCTCGGGGGGGAAACACGACGTGCCCCGCGCCCAGCGCATCTTCTGGGCGCTAACCGAGGGCGCCGTCGCGGCACTCCTGCTGTGGGGCGGTGGACTCGGTGCGTTGCAGACCGCCGCTATCGCGACCGGTTTCCCGTTCGCGGTCATCCTGCTGTTGATGTGTTACACGGTGTACCGTGGACTCAATAACGAGTACGAAATCCTCGAATCCGAGGAGTTCGCCGACCGTATCCAGGACATCACGGCCCGTGAGGAGGTCGACGTCGTGTCGAGCGGGAGCGACGTGGTGACGGACGTCTCCGGGAGCGGCGCGGAGGGGAGCGACGACTGACCGTCGCTCTCACGACCCACTTCTCTCGACCGAACCAACGCGTTCGTTCGGCGGTGACCGATCTTCCAGTAGCCGTGCCGCCCGATTCCTCGGACGGCGGTCCGGACTCGACGGCACCGCGCCGTCAGCCGAGAACCGGTTCGGTCTCGTCGGCGTGTATCCACCGCCGTGTCGGGCCGCCGACACCGACGCCGGCGACGGCGACCCATACCACGGCCGCGAGGACGGTAGGCAGGACCAGCCACGCCAGCGCACAGAGGCCGCCGACCGCGACGAGGCCGACCCACGGGTTGCGGCCACCGACGACCGACGTCAGCCACGCACCGACGACGACGAACCCGAACGCCGACAGCGACAGGATTAGCACGCCGAAGACGAGCAGCGTGAGCGTCGCGAACGTATTGGCCGCCACACCGAGTCGAGCCAGTTGGCTGTAGGCGTAGCCGACGAGGAACACGACGAGGCCGTAGGCGATGACCCCGTAGACGACGGATATCAGCGGGTTGTCCATCGAGGCGTCGACGGCGGCGTCGATACGACCGCCCGCGAAGTAGATGACGCCACCGCCGAAGCTCACCACCAGCACGAACGCCAGCACCGCGAGCACGGTGGCGGGCACGTCGAGGAGCGCAGACGGACCGACCTCCTGCATCGCGGGGGGCGCCCCACTCGACCGACCGGCCAGTGCGATGGCGTCACCGAATCTCATATCGAGACGTAGTGACACGTGTGGGGAAAAGCTACCGACGAACTGTCGGTGGCGGCGACAGCGAGAGTGTGCGCGCGCGCCCGGACGCTCCCTGGCCCTCGTGCCGTGTGTTCGAACCTCGGTCCGTCGGTTCGTCGAACTGTCGAGCGAGACGACGGGTTCGACGCCGGTCGCGACCACATCACCTCTCGATTCTGGTAGGTGTGCTAACGTTCTTACCGTGATGCTGGGAAGGTCACTGCGAGATGACACCACCGAACGAGGTCGACGGGCCGCTTCCGACGGACTACGAGATCGCGCAGTCGACGGAGATGGAACCGATCTGGGAACTGGTCGAGCCGTGGGGTCTCGGTCTCGATGACCTGCAGTACTTCGGCTCGTACACCGCGAAGGTGAAACACGACGCCATCGACCGCCTCCGCGAGCAGGCCGAAGACCGACCGAACAACCTGGTCCTCGTGACGGGCATGACGCCGACGCCGAAGGGCGAGGGGAAGACCGTCACGACGGTCGGCCTGGGCCAGACGTTGAACCACATCGGGGAGGAGGCGATGATTGCCATCCGTGAACCGTCGCTCGGGCCCGTGTTCGGCGTAAAGGGTGGGGCCGCTGGTGGCGGTCGCTCGCAGGTCCTCCCCATGGAGGAGATCAACCTCCACTTCACAGGCGACCTCCACGCGCTCACCTCGGCGCACAACCTCATCGCGGCGATGCTCGACGCGAAGATATCACAGGGCGACGAACTCGACATCGACGTCAACGACGTCTCCTGGCCGCGAGCTATCGACATGAACGACCGCGTCCTTAGGGAGACGGTCGTCGGCCTCGGCGGGAAGACCGGCGGGACGCCACGCGAGAACCAGTTCCTGCTCACCGCGGCCTCCGAACTGATGGCCGTCCTCTGCATGGCGAGCGGGCTCGGAGACCTCAAAGAGCGCGTCGCACGCATCATCGTCGCCTACGACACCGACGGTGAGCCGATTACCGTCGACGACATCGAGGCGACGGGCGCGGTGACGATGCTCCTGCGCGACGCCATCAAACCGAACGTCGTCCAGACCATCGAGGGGACGCCCGCGTTCGTCCACGGCGGCCCGTTCGCGAACATCGCCCACGGGACGAACTCGCTGATGGCCGACAAGGCCGCCTTCGGGATGGCCGACTACCTCGTCACCGAGGCCGGGTTCGGGTCGGACCTCGGCGCGGAGAAGTTCCTGAACATCGTCTGTCGCCTCGGCGAGATGGAGCCGAACGCCGTCGTACTGGTCTCCTCGGTCCGAGCGCTGAAGTACCACGGTGAGAACATGTGGCCCGCGGACTACGACGACATCGACGCCGCCGGGACGGGCGCGGTCGAACGCGGTCTGGAGAACCTCGACAAGCACGTCGAGAACCTCCAGAAGTTCGGCGTCCCGGTCGTCGTCGCGGTCAACCGCTTCCCCGACGACTCCGACGAGGAGGTGAACGTCGTCCTCGACCACTGTCGCGACGAACTGGGGGTCGCCGCCGCCGAGTCGACGGTCTTCGAGAACGGGAGCGAAGGTGGTGTGGACCTCGCCGAACGCGTCGTCGAGGCCGTCGAGAGCGGCGAGGCGGACTACGCCCCGTTGTACGAAGACGAGGACTCCATCAAGGAGAAGATACACACCGTCGCGACGGAGGTGTACGGCGCGGACGGCGTGAAGTACACCGGTGGCGCGGACCGCGACATCGAGCGCATGGAGGAACTGGGCTTCGGCGACTTCCCGGTCTGTATGTCGAAGACGTTCCACTCGCTCAGCGACGACGCGAGCAAGAAGGGTGCGCCGACGGGGTGGGAACTGGAGATTCGGGAGGTGTACCCCTCCGCGGGTGCGGGCTTCCTCGTCGCGCTCACCGGCGACGTCCTGACGCTTCCAGGCCTGCCGAGCGACCCGGCGGCCGCCGGGATGGACATCGACGCCGACGGCGACATCTCGGGGCTGTTCTGAGGGCGGGGAATCATCCTCCTTCGGTAGCGGTCGTCGCGCCGTTCAGAGATTGATGATGACGATTGCGCAGACCGCCAGCGCGATACCGACAACCTCGTTCACGCCGATGGGGTCGCCGAAGACGACGATGCTGAGGAGCGCCGCGGTGATGAAGTACATCCCGCCGAGCGTCGAGACGACGGCCGTCGACCCCACGGTGACGCCGACGAACGTCGAGACGACGCCGATGGCGGCCGCGACACCGGAGACGGCCGCGAACCCGATCCCCTCCGGCGTCATCGCGAGCGAGGCGTCCGAGACGAGGACGTAGGCACCGGTGACGACCGTCGCGGTCACGTAGGAGACGAACGCCGCCGTCACCGGGTCGATGCTGTTGGAGGCGACGTCGCCGAGCACGATCCAGAACCCCCACGCGATCATCGTCCCCAGGCCGAACACAATCGCCGAGTTCACGCGCCGACACCCCTCGACCGCCGAGCCGTCGATACGACCCGTGGTCGGCCACGCGGTCGCTTCGGCCGACTGGACTGCCTCGTCCGGTCCGTTGTGTTCGTCACTGTGTGCATGACAGACCGTTCTCGGCAGTTCGTGTTGAGTCTCCCGGCGTCCTCCTGTCGACCCTGCGGAAGACCTTTCGTCCGTCCTGCCCGAACAGTCTGGTAGTGAATAGCTCGCAAGGTGAGTCCGAGGACCGCGCGCTGGAGGCCCTGTTCTACCGGGCGGAACGCGTCGCGCTCGTCGAGCGCGAGCAGTTCTCGGGTGCGCGACCGACCGTCTGGCTCGTCGGCGTCGTGGCGCTCCTCGCGTTCGTGACCGGCCTCTCGAACATGAGCGAGCAGACGCTCGCGCTCGCCGGACCGCTCGCGCCCGTCGTCCCCGACGCAGCGGTGTTCGTCCGGTTCGCCGGGGTCCTCTTCGCGTTCATGCTCGGACTCGTCACCCTCGGCCTCCAGCGGCGCAAACGCCTCGCGTGGCAGGTGGCGATGCTGGCGCTGCCGGCGCTCGCGCTCCTCCCGCTCGTGACGCTCCAACCGACGGACGTCCCGTTGCTCCTCGCGCTGGTCGTCACCTTCCCGCTGCTCGTCGTCAACCGCGAGGCGTTCGACCGACGGGTCGAACTCTCGCCGCTCCAAGTCGCCTCGTTGGCGGCTATCGTCGGCGTGGGACTGTACGGGACGGTGGGCGCGTACGGCCTCCGCGACCAGTTCCTCGGCCTTGAGGACTGGGCGGACGCCGTCTACTACGTCGTCGTCACCATCGCGACGGTGGGGTACGGCGACATCACGCCGACCACCCCCGAGGCACAGTGGTTCTCGCTGTCGGTCATCGTGTTCGGGACCGGCGCGTTCACCGTCGCCATCGGGGCGCTGGTCGCACCCGCCATCGAGGCCAGAATGGCCGCCGCATTCGGAAGCATGACCGCCTCAGAACTCACACTCCTCGACGACCACGTCGTCGTCCTCGGCTACGGCGACATCACGGAATCGGTACTCGACAGACTCACCGGCGAGACGACGTTCCTCGTCGTCACCCCGGACTCCGACGTCGCCGCGGCGCTCAAACGCGACGGGGTGAACGTGCTCACCGGGGACCCGACCGACGAGGCGGTCCTCGAAGACGCCCGGGTCGACGTCGCGTCGGGAGTCGTCGTCGCCAGCGACGACGACGCGCGGGACGTGCTCGCCGTCCTCGCGGTCAAGAGTCTCGCCCCCGACGTGCGGGTCGTCGCCGCCGCCAACGAGGAGAAACACGTCGCGAAGTTCGAGTCGGTCGGAGCCGACGAGGTCATCAACCCGCTCACCATCGGCGGGCAACTGCTGGGCGCGTCGGTGCTGGGTGCGCCCGACCCGTTCACCGACCCCGGGGAGCGCACCTGACCGTCCGTCTCCGCTGACAGTCGCGGCTAGTGTTAACATGTCACTTTATCGTTCGACGCCCAGTATGTCGGTATGAGCGGGTCAGTGACCGACGACTCCGGAGGGGTGCTGGCCGGCCTGTTGCTCCCCCTCTGCGTAGTCTCCGGAGCGGTCGTCGTCGCCGGGTTCTTCTTCCCCGACGTCGTCGGGGGGGCCGTCGACGGCCCCGTCTGGCTGGTCGTCGCGTTGACGTTCTTCGGGTCGGGACTGGGCTACCTCGCCGTGCTCCCGTACCCCGAAACGGTGTCGGACCGCGAGACCGTCCCCACGCTCCTCCGTATCCGTCACCACTCGCTACGGGCGACCCTCCGGGAGTTCATCGCCCACCACGACCCGGTGGTGCTCGGAGTCCCCGTCGCCGTCTTCACCCTCTTCTGTTGTCTCCAGGCGCTGTTCCCCCAGGGGACGAACGCGACCGTCGACGGCCTCTCCCAGGCGGTGTTGCGCGGTGGCGGGCCGGTGTTCCTCGGCGCGATGTTCCTCGCGGTCTGTTACTGCCTGTTCTTGCTGGTCGGACCGTGGGGCGAGGTGCGACTCGGTGGCCCGGACGCCGACCCGACGTACACATACCCGACGTACTTCGCGCTGGTGTTCACCGCGGGCATCGCCGCCGGCATCGTCTTCTGGGGGCCGACGGAGGCGCTGGTCCACTACGGGACACCGCCGCCGACCGTCGACGCCGCCCCCGAATCGTCGGCGGCCGCGGGTGGCGCGCTGACCTACGCCCTCTTCCATTGGGGCCTCTCGGCGTGGAGCGCCTACGCGGTCATCGCCGTCCCCATCGCGTACTTCGTGTTCCGCCACGGCGCACCGCTGCGGGTGTCGACCATCCTCGCGCCGTTCGTCGGCGTCGACGGCCTCGACTCGCCGTGGAGTCGCCTCGTCGACACGCTCGCGGTGTTCGCGACCATCGGCGGCATCGCGACCTCGGTCGCGCTCGTGAGCCAGCAGTTCCTCGCCGGCATCACCTTCGAGTGGGGCGTCTCGACCGGCCGGACCGGGTCGGTCGTGTTCGTCGGCGGCCTGACGCTCGTGGTCGTCCTCTCGGCGGTCACCGGCGTCCACCGCGGAATTCGACGCATCGCAGGGCTCACGGTCGTCCTGTTCGGCCTGTTCGCGTTGATCCTCGTCGCCGTCGGGCCACGGTCGTTCGTCTTCACGAGCGGCGTCGGCGCGCTGAGTGAGTACGCCGTCCGGTTCGTCCCGCTGAGCCTCACCGTCGGCGACCCGTGGATCGCCGCGTGGACGGTGTGGAACTGGTCGTGGTGGTTCTCCTGGGCCCCGTTCGCGGGGCTGTTCGTCGCGGCGCTCTCGCGGGGCCGTCGCATCCGGACGGTCGTGTTCACCACCGTCGTCGCGACGTCGGCCGCGACGATGTGCTGGTTCCTCCTGCTCGGGGGGACGTCGCTGTGGCTCCAGCGTGTGGGCGGAACGGACCTCCTCGCTGCCGTCGCCGGCCGTTCCGACGCCGAGGCCGTGGTCGGCTTCCTCGTGTTCGACGCCCTCCCGCTGGGTGGCCTGCTCGCCTTCCTCTTCCTCGCGCTCATCGTGGTGTTCATCGTCACCTCCGCGGACGTCTCGACGCTCGTCACCGCGTTGCTCGCGACTCGCCGCGGACTGGCACCGACGACGGGGGCCATCGTGTTCTGGGGGGTCTTCCAGGGGGCGGTCGCCGTCTCGGTGCTCCTGTTGGGTGGCGTCGAGACCCTCCAGGCGCTCGCCGTGTTGACCGGCGGACCGTTCGCCGTCCTCTCGCTGTTCGCTCTCGGTGGACTGACGCTGACGTTCGCCCGCTACGAGGGGGGTCACACCTCCCTCGCAAGACGGGCGGTGTCGCGACTCCCCGCCATCGAACTCCACCACGACGTCGACCCGCCCGAGGAGAAGTGACTCGTCCGGACGCTCACTGCGTCTCCGCGACGCCACACTCCGGACAGGTGATAGCGAGTCGGTCCCCGCCTTCGTCGGCCGGTTCGGCCACGTTCTGACCGGTCGCACACTCCAGGTGCAGGTACACCCGATGATCGTCGTGGTCCGCCAGCAGGACGTCGCCCGGTTCCTCGGGGAGCACGATGCCGTGGCAGTAGTAACACTCGCCAGTCATGAATCGCACATGGTTCTACACGGACAAGTATCTGACCGGCGGGCCGCCCGAAAGGGTTTGGTGGGGGCCATCGGAGACGACACCGAGAACTCGTGACGGACCCGACCATGCTGGCCGGCGGCCCGCTCGCAGACCGTCTCACCGCGACCGTCGAGCGAGACGTGGCGACGCTCCGGAACCACGACGTCGTACCGACGCTCGGGACGGTGTTGATGACCGACGACCCGACCCAGCGGCGGTTCATGGACCTGAAACACGAGCGCTGTGCCTCGCTCGGTATCGAGACGGTGCGGGTCGACGTCCCGGCCGATGCCCCCGCAGAGCGGTGTTACGACGCCGTCGAGTCGCTGAGAGCCGACGACGACGTGACCGCGCTGTTCGTCCAGGTGCCGCTGCCCGACCACGTCGACGAGCAGCGGGTCCGGTCGCTCGTTCCCGCGGGGAAGGACGTCGACTGCTTCACGCCGGAGAACCTCGGACGGTTGGTGGCGGGCGACCCGCACGTCGTCCCCGCGACGGCGGCCGCCGTCGTGCGACTGCTCGCCGAGTACGACGTCGAGACCGCGGGCCGAGACGTCGTTGTCGTCGGCAGAGACGCCGTCATCGCCCGACCGCTCGCGGCCCTGCTGTCCGCCAACGGCCCCGACGGCGACGCGACGGTGACGCTCTGTCACACGGCGACCACCGACCTCACGGCCCACACCCGTCGTGCCGACGTCCTCGTCACCGCCGCCGGCCACCCGGGCCTCGTCGACGGGTCGATGCTCGGAGAAGGGGTCGTCGTGGTCGACGTCAGCGCGACCAGGGTCCAGAGCGACGACAGCGACTCCTCCGGTGACCTCGTCGGCGACGTCGACGCGGCGAGCGCACGCGAGCCGGCGAGCGCCATCACCCCGGTCCCCGGTGGCGTGGGACCCCTGACGATGGCCTCGCTCGTCCGCAACGTCGTCGACGTGACGGGCAGAGCCGCGGGACTCGAACACGTCCTCGGTGCGGAGTGACCACCCGAGCGTGGCTCCGGCGACGGTCGGGTCGGTCCCGAGAGTCGGGGGTTACTCGTCGGTGTCGCGTCGCTCGCGGTAGTCCGGAAGCGCGTCGTCCTGCATCACCGCCGTCCGACCCCCGTCGACGAGCAGCGACGTCCCGGTCACGAACCCCGCGTCGTCGCTCGCGAGGAACGCGACCGCTCCGGCGACGTCCGCGGGCCGTCCGAGTCGACCGACGGGGTGGATGGATTCGAGATGCTGGCGGTACTCGGGGTCCATCTCGTCGGTCGTCCGATCGATGGCGACCCACCCGGGGTTGACGGTGTTGACCCGGATTCGAGGGCCAAGGTCGAGCGCCATCGCTCGCGTCATGCCGTTGATGCCCGCCTTCACCGCGTTGTACGGGAACATCGACGGCATCGTCAGGAACGCGTGGTTCGAGGAGGTGTTGACGATGGCCCCCTCGTTCATCCGTTCGGCGGCCGCCTTCGCACAGAGCCAGAACGACCGGAAGTCCGTCTCGACGACGAACGCCCAGTCGTCCATCGTCGCCTCGTCGACGGCCGTGTTCGTCTCGACGCCCGCGTTGTTGACGAGCACGTCGATGCCGCCGAACCGCTCGACGCACGCGTCGAACAGCGCGGCGATGTCGTCGGGGTCACGCATGTCCGCCCGGACGAACGTCGCCTCGCCGCCGTCTGCCTCGATGTCCGCGACCGTCGCCGCTCCCGCCTCTCTGGACCGCCCGGTGACGATGACGCTCGCACCCTCGTAGGCGAGTCGCTTTGCGACGCCCGCGCCGATGCCGCGCGTCGACCCCGTGACGACCGCGACCTGACCGGCGAACCGCCCCGTCCGAGACGACTCGTCGGTCACCACTCTGCCACGCTCCCGTCGTCGTGTCGCCACACCGGGTTGTGCCAGTCGACGTCGCCCGCCTGCTCGCGAACGTGCTCCTCGTCGACGTCGATGCCGAGTCCCGGTCCGTCGGGGAGGTCGACGTACCCCTCCTCGTAGTCGAACACCGACGGGTCAGCCAGGTAGTCGAGGACGTCGCTCGTCTCGTTGTAGTGGATGTCGAGGCTCTGCTCCTGGATGAGCGCGTTCGGCGTGCACGCGTCGACCTGGAGACACGACGCCAGCGCGATGGGCCCGAGCGGACAGTGTGGGGCCATCGCCACGTCGTACGCCTCGGCCATGCTCGCTATCTTCTTCACTTCGGTGATGCCGCCAGCGTGTGAGAGGTCCGGCTGGATCACGTCGACGGCACCGCTCTCGAACACCTCCTTGAACTCCCAGCGGGAGTACATGCGCTCGCCGGTCGCGATGGGGACGGACGTGCTCGCCGCGAGCGCGGGCAGGGTGTCGTTGTGCTCGGGCAACACCGGTTCCTCGACGAACATCGGGTCGTGGGGTTCGAGCGCCCGGACGAGTCGCTTCGCCATCGGCTTCGAGACGCGCCCGTGGAAGTCGACGCCGACGTCGACGTCGGGGCCGACCGCCTCCCGCACTGCGGCGAGGCGCTCCCCGGCCTCGGCGACCGCTCGGGGGGTGTCGACCCGTCGGAGTTCGGGCGTGGCGTTCATCTTCAGGGCGGTGAACCCGGCGTCGACCTTCTCGGCTGCGGCCTCGGCGACACCGTCGGGGCGGTCCCCGCCGACCCACTGATAGACGCGGACGCGGTCTCTCGCGCGGCCGCCGAGGAGTTCGTAGACGGGCGCGCCGAACTGTTTGCCCTTCAGGTCCCAGAGCGCCTGGTCGACGCCGGCGATGGCGCTCATCAACACCGGGCCGCCGCGGTAGAACCCGCCGCGGTACATCGTCTGCCAGTGGTCCTCGATAGCGTCGGGGTCTTCTCCGAGGAGGTAGCCGTCGAACAACTCCTCGACGGCGGTCTCGACGGTTCGTGCACGGCCCTCGACGACGGGTTCCCCCCAGCCGACGCGGCCGTCGCTCGTCTCCACCCGGAGGAACAGCCAGCGCGGCGGGACGTGGAACAGTTCGTAGTCGGTGATTCGCGTGTGCTCGGTCACTCGGACCACCTGTTCGCGACCCTGCGGTATAGCGCCTTTCTTCGGTGGACGACGACCGGCGACGTCTCGCTGGAGACCGCGACTACTCGCCGCCTGCCACAGAGAACTCCGTTTCGTGGCCGGTCCGCTCGCGGTGTGAGAACGCGAGGAGTCGTGCGAGGTCGCCGTTCGAGCAGGTGCTCAGGAAGTCGCACTCGCGACAGTGGACTTCGTATCCGTTCGTGGGCATACACGACGCTTCGACCAGAGCACCCTGAGTCCACGGCATGAATGCTCAACTGAACGCGCGGTCACGGCGAGCATAAGCGACCCACATCGACGTCGAGTGAGAGCGGAGATGTCGAAGACACCGGAGCCCCCGACGTCGACCGAACCACTGGCCGCGAGAGGCGACGGAGACGTCGGTGTTACCGGGCGAAGTCGGTGATACCGGGAGCTTTTGACCGCTCTCGTCGAAGCGAGGAGTGATGAACACGGACGCTGTCGGCGGTGTCTACCCGTCCGACGAACCGGACCACTCGGTCGACCAGGGCCGGTTCAGGACGAACTTCTACTTCCCGGGGCGGAGCCTGCCGGACCACGACGACCACGGCTACGGGCCGCTCGCGACGGTCGTCGAGTCGTTCATGGACCCGGAGACACTGATTCCGATGCACCCCCACCGCAACGAGGAGATAATCTCGTGGGTCCCCGCGGGCGTGATGCGTCACGACGACCGAGAGGGGAACGAACTGGTCACCGACGCCGACCACCTGCTGGTGATGGGTGCGGGCGAGGGGTTCTGGCACGAGGAGCGGACGCTCGCCTCGGACCCATCGCTCCGGATGCTCCAGATTTTCGTCCGGCCACACAGCCTCGACCTGCCGGCGACCATCCAGCACGAACCGCTCCCGGAGTCCGTCGACGGCGAGTGGCGACACCTGTTCGGGCCGACGGGGAGCGACGCCCCGCTCTCGGTTCGCAACGCAATCCACCTCCACGACGCCCACCTCGACTCGGGGGACTCCGTGGCGCTCCCGACGCGCGCCGGGTAGGACGCGTATCTCTACGTCTTCGACGGCACCGTCGAGGTCGGCGGCCTCACACTCGACGCGGCCGAGACCGCGCTGCTCACCCACCCTATCGACGGGTCGCTCACCGCCCGCGAGGAATCGCTGGTCGTCCTGTTCCTGCTCGACCCGGACGCGCCCGTCACTCGGCAGGGGACCATCGGTCGCTGACACACGCCCGAGAGTCCCAGCGTTTCGTGACGAACCGCCCGCCAGTCGTCCAGCGGCCGCCTGCCGCTCACTCCACACCCACCGATGCTCACCGACACGCCCGGAATCCACCACGTCACCGGAATCGTCCGCGACGCCCAGCGAAACGTCGAGTTCTACACGCAGCTACTCGGCCTGCGCCTGGTCAAACAGACCGTCAACCTCAACGAGAAGTTCACCCGCCACCTGTTCTACGGCGACGCGACCGGGTCGCCCGGAACGGCGCTCACGTTCTTCCCGTACCCCGCCGAAGAGGACGGGCGCGTCGGCCGCCCCCAGATTACGACCACCGCACTCGTCGTCCCGCGGGGAGCACTCGACTACTGGCGCGAGCGACTGACCGACGCCGGCGTGGGCGTCGAGACCACCGAGCGATTCGGCGAGTCCGTCCTCCGATTCACCGACCCCGACGGCACGACCCTCGAACTGGTGGCGGGAGCGTCCGACGTCACACCGTGGACGGGCGGGACGGTCCCCGCCGAACACGCGATTCGCGGGATTCACGGCGTGACGCTGCTGCCGACGAACCCGTTCCACACCGCGAGCCTCCTCGACACGCTCGGCTTCGAGTTGGAGGCTCAGGAGGGCGACCGCGTCCGGTATCGTGTACCGGGCGACCGAGCGACCGTCGTCGACCTGCTGGACCGAGCGGCAGCGTTCGGTCGCGAGGGTGCGGGGTCGTACCACCACGTCGCGATGCGCGTCGCCGACGAGAACGAGCTGTACGAGTGGCACTCCCTCCTGCGTGAGCGGGGGTACGAGGTCTCCCGCGTCAAGGACCGGCACTTCTTCCACTCGCTGTACGTCCGCGAACCGGGCGGCATCCTGTTCGAGTTGGCGACCGAGACGCCCGGACTCGCCGCGGTCGAGGACACGGCGAACCTGGGGCAGTCACTCTACCTCCCGCCGTGGCTGGAGGAGGACCGCGAGATGATCGAACCACGGCTCGTCCCCCTCGACGTTCCCGACGAGGCGGTCTGAGCGCGTCCGGTGGTTCGTGGTGAGCCGTGCGGCGAGTCATGGGGGGTCGGCGAACGTCCCGAGACACCGACCACCGGAGCTACGGTGGTCGGCGGTCTCCGCTTCGGGTATGACCGGGAGCGAGCGGACGGAGCGGTTGGACCGGTACCTCGCGCGAAAGGGCCTCGAAGCGGTGTGGTTCGCGCGACCGAACGACTTCGCGTGGCTCACCGGCGGGGACAACGTCGTCAGCGCGTCGGCCCCCGTCGGCGTCGCGGCGGCCGGCTACGACGGCGAGCGCGTCGTTGTCGTCACCGACGATATCGAAGCGCCCAGACTCCGCGCCGAGGAGCTGGACGACCTCGACGATGCGGCCGTCGAGACGTTCGCGTGGCACGACTCCTCGCTGGCGGCGACCGTCGCGGAGGTGTCGGCGACCCCCGCGGCCGCCGACTTCGACGTCCCGGGGTTCGAGACCGTGGACGCCTCGTCGCTCCGCCAACCCCTCTCCGATGGGGACGTCGAGACGTACCGTTCCCTCGCGGGAGACGTCGCGAGAGCGGTCGAGAGCGTCTGTCGTGGAGCGGAGCCGGAGTCGACCGAACGCGCGGTGAGCGCCGACCTCCAGCGCGCCCTCGCCGCCCGCGGCTGTCGCGTTCCGGTGGCGCTCGTCGGTGGCGAGGAACGCGCACCCGCCTACCGCCACTTCACGCCGACGGAGGCGGAACTCGGTGGCTACGCCGTCGCGTCGGTCACCGCCGAGCGCGACGGTCTCTCGGTCAGCCTCACCCGGACCGTCGCTTTCGACCCGCCGGCGTGGCTGACCGAACGCCACGCG
>NZ_JALXFV010000007.1:91970-141660 GCF_023699475.1 Halomarina rubra | reverse complement strand
GCGTCGAGGTGTCGGCGCTTGCGGCGACCCGGCGTGTGGGACGGACCGGCGGCACCGCGGGCGACGTCTTCGAGACGATACGGGAGGCGTACGCCGCGGTCGGCCACGACGGGGAGTGGCGACACCACCACCAGGGCGGCGCGACTGGGTTCGCCGGTCGGGAGTGGTTCGCCTCGCCCGGCGACGACACGCCGGTCCGACTGCCGATGGGGTACGCGTGGAACCCGACGGTACAGGGCGCGAAGAGCGAGGGGACCCACCTCGTCACCGCCAAGGGCGTCGAGACGCTGAGCGCGACCGGCGACTGGCCGACGCTGACGGTCGAGAGCGTCGACGGTGAGTTGCGACTCGACCGACCCGTGCCACTCGGGTTGTGACGAACCGCCGAGACCACCGCACAGTGGCCGGATTCGGAGAGGCTTTGGACCGCGCTCGCTAACGTCGCCTGTGCGAGTTGTCGATGCCTCCGGGCTGGCCATCGGAGAGGGCCACCCACCGCGCGTGATGGGCGTACTGAATATGAGCGTCGAGTCGAACTACACCCCGAGCGTCCACGGCGTGGCCGCTGAGGCCGCCGAGTACGTCGACGAGGTGATGGTCCCCGAAGGAGCCGACATCGTCGACGTGGGTCTCCAGTCGAGCAACCCGAAGAACGACTGGTTCCCCGAAGAGACCGAGTTGGACCGCCTCGACGCCGCCCTCGACATGCTCGACCGCGTCGAGACCGAGGACGTGCTGTTCTCCATCGAGACCCGCTACGCGACGGTCGCCGAGCGCGCCATCGAGGGCGGGTTCGACATCGTCAACGACGTCTGTGGGTTCGCCGACCCCGACATGCCCGACGTGTGTGAGCGCTACGACGTCCCAGTCGTGAAGATGGCGAGTCCCCCTGACCTGAAGCGTCCGGGCCACCTGAAGGACATCGACGCCGTCTTCGAGGCGCTCGAACGCGAGGGGTTCACCGACAAGACCATCATCGACCCCGCGTTCGGCGGCTGGTACGACGACCGGACGTACGAGGACAACTGGGAGCTGTTCCGCCGGATGCGCGAGTTCCGCGCGTTCGGCCGGCCCATCCTCACCGCGACGAACCGCGAGGACTTCCTCGGGGACATCGCCGACCGACCGGACACCGAAGACCAACTGCCCGTCAGTCTCGCCGCGGCGACGATGGAGGTCGAACGCGGGGCGAACGTCGTTCGGACCCACGATATCGCGGACACCGTCGACGTGGTCGCCATCGCCCACGCGCTGGGCGACGACCGAGTCGTCGAGTCGACCCGCGACGCCCGCGCCGTCGAACTCACCGACGTCTCGCTTCGTGAGGTCGAACGCCACTTCTCGGTCCGGGAGACGGTCGACGACGCTGGCGCGCCGGCCGACGGGACGACGCTCACCTTCCTCGTCAGCGACCTCGCGGACGAAACGCGAACGGCGGTCGTCGATGCGGCCGTCGAACACGACCTCTCGCTCGCGCTCGACGACGACTCGCTGTTCCTCAGCGGCACTGCTCGCAGGCTCGGCCACCTCGCCGACGACCTGGGTGGCCGCTCGGAGGCGCTCTCGACGGTCGCGGGCACGCTCCGACGCGGCCTGACCCGTCGCGTCTGAGGAGACCGACGCGAGTTCGCACCATCACGCGAAGCTGATGAGTTCGAACTCGTGGCCCCACTCGTTGCGGACGGTCGCGACAGTGCCGACACCGACGTCGAACGGGCCGTCGACGACCTCGTACCCCCGGTCGGCGTAGTAGTCGGTCGCCCGCTCGACGTCGTCGACAAGGTAGTGGACCAGACCGTCGGGGACGTCGGTGTCCGTCGAGAGCACGATTTCGGCGACTCCGTCGTCGTGAGCGGGGAGTCTGTAGCCGACCTGTCCGTCGCGTTCCCAGATGCGGTCGAGTCCCAGCACGTCCTCGTACTGCGCTTTCGCGTCGTCGAAATCGGTCTCGGGGACGGTGTAGAGGATGCAGTCGATCGCTCGCAGGGTCGGGGCGTCCATCGATTTCGGGGTCGCCCATCGAGTACAAAGCCCACTCGTTTCGCAGGCAGTGACCGCCCGTTGTCCGCGGCTATCACCCGTCACCGACCGAACACTCATCGTGGTCCGCCGTGACGGACTCCCCGGAACACATGTTCTCGTTCGCGAACGTCACTCCGGTCGACCTCAGCATCGGTATCGAACCAGACGCGGTCAGCGAGCCGTGGCCCGCTCAGGTCGAGTACTTCGACCACGAGGCCGGTGCGGACCTGCTCGCGAGCAACCTCGCGGCGGCCGGCGTCGACGGCGTCGAGGGCGAGGACTTCCCCGACGGGCAGGGCCTCGCCTGGGAGGAGGTGACAGCCATCCCGCACACCGGGACGCACCTCGACGCGCCGTGGCACTACGGCCCCGAGGTCGACGGCGAGCCAGCGAAGACCGTCGACGAGGTGCCACTGGAGTGGTGCTGTGGTGACGCCGTCGTCCTCGACTTCACGTGGAAGGAGGTGGGCGGCGAGATTACTCTCGAGGAGATCGACGAGCAGCTCGCGGCCCTCGACCACGAGCTCTCGGCGGGCGAACTGGTATTCATCGAAACCGGTGCGGACGACCTCTGGGGCACGCCGGAGTACCTCTCGGCGTTCCCCGGGATGGGTGCGGCCGCGACGAAACACCTCGTCGAACAGGGAATCAAGGTCGTCGGAACCGACGCCTACGGATTCGACAAGCCGTTCGCCGAGATGGGTCGGCGGTGGGCCGACGGCGAGGACGAGTCCGAACTCTGGCCCGCACACTTCGCGGGCCGCGAGGTGGAGTACTGCCAGATCGAGAAGATGGCGAACCTCAACGCGCTCCCGCGACGGACGAACGTGCCGGTCGTAACCTTCCCGGTGGTCGTCGAGGGCGCGAGCGCGGGGTGGGTTCGGCCGGTCGCGTTCGTCGAGGACGAGGACGGAAGCACGGCCGACGCCGACCACGCGAACGATGCAACGGGGGGTGCGTAGATGCGCCTCGCGTCGTTCGAGGTGGCGACGGACGTCGGACCCGCGCGACGGGTGGGGGTCGTCGAGGACGACGGGACGGACGGGAATCCACGGTACGTCGACGTGACCGCGGGCTACGGCGCGTCGTTGGCCGCAGAAGGTCGTCAGTCGCCGGCGGCGCTCGCCGCGACGGAGGCACCGACCGACATGCAGTCGTTCCTCGAACGCGGTGGCTCCGCGATGGACGCTGCCCGCCGTGCCCGCGAGTTCGTCGCGTTCGACGCCGACGAGCGCGGGCCGGGCGGGGCGCGCTGCTGGTACGACGCCGACGAGGTCAGACTGCTGAGTCCGGTGCCCCGGCCCAACACGCTCCGGGACTGCATGGCCTACGAGGAGCACGTGAAGAATAGCCTCGGCGGCGAGGTCCCCGACGTCTGGTACGAACTGCCCGTCTACTACAAGGGCAACCCGGAGTCCGTCGTCCACCCCGGCGAGGAGGTCGAGTGGCCGAGCTACACCGAGAGCCTGGACTACGAACTCGAACTCGCGGCCGTCGTCGGTCGGGAGGGGCGGGACCTCGACGCCGAGGAGGCCAGCGACTACATCGCCGGCTACACCGTGTTCAACGACTTCAGCGCTCGCGACATCCAGGGCAAGGAGATGCAGGGCCGTCTCGGCCCGACGAAGGGCAAGGACTTCGCCAACGGGTTCGGGCCGTACCTCGTCACCGCCGACGCCGTCGACATCGCGAGCATCACGCTCACCGCCGAGGTGAACGGCGAGACGTGGTCGGAGGGGACGCCCGGCGAGATGTACCACACGTTCCCCGAACTGCTGGCGTACATCTCGCGTCACGAGACGCTGTACCCAGGCGACGTCGTCGGGAGCGGAACGGTGGGTCGGGGCTGTGGGCTGGAACTCGGGCGCTGGCTCGAACCGGGCGACACCGTCCGCCTCGGTGCGGAGGAGATCGGGAAGCTCGAACACACCGTCGTCCGGCCCGAGTGAATCGACGGCCGGGCAGGTGGCCGGGCAACGCGACTCCTTATCCCTTGGGAAGCCGTCAATCTCACTCGATGGGCGACCCAGTCAGAGTGACGCTCGAGACGGACGACGACGAGCGGTCGGTCCGACTGTACGACGACGAAGGGGCGGTCGAACTAGACGGCGTGGCGTTCCGGTTCGACGTCAGCGCGAAGGGCCGGTCCGTGGATGAGTCAGAAACCGATGCGACCGCCTCGAACGGGACCGCTGACCCGACAGATTCGACAACGGACCCAACGTATCTAACGACACTTGACGACATCCCCTCGAACACCACGCTCCGGTTCGAAGCGCTCGCCGGTCGCCGTGGTGTCGAAGGCATCGTTCAGCGTCAGGGTGACTCCGTTGTCGCTTGGGAGAACTCCTGTGCTCATGAACCCGACGTACGCATCGATAAGGGGATGGGTGCGTTCGTCATCGGTGGTCAACTCGTCTGTGACAACCACGGCGCACGGTTCAACTGTGATAACGGCTATTGCACCCGTGGCCCGTGTCAGGGCCAGTCGCTCCGTCCAATCGACCTCGAAGTGCGAGGTGACGGCGTCTACCTCACCGACGACCGGTTCGAATCCTGCCGAAAGATGGGTCTCTGACGGACCATGACCGAACTGCTTGGAAATATAACAAATTCAGTATGCGACTCGTAATGGGGACTGCTTATCGTTCGGTTCTCGGTCCGTCAGTGTAGATGCGCACAGGAATCGTCAGGTCGATACGGGGTGCTCGAACGACAGAGCGCACGGGCGACGATGGTACCGCCCGCATCGAGTGTGAGACGGACGACCTCCAACTCGGAGACAACGTCGGAGCGGACTGTGACTGTTTGACGGCGAGTGGTCAGTGCGGGATTGTTCGACGCCGAACTCTCGGCCGAGACGGTCGAGAGAACGTACGTGACGCCTTTCAACACCGAAGGCTTCGTGAACGTCGAACGGCCACTCGCTGGCGACGGTCGTTCGATGGCCACGTCGTGAAGGGAATCGTGGACACGACGGTGACGACCATCACCGGGTTCAAAGACCGCGGTGAAGACTGGTGGCAGACCATCGCCGTCCCGTCGGGCTACGAACAGTATTTCTTCGAGAAGGGAGCAGTCACACTCGTCGGAGTCGGGTTGACCGTCGCCGCCGTCAACGACGAGGTGGGGACGTTCGGTGTCACCATCGTTCTGGCGACCTACCGCCGGACGACGCTGTCGGAGAAGCCGGTCGGCGACTCCTGCACTTCGAAGCCGACATCCTCGCGAACTACGTCGAACGTGGTTGGTCGACTTCGTCAGCGGTCGCTTCGGACGGATTCGACGGGTGAGGGTCGCAGGTCGCAGGGGCAGGAGACTCAGCGAAGTGGACGGAGTTTGATGACCGACCCGTCACCCGCTCGGACCCACTCGGAGCCGTCTTCGGTGTCGTAGGAGTACGGCGTCCAGGACCCATCGTCGAATCGACTCCAGATCTCGCTTTCAGTCACTTCCTCACCAGTCGAGCAACGGTAGGTCAGTTCTCTCATCACTGTTCGACCGTCGTATTGGCCCCCTGAGAACATGGCCATAGCTGTTGATATGGAAACATGGATATCATCATTCTGTAGATTGTCAGAAAGTCAGCACGGAGGGGCCGCAATGGGGGACACGGGGCGTTTAGGCTTCTTGGAGCGTCGGTTTGACGTTCGAGAGGCGCATCGCGTTGCCCGTCACACCAACGGTCATCCCGGCGTCACCGAACAGGACGGCCGCCCAGATGGGAAGGCCGAACGGGACGGCGACGGCGAGCACTGCCTTCGCACCTAAACTGACCCAGATGTTCTGTCGGATGACACCGTTGGCACGGTGCGAGAGGTCGTAGAGATACGGCAGTCGCGAGAGGTCGTCGGCCATTAGCGCGACGTCGGCTGTTTCTAGGGCGGTGTCGGTGCCGGCCGCACCCATGGCCACACCTACGTCGGCGGTAGCGAGTGCGGGGGCGTCGTTGATCCCATCGCCGACCATCGCGACGGTACCGTAATCACGCTGAAGTGCCTCGATGGCCTCAACCTTCTCTTCGGGGAGGAGCTCAGCACGAACGTCGTCGACACCAACCTGCTTGCCGATAGCGTTCGCCGTCCGCTGGTTGTCACCGGTGAGCATCACGACGTGCTCGACGCCCAATTTGTGGAGTCGCTCGACCATCGCGGCCGCGTCGGGCCGAACCTCGTCGGCGACGGCGATGACACCCTCAAGTTCGTCGTCCGTCCCGACCAAGACGACGGTCTTGCCCTCCGACTGGAGCCGGGGGACCATCTCCTCTAGCAGGTCGAGACAATCGTTGCGCTCACAGAGTTGCTGAGACATCGCCGTAATCCGTCCACCGTCTGTGGTGGCGTGGACGTGCGAGAGGTCGAAGCCGAGTTCTTCGAACAGTCCTGGCTTTCCTGCAAAGTGTGGGATCCCATCGAGGTCTGCCCGAACGCCCTTCCCGGTGAGACTCTCGAAGTCACTGACCTCCCGCTTTGTGACATCGCGACCGTCTGCTTGCGCCACAATCGCCTCACCGATGGGGTGTTCCGAGCGCGTTTCGAGTCCACGGGCACAGCGAAGCACGTCTTCCTCGCTGTTGCCGTTCAACGGGACGACGTCGGTGACGACGAGTTCGCCTTTAGTGAGCGTCCCCGTCTTATCGAGCGCAATGGCGTCGGCCTCGCCCATCGCTTCGAGGTGGTTGCCCCCTTTGATGAGGACGCCGTTCTTTGCGGCGCTGGTGATACCCGACACGACGGAGACAGGGGTTGAGATGACGAACGCACACGGGCACGCAAGGACGATAAGCGTCAATCCACGGACGAACCACGTCGTCCAACTCGCCTCGAACGCGAGCGGTGGAACAACCATCGCGGCCAGCGCGACAGCCACCACGACCGGTGTGTAGTAATTCGCGAACCGCTCGACGAACTGCTCGCGGTCGGTCTTATTCAACTGGGCGTCCTCGACCATCGAGACGACCCGTGCGATGGTATTGTCGCTCGCATCGCTCGTCACCTCCACTTCGAGGTAGCCCCCCTCGTTGACGGTCCCCGCATAGACCTCGTCGCCAGTCGTCTTGTCGACTGGGACCGACTCGCCCGTGATAGGTGCTTGGTTGACCGCGCTTTCACCGTCGACGACCGCACCATCCATCGGGATTTTCTCCCCGGGACGGACGAGCACCACTTCGCCGACCTGGACATCGTCGACCGGAACGGTTTGCTCTCGACCATCACGCCGAACCGTCGCCTCGTCCGGCGACAGGTCCATCAGCTCTTGCAAGGAGTTTCGTGTCTTGTCCATCGAGTAACGTTCGAGCAACTCCGCGACACTGAACAGGAACGCGAGTGTCGCGGCCTCGAGGTACAGCGCCGCGCCGAATCCGAGGCTTGCGACGAGCGCACCAATGATCGCACTGCTCATCAGCAGGTCGATGTCCAGATTCAGATTCCGAGCGGAGTAGTACCCGTTTTTGAGGATTGCCTGCCCACCGACAGCGACGGCGACGAGAAACAGCACATCCGCCAGCAAGAGGCCCTGACCGAGTACACTGGCGACGGGGACGTTGCTTCCGTCGAGAACGAATTCGAACAGCAACCCGAACACGACTAGCACACCACTTAGCCATGTCTTGATAGCTCGTCGACTACGCCAAACGCTCTCACTGCCGGGGACGTCATGAGAGTGTCCGTTACCGTCCCCGGACTCCTCGTCAGCGTTCGTTACCTCGTAGCCCGCCCCTCGGATGGCCTCAACCACCTCGCGTCGCGAGACCGACGCTTCGTCGAACGTCACGTCGACCGTCCCGTTCGTCGGGCGTGTCTCGTAGTTGTTCACACCACCGACCCTACCGAGCGCGTTCTCGACTTTCCCCGCACACGAGGCGCAGTCCATCTCCGGGACGGAGAACCGCTCGGTTCGGGCACCAGAACGTGACTCAACGTCGTACCCGGCCCGTTCGACACGGTCGGCGATTGCGTCCGCATTAGTCTTCGTGTCGTCGTAGGCGACGAGGAGGCGTCCGCTCATCACCCGTGGGTCGACGGAGTCGATACCATCGAGTTTCCGGACGCTCGTCTCGACCTTGCTCGCGCACGAGGCGCAGTCCATCTCCGGAACGGCGAGTTCAGCAGAGGTCCGATCACCTCCCGATGAGTTTGACGCCTCGGCATCCCGACTTTGTTGAGGGGAAGGCAGAGGTTCCGCGTCTCCCTCGTTCGGTTCCGATCCCCCAGGAGGCCCAGTCATAGTCGAGGCTAGCAGCCACTCCCTTATGAAGTCAGCTGTTATAAAACCGGGTATTTGGCGTATTCATTAACAAACTGCCCGCTATAGATTGCTAACAACGTTGGAGCAGGTTCACTGTTGAGCGTGGATTCCCGAAGCCAGTTCATAAACGCATACCATACCAAATTTTGTCAACTGAGACTCACGGGGTCCGTTTCTTTACAGAGAGATACCCACAGATACCAAGTCCACCGTCATGAACCGACAGCAGTTCGCCCACTATACCGCGTTGTTTCGTCTCGCATCTCTCGCCGGGAATGGTTCGATTGCTTGGGGGGCAGGGGTCGTCACCGAACACCCCCACCCAGAAGCACGTTTCGCGTCCGAGGAAGAACGCCGAGAAGCGGTAAGGGGTCTGAGAGCGAGAGAAACTCCTCACGAGTAGTAAAGAACGACGTAGTGAACGGAACCAGCGCCGAGTAGTTCCCATTCGAGAGGTTCTCACGGAGCCAGAGGATATCAGTGTAGAATAACTTGCGCTGACGGACGTCTGTGCGGTAGCCGTGGTTGTCTTCGATACGTAGTGGCTCACCGGTCAGGTGCTGGAAGTGGTATCTAGGGATATCAACGCCACTGTTGATTGTGAGCGCGAGCGAGCCCCAGTACCGACCGTTGACCTCGAGGAGATAGAAATCCTCGTCGGCAGTCTTCATCCACTCCACGTGCAAGGGACCAGTCCAGCCCAACATCTCGACAACTCGTTCAGTGTACTCGCGCATCTTCGGTTCCCACGTCCCCTGACGGACTGCACCGATACCGCCAGACGGGGGGTAGACCCGGAATTTCTTGTGCTGGAAGTGCATGAGGAGTTCCCCCTCAACAGCTAGTCCAACCGTCGCCATTGTCTCAACACCGTCGATGAACTCCTGAACGATTGGAGGATACCGTTCGAACGCAGGGCTGTCACCGACCAAGCCCCGGTATCGAGCGGCCAGGTCCTCGTCCATCGAGACATAGTTCTCACCGGAAAGTCGACTGGAGTACCCCCGTCCTCCGACGTGCATCGTCGTCCGGCGTGGCTTGACGACGACCGATGTACTTCGCTCGTCGGTGATGTCGTCGATATCGTCGATCGTACCGGGGGAGACTGTCCAGGGTGTCGGAACATCGATGTCGGCAGCCGCCTCGAACAGCAGCCCTTTGTCGTTCGCCGATTGGTGGGTCTGCCACTCTTCGACACCGATGGCAGTCCCAGTCGCCTCCAGCAGTTCTTTGTTCTCAGAGAGAATCGTAGTCATCAAGTCCGTGACACAGAAGACCGCGTCGTAATCGTTCTCTCGAAGATGCCTCTCGAGGTCATCGACGAACGCATGGTAATCCTGTCGCTCGTTGGGATAGACGTACGAATCGCCGGTCGACTTCGAGAGCATCGCCGGGAGGTAGCGGGAGTTGCCCCCAGCAGTCACTGTGACACCCATCTTGTTTAGACTGCGAGCGAGGGCGAGTGCGTTCTGTGCCTGCCCGTCCAGAACAAGCGCCGAGAACTGTTGTTCGTTAGACATCATTCGGGTTGGTGAGCGTGTCAGGGGATAAACATCGGCGTTCGTTGCGCCATAGATGCGTCCGTGCCTATCGTGAAGGGCAGTCGTACACCGGTCGACTCCCGAGACGATTCGTCACGAAGAGAACGAGTGCGCGGCTACTGGACAATCCGGCCCGCCGACCAGCCAAGGCACATCCAACCAATCTCTCAGGAAGTACGGTGGGCTTTCGTCATCACCGCCTCCGAATAAAGACCCGAGAGACGACCGTCTCAAGAGACGAGAGGGAGGATAACTCTCTCTATCGAGTCGCCGCGACGTGGTAGACTCCGTTGCGGTTGTACGTTGGTTCCCCGAGGTGCATGATGGTAAACCCTTGTTCAATGAGGAACTCTTCGACCTCATCAGCGCTCGTTCCATAGCGAGCCGTCTTCTCGACGTGCAGCTCCGCATAGATCCTCTGGACTGTGTCAAGAGTCGTGCCCAGTCCCCTGAGCACATCGAGTTCCGCCCCCTGAACATCAATCTTCAGCACGGTCGGAGCCGGAGTCCCGTTGGCAACGAGCGATTCGCCGCGACGGGCCCGAATTGGAAGTCCTTCGTCAAGAGGTGACAAGAAATGGTGGCCACTCCCCGGTTCGACTACTCCTCTTTCGAGTTTCGCACTCTGGTCGCGTTCCGCAAGTGCGACAGGGAGCACCGTCCAGCGGTGGCTCGGGCTGTTGCCCGCAAGATTCTCTTCGAGTCGGAGGGCGTTGGTCGGTTCCGGTTCGAATGCGACTACGTGCCCTTCAGTGACAACTGTCGCAGCGAGACACGCGTACGTCCCGACACAGGCACCGATGTCCCACACGACATCGGCCGGTTCCAGTTCGGTGACGAACGCCTCAACGAGTGCCGTTTCTCCGAGGAGCGTCGAAGCCCGGAGGTACTCAGACTTCGTCGTCGTTTTGAACGTAGCCTCCACGTCGCAGACGCACGTTCGATACCGCCACCATGAGGCGGCAAGTTTGACCCGCCAGTAAACCCCCGACAACGCTGGTGCGAGGCCGAGTCGTTGACTTATGCCCCAGACTGACTGCATCGTCGACATCAGTCGGACTCACTCGCTGTCCGGTTCGACCACTCGTTCTCCGCGAGCGTTCCGAGTCGACCAACGAGGCCGTACGCAGACTTGGCGACAGTCATCCCCGGACCGGCCGACTCGACGACATAGTACGGGACGAGTTGTCCACCGAACTTCGATTTGTACTCACAGAGTCGGGCCGTGTTCGCACCGAAGAGGTCGTACTGTGTGATGTGTTCGTACTCTGGATTCTCCAGCAGGTCGCTGATAATCTCCCAATGGAGGAAACTGTTAGTCGTCGCATCTCCGAAAGTGTGACGGACACCCCCCTGCCAGAAGTACGCCGTAGTGTCGCTGTAAATGACGATAATACCTCCCAGATACTCGTCATCCGGTCCCCGACTGACGAACACCCGTGTGTGATCGCCAAGGGAGACGAGGAGGTCGCGAACAAACGACCACGTCAATGAGTAGGTGCGGTCCTGTTCAGCGTATCGCTCCGCACAGTCCTCGTAGATGAGTCGTGCACCGTCGATGCCCTCAGTATCTACGGTTATCGGTTCCTCAGTGGCTGCTCCGATTTCTCGCCTGAGACTTCGACTGAACCCCTGTTTCACTTCGTCGGCTGTTCGGTCGCCGACATCGAGCCGATACGTGAATCGCGTTTCGACATCAAGTCCTTCCCACTGGAACGGACGAGGGTCGGTGTGTTCGGGGAGACAGATCGCACGAAGCAGTGAGAAACTAGATTCAGTGCTGAGTCGCTCGAGCACGGCTGCCGTAAACGTCTGATTGAGCTTCTCGCGTTTCCGCTGTTTCGGACTTGCTGGCAATAGGATAGGCCCTTGATGAGGAAGACCAAGGCCGGGCGGTGGAGACGTGACGATAGACCCGACGGCATTGTTCCGCGTATTGACGGGAAACACACCAACGAGTCGGTCCCCGTTGTATCCCGCGAATATGTCGATATCACCGCTCACGTGCCGGTCGATGACACGGAGCGTCTCTGGACGGTGAAAGACGCTGACCTCGGACGATGACCGTTCCGATGCCCACTCGTCGATGCTAATCGATTCGACCTCCATATGTGCCACCAGAAGACTATCGAGGCCATTGTAGTTGGGAAGCTACAGTCAATACTCATCTATACAGCGGTTATTTACTTCCAGATGACATGAGTGCCGTATTCATTCAACTAGTCCGTTCGACAATGCAGAAGTTCCGAAGACGACGGCTCGTACGACCACGCAGTTTGGCGCTGACAGGCAGTCGTCACCATTTTGGGACGGTCGAAATGGTGTACAGACAGAGTTAACCGGTGGATGAGGCTATTGACAACCCCAACCTACAGAGTGTCGAGACCCGCCGTCACCCGAGGTTCGACCTTACGACCGAGGGGGAATGTCGGGCGACACAGCAGGACCGACCGGAGAGGTCAAGGCATCAAGCAATTCGGGGTCGTCACTGAGCGTCCTATAGAGCTCTCCGGGGGGACCCACCCACGCCCCCATCTCTAATGCACGTTCGATGATTCGTCGGTAGAGTTCACCGTAGCGTGGGAACGCGATGTCGCTGAAACACCGTTGATGCCAATCGACGGTCATCACAGCATCGTTTTCACGGGCCTCTTCGAGCAATCGCTCACATTCACGCCAAGCGTGGTCGTAGTCGTTCGAGACGTTAGGCAACGTGATATCCATCAGCGTCAGTGGAAAGACGACGAAGCCGTCGAACGGCCTCACGAGCCCGTATCCGTGGTCGAAACCGTATCCCGTACTCGAACCAAGCGTCGTATCGTATCGAAGTCCCACCTCGGCGTGGTGCTGCCACGTCTCCGGGATGGAGAGGTTCAGATAGTGCTGTCTGCCACCGACGATCTCGTGGCCGACAATCGCCTCAACGACTGATTTCTCGTAACGGAAGCGCTTCAGGTCAGCGAACGATCGGTATGACCCGTGAACTCCGACCTCCCATCCACCATCGTCGAGTTGTCTGACGGTATCGGCGACGGCATCGGAATTCACATCGTACCGACCACGATACAATACCCAATTGTTCGGTCTCAGCCATTCTCGGACCGGGAAATCCGTGAAGAGGTCTTTCTCAACGAGGAAGTAGAACGCCGAGCGGACGCCGAGCGACGCTTCGAGGTTCATTATCGTGTCGAACTGCCAGTACGTGTTCCGCCCGGGCAGTACTGACGCGAACCGGGAGATATCCCGGTCGCGAGCGCCATAGTACAGCCCTCGGAGACCCTCCCGGGTTCGGTCGACATCGTGTGTGAGACAGAGTGCGAACTCATACTCACCGAGCATTGTTCTCTCCTTCGTCAATGATTAGATTGATCATGTGTTCAGTCACGTCCACTTTTTCTGCAAGTAGTTTCGTCCGTCGTCGCCGCCATCTGGTCCGAGCAGACGAATCGCCTGCGAGTCTACCGGCAGTCTTCAGCGCGTCCGTCTCGTCTGCCGTTGAGTAGAGCAAGCGGTATCGCTGCTGTAACTCGACGAAGTTGCTCATGTCGTCTGTACTCCCTGCGTACGAAGCCACTCGAATGGCAGGCGTCCCCAGTAACGCCGCTTCGGTCGCGACCGTTCCGGAGTCGCCCACGTACAGGTTCGCGTTCGCTACCAGGTGGTGGAACCACGCTGGCGGTACCGGTACTCGGTGTCGTTCGAGGTCGGCGGGAAGTGGTCCCTCACTCGAGATGTACACCGCACCGTGCTCAGCCAGTTTCTCAACAAGTTCTCGCTTCCCAGCTGGTGACAACCCGTGGTGAGAGACGTCGTGATGGGCCCCCCAGGCGACGAACCTAACGACTGAATACGGTTCGGTGGGGTTGACCCCATACGTCTGAAGGTCAACTTCACGGGCATTGAATCGACTCGGATGGAGATACGCCAGTTCGTGATAGCCGTCATACCGGACCTGTTTGGTCCCGAGCGAACGGTCAAACGCTGCAGGAGTACAGACGACGTCTGCGAACGGGTGGGTCAACCATCCCGCAACGCGGGAGGCCTCGCTGTCGTTGTAGATGACGCTCCGGCAATCGAGTACCGACCCGACCTGTGCGACGGCTGGGTTAAGAACACCGACGACGACATCGGGGTCAAATCGCCGAGCCGTCGCGAGGAGCCGACCAGTCCGTAGGACCCACTCGCGCGCGAGGCCAGTCGTCCCAGACCCCATCGACGTGAGTTCTCGGTGCTCGATGCCGTACGCGTCGAGCAATTCGCGGGTACATTCCTTGTCACGAGAGGTGACGACCGTCTGGTGACCCCGTGCATTGAGGGCATTAATCGCGTGACGGAACAGGTGAACGTGTGCGGGATGACCGATGTCGAACAGGACACGGACAGACACTGGGTCGCGCGTCGTCGTCACCGCAGCTGCTTCCCGTCGTGAGGTCTGTTCTGGGACCTGTCTTGGGAGACGGTGTTCACGCATCGAACGTCACCCACAATCGGCGATTTGCTTCCTTATCGAAGTATGCCCCGAGTCCCAGGAGTGTGAGCCCCAGGCCACTCAATATGAGCGACTGTTCGAGCCAGTCGAAGTCGATTAGTGCGACTGGTATTTGAAGCAGTAACAGCCCGCCGAGTACGTAACACACGACGACTGGATGTACCCAACCGTCGACGTACCTCATGCGGAGCCGCCAGAGGAAGTTCCGAAACAGCATCCCCGAAACCCGAACGATGTACTCAGGATACGAGATGCTACTCTCTTCGTCACCGTAGACAGCAGGTACGGGAACATCAGCCACACGCATTCCGTTGACGTTCAGCTTGACGAGTAGGTCGTTACAGTACCCGTAGTACTCGTACATCGAGTCGATGTCGATGGCCTCCAGCGCGGGGAGTGAGATGGCGGTGTACCCGTTCTGTGGGTCGGAGAGATTCCAATACCCACTCGTAATTCGGGTGAGACCAGAGAGGACGATGTTGCCGAACAGTCGCCAGCGGGACATCCCCTGATGAGAGTCTTTCCCATAGAGTCGGTTCGCCTTCGTGTACTCGGCGTAGCCCCCAACGATTGGGTCCAACAACTTCGTTAGGTAGTCAGGGTTCATTTGTCCGTCACCACCCATCACGGCCGTCACGTCGATTTCGTCGGTAAGGGCGTGCTTGTACCCCGTTTTTATCGCACCACCGACGCCACGGTTTTGTTCGTGACGGATGCCGACAACACGTCCAATCGTCGGTTCCATGAAGTCAACAGGGTCGTTCGACGTGACGGCGTGGTCAGACCGTGATATTATCTCGTTCCACGTGTCGTCGGTCGAAGCATCGTCGACGACGTAGATGCGGTCTACGTACGGCGGCATCGTTTCTATGACCTCACCGATGAACGGCTCCTCGTTGTACGCTGGAACGACGACGCCAACGGATTTCTCGTACAACATCACGGAGTTCCGGCGTCACCGCCACAAAAGTGTCGTTCGCGAACGGTTCGGCACCCAAATTGGTCGTCTGTGCAGACATCGGGGATAGCGTATCGATTCATGATAATCGGCGCGAGCGGACACAGGACAGACCGAGTCAGCAACTGGATCTGTCGAGAGTCCTCGCGACTCGAAGTCTGATATGATGTTTCTATGGTAAGTAATGTGGAGCGTGATTCTCGGTTCCCGATACAAGCCAGTGAAGCGGTCACTCACCCTGAAAGGGGAGTATGGCGAAAAACCCCGAATTCATAACGAGGAGGCCAAGTGTCGACTGGTGCCGCCCCTAAACATGAAAGTAACACATCATTCTGCCGGTTCGGGACGAAACCAACGCATACGACCAATCACATCAGGGTTTACTACGGCCCGTAGCTAATCCAACATCTCAATCCAAGCCATCAAACGACGATATTTCGGTGTTTCAGAGGTCAGTTGTGAGTTTTTCGGAGCACTTCCGGCCACAGTGTCGATTAGCTACCGTTTCATCCATGATAGGCTAGAACACCAGATTTTCAGCATCACCTGAGAATTGTCGCTTTTCTGTCAATGCGTGGCTAACAAAGCACGGTGCGGGCACTCTGCCGTACAGACGGAGAGTCTACACATGAGTACGATACTGACCGACCATTCGTCGGACTGTCCCGAGGGTTGTGATGAGACGAGTCGTAACGGCAACCGGTCGATACGGAGGGTCTAAGCGTGAGTGAAAAGGGCCGCGTTCGTAAACAACAGGCGTCTCGGGCCTTTGTCCTTGGCCTCGATGGAGTACCCTGGGATCTCATCGAACAATGGTCTCAAGCGGGAGAACTCCCAAACTTCGCTCAACTCATAGAGGACGGCGCAGCAGGACCACTCAAGAGTACGGTTCCCGCGAACACGCCAATCGCCTGGCCATCAATTTCGACTGGCTGTTGGGCCGATAGCCACGGAATCTACGAGTTCTACAAACTCCGAGCTAACCGGTCGAAACGCGCGTACAACCAAACGGACCGGCGGCAACCAGCGCTGTGGAACCTGCTCTCGCCAGCAGTCGTCGCCAACGTCCCGATGACATATCCACCGGAGACCATCGACGGGAAGATGGTCTCGGGAATGATGACTCCCAATGTCAACTCCGGGTTCACCGAACCACCAGCACTCGGTGACGAGATTCTCGACCGTATTGACGACTACACCATCGAACTTCAGTGGGACGAGTACGATGATGACGACCGCCTCGTCCGGGACATCCACTCTTTGGTCGAGACACGGCGTGAGTTGATGCGGCACCTCATGGAGACCCCGGAGTGGCGACTGTTCTTTTTTGTGTACGTCGCACCGGACCGACTCCAACACCGCGTCTGGGATGACGAGCGGTTGCTCGAACATTACCACTATCTCGACGACATTCTCGGCGAGGTCATTGACTACTGTGATGAGCGAGAGAGCGCCCTTTACGTTGTCTCTGACCACGGCTTCGGACCTGTTTCGTCGTCAGTCTACGTCAATCGGGTACTCGCCAACCACGGACTTCTCACGAAACGTAAGCCCGATCGGAGTCAGTCGCTGCTGTCCTCACTTGGCATCACCCGCTCGCGCGTTGTCGATACCGCCGCAGCAACCGGCCTCGATGTCCAAGCACTGGCAAAACGCCTTCCTCGCGACCTCGTCGATTCGGTCGCGAAGCAAGTGCCCGGCACCCATAGCGTCTACGACGTCGACTTCAGCCAAACACGGGCGTTCCTTCACGGCCTCGGGAGCATCTACGTCAACGACACCCACCGATTCGAATCGGGAATTGTCGAACCCACCGACGTCAAGAAGGTGAAAACGGAGGTGATGAGTGCACTACGCGGGCTGCGGGTACCTGGAAGGGACACCGCACCAATAGTGGTCCACGACGGAGCAGACCTCTTCCCAGACGATCCAGATGCCCCGGACGTCGTCGTCGAACCAGAAGCAGGCTACATGGTGAGCACGCGCCTTGCTGATGAGGTAGTCGACGACCACACACCCGTCGTCGCTAACCACCGCCCAGAAGGGGTGTTCCTCGCCAGGGGGCCAGACATCGCGCCCGGGGCGTCGCCCGACGGGGCAACCGTCGTTGACGTCGCTCCGACGATTCTTCACGGCCTTCAAGAACCGATTCCCGAGGCGTCGGACGGACGCGTTCTCTCAGAAATATTCGTGGACGGTTCCATGCCGTCCGTAGAATCACCGAGGGTTCGGTCGTACCAGACCGACCGCAAAACAAGCAGTGCGACCGGAAAACACGATATCGTTGAGGACCGCTTGCGTGGCCTCGGCTACGTGGAGTAATCAACAAACCAGCACATCAATGACTACGATACTCAATAAAAATCGACCCGAACTTCGAAACTGGACCGTCGAACGCCGTCAAGTACTGTTCGCTAAGCTCACACTCGCTGTGGGATTCTTCGCGCTCGCAGCGGGGATGTGGAGTGCCTATCAGAACCCTGCAAACGGCTACGAGTTGTCAATATACGCTGAGACCCCAATCGCGTTTTGGGTCACGCTCGTGTTCGCGCTGTTCGTCTCTGCCGGCCTGTCGCTCCATCCCGGGCTTTCACCCACACTCAGGACGGCATCGGTGGGACTGGGGGTGATGGTGGGAATGGCACTCGTTGGACTCCCGTTGTTGCGAGGGTACTACTTCTTCGGGTCTGGGGACTCACTCACACACCTCGGGTGGGTGAAAGACATCATCGCAGGGCGCCTGGACCCCCTCGAGTTCATGTACCCTGCTTCACACCTCGTTGCGATATTCATCGGTGAAAGTGCGGGCATCTCCTCTCGACAGGCAGTGATGCTGATGGTCTTTGTCTACGCCATCGTCCCATTCATCTTCGTCCCGATGTGCATGCGTCAGTTCACCGACCGTCTGTGGACGATTCCCGTCGGACTGTTCTGCGCGCTCATGTTGCTTCCCGTCAACAACATCAGCGTCCACCTGATGTCGCATCCGACGACACAGGCAATCTTGCTCCTGCCGTTCGTACTGTATCTCCTGTTCCGATACATGCGCCTCCCAGTCGCCGACGAGAAGCCGTGGGCACGTGCAAGCGCTTGGGGTGTCGCGCTTGCGTTCACCACTGTCGGGTTCGTGTTTGTCCACCCACAACAAGGGGTGAGCCTGCTGTTGTTGTTCCTCACTATCTCCACGGTAGGACTTGTCCTGACTCGCCTTGCACCGGACCACATCGCCCGAAACCACAATCCATTGTACGCACAGACACTGTTACTCGGAGCGCTCGTCCTTTACTGGCTCCCGCGCCACGTCCGTGCGACTGGTGCATTCGAGGCGGTCATCAGTCGCCTCCTCACGGGCCGGGCGACACCAGGTGACGACATCGCCCACCAGAGTACGTCGCTGCTCCAGGTGGGTGGAAGTATCGAGGAACTGTTCATCAAGATATTCTTAATCACGGCGGTGATGATGGTGTTCGCCGCAGCGTTCGTCGCGCTCTCGATGCGTGATTGGCAGCTTACGAGTGCAAACGACGAAGCATTCAGCCAGTACATCGCCGCGGCCGCGTTCCCGCTTGGAGCGCTGTTCTTGCTCTATTTCCTCTCGGGAGTGACGAGGCAACACTACCGCCAGATCGGGTTGATCGTGATGTTGGTGACCGTACTCGGCGGGGTCGCAATTGTCTACGGCGCAGACCGTCTCACTCAGCGCTTCTCAACTCAGACGGTCGCAGTTGGAATCGGAGCCGTACTTGTCCTTTTCGTGCTACTCTCTGTACCGGTGTACTTCGCGTCGCCGTACATCTACCAGCCGACACAGGACGTGAGCCAAACCGAACTTCAGGGCTATGATTTCGCGGTCAGTCACGGAGCTGACTACCGGTACGTCGGGATTCGAAACGGTCCGGGCCGAAGCTTCGATGGACTGTACGGACAGATTGGGGGTGCAGCAGAGGATGCCCCGCTACGTGGTAGTCAAGTCCCCACAGAAGTCTTCAATCGGGGGCAGTTGGCCCAATACTACGGAGATTCTCGGTATCTCATCGTCACGACCGCGGACATCGCCCGAGAAGAAGGACTCTGGAACGGTCTTCGGTACACTGCTGATGGATTCGAGAGTCTCGATCGGCAACCGGGAGTCAACCTCGTCTACTCCAATGGCGAAGTGAGGTCATTCCTCATCGCCGAATCGGCCACCGAATCGAGTACCGAGCGGGCGCGAGAGACGACACAGCGCTCACAGACAGTACGGGGGAGTCACTCAATGGGATGACGTCTACGAGCAGACGATCATTGCTGTTAGCCGCAGGAGTGGTTGGCGCCAGCTCGCTAGCTGGCTGTTCGGGACTGTTCGACTCCAATCGGGTTTCAGGTCCAAGGGAAGTTGATTCGGTTGCGGAGTTCGACAACCAGGTCAATGTCGAAGTGAGACGACGCGAACAGAACCTTACATCGGTCGATTCAATCATCAGCGATGTCGATGACAGTACACTCCTCTACTTTCCCCCTGGGGAGTACATCGTCGAAGAGTCGTTAGTTCTCGAGGATGTGTCAGACGTAGCACTCATTGGGGAGGACGCGACGCTAGTTCGAGCAAACCCGATACGGGAAGACGAAGAATACCTCCTATCACTCATCGGAAACCGTCTTCACGTGGAGGGGTTCAGCATCGATTACACCGAAGAGGGGCACGGTGGTCGGTTTCAGGTACTCTCCTCCGGCGACTTCGTCGTCCGTGATATCACCGTAGTCGGCGAGAATTCAGGGACGGGCCTTTTCGTGTTCGAGGTGCGTGACTCCGATGGCGAAGGGCTCGTCGAGCGGGTTCAGGCGACGGACGGTGGGCCGAACTCGGACGGATTGTTCGTAGCGAAAGACCACTCAGGGGCCCTTCGAATTGATGAATGTCGGATATTTGGTTTCAAAGGCAACGGGATTTACGCTTCGGCCCCCGGACTCGCCGACGGTGGGGGAGGTGTCGTCGTGGTCCACGGTGGTGAGTACAGGAACAACAACATCGCGAACATTCGACTGGGTACGTCGGGGAGTTCGGTGAGCGACACCACCATCGTCGTCGATAGCCCGATTCCACCGACAAATTCGGGGGTCGTCAACTCCCGAGGGATCTGGCTCCACGGCGGAACGGACCTCATCGTGGAGAACTGCTCTATTACGCTTTCCCCACCGGCGAAGGGCGACGGCGCCTTGGTCATGGGAAAGGACACTGAATCCGCGACTGTCCGAGACACAGAAATCGTTGTTAACGCCTCAGTACCTGCTATCAATCTCGTCTCGCCCGAAGAAGTCAGTCAGTCGTCCTCGGAGTTCCTATGTGAAGATGTTCGCATCACTGGTGGAGCATCGGGTGGGTTCGCAGTATCCGTCGTCGACCGTGACGGGTGCCGGTTCACAGGAATGCAAATGACACAACACGGTGAGCACCGTGATGGGTTCTTGTTTCAGCGCTCCCAGGGGAACGTCGTGCGTGAGCTCGACATCGACGTCTCGGGCCAACCGTTCGTCTTGCGAGAAGCGTCGACAGTGGACGTCATCATCGACGAATCCGATCAAACAAAACTCGCCAACGATAGCTCAGTTCTCCACAGTTACGATTCTGAAACGTCGATCCAAATGTACGCTGAGCGATAGGCCGAAGAGAGGTCTGGCTCCACGGGGGCATCGCCCTTGTAGAGCACGTACGTCAATCGGAGATTTTCGCCGGTCGCAGTGGGGGACACTTGGTGTTCTTCCACCCACTGACCGTCCTCGACGGTTCGACTGAACCGGTCGAGTTCGAAGCGCTCGACGACCGCTCCCGAGTCGTCGACACGTTCGAGCAAGATGACCACCTCGTACTCGGCTGCTTGGCCCTCGTTGTTGTCGACGATGAATGTGAGCGGTTGGTGTTCACCGACGACGAACTCAGAGGGATATCCGCTCGTGACGAGTTCACCATTTTGGTTTTGGGTGACGATTGAGAAGTCGGTGTACGTCGCTCCACTCAGAGGCGCAGTTACTGCGAGCGTGAGGACGCTGACCGCAGTGAGGACTCCGAACAACAAGATGAGATTCACAGCAGTGTCGGTCTGACTCTCGCCGACGACCCTACCGTGAGGCCGCTGAAGCGCGCTCGAGAAGGAGACGATGTATCTGGACTCCTCGGGGGTCTGCAGTCGACGGATTGTGCCCAACAATAAGGGGGCGATGATGAGAACGGTGGTGGCGTTTCCCACGGTCTCCACGCTGTACCCAAGCGAGAGTGCCGAAAGTCCCAGTCCTGCAAGCGGAATCAAGACTAGACTCAGTCCGAAAGAGAGCACCAATCGTTCCGCACTCTGCGGTCGGTCCGGCAACCCATGTCCGTTTATCGGGGCGAACCACGTACGGTTCGTTTCACGCACTTTCGGTGCTCGTGGGAACAAGACTGTGGTCAGTGCGTACCCTGGTAGGAAGAACAGTGCAGCGAGAATTATTGCGAGCCTGACTGGGCTACCTGTTCCGAGCACCCCAACTGATTCGGTAGTATTGATAGCCGCTTGAACGATGACGATTGCACAGAAAACCGCAACAACGTCCACGAACTGATCGGCAGTTGAGATCGCGTTCGTCGTTCGGACACTTCGCTCATTCTGTGTTTGTTTATCAGCCACTGAAATCAACCCTTGTGGCGAGTCATAGATGGGATGATATGTTGTAATGAGCAGTGTTCAGAGGCAGTGGGCACTGTAGTGTAGCGTTTGCTCGTCCAAATTGCCTATATTGAATTTGTATATTGGTAACCAAGCGGGTCGAGAACAATAGCGTAGTCGGGGTGGCGAAAGGAGGAGACTCGGACCACCTCACAAGCACCGAGCGATAGATGATTATCGATTTCGCGATATCGTCACTAGAAATCACATACGAAATCAGTCATTAACACAGACGATATCAAGCCATCCAAATTCCATGGTATACAACCTAACATATCAATTATATTGTCAAATTATTTGAAGAGTTTGAACTGGGTTTTGTGCAGAACTAGATAAAGGCCATACAATAATGTACCGACGCCATTCACATTCGTAATATACTTACCGCTTCCCCCGTGCTGGAAATGTAGAAAGACAGCATGGGAAGTAATAGACAAGAATGTGGTAATTCTTGTTGGGATGAAGTGAGCTACATCATTAGATCACGATATCGTATCGCCGTTCTAGAACAGCTCTCGGAAGGTCCGAAGATACCAACACGAATTGCAGAAGCAGCCGAGTTCCGATTGGCCCACATCTCTCGGGCGATTCAACAGCTCCGCGAAAGAAGTTTGGTGACGCTCTTGGTTTCCGAAGATCAGACGAAGGGGCGTGTGTACGGATTGACGAATGAAGGAGTCGAAGCGTGGGCGGTCATCTTTGATCGGGACCTTTGTTGACAATATTGCCTATCTCTTGACATGTAGGCTACAAAACCGCGCACCAGTATCGCCGTTCTTGACGTGATGTAGGTTTACGTTTAGACAGTAATGTCCGAATTCTGTCCACAACGACATTCTCAGGCAACAGAGAGACCTATTTGGATGCCGACTGGTCCGTAATTTACTAAGTGATAACGTTCTGTCGATACTGTCGAATATGCGCGTGTTGAGTTTAGTCACATCCGATACTTCGTCATTTTATAAAAATCAAGTCAGGCTACTCAGAGCCTCTGGTGTCGAACTGACGACGATTACTCCGAAGAACCCATCCGAAGGAGAGACTCGCAGACTGGGCGATTATCTCAGGCTCTACCCACAGATGCTCCGACAGTCTTTCGGGTCGTACGACCTCATCCACGCGAACTACGGCTTGATGGGTCCACTCGCACTCAGCCAGCCCAACCTTCCGGTGGTGCTCTCACTTTGGGGGTCGGATCTCATGGGCAAATACGGAACGGTAAGCAAGCTATGTGCACGACGGTCCGACGCGGTCGTCGTCATGAGTGATGAAATGGCCTCCGTTCTCGGGCAAGATTGTGAAGTTATTCCTCACGGAGTCGACCTAGACCTATTCGTCCCGAAGCCACAGTCAATCGCACAGGGGACAGTCGGCTGGAGCTCAGACGAATATCACGTCATGTTCCCCTACAACCCCCAGCGGCCTGTGAAAGATTTCCCTCGAGCTGAACGGATCGTCGACTCGGTAAACCAGCGCTTCGACCGCCCAGTCAACCTCCACGCAGTCACCGGGGTCCCCCATGAGGACATCCCGACTTACATGAATGCAGCAGACGCACTACTGGTGACCTCGAAGCGAGAGGGGTCACCGAACACGATCAAAGAGGCACTCGCGTGCAACCTCCCGATTGTCTCGACAGATGTCGGGGACGTTAGTGAACGGCTGAGTGGAGTCACACCTTCCGCGGTGAGCCAGTCCGACGAGACCATCGTAGATGCACTCGAAAAGGTTCTCGAAGCGGGCCAGCGTTCGAACGGCAGGGGTGCTGTCGAAGATCTCAGCGCAGAGAGCGCAACTGGACAGCTTCGGTCGGTGTTCGAGAGCGTCCTATCCTACTGACTCAAGTTCCCGACGATTTACGTTACGGGAGCACTGTCGACTCATCAGTTTCTGTAGGGAGATATCGTCGAACCAATGGGATCTGTCGACCCAAATACCGTTCGATCTGTTCAAGAACGACGCGGTCGTCGGCCTGAAGTCCGTCGACCAATCCGGCGACGATAATAGAACTGACACCGATTCCAGCCATGAACAGTGGAAGCGTCACGAGTGAGAGGGAGATCCACTGTGAGAGTGCAATGGCAATCGGCGAGACGACGAGACAGACAGCCACCAGCGAACGGATGAGCCACCTCGAGAACGGAGTGATGCGGTACTCTCGCCACAGTACCACGTTCGCCGAGATGTTAAGCGTGGTGTAGGAAATTGCAGACGCGATGGACGCACCAATAAAACCGTACTGAGGAATAAGTACGAGGTTGATAGCAATGTTGACTATGAATGCGACGCTGTTGGTGATCATCAGGTACTTAGTGTCGCCGAGCGCCGAGATTGTTCGGAGGTTCTGTCCGAACAGAGCGTTCGAAAAGTACCCGACAGTGAGGATGGTCAGTGCGAGGCCAGCGTCACGGTACCGGAGGCCGAAGAAGATCTCAAGGATGTCACCGGAGAAGATGGCAAAGGTGAGGAACGCAGGGAACGTCAAAAAGAAGGCCCACTTCGTGGTTATCGCGTAGATGGCTTCGACCTCACCGAGCTCGTCGTTTGCATCCAATCTCGAAGCGAGTGGGAGATAGAGGAAGTTGAACGCGTTGAGCAACGTCCCCAGCCCGATTGCAAGAGGATACGCCGCATTGTACAGTGCTACCTCCGTCGACGGTCGGAAGTACCCGAGCATGATGGTGTCTGTCTGAGACATGAGAATCAACAGAAACCCGGAGATGGTGAGTGGAACCGAGAATCTTAGTAGCTCTTTCGGACGGGCGACGAAGGTGCCTCGGAGCGGCATCAACCGGTTCAAGTAGAGGTGAGAGACGAGGAAGGCGAGCCCCGCAGCAATGAGGTACGCATAGCCCGCCCCCAACACACCGTATCCTGCCCAGAGGAACACGAGCAAGAGCCCGATTCGTGAGAGCGGGTGAAGGATGTCCTGAACGTACGTCCGGTATCGCGTGTTCTCGAATCCCTGGAGACCACCGATACCGATGCGCGAGCCGACTGTCAGCGGAATCGTAAGGAAGAACAGTTGAAGGAGCAACACCGAATCGGTTCGACCTAGATACAACGTGAGTGTTGGTGCACTTACCCAGAGGACAGCCGCCACAATAGACGAAGCAAAGAGCGTGATGACGAGCCCGGTCAGCCACACGCCTCGTTTTTGTTCGCTTTCTTCGTAGCGGGTCATGAACCGCGGAACACCCTGGCTGAATCCCAAGATAGAGAACATCGACGCGATAGTGAGGACCGCGAGCCCGATGCTCACCTCACCGTACGCTTCGAGGGAGACGGAGCGTCCGATGATGATACGTTCGACCATCTTTGCCAGTGCACCGAGTACCGTGCCGATGACGATGAGCGTCGCACTGGAGAGCAGCGACGAGAGTTCGACAGAGCGATCACTCACGTCCGGTCACCCACAGGCCTTGCGACCGGGCATTGTGCGCTTTCTGTGGTGTCATCAATTGTCTCGACTATTCGAATGGTCATTTTTTACCCCAACGTTGGCGCAATCTCTTCCGTGTCTAGCCGTGCTCTGATATCAGCTTGGACGGCGAGCATCGTCAGCAGGTAGAGCAGTTCGGTCCGACGGAACGCACCGGGGTTGGTCGTCACGTCTAGTATCGCCCGTCGTGACAACGGCGTGACTGGCCCATCAGCAAGATGGCCGTTGACTAGCGTGAGCACCTCCACGTTCCGCTCGGGGTCTACTTTCCTTTGGTCCAAGAGTGACCCACGAAGCGCTGGATACCGCGAGAGAACGTCGAACGTCCGTTCTTTCACGCGGTACTCCAGACTCGTGATGGTACCGCCGAAGTTCGGATACTCAATGTCGACGAGGCCTGGTGCAAACGCTTCGAGGAACGCCCGGTACAGACGCCTATCGTGTTTCTGACTAGCTGGGCAGTTAATCGCGTACTCAAACACCGCTGGCGAGTAGAACGGAGATACGCTCCAGAAGTAGTAGCGGTTGCGGTCTTCGCCCTGATTGAGGAAGTTGAACCCGCGCTCGTAGACAAGGAAGTGCGCGTACAAATCTGCCAGCGACCGCTCAGGGTACGTCTCGATTCGGTCCGCGACCGACTCCCGAAGCTTCGCTTCAGAGACCGTGGTGATAGCAGCCGCCCTCTCGAGTGAAAACCGGCTGTTCGCGGCGATGATGTATTTGACGAGTGCATCCTTATCAGAGAGCGGCTTCGGAGGTGTCAGGTCAACGAGAGTCTTGTCACCCCCGTCACCGGTAATGTACCGACACTCGCCGTGGTGGGCTCGAATTTGCTCGAAGAAATCGACGATGAACGCCATACCGAAGTAGTTCATCCCCTGTTTGCTGTCGAACAGGGCAGTTCGGTGACGCTCGGTGGCAGCGGTTTGATATCGTGTCCACGGTGCATCGAGTGCCTCGGCCACAGTCTTCGCGACGCGTGCGTCGGAACTCGTACCGCTCTGAGAGTTGTCGAAGGTCGCAGTCGCATAGTCTAGGTCGCTCGCAGAGAGTGCACCAGCGACGGCTCGTGAGTCCAGACCACCACTCAACGAAACGACGTTCGTCCGGGCGGGGGCGTGTCTTCGTTCACAGGCCGTTCGAAAGAGCGATGCGAGTTCCCGAGCGTTCGTCTCTACGTCTCGGCCTGCATGGGCGGTTGGTCCAAAGTCGTACTGGAACACTTGTTTGACGTTGAAACCATCTTCGCCGAGCGTCACTAGCCCCCCAGGGGGAATGCAGGAGATGCCGTTGTAGACCGTACGTTGACCGAGACAGTAGCCGAAGAGGAGTTGTTGAGCTGCGCCCAATCTGTCGAGTCCCACTGGAACCCCCATGTTCTGTGCGAGTGTGCGAATAAGTTTCAGTTCGCGGGAAACCACCGTGAGGTCGCCGAGTGTCGTGTAGTATGTCGGTAATCGAGCGAACGTGTCGTTGAGTATGTACACATCCCCGCAGTGTTCATCAGCGACCGTGATGAGGAAGTCACCGTCGCGCGCACGCACCCATTGAGCCACTCTCTCGTGGTGCCGCTCTCGTAACGCATCAGCGAGCGACTCGATAGCCGTTCGGGGAGCCTCGGTATCGTAGAGAGCTCCTTCGACGACGACAAACAGATTATCGAACTCGTACGTCTTGACAGGATACGCAGGGTACGTCGTTCCGGCGATGACGGTTCCATCTAGCTCGAACAACATTTCCGTCTCGTATCTGTCGTCGAACTGGAGATTGCCGAACGTATCGTTTAAGCCGGGAGGAATCTCACCGTGTAGCAGACTGGTGCCAGGCATTCTTTGGTAAGGTCTATCTGACGAGTAGTTGTAATTTCGCGCCTACGGTCATGCACGCTGAGCCTGCCGAGTCGTAGTCTGCACGACAACGGCTACAGAGATGAGATCGCGTTGGTACACTCCTCCGCAACCAAGAACACTCTTAGTAGCGGCAGTGAGTCGATAGGGGCTGTCAAAATGTGGTCCAGATGGACCGTTCGAATGTGCTCTAACGAGAGCAATCGAGGCCAGAGTTATCTATGGCATAAAAAATATATTAGCCATCTTATACGATATCATCTGGTAACAAAACGGTAGCAAGGTGGTGACGAAACAGCAATAAAGCTCTTTTTATCCCGGCCATCGTATCCGATATGTCACGAAACACCGAATGTGACGATGTCGACAACAAAGCTACACTTCATCGCCGGAGTTACCTGAAGGCAGTCGGCGCCACACTTGGGTCCGCTGGCATGTTGGGTACGATGACCGACACCGCATCTGCAGCAGAGTACGAGACAATCACCCTTTCTTCAGGGGAGCGACAGTCGTATCGACTCGGGAGTGGTGACACGCTAGAGAACGTTCTAATCGACGCGAGCGCTCCAGAAGCAGACGTCGCCATCCGTGCCGAAGGTGATGGCTGGGCGATTCGCAACGTCGGTATCAAAGGTCGATTCGACATCGGTGCCTCGACGGGTGGCATCAAATACGTCATCTCCGCAGAGGGGAACGGCGTCATCGAGAACGTCTACATGGGCGACGGTCACGAGGACGGAATCTGGAAGGGTGCGATGATTTCTGGCCCCGATCACGCCGGTCACATCGACATCCGGAACTGTAACGTCGCACACTGGACCGCGAACGCAATCTACGCCGCTGGGTCTGGCCGAATCACCGAGCCCGGTAAGACCGACGGCCAAGGTGGAAACTACACGTTCGAGAACTGTTTCTTCAAGAACAACAACATTGCCCACCTTCGACTTGCGGCCGACGGCACTGAAGTCATCGGCTGTACGTTCGTCAACTCAAGCGATGTCCCCGGCCACCCGAACACGTCGGGAGGCGATAGCGGTGTCGTCAACTCTCGGGGCATCTACACGGGCTACGGTGACCCGTCACAGATAATCACTGTCCGTGACTGTGACGTGCGAATTACTGATAATAACACGAACGGAGCGGCGAGTGCGTTCGTCTCTGGCAGTCACTCGACCTACGGCGAACTTTCGACCATCGACGTGCAGGACTCGCAAGTCATGGGCGACATTCGTGGCGATCACGTCGAGGTCGACTCGAGCGTTGGTAGTAGCCCGGATACGTCAGTTCCGAGCGGTGTCCCCAAAACCGCGGTGGAAGCAGCGAGTAGTGGAGAGACAACAGACGGTGGGTCCGGAGGATCTGATGATGGTAGCGACGGTGGTGATGGTAGCGACAGCACAGGGGATACTCTCTCTATCACAGGTAACGATTCATCGACAGTTGCTGAGTACTCATTCACAATTGACGGCCCCGTTGAGCAGACGACAGCCAACGATGCCACTATTGACCCTGAAGACAGCGTCGAGGGCTCAACCGCTCAGGGGACGGTCGCTGGCGGTACCGACAGTTTCACTGTTGGCGGTGACATCGTCGCCTTCGCGATTGACAGTGGGCCGACGGTCACGCTCGGTGGAACTGAAATTAACCCCGATGACTACCCAGACTCTGTCGACTCAGGGTCCGGTGACTCCTCCGAGGGAGACATCATTAGCTTCGATGGTACTTCCGCGACCGAGCAAGTCTCCTATTCACTGACTGTTGGCGATACCCTTGAGAAATCGACGGCAAACGGTGCATCGATTAACTCGGGAGACACCGTCTCTGGATCGACCGCAGAAGGTGTCGTCTACGGTGGTGTCGACAGTTACGAGTTTACCGGCGATCTCCTTGCCATCTCATTGGATGGTACTGTCCCGGTCACGGTCAACGGTACCGAAATTGACCCTGCAGACTACTCCGATTCGGGGTCCGACGATAGCGGGACATCTGTTCTCAGCATCAATGGACTCGATTCATCAGAGGTCGCAGAGTACACGTTCACCATCGATGGATCCGTCGAACAAACGACGGCCAACGATGCCACAATTGATTCTGAAGACAGCGTCGAGGGCTCAACCGCTCAGGGGACAGTCGCTGGCGGTACCGACAGTTTCGAAGTCGGGGGGGATATAACTGCGTTCAGCCTTGATGGTGCGGCCACGGTTACGCTCGATGGCACAGAGGTCAACCCTGCAGACTACCCCGACACAACGGATGACTCGTCCTCAGAAACTGAGGAGGCCCGCACGATGAGTATCGATGGGACGGATTGGAAGCGCACAGCTCACTATGAACTGACAGTGAGCGGTTCGCTCGAACAGACGACAGCGAACAACGCAACCATCGACTCGAACGACGATGTCTCGGGTTCAACCGCTGACGGGACGGTCGCTGGTGGCACCGATAGCTTCGAATTCACCGGCGAAGTCACAACTTTCAGCCTCAAAGGACCAGCAGTAGTCACGATTGACGGAGATCAGGTCGACGTCGACACACTCGGCTGAGTCTGCTTACAGGCTGTTTGACTCGGTTACGACGCATCCAGAGCACGTAACGAACATCAAAATCTATCTTCTTCGGAGCTGAACAGTCGGTCAGTCGCTCACATTTCTTCTCGCAGATACGTTGGAGTGAATAGTCTGAAGTCTACGTCCAACTCGCCAGCGTCCAAGTTTGACTAGCGTTCCGTAGCCCAGGTGACGAGAGCCACAACCAGTAGCAGAATCGTCACGAACGAAATCGGACTCACTGTTACGCTACCGACCCCGAGAGTCCCGGTTGCCAGATAGACACCGATTGCAAACAACGAACAGAATGAAAATACGAGCGCAGAGCGTGCTGGCCACGACCGCCTCGCTTTTCCAGTTCCGACGTACCCCTGAATATGCGTAGAGTCACGGATTCGAACGATTCCTTCGCTTCGGTCCCACGTTACGAGACCTTCGTTCTCGAGATATGGGAGGTGGTTCTGATGGAGTGCAACGTAGACACGGCGTTCCTGTTTTCGGTCGAGATTGGTGACCGAAATGCCAAACTCGTCGGCCGCAACGGCTTCCACGAGTTCATCGAAAACGACTGGCCCACCCGCGCGCGTCAGATAATCAAGAACAGCGAATCGCCGTTCGTTTCCAAGGATAGTGAACACCTCTTCTTCGGTCAGCGGCTCGGAAGTTGTATCCGCGTGTGACTCACTCTTCCCAACTCCGAAAACAGCCCCCAGCTTGTTCATATCCCCCTTTCCTGACAGCACCCAGTTAGTTATTCATCCACGAGGCTGCCGAAACCGCGACCTATTTTCATCAAATTTCGAGGACAGTTCCCGAGAAAGCGTTTCATGACTTTCCCCCGAGTGGGAGCGAGGCTGTGCAACTGACAGGTTCGGAATTACAATCATGACAGTGAGCCATCGTTTGGCCGAGCATCCTCGACCCGTATCGGGGTTGACCGAAAAACAATGAACGGTAACCAACACGACAACGCCTACGCTGAGGAGTCGGCCAACCCCGATTCGTCGGGGGGCCGATACGACGAAGACGACCTGACGAAGCGTGTCATCGGCAACCGATGTACAATTTCACCATCAGCGACTGTGGGCCACCCGTACGATGGGTGGGAACTTCCGGCGCGAATTGGCGATGACTCGACGGTTAGGAGTGGCACCATCATCTACGCAGACGTCGAAGCTGGTGACAGCTTCAAGACGGGACACAACGTACTTGTCCGTGAGCACACGTCGTTCGGTGACGGTGTACTCGTCGGGACGAACGTCGTCATCGACGGTCACACATTAATCGGTGACAATGCGAGCCTCCAGACAGGTGTCTACATCCCGACGAACACCACACTCGGTGATCGAGTGTTCATCGGTCCCGGCGCAGTCCTCACCAACGACCCGTATCCCATCCGTGAGGAGGTGGAGCTCGTCGGACCAACGCTGGAAGACGACGTCTCGATTGGTGGAAACGTAACTATCCTGCCCGACGTCACGGTCGGCGAGCGCTCGTTCGTCGCCGCGGCTG
Source organism: Halomarina rubra (assembly GCF_023699475.1). GTDB lineage: Archaea > Halobacteriota > Halobacteria > Halobacteriales > Haloarculaceae > Halomarina > Halomarina rubra. Next base: position 110,374 of record NZ_JALXFV010000007.1, on the reverse strand, counting down.
CGGTCGTTACCAGTGATATCCCCCCGGATTCGCTCGCAATCGGGGCTCCTGCCGAGGTCCGACCACTGCCTGATAGATTTGGGGGAGGGAATCAACTCGGATGATCAATATTGCAGAGCCAATCGTTCGACAGGAGGAGATTGACCGTGTCGAAGGTGTCCTCAGATCGAGGCAGCTGGCAGACGGTCCAGAGGTTCGCTCGTTCGAAGACGAGTTCAGTGACTATTGTGGCGTCCAATACGGCGTTGCCACCTCGAACGGAACCACGGCGCTTCACACAGCACTCCACGCTCTCGGTATCGGTCCCGGTGACCGTGTACTGACTACGCCGTTCTCGTTTGTCGCCAGCGCGAACGCTGTTCGACTCGTGGGAGCGACCCCCATCTTCGTCGACATCGACCCAGAGACGTACACGCTCGACCCCAACGCAGTCCAGGTGGCATTGGAGGAGGGGCCACCGATTGACGCCATCCTCACCGTCCACTTGTACGGGTTGCCCAGTGACATGGGCGCACTCACCGATCTTGCTGCAGAATACGACGTCCCCATCGTTGAGGACGCTGCACAGGCACATGGTGCGCGCTATAGGGGCGAAACAGTCGGGTCGCTCGGGGACGTCGCATGCTTCTCGTTCTACCCGACGAAGAACATGACGACGGGAGAAGGTGGGATGGTCGTCACCGACCGCCCTGAGATCGCCGAACGCGCGGCTCAGTTCGTCAACCACGGCCGATCGTCGGCAGGATACGAACACGTCGCTCTCGGACACAACTTCCGGATGATGAGTCTCTCGGCTGCCATCGGTCGCGTCCAACTTGAGCGGCTTCCAGGACTCGTCGAGAAACGTCGTGAGAACGCGAGCCGACTGACGGAAGCACTGTGCGACACGCCAGTCGTGACTCCGTTCGAACCAGACGGGGTTGACCACGCGTACCACCAGTACACGATTCAATCGGAAGATCGAGCGGAACTTCACAGCGCCCTCGAACGACGAGGAATCCAGTCGGCCGTCTACTACCCGACCCCCATCCACAAACAGCCCGCATACAGTCATGTTGACCATCGTGCACCCGTCAGTGAGCGCGTTGCAGAACGGGTGCTCTCACTTCCCGTTCATCCAGAACTCTCCGAGAAAGCTGTCATGGACATCGCAGCCGCCGTTCGCGAGCACTACACGTGATAACAATGAGTAATAACATACGAGTGGGCGTCATCGGCGTCGGCTATATGGGGTGGAATCACGCAAAGTTGTACAAACAGCTTCGTGGCGTCGACCTCGTCGGGGTATCGGACCGAGACCAAAGACGGGCGGTAGAGACGGCTTCGGAGTTCGACACGGAATCGATGCCGACCGCCGAGTTACTGTCAGAGGTGGATGCAGTTTCTATCGCCGTCCCGACAGAGTATCACGGCGATATCATCGAAGACAGTCTCAACGCAGGCGTTCACGTGCTGGTAGAGAAACCGTTCGTTTCCAATACGGCTCGTGGACGAGCGCTCATCGAACGAAGTGAGGAAGAGGGACTCGTCTTACAGGTTGGGCACGTTGAACGGTTCAACGCGGCAGTGCAAACCCTCGTCGATATCGTATCTCACCTGGATATCGTCGCGCTGAGCACGCGCCGAGTCGGTCCAGCGGTGGACAGAGAACTCTCTGATAGTGTCGCACTCGACCTGATGATTCACGATATTGACATCGTCCTGTCGATACTCGACGAACCACTGGAAGAGTTGACGAGTGTCTCGTCGATCGGCGGCGAACACGCGACTGCCGCGATGCGCTTTGGTGATGGGGTCGTCGTCGACATGACGGCCAGCCGTATCACGCAACGAGAGGTCAGGAAGATAGAGGTCGTAACGAAGTCCGGATGCGTCATCGCCGACTGTCTCAACCAGACGGTCGAATTCCACAAAGCGGCGCCGTCGTTGGCGACAAGTCTCAACGGTCACCAGTTGTACGAGTGTGACGGCGTCATTGAGCACCCACGTGTCACACAGACGAACCCGCTTCTCGAAGAGCTCAATTCGTTCGTCGGTAGCATTACCGACGGAACACCACCGGTGGTGAGTGGTCGGGATGGACTACGGGCGGTCGAGATTGCACAGCACATTGAGTCGGCTGCGCACTCGAACGAGCAGTACAAACCGTTGCTACAATGATTTCTGAAGAATACATCAGACTGTACGGTATCGACTCGGATCAAGAGGAACAACGAATCGCTCTGACGTCCGGACGAGTCCCAGTCGCAGTTTATGGACTCGGAAAGATGGGCCTTCCCCTCGCGGCGGTTTACGCTGAACTGACCGGCAACGTGACTGGTGTCGATATCGATTCGAGCGTCGTCGACCGAATCAACGCCGGGGTCTCTCCAGTCACGGGTGAGCCAGGACTCGATGATCTCATCGCCTCACTGACAGCCGAAGGGAGTCTGGAGGCTGTCGACACTCCGACGGTTGCCGCAGCAACTGCGGCAGTCCACGTCGTCATCGTCCCGACGACACTGACGAGGGACAAGCACCCAGACCTCACTGCCCTCGAAGCAGCAGTTGAGAGTATCGGGGCGGGACTCTCACCGGGTGATCAGGTCATCATCGAATCCACTGTCCCCCCAGGGACCTGTGGAGGATTTGTCAAGCCACTACTCGAGCGGGTCAGTGGCCTCTCCCCCGATCAGTTCGGCGTCGCGTTCTGCCCCGAGCGGACGTCGAGCGGTCGAGCACTGGAGGACATTCGTGGTGCGTACCCAAAGGTCGTCGGTGGCGTTGACGACGAGAGTACACGGGTTGCTCGACTCATCTACGACGAACTCAGCAACAATGACGTCATCACGGTCAGCGACGCGACCACTGCGGAGTCCGTCAAAGTGTTCGAAGGGCTCTATCGTGACGTCAACATCGCGCTCGCGAACGAACTCGCACAAATCAGAGACGATCTCGAAATCGATGTCGTCGAAGCGATCATGGTCGCGAACACACAGCCGTTCTGTGACATCCACCTACCTGGTGCTGGTGTCGGCGGTCACTGCATTCCGTATTATCCATACTTCGTGTTCGACCGGGTCAAGACGTCGATGCCACTGTGTCAAACCGCGCGTGAAACGAACGACTCGATGCCACAGTTCCTCGTCTCGAAGCTCGTCGAACGACTCGCGGCCCACGAGACAGCTATCGAGGACGCGACCGTCGTAGTGCTCGGGCTGACGTATCGCCCAGGGGTCGCAGAAGTGCGAGCGTCACCAGCAATCCCACTCGTGGAAACGCTCCAGCATCTCGGTGCTCGGGTATTCGTCGTTGACCCGATACTTGACAAAGCGACCGCTCCGTTCCCGTTGACAGCCCTCGAAGAGGTACCGGTCGACGACCTTGACGGAGCAGTGTTGGTCACGAACCACGACGAGTTCGCGACCATCGATTGGACTAGCTACGACTCACTGGTGTGTATCGATGGTCGTGACGCACTTCCCGATAGCTCGGCGAAGCACGATGTCTATGTGGTCGGGCGCGGTTCGAAATAGTAATTCTCCTCGTCAGCGCCGTATGAGACACTGACTGCTCACTCTAGGTGTTCGTGCAATCGAACGGTATTGTAGTTTCGTCGAGTCGAATCGCCCGCCTGACCACCGCTGAGCGTTGAGTACGTGTGTAACGACGCGATAGCGACGAAGAGGAGCGACAGCGCGATCAGCAGTGCGTTCTCGATCAATGGGAACTGACCGCCACCGAGAATCGATGTCAACCCAATAGTCACTCCGATCAGCCCGGTCGTGAAGTACCACAGACTCCATCGGTAACCGGTCGACTCGGGCAGCAGGTATGGTCGGAACACCTCGATGTTCTCGACAGGGTGGGCATACTTCCGAGCGTCGTTGTACTCGACGGCCCCTGCTTCGTGGAGCATCGGAAGGTGTGATTGGTAGAGTGAGACGTAGACCCGCTTTCGCTGCGTCGACGTGACGGCTCCGATGGAGATTTCGTTTTCTTTTGCTGCGATGTGGACGGCGAGTTCGGCGAGTGAGACTCGCCGGTTCTCCGTGAGTAAGAACGTGAGGACGTATCGACGGCGACTGTTTTTGATGACCGAGAATAGTTCCGAGCCGGAGGGTGCCTCTCGCTCCGTCTCTCGCTTCGGATACGTGTTCCGTGAGCTTATCGAGAGTGTGCCCCCTACTCGCTTGAGAACGGAGGACTCGGTACCCGGTTCAGAGCCCCCCGAAAGGTCAGACTCATGACTCATCACAGACCACCACAAGAGCTAGTACCACCGTGTTCGATACAGGCACAAGATAATTTTCGTTTATTATACACTACATCCCCCATCAAACTACCGAATAGTCCTCCACTCATGTGCGTCCCAATCCTGAGCTCCAAGTGACATAAGTATCGACTACTTACGGGTAACGAAGCCCTCAGTGTACTGAGAGTCACGTTTTCGAATTGGCAGGAAACATTCAATTGTTGAGGTTCGTTCGATGCCGAACTATTGTCATATAGGAAATACTATCGGTTCGCTCGCTGTGGCCTGTACAGTTTCTTCGAGAATCTGTCCCCAAATTTATCAGTCGACGAAAACTGATGCAACGATTTTAGACAAGCGATAGATTCGGATTGAACAACTCGTCGGAGGTGTAATCAGCGCGGTAGGACTACTTTTCACGGTAGCTGCAGTTCCGTGTCAGTCCATGCAGATATCCGTTGCTCAGGTAGGTTTCAGGAAATGTTCACGCCCACGACCATCGGTTTGATTTCCCCACAAAATAGGAACCTCTAGACGAGGAGGCGACGGTCCCCTGTGGGCCCGTTTCTACAGTGCATGATCCGTGGACAGTGACGACACAGCGCACGAGTCATCAGGGAACGCGGATGTCCACGCCATTGAATGTGGGATAGGGTCGAGGAAACGAACCAGTTGGGGTGATACGATACTCCGCAGAAAATAGCGTCACAGTCCGACGAAGTCGGGATTATTGGTCGTACTTCAAGTGGTGACGCAGAACGATGCCCGCTTGAGGAGACGTGGTCGGCCACACGACAGCTATATGGACAATTCGAGCTTCAGTACCTCGAACACTCCTCGGAGCCGGGGAATTCAGTCGGCGTATGCTTCGATGTCCGAGTCCTCGATAGCGGTCTTGTAGTTGCTGTAGACCTTATCGGTGTAGTCGTGGAACTCCCCACGGTCGAACGCTTCGCCGAGCTCGTCACAGGCGCTTTCGATGGAGTGGGTCGTCTGGTAGCCCAGTGTTCGCTCTATTTTCGAGAAGTCAACGCGATAGCTCCGGTCGTCTTCTTTGTCGGCTTGGAGATCAAGCGTTGCACCCGGTACGTGGTCGGCGACGATACGACCAATCTCCTCAATACGATAGTTCTGGGCGTTTGACCCGACGTTAAACACCTCGTGGTCCACGTCTTCGATGGGTGCTTCAAGACAGTGAACGTACGCACGCGCGGCGTCGGCGACGTGAACGTTCGGCCGGAACTGGTCGCCACCGAAAATGGGAACGACACCTTCGGTGTGGGCTTTCGCGTTCAGGACATTGACGACGAGGTCAAAGCGCATCCGTGGTGAGAGACCGTACACCGTCGCCATCCGGAGGATGGTCGGCGCGAAGTTACCGTTCATTGCGAGGAGCTCCCGTTCTGACTCGATCTTCGTACGCGCGTAGAGACTGACGGGGTTGAGGTCGTCTTCCTCGGTAAGGAGGTCACCGATCTCGCCCTTCCCGTAGACGCTACACGTCGAAGCGAACAGGAAGCGGTTGATCTGGTGGTACTTACAGATGTTAGCGACGAGCTTCACCGAATGGAGGTTGAGCGCGAGCGTCCGCGACGGGTCGAGACTCGACGCAGGGTCACCGACCAGCCCACCGAGGTGGACGACAGCGTCGACACCTTCGATAGCCTCCATCACAGTTTCGATTGAACGCATATCGCCCTCGATGAGCGTGAAACGGTCGTTCTCGTAATACTGTGATATACCGTGGTCGCCGAACAACAGCGGGTCGAGGACACGGACAGTGTAGTCTCTGTCGAGGAGTTGCCCACAGAGTACCGACCCAATGTACCCCGCGCCGCCAACGACGAGGACCGTTTTGACGGCCCCGTTCAAGCGAGAGTTCGCCCCGATGATGTCACCGTTCCGAGTGAGGAATCGGACACCAGTGACCGCGGAGTCTTCGTCGACGATGGGAACAACGAGATTACCGTGTTCTGGACTCGCTCGCTGGAGTCGTGCAGGGGAATACTCGTCGGTGACGTCGCTGTGTCCCCACGACTCGCGGACGACGACCGGGTCCTCGTTCATCACGTCCTCAATGGGTGCATCGAGACTCACTCCGTCGAGGATACCACGTCGGATGTCGCCATCGGTGGCCGTCCCGACGAGTCGGCGGTCGTCGTCGACGACCACGACGAGGCCGAGGCCGGACTGGTCGATGGCGAGCATCGCCTCTTCGAGCGTCGTCGAGCGGTCGACGAGTGCGTCGGTCTGTGATGTCTCACCCATCTTAGGCCACCCTCAGGTGTTCCGAGACGGCATCGGCGACGGTCGTGACGATGCGGTCGGTCTCGGTCTCGCTCAACCCCGGGAACATCGGCAGTGTGAGCACCCGCCCCGCGACGTCCTCCGTCATGGGCAGCGGGGTCCGCAGGTCGTCGTGGTCCCGCAGGTAGAACTCCGTCCGGTGGACCGCGGGGTCCCAGTACACCTTCGAGGCGATTCCGTGGTCGGCCAGCCTGGAGATGACGGCTTCGCGGTCGACCCCGCGTTCCAGTTCCACAGTGTACAGCTGATAGACGTGTCGCCCCGTCGGCGACTCGTGGGGACGGACACCTTCGACGTCGGCGAACCCCGCGTTCAGACGGGCGGCCGCCGCCCGCCGGCGTTCGACGAGGTCCTCGACGCGCTCCATCTGGGCACAGCCGATGGCCGCGACGACGTCGGCCATTCGTAGGTTGTGGCCCAACTGGACGTACCGACCCGTCCGTGCGGAGTCGAAGTACCGTTTCGAGGCTCGCCCGTGCGAGCGGTACAGTCGCGCCCGGTCGGCGACCTCGTCGTCGTTCGTCACGACCGCTCCACCCTCGCCCGTGGTGGCGATCTTGTTCTGGCAGAAGCTGAGGACCCCCGAGTGACCGAACGTCCCCAGTGGTTTCCCGTTGGAGTCCGCACCGAGCACCTCCGCCGCGTCTTCCACGAGCAGGAGGTCGTGTTCGGCGGCGACGGCGACGAGTTCCTCGATTCGACACGCCCCACCGTACGGGTGGACGGGAAGGATGGCGGCGGTGTCCGGTGAGATGGAGTCACGGACCGAATCGGGGTCCAAGCCGAACGTCTCGGGTTCGATGTCGGCGAACACGGGTTCAGCGCCGACGAGGCGGACCGCGTTCGCCGTCGCGATGAACGTGAACGACGGGACGATCACCTCGTCGCCCGGCCCGACGTCGTGTGCGGTCAACGCCGTGACGAGCGCGCTCGTTCCCGAGTTCACCACGACGGCGTGCTCGACACCGAGATAGTCGGCGATTCGTTTCTCGAACTCCTCGACGAACGGACCGTTCGCCCAGTGACTGCCCCGTCGAATCGACTCCGTCGCGTACTCGACGTCACGGTCGTCGGCGTCAATCCTGAACAGTGGTATTTTCTCGTCCATCCGATATCACGTAACCAGGTAGTTGGCTATCGGCGGCTTAGTTATGGGCGTATGACATTTATTCGTAATATTTCAGTGACGTTGAAAGGAACGAATATACCTTCAGTTTCGAACCTTCCCGTCGGTTGCAGAGCGGTTAAATGGTTGATATTTATGCAGTGGCCGCGGAGTATCTCCGGACGAGACCGATGCGAGCCGTCATGTACCACTACGTCCGCCCCGACCTCGACCGACCACCGGGCGGGTACTATCGAATGGACCGCGAGGACTTCCGGGCCCAACTCGACCACCTGGAGAGCGAGTACGACCTCCTCGGCCGCGACCGACTGCTCGCGGTCGTCCGCGGCGAGCGCCGACCACCCGACGACGGGGTCGTCCTCACCTTCGACGACGGCCTCGTCGACCACCACGAGTGGGTGTTGCCCGAACTCCGCGAGCGCGGCCTGAGTGGCGTGTTCTTCGTCTCGACGGGACCGCTCGACGGCGACGTCCTCGCCGTCCACCGCGCCCACGCACTGCTCGGCGCTGTCCCGGCCGACGAGGTCCACGACGCACTCCTCGAGACGCTGGTCGAACGCGGACTCTCGCCGGAGACCGGCGAGAGTGCCGACACCTACGGCGACACCGAGACGGGGGCGACCGACCACGCCGCCGTCGTCAAGCGACTCGTCAACTTCGAACTCCCCGTCGACAGCGTGCCGTCGGTGCTCGACGCGGTCGAGCGACGCCTCTCCGTCGGTCCGCTCGACCCCGAGGCGTTCTACCTCACGGACGACGACCTTGGGGACCTCCGAGACGCGGGGATGGTGCTCGGCGCTCACACCGTCACCCACCGGGTGTTGTCACGGCTCTCACCCCAGACCCAACGGACGGAGGTTCGGGAGTCGTTCGACCGTCTGGAACGCGTCGTCGGGCCGCTCGAGGAGCGACTGTTCGCCTACCCGTACGGTGGTCCGGAGACGTACACGGCGACCACGCGCTCGATACTCGAGGAGGCCGACTGCACGGCCGCGTTCACGACGGTCTCTGGAGAGATCGACGTCCACGACGTCGTCACGCGGCCGCTCGAACTCCCACGGATGGACTGCAACGAGTTCCCACACGGCAGCGCGTCGTTCCGGATGTGAGGGCGACCGAGAGAACACCAAAGTAAGTTTCAATTGAACGATACACTCACAGGGGAGAAACCGTTTAACCCCCGCCGAACGTGCGAGGGCCGCTGCGGGTGTGGGCACGCCGTCGACCAATCGGGTCGCTAACATTATATCGCCGCGGCGTTGGCCAGCCTCATGCATCGTCGACACGGCAAGCCCGTCGACCCCACCCAGTTCAAACAGCGTGACCTCGCCGATCTCGCGGGCGGCGTCGACGCCAACCGACGCCGCGCCGAGACGTTCCGACAGAAAGACAGCGTGGCCGTCGAGACGTGTCCCGTCTGTGAGGAGGCCGACCGGACCGTCGTCCGAGAGATGTTCGGCTACGAGTACGCACAGTGTGCGGTGTGTACGCACGTCTACCTGACCGAGCGGCCGACGCAGGCCGCGTTGCTGGAGTACTACGAGTCCAGCGAGGAGCTCTCGGGCATCTACACCGACGACCGTCAGCGGCGGTATCGCCGCGAGCACGTCACCGAACCGAAGTTCGACTTCGCGTTCGAACATCTCGACCGGACCGACGGCCGATGGCTCGACGTCGGCTGTGGCATGGGCGAGTCCGTCGACTACCTCCGTGAACGTGGCTGGGACGCCGTCGGCCTGGAGCCGAGTGAGGACTGCGTGCGCGTCGCGCGCGAGGCGTTCGACCTCGACCTCGTCCAGCAGTCGCTCGGGGAGTACGCCGAGGACGCCACGCCGGGGTCGTTCGACGTCGTCTCGCTGTTCGGCATCCTCATCATGAACGCCGACCCGCTCGCGGAACTCCGACAGGTCCGGCGACTGCTCGGTGACGACGGCTACCTCGTGTTCGGCGACGGCCACTACGACTCGCTCTCCTCGCGGGTCCACCGCGCGTTCCCCGACCGGGCGCTCAGACACTCGATTCCCCCAATCGGCGTCCACCAGTTCACCGAGGCGTCCATCGAGCGACTGTTCGAAGCGGCCGGGTTCGAGAGCGTCGCAGTCTGGTACTTCGGGCTGGACGTCTACGAGTTCCTCAACCACCTCAGCCTCGAACTCGACGGGTTCGCCGACACCGACCTCTACGACTACTTCATGGACAACCTCGATGCCTTCCAGCGAGTCGTCGACGAGGACGAACGCAGCGACTACGTCGTCGTCGTCGCCCGGTGTACCTGAGTCGCCACCCGCCAGAATGTTCTTGTGTCGACACGACGAGCGACAGTCATGACCGACCCCTTCGACCTGCACGGACACACCGTCGTCGTCGCCGGTGGCGCGGGACTCATCGGAACGGCGCTGTCGCGTGGCCTCGCGGACCAGGGCGCGACCGTCGTCGTCGCCGACGCCGCGCCCGACCGTGGTGAGGCCGTCGCCGCCGACGTGGACGGACGATTCGTGGAGACGGACGTCACCGACGAGTCGTCCGTCGAGGCACTCCTCGCGACAGTGGTCGAGGAGTTCGGGAGCCTCGACGGCGTCGTCAACTGCTCGTACCCGCGCAACGAGAGCTACGGGGCACGCTACGAGGACGTCACCTACGCCGACTGGCGGGAGAACGTCGACCTCCACCTCAACAGCTACTTCCTGCTCGCTCACCGCGCGTCGCTCCTGATGCGCGAGCAGGGTCACGGCAGCATCGTCAGCTTCGGGTCGACCTACGGCGTCCAGGCTCCGGACTTCTCGGTGTACGAGGGCACCGAGATGACCAGCCCCGTCGAGTACGCCGCCATCAAGGGCGGCGTCCTCAACCTGACGCGGTACATGGCGTCGTACCTCGGACGGGACGGCGTGCGCGTCAACGCCATCAGCCCCGGCGGGGTGTTCGACGAGCAACACCCGACGTTCGTCGCGGAGTACGAACGCCGGACCCCGCTCGACCGGATGGCCGACCCGGAGGACTTCGTCGGTCCGGTCGCCTTCCTGCTCTCCGATGGGGCGGGGTACGTGACGGGCCACAACCTCCGCGTCGACGGTGGCTGGACCATCTGTTGAGGGCGACCGACAGAAGTTAAGACTCGATTACACGTTTTTCGCTGTCGTTAGTTATCCCCGCTGGCGTGCCAATTTCCTCCGATTCCATGCTCAACGACCACCGTGTCGTCGCCGTCGTCCCAGCGCGGGGCGGGAGCGTGACGATACCGGACAAGAATCTCCGCCGTCTGGGTGACAAGCCCCTCGTGGCGTGGCCTATCGACGTCGCCCACGCGACCCCCGAGGTCGACCGGGTCGTCGTCTCGACGGACGACCCGAGCATCGCCGCGGTCGCACGCGAGTACGACGCCGACGTCGTCGAGCGGCCCGCGGAACTGGCGTCCGACGACGCGCTCGTCGTCGACGCGCTCCGGCACCTCGTCGGCGTCTTCCACGAGGAGGGCGAGACCGCCCGCTACCTCGTCGTGCTCGAACCGACGTGTCCGCTGCGGACCTCCGGCGACGTGAGTCGCTGTCTCGACCGTCTCGCGAGCGGCGACCGCGACTCGGTGGCGACGTTCACCGACGCCAGTCTCAACCCACACCGCATCTGGCGCATCGAGGACGGCGAACCCGAACCGTTCCTCCCCGAGGCAGACCCGTGGCAACCTCGTCAGTCGCTCCCCGAAGCGTACGAACTGACGGGGGGCGTCTACGCCTTCGCCATCGACGCGCTGCCAGAGGCGGGGAGTTCACTGCTGTTCGAGCGGCCGGCGGCGGTCGCGATGCCCCGCGAGCGGAGCGTCGACATCGACACGGAACTGGACTTCACCGTCGCCGAGCGCCTGCTCGTGGAGGGTGTCCATGAGTGAGACGCCGACCGTCTGGGACCTGTTCGACCTGACCGGCCGGACCGCCGTCGTCACCGGTGGTCCCGGGAAACTCGGCTCCCAGATGTGCGACGCCCTCGCCGAAGCGGGCGCGAACGTCGTCGTCACCTCCCGGACCTACGAGGACTGCGAGGCGAAAGCCCGCGAACTCTCCTCGGCGTACAACGAGGCGCTGCCGGTGGCCGCGGACGTCACCGACGAGGAGTCCGTCACGGAACTCGTCGAGACGACAACGGACGTGTTCGGCGGCATCGACGTGCTCGTTAACAACGCATATCAGGCGACCGGGTACGGCAAACCGTTCGAGGAGCTGACGGTCGAGGAGTGGGCCGAGACGCTCGAAGGCGTCCTCACCCAGACGTTCGTCACGACACAAGCCGCGTTGCCCGCAATCCGCGAGAGCGACGCGCCGAGTATCGTCAACATCGGGAGCCACTACGGTGTCGTGCCGCCCGACCAGCGTGTCTACGGCGACACGGGCATCAACAACCCGCCGACGTACGGGTCGGCGAAGGCGGGCGTCATCCACTTCACGAAGTGGCTAGCGTCGTACCTCCACGAGGAGCGCATCCGGGTCAACTCCATCAGCCCCGGCGGGTTCTACAGCGAGGCGATGGAGGAGGTGGAGGGGTACACCGAGACGTTCGTCCCGAACTACGAGTACCGGACGATGCTCGGGCGGATGGGCGACGACACCGACATGAAGGGGCTCGTCGTCTACCTCGCGAGCGACGCGAGCAAGTGGATGACCGGTCAGAACGTGGTGCTCGACGGGGGGTGGACCGCGTGGTGAGCGTCGTCCGCGACGACGGCCTGCGCGTCGACCACGACGCGGAGCCGACCGACCTTCGACTCGGCGTCGTCGGCCTCACCGCCGGCAACGGCCACCCCTACTCGTTCGCGTCCATCGTCAACGGCTACTCCGACGCGGGTTTCGCCGACTCGGAGTGGGGCGTCATCCACGACTACCTGCGACAGAAGTCGCCCGCCGAGTACGGGTTCGACGGCGTTCGCGTCACTCACGCCTGGACGCAAGAGCCAGCCGAGACCGACCGACTCGCGGCCGCCGCACGAATCCCCCACACCGTCGACTCCCTGGAGGAACTCCACGGCGAGGTCGACGCAGTGTTGCTCCTGCGCGACGACTTCGCACGTCACGCCGAGATGGCGCTGCCGTTTCTGGAGGACGGTACGCCCGTTTTCGTCGACAAACCGCTCGCGCTCGACGTCGACGACCTCGCGCAGTTCCGCCCGCACCTCGAATCGGGACGGCTGGTGTCGACCTCGGGGATGCGCTTCGCGCGCGAACTCGACGACCCGCGAGCGACCGTCGACGACTACGGCGACGTGAGCCTTGCACGCGGCGCGGTGATCAACGACTGGGAACACTACGGCGTCCACATGCTCGACGCCATCTACGGCGTCCTCGACCAGCGGCCGGTGAGCGTCTCGGCGTTCGACGTCCCGCATGACGCGTTCGCCGTCGAACTGGACGGCGGGACGCTCGTCGAGATAGACGCCCTCGGGGACGCCCCGTTCACGTTCGACGTCGCCTTCTACGGCTCCGAGCGACAGTCCGCCCACGAACTCCGTGACAACTTCACCGCGTTCCGGCGGACGCTGTGGACGTTCCTCGACACCGTCGACCGCGGCGAACCGGTGCTCGACCCAGAGGCAACGCTTGACGTGATGCGGACGCTCGTCGCGGGACGACAGGCCCGCACGTCGGGCAAGACCGTCGTCGTCGCGGACCTCGGGATATGAGCGGGGCCGGCGAGACCGATTCGTCGGCGGAGAGTGCAGACGACGACCGGACGACGGTCGTCTTCCTCGGTGCGAACAACGTCGGACTGGAGGTGTACGACTGGCTCTGTGCGCGCGACTCCGTCGACGTGCTGGCGATGCTGACCGAAGCCGGGCAACTCTCGCTCGTCGAGCGGTTGGCACCCGAGTTCGTCGTCGCCTGCGGGTTCACCCACATCGTCCCCCCCGAGGTGCTGACGGTACCCGAGCGGGGCTGTCTCAACCTCCACCCCGGCTTGCTCCCATACGCTCGTGGCTACAACCCCAACGTTTGGAGCATCGTCGAGGGCCTCCCGGCGGGCGTGACCCTCCACTACATGGACGACGGCGTGGACACCGGCCCCGTCGTCGCGACCCGAGAGGTCGACGTGCGGTTCGACGACACCGGGAGATCACTGTACGACCGCCTCGAACGGGCCGCCTACGACCTGTTTGTCGAGACGTGGCCCGCCGTCGAGACTGGCACCGCTCGGGCGACCGCACAGGACGAGACGCGCGCCACGACCCACTACAAACGCGAGTTCCTCGACCTCTGTGAACTGGACCCCGACGAGGAGACGACCGTCCGCGACCTGCTCGACCGACTCCGTGCGCTCACCTTCCCGCCGTTCGACAACGCCCGCATCGACGTCGACGGCGAGACGTACTACGTCGAGGTGACCATCACCCACGAGGACGACGCCGACGGCGACGACTACGGGCGACTCTCCTCGTACTGAGTCGGCCGTCGACTCGTCTCCCGTCGGGCTACCACGGGGCTACTGTCGGCCAGCGCCATCGTCCCGACCGCCTGCTCAGGAGCCGTCACCGAGCAGGTCCCGAGCGTTCGCGAAGCAGTCGCCGAGACTCGCCCACTCCTCGTCGAGGAGGTCGCTCGCTGGTATCTCCACGCCGTCGACCCCGACCCGTGTCAGGTCGATGGCCCCTTCCCAGGTGCCGACTCTGAGCGTCTCACCGTCGGCCGCCAGCAGTTCGCCCGGTTCGCAGAACACCCGCTCGCCGGTCGGTGGGTGGGCGGCCCAGAACCGCACCTCGTGGCCGTGCAGCGTCGAGAACGCGCCGGGGTACGGATGGGTCTGCCCGCGAATCCAGTCGTACAGTTCGTGGGCGGGGCGCGTCCAGTCGACGAGACCGTGACGGGGGACGCGTTTGGGCCACCACGTCGCCTCGGTGTCGTCCTGTGGCTCGCGGGGGACCTCCCCCGCCTCGAATCGGGGGTAGGACTCGCGGATCAACGTGCGCCCTGCCTCGACGACCTTCGCGTACAGCGACCCCGCGTCGTCCGTCTCGGCGATGGGGATGGGTTCCTGCCCTACGAGGTCACCGGCGTCGGCCTCGGCGACGAGGTGGAAGAACGACAGCGCCGTCTCGTCGAGACCCTTGATGAGACTCCACGCGATAGGGGCACGGCCCCGGCCACGCGGGAGCGGCGCGGGGTGCATGCCGAGTGCCGCGACGCTCGCGAGGTCGAAGACGGCGGGGTCGACGAGTCGCGACCAGCCGACGACGAACAACAGTTCTGGGTCGTACTCGGCGATACGCTCGCGGACCGCCTCGTCGTTGACGTCGTCGGTCTCGTGGAGCGGGAGGTCGTGGACCGCCGCGAACCGCGAGAGGTCCGTCTGGTCGCTGATTGCCTCGCGTCTCGGCCGGGTGAACACCGCCCGTACATCTGCCCCGAGGTCGACGAGTTCCTCCAGGCACGCGAGCCCGAGGTCGTTGTGCGTGACGAAGACGACGCGCATACACTCCGAAATTGTCGTTCAAATGACTAACGTATGTGTTCCGGCAATCCGCGCGACCGACTCACCGACCTGCCGACCTTTGGAGTGTTCAGCGACCGGTATTTATATCGACACATTCACTCAACGATAGGTCGTCATGGATAGAGTCCCGGTGAGAGTCGACGTTTCCGAGCAGCTCGAACGGTACGCCGGGACGCTGTTCGACCGCGTCGCCCCCTACGCAGCGCCCCTTTGGCGGTCCGCTATCGACGGGCGACTCGTCGTCTCCGGTCACGAGACACCGTCGTGGGTGGCATCGCCCGCCGAGGTGAAGACCGTCAGGTTCGTCCGGGACGCGACACGCTATCACGCGACGCTCGACTGTGAGGAGACGCCCCGAGTCGTCTTCGAGTCGACGGAGCCGTTCACCCACGTCGCCTGTTCGCTGACGGACGTGAAGCTGACACGGAACCTGACCGTCGTCGGCCGGTTCGACACAACTGAGGGTACCGTCACCCAGCGGCGGTCGTTCACCGGTCTCGACGAGGCACGCCTCGACGACGCGGCGACCATTCCGGTGTCGTTCGCTCTCGATGCGCCCGCGACCGCCGGCGAGGTCCGTGTCGAGGCGACGGCCGGCCGAGACCGACTGCAGGAGTACGGCGTTCGGGCGTTCGACCGCCTGTCGGACCGCCGGTACGAGCCACGACGAGCCGTCTCGATGACGACGCCGTCGCTGGGTGGTACCGGCGACGCGCCGCCCATCGTGGTCGTCTCGGTCGACACACTCCGGTACGACGTCGAGGGAGCCATCGACCCGCTACTCGACGCGCTCGGTGACGACGCGTTCGTCCCGTCCGAACCACGCACCCAAGGGTTCTGGACGGCCCCGGCACACGGGTCGCTGTTCACGGGCGTCCATCCCGGCGACCACGGATACGTCGGCTGGCTCGACGGTCACCGGGACTCCGTGATTCACCCCGACTTGATCACGCTGCCGGAGTTTCTGAGCGAACACTACTACCGGTGTTCGGCATTAGTCAGTCACACTCGGGTCCTCCCCGAGTCGGGATTCGGCCGCGGCTGTCACCGGTTCCGATTCGAGGACATGACCGACTGGGTGGGACGACCCGTCGACGCCGGGACGAACGTCGACCGCATCGTCGACTGGATTGACGCCGACCGCCAGGCAGGAGCCGACCGGGTGTTCTATTTCGCCCACTTGTTCGACGCCCACTTCCCGTACGTGCCACCACTCGACCGCTACGACGTCAGCGACGTCGACATGGGCGCCATCCGTGAGTACCAGCAGACCGTCTCGGACGTCGCCGACGATCCCGAGCGAGGCTATCGCACACAGCTCCGCTCTGACCTCCCGATAGACGAGGCGACCGTCTCGACGCTCCGCGAGTACTACGCCGCATCGGTCGACTACGTGGCGCGGCAGGTGGCACGCCTCGTCGACCACCTGAAACGCGTCGACCTGTTCGATGACGCGTTCGTCGTCGTCGCCGGCGACCACGGGGAGGAGTTCGGCGAGCGCGGATTCTACCTCCACACGAGCCTCAACGACGCGAACGTCCGTCCGTTCGTCGCCGTCAAGCCGCCGGCCGACTCGTCGCTCGAACCACGCGACCGGGTCGACCTCGTCGACCTCCTCCCGACCGTCGCACGCGAACTCGGTGTCGAACCGCCCGAACAGTGTCAGGGACGGCCCTGGCACGACGACCCGCCGACCGGCCCGCGAATCGTCGAACGTATCTTTCCGGACTGTTACAACGTCGCGGTCGAGGACGACGGTATCAAGGCGATCTTCACGTTCGAGGGTCGGTTTCCGAAGCGGCCGAGCCTCGACCAACTGGCCGATGGGCCGCTCGCCGAGGAGTTCTACCGGCTCTCAGCGGTCCGAGGAGACGGCGACCCGGATGCAGACCCGTCGTCCGAACTCCGTGCGACGCTGCTGGAGACCGCACGTGCGTTCGCCCGGAGAACACCGGTCGTCGAACGGACCGAGACGAGCGCAGGCGTCCAGCCCACCCAAGAGACGGAGACCCGCCTGCGTCACCTGGGCTACCGCTGACGAACGTCCCGTTCAGTACGTCAGGCGTTTGCGCAGGAGGCCCTCGCCCAAATCGACCGTCGCCAGTCGGGCGGCGACGCGCTCGCCCGCGCCACCGCGGTCGTAGGGGTTCTCGCAGGACGCCACTCGCTGGCGGAAGGCCTCGTCCGTGAGGCACCGTTCGACGGCCTCGCGGATGGCGTCGCGGTCGTGGGGCACCTGGAGCGTGTGGTCGGCGCGCTCGCGACCCTCCTGGCGCGGACCGACGTCGACGACCGGGAGGTCGAACGACGGCGCTTCGATGACCCCGCTGGAGGAGTTGCCGACCATCACGTCCGCGGCAGCCATCACCCCGAGGTACGTCTCGCGGGGGAGACTGCGGACCGTCGTGAGGTCGGCGCGGCGCTCTATCTCGGCGATGGCGCGACGACCGCCGGCGTCCGAGTTCGGGTAGACGACGAGCGGGTGGACGTCGAGCGCCGCGACGGCGTCGAGTGTCGCGGCCATCTGCTCACCCGCGAGGTCCGGCGCAGACGTGAGCGGGTGCTGGACGACGAGCGCGATCGGGCCGTCGTCGGGTAGGTCGAGACGCTCGCGGACGGCCGCGGGGGTGTCGTACTCCCCGGCGAGCACGGCGTCGAGGCCCGGCGCACCGACAGTCTCGATGCGCCACGGCTCCTCGCCCAGCTTTCGGATGCGGTCGGCCGACCGGTCGGTCACCGGAAAGTGGAGGTGGGCGAACTTGGTCAGCGCGTGGCGGATGCTGTCGTCGATGATGGCCCCGTCCATCGAGTCCCCACCGTGGACGTGCGCGAGCGGGACGTTCATGTGGGCGGCGGCGACGCCCGCGGCAAACGCCTCGCCGCGGTCACCGAGGAGGAGGACCACGTCCGGGTCGAGGCTCGCCAGCGCGTCGGCCATCCCCGAGACGCCGAGGCCGAGTGACTTCGCCATCGCCGCTCCGGAGTCGCCGTCGACGAGCGTCGGCACCTCTCGCGCCACCTCGAACCCGTCGGCCCGAACGTCGTCGACGGTGTGGCCGTACTGCGGCGAGAGGTGCATTCCCGTCGCCACGATGGAGAGTCGCAGGTCGTCGCGGGCCTCGATGGCACGCATCGACGAGGAGAGCAGGCCGTACTCAGCGCGCGTCCCCGTCACCACGACGACGTGTCTGGGGTCGGTCACGGCGCGCTCCGAACCTCCTTGACGAGACAGAACGCCTCGGCGGCGGGGACGCCGGCGGGCGCCCC
>NZ_JALXFV010000007.1:59972-91965 GCF_023699475.1 Halomarina rubra | reverse complement strand
CGCCGCCGCCCGCCCCGCGCGTCGTCGCCCGCGCCCGGAGGCTCTCCGCCGAGCGTGGGTGAGGGAACGCGCGGGTCTCGGACTCGTAGGCCGCGAACGCGTCGAGTTTCGTCTCGAGGTGGTCGGTGATGTCGACGTAGACGGTCGGCGCGAACTGGTCGTGGCCCCCGCCGACCCAGTCCGTCGAGGAGGGCGTCTCGTAGGCCAGCACCCGCTCGACGCCGCTGCCGGGGCGGGTGGCGACGACCGTCGAGTCGTACACCGCGTGGTGGTCGCGGTTGACCTCCTGGCGAGAGTGGGTGTAGACGACCGACGGGCCGACGCGCTCGACACAGTCCTCGACGACGGCGTTCACCTCGACGTGCGCGCAGTCGTCCAACCGCATGTCGGGGAGGTCGCCGAAGTGGACCTCGCTGACCCCGAGTCGGTCGGCGCAGACCCGCGCCTCGTCGCGTTTCTGCGCGACCATCGACGGGTCGTCGTACTGCGCCGTCGACCCCTCGGTGACGATGAGGACGTGGACCTCGTCACCCTGAGCGGTATGGGCGGCGAGCGTCCCACCGGCACCGAGCACCTCGTCGTCCGGGTGTGCGCCGACACACAACACCGTCTCTCCCACGTCACTCACCCCCCGGTCGGCCGGTCGCCGTCGGTCGTTCGCTCGACATCGTGTAGTCTGGACTACTGTTCGCCGCCAGCGTATTGAATCGACCGGCGGGGAGTGGAGCGCCGCCGGTCGGTCTGCGCTCGTTCGATCAGTCGCCGACCTGCGTCGCGTAGAGGCGGGCGTACGTCCCGGACTGCGAGACCAACTGTTCGTGGGTGCCGGACTCGACGACGCGGCCGTCCTGGACGGTGTAGATGCGGTCGGCGTTCCGGACCGTCGAGAGTCGGTGAGCGATGGCGACGATAGTGTACTCGCCGTCCATCGCCTCGATCTCGCGTTGCACCTCGCGTTCGAGGTCGGTGTCCAAGTTGCTCGTCGCCTCGTCGAGCACCAGGATGTCGGCGTCTTTCAGCAACGCCCGGGCGAGGGCGACGCGCTGGCGCTGGCCGCCCGACAGTTGGACGCCGTTCTCGCCGATGGGGGTGTCGTACCCCCGCGGGAGGTCCGACAGGAACTCGTCGACCTGCGCGACGCGACAGACGCGGTCGAGGTCCCCGTCGGTCGCGTCACGTCGCCCCAGCGTGAGGTTCTGTCTGAGCGTGTCGTCGAACATGAACGGGTCCTGCTGGACGACCGCGACCCGCGAGCGCCACGCCGCCAGGTCGAACGCCTCGATGGGCGTCCCGTCGAGACGTATCTCCCCACTGTCGGCGTCGTACAGCCGTGTCAGCAAGGAGACGACCGTCGACTTCCCAGACCCCGACTGGCCGACGAGGGCGACGAACTCGCCCGAGCCGATTTCGAGCGAGAGGTCGTCGAGCACACGCTCTTCGCCGAGATAGGAGAACGAGACGTCGTCGAAGACGAGCGAGCGGAACTCGCGGGGCGGGGTCTCGGTCCCGGGGTCCGACTCCTCGAACTCGCCGAGTTCGGTGACGAACTCCTCGGTCCGGGCGACGTGGGGCAGGTCGCTCTCGATGGTGTAGATGCGTCGGTTGAGGTTGCTGATGCGGGGGGCCAGTCGGAACATCACGAACAGGAAGACGACGAGGCCGCTGAACGTCAGGTCGGTGAAGCGCAGGGCGAGGAAGACGAGCGCGAACACGACCAGCGACAGCAGCAGTTGGTGGATGTTGCCGACGAACGAGTCGTTGCGGTGGAGCGTGACGTTCGCCTCGGCGAACGTGTCGACCGCGTCGTGGTACGACCCGAGCACCTCGGGTTTGACGCCGAACAGTTTGACGGGCCGAATGCCCTGGGTACCCGCCTGGACGGCGGTCTGGATGCGTTCGTTGGCGTCCGCGACCCGGTCGCCGACGCTGAACCCCGGTTCGACGACGTTCCGCACGAGGTAGGTCAACCCGCCGATGCTGGCGAGGGCGACGAGCGTCAGCCACGGCGAGATGTAGAACGCGAACCCGAGGTAGATGAGGCTCAGCAACGACTGCTCGAACACGTAGACGAGGTTTCGAATCGCCTGGCCGGCGTACTTCGTCTGGGTGATGACCGTGTTGAGCACCTCGTCGGAGCCACGGACGTCGAAGAACCCGACCTTCGCGTCCAGCGCGTGCTCGAACGCACGGCTCTGGACGTCCTTGACGTACATCGTCTGGAGGTACCCCCGCGCCCAGTCGACGCCGAAACTCGCCAGATAGCGCAACACCATCGCCAGACTCACGCCCGCAATCATGAACTCCAGTGTGAACGGGACGCCGAGCAGCGAGTACGCCTGGAAGAACACGCCCACGACCCCACCCGAGTCCGCCGAGGGCGTCGCTCCCTGTGCGACCTCCAGGATGGGCAACAGCAGGCTCACGCCGACGCCCTCGAGGAGTGCCGTCGCACAGCCGAGCAGCACGATGAGTCCCGTCAGGACCGGGTTGTACCCGACGATGAGTCTCACCGACTTGGCCTTCCGACCACCGAGACGATTCCGGAGCGTCACTCTTCGGCCATATAAACCTATCAGCGAGTTAAGCTTTCTGGCGAGGTGGCGTCGAGACGGGGAGAGCGCCACGTAATCACGACATTCAGAGTCTCCGGAGCGTCGGTCGACGGCCGAGAGGCGTCAGCTCTGGAGGTCCACCAGCAGGCGCTCGATGGTCTCCAGTGGCTTCCGGGCGAAGAACCGGCTGTCGTCGGGGGGTGCACCCGACGACTCGAGCGCCGCGGCCAGGTCGGCCGCCGAGTCGACCGTCGTCGTCTCTCGAGCGGTGAGCGCGGGCGGAGACGGCATCCAGGGGAAGTCGACGAGGAACGTCCGCAGGCCGAACCGGATGCCCTCGTACAGCGCCGTCGAGTAGACCCCGACCTGCGCCTGCGACTCGGCGAACAGGCGATGGAGCGGACGGCCCTCCTCGTCGACGACGTCGACACCCGAGCCGACGAGCCACGGGTACTCGCTGCGCCAGCGGTCGGCCTCTCCCGGGTGGAGCTTGTAGACGACCGACCAGTCACAGTCCGGCCGGTTCTGGAGGTCGACCGCCCACTTCGAGAGGACGTGGCCGACCTCGCCCGTCGAGACGAACGTGACCTGCCGGCGGCGCTCGACGTCGGCGTACTCCGCGACGCTCCGTTCGAGGTGGGGGTAGCCGACCGCGTGGACGTGGTCGTCGGGGACGGGGAACGCCGCCTGCTCGTTCCAGAATTCGCCGAACGTGAACAGGTGGTCGGGGAACGTCTCCTTCGTCCGCCACTCCGGGAACGAGTAGCCGTACTGGTAGCGGTCGATGAGACCGTGCTGGAGTTCGACGACGGTGACATCTCGTTCTTTACACACCTCGATGAACGGTTCGCGCCCGGCGTAGCCGACGACGAGAACGACCACCTCGGGGTCGACCCGGGCGAGCAGGCGGTGGTACAGTGGTCGGACGGTGCGCCGGTAGGCGAGGTGCTGTCGGGCGAACCGGTCGACGGGGACGGTGACACCGAACGTCTCCTCGATGGCTCGCTCGACGCCGGCGAAGGCGTCGAACCGAGGCCGGTCGAGGGTCGACCCGACGAGTTGGCCGAGTTCGCCCGCTATCTCGATGCCGTCGACGTACCGGAGCGCCTCGGTCTTCGCGGGCGTGAAGTGGCGGTTGACGTGTGGCGCTTCGACGTGGAGGTAGTCCAAGTCGAGGGCGTCGGTGATGGGGTCACAGTAGATGTCCCACCACAGACCGTCGTCCAGCCGTTTCCGGCGGGGGTGGCCCCAGAACAGCACGTCGTGCTCGCCGGCGAGAAACGGGTTCCGTCGGACGAGGTTCCGACCGAGGAGGCCCGCGCGGGCGGCGTACAGTCGGCCGTCGCGCTCGGCTTTCGTGTGGGGGTTGCCCCACTGCTGGAGCGAGGAGACGACATGCCGGAAGACGGTGAACCGGACGAGTTCCCAGACGTGGACGCCGTCGCTGACCACCCGGTCCGGGCGGCAGGTCCGTTCGAGCGCGAGCAACGCCTCGTGGGTCTCCTCGAAGTCCATCGGTGTGTCCTGGCTGCCGTCGCGACGTCGTGAGGACGGGCGCACGGTCAACTCACTCGTCGATGGAGCGGTCGATGACCGCCTCGGTGATAGCTTCGCCGGCCGACAGCGACCGTCGAGCGGTCGACCCGAGGACGGTGTCGTAGGCCGTCGGCGAGAGGCCGTCCGCCGGGCGGGTGACCGAGACGTTCTCGGGGGTGAACTGGTCGCCGGCGGCGACGTCCGTGCTCGCGTGGAGGCTCTTGCGGATGACCGGTCGGTTGTCGCGTTCGGTCGCTGTCGGGGCCTTCTCGGCGCTCCCGAGCACCGTCTCGGCGTCACGGACCAGCGCCACCGCGGCGGCCAGTTCGTCGGGTTCGAGCGAAGCGCGGTGGTCCGGGCCAGGGAGCGTCCTGTCGAGCGTGAAGTGCTTCTCGACGACGGTCGCTCCGGCGGCCACCGCCAGCGCGGGCACCTCCGTCCGCGTCGTGTGGTCGGAGTAGCCGACGGGGACCGCCAGCGCGTCGGCCATCGTCCGCATCGCCCGTAGGTTGACCTCCTCCAATGTGGCGGGGTAAGCCGTCGTACAGTGGAGGAACGTCACCGGGAGGTCCGGCGCGACCGACCGAATCGTGTCGAGCGCCGCCCGCACCTCTGACATCGTCCCCATCCCCGTCGAGACGATCATCGGGCGGCCGAACCCCGCGACGTGACGCAACAGGGGGGAGTTGTCGAGTTCGCCCGACCCGAGTTTCACCGCCGGGACGTCGAGGTCGTCGAGCAGCGACGCGCTGTCGACGTCGAACGGCGTCGAGAGGAAGTCGATGCCGCGTTCGCGACAGTACGACTGGAGGCGCTCGTGGTCCTCGCGGGCCAACTCCAGTTCGCGCAGCATCTCGTGTTGTGACTGCTCGCCCGTCGTCTCCTCCTGATACGGCGCTTTGGGCGCGTCGGGGGTCGCGAGGGCGTCGGCGACGAACGTCTGGAACTTCACGGCGTCGGCTCCCGCCGCGACGGCGGCGTCGACGAGTCGCTCTGCCTGCTCCATGTCGCCGTTGTGGTTGACCCCCGCCTCGGCGACGACGTACACGGACTCTGCTTCACCGTTCATTGTTCGTTCAATGTCACTTCCGTCGGCTTAACTCCACTGGCGGTCCGAACGTGCGAACGCTCGTTCTCGGAACTCGCCGTCAGAGGAGTGGGGCTGCGCTGACGGAAACGATGTGGGCGATCGGTAGCCCTCTCCCGGTCTCGTCGGTCCGAGTGCGACCATCACCACGAGCAGTGAACTCCCACCGGACCGTCCCCGCCGGGGGGTTTCAAGCCCCCGCACCGCGAGGCGAGTGTATGAGTACCGACACCAACCTCGAACTCCTCCGGGAGTCCATCGCCCACCACAACGACCCCGAGACGCGCGACCAGTATCTCGACAGCTACAGCGAGGACCTCGTCCTCCACGGGGCCGACGCCGACGGTCTCGAGGAGCTACGCGCGTTCTACCACACGGTGTGGGAGGCGATTCCCGACCTGACGGTCACTATCGACAACGCCGTCGCCGAGGGTGACGAGGTCGGCGCACGCTACTCGTGGTCGGGGACCCACGCGGTCACCGGCGAGGAGGTCGCCCTCGACAGCGGCCTGACGTGGTACCGATTCGAGGACGGGAAGATCGTCGAGCGGTGGGTCGCCGAAGGCACCGGCGGCGCTATCCGCGACATCGTCACGCCGTAGGGCGGGCCGAGGAGCCACCGACCGAACCGTTTTATCCGGGCAGTTGCCACCCGAGAATAGTGTCCACCACCGACGACGGCCTGTTCGAACGGGCCGTCCTCCCGACGGTCGACCTGTTGCTCGCCGCGTTCGGTCTCGCGGTACTCGCCTACCCACTGGTCACGGTCACCGACGCGGCGCTCGGCGGCCCGCTCTCGGCGTCGGGGGTGAGGACGGTCGTCGCGGTGGTCGCGGTCGGCGGGGCCTACCCTTTCGTCGCCGGGGACTGGGCGTTGGGCCGACTCAGTGAGTTCGTGTTCGTACTGACGGCGACCGCCCTGGGAGTCAGCGCGTGTCTGTTCGTCGTCGCGGTCGTCTTCGGGACGACCGTCTCGACCAGCGACGCGACAGCGCGTGCCATCGTCGTCGGCCTGACCTACCTCGTCGCCGCCCTGGTTGAGGAGCGTCGCCACCGGACTGGCGACGGTCAGTGACTCGCGAAGGCTCGACCGGCCCGGCGATTTTTCACTCCGGCGTCCGAAGGTAGCCTATGGGCTACACGTGGCAGTACTACGACCTCGTGTTGCTGGGGGTGTTCGCGAGCATGGCGACCGGGTTCGTCGTGGGGACACTGACGACCGTGGCGACGACCACGTCGGTCACCGTCTGTGGCCTGTTCGCGGTCGCTATCATCGGTCACGGCCTGTTCGTCAACGGACCGGTCGACGCCCCCGAGGACCTCGCCGACCCCGTCGAGGCGCTGAACTGAGCGGGTCGACGGCTACTCCTCACCCCCGGACTCCGGCGTTCCCGGTTCGTGAGTCACTTCTCCGTTCACTCCGTGTCGGTCTGCGAGCAGTTCGGCGAGGTACTTCGCGAGGCCGACGACGACCGGGCCGACGAACAGACCCAGGACGCCGAGCACCGCGAGACCGCCGAAGATTCCGACGACAACGAGGCCCGTGTTCAGGTGGGCGCTGCGCTGGACGACCAGTGGCCGGACCACGTTGTCCGACCCGCTGATGACGACCGACCCGACGACGAGCAAGACGAGCGCGTCGACGGTCCGTTCGACGAGGAGGAGGTAGCCCACCGCCGGAATCCAGACCACCGACGCCCCGACGACGGGAAGCAACGAGACGAGGAACGTCACGAGCGTCCAGAACACCGCGTTCGCGAACCCGAGCACGGAGAACGTGATGCCGGTGAGGGTGGCCTGGACGGCGGCAACGACGACGGTCCCGACGACCGACGCCCACAGAAGGCGGTCGAGTCTCGCGAACAGGTCGTCGGTCTCCGCGGGCGACAGCGGCGTCACCGACCGGGTCCAGGCGACGAGTCGGTCGCCGTCGCGCAGGAGATAGTACAGGAGGAAGAAGAACACGACCAGCCCGATGAGGAAGTCGGTGACGCTGCCGAGCAGCGCGTAGGCGTTGCCGAGCAGGCCACGCGAACCGGCGCGCATCGCGTCGGTCAGCATCGCGACGACGTCCATCGTGTCGAGTCCGACCCCGAGTTCGTCCAGCAGGCCGTTGCCGGCGTTAACCAGCGACGACCGGGTGACGTCGTCGAGGATGGACCGCGCCTGGCCGAGGGCGACCACCACGACGAACGCGACGGGCGCGACGACGGCGACCAGCGAGAGGACGAACGTGACGCCCGCGCCGATCGTCCGACCGAGGTGGGTCTTCAGCCTCGCGGAGACGGGGTAGATGACGTAGCCGAGCAGACCCGCCAGCAGGACGAACTGGAGGTACGCGACCACCAATAGCACCGACAGACCCCCGAAGACGGCCAGGAGCCCCCACAGGAACAGCGTCGACTTCGAGAGCCGCGAACGGAGACTCATCTGGGGCGACCGCCCTCGTCCCGTCCGGCGCGACCACCGGCGGCCGGTCCGGTGCGGGGGACGCTGACTCGACGCGACGCGACGACGGGCACACTCATGGACACCCGTACGACCGGTCGCTACAAAACCGTACGCCGCGCGAAGGCGACCGTCCCGGCACCGCTCGCACCGGCGACCGACCGCCGACTTCGCCCTCGAAGTCGGAGTGTCAGGGTCGCTGTCGCTATCCTTGTAGCCCCTCGAGACGGGTCGCACAACACCTGTATCGGAACGACACAGGGTCGACCCCGTGTTCCAGTTGTGTATGGAAGCGAACCAGAACCCGACCACCGACGACGTGACCGACCTCGAACACGACCTGCTGGCGCTCGTCGAGGACGTGGCCGCGAGCGGTGCACTGACCGAGGACGACCGTCACACGATGAGCTTCCGGACGGAAGTGTTGTGCGCGGAGCTTCGTGGCTGCATCGACGGCGTACCCGAGGTCTGAGCGGCCACCGCTCAGTTCGCCACTTCGACGGCGACCTCGTTGCGCCGGAGGGGCGGGAGCGTCCACGGCGCGTCGTAGCCCATGAAGAACGGGTCGCCCGTGACGGTGACGTCGGCCGCTGTGAGCGTGTCGAGTAGCGCGCGACTCTCCCGGTCGACCCGCGCGTCGGTCGCCCGCCAGGAGAACCGTCGCACCGCGAGCGTCCGTTCGGGGACGACCGACAGTTCGACCGACGTGTCGCTGGGCCGCGGGGCCGACTCCCCGTCGTACGACGCGGGCAGGTAGAACGCCATCCGGACGCCGTCCTCGCGGCGCTCTGCCTCGACCGGCGCGGTCATCGAGACGTCCGTCCCCAACGACGCGGACCCACTCCCCCGCTCGACCTCGACCGGTGCAGTCATGGCGATGGACTCGCCGGTACCGCGGTCTGTCTCGACGGGTGCCGTCATCTCGACGTCTCGGGCCCCCTCGTTCGCGCCCGAGATGTACCGGAACAGCCTGCGGAACGCCTCGTTCTCCGAGGACGCGATCGTCTCGACGAGCACCGTCTCCGGGTACCGTCGAAGTTCGACACCGTCGATCGTCTCGACGACCGCGTACGGGACCTGCTCTGTCGTCGCACGCTGGTACAGAGTCCACCCACCGGCGGCGGCGAACAGGCCACCGACGATGCCGGTCGCGACCGTCGTCGTTCTCACCATACTTCCGAGAGGAGCGCGACCCGCATAGTCTGGTCGCCGGCCCCGACGTGTGATCGGAGCGCCATCGTCCCGTCCACGGAGCGTCGGTGCCCGAAAACCGGTCGGTAGTGACCGCCAAACGACTCGTCAGCCTGCGTGTAACTATGTCCCACTGTATCGAAAGAACAGACGACGTGGACGAGGAGTCCTGTCACAGCTTCCCACGTCGTACCTGTCATGCCGGCGCGGTCGGGGCGTCACCCCGGGACGCGCCGTTCCCCTTACGCCACCACCGACGCGGAGCGACGCGTTCGGACCACCTACTCACCGGAGACTCCGCCTCTCACACCGAACAGTTCGACAGACCGCGCGCCGGTGACCGCCGTCGACACGAGTCACGGGCCGCGGCGCGACGGCAGTAGCGACCCCCTTTCGCCCCGCAGTCACCGCGTTACGAGGGGCACCCCGTCCGAAGCGGGGGTAGATGCCGAGCGAGAACGACCGGGCGTTTCGAGCACAGTGCGAGCAGTGTCGCTTCAGATCACCGCGGTGGACGACGTCGTTCATCGCACACGTCGAGGCCGTGGGCCACCACGACCAGTCGGGTCACGAGACGTTCGTCAAGGAGTCCGACCGCGGACGTCACGTGGCGTAGGGACGGTTCACGACGTCCGATGCACTCGTTGTCGGGGGTCTCGATGCGCCAAACCGGGGTTTGATGCTCCGGCGTCGTTATGGACGGCCACGACGATGCGATAGTGATGACGACCCGCCGAACCGTCCTGAAGTACTGTGGCCTCGCCGCGACCCTCCCCCTCGCCGGTTGTGTCGGCGAGAGCGACCCATCGACCGAGGCGGCCCCCGTCGACACCGGGAGCGACGGCACCCGAACCACGACGCCGAACGCGACGGCCGACCCGACGACGGACGCACCGACCACGAACGCGCCGACCGAGGAGACCACGGACGGTCTGCCGACGAACGGCACCGAAGACGCGGGTGGGACGCGACCCGCCGGTAGTGGTGGCCCGGGTATCACCCTCGTCGGCACGGACGAGAGCGACGGCCCAATCGAACACACCGTCGAGGTGGTCGAACCGGTCGCGACCGACGAGACACCGCCACGACTCCGTGTGACGGTCACCAACACCGGCGACCAGCCCGTCGACGTCGGCGAGGCCCGCACCGTCGTGTTCGCCTACGTCTCCGACACCGACGGCTACCTGGCGCTGCTCCCGACCGGCGAGGAGTACCCCGTCGAGCCCGGCTGCTGGCGGCTCACCGACCCCATCGCCGTCACCCAGGAGTACCGCGTGGTCACGCTCGACCCCGGCGCGTCGGTCGAGCAGACGCTCGACTGTTACGCCGCCCCCGGTGAGGACGCCTGCCTGCCGGTCGGCGAGTACCGTTTCGAGACGACGTTCCGCGCCGGCGACCGAACCGGCGACACCCCCGCCAGCGAGACGACCGAACACACGTGGGGGTTCACGGTCCTCATGGAGTAGCCCGTGACGGTCGGTCCCGTCGGACCTACCTCGACCGGTCACTCCGAGTCGGAGACGTACTGGAGCAACGGGAGGACGTCGGTCGCGGTCGCAGTGAGTTCGACGTGGTCTGCTTCACGGTCGTAGACGACGACGTCGTGGTCGGCGAGTTTCGGTAAGTGGGTGTGGTCGAGTGACTTCGCGATGGTCCGTCGCACCTCCTCGTCGACGTCCTCCGGCGGCTTCTCGCGACGCCCCGCCGCGAGGATAGCCACGAGTTGAGGGCGAGTGAGCGCGCCGTCGTCGGTTTCGAGCAGTGCGTAGAGGACGTTTCGACGCTGCGCTCGCGAGACGAGCGACAGCGCGTCGTCCTTCGAGAGGTCGTCCGGCTCCCACGACTCCGGTACGTCGACACCCATACCGGGACCTCGACTGCCGGACATATTATTACGAGCTGCCTATAGCAGAAACAAGTGTTAGTGGTTCGAAACGAATCGCCAGACGTCGCCGGTACGATTATGCCACGGGGAGCCACGTGTTCGCCATGCACGAACCGGACTACGCCGTCGCGGGGAAGACGGCCATCGTCACCGGCGCGAGCCAGGGTATCGGACGGGCCATCGCGGAGACGCTCGGAGCGAGCGGCGCGAACGTCGTCATCTGTTCGCGGGCACAGGAGCGCGTCGACCCCGTCGCCGAGGGAATCGACGAGGAGACAGAGGGGGCCGCACTCGCCGTCGAGTGTAACGTCCGCGAACGTGAACAGGTCGAAGCGCTCGTCGACGCGACGGTCGAGGAGTTCGGCGCGCCCGACGTCCTCGTCAACAACGCGGGCGGCGAGTTCGTCGCCCCCTTCGAGGACATCTCGCCGAACGGCTGGAACGCCATCGTCGACCTCAATCTCAACGGGACCGTCCACTGCTCGCAGGTCGCAGGCGAGGTGATGCGCGAGAACGGCGGCGGGAGCATCGTCAACCTCTCGTCGGTCAACGGCCAGCACGCCGCTCCCGGCGAGAGCCACTACGGCGCGGCAAAAGCCGCCATCATCCGGCTGACCGAGACGCTCGCCGTCGAGTGGGCACCCCACGGCATCCGCGTCAACTGCGTCGCACCGGGACTCGTCCAGACCCCCGGCGTCGCCGAGACACTCGGCATCGAGAGCGAGCAGATGCCCGCGCGCGAGACAGTCGACCGCCGTATCGGGCACGCAGAGGAGATAGCAGACCTCGTCCAGTTCCTTGTCAGCCCCGCCGCGTCGTTCATGACCGGCGAGACGGTGACCGCGAAGGGCGTCCCGAAACCCGGCAACTCGATGAGCGACGGACTGGGACTGGAGTAACGCCGGCCCGACCGTTTTTCGGGGCCGCACGCGTGGCCCGACGTACGATGACACAGCCGTCGACGAACCGGAGTGACGGGAGGAACGTTGAGACCGTCGGCATCGTCGGTGCGGGGCGGGTGGGCCAGTGGTTCGTCACCAAACTCGTTCGCGAGAGCTACGACGTGGTCGTCTCCGACGTCGACCCCGAGGCGGTCGCTGACGCGGTCGACCGTGGCGCGGCGGCCGCCGAACACGCCGCCGACGCGACAGCCCGTGCGGACGTCGTCGTCCTCGCACTGCCGACTCGCGAGGCCGTCGAGACGGCGATGGAGGGGGCGGACGGCGTTCTTGACGCGCTCGAACCGGGACAGGCCGTCGTCGACACCGGCACGACCACGCCGGACCTGGACGTCCACTACCACGGGCGCTGTCGCGAGCGAGACGCCGGTTACGTCGACTGCGGACTGACCCGCCACGGCCCCGGCAGAGCCGAAGGTGACGAACCCGCCTACACGCTGTTCGTCGGTGGGGAGCGCGACGACTACGAGAGCGTTCGCCCGGTCGTCGACGCCCTCGCGTACACCCACGAGTTCTTCGAGGGGGTAGGAAACGGCCACGTC
Source organism: Halomarina rubra (assembly GCF_023699475.1). Lineage (GTDB taxonomy): Archaea > Halobacteriota > Halobacteria > Halobacteriales > Haloarculaceae > Halomarina > Halomarina rubra. The sequence goes on along the minus strand of NZ_JALXFV010000007.1, from coordinate 79,765 downwards.
GTCAAACTGGGGGTCGCCCTCCGAGCGTCGATTCGGGCGACGATGGCTGCCGAGGTCTGTGAGTTTCTCTCGCACAACGGCGTCGACCCCGACCAAGTCGTCGACCTGCTGGAGTGGGAGATACCGTCGGTCTACGTCGACCCACCGTCCGTTCCGACTCGCGGGTTCGAGCGTGCCAGGGAGACCGACGACGGTGAGACGGAACCGCGAGGCGTTCGCGTCGACGACGCCGGTGAACGTGCCCGCCTTCGGACGTCCGCCTGGGCGAAGGACACCGCGTACGCGCTCGACGTCGCACACTCGTCGAACAGCTACGCCCCCTTACTGACCGCGGCGCACCAGACGAGACTGCTCGCCGAGAACTACGGAGCCGCGCTCACGGATCGTGACCTCTCGTTCGGCGACGAGGAGTGGGGTCCGTTCCACCTCCGGTCGCTGTATCGTGCACTCAGTCGACCGCAGGAGGAGTGGCGACGGCTCGGCAGGTAAGAACGGACGAACTTCGCGAACGGGCCGGAGTGGTGCGGGATGCGTCGTCGACGGGCGTCGAACTCAGATGCCCATCGCTTCGATCTGCTCCTGGTAGCGGTTGCGGATGGTGACCTCGGTCACCTGCGCGACGCCGGCGACCTCGCGCTGGGTCTTCTTCTCGTTGCAGAGCAGCGAGGCGGCGTAGATGGCCGCGGCGGCGTAGCCAGTGGGTGACTTGCCCGACAGCAGGCCCTTCTCGGCGGTGACCTGGATGATCTCGTTGGCCTTCGCCTCGACCTCTTCGCTCAGTTCGAGCTCCGAGCAGAACCGCGGGACGTACTTCTTGGGGTCGACCGGCTCCATCTCCAACCCGAGCTCCTGGGAGATGTAGCGGTACGTGCGGCCGATCTCCTTGCGCTCGACCCGCGAGACCTCGGTGATCTCTTCGAGCGAACGCGGGATGCCCTCCTTGCGGCACGCCGCGTAGAGACAACTCGTGGCGACGCCCTCGATGGAACGGCCACGGATGAGGTCCTCGTTCAACGCACGGCGGTAGATGACCGACGCCACTTCGCGTACCGAGCGTGGCACGCCGAGTGCCGAGGCCATCCGGTCGATCTCACTGAGCGCGAACTGGAGGTTGCGCTCGCCGGCGTCCTTGGTGCGGATGCGTTCCTGCCACTTGCGCAGGCGGTGCATCTGACTGCGTTTCTCGGAGGAGATAGAGCGCCCGTAGGCGTCCTTGTCCTTCCAGTCGATCTGGGTGGTCAGTCCCTTGTCGTGCATCGTCTGGGTCGTCGGCGCACCCACACGGGACTTCTGCTGGCGCTCGGAGTGGTTGAACGCCCGCCACTCCGGACCGCGGTCGATGTTCGTCTCCTCGGCGATCAGACCACACTCGTCGCAGACGAGCTCGCGACCGTCGTCGGTGTTGACGAGTTTCCCGGACCCACACTCGTCGCACACGCGCTCGGCCTCTCTACCCTCCGTTTGTTCCTCGGTCTCGGCCTCGGACTCGCGCTCGCGCTCGCGCTGACGGGTGGGATAATCCATCTCATTACGATATGTACCCTTGATAGGCTTAAGCCCTGTTACGGCACGCCGCCAAATCGACCCCTACTGACGGTCGGAAGGACTATGGCAGCTTATCACATACGTATCAACGAGAGAGACCAGCCCAAAGCCTGAACTATCTCCGTCACGTATCTGTCCTCATGGCAGTGACTCACCGACTACGAGAGCTACGTGCGGCGGGGAAACACGAACTGGCCGACACGCTCGCGGTCGAAGCGCTGCGAAACGAGCGACCCGAAGTCCGTGTCGAGGGCGACCACGTCCGCGTCCGGACCGAGACGTTCGTCGGCGAGCACGCCCTCGCGGGGTCGTTCGACCCCAGCGACGAGGACACCGTCCGGGAGGCCGTCTCTCGACGTGGAACCTACGCGCTGGGCGAGGACGCTACCGGCCGGACGTTCTCGACCGGCTGTCTCTTCGACGCCGTCGTCGACGCTCTGGTCGAGAGCCGTCCGGGGACCGAAGAACCGGCGGAGCCGACCGCGACGAGCCAGCCGACGCCGGGGACACCCACGCCGGAGACCGAGACGGCGACGGCCGACGACGCCGCGATGATCGGCCCGGCCGAACCCGACCGTTCGACGACCTCCGTACTCCGTCAGGCCGTCGCCGCAGTCCAGAGCCAGTTCCGAAGCTGAGCCGTCCGCCCCGTCGGTCGGTGAGTCGACCCCTCGCCCTCCACCGACGCGTCACACCGCGCACGCGTTCTCCGTCCCTTCCAACGACCATCCAGCGAGCGACGCGTCGGTCTCCGCGACCATCCTCGCGAGAGCCAACTCCGAGACCCCGACGCCTCGGACACCCTCGTCGAATCGTCTCGCACTCCAATCGCCCGCTCGCGACCACGAGGTCCTTCGTCTGACCGTCTTCGGCCGGTTCTGTCCGTTCTATCCACATCACTGTCGCCCAAAATCATAACACGGGAGTACATTCGTCGATTACAAAGTAAATCGAGCTGCAACATTGCCTATCTGATTAGGTGCAACTGGTAATGGGGGTGGTCGTGTTAGAACGAACGAGACACGACCCATGTCGATTCATAGCACGACCCCGCCGTTCGACGACGACGAATCGAAGCCGCTGGCCACTGCGACGCTCGGTCGGCTCTTCGCCGACGCTCGTCGTCGAACGCTCCTCCGCGTGCTCGCGTCGGACGAGGACGCAGTCGAGCTCGACCGCCTGACCGAACGCGTCCTCGACGCCGAGGGCACCGGTGCGTACGGTGCCGGCGACGAGCGCTACGACCGCGTCCTCCTGTCGCTGTACCGCTGTCACCTCCCGGTGCTCGACGACGCCGACCTCGTCGACGTCCGCGAGGACGACGGCGTGTTCGTCGACCCCGACGGCAGCGCTCTCCGACAGCTCGTCTGAGCGGACCCACGCGGTGTGTTTTCGACCACGACACACTCGGTAGAACAGTCAGCCGTCACGAACCCTCCGGCAGCAACGGAACCGTCAGCCGTCGGTGATGCCGACGGTCACGGACTCCGAACCTCCACGCCACCTGAGCGAGAGCCGCATGTCTGGGAACTCGCCGCTCTCGCGGGCGTCCAGCGACGGCGTGTGTGAGTACGTCCAGGTCGCCGACTCGCCCGCCGGAATCCGTTGTTCGAGGGCTACCTCGGGCGAGTACGCGACCGCCGGCCCGATGCGGTTGAGCGCGCCGACGAACGTCCCCGACCGGTCGCCGGTGTTGGCGATACGGACGGTGAGCGTCGCCTGCTGGTAGTTATCGACCGATTCGGGCGCGGAGAACTCGCGGACCTCGAACGACGTCGGCGGTCGGTTCAACCGGTCGAGTACGGACCGGTCGAGGCGGTAGTCCCCGCCGGGCCATCGAACGGTCGCGTGTTCCGTGTCGAGCGGTTTCGGGAGGTCGAACGCCAGCCACCCCGACTCGCGCTCGTACTCGTAGCGCTGGCCACGGTTCCAGATCATCCCCTGGTAGCCAGCGTCAGGCGCTGACTCGTACGTCTTCGATTCGGTCCGAAGCTCGAAGGCACTGTAGACGGGTGCACTGCCGGATTCGACGGTGGCGTCGAGGACGAGGAACTGGCGGCCGCGATCACCGTACGTCGTGATAGAGTCCGGACTGTTCAGCGCGACCAGTTCCGGCGCGACCGTCGGACCGGTGAGTCGGACGGCCGCGCGGTCCTCGGGTGGTACCTGGGTCGTTCGTGGCGAGGTAGTCGACTCGGTCGGGGGTTCTGTCTCCGGCATTCCGGACTGACCGACACAGCCGGCGAGTGGGGTGAGCGAAAGGAGTGTCGTGCCACCGATACGGAGGGCGTCGCGGCGGGAAGGGGCCATCTCGTCGGGACGAAGTGACGGCAGGGAATAAGCTTTCAGGGACGAACCGGTCGGTCGAGCGTGATGCTGGTCGACCGCTGGCCGTCTCGCCACCGGAGCGTGTACGACGTTCCTTCAGCAGCACCGGTCAGACTCCGACAGCACGTCGACGGCGTCAAGTCCTGGTCCCACGACGCCGTCGAACCGCCTTCGATCGGTATCCTGATCGCACTGAGGGGTGAACGCTCGTTCCCGGCACGATAGACGGTCGCGACGAACGTCCCGTCGACCGGACCCGTGTTCTCGACTCGGAACGTCATCGCCGCATCGTCTACGCTGTCGACGGTGTCGGGCGTCGAGAACTCGCGGACAACGAACGTCGTCGGGGGACGGGTCAACCCCGACATCGCCGTCGCGGTGACTGGGAGTTCGCCTTCGGGCCAGCAGACGGTCGCCGTGGTCGCCTCCAGTGGATTCGGGAGACAGAACACCAGCCACCCCACCTCCCGAGTGCCGTACACCCGTCCCAACCCTCGCGAGTGTTGCAGACCGTAGCCGGTCCCGAACCCGGTCATCGGCGCGTACGTGGACTCACCCGCGACCAGTTCGATCGACTCGACCGGGGGAGTGGCCCCGTCCATGAGCGTCGAGTTTACGAGGAGGTACTGCTCGGAGCGGTCACCGACTGGCCCCAACTGCGTCGACGAGTACAGCGTAACCAGTTCCGGAACGGCGAGTTGGTCGCGTTCGAGAATCGGGACCGCCGTCGGGTCCTCGGAGCGTGGGACCGTCGTTGGCCCGTGCGTCACGCGGTCGCTGGTCGGAACCGACGTCTCGTCCCCGGGGGACGGGTCCGAGTCGTCGAGACAGCCGGCGAGTGGGGTGAGCGAAAGGAGTGTCGTGCCACCGATGCGGAGGGCATCGCGGCGGGAGGGAGCCATCTCGTCGGGGGGGACGTGGCAGTCGGGGATAAATATTCGCCAGAGAGACTGTCGACGACGGCGAAGAGGTGTTTAGCTCGCCATCGCCTTCACGAGCGGGTAGGCGAACAGCACCGCGAAGACGATGAACGCGAGCCACGCGAGGGCGCTGACGAGACCGAACACGCCCGCGAGGAGGCCGATGATGGGAATTTGTGCGAGGAGACTGCCGAAAAAGGACGTCCCCACGGCGACCACGAGCGCGATGAGGGCCAACTTACCGTAGCGCATCACGCGGTCGGTCTTGTCGCTAGTTCTCCCCGGCCGGTCCATCCCGGTCCAGGAGTCGAGGCGGTCGGTCGCCCGGTCGCCCAGCCCCTCGTCGGAACTGCGCGTCCGTTCGCTCGTCTTCTCGCTCATACCACAGGTTTAGTCTCCGGAAGCGTAAGGCTACCGTCGGGACCGACGGCCCGACTCACCCGCGGTCGCGTCCACGCACCCCTCGACGGACGGCAGCGGGCCGACGGACGGTACGGTCACGACGCTTCGCCGGCGGTGGCGACGGGAGCCTCACGCTCGGCCGTCCCCGGAGCGGGGGCCGACGCCCGTCGGTCACTCACGTCGCACTCGTCTTCGTCTCCGCCCTCACCGGCCACCGCCGAGACCCGCGCGCGCCAGAGCATACCACATCGACCGTCGCCGTCGCCTTCAGTGCTCGCTCAGTGAAGTTTTAGCGACGCGGGGACGGCGGCCCCCACGACCAGTGGAGAGCCACGACACCACCCCACACACCCACGAAACGGTGAAATAGGTGGCCTCTCTCGTCGGAGGACGATGCCGTTCCCGAACCACCCCGGCAAGCACCGGGGGGAGGCGCTGTTCACGCCCGCCGAGCACAGCGACTACCGCCGCGAACACAGCGACGGTGACGCCGCGACCCTCCCCGAGGCGGTCATCGTCTGCTACAGCACCACCATGATGGAGCACCTCACCGAGACCCACGACGGCGAGTTCGTGGGGCACTACGTCGGCGACCTCTTCGCCTTCGAGTCGACCGACGGGCGCGTCGGTGTGCTCGGGAACTTCGGTATCGGTGCGCCGACCACGGTCATGCTACTGGAAGAACTCGTCGCAGACGGGGTCGAGGCGTTCCTCTCGGTCGGTTTTGCCGGTTGTCTCGACGACGCAGTCGAGATGGGCGAGTTCGTCGTCTGTGACGGCGCGATACGAGACGAAGGCACCTCACACCACTACGTCGAGAGCGCGCGGATGGCCCACCCCAGCGAAGCAGTCCTCGCGGCGACGACCGACCTCCTGACCGAGCGCGACGAGTCGTTTCACGTCGGGCCGTCGTGGACGACAGACGCCATCTACCGCGAGACGGTCGCGGAGGTCGAACGCTACGCCGAGGCGGGTGTCCTCACCGTCGAGATGGAGGCGTCGGCCGTCTTCACCGTGGCCGACCACCGCGACGTCGACGCGGGCGCGATGTTCGTCGTCAGCGACTACCTCGGCACCGACGACTGGGAGCCGAAGTTCCACCGGACCCGCGAGGACATGCAGCGCCTCGGTGAGACCGCACGGGACGTGCTCGTCGCCCACCTCGACTGACGGTCGGCGGTCGCGGACACCAGAACTACCTCCGAAGCCCCACACCACACCGGACACATGGACCTTATCGCGCTGGAGGAGGTCACCGCCGACGCCGACGATCGGGGCGTCGAACGGCGAGGGCTCGCCGGTCCGCTCGGGACGAGCGGTCTCGCACTCAACCACTACCGGGTCGCACCGGACGACGAACTCCCGGCGGGTCTCCACGCCCACGGCGACCAGGAGGAGGTGTTCGTCGTCCTGCGGGGCACTGCGACATTCGAGACGCTCGTCTTCCCCCCGTCGGAGGACCCCGCGGCCGACGAGCCGAACGACGTGGTGACCGAGACGCTGACCGTCGAGTCGGGAGCGGCCGTCCGGTTCGCCCCCGGCGAGTTCCAGTCCGGCCGGAACGCGGGCGACCGCGACCTCGTCGTGCTGGCTATCGGCGCACCACGAGAGACCGACGCCCTCCGATTCCCCGTTCGCTGCCCGGACTGTGGACACGACTGGATGCGACTGGCGACCGACGAGGACGTCCCGCGGTTCGTCTGTCCCGGTTGTGGGTGCGAGCGCGTTCCGACTCCGTGTCCCGACTGCGGTGGTGAGACCCTGCGGGTCCGCCTCGGCAAGCAGCGACGGACCGTCGTCGAGTGTACGGACTGTGCGGCGACGTTCCCGTCGCCACCGACTCACGACGGTTGGTGACGAGAACCGTGGACAGTGGTAGCGTTAAGTGAGCGGCCCCGCTCGGTGGGGTATGGACCGGTCGTACGACCACGAGCGGGTCGAACCGAGGGCCGAGGCGGTCCACCGCATCGAGTTCAGCATCGAGTGGCCGCCGTGGACCGTCGCGGCCTACCTCCTCGACGGTAGCGAACCGACGCTCGTCGACGCGGGCATCCCCGGGTCGACCGGCGAGGACGAACTCGAAGCCGGTCTCGCCGACCACGGCTACGCCGTCGAGGACGTCGCGCACCTGCTGGTGACACACCCGCACAGCGACCACCTCGGGCAGGCCCCCGCAATCGCCGACGCCGGAGCGACGGTGTACGCGCCGCGACCCACCCTCGACCGACTCCGTCGTTCGGAAGCGGACCTCGAAGCGGGCGTCCGCGAGACCGCCCACGCCGTCGGACTCCCCGACGACCGGGTCGACGCCGAGGTCGAACGCGCGCTCGACTCGCTGCGACGGAACCGTCGACTGCTCTCACCGGACGACGTCGACGTCGGGTTCGACTTCGGCGGGTCGTTCGTCGCCGGTGAGCACACGGTGACCCCGCTGCACACCCCCGGTCACCAGGCCGACCACGCCGCGTTCGCAGTCACGCTGGGCGGGGACCGACTGCTGTTCTCCGGCGACGTGCTGGTCGAACCGTTCCGGGCGGCCGCGCTGAACGTCGGCCTCGACCGTGGGGCAGAAGACGCCGTCTCCGAGTACTACCGCGCGTACGACCGCCTCGACGGACGAGCGTTCGACCGCGTCCACCCCGGCCACGGGCCGGTTTTCGAGACGTACGACGCGGTGCTCGCGGCGTCACGGGAACGTCTCGACGAGATGATCGCCGACGTGGTCGAGGCGGTGCCGGCGGGCGAGGCGGTCGCTCCCGTCGCCGTCACCGACGCACGCGGAAAACGCCTGGACCCGCCCGCCGCACTGCTCGACACCATCGGGGCGCTGGGGTATCTGGAGGATGCCGGTCGCGTCACGAGTGAGTTCCGAGACGGCGTCCGGCGGTATCGGCGCGTGTGAGCGCGTCGAGGTCGACTTCGGCGAGCCTCGGCCGCGCGGTCACCCGTCGCGCTCGATCGACGCCGAGTCGTCGACGAGTTTGAACTTCTGTATCTTCCCGCTGGCGGTGCGTGGCAGTTCCGCGACGAACTCGACCTCGCGGGGGTGTTTGTACTCGGCGAGTCGCTCCAGACAGTACCGTTTGAGCGCCTCGCAGGTCACGTCCACGCCGGCGGCGACGCCGGGGCCGACGACGACGTACGCCTTCGGCACCTCGGTGCGTCGCTCGTCCGGGACGCCGACGACGGCCGCTTCGGCGACGGCGTCGTGTTCGTGGAGGAGTTCCTCTATCTCGCTCGGGTAGACGTTGTAGCCCGCCGTGATGATGACGTGTTTCTTGCGGTCGACGATCTCGAAGTAGTTGTCCGGGTCGCGGCGGGCGACGTCGCCGGTCCGGAAGAAGTCGTCGTCGGTAAACGCCTCCGCGGTCGCCCCCGGCATCTCGTGGTAGCCCGCCATCACCTGCGCGCCGCGGACGAGCAGTTCGCCGGTCTCGCCGATGGGCACCTCCTCGCCGCTCTCGTCGACGATGCGTGCGTCGACCATCCGCAGGGGTTGGCCGATGGTGCCGTGGCGAGCGCCGAACGTCGAGCGCTGCTGAGAGTGGGTCGCGCCGTTGGTCTCGGTCAGTCCGTACCCCTCTGCCATCCGGACGTTCGCCGTCCCCTCGAACTCCCGCTGGACTGCGACGGACATCTTCGCACCTCCTTCCGCGGCCTGCACGAGCGTCGAGAGGTCGTGGTCGCCGAACGTCTCGGCGTTGACCATGTCGACGTACATCGCCGTGACGCCGACGAAGTGCGTGATACCCTTGGCCTCGATGGTCGCCATCGCCTCGTCGGCGTTCCACTCAGCGGGGTTCCGGAGGTAGAGACCCCCGCCGCGGACCAGCGGTTGCATCGCCGTGTGGGTGAACCCCGTGATGTGGTACAGCGGGAGGTAGAGCAGGCTCTTGACGGTGTCACCGGCCACCCGCCCGCTGCTGACGAGCGAGGTGAGCAACTGCGCCCGGACGTTCCGGTGGGTGAGTCGCACCCCCTTCGGGCGTCCCGTCGTCCCCGAGGTGTACGGGAGCAACGCGACGTCACCGTCGGCCCGGTCGACGGTCACCGGGTCGCCTCGGACGGTCTCGAACGCGACGTCCTCGCGCGTGCTGGTCGCGCCCGGCCGCCCTCACTGCCCCCGCTTCCATCACCCGCATCAGCGCGGTCACTCGCCTCGGCGTAACCGCCCACGTCGACGGTGACGACCACCGGGTCGGCCGACGCCGCCGCGATACCGTCGGCGAGGTGACCACGTAGCGCCGGGTGCGTGACGACGGCGTCGACCCCCGCGTCGTCCAACTGGTAGGACAGTTCGCGAGCCTTGTACTGCGGGTTCGCAGGCGACAGCACGACGCCCGCACGGAACGCCCCGAGCGCGGCGACGAGGTACTGCGAGCAGTTGGGCAGATACAGCAACAGCACGTCGTCCGGTTCGAGACCGAGTTCGTGGAGACCGCCGGCGAATGCGCCCGTCGCGGCCCCGAGTTCCTCGTGGGTCGTCCGCCTGCCGCCCGCCTCAACGGCGAGTGCGTCGGGTGGACCCGGGCCGTCTCTGCGAACAGGGCGGCGACGTTCCCGGTTCGGCTCTCGTCGGTCATGTCAGAAATATGTATAGTGTTCGCTACCTGTACCCGACAGTTAATCGTTTTCGGTGCCAGGAGTTCGATAACCGTGACACGTACGCGACCACCCACCCCGAACGTGGTGAGGGGACCGTGACCGACCGAGACATCGCCGACCTCGAAGCGACGGTCGGTACGACGAAGCGGACCGTCGAGGACTTCCGCGTCGAGGCGGGCAAGGTCGAGGAGTTCGCCCGTGCCGTCGGCGACGACGACCCCGCGTACCGCTCGGCGAGCGCCGCCGAGGCGCGTGGGCTCCCGGCGGTTCCGGCCCCGCCGACGTTCCCACGGGTGAGTTCGTTCCCGCGCTACCGCGTCGACGCGTTCGACCTCGGGTTCGACCCGCAGTTCGTCCTCCACGGCGAGCAGCGCTACGAGTACGCCCGCCGCTGTTCGTTGGTGACCACCTCCACGGCGAGACGACGCTCGCGGACGTCTACCATCGGGAGGGACGACGAGGCGGGACGATGACGTTCGCCGAGTTCGCCACCGAGTACCGGACCGCCGACGGCGAACACGTCCTCTCCGAGTACGCGACGGCCATCGAGACCGACGGAGCGGCCACCGACACGGCGGCGAATGCCGGAAGTACCACTGCCGTCGGCGGCCGCGAAGACGACCGAACGGAGTCGCCGCGCGACGCCAACACCGCTGACGACCTCGTGGGACTGCCAGTCCGGTCGGGTATCGACGTCGGCACCGCCGTCCCCGAACCGAGCGACCCCCTAAGGCTCGCCGAAGGGGACGTCGGCCCGACCGTCACCGTCGGCCCGTTCGCCCGGCAGGACTTCGTCCGCTACGCGGGCGCGAGCGGCGACTTCAACCCCATCCACTACGACGAACCGTTCGCGACGGTCGCGGGACACCGCGGCGTGTTCGGGCAGGGGATGCTCACCGCCGGCGTCGCCGCCCACGCCGTCACCGACTTCGTCGGCGTTGACCGCGTGCGGTCGTTCGGCGTCCGCTTCCGCTCGCGTGTGTGGCCCGGCGACACCGTCACCGCGCGGACGGTCGTCGCCGACGACGACTGCGTCCTCGACGTCTCCGTCGAGCGCGAGCGCGACGGCGAGACGGTCCTGACCGGGACGGCGACCGTCGGCGAGCGTCAGTGAGGCTCCGAGGGGCGCGACGACCGGCCACGACCCGATGAACCCGACGGCGACGTGACACAGTCGGCCAGTCTCGCGAGGCGGTCGGAGAACCGCCGGGCGAGTTTCCACGGGTCGTCGAGTGCCGGGAGTTTATGTCGGTGTCCCGGAAACTTCGGGCATGCCAGGACCAGTGTTCCTCGACGACGGTCGCGTAGAGCTTCGGACCGTGCGGGAGGCGGACTACGAGTTCGTCCTCCGAGTGTTGAACGACCCGCGGATTCGGCACAACGGGTACGAGACGTACCGCTCGCCCGTCGACGAGTCCGACGTGGCCGCGTCGGTCGAGGCCGCCGACCGCCACACGTTCCTCGTCTGTACCGACGGAACGCCCGTGGGGAGCGTCGCCCTGAAGAACGTCGACCTGGAGGGCCGGAACGCCGAGTTGGGCTACTGGGTCGCACCCGAGGAACAGGGCAACGGCTACGCCACCGCTGCGGCCGACCTCTGTCTCACTCACGCATTCGACGAACTGGGACTCCACAAGGTGTGGGCACGGACGGTCGGTGACAACGACGCCTCGAACCGCGTGCTGGAGAAACTGGGGTTCGACCTGGAGGGCGTCCTCGAGGACCACTGGTACGGCATCGGCCGCTACGTCGACGAGCATCGCTACGGACTCATCAACCCGAACCACCGGAGGGGCGCGGAGTCGCGACGCGACGAGTAAAACTACCCAACGGGGGTTGGCAGAAGAGGGGATAGCCGTCGGCGCAGTAGGTGTGGTAGCAATGAGCGAACGAACGCTGTACGACAAGGTGTGGGACCGGCACCGGGTCGCGACGCTGCCGAACGGTCAGGACCAGCTGTTCGTGAGCCTCCACCTCATCCACGAGGTGACGAGCCCGCAGGCGTTCAGCATGCTCTCCGAGCGCGGCTTGGACGTCGCGTACCCGGACCGGACGGTCGCCGTCGCCGACCACATCGCCCCCACGACGGTCGAGGGCCGCGAGCGGCCGCTGGCAGACGAGACGGCCGAGACGATGCTGGCGACCATCGAGGAGAACGTCGCCGCCGCGGGCATCACCTACTACGGGCTCGACTCCTCGGAACAGGGTATCACGCACGTCGTCGCGCCCGAACTCGGCCTCACGCAACCGGGGATGGTCGTCGCCTGCGGCGACTCACACACCGCGACCCACGGCGCGCTCGGTGCCATCGGCATCGGCATCGGGACGAGCCAGATACGCGACGTGTTCGCCTCGGGCTGTATCGCCGCCGAGAAGCGCGCCGTCCGCCGGGTCGACCTCGAGGGCGACGTCGACGAGTGGGTGAGCGCGAAGGACCTGATGCTCAGACTGCTCGCCGACCTCGGCGTCGACGGCGGGGTCGGCTTCGTCTACGAGTACGGCGGGAGCGCCGTCGAGCGACTGGACGTCGAAGAGCGACTCGCACTCTGTAACATGTCCATCGAGGGCGGCGCTCGCTCGGGGTACGTCGAACCCGACGAGACGACCGTCGAGTACCTGCGGGGTCGTGAACACGTCCCCCACGGCGAGGCGTTCGAGGCGCTGGCGGAGGACTGGCTGTCGTTCGCGAGCGACGACGACGCCGTCTACGACGACCACGTCACCGTCGACGTCGACGGGCTCGCTCCGATGGTCACCTGGGGGACGAACCCCGGACAGGCCGTCGAAATTACCGAACCGGTCCCCGACCCGGCGACCCTCCCGCCGGGCGACCGCGAGGCCGCCGCCGACGCCATCGACCACGTAGGGGTGACCCCCGGCGAGTCGATGCAGGGTACGCCCGTCGACGTCGCGTTCATCGGGACGTGTACGAACGGTCGCGTCTCGGACTTCGAGCGGGCCGCCAGGGTGCTGGAGGGACGGACGGTCCACCCCGACGTCAGGGCGCTCGCGGTGCCCGGGAGCCAGCGAGTCAAACGCGAACTGGAGGCGTCGGGCGTCGCCGACGTGTTCGTCGACGCCGGCTGGGAGTGGCGCGAGTCAGGCTGTTCGCTCTGTATCGGGATGAACGGCGACGTCATTTACGACGACGAACTCTGTGTCTCGGCGTCGAACCGCAACTACGTGGGCCGACAGGGTTCGAAACAGGGGCGGACGGTGCTGGCCTCCCCGGCGACCGTCGCCGCGGCCGCGGTCGAAGGCGAACTCGTCGACGTGCGGGAGGTGGTCGGATGACCGACGGGGCGACCGTCCCGACGGTCACACACGTCTCGGGACGTGGCGTCCCGATTCGCGGCGACGACATCGACACCGACCAGATACTCCCCGCACGGTTCCTCAAGGAGACCACCTTCGAGGCGATGGGCGAGTACGCGTTCCACGACCAGCGACGGGACGACGACGGGGCGATTCACGGCGACCACCCCCTCGACCGCCACCCCGACGGCGAGGTGCTCGTCGTCAACGACAACTTCGGCTGTGGCTCCTCGCGCGAGCACGCCCCGCAGGCGCTCCAGCGGTGGGGCGTCGACGGCATCGTCGGCGAGTCGTTCGCCGAGATATTCCACGACAACTGCACGTCGCTCGGAATCCCCGTCGCGACGGCACCCCACGACACCATCGCTCGACTCCAGGAGTACGTCGAGGCGAACCCCGAGACGGTCGTCGAACTCGACGTCGAGAACGAGCGGGTGAGCTACGACGACACCGTCGTCGAGGTGACTATCAGCGACTCGATGCGGGAGGCACTCGTCGAGGGGCGCTGGGACACGACGGAACTGCTCCGCTCGAACATGGAGAGCGTCGAGCGCGTCCACGAGTCGCTGTCACCGACCCAGCGCTGAGGGTGGCCTCACGACCCACACGGCCCGAGAGCGTGGAGGTTACGGCGTGTGGCGCTGGTCGGCGAACCCGGTTCGGTCGGTGTGTCGGCCGTCTTCGAGTGCGGCCGTGATGAGCTTCGACTCGGCTTTCCGCAGGTGTTCGAGCAGCGTCGCGCGGCTGATGTCGAGTTCGGCGGCCAACTCCTCGCTGTTGAGTCGCCGCGGCCACTCGAAGTAACCGAGGTCCAGCGCGGCGCTGACGACCTCCTCCTGTCGGGTGGTCAGACGGTGTGTCGGCTCCTCGAAGCGAGTTATCTTCCCGAGCGTGACCGCGCCGATCTCGCGGAACTCGTCGATCATCGCCCGGAGGTCTTCCCGCCGGAACAGGAGAACGGTGTAGACACGGTGGTCGGCGGTGATGTGGTTGCGGCGTCTGAGGATGCCGTGGTTCTGCTCGATTGCCGAGTACGCCCCACAGGAGCGTTTCGTCACTAGGTACCGGCCCGGTTCGAGTTGTTCGACGCGCTCGACCTGTTCGGAGTCCTCTAGGAACGCGACGTGCTCGTCGGTCGCGTTGTCGAGTTCGAGGACGAACGTGACGAGGTGGTCGTGGTGTTCCTCGATGGCGATGTCGTACGTGGCGTCGAACCGCTCGGCGAGCCCCGACAGCACGCAGTACCGCTCCTGTTGGATGTGGATTTCGGCCTGGAACATCGCGGTCTCTCACCTACACTCGTCGGGTTCCGCCGATAAGTGTTTAGTCGCCGTCCGGGACGGTCCGCCGGGCAACCCCCGCCGACAGCGCCGACGCGGTCGGCTCCGGACGAGCCGAACGGGGACCGTTCGCGTACCTCGAACCGACGCGCGTGCTTCGACTCGACTACTCCTCCTCGAAGGTGGAGCGAGCGAGCGCGAGCGCCTCGTCGGTGTCGAGCGGGCCGTGGTCCGCCAGCGTCTCGCGGTAGCGTGCGACCGCCTCGTCGTCGATTTCGACGCTGGCGCGTTCCAGGAGCTTTCGTGCGCCGCTCTCGCCGGTGCCGGCACCGAACACGAGTCGGCGATGCCCGCCGAAGCGGTCGGGGGCGTACGGCTCCATCGTCGCCGGGTCGGTGAGCATCGCCGTGGTGTGGATGGACGACTCGTGTTCGCTGACCGTCGGCCCGAGGACGGCCTTCCGGTCGTCCCACGGCTCGCCGAGCGTCTCCAGAACCGTTCGACACGTGGGAACGAGCTCTCGCGTCTCGACACCCAGGTCGTCGTCGAGGTCGACGGCACACGCGACGACGACCTCCTCCAGCGGGCTGTTGCCCGCCCGTTCGCCCAGACCGGCGACGCTCACGTCCGCCTTGCCGACTCCGGCCTCGTACGCTGCGAGCGCGTTGGCCGTCGCACAGCCGAGGTCGTCGTGGAAGTGGACGCCGACCGTCTCCAGGTCGAGGGTGTCCCCGAGCGTCTCGAGATAGCGGCTCACGCTCGTCGGTGTCCGGGCACCGACGGTGTCCGCGAGCGAGACGAACGGCACGTCGGCGATGGACTCGACGACCTCGACGACGTTCGACTGGTCGGTCCGGAACGCGTCGGCGAGCGTGACGTGGACGGTCGCGCCTCGGTCGTGGGCGTAGTCCACCGCCGACGCGAGCATGTCGAGCATCTCCTCGCGGGACATCCCGAGGAGGTGGTCGAGGTGTCGGTCCGAGACCGAGACGAACAGTTCGACCACCTCGACGCCGGTGTCGACGACGGCGTCGACGTCACGGTCGAGCGCGCGGGCGAGGCCGACGACGTCGGCGTCGAGCGTCCCCGCGAGGTCAGAGAGGACGCGCCGGTCCTTCTCGCCCGTCGCCGGGAACCCTGGCTGGACGAAGTCGAGGCCGAGAGCGTCGAGTTCGCGGGCGCAGTCGACCTTCTGCTCGGCGCTGAACTCACGGCCGGGCAACTGGTCGCCCTCGCGGAGGGTGACGTCCGAGAGACGCATCTAGATGACCTCCTCGGCTTCGAGTGTCGCTATCTCCTCCGGCGAGAGCCCCAGTTCACCGCCGTACACCTCGACGTTGTGTTCGCCGTGCTGTGGGCCGAGGAACTCCACCGCACCCGGTGTCCGCGAGAACTTCGGGACCGGTGCGAACGTCTTCAGCGACCCCACGTCGGGGTCCTCGACCTCGACGAACGAGTCCCGCGCCTGGAACTGCTCGTCGGCGACGATGTCTGCCATGTCGTAGACGGGGCCGACGATGGCGTCGTTCGCTTCGAGGATGTCGATGGCCTCCTCGGTCGTGTGTCGGCGGGTCCACTCCTCGATGGCCGCGTCGAGCGGTTCGACGTTCTCGACGCGTTTGGAGTTGTCCGCGAACCGCGGGTCCTCGATCAGTTCCGGTTTGTCGATGGCCTCCGCGACCCGCTCGAAGATCTTCTGGTTGGAGGCGGACATCGTCATGTAGCCGTCTTCGGTCTCGTAGATGTTCCGCGGGGCGGTCGAGGGGTGTCGGTTCCCCGTGCGCTCGGTGACGTGACCCATCCGGTCGTACGCCTCGAGGTCGCCGAAGAACAGTCGCCACAGTGGTTCGGTCAGCGAGACGTCGATGACCTGGCCCTCGCCGCTGCCGCCACGGCCAAGGTCGCGTTCGTAGATGGCCATCAGCGTCGACTGGAGGGCGAACTGTGCTGCCGTGAGGTCGGCGAGACTGATGGGTGGGAGGAGCGGTTCGCGGTCCGGGAACCCGTTGGCGTGTGCCCACCCGGAGATACCCTCGGCGACGGTGCCGAACCCCGGTTTGTGGGACTTCGGCCCGGTCTGGCCGTACCCCGAGAGGCGGACCATGATGGCCCGCTCGTTCACCTCGTGGACGTCCTCGGGACCGAGTCCCCACCGCTCCATCGTCCCGGGGCGGAAGTTCTCGAAGACGACGTCCGCGTCCGCGATGAGGTCGAGTGCGAGCGCTCGGCCCCGGTCGGACCCGAGGTCGAGCGTGATACAGCGTTTGTTCCGACCCAGCGACTTCCAGGCCAGCGACACGCCGTCGTCGGTCTTCTGTGGCCACTCCCTGATGGGGTCTCCGACCTTCGGATGTTCGACCATCACGACGTCCGCGCCGAAGTCCCCCAGCATCGTCGTCGCGAACGCGCCGCTGATCATCCCCGACATATCGATGACCCGGAGTCCGTCGAGGGGTCCCTGCCGTTCTCGTGCGGTCATTGAACTCTGCTAGCTTCTCACTCGGTGGTTGAAAAGCAGTTTCACCAACAGGCGTTGGGTGTTGATGCCTCGCGAAGCGACGAGCCGTCGCCGACGACAAGAGTCGTCCGGTGCGAACTCGCCGAGTCGAGACCCGGAGTGACCACAGAGAGGTGATGGAGGCCTCGTCGACCGCTCCCCGTGGTGGAGCGGGCAGTACGTTTTTACGTCGCCGGCTGGTAGTATTGTTCGAGATGAGCAATACCAGCGTATCACCGTCCGCAGTCGCAGACCGCGTCCAGGACGACGACGAGTCGCCGTTCGTCCTGGACGTTCGCAACGAGGACGAGTACGAGGAGTGGTCGGTTCCGGGGAGTCACAACCTCCCCATCTACGACGAACTCCTGCAGTACGACTTCTCGACGCTCGAAGACCACCTCGACGACCTCCCGACGGACCGCCGCATCCTCGTAATCTGTGTCGCGGGCGTGACGTCCGCCCGTGCCGCCGAGTTCCTCCGCGACCACGGCTACGACGCGGTTACCATCAACGACGGGATGAACGGGTGGGGTCGTGCCCACCGCCAGTACGAGGTCGACGGGGTCGACGGCGTCGTCCAGGTCGTCCGCCCCGGAACCGGCTGTGTGTCGTATCTCGTCCACGACGACGGCGAAGCGATCGTCGTCGACCCGAGCCAGTACGTCGACGTCTACCTCGAAGCGGCCGCCGACCGTGACCTCGAAATCGTCGGGGTCGCCGACAGCCACGCCCACGCCGACCACATCTCCGGCGCTCGACGACTCGCCGGTGAACTCGACGTCCCCTACTACCTCCACTCCGACGACGTGGCCGAACTCGACCGCGTCACAGAACTCGCCGACGGCGACTCCATCGCGGTTGGCGAGCGAGAACTCGACGTACTCCACACTCCCGGCCACACGCCCGGGAGCGCGTCGTTCGCCTTCGGTGACGCGCTCCTCTCGGGGGACACGCTGTTCCTCCGGAGCGTCGGTCGCCCCGACCTCGAAGACGGGTCCGAGGACGCGATTCGGACGGCGGCGAACGAACTGTTCGACAGCCTCGAGCGTCTCACCGGATTCGACGACGACACCGTCGTCCTCCCCGGACACTTCAGCGAGGAGTCGATTCGCCCTCTCGCGACCGGACTGGGCGACCTGAAAGCCGAGACGACCAACGAACTGCTGAGCTACGTCGAAGCCGACGACGAGTCGTCATTCGTCGAGACCATCGTCGAGAGTCTCTCGGACGAACCCGCGAACTTCAACGAGATCAAGCAGATAAACTGGGGGAAGCGCCAGCCCACCGGAGACAGCGAGGCGCTCGAACTCGGACCGAACAACTGCGCCGCGAACTGAGAGCCCTCGCGCCGGAGACCGCTCGTGGGCGACTACCCGCGGGGACCATCCGGGGGAAAGTCAGTTGACGGCGCCACGCTATGAGCTGTCATGGCACCCGACACGGCGGTGACAGCGCTTCTCGATTCGCTCACCCGCGAGGAGAAGCTCCGACTCGTCCATGGTGCGGTCGACCCGGACCGCGAGGCGACGGGCTACGTCCCGGGCGTCGAGCGCCTCGGCATCCCCCCGCTCCGACTCGTCGACGGCCCCCTCGGGATTCGAACGAACACGGGCACCGCGACGGCGTTCCCCGCCTCCGTCGCGCTGGCAGCGACGTTCGACCCCGCTCTCGCCGAGTCGTTCGGCGCGGCGCTCGGTCGTGAGGCGACCGCCCACGGTCAGGACGTGGTGCTCGCGCCGGGCGTCAACGTCGTCCGCGTCCCGCAGTGCGGCCGGAACTTCGAGTACTTCTCGGAGGACCCCCACCTCGCTGGTGAGCTAGCGGCGAGCGTCGTCGCGGGCGTGCAGTCGGCAGGGGTCCTCGCCACGGTGAAACACTACGTCGCCAACAACCAGGAGACCGACCGGTGTGCGGTGAGCGCCGACGTCGACGAGCGGACCCTGAGAGAGCTGTACCTGCGACCGTTCCGGCGGGCGGTCGAGGCAGACGTCGGGATGGTGATGACGGCGTACAACCGCGTCAACGGGACCCACATGAGCGACCATCGGCGACTCGTCACCGAGGTCCTCAAAGACGAGTGGGGGTTCGAGGGGGTCGTCGTCTCGGACTGGCACGGCACCACGAGCACCGTCGGGGCGGCGACGGCGGGCCTCGACCTGGAGATGCCGGGCGTCCCGGCCACCGAACTGTTCGAGGGCGCGTTCTCCCCCGACTTCGACCCGACGACGTACGAGCCACCCGACGGCCTCCCGGACGTGACGAGCGGCGGCCTGTTCGGCGACCCGCTCGGCGAGGCCATCGACGCCGGGGAGGTACCCGCGTCGCGACTCGACGACATGGTGGGGCGGCTCCTCGGTCAGATGGCACGACTCAGCCTGCTGGACGGCGACAAGCGTGATTCGGCCCCGTTCGACCGAACCGCACACCGCGACCTGGCCGAGCGAATCGCCGTCGAGGGGACGGTCCTGCTGTCGAACGACGGCGTACTCCCCGTGAGCGAAGACGCCGACGTGGCCCTCCTCGGACCGGGCGTCGACACCGCGAAGCTGGGCGGTGGCGGCTCCTCGGAGGTGACACCCACCGACAGCACCAGCCCACGGGCGGGTATCGAGGCACGGGCGACCGGGACGGTCGCCGTCGAACCGGGCGTCGCCGCCATCGAACGGGTCTCGCTGTTCGACCGACTCCCGTTCGACCTCTCGGCGGAGAGCGGCACGGAGCACGACGAGGTCGGCGAGGGCGACGACTCGGCGACAGCCCCGTCGCTGGCCCGGGCCGTCGCGGTCGCCGAGGAGGCCGACGTCGCGGTCGTCTTCGTCGAGGACGCGGTGACGGAGGGTCGTGACCGCGCGACCCTCTCGCTCCCTGGCGAACAGGACGAACTCGTCGCGGCGGTCGGCG
>NZ_JALXFV010000007.1:46851-59954 GCF_023699475.1 Halomarina rubra | reverse complement strand
CCGGGCCCGCCGAGCGGACGGTCGTGGTCGTCGCGTCGAGCGGCCCCGTCGAACTCCCGTGGCACGAGGACGTCGACGCTATCGTCGAGACGTGGTACCCCGGTCAGGTCCACGGCGACGCCGTCGCGTCGGTGCTCTACGGCGACGCCGACCCGGGAGGTCGCCTCCCGGTGACGTTCGCGGCCGAGGGCGACTACCCGACCGCGTCGACCGACCGCCACCCCGGCGTCGACGGCGTGGCTCGGTACGACGAGGGACCGTTCGTCGGCTACCGGCACTTCGACGCCGCCGACGTCGACCCCGTGTTCCCGTTCGGTCACGGCGAGTCCTACACCACCTTCCGATACGGGTCGGTGACGGCACTCGACGACCGGTCGGTCCGCGTCACGGTCGAGAACGTCGGCGAGCGACCGGGCAGCGAGGTGGTCCAGGCGTACGTCCGGCCGCCGACGGTCGAGGGCGTGACTCGACCGGACCGGGAGTTGGCCGGTGCCAGGAAGCTCCGTCTCGCCTCGGGCGAGTCTCGGACCGTCGACATCGGCCTCGACGAGCGAGCGCTGGGGCGGTACGACGAGAACGCAGGATGGGTCGTCGATTCGGGGACCTACTCCGTCGAGGTCGGCCGCTCGGCAGCGGACCTCCGCGGGCGGGCGACCATCGAGCGGTGAGCGTCGGTCCGTGACGCTGTGAGCCGTCGCGGAGTCGTGTTCCGCTCACGCTCGGAGCGCTTCGAGGACGATGTCGGTGTCGACGACGTCGCCGTACTTCGCGTCGATGTCGAACAGGTTCGCGCGATGGGGTGCTTCGGCGCGGTCGCCGACGGCGTCTCGGGGGACGACGGTGCGGTAGCCGTGCTGGAGACTGTCGACGGCGGTCGCCCGGACACAGCCGCTCGTGGTGACGCCCGCGAGGACGAGCGTGTCGACCCCGTTGGTCGTCAACTCTGTCGACAGGTCCGTCCCGAAGAACGCGCTGGCGTACTTCTTGAGGACGACGCGCTCCTCTGCTTCGGGTGCGAGGCGGTCGTCGACGGTGACGCGGTCGGTGCCGAGTCTGAGTTCGCGCAGTGCGGGGACCTTCTCGACGAACCGGCCGGCGTCGCCGTAGGACGCCTCGTAGGCGACCGTGGTGAAGTACCGCGGGAGGTCGTGTTCGCGGAACGCCGCCAGTAGTCGGGCGGTCTGCTCGACCACGTCATCGACGTCCGCGCCAAGGTTCGAGTCGGGGTCGGTGAACGCTTCGATGAGGTCGATGACCACCAGCGCCGGCCGGTCGCCGAAGCCGACGCTCTCGGCGAACTCTCGCTCCGCGTAGAACTCCGCGACGTCGTCGGTCCACTCCATGACGACCACCTACGAGGAGCGAGGACATGGCCGTGTTGGGTCGACACACACTGGTCGCGGACGGTCGCCGACGGTCGCCAGGTGGTCTCGCGACCTACTCCTCCGGTCGAATCGGCGAGATTCGAATCTCGCCGGCGGCCGAGATGACGACGGCGTACCCGGAGACGGTGAACGACGTGTGGCCGTCGTACCGGGGACTGCCGTCGTGGCGCTCTCGGAACAGGCTGTCGAGAGAGACAGGGTCGATGCTCTTGTAGAGTTCACGCTCGGCGTGGCGGACGTCAGTGCCCATGAGGTCCGCCAGCGAGTGTGCGACGACGGTGCTGAGCTTCGCCGTGCCGTCGTCGTCGAAGTACGTCACGTGCTGGTCTGGCGTCTGGGGGGATCGGCCCGGGGTGGATGGAGCCATAACGATCGGATTCGAGGGGTGGGCGGCGCTCGGTCGCCGGTCGAGTCGTCGTCGAGGACGGACCGCCCACGGCCGCTCGGTCGGTGAGTATTGAGGACACGACACAATATAATCGTAGCGCTGGAGGCGAGACCGTCGGACCGCGTGCGAACCGGTCCGCACGCTCGGGCCGGTCTCCGCCGACTACCGCATGTCGAACGTGCGGCGCTCGGCGGCGATCTCCTCGGCGAGTGTCTCGTCGTCCGGGAGCGGCCCATAGTCGAACTCCGAGAGGTCCTCGCGTGCGTCGCGGAGCGTCTCGCGTTCGTCGGCCGTCGCCCCCACGTCGACCGAGCCGTCGTCGAGGACGACACCGTAGCGTTCGCGGGCCGCCGCCTCCGAGACGAGACCGCGGCGCACCTCCGTCGCGACGACCGCCGGGTCACGGTCGAGTGGGTCCCCCAGTCCACCGCCACCCGCGGTCCGGAAGACGAGTTTGTCGCCCGCGCTCACCGGTTCGTTCTCGACCTTCGACGGCAGGGCCTCCTCGGTGCCGTCGGTCCGGATGAGCTTCTTCTCGCTGCGCTCGCCGTGTGACCCGCCGTCGACACCCCACGGGTAGGTGTGTGCGCGGTCGTCCTGGAAGGTGATGGCCCCGTCCTCCTCGAACGTGAACACCTTGGTGATGCCGTGACCGCCGCGGAACTCGCCGGGGCCGCCTGTGTCCGCGCGAGTGCTGTACTCGTCGATACTCAGTGGGTAGTACGCCTCCTGGTACTCGGCGGGGACCGTTCGAAAGAGCGGCCACCACGAGTGACCGTCGAGGCCGTCGCCACCGGGGCGCGCCGGGATGCCGCCGTAGAGGATCTCGAGCATCTGGAACTGGTTGCCCTCGGAGTCGACCCCGGCGTAGACGAGGTTCGGCGAGGTGCCGTAGCTCCCGGCGACGGAGAACTGGTCGATGAGCTTCGAGAACGTCGCCTGGAGCACGTCGAACTGGCGGGCCATCATCGGCAGGCGGTTGCCGAGCGCCGCGGGGTACTCGGGCTGGACGACCGTCCCCTCGGGCAGCGTCACCTCGAACAGGTCGTAGTAGCCGTCGTTGAAGGTGAGCAGGGGGTCGAACGCCATGATGAGGAACACCCCGGTGAACATCTTGAACATCTTCTCGTTCAGGAGGAAGTTGACCGTCCCCGGAACCTGTTGGTCGGTGCCGGTCCAGTCGAGGTAGACGGTGTCGCCCTCCCGGTAGATCTCGAGGTGGAGTTTGATGGGGCCGTTGCCCATCCCGTCGTCGTCGACGTAGTCCTCGAACGTGTAGCGCTCGCCCTCCGGGATGAACTCGTTGATGAGGTCGATCATCCCGTCGCGGGTCCGGTCGAGGATGGCGTCACAGCCTTCGAGGTAGGTGTCCTTCCCGAACCGGTCGCACAGTTCCCGGACGCGTTCTTCGGCGACGGCCGTCCCCGCGGCGAGCGCCTTGATGTCGGCCTCGGCGTGCTCGGGCAGGCGCGTGTTGTGCGCGAACGTCGCCAGCAGCTCCTCGTCCAACTCGCCGGCCTTGTACAGTTTCACCGGCGGGAGACGGATGCCCTCCTCGAACACCGTCGTCGCCTGGACGGGCATGCTACCCGGCGTCTTCCCGCCGACGTCCATCAGGTTGCCCCACTGACTGCCGAAGCCGACTCGGTCGCCGTCGTAGAAGATGGGGCGCAACAACAGCATGTCGGGGGTGTGTGAGACCGCCCCCGCACAGGAGTAGGGGTCGTTCGTCGCGATGACGTCGCCCTCTTCCAGGTCGTCCCAGTCGAACGGCGAGTGCTCGATGATGGTGTCGATGGCCGACCCGAACTGTCCCATCACCATCCGCCCGTGGCGGTCGGCGATGAGCGGGAACTGGTCGGACTGCTCGCGGATGACCGGCGAGATAGCGGTGGTCTCCAGCACCCGGTCCATCTCGAAGCGGGTGTTCTCTAGCGTGCTCTCGATGATGTCGAGTGTCGTCGGGTCGACGTCGTGGTCGCCGACGAACTCCGGTGTCTCGTTGCTCATTGGCTCTCACCGCGGGTTATCTCGAGGGAACCGTAGCGGTCGACCCTCGCGACGTGGTCTGGTTGGACGACCACCGTCGAGTCGGCGTCGACGACGATGGCCGGACCGGAGATCTCGTTGCCGGGGGTCGACAGCGAGCGGTCGTAGATTGGTGTCTCGTGGTACTCGCCGTCGAAGTAGACGTCGTAGTGGCCGGTGATGGCCTCACTCGCGTCGGCGTCGCCGAGTTCCTGCTCCTCCAGTTCGACGCCCTGTATCGCCCCCTTCCCGACGACGCGGAGGTTGGCGATTTCGAGTGGCGCGTCGAGCGAGAAGCCGAACTGGCGGTCGTGGCGTGCCTCGAAGTCGTCTTTTATCTCGGCGAGACCACCGTCGTCTCGGAGGTTCTCGACGTCGACCGGGATGGACATCTGGATGTCCTGGCGGTAGTACCGACAGTCCGCGAAGTAGTCGAACGCGTGGTCGGACTCCTCGACACCTTCCGAAGCCAGCCAGTCGGCCGCCTCGTCGCGAATCGACAGGAACTCGTCTCGGACCTCGTCGCCGGAGACGTCCTCGTCGGTTCTGAGGTACGTCTCGGAGAACTCGTTCTGGACGTCGGAGGTGAGGAAACCGAACGCCGACATCACGCCCGGTCCGGGCGGGACGACGAGCGGGTAGGCGTCCATCACGTCGACGAGCGCGTTGGCGTGCATCGGGCCGGCCCCGCCGAACGCGACCAGTCCGAACTCCCGTGGGTCGTAGCCCCGTTCGACACTGACGACCCGCAGCGCGCTGTACATGTTCTCGTTGACGATGTCGAGGATGGCCTGAGCGGCCTCCTCGATGGAGGTGCCGCGGTCGTCGGCGATGGACTGGACCGCGTCGCGGGCGGCCTCGCGGTCGAGTTCCATCCGGCCGCCGAGTTGGACCGACGGCGGGATGCGCCCGAGGACGACGTTCGCGTCGGTGACCGTCGGTGCCTCACCACCCAGTCCGTAGCAGGCGGGGCCGGGGTCCGCTCCCGCGCTCTCGGGACCGACCTGGAGCGACCCGCTCAACTGGACGCGGGCGATGGAGCCACCCCCCGCCCCGACCGTGTTGACGTCGACGGCGCGCGATTTGAACTCGCGGTAGCCGACCTTCGTCTGGCGGGTGGTTCCCGGCTTCCCGGCCTCGACGAGCGAGACGTCCGTCGAGGTGCCGCCCATGTCGAGGGTGAGCACGTCGGGGATGCCCTTCTTCTGGGCGATGGTCGCCGCGCCGACGACCCCGCCGCTGGGTCCCGACAGCGCGAGTTCGACCGGGCGCTGCGTCGCCGCCTTCGAACTCATCAGGCCGCCGTCGGAGCGGACGACGTTCATCGTCGCGCTCGACCCGGCGTCGGCCAGCGACGACTCCAGGTCGTCGAGGTATCGGATGACCTGGGGACGGGCGTAGTCGTTGATGACCGTCGTGAGCGTGCGTTCGTACTCGCCGTACTCCGGGACGATCTCCGCTGAGATGCTCACCGGGAGGTCCGGTGCTTCCTCGGCGACGATGTCACGCACCCGACGTTCGTGGGCCGGGTTGAGGTAGGAGTTCAACAGGGCCACGGTCAGCGACTCGACCCCCGCATCCTGAAGCTCCCGGACCGCGGTCCGAACCGCTTCTTCGTCGAGAGGTGTCGTCTCCTCACCGTCGGGCGACCCGATGCGCCCGCCCACGCCGCGCGTGTCGACGAGGTCCGCCAGCGGAGCGGGCTTCTCCATGCCCATCCAGCCGTACAGCGGCCCCGGCGTCCACGCTCGGGCGAGGTGGAGCACGTTCTCGTGGCCGGCGGTCGTTAGCAACCCGACCCGCGCGCCGGTCTCTTCGAGCAGCATGTTCGTCACGACGGTCGTGCCGTGGAACAGCAGGTTCAGGTCGGCCACGGAGGTTCCAGCCTTCGCGACCGCCGACTCGATTCCCTCGACGACGCCGTTCGACGGGTTCTCGGGCGTCGACAGCACCTTGTCGATAGTGAGTTCGTTCGTGTCCTCGTCGAACACGATGACGTCGGTGAAGGTGCCACCGACGTCTACTCCGAGGTTGTGTGTCATACGGTATCGTAGATGACAGTCAGTCCGTGTCTCGCCGCGTAAGCGTTCTCCCAACCCCCGTTGGGTGGTTATCAAACGAGTGACCCGAACCGGCCCACGAGACGCCACCTCCCCCCGGTGAACTCCTTCGAGAGCGGTAGTCGCTCTCCTGCCGACCGTGTGGTCATTCGGAATCAAGGGCGAGGACCCGAAACTGCAGTCTACGTGACTGCTGTCGCCGCCTCGAACCCACGAGTCGTCGACGACGGCAGCTTCGAGGGTTCTCACGGCAGTAGGGCAACGGACCTCGGTTGGTAACCTCAGCCAGCTAACGTAGCTGCGGTAGCTAACTGAGGTCGATTGCTCAGGGAACCCGCGTCCGCTCGGGACGTGAGTCGGACCGGTTCGGTGACTTCGGTCGGCCCCGGCGACCGGGATGGCATTTTATCACGTGGAGGGCCAAGGTATCCGCATGGGAACCGGATGCTGGCGGTTGCGGTGTACGCACTGTCGGTTCCGGAGTTCGACGTCGGGACGGACGCTCGCCGAGTCGATGGCCGAGACCCACGAGACGGCGACCGGCCACACCGTCGACGTCTGTCGAGAGCGGCCGCGCTGAGTAGCGCCGAGACGCACCGGACCCGAACGATTACAACACTGTCCTGACAACTGTAGAGTACGCGGTAGTACATCCGGGATACGGACGGTTCGGACGGAAGTTACGATCGACGCCGTCTCCGTGTGTGGAGCCGCAGATTCGACCGACGCTGCACCACCACTCGAAGACCCATCTACACACACCACATGACACGCGATCCAATATCGACCGAACCGACCTCCGAACCAGCTACCGAACCAGCCACCGAGGAACCGCCCAGAGAACCCACCGACCCGTTCACCTCACTCGATGGCCTCCGGGACCACGAACGGGTCGCACACGAGCGGACCGAACGCGCGTTCCCGGACGAGTCGTTCGAGAACCTCCGACGACGCTACGACGCCATCGCCGGCGTCTACCAGGTCGGACTCACGACTCCCGACGGAGCCGTCCTGCTCGTCGGCGACGACGACTGGGCACTGCCCGGCGGTGAAGTGCTGGCCGGCGAGGAGTGGCGGGCCGTCGCCCGTGGAGAACTCGAACGCCTGTTCGGCGTCGAGGTGGCCCTCGGCGGCGTTCTCCGACTGTTGGACGGCGAGTTCACCCGTGAGGGCGACGCAGCCGACCGATTCGTCGCGCCGTGCGTGTTCTTCGGGGCTTCCCTCCAGGACCCCGACGACGCGTTTGTCACCCACCCCACGTTCGCAGACGACCTCGACCACCCCCTGTACGGCGACGGGAGCGGGTTCGACATCGGGTGGTTCGACACTGTCCCCGACGACGCGAACCCGAACCACGTCGACGACATCGAGTCGTTCCTCGGGTAGCGGACGCGTCGGAGACCACGACGGCGACCCGGCCGTCGTCGCTCGATGCCCCGGTCGTCCCGTCAGTTCGTCGCGTTCCGGGCGTCGTCGATGGCGGTCCGGAACGACCGCGCTTTGTCGGTGAGGACGTCGTAGTCGCCCGCCGCGACGGCGTCACCGTCGACGAGCGCTCCGCCGACCCCGACGCCGACCGCACCCGCGTCGATGTAGTCGGCGACGTTCTCCAGCGAGACTCCACCGGTCGGGACGATCGGGATGTGGCCAAGCGGTCCACGAATCGCTTTCAGGTGACCGGGACCGCCGGTCGACGCCGGGAACAGTTTGAGCAGGTCCGCCCCGGCCTCGTACGCGCGGACGGCCTCGGTCGGAGTGAACACACCGGGAGCGATAGGTGCGCCGTACCGGTTCGCGACCGTCACGACCTCGGGGTCGAAACTCGGCGTGACGACGAACTCCGCGCCCGCGAGCAGTGCACTGCGGGCGGTCTCGGCGTCGAGTACCGTCCCGACACCCAGCGAGACGTCGTCACCGAGCGTTCCGGCCACGTCCCGGAGCATCCCCATCGCCCCCTCGGAGTCGGCGGTGAGTTCGACGGCCCGGACTCCACCCTCGACTAACGCATCGACGATTCGAACGGCGTTGTCGGCGTCGGCACCCCGGACCACCGCGACCAGACCGGTGTCGACGAGGCGGTCGAGCGCGGCCGGCCGCGTCGGGTCGGCATCGAGTGTCATAGCCGAACCCTCACCCGACTCCGAGTAAAAGCTTGTGACGCGTCCGAAATCGGCGGTGACGCTCCGTGGCGTGTGTCGGCCGTCGAGGGACCGGCCTCGACTCAGCGGTCGATGGCTCCCGTCTCGCGGTCGAGGACCGCCTCGACCTCCGAGGGGGTGACGGTGACGACGTCCCCGCCGATGGTGCGTTTGAGCGACGCGGTCGCCGCACCGTACTCCAGCGACTCGGACACGGACGCGCCGTCGAGCCAGCGCGCCAGGTAGCCGCCGACGAAGGCGTCACCGGTGCCGATGGCGTCGACGGTGTCCGCTGGGAACGCCCCCTGTTCGAACACATCGCCGTCGTGGACCGCCACCGCACCCTCCGCACCGCGCGTGACCACGACCGTCTCACAGTCGTGGGTCGTCGCGAGGTCGGCGGCGATGGCTGCTGCGTCGCCCTCGCGGTCGAGGACGTGCCGTGCGTCGCGCTCGGCGACGACGAGTGTGTCGACGGCATCGAACAGTGGCTCACAGGTCTCTCGGGCGGTCGCCGCCGACCACAGTTTCGCGCGGTAGTTCAGGTCGAACACCGTGTGCGTTCCGGCCGCCTTCGCCCGGTCGAGGAGCGTCCGTGTCGTGTCCGCGAGCGTCTCCGAGAGCGCGGGCGTGATGCCGCTGACGTAGAACACACGGGCGGCTTCGACGTGCTCGGTCTCCAGTTCCTCGGGTGTCGCCGACCGGACGGCGGCGTCGCTTCGGTCGTAGACGACGTTCGTCCCGCGGGGTTCGCCGGCGGGTTCGAGGTAGTAGACGCCGACGCGCCCCGTCTCGCTGGGGGCGACGACGGGGGTGACCCCGTGTGTCCGAAGTGCCCCCTCGATACGCCGTGCGAGTGGCGAGTCGGGGAGCTTCGACAGCCACGCCGCCGTGCCACCGAGTCGGCTGACCGCGATGGCGACGTTGCTCTCCGCGCCGGCCGCTCGCAGTTCGGTCTCGCGAGCGGTCTCGATGCGCTCGCCGGGCGCGACGGAGTGACGGAGCATCGTCTCGCCGAACGACACCAGGTCGAACGCGGCAGGCTGACTCATTGGTCCACCCTCTCGCGACGACGGGTTAGGCGCTTCGCCATCCGTCTCGAGCCACGCTCACGAGCAAACCGGCCGAACATCGTCATCAGGTCCTCTACGAGACCACGAAACGAGTTCAGTATTGAAAAGCTTGATACGACCCTGAGCCGAATCTCATCACGGAAAGTGGGACTCCCTCAAACTGCCAACCCACTTTCTACACGGTTTACTCGACGACGACTCGACGCTACCGAGCGGGTCGCTCGTCACACGTCGACCGTCCGTAGCGCAAGCCACCTGAGCCAGCGTAGGTAGCTAACCCAGCTACGCTACCGAGACCAGGTTCACTCGCTACCTCGCCTCACTGGTGTCCCTTCAGCACCGGCGCTACCCCAGGTGACGACTACGCCGAAGACCGTGCTCGACGCCCGATGGTGGCCCAGCGACGTGACTCGCCCACCGTAGCTACGTTAGCTACCTGAGGTACCGTAGGTGGCGTGTTTGGCCCACCCCAACACGATACACAACCGACTGTCCTGAGCGGCGCAGACGGTTTTCGGCAGTTTCACGGGTGTTTTCACGCGAATCACCGATTCCACCAATCGCCGCGTCGGTCGGGGCTGGACTCGCGTCGAGAACCCAGCCCACCTACCTTAACCAGCTAAGGTGGCTGACTTAGCCACCTTAGCTACGCCAACCGAGCCAAGACAGTCAGTGGAGTCGGCTCACCCACCGAACGTTTAATGTACTCATCTCCGATGGGATGGAACAGAGCATGTCACAGTCGGACGCGGACATCGAACCCCGGGCGGTCACCTCGGCGGTGCTCAAAGGTGGGGTCGGGAAGTCGATGCTCACCACAAACACCGCACGTGCGTTGGCCGAC
The DNA here is from genome assembly GCF_023699475.1 of Halomarina rubra. Classification (GTDB taxonomy): domain Archaea; phylum Halobacteriota; class Halobacteria; order Halobacteriales; family Haloarculaceae; genus Halomarina; species Halomarina rubra. Next base: position 50,038 of record NZ_JALXFV010000007.1, on the reverse strand, counting down.
CGCGGCCACCGGGTGCTGGAAATCGACATGGACCCGAACGGCCACGCGACCACCGGCCTGGGGTTCGAAGAACAGTACCAGACCGCGGAGTTGGATATCGGCGACGTGATGCTGGGTGACCGAACTGCGGACCCGGAAGACGTCATCATCGACACTGGTTACGGGTTCGACCTTCTCCCGGCCCACCGCAATCTGGAGAACCTCAACGTAGAGCTCGCGAACGCCGACTTCGGAACGGTCAGACTGCGACGCTTCGTCGTCGAACCACTTCTTGAAACCGTATACGACTATATCGTCATCGACGCGGCCAACGAGCGCAACAAGATATCGGACAACGCGCTCACCGCCTCGCTCAACATGTTGATTCCGCTCACGCCCGGTAGCGGACTCCGTGGGTTCCGACGAACCATGGAACGCCAGATCAAACCACTGCGAGAGTTCCGAGAGCTGGAGATTCTCGCGCTCGTCCCCAACCGCATCAAACGGCGCATCGATCACCAGACGACCGACCGAGAGCTCATCGAGGGGCTCTGTACCACCGACAACCTCTCGAAGAAGGTGCCGAACTTCGGCTACGTCTCGCCCGAGGCGTTCGAGCGCATCGACACCGGCGAGTGGGAGGGGTCGTTCCCGAAGCCCGGACTTCGCGAGGACACCGACATCGAACGCGCGAACAAGGACGCCGAGGTTCCGCTCGCGGAGTACAACCCCGACAACGACCAACTCGACTCGTTCGACGAACTCGCCGCCATCGTCGAGCGCGGAGGTGTCGTCCGTGAGTGACAACCCGTTCGCGGACCTCGACGAGGAGTTCGACGGAGACGGTGACAGAGAGCGAACCGAAGAGGAGAGCGACGGGCGAACTCCCGAACCGGACACGACCACGAGCGACGACGACAGCGTCGCCGACACGCTGGCCAGCGTCGACGAACCACCCGTCGAACGAGCGTCGGGCGAAGAGACCGAAGAGACAGATTCCTCGCCGTCCGCGACCGACGCCGACGAGGCGTCCACGACGACTGACGACCGAGGAACCCAGCGGACCGTCGACCCGACGACCACCGAGGCGTTCGACTACTCCCCGGAGATGCAACAGGCGGTCTACCCCCGGCCCGAGACGTGGGACGACTTCGAGGACGCGATGGAACTCGACATGGAACGCGTGTTCAGGACCTACGACGTCCGGAACATGTCGAAGCGAGAGATCCACGACGCACTGTTCGGATTCGTCGTCGACAACGCCGACGAGATAGCCGAGCGCGCGTTGCGCGCCCGCGGAATCGAGGTCGACGGGGACGACGAGGACGACGACTGACCGGACCGTCGACGGGGCGTCTCGACGAACCACGACCTGAGAGGACACACCCGCCACGTCGACGTCGAACCGTAGCGTCCGACGGCGGTCGGGCTCAGGCCGCGCAGTTGTTGGGGCCGAGTTCGAGCGTCGTCGCCTCCTCGTCGTCGACACTCCGTCGTCCGGAGTTGACGTCGATGACCGTCTCGTAGTTCGGTGGTTTCTCTGGAGGGTCGCTCGACAGGCGCTCGACGAACGCCGCCTCGTCGAAGCCGAGGAGGTCGAGGCGCTCGCGCAGGTCACCCAGCCGAGCGGCGACCGGCTCGCCCGGCGACCCGGTCTCGTACCGACCATCACTCGACACGGTCAGGTGGCCGGGGAGGACCGTCGTGTCCTCGGGGAGCGAGAGGACGGTCTCGTGTAACGAGTCGTACAGCAGGTGCGCCCCGTGTGCGGCGTCGTCGTCGCCGAACTGGAGTTCGGTGCGTCCGACGGCGTCGGCGAACAGCGTGTCGCCGGTGAACAACAGTTCATCTGCGATGCGGTAGCTCGTCATCTCCGAGGTGTGCCCGGGCGTGTGGAGCGCCTCGATTTCGACGTTCCCGAGGGCGACGGACGCTCCGTCGGCGAGTGGGTCGTACTCGTACTCGACGTCACGCTCGCGAGCGGCCGCGCCCAGGTGGTACGGGACGTCGAGTTCACCGGCGAGTCGTCGAGCGCCGGAGATGTGGTCGGCGTGGACGTGCGTGTCGAGAACCCGCTCGACGACCAGTCCCTCGTCCTGGGCGACGACCTTGAACCGGTCGGTGTGGCGCGTCGGGTCGACGACGACGGCCCGACCGGCCTCTCGCGACCCGACGACGTAGCCGAGACAGCCCTTCGCCCGGCGCTGGAGCTGTCGGACCACGAGGTCGTCGTCGGCCGTCCCTATCGTGGCCACCTCGTAGAGGTCGCTCCACGCCTCCATCCCGCCGGTCACCACCGCGACGTCGTCGTACCCCCGTTCGCCGAGGTCGAACGCGAACGCCGTCGACGTCAGCGCCTTCCCACAGATGGCGACCACCGGACGGTCGTCGATGCGCTCGGCGACCGCCGCGAACGCCTCGTCGGACAGTCCCTCGCTCGGGTCGTACGGGACGTTCAGCGCCTCGGTGACGTGCCACGCCTCGTACGGGTCGGGCGGACGCGTGTCGACGAGGGTGAACGCCTCGTCGTCGTCTATCATCTCCGCCAGTCGTCGCGCGCTGATGTTCCGGACCATCGTCGTTCGTCCGACTGGAGGACCCGAACGAACGAAAAGTCGCTGGCGAGCGGTGACCGACCGACGGACGACTAGCTCCCCGCTGCTCCCGTTCGCGGTGACGGTGGCGACGGCCACGTCGAAGGACCAACACCCCACCGAACCAACACCTTAACCGCCCCGACCGGCGAGTTAGGCAGTCGTTCACGTCGTCCGGACGGTCACAGAGATGGGAATTCGGCGTGCGAAGAGTGTGTGAGAGCGCCAATTCAGGAGTCTCGTGCAGGCGACCGGCACCGACGGCTCGGCCCTCCTCGAGCGGCGACTGTGTGCATCTACCTCTACCGATCACCCGACCTATCCTCACCTTCCTCGACCCGTTCGCCGTGGACCGCGACCGGGGACGAGGCAGATTCGGTCCCACTAAGACACGGTTCGGGGACTGCCAGCGGTGGTCGGTTCGTCGCGCCCCGACGACGGGACGTCTCACCTCATCGACGGGTAGCCGGTTATTTCGTCGGAGGAACCCCCAATAATGGACTCATAATAATACTATTACAGCGCGTGGTCTTGGAATATGAACTATCGGAGCGTATCTGATCTCGGGACGGCTGCACGGCAGTTGGCACAGTCACTCCCGACAGATATCGATC
>NZ_JALXFV010000007.1:6613-46804 GCF_023699475.1 Halomarina rubra | reverse complement strand
TCTGTATCTCGACCGCCCGATGACGGACATCGACGGTCTTTGCGAGGGGCGACTGCTGCAGACGGGCCACCGGTACGACGGCATCGACTCGTTCGAAGACGTCGACCGGGTGTTGGTGCTGGACGACTCGGTCAACTCGGGGGCAGCGATGACGGAGACCAAAGAGCGACTCGACGAGGAGGACCTTCCGTTCGAGTTGGAGTACGCCGCGGTGTTCATCTCGCAGCGCGGTCACAACTTCGTCGACTACTGGGGGGAGGTCGTCACGCTCCCGCGCGTGTTCGAGTGGAACCTGATGCACCACCCCATCGTGACGAGTTCCTGTTTCGACCTCGAAGGCGTACTGTGTCGTGACCCGACACCAGAAGAGGACGACGGAGGAGCGGACTACCGAGAGTACATCCGAACCGTCGAGCCACGCATCATCCCCAGCGAACGAATCGGCTGGATCGTCACCACCCGCGCCGAGCGGTACCGGCCCGAGACCGAACAGTGGCTCGCGGACCACGACATCGAGTACGACGAACTCGTGATGGCGGGCGCGGGCGACGTCTCCGGGCGCGGTGACGACAGCGCACACGTCGCGTTCAAGGCTGACGTCTACAGTTCGACGGACGCGACCCTGTTCGTCGAGAGCGACGAGCGGTTGGCCGGGAAACTCGCCGAACGCGCGAAGCGGCCGGTGTACTGCTTCGAGACCAACGAGATGGTCCGTCCGGGCTTCGTCGCCGAGACGTTCACCAGAGGGAGTCGGTACATCGAGCGGTTCGCTACCAACCCAGCGAAGTTCGTCTCGACGGCGGGAACTTACGTCGCCTCGCAGGGCTACAACCGTCTGAGTATCGCCGCCAAACGATACCGCAAGTAATCGAACCAGCTTCCCGGTCGTTCTCCGAGTTCGCAGTTTCTCGCCCGCGTCTCGCTCTGACCGGACCGTCTCCGATTCCCGTTTCGAATCTGACTCTGCTCTACACCGCGCGCACCCGCGAGCGCGCAGGGCCAAATTCAGAGACCTCCTCGCTGTCCCCGAGGACCAGCGACCACCTGTTCGACGGCCGAACAGCCACGCAATCGACTCAGTGACCGGCCGGTGGACGATGGGCGGCACCCACCCTCGGCCACGCGCGGACCCCGTCGACCGGGGACGAATCGCGACGTAACGGGCGCGAGCAGCGTCGTATGACCCCCATAACCATCGCCGACCGGCGAGTAAGAGGTGGCTAACCGCGAGGTCGAGCGGCGCTCGGACGCCTCGAATCGGGGCGAACGTCTCGGAAATCGTGGGAATTCGACCGTATCGAGGCTCACTGTATTGGGGGAAGACCTACAAGTGGCAAGCCGAATGGTCAGGTAGCGATTCGAACCATGCCACCGACTGTACCACTGTTCCCCGGCATCCCCGGGGGTATCGAAGTGTTCGTCGTCTTGCTCATCATCGTCCTGCTGTTCGGGGCGAACAAGCTGCCGAAACTGGCCCGGTCGTCGGGCCAGGCGATGGGCGAGTTCAAGAAGGGCCGTGAAGAGATGGAGAACGAGCTCCAGGAGATGAAGGGCGACACGCTGGGGACGGACGAGGAGGAGGAGGCGGCGGCCGACGCCTCCTCGGACGCCGACACCGAGCAGTCGACGCAGAGCCGCAACACGAACACCGACTCCGACACCGCGTAACCACTCTCCCTCTCTCGTTTTTCCGACCCACTACCGGCGGGACTCGTCGCGCTCGTGACCGTATCACGCACGAAGGGCACGCTGCTCACCGATAGTCGGCGACGGCGCGACGTCTTGTCGCGACGGGAACAGCTTTCAGCGGGGGCCGTGTGGAGAACGGTCATGGTGTTCGGACCTATTCGGAGACATCCAGTGCTCGCCGCGGGGCTGGTGGTCGCCGGTGTCGCCGCGGTGAACCGCTCGCAGGAGTCGCGCCTCGACCCCGTCGGGTGGCGGGCCCCGGACCCGCCGGCGATGGCGGGCGCGCTCGCGGCGGGCGAGGAACTCAGCGGCCTCGACACGGTCGTGAGCGTCGACGGCCCCGAAGACGTCGCGTTCGACGCGGACGGCCGTCTCTACACGGGTGCTGAGGACGGGCGAATGTATCGGACGGTCGACCCGGTGGACGACGAGACGACCGACGCGACCGTCGAGGTGTTCGCCGAGACCGACGGGCGACCGCTCGGGTTGACGTTCGAGGGCGAGGACCTGCTCGTCGCGGGGACCGGTGCGGGACTGCTCTCCGTCGACACCGACGGCGAGGTGACGACGCTCGCCGCGTCGGCCGACGGCCGGCCCATCAACTTCGCCGACGACATCTACGTGGCCGACGACGGTACCGTGTACTTCACCGACGCGACCGTCCACGGACGGTTCGAGGACGAACTCTGGGAGTTGGGCGACACCGGCCGCCTCCTCGCGTACGACCCCGACTCCGAGGAGACGAGCGTCGAACTCGAGGGACTCGGGTTCGCGAACGGCGTCGTTCCGGGTCCCGACGGTGAGTCACTGCTCGTCACCGAGACCTCACGGTATCGAATCACACAGTTCTTCGTCGACGGTGACCGCGCGGGCGAACACGAACCGTTCGCCGAGGCGCTCGTCGGCTTCCCGGACAACATCGACACCGACGGTGACGGGACGTACTGGGTGGCCATTCCGAGTCTCCGTGCCGACATCCTCGACACGCTCCACCGATACCCGTGGGTGATCCGTCAACTGGGGAAACTCCCCGACTCCGCGACCGAGATCGATATCGAACCCTACGGGCTCGTCGTTCGGTTCGACGAGGACGGCAACGTCGTCGAGAGCCTCCACGACCCCGACGGGGACGTCTTCGGCGTCACCTCCGCGACCCCTCACGACGGGGCACTGTATCTCGGGACGCTGTTCGGCTCGGACGTCAAACGCTACCCGCTGAGCTGAGTCGAACGGTGTGAGGACGACGACCGTTCGGTGGGGTGACGTGGGTCGCCACGGGCGAGCACGTCGTCTCCGTTACGACAGGTCGTCGAACGAGATCGGTTCGACGTGCCCGTCGGCGTACACCATCCGGGCAGTCTCGACCGCCTCGTTCACGACGGCGTCCGGCTGTTCGGACGGCTGGCCGTCACCCGCTTCGCTCTCGCCTTCCGAGGCGGCGAGATACCGCTCGGCGACGCTCCGCGAGACCTCCCACTCCAGCGCACCCTCGCGTCTGTGTTGGGGTTCGGTCGGGTCGTACGCGCGGAGGACGAGTCCGTCGACGTCCTCGGGCCAGTCGAGTTCCCGCATCGCGACCGCGAACGCCGCGACGACCGGGCGTGCCGTCGCCCGCATCACCAGCGACGGGTCGTCCGAGTGGCCGGCGTACCCGACGAACAGCGTCCGCTCGTCGATGGCGTCGAACTGCTCGACGTTCATGTTCGCGTCGCCGAGCTTTCGACCGGTGCGTTCGGCGAGCAGCTTCACGACCTCCTCGCTCATCGGTTCACCTCGTGGACCACATCCGAGCACGGCAGGACGCCAGTGGAGCGCTCTCCGTCCGTTTCGCGACGTGTACTCATACGTCGACAGGTGGAACAGCCAGCGGTTAAAGCTGACCGTCGCCGGTCGACACCCCCGATAGCGAGGTCGCCCGTTCCAGACGAGAGAGCTAGACGTGGTATTGACCACTCGTTGCAATTCAGCTCGGCCAGAGTCGGTCGGTGAGACGCTTCGAAGGGACCCCACCGACAGGACGAGTGCCGCAGTCGTCCGACCTCCGTCTGGGGTAGTACACAGAACGCATATTGGGTATCCTCTTCGTACGTTCGTTCCTTCAACCCCACAGACGAGCGGTGTGGAGGAGATGGTCGAAGTGCATCGACGAACGAATACCCGAATTTAATCTTGTACACTATACGCAATTCTTTTTTGACTGCGCCCACGAGTTGTGGGTGAATGAATCCCGACAACTTCCCGACGCCCGACGCGACGGTGACGGCTATCGAACCGAGCGAACTCAAACAGCGTATCGACGCGGACGAGGCGGTGACACTCCTCGACGCACGGATGGCCGCCGACTTCGAGGAGTGGCACATCGACGGCGAGTCAGTCGACGTCGTCAACGTCCCGTACTTCGAGTTCCTCGACGGTGCCGACGACGACCTGTTGGGCCGCGTCCCCGAGGGCGACCCACTGGTGGTGCTCTGTGCGAAAGGTGGAGCGAGCGAGTTCGTCGCCGGGACGCTCGCCGACGCCGGCCGCGACGTCATCCACCTCGACGACGGAATGAACGGCTGGGCACGCATCTTCGAGCGGGTGGAGGTCACCGCCTACGACGGCCCGGGGACCGTCTACCAGTACCAGCGTCCCTCCTCGGGCAGTCTGTCGTACCTCGTCGTCTCCGACGGCGAGGCGGCGGTCGTCGACCCGCTTCGAGCGTTCGCCGACCGCTACCGTGAGGACGCCGCCGCACTCGACACCGAGTTGGTGTACGCCCTCGACACGCACGTCCACGCCGACCACGTCAGCGGCGTCCGGACGCTCGACGAGGCGGGTGTCCGCGGCGTCGTCCCCGCCCCTGCCGCCGAACGGGGTATCACCTACGACGACGACACCGACACCGTCGAGGACGGTGACGTACTCGCCGTCGGTGAGGCGGCGGTCGAGGTGCTCCACACGCCGGGACACACCAGCGGGATGACGTCCTACCTCGTCGGCGACTCGCTACTCGCGACGGGTGACGGCCTGTTCACCGAGAGCGTCGCTCGCCCGGACCTCGAAGAGGGCGAGGACGGCGCACGCGAGGCGGCACGGACGCTCCACGAGACGCTCCAAGAGCGTATCCTCTCGCTCCCCGAGGACACGCTCGTCGCCCCGGCGCACTTCAGTGACGCCGCCACGGCCGCCGAGGACGGGAGCTACACGGCGACGCTCGGTAGTCTGCGCGAGCGGATGGACGCGCTATCGCTCGAGAGAGAGGCGTTCGTCGACATCGTGCTCGCCGACATGCCCCCGCGCCCAGCCAACTACGAGGACGTCATCGAGACCAACCTCGGGCGACGGAGCGTCGACGACGAGGAGGCGTTCGAACTCGAACTCGGGCCCAACAACTGCGCTGCGAGCCAGGAGTCGCTCGCCGACGACTGAGGAGTAGCCGCCGACCATCGACCGTCGACGACGCGTGCGGCACGACGACCCCTCCTCGACGTGGCCCTCAACCCCGCGGTCCCGTCGAACGAGGGCGGTCGTTTCGCCCGGACTGTTCAATTTATTTGTGACTTCACGGAAGAAATTACGCCACCGTGCAAATATTTATGCGTTAACGTGTTAACGTTTCACGATATCATGGCCCTCGAACCGAACGAACGGGGCGGACGTACCGACGACACACCGAACGGCGCGCTCGACAGACGAACCTTCCTCGCCTCCGGGGCTGCTCTCGCCGGGACGGCCGCACTCACCGGCTGTCTCGGCGACGACGGTGGCGACGGCAACGGTTCTGGCAACGGCAGCGGCGGTGAGGGTGCGACGAACGTCGCCATCGTATCGAGTCCGGCGGGGTTCGACGACAACGCGTTCAACGACCTCGCACTGGAGGGACTCAACACGGCCGCCGAGGAGTACGACATCGAGATCAACCAGGTCGAGGAGACCGAGCAGTCCCAGTACCAGTCGACCCAGGCCGAACTCGCACAGAGCGGTGACTACGACCTCATCGTCTTGGTCTCGTACAACCACACGCAGGGGTTGAGCCAGAACGCCGCCGACTACCCCGACCAGAACTGGATGCTCATCAACGACTACGTCGACGAACCCAACGTCGCCGGCTACTCGTGGGCCAACCACGAGATGTCGTACCTCGCCGGCGTCCTCGGCGGGACGGTGACGACCCAAGAGCTGAGCGTCGAAGGCAACTCGACCGAGCCGGGGACGGCGCAGATCGGGTTCGTCGGCGGCGAGGACGGGTCGCTCATCAACGCCTTCGAGCGGTCGTACGTCGCAGGCGCGCAGTGGGTGAACGAGGACGTCGAGGTGAACGTCGGCTACATCGGCAACTACACCGACACCAGCACCGCCGCCGACATCGCGAGTTCGCAGTACGACGCGGGAGCCGACATCGTCTACCACGCCGCGGCGGCCGCCGGCCGGGGCGTCTTCGAGGCCGCCCAGGACAACAGTCGCCTCGCCATCGGCGTCGACGCCGACCAGTCCCAGACGCTCCCGGACTTCCAGGACGTCATCCTCGGCTCCGCGGTGAAGTACATCAACGAGGGGACCCGGGAGGTAGCTATCGCCGTCGCCGAGGGGAACTTCGAGGAGGTCTCCGGGCAGAACACGCTCGGTCTCGAGGAGGAGGCCGTCGACTGCGTCATCGGCCAGTCCTACGACGGACAGCTCCCCGACGCTGTCTCCCAGAACCTCCAGGAGGCCAAAGACGGCATCACCGGCGGCGACATCACCGTCCCGTGTTCGGCGTCGGGGTGTAACTGACGGCGACCGCCGTTCGACTCTCACCGCGATGACGACCCACGAACACCATGACACCTGACGCACAGCCACCGGCGGTCGAACTGCGGGGCATCACGAAGCGGTTCGGCGACGTCGTCGCGAACGACGGCGTCGACTTCACGCTCGAACGGGGAACCGTCCACGCGCTGCTCGGCGAGAACGGGTCGGGGAAGACGACACTGATGAGCGTTCTCTACGGACTCTACGAGAAGGACGCAGGTACCGTCGTCGTCGACGGCGAGCCACGCGAGTTCGACTCCCCGCGCGACGCGATGGCCGCCGGCGTCGGGATGATCCACCAGCACTTCCAGCTCGTCGAGCCGATGACCGTCCTCCAGAACGTCGTCCTCGGTCACGAGCCCACCGAGCGGGGACTGGTCGACGAGTCGACCGCGAGAGCAGACGTCACCGACATCTGTCGTCGCTACGACTTCGACGTCGACGACCGACTCGACGAGAAGGTCCGGGACCTCGACCTCGGCGCGCGTCAGCGCGTCGAGATCGTCAAGAGCCTCTATCGAGGGGCGGAAGTCGTCGTTCTCGACGAACCGACCGCCGTCCTGACCCCACAGGAAGTCGACCGACTGTTCGACGTGATGGAGGAACTCACCGCCGCCGGACGGTCGCTCATCTTCATCACGCACAAACTCGACGAGGCACTGACCGCTGCGGACCACGTCACCGTCCTCCGCGATGGGGAGGCCATCGACACGGTCGACGCCGACGCGACGACCGAACAGGAACTCGCACGGATGATGGTCGGCCGGGAGATCGTCACCGAACGACGACCGCGGTCGACCGACCCCGGGCGACCGATGCTCACCGTCGAAGACCTCCACGTCGTCGGCGACCGCGGTCGCGAGCAGGTCCGTGGCGTGGAGTTCACCGTCCGTGAGGGCGAGATTCTTGGCATCGCGGGCGTCCAGGGCAACGGCCAGTCCGAACTGGTCGAGGCCATCACTGGACTCCGGTCGGTCGCCTCGGGGACCGTCACGTTCGACGACCGGGACATCACCCGGATGGGCCGTCGCGGCCGAATCGAGGCTGGTGTCGCGTACATCCCGGAGGACCGCCAGACAGAGGGGTTGGTCCAGGAGTACGACCTCGTCAAGAACGCGCTGTTGGGCAACCAGACCGTCGAGCCGTTCGTCGACGGCCGGTTCGTCGACTGGGCCTCCGTCCGGAGCCACGCCGAGTCGATCGTCGAGGAGTACGACGTCCAGCCGCCCACCGCCGACGCACGCGCCGGGTCGCTCTCCGGTGGGAACCAGCAGAAGTTCATCGTCGGCCGGGAGATCGAACACGACCCCGACGTCATGGTCGCCGCCCACCCGACGAGAGGGGTCGACATCGGCTCCATCGAGTTCATCCACGACCGCCTCGCCGCGCTCCGCGACGCGGGGCTGGCCATCGTCTTCGTCTCCTCGAAGCTCGAGGAGATACGGGCGCTCTCGGACCGTATCGCAGTGATGTACGAAGGCGAGTTCGTCGAGACCGTCGACCCGGACGGCGTGACCGACGAGGACCTCGGGTTGTTGATGGCCGGTCGACGACCCGACGGACTCGACGCCGAGAGCGACGGCAGTGCGCTCGAAGAGGAGGGTGTCGAGTCGTGAGCGACGCGGACTCCGGTCGGGTACGCGACCGACTCGACGCGCTCGCAGAGCGGGCTCTCGACATGACCGTGGTCGAACGGTTCGCTCTGGCGGTTGCGTCGACGGCGCTCGCGTTGTTCATCGGCCTCCTCGTCGTCGCCGCCTCGGGGTACGACCCCGTCGCGTTCCTCGGTTACATCTTCGAGGGCTCGTTCGGCGACAGCAACGCGACCGCTCGGACGCTGAAGTTCGGCACGCTCGCCATCCTGACGGGTGTCGCCGTCGCCATCGCCTTCCGCGCCGGCGTGTTCAACATCGGTGTCCAGGGGCAGTTCGTCGTCGGCGGCTTCGTCACCGTCGTCACTATCCTCTGGCTCGCGCCGCTGTTACCCGAGAGCGCAGTCGGCGGTGTCGCGTTGATGCTCCTCGGGACAGGCGCGGGCGTTCTCGCCGGTGGCGCGTACGCAGCCTTCCCGGGCGTGCTGAAGGCGTACGCCGGGGCCAACGAGATAATCACGACCATCATGTTGAACTTCATCGCCGTCGGCGCGGTCGGCTACCTCGTCGAGGGGCCGTTCCGTGGCGAGGGGAACCGCGCGCCGAACACCGCACGACTCCCCGAGTACGTCTCGCTCCCGCAGGTCGTCTTCGACAGCCCCGACTTCTCGTTGGTGGGGTTCGGTGTCGCGCTGGTCGTCGTCGTCGGTGTCGCCGTGGTGATGGCCCGCACCCGGTTCGGCTACGACATGGTGACCAGCGGCTATCAACTGTCGGCGGCGGCGTACTCCGGCGTCGACGCGAAGCGGACCGTCGTCTCGACGATGACGTTCTCCGGGATGGTCGCCGGTGTCGCGGGAGCCGTCTTCGCCATCATGGTTCAGGGGTACTACAGCGACCCGGGCGGCATCGCGACCTACGGGTTCGACGCCATCGCGGTGAGCCTGCTCGCGGCGAACAACCCCCTCGGGGTCGTCCCCGCAGGCTTGCTGTTCGGCGGCCTCGACTCGGCGGGGACCCACATCGGCATCAACAGCGACGTCCCGGTCCAACTCATCGACGGCATCATCGGGCTCGTCGTCCTGTTCGTCGCTATCCCGGAGCTGTTCAGGATGGCGGCTCGCCGGACCGGTCTCGGAGGTGAGAGTCGATGAGCCTGAGCAGCTACGCCAGTCGGACCAGGTATCGACTCGGCGGCGGCATCGCGTTCGTCGTCGCCGTGTTGCTCGCGCTCGTCGCGCTCGACGTCCCGCTCAGGGCGATTCTGACGGTCGGGTTCGCCGAGCGCTCGCTCCGGGCCGCCTCGCCCATCGCGCTGGCGGCCGTCGGCGGCCTCTACGCCGAGAAGAGCGGCGTGTTCAACATCGGACTCGAGGGGTTCATGATATTCGGCGCGGTCACGACCGCGGCGATGGCGTTCGTGCTCGGCGGCGACTCGCCCGGCCAACCAGACCTGTGGGTGGGCATCGTCGGCGCGGTCGTCTTCTGTACGCTCCTCTCGGTGGTGTTCGCCACGTTGCTCGTCCGGTTCCGTGGCAACCAGATCGTCGCGGGGCTGGCGGTCTGGTTCATCGGTCTGGGGTTCGGTCCGTTCATCGCAGTGCTCCTCTGGGGCAACCGGAACAGTCCGGGGCTCGTCAGCGTTCGACAGGTCTCCATCCCGGTCCTCTCGGAGATACCCGTCCTCGGCCCGGTGCTGTTCGAAACGTCGCCGCTGGTCTGGCTGGCGCTGCTCGTCGCCGTCGCCGCCTGGGTCGTCCTCTTCCGGACGAAGTACGGCTACTGGCTCCAGGCCGCCGGCGAGAACCCCGAGGCGCTCGACACCGCCGGTATCGACGTCGCTCGCGTTCGATTCGCGGCCGTCGTCTTCTCGGGCGCGCTGGCAGGGCTAGGCGGGGCCGTCCTGTTCGCCCACGCGGGGTCGTTCAACGGGACCGGCGACACGATGGTCAACGGCCGAGGGTGGATAGCCATCGTCGCGTACCTGTTCGGCAACTACAACCCGCTCGGGGCTGCCGGTGCGGCCGTCCTGTTCGGTGGGCTGGAGAACCTGCAGATCCAGTTCCAGACAGCGGGCATCGCGTTCCCGAACAAGCTGATGGACCTGTTCCCGTACGTCGCCGTCATCGCCGTCCTCACCGTCTGGGGGTCGACCCGGATGCCCTCGGCGGTCGGCGAACCGTACGAGAGCGAGGACTGAGCGGTCACCCGCCCCAGGACCGTTCGTCGTCGTTCACCCGAACCGTTTTGCCGTCCACGTGAGGGGAGTCCACATGGACATCGGAGTACTCACGGTCGCGCTGGGCGACTCGCCCCGCGAGGAGGCGTTCGCGTATCTCGCCGACATCGGCGTCGGTGCCGTCGAACTCGGCAGTGGTGGCTACCCCGGCCAGGACCACCTCTCGCGCGAGACGCTGCTGGCCGACGAGGACGCTCGCGAGGAGCTACGAGCGGACCTCGACGAGAACGACCTGCGCGTGTCGGCACTCGCGACGCACAACAACCCGCTCCACCCCGACACGGAGCAGGCGGAGGCCGCAGACATCGAACTGCGCGAGGCCATCGAACTGGCGGACCTGCTCGACGTCGGCGTCGTCACCTGCTTCTCGGGACTCCCCGCAGGCGGCCCCGACGACGCCGTCCCCAACTGGGTGACCGCGCCGTGGCCCGGCGAACACGCAGACGCTCACCGTTATCAGTGGGAGGACGTCGCGATTCCCTACTGGCAGGACCTCGCCGAACACGCCGCCGACTACGACGTCGACCTCGCCATCGAGATGCACCCGAACATGCTCGTCTACGAGCCCCACGGGATGCTCCGCCTGCGCGAGGCGACCAACGACCACGTCGGCGCGAACTTCGACCCCTCGCACCTCTACTGGCAGGGTATCGACGTACCTCGGGCGATTCGACTGCTCGGCGACGAGGACGCAATCAACCACGTCCACGCCAAGGACACGAAGGTGTACGAGGCCAAGGCCGACGAGAAGGGCGTCCTCGACACGACCCCCTACGACGAGGAGGCCGACCGTTCGTGGCTGTTCCGCTCTATCGGCTACGGCCACGGCGAAGCCCACTGGAAGGACGTCGTCTCGACGCTCCGGATGGTCGGCTACGACGACGTGCTCAGCATCGAACACGAGGACTCGCTGACCTCCTCGCGCGAGGGACTGGAGAAGGCCGTCGACGTCCTCGACCGCGCGGTGTTCGAGACGACCCCCGGAGAGGCGTACTGGGCATGAGCGGTGACTCGCTGAAGGTCGGCGTCCTCGGCTACCGGTTCATGGGCAAGGCCCACGCCAACGCGCTGGCCCGGTTGCCGATGTTCTTCCCGGACGCCCCGGCGACCGACCGCCACGTCCTCGTCGGCCGTGACGAAGCTGCGCTGGCGAAGGCGGCCGACCGCCTCGGGTTCGAGACCACGTCGACCGACCCCGAATCGGCCATCGAGGACGTCGACGTGTTCTACAACCTCGGGCCGAACGCCGTCCACCCCGAGTTCTCCATCGCCGCGCTGGAGGCCGGCGTACCCGTCTTCTGTGAGAAGCCGCTGGCACACACCCTCGACGCGGCCGAGCGAATGAACGACGCCGCGAACGCCGCGGACGTTCCCGCCGGCGTCGCGTTCAACTACCGGTTCGTCCCGGCGATTCGTTACGCGAAGCGTCTCATCGATGAGGGTGTACTCGGCGAGATTCGCCACGTCGACGGCGCGTACCTCCAGGACTGGTTGGCCGACGACGACGCGCCGTGGTCCTGGCGCAACGACGAGTCCGTCGCGGGGTCGGGTGCGCTCGGCGACCTCGGCGCACACACCCTCGACCTCGCCCGGTTCCTCGTCGGCGAGCAGGCGGGTCCCATCGAACGCCTGTCGGGACACCTCCACACGTTCACCGACGAACGGCCCGTCGACGAGACCGACCCGAACGGCGAGACGCGACCGGTGACCGTCGACGACGCCTACACCGCCCAGGCGTCGTTCGCCAACGGTGCGGTGGGGACGTTCGAGGCCTCCCGGGTCGCACGCGGGCACAAGAACGACCACACGATTCGCGTCCTCGGGTCGGAGGGGAGCGTCCAGTTCTCGCTCGAACGGCTGAACGAACTCGAGGTCAAAGAGCGCGACGACCGTGGGTACCGGACGGTGCTCGTCACCGACGAGGACGACCCGTACCTCGACCACTGGTGGCCGCCGGGACACGTCATCGGGTGGGAGCACACGTTCGTCCACGAGAACTACGAGTTCCTGACGAGCGTCGTCGAAGGTACCGAGTTCAGCCCCTCGTTCGGCGACGGCTACCGCGTCCAGCAGCTACTGGCCGCCGTCGAGGAGAGCGACGCCAGCGGCGAGTGGGTCGAGACGCCGGCCGACGACTGACACGGTCACCCCTCGTCGCTCGACGAGTCCTCGACCGGTCCGATGTACTCGTTGTTCCAGGTCTCACCCTCACGCCACTGCCAGTAGTAGTACCGGTAACGCTTCCCGTCGCTCCGCTTGGTGGTCTTGACCGTCACGTACGCGCCGTTCGACGGGACGTCCTCGTAGTCGGCCGGGTCGGTCGACGTCCCGCGTTCCGACAGCACACCCAGTTCTTCCTCGCCGACCGCCTCCGCCGCACGCCGGTCACTAGCGTCGGTATGTTCCCGACGCCGTTTCCACGTCGCGAGCGACGCCGCGTACTCGGCGATCTCGTCGAGGCGGTCCGGCGACTGGCGGTCGAGGGGGTCGACGACGTACGAGGGGAGGTCCGGAGGGTCCGGAGGCGTCGAGGAGCACGGAGGTCGGCCCATAGTTACCCCACACGTTCGAGAAATTTGAATTTGTGGGGTAACTCTCCGCGGACGTGGCGACGGCTTGCTCACGAACGGTGCCGACGGGACGAGCGACGACGATGCCGAGGAGACGATTCTGCTAGGATGCGATGTACAGAGGATAGGAACTCGTATTCAGGCCAACTTTTTGAGACGGCTGTCGCGAAGGACGGACTTGAGCACGATGTCGGTGTCCTGGACGAGTCGGTGTTCGAGGTAGCTCCCCTGGCCGCGCCCGCCCCCGGTTCGCGTCGACTCGACGACACCGAGGAACGCCTGTTCTTTCAGCAGTTCGTACACCCGATGTTCGCTCAGGACGGTGGCGTTCGTCTTCTCGGCGGCCTCCTGATAGCGGTCGTAGATGCGACTGGTCGAGAACCCCTCGGAGTCAGGGTTCTCGTCGGAGAGCGTCGCGAGCGAGTGGAGGATGAACTTCACCTGCGTCGTCGACCCGCGGAGCAGTTCCTCGAACCGGTCGATCTCCGCCCACTCCTGGGCGTCGCGGACGTGTGCCTCCGTGACGCTGCTCACGTTCGCCCGCTCGGCGAGTTCGCCCGCGTGACGGAGGATCTCGATAGCCTTCCGCGCGTCGCCGTGTTCCTGGGCGGCGACCGCCGCAGTGAGCGGGATGACGTCCTCCGAGAGGACGCCCTTCTGGAAGGCGTCTCGACGATGCTCCATAATCTCCCGGAGCTGGTTGGCGTCGTACGGTTGGAACACGAACTCCTCCTCGCGGAGGCTCGACTTGACGCGCTCGTTCAACTGGTCGCGATACTCAATCTTGTTACTCACCGCGACGACCCCGAGGTGACAGTCGGCCTTCCCGGACTCGCGGGCGCGCGTGAGTTGCATCAGGATGTCGTCGTCGTCGAGCCGGTCTACCTCGTCGAGGATGATCACCGCCGAGTCGAACGCGGCGTCGAGGATCTCCCACAGGTAGTCGTAGTACTCACCGCTCCCGATTCCCGTCCGAGGGATGGTGAACTGAGTGTTCGCCCGCTCGTTGAGCGTCCGGGTGACGGTTCGAGCGACTCGAGTCTGGGTGTTGTGCTGTGCACAGTCGACGTACACCGTCCCGACGGAGATGCCGTTGCTCTCGCCGGCGCGTCGAGCGCGCTCGGTGACGTGACGGGCGACGAGGGACTTACCGGTTCCCGTCTTTCCGTAGATCATGACGTTGTTCGGCGGGTCGCCTCGAACGATGGGTCTGAGTTCCGCGGCGACGGCTTCGATCTCGCCGTCGCGACCGACGATCCGCGTGCTCTCGGGAACGTGGCCGACCTTGAGGAGCTCCTTCCGAGAGAAGATCTCGACCTGACCGGGGTCTTCCTCGATACTGAACAGTGGGTCCTCGGAAGGGTCCTCGAACCGGTCGTCGAAGTCCGAGAGGTCCGTCGGTTCGTCGGTCATCGTGGACAGAACACTGAACCCCACCCACTTAACCGTTCGCACCCTCGCCAAGAGTGTAAATCGGTGCTGTCGTAGGTGCAGCCATCGTCTCTTCTCGGTCGTCAGACGGAGTCATTCGGGGTGCTTCGAGACTGTAGCGTGCCTCGTCTCGGTTGGGATTCGACGTCGTCGAGTGGGTCACCACTCGCCCACGTATCACGACCGTCGACGCGTCCGTTCGAAGACGTCGACGACGTCGGACCACCCCTAGTCACGAGTGTAACGGGGACGAACCACCCAGTGTAACTGTCGACCCCCCACCCCTCGCCCAGAGTGTATCGAGCGAGCGGTCGAACCGAGGGCAGCGCCAGCGCGACACCCCTCGTCACGAGTGTATCCGTGGACACGTCGTCGGGGGGCCGGGACGCGGTCTTCGTGGGGGACGATATCGTCCGCCTCACCCCCCACACCCCTCGTCAAGAGTGTATCGACGGGACGGTGGGAGGGGGAGTTCTATCTCAACGAGCGACATCGGGACCAACCGTTCCGTCGCGAGATCCACCACACACACCCCCGGTCAAGAGTGTAAACCGTGCGAGTGAGGGGGTGGGGCGGGAGTGTAACGGGTCGAGAATTAGTGGAGAATCGAGGGGAGAAGGTTCAATGAAAAGGAATACGGCAGATGAGTGTTCCTCACTCGAACAATCCACCAAACGTATCCGTTGATTGCTCGTAACCTAGTGATTTTATATAGTCATAGTTCGAACAGTTCGCCAAGTGCATTCAGCATACAAGTGAAGTGAATGCGGCATTCACTGGGTGCGACTCGAACCCATGGAATCATGCGCATGCGTTCTCGAGGTCTGTTCCCCCGAGGAGTGGACGATAGCTGTCCACGACGCCGTCTTACGACCTCTGTTTCTCGTGGAAACCCCCACCCACCTTCGGACGTTTACACTCTTGACGAGGGGTGTGTGTCCTCGCCGCCTTTTGTCTCCACGTCGGGTAAACTCGCCGCGACATCCAGTGGGACCGAGACTCACGACCGGAGACGATTGCAGAGGCGTCGAGGTCCTCGAGGACCACGGACCGACCTCGGTAGAGAACGGTGAATCGAGCTGCGAAGCGACACGAGACGGGTATGGACTACGTAGACCCGACTCCCATCACTGAGAAACCTACTTGTACGAGGAGCCCTTAGCGTACGATACTAGAGCCATCTACGTCTGTCGTAGCTGTTAGTGGTTCGTTATACACCCGGTTCGTACAGCCTGGTCGAACCACTCCGCCCGGAGCGTGTGGACACCTGTGGTCGTCACTACGACCGGTCACGGACCGAACCGTCCTCGACGTGGTGTGTTCACTTGATGGAGTACCCACCGTCGACGACCAAGTTGTGGCCGGTGACGAAACTGGCGGCGTCGCTGAGGAGGAACACGACCGAATCGGCAATCTCCTCCGGTCGGCACACTCTCCCCATCGGTGTGCGCCGTGTCGCGTATTCTTCGATTCCGTCGTGGGTGTCCTGGCGAAACATCTCGGTGTCGGTGAACCCCGGTGAGACCACGTTCACGCGGAGATCGTCGCGAGCGAGGTCGACGGCGACCTGCCGAGTCAGGGCGATGACCCCACCTTTGGCGGCGCTGTAGGACGCCGAGTTCAGAAACCCGATGACGCCCGCTGCGCTAGCGAGGTTGACGATCGCGCCACCACCGTTCGGGAGCAGTCGCTCCGCTGCGGCACGACAGCCGTGGAACGTCCCGGTGAGGTTCGTCTCGACCGACCGCTGCCAGTTCTCCGAGGACGTCTCGCGGAGGGTGTCGGTCGCGCCGTACCCGGCGTTGTTCACCCAGGCGTCGAACCGGCCGCCGAAGTCGTCGGCGGTCTCCGCCACGGCCCGGAGGTCGTCGAGACGCGTCACGTCGGCCTCGACGTACTCGGCGTGCTGGTCGCGGTCTCGAACCGCCTCGACGGTCGGCGTCACGTCGCGCCGAGGTTCCCGTCGGCGGTCCGCGACCACGACGTCGGCTCCGTGGTCCGCTGCTGCGAGTGAAATCGACCGACCGATACCCGAACTCCCACCGGTGACGACGACCGTTCGCCCAGAGAGGTCCATACGTTCAACCCCTCGGCCGGTCGTGATATAGCTACCCACGGCGTCGAGAGACACGGGAACGTCGACCGAACGTCGTTCGACCATCGCCTGACCATCGACCGCCCCCGAGAGTCAGGAACGGGGTCGCCGCCCGTTCGTTGTCCGTTCGTCGCCAGTTCGTTACCCGTTCGCCGTCGGTTCGCCGTCGGTTCGCCGTCGGTTCGAATCACCCGCCGCCTACCGGTCTCGTGACGAACCGCATGTCATGCTTTTTGTTGGTGGGGGAGTGAGAGCGTGCAATGACGGGGACCAACGACTCGAATGCGATCGACGAAATCGACCGGAAGATTCTCTCCATCCTCGCTCACGACCCGCGGACGCCGTACTCGAACATCTCCACGCAACTCGCCGAGGAGGGCATCGAGATGAGCAGCGAAGGTGTCAGACGGCGCGTGACGGCACTACTGGAGATCACCACCAGCTTCCACCTGCTGCGTCCGGACGGCCACGACTGGGAGATCGTCATGGTGACCGCGCAGGTGGCCCACGAGGACGGGGCGAAACAGGCGGTGTTCGAGGCGATGTCGGAGATGAACTTCTGGTTCGTCGGCAGCGGCTTCGGGACCATCGACCTCTACGGTATCTCGACGGTCAACTCCAACAAGGAGATAGACGCCCTCGTCAACCGAGTCCGGAGCCTCCCGGCAGTGACCACTGCGGAGTACATGATCGAGACCGACCGGGCGACCAACGTCGAACGGTACCTCCAGTTCGGCGAGTGAGGGCGTCCGACGCCCGTTGGTGAAGCGCCTCGGAGAACGGACGAAAACGGTCGAAATGCGGTCCTCCCGGCCCCGACTCGGAGCGTTACAGCAGCGGCATGCCGATGGCGATGAACAGCCCACCGAACAGCAGCGTGCCGACGCCGAGCGTCCCGTACGCGATGTATCGGGTGCGGTCGTACTTCTTCTTCAGTTCGGTCTGCGTGTGGCGCTCGATGACCTCTTCGGAGAGCCGAACGTCGTTCATCTCGTCGAAGAACGCCCGTTCGTCCCGTGACGTACTCGTCGCGAGCGACCCGCCGACCATGAGCACGGTCGAGATGAGCAGTGCCGGCAGGACGGGGTCGATTCCGAACGGGAGGGAGAACATCCCCCACGCCTGGGTCGCCTGGTAGAGCAGGACGTAGGCGGCCGTTCCCCCGATCATCGACGCCAGTGCGCCGTACTTGTTCGCACGCTCCCACTCCAGGCCGGCGATGATCATGGGGGCCCACGCGACTGCGAACACGGAGCCGGCCCACGCCGCGAGCCAGTAGATACCGAGCGGTTCGAACAGCGCGATGACCGTCACCACGACGACGACGGCGAACTGTGCGAGTCGTGCGCCGAGGAGCTGTTGGCGCTGCGTGAGCGTCTGTCCGCCGACGCGCTCGACCAGGTCACGCGACAGGCCGAAGCCGGCGTAGATGAAGATGGTCGAGGTCGTCGAGAGGATACCCGCCATGATACCCGCGACGGCGAGTCCACCCCAGAACGGGTGGACGACGTTCGTCGACATCCAGACGACGACGTTGTCGACCGGCTCGATGCCCGAATTGAGCGCGTACGTCGCCATCACGCCGAGGAACAGGACCGTGATGACGCCCGTCGCGAGGAACGTCGAGATGTTCGTCCCGTTCATCAACTCGAAGTCGTCGGAGGCGGGGAACGCCCGCGAGACGACCCACGGCGCGACCATGATGAAGAACAGCCAGAGCACCCACTGGCTGGCGAGCCAGCCGGGTGACATGTTCATGTTCGCCCCGCCTGCGTACCAGACGCCGGGGTTCTGCTGGGGGAGCGTCGTCGTCAGCACCTCGATACCGCCCGCAGCGAAGATGGCTGCCGGCGCGACGACCGCACCGGTGACGATCATCGCGACGCCCATCAGGGTGTCCGTCACGACGACGCTGTACATCCCGCCGGCGACGGTGAACACCATCAGCGCGATGGCGAACAGGACGACGATCTGCTGGTAGGGGATGCCGACGAAGTCGGCGAGGAGGTAGCCCGCGCCGATGAGTTGGATGACACCGTAGCCGATGAGACCGACGATCATGATGACGGTCGCGACCGACCGGACCAGTTCACTCTGATACCGGTCGCCGATGAAGTCCGGCATCGTGACGTTGTTCAGCTTCCGCAGTCGGCGGCCGACGTACAGCATCCCGATGACCAGGCCCGGCCAACTCCCGTAGATGACGAGCCACATCGCCGCGCCTTCCGTGTAGACGATGCCGGCGATGCCCATCATCGTGGAGGCACTCATGTAGGAGGCGAACAGCGTCCCGGCGATGAGGATGCTCCCGGCTTTCCGGTCCATGACGTAGAAGTCCTCGGGGACGTCGATGAACCGAGCGAGCACCGCTCCGACGAAGACGTAGACGACGAGGGTCCCGAAGAAGACCCCCTCGACGAGGCTCACCATCGTTCACTCACCCTGTGCGTGAGCGACGTCGTCCGAGGCCCGCTCTTGGACCACCTGTTTCTCTTCGATCGCCTGTTTGTAGTCGTTCTTGAGGATGTGCAGCGTCCACAGCGTCGAGAACACGATGACGGCGAACGGATGCGCGAACGCAAGTATCACGCTAACGTCTCCCATGATGTAACACCACGAGGACGGTTTTCGTCCACCGTAATATAGATTCCGGTGGAAAGTATCGGACGAGTTCAGCTAACGACGTTTGCAACCGGGTGCCGGCGACGAACCGTGTGTAACGAACCCCCGACCTACGGTGGTGAGTGTACGCGACGAACGCCGCTCGATTCGATGTTTACCATCACGAAGGCTGTGTTCTCACACGGAAACTCGATGGCCGTGTGTGAATCCCAACTCGATGGGTGGCATCACGGAGAAATAACAAGGCTATGTCTGTGATACCAAGTTCGTCGTTCAGTGCCGAACGGTCGCGGTCGAATCGAACGCCACTCTCCGATGAACCGAGCGAAGGGCCCGCGGTCGTGCTCGACAGCGACACCGTCGCTCGCGGCTCACGACCGCAGGAGAACTTTTATGCTGACGCCATCACACTGACGAGCTATATTCATGGGTGTCACTGACAACCTGACCGATCCCGCGGTCATCGCTCGCCCCTACGAGTACTTCGGCGAGTTACGCGAGACCGAGCCGGTCTACCGGAACGAGAAGTGGGGAGGCTGGATCGTGACGCGGTACGACGACGTCCGCACGTGCCTCCAGGACGACGAGCACCTCTCCGTGCAGGTCGAAGCCGACCGCCTCCGGAACTCCTCGCTGGAGATTCCCGAGATGAAGAGCATGTTCCCGAAGTGGGTGTTCTACCTCGACCCGCCCGACCACACGAAGCTGCGGACGGTCATCGGCGAGGCGTTCAACCCGACGATGGTGAAAGACCAACGCGAGAAGGTCGAACGCGTGACGGCGGACCTCATCGACGACATCGAACGGCGCGACCCCGACGAGATCGAACTCATCGAGGAGTTCGCCTACCCGCTTCCCGTCCAGATCATCACCCGCATCCTGGGGTTGCCACTGGACGACGAGGAGAAACTCGGCGAGTGGTCCTCGGACATCGCCCTGACGCTGTTTCACCACTACAACGCGGAGAACCGCCACCAGCGAACCGAGGCGGGCATCCGGGAGTTCGCCGACTACGTCCGCGAGGTCGTCGTCAAGCGCGAGGAAGAGCCCCAGGAGGACCTCATCACCTACCTCAACGAGGCGGAGGCCGACGGGATGACGCTCAGCCGTGACGAGGTGGTCGCGACCGTCGTGGGGCTACTGTTTGCCGGCCACGAGACGACGACGAAGCTCCTCGCGAACGGGACGCTCGAACTGCTCCGACACCCCGACCAGCTCGAACTCCTCCGAGAGGACCCCGCCGTCGCACCGAGTGCCGTCGAGGAGATTCTCCGATATCACGGTCCCTCGAAGTCGCTCACGCGCGGCGTCAAGGAGGACTTCGAGTTCCACGGCAAGCAGATACAGGCCGGCGAACGGGTGCTGTTGAGCCTCGCGGCGGCGAACCGCGACCCACGGAAGTTCGAGAACCCCGAGGAGTTCGACATCACCCGCGGGACGATGGAGCACGTCGGGTTCGGCCACGGGACGCACCACTGCTTGGGTGCACCCCTGGCTCGTCTCGAAGCGCGCGTCGCCTTCCCCGCGCTGGTCCAGGCGTTCCCCGACATGGAACTCGCCACCGAGGAAATCGAGTGGACGCAGTCGCCGCTCGTCAGGGGACCGAAGGAACTCCGACTCCGCGTCTGAACACGACAGCACCGAGGAGCGCGACTGGTCCCACCGACAGGTCGGCCACGTGAGAACGACTGGCGATGCGAAGCGTTGCGAACGCGCGACCGGCGAACGAGTCGATGGTCGTGTTTCGACAGTTCCGTAGCGGAATGAGACTGGCGTCCTGTCCGGTCAGTTGACTACCGCTCCCACCGCGGAGTCTCCTTGTTCAGGAACGCGGCGAGTCCGTGCCGCCCTTCCTCGCTCAGCAGTTGTTCGGCGAGGTCCTCCGCGGCGTCCTCGAACCACTCGTCGACGAGGTCGGCTTCGAGACCGGTCCAGGTCGACTTGATGAGCGCGTTCGACCCGGGGGCGTTAGCGGTCGTCGACCGAGCCAGTTCTCGTGCGACGTCGGTCGCCTGGTCGCCGTCGAGGACGTAGTTGAGGAGGCCGATGTCCTCCGCTTTTCGTGCCGTCACGAGGTCACTGGTCATCGCGAGTTCCAGCACCGACTTCTTCCCGAGGTTCGTGACGCCGTAGGTCGCCCACATCGGCGGGAACGCACCGATCTTCCCCTCGGGCTGGCCGAACCGACTTCCGGACGAGGCGACGGCCATGTCGCTCAACAGCACCATCTCGCAGCCAGCACCCGTCGCGACACCGTCGACGAGACTGATGGTCGGCATCGGGTGAGTTCTGAGGTCCTCGATGGCCGGCAGCAGGACTTCGCTGAGGAACTCCTTCCCCTCCTCGACGGTCTCCCAGTCGAGCATCTCCTGGATGTCGTCGCCGGCGGAGAACGCCCCGCCGCTGCCACGGAGGACGGTCGCCCGGACCGCGTCGTCTTCGCGGGCCCGCTCTAGCGCCGACCGAAGCCCGCGCCAGGCCCCCTCGTCCATCGCGTTACGTTTCTCGGGGCGAGAGAACGTGACGTACGCGACGAACTCTTGGCGCTCGTACTCGACGCTCCCGAACGTCTCCTGGTCGTAGTCGTGGTCGTAGAACCCCTCGCCGGTGGCCCAGCCGAGACGACCCTCCTCGACCATCTCGACGAGCAGGTCGTGAGGGCGGTACTGTTCGCGGCCGGTCTCGTCGTACAGTCGCTGGAGCGTGTCGACGATACGGTCGACGCCGTACTCGTCGGCGAACTCGAACAGGCCCCGTGGCCAGTTCATCCCGATCTCCATCGAGGTGTCGATGGCTTCCTTCGTCGCGACGTCCTCGTCGAGGAGCCAGGCGGCGGCGTTCACCGCGCTCGCGATCATCTGCAGCGGGTCGTACTCGTAGCGACGGTCCATCGGGATGTCGACCCGCGAGTACTCGCCGGGTGCGGGGTAGTCGTAGAACCCGCGGCCGCTCTTCATCCCGTAGGCGTCGGCCTCGACGCGGTCACGGTGGGTCTCGGAGATGACGACGGGGACGTCGCGGTCCTGCAACGCCTCACAGACCATGTAGAACACGTCGATGCCGGCGAAGTCGAGCACTTCGAACGGCCCCATCGGGAAGCCCAGCCGTCGATTCGCGGCGTCGACCGCCTCGAAGTCGTGAGTCCCCTCGTCGACGACGCGCAGCGCCTCGCTCCAGAAGGCGTAGTTGATGCGGTTCAGGATGAACCCCGGCACGTCCTTTCGCACGACCACCGGCGTCTTGCCGACGGCCTCGGAGAGCGCGACCGCGGTGTCGAGGACCTCGTCGCTGGTCTCCTCGCCGCGAATCACCTCGACAATCTCCATGAGCGGGACGGGGTTCGAGAAGTGCATCCCGACGACGCGCTCGGGATGGTCGGTCACCTCGGCCATCTCCGTCACGGGGAGCGTACTCGTGTTCGTCGCGAGGATTGCCGACGGCGGGAGGAGACGGTCGGCCGCCTCGAAGATGTCGCGCTTCAGTTCGATGCGCTCGGGGACGGCCTCGACCATCAGGTCCGCCCCGACGAGGCCGTCTTCCTGGTCGGTCGTGGTCGTCAGCCGCTCCATGACGGTGTCGGGGTCCTCGCCCAACCGGGCGAGACTCTCGGCGATGCGGTCGGTCGCCGTCGCGAGTTGGTCGGGGTCGACGTCCACGAGTGTCACGTCGTACTCGTTAGTCGCGAACACCTGGGCGATGCCGTGGCCCATACTCCCCGCCCCGACGACGGTCACAGTCTCGACTGGCGCACCGCTCGAATCAGCCATGCTCATTGGGCACAGTTCGAGAACTAAAACGTTTCGACGGGCGTGGGTCGGCTACGGGCGTGACGTTCGAATCACGCCCACCTACTCGTCGTGTCGCGTCTGCAGGTCGGCACGACGAATCTTCCCGGTCGCCGTCGTTGGGAGCTGGTCGATGAACTCCAGTCGGCGGGGGTACTCGTACTTCGCCAGGCGGTCTTTGACGTACTGCTGGAGCTCCTCGGCGAGTTCGTCGGAGGGTTCGTAGCCGTCGGCGAGCTGGACGAACGCTTTCGGAACTTCCCCGCGCTGTTCGTCCTCGACACCGATGACCCCGACGTCGGCGACGGCGTCGTGGCCCGACAGGCTGTCTTCGATCTCCTCGGGGCCGATGCGGTAGCCCGAGGAGATGATGACGTCGTCCTTCCGACTGACGAACTCGAGGTAGCCGTCCTCGTCGAGCGTGCCGAGATCCTCGGTTCTGAGCCACCCGTTGCGGATCTTGTTCTCCGTCTTCCGGGGTTTGTTCCAGTACTCCTTGAAGCAGGTCGGGTTGCCCTCGTACTTGAAGCCGATCTCGCCCACCTCTCCGGTCTCGACGGTTGGTTCGGCGGTCTCGGGGTCGAGGATGGCGATTTCCTGGCCGGGGGCCGCCCGGCCGATTTTCCCGCGACGCATCGGGAACAGCGGCGCACAGCCACCGACGACCATGTTCGCCTCCGTCTGCCCGTAGCCTTCGTGGATGTCCGCCCCGGCGAACGTCTCTTCGACCCAGTCGACGATGGTGCCGCCCAGCGACTCCCCGCCGCTGGTGATGGTCCGGACGGTGCTCACGTCGTGTTGTGCCGCCAGTTCGTCCTCCTGCATCATCATCCGGAGGGCGGTCGGCGGAATCCAGAAGTTCGTGATGGAGAACTCCTCGATGAGGCCGAACACGTCCGCCCCCTCGAACTGCTTGGTCCACCCGACGGTGGGCATCCCGTAGAACAGCGCCGGCAGCAGGACACAGCCGAGGCCGCCCATCCACGTCCAGGAGGCGGGCGTCCAGTAGACGTCGTCTTCGGTCATCTCCATGCTGACGAACCACGAGGCGAACAGCGGGAGGTGTCCGAGCAGCATGCGGTGGGCGTGACGGACGCCCTTCGGGTTCCCCGTCGTCCCGCTCGTGTAGAAGATGGTGAGGTCGTCGTCGGGGTCAGTCGCCACGGTGTCGAACGATTCGGGGTGACCATTCAGCGCGTCCCAGAACTCCAGCTCGCCGTCGTCCTCGCGCGGTTCGACGTCGCCCACGGTGAGCACCGTCTCCAGCTCGTCGAGGTCGTCGGCGACCGACCGGTAGACGTCGACGGTCGACTCGTCGACGAGGCAGGCGACCGCACCGCTGTCGTCCAGACGGTAGCGAAGGCCGTCGGTGCCGAACAGCGTGCTCAGCGGGACCGAGACGGCACCGAGCTTCCACGCCGCCAGGTGGCCGACGACGGCTTCGGGTTTCTGCGGGACGTTCACGCCGATGCGATCGCCCCGCTCGACGCCGCGCGACTCGAGGAGGTTCGCCAGCTGGTTGGCGGCCCGCTGGAGCTCACCGAACGTGTACTCGCCCTGGTCGTGTGGGTCGTCCCTGATGAGGAGCGCGGGCCTGTCGGGGGCCACCTCGGCCCACCGGTCGCACGTGTAGGTCGCGACGTTGAACTCGTCGGGAATCTCCCACTCGAACGCCTCGTAGAGCTGGTCGTAGTCCTCCCAGTCCTGTTCGTGGAAGTGGTACGCCTCCAGCTTCGGCGCGATGGCGGTGTCTGGAACTGTGTACATCGGTCTCTTGATCCTCAGGCGAGTGTTACCACCTACCCAATTAATTGTGCCGGTGCTTCGCACTGGGAAGCGGTCCACCGCGCTCACTCGATACCGTTCGAGGCAGCAGTGCAGACCCGAAGTGGAACTCCCGGCGTTCTCGCAGGTGTCGTCGGCCCGGTCTGTCCGGGCGGAAGTTACT
Organism: Halomarina rubra; assembly: GCF_023699475.1. Lineage (GTDB taxonomy): Archaea > Halobacteriota > Halobacteria > Halobacteriales > Haloarculaceae > Halomarina > Halomarina rubra. Next base: position 22,060 of record NZ_JALXFV010000007.1, on the reverse strand, counting down.
TGTACGCACCTGCAATGTGCTAGGATATGGCAAGAGCATCGGTCGTAGGCATTGGCATGACCGACTTCGGTGTCTACACGAAGCCAATCGCCGAGCTGTTCGCCGACGCCGCGCTCCCAGCGTTGGAGGAGGCGGGCGTCTCGAACGCCGAGGTGGACGCGTTCTACTTCGGCAACGTCCTCGGCGGGGCGATTCTCAACGAGACGCACCTCGCACCGCAGGTCGCCTCGCACGTCGGGCTTCCCCCGGGGACGTCCGTCCAGCGCTACGAGGACGCCTGTGCGACCGGGTCGCTGGCCCTGAAACACGCCGTCCGTGCAGTCGAGACCGGCGAGCACGACGTCGTCCTCGTCGGCGGTGCGGAACGATGTACGCCCGCGGGCACCGGCATCGAGACCTCGGAGATGACGCGTATCTTCGGCAGCGGCGCGCACAGACAGTACGAGCAAGCGCCGGGGATGACGACGGCGAGCGTCTTCGCGCTCCACACCCAGCGACACATGCACGAGTACGGCACGACCGAGGAGCAGCTCGCCGAGGTCGCCGTCAAGAACCACTACCACGGCTCGATGAACAGCCGTGCCCAGTTCGGCGACGAGACGACCGTCGAGGAGGTCCTCGACAGCCCCGTCATCGCCTCGCCGTTCCGGCTGCTCGACTGCTGTCCGTTCTCCGACGGTGCGTCCGCGGTCGTCGTCGTGAGCGAGGACGCGGCCGAGAGCTACGGCGTCGACCCCGTCGACATCGCCGGCATCTCCCACCAGGCGAACGCCTCGCCGGTCGCCGACCAGCCGAACCCGCCGTCGACGGCGATGGTCCGCCGAGCGGCCGCGGACACGTTCGACCAGGCCGGCTTCGGCCCGGACGAAGTCGACGTCACGGAGGTCCACGACTGCTTCACCGGCGCCGAGATTCTGGCGCTCGAAGCGCTCGGACTGGTCGAGGACGGTCGGGCCGGGCCGGCGACCGTCCAGGGCCGCACACGAATCTCCGGGGACATCCCGGTCAACCCCTCGGGCGGGTTGAAGGCGAAGGGCCACCCCATCGGCGCAACCGGGACGGCCCAGATCGTCGAGTTGACCGAACAGTTGCGCGGCGAGTCGGGCGACCGCCAGGTCGGGGAGGCAAAGCGGGCACTGGCGCACAACGTCGGCGGCATGACCGCGACGGCGGTCGTCACCGCACTGGAGGCTCGCCCATGAGCAACGATACCGGCGCTAGGTCGGACGCCACCGAAGAGAACGTGGACGACCGCCTCACACACGACCGGTGGGCGGCGGCGCTCGAAGCGGGCGAACCGCTCGGGTTGCGCTGTGGCGAGTGTGGCTACGTGACCGCGACGCCCAAGGCCGCCTGTGTGCGGTGTGGGAGTCGGGACGTCGCGACGGTCTCGCTCCCGACGACGGGGACGGTCTACACGAAGTCGACCATCGAGGTCGCACCCGGGGCACAGGGGAGCGGCTACCAGATCGCGCTCGTCGACCTCGGCGATGCGCGGATGCTCGGCCGTATCGCCGATGGCCAACGTGTCGACATCGACGACACCGTCGAACTCGCCGACAGCTACGAGTACGACGGCGACCTCGTGGGGGTGTTCGAACCCCGCCAGTGACCGACCCCGACCGGTCGAGAAGGTCGACTCGTCGAACGACTATCGGGCGACGTCGGCGTAAGGCACCGACGTCATCGGAGGGCACATCGCGACTGCAGTGATGCCGGTGGGCACCCAGAGGCAAATTCGTACGCGCCGAATCGGTTCGAACCGAACAATTTTGGGAAACAGTTATCATTCGAGACTCTATTTGGTAATCCGTCACATGTACACACTGTACGCACTGTGGACGGCACCGAGTGACGACGACGTCGATGCGTTCGAACAGCACTACACCGAGACCCACGCGCCGCTCGCCGCGTCGGTCCCGAACCTGAACAAGCTGGTGACGACCCGTGCGACCGAGGGGTTGGAGGGTGGCGACCCGGCGTACTACCGCGTCGCGGAGATGGAGTTCGACTCGCTGGAGGAGCTCCACGAGGCCGAGGAGTCCGAGGAGTGGACGAAGGTCCGTGAGGATGCCGGCGAACTCATCGAGGAGTTCGGCGTCTCCCTCGAGGTGGCCATCGGAGAGAAGCAGGTCACCGAGGGTGACAGCTGATGGCGATCCTCCTCACGGGCGGGTCGAAAGGCATCGGTCGCGCCATCGGCGAACGGTTCGCCGAAGACGGCGACGACGTGTTCATCAACTACCACAGCGACGACGACGCGGCGAACGAAGCCGCTGACGCAGTGGAGTCGGCCGGCGGGAGCGCGTACCTCGTCAAGGGGGACGTCTCCTCGCCCGAGGGCGCGCAGGCCGTCGTCGACGAGGTCGCAGCGGAGACCGACCACCTCGACCAGGTCGTCCACTGTGCGGTCGACCCGCTGTCCTCGCCCGTCATGGAGGTCGACCCCGAACGGTTCACCGAGGCGGTGACACTCAACGGCATCGGACTGTTGTACGTCGCACAGGCGGCGTTCCCCCTGCTCGGCGAGGGGAGCACCATCTTCTTCATGTCGAGTCGTGGCAGCGACACCGTCGTCCCCGCCTACGCCGCACTGGGCACCTCGAAGGCGTTCGGCGAGTGTCTGATTCGGTATCTGGCCAAGGAGCTCGCCCCCCACGGCATCCGGGCGAACACCGTCGCCGCGGGACCGCTCGACACGGAAGCGATTCATTCGGTGCTCGACGACGCAGAGGAGCGCCTCGCCGCCGCCGCGGAGGCGAACCCGAGCGGTCGCGGACTGGCGTTCGACGACGTCACCGAAGCGGTGCACTGGATAGCGTCTCCAGAGGCCGAGATGGTCCAGGGGCAGTTGCTGTTCGTCGACGGCGGCCTCTACCTCTGAGTCCACCACTCGTCGGAAAGCAGTGAGAGCCAGGGTCTCCCCGCGGACGGACCGAGTCGAGACCGACGCCGGTTGGTCGGCGCTCTCTACCAGCAGTCGGTCCCCGACTGTCGGTCACGTCGAGCCCCCGTAGCAACCTTGAAGTGACACTTCGTAGTACTGGCTCGAAAAGACAGTTCTCTACACCACGCCGTGTCCCAGAGCAGGGGCCGAAGGACGCTCGTGGTCGTCGACGCGACTCTGAGCCTCTCGGCGACGGACGTTCGACGATAGCACTCCAAGTCGAGCGGCCGTAGGAGCGTTCAGATGTCGGTGATGCGTGTGTAATCGTCGTCCAACGCCTGCGCGTCCTCGGGGAGGAGCGCGACGATGAGGTACTCGGCGTACTCGGCCATGTACGTGACGAGGTTGGCGATGCGCTCGGAGTCGATAGCTTCCAGGGAGTCGAGCAACACGAACGGGACGACCTCGTGGACGTCGTGGACCAGGTAGCCCGCGAGCGCGAAGACGAGGCCGGTGACCTCGCGCTCGGACTCGCTCAGGTGGTCGATGGTGTCCTCGTAGCTCGCCCCGGACCGGGTCGACCGGACGACGTGGAGTTCGAAGAACGTCTTCGAGACCTTCCGTCGGCCCTCTCTGACCTCCCGTTCGACACGGTCGATCCAGATGCGTTCGAGGTTGTCGTACCCGAGCATCTCGAGGACCGAGTCCATGTGCGTGTTGAACTCGTCGACCGCCTCCTGCTCGATGCGGTCGATGCGTGTTCGAAGGTCGGTCAACTGCGTGGTGACCTCCTCGCGTTCCGCTTTGAGGTCGCGCTCGTCGGCGATGCGGTCCTCGATAGACGCGATGCGTTCGGTGACCTCCGCGAGTGTCGACTCGCGCTGGCCGATTTCGAACTCCAGCGTGTTCGCGGCCTTGTGCAGTTCGAGCACGTCGCCGAAGTCGTCCGTCTCGAGCGCTTCGACCTCGGCTTCGAGCGCGGAGACGTCCTCGCTGCGCTCTTCACGGTCGGCTCTGAGCGCGTCGAGACGGTCGCGTCGCTCCTCAAGTTCGGCCTCGGTTCTGTCGAGTCTGTCGGAGAGGGACTCACGGCGCTCTCGGCGCGCTCCTCGTTCCCGGCGCTCGCTCTCCAGTTCCTTGAGGTCCGACTCGATAGCGCGGACCGCTTCGAGACGTTCACGCCGAAGGTCGCGGAGTCGGTCGAGCGTCGCTTCGATTCGCTCCGGTTCGACCTCGGAGCCGCAGGTCCAGCAGACGACGGTATCGTCGACGAGTTGGTCGGTCACCGACTCCGAACTCGGCTCGCTGTCTGTCAGCAGATTCTCGGCCGCTCCGCTCTCGTCGTCGTCGACCATCCCCTCGTTGAACTGGATGAGGTCCTGAAGCTCTCCGAGGTCTCGCTCCAGTGTGCTCTTCCGGTCCCGGAGTCGGTCGAGTTCCGCGGAGAGCGAGCGACCGTCGTCGTCCGGTTCGGGAAGCGCTTCGAGGTCGGCTTCGAGGTCGTGGCGTTCGCTTCGGAGCGACTCGATGCTCTCCTGTTGGACGTCGATGTCCGAACGGAGCCGTTCGAGTTCCGAACGAGCGTCTCGGAGCGCCTCCAGACGGTCGTCGAGTTCCGCCTGCTCGCTCCGACTCTCGTCGACGGTCGCGTTGAACTCGTCTATCTCCGACTCCTTCCGCACGAGTTCGGCACGCTTCCCCTCGATCTCGGATTCGAGGTCCGCACGACGGGCCTCGAGGTCGGGGAGTTCGGTCTTCTGCTCGGCGATAGCCGCCAGTTCGTCGTCGATTCGGTCGCGTTCGGTCTCCAGGTTGTGAATCTCCTCGTGGATGGCGTCGACGTCGACGGGCCGCATGATGAGCGCTCGGAGGTCGTCCGCGCGCGCGACGGCTTGGCGAGCCTCGTTCGACTCTAGCAAGAACGCGAACAGGTCGGCGAGGGTCGGGTCCTCGAGGTACGGGTCACCCGTACTCGTGACGGTTCCGCCGTCACGAGAGAGCGTCCGTGTGTACGTCTCGCCGCCGAACTCGAGTTCGACGGTTCCCTCCGTGGCGTCGCCCCGCACCGAGACATCGTCGCTTCCGACGGCCGCCATCACCGCCTGCATGAACGAGGTCCGGTTCGTCGCGTTGCGCCCCGTGAGAATCGTCACTCCCGGTGGGACGTCCACCGTCGTCTCGACGATGCCACCGATGTTCCGGGCGTGAAACGACGCGATGGCACCCGTCGTGTTCTTCGATTCCATAGTACGGTCAACAGGGTTGCCGACGAAAAGGGTACTGTTGCCCGACCGACCACTCGTGAGGAGCCATCCTCGTACGCGCGGAGACGACTGTCACCGCCGACCGCCGTCCGGCGTCCGCCGGTGGCCCCCACTGACCGTCACGTGTCGGCGTCGCAGTCACAGCCGCCGCGTTCGAGCAGTTCCGCGACACCGTACTGTGCGCCACAGTCCTCACAGAGGACGTCCACGTCGACGAACAGTCGGAACTCACCGAGCGTCAGGTGGTCGGCCTCGCGCAACTGGCCGAGACTCCGCTCGGTCACCGACTGCGTTCGCGACTGGAGACGCTGGACGGTCTGGCGGACCTTCTCGGGGCGGTCCTCGTCGCTCGGCTCCGAGTACTCGGCGTCGCGGTACTTCGTGAGATACGACCGGATGGCCTGGTAGGTGACGAAGTCCCGTTCGAGTTGGTCGACGTCCACACCCGTTCGTTCCAGTCGGGCGCTGGCTTCCGTCTGGACGCCGCTGGAGACCTCGTCGTCGGTCAGGAGGCGATAGAGGTTCTCGACCTCGCCGTCGATGGGGGACTCCCCGGCGTCTTCCAGCGCCGAGCGGAGGAGTTCGCGGTTGAAGCGGTCGGCCAGGTCGCGGAGACTGAGTCGGTCGTCGCCCTCGGCGGTCCAGCGCGCTTCGAGGTGCGCGCCGAACGACGACCCGAGGTCGTAGGCCTCGATGAGCCGGGCGACCTTGCTCGAGGACCGGCCACCACTCCCTCGGCCGGGGTCCGTATCTGTCATCTCGTCTCTCTGAAGTGGCCCGACCTTTTTAGCCGAACTGGTCGCGCGTTCGTGTGGCACGGTCGGTCGTGACGTACGACGGCCCCACGGATGGGGTCGGTCCCGAGCGCCGACCCTCGGCGGCTCCGGGGATGGCTCGAACCAGTTCACCAGAAAACATATCCGCTGTTGGGGAGAAAAACTGTCAATGCCCTCACGACGACAGGTCCTCGCGGTGGGTGCCCTCTTCGCGGTCGGCGGTTCGGGTTGTTTGAGCGACTCACCGAGTGACGAGACGAGCGAGACCGAGATGGCGACCGATGCCCCGAACACAGGGGCGTCCGACCGAGATGACGGGACGACCACCACGGAAACGTCGACGACACAGACCGCAACGGCGCGCGGCGACACGCCGATGACCGACATGAACGACACGGCCAAGGGGAGTCGACTCCAGATGACGGTCACTCACGACGGCGAGGAACGCGACCTCGTGACTGGCAGTGCGGTCGATACGGTCGACGACATCGAGCGGGACGCCAACTCGAATAAGTTCGTCGTCCCCATCACACTCACCGACAGCGGAGCCACCACGTTCACGAACTCACTCGAAGCGTTCGGCGCGTTCGAAGAGCCGACGGCGTACGAACTCAGCACGTACTTCGACGGCGAGCGCATCACGACCGCCACGCTCGGCGAGAGTCTGGCAAGGGTGATGGAGTCCGGCGAGTGGGACGGGCGGTTCGTCGTCAGCGTCGCTGACCGAGCGACGGCAGAGCGTCTGCGGGAGTCATTCGCCGCCGAGTGAGCCACTGATCGGGCTGATTCGACGACCGGGGACCACGAAGGAACAGTCTTGGTCGTGTGCTGGCCGCGGACTACTCGACGTCGAGCCGTTCGACGGTCCCCTGGCTCCCGTCGATGCGGAGGCGGTCGCCGGTCTCGAAGAACGTCGTCGCTCCCTCGACGGCGGCGACGGCGGGGAGACCGTACTCGCGAGCGACCAGCGCGCCGTGGGTCATCCGCCCCCCGACCTCCATCACGAGGCCCGCAGCGTTGAGAAACAGCGGGGTCCACCCGGGGTCGGTCGACGGAGCGACGAGTATCTCGCCGTGGGCGAGCGTCTCGGTCGTCGGGTCGCGGACGACGCGGGCGTACCCCTCGACGACGCCCGCAGAGACCGGCGTTCCGGTCAACACGTCGGCCCTATCGGGGTCGGCGACAGCGCCCGTGGGCGTTTCGCCCTCGCTCGTGACGACCGGTGGTGCGGTCATCACGGCGACCCGGTCGTGCTCCCTGCGACGTCGTTCGACGTTGACCGTTGTGGGACCGTCCCTCTCGAGTGCGGCGAGGAGTTCGGCTTCGCGCAGGAACCACACGTCCTCGACGTGGTCGAGGTGCCCCTCCGCGACGAGGCGGCGACCGGCCGTCTCGACGACGTCGTGTGCCGCGGCGAAGTAGAACGCGATTCCGTGTTTCGGATACTCCCGAAGCTGGATGCCACCGCGATAGGTCCGAACCAGTCGGTCGACGAGTCGGCGCTGGAGCGGGCCGAGAACGCCTCGTGCAGCCCGGTGGTCGAGGTCGGCGGCTGCAGCGACGGCCTCGCGGTCGAGTCGAGACAAGTGGTCGACGTGCGTGCCCGCGGTGTCGTGTTCGAGCGTGCTCCGAACGGTCCCGAGCACCGTCCCCGGGTCGTCTCGCCAGCGCGGGCGACTGACGTCGATTTCGCCGCTGGCGCGATGACCGAACGTCTGGAGGAACGCCTCGACGTCCTCGACGAACGCCTCGCCGCCGTCGACGGTGGCGATGGTGTCGAGGTCGTCGCCTCGCTGTAGCGCCGTCAACACCGCCGGTGACCCTCGAGCGCGGTCCGCCAGGTCGCCGAGTTGTTGGTTCATCCGGGTCACTACCTCCGCCTCGAAGCCGCGACCGAGTGCGTCCACTTCCGCGTGGGCGTCCGGGAACCACCGCCGAAGGAGTCGCCCCGCGAGGACGGCAGCCAAGAGGTGCCCGCCGATACGCGGGACGGGTTCGGTGAGCACTCGCGAGACGTCGAGTCGGTCGAACACCGCCCGCGTCCGGTCCGCGAGCGTCGTCGGTTCGTCGAGTTCGTCGGCGAGCGCGTTCCCCCACGCCGTCACCCAGGCCAGTTCCTCGTCGGGGTCAGGCGGCCCATCGACGAAGTCGGAGACGACGGTTCGCGCTAGCCCACCGACGACCGAGCGGAACTCGCCGGTGGCGAACCGAACCACCCGAGCGACTGACCGTGCCTCCGCCGTCGGACGCTCCTCGGAGAACGCCTCCGGTCGTCGTCGGAGCAGTTCCCGGAGTCCGTCGGCGACCGGTTCGTTGGCGACGGAGATTCGGTCGGTGAATCGGTCGCGGAGCCAGCGGACACGGAGTACGGGTGTGACGTCGACGTAGACCCGTCCACCCGCTGCGGCTCCCAGCGCTCCGGCGTCCTCCCCGTCTACGAACGCCGCCACACCGCGGTCGAAGAACCCCCGCCAGAAGTCGAGGACGAGTGGCGGCATCGCCTCGGGCATCGCCTGGACGTGGCCGAAGCTCAGGTAGGCGTGGAGTGCGCCGTCGTCGGGCGTCGGCGTCGGCAGGGGGAACAGCGAGGTGATGGGGCGAGACTGCAACACGACGAACGACCCGTCGACGAGCGCCCACTCGACGTCCTGTGGCCCGCCGAGGCAGGCTTCGACTCGTCCGCCGAGGTCGACGAGCGTGGTCAGTTCCGCGTTCGTGAGCGCACGGTCCGTCCGTCGCTCCGCGGGGACGTCGACCGTCTCCGTCCCCGATTCGCCGCGGCCCTTCGTCCGACGCGTTCGACGTTTCTCGCCGACTTCGTACGCGATGAGTTCGCCTGTGGTCCGGTCGACGCGAGCGTTGTCGGGCGACACGTCGCCGGCGACGACGGTGTCGCCGAGACCGTAGTTGGCGTCGACCGACGCGACGCGGCGGTTGCCGGTGACGGGGTCGGCAGTGAACAAAACGCCCGCGACGTCCGGTTCGATCATCGCCTGCACGACGACGGCCATCGCGACGTCGTCGTTCGGCACGCCGTTTCGCAACCGGTAGGACACCGCTCTGTCGGTGAAGAGACTCGCCATGCAGTCGAGGACGCGGTCCGGGACGTCCGTGTCAGCCACGCCCAGGAACGTCTCGTGCTGGCCGGCGAACGATGCTTCCGGGAGGTCCTCGGCCGTCGCACTCGACCGGACGGCGAACGTCTCCGCGCCGAGTGCCTCGACGGCCCCACTGATAGCCTCGCGGACCGCCGACGGCAGCCCCCGCTCTCGAATCGTGGTTCGGACCGCCTCGCTGCGTTCGGCGACGTCCACTGTGGCAGTCGGGTCGAGGTCGTCGAGCGTCGAGATTTCGGACTCGGTGGCCTCGTCGACGAGACGTTCGAACGCCGCAGTCGTCACACAGACTCCCGGTGGGACCGGGAAGTCGGCGGCGACGAGGCGCGCGAGGTTCGCTCCTTTCCCACCGGTCCGGCCGTGTCGCGTCGCCAACGGGTCGCCCAGCGAGGCGACGAACGGACGCTCCGACGTCATCGACAGGTCACCGCGACCACACGGGTGGGTTCGTTGGGGCTACACTCGTCCATCGAACGAACGCAGGCGACGAACCCGGATGGTTCTGTCGGGGAATCGAACGGATAAGGAGCGTGCGGCCCCCTCAGGGCCAGAGTCCCCGGGAGTGGTGGGCCTCGGCGATCCGCGAGAGCGCGACGGCGTAGGCCGCATCACGCCACGACACGTCCTCGGCTTCGACCACGTCGCGGACCGCGGTCCAGGCTCGCTGCATCTCCGATTCGAGTTCGTTGCTGACGCGTTCGAGCGACCACGCGCGGCGGTTGATGTCCTGGAGCCACTCGAAGTACGAGACGGTCACCCCGCCCGCGTTCGCGAGGATATCGGGGACGACCGGAATCTCGCGGTCGTCGAGAATCGCGTCCGCACCGGAGGTCGTCGGACCGTTCGCACCCTCGACGACGAGCGACGCCTGGACGGCGTCGGCGTTCGACTCCGTGATGACGTTCCCGACCGCAGCGGGAACGAGGACGTCGACGTCGAGTTCCAGCAACTCCTCGTTCGAGATGGCGTCGGTGGCGTGTTTCGTGACGGCTTCCGGCTCCTCGTCGTGGGTCGGAATCGACGCGATGTCGAGTCCGTCGGGGTCGTAGACGGCACCGTTGACGTCGCTGACGGCGACGACGTCCGCGCCCCACTCGTCGAGCAAGCGTGCGGCGTTCGCCCCGACGCTTCCGAACCCCTGGATAGCGACCGTCGCTCCGTCCACCGACTGCCCGTAGTGGTTGCAGGTCTCCCGAGTGACGATCGCGACACTGCGCCCCGGTGCTTCCTCTCGGCCGAAACTCCCACCGATGTTCGGGGGTTTGCCCGTGACCACGCCTGGGGTCGTCTCTCCTGCCTGCATACTGTAGGCGTCCATCATCCACGCCATCGTCTGGGCGTTCGTCCCCATGTCGGGAGCCGGGATGTCTTGATTCGGCCCGACGACGGCTCGAATCTCCTGTGTGAACCGTCGGGTGAGTCGTTCGGTCTCCTCGTCGCTCAGCCGCTTGGGGTCGACGACGACACCACCTTTCGCCCCGCCGAAGGGGATGTCCATGACGGCACACTTCCAGGTCATCCACATCGCGAGACCGACGCACTCGTCGCGCGTGACGCCGGGGTGGTACCGGAGTCCACCCTTGAACGGACCACGGACGCTGTCGTGTTGGGCGCGGTAGCCTCTGAACACCTCGACGCTGCCGTCGTCGAGCTCGACGGGAACGGCGACCTCGGTTACCTTCGCGGGGTAGTTGAGTCGCTCGGCGATACTCCGGTCGATGTCGAACTGCTCGGCGGCGTGGTTGAGCTGTCGGCGCGCAGTCTCCAGAGCGGGCTCATCGTCGGGCGCGCCGTCCGAGTCTGTCGGCTGTTGTCGGTCGGTTCCCATGGACTACTCGAAGGTCACCAGGCGGCTCCGCATCGTTCCGCTACAGTCCGGACACGAACTGGGACACGACTCTGCGGTCACGATGGTCCCGCAGTTGAAACACTCGTAGGCCGACTCCTCTCCGGGGTCGTACTCGACGTCTCTCATCACTTCGGCTGTAGTTCGCCGTGACCCATCCGACTACTCGTTCAACACAGAACACTCGCATGGGTTTGGGGTTCTATATTCAACCCTCTACTCCGAACGACAGCGCCACCGTCTCACGAGGAGTTCACACGACATAGCCGACGGTCTACGGGTGGCTCACCCGTTCGTCGCCGGGAACGCAGCGACGCCGACCTCGTCGAACAGCGTCGAGAAGAGCTTGCGTTGGACCGTCCGCGAGTGTCGGTAGAAGGCGGCCGGCGAGATGTCGAGTGCGGCGGCGACGTCCTCACCCGTGCTCTCGCGGGGCGATTCGAAGAATCCGCTGTAGTACGCCGTCTGGACGACTTCGAGCTGTCGGTCGGTGACCTGTTCGAGGAACCGCGAGTGGAGGTCCCGCGTCGAGGACTCTTCGAGCGTCCGTTTCGAGCGGAGGTTCACTCCCGCGACCGAGTTCGAGAGCAGTCGTGTGATGTGGCGCACGTCGACGGTCTCGGGAACGTCGACGAGGACGGTCGTGCCGTCCTCGCCGGCAGTGACGCGCTGTACGACCGCTCCGTGGTCGGCGAGTCCGAGTGCGAGAAACGGCTGGGCGACTCGCAGTCGAACGACGCCACCGGACTCGTCGGAACTGATGGGCTGGACTCCCTCGACCGAGACGAGCGAACTCGCAGCCGTGACGACCGCGTCGACGGGCGCTCGCTCGACGCCGACGAAGATGTCGCTCCCGTGTTCGGTCTGCTGGACACCGCCTCGATAGGTGAGTTCACAGCCTGCCGCGTCCGCGAGTCGCGAGAGGACGAACGTCGGGTCCTCGACGTCGAACTCGACGCGCGTCACCGAAGTCGTGAGTAACGCGTTCTTGCGCTCGATGGCACTCGTCGCGGAAGCGATGGTCTCGCCGAGTTCGGCGAGGACCTCCCTCGCCGTGTCGTCGAACGCGGCCTGGGTGTCGGCGTACACCGTCAGAACGCCGTAGGTGAACTCATCGTAGGCGAGCGGGACGCTCAGTACCGAGAGGAAATCCCGCGAGAGGGCGTTCGAACGCCACGACTCCTCTCGGAGACGCGCCGGAACGGTATCGACGGTCGTCACGGTCTGGGTCGCTGCGGTCCGGCCGGCCGGTTCGACCGCCGACTCGGCGATCGTGAACGTGGTTTCGTCCAGGTACCCGCGCTCGTCGCCGGCCCACGAGCGTGGTTCGAGGACGTCGTTGGTGGAGTCGACGACGCCGATCCACGCGAACGAGAAGCGGTCGTCGTCGGTCAGCAGGTCACAGACGGCGTGTTCTATCTCGACGCGCGTCTCGGCTCCGACGAGCGCCTGGTCGATCTCGCGGATGATCTCGTTGATGCGGTCGAGCGCGGTGAGTTCGGCGTTCCGCCGTTGCAGTTCGCGCTCCTGATGTCGGAGTCGCCCCTCACGTCGGACCCGGTCGAGTGCGGCTTCGGCCGTGGCAGCCAACAGGTCGGTCAACTCTCGGCTCACCGCGTCGAAGCGACCGACGGCCGACGACCCGGCGACGAACACACCGTGGTCACCGAGCGGGATGTACGCGACACTGCGGAGGTCCGTCGCACGATTGTCGAGTCGCTCGGAGTCGTGGACGTCGTCGAAGAACAGGGGCTCGTCGTCGAGAAAACAGTCACTGACGAGGCCGGCGTCGTCGGCCCGGACGGACGGAAGCGGCCCGTTCAACTCCCGCATCCGGGCGGACTGTGCGACCGGTTCGAGGTGGTTCTCGTCGGCGTCGAACAGGTACACCGCGCTCGCGTCGAGGTCGACGACACCGGGCGTATCGTCGACGACGTGCTGAGCGATCTCGTACGGCGTCTCCGCGTACAGAAAGTCACGCGCCGTCCCCTGGAGGGTCGCGAGCGCCTCCTCGCGCTGTTTGCGCTTCGTGATGTCACGACAGCTGTAGAGGAGGCTGCCGTCTTGAATCGACACCTCGCGAACGTTGACGAGCAGCGTGTGTTCACGCCCGGCTTTGTCCGTCGCGGTACACTCGATGTTCTTGAGGACGCCCTTCGCGGCGAGTTCCTCGCGGTCGAACAGGTCTTCGCCGAGCAGGTCGTCGATCGGCTGCCGGCTACGAATCTCCTCGTCGGTGTATCCGAAGATGAAGTGGACGTTCGGACAGACGTAGGTGTACTCGCCGTCCTCGTCGGTCATGAGGACCGTGTCAGTCATGTTGTTGAGCGTCACTCGGTGAAGCTCCTCGGACTGGCGGAGCTCTCGCTCGAGCGTCACACGCTCGGTGATGTCGACGCCGTCGACGACGATCGAGACGAGTTCGCCGGCACCGTTGTGGACGGGCCGCGCGGAGAGTTCGACGACGCTGGTCGACTCGCCGGCCGACGACCGCGTGACGACCGCGTGGCCGAACGCCCCGTCCAGTGCGGTCTCGACGACGCGCCGAACGTCTGCTTCGATTGCCTCGTCGTGAGACCAGCGGGAGAGCGTCCAGAACGGGTCACCGACGACTGCCTCGACCGGCTCTGGAACCCGATTCCGGGCCGTCTCGTTGGCCCGCGCGACCGTCCCGTCGGGGTCGAGCACCCACGTCGCTGTGCGAGTGTCGTGGAAGATGGCGTCGAACTGGCGGGCGCGGTCCTGCCGTGTCACCGACCGCTTGGCACGACGGATGCTCCGGTCGATACGAGCGCGGAGGTCGCCGAACTGCCCGTCGAGCGAGCCGGCGGGTGACGTCTCCAGCGCAACGTAATCGGAGACGCCGGCCCCGATCGCGGCGCTCGCCGTCGCCTCGTCGCCGTCGGCCGTACACACGACGACCGGGAGCGCGGTCGTCTCCGCACGAATCGACGCGACCAAATCGACACCGGTCGACGAGCCGAGGTCGGCCGCACAGACGACACAGTCGACACGGTGCTCTCTGACGGCTTCGAGTGCTTCCGACGCTGTAGCTACCGCATCGACGGTCGCTTCCGTCTCCGTTTCGAGATACCGCTCGAACGACGCCATCCACCCCGACTCTCCGACGAGTAGAACGTGCGTCGAACGGAGAGCGTTGACCGACGAATCCATTGTTGAATACTGAACCCCCAATCCCGTTGAAACTACCGGGGCGGGGGGAGCGACGTCGCGCGTGGCGCTATCGCCGTGGACGTCGCTCCCGAGACGCTGACTTTCGAGTCCCCCCGAAGTGGTGATTCGAGTCGCTACTGGCCGACGACCGGCGGTTTCAACGCGACGACCTCCGACATGATGGCCGCGACGTTGTCCTCGTCCACGCCGGCGTCGAGGAGCGCCGCTTCGAGGTACCCGCCGACAGCGTCGAAATCCTCCTCGGTGATGTCGAGGTGGCTGTGTGCCTCCCGCATGTCCGCCCCCGTGTACTCGACGGGACCACCCGCGACCGAACTCACGAACTGGACCTGATGGGCACGGAGTTCCTCCATCTCCATCCCCTCGAAGTATTCCACGAGGTCGTCGTCGGACAGTACCCGGTCGTAGAAGTCGTCGACGACGGCTTCTACGGCGTCTCGGCCGCCAATCTGACTGTAAATCGTCTCCGACATCGTTCGTCCCTCGACCCGCCACCGGAATAGTGCCTCTTCCTATCCCGAGGGGGTCTTTAAGTGCGGATTGCGCCGCGGTCCCTCCAGCTCAGGCGGTGAGCAGCTGGTCGAACAGTTTCCGTTGAGCAACCGCGAGGTGCTCACTGAACGTCGCACCGCTGATACCGAGTTGGTCGGCGACGTCCGTGCTGTCGACACGCCTCGGAGTGTCGAAGTACCCCATCTCGTGAGCGGTCGCCAACGCTTCGTACTGCCGGTCGGTGAAGGCGTCTCGCTCGATGAACAACAACTCGTCCGTCCCGTCGGCCGACGAGCGGGTCAGCCGCCGGAGGCGGACTGTCCCGGTACAGGATTCGAGGTCTGCGACGACGTCCCGGACGGTCTGGACACTCGGAGCGACGAACGAGAGGCAGAGTGACCCGTCGTCGGCGCTGACCGTCCGAACCGGACATCCGTGGTCGGGGATATGCCCACAGGGACAGTCGGCCTCCTCGGTGACGAACCGGTGGATTTCGCGTTCGCCATCCGCGAAGACGACGTCCGTGCCGTGGTCCTCGAGTTCGCCACTCGGTCCGTCTTCGACCGTCAGTTCACCGACGACGCCTCCGCCGACCGCACGGGGGGTCGTGTGAATCGACTCGACTTCGCACTCGGTGCTGATGGCGGAGACTGGACACGTCTCGACACCGTCGACCACCACCTCGACGTGGACGCCAGCGGTCATCGCTCGCCGTTCGACTTCACCGGAGTAAGATGTGGTGGATTCTGATTCGGTGCCGAACACGGAACTGGTGGGCCGTCTCCGGTCGCCGCTTCGACGGCCCCGAAGTCCAGAGAGAGTCCGTATCGGTGGTCTCGACTGACTGGGTCGCCGAGTCAGCCCTGGTTCC
>NZ_JALXFV010000007.1:0-6560 GCF_023699475.1 Halomarina rubra | reverse complement strand
CTCGACGTCCTCGGCGTCCAGTTCGATAGCTTGTGCCTCGAAGTTCTCCCGGATGTGCGCCTCGCCGGTCGCCTTCGGGATGGCGACGACGTTCTCCTTGCTCGTGAGCCACGCGAGGCTCACCTGCACCGGCGTCGCGTCGTGTTTCTCGGCGACCTCGCGTATCTCGTCGACCTCCTCTACCTTCCCACGTGCGATGGGACAGTACGCGACGAGCAGGTGGTCGTCCTCGACGGCGAGAGCGTGGAGTTCCTCCTGCTGGAGTAGCGGGTGCATCTCGACCTGGTGGGCGAACAGCGGTGCGTCGAGGTGCTCGATCGCCTCGTCGAGCTGGTCGGGTCGGAAGTTCGAGAGCCCGACGTGGTCGATGGTCCCTTCCTCGCGGAGTTCGTCGAGTGCGGGGAGCGTCTCCTCGGGGTCGTACGTGTTCAGCGGCCAGTGGACGTACATCAGGTCGATAGTGTCGACGCCGAGCTTCTCGGCGCTCTCGCGAGTCGAGGAGAGTGTATCGTCGTACGAGAGGCTGTCCGTTTGGACCTTCGAAGCGAGGAAGACGTCCGAGCGCTCGACGTCGGCGTTTGCGATGCCCGCTCCGACTGCGGCCTCGTTCTCGTACCCCTGTGCGGTGTCGACGTTACGGTAGCCGACGTCGAGTGCCGTCCGTACGCTCTCGACACACTGGTGGTGGTCGTCGTTCTGGTAGGTTCCGAGCCCCAACGATGGTACGTCCATGTATTCTGAAGTGGGAGTGCTCACACTCGAACCCCTCGAATCTCGCTCGACCGCGTGTGCTGATGGCTTGATAAGTGAACCGAGTCCGTCGGACTACGCTCCGACACGTCGGTGATGAGTTGGTTAGCGGACGACGCCACCTTAGCTAACTCAGCTGGCGTAGTAGACTAAGGCTATTTCATATCTTTGTGACCACGCGGATGGCGAACCGTATCACGCCGAGACGAGTGCGTCCGGCCACGTTCGTAGGTTGTGCAGTCGCTCGTCGTCGAGAGACGGAAATCAGAGGCCGGTCAGTCAGCGACCGGAGCGAACCGTCGCTTCGTGTCGTTCGCTCGGCGATCGGCCGAGAGCCGGGGCTCACATGCGAAGTTTCAGTCGGGGTCCGTCGAGGCATCCTGTGTGTACCACCACGCCCAGAGGGCGAGTACGGCTTGGAAGGGGAGCCGAGCCCATAGGGCGAGTCGAGCGACACCTGCCGTTCGTTCGGAGACGGTCTCGGGGGGGACGGTGCTAGTCGCCATGTAGACGTTCGCCGGGAAGACGGCGACCAGTAACCCGACCAGTCCCCACGCGGAGCGTCGCCGAGTCCGGCGGAACAACACCCCTACGCCGAGAACGATTTCGGCGACACCGGAGAGATAGACGAGCGTGAGCGGCCGGGGGAGCGTTGGGGGGACGATACGGGCGAACACCTTCGGTCGGAGGAAGTGCATCACGCCCGCTCCGATGTACAGGAGGCTCATCAGGTAGAGGAGCGGCCGTTTGAGACTGGCTAGTCGGCCGTCGTTCTCGGTGGTCATCGGTCACCGTACGCGGAGGGCAAGGAAAACTGTAGGTCCCGGCGATTCGAATCAAGTGTGTCGCTGTCTCAACTGAGCGACTTCGACCGTCGATGAAATTTCTCAGGAGCTGACGACGCTGGATTGTCGGTGTTCGATGGGTGCGATTACAGGTTGTGGCATGCGTTCGTAGCCGGCTGGCATCGTCTTACCAGTGGAAGACGGCCGACGAAGTCGGCGACTATACGATTCCAGCAGGCGCTCGCGTGTTCATGAACCAGTGGGTCGTCCATCGCGATGCTCGCTGGTATGATGATCCGCTTGCGTTCCGACCTGACCGCTGGACGAAGGAGTTCGAGAAGTCCCTTCCGTCGTTTGCATACTTCCCCTTCGGCGGAGGTCCCCGACGTTGTATCGGTGATCGGTTTGCGATGCTCGAAGCTCGAATCATACTCGCATCGATTTACCAAGACTACCACCTCGAGCTCGCCTCCGACCGAAATCTAGAGGTAATCCCTACGATCACCTCGCGGCCAAAAGAAGACGTTCTTACGGCCGTCCATGAGCGCAGCACCACCGAGCCAGCTACCGACAAATGGCGTCCCTGGCATCCGCCTCGAATCTGTATGAGACAACTGATGAGACGACGGGCCGTTCACTGACTCCCCAATCTGTCATCTGTTCGGTTACTAAGACACACCCCTCACACCTACCTCGCCAGAGGTCGCTGCCAAGCGTGATTCATCGGCTAAGGAGAGGACTTGAGGCCGGAGGCTCCTCCTCGAATTACGCTGAGACGGTCAATTGCACAGGCGACACCAACGTCGAGTAAGACGGCCACGATGTGTTTTGGGACGAGTACGAGGCGATATGCCCACCAGAGAAAGCGCTAGACAACAGATCGCTGGTGGCCTTGCCAACGAGGTGGTGTTGCTGACGCTGTCGTTATAGCCCACCGTTACTGGATATCGATGATTCAACTGCACCTGTAGAGCTATACAGTCGGCCGACACACACGCGGTAATGGACGTCCGCGAGCGCCGGGACCTGATCGATCGTGACTATGACGACCGTATCTGTCTCCTCGCTCCGGATGGCACGCTCACCGAGGAGTACGAACCGACGCTTTCCGAAGATGAACTCCTCTCGCTGTACGCGGACATGCGGCTCGGACGGTATTTCGACGACCGCATGGTGAGCCTCCAGCGACAGGGTCGTATTGGCACCTACTCGCCGATGGCAGGTCAGGAGGGGTCGGGGTATGGCTCGATGTATGCGCTTACGGAGGACGACTGGGTATTCTACCAGTATCGCGAGCACGCTGCACCGCTCGTTCGTGGATTCTTACCCGAGTACATCCACTACTGGACGGGCCATGAATCGGGGAATGCGGTACTTGGAGAAAAGCGGATCTTCCCGTTGAATATCTGCATCGGCGACCACCTGCCCCACGTCACAGGGATGGCAATGGGGGCGAAACTCCGAGGCAACGATGAGGAGGTGTTCATCGCGCACTTCGGGGACGGGTCCACCTCGGAGGGTGACTTCCACGAGGGTCTCAACTTCGCCGGTGTCTATGACACCCCGACGGTGTTTCTGTGTCACAACAACGGCTGGGCTATCTCCATCCCTCGCGAGGCCCAAACCCGCTCGCAGACGCTCGCTCAGAAGGCGGTCGCCTACGGCTTCGAGGGCGTCCAAGTCGACGGGATGGACCCACTCGCGATGTACGAGGTGACACGGGCGGCCCGTGAGAAGGCGCTCGACCCACACGAGGGTGAAGCCCGGCCGACGCTTATCGAGGCTGTCGAGTACCGCTACGGTGCGCACACGACCGCCGACGACCCAAGCGCGTATCGCGACGACGAGGAGGTCGAGCAGTGGAAGTACGTCGACCCTATCGAGCGATTGGAGATGTACCTCCAACGCAAGGATCTGCTTGACGAGGAAGCCATCGAGGAAATCGAGACGGAGAACGAAGAGCGGATGGCCGCGGCGGTCGATTCACTCGCCGATGTCGAGGCTGACCCCGACGACATGTTCGCCGATGCGTTCGCCAATCTAACGCCGCGGATGGTCGAACAGCGCGAGTACCTCCGCGACCTGCGGGAGCGTTACGGTGATGAGACGCTCGTGAGAGACGAGTAGGCCTCAGTACCGTTCTGCCAAGGCAATATACTGGTGACGAAAATGTCGACGACGAGAACGAGTGCGCTCGGACGCCCTCGGATGTGTCTGTCTCCTGTTGTGTGCATCGGAACCGACTCGACGGTCTTGTGGCTGAATTACGAATCCTCGGGGCGAGGCGCGTTCTCGTATTTGACCATCTTCTCGGGCTTATCGGAGATAGTGCTGTAGATTTGCTGGAGCGTCTCCTCAGCGGCGAGCAGGTTGTGATCCTCGAGGAATGCCCGTCCCTCGTCGCTGAGGCTATAGAACTTCCACGGATAGCCCTGCCGGCGCTGGTCATCGCCGAGTGCGACCTCTGTGACGATGCCGGCGTCGATCAGTTTCTGAATATGCTTGTAGACGGTGGCGTCGCTCACGCTGGGATTGAGTTCCTCGAGTTCGTACATCGAGGGGAGCTGTTCGGGATGCTGGAGAATGTTGTTGACGAGCGCGAACCGCGTCTGTTGGGTTACGAAGTGGATGAGTTCACGGGTTTCCATCCCCTCTGCGGTCCCCAAGCCGGTGCTCATACAACAGGGTAGACGCTGTGGCGGCAAGTAGTTT
This sequence comes from Halomarina rubra, assembly GCF_023699475.1. GTDB lineage: Archaea > Halobacteriota > Halobacteria > Halobacteriales > Haloarculaceae > Halomarina > Halomarina rubra. Next base: position 2,313 of record NZ_JALXFV010000007.1, on the reverse strand, counting down.
ACCTTTGGGTAAACTACTTTGGAGTCAACTGCCTTTGACTTGAATGGCTAAACACGGATACTGACCAACAATACGAACAGCGACAGTGAGTGCGTCGAACCATGAGCTATGGACCCAGCGTCTGTTCTCGAAGAGAGCACTGTGGAGGTCGATGCAGAGCCCTACGCCGTGGCCACCACTGATGGGGACCTCCCTGATACATTCGCGACGATTCGAGATCGACAGGAAACGACCCACGTCATCACAGAAAACCGATTAAAAGAGATTGAGGCACAGAAGGTCGAACCTGGCTGGGCGCTCCTCACCTTCGACGTCGTTCTCCCGTTCAAGTTGGTTGGCTTTCTCGCAATTGTGGCGTCTGAACTCGCAGAGAACGACGTCTCAATCTTTGCACTCTCTGCATACTCGACGGACCATATTCTCGTCCAGCAAGCGGACCTTGAACAAGCCCTCGACACACTCTCGGACCTCGGGTGTGAGATTCGGAGAGTGTGAGAAGTCGGCAGCTTTCGATAGATACTCTCTGTTCTCGTGTCGATATTCGACTCCAGTGGGGTCACCGCTGATACTCACTAGGTGGTCACAGCCTCCAAACACTGCCAGCAGCCTGGCATTGCACGATTCAATGTCCAATCAGGTCGGTTTGAACGCATTATCGCTGATGTCATAGCCAAAAACGGTCATTCTTGCCGCGAAAACACTCAATAGACCCTGCTCATCAGACCGAGTATGGATGGGTTGCTGAAGCAAGAAATCGAAGCGCAGATTGAAGCAGAATTGGAGGTTGGAAAGCGGATACACAAGTGTCGCTGTGAGTACTGCGATGCGCTATTTCATGGAAAAGGAATGATTGAGTGGGAGGTTGTCCGTCATGCCTTGGACGCTGGTCAGCTTGCCTCGGAAGAACCACCCTTCAGGTGGTATCCGAGTCGACCCCGGTGTCGCCGCTGTGAAACATTTGCCATTCGAACGGGGACGATAGGTATCGAGGAAGCACTCGTAAGGATAGAAGTCGAAGTACACGGTCAAACGCTGGTACCGACCAATCCATATGTCGAGGTACTAGACTACTCAGCAGCCGATGACGGCTATGCACCCCCACCGCTCGAGGCTGTTCCGAGAGACGAACCGACGGATATCTCGGACCATGTGATACAGGCAATGTCCGAAGATGAAGCAGCTCGGTGGCTCCGGATTGAAGTGAAGTTAGATGCACTGAAAAGGAGGCCCATGTCTGCATACGGTCCCCCAACCCGTAAGCCAGCGTTCCTACGGAATCTGGAAAGAGCGAGCGACCTCCCGCCATCGGTTGCTCGTAAACTGGAATCAGCCACCGAAAAGCCGACATTGGAAACGAAGATTCGACGTCGCCTCGTTCGATTGATGGGGTACCATCTGTCCCCTCCTGTGTTGGAGTACTCCGCAGAACCAATCCGAAAGTTGGAATGATTGGGATGGCAGCGACGACCGATATTGAGGACTACACCTGCTTACTGGAGTACTAGGCTGCCGGGCCATCACGAGCGACCATCGAGAATGGCTTTGGATGTTGTGTCCACTGTCAGTTACCCACGACTGAAGTCGTGGGCTTGTCGGTGGACTCCCCTTCTGCCGTCGAATTGACGGAGGCGGTGTACTCGCCGTTCAGGTTCAACATCCCCGACGCTAGCGCACACTGACAGGGTGCGCCTCCACTCGAAGACGTCTGCCCCGAGTGAAGTCGCTTGAGCAGTTTACGAGCGATGTTCTTGCTCGCGTTGTAGTCCGCGTTCAGTTCGTACTCGCACTTCTGACACACGAACTGGTGTTTCGACCGCCTGTTGTTTTCGTGCGTAAACCCACACGACGAACACCGTTGAGACGTGTACGCAGGACTCACTTGCTCCACCTTGATACCGTACATCTCGGCTTTGTATTCGACGTACTGGGAGAGGCGTCGGAACGCCCACGCGTGGAATCGCTTCGCACCAGCCATTCGCTTGCGAATGTCGGTCAGATTCTCGAAGGCGATATGCGTACAGTCGTGGTCGCGGGCTTCTTCGAGAATCTGATTCGAGGCGCGGTGCAGTTCGTCTTGCATCCAACGGTGTTCGCGGTCGGTCATCGACTGAATCGACAAGTGTGCCGACCGCGTTCCTGTCTGTTGCATCGACCCGCGAGTCTTCTCGAACTCTCGGCGTCGATGATTCATCTCGTCGGCGTTCCCGATGAACGCGCCAGTGGAAGTCACGGAGAGTGAGCCGTCCACGTTTAGGTCAACACCAAGGACTGTTCTGTGCTTGGTGTCAGAAGTAGCCGTAGACTGCTCGTCTG
>NZ_JALXFV010000006.1:103119-104131 GCF_023699475.1 Halomarina rubra | reverse complement strand
GCACGACGAAACTGGCAGAACTATGAGAGTTTGGATCTCCCGCTGATAGACTCACGCTCTCAGTCTATCAGTACCGGCGATCGATACGACCGGTTTGTTTCACACCGAATCGGCGTGACGCAGCTGTTAGACGTGTGCCGCGAGTGTATCAACGCGACTCCTACCAGTTGGGTGCATATTGTCTACAGACCTGCTGCATACAGAGGTTGAATTCAGCTCTCGATTGCCAGTTCCGAGGAACTTCGTACAGTATACTGGTTGGAACCGTGACCAATCCGAACACACTGTTTCCGCTCGCCGAGATTTCATCTGCCATACGTCTCCATCGTCTTTACTATCGTATGTCTATCATCCAGAAATATGAGCCGAGATCTTACTCTACTACTGGCACAACCACTGCTGTTCTCGCTTCTCTACAGTGGGGCTTCGGTCCTTGTCACTCTGTTCGGCCTCGTCGTGACCTCCAGAGCCGGAGCTATCGTTGCAGCCGCGTTACTGATTGGGTCCTACGTACTGGTCACGCGTGTCATTCCGGTACCGCGTCCAGATCGACCAGTCGCCATTACTCGTCACGGGTCAGTTGACGATGTAGTACTCAAGAATGACGCAAAGCTCGTCCTCTCAGCGGTTGTTCCGGGAACGACGCTACTCCCGTTCTTGTTCCTCCCCCTTTCGGCGTACGAATCAATCGGAGTCGCTCTGGTCGGTTTGCTACTCGTTGGGGCATACGCAGCTGAGGCGTGGGCGGTCTACCGACTTACAGCCCAGTATCTCCCAACGTACGCACCCCATCTCTTCGGCGACGACTACGATCCGCCTCTCGAATGACTCCCTACGCGAAGGGTACTAGCTTCTCCGAAGCACCTCGTGCAAGATATGCGCCGAGTACCCAGCACGCAGAATCTGGCAAACTTTCGACCGGTTGTGTCCCCCTCTAATAGACCCACACTCTCTGTCTAACAATACCGGCAGACGACACGATTGGTTTCTATCACCTCGATCCGGATTGACA
>NZ_JALXFV010000006.1:0-103075 GCF_023699475.1 Halomarina rubra | reverse complement strand
CCCGAGCACTAGCACACAATTCGACGAATCGAACGGTCTCACCACAAAGAGTATGCCAGTTACTGTTTGACCTGTCGGTATGCGAACTCGACGGTCCCTGCTTACGGTCGCGGTCCCTCTCCTCGTCGGTGGCTGTATCACCGATACGCCAGCACGCGACCAGCCAGCAACGTCCTCCGCACCAGAGCCGACAGAGTCTCCCCCCACCACGAGTGGTCGAACTGTGAGTGTCCAGCCCTCTGATTCTCCGCCGACGCCCGAGTGCGTTCGTGGGTCCACGGTCTCACTGTCTCCGTTTTCACCTTCCAAACAGTTCCCGACGACACTTCAACCGAGCCAACAGCGGCTCTTCGACCGAATCATCGCCGAAGACGGAGTTGAATTGGAGACGTTCGGAAGGCCGCCAATACAGGACGGACAGTTCGTCAGCCACGAAGCGACAATCTACCGCATTGAGGTCGACCAGTTGGGAACTGAAATGGTGTCCGGCCGTACTGCGGCCCTCTCGTGGGAGAAAGGCCAGTCGGCACCATCTGATGAGACTGTCACCGAGTATAGCACCCTTCCTGATGCCGACCAGAACGCACTCGACCTGCTGGTACACGGCCCGGAGTATTCGCGCGACGGGCTCCCCACAACGGGCATGTCGGTTTCGAACGCCCCAGCACCCTATCCAGATGGGACGGCCGACTCGGCCCTCGTTGGCGTAGGGACGACGTGGGTTGAGTGGGACAACCGGGTGTATGAAGTCACCATTACCGACGAAGAGGAGTTACTTGCTCACAGGACGTACGACTACAGCGCAACGCAGGTGGCGGCATCCGAAGCGGAGTTTCGAGCGTTTGTTGCCGACCGATTCCTCGTATCACTTGATGACCTTTCGAACGAAGAGCAATCTGTCCTCGAGACAGCGATAGAGGCCGGCGAGGACGGACACTATCAGGATTGCAACGAGCCTTCCCCCGGATACAAGCAGTTGCGAAAACGGATGGAGGGCTACCCTGGCATCCCGAGTCCGCGGAGTGGCTGGTACGTCGCCTACGAGGGTGAACGGTATCTGCTCAACATCAGTGGGTGGGTCTACTGAGTCACTTGCTGAATACTGCGGTCAGCCCCTCGAATTGGGACTCGTGGTGAGCTAACGCAAGTCCCATCCCGGAGATCTCGCCGGTTCCACGCTCATTTGAAGGTTGAAGAGTACGTTTCATCAGCTCTCGATGGCATTCGCCCACAATTGGTCCCCAACGATTGGAGGAGCCAGTCGACCGACGTCTACAGTCCGCCGTACGGGCCGGCCTTCGATTCCGTCAAGCGCTCAACCTGCTCATCCGAGAGGTCGATACGCGCAGCACCGAGGTTCTCCTCCAGTTGCTCGATAGTCCGCGCGCCGACGATAGCCCGACCAAACACGTTTTCGAAGATATTTGAGCAGTCAAAAGATATATTGCGAGAGATGCCTATAGAGAGGTATGACCAAGTTCGACCCGGCCCCTCCATCCGACGATACTGAGCGCCGGTGGCAGGTGGGAACGGACACGTTCGGTCGCGTCTACGATGTCGTCCTCGGAGTTACCTCGCCGACTACGTACAGCGAAATCGCTGAGCTTGCGAGTTGTTCTCCAAACGCCGCGAAAAAGCATCTCGACCGGTTGGCAGAGATGGGTATCGTCCGAGCCAATAGAGACAATCGCCCGGCGACATACGAACGAAACGAAGGGTATCTTGAATGGCAAGACGCCAGTCGAATCGCAGCCGATCTCTCTGTCGAAGAGATCATTGACCGCGTAGAGGCACTCGAAACGCAGCGGACAGAATACGAAGCGCGGTTCGGGACAACAGATCCAACGGCGGTTAGCGTGTTCGGCCACGGTGATCACGAATCCATCCACGAGCGGATGACTGCAGTCAGCGAGTGGCAGGGAGTGATTCGAGATATTCGACTGTACGAACTTGCTCGGCAGCTCTCTCAGAACGATGGCCACCTGATTCCGGCATAAATGGACCAGCCACCAGAGGATTCAGCGCCGCCCTCAACAGGCCCACCGGACCGACAGACCCTGCGCCTACTGGAGCGACACCTTTCGTCGGATTCTCTCGTAGCGGAGACTGCGTTTGACCCAGATTCCTACGAGCCCCGACTGCTCCATGGACAATTCGACGCTGAGCAATACCCAGACTCAGTGGCAGCGGCCCGACTCGACGTCCGATGGTTCACGACTGGTGATTTCTCGGTCCACTATGTCGAAGAACACGAGAACGAGGAACTCTGGGAGTGTCGCTGGGACCGGCACCCGAACACCCATAACACCCGGTTGCACTTCCATGAACCACCGTTTGCCACCGAGATTACTGACCTCGAACTTCCTTCGCTGCATCCACTCGAAGTGTACTCTACCATCATGACGGCGATATCCCAACGCATCGAGACACAGTGGTCGCTATAAACGGAAGAGGGAACAATGCTATCCAATTCGTATACCGCAGACACCATTCCCTTGTGACTTCTCCCACGACTAAAGTCGTGGGCTTCCCTCACTGAGGGATAATCCCACGTCGCTTGGGGAGTTCGCAGGTTCTATCTCACCGTTAGGTCCTTTGAGTCTGACCTGCGTTTCGGGCTGAGCCACAACAGCCCCCACCGTCGATAGCGGGCTCTGAATGTCCTTACCAACGGCTCGTTTCGCAATGTTCGACGCACCATTCTTGTCACCGTTATCGTCCAGCCCACAGTCGTGACACTCCACACGACCCTGCACCTCCCGAGAGGTGTTCTGCGACCCACACCGCCAACACGTCACAGAAGTATCGTACTCGTTCACCGGGAGGCACACTCGACCGTCTAGATGGGCTTTGTACGTGAGGATGTTCGCCAGCTTCGCGTACGGCATCTTGTGAACCTTGTCGTTCACGTATCGTCCCTCAAAGAGAGTCCGCAACCGATCGAGTTCATCGGTGCGATTGACGAAGTGGTCCATACCCCCAGTCGTAGGGGGAGATATATATGAGTCCCAGAGTTAGGAATCAGACTATAATAGTTTGAGCTATAATAAGGAGGTCGATATCCCGTATTAGCTGTATTTTAGTTTCTGAGCCGTTTTCCGCAACGGTTACTCCGGAACCGGTGGGGTGAGAGCGAGGTCTAGATGTCGCTCATCGTCTCTTCGTGATACCCCGCATCGAGTGCCATCGAGACCGATTCCTCACAGAACGTCTTGAAGTCGACATGGCAGTGTTGGCGCCGACAAGGGCGTGTTGAGCGAACTGGGAGAGAATAGTCGTCTGGTGGGTGGGCACAACCAAGCTCGGGAAAACTGCTGTGTGCTCACTAATCTTGGAGGGCGAGCGGCTACATGTATCGTTGTTCAACGAACTCGAGTACATGAACACCAAGCTACATGATGGCATTTGATAACTAGTGGTGCATGTCGAACGTCCCGGGGGACGGTGGGTCCATCCTCGCGATCACTGTTCTGCTCGCGATTGTAGCACTTCTCGTCCTTGCTGGTGGCGTTGGGTCAACCGAACCTGGGGGAATCGCCAGTGCACAACAACCACAGGAAGAAGCAGGGGGAGACGAGGGTGGACTGGAGGCCCAGATTGAGGGATTCATCGAGTCAGGAGGGCTTCTGCGTGGGATTGCTGTACTCCTCGGTGGCGTTTTTCTGTTGACAGCGTGCGCGGAAAAACTCATCAGCTACCTCACAAGGGCCTCACTGGGACTTCGAATCTCGCTGTTCGCACTCGCCATCGTCTTCACCGGCTTTGAGGTCGATGACATGATGGTCGCGGTCGTATTCTCCGCAGGGAATCTGGAAGGGGCTGCACTCGGGACCGCACTTGGAACCGCGCTTGCCATCACTGGCATCACGCTTGCACTCGCGGCGATTGTTCAGCCGTTTTCGGTCGCTATCCCACGAGATTACGTCGCGCTGTTTGCGCTCTCGCCACTCCTTGTGGTTCCATTTGCAGCCGTTGGAACGTTGAGTCCCGTCCACGGCATCGTCCTCATCGGTCTGTTCATCGCGGTATTCAGCTATCTTGTCGTTCGTGAGTACCAACGGGATATCCCGGTTTTCAGAACCACGGAACTTGGAGCCGAGATCCGGCCTGATGGGGGTACACCCTTGCCGGCATCAGTCTCTGAAATCCCCGAAGACCGCCTTCTCGGCCGGTTCGCGACGTCTGGGTGGGTCTGGGTCGGTCTCTCGTTTCTCGCACTGGCTGGCATCGTCTTTGCGTCAATGCTGCTTGAAGCCGGCTCTGAAGTGGTTATCGACGACGTTGGCCTCAACGAGACGGTATACGGCGCAACGATTCTCACGCTCATCCTCACGTTCGAGGATATCATGCTCACCATCGAACCGATTCGGCGTGGTGTCCCGGAGATTGGTATTGGAAACGTCATCGGGAGTGTGCTGTTCTCGGTGACCGCCAACATCGGCGTCATCCTGATGTTCAGTGACCTCACCATCTCATCGTCCGTCCTAACGCTCCACCTCCCCGCTATCATCATCGTGACTGCTCTCGCGGCCTACTTCCTCTCGACAGGCAAGCTGAAACGCTGGCACGGCTATCTGCTCGGTGGACTGTACGTTACCTACTGGGCTATCGCAGTCTTCGTCTACGGTGGCGTCCCAGTTTCGGGGTGACCTGATGGGTCGTGACAAGAGAGCGCCCAATCGGGCCGTTGTCCCAGTGGTGGTCCACCACCCCCAGAGAGTCACGAGTGGTATATCACGGCACGGTATTTATTGTCACGCGACTGTTCGTTCGGCTATGCACTGGCGCGAGTTTCCCGTGCTTCCCGCAGATGAAACGCTGTTCGAGGGGTTTCGCGCCGGATTAGACACGAGGGCTGCCCGTATCCTCGCGTATCTCGTCCGACGCCGAACGGACCCGGAGATAGAAACAGCCGAAGCGACGCGTCTTTCGATCCGTATCGGTACCGAGTTGGGGCGGGAGCCGACGATTGCAGCGCTCTCAACGCTGTGTGCGAATGGATTGGTGGAGGAGACGACCGTCGACCGAGAACGCCCCGGTCGGCCCCCGAAGGGATGGGTCGCTGTACACGATAGTGAGACCACTATGCGGCTCGTTCAGAGCCACCATAGCTACGGGTTGCTCGAACAGGCTGACGAGGTTGCGAAGCATTTCGAGGTCGCCCTCCCCGACGCCTGGTTTGAGACCGTCGACCCAGAGGATGTGACCCCGGTCGACAGGACCAGTCTGACAGTGGCTCTCAACTGGATGCCCAACGGCCTGCACGCACCCATCATCGCCGCGGTCGAGTCCGGTCACTACGAGCGTGCAGGTCTCGACATCACGCTCGAGCCAGCACGTGGGTCGGGAGCCGCTACGGAACACCTCCGGACCGGTCAGGCCGATGTCGCACTCATCGGTGCCGCGAGTGTCTGTAGTGCCGCCCCCGAATCGTTCGTCCCACTCGCACAGCTCCGCCAGCGGTCGCTGGCCGTTCTCTATACGACGACTGAGCGACTGGGGGCACCGTTCACGAGCGTCGAGCAGGTCCGAGGTCATCGACTGGCGGTGACTCCAGACTCCGAGGTTGGCCGACTCGCACGGCTGTTTCTGGCCCATACTGGCATCCTCGATAGTGTAGACATCGTCGCGGTCTCCGGTGAGGAGCGGACGGCCCTCGCACGCGGTGATGCAGACGTTGCGACCGGAATGCCGTTCGACGCATACGAATTCTCCGAGGCGGGTTATGAGGTGTCCTCGCTCGCTGTCGCCGACCACTTTCCCGTCCCCGGGCCGGCACTTGTCACGACAGCCGACACGCTTCAAGCTGGCCCCAAAACGATGCATCGCTTCCTGATGGCGACCATCGCGGGCGTGGTGACGGTCCACCAACAGCCAGAGGAAACCGCAGTACAGGTCGCAACACAGAGTGGGGATGCAGTCGAGAACGAACGCTGGCGAATCGACCACGCGCAGTCACGTGCTGCTGAGCGAGGAGTAGGGCGTGACCACGGCTGGGGAAGACAGACTGTCGAGGGGTGGGAGCGCCTTCAGGTGGCGCTTCGACAGGAGGAGAGTGGATGATTGACGCCGAGTCGCTATCAGTCGAGTTTGAAGACGTGACCGCCCTACGTGAGTTCGACGTCTCCGTTGAGGAAGGCGAGTTCGTCACCGTCATCGGTCCCTCTGGCTGTGGGAAGACGACCATCCTCCGAGCGCTGGGTGGGCTACAGGAGCCAACGACGGGCACCGTCAGTATCGGTGGGGCGTCCCCAGCGACCGCTCGATCGAACGCCAACATCGGGTTCGTCTTTCAGGACCATGCGTTACTCCCGTGGAAGACCGCCCTCGATAATGTGACGTTCCTGCGTGAAATGGCAGGAAAACCGGCCGCGACCGAACAGGCCAGAGAGGTGCTGTCGACGGTCGGTCTCGAGGGCTTTGCAGACGCACATCCCGCGGCACTGTCTGGAGGCATGAAACAGCGAGTCGCCATCGCCCGGGCGTTGCATCTGGGTGCAGACGTGTTGCTCATGGACGAACCGTTCGGCGAACTCGATGAGTTGACCCGCGAAGAGATGAGCGTCGAGATACGCCGCATCTGGCGTGATTATCGGAAGACAGTCGTGTTCGTCACCCACTCCATCCCCGAGGCGGTGTTGCTCGGCGACCGGTGTCTCGGTATCGAAGGCCCACCCGCCACGCTCGCATGGGAGCGTGAAATCGAGTTGCCCCGACCTCGCGACCAGCAGGTGTTCGAGTCGACGGCTTTCCAAGAGGAAGTTGCCGCGGTTCGACGACTCTTTCATGGCGACCGATGAGCGTGATTGAGCGCGTTCCCGGCGCGAACGTGACCCTTCCGGTCGCTGCCCTCATCGTTGGGGTGGCGCTGTGGTGGGCTATAATCACAGTGCTGTCGATTCCACCGTTCATCCTGCCCTCGCCGAGTGCCGTGGTCGAGCGACTGGTGACCCGACCGGGATTGTACGCCTCCAATGCGATGGCCACGCTCGCGAAGACGCTCGTGGGCGGGACGCTCGGCATCGTGGGAGGGATGGCGCTCGCGCTACTCGTTTCATGGCACCGGCTGCTCAGACGGGCGTTCGTCCCCTATCTCGTGGCCGCTCGGGTACTCCCAAAGGTCGCCATCGCTCCGTTGTTGTTGCTATACGTCGGGTTGGGCTTCGACACAGCGGTGTTGTTTGTCGCGCTCGTTTCGTTCTTCCCCATGACCGTAAGCACGCTTGCTGGCGTCCAGCGGACTCCCGAGACGCAACTCGACCTCATGCGGTCGGTCGATGCCGGCCGACTGCGGACGTTCATCGCCGTCGAACTCCCGTTTGCTCTCCCGGATGTGTTCGCAGGGGTGAAGCAATCGGTGACGCTAGCGGTGGTCGGGGCGACCATCGCGGAGTGGGTCGTTTCGACCGAGGGTCTCGGCTACCTCATCCTCATTGCCTCAGAAAGCGTGCAGCCAGACGTGATGCTGGCCTCGCTCGTCGTCCTGGTTGCGATGGGCCTGACGCTCTATGGAGTGGTCGTGGCACTCCAACATGTGGTGACCGAGCGCGTTCCGCTGGAGACAGCGTGACATCCTCCTACACCTGAGGACTGAGGACACAGCCACTCTCTGCGATGTCACCTGAAGGCTCGTTGCTGGACGAGCAGCCGTTCGAGGCCGGCAGCAGCGAGGTAGAATCCCAGGCCGAGAAAGACGAGCGTGATCAGTGCGGCGAACATGAGCGCCGTCTCGAGTGAGTCTGCGGTCATGAAGACGAGATAGCCCAGCCCGGCTTGGAGCGTGAGGAACTCCGCGACGATGGTGCCGATAACGCTCAGTGCTGCAGCGAGTTTGACACCGGCGAGGATGCTCGGCACCGCAGCCGGGACGCGGACGTGGAGGAAGGTATCGAAGCGACTCGCATCGACCGACCGCTGCAAGTCGAGATAGGTGGTAGGGGTCGACCGAAGACCATCCAGACCTCCGAGCGCGACCGGAAACACCGTTAGCGTCGCGACAAGCAATGACCGCGAAAGCAGTCCTGACCCTGCCCAGAGAAATACCAGCGGGGCGATGGCCACGAGCGGCGCGATTCGGAGTCCGACGAGGTACGGTTGGATGATTGCCCGAGCACCCGAAGAGACGACCATCGCGAATGCCAATATCAAGCCGACCGCGATTCCCGCGGACAGTCCGATGCCAGCGGTGACAGCCGAGATAGCAGCGTTGGTGAGTAGTTGTGACCACGACGTGAGACCGACATCGAGGACCGTCATCGGCGCAGGGAGAATCACCGTAGGCAGGTCGGTGAGGAAAACGACGAGTTGCCACCCGCCGACCAAGATGACGAAGACGACGCTCGCGGGCGCGACACGGCGAGCGATATCCTCGACAGACCCTCTCGGGAGTGTGCTCATCGGTCAGTTTGAGACGTGGGCCGCATACTCTCCGATAGCTGGCGCTTCTGTGTCGAGGTACTCGTTCGTCCAGACAGATTGTGGGTCGACATCACCACCGAGTTGGTCGTTATTGCGAAGCGCGTCTGCAGTCACTTGCCACGGATCCGACTCACTCCAGCCCCACCCCTGCTCTTGGACGGTCTCGGACATAACGTGGGCATCGGCCAGTTGAAGCCACTTCTGTCGCTGCTGGTCGCGCGACTCTGCAAGTGACTCGTTTGCCGAGATGAGCGCGTCGATCGCCGCCTCGACGTTGCTCCGAGCCCAGACAGTGCCGCGAGCAGTTGCCCGCAAGAACGCAGACACAGTCTCGGGGTGGTCCGTAGCGAAGCCCTGCTCAGTAGCGACGACGTGTCCGTACGCCGGCACCTCAGAGCCTACTTGAAGTGAATCAGTGGTGTAACCCTGTGCGCTTGCGGCGATTGCGTCACCGAAGACCCCGCCTGCAGCATCGATCTTTCCCGCGAGCAACTGCTGGACTGTGTCGTATCCCGTATCGACGAGTTCGACCTCCGAACGAACTCCTGTCTTCTCGAGGTACAGCTCGGTCAGCATCCGGACCATCCCTGGGCCGGTTCCGATAGTGGTCCCAGCGAGTTGAGAGGCTTGTGACAGTTCGCCGCCAAGGGTCTCACGTGTGCTAAACACGACAACCGGACTCTGTTGCATGATGACCCCGACGGAGAGCGCAGAGAGGTCACGGCTGTTGACGTTGAGGACTTGATCGCTACTCGTGATGGCGAACGACGTGTTGCCGAGTCCGACTTGCTTCGCCGAGAAATCCGAGCCTTGCCCCGCCTCGATGCGTTCGAGGTTCAGCCCTTCGTCCTCGTAGAACCCCTGTTCGGCCGCAGCGTAGTAGGGCACGTGCAACCCGTTCGGTTTCCAGTTGAGCAAAAGCGATACGTCGGTGACCGATGGCGACTGGGTCACCGCAGGTGTCGACTGCGTACCCCCTGTCGTTCCCGTCGATTCATTGCGCTCGGTCTGGTTGACCGTTGGCTGTCCGCCACCGGCGAACGACTCTGTACACCCCGCCGTGAGTGACGCACCGGCCACCGCGATGAATTGTCGACGTTTCATCATTACAATCTACCTCGTTAACAAAACCCACGGTGAAATACCTTCCGACGCTTCCTTTATTAGTTAAGGAAAATCACCGATATCCCCGATATTTGATTTGATAATTTCATTGATATCGATGATACCAGACGCGAATATCCCGATTTGGTGATGAACTGACGATGGGGACATTCCTCGCTATCGGAGTCGGATGTGTATCGAGGTGTCGAGAGGGGAGGCCGAGCCGTCAGACGAGCGGTAGGGTGGGGTAGTTCACAAAACTCGATGAAGATTGTGCTACTGCAGGGTTTGTCAGAAGCACCTGCATCATCTCCGCCTATTCCCCGTTGGACCATTCGGTTGATCTGACTGGTGGTCTATCCTACTGCCTGTTTCGGGGTCGGTTTGGTCATCGGAGGCTGTAGTCGACGAGGACGGAACCATCGTCAAAGTGACGTGTTGTATTGAGAGTGAGGTCGACCCGCGTTGCGTCGGGGAGCGCTCGGGTCCCCCCACCAACGATCGTCGGGACCAAGCGCAGTACATACCGGTCGACCAGCCCTGCGCGGATAGCCTCGGCAGCGAGGCCCGCGCCACCAATGGACAGGTCGCGGTCGGCTTGGTCTTTCATGGCCCGTACCACTTCGGGGTCGAACGTTTGCTCCAGGCGGGTCCGCGGTTCCGGCACGGTGTCCAGAGTAGTCGAGTAGACGACCTTGTCGGTATCCCCCCACGCCCCGGCAAACTCGCGTTGTACCTCGGGCAGGTCGTCGAGGAGAAAGGTGTCCCACACCCGCATCGTCTCGTACATGCGACGGCCGAGAAGGGAGGTGCCGACCGATTGTTGGTGGTCGTTGAAGAATGTATGCGCGTCCTCAGATGGCTCTGACCAGTCGAAGTTGCCGTTCTCGTCAGCGATGTAGCCGTCGAGTGATGAATTGATGAAGTAGATGAGGTTGGCCATGGAATCCTCTTGATCGTCGCGCCTATTCAGTATGGATGACAGAAAGGCCGGGGAACGATTAGATGGTACGTATCTACCAGTTGCGTCACCACGATTGACGCGAAACAAACCTCTGCGTTCCTTGCTGGTATTGGTAGACGCAGAGCGTGAGTCTATCAGCCAGAGGAACAACCGTTCGCAACTCTGCCAGATGTTTCCCGTTCAGGATCGTGCAAACTCGATATACGCTTCTCGTACGAATCCGTACCGAACACGAGATGACCAACGTGGAGATACGACCCATCACTGCGAGCGATTCCGATGCTATATACGAGATACATCGACGCGCATTCGACGGACGGACCGACGAGTCACGCATCGTCCAGCGATTACACGGCGCTGACAAGGCGGTGGTCTCGCTCGTGGCGGTCGAAAACGGTCAAATCGTGGGGCACGTCTTGTTTTCTCCGACGTCCGTGGACGACTGGGAGGAGACGCTCGCAGTAGTCGGGCTCGCACCGGTCAGCGTCCTCCCGGAAAAGCAAAACGAGGGCGTTGGTTCGTTGTTGATTCAGCACGGTCTAGCGAAGTGTCGAGACACTGGTGTCGACGCTGTGGTCGTGTTAGGTGACCCAGAGTACTATTCACGCTTTGGGTTCGAACGCGCGAGCGAATACGGACTCGGTAACGAGTACGGTGCCGACGAGGAGTTCATGGTCAGACCGTTGACCGACAGAGCGCTAGACGACGTAGAGGGAGTCGTCAGCTATCAACCGGAGTTCCAGGAAACCGAGGAGCAGGCGGGTCGGTGAAAGAAGCTGCTCGCATCGATTGCCGGTTTTGTTAGATGCAGAGCGTGGGTCTATCGGACGGCCCGCTGTTGTGTTCCAGTTCGTCGGAACGTTCACTACAGCTAACACACAAACTATTGCATGGCTACCCGCCAGTCCTCCGCTCTCCGGCCCCGCGGCTTCGTCGTTGCTGGAATCATCTTCTTACTCAGTACCATTCTCACGTACAGTGCGGCGTGCGGGCCTGTCGGGGGGTATGACGGCCCAACTGGGATTCGCTATGTTATCGTGAACCCTCTCGCCCTCGGCGTCGCATACGGGAATGGATGCGTCGCTCAGGTCGCAACACTGCCGATAGTGGTGGGATTAGTTTGTCTCGGAATTGGGGTCTCTCGGTGGCGACGAAGTCAGTAGACTCGTGGTAAGCGTCGAGCGATAGACTCAGAGCGTGGGTCTAACGTTTGGAGATTGAAGGCTTGCTCGTGGTTATCGTTGACTCGTCAGTTCGAGCGTCCCGTGTTGGCGGAATGACCGTACCGTTCTGTGCGGGTCGAACACCGGTCTCGAACTGCGTCTCTCCGTTCCCTGCATCCCTGTGAGTGACGATGACGTGCTCTGGGGAGCTTCCAGAAACAGTGATTTCGGCTCGGTATTCATACGGAGCAGCTGTTCCGTTGCAACCGCTCTTGTCTGATGGGACAACGGCGTCGTTCTCAACGACGACGTGGAGCGTGGTCTCGTTCACCGCTCGCGCCTCTGTGAGTTGGACGTCGATACAGTTCTGGTCACCGATGCCGACAGTGAGCCCAGAAACCGTAATCTGGTCGTCTGACCAGACAACACGCGTGGCCTCGCGGGTGTCTGCGTTTCCTTCGAAGTAGTCAGTCTCCCCATCCTCGTCAGTTGCATACGCTGGGTCAAACCCGAACGTCGTGTCTCCGACGTTGATTGGGGATGCTGCGGTCGTTGTCGATGACGGAGTACCTCCAAACCCGACACAGCCAGCTGTGAAGACAACACAGACAACTAAGAGGACGAGCCGCTGGGCGTTGGTGGGGACCATGAGCCGAACATTCCCCTCAGTACACAATCAGCTTTCGGGTCCGATTATCATGCAGTGATACACTCGCGGCACGTGTCTAACAGTTGAATCACCCCGAGTCGGCCTGAAATCAACGACGCTCAGTGTTTGCCGGTGTTGTTAGACACAGAGCGTGAGTCTAACGCAGCTGGCCATTTGATAACGGAGAAGATGCGATCGAGTGTGGAGTCGTGCTGCTTTGGGGTCTGACTGGCAAATCGGCCCTCGCGGTTACTCCACGCTCGGTGTATTCCCCAGTGGGTTCCGCCTTGTAGTAACTAACATCGACATTCGAGGACTCCCAAAAGTCGGGAGTGTCAATAATTATGTAGTGAGGACGCTCGTCGGTGGTGATTGAGACGTTCGCGCTGTACTCCAACGTGCCAACGTCAGTCGTTCCGAGTAATCGACCTGATTCGCTATACAAGTATACAGAAACGTTGTGATATGTTGGAGGGTCGGACTGAATCTTGTTGTTCGAAATCGTCCCGTTCAGACTGAAGTCGCCGTTTTCGGTCGAAAAGTTGCCGTTGTACGCGATGGTATCGGGAGTATTCCACCCTTCGTACCACCAGGGAACGCCACTGACCACGACGAAAAGTAGAACCAGAAGCATCGTCAGAGCCACGACGATGGTACGGAACCTCATCTATTTGAGAGTGTTCGTCTCTCTGTTAATAGAGTATCGGAGGGATCATCTGCTGATACACTCGCGGCACGGGTCTACCAGCTGCGTCACCGCGAATCGAGTCAAAAAACCCCCGCTCTAGCGGTCGGCCATCAGTAGCACGTCAAGCCCATACGCGCCGCTCGCTACGGCCGCTCGGCTCTCAGGACCTGTCGGGTCTCATGGAGGGTTGTTGGCGTCGTTTACCGGGTCAAACGACTCGGCATCGTACGCTGCTCGCCACAGCTGATGGATCGCCCGCGTCACGAGGATGATTTCGGTGACGCGGATGCATGACTCCTCAACGTCGTCGTCATCGTTCGACGCGTCCGGCGGCGGGTGAAAGTGGGCATCGCCTGACGGCGCTGTGTAGTCATTCGGATGGATGTCCCAGCGGAAGTTGCGATCCGCTGAGTCCGTATAATGGATGTTGTACTCGTTGGATACCGACCAGTGCACGCTTATGGTCGCGCACTCGGCGTCACCGATACCATCGCTGAGCCGGAGAAGCAGCTTGTCTGGGTTGATGAAGTCGTCGTACTCCCCCGAGGCGAGTGGTTCGAGCCGCTCGAACTCGATCTGGATATCATAGAGTACGTCGGGGTCGATACTGCCACGTAGCGAGTGGGGCTCCTGAGCGCTCATCGTGTCAGCTGACGACTCCTCTCGACTCGCCTCGGTCGCCAGCCGCATCATCATTTCCGACGACGTCTTCAGCGTCGGCGAGCGCGAGCGCCGCCCGCGCGAGCTTCAGGTTCCGACGCGTTGTCTGCCACTTTGTTATCTCGGCCGAGTCCAGCGTCGCGCCGTTGATGACCGCCGCTTCCGGTGACTCCGCGTTCGTCCGGTCTTCGAACTCCCGGACCGTCTCACGCATTTCGGTTACCCGCGCTGTGAGCGTCTCCTCGTCGACCTCGTCGAGCAGGCGGTGGGCACGTTCGAGGACGACAGAGCGGTTCGCACGCTTATACCAGGAGCCACGGTCGTCGTCGAACGTGATCTCGTCGACGAACCCATCCTCAACGAGTGTGCGGAGGTGCTTGCGCGCGGTCGTCGAAGTCGTCTGTGCACGCTCGGCGATGGTTGCGACCGTCTGAGGCTCGTACGTCCGCTTCATGACCGTGTGGACGCGCTCACCGGGCGTTGTCTCCTTCACCCACTCTTCAGTGACGCGCTTGTTCACGTCGACCGCTGGGTCTTCGGTCATATCCTCATTTGCACAGACCAACATATTACTCTTAGCATTACTCCACTAGTCTGAGCGTCGCTATCTCTCGGTCTGCTACCGCAAGTCGGTCCGCAGGAGAGGGTCACAGGGTGGTTCTCAACTTGGGTTGCATCGTTTGCCGGTGTTGGTAGACAGAGAGCGTGGGTCTATCACCGCGGTGGACCTGACCACTGACCTATAATTAAGTCCAATGCCACTGTATATCTCGGTCTATGACAGATTCGATACGAGCTAGATTGGTCGGATTCGACAACGAGGCATGGAACAATCCTTGGCACCTATATATCGGCATACCAGTTCTCGCAGTGCTGGGAGTTCTAATCGGTTCCTTGTATGGTGTCCATCTCGTGAGTTCTGGACTGAGTGAAAATCTAATCGTAGTTCTGTGCCTAGCGATTACGATGGTTATTGGATTGGTTGGGTTAGCCTGCTTTGATATGCGAAAATAGTAAATTCAGATCACCCTATCGATACCCTCGCGGCACACGTCTACTGGATGCTGAGGTGGTCGTCCTCGTCCCACTCGAACTCCAACTCGATTTCGAGTTCTCGCTTTCGTTCGCCGATGAACTCCACTTCGACCTCAATGGGTTCGCCGAAGGTGAATGGAATCTCCCAGTCGTCGCTGGACACTGTGAGTTCGTTGCCGTCCTCGACCTGGTCGGCGAGTTCCCGCAGGAAGGTCGCGGTCGCCTTCCGTGAGAGGCGCACCTCCCGTTCGAAATAGCCGTCGGTCACGATTCGCTGATCGTTCGACTCGTTGTTCGGGAGTTCCGGCATACTCGGTGTATGGACTCCTGACCTATAATCCTCGACACGGCGATGAGAGTGCGTCTCTCGTCCGTTAGAGACAGTCTCGATTCCGTGCTGACGAAACCATTATCTGAAGCCTCTGTGACAGCACCCCATGTTCTGTGCGACCATGCACCATGGATTTGGTGCGCCCGAACAGACCTCGGTACACGCGAGGCACAGGTCACAATGACGCTCTCAGGAGTGTTGATCGTCGGGTGCATCGGTGCTGTCGTTGCACTCTGGGTTGTCGTAGCCTTCGGTCCAACGAGCCACGAGTTCGTCGTCTGTCCGGTCTGTGATGAGCGGAATCCCGGAACCCAGCCGTTCTGTGCGGAGTGCCAGACCGACCTCGGCGTCGTCCTCTCTCAGGATGGCGAACGCTGGTGAGGCGTCGAGGGACAGAAATGCTGGCCGGCCAATTTGCGTCGTTCGATCGGGAGTCGACTATTGAGTGACTCAGTTTGCCGAAAGTGTCTCGGTCTCGGTCTCGGTCGGTTCGATGGTGTCGCCAGTGTAGAGACAGAACGACCGGCTTGGGGGTGGTGAGGCGCTAAACTCGACGGTGCGACGCAGACGGTAGTACTTTCGACGACTCGTCCGGTAGCTGTCGACGATGCCAGCTTCTTCCAGCACGTTGAGGTGATGGACAGCGCTCTTCCCGTCCATACCCACGCGTTCGGCGAGCTCTGAGACGTATCGTGGCTCGGTGGTCAACTCTTGGATGATTCGGAGTCGTGGCTTGCTCCCAAGCACGTCGAATAGAGACATGCCAACAACCCACAGTCGTCAGCTAATCAGTATTTTTCTAGAACTACGAACAGTAGTGAACAACAGTAACAATCGTCGACCGGAGTGTACGGTATTGTCTGATGTTTGCCACCACTTATCGTGCGCGCGATAAATGGACACTCGATGGACACCTCCGCCGTGATAGCCAGGGTTCGCCAGCCGGAGTATATTGGCGAGAACCGCTGTGGGCCCTGCACGGTGATCAACGGCGTCATCGTGGGGGTCTGTGCGCTTGTTCTCGCCGCTCTCACGACACCCGCCATTGGATTGGTTGCGTTCTCGCTCGGGGGTGTGGTCATCTACCTCCGTGGGTATCTGATTCCGGGAACGCCTGCACTCACGAAACGATACTTCCCGCCGTGGTTGCTCGGCGTGTTCGGGAAAGCGCCCAGTGTAGAGAGTGACGTCTCCACGCGAGGATCTACACAGACTGGGAAGCCACTCGTCGATGCTGGAATTCTCTTAGATACACCAGACGGGCCAATGCTCGCAGCGGACGTCCAAGAGGAATGGAACGAGCGGACCAGTGCCCTGTTGGAGGGAGGTATCGATAGCGACGCAGTCGCCGAGGCCTTCGATGCAGCGACGGTTTCCCAACTCGGTGAGACCTCGTTCGTTCTCGATGGGACCTCCTCGATGCAGTGGGGGTCAACGGAGACCCTCGCTGCAGACGTCGCTGGAGCCACACTCCTCAACGAACGCGTCAAAGCGTGGAGTGAGTTCGACCGTGACCGCCGCCGAAATACACTCCGCGCACTGCGACTCTGTCTGGAGCGCTGTCCGGCGTGTGAGGCGACACTTGCGCTCGAGACAGAACGGGTCGACCCGTGTTGTCAAAAGCCTCATCGCCTCGCTGCCGCCGTCTGCGAGGACTGTGGTGCTATGGTCGCCGATGTGGCAGTCGTCGACACCGGTGAGGAGCAGTCGGTCTCAGCAACACTCCTCGATTGGTAAGCGGCCGACAACCGTCGACTGACTTCCTGTATGTTCGTCGTTGCTCGGTGACTCGGACGAAATATCCGGTGTATCAACCCGTGGTCGGATACACACGGCCTCATCTCGGTCGATATTGTTTTCTCTCACCGGGGTCGTGGCCTGCTCAGCCAGCCGGCAAATTAAGTACTTCTCTGCCATTTGATACCATATGTCTGAAGACAAGCGCCTCCCGAACATCAAAGCGGGAAAGGGGGGTGATCGACGATTGGAGGGTGCAGAGAAGTCCAAGTCAACGACGTTGAAGTATCTCTCCTACGGCGTCTTGGAGCGACGTGGGTGGAGTTGCGACGACGAGGATCTGTTCGAGAAGGCGGCCGCGGCCGACCTTGACGAGGCTTACTATGGGGTCATCGAAATCGACCAGACCGAGTACGTCCTCGATGGGGCCGAAGATTCGGGGCTTGCATGGCCATTCGAGTGTCGCGCGGCGTCCTGTGCGAACTGCTGTGCGTATCTCATCGAGGGAAACGTCGAAATGGATATGAACCTCTTTCTGACCGACGAAGAGGTCGAGGAGATGGATATTAGACTCACGTGCGTTGGCAAGCCGACGAGCGACGAGGTCAAACTCGTCTACGACGCCCGCCGCTCGGAGTACCTGCAGACGGTCGTTGGCGAACGAGAAGTGTGAGCGACGACACTCGTCAGTCGTCGTCGGCCACCTGCGCGCTCGCCTGGGCTTCGACGGCAGCCTTGAGCCGCTCGTCCGGTGTGGCGTCCATCACCAGTCGCTCGGATTGATGCTTGTGGACCGATGAGACGTCGGCGTCCTCTTGAGCCTCGACAAGCGCCGCGAGGAGGAGAGCATGAGTATCGATGCGCCGTTCGAGTGTGTTGAGCTTGTTGAACGCCTTCTCCGCGAATCCGGTGAGTGAATCCGAGAACTCCGAGAGTTTCACGTCGTTCTGTTTCACCTTCCGCTCGTTCAGGCTGATACGAGCGAAGTTGTCGACTGCTTCGATCTCCTCTCTGAGGTCGTCGATTTCTGATTCCAACTCTGCAACTCGCCCCTCGACACGCTCGTCGACGAGTCCCTCGAATGTTGGCCCCTCCCCTTCCTCTTCGATGGGCGTTTGATCGAGGTCGTCCGCCTCACTGCTCGCCGACCGTGGCCGCTGCCGGTCATACTTGCTTGGCGACATGTGTTGTCCGATGGCACGACTCATATTATACCTTTGTTCACCCGACAGAAACCCACGTCTGAACAAGACGGTCTGGCGTAGCTAGATGCCCTCTTTCTGGACACGACGCTCGTTTGGAATTTGGGTTTTGCGTGGACATTCAGAATCAATTGCCACTATACATTTGCCATTTGCACTTCTAATCGAGATATAAGTGCACGCCTTAACGATTGTTCTCGGAATGTATTTCTGCGGCAGACCACGTACTTTCAGTATGCCCGAACAGCACGACGACCTGAAGCTTCCCCGTGCAGACCTCCGCCCGAACACGACTGGTGTGCCGATGTCCTGTCTCAACTGTGGAATGGCGTTTCCTCGACGCGACGTCTCCTCGCCCATCAAGGGTGAACTCGCCTGCCCATCCTGTGGTGGCACGCGCATTATCTACCAACTTTGAGTACACAACCGAAGCGGGTCGCGAAACGCCGCAGACATTCTCCCACGGCTAAAGCCGTGGGCGTTCTCCTCGAATCTCTGTAAGACCCGACGCCCACCGTTCAGAGCCGCCCGCGAAAAGCAGATTCTGCCTGCAGGTTCTTTGCCCACTCAGTGCGTAGTAATGTCGCTATGACTGGACGGTCGGACGACAAGGCGCTCCCACGTGAGAACCTCCGCCCAGCGACTGATGGTGTTCGGATGTCGTGTCTGAGCTGTGGTGTGACGTTCCGCCGCAGTGAGGCGGCAACGCCGAAGAAGGGCCAACTAGCCTGTCCGGTGTGTGGCGCCGTCGACATCACACAAATTCGAGGCGGAAGCCCACGACTTGAGTCGTGGGAGGAAGCCGACGATGCTGGCCACGGGCCACACTCACAGCCCTATCGTCGTCCACTTTCACTCTGTGACTGAGGCATATTCTCTCTCCACCCCTCGCGTGCGTATGGACGACGACCGGGTGAACCGGACGGTCGTGCTTCCCCTCGTCGTCCCTCCCGAGCGCGTCGCAGATCTGCACGCGACCAGACGCCGCGTCGCCTACTGTCAGCGACGAACCAGCGACGTCTGTTGGGACGACCCGAACCGACCAGCAGACGTCATCAGTACGTATCGAACCGCCGAGACGGCCCTCTACCACCAGTTGCGCGAGGAGACCGAGGGGCTGCATTCGAATCTCGTCCAGAAAGCGATGAAGGACGTGACCAGCAATATGGGCACCGCGAAGAGCAACTGGCGCGCAGGCGACCAGGTGGGCCAGCCGACGTATCCTGACAGCCAAGATGATGGCTCGTACGCTATCACCTACGACAAACGTGCCGCGACCTTCCACAAATACGAGGTCTCGCTCGCCACCGTCACCGGGCGTGTCGAGTGTCGCTACGTCCTCCCGCGTGACATTCAGGGCACGCCGTATGAGCGGTACGTGCTGGATAGTCGCTGGTCGTTCGGCACCTCGAAATTAGTGTTCGACGGCGAGCGCTTCTGGCTCCATGCGGTGTGTACGCGACCACGACCGACCCAGCCAGTCTGGGCGACGGATGCAGTCGACGAGAGCAGTTCAGACACGCAGACGAGAATCAGACTTCTCGGCGTGGACTGTAACGTCGACGGCCATAGCGTCGTGACCAGTGTCGCGGGCTTCCACGGCAACGCCGACGCATTGAACGATCGGCGCGAGCAGTTCGAACGCGTCCGTGGCGGCCTCCAGCAAACAGGAACGCGCTCTGCCCATCGAACCTTCTACGGGATGAGTGGCCGTGAGTGGCGGTTCTTTGACGCCTACGCCCACGACTGTGCGAACGGCATCGTCGACGACGCATTGGGAGCACGGTGTACTCATGTGGTTTTCGAGGACCTGACGCGCATCCGGAAGCGCATCTCGAACGCGCCGAAGTTCCAGCAGTGGCTGTTCAAACGGATTCGGACGTACACCGCGGACAAGCTGGAACTGCTGGGTATCAAGACGGCGACGGTGAACCCACGGAACACTTCCAAGCGCTGTTCGCACACCGACTGTGAGTCATGTACGGACGCGAATCGGTCGGGCAGCCGCTTCGAGTGCGTCGACTGTGGGTTGGCGCTGCACGCCGACTACAACGCCGCCCGGAACATTGCACTCCAGTGGTTCGCAGAGAACGCACATGAGATGAAGCATGGCCAGTCGAGCCAAACGTGTTCGGCTGGTCGGGCCACGAGTCAGCTGGCCCTCAAGTCAGGGACACTCTCTCCAGACGGCGTGTTTTCGCCGGTTGACGGGCTGTCCACTGACAAGCCCACGAGTTCACTCGTGGGTCGCTGACCCCTGATTTACCGAGAGGACAGACCGATTGCTCGGGGTGCAGAAAGGACAAGGGGAAAAATACGAGTGGTCGATGACGAGTCGCTCAGGCCTCCATGGAGAACACGACGACGCGGTCATCGCGCACCCCACGGCGAAGCCAGCCACTCCCACCGACCTGGATGGCGATGTACTGCTTGTTCGTGTCCGGGTCGAACCAGCTGATGGGGCTCGAGGAGATGGCGGCGTCGCCAGTGTCGAACTCCCAGAGGTGCTCGCCCGTCTCCCCGTCGTACGCGATGAAGTCACCGTTCTGCGTACCGGCGAACATCAATCCCGTCGCCGTCGACATCGTGCCACCCCAGATGTAGGTGTCACTGTCGACCCAATCGCGCCAGACGCGCTTGCCGGTGACTGGGTCGAACGCCGAGATGGAGCTGATGTGACCGTTGTAATCATCGGGCATCTGCTCAGCTTCGTCTTCGAGGATGCCGCCCCAGTACTTGCGGCCTTCCTCGAACTCCTCGAAGCGCCACCAGGCTTCCTGGGCGTTGTTGTGCATCTTATAGTACACCAGCCCAGTCTCTGGGTTGTACGTCGCCGGGTGCCAGTCACACCCGCCCATCCCGCCCGGCATGAACGTTCCACGCCGGCCGTCGTCGATGTGCGGAATCATGCTGAACATGTTCAACTGCTGGACGCCCGGGTCCGACCGGGTGATGAGCTGTCCGGTCTCAGCGTCCATGGAGTAGACCCATCCGGTCTTCCCAGCGTTGACAACGGTGTCTCTCACCTCATCGCGATGCTCGAACTCGAGGTCGTTGATGAGCATCCGCGGCGAGGCGGAGTCATAATCCCACACGTCGTGGGGTGATTCCTGGTGGAACCAGAGTCGCTCGCCGGTCTCGGCGTCGATACACATCGTCCCACAGGTGTTGCGGTTCGGCCCGGGACGGACCGAGCCGTCGAAGTCAGGACCGGGGTTGCCAACAGGCATGTACAGCCGGTCGCGCTTCTCGTCGTAGGTGGCTGTCATCCAGTTCGTCCCTGCGGCCTGGTTGATGGAGTCGCCGACCCACTCCTCCTCAGGACAGGTTCGGGTGAACCACTTCTCCTCGCCGGTCTCAGCATCGATCGCGGTGTGGAATCCACGGACGCCGTACTCACCACCAGCACTGCCCGTGAAGAGGGTACCATCGTAGACGATGGGTGCCCACGTCGCCGAGTAGCCACGTTCGTGGTCGGCGGTCGATGTGTACCACACTTCCTCGCCGGTATAGCGATCGAGTGCAACGACACCCGAGTCGAGCGTCGTCATGAACACCTTATCCTGCCAGACCGCTGGCCCTCGGTTGTTGTCGTCACAGCACAACACGACGTCCGAGGGGACGGCATAGGTGTAACTCCACAGAATCTCGCCGTTGGTCGCGTCGATGGCCTTGATGTGGTTCGGACCGTTCGACTGGTACATCACGGTCGGCTCACCGGGGACGACTATCGGCGACCCCTCCATACTCGAGCCCGCACCGGCGTGGATGTCGAACTCGACTTCGAGGTCGCCGACGTTCTCTTTCGTGATGACGTCTGCTGTGGTGTATCGGTGCTGTTCGTAGTTCCCGCCGTAGGTCAACCAGGCTTCCTCGTTCTCCCCGGACCCACTCAGCATCTCCTGGGTGATGTCGAACTCAGGAATCCGGTCGATATCGTGTTGATGGGTTACCGATTCGTCGGGTGACCCGAGCACTCGATACCCGTTGTCTGTCTCACGAACGACCGTGTCCTGTGCTGCCTGCACCGCCCTGTCTTCTTGTAGTGACATGGATTGTTACCTCGCTTTTGGAGCCGCTCGCATCTCTTCGGTGATGTAATAGACGTCCCGACAGATCGCCTGCTGGTTGAGGATCATAATCGCCGCGCTGGCCGTCAACGCCGCCATCAGTTGGCCATCGGTGAGCGATTGGTCGTCCTCAGCCGCGATTTCTCTGGCCGCGCGAGCCAGGAGATACAGGCCACCGAGCATCGCCTTGATGTCCCAGTAGCTGTCTTCGAGAATCTCATCGGTGATGAGGATCTTTTTTTGCCAGAGGTGGATGTCGAGCGTCTGTATCCACAGGAGCGTGCCGCCGGCTGCACGTTGGTGCAACGGCGGGACGAAGTCGACGTTGAACTCTACGTCGTGGGGAATCTCCTTTGTCGGGACCCACCGTTCGAGTTCTTTGTCGCTGTTGATGACGCTCGTCATCAACCGAAGCTGTTCTGCCTCGTCGAACCCGACCCGTTCGAGGTCATCGGTCAGCGGGTCAGCCTCGATGACACCGTGGGCCGTGTTTCGAATGTGTTCTGATGAGAATCGAGGCGCGTTCTCGTCGACGCTCTCGAAGAAGCCAACCTCACAGAGGTGGTCGTACAGTCGCCACCCTGGTTCGACTAACTCCCGATACAGTTTGTCGGGCTCTGTTTCACCGCCCGGGATTCCGACCTCGTGGACGGCCGGGAGGCGTTCGATTTGTGTCTCGATATCGTCGAGAGCCGACTCCAGCAAGTCGACGTCGAGCGAACCGACGAGGTCGGCACGAATCGCTTCGCCCATCGAGACGAACTCCTCATCGACGTCGCCTTCGAGAGCGTCTTTCAACACCGCCAGCGTCAGGGTTTCACCAAGTGCCGCTTCCTCGACACCGAGGTTGCGCGCAATCTCGTTTTGTTCCTGATTCGTTATCTGTAGTCCGTTATCATCTGTCATGGAAACGCAATACAACTCATTGACGAGTTTATAAAACTATTTTCCAACGTTGTACTGACAGTGGCTAATACATTAGTTTGTTATCTCAACAGAGACAGCATAGAGACGGTCGCTCAAAAATGTCAGAATTTGTAATACAGTCCCGTGAGCAATTCGTTCGGTATTTGAGTAACTTGCCCCCCGTGTCTTTATCATCTCGGCAGTCAACACGCCGACAGGAGTTGTATGCGATTCACTGTCACTCCGCTGAAGGAGAGCGACGCTGGGAGTGGCCTCTCCGTCCTTGGCCGAGACGCGATGGACGACCTCGGCATCACTAGCGGCGACTACGTCGTCGTCCGTGGTGCGGATGGTGGAGTGGCAGTGACCCAAGTCATCGCCAATGACAGCGTTGAGGAGGGAACCATCCGAACGGACGACCTCCTCCGTCTGACCGCCGACGTGGACACTGGTGAGGAGGTGAGCGTCGAAGCAGTCGATCTCACGTCTGCAGACAGTGTAACCGTCTCGCTGCCTGAGGGCATCGCTACTGCCGACCATCTCGACCTCTCCCTGCGAGAAAAACTCATCAGCCGGGCTGTCCTTGCCGACCAAATCGTGCCAGTTACGCTGGAGACTCGTCCCGGGGCAGAGGACCCTGAGCAGACCGTTCCAGTTCGAATCGACGCAACCGAGCCGACAGCTGCCGTGGTGATACGCGACTGGACGCGGGTCTCGGTGGCGCCCACACCAGCAGCGGGGCTTCCGGCCACACTCGACGCAGGCCGAACGTCGACAGTCATCACGTTCGCAGACCTCGGCGGATTGGACAGTGAACTCCGTCGACTTCGTGAGACCGTCGAACTCCCCCTTCTCGCCCCAGACCTCTTCTCCCGGCTTGGCGCTAAGCCACCCAATGGTGTCCTGTTGTACGGTCCCCCTGGGACCGGAAAGACGCTGATTGGGCGTGCACTCGCAAACGAAACGACAGCGCACGTCGAACTCATCGCGGCGTCGTCACTCCACTCAGGAACACAGACCGCACGCGAGCAGGTGCGCGAGCACCTCGATACTGCAGTGGAGAACAGCCCGGCCATCGTCTTCATCGACGAGGTGGACAGAATCGCCGGTGACCGACAGGCATCTGGTCGTGACTCGGCCAGTGGTGGCGCCACACTCCACTCGCTGTTGGACGATATCGAGTCAAACACCGACGTCATCGTCGTCGGGGCGACGAATCGTCCGGATGCAATCGATCCAGCCTTACGCCGCTCGGGCCGGTTCGACCGGGAGATCGAAATCGGCGTTCCCGACCGCGATGAGCGAGCGGCTATCCTCCGCGTCCACACTCGTGAGATGCCACTGGCTGGCGACGTCGACATCGCTGGACTTGCAGAACGAACCCACGGGTTCGTTGGGGCCGACATCCAGCATCTCACCCGCGAGGCTATCTTTCACACCCTTCGTCGCAACGGTATCGACCCACAGCGAGCGACGACAGACGATCTCGATGCCCTCACGCTGACGGTGACGGCTGCAGATTTCGACGCGGCCCTCCGAAACACCGAACCATCGGCGCTTCGGGAGGTGTTCGTCGAGGTGCCCGACGTCACCTGGGACGATGTAGGTGGACTGGCGGCAACGACTGACCGGCTTCGCGAGACGATTCAATGGCCCTTGGAGTACCCAGAGGCGTTCAAGCGTGTCTCACTGCAACCGGCGAAGGGCGTCTTGTTGTATGGCCCACCAGGGACTGGCAAGACGCTTCTGGCGAAGGTGGTCGCCAACGAGGCGAACTCGAATTTCATCTCCATCAAGGGCCCAGAGTTGCTCAACAAGTACGTTGGTGAGTCTGAGAAAGGCGTCCGTGAGGTGTTCGAGAAGGCGCGGGCGAACGCACCCACAGTAGTATTCTTTGATGAGATTGACGCAATCGCGGCCGAACGCGGTGGGAGCAGCGACAATGGCGTCTCCGAGCGCGTCGTCTCCCAACTACTCACCGAACTCGACGGGCTCGAAGAGTTGGAGGATGTGGTGGTCGTCGCAACGACGAACCGGCGTGATCTGCTTGATGAGGCGCTGTTGCGACCCGGGCGATTCGATCAGCACATCCACGTGACGGCGCCCGACGAACCAGCCCGCGTGAAGATATTCGAGGTCCACACACGAGACCGACCACTCGCTGCTGACGTCGACCTGGATACATTGGCCGAGACGACCGAGGGGTTCGTTGGCGCAGACATCGAAGCAGTGTGTCGTGAGGCCGCTGCAACAGCCGTCCGTGAGTATGTCGATGGCGACGTAAACGAGCCAGCCGACCTCGTGCTAACGGCGACTCACTTCGAGACGGCAATCGAAACGGTCGAGAACGGAACCGATGGCCGCCCAGGCGAGGCAACCAGATGACAGAGCGTCCTGAACTGCGATGAGAAGTGACCGGTCGGTCGCACCCGTCTCTGGGTGGACCTGCGGACTCGTTGTGATTAGATGGTGCTAGGACTTCCACCGACGCTGGTTGCTGCCCTGTTGTTTCTCGGTGGCGTCTTCCTCGTCGTCGAAAGCGTCGAGACGTTCGTCGAGAGCGTCGCCGAAGCTGCACTCGGCCTGGGTGTCTCTGCGTTCTTTCTCACGATCGTCCTCGCTGGGACGGACCTGGAAAATGCCATTCTCGGGGTAGCCGCGGTCACCGGTGACTTGCCATCGGTCGCGCTCGGGACGGTGTTCGGCGAAGCACTGTTCATCCTCGGTGCGGCCGTGGGTCTCGCGGGTGTGCTCGTCCCGTTCGACGTCTCCGTTCCTCGAATCTACCTGCTGGTGACGATTGCCTCTCCATCGCTCATGCTTGCATTCGCTGCCGACGGCACGCTCTCTCGACTTGATGGTGCACTACTCGTGTTCGCGTTCGTGCCGTTCATCCTGATCGTCTATCTGCTCGAACGGCGTACTCAAACTCGGTTTCTCGATGCGGAAGCACTCGAAGCAGACGACGATGACGATGAGCAAGCTGTAGACACAGAGCAGGAGCTGGAGGGGGAGAATGATGAAGACGAGCAGGGGGATGCTGAGGCGACAGGCGTTATCGCGATTGCCGTGCCGTTCCTTGCAGTCCTTGGGATGACAATCGGGTCGGAACTCGCCGTCGTCGGTGCTCGTGACCTGCTTTCGGTCTCGGGCATCTCCGGGCTTGCCTTCGGCGCGACAGTGATGAGCTTCATCGCCTCGATAGAGGAGTTATTCCTGACAGTCGAACCCGTTCGCAACGACCGACCACATCTCGGGGTGGGCAACGTCGTTGGGAGTACCGTCTTCTTCGTCACAGCAAATGCCGGCGTCATCGCCCTTATTCGACCCATCGACATGACCGGGAGCGTCCTCACCGTCCACTGGCCGTTTTTCTTGGGAACTCTGGCCATCGTCGTCGCGCTGTTCGCGTACGGCCGCGTCAGTCGGCCAGCAGGAGGACTCTTGCTCGCTGCGTACGCTGCCTACTGGGGCGCGAACTACGTCTTGTGAGTACGCCGACGGCTGGTGTCTGTGCGTTCAACAGCCGTTGGCTACACGGTGTGCGTTCAGCGTGGGTTTCTACTCGGCGGGTTGGGTGTTGCCGCGTAGAGGAAATACGACTCGTCGAGTGACCGTTGGTCCGTGACGGTGAAGCCGGCATCGACGAGCAGGTCGTACCAGTATCGCGCTGGTGAGACGCCCTCATCGTGTGGGAATGGGAGTTCGAGAACACCGACCGTCCCGTCCCGGTCACAGACTCGTCTGGCATCAGTGAGTGCAGCCTGCGCCTCAGCCTTCGAAAGGTCATGGAGCACTCGCGAGAACGTCAGGACGTCCACCGAGTCCGTCGCAAACGGGAGGTGTGGCGCATCACCTCGAACCGGGTCAACATCGAGACCAGCCTGAGCGGCGTTTCGGCGAACGAGCCCCGGCCCGTTTCCGAGGATGATGCGGTCATCGAAGACGTCGAATGCGATGACACGCGTCCCAGGGTCGATAGTTGGTGCGAGCCCGACCACCGACCGCCCGGTTCCAGAGCCCACATCGAGGACTGTCTCGGCCGATTCGAGAGGGAGCATCGCCGCGAGTGCATCGTATTTCTCACGGTCGAGGTGCCACGGTGGTGATGAGAGCACCTTCCGGAGCGTCTGGGCAGTGGTGCGGGTGCCCCAGCCAACGAGTAGGAGGGAGATGAGATCGCAGAGCCGTCGTCGCCTGGCCAGTCGTCGAAGAGCAAATCCAGCCCCGATAGCGAGAAGACCGGTGAGCAGCCGTCGAAGCCGGCGCCGCCAGTGATACAATCCGAAGTTGAACATGAGCAACGTATCGCTGCAGGTCGCAATAGTCCCAGGTGCTCACCAAACCGGCTGGGTGAGTCGACTCTGGAGGTAACCTCACGTGCGCCCCAGTCTTTCAAATGGTGAGCGACAAGGAACCGGCTCGATTGAATAGCCCTCAAATCTGCATCGGTTGTTTAGCCGCCCCTGAGACGTTCTACAGGGCGGTTACTCCGGAAACGGTGGGGTGGGAGAGCGAGGTCTATATGTCGCTCATCGTCTCTTCGTGATACCCCGCATCGAGTGCCATCGAGACCGATTCCTCACAGAACGTCTCAAGGTCGACATCGGCAGTGTTAGCGCCAACGAGGGCGTGTTGAGCGAACAGGTACGAAAGAATCGTCGCATGCGTAGTCTTCGACAAGTCATCTGGGACACCCATAACGTAGGCAACCGGGGCTTCGACAGTTGACTGGATGTCTTCCTGTGGGTATGGCTGGTCACCATTGTTGGTGCTGACAGTGTGGCGTATCGTCCCGTCGCTCGTGAGTACCTGTAGCCAGAACACTGTGAGGTCAGAATCTGAAAGCATAGCCCCTGCTTGTTCTAATCGAGTCGACAGCGAGCCAGGAATCGGGTAATCGACTGGGTCTGCGTTCGATGCGTTCGATAGCCAACGAGCAAGTTGAGGGGTGTCTGCGCCAAGCTGGTTCAGCGCTGCTTGGTTTGAGATGTCGGCGGGGCGACCGTCTGTGAGAACGCCCAGATGGTGACCAAACAGTTGCCGAGTGAGTTGGGTGACCTGTGGATACTCGAGGTCGTCATCGAAGCCAGCGAGATAGGTGATCTGTGGTGTCGTGTTCGGACTGGTCACCTCACTTGGAGTCGAATCAAGCGCTGTTCCATCGCCGGTTGCCTGTAGCCAGAACGCGAGGACGTCTTTCTGCTCGAGCGTTTCGAGTGCTTTCGAGCGTGCTTTCTCGAAGCGTCCGTCGAGACCGCTCTCCAGAAGCGAGAGGAGTTCCCGGTCGGTGCCAGTATCATCCGGGTTTGGGATGTGTGCCATCGCTCGGGAGTTCGAGAGAGTGTATTTGAACCTTTGTCAAAATGCCAATAGAGGCGCTCTTCGTATTGATATCAGCAGTTCGGCAACAGCAGTGGGTTCAATTTTGTAAGGTGGGTGGTCAGTGGATTCGGTAATGGTGGTTGAGTCAGCAATCACCGAAATCGGTGATTGTGCTACTGGGGTCGCAGTGGAGGTGAGATACACAAGCGCGAATTGAGTAGTAGGCCCTGTGACCAGAGCGGAGGAGAATCACTTTTAGGGAGACTGCTGCATTCGCTTGCATCACACAGCGGAGTTCCGGAGTTCAACCACACAGAAAGGGGGTAGGCTTGTTTCAGAGTTGGTGGAAGACACAGCAAATCTGATTCGCCGTTCTGTGAGATACGGACACCCCCCAATTATGAGTGAAAGCTATCTTGGTTTGGACACCCCCACCCCACGTTGTGAGTGAAAACCAGCCCTAATCGGGGCCCCTCAATCATACGTGAACCGCCGTTTCAGAGGGATTGAAGATGTTTCATTAACTCACACGCACCCCACCGTTTCCGGAGCGTTTCCTCGTACGATATGCTTAGAAGAGAGGGGAAGACACCAAACAGCCTTTCAGATTCTCTACTGCTTAAAGGAGCGTTCGTCCATATCAATCTAAGAATGGAAAGCTCAGGAAAACCGCTGTGTGTCAGTGGGAGATTGTAGTTCGTCAGCCGGGGCGGCACACACCACATTTCCGGAGTTATACATGGAGATGGGAACACCAGTACTCCCTTGTTGTGCGTTAAAGAGGATATGAGTCGACATGGGGGACACCCCCCACCATGTCCGGATAAACCACCCCATCTGATTCGGAGAGAACCGGAATAGAGCGCAGCCATGGCGTGACATTAGAGTGTTGAAACCTCACTGCCATTCAGTGGCTAGTCGGTGGAAGGATTGGTCACCCCCCACCATGTCCGCATAATTCTTGGCCGACCGTTCGTTGGGGGTTCCCAAACACTCCCCAGACAGATGATTCGGTGGCCTTTCGGAGGTCATCTATCACTGGTTACGGTATCTGATAGACCCCCCACTGCGTCCGCATAATTTGGCCGCAACAGTGCCCTACACGCGAATACAGAGGAGAACAGCATTCCTTATATATTCGATTTTCTGGACGCGATTTGGTCTAGTTTCGTAACAACAGTTGACAGTTGATTGTCCTCACCAAGTATCTCTAATGTCGCCTCCAAGTCAGTATTAAGTTCGAATCTATAATGCGCACCGCCCTGTATCCCAGTATTCCTGGTTTCTGCGAATACGAACCCTTGCATACCGAGACTTTGCAAGTGGTCGCGCACACGCCGCTCAACTAACTGATTTCCATCAAGCTGAGCAACTATCGATTTGTATTTTTTGTAGACCTCGCGTGTTCGTGCGGGAGTATTCCCATGCACTTCCAACGCGACTACAGACAAGAGAGCGAACTGGTCTTGTGTCGTCAGACGTCGCATTCCTTCTTCAATCCTCTTCCGCTGAAGGATGTCACGAGCCTCATACACAAGCCGTTCACTGACTTGTTTTTGATCTCGGTTTAGTGCTAGTTCACCTGCTTTGTATAGCAGCCGAATAGCTTGCCGAGCACTGCCTTCGTCTCCGGCAGCAATCGCTGCACAGAGAGAGATGACTCCTTCATCAAGGACACCACTCACGAACGCTCGATCGGCCCGTCGCTCAAGAATAGAGGTGAGCTGGGGGCCTTCATACGGAGCAAACTCAATCTCAACATCGTACAAAGAGTCCTTGGCCTTGGGCGAGAGATTATCACGGAATTGAAGGTCGTTGCTTATTCCAACAACGCTCACCCATTGATCCTCTACTTTGTCGTTTTTTCGAGCCCGTGGGATTTCGTACAGCAACTCGTCATCGCTGCCAATTGTATCGATTTCATCAATCACGAAGATAACAGTCGTCTCAAGTTGACTGATTTCCTCGTACAGCAAATCAAACATCGACTGTTGGTCAATCCCACTTGGCTTCTTGCTCGCTCCTCGCATCTCTTTGACTAAGTGCGCACAAAGCTGGTAGCTCGTGGTTTGATTATGTGCGCTAGTCTTTACCACGCTCACGTTGAGATCGTCTTTACCTTGAGCGTAGTCTTGGAGCAAATCTATCTCGTGATCAATTGCGACCGTTTTGCCTTGACCAGTCTTACCGTACACAAACAGGTTGTGTGCATTGACCCCTCTCGTGGCTGGTTTGAGTGCATCACGAATCTCCTCTAGATCTGCTTCTCGTTCAGGAAGTTTTTCCGGCTTCCAATCTTCTTTGAGGACTTTTTCGTCTTGGAATATATCTACAGAAGTCTCATACGGGTTCTCAGAAGTCTCCCCGTCGTCATCCATATCTAGCTGTTTCGAAGGGTGGCCATTATATAAAACCCCCGTGTCCGGAATGTCTTCTGTGTCTTCATTCGCGAGTATGGAGAGGTAGAATCCCCACTCTGCGACCGAGTTTTGTCAATTGTCAGTGGGATAGTCGGGGGATTATGCGGACACAGTGGGGAATGAGCCGAGCGGAATCGGTGGGAACTGCGCACAAGGCTGGAGCTGTTTGACACCCGGTTTACTCTCTGATGGATTATGCGGACGCGGTGGGGGGTGGATTCGATAGTGTCGCTGTTTTTTACACCAGATTATCCGGACGTGGTGGGGGGTAGGACGTTGTATAGCGAACTCAGAGGGGAAGTAATCCGTTTGGACACCCTCAACTCGCAATTTTCACCGTTGGTGAGGTCACGTTTGACGGTGAGTAGTCCCCGTCAGGGAAAACCAGAGATGAGCTTCAGACCGTAAGCTCCGATTCCTCGTTCATCCGACGCTCGGCTTCATCTCGATCTTCTGGATAGCCGATGTCCATCCGCCAGCCATCGAGTCCAATCGCGTCGATAGTTCGTCCCGAGCGGATGAGCAGGTCGATCGCCTCGCTGATCTCGTATTCGCCACGGTTCGAGGGTTGGACGAGGTGACAGGCGTGAAAGATTGCGGGGCTGAACGTATAGAAGCCCGTCATCACGAGGTTCGTCGGCGGGTCTTCGGGTTTCTCGATAACGTCCGTGATTTCGCCGTAGTCGTTGGTGTCACACACCCCGTATCGGGAGGCCTCTTCGTAGGGGACTTCCTCGACGAGGAAAGCAGCATCTGCACGGTCTTCTTGCTGGCGTCGAACCACGTCCGCCAGATTAGCGTTGAAGATGTTGTCCCCCAGCAAGAGCATGAAGTCATCATCGATGTGTTCTTCGACGTTCAGGAGGGCGTGAGCCAGTCCCTCCTGGGTAACTTGCTCGACGTAGGTGATTGGGACGCCCTCAAATGAATCGCCGTAGTGGTCGATAATCTTCTCCTTGAGATAGCCCACGACAACGACCAGTTCCTCGGCGTCGAGATCGATGAGTTGGTCGAAACAGTGCGTGAGAATTGGTTTACCGTCGACTTCGACCATCCCCTTCGGTTTGTCGTCAGTGAGCGGGCGAAGTCGCGTCCCCTTCCCTGCAGCGAGTACGACTGCTTTCATTGGTGAATGTCATCGATTAATACACATCCAAGTTGTGTTTTGTCGCAGACCGCGGGTTGGTGTTCTCGCTTCGAATTCTGAAATGGGACATACGGCGAGTTCGATTGCATAGGTGAGTATTGGTGTCCACGCCGTTCTCGACCGACTCAGCAGCCGAATCAGCAGTGTGTATCGCGGATGAATTGTAGTACTGCTGTTAGGATTGCTGACTCGTAGGTTAGTGAATTTCAAGCTACGCATACCGCAACGCACATATGTCGTAGCTATTGAACAGCAGTATGAACCTTACCGGAAAGCGGATTCTTGTGACAGGTGGGGCAGGCTTCATCGGGTCAAATCTGGCCAATGCACTCGCTGAAGACAACGAGGTTGTCGCCGTCGATGACGGATATCTCGGGACTGAAGAGAACCTCACTGACGATGTCGAGTTTCACGAAGTGAGCGTCCTCGACGATGACCTCCCGACCGACGTTGACGTGGTGTTTCACCTTGCTGCGCTGTCTTCTTACAAGATGCACGAAGAAGAGCGCATGAAGGGTGCGAAGGTGAACGTCCTCGGGTTCATCAACACCGTCGAGCAGGCGATGGACGATGGCTGTGACACGGTCGTCTACGCCTCGACCTCTTCGATCTACGGCAGTCAAACCGAGCCCTCTCCAGAGGGTATGGACGTCACTGTGAACACGGGCTATGAAGCCTCGAAGATGGCTCGTGAGAACTATGCGGAGTATCTCGCGAACCACTACGGGTTGAACATGGCAGGGATGCGCTTTTTCTCGGTGTATCAGGGCTACGGTGGCTCTGAAGAGCACAAAGGCGAGTTCGCGAACGTGATTGCGCAGTTTGCTGATGATCTTGCAGACGGCGATGCACCAGTCCTGTTCGACGATGGCACCCAGACGCGAGATTTCACTCACGTCAATGACATCGTCCGTGGGCTCGTCGCAGCGGCCGAGCATGAGCTGACGGGGACGTACAATCTCGGGACGGGTGAGGCGACGTCGTTCAATGAGTTGGTCGAGATGCTCAACGGTGAACTCGGGACGGATATCGAACCGGAGTACATCGAGAACCCGATTCCTGAGAGCGTCTACGTTTATGACACGATGGCTGATTGCTCGAAGATGCACGAGGAGACCGGCTGGGAGCCTCAGATTTCGCTTGAGGAAGGCGTCAAGCAGGTCTGTTCGCAGTATATGGCTCAGCCTCCACAGTAAACAACTCCTGCAGAACGACTCGCTCTCTCAGTATGCCGCGTCGTGGAATCGCATACAACTCAAAAGGCCGTCCAAGAGAACACATCAGAAGCTTATGCTGGCCAGAGAGAGCGGTTTAGTCCGACTGAAGTGGCCGCTCTTCGATTTGGATGACCCGCTCTTCGAATTCCCGCTGTCCAACTGGACTTGCTTCGATATCGCAGTGGGCCCCCACAGTCGAGTCTGCAAGAATGGTTCCCAAGACGGAGGCTTCGCGGTCGACGACCGTGCGCGTCAACACTGCATTCTCGACTGTCGACTCTGGGAAGATGACAGCGCGCTCAAGCACGCTGTCACGGACTTCTGCGCCAGGCATGACGCAGACGTCGTCCAGCTCTGAATCTTCGATGACAGCGCTCTCCGCGATTTGGTTCTCACCACCCAGTGTCCACGCGACTGCATCGAGATAGCCTTCTGCAGAGCCGAT
This sequence comes from Halomarina rubra, assembly GCF_023699475.1. Classification (GTDB taxonomy): domain Archaea; phylum Halobacteriota; class Halobacteria; order Halobacteriales; family Haloarculaceae; genus Halomarina; species Halomarina rubra. The sequence goes on along the minus strand of NZ_JALXFV010000006.1, from coordinate 69,594 downwards.
GTCGAACCACGCCTCATCGAACGAGAACGCGTTGACGGTTTGTTGGGATTGGAGCCACTGGATGAACCAACCGGGCTCGTCTGGGTTGCCATCGTCTGCGAGATACGTCTCGAACTCAGAGACGACATCCTTCGGGAATGCATAGCAAGCAATCGAGACGAGCGTACTTTTCGGGTTGTCTGGTTTCTCCTGGAAGTCGACGACCTGCTTGCCGTCGAGTTCGACGAGACCGTACGATTTCGCCTTCTCGCGAGAGCCGACGTCGTAGGCTGCAATCGATGGCGTGCCTTCCTGCTCGAAGAAGTCCACGAACTCACTCAGGTCGAAACCAACGAGGTTGTCGCCAGCGACGACCAACAGGTCATCGTCAAGGCTCTCGCGGTCAACGAGCTGGGCGAGTGCGCCAACGACGCCGAACTTCTCGTCTTCCTCGCTCGTATCTTCAATCGAGAGAATCGGCTTCTCGAACGAGCTCTCTTCGAGGTGTTCAGCGAACGTATCAGCGAACGCCTCGTTTGTACTCACATAAACGTCCTCCACGCGGTCATCATCTTCGAAGTCTTCCAGCAGGGTGTCGATGACTGTCGTGTCGCCGACTGGAAGTAGCATCTTTGGACGGTTACGCGTGATTGGCCAGAGTCGGGTGGCGAACCCGCCAGCGAGAACAATTGCATCCATGCCTGAACGTCCATAGTTCGGTATGCAAATACCTTCGCAAGTTTTCATTACAGATTATGCAGTGGCAGATATAGGCACGCAATGTGCGATAGAGAAGTGGAGTAGATTCAGACTCCCTCAGTCGTAGAGAGACGGTGAACTCGCGTTCGACAGATTACCCGTTACTCGACAGTGACGGACTTCGCGAGGTTGCGCGGCTTGTCGATAGGCCGTCCAAGCTGATCTGCGATATGGTAGGAGACGAGTTGCAGTTGAATGTTCGCGAGGACACCCGCGATGCTCGAATGCGTCTCCGGGATTGGGAGGAAGTAATCCGCGAACTCCAGGTCTCGTTCGAGTGATGCTGGTGCGACGACAATCACTGGTGCGCCGCGGGCCTGGACTTCTTTGAGATTGCTGACTGTCTTGAGGTCATCCTCACCAGTGATGACACCGAATACCGGCGTCTCCTCAGTGACGAGTGCGAGTGGCCCGTGTTTCAGTTCCGAGGCCGCGAATCCCTCGGCATGCTCATAGGAAATCTCCTTGAGCTTCAGTGCGCCTTCGAGCGCGGCTGCGCGTGCTGAGCCTCGTCCAAGGAAGAAATACGACTTACAGCCGAACAGCGCGTCTGCAATCTCTTCAGCCGGCGTCTCATCGAGCACCTGCTGGATGTCACCCGGGAGGTCGGCGAGTTCACCAAGCATCGCTCGGCGTCCGGGGTTCGTCGTTTCATTTACGTCTTCAGCAATACACTCGCTCAGGAGCGTCAGTGCGATGACCTGCGAGGTGAACGTCTTCGATGCCGCGACGCCAATTTCGGGGCCGGCGCGGATGAACAGCGACTCATCGCATTCTCGTGTGACAGACGACCCAACGGTGTTCGTGACTGCAAGGGTGCGAGCGCCAGCGTTGTTCGCTCGACGAATCGCATTGAGTGTATCCGCAGTTTCGCCTGATTGGGTGACCGCGATGACGAGTGAATTTTCCGTCGTTGGTCGCGGCGCTTCAGCATACTCGCCGGCCATGTATGCATCAGCAGGAATGCCGAGCTCGGTGAGATGCGCTGCGGCATACATCGCTGCGTGATTGGACGTCCCCATCGACACGAACTGAACGTGGTCGACATCGGTGAACGCACCATCCTCAAAGTCCTCGAGTTCGATGGTGCTGTTGATCGAATCGACACGCCCGTGGATGGTCTGGCGAAGTGATTCTGGCTGCTCGTAGATTTCCTTGAGCATGAAGTGCGGGTAACCAGCCTTTCCCGCGGCTTCTGGCTCCCACTCGACCGTATCGACGTCTCGTGCGAGCGGGACGCCAGCGAGGTCGGTGATTTCGTAGCCCTCTGTATCGACGGTCACGATGTCGCCGTCCTCGAGGTAAACGACCTGGTCAGTGTACTCTCGGAAGGCGGGGACGTCACTCGCAAGGAAATACTGGTCGTCGGCCTCACCAAGAACGAGCGGTGAGCCCTGTCGAGCGGCGTAGACTGTCTCGTCGCCATCGATGAGACACGCAATGGCGTAGCTCCCGGAGAGTTGTGCGACCGCACTACGGAACGCTGCTTCTGGGTCTGCGCCCTCAGCGAGTTCTGCTTCGATGAGATGTGGGACGACCTCGGTATCTGTCTCACTCTCGAAGCGATGGCCGGTTGCTTCTAGCTGCGTCCGGAGGTGGTCGTAGTTGTCGATGATACCGTTGTGGACGACGGCAACGCGGCCCGAACAGTCCTGATGTGGGTGAGCGTTCTCGTCCGATGGTGGCCCGTGCGTACTCCACCGCGTGTGGCCGATGCCAATCGTCCCCTCGGGCCGGTCGGTTCCAAGTGCTCGGCGCAGTTCGGAAAGCTCCCCCTCCCGCTTGACGACGCCAAACTCGTTCTCACCAGCCACAGCAATACCGGCTGAGTCGTATCCTCGATACTCGAGACTACTGAGCCCGGAGAGCAACCCATCAACAGCACTGTCTGCACCGACACATGCCGTAATCCCGCACATTAGTCCCTTCCCTCGCCGAATACAACATAGCCACTTTCCCCTCGCATTCTCGCACTACTATTCATTCAGAAGCGAATCCGGGATGGCCATTGAAATATCTTATTAGAATATCATTATTTTACCAATAGACTTAGTTGAGATGATAACTTTTGAGGAAGTATGTTCTGAGAAGGTGGAGTTCTGAGGGGTGTTGCGCGGCAGTAGTGCTGAGATTGGTCGTCAATTTTCCGCGGTATCTCTTCAACAACACAGATATATCCGTCCTCCAAGACAGAATCGACCAATGGAGGTTTGGTCTCGGTGAGTTACCAGCGTGCGTTACTCACGCGGTGGTCTGGCCGAGACCGCCTCGCTATCGTTGTTGTTGCGGTCACTGCTGCCTTCCTCGTTGGCGCTGTCGTTGTCCTGCTGGCAATCGCCGGCCAGACAACGGCAATAGCGAGCGAGTTCGGGACAGAAACGGCGGTCGAACTCACGGAGATGCCTGCAGACGGTGTTGATGGTACTGTCCTCCCACTGAGCACTGTCGAAGTTGATGGGGAGCAGTACACGCTCATTGGAATTCCCGACGGCGGAGCCCACGGGATTGCGACACCAGATGGGGTTTCAGGGCCACTTTCGGGGAGTTCTGCGCTCATCGAGGGAGAGCAAGCAACACTGAAGCGGTCGGTCGACGCTCAAGCAGCGGAGACGCCGTTTCCTGATGAGTGGCTCATTTCGGATGCCCAAACAGCACGGGAACTGGGTCCCACTCGGGGATTAGTTCTCCGAGAGTCCTCCTCGCCCACCCCCGACTCGGGGGCCCCGCTTGTTGGTGCGCTTGCGTTCTTCCTGATTGGGACACGCCAGATTCTCGGGCTGTTGACCGTCGTCTGTGGTGGGGCTGCGGTGCTCATCGGCGTCATAATCTTCAGTGTCACGCGGATGACGGTGCGTGAGCGCCGAGAAACGCTCACGGTGCTCAGAGCAACAGGAGCCACACCTCGCCGAGTACTTTTGCTCATGGCAGCGCGGGCAGGGTTGCTTACACTGGTTGGCGTGACGCTGGGCTATTCGATCGGCGTCATCATTCCGAATGCGGCCGTCAATATCGCCGTCACACTCGGGTTGCCAGTCGGGCTTCCAATGGGAATCGATACCCAGACTGCGCTGATTATCGTTGGCATGCTCGGGGGGCTTGTTTGTGTGGGCGTTGTGGCTGGGGTCTTGGCTGCAATTCCAGTCGTGCGTGGAGCACCACTCGATTCACCGAGCACTTTCTCGGTCAGGTGGCCGGGGAGTCCGTCGTTCCTTCCGAGTAGTGCGGTCGTCCCGACGACAGCAACGCTCGCTGTGTTTATTGCGTTCGTACTGGTGACGGTCTCGCTCGGAGGGGTCGTCGGTGCTGTTGGTGGTACTGCCGACCAGTCGGGAGGGACAATCGTCGCTCCAAATGCGGTCCACCCAGTCGCCAGCCAAGTCGACAAAACATACGCCGATGCGTTACAGCGCTCTGGAACAGCAGCAAGTCCCGAGATACTACTCTTCCAGGTCCACGACGGCCATGCATTCCCCGCACGTGGTGTCGAGTTCGATGCGTATCAGTCGGTTACGGATGCAGAGCTGGTCGCCGGGCGTGAACCAAACGCTACGGACGAAGCAGTAATCGGGACGAGTCTGGCCAATACGCTGGAACTCGGGATTGGAGACGAGATAGCTCTCGGAGGGAGTACGACGGAGGGAATTGTGACAGTCGAGATCGTTGGGACCTTCTCAGGAGAGGGAGCTAATGACGACCATCTACTGGTGTCGATCCCGGTTGCACAGCACCTTTCGACGACCTCACACGGGAATGTGAACATCATCAGGCTCGCTAGCGCTCGATCAAAGACGGTAAGCGATGGCATCATCCCGCTTGACATCAATACCCCACAACGAGTCGTCAGAGGAGAAACAGCCACGGTCCGGATTCAGGTCCGCAACGTCGGTGCCACGGAAGCAAGCGAGCAGGTTCGAGTGCAGTTTGGCAGCCAACGGAGAACGAAGCAGGTGTCGCTCGCAGCAGATGAACAACAAATACTGGCAGTCCAATTCAATGCCTCGTCAGTCGGAGAACAGACCGTCCAGGTGGCGAACACGACCCGGACGGTCACGGTGGTTTCTCCAGACGCGCTCAGGCTCAAACAGGTGCCACGAACCGGGCCACCGAATGCGTCGTTACAAGTCCGGGTTCGGTCGATGGCTGGTCAATCAGTCCCAAATGCGACTGTGACTGTGGGCTCAAACTCGGTGGGGACGAACCAGAATGGGAATGGGCGGATTCGACTCCCATCCGCATCAGGGGACTACGATCTTCGTGTAGAAGCAGACAATCGAACAGTGACACGACAGATATCGGTGAGGAGCAACACCACGAGAACGCCAGCAGTCAGTCTCGCCACCCCAAACGAAACGGGGGTGTTCACCACTCCGAGAGGCCGTGTGACGATTTCGAATCCATGGGCATCGAATATCTCCTCGCAGGTGTCTATCGATGGACCAGGAGCGACACTGAGCGAGCAGGTCCGACTTCGACCCGGCGAGTCGCGTCGCCTCTCAGCGACGTTCGAGCGTCGACCACCGGGAACGTACACAGTCCGAGTCACAGTCGACAATCGAACCGTAGAGCGTCAGTATCGCGTCACCGGCGACGACCGGATTGCAAGTGCAATCGCATCCAGTGGTCGAATCTCAGCGGGTTCCGGGACGAGTGGGCTACTCTCGCGAGCGTTTGGTAACATCGGGCTTGTCTTGGCGACACTCCTGGGACTTGGCGTCGTGATGACCGCGGGGAGCACAATCGCGGCGTTTTCTGATTCTGTGCAAGCTCGCCGCCGTGACGTCGGTATACACCGCGCCCTGGGGGCAAATCCAATCCAAGTAGGGAAGATGGTGGGGGCAGATGCGCTTCGAATCGCGATTCCAGCGGGGATTGGAGGTGTCACCCTCGCAATTCTCGTGTTAGTATGTCTCTCGTGGGTAGGCGCTCTCACCGTGTTCGGTGTGCAACTTGCTCCCAGCTTTCCAGTCGGAACTCTCGGACTCATCACGGTGGGCGGAGTCGTGTTGGCGCTGTTCAGTGCGCTCGTCGTAACAATTCGATTCGCGGTGGTCGACCCATCTCGCCTGTTTGGAGGGAGTCGATGAGTTCGAAACAGCGGGCAGACCCGTTGCTGATTCTGGCAGTCCTTTCGGTTGGTATCGCCACACGACTCTTGCCGTGGCATCTCTCGCCGCTTCCGTTCAATACCGACGCCTTCGTATTCGTGCGTCGTGCCGAGCAGATTCAGCAAGCGAATCGACTCGCATTCGTTGGACCAACCGCCCCAGCGCCTGATGAGTATCTGTTCGACATGCTGCTCGCAATGTCCAGCGAGGTCGTCGGGATACAGCCGCTGTATTTCGTGCAGATTCTCATTGCGTGTCTGGCGATCATTCCTTCGCTTATCGCAGTTTCATACGCTCGTTCGCTCACAAGAGGACTTCCAAGAACGTACCAGCGAGGTGCTGCTGCATTTGCAGGGATTGGGCTCTCAATAGAGGGCCTCTATCTCTGGCGGACGGCAACAATCAGTAGTGAAGTCTATGGACTCGCATTCGTCGCCATCATCGTCTTTGCACTTCACTGGGGCATCACACGCGAGGACCGGCGATTGCTCGCTCTCGCCGTTGTCCTGAGCAGTCTGATGCCAGCAGTTCACAACGGAAGTACGTTCATCCTCGGGCTCATTCTCACTACGCTCGTAGCGATTGTGGTCACCCGAGAATTCACCGCTCGGCGTGCGCTCATTGGCATGCTTGGCGTCGTGGGGTTCTGGCTGCTCGCGTTCGGGTACAACGAACTCGTTGAGTTGCCGTACTCGGCGACCATCTCGGCAGCACCGGGGCTCTTCATAGGATGGACGATTCTCATAACGATGCTCGCACGATGGCTCGATATCGCAGGGTCGCCCACCCAGCGAGCCATTCCAGTGGGGTTATTCGGACTCGGCTCGCTCGTGTTTGTGTTGAATGCGGCACTTCCAGTCTTCCCCGGAATGCCATCGACGTCGCCCCTATTGCTGCTATTCACGCTTCCACTCGTCGCTCTCCTTATTGTGGCGGCCTACGGGACTCCGTTGGTGACCACCAAGTCCGGTATCGCGATGTTCGCAGTTACCGTTGGACCGCTCGCCGCGCTCGGGTTTGCGCTGACAGGTGGCCGAACAGCTGACTACCAAGCATTGCTCACCCGCTCAACGACGTTCATGCATCTTGGTGTTCTGGTTATTACGGCAGTCACGCTGGCGATGCTAGTCCATCGTCGTCCAACGCTTGGGCGAGTTGCAGTCGTAGTCGTTGTTCTCGCAATTCTCGTGTCTGCCCCATTCCCGTTTTCCGGCTTAGAGACGAAACCCTTCGAAGCAGTCACAGAGCCATCTGAATTCGAGGCAGCGATGTTCGGGGCCGAGTACACGGATGGTGGGTGGGCATCCGACGACCATCTCAGTCACATCGCGACCAAGTACCGTGGGGAAGATGTTTCGGACATATCGGCGAACGCGTGGCTTCGGGGGGAATCGGGACCACCCCAGTGCCCAACAATGAGTCGTGAATCGTGGACGACGACTGGCGCACCCGCAGTCCCAGAACCACTCCGCATTTCTTCGGGTGCATACGACCAATGGGTCATGACTGGCGATGTCGTGTACTCCGGGGGAGCTGCCGAGTCAATCGTCCTTCACTGGGAGCCAGGAACCTGTAATCAACCACCTGTGGGGAACGCCCGATGAGCGAGGATTCGGTACTGGCCGCTCGCAATATCTCCATTTCTCGGGGAAACGACCCTGTTTTCGCGGGACTATCGGTTTCGGTACCCAAGCACGCTCAGACCCTCATCAGAGGGACAAGCGGCGCTGGAAAGTCCACACTTTTCTCGGTGCTCGGGTTGCTCACGACACCAGATTCAGGGACGCTGTTGGTGAATGGGACCGATACGTCGACGCTTCCCGAGCGCAAGCGGGCAGCCATTCGTCGCGACCATCTCGGTTTCGTCTTTCAGGATTTCAAGCTCATAGAGGACTTGACCGCTTACGAAAATGCTCGGGTCCCGCAGGAACATGCGGGCTCCGTTGATGAGGAGTGGCTCGACAGCCTCTTCGAGCGACTCGACATCGCGGATCTCACCGACCGGCTACCGCCGACGCTCTCCGGAGGGGAGCGCCAGCGCGTCGCTATCGCCCGTTCATTAGCAAATCGCCCAAGCGTTGTTTTGGCCGACGAACCAACCGGTCAATTGGACCCAGAGACGACGGACGCCGTTCTTGAGACACTGTTCACGGTTCGAGAGTCGTTCGACACCGCTCTCGTGGTCGTGAGCCACGATAGCCGACTCAGTGGTGCATTCGATGAGCAGTACACGCTTTCAGCAGGGACGTTACACCGAGAGTGAACACACGTCAGTCGTTGCTGACAGGTGTCCCCGACTCAGTCCCTAGCCACCGAAGACCTGGGTAGCCATCATAAATCCAAATTCCCATTGCAAACACGGTCAACAGGAGTCCGAACAGTGTGAACGGTGTTGGGCTGAGGTTGAGGATATGTTCGAGAAAACTCGAGTCGCTCTCATAGGGAGGTGGGGGTAGGAGGGGCCACGCAAGAAATGAAAGGAACTCTGCGTCCAGTTGAAGGATGGGCAACAGTGCGTCACCGAGGAGATGAGCATAGTATCCAAACGCGAATGCCCATGCTGGCTTACTCTGGCCGCTTCGGCGTGCAATTGTGACGACCAGCAGACAGACGATGGTTGCGAGTACCAGTGAGTGAGCAAGCGACCGTCCGGAGGGGATGAGCCCAAACGACCACGCCAACGGCTTATCGATGAGGTCTGGGAACTGCGTTCCGACAGCCAGCGCAATCGCTGTGCCATCACTTGGTGGCCAAGGTCGGCCACGACTAGGCAGTACCACCCTGTAGAGAAGATAGCCGAGTGCCGCGTGTCCCCATGGCCACATTATCGGTGCGTTCAGCGACCACGTGGATAGGTCCGTTGGAAACAGCCTGTAATACCGGGAGGGATATTTTCAGCCCACCATTCGAGAGAGGAGGCGTGTGTCTCGTAATACTTGTATGGCCACGTCGTTGTTCTCTGAATAGATGAGACTGCAACGTCGCCAGCGGTTCGTCTTCGGCCATCTCGCGGCGACGTGTGCGACAATCATCGCACTGGCAGCACTTGGAAGCCTGACGCTTGAACTCGTCTTCGTCGTCTCGCTCATCGCGTTTCTCGTTCTCGTCGAACTCACCGCGCCGATTGCAGTCACGCCACGCTGGCGTTCTCGATTGAAGTGGGTCATCGCCGCAGGATTGCTCGTATTCGCCTATCTCGTAGTCAAGCGCATCCTCGATATACTTCCACCGGGGGTGTTCTGAGTCGTGCGAACAGATGTGCCTCGAATCGCGCTGTGGGCACTCGTCGCTGTCGTCGCACTTGGAATCGTCATTGGTGCCAGTACTTCGGGAGCTGCATATGGAGCGTTCAATCCTTCCTGGGATGGTGGGAGTTCTCTTCGAGGTATTGCGGAGGGGGAGGGGACGGACGCAGTCTACATACAGGGCACGAGCGAGTACAATTCGTTATCCAATCAGAGCGTAGCGTTCGTTCTTGCGCCAGATGAACCGTACACAGCAAACGAATCGGCACAGGTGCGTTCATTCGTCGATCGCGGTGGCACGCTTGTCGTTGCCGACGACAGTAGCAGGTCGAATAGCCTGCTCGCATCGGTCGGTGCATCGGCGCGTGTTGATGGACAGCTAGTTCGTGACGAACATCGGTATTTCCGCGGCCCCGCCCTTCCACTCGCGACGAACGTGACCAACACGACGACGCGCTCGAATCAGTCAGCAGGGTCGGGAAACGCGACCAACCTCACGAGCGGTGTAGAGCGATTGACGCTCAACTATGGGAGCGTGGTTCGACCTGAAAATGCGAGTGTGCTCATCTCTACCTCCGAATTCGCATATCTGGATTCGAACCAGAACGACCAACTCGACGATTCGGAGACGCTGGCAACTCGCCCGGTGGCAACAGTCGAGTCAGTTGGGAAGGGTCGAGTCGTGGTCGTGAGTGACTCAAGTGCGCTCATCAACGCAATGCTCGACCGCCCGAACAACCGTAGATTCGCCCAGGCACTCATCTCCGGGAGTGACCGAGTCGCACTCGATTACTCACACACTGCGAGCCTGCCACCGCTTGCCTTCCTGTTGGTGACTCTCCGAAGCTCAGTGTTCGTCCAACTGTGGGTTGGGCTACTGTTGGTGTGGGGTATCGCGGTCTATCTGAAGTGGCCGGCACTCCGTGAACACCCATCGATTCGTCGACTGCGTACTCGTTTCGGTGATGGCGACGAGGACATCAGCGCACATCTCGACGCCACATCGGCTGCCGCTGCCCTTCGCCGTCGACGGCCAGAGTGGGACGAACGCCGCATCAACCGCGTCGCACAAGCGTTGGCTTCAGACGGCCCACGCGACCCCTGGCGAGGCGACCATCACGGAGCCGAGATGGATGATAGCGGCGATGAATCCGAGACTTCCCGGCATCAGTGAGATGACGCTTGATGTGAGAGCGTTTTTACACCCCGAACGGGTAGGGCAGTAAAATGAGTGCGCGCGACCCCGAATCTCTCTACAGCGCTCTCCACGACGAGATGAGCACAGTCCTTATCGGCAAGGACTCAATCGTCGAAGGGCTCACCATCGCACTGCTGACGCGTGGACACGTACTCCTCGAAGGGGTTCCAGGGGTTGCCAAGACCACCATCGCCAATCTGTTTGCGCGGTCGACCGGCCTCCAGTACACCCGCGTTCAGATGACCCCAGACGTACTTCCGGCCGACGTCACCGGGACGACCGTCTATCGTGAGCAAACCGGCGAGTTCGAACTGCGCAAGGGGCCGGTGTTCGCAAACGTAGTTGTCGCTGACGAAATCAACCGCGCCACGCCGAAGACGCAATCAGCACTACTCGAGGCGATGGCCGAACGGACAGTGACTATCGAGGGCCAGACCCTCAGTCTTCCAGATCCGTTCGTCGTCGTCGCGACGCAGAACCCAATTGAGATGGAAGGTACCTTCGAGCTGCCAGAAGCACAACGAGACCGATTTTTGTTCCAACTGGATGTCTCACTCCCAGAGCGTGACGAAGAACGTGAGCTGTTGGATGTGTTCGACTCAGCGCCAACCCTTGGTCCGGACGCCGTCGAACGTGTCGTCACCCCCGACGAGCTTCGCTCTGCACGTGATGCTGTCGAAGACGTGCACGCCGCACCAAAACTGAAGGAGTACATCCTCGATATCATCGACGCAACGCGCGAGAGTTCGGACACGCGTCATGGCGCTTCACCCCGTGCATCGCTCGCGTTCCTTAATGCAGGGAAGGCGCGAGCGGCCATCCATGGGCGAGACTACGTGATTCCAGACGATATCAAGTTGCTCACAAAGCCCATTCTCGCTCACCGACTTGTGTTGAGTACCGATGCAGAACTCAGCGACCTCGATGCACGTGCTGTTGTTGAGGACGTAGTCGGGACAGTCGAACCGCCAGGGAGTAACGAGGAGGCAACGGCATCGACCGCGGTTGGGGATGGTGGCGATTTGAGCGAATGAGAGGCTTGGTGAGTCGGAACTGACTTCGCTGACGCCTTCAGGTGTTCAGTATGGACCGGTCACCGCTTTCGCTCGACGAATTTGTCGAGTACTGCCGCGTTCAAACAAGACTTCTCCTCGGTTCGGTCGAAACGATGGCAGCGGAGGCCGACGACATACTCGACAGTATCGACGAAGAGATGGCAACTCTGCAGTCAACACTGGACCAGCCACGTCAGGAAATCGATGGAACTCCGACTCCAGAGTCACCAGAACAACCCGGCAATGGCGGGTCAACAGTCGACGCGTTAGAACAGAGAGAGCAATCCCTCAACGAGCAACAAGCAGAGGTGAAAGCGATTGAGGCCCGTATCGAGTTGTACCAAAACCTTGCTTCGGGGTATGCGGACCTCGCTGAAGAGTTCCAGACCGACGAGATAGAAGCTGATGCCGCACTTGAGCGTACCATTCAGTTCGAAGCAGAGAACGATGCACCAGCGTATTTTGATGACCGCAAAGTGCTCCTTGAGGTCGTCAATGCCTCAAAAGCTTCCGAAGAAGAGTAGCCGTTCCGAGCAGCAAAGATAGCGGTTCGCAATCAATCTCATCCGCGCCAGACTCGGTGCTACTCCATCAAGTCGAAATCGTCAGAGTCCCAAGTATAGACGACGATTGAGTCGTATCGTTCGTCATCTGGCGCCTGAACGGTGACATCGATTGCTGTTCCGAGTTGTGTCGCCAATCCTACAGCGACGAGTGAAGCGAGCGGGTGGTCAAGTGCTGATACAGGTTCGATTCGTGCACCAGCGACGCCGAGTGCGAGTCGCCCATTCTCGGTCTCGGGGTCAACTGTATCGGCAAGTTCAAACTGCTCGATTGCGGCATCGGCGAGCGCTCGTGCAAGCGAGGAGGGGCGCTCTGGAATTGGGCCTGAGTGAGCCTGTTCGAATTGGTCATATAGCGAACTGCCTGTTGGGAGGAGAGCTAGCCCACGAGAGCGCTCGTTTTCGGCGGTGACAAACGGTGTGTCCAGCGACACTCCTTTACGTGTGTCAAAGTCCTCGTACTGAGGAAGGTACAGGCGTGTCTCGTCGTCTGTGGGGAGGTAGACTCGGTTGTCGCTCAATCCCAGGTCGGCGACGATTGCACTAGTATTCTCCGAGTACGTTTGAGAAACGGCTTCGCCAACACTCGCTGAGATGAACGCTTCTGGTGTGAGATATAGCGTCATCACAGCCGCAAACACGCCCGTGCCACCAAGTGCGAGCAGGACCGTCCTGACTCCAGGGAATAGTGCAGCACCGAGCAGCGCAAGAACACCAACAATACCGAACCCTGCAGCCGTTCGGCGGTAGCGTTGGCGCTGTGCGTCGCGATATGCTGTTCTGAGGCGATTGTTTTCCGCACGGAGGGTTTCGACCTGTGCGAGGATTTCTGCACGTGAGAGCGACGTCTGGTCCTGCTCGTCGCTCATCTCGCTTGGACTGGTCTCAACCGATTCGCTCATGGCTCAGCCTCCGACTCGGGAATCGGGTCGGTGACGAGCCCAAGCATCACTCGCTCGTATCGGTGGGTGCCATATCCGAGTATCGCTATCACGACGAGGACTGCGACAGTCGCTAACCACGGTGGCCAAATCGACCACGCGACCCACGCCACTCCAATCATACTGCTCGCAATCATCACCAGAACAGCGGTAGCTAGTCCAGGCCTGCGTACCCCTTCGAGGCCGCTGAGGGCGATAAACAAGAGACCACTCCCGGCAAGTAACATTGGGAGAAACTCGCTCGGGTCGACTACACCAATGAGGAGGACGGAGATAGTAAGCGCGAATGGTGTCGTGAGTACGACCGCTGCGCCGAATACGACAGCCGCAGCGACGAATCCACCCACCTGCCCAGTGAGAACAAACCCACTTGCAGCTAGTAGCCCTCCAAGCATGGTGAACGCGGTCCATCCGCCCCCGCCGATTTCGCGCCGGATGGAGTTTTGTTGAGGGGTGAGTCGTGATTGGTCAGTCATGCAGACGCACCTCTTCGAGACCGCCTGTCAAGGACCGCCGCCAGTCGCGCACCTGGCGCAACCTCATATGCGTCGACACGATCAAGGCCGGCTAGTTCTCGCCTGAACTCTTCGAACTCGAGGTACTCATCATATGCCGAATCCATATTTGCAAGTCCGTCAGCACGGTAGAGCATTGTAGGCGCGAGGAAGACCGTCACAAGGCGATCTCCTCGCCGCGCAAGCTTGACTGTCTCACGAATGCCAGCGCGGTTCGTATCTGTGGTGGAAATAATCAAGTGGGAAGCATCGCGGATTGCGAGCCGTGTAGTAGCGAACAGCGGGTCGCCATCAATGCGCTTGACGTACTGTTCGCTCGCCTTGAAATACGGGGTAAGATTCTGTCCGAACGCACCCGCGCTGGACTCAGACAGTAGCTTTGCCGCACGTCTGGCATCAGCAGGCGAACGCACTGCTCGGAAGTCAGATTGGGATTCAGTAGGCTCGTTGAGCGAGTTTGTCGGCGACAAATCTGTAAGATGGCGTCGTATCTTCCCGTAACCAGATTTACTTGCGGTGGTAGGGAAACGCCCGGTGATTCCTTCATCGCCGATAGTGAAACAGCCTAGCGGGTCATCCACTCGGTCTGCGTACTCGACGAACGCCAGTGCGACTTCTCTGAGATACTCTTGGGCGCGTTTCCCCGGCAGACCGACTGCAGTCGCTGCTCGGTGGTCGACGAGAAGCATCGATTCCCGGTCAGTCTCCGGCCTGTACTCTCGAATTTGGGGAGATTGCATCCGCGCGGTGGCTTTCCAGTCAATCTGGCGTACGGAATCAGAGGGCAGATACTCGCGAACAGACTCCGGTTCGGTCCCTCCTCCTTTGGGGCGGAGGGCCTCGTGTTCACCGTATCCGATTGCAATCTCCTGGCCCCCCTCTCCGATGTGCATATCGTCTGGTTGGCGGGGGCGAACGACAACGCGATGCTGGTCACCGAATTCAAATGTTTCAGTGAATAGCTGGCCGTCAGTGACTGAGACCGATGGCTGATCGAAGGTTGCGTTACCAGCGACAGGGAGTCGAACGGTGAATGTCGTTGTCGCCTCCTCCAACTCCTCGATGAGACGAACCGACCGACTGTCAATAGTAGGAGCGTCAGCGACGAGTGGGGGCTCTGCAGCGATATGCGCTTTGAGCGGGATAGAATGCGCGAGGTGAGCACTGAGTGTCACCGGCACCGTTTCATCCGGTCTCGCAGTTGACTGAATGTCCTGCTGGACAGTTAGCGTCTGGTCGAACCTCCTGAGAAGCAAAGCAAACAGAACAGCGCGAGTGACAAGCCACGCGCCGAGAAGCGCCGCACCCGCCAAGAGCGCCCATGACCGGAGAAGGACAGCAAAGGTCGCCAGACCGATGAGAAGGCCAATGGTCGCGTATCCATGGCGCGTCAGCTGCATACCGTGTGAAACCTACGCGGATGATTGAACGTTCTGGTGTCTTGTTCTGCGTAGGGGTGTATCCAGAGTAACTCTCGTGTAAAAAATGCGAGCAACAACGCTCTTTGCAGAGGGCATCTGAACGAAGACAGACGTGAATCGCTCGGTCGCTCTCTGTTGCGTTGTTCTGGTTGTTCTGGCCTCTCCGATCGGGGTCGTTCTCGCAGAGACAGGTCCAGCAAGTGACCGCACCTCAGCGTACGCCCAAGATGGGCCAAACGGGACGAGCGCCAGTAACAACACGAGCGATTCGATTGCCCACCGTAATCCAGATATAGTTGGCCAAGAGGGCGATGCAGCAGCGCTTCAAGACTGGCTCATCGGGCAACTAGCAGGTCGTCTGGGCGAGGGGTCAATCCAGCTGAGCCAGGGAGAGTACGATGCCGCGCGGAAACTCCTTGGCGACAAGTACAACGACCGGCTTGGTCAGCTCGTGGATGTCGCTGGTGAGACAGACTCAACACGCACCTTTCGACGGACGCGAAACAACCAGCGCGAGTTGACGAACGCGACCGAGGACTATCGAGATACCTATGAAAAGTATCGTGAGGCACGTGAGAACGGAAACAATTCCCAAGCACGCGAACTAGCACGCGACCTCGAAGAAGACGCCTCACGAGTCCGTGAGAACGCTGGTCGAACACGTGATGGATATGGCCAGCTGGGTAATCAAACGGGACAGGACTTCGCTGACGCACGGGACTCTGTTACCGCAGTCGAACAGAATATCACCGATACTCAAGAGGAGGTCAGGGAGGCAACGTTCGAAGAGACCACACTCTCCGTTCGTGCAGACGGTCAGCAAGCGTCCTTTCTCGACCCATTGGCGCTCTCCGGGACGCTGACCACCGAGAATGGGTCGGCAGTAACAACCGAAGAGATTCGATTACAGATTGGCTCACAATCCTATCGGACGACGACAGACGAAAACGGGGCCTTCTCTATCGAATACCGGCCAACGACCCTACCCACAAACGCGACCAATATCACGGTGGGCTACCGGCCAGTCTCGACCTCCCCGTATCTCAATTCCTCAGATACGATTCCTATTCAGGTCGAACAGGTCACCCCGAACATCTCTATCGACACAGCTCCGACAGAAACCCGATATAACCAGACGGTGACCGTGACAGGACAGGTGCGTGCTGAAGGCATTGGCGCATCAGTCCCAGTGGCTGTTCGTCTGGGTGAGACGCGACTGACCACGGCGCAAAGTCGAGAAGACGGGAGCTATCAAGTGACAGTGCGGATTCCAGCAGGCATAGATGAGGGAACACGGAATCTTGTAGTCAGTGTAGCACAGGAGAATCGAGCACTTGCAAGTACGTCAGCGAGTTCGACACTCCAGGTCGATGAGACACCGACAGCGCTGATGATGGAAGCATTCGGTACCGATGCGCAAACGATTCGCGTCTCGGGAACACTTCGAACCACCGATGGACAGGCCGTTGGGGGACAGAGAGTAGCCCTTTCGATAGGTGGCAATGAAATCGAGACGGTGAGGACCAATCGCGATGGGGACTACAACACGGAGGTAGCGTTACCACAGGACTTTGAGTCGAATGGAACGGTTGAGGTCCAGGCGACGTTCAGTGATGAGGGCACGAATCTGGGCTCCTCGGCGGCAAACGCGACAGTTTCGGTTTCTTCAGCAGGTGGGAACACTGGTCTGCAATCTCCGAGTAGCGGATTGTCTTTGGAGCAATTCCTCACACTTGTCGGTGGGGTAGTGACACTGATACTCGTAGCCGTATTCGGGGTACGATACTGGTCGCGCTCTTCTGAGCCAAAGAACATTGCACCCGCACCAGCGTCGACTCCAGTGGAATCAACGACAGAACAGCAATCGAGGTCCGAAATCGTTCAGAACCAACTCGAAAGTGCTCGAGAGTTACTTTCAGAGGGTCAATCCGATGCGGGTCTCGTCACGACCTATGCAGCGGTGCGGGCGAGTCTCAAAGAGCGAGTGGCGCGGACTGGCCTCACTCACTGGGAATTCTACAATGAGAGTGCTGCAGTCTTATCGAACGATGAGCGGTCTTTCCTCGAGCGGCTGACGAGTGCGTACGAACAAGCCCAGTTCTCAAGAGAGAGTGTCTCACAGCAGACCGCTCAGGACCTCCATTCGAGCGCTTCCGATACAGTTGAGTCTGACTCAGGGAAGTCAACTGATTTATCGGAGTAGAGCAACTCGGAGAAGACAATGGATGTTCGATTGCTGCTTCCACGTCCCATTCGTCGGCTCCCAGCCGACCTCGCAGCAATCATCGTACTGACGCTGTTGACGGATCTGTTCGTTCTAACGCCGATACTGAACGAGACACCAGTCCGTATCGCACTTGGGTTGGTATTCGTTCTGTTCGCCCCGGGTTATGCGTTCATCGCAGCGTTGTTCCCCGAGGGTGCGACCGGCCTCATCGACGACAAAGACGCAAAGTGGGACAATGGAGATGCCTACGAAATCCATGAGGGCGTCGACGGAATCGAACGGCTTGCACTGTCCCTAGGTACGAGCATCGCGATAGTTCCCCTTATCGGGTTGGTGTTGAATTTCACCCCCCTCGGAATCCGATTAGTACCTATTGTAGTGAGCCTGAGTGTCTTCACGCTCGGCGTGAGTATCGTCGGGGCAGTGCGGCGTTGGAACCTCCCTACCGATGAGCGACTCATCGTCCCGTATCGTGAGTGGTACTCGGGGACCCATGCAGAGCTTTTCAATCCGGATTCGCGTGGTGATGCCCTCCTGAACGTCGTCTTAGTACTCAGCCTCTTGCTCGCGGTTTCGAGTATCGGCTACGCGGTCATGGTGCCGACCAAGGGCGAACAGTTCAGTGAACTGTATCTGCTTACCGAAAACGAGAGTGGTGCATTAGTCGCCGATGAGTACCCTTCAAACCTCACGCGTGGCCAGCCAACATCGCTGTACACTGGAATCGGGAATCACGAAGGGAAGGAAGTCAACTACACTCTGGTCGTTGAATTACAAAAAGTGGACGTGCAGTATTTCGAGAACGGAACTCGCGTAACGAATCGCACGAATTCAACGAACGTCACGAATGTATCAGTTGAAGTTCTAGAACAGGAAGAACTACAACGCTTCACGCCAACGGTCGCGGCCAACGACACATGGCAAGAACGACACACCGTAGCACCAACGATTTCTGGTGACCGGTTGCGATTGGTGTACCTACTGTACACAGGTGACCCACCCGCAGAGCCAACTACCGAAAACGCCTACCGTGAGGTCCATTTGTGGGTGAACGTCTCGGGGGATGGGAATGAGGCCGGCTAGAGATAGGTACTCACCAGGATTACAACGATCGCTATCAGACACGTCATTAGAGATTTGGACTCCTATCGGGCCACTTACTGAGAATCAAATCTCGGTCGTGTATGAACACGGGTGCAGAAGTTGTGTTTCAACGCAACCGCTTATGACATCAACCCAGTTCATAAGACGATAGTATGGCTCACGACAGACACTATTGTCCAGAATGTGGTACAGCACTGACCACGAAAGAAGCAGAAGGCCGCGATCGACAGTTCTGTCCATCCTGTCAACGAGTTCTGTACCGTAATCCCAAGCCGTGTGCTGGTGTTATTGTTGTAGATGGAGAGTCTATTCTATTAGTTAAGCGAACAGAACCACCTGCCGTTGGTGCCTGGAGTCTACCCGCAGGGTACCTTGAAGCCGATGAACCCCCAGAACAGGCGGCGGTTCGTGAGTTGTGTGAAGAGACAACCCTCGAGGTCAAAACAGACGAATTGACCCTTATCGATACAGTCTTCGTCAAACACCCGACTGGGAAACACGTCCTCGTAATTGTATATGCGACCCCACGGAGCGCAGTAGGGGGCAAACCGCAGGCTGGGTCGGACGCAGCAGCTGCCTCCTTTTGGCGAATGTCGGAAATATTAGACAGCGAGTCCGAGCGGCTCGAACCTGGCTATCTCGAGACCTTTTGTCGAGCCCGGGAGTCAGTTTTGGAACGCTGAGCGACTGCATCCGGAGTAACAGTGAGCTCGTCGTCGAGCAACCGGTAGTAGCGATCGATCGAGTGGTCTTTCGTGAACTGTGATTCGAACGATATCCGGGCGTTTTCGCCTTGTTCCTTGACTAGGTTGGGGTCATCAGTCCACGTCCGAATCGCATCCACGACTTCCTCCGCATCGCCCTGTGCTGCCTGTAGACCCGCGTCACATGCCTGTACGATTTGTGTTTCGTCGTCGTTCGGTTGGGCGATGACAAGTACCGGCATCCCTGCAGCCATTGCAGTGTAGAGTTTGCTCGATACACAGATTCCTTCCATTCCCTCTTGTACGGTAACGATTGAGACATCCCCAGACGTTAGTGAGTAGGGAAGATCGTCAAGCGGTTGGTATGGCAAGAACTTGATTCGGGAGCCACGAAGCCCGTGTTGCTCTGCTAACTCAACGATTGCATCTTTCTTGTCGCCCTGACCGATGATGAGCACTGTCACCTCATCATCCTCGTCCAGATTCGCAGCCGCCTCGACGACGGTCTCTAGGTCGTGATTCTCGCCGATGTTCCCTGAGTATAGGAGTGTGAAGGTGTCCGTAAGGTCGTGGTCTTTTGCGAACCAATTGTCATCTTTGGCTTTCGGTTCGATGAACTCCTCGTCTTCCCAATTGTGGATGATTTTGATTTTCGAATCGTCGAACTCAGCACCAGCATTTGCGATGATGCGATCACGCATGACAGGCCCAAGCGCTACGATGTGTGTTGCATCTTCAAAGATATGCTCGTTCAGCGTACTCCATACGGTATCGACGGTACCACCAGCATCGAAATACCCAGTTTCGACGGTGAAGTCCGGATAGAGGTCGTAGACGATGTACGTGTAGTCCCAGCCGCGCAGCTTACAGACGAGCCACATGGCGATTGGAAGGAACGGTGGATTAGAGACAAAAATTACCTCTCGGTCACGCCGAGGGCGGGAGACAAGCAGTTTGAGAAACATCCAAACTGTGAAAACGACCCAGTTGAACCCACGCCGAAGAAATGACGACTGGCGAAGCTGTGGGGCTCGGATTCTGTTGACGAGAACCCCTTCATGTGTCGACACAGAAGGCTGTTTGTCGTTGTCGCCGCTGTGGTAGTTCGGCTGGCCCGTAAGGACCGTCAAATCTAATCCACGCTCCTGAAGGCCCACAGCCAGATCGGTCATCAGCTGGCCAGTCGAGGCCGTATCTGGGTGAAAATACTCCGTGACGAGGACATACTCCTTGTCGGTGTCAGACATTTTCTATTAAAAGAGTTGAGAGAGTTACCGCTCGTGAAGAAGCGTCTCGAGGTTATCCTGGACGTACTCCTTGTCGCGGTTTTCGACATACCAGTCGAGCGTATTGTCGATACCGTCCTGTAGCGTATACTCGGGCTCCCATCCGAGGAGTTCTTCAGCACGTGTCGTATCTGCAGCACGGTGACGCACACCGACCGGCTTGTCGGTCATGTGATTAATTTCGTCAGGCTCCCAATCGAGGCGTTCGAAGATTGCCTCAGCCACATCGTTGACCGTGATATAATCACGAATTCCAGCGTTGACAGGGGTTCCGTCAGTGATATTCTCAGATGCAAGGCGAAGAGCACGCGTGATATCCTTCACGTAGGTGAAGTTCCGCGTCTGCTCGCCGTCGCCCCAAATCTGATACGGGTCCTGTTCGGCGTATGCTTTGGCCATCAACGCGACAATCGCGTGAGTCTCGTTTTCACGCGGCCCGTAGGCAGTGAAGATGCGGACGATACTGGTATCGATGTCGTACTGCTCCTGGTAGGCTTGCAGCGAACGTTCGCCCATGAGCTTCGCCCAACCATAGACCTCGTCAGCGTAGGCACCACCACGCTCCTCAAAGCTGACCATCTCTTCCGAGAGGCGTTGTTTTTCTTGCTGGATGTCAGTCGGGTAAGTGCAGGCACTCGAAGCGAAGGTGATGCGCTCAACGCCGTTCTTGGCGGCGGCCTCGTAAACGATGTTGTCGAGCGCCATGTTTGTGGCGCAGTTCGCGGGGTAATTCGAGATGTAGCCCCGGCCACCGTGGTCCGCCGCGAGGTGGAAGACCGTATCAATATCTTTGGTTGCTTCTTCGGCGAATTCGTAGTGTTTCAGGTTACCGTCGACAACTTCGATATCATCCGCAACGGCGTCGAGATTTTCCACCTCACCGCTGGAGAAGTCATCCGCGACACGAACATCAGCTCCCTCAGCGACGAGATCTTCGACGAGATGCGATCCGATGAACGAGGCACCACCGGTAACGAGAACACGTTCGTTATTCCAAGTACTCATCATTCACCACCGTCGGTTGCGGCGACTTGTTTCTTTTCTTCTAGTTCCTCCTCGGCCCACTCATAGACACGACGAAGGCCCTCGTTGAATGCGACGCTTGGCTCCCAATCAAGTTCGGCTTTCATCTTTGTCATGTCGCAGGCGTATTTGTCCGTCCCAGTGGGCTTCGAGAGGTCGTGGTCGATGCTCAGGTCCTTGCCACTAATGGCGATGATTTTCTCTGCAAGCTCGTTCATCGAGACGACCTCTTTCGAGTTCCCGAGGTTGATTGGCTTGCCATCGCCTTTCTGTTTGATTGTCTCAATCATTCCATTGACGAGATCGGTAACGTAGATGAACCCCCGCTGCTGGGTGCCATCTCCGAACAGTTCAATCGACCCGCCGTCTGGTTCCTCGATGACCTTGCGGCACAGCGATGGAATGACGTGACTGCTCTTCGGGTCGAGACTCTCGCGTGGACCAAAAGCGTTGAAGATACGTACACTGCTAGTCTTCAGGCCCGTGTCGGTCTGGTAGGCCTCACAGGCTACTTCGCCGAGAACCTTCGCCCAGCCGTAGGTGCTGTGGGGGTCTGCGGGGATAGCCTGATCTTCGCTGAAGAGATTGAGGTCGTCGTGTTTCTGGCGGTAGATACAGGCACTCGAAGCGAACATGAAGCGCTCAACGCCGTTAACGCGGGCAGCTTCCAGCATGTGCTGATTCATCAGCACGCTCGGTGTGAGACCATCAACATTCTCGCGCTGGATATAGTGGATGCCTCCGACGCTGGCAGCAAGGTGGAAGACATAGTCAATGTCCTCGGTCGCTTCGATGCACCCCTTATGTGTCGTCAGGTCGACTGGTACGAATTCGATATCGTCCAAAAGGTGGTCGATTTTGTCGATGTCGCCTCGTGCCAAATTGTCTGCTACGCGCACGCTGGCTCCGCGCTTAAGCAGTTCTTCAGTCAGAAACGATCCAATAAAGCCCGCGCCACCAGTTACAAGGACGGATGAATCTACCCACTCTATGTCCATCTTGATTCCAGATACAGCGATACCAGCGTAATAGTGTTTCTCTTCATCGCCAATAGCAACCTATCCTACATTACCATTGCAGATATCATAGATATCCCAAATCTTCTAGCCGCGATTGAACATCGCCCTCAACCTCGTCTTCAAGCCGTCTCGTATCAACATCAAGTTCACGTAGGCGGTTGAGTACGACCTTCTTTTCCAGAAGATCGGGGTGTTCGGAGACGGGTACCTGCTCAAAGTCGCCGTCCCGCAAGTCAAACAGACGATGCTCGTCGTGAATTTCATCGCCTTCGTAGAGCCAGTTACGAGAGCGTGCCCCTACAATCACTTCGCCATCAACCTCGTGTTCCGCAAGTATGTACTCACGAGGTTCGTCAATTTTTGGACGTCGGCCTTCATACTCTTCAGGAATGTCGAAGCCCAGAACATCGTGAATCATTGGGGGTATATCCAAGAGACTCACGAGGTCATTGGCATCATTCTCGAGATAATCGGGGCCGTTCGCGACAATAAGTGGGACATGAAGCAATTCATCGTACATTCGTTCTGGTTTCCCGTACTGTCCATGTTCGCCGAACAACTCTCCATGGTCCGAAGTGATGATGACTAGTGTATCTTCGTATCTATCCTCGTTTTTGAGGAGGTCGATGATACGCCCAATTTGGCCATCAGTATACTCGATAGCAGCACTATACAATTGTTTTAAGGACTCAATCTCCGATTTGGTGAGTGCTTCTGGCTCTCGAAGGAGCGAAGAGTACCACTCTGAAACCTGGGATTGAGTAACGTCCTCGACGTCGTATCGTTTCCGGTACTGTTCAGGCGGATAGCACGGGTGGTGCACATCCATGTAGTGGGTCCAGCAGAAAAACGGCTGGTCAGTCCCTGAAAGCCACTCAACCGTATCATCGGTAATGACCTCGGCGCTTACATAGGGACGTGGTTTCCCCTTAATCAGTTGGTACGATTTTTTGATTGCGGCAGTGATGTGGAGGACATCATCAACCTTGTTGAGCTTCGGGTTACTAATCTCAATTCCACGGGGGAAAATTCGGGTCGCAACCCCCATCAGGGGGTTTTGATAATCAGTGAATTCATCGTATCCTTGATCATAATCAAAATGCCGAGAGAGAAATGGGTTGCACTGGAAACCGGCGGTCTCTAGCCCAAATTTGCCAAGTTCTTTGCTTAGCCGAGGGCGGTCTGGCTTCAAAGGACCCAATCCTCCGTATGACAGCGGGAGAGTGCCTGTAAGTAACGCCGGGAATGAGGGAGACGTACCTGGACCAGTAGTATAGGCATCGGTGAAGCTGGTCCCCTCCTCATAAACAGACTCAAGAGTAGGTGATTCCGGAGGATATTCTATTGAGTGCGTTAATGAAGTAAGCGGGCGAAAATGGTCGGCTCGATACGAGTCAATCGTAATGAGGAGAACGTTCTTTGGCATGTTTACTTACTTAACGACCGACCATTTCTGTCTGTTGAATAATTTCGATGTACTTTTCAGCAGTTTGTTCCGCGACACTTCGCCACGAGAACTCATTCGCCGCTCGGAGATACGATTGTTTTGCCATCATGTTACGGCACTGATCATCGTTCAATAGTGTCTCGATAGCTGTTGCGAGGTTTTCAGGGTCACCTGGTGAAACTAAGATTCCAGTCTGATCGGTGATCTGTTCGGGGATTCCACCGACTGAGGTTGATATCACAGGGGTTCCTGCAGCCATTGCCTCCAAGTTGACTAGCGGGAAAACGTCTGATCTGGTTGGGAACACAAAGATATCTGAAGCCCGATATAGAGCATCCAACAGGTCCTGGTTGATATATCCGAGATGGTGGATGTCAGAATCATCCCCTGCTACATTCTCGTATTTCTTGTTTTCCACAGGGCCAACAATTAAAATAGAACAGTCAAAATTAAGATTGTCATACGCGGTGAGTAAATCATCAACTCCCTTGCTCTCCATTAATTTCCCAACAAATAATAAAGTCGGTTTATCCAACTGGAGGCCGGTTTCGTCAAAAACAATTGATTCTGATTCAATATCAGGTGGGTTCAGCCGGACGCCATTTGGGACAACGGATATGGATTGATTGGGAAGGTGTGTGTTGAGCCGCTGCACGTCGCCAGAAGACAGGGAAAACAAGTGGGCGGCTTCACGCAAAACCCAGAAGTACGGTCGTTCGAAGAGTAAATGAAATAGCTTCTCGACCGGTTTCGACATTCCCATGCTCTCTGGAAGCTCTGGAATCTTGCTAATTCCGTGAGTGGTAACGCAGTATGGAAGATTGTTTAGCCGGCAGGTGAGAGCCACACTCACCATTCCTGCTAATGGAACTGGATTGTGGATATGTGCAATGTCATATTGGTCAATTGGTCTGGGTGGTGTAAGCTTGGTTCCGATGAGCGTATTTGAATAGTTTTTTGAGTCAGACATTACCATGCTAAGGGAGTCCCGTAGAGCGGTGAGACTTGAAAGAGAGTGAATTGAATTTGCAAGCTTCAACTCGTTAAGCAAAGATTCATCATAGTCACCGCGCATTTTCACCGTATCCACGTTGACAAACTCTGAAAGGTAATCTCCAAGTTGGAGCCCCGCCCTCACAGCACCACCACGCGCCTTCGGCGTGGCGATTACGATGTTGAGTACAGTCAACTCTTTTTCCAGTCTACACCTATCTTGGTCGGTGGCTCCGTCAGTCGACATATCCTAGTTGACGCAATTGTTCGGCAGTCTCTGCATCAATATCTGTCCTTCCACTATTACCCAAAGATTCGTACAGTTGCTCAGACTGATTCAACCATTCGTACAATGATTCCCGTAGCTCTGCCACCTTTTCAGACCGTGTCTGTACTAAATTGTTGGACTCTTCTGGATCAGTTCGAACGTTATACAGAAACCGGCTCTCGCTGTGCCGGTATCGATTGAGGTAATACAGCGGATTTCTGATGATTTCAGGAATCAGGCCACGCTGATACACTTGCCGGGCAGTCTCCAACAGTGTATCAATACTCCGTTCTGGTGCATCCACCTCCATATATTTCCACTCGTCCGTCCTGATAGCGTAGAATGAGGGATATATGTCACGTGAGCGGGTCTCCGAAAACACCGGTGAAGAGCTCCCAGTTGGTCCAAAAGGAGGCAGTGGCCTGCCTTGAGAGGACTTCGGAACATTCTCTACATCAGTTGCTTCGAGAATCGTCGGACAGAGATCAACAAGTGAAGTCATCTCCTCAACGTCTGAATTGCTATTTTCGTTACCATTCGGTGGTCTAATCACGAGCGGAACGTGTGCTAACTCGTCATATGCGAGATGCCCGTGAGTGAGACGACCGTGCTCATTGAACGCATCTCCATGATCACCCAACACAACAACGAGGGTGTCATCCAAGACATCACGGTCTCGGAGACCATCAAGCAGTAGCCCGAGTTGTTCATCATTATATTTGATTTCACTGTCATAGAGGCCAATCAACTGACGCATATCTTCGTCGTTCGACACATCGGGGAGCGATTCCCTGCTTCCGTCTACTTCCCCATCGTAATCAGGGTTGACGAATTCGCGATGGCTCCTTGGTGGATCGTATGGGATATGTGGCTCAATAGACCAACAGAATGCGAAGAAGTCGTCTGAACTGTTCTCGTCAATCCATTTTAGCAGTGGTGGATTAATATCTTCAGCACGGGGTAGCGCAACTCGGTTGACACCCTCACGGTCAAGTTCTTCATTTGCCGCGGAGGATGTCGCACGACGCTCTATTATGTCTGGGTCTTTATACAAGTCGAAGTACTCATCAAATCCACGGTCGTAGCCGAGGCTCGCTGAAACGTTCCCCATTGTGGAGACACCAACTGTTGAGTATCCTTCCTGAGATAGCAACTCAGGTAGTCGAGTGATATCTGTGTTGAAGAGATCTTCACGAGATCGGACGCCATGTGTAGGTGGGTATGCGCCAGTTAGGAGTGATGCACCAACTGGCTTTGTCCAAGTTGATGGACTAAAACACCTCGTGTAGCGGATGCCGTTTTGTGCGAGTTTATCAATCCGCGGGGTAGTAGTTCTCTCATACCCATAAGAGGAGACGTGGTCTACCCGAAGTGCATCCATCACGTATACAAGTATATTCATTATGGGAAAAATAGCGCAGTGCAACTTAGATGTGCTGTTTGGGGACGAAGGTGTCAGGTGCATCCTCCTCAGACAAATTACCTTAAAAACACAGAGAGTTGAAGTCCGTTTTCAGATACACAAACGCATAGATTTAGTAAGAGTGATTGATGAATCCCTAGATATCATGAAGATGGGAGCAGAAGATGACCAGCAACAGACGTTTGTCGTTGTCACATCTCGGCGTTTTCGAGAAGTGACCGGGCCACTCGATCGACTAAATGGACAAGCGAACTACATAAAAATCAATGATAAGGTCGGGAGATTACGTGGTTACATCTGCTTATTGATATCCCTGTTTAGGTATACTCGTAGTGAGTCTCCGGGAGCCATCGTTGCAATAAACGGGGGACTGGTGACATTCATTTGCCTGATCGTCTCAGTTGTACAAGATACCCCCCTTATAGTTCGAATTGCCGGAAATAGGTGGGAAACCAGAAAAGAGAGATTCAGAGCACATGCATCCAATCTTGAGTACCAGCAAGCATTATCCACTGTATTTGTATTTTTATTGGAAAGGCTCGCTGAGCGAAGGGCAACAGGACTAATTGTCGTTTCGAAATCACTAATTCCTACTGCTATACATTACACAAAATTTGACGCCTCTAAGGTAGGGGTAGTTCATATCCCACTTGATGAAAATTCAGAACACATATCAATCAGTGATAGTGGTGTAGATGAGGATGAGTATTCATCAGAAATTCTAACAGTTACCAACTTAGATTACGAGGGGAAATATCGAGGGGTTCGAGATGGCTTGAATGAAATATCGAAATATCTGCATGATAACCAAGATGCAACGTATACTGTGGTTGGTGGTGGAAGGTATGTGGACAACCTCATGAGAGATGTCGGCGATCTCGATGGAGACGTCAGGTCCCGCATTAACATTGTAGGAAATGTGGATGACGTAGCCCACTATTATTCAAAGTCAGATGTTTTTGTATACGTGTCGTATCGAGATGCATATCCGAATGTGATAATTGAAGCACAATACTTTGGGCTCCCAATAATTTCAGTGGAAAAGTTCGGAATGGTAGAACAAATAGAGCATGGAGAGAGTGGTATGCTAGTCAAAGAGAACAGATTGGACAATATTCACCAATATCTCCGTCAGATTGAACAAGATGTAGAGCTAAGGAATCGGCTATCAAAACAGGCCAGAAACAAAGTGGCAGAGGACAATTCAATTCATTCTATATCCAATGAATTCGTACAGGCCATTCGAAAAATTATCAGTTGAAATCGCCAAGGTTAAATCCGCTACTAACATGCTATCCAATTGGATGCTAAATTTATCTATTACTAGTTACTGCACTTCATTGAACACCTTTACAAACTTTTTCGTGATCTTGTCGTGCCGATACGAATTAATTGCTTGTGTCTCACCATGATATGACACCTCACCCATCGATTCGTATTCGTGATATCTATTCTCAAGATATTCTGCAATTTTTGAAGGGGAGTCGAACTTTTGCCCAGCCTTTGTTTCGTTCAGTATAGATCCTACGACGCCGTGGGTCGGGCCACCATATGCGAGTATCGGGCGTTGAGCAGCGAGGTATTCAAATATCTTCCCAGGACAGACCATCCATTCCATAGGATGGTCCCACTGAATAGAAAGCAGGATTTGGCTTTCTCGTTGCTTCTTCAAAATTTCTTGTTTAGGAAGCCATTCGGTCTGACGAACTGTTGAATCGAGGTTATACCGGTTCACGAGGGATTTTAGCCAAGGTGCTTGAACACCAAAGAACTGAACCACTATATTAGCCGGGTCCACACTTTTAGAGGTCTCAAGAATTTCGATAGACTTGAGTATTTTTCTTGGATCACGTTTCCCATTGTAGAGACCTCCTGAGTACGTAATCGTGAAGTCGTCTGTAAGAGGACTTGTCTCCAATTTCTCAAGACCCAGGTGAATAGGGATTGCAGGTATTTCATGAAATGATTCAAGCTGCTCTGCGAATGGTGCTGTTGCAGCGGTCAGGTAATCTGCATCACTGATAACTCTCTTTTGGAGCCTTGATTCGAAGAACTCTCGGATGGGATTACTTGTGTTATAGTGGTATTGTGTCCACAGATCCTGAAAGTCAGCAACCCAAGGAATTTCGAATTCGTTAGCGAGCTGTCTTCCGATTAAATGACTAGTTGCCGGTGGAGAGGTACTTAAAATCAAGTCAAATTCGCCACTATCAAGCAATTCTCTCCCGTAGTGAACGGCTTTCTTTCTCCAAAGACGCTTTGAATCGGGATACGCAAGCGAATCAAGCACCAGCGATTTAGCCGAATGGATGGCCTTTTTCTGAAGTCGTGTGCCGATTGAGTTAGTACTGTCTTCAGGCATTGTAGCATGCGGACTTTCGTCTGGTGTATACTCATCACTTAAAAACGGTAATCGCTGACGAATTATCTCGTGTATGTCCCCAAGATACGGGGTCTGCACAACATACTCTGCATAGTGTTCACTAGGGAGGGTTTCAGTTTCAGTTGTGAGCACAGTTGGGGACCAACCCTGGTTTGGTAGATTATTGATAAGACAGCGGATACGGCGGGCTGAAGATGTGTTTTCGGGTGGAGCATGAAACGCCACAATCAGCACCTCTGAATTAGCCATCAACCGCTAGAGAAGTAAAGGAACATTATTGTTGTCGGTATCGCTAAGGGAAAACTCTCGCTTCCTACCATCGAGAATGGGCGGTTCAGTTTTCCAGTGGTATGAGCACTCGGTCCAAGGCTAATTTCACATATTTAGTGCAACTATTTTCGTGGAGCGTGGAAAGTCGACACGGTGACTAAAACAGAGTGCCTTACGTGAAGCTTTTGAACATGTCCTGTATCTTTCGTTTTACAGCCTTCAGCTCCTCATCCGTCAATAAGCCGAAGAAAACGGCGACCCCAGAATAAATCAGGAAACCGACTGGAGGAACAATTAGCAACTTGAAAATGATTCCTGGAAGAATCAAGCTGAGCATATATATAGGGGTTGCTGAGCAAACAGCAGTCATTAGAATCCTACCAGGATAGATCTGCTCGACAGGATTAAACCCAATCCATATCGCGCCATAAATGTGAAGAATTAGCATCGAACCGTAACCAATACTCGTTGCTAATGCTGCTCCAACGATCCCATATTTTGGAATCAATAAGACATTCAAGACTGCATTTACGATGGCAGCGATTGCTGTAAGGACCACCAATTGAGATATATTCCCAGTTGATTGACCGATTGTGTAAATTGGGCGGATTACGGCATATCCAAAGGCTCCTGGAAGTAATATCAATAAAGGGAGAATAGACGCCGAAAATTCTTGTCCGAAGTAAACCGTTATTAATGGTTCTGCGAGAACAGCGATACCGATTACCATTAGCAACGAGAATGTCACAACGTGCCGGGTGATTCTTGAGGCAATCTCTGTAATTTTTTTGGTTTTGTTTTCATCCCACAATTTGGAAATTGAATGAAGAATAGAAGTTTGGATAGCTACGGGGACGAACCAAAGAAATTCAGCAATTACGAGGGCAGACTTATAATATCCAATACTTTTATTGTAATTAAAGAATTGTAGTAAGAGGATATCCGCATGGTATAGTGATACGACAAGTGATACAAGGACCACCGTCGATGTATTGAACTTGATTATCTTTCTTCGGGACAAATTGGTTGAAGCGGGGGTCGAAATCGTCCTGAGGGAGGGAATTGTTCTTGCCACAATGAATAACCCTAATAGTGATGATAAGCCATACGCCAATATATCGGCGACCAATACACCAACAACTCCTTCAAAATAGATTGTTAATGCAATCGCAAGGATAGGGAAGATAACTTGCCTAAAAACTTGAATTGATTCGGAATATTGCGTCAGGTCTAAGCCGATCAATGCACCTCTGGCAAGCCGGAATAGTTGTCTGCCACAAATCATAATAGATGATATATAAAAGTAAAGTTCAAATTCCTGTCCAAATATCCGTCTGACAATCCCAAAGTACGTGCCCACCAGAAGCAAAGACGCAACAATCAGCATTAGAAAAATGGACACACGAGTATAAAGTCCAAATATCTTTGATACTTCCCCAGCACTATTTGCTTTTTCACCAATATGCTTTCTAATCCCGTCAAACATCCCCATATTCGTCACAATCATAGTGACCACCACCATAGAAAGGACGACGGCATACTGGCCATACTGTCTCGGACCAAGGATACGGACAATAACCGGAGTGGCAATGATTGACATAAGGAGCCCAACAAATTTGGAAGAAAATATTAGTACAAAATTTCGCTTTGCAGAGTCCACAGATTGTAGGCATAGTAGTCTAGCCAAAAGAACGTAATGGTATCTTGTTGCTGCAACAGACTTCATAACCTCCGGGGATATCCGCGTCAGCTCCCACAGGATAATTATTGTCTATAAGATAGAATTCGATCTAATCTCTGTGAATACTGATGTATTCACAAGTCAACTATCCAAAACCCACGATTGGATAGTAGTTTGTCAGGAGCTATTGGATATAGAAACGTGAAAACTGCCTGAACTATAGATTGCATCCTGTGCGCGGTAGAAGTTCTCGAAATTTTCAGGAGTATAGCGCCAATTGTCCGGGAATTGAGGGAAAGCGCGCGGGTAGTACTCAATACCAGTTGTTGTGGCGACAACATAGACCCGATCTGAGAATCGGGGACCATATGCAAACCCAGATTTGACCGTAGGAGTCCATCGATAGCGCGAATCGGTGAGTTTCCCCTTCTTAGCTTCGCTGAGGTCAGCAATTCGAAATAGCCCTGCCTGAAAAGTGTGCGTTTCAATCTTAATGTTTGAATGTTCTATAAACCATGTACCACCTTCATAATTTGCTTCGGTGAGCTGTCTATGTGTTCGCTTTTCTTCAATGGCGGGATAGAATGCGATTGTATGGTGTGTCACCAGTAGAACAAGTACTACAATCAAAACCACACTGTATATACGTCTAGGTAGTTGAGCGCTCTTACTCATTACAAAATCAGAAGTCGTCCCAATTAAAATCGGGGAGAATATCGTTATTGGCAAAAACAATCTCTTAAACCCAACTATCGTGAATGTGAAAATGGATGCAAACATGATGGTAACGAATAGACCGACAGTCACGAAACTAAACGCACTTGCAAACCATTCTTTCCATCTGTTTCGTGAAGCACCCCATACAAATACTAGACCACAAAAAAGAAACATAGCCAGGAGAATACTAAACCCACCATATCTGTAAAACCCGACCTCAATAATTTCGGCCAAGTGATCTCCTGCTTTCGATACAATACTCACGTATCGTTCCGATTGCGTGGTCTCTCTGACTGGCCCAAAGTATGATATCAAGACTCGATTAATCGGTTCAAGCAAGAATCCTTGTAGAATATACCATATGGTGAATACAGAACATAGAATAAGGGGAGGGACAACTGAAAAAGGTAGGGAGTCTGATTCTTGTGAAACTTTGTTTGTGAT
This sequence comes from Halomarina rubra, assembly GCF_023699475.1. Classification (GTDB taxonomy): domain Archaea; phylum Halobacteriota; class Halobacteria; order Halobacteriales; family Haloarculaceae; genus Halomarina; species Halomarina rubra. The sequence continues at coordinate 37,824 of NZ_JALXFV010000006.1, read as the reverse complement.
CTCGTTTGAGAGCTCATATCCGCAGATTGCAATTAAGCTAAATAGTGAGACAATTGCGTGAAGAGGAATCATCGCAAGCAATACTAAGGATAGAGCGCAAAAGTACGAAATTTGTTCGTGGCGCCTGAACTGTATATACAAAAGTGTGACAAGTGGCAGTAGCATAGTCCCTACGTGAAATGGGGTGAATCGGGGAGTCGCCACAAAGATACTGAAACATAATGCAATCAAGAGCGCCCTTCGGGAATCCACCAGCGACCTGATGACAAGGAAATTACAAATTATGCAGAAAAGCGACGTAATCATCGGGATAATCGTCACGATGGTTCTAGGAGAAATCTTCGATATTAGAGACACGCTCGCACCTAGCGAGTGAATCAATGGGTGACGATATTCTGGAACTTTACCAGTTGCAAGAATATACTCAACAAAAGCCCTTTGCGTCACAGGGTCTCCACTCCCATACATGAAGTATCCCCTCGAAAGTGGGATAACCAGTAACACGAAGTGTGACATGAACACAACCAATAATCCAGTGTCCCAAGTGGCCCAATTTTTTTTGTGGCTTTGTAGTATTAGATATAGACCAATAGAAAATAAAATAATCACGCCAATCCAATGATAAACTGGTAGAGCTGAAAGAAGTGAGAACTCATACTTTGTATAGGGATTCAAAACCTGGATTAACAACAATGCAGAGAAGCCTAAGAGCGATAAAGTTAGGATGAGTTTCTTTTTAGATGCCATTTAGCGTACTGAGAGTATGTATAGTTGCGTCATGTCGCCCCTGGGTAATAGTATATCGGAATATCCCCAAAACGGCCGATGTATTTTACTCAAATATTGTAGCTTATTAACCCAAATTTTATTCAGAATGAAGGGACTAGCGATTGATTCGTATTTGCTCATCGCACTCTTCGGTAATATCGAGCAGACCGATGGCGACATCAAAGTCGTCGAGCGGTTGTTCCATCTGAGAGGGTGTGGCCTTCGAATTGATGACCTGCTCGAAACGGCATTCAGTCGTCTCATGACCGAAGAGTGACTTGTAGGCACCATCGACACGATGCAACAGCATCCAAACGAGGCGGTCGCTGCACTTGGAAATCAACTCGCGGACGCTGAACACGCAGCGACCTCTCGACGCGACTCGTCTTTAACCAGCCGTTGACGATGGCCACATGTTCAGATGTCTCGTTCGCTGATCTTCGCCTCGGGAAGGTCCAAATCAGAAAGGGCTACGCAAACGATTTCTGACTCACCTCTGTCGGCCGACGACGATTCTTTGCTCTTGCAAGAAGTTCGAGCGCTGACCAGATGAACGATCGTGCACAGGAACCATCCTGAGCGAGGAATCCAACCAGCATCAGAGGCAGGGGAACCGTGGTTTTGCCCCGGGAGCGGTGGGTGGAGAGGCGGGGTCGTAGGTTGGGGGCCACAGCGGATAGAAACCCCTCCCCCCAGCGAATTTATCTCGGGCTCTGAGAGCCGCGGGGAACACCACCGCTGACCAACCCGTCAACGCAATTGAGACGTGCTCACTGTAGTAGTTCCACGCGACGTTCCGAGCTGGACCACATCACCCGCTGCTAACCACGGCTGGGTACTCCGAGCCCAACTAGTGAACTTGACCGTTCCAGAGTCATCTTCCAGAAGGTCAACATCCGCAATCGAGTGGTGTGAGGGCGTCCACAACGTCGAGATACGACCTTCGATATCGACCCCGCTGCGTCCCACCGTCCAAAACACGCGTCATCGACGACGATACGGAGAACCACTCCATCTCGGCAGGACTCGATTATCCCGGTGTTGGCCCAGAGCACGCAGCCCTGCAGGAGATGGGCCGAGCAGAGTATCACGCTATCACTGACGACGAGGCCCTGGCCGCGTTCCGTGAGTTGAGCGAGACAGAAGGAATCATCCCAGCGCTTGAGCCGGCTCGCGCCATCGCACTCGCTATCAAACTCGCCGAGGAAGACCGCCACGACACGCTGTTGGTCAACCTCTGTGGGCGCGGGGACAGGGACATGCAAACAGCAGCCGAACAGTTCGACTTGGGCTGACCCACTCGTCGATGGGCCAGAGCGACTCATCGTAGCTCGTTTCAATAGGGCTAATTCCTACTTACGTGTCCAAGCGCTTCTCGAAGTGGACCAGTTCGTAGCCTGCCTCTGTCGATGAGCCGACCATCTCGTAGCCTGCCGAAGGATAGAACTCGACCGCCGCAGGTTGCGTCCGGGCAGTCGTCGCGAGCAGGACGTCGAATCCGTGCTCATGGGCAGCGTCCTCAAGCGCTTCTAACAGCACTCGGCCATAGCCCCGACGTTGGTGGGTTGGTGCAACGCGCATTCGATGGAGCTCTGCGGCATCATCCACGGTTCGCTCATCGTCGTGGCCGGCCGCATTCGGTACGATTCCGCCCATCGCAACGAGCGTCCCGTCGAAGGTCGCAGGCGGTAAGCGGTCATCCACCACAGAATTGTCTGGCGTCACGTCAGCCGGCAGTCCTTCGAGCACGCCGACAAGGAACGCTCCGCCTGCATCAATGTACGATTCGCTAATATCGTCGAGATCCTCCGTCCCGGGGATATCATCAGGGTTGGTGTCCGTGTGGCGCATCGCCCACTCGTGAAGTACCCACACTGCCTCACGGTCGCGGTCATCGAACAGCCGCACTCCCAACTCAGTCATTGGTATCGAAACCAACTGCGTTCTCCGTAGGTGTACGGATTCGATGACTGTGAGTAGGACCGCCTCGGTGGAGCGTTGGCACTACCCTCTGTTCTCGTCGTCTCGAGGCTCTCGTCCACACTCTCCAGGATTGTGAATGGCCTCGCGATGGCGTGCCTCTCGACGACACTCGATACATCGGTAGTACACACCCCCAGTGGGTACGCCGTCTGGGCCGTACTCGGTGTGGGGGCCAGTGATGAGCGGGGTCGGTTCGAGCGTGCCATCCATCGCTCCGGGAGTGCGCTGGGGAAGTTGACCATCCGGTCCTGAGACACGGCCGGCCACGATCTCCATCTCGACACGCCGAAGGTGCTTACACCCTCCCTCAGGCTTGCGTTCTTGCCAATCGGGACAGGTACATGCGGGAATAGAGACGTCGACATCGTAGCGACGTCCTGAGGCGACCCGCACCTCGTACACGCCCCCAGTTCGTTTGAGTGCGATAGTCATCGGTTCGGTTCGCGCACGACGTGTCCGTGGTGACTCGACGACCCAATCTCCGAGTGTTGTGATGTTCTTCGACATGTTGTGCGAGTTCCCCCGCACCCCTCAGGGGGCGATAAAAAGCCATGCGGGCGTTCCTCAGTCGATTAGCAGGCGAGTGCCAACTGGATATCCGAATGGTGAACAACGGCCTAGCGACTTGCAAAGGAAGTGCCGCCAGACACCAGACCTCCCACGTTCCACGGTACAAACTCGAGTCGCGGAACAGGCGGTTGGCCTGTGTGGCGGCTTCGTCCGTCCAGAATGCCAGCATCGAACTCAGTGCCATATCGGCTTCCGAATGGCAGTCATCCCCTGGGGTCGATGGAAATCTTCATCAGAGAGCCATTACGGGTCTTGCTTCGCCAGCAAATCCACTGATTGTACTCACGGAGCGATTCAGGAAGCATGTCTGAGGTGGGGAGCGGTGTTGTCATGTCTCGCCAAGGGACACACTCGTTCAGCGAAGCTGGTGAGTACACTGTCCAGTTGGAGATTGTCGACGACCTCGGTATCACAGATAGCATCACGGCTACCATCGAGGTTGAAAAGGCGGACGTGTCGACGACGTCCGTTGTAAAGCCCGAGTACTGCACCAACATCCACACAGAACTACTCACTCGGTACGGGGGGTGTGACTCGCAGAAAATATCACTACAAAATCACCCGAGAAGAAGGTGGTCACTCACTCGGTACACGGTGTGTCCCTATTGTGCCCTCACCATAGCGGCCGCACTCAGTGTCGAGTTCAATTTGAATTCGCTGTGGGTGGTCTTACCGATATCGAAATATGGACCCCTAAATCGAAATGAAATCGTATTTTTCACCACTGCATCAGCTATGGCAGCCGCGGACCCGTATTTCGGAATGATATCTCCCTGTAGTTCAACAGATCGCTGTCGCACTTGAGAAGAGCCTATCAGTCGAACACAGGTGCTTCCGAGTACAATCGAAGCGAAGTCGCTTCGAGATAGTATACTGTGGACGTGTTGTCAGATCCACTCCTGTCCCCAGACTGCGTCGCGTTCTGGTGTGTGAACGAGACGCGACGCGTCTCGTCAACACCCTGAAGGGCGGGATTCTCTCCTCGCAGGAAGATAGAAGTGCTCACTCGGTACAGGGTGTGTCCCTGTTGTGCTCTCCATCATAGCGGTCACGCTCAGTGTGACTTTGCCCTGATGTACGTTGACGTCGAATTCAGTCAGCAACCCATTCATGACGGTGAGTCGGGGGAAGCGAGCTTACGTCTCTGAAGACTCCCTACCTGACGTCGTACCTGACCGATCACCCACTATCGAGCGGAAGGCACCAGGGAACACGGCTGAAAGACCGACCCTGCTTCAGGCCACTGCGGCCATTCGCTCCTCGACGCTGGTAATCACCTGCTCTGAGGCGGTCGCGATGCGAGCCAACCGCTCGGTGAGCACGTCCGTATCGTCACCTTCCCAGCGGGCGATGTACAGCGCCGCATTGTCCACGTCAAGCCCGAAGTGTCGCCCAACGACGTACGCCACACTCTCGGCTTCGACCTCGCGTTTCGCTCGCTCTTCGGGAGACACCGAGCGGTCCATGTGCAGGAGGGCATGGGCGTACTCGTGAATGAGCGTACTCGCCATATCCGCAAAATTCGTCGACCGTCGCACTAACACGAGTGGTGAGTTCGAACCCCTGTATTGGCACACACCTTTGGCAGCGCCCAACGGCCACTCCTGTTCGTCGATCACTCGAACCTCGATTCCAAGCAACCGAGCACACTCCAGCAGACGCGCGACCAAGGGTTTGCCATCGCCGTAGACGGTCGTCTCCAGCGATGGAAGCGGTTCACCCTCCGTTTGGGATGCATCGAACACGGGGACGGGTTTGAACCCGACCACGCCACGGGACCACTCCTCAGTGGGCGTCCTGTCCACGCAGTCGCTCGCCTCGTGGTACTGCCGCCCTTCGTGGCAGGTCGGACAGCGCTCGGTAATGATGGGCGCCCAGATCCAAATCGCAGATTCGCCCGTCTGGACCTGCCGGTCGAACTCGGTCTGCCACGCTCTGTACCCGGCCACCTTCGTCGCGGTGGGGCATTGCTGTTTGATGAGCAGCGTGTTCCGGAAGGAGTACTCGTGGAACCGACTGTGGACGTCCAACCACGCCTGGAACTCCTCGCTCGCTCTGGCCTCATCGGTCAACGTCGAAAGGTCGTTCATCCACGATTCGATGGTTTCGGCCATCGCATCCGGTCGGTCACTGGTCTCGCGCTCGCTGACTGGGTGTGTCGTACTGGACATGAGAACGCAGAACGCTACTTCGAGCGCCCCGCACCCGTCAGGGGGCAATAAAATACGGGGGACCCAATACCAGAGCGCCAGTCAGCTACCCACGACTGAAGTCGTGGGCTTGCTCCTTGAACTTCTGTAACACGAATCACCGACCCCTGCTTCTCCGCGACCGACTCACGGGACGTGCTGGAGCACCGCCCGTAGTTGGTCCGTGGTCGTCCACGAGAAACAGCGGTCGAGTTCCTCGAAGTGGACGAAGCCGTCGGTCAACACCCCGCTGTACGATGGGTCGCGAACGCCCAGTTCGTCGGCGAGGTGCTGCTCGAGGTCGTCCACCGAGAGGTCAATGTCGTTCGCGGCCGCGCGGTCGGCGAGGTCGGCCAGTGCCGCGTTGAGGTCAGCAGCATGATACGCGAGTTCGACGGCACGGGCCCGAACGGCTGCTGGCGAGGCGACCGCTGCCTCCCCGTCGTACTGCTCGGTATGTGCCCGGGGGAACAGATGCGTCTTCTCCAACACGAGCGGGATGTCAGCCCGACCGAACTCCGCGAGGGCTCCGCCAGTGTTGTGTTCGAAGATGAGTGGAATCGCATCAGCATACAGGACGTGAACGTAGAACTTCACCTTGAGGGCGGGGATGGACGCCGAGACGTCGAGGGTGGGCTGGGTCGCGAGCAAGAACGCATACGAGTCATACCGTTGACATCCTCCTCCGCCTGAAGGCGGAGGAATCCCACGGCACCGCACCGCTGGATTGGGATATTAGGGTTTGCAGTCTACCACTTGTTCCTGCGGTTGGAATCCGCTGGACAAGTCATGAAGGTAGACTCCGGGCTGTGCCAACCAGCCGGTACTCCTATCCCCACCCAAACTGGGTGCAGACTCGGAGTTACTTTGATTGATGTCGAGACGGATGTTCTCCGCCCCATTCACGTCAGCGTTGAACGCCGCATCACATGTCTCACAAACGTAGAGACCACGTTCGACACGCTGACGGTCGTCTGCTCTACCACACCCGCTACACGTCTTGCTCGTGTCGCGCTCTGAGACCTCTACGACTTCTATTCCTTTGACCTTCGCTTTGTACGTGAGTATCGACGTAAACCGGTCGAACGCCCACCCGTGCAGGTCGAGGTTGCCGTGCTTACCCCAGTTCTTCGACTCGCCGTTCTCGTCTTCGCGGACACCAGCGAGTTTCCCAACGTTGATGCGGCCAACTTCCTGCTCGACACACCGTTCTACGATGTGCTTCGCAAAGGAGTGGAAGAAGTGGGTGCGGCGCTCCGACCACTTCGCGTGGAGACGAGTGGCCCGTTCGCCCCCCGAATCGTCGCACTTTGCGATTTCCTTTGGGAAGTAGTACCCGTCCTGTTTCAGGCGATTGCCGGGATACAGGTCCGCTTCCTCCGTACTGTATGTGACCGCCGCGAAGTTACAGATGCCGAGGTCGATACCCGCTGTTTCGTTTCCGGGTGCGGTGGGCGTCTCGATTTCGTCTTTGCAGACGAGGTGCAGTTCCCAGCGTCCGTTCGCCTTGTCGTAGACGGCGCGAACCTGTTGCAAGTTCTCAACCGTGACACCGGGGCGTGTCTCGTATTCGACAAGGATGTATTCCCACGCCTTCGGGTGTCCCTTGTGGTTCGCGCCCTTCGACAGCCGAACGCGATTGTTTTTCGAGTCGTGTTTGATGCCGTTTTGCTTCCACGTCACCGTTGACCGAGGGTGTTCTTCGTGGACGCGATGGCCCTGTTGGTCGTAGTAGTTTTTCTTGCGGTAGCCGGGCGGATTCGCTCGATTGTCAGAATTCCTCTTACCGTACCACGAGTTGAAGGCTTCAGCGAGTTCCTCCAGAACGCGCTGACTGGACTGACTGTGCAGTCCCTTGTACTTGTTGTGAGTCTTCAACTCGTCTTTGAGGTTGCCGTGGTCAGGAATCTCGCCCGTTTCGTCCCAGACTTCGCGAGAGTGGTAGTTGGCGACGTTCCAGAGTTTGCTGGCATCCCACCCGTGCCGGTCGAGGGGTTCCTCTACCTGACCGTGGTTGAGGATTTTCGCTCGGTAGGTGCGATGGACTTCCAGCATTCTGAACGTCTGTATAACCACTTATACTCGAATTTCTTGTAAAGATTCGGTTTGAAGATGGTGGAATATCCTGCCCTGCCATCGACAGTGGGTTGTGGAGGAGTTGTCGGATTCATCCCGCGCCTAAAGGCGCGGGTATTCTCCTTGCTCTTTATAAGCATCTTGCCCAAGAGAGCGATGTCGCCTTCGAGCGCCTTCACCCCAGAGAGTACTAGCGACAGAGGTTGTGGCTGCCGTGGCGTCGCCACGGGAGCGGTGGGTGGGGAGGAGGGGTCGTGGGCACTGGGAGTCACCTCCTTCACTACATAGGTGGCAATCGGTTTCAGGTATAAAATTTAAGTACCTACCTGAATCATTGGTTTACAATGAAAACTGGCACGAACAGTAGATTGAATAACACAACACAGATAGCCCTCGATGTACCATCACGAGACAGCCGATTATTCAAAAGCAAGGCTACGGACGATGTCCTCCTCTTTTTGACCCGGAACAACACCGGATCATTTTCGATAACGGAACTCGCCGAGGCAGTTGATTACAGTCGTCCGACAGTCACGAAGACGGTCGATGTCCTCGCTGAGAACGACATTGTCGTTGAACAACGAGACGGGACACGTCGCCTCGTACAGATTAACCGCGACCGGTTGACGATTCCAGACGACCCGTACCTCGAGATTCCTCAGTCGGAGTTCCATAGCCCCGTACAGACAGCAACGGAAGCATTAGTCGAGAAACTTGATGACGTCCTTGCTGTCGTCCTGTATGGGAGTGTAGCCCGAGGTGAGGCCGATCGGCGCAGTGACATCGACCTGTGGGTGCTAGTGCGCGAGGACCGGATGAGCAATCAACGCCGGGCGAACGAACTCCGGCAATCACTCGAAGAGGACACGTTCGACGGCAACCGGTATCTCTTCGAAATCGATGTAGAAGGTCTACAAGCCGTCCCAAAGTACGTAACCGACCTGCAAGACATTCTCCGCACTGGCATCGCTGTCCACCAAACAGACGCGTTCGATACCGTACGCAAGATGGTACTCCACGGGGACGCAGATGAGTGACCTAACAGTAGTGAGGGATGCACTCGATGCGGCCGTCGATGCCTTCAACGAGGAGGGATATGGCATTCCGACACGCGAGCCAGGAATCGACACGGATACCGGGTGGAAGACACAACTCACAAAGGGGTGTCAGCTGCTCGCCGCTGTCGAGGAGATTGAGGGAATCGGCTACTACACGGCTACTGTGGAACTATCCTTTGGCTGTATCGAGCGGTCGTTGGAAGCGTTCGCCATCGAGGAAGGGAATGATACGTTGCGAGACTTCCAAACAGATTCACACGACCGTTGTTACGACCGGGCAGCCGGGACTCTTTACACGAGAACTGGCACGCGAGCTCAAAGGCCTGTATGGCGACAATCGGACGGACAGCTACTACGGTGGTCGGCGGCCAACGAAGCGGCAGGCTGAAACGATGCGTCAGTTGTCGCGAGGAATCCACCGGCACGTCACCAACCAAATCCGCGAAGGCGGTGTATGCAACTGCGACCTGTGAGCGAACAGGTGGCGTACTGACCGAACCCTCACGGAGTACTGACCGAACCCCCGCGGAGAACACCGCAGATTGGCGAGTCTGGCCAATCCTCACTCGGGGGGCGCTGACAGAGGTAGTGGCTGCCGTGGCGTCGCCACGGGAGCGGTGGGGGGAGAGGTGGGGTCGTGGGCACTGGGAGTCACAGCAGAACGAAAAATCGCGCAGGGAGCTTATCTCGGCGTCTGAGAGCTTCCGGGGAACACCACCGCTGACCAGCCCGTCAATGCGACCGAGACGCGATCACCGTAGTAGTTCCACGCGACGTTCCGCAACCTGACCACATCACCTTCTGCCAGCCAGGGTTGATTCGACCGCGCCCAACTGGTGAACTTGACCGTCCCAAAGGCATCTTCCAACAGACCGACCTGCGCAATCGAGGGGTATGAGGGCGTCCACAACATCGTCACACAGCCCTCGATATCCACCTCACTGCGTCCCACCGTCCCGATTCAACATTCCGCGCATTTTGAAACGGAGCTGGTAAAACAGACCCTGTCTGTAAGGTGGCTATAAAAACGACTTTACACACGGGTGGTGTAGGGAGGGCAACGATGAGAAAGGGGAGTTTACCAGAGACAGCGCCGGGCCACTATGTCCCGTATCATCCAAACCCGTATTACGCTCCCAACGAGCTCCCGGTAAAGCCTCCTCTTGCCATCCCTGACGATATTCGCGACCTCGTCGCCGATGCAGCCTACCAAATCGGCAGAGTGGATGGTATTAGTTCGACAGTCGACTTCTCTGCCTCACTCTACGCGTCACTCATCCGTGTCGAGGCTGTCGAATCTGCCCGAATCGAGGGTGCTGAAGTCGACTACCAGGATGTCGAAGCATACCGGACACAGCACTCACAGGATGGCGCTACACCGCCTGCAAAGAAAGACCTCCAAGAAGCGATCAACTACGAAGATGCGCTCATGGCGGGACTCAATGCGGTGACGGAAGGCGAACCTATTACGCTTGAGCTCATGACGGAGCTTCACGCGACACTGTTAGAGGGGGTTCGCAACGACGGAGACATCATCGGCGCGTTCAGAGACCACATGGTTCACCTCGATAGCCCACGAGGGGGGCAACGGCCGTTCGTTCCACCGACACCCGACAGTATCGAGCGACTCATGAAGTCCCTTGAGGCGTACATTCAATCGGGAGGAGCGTATCACCCACTCATCGATGCTGCCATTATCCACTATTTTTTCGAGACAGTCCACCCGTTCTCCGATGGAAATGGCCGTCTCGGTCGGCTGCTGATTATTCTGTATCTCGTACAGCAGGGGTATCTGGAGAGCCCGTACATCTACCCGAGTGCCTACTTCAACAAGAACAAATACGAATACGTCAGTCGGATGCGAGCTGTCAGCGAAGAAGGGGCCTGGACAGAGTGGTTTCGGTTTTTCATCGAAGGGCTCCGGAGTCAAGCTGAAGCTTCCTACGACCGAACGTGGGACCTCCGCGAACTCGAACGAGAGTACCACAAGGAGTACACAGGAACGACAGCAACCGCCCGGTTCGCCCGGTCGATTCTCCAGAAGCCGTATTTCACACCGACGGGCCTTGCAGCGTTCCTTGATGTCTCCCGACCGACTGCGTATCGAGTCATCGAAGATCTCGAAGCAGACGAAATCATCGAGGAAGTCACTGGTAAGAAGCAAGGCAAGCAGTACAGGGCAGTCGATGTATTCGATATATTACAGTAAGCGGCGCCCGTACGAATACGATGTGGAGGCGATTTCGCTCACATTCTCGGAAAATGGTGCGACACAAACGTAGACACCCTCCCGCCCTGAAGGGCGAGGATCCTCGACCGCGTTGGAGTGACCTCCTCCCCGCCGTAAGGTAGTGGCTGCCGTGGCGGAGCCACGGGAGCGATAGGAGGGGAGGTGGGGATATGGGCACTGGGAGTCTCGAATGGAAAACAAACCGCGTAGCGAGCTTATCTCGGCGTCTGAGACGAACCCAAGGACACCACCGTTGACCAGCCAGTCAGTGCCACTGAGACGCGCTCCCCGTAGTAGTTCCACGCGACGTTCCGCAGCCGGACCACATCACCTTCTGCCAGCCAGGGTTGGTTCGACCGCGCCCAACTGGTGAACTTGACCGTCCCTGTCGCATCCTCCAACAGACCGACCTGCGCAATCGAGGGGTGTGAGGGCGTCCACAGCTTCGAGATACGACCCTCGATGTCGACCTCACTGCGTCCCACCGTCCCGATCTCATCGATTGGCACAACCGCTCCGGGTGTCGCTTTTACCTCATCCAGCGTCTCGAGCACCGCCGTCTGGACATCCGCTCCTGCGTTCATCCGTTCTGCAATCCGCACTTCGATACCTGAGGGAGCCATCCCGCCACGCACCCGACTCGCAATCCGCGCCGCTTGCGTCTCGACCGCTCTACGCGTCTCCGTATCCAGATCATCCATCGGGTTGATCCGCTCGACCGTCTCTTGGCCACACTGCCTCACGGACATTCCACGACACACCGCTTCACGCTTCGACGTTTGTGACCGATCTTCTCTGGTCCGCGTTCTCTCCACCTCCAACTCGCGTGCCTCCCACCGTTCTTCGGCTTCGAGGGTCATCCCGAAGGGCCGCTCACACTCGCCGTTCTCGACCGCCGCCATCGCCTCGATCACGTCCGAATCGATGGTCGCCTGCATCTCCATCGCCACCGTTGCCCGGAGTTCCACCCGCTCGTCGACTTCCCACTTGACCGTGGGGTCGACAACGTGTTCGTATGCTTCGCTACCTTCTTTGTGACTGCTAATCTTGCTACTCATGGTCTTCGTTGACCGAAGGCGTTCACGCGCCGACAACCGCGACTCTAATCGCGGTTTTCTCACAGACCGACTCTCCGTCAGTCACAACTCCATCTGCGCTCGCTCGCGCCTTCGAGCGCCCTTCGGGCGCGAGCGAGCGCTTTCTTCGACGAATCCATCCAGCCCCGCGCGCTGGGCCAGACGACACGAGCGGCCAGCACACAAGCCGGTGGCGCGTTCGAGTGATAGCGAGAACCGACAGTGCGCTTGGTGCTGGCGTCCCGGGAGGGGGCGAGCGAGTGAGCACCGCGAGTGCAACGAGCGCTGCGGTCGGCTGGCAGAGAAGCGAGCGGGACGAGCCGAGAGCGACTATCGAGCAGCCACCAAACGAAGTGGGTTGAACCGCTTGGGGGTCACCCTCGGAGGCACTCGCCTCGAATCTCTGTAGCAATGGTCACAAGGTAGCCCAGAGTTCGACACCAGAGCCACTCCTCACCCGTTCGGGCTATTTCGTCGTTCGACAATCCATTCGAGCACGGTGAACAGCACTGCGAGGTGATGAGATTCGTCCACAGGCGAGGGCTCAACCGGACCATGTGCATCTGGTGGAGGATGGAAATGCGCGGCTGGCGCCTCTGGCTTTGGGTGTCGATCACAGCCCACACACAGACAACCACGACAACACATATACTAGATTCTGATAGAAACACCTCATCCACCACTCACAACCCATCCTGAAGACGCGACTGGATATCGCCCCAGACCCATCTGCTCGATTGCCTTTCGAGCGCTACTGACCACCCTATTGACGCAAATAGCGGCAAGACAGGGGGAGTTATTACAGCCGATTACTCCGAGCCGAACAGATGGCCTCAGACGATAGCCAAACTTCCGACAGATTTGCAGAGTGGAGCGAGCGATCTGCCATCGAGATCACGCCAACGACCGATTCGTTAGACCCGATTCAGATTGCTCGGCATCTCAAGCGATGTCATTCGTATCTCAAAGAGGAGGTTCTGGAGTGGCAGTTCATCATCGATGAGGGGGTGTGCACCTACCGTATCTGTGCCAGCCCTGACCTTCTCGATGACATTCAGCCGATTCTCCGAGAGGCGCTTGTGGGGTATGCACTCAGACGAGTCGAGTCGATGGAGCCATTGCCAATCGATGACGCGTCACTGCGTGGCGTCGAGTTCAAGGGCGATGGCAGACGCAAGAACGACTGGCAGACTGGGCTTCGGCCACTCGTCACCGATGACGTCCCTGCGTCCGACACGAAGCCAGCGTTCACCTCACTCGTCAGCTCACTTGCGGAGGTCGAGGCGACCGTCGTCTATCAGGCACTCATCACGGCGAAAGACGACTGGAGACAGCTCGCCAATAACCGCGACGACCTGCTGAAGAACAACCTCGACACCAGAGCAATGCGATTTTGGGACTTCATGACCCCAACGGACCCCGAAAAGGAGATCGAGACGTTTGCAGAACATGAAGACCGCAGAGAGCGCATCGATTCGATGAGCACCGATAGCTCGTTTACGATTGCCACTCGAGCGATTGCGTGGGGACCCGAGAGCGACCGTGCGCTCGGCAAACTCGATTCAGCACTCACCACGTCAGATGGGAAATTCTACAAGATAATGGATGTACGCAGCGATCAGCCAGAAGACCTTGCTGAGCGGATGGCAGCGCGCACGATGCCGACCCTCACGATAGGGAGGCGATTGCTCGTCTGGCTTCTCGCTATCGCTGTTCGCCCGACACTGGTTGCAGATGAGCGGTCGCTTGCCCATCTGTGTGTCATCGATGGCGACCAACTCACGGCGAACGGAAAGCGCGCAATTGCAGCAACGCCTCCGGAGCGAACGGGCCTGACACAGCCACCCGAGAACATTCTCGAACAGTACGATGCGGGATTCCCACTTGGGACCGCACTGTCGAGTGATGGCGAGCCAACCCAGCAGATCGCATTACCCCCGTCGATGCAACCACGGCATATCCTGATCATTGGGAAGTCTGGCTCCGGGAAGTCGATTTTCGGGCTGACTGGGACGCTCAACAATGAGCCACGAGAAGAAAGCGAGACCGATGAGGAGCCACCTCGCCAACTCGGGGCGTCGATCATCATTGACGGGAAGGGAGATGGATTGCCCAAAGAGTACCTGCAGGCTCATTTCGCGAAACACGGGAATCTCGATGACGTCTATTACTTCGAGTGTGCAGAGACACTCCCTGCGCTCTCGTTTTTCGATGTTCGAGCAGACCTCGCGTCGAACACGCCGCGAAACCAAGCCGTCGAGGACATCGTCGACCACTACATCGAAATTCTCGAAATCGTGATGGGCACCGATCGATTCCACCAGGCGGTGAAGTCGCCGTCGGCCATCCGCTATCTCGTCAAGGCACTGTTCGACCCGATCCATGGGAGCGATGCGTTCTCACACGATGACTTACAGCAGGCAGCGGTAGAGATGAAAGCGACAGAGGATGCACCTCCGGTGAGCGATGAGGTTCTCGAACGGATGCTGGGGAGTATCACCTCCGATACGACCCAGACAATCGAGATGGTGCTCGGTGGGGCAGAGACCCGTATCAACAAGATTCCCGAAGATAGCCGGCTCAACAAGCTCTTCACGCACGTTCCAGAAGAGGATGATGCCCACTTCGAGTTCAGCGATATCCTCGATGATGAGAAGGCCACCGTCATCTTCGACACCAGTGGCTTCCGGTCGTCGTCACAAACTGCCCTCACGCTCGTCTTGCTCTCGAAGCTCTGGACGGCGCTCAGACGCCGGGCGACGCGGATGGGAGAGAACCCAACCGTCAACCTCCATATCGAAGAGGCAGCTAACGTTGCAGCCACACGCCTCATGACCGACCTACTCAGTCAGGGCCGTGGCTTCGACCTTTCTGTGGGGCTCTCGATGCAGTTTCCCAAGCAGTTGCAAGCAGCCAGTCCCCGGGCGTACGATGAGGTTCTCAACAACATCTCGACGATCATCGCGGGGAACGTCGCGGTCGATGCTGAACTCGCCACCCGATTCGCGACCTCGGGGATGTCCGCTACGGACGCAGGAAACCGACTTCGAGCGCTCAAAAGTGGTGAATGGCTCGCCAGGCTCCCCAGTGAGTACGGCGTTCCGGAGCCACAGCCATTCACACTTCAGTCGGACCCACTTCCCGATGGCCATCCCAAGAGCGACAGGCCACTGACGCCAGCGATGCAGGCGAGATTCGATTCCGCATTCGAGTTGCTCCGCGAGGATACCCTCGATGAACACGGTGTCGACGTCGCGAACACTGTCATCCCATCCACAGCCCCCGACACCGAGCCAACGCCACCAGACCACACGCACGTGTTGGGATACACAAAGCGCTTCCCGAAGGGCATCGAGTTCGACGCTGCCGCAGAGGTACTCGTCTGCTCACATTGTGAGACTCGCTATGAGACATCACTCGATGGCCTACTCATCGCAGTCGGGTGTTGTTATGGCCTTGATCGCCTCAACCGCGAGGACGTCCCGCTGTGTTCGCTGTCGACCAAGCTCTCACCAGATGAACGGGCGGCCACGGGCTATACCGACCAGCAGTTGTTCTTCCTTCAGGCGGTCTATGACGCCCATCAACAGCGCGTCGACAGTGACTGGGAGTACGACCTCATCTGGGATTCGATGGTCAGACTCCAGGAGTACACTGGCGCTGAGTCACACCACGTCCAGGAACTCATCGACGACGACCTCTTATCGGAAGACACGAAGTATCCCCACACACTGTACACCGTCACTGCGGCCGGCCGTAGCCTGCTGAACGAGGCACACAAATCCGGACTTGCATTCGGTGATGGGGAAGGCGACCTTGGTGAGTCGAGTTTCCACGTCGCGATGGTCATTCTCGGGTTGATGTTGCTCCGGCGTTACTACGTCGAAAACCCCGAGTCAGAGGCAACACAGGTCAAGCCATACTACGACATCGGCGGGGGCTCACGACTCGATGCAGTGGCGTTGAACGACGATGGAGAGGTCGTGGTCACGTTCGAGGCCGAGCGGCTCAATCACGATATCGCCGAAGCCGTTCTGAGCGACTACGATAAGATGGCAGAGTTCGACCCGGAGGACGCAATCTGGCTGGTCGAAAGCCGCAATGCTGCTCACAAGCTCCTCCAGACGCTCAATGACCCGAACGAAGGGCCACAGCGTGTCGAGCAAACCTACAGTGAGACGACGGCCCCCCGAGACTTCACAATCGACACGCCCGGACTGAGCAAGGTGTACACGTTCCACGATGCGCGGGACATGCTCAGCGAGGACGCCGAGGATTCCGAGGACACGCAATAGCCAACGACCCACGACTGACGTCGTGGACGTCTTCACGACGTTCCAGTGCAGTGCTGTGATTCGAGGAAAGCGAGGGTGACCCTGACTTCTTCCACGACTGAAGTCGCGGGGGCCCCTCACTGAGTTAGGCCCACGGAATCTTGGGAGTTCTCAGGTTCAACGATGACCTGAGTTTCGGGCCGAGTAACCAATCGACCCGACCGCGTTCGACTGGCCGGCCCACGAGTCAACTTCTCCTGAACTCAGCGGTGCTCACAGAGATTTGAGGCGGACGCCTACGACGTTAGTCGTGGGTAGCTAATCCCACCGGGGAGTGTCTTCGTCGGAGTAGCCCACAGTCAAGCCCCTGTGTGAGCGCGATACATTACCCTATGAGTTCAGTCGTGGGAGGAAGTCAGGCCGCGTTATCACACCCAACGAAAGCCCTCCACAGTCGAACTCACCCCGCTGTGAGCAAGGCAGGTGACCTGCCACCCAGACAGGACACAGCTACACTTGAGCTGACTACTCGAAGTCACGATCGAGCCGACTGCTCGGAGCGCTAATCAAGCCGAAAAAGGCCCTCGAAAACAAGCCCCCGAGCCATCACCGTCGATTCGATAGAAGTGGACATTTGGCCACGTTTCACCAGCGTGGTGAACACCCACCACTGTCGACACACTGGCGAGAGTCAGTCACCATCCTATCAGCCTGCCAGCGTGACCCCATCGCACTCACCAGCACGATTACTCACACCCACCCCACAGGTCAACCCAGTGTCCGGATCCATCGCGTGAGAATTGCGACACAACCGGGCCCACCAACCACCCGAATCTCCACACATGGCCCCAATCCCCGGTAGAGTACGTTACTCACCTGTGTGTGGGCATTCACCGCCATTAGGGCATCCACTCGAGGGCCCTCATCGACAGCCCACCCAGCACAGTTCCGAAGAGCCAGCCGAAAACGGGCGATACAGCCCCCAACAACAATGCCTGCAACTCCGCTTACGACCCCATCTCACAGGTGAAAACCGATAGACGGCGTCCATGTGTGGAACGCTGAAACCCCCCTCAAACAGCCAATGCACATCGAGCAGCACCACTCGCCACCATCATCGATTTCCCCATCAACACATAATAGGGACGCTCAAACACCGATATTCGACGAAGACGTATCGAGATTCAAACCGGCGATTCCCACCGATACACACATGCAAAATCGCACGAGGGCGTCCATGTGTGGAACAATCGCCCACTCAGGAGACACGAATTACAGAGTCACTCCAGCGCATCTCACCACAGTCACCACTCGCATTCAGCCGCTAGATGGTCCGTATCCCTCACAAACCGACGATTTCCGATTCGCGCCCGAGTACTCGAACACACGGGGGACAGGACACCGCTCACACCCCAAACGCACCGCAATTTCCACAAACCGCAGTAGCGAGGCATCTACCGGCCATTTAACCCATGTGTGGAAATTCGTTCGCCCACAGCAACACGAACCTGTGCCTGCCTGTTCGGTCCTCTCAATGAGCGGACGTGAGTGCCATCTCTTGAACAGCATTCTACAATGTGACTTCGAGGAGGAGCGTTCAGAGAACGTGGTGATTGTTGGCTCTGTGTGGTAAGGTTGGATGGAGCGATGAGCGTGCTCGCCACCGATAGAAAGTTTCTGTCTGTCCACTTTCGTGGATGCAGATTAGCTACCGTATTTGCACTGTCCATTGTCACGTACAGCCGTTCACCGAGACATATACGACGTCAGTCAGAGGAGTAGGCCATCAAACAGGTGCGTCACCACGGACCAGCGTGACATGCAAGTCGCCTCGATTGTCGCTATCGGTAGACGCAGAGCGGGGGTCTAACGGATTGTATCCCGCTCATTTTCGACGATTGGTGTTACTGTCTCTGACTATTTCTGTCAGGGTTCTCCTTGACAGAGATAATTCCGGTAAGGATAGCGATTCCGTACAGGAATACGAGGCCACTCAAAATATACAGTCCTGCTCCACTTCCCCGCCCGACAAAGTCCGTACTTAATGAGACGCCATTGACAAGCCCGATCGCAATTGCGAATCCACCAAAGAGTGTTGAACCAACTCCCCACCCGAGGCGTCGAGTATTCATACTGTGTTACCTCAAGGGCCTATAATATATCTCTGGGGCAGAACGTCTCGTGATACACTCGTGGCACACGTCTACCAGCTGCGTCACCGCGAACCGGTGTGAAAACAACCCGCTCGTCGCTTGCCGGTTTTGGTAGACACAGAGCGTGAGTGTACCAAGCGGCTACAGGCCGCTCCTCACCATTTCACCGCCCAGGGTAGGAGGGCAGTGAGAGAACAGTTCGGTACGGTTGGGTTGCTCTCTTGTGGCGACGCTCAGGTACTGTGACGGGGTTCGGGCTGAAATGCGGTCACCCGTACGAGTGCGAAGGTGACGAGCAGGACTATCCCGCTTACGAGCAGCGTGGTCGTCATCTCGTTGCCGAGCGGGAAGACTGCCGAGTCTACCCGTGAAACTGCTCGAGGGATAACGATTCCTGCGAGCGCCACGGCAGTGATGCCAATCATGCCTGCGGGGACACGTTTACCAGCGGGGACCAGTGTGAACAGTCCGAGGACAACGAGTATGAGACTGGCTCCTGCCCCAAGTGCCGGGCTCATCAGGATGGCAAGCATGTATGTAACGACGCCGAGTCCGGACGCGAGCACGAGCAGCAAGTCGTATACCAGTTCTGAGGACGTTCGGTTCATGGGCCAGTCTGTTGTTTGCCGACCGATACAAAAGAGGTAGCGGCGAATCAAATGACGGCATTAAGCATCCGGGGGATTACTACGAGAATTATCAGTACACGGGCGGTACGCGTCTTCGGTCCAAACGAAAGACGTAGAGCGTGGGTCTGTCAGAAGGATGCATCCGGATGGCAGTTTCACTTTCATGATGGTACGCCAGCGTATTTCGTAGGGGGACCCAACGACAGACAGGTATGGAGACGACTCGCCACCATACCGCGACGGCCTACGTCGTCAACGACGGCGCGATAGCTCTGCACGAACACAAACGCCATGGCTTGTGGCTTCCCCCGGGAGGGCACGTCGACCGCGACGAATTACCGCACGAAGCGGTCTGTCGAGAGGTCGAAGAGGAGATGGGACTCACGCTGACGCTCCACAGCGACCCCCGCGACGTGCCGTCCCCGGCCGGTCAAGCATTGCCACTCCCACAACAGCACATGCTCTACGACATCAACGTCCACGACGGTGAGGTTGGCCACCAGCACATCGACCTCATCTACTATGGCCGCGTTCCGAGTCGGGAGATAACACCGGACGCTGGGGAAACGAGTGCTGATTCGTGGCGATGGTACACCACTGTAGACCTACGTGAAAGCAGCCTTCCGCAGGATATCGTTCAGTTTGGTATTGAGGCGATTCAAACGGTCGAGACAGACGACTAACGACCGAGTCACATACCGGTTTGATACACTCGTGGCACACGTCTACCAGCTGCGTCGCCCCTAATTGGCGTGAAAACAACACCTGTTCATCGCTTGCCGGGAATGATAGACAGAGAGCGGTCTATCGCGTGTGTTTCGCTGTGGAGTCCTCCACGGGACCATTCTCTCGGCGATTCGTCAGGAGTCGGTAGCCGTTTCCGAACACGACTGCGAGACCGTAGAGATACCCAGCGACGAACGTTGAATACCCGATTCCACTCAATCTGGGCAGAAGCGGGTTCTGGATGACATCCGAGCCCGAGTAGACGAGATATGCCGGAATCGCTGCAGTCGGCCCGAAGAACTCGAACGCGACCAGTGAGAGCGTGAGCACCCCGAGGAGGACGAGGAACGTGGTCGCGATGGTCCGTCCAATGAGCCAGTCAAGACGTGGGGAGGAATCAGATGTGAGCATGACGTACAGTTTGAAACACACGTTCTGTAGCCTAAGCCCTACCGCCCCGAAGCGGGCTCACAGCACCAGTCTATCGATACAGAGAGCGTGAGCGCATTGGCAGGTACTGAGCGCCGATTGCTCTGGGTGCGCTTCGATCGGTACCTCTGAGACAGATGGGACAGAGGCCCTCATAGTGGAGGTTGGAAGCCGAGAAACTCCAGCGCGCTTCGCCAACGGTCGCAGCCAATGGATGGGGGCACAGATGCCACCCAGTGGCGCCTCAATTCAAGTAAGCGGTTTGTATGAACGTATTCTCGCGTCAGTCCAGATGGGTATTCATCGAATGAAGGATAATCGCCGTGAAGCACGCGAAGATACCGGCGAGTGCGAAGAACGCAGACGTGATTGCCAGCCCCATTGGGAACACATTGTTGGCGATGTACTTCGAGAACGTGAGGTAGCCAAAGCCAAGCCCCACGAATGCACTCACGAATCCGGGAATGCCGAGGACGGTGACCGGACGCTCGCGCTCAATCGTCGTCAAAATGTTGTTAACGAGACCGAGCCCGTGAGAGAGCGGATTCTGGCTACTCGCGTTCTCAACGTCGTAGCTAATCGTCGTCCCGAGTTCGGCAATCTCGTAGCTGTTTTGATGACAGTGATGGAGGATGTCGGTGCTGGCGCTCATGTCCTCACCAATGGAGGAGTCCGCGTTCAGTGAGGCAATCGCCTTGCGGTTGTACGCACGGAAGCCACTCTGCGTGTCCCGAACCCATGAGCGAGGACGGAGCACACCCATACTGAGGTTCGTGAGCGTGTTCACGACCTCGATCCCGAATCGACGGTAGAGTGGAATCTCTGTCTCGCTGCCCTTCGCAAATCGGCTGCCGATCGAGACGTCGGCGTCATTTTGAGACAGTGTCTCTACCATCGTGGGGATGTCACTGGCGTCGTGTTGGCCGTCTCCATCCACGATGACGAGGTGTTCTGCCTCTCGCTCATCAGCCTCGGAGAAGGCCGTATTGAGGGCGCCACCATACCCCTTGTTGGTCTCGTGTTCGATGACGACCGCACCAGCCTCCTTGGCGAGTGCGACCGTGTTGTCGCTGCTCCCGTCGTCGATAACGAGCACCTCATCAGCATACTGCTGGACATCACGAACGACCTCTGCGATGGCGGCTGCCTCGTTGTAGGCTGGAATCGCGACGAGAACACCCGGATGGCTCGTTGCCTTCTCCGAAACACCGCTAGTGATGAATTGCTCACTGCCCGCAGCCTCGAGACTCCGGTCAATGTCAATCTGCACAGCGCCATCATCCGGGATGATAATCCCAGGATGGGAACTGGCCTGGGCGTACGTCGCAAGCATCGTCCGAGCATCACTCGCCGCCGTGTCGATAGTCTCGGTTTCGATGACTGACGCACCGAGCTGTTGGGCGATTCGAGCGACCTCCGAGTCCGTCTCTGGCGTGTCTGCGATGAACGTCGTGAGCCCTTGCTCAGTTGCCCGTGCGACGTTCTTCAGAACGCCAGTGTCGTCTTCAGCGACGATACCGAACGCTGGTTGTGTGGGTTCGGACTCCGCTTCGATTGGTCTAGAGATTTGTACGACCCCACTGCCGTCCCCCCGTGTTTCCTGATTTTCCGTATCCATATTCACTCCATGTCCGTTGGTTTCCTACTGCGAATCTGTGGGACCTCACATCAGGCAACGCCCCTCTGTGGAAAACATCTTCAACAGATGTCTTGGCCACTCGTTATTAATTTTTACTTAAGTCGTGACGAATTATAATCGTGCCTGAGTTCAGGATTTCTCACAGATTGGGAGTATATGATAATGCAAAAACTCCACAGCCATATATGTTACTGAAGATTGATGTCAGGTTCGCAAGTATTGCTGGATGAGCGACGACTAAATTCCCACTATTAGCATATGAGGCCGTAGAAGGACTGTTGATTGAATATAGCGCAAAAGTAGTTGTAATTTGAAAAGGGAAATTATCAAAATGATTTCTATTCATGAGCTAGTCCATTACCCGTCTACTGGGAGAACACCGATACATCATGAGAATGTGAGTCACCCATACATCTCAGGGAGAGATATCGACGGTCTGGGCTCTCTCCGTCTTCTTTCTCTTTGATCCTGAGCAACTATCCACAGGAGGCCCGATTCCTGAATTTGCCTGCGATTCCCACATATACCCACGAGCGTCCGTGAGGCGCTGAAGTCCGTTCCCGAATCAGTGTCGATTGTACCACACCCAATGCGATGGCGTAGGTGCTGATTCGAGTCTACAAGCGGTTCAAGGCGAGTGCCTCGGGGCTTGACCCCGAGGCAGTTCACGCATACAGGCGCCGCTCAGAAGGGCGTATAATAGTTCCTAAACTGGGGATAGCAGCTTTGTACCACGCCCCGAGTTTGACCCATCAGTGCATAGAGACGGCCATTCTATCCACATTCGAGACTGCGACCAATGACCATGGATGTCATGGTTGACTGTTAGGAGTAGGAGAGGGCTTTCCTATAGCTGTTTATTGTGCTTCACTTCAGGCAGGAACGTAGTTTGCGGGTTACAAGAGTCGACGCTGGAGTCTGTGAGTGTATGCCCATCTGGGCGACTCGATAATGGCATACGAGAATCCAACACGAACGGCTCAGCGGCCGGGGACGCTTCGCTATCTTGCTCGCCACGAGCATGCACTGTGGGCAATCGCAATCTTCGCGCTGATTGCAGACATCGGGCTGACAGCGTACGGCCTTGAGTTGGGGGCAGTCGAGCTCAATCCGTATGTAGCATGGGTCATTGCAGAGTTCTACCTCGTGGGGATGGTCGTGATGAAATTCGGTGCCCTCGCAGTTGCACTGATTGGCCGATGGCTCATCCCCAACGAGTACGGTTCATTGGTTCCAGTCGCCCTCGCCGTTCCGTGGGTCTTCGTCTCGGTGATGAACGTCTTCACGATTGCAGCTCTCTGGTGACGACTGGGCTCAAGAATTCTCACCGAGTGAGGCCCAACCGGCCGTGACGAGTCGCCAAGGCAGTGCTCACTCCGTACGGGGTGTGTGATTGGCAGAAGAGACCACCACAGAATCGCCCGATAGGATGGTGACCGCTCACTCGGTATGTGGTGTGTCCCTGTTGTGTCCTCATCATGGTGGCCACACTCGGTGGAAGTGGCCTCTCCCTGATACCCCCCGGTCTCTAGGGGGTATCTTGACGGCGTGTTCAGTCAGCGCCCCATCCATGGCGGTGAGTCGGGGGATGAGCGAGCTCGCGTCTCCGAGGGCCACGTGCGAAACTCCGGGTGAGCATCGACAGCAACACCCTAGCAGACGACGACAGGAACGCACCCTCTGGAACGACCACCTCACCGACGAGCGGGATCTCGTACTCACGGAGCAGAACGGCCGCGGAAAGCGAGAAAACTGTGCATAGAATCACCCAACCCGTCGTTCGTCCCGAGTAGGACAGACACACTCACAGTAGTTGTGGAAACGCGGGAGGATGTCAAACGGATTCTGGAGTGTCTTGAGGAGGAGCAGGGTTACTGGGCGGTGAATCATCCCGCCGCAACAGGGCTTCGTATAGCGGAGCGATACCCAGCGGGAACGTCAAAATACCAAAGACGACGAGTATGAGCCAACCACCCGTCTCTTCATTCGACAGCACTGCCCCAAGTAGTCCAAGTGCAACGGTTCCGAGCGTGATGTAACTCCACAAGGGGCTGTAGGTCTGGCAGTATACGTAACAAACGGCTGTTACTGCCGGTTCCCACGGTGACGGTGTGGGTTGTGGGAAGATGAACCGACAATAGAGATGAAACCCAAGAGCGTAGATTGCGGGGAGTACGAGAAACATCACTTTCCGGGCATGGGTCGAGCCAAAAGAACAGCGGTCAGCCAGCCAAATCAAGACGAATGGAAACGTAAACTCCCAGAGCCACAGCCCAATAGTGATTGAAAACGGATAGTGTCCCAGTCTGGGTTGACTCGGAAGCGGTGTGACTGGGAGTGTTGCCCAGTCATAATACGGGAACGGTAGCGAGTTCGTGAGAAACCCTAGTATAATAAACCCGAGTGAAACTCCAAATCCGATGGTTCCGAGGCGTGCAAGACGGGCGACTGTTGGTGAAACTGGCGACGTAGACGGCTCCATAGTCGAAGCCAATAGGCGTCTCAATCTAATCACTCATCCAGAGTGAAATTTTCAAGAATAAAAAATCCACCCTCATATTGTTTCTGTGAATGGTCGAACATAGAAACCGTATTAGCAACCACTCCGAACACCGACAATGATTTCGAGATTTTTCGCGAGCTGCCACCCAACAAACCGGCCCAACTCTTCGAGAATGTAGGGGCAGCCGGCACAGCCCATTCAACCTCTCAAGACATCGTTCAGGTCGTCCCCAGCCCTTCAAATCTGATACGCACGTCTTTGGGGCTCAAGACGATACGAAGACACAGAAGTTCTGCAGCGTATCGATTGCTGAGCGCCGGCAGAATGTAACCCATGCTCACTTTGAGGACCAGAGAAAATTCCCACCATCAACGTCCTCCCACCGAATCGGTCACGACCGGGAATCGATAGTCGAACGCTCGAAATCAAGCGCTCGGACCTTGACGCCACGCCACTGGCCATCAACACCGATCAACGCCTCCGAGTGGCCTTTCTCGTCGCTTCCTGGAACCGCGTTCTGAACGAAGCGCATCTCCGCAGAGTTCATCCCGAACTCTTTCGCCCAGCGTTCGTCCATCCCATCCAGTTTGTTGAACTGCTTGACCGAACACTGATCGAGAATCGTTTCGGTCTCGGGGTGGGCGAAGAACTCATCGACCGTTTGGGTGATGAGACGAATCGAGAGGTCGTGATGGCGATGATGCCTGAAGATGGTCTCAAGATACTCTGCGGTCGACTTATTCTGGAACAGATAGCGGGCTTCGTCGATTACGAATACGACCTCCTTCTCGGATTGTTTGGCGTGCTCATACACCAGCGAGATGAGCAACTCCATCAACAGACTCGTCTCCCCGCCGAGTGACCCACCCTGTTGGACTAAATCAAGATAGACTACGGACTCATCGCGGATATCGAACTCACTGGCTCGCCCCAGATTCTCGAACTGGCCGCCCGAATCGAATGCTCGAAGCTGGTCGAGCAACCACAGTGCGTCTTCTTCGAGCTTTTCAGCCTCTGCGGAGTTCCGAACAACCCATGCCGATGCATCCTCGCTCATCTCCTCTAAGATGTCCAGGACGTCACGAACAGTCGGACTCTCACGGGAGTGCGTCCGGACGTCTTCGGTGATACCCGCTTGGGCATACGCCTCATCGAACACTCGTTCAAGCGTGGTTCTGGAATCTCCAAGGTCGACATTGCGGAGGGCGAAGTAGTTCACGAAGAAGCCGATTGCGCGATTGCACCGTTCACGCAGTGGGCTGGCATCGTTTCCACGACGTTCGAGTTCGTGCTCTGGCGTGGGCTTGATCTCCAGTGGATTCAGGCCACGTGTCCCCCCGACTGTAATGCGACTCGCACCGAGCGCGTCGGCGACTCCACGCCAATTGTTGAGCGGTTCGAGAATCACACCGATTCGGTCAGGGTCTTGTTCGAGCGAGCGGATGAACTGCTGTTTCGCGCTGAACGATTTCCCAGAGCCAGGGTCACCCACTGTGAACATGGCATAGCCGTCTTCGCGAGCAAAGGGGTCGACCACCACAGGCGTCCCCGTCTTCGAGTGCGTGCCGACTTCGATGCCACCTGCTTCGAGTACGGTCGGATTGTGGAGTGAGGAAAGGAATGCCCCAACTGCCCCACCCAGTGCGACGACGTCGTGACGAAGTTGGTCTGTCCCGAATGGTGCGACTGACTGCAATCCCTTGTGCTGTTCACAGATGGCGAGTTTCGGTGAGCAATCTGCTGGGTAGCCACGAAGAGCTGATTGCATGTTCTCGACAGTCTTCTCCAGTTTTTCGCGATTCTCGGCGCGGACGGTCAGATACGTCGCCAGCGAGAACACCCGCTGGCCACGCTCGACGGCGTTGTAGGTTGCAGCCGCCTCCTCTGCACGCTCGTGGAGATATCGACCACGGACAGTCCGCTCGATATCTGCATCTGCCCGAAGCCGTTCGGCCGTGTTGCGGAGTGTATTCTCTGCGTTGCGCTGGCGTTTTGGCTCAAGATGAATCGAGAGGTCGTAGTTGAGCGAACTCTTCTCGAAGAGCTTGCTCAATAGGGCATCAGAGGGGTAGTCGGGATAGCCAGCGATGTACATCGTCGCCGTCCACTCATCGCCCACCCGTGCTGCGCGTGTCTCCCACTCAACCTCCGAGGGAGCGACTAACGACCGAAGCAGTTCATCTGGCTGGTCTTCGCCATCACGTTCCTCAACCGACTCGACAGACGCTTCCTGATGGTTCGGCGAATCTGCATCATACTCGATCTCGTCGACTGAGTCACCGTTCCAGAACTGCGTTGCCAGGCCAACCATATCGAGAGTTTCACAGCGTGTGGCCGACCACCCCGGTAGTTGGTTGACGAACTCCGTCTCGATGAGTTGGAGACGGCGGTCCAGTAGGTCAGCCATCCGCTGTTCGGTGTCAAAGCCCTCTCCAGTCGTTCGGTGAGTGACGAAAGGGGTGAACAACAGGCCAAGCAGTGGAATGCTCGCGAGCTTTTGACCAGGCGTTGGTTCACGGCGGCCACGTGCGAGGACGTCAAAGCGGTCGACTTCCGTCCCGAGGTAGTAGTGCAGTTCCTGTGTGTCTTTGAGCGCTTTTGGTCGTTCCTCACGGTACTCTTCGATGAGGCGTCTGATTCGCGGGCGTGTCTCGAGATGTGGGTCGTTCAGTCGTTCTTCGAGCTGTGCGACCATCGGCTCGACATCGAACTCTCGCGTGGTGACGTAGAGGCGAAGTGGGTAGTCGGCCTCGGTGTTCGCGAATGTCGCGGCCGTCTCCTGGACTGCTGCCCAATCACCAGACTGGGCAAAGTCCATCGTCTCCGGGTGGAGTTCGATGAATCCCTGAATCGATCCATCGGTCCGCTCGACAGCATTCGACCCAAACCACGCACGGTGAATCTGTGTGAGGTCCTGTGTTCGCTCATCGACCGTGATCGGGAGGCGCTCGACGAACCCACCCTCAGTCGTTGGCTCGTCGGAATCGACAGCGCCAGCAAGCGTTCGCTTGGGGCGAAACACAACGTGATGTGAGACGGTTCGGAACCAGTACCACGCATCGAGATGCTGTGGTGCGGCATAGACGATCATCGCCCCGAGCGTCAGGCCACACAGCGCTAACGGCAAGATGAGCATATCGAGCCCGAGAAGACTCGCGATGAACACACCGAGCAGCGGCCCACCGAGCAGTACGCCGATGTCGCCTTCTTCGATGCCGAGCAGTGGGAGCCGACTGGTCTGGCCCAGCCCGTCCATGATACGCCGCTTTGCCTGTTCAGGTGGTCCGTCCATCAGTAGTAACTCGGGTCATCCTCTGCACGTCGATAGGCCGGTGCGCCGCCATTGGCTGTCCGAGGTGCGAGGTTGTCTGTACTCAGATGCTGTCCTGACTGGTCTTGCTCGTCTGAATTCGAGAATGCGTGTTCACTGAGCACCTGCCCAGCGGCTGCTTTCGGCCCCCATCGAGCAGCGGTCGTGGCTGCATAGGGGCCTGCAGCGTAGCCTGCCCCGACGACACCGCCCACGGTCACGGCTGCGACTGACGCAGTCCCGATGACACGCGTGGTGAGTGGACTCGCGTATCTGAACGTCTTCCACGTCACGAGCAGTGCGAGCATCGGCAGTGAGACGACCACCAGATACTGCAGAAAGTCGCTCTCAGGGACGACCACGGCATCGCCGACGAACAGGAGTTCATAGCCACGGAACAAGATAGCCGCAGGCAGTGGAAGTGCGGCGAGCGGAATCATCTGCTTACAGAGCCGTGAAGCAATCTGGGAGATGACAGGGACGTTCCCAAAGGCGATTGCGAGGCCAATGGGCATCCCGTAGAGGTAGATGTACAACAGGAGTTCACGCAGGAAGAAGATAGCCTCCAAAGCAACCATCGATAGACCACCAAGCATCGCCATCACGAGTGTGATTGCAGGGTTGCCCGCGGCTGTTGGGAGAATTCCTAGCACAGCATCAGTGACCACGCCCAGTTCCGGCAGAAGTGCTACGGTCAGTCCATCTACGACGTACAACCCGAGTACAGCAATCCAGTACCAAGCAACTATCAAAAACGCACCCGTCCAAGCTGACCGGCGAGATTGTTGCGCTTCATATGCCCCTCCGACATTGAAAATTCGGATGGCGTGTCGGCCTTGGACAAAGAGCGCGAGTATGAGTAGAGCAATTAGCATGGTCTCACCCGCGACGACGGATTGGTAGATTGATTGCCAAGGCTGGTCTGACGAGCTGGGTGTCCCGAACACTACATTAGAGCCAGACCCACTCGGAAGGGGTGTGCGGAAGAAATCAGAGGCGATACTGTTCAGGCCGTCTGCTAACTCGGACGCAAACCATCCAATGATGGTCCCGACAATATCTGTGAACCACTTGACCCCAAAATCGACCAGTGGTAGAGACTGCATCTACTCAGCCTCCGAAAGTGTGGTTTCACACTTGTACTCTCCCGAACCAGGGGTATAGCTGACTTTCTCTTCCCAACTTGTCTCTTGGAGCGCTTGCCCATGAAGGACTAATACGGTGATCTTTCCCCCACTAACCTGACATCCCCCTGCTGTTCGGGCCCACGAGAAGGGTAAAGTGCTACTGTAGAGAGTTGCTTGCTCTCCGCCTGTGAGCATGAACTCTTCCAAGTCACCACCATCCTCGCTATCGTAGATGCCACTTCGACCGTTGTTTGTCAGAATCTCTTCTCTCTCAGTCGGATTTGGGACGTCGCCTTCGAACATCAGACCTCGAATAGTTGTGGGACCCGTGCCCTCGTTCCGAATTCTAACAATCGCTTCCACGTCACGTGAATTTCCCAACCCTTCCGGCATCTCATCCAGATGATTCGCACCAACCCGGACGTCGACTATCTCCACCTTGGGGGCAATCTGCATTACAGACTCAGCGATTTGCTCACCGTCACGCACTGCATGGATGCGATACTCACCGGGGCGATAGCGCGTTCCGATGCGGATGGTCATCCGCGTCGCTCCAGGCGTGAGTTCCCGGTCAGCGAACGCCTCGCCAGTGGGGTCGATGACCGTAATTCGGTCGACCGTCTCTTCGCGTACTTCGATGACGAGCTCGGTTTCCTCAACGCGTGCATCGCGAATCACCGAAGAGTCACCGTTCGATTCATCCGTCGTCGATGACGAGTCGTTCGCCCCGCTTTCGAGACCGAGACAGCCAGCAAGGCCGACGCTAAGGCCGCCAGCAGCGGCGAGAAACGCTCGTCGTGTGTGTTGTGTCATGTGTACCTCGTATCCGCAAACAATCGGCTGAGCGTCCGCCCAGCGAGCAATGCGAGCAACAGCGGTGAGAGCCAGATGAGCCCATCAACAGCAAGCCACAGCCACCCCGCTGCGGTGGTGAGTGGATGCCAGCGAGCAGAAGCACTCGCGGGAGTGTACGCCACTGGCTGGCGTAACCACGACTCGGGGTGATACTGTGCGGCGTACGCCCCTGCATCAGAGACCGTCACCAGTGCCATCCCGGACTCATTGGTCCCGACGCTCTGGCCAGCGATGGTGAGATAGCCACCACGATTCTGGTCACCGCCCGGCCCGGTCGGCGAACTCCCGAACTCGCCTAACTGGATCGGCTCGCCACTATCCGCATCGCGAAGCGTGGCCAGCAAGGTGACCTGCTCGTCAGTGTGGTTCAGCACTTCGAGTGAGAGCGAGCTCTCACGAAGGGTCTGTTCGGTCCCGTTGACGGCGAGGGTCGTGTTCTGGCCGCGGACGATACCGCTGACCATCACGGACTCACCCACAGTCTCCTGGCGCGTCTCGATGCCCCACGTCGAATTGTAGGGCCGTTCGACGACCTCCGCCAAGACCGACTCATCGAGTTGTGGGGGGCTATTGGCAGTTCCCCACGTCTCTCGAAGGTCGATGCTTCCTCCGGTCGGTCTGGCCTGTGGGCCTAACTCCGAGGGATAGGCGTGAACTGCGACTGGCCGGGCAGGAGAGTCGACCCGCTCGGCACCCATCCCGGTTCGCTCAGTCAGTTCATCCCAGTCGGTGTCGCGGGCGGTATAGAATCGCCAGACACCCCGGACGCGCTTGTCATCACCAAAGGAGTAGCCCTGCCAGGGCTCGATTTGTGAGACTGCAACTCCGACGTCACCGTTGGGATACCGAACCGTCCGCAGCGTTGGCTCAAGGCGATAAACACGAATGGCTCGTGACTCACGGACGGTGATGGTCTCCTCGACGACTGAGCCCGACTGATTGGAACTGTTCGACGTGTTCGCGACTGGCTGGTCAACTCGGGCGGTGATGTCTGCCTCCAGCGTGAGTGACGCTGGGCGACCATCGAGACTGTAGGACAACACGGGGCGATGCGTTCCACTCAATCGAGCAACGACCGCTCCATCGGCGAGCAATCGGACCTCCTCGATGCGGTGGTCGAGAACATCACTCCGATTCGTCGCGTTTCCGAGTGCGAGTCGATAGTCGATGACACCACGGAGAGTGCCTTCCGGAGCGACGTACAGCGTTGTCTCACCAGCTGCCTCGTGGACGTACGTTGCGGGCGTGATGGAGAACACCGAGGCGTGAGCGTCCTTGATGAGCCGCCCATCGACACGCGCTGCCCCACGCGGGGCAACGGACGTGCTGACGTCACCGGCCTCGAACTCGCGATGGTCTTCTCGTGACCACGTACTCGCCGTCGCGGGCGGACTGGTGAACGTGATGTCTGTCGCGTTAGCCAACTCAGCCATCGCGCTTCGTGACTCACCGTATACCTCGCGGTACTCGGCGTTCGTGATGTAGCCACTGTCGTCATCGCGTGACCACAGCGTCGCCGACTCGTTGGCTGTCAGCCCATTTTCGGTCGAACTATCCTGTGATGGGGTGGCCGCGACGACGAGCCCGGAGAGTACCACCGCTACAACAAACACGGCAAGCACCAGGGTGTGTCGAATGGCCATCGCAGCGTCCCTCAGAACGGGATGAGGTCGACACAGCTCGCGATGGGAAGCCCCATCGTCGTTCCCGCAACGGTGAACAGCGGCCCGAGACAGACCAGGATGGCCGCCGATTTGATGGCCGTTCGTTTGTGATCACGAAGAGACGCTTTCTGCTCACGCCCGACCGCAATCATCTGCATGAGCGAATCAGCCTGCCAGACGATCAACAGGCCCATCACACCGAGTGCGGTCGTGATCTGGATGAACCCCTCGACCATGCTCGCGAGGGTATCGGATTCGTCCGAACAGATTGGATTGCTCTCCTGTGCGCTCACGGGCATGCTGAATGCGGCAAGCACGACACAGAGGATAATCAGGACACGACCAAGTCGTCGTGTGTTACACAGCGATACAGCCGATATCGAGCCGCCGGTTTGAGATTGCATAGTGGTCACTATCGTATCTCTCTCGTCCCCATTGCTGCCGACATCGGCGCCATATATCAGGCCGCACGCATGTCGAAAGCCTCCCAAGACGAGGGTCTACGATCGTAACTGCGCGTTTGACTAGCGGTCAATAAGCATTCCGTATAATATGGTAAAATTTCAGGCAATTAGTGGCGAGTCGGATAGATGTCACGCAGGGTGTCGTGACTTCCTGTGCGAAGTTCGGGTTTGTTTGAACACTGTTGAGAAAAGACCGATGAGGCGACACGACGTTGGCTCATGGTGAGGTGAGATGGAAGCCTCCACAGTCGTGACTCACTGACGTTCGCACGCTGGGGGCACTACTCTACTGGGCCAGAGGGTGTGAGATGTTTCTCAACCCATCATCCTTCCAACGTAGGCCGCTACAGAGCGATTTTCGACCGTCAATCCAGACCAATCGGGAGATAAATTCTCCAAATCAGTCTATTTATCTAAGTATCTAGCCAACACAGGTATGGTAGTGTCACGCATAGGATAACATGGCGGGATAGACGGGTTGTCAGAGTTGTCTCCCCACCCCTGTGTGACCGACGAGCATCGATGTTTCACACCCGTTATCTGGCCCGCCTTGGTGCTCGGAGGAGGCACGTCCCCCCCCTGATGCCTCCTTTCAGCAGTTTGAGGAGAAAACCCCTCATGAGGACCTACATGAGAATTATCATCGTAGGCCTCGAAGATCACCGATGGCGACGAACGGTGAGCAGACAACTATCAACGAGCACTATTCGGTGACAGTTCCTGCAGCAATTCGAGATCGACTTGACATCGAGCCCGGTGACAAAATCACGTGGAAGGTTACCCGACTGAACAGTGCCACAAATCCATTTTCACCATAGAGACTGGTTGAATCCGCTTTCAGCTATAGCAACAAGCGTCGCCAGAGTGACTCCTCAGGCGTTGGCTCGCTTTCTTCCACCGTCGACACTCGGGCAGCTTCGAGTTCTTCTCGTAAATCGGCATTTGTCTCCTCAAGAACGTGGAGTTCGCGTTCCAGTGCGTCGATACTGTCGCGTCGTTTCGCGAGTCGCTCGGTGAGATCTTCGACCTCCTGTTCGAGTGTGGCGATTCGCTGGGCTTGCGTGTCCACAGACGAAGCCTCGGCTTCTGATGTCGTCGTGTCCGAGCGACTGGGCGTGTAAAACTCGCTAGTTCCTGCAATCGCGCGGTCGACGGTCTTCTCACCGTATGTCGAGCCATCGGCGAAGTGGACCTCATCCCACTTCCCCCGGTACAGCCCCGAGTCACGAAACAGGCGGTCTATCTGCGTGGCATCGCCACCACTCCAGAACGCGAGCATCGAACAAAGTGCCATATCTGCCTCTGAGTGGCTGTCATACCCCGCTATCGACCCACTCCAGAGGCGATTGAACTTCTGGCCGTTTGCCGCCTGCTGTGCTCGCTCGATGAGCTCGGTATCGTCAAGAGACTCACCAGCAGTACCCTGAGCTGCAGGCGGTTCGGCAGCATTCTGAGTAGTCTGCGTAGTCGATGACGGAATGTGTTCTCGATGGACGGCCGCGATGGCTTCAGTCCGTTCACGAATCTCACTCTGCGTACCGTCGACCCGGGCCCCTGTTACCGTGAAAAAGCGGGCACTCTCATACAGTTCGACGTTGCCACTCCGATTGCCCTCCTCAGGAAGCGAGCCCCGAACAAGGACATGGATACCTGTCCCCGAGGGGCTGATTTCGGTGTAGGAATCCAATCGGTCGATAATCTTCTGTGCCCACTCGTGGATGGTTTCGGTCTCGGTGACACGGCAGTGGTCCAGATCAACCCCGACAAGGGGGTCCTCATCAGTGAACACGAAGCCAATGCCGTCTACATCCCCGCCAGTTGCATACGTCCGGGCATCAGAAAACGACGTCCACGTCGCAGGGTCGGTCGTCGAGGCAAAGCGACCTGTGTTCGGGTCGATTGGTACCTTGGTTGGAGCGCCCTCACGTTCTTCGCTTCGCCAGCACAGCCACTGGTCGTACTCAAGTAGCGACGCGGGGAGGGTTTCGGCAGATGGCAGGTGGCTCGTCATGGCACATCGATTGCTGCACTCACGGGCAGGCACGTGGCCGCTCGCCCAGTGAGCACGTCGATACTCGAACTCGTCGAGCGGAGAGAGAAGACGTTTCTGGCACTCTCAGCGGCGCTGTCCAGTTCTCTCGATACGTTCAGGCAGGTGAATCGTCGCTGGCGAGCGCCACACTCTCGCTCTGAGTTACCCCACAGTTCCAATATTTTCAAATCGTGGGGTAACACCAGCTATGAAGGTGAGACTTCTTGCCAGCCCGCCCAGCATCAAGATGCATGAACAGTGTCCTGGTGACAGGTGCGGCCGGCCGTGTTGGGACTGCTGTCACCGACCACCTCGAGGGGGAGTATTCGTTCACCGCGCTGGATCGAGAGCCTGCTCCCGACATCGAATCGGTGACCGCCGATATCACAGATAGCGATGCAATCACACCGGCCTTCGATGGGCAGGATGCCGTCGTCCACTTGGCCGGAGAGCCATCGACTGAGGCGAGTTGGGATGCAGTCCTCCAGAACAACATCGTTGGGATGTACAACTGTCTCGAGGCGGCCCGCAACGCAGAGGTCGAATCGTTCGTGTTCGCCTCCTCGAATCACGTCGTCGGGATGTACGAAGACGAGTTCGCACCCGACCTCTACGAGCCGGGGTTCGGCCTCGTCGTCGATCATACGGCTCCACCACGCCCGGATTCGTTTTACGGGACATCGAAGCTGTTCGGGGAAGCCATGGGGCGACAGTATGTCGAGACGTTCGAGTACCCAAAGCGGTTCTATGCGCTTCGAATCGGGAGTGTGCGCTCACCTCGGTATGACCACCCATTCGGCGATGCGGAGCGAGGCGTCGACGATGGGCGCTACACGAGAGACAGTGCCGAGTACGACGCTACTGTGACGCGGATGAGGGCGACCTGGCACTCTCGTCGCGACCTTGCCCACCAGGTCGACCGGTGTCTTCGCGATGACAGCGTCGAGTTCGACATCTTCTATGGCGTCAGCGACAACCCGACCAGATGGTTCGACGTAGAGCACGCGCGGGCGACCATCGGCTACCGGCCGAAAGACAGCGCCGACGACTGGTCAGGTCCACCCGAGCGGTCTGGCTAAGTCGACACCCCTTGGATGCCGCTTTGGGTGCATCCAGGAATCATTCTGGGACAACACTACCACCACTCGTCTTCGCTATTCTCGAACTCGCTATCTTTTTTAAGTCGAGAATCCCGCCGTTTACGGCGAGGAGGATATCACTGAGACTGTGAGCTGATGGTTGCACAATGACCGGACTGGCTCCTCGGCGAAAGACAGCTCCACCGTCGAAAACGCGAACGCATCGTCACACTCGACCGTTGGCGGGCGGATGTACGGATACTCACGAATCACGACGCGAGCAGTCGTTCCATCATCGACCAGTTCGGCGCGTTCCAGCCCGACGATGTGCTGTGGGTTGTCGAGAGGTTGTGTTCCCCTGAGTACAATATCGGTGTCTCCGTACGCAGTACCATGCTCGAGGTCGACAGAGCGGCACATTCGCCCCACTATCTGCAGGTCGACCGACTCGATCCCATCTCCGATTGACGGCGCTGGGAGGGCAGCCGGAGGGTAGTACTGGCGGTCGTCCACACTGGCCGACTTCCAGTCAGTTGCCGTCACCGCAGAGGATGGCCGCGCCGTGGTCTCGGCGTCGTATCTGAGCGCTGCTGCTGCTTCTAGTACGCCCGTTCGTATCTCAGAATACCAGAGGGCGATGTACACGGGCATCCTCGCAGTCGAGAACGTGGTCGGTTCGCTCACGCGTCCCCGTTCGTAGGAGCCACACGACATCGTCGAACGGCCGGAGTCTGGGACGGCAGACCAGGAGATGTCGCCAAGGGCGTTGCGAGTGATGAGCGCACCCTCCGCATCGTAGAACGCGAGCTCTGCCTCGTAGATTCCGGTCTGACTCCCACCAGTGATGTAGCTCATCGAAACATCGAGTGCCGCCATCCCCTGCCAGCGATCAGTCGAAGCCTCGTAGGTGATCTCCAGGAGATCGACGCGATAATCCAATCCCACCCACGTCTCACCGGCACACGGCTTGTCCGAGGGAGAATCGCCTGTGACCTTCGTCATGGAACACCCCCCGAGTGCAGCCGTTGACGACGCGATAGTTGCAGTGAGCAACTCCCGACGCGATAAGTCCATTATAGGTACAGTATCGTTTTGGAACAAGCCGTTTTGGGGAACTACAATCACTATCAAGGAGTTGCTGTGTCGATTCGGAGCCCTGCCTGACTCGCTCCTGTTGATCGCTGTATCAGCGACCGCCGACGACTGTCGGGGGCGGTCGCCTCGAATCTGTGTGAGAACAAGGCCTTCACCTCGGCTTTTTGGTGAATTCGAAGGGAAAGACAATGGGTCGTCGCCCCTTGTGTTGCCCATGGACTACCGACTCGACGAAATCGATAAGCGAGTCATCTATCGGTTGATGCAAGACGCCCGGAACACGTCTGCTCCCGATATCGCCTCCGAGGTGAACGTCTCTCCGGGGACGATTCGCAACCGAATCCGGGAGATGGAAGAGCACAACATCATCACCGGCTATCACGTCGGCATCGACTTCGAACGCGTCGAGAAACGGTTGACGAACCTCATTGTCTGTACGGTCCCCGTTCCTGAGCGGGCGAAGCTCGCGGCGAAGGTCAGTCAGATTCCAGGCGTTATCAACGTCAGAGAGGTGATGACTGGCCAGCGGAATCTGCATGTCGTCGCTGTTGGAACGGACATGGAAGACCTCAGTCGGATCTCTCGAGCAATCGCGTCGTTCGACTTAGAAATCGACGGTGAAGACTTGCTCCAACGCGAGCGTGTCGAGCCGTACGCCCCCTTCGGTCCCGAGAATGGGCATGGGACCGCGTCGCTAACCGACTTCATCAGCCTCGCTGGCCATGCACAAGTCGTCGAAGTGACGGTGACTGATGACGCACCGATTGCGGGTCGGAGTCTCAAAGAGGCGAACGAACAGGAACTCCTAGCCGATGGCTTACTCGTTGTTGCTATCGAACGCGATGGCCAGATTATCACTCCCCACGGTGAGACGATGATTCATCCAGATGACGTGGTGACCGTCTTCTCGAAAGAAGAACTCTCCCAGAAGACCATCCTGCGATTCACGGGAGCCGAGTGACTACTCCAACGAGTGAACTCGTGGGCTTTCTCCTTGCCTTCGTGTAATCGGGGGGCTGCCCACGGCGATTTTCCGTGGTGATGGACACACCATCGTTCCCCTCCGACATCCACTCACAACCGTCGTCGTGGGCTGTCTCCCCGTTGCTCCGTGAGCGCGCGTGACCGCACTTGGCGCTACTCACCCAGCGAGAAGGTGTGAACTCGAACTGCCTCACAGCTCGGGCACTCGTGACGATAGACGATTTCCTTGCCGTTTGCCTCGGATGTCCAACTGCCTTCTTCGTCCACGTAGCCACACTCGGCGCACTTCATCTCGGTCTCATCGTAGTGCGAACGGACCCACTCGAACGTCGACTGACCGGATGACTCATTCTGGCCCATGGGCTCAATTCCCACTCACGGCGTATAAATCCCTTGGCAAAATTGCGCAATCAATAGTGAGTGAGCTATTTAATGAGCATTCAGTAGTGATGCGTGGGTTAGAGAGAGTGTTCAAAATGAGGGCAACCACCCAGTCCGGTCAGCGACCCACGAGTGACTCGTGTCTTATCAGTGGACAGCCAGTTCCGAGCGGTAAACTCACCGCTCGGTGAGAGGGTCCCTGATTTCAGGGCCAGCTGACTCGTGGCCCGACCAGCCCGACGCGTCATCCGCAGCGTCCTTTATGACTCCGAGTCTCCCCTACAGGGGTGTTTGGGGAAGGTTTCCCCCAATAAACGCCTGAACAGGTCTTCGGTGAGAACCTGTCCCCCGCAGTTAGGAGCAACCGAGTCAGTTCCGACTGATAGACTCACGCGCTCTGTCTACCAAAACCAGCCAGCGACGCGAACAGTTTGTTTCGCACCGATTCAGCGTGACTCAGCTGATAGGTACGTGCCGCGTATGTAGCACCGGAGTTCCTGCCAGATTGAGTGCATTTCATCTATCGGCGT
>NZ_JALXFV010000005.1:390924-527605 GCF_023699475.1 Halomarina rubra | reverse complement strand
AACAGACGGGCACGCGGTCGGCCCACCTGTCGATCCAGTCGATGACCGACCGTGAACACCGTTGGATGCAAGACGAACTGCACCAAGCCTCGACTCAGATTCTCGACGAAGCCCGCGACCACGGTTGTACGCATATCGCATTCGAGAATCTGACCGACATTCGCAAGCGAATGGCTGGTGCAAAGCGATTTCACGCATGGGCGTTTCGACGCCTCTCCCAGTGCGTCGAATACAAAGCCGAGATGTACGGCATCGAGGTGGAGCAAGTGAGTCCTGCGTACACATCTCAACGGTGTTCGTCGTGTGGGTTTACACACGAAAACAACAGGCGGTCGAAACACCAGTTCGTGTGTCAGAAGTGCGAGTACGAACTGAACGCGGACTACAACGCGAGCAAGAACATCGCTCGTAAACTGCTCAAGAAACTCCACTCGGGGCAGACGTCTTCGAGTGGAGGCGCACCCTGTCAGTGTGCGCTAACGTCGGGGATGTTGAACCTGAACGGCGAGTACACCGCCTCCGTCAATTCGACGGCAGAAGGGGAGTCCACCGACAAGCCCACGACTTCAGTCGTGGGTAACTGACAATTCGGCTCTTTGTCAACGTCAAACCGAGGTTGTGGCTGCCGTGGCGTCGCCACGGGAGCGGTGGGGGGAGAGATGGGGTCGAGGGCACTTGGGAGGCACAACATGAAAACAAACCGCGCAGCGAGCCGCTCTCGGCTTCTGAGCCGATTAGCGGAACACCACCGCCGACCAGCCCGTCAGGGCGACCGACACGCGCTCACCGTAGTAGTTCCATGCGACGTTCCGCAGCCGGACCACGTCGCCCGTACCAGCTAGGGTTGGTTCGACCGCGCCCAACTGGTGAACTTGACCGCTCCAGAGTCGCCTTCCAGCAACTCAGCCTGCGAATCGGGGGTGGACGGAGACAAGCAGGTTCGAAAGACGATACCCAGCAGTCGCCGGCCAGTTGACCGGCAGAAGCCTTATTACGAATTACGAATAATTCAAAATAGAGATGGCCCAATCATCCCCTCGGTCTGGGCAGCCACCGATTCAGCAACTCCAGATAGTTGTCGACCTCCTTGAGACACCAGTACTCGCCCGAATGTACGCTCGCATTCTACGGTCCGGTCCAGTCACTGTCTCTGAGATCATCAACGAACTCGACATTCCACAAGGGACCGCGTACGATTACGTCCAAAAGCTGGAAGCATCCGGATTGGTGGAGAAGACTCGTGAGCAGCGACCGTACGAATACGATGCGGAGTCAATTTCGCTCACGCTCTCGACAAATGGAGAGACGCAAACGATAACGCCAGCCCTCATCGCAGCTGTCGCTCGTCGCGATGAGAACGAGGACATCGATGTGTACGTCGAGCGACACGGTCTCGACGGGCTTGCTGTCGCCCTGGAGTACGCATACGAATATCTTGATGGGAGGGTCAACCATCGTATCACGGCTCAAGAGCTCGATATCTCACCGCTTGAAGCCGAGATAATCCTCCAGGCACTGGAGCCAGTCGCTGCTGAGTACGCAAACACTACTGAATGACGACTGCCTACATCGTCGATACTGGTGTCTTCGTTCGGTGTGGCGGACCGGACAACGAGAAATTCCAACGGCTACGCAGAGCAGTTCGACAAGCGGGTGTCATCTTGCTGGTCCCCCAACGCGTCTACGAAGAATTGGGGGGTGACCCGACTGCAGAAGACTATCCCTCAGCAGATATCCCCTACCAAGCCGGATTTGACGAAGGTTGGACCGTCGTTGCTCCAGCGCTTGACTACACCAATCCGAAGGTCTCGACTGTAATGGACGAGGCCCGACGGTTCATCGCTAATGCGACTGACCGAAACGAGGACATCATCGAGAAAGCAGACACGGCACTCATCGGGCTTGCTGCTCAGCTGCTCGATACCGGTCAAGCAGACCACATTGTCCTCTTGACGACAGACAAACCAGCTGGGAAAGCGGCTGAAACACTCCTTGCCCAACGTGGGTATGGTGACCAAATCGAATATCGGTACGCCAGCGTTGGGTATCTCGAATCAATCACAGCCAGTGAATTTCGTTGAGAGTCTCCCGCGCCTGAACCAGATAGGATACCAACGGCCACAGTGACGTTTTCTGCCATCCCACTCGAGGTCGTGGCTGCCGTGGCGGAGCCACGGGAGCGGTGGGTGGGCGTGGTCATATTTCGCCCCACAGCGCCTCGATTCGCCGCTCGACCTCATCGAGCACAAGTCGGAGGACGTCACGGAAGTCATCTGGCCACGAGGCATCCTCGCCCGGTGTTGGGGCGGTTGGCGGTGGGTGGTAGTGGTCACGCATGTTGTGGGGATTCGGGTGTCGGTCCCACCGACACTCCCAGGACGAACTGGCTACGTCGCGGTAATGGATTTTGAAGTCATCGTTGGTGTACCATCGGATGGAGAGCGTCGCCTCGTCGATGGCTTCAGGATAGTATGTCGTGGTGAGTTCGACAGCCAGTTCGAGGTGTCCACTCTCGTCTGTAATCGTAGCTCGCTCAACGAACTCTGCTGCGTTGAGTCGGGTCTCGAAGAATTCGAGAATGGGTCGGTCGAGCGGGGCCGGACTCCCCCCATCGCCTGCAGGCGGCACCACAGTTAGCTTGAGACCGACTCCGGTTCGGATCCTGCTCGCTGCTGTCGAGCACGTTCGAGGCGAGTGCGCTCTTCGCGGGCGCTTTGCCAGTCGGCGAGGTCCCCGTACGTATCGTCAACAGTACGCTCTTGGTCTCTCTCCGCGGCGGCCAACGCGTCAACCTCTGCAGGGGTCACTGCGTCGTAGGTCTGCTCGTACGTCTTGATTGTTGCAGTCAGTACACGGATTCGCTCGCGAAGTTCGTCGAGGGAGCGTGTCGCCGCCAGCTGGTTGACTCGTCGCCACTCGAAGTAGGCGTCGTTGCGCTCGTACGTCGCGGGTCGCCCGTCGTGCTTGGTAACGATGCCGAGGTCGGCGAACCACCCGAGGTACTTCCGTGCGGTCTTCGGGTCACAGTCCACTCGCTCTGCGATGACACTTGCAGTTGTCGGGGAGCGAGTCTGGAGCATCGTCCCGTAGATTCGCTGTTCGACGTCGTCGCCCACAAACGGATCCTCGAACGAAGGAGGGCCCGTTGTCGAATCCGAGTTGCCCATACTCACCATTCGTACACAGGGGACATAGTTCTTGTCTAGCGTAATAGTATCCGTTCATGGTGTCCCGAAGCATATCGAACAGCAACCGTCCACGGGAGGTTGTGGCTGCCGTGGCGTCGCCACGGGAGCGGTGGGTGGGGAGGAGGGGTCGTGGGCACTGGGAGCCACAGCAGAAAGAAAAACCGCGCAGCGAGCCGATCTCCGCTTCTGAGCCGATTAGCGGAACACCACCGCCGACCAGCCTGTCAGGGCGACCGAGACGCGATTACCGTAGTAGTTCCACGCGACGTTCCGCAGCCGGACCACGTCGCCCGCCGCCAGCCAGGGCTGATTCGACCGCGCCCAACTGGTGAACTTGACCGTCCCTGTCTCGTCCTCCAACAGACCGACCTGCGCAATCGAGGGGTGTGAGGGCGTCCACAGCTTCGAGATACGACCCTCGATGTCGACCTCACTGCGTCCCACCGTCCCGATCTCATCGATGGGAACGAGTGCACCAGGAGTCGCTTTCACCTCGTCCAATGTGTCGAGCACAGCCATCTGGAACTCCACACCTGCATTCACTCTTTCAGCAATCCTGACTGCGATACCCGACTGGGCCATCCCACAACGCACCCGACTCGCAATCCGCGCCGCTTGCGTCTCGACCGCTCTACGCGTCTCCGTATCCAGATCATCCATCGGGTTGACCCGCTCGACCGTCTCTTGGCCACACTGTGCTTCCGACATCCCGCGACACACCGCTTCCCGTTTCGATGTCTGTGACCGGTCTTCCCGAGCACGCGTTCTTTGCACCTCTGCTTCTCTGGCTTCCCAGCGCTCCTGGGCTTCGAGCGTCATCCCGAAGGGCCGTTCACGCTCGCCGCTCTCGACCGCCGCCATCGCCTCGATCACGTCCGAATCGATGGTCGCCTGCGTCTCCATCGCCACCGTTGCCCGCAACTCCACCTGCTCGTCGACTTCCCACCGCACCGCAGAATCCGCCACTCGTTCGAATACTTCGCTACCTTCTTTGCTACTGTTAATTTTACTACTCATTGGAGTTCCTGCTCCACAGGCGCTCACGCGCCGACTCCGCGGCCCATTACCGCGGTTTTCTCACCGACTGACCCGTCATCAGTCACAACTCCATCTGCGCTCGCTCGCGCCTTCGAGCGCCCACCGGGCGCGAGCGAGCGCTTCCGTAGACGAAGTTCAACCAGCCCGCGCGCTGGGCCAGGCGACACGAGCGGCCAGCACACAAGCCGGTGGCGTGTTCTCGCGACTCGAGAACCGACAGTGCGCTTGGTGGCTGGCGCACCGGAGAGGTGCGAGGCGAGTGCGCAAGCGAGTGCAACGAGCGATGCAGTCGACTGGCGGAGAAGCGAGCGGGGCGGGCCAGACCGAGTGCCGAAAAACCTGCGAAGTACTGGGTAGTGACACAGCCACCGTGGTGAACGTGAGTTGAGGAATTCGCCCACGACGCCCACTGATTTATAGGGGCGTACACACAATGTACATACAGGTGAGTCGAATGGGATCAACGAGAGTCAACTTCCGGTTGCCAGCGGATTTGATCGAGAAAGCAGACGTCGCGGCGCGGGTGACACACAAAAACCGGACTGATATC
This sequence comes from Halomarina rubra, assembly GCF_023699475.1. Lineage (GTDB taxonomy): Archaea > Halobacteriota > Halobacteria > Halobacteriales > Haloarculaceae > Halomarina > Halomarina rubra. The sequence goes on along the minus strand of NZ_JALXFV010000005.1, from coordinate 522,829 downwards.
ATCAAAGAGGCGCTGCAGGCGTATCTCGACGAGGTTGAAGAGGATGCGGCGTTCAAAGAGGCTGTCACTGAGTTGTATCTCGATGACCAGATTGGGTTTGAGGAGCTGACAGCGTTCGTTGGGCGGCAAGATGCCGAATCGATTCGCGCGTCCAAACAGATTCTCGATCAAGGCGAGGAGTTGGCCGATGAGCTGGCAGATCTGTAGGTTGACGTTGAGATGATTGTCGCAGACACGAGCGCGCTCGTTTCCCTTGCGACAGCTGATACGCTCTCGATGGTCATCGACGAGTTTGATGTCCACTGCCCCACGCTCGTTATCGAGGAACTGGAATCAACGGCGGCTTACGAAGACAGCCATGGTACTGCAGCCTCTGCCGTCCTTGATTTGATGAGCCAGCTTACGGTCCACGAGGTCGATACACCCTCCGTCGAGTCGTCACGAATAGATGCTGGTGAGGCGCACTGCTTGGGATTGTGTGCTGTGATTGATGCTGACTTCCTCATCACCGACGACCTTCGCGCACTTCCCGAGCTTCAGCGACTGACAGACGCGCATGTAGCACTCTCTCCGATTGTACTTCGAGCACTGGTCAAGCGGAACTGTCTCACGAACGATGAAGCACGCACGAAGGTTGAGCAACTCGCTGCAACTCGTGACTGGCTCGGTCGCCCGATTTATCGACGTTCGATGAGCCTTTTCGATCCAAAGTGAGCTGCCTGCGAAACTCATGCCAAGAGATAGTGCACTGACGAGCCCGCACTTCGTACGGGTGACACCGATGCCGCGTGCCGAGAGTCGTGGTGAAAAGCCAGCGACGAAGAAGCTCCCGCAATCGTAGGCGCCGGAAGAGGTCAAGCGTGGTCGATGCCAACCTTCCTCGCCACTCGCCCGAGCTCCCAAAGCTATCACAACTCAGTAAATAGAACGGCGCTCTAAGAACTGCGTAGAAATGGCTCAATAATGCCTAAAACACGGAATAACGAATTCGTGAAGTCTGTTATTGAGCTATTCTTGCCACTTCAAGTACCCTACTAACTTATGGTAACTCACTGCTGGCAGACTCTCACTGAATGTCTGAAGATGCCGATTCAGTGAGCGATCACCCGTTTGCAGTTTGGGACGACCGACCGACGCTAGTGCTCACCCCAGCGACGACTGAGTTCATACCGAGACGAGTCCTCGACTGTCTCACGACCTGCCATCACCTCACCAGTACTGACGAGGTTCTCGAGTGGCGTGCAATCGTCGAGAATGGGGAGTGTCGCTACACCGTCTCTGCGAGTGAGCAAACCCTCAAGCAACTTGAGTCGGCACTTCGCCAAGCGATGCCCGGCTACACGATTGAGCGGGCAGATGACCTCTCGCTTCCTGAGCTTGATGAGGAGTCGCTCACTGGTATTCGGTTCAGGGGTGAGGGGACCCGACGCCACGACTGGCAAACAGGGCTATGGCCGACTGTCACTGAGGATGGACCAACACTCGACAGCCGTCCGGCGCTCACTGCTGCAATCGACAGACTCGCTGAAATGGACGCGACAGTCGTCTACCAGACGCTCATCACCTCGAAAGCGTCCTGGAAACGCAGTGCCGAGGACCGTATCTACCGACTCAAAGAGAACCGAGATACCGTCGCAATGCGATTTGTCGCTGATCTAATCTTGCCGACCAACCCGGAGAAAGAGGTCGAGCCGGATCCAGAGCATCAAGACCGAATCGACCTGATAGAGGCTGCCAACAAGACACAGTCGTTCACGGTTGCTGCCCGGGCAGTTGCTGACGGGCCGGACGCAGAGAAAGCGCTCGATGCGTTCTGGCACGGTATGATGAGTGCCGACGGCCCATACTACAAAGTCGGGGCCACGTCCGGCAATGATACTGAGACGCTCGTCGAGGAGATGGCCGAGCAGCGGATCCCAACCCTCTCACTCGGCAGTAAGATTGTCCGTTGGGCGTTCGGGTCGGACGTCAAGCCCACGTTCACGATGGACCCACGAACGCTTGCTCACAGTTGTTTCATCGAGGGCGCGAAACTCACGGATAAGGGCCAGCGGCTGCTCTCGACGACACCCGAGGAACGACGAGAACTCGGGGCGCCCGTGCCTGAACTCCTTTCTCAGTACGAGGAGGGATTCACACTCGGCGTGCTGGAGACGCCTGAAAAGAACGTCCCGAACATCGTCGCTGTCCCGCCGTTGATGCAGCGAATGCACCTCATCGTCGTCGGGAAGTCCGGCTCTGGGAAATCTTCACTGCTCGTCCGGGGGATGCTCGACAATCAGCTCCTCACGGATGGGCCCTCGATTTTTATCGACCCGAAGGGCGATGGCATGCCGACCGAGTACATGCGGGCTCACTACGCGAAGCACAAGACACTCGACAACGTCCTGCACTTCGACTGCGCAGAGATGCTTCCGGCACTCTCGTTTTTCGATGTCCGTCCGTACCTCGACGATGGTATCGCCCGGGCCACAGCAGTCGAAGATATCGCCGACCACTACATCGAGCTAGTCCGGGCGATGATGGGTGCTGAGCGCTTCGACAGGGCGGTTCAATCACCAGCTGTCATTCGATATCTGATCAAGGCACTGTTCGATCCGGTTCATGGCCAGGATGCGTTTTCCCACAGAGAGCTTCAGGACGCGGCCATCCAGATGAAAGCCACCGGGGATGCGCCACCAGTCACTGATGCAGAACTCGAGGCGATGCTCAGTGGCATCACGTCGAACAATATCCAGACGTTCGAGATTGTGATGGGTGGTGTTGAGACGCGAATCAACGAGATTCCTGGTGATTCACGCCTCGCCCAACTATTCAACCACGTCCCCGAAGACGGCGACCCGCATTTCGACTTTTACGACCTGCTCGACGAAGATACGATGGTCATCTTCGACACCAGTAGTTTGCGCTCGAACGCACGAGACGCGATGACGCTCGTCTTGCTCTCGAATCTCTGGGCGGCGCTCAAACGCCGCGCCAGCGAGCAAGATGAAGCCGACCGAAAGCTGGTCAACCTGTATCTGGAAGAAGCAGCGGACGTTGGCACATCCGACATCGTCACCGAACTGCTCAGTCAGGGCCGTGGCTTCGGCCTCTCGATGACGCTCGCGATGCAGTTTCCCGAGCAGCTGCGTGACGACAATCCCAGAGCGTACGCCGAAGTGCTGAACAACGTCTCGACGATCGTCTCTGGAAATGTCTCGGTCGATTCCGTCCTTCCCAAGCGATTCGCAACCGCAGATATGTCCGCTACTGACGCGGCCAACCGACTTCGAGCCCTCAAGCGCGGTGAATGGTTGGTGAGTCTCCCAAGCGCGTTCGACACGCCAGAGCCACGCCCATTCACGCTCAACTCAGCGCCACTTCCGGATGGGCTGGAGTGGAGCGAGAACCCACTGACTCCGGGGATGGAGACTGCCTTCGAGTCGGCGGCTCGGTTTGTCGAGGAAGACACGTTCGAACAGTACGGCATCGACACGATTGCATCCAGGCAGACCTACGAGAACGTCGAGACCGACCGTGAGCCGTCGGTAGATGCCAATCACGGCCGTAGCCACGTTCTCGAGCACACCAAACGCCTCCCGGAGGGAATCGAGTGGGACTCGACGAGTACAGCGTTCGTCTGTACACACTGTGATGCCCGGTATGAGACAACCCGTGAGGGAATTCTCCGGGCCGTCGACTGTTGTTACGGATTGGGCCGCATCGACCGTGATGACGTCCCGCTGTGTTCGCTCAGGTACAAGCTCTCGTCCGCTGAAGCCACGGCGACAGGCTACACCCACCAACAACTGTCCTTCCTGCAGGCGGTCTACAACGCCCACCAGCAGCGCTTCGATACCGAGTGGGAGTACGATATCGTATACGACTCGATGGTCCGGCTGCAGGAGTACACGGGCATCGAAGCCAGTGCTGTCCGGGAGCTCATCGACGATGGAGTGCTCGCTCACGACTGTGACCGTCCACAGAAGCTCTACACGGTGACGGCTGCAGGCCGCGAAACACTCAACGAATCCCACAGGCTCGGCATCGCACACGGTGACGGACGCGGCGACCTCGGTGAGTCGAGTCTCCACGTCGCGATGGTCGAGGTCCTTCGCCGCTATCTCGAACAGCTGTACCGCAACAATCCCAACTCACGAGTCTCTGAGGTACGGACCTACCACGATCTCGAGGATGGCATGCGATTGGATGTCGTCGGGCTTGATGACGACGGAGACATCGTCGTCGTGGCCGAAGCCGAGCGGGTCAACCACGACGTCCTCGAGGCGGCCCCGAGTGACTTCGATAAGATCGCTGGCTGCGACCCCGAAGAAGCGATCTGGCTCACCGAGAGCCGCGATGCTGCCCACACTATCCTCAAGGCACTCAACGACCCCAAACGTGGCCCACCGCGGCTTGAGGAAACCTACAGTGAGTCGTACTCACCACAGCGACTCTCCTTTGACACATCGGGAATCACCGAAATCCACACCGTCCGGCACATGCGCGACTCCCTCCTCGAAGCTCGATAGCTGCCCTACTGTCTCGACACACTCGCTGCTCGCAGATTCGAGACGGACGCCCACGACTTCGGTCGTGAATCGCTGACGGACGCCGACCGAGACACCGTGTCGAGCGGTCGTCGGTCTGGGGACACAGGCGGTATTGCTCTACAGAATTGCATGGCGAGTGCCTCGGGGCGTGACCCCGAGGGTGAAGCCGACACGGACAATAAACTAATCGGCCAGTGTAGGGCGAGTAACGACCGCGAAGGATATTGAAGACCTCAATATGAAGCGGTCGCTCGGACTGGAAATGCGACTCCTCTCAAAACCCGCTGTTGGCGGTGAGACGGGAGTTGTCGGGGGCTGGTGGAGGCCCCGACCCTCTCACGGACACACCGAGTGTTCGGGTGTTGATTCCAGCCGAGCGCGTCAGCGCGAGGCCGAGGGGAATTAAATTCGCCTGCGGGTGCGGTGCAGACCCTAAACGGTGAAGCCACGGGACTTGTCCCCGTGGTACTTCACTATACTCCGTGGCGACGTCTCAGTTGGTCGCGTTCAATCGTCGCCGACGGAGAACTCCGCAACCGTCGAGTCCGGGGTCGGGGACGTAGACGTGGAGGGAAAGAGCCGTTCACGGATGCCCGAGCGGAGGTAGGCGAGCAGTGCCCACATCAGACAGCCCAGACTCGCGCCGACTGCCGGCGAGGTCATCCCCATCGACCCGAACATCAGCGTCTTCACGAAGAGCCCTACCGTCGTCAACCCAGACGTCGCGAGTGGGACGTGTGCGTCTTCATCACGAATCGTCGGGATGACCGAGACCGTCAAGACGAGCGTTACTGCCGTTATGATGTACTCTTGCCACATTGATGTCGAACCTCGCCGAAACCCAGAGACCACCGTACCGAGAGGAAGCGAAACCGGGCCGCGATATCTTTACTCGGCATCGGGAGAATATAACGCTTAGCTTATACAACCGTGAACGATAGCCCGTCTCACGAGAGACACAGACACGGACCACACAACCCAGATGATAGATGCCTCGAGGGAGGCGTCGAAACTAGATGGGGTCATCGAGTGCTGTCGGTGATGATACGTCAATTTCTGCACTGGAAACGGAGGGGTGTTCTATTATGCCCTCCCCATCACCGCCGGTTGAATCTCGGCTGGTGGTCTCTGCGTCTCACTGAGACGATGGTGATTGAGGGATGTCCCCAAGAAACCTATCAGCAGCGACGAACGCAAAAGTGGACATTCGTCACGGACACACTCGTCCACCAATCCACAACCTGACGAGTCGCTTCAGCGACACACACGAGTTGTCGTGACTGGCCTGTGTCGTGTCACTCCAACACTACTCGATCAGACGCTCCAGAGGACTGCCAACCGGTTGAATTGTCGTGTGTAGTGGTCATTCGTGTGGGCGTCGACCCCGGGGTCAATCTGTACACTACTCTCTCTCCCCGGTATATGCAGTTGTGAAGGACTCTGTACCTGCGAGAGGGGGGTGAGCCATACCTGTGGAAACACTCCGGTGTGCTCGCTCTCTCGACGGCTCGCTGAGATGGCTGAATTCAAGCGTTTCAGGGAATTGAACGAGCAGGAAACTGGCCATCACGACGACCTTCTCAGACGGCAAAACCGCAAGACGCGACGGTTCTGTACACCGCGATGCGAGGGCACAATCACCCCTGCTCAAGGTGGTGCTCTCCCTACCCTGTGCTCCCTCATGTGTCGAATTCATTGTCCTCTGGTGCTCCCTCTGTTGTATTCGCTCGGTTGGGATTCCATCAGTACCACCCCCTCTCGCCGCATCTCACGACGCAAAAACCGCTATACGCAACGGACCTGTACGACTATCTGATAGCGAACCACCAGCAATGCGCTGTCTCGCTCTGTGACCGGCTCGTGATCGCACTCGTCTCACACCTCACAGACGACCGGCTCACGGCCTCTCCGACTCATCACCGACCGTTGCGTCCATCCGACTTCGATTTTCAGCAACTCCAGCACGAACCCCCGACCAGCAGCGTCTACCGTACAACTCCCTTCAAACACGCTTTTACCGGGGATAGAGAGCAGTGTACGTTTTCTCACTGGCTCATTGATGTGTCCTCTACTAGAGTGGGCATATCGTCGAGCAGGTTTGATCGCTTCTCTTGACACGGCCATATCACGTTGAAGCTGACACTCTGTGTACGGCTCCCGGATGCGTTGTGGCTGCGTCGCTCTCGTGTGCGAACTCTCGCCCGGACGTTCGGTCTCAATGCTGTGGGATATGGATGTTTGTCCAGCCTCCGGTTCGCAGTGTTGACGAGCAGGTCAACGGCCTCGTACCTGAGCTGATTTCCCGAGCGATTTCACGAATCGCCGCTGACCCTATCCTGACGGATGCTTTTCGAACCCCCTATTTCGTATCCACGAATATACACTGGATTCGATAATCGCCAAGGCGCACGCGACACGTGCCGTCACCGGTTCCTGCAATCAACATGCTTCTGGAGAATCGATTCACCGGAATAGTTCCCTCCGATGGCTCACTTTTGAAAGAGATATGATGCGTTTGCTGTGGGACTCGTCCCTCCCTGTCCCGATCGGCGCTTCTACCGAGAGCTGACTGGCGAACCGGTCCGTACTACCCCCGACCGACTCCACGACATCCTCGACTTCGAAGATGCCTCTCTCGTGCCCGCACAGATGACAGTACGCCGCTGTTCATACGCTCCGACCGAATCGTCGAGTTCGGCACGCAACGGCGCTGCGATGGGGGTCACCGACTCGCTACTGTTGGGAAAGGACACAGCACTGGGTCGCTTGCGAACACTCGCTTTCGAGAGTACGCCCGGGAGTCAGTTGAGCAGGTCGGTGAGTTGTGAACGCATAGCCACCCACCAAACTGCTCGATATAGTGGTGCAACCGGGGGACTAAGCGCGACGAAACGCCTCAAACCTGTCAATCTCCACTCTTTGGATCTCACCCCCCACAACGCTTGGCCAAGAGCACTGACGATTGACAGAGCGATGATGGTGAACGCTATGACACCAGTCATTGGACAGCGAATATTAAATTCAAGATATACTATATTTTATGAGGTTGGAGATATTATGATACTCGCATGCGAAATGGATGGTGGGTCGTCCTCTGCCTCCAGTGTGGGTTCCGGGGAGAAGCGCCAAATCGTAATATGACAGTTGAGTTCGCTCGACGGCACGAAGCGGATTCTGACCACGAAACCGTCGTCGAACCTCGCGACGCCGGATTGCGGTAGGCCACTGGAAAACAAGCTATGGACGGTCCCGAATGGCTTCGCTGAGCGTCCAGAGAGGTTCACCAGTAGCGGCGTTCACAGGACCAACCCAACACCGACTGAGCCGTTATACAGAATCAAGGAGAATACCTGCGGCTTTAGGCGCAGGATGGATCCGACATGGATGGTCGCTCGCTACGAGCGATAATCGTCTGGATATTCCACCGTAATCCGAACACTCACTATAGAACACGGCATAACTTGTTATGGAAGCGTTTCACGATGCACACCCACCGCACCTACCGAGCCAAAGTTCTGAACCACTCACAAGTGGTTCGGATGCTTGACTTACATGGGTGGAGTGCGTCGAAACTGTGGAACGTCGCTAACTACTACTCCCGCGAACAGTGGGATGAAACGGGCGAGATTCCTGATGAAGCCGAACTGAAACGCGAGTTGAAGACACATCCAACATACAAGGGACTGCATTCGCAGTCCAGTCAGCGCGTTCTGGAGGAACTCGCTGAAGCTTTCACCTCGTGGTTCGGCAAACGCAAGTCCGACGACCGAGCGAATCCACCCGGCTACCGCAAACGCAACTACTACGACAACGACGGCAACCGCGTCCACGAAGAACACCCGCGTTCGACCGTGACGTGGAAGCAGAAAGGCATCCGCCACGACACGAAGAACAATCGTGTGCGACTCTCGAAAGGGGCGAACCACAAAGACCATCCGCGAGACTGGGACTACATCCTCGTCAATTACGAGTCTCGTCCCGGTGCCACTGTCGAGAACATCCAGCAAGTTCGAGCGGTCTACAACACGGCCAAGCGACTGTGGGAACTGCACCTCGTCTGTAAGCACGACGTGGAGACCCCTGACGCACCGGGCGACGAAACAGCAGGTGTTGACCTCGGTATCTGTAACTTCGCGGCGGTTTCGTACAGCACCGAACAAGCCGACTTGTACCCCGGCAACCGCTTGAAACAGGACGGATACTACTTCCCGAAAGAAATTGCCAAGTGCGACGAATCAGGTGGTTCTGAGGCCACTCGTTTGCATCACAAGTGGTCGGAGCGCCGAACACACTTCTTCCACTCGTTAGCGAAGCACATCGTTGAGAGGTGTCTCGAACGTGGCGTGTGTCGTATCAACGTCGGGAAGCTCGCAGGTGTTCGAGAGAGCGAAAACGGCGAGTCGAAAAACTGGGGTCGGCACGGCAACCTCGACCTACACGGGTGGGCGTTCGACCGCTTCATCAAGATTCTCACGTACAAGGCGAAAGTCGAGGGTATCGAGGTCGTAGAGGTATCCGAGTGTGATACGAGTAAGACGTGTTGTATCTGCGGTAGAGCAGACGACAGTCAGCGTGTCGAGCGTGGTTTGTACGTGTGCGAGACGTGCGATGCGGCGTTCAACGCTGACGTGAATGGGGCGGAAAATATCCGTCTCGACATCAATCAAAGTAACTCCGAGTCTGCACCCGGTTTGGGTGGGGATAGGAGTACCGGCTGGTTGGCACAGCCCGGAGTCTACCTTCATGACTTGTCCAGCGGATTCCAACCGCAGGAACAAGTGGTAGACTGCAAACCCTAATATCCCAACCCAGCGGTGCGGTGCCGTGGGATTCCTCCGCGTTCACGCGGAGGAGGATGTCAATACGACCTGCAATCGATTCGAATCTGGTAGTTCTGGCAGTGGAGTGAGGGGAATCCACGTCGAAGTACCGTCGTTATGCCCACGAACGGAACTGAGGTGGACTGTGAGCGGTGGGACTTCCATAGCGCGTGCTCCAGAAACTGCCTCGCACGAAACGTCGCGTCGACGCAACGGGAATGAACCAGGCACGAAGAGGTCGCTCCACTGACGGAGCTCACGACAGCCTTCGAGCACACGCTCCCGAAGAACCGTAACAGGACACTTCGTGGCTATCTGTCGGTACCGAGGGGACGACCAACACACACGAACCAACTCTTCACCCAATTCAGCTCGCTGCTCAATAGTTTGAAAATTTCAATCTAGTCAATAGTTAAACGTTTGTTTTTCCGTTGCAATGGCTGGGTCATGGGAGCTGCAGGCTCGACGCCAGACGCGTTTCGTGAGCAGGTTCGAAGCGCGTTCTCGAACCTGGATACGCCACATACGCCACTGACGGCCGCCGAACTCGCGACGCGACTGGAGTGTCCAATTGACACCGCGAAACAAACCCTAGTCGCACTCGAAGACAACGGTGAGCTACACACCAAACAACTCGACACGGGGACCACCGTCTGGTGGCGGCCGGCCACGGAGCAGTCGCCAACGGACCAGTACTCCGAACTCGAGGAGTTCGGAGCGTTCGTCCGGGCAGTCGAGGACTACGCTATCTTCACGCTCAACCCGGACGGCACCGTCGCCAGTTGGAACGAGGGTGCACGACGGATCAAAGGCTACTCCGAAGACGAAATTATCGGGCAGCATATCTCGACGTTCTACACCGAGGAAGACGTCGAAAACGGGGTTCCGACAGAGAACCTCGATATCGCACGGGAGAACCACCGCGCCGAAGACGAAGGCTGGCGGGTTCGAAACGACGGCTCACGGTTCTGGGCGGACGTCGTCATCACGGCGATTCGTGACGATGAGGGGACGCTCCGGGGCTTCACGAAGGTCACCCGAGACAAGACCGAGCAACGCGACTACGAACGCGAACTCGCTCAGGAGTCGAAGCAGACCGAGAAACTGCTGCGGACCGCGCCAGTCGCCATCGCCGTCCAGAACAGCTACGGTGAGACAGTGATGGCCAATCAACGGGCTCAAGAGGCTCTCGGACTCTCCGAGCAGGAGTTCATCGAGAGTCCGGACAACGCCGAGGAGTGGGAGTTGTACGACCCATCCGGAGAGCCAGTCCCTCCCGAGAAAACACCGGCTGCACGCGTCATGGCAACTGGAGAGCGGGTGTTGAACGAGGAACTCATCATCTCCCCTCCCGAGACGGAGGAGATGCATTTCCGAATCAACGCTACGCCGGTGTTCGACGCGGATGGCGACCTCGAGCGTGTCATCACTGCCGGTGAAGACATCACCGAACTCAAACGCCGTGAACGCCAACTCAAACGCCGCAAAAGCGAGCTCGAGACCGAACTGAGCGAGGTGTTCGGGCGTATCTCCGATGCCTTCTACGCGCTCGACGAAGCGGGCCGGTTCACCCACATCAACGACCGGGCGGCTGAGATCTTCCAGATGAGCGAAGAGGAACTGCTCGGCCGGTCGATCTGGGAGGTGTTCCCCGACGTTACCAACAGCGAGTTAGAAGAACGGTTCCACGCGGCCATGGAGACGCAGGAGGCCACCACGCTGGAGTTGTACGTCGAGGAGTTAGAGATGTGGATAGAACTCAACGCGTACCCCTCGGAGTCGGGGCTCTCCGTGTACTTCCACGACATCACCGAGCGCAAGCGCTACCAGCAGAAACTCGAAGAGTCCAACGAACGACTCGAACAGTTCGCATACGCTGCCTCACACGACCTTCAAGAGCCACTACGGATGGTCTCGAGCTACCTCCAGTTGATCGAGCGGCGGTATGCTGACGAACTCGACGACGACGGTCAGGAGTTCCTCGAGTTCGCCGTCGACGGCGCGAACCGGATGCGAGATATGATCGAGAGCCTCCTGAAGTACTCTCGCGTCGATACCCGTGGTGACCCCATCGAACCCGTCGAACTCGACGACATCGCCGACGACGTTCGCACGGACCTCCAGATGCGCATCGAGGAGACCGACACCGACCTCACCATCGAGTCGCTGCCGCGCGTCGAAGGCGACCGGAACCAGGTCCGGCAGGTGTTCCAGAACCTGCTCGACAACGCAATCACGTACAGTGGCGACGACCCACCAGAGATTACGGTCAGCGCCGAGCGAGCCGGTGAGATGTGGGAGCTCTCCGTCCGTGACGAAGGCATCGGCATCGACCCCGACGACACTGAACGGGTGTTTCAGGTGTTCCAGCGACTCCACCCACCTGACAAGCATCCGGGAACGGGCATCGGTCTCGCGCTCTGTGAACGAATCGTCGAACGCCACGGCGGTGCGATTTGGGTCGACTCCACACCCGATGAGGGCTCAACGTTCACATTCACGCTTCCCGCAGCAGGTGAGAGCGATGAATAATCCGGCTGGCCGTGAGATCGACATCCTGCTCGTCGAGGACAACCCCGGCGACGTGCGACTCACTCAGGAAGCGTTCAGGGAAGCGCAGATCTGTAACGAGCTGCACATCACGACGGACGGTGTCGAGGCCCTCGAATTCCTCTTTCGGCATGGTGAGTACGCAGACGCCCCACGGCCGGACATCATCCTCCTCGATCTGAACCTGCCCCGGAAAGACGGTGACGAGGTGCTCGCAGAGATTCGCGATCACCATCCACTGTCGAACGTCCCGGTCATCATCCTGACGAGTTCGGAGGCCGAAGAGGACGTCGTCAAATCGTACGAACTCCGGGCGAACGCGTATCTGACGAAGCCGGTCGACCCGGGAGAGTTCATCGAGACCGTCAAGTCGTTCCAACAGTTCTGGCTGTCGGTCGTTCGACTTCCAACCACCGACGAGGAGTGATGCCAGCCGACGCACTCGACGTGCTGTTGATCGAGGACAACCCGGGGGACGTCCGCCTCATCGAAGAGATGCTTTCGGAGGCGACCACCCGAACACAGCGGCCAGCCGGTCAGCAGGCAACGGCGACGCAGGGAATCAGACATGCCTCTCGTCTCGAAGAGGGACTGGACTCTCTCGAGGAGCATGCATTCGACGTGATGTTACTCGATCTCGGGCTGCCCGAGAGCACCGGCATCGACACACTCGAAACCGTCCGTGAACGCTCTCAGAACATTCCAATCGTGGTACTGACTGGCCACAACGACGAGCGTGTTGGCGACCAGGCCGTCCAGCAGGGCGCGCAAGAGTACCTCATCAAAGACGAGTTGACACCCGCACTGCTCCAGCGATCGCTTCGCCACGCGATCGAGCGAAAGGACTTCCAGCGGACACAGACAGCACTGCACCGAGCGAGTCGGGACGTCATCCAGGCAGAGTCGAAGCCTGAAGCGAGCCGTCTCGTCCTCGATGCCGCGGTCGACGTGCTCGAACTCTCGGGCATCGTGGTCTTCCTGTTCGACGATTCGACGAACGTTCTTCGGCCTGCAGCGACCACTGATGAGCTCAGGAGCCTCGTCGACGACCTCGGGGCAGTCGGCTCCGAGGAGCCAACAGCTACGTGGGAGAGCTTCGTCACCGGCGAGACGATTGCGCTCGACGACGTTCTCGATACCGACTACAGCCTTCTGCGTGAGACCAGTGTGCGAAGCGGGCTCTGGATACCCCTCGGAAACCACGGCGTCATCGCCATCGTCTCGGAGACGACCGGGGGTTTCGACCAGCAGACCGTCATGTTGGCCGACAACCTCGCGGCGACCGCGGAGGCGACACTCGACCGTATCGAGCGCGAGGAGGCGCTTCGGGAGCACGAACGCGAGTTGACCGAGCGGAACAGCCAACTCGAAGCGCTCAACCGCACGAACGAACTCATCCGTGAGATCGACCAGGTACTCGTCCAGACGACGACGCGCGAGGCCATTGAGCAGGCGGTCTGTGAACGGCTGACCCAGGAAGACCGCTTTGCGTTCGCCTGGATCGGCGATGTTGTCGATGAGCGACTCAGACCGCGAACGTGGGCGGGCAACGACCAGGGCTATCTCGACGTCGTCTCGTTGACGACCGAAGACGCCGCCGGGCCACCGTCGGTGATAGCCGCGACGAGCGAGGCGGCGACGGTCGTCACGAACGTCGCGTCCGACCTGCGCGGCGCACCGTGGCGAAAGGCCGCTCTGGCACGCAACTTCGGATCGGCCATCAGCGTCCCGCTCTCGTACGGTGATCTCTCCTACGGTGTGTTGACCGTCTACACGACCGAGCCCGACGGGTTCGACGAGCGCTCGAAAGAGACGTTCGAGGAGTTGGGTGAAACCATCGCGAACGCGATCAACTCTGTGCAGACACGGCAGGCACTGCTCTCGGACACGGTCGTCGAACTCGAACTGGCGATCGACGAGCCCGATGACCTGCTCGGCCGTCTGGCCCGCGAGACCGACTGTGAGATCACTTTCGACGGCATCGTGCCGCAGGCCGATGAGACGACCCGTCTGTTCTTCACCGCCCACGGGGCAGCTGCCGAGTCGGTCGAAGCCGTCGCGGGGACTATCCCGAGCGTCGATCACTTGGAGTGTATCAGTACGACCGGCGATGGTGGGGACTGCGTGGCACGGTTCGTCATAGCGATGTCGGGGATGAGCATTCCGTCACAACTCATCGAGTACGGCGCAATCGCGCGGTCGATTATCGTCACGGCCACGTCTGCACAGGTGGTCGTCGAACTGCCGGAGTCGACGGACGTTCGCTCGTTCGTCAACTGGTTCGAGCAACACTATCCGGACACCGACCTGATCGCACGGCGGGACAAAGAGCGGAACAACGACTCACAACAAGCGTTTGGCGCAGCACTCAGCGAACAACTCACAGACCGGCAACTGGAGGCACTCAAGACAGCGTTCCACAGTGGCTACTTCGAGTGGCCCCGCGACCGGACCGGTCAGGAGGTCGCCGAATCGCTCAGTATCACACAGCCGACGTTCAACGGCCACCTCCGTGCTGCGGAACGCAAACTCTGTGCGATGCTGTTCAGCGGCGACTCGGCGTAGCTGGCCAAGCCACCACTGTCCGTCCCTCCACGCTGCTCGCCTTCACTACGAGGTGGTGGGGTGACCCCCTGCTCAGCCACGCGCTGGTGCTACTCTCACTACCTCGGCTGAACCAGTAGCGCGGTGTCTCCGGTCCCCGAGGAGCGAACGTAACGAGCGAGGTGAGCGGGGCCGTCGACGTGGGCGTTCTCCCTGTCTCTCTATCCTCCGAGGCAGCGGCCGGTCTCTCGGGTCACCAACTCCTAAACCTACACATGTAGTGTCGATTTCGCGGATGTCCTACGTGAGTTGGAGGTGCAACTATCGGATGGTATTCCTTTTGTGAGAGTATGCAATCGACGACTACCGAGCCCTCCAACGCTGTCAGGAACGTCTGCCGCCAGGGGAAGATCACCGAGACCGTCGTCCTCACCGTCTCCGAAGCGGTCGGCGTCGACCCACTGGAGATGGAGCCGATGTACGAAGTCGTCGACCCGGATGCACTGAACCGGCTCATTCAGGCCCCCGGAATCCCCGCCTCGCCGAACACGACGATTCGCTTCTCGATGGCTGGGTGTGACGTCGTCGTCTACTCCGACGGTGAGGTCATCGCCAGGCCCACCGCGACTGAAGAGGCTCAGTCGACTCCTCCCCAGGTCGCCGATTGAACACTGCTCTCTGGTTCTCGGAACGTTCTCTCCCCTGGAGTGCCGATGCGAACACCGACCGGTGAGTCCCTGATCGCCGGATTGCCAGTAAGGAACGTTCACATCGTGAAACGGATTCCTGGCTCACGACCAACAGCGACCTCCCAAGTGAACGTCCGGCCGCGACATATTCCCCCGAGGCCAGCGAACAATTGGAGACGACCAACTGTGACCGATTGGCCGGGACACTTTTCTCCCCTCCCGAGGAGCCTCTGTCATCATGGAGTGTAATTCGTCGGTGAACGATGAACTCCACTCGGTCACGCATCATCCCGAACTCGTCGGTACCAGTGCGCAACTGCCGGTGAGTGCTCCCCGTAGTTCAGGGAACGCGGCGGTGATACCGGCAGTTACCGCGACTGTCGACCTGTGTCTATCTATCGCCACTCTTCAGGCTCCCTCCTGCGCCCGGCAACCTTCGGGTGGGTCCCCGTGACTGGTGACGCCGAGGAGACGCTCGACGTCCTGCTGATCGAGGACAACCCAGGTGACGCCCGTCTCATCGAGGAGATGCTCCGTGATGTGGAGACACTTCTCCAACGGGTCGAGGCCGCCGACTCGATAGCTGGCGGGGTGACGCTCTCTCACGAACAGACACTCACCGCTGGGCTTGACCGGGTGCGTGAGGGGACTGTCGATGTCGTCTTACTCGACCTCGATCTCCCCGAGAGCACCGGGTTGGAGACACTCGCTACAGTGACCGACGAGACAGCGTTCGTACCTGTTATCGTCCTCACAGGACTCGACGATGAGGAGATCGGACTCACTGCAGTTCGACACGGCGCTCAGGACTACCTCGTCAAACGTGAGGTGACGAGCGATCTTCTCGTCCGCTCGATACACTACGCAACCGAGCGGAACCGCCAGGTGCGCGAGCGGGCCCGTCGGCGTGAACAGCTCGACACCCTCAACCGACTCAATCGCATCGGCCAGGATGTCACGCACGCCGTCATCACGACTTCGACGCGTGATGATCTCATACGAGCTGTCTGCGAGCAGTTCGCCAACTCCGAACTGTTTCGATTCGCGTGGGTTGGCGGCGTCGACCACGCGCAGGACCGAGTCGCGCCACTCGCAGCGGACGGCATCGACCTGAACGACCTCACGCCCGTCCAGATAACAGCCGACGACGAGACTTCCCCACTGAAGTCGATCAGCACCGCTGTCCAGACACAGGCGGTACAAGTGGCGGTTTCCGGAAACGGGACCACGAAAGTCGAGCCGTGGCATCCAGAGCGGGAGACACCAGCCTACCGGTCGAGTGCGTCGGTACCGATCATCCACGAAGGGCTCCTCTACGGTGTGTTGAACGTCTATGCGGCGTCTGATAGTGTGTTCTCTACGTCCGCAGTTGAGACGCTCTCACGACTTGGCGAAGTCATCGGACACGCTATCACTGCTATCGAGCGCAAGGAGGCACTGGTCAGTGACATGGCTCTCGAGTTCAAGTTCGAACTCGTCGGCGTCCTTGAGGAGGTCATCACACTCACGAATGAGTCCGAGGCGAGAGTCGACGTCGATCATTTCACCAAGTCTAGCGACGGTCTGCTCAGCTTCGGGGAAATCTACGGGATTGCACGAGAGGAGTTCCAAGCGGCCATCGAACAGACACCGCTGGTCGACCTCCTCCATCTGAACCACTCTGGGAACGACGTGTACAACTTCGAACTCGTCACGACGCTCGGAGACGACTTCCTCGCCGCTATCGCGACACACGGCGGTCGGATTACGGGTGCAACCATAGCGAACACCACGTTCCAGTTCGTCGTAGAGTTCCCCACGGGGCCTGACAAACGGCCCCTCATCGAACTCGTCGAGGAGCACTGCCCGAACGTCCAACCCGTCGCCCAACGGACTGTCGAGCGGTCGGTCACGACGGGCTCGTCGATTCGCTCTGCCGTCGAGGGCGAACTGACGGAGAAACAGTACACCGCTCTGAAGACGGCGTATCTCGCCGGGATGTTCGAGTGGCCACGTGAGAACACCGGCGAAGAGGTCGCCACCCAACTCGGCGTCTCTGCACCGACGTTCAACGAGCACCTCCGTATCGCCCAGCGGAAATGCTTCGACGTCGTGTTCGACGATACCGCCAAAGAGACTCTTCCGGGCCATAGCCCGTGAGTACGGCACAACATCTCATCCCGCGGCTGGCGGATCGTGTTCTGAACTCGGAGGGGTCACCCGAGTCTGTGTCCGAGTTCGAGGTGTCTGTTCACCGAGTACTCGATGGATTCGCTTCCGGAGCTATCGCCCGACTCGGCACCAGCGCCGCTACTTGGGCCGCCAGACTGATCCGGAGTGACGAATATCGCTCCCTTCATCCCCATCGCTTCGTGCGGTTCGCAGGCGTATCGGTAGACTCCCGGCTTGTCGAAGGTGTACTCGAACGTCGTCCCTTTCTCAGCGACGGGCGGGCCGCTGTTGAACGTCCCTTCGTCAGCGACGACGTTGTGCGTACCGCCACTGCCGGTCCACACCCACGTCACCGTCGTCCCCGGTGAGACCGCCACCGCAGCGGGGCCGAAGCCGTAGTCGCCCATGTTGCCTTTCGACCCCACCTCGATGGTCACCGCCTCCTGACCACGCATGTCGTGCGTGTAGTCGTAGTTGTCAGTGTTGTCGAGGTAGCCCTTGTAGTCCGGCTCGTTCGGAAGCTGTAGTCCCGCAGCGCCTTCGTCGGCCGTGCCGCTCGTACAGCCAGCCAGTATCGCCGTCACGAGAACGGCCACGAGTGCGAGTGCTTTCAGGACCCCACGTCTGTGGGTGCTCATCGTATCGCACCTTTCGGCTCGGGGGTTTCGACGTCGACACGGGCTGTGGCTTCGTTGCGCCGCTCACTCACGTAGAGGTAGCCGAGCAGGCAGATCAGCAGGAGCTGGACCGTCTTGTCGGCCACTCCGAGTTGGAAGTCGGGCATACCCAACTGAATCCACGCGACGACCTGCATCGCCGTGAACGGAATCCCGCCCAGATAGAGCAGTCGATGGTCGAACGTGGTCGGCACGAGCGCCGCCATCGTCAGGAACCCGATTCCTGCGAGTAAGAACGGGACGAAGCTCTGCGTCCAGTAGAGATAGAGATGCACGCCGCCAGTGATGGTTGCGAGGGCGATGGCTGCCAAGCGCGCGCCAGTCATCGAGTCGAGGGTCGGTCTGAGTGCAATCGTGTTCTGTCTCACGTAGGTTACCGCGTTCATTGGTCTTCTCCAGTGGCACGGCCCGGGTGGGACGCGTGCCCGGGTAGTGGATTCGGCGGCTCAGAGCATCGTGCTTCCCGCTGAGATGTAACTCACGACGTGGGCTGTGCTCAGGACGTGAGCGCGTCGGGGTCGAGCAGCTCCGACTCGTCCCGGTAGCGGTCGATGGTGGAAACCGTCCACGAGCGAATCGCCTCGTCGGTGCTCTCGATGAGTGCCGCCGGTGCCCCGTGTTCGTCGATCAGCGCGAAGTTGGCCGTGCCGTCGATGACTGCGAGGTTGTAGGGGACAGTCCCATCGTGTCTGCGGACCGTTCCCCGTGTGCAGCGGGCGAGGTCGCAGAGCAACGCTCCCATCTCTGGGTCTGCAGTGAGCGTATCGAGGGTGTCTGCGGCGAAGATGATCTCGAACGACTGGGTGCCGTCGACGGTCGTCCGCCAGGCAGCCTCGACGACCGGTGGTGCGGACCCGAAGGCGAGGATGCTGACGTCATCGCCAGCCTCGACCAACTCGGCGGCACGGGCGACGGGCGCGGTCGTGTCGCTCGCTCTCGATAGCGTGATGGTGGCGTCGGCGAAGCGACTGAGCGGGAAATCGAACTCGTCGGTCGGGAGCCACTCGATGACGCCGCGGAGCTTCTGCATCGTCGTGACGCCATCGACCAGCGAGCGAAACTCCGCTATCAGAAATCCACCGAGCGGCGATGTCGTGTAGTTGTGGCCATCGTGTTTGACCCAGCCTCGTCCCTCGAACTCGGTGACGATGCGCCCGACGGTCGCCCGAGGGATACCGGTCGTCGCCTGCAGTTCGGCGCGGTCGTGTGTACCTGACGCGAGCGTTTCGAGCACCTGCACGCGACTGGCAGAGCGCGCGAGAAACGAAATATCGTCGAGCGCCGCAATGTCTTCGGAGGTAGTCATGATACCCCCTGCGCGAATTCTCTCACAATTACCATATATAATCTGACATATGTAAAAGGTTTCGCGGCTTCGTCTAGTGCTGGAGTGCTCGAAAACCCCACCGACCCATCTCGGGAAGGCCGAGGAAAATTCGCCTGCGACGGCACGACCCGTTTTGGGACGTGCAGTCAATACGGTGAAGCCCCGGGGCTTGTCCCCGGGGGACTTCACTGCTGCGGGCTTCACGATTTCAAGAGAACGAATGCTACACGCCGCATTCGCGTCTCAACCCGCCTCAAATCCGCACGCCGGACTGGAATGTTCGCGCACCCACTGCAACTCCTTGGTCGAAACGCCGCAGGACGCGCACTCTTACGTCGTTCCGCTCGGATTCAACGTCCAGTAAGCTACCACGCCCTGAAGGACGTGGCATTCAGCGTGGACTCCCGTTCTAACCGCTGAGGGTGGTAGGCGAATACTCGCCATTCACGATCAACGTCCCGCTGTTCAAGCGCACGCCTACGGGTGCGCCTCCACGCCCAGACTTTTGCTGGTCGCGGAGATACTTCAAGCCGATATTCTTCGCCGCGTTGTAATCCGCATGAACATCGTACCCGCACTTCAGACAACCAAACTCATCCTGCCCGTTGGTGTGTGGGCGATTGTCCTCGTGGGTGAATCCACACTTCGAACAACGTTGACTCGTGTACGCCGGATTAATCTGCTTCACCACAAGTCCCTCAGATTCGGCTTTGTACGTTACGTACTCGTAGAGGCGGTGGAACGCCCACTTGTGAACCGCTTTTGCGTGGAGTAGTCACTATTCTCCCGATCTACCGGGATACCCGACTATGAGGTCAGTCGTGTTGTCTCTATTCGTGGCAAAAATCACACACTATATCGCCTTGGTGCTCATAGGGAAGACAGAGGTGAAGATACATGAGTGCACGCAGAAACCCGTTTGAGGAACTCGAACGCGTCTTCGAGCGAATGCGACAAGAGTTCGATAGAAACCCTGAGCGATGGATGTCTATCGGTTCCGGTGAGAAAGCGGAGTCGGAGTCGATGGCCCTGGATCTGGTTGAACACGACGAGGAGTTCATCGTCACCGTCGACCTCCCCGGGTACGAAAGCGACGACGTCGACGTCCGAATCACCGATAGCATGCTTCGGATTCGTGCTGAACGAAGTGAAGAGCATGAAGAGGAAGAAGAGCAGTTCATCCACCACGAGCGACGTCACGAGTCGGCGACACGGGCGGTCCGACTCCCAGGAGCTGTGGACAAGGACGCGGTGAACGCACGGATGAACAACGGCGTACTGACGATTACGCTACCCCGGATTGAGGAGGACAAAGCGCGTCGAATCGACGTCAAGTGACTAACTGCTCTCTGGAAGGAGGGTCAGTCCCTCTGGTTGTACGGTAATCATCAGTCCACAGAACTCGAACGAGAGCGATGGCGACGCTGATGGAGGACGTCCAGTGGACGAGAACAGCGCATCGAGTGCGTCGACATCGATCGCGTTATACAGGAGTTCTGGCAACTCGAGCGGGTCACGTCCCAGCACGTCCGCAACGGCGTATACGATCGTCACGCTACAGGGTTGGTTGGCCGCCAGTTCGTAGTCGTGAAGTTCGTCATCTGGGTCGCCGGTGGCTGGCGAATCTGCTCCGGTCATCATTGACTGAGTGTGAGATTTCTCAGAGTCCCACACACAATAAATTACATCATACAATTGGCCAAAGGAATTAGGTTGGCGTACACAATAGAGTGATTATTGTGGAAGAGTACGACCCTGAATCCATCTCCAAAGCCGGTGCGTTCGACGCGGTCGATTCGGAGTATCGGCGAATTATCATCAATCTCCTTCTGGACGCTGAAGCAGGCGATCGAATCGACCTCGATACGTTCGCACAGGATGTCGCGACCGAGATACACACCGAGAGTACAGTGAATAAGGAAGGCGATCACACGACCAAGGTCGAAATCGCACTGGTACATCATCATCTGCCTCGTCTCGCCCAAGAGAATGTTATTTCGTTCGACCCAGAGGCCGAGTGGGTCGGTCCTGGTGAGAACATCGGCGATCTTGACCCGCTGGTTTAACAGGGAGTGACCAAGTCCGCCACTGCTGACTTGGATCCGTGTGAGAACTGACATCGCTGGGCGTACGAATATTCCTGTGTACCTTGTTGAAGCGGCTCGTTCACAATCAGATTGGACTTGACACCTCTAAGAAATCATTGTCCTCCCCTAGCTTCCTTGCTTTTGCTCGAAGCCCCTGTCAATATACTCGGTACCGCCTCGTCTGTCAAAATTCAGTTGCCTGATTGCTCATCCAATAATCCAATACGAAAGATAAATGTGCATGGGTGGCATTAACTAGCACGCGGGCGGGAAGGTGTAGTCAGAGGCACTTTGCCCCTCGTCAACGGTGCCGGGCATCCACTGGGCCCCGTCTTGCGCTTGCTCGACCGGGGTTTTTGAGGAAGACTGTCGTTTCCTCTGGTGTCTTTTTCCTGTTGGATTCACTACTTTCCCTTTGACTGGTGACGTTTGCTTAATCGAGGTTGTGAATACCGTGGCGTTGAAGCAAGAAGCCCCATCACCAGCCGTCAGAGACGTCTGGGTGGCAGTCAGAACGCTCCGCGGTCTAGTGTGCGAACGAGACGCGCCGCATCTCGTCAACGCCGCGAACGGCGGGATTCTCTCGTTAAAGCAGATAGAATCCACCTCGAGCCCGCTACCGCGGGCAGTCGTTCACAGACGTTCGAATGTCCACTTCTGGTTGTCCGCGCCACCGTAGCCGTACTGGTGGACGTTCGCTCCGTCGCTCGTCGAGGCGTACTCGACGTCGAGTGCCTTCCCACTGTGTCGAGCGAGCAGGCGGTAGCTACCGTCGGCGTTCTCGACGATCTCCCACTGCTGGTTGTCGGCACCGACGTAGCCGTACTGGTGGACGTTCGCGCCGTCGCTCGTCGACGCGGCCTCGACGTCCAACGCCTTCCCGCTGTGGACTGCTTCGAGTTTGTAGTAACCGTTGTTGAGGTCGGTAACGACCCACTTCTGGTTGTCGTCGCCGACGTAGCCATACTGGTGAACGTTCGCACCGTCGCTCGCTGAAGCGGACGCGACGTCTAGCGCCTTCCCGCTGTTGACGTTCCGGAGGACGTAGGTCTCGCCGGACTGGAAGTTCGCCCCGTCGCCACTCGCGGCGGGGACGATGTGCAGAGCGGTACCGCCGCTGGAACCGAGCGAGAGGTCGACGTCGTCGCCGGCGGCGACGTCGTAGTCGCTGATGACCACCGACGTGGGGTTGTTGTCGACACCGGTCTCGGGGGCGTCGGCGTACTCGACAACGGTCCACCCACCGGAGCGACCCGCGAGGAAGTCGAGCGAGACGGTCAGGTCGCGGGCGCTCTCGTCGGTCATCGCGCCGAGGAACCACTCGTCGCCGCGGCGTTTCGCGGTGACGCTGTAGTCGCCGACCCGCCCGTCGACGGCGACGGTTTCGTCCCAGCTGACGGGGACGTTCTCGACGAACTCGAACGCCGGCACCGTGTCGAAGTTCTCGTTGGCGGCGTGGGTCTCCGAGAAGTCGGTGTAGGCGGCCGGGAACGGCGCTCCCGCCCCGGGCTCCGTGACACCGACCGTGTTGAGGTTGAACCCGCCGACGTCACCCGAGCCGAGTTCGATGCCGAGACGGTTGGTCCCCGCGACGAGGTCGACGGAGACGGTGTGGACGGCCCAGTCGTCCCAGTAGTCGGTGAACGGCGGCGTCAGGCTCGTCTCCGTGTCGTTGACGACGAGCGTCGCCTGTGGGGTGCCGTTGGTCTGGACCTCCGTTCGGTTGTCCTCCTGGTCGGCCGCGTAGCGCAGGTGCAGGTCGTAGGTGCCCGCGCTGGGGACGTTCCGAACCGTGAACCGGGCGGTCGCGCCCTCCGGTTCGCGCGAGGGGTCGATAGGGACGTAGTGACCGCCGAACGCGTCGCGCCACGTGTCAGCCGTTATCGTGCCGTCGAGTTTTCCCGACTGCGCCTGGACGAACTGGCCCACCTCGAACGTGTGGTCGACGTACGCCTCGATGCGGTCGGCCGCCATCTGCAACCCACCGAGGTACGTCGGGTACATCGCCAGTTGTTTCGCGAGGGTGGTCCGAATGCGCGCGTCGTCGTTGTCCTCGAACGTGAGGTCGAAGATACCCGGCTGGTAGCTGGTCGGCCCGGCGAGCATCCGCGTGAACGGCAGGGTGACGTGGTGGCCGTCGCCGACGTCGGCACCCAACTCACCGAACCCGTCGTACTCCTGGGCTTTGACGACCTCGCGGGCGGCGACGTTCGGGTAGGTCCGAATCTCGCCGGTCGGCTTGATGCCCTCGTGTATCTCGAGCATCTGGCGGTTCGACGCGGCCGCCTGCATCACCAGTCGGTGGTGGTTTACTGCCGTCTGGCAGTGCTGGTTGTGGCTGGCGGTCGCGCCGTCGCCCTCGAAGCCCAGGCCTGGGTCCTTGACGTAGCCGTTCTTGATGGAGCGAATCCCCTCGGCCTCGTACTCCGCGAAGATGCCCTGGGTCTGGATCTCGTCCTCGTAGGTGACGACGTTGCCCGCCGTCTCGTTGTGGATGGTCATCTCGACCGGGTTCGGGAGGCTGGCTCCGTAGTTGGTCACCTCGGGGACGTCGAAGTCTGGGTAGGAGTCGGCGACGCCCATCTCAAAGCCGGTGCCGTCGCCGGGGTACGTCGACCAGCCCTGGTTCCACCCCTCGGCGAGCACGCTCTCGATGCCGTGCTCGTTGGCGAAGCGCATGTAGCGTTTCATCCGCTCGGTCCTGGCTCCGTGGATGTACTTCGCCGGGTCGCCGCCCTCGCTCGACACCTGGCTGTCGGACTTGTACTGCCAGTTCGCCGACCCGGCGATCATCAGCCACCAGATGCCGACGTACGAGCGACCGTCCTCCAGCCAACTGGTGTCGCCGCCGGGGAACGCCGACGCGTCGAGCGGGTCGGCGAGCAGCGGAATCAGCTGTGACTCGACGAGGTCGCCCGGCGAGTCCCCGATCTGGAGCGTGCGCCACGGCGTCGTGTGCGGGGCCGACGCCTGGACCTTCGTCCCGTCCGGGAGGGGGGCGAGTTCGGTCGCGAATCGCGTTCCGCCACCGTCGGCCACCGCGGCGAGCGACATGCTCGCGTAGTCGTCGAGGTTCGACTCGTGGACCGAGAGGTGTGTCCCGTCGCTCGCCCGCATCGTCAGCGGCGTGTGCGCTCCGCGTCGGACCGAGTTGTCGTTCGGCCTGGTCGTGTGTGCACCCGCGGGGATGGCGCTGAGCGCCGTCTCGCGGTACTCCTGTTCGAAACGAGGGTTCGTGAACTCGTTCTCTATCCACCAGCTCGTGTAGTCCTCGCCGAAGCGCCACTCGGTGTTCTCGGAGGTGACGGTGAAGTCACCGAACTCCTGGTCGAACACGACACGGAACCCGAGGCCGCTGTCAAACACACGCAGTTCGAGGTTGGCGGACCGACCCGGACTGGCCGTCTCTTCGAGACCGAGCCGGAGGGAGCGGTACTCCTCGGCGACGGTGTCGAAGTCACCCCACACTGGGTCCCACGTCTCGGTGGCGCTGTCGCGCTCGCTGCCGGTGACGGTGATAGCGGGGCCGGAGCCGCTGATAGCCGTCCCGAAGGCGGCCTGGTTCGCGAAGTCGAACCCGATGGGTGACTGGTCGATGTAGTCGGTCCCGTCACGCGAGACTGCGTACGTTGGGACGCCCGTGGAGACATCGACGGTGACGGTGATGGAGCCGTCCGGGGAGCTGACCGATTGCACGTCCGAGTCGTCCCCGCTGGTCACCTGTGCCGCAACTTCGGCCGGAATCGTTGCCGAGTACGCCGAGGCAGCGACCAATCCCGCGAGCCCCTTCAACAATCGCCGCCGGTCTGTACTCACACCATCGTCAGTGTCCTTCGACATTCGTCTAACAGTTTACACGAAGCGTAGTAAACACATATCCTCGATTCGTTGTCAACTCGGTACAACTCAGTTCGGTAGTGTAACGATGTCCGACATCCCTCTCCAGTCGCTCGATTCACGCCGTCGCGAACACCGCCGCTTGACTGGTACAGTGGAGACAGCGTCGGTCGTCGCCACACGGTGAGTGTCCCGAACGCCGCCAAGAACCTGTGAAGCGGCTCAAGAGCACCGCTGGAGGACGATAACTCCCTCGTCCGGGGTTCACACCGGACATTCTCTCAGTGACGAACATCTAAACAACAATCGAGGAAATCGGGTGACTGCGCGCCGATTTAGAAATTAAATTACACAAAGTTATAACAACCCCTGCTGCAAACTGCTCGAATAACATGGCGTTTGATAACACAGGTCGAAATACGCGTCGGAACTTCCTCAAGGCGGTCGGGGCCGGGGGAGTCGCCGCGACGGCAGGGTGTCTCAGCTTCGGCGACAGCGGCGGGGGGAGTGGGACGATTACGCTCGGGCAGCCGGCGGCCCAGACGGGCGACTGGGACTTCCTCCAGCCGGGTGTCTCGCAGGCGACCGACGTCGCCGTCCAACAGATCAACGACGCCGGCGGCCCGCTCGACCGCGAGATAGAGGTCCAGCGGCGTGACACGGCGGTCAACCCACAGGAGGCGCGCTCGGTGGTGACACAACTCGTCGAGAACGACGACGCGCTGGCGCTGATGGGGCTGTTCTCGAGCGAGATCAACCCGCTGTTCGACTTCCTGCAGGAACAGCAGACGCCCGTCGTCACCCCATGGCCGGGGTCGGGCTACCTCGACACCCGTGGAGGAGACATGGGGACGCCGGACAACATCGACGACGACCAGTGGGTCTGGCGGACCGTCATCGGCGACACGGTCCACACGGCCGGCGGTGCACGCCGGGCGCTGGACGAGGGCAACGACACTCTCGGCGTCATCAACGGGAACTCCGAAGGGGCGCGGAGTTGGGCCGACGGGTTCGTCGCCGCCTACGAGGAGGGTGGTGGCACCGTTGCCCAGCGCGTCGAGGTGAGTCTCGGCCAGTCGAGTTACCAGTCGGCGCTCGACCGGTTGTTCGGCAGCGAGTTCAGCGCGTTCGCGGTGAGCATCCCGCTGGAGGACGCGACGACACTGTTGAGCGACTGGTCGGACGGTGGCTACGGTCGCCAGCCCATCCTCTCGGACCCGCTCGCACAGAACGACCTCGCCTCGCAGGTCGGCGGCGACCTCGACGGAGCCTGGGCAGCGAGTCCGGGACAGGCCGGCCCCAGCTTCGACTCGTTCGTCGAGACCTACGAGCAGGGCGGCGATGCGGAACTCAACGGCTGGACGCCACCGGCCTGGGACGCGATGCACGTGACCGCCCTCGCCATCGAGCGGGCGGGCGAGGCGACGCCCGAGGCGATTCAGCAGAACCTCGGCCCGGTCAGCCGGGACGGTGGCACCGAAGTGACGACGTTCGCCGAGGGGAAGGAGGCGCTGGCGAACGGCGAGGAGATATCGTACCAGGGGGCGGCGACGCCGACGAACTTCACGAACTTCGGGAACGTGTTCGGCCCGGTCGCCATCAACGTCGCCGGCGGCGGCGAGTTCTCCCAGGAGGAGGTCATCCCGGCCGAGGACATCCGTGGCCTCGTCCCGGAGGACGAGTACTGAGCGATGGGGCTCGCACAGAACGTCATCTTCGGGCTGGTGACCGGGTCGTACATCGCCATCGCCGCCATCGGCTTCACGCTCATCTACGGCATCGTGAACATGATCAACTTCGCCTACGGCGAGTACCTCACCATGGGGGCGTTCATCGGCATCCTCACCGTCGGCGTGTTGCCGTTGCCGCTCCCGCTCGCGGCCGTCGTCGCGATGGTGGGTGGCGGGCTCATCAGCCTGCTGCTCGCCCGGCTGTTCTTCACCCCCATCAACCAGACCGGGCCAGTCCCGATGTTGCTCACGTCCATCGGCCTCGGGTTGGTCCTGCGAAACGGCATCCGTCTCACCGCCGGCCAGAGCGCCCGCTACTTCGATACAGAGGCTATCACGTTCCGGTTCGACGGCCTCCCGCCGCTCTCGGTTGGGTCGGTCGACCTGCTCGGTGGGTTCTTCGTCACCTCCGAACAGCTCATCGTCATGGGCTGTGCGGTCGGCGTCTTTCTGCTCGTCCACACGCTGTTGACCAGAACGGACGTCGGGATCGCGATGCGAGCGATGGGCGACAACGAGAACCTCGCTCGCGTCCGGGGCATCGACACCCAGCGCATCCGCGACAGCGTCTGGGTGCTGGCGGGCGTACTGGCCGCACTCGCCGGCGTCCTGCTGGGTATCCAGACGAACGTCAGCGCCGGGACCGGGTTCAGCCAGATCCTCCAGATACTCTCGGCGGCGATTCTCGGCGGGGCGGGGAGTCCCTACGGTGCCATCGCCGGGTCGTACGTCATCGGCCTCGTGTTGGCGCTGTCGACGGCGTTCCTCCCGGCCGGGATGACGGGCATCTCCTCGGCCATCGCCTTTCTCATCCTCATCGGCGTCCTGCTCGTCAAACCGAGCGGGCTGGCCGGCCAGGAGGTGCGTGAGGCGTGAGCGTCAGAGAGCGGTTGTTCGGCGACGGCGAGCGTTCGGGCGGCAGTGCGGAGCGTGCGTTCCTCGTCGGCGGCGTCTGCCTGCTCGTCGCGGCGCTGCTCGTGTTCACGCCGCTGGCCGTCACCGTCCCGGGCAGCTCGTTCGTGTTCATCGAGGTCGGGACCCTGTTCGTCATCTACGGACTGCTCGTCCTCGGGTTGGACCTCCAGTACGGCTACACCGGCCTGGTCAACTTCGGGCACGTCGTCTTCTTCGCCGTCGGCGCGTACACGGTCGCGATGCTCTCGGCGGAGGGCTCGTTCGCGGGCGTCGCACTCGGTCTCCCGTGGCTGCTGGCGCTCCCCGTGGGTGTCGTCGCCGCCGCGGTCCTCGGTGCCATCGTCGGGACGACGTCGCTCCGACTTCGCGACGACTTCCTCGCCATCGTCACGCTCGCGACCGCCGAGATATTCCACACGCTGTTCGTCAACTTCCGTGGCGTCTTCGGCGGCAACGTCGGCATCCTGGGCGTCCCTCAGCCCATCGCCGACCTCGCCGCCGACAGCGACACCGCTCAGATAGCGACGCTCGTCCTGTTCGGTGGCGTGACGATCATCGCGCTGGGGTTCATGACCCGACTGACCGGGTCGCCGTACGGGCGCGTCCTGCGGGCGATTCGGGCGGACGAGCTCGTGACCCGCTCGGTCGGGAAGTCGACGTTCAGCTACAAGATGCAGGCGTTCGTCTACGGCGCCGCCCTCGCGGGCTTCGCCGGCGGCCTGTTCGCGCTGTACAACGGTGCGGTCGCGCCGGGCTTCTTCACCATCCAGGTGACGGTCACCATCTGGATCGGGATGCTGCTCGGCGGGGCGTCGAACCACCGGGCCGTCCTCGGTGGACTGGCCATCATCATGGGGCTCCGGCTGCTCTCGCGGTTCGCCCTCGAGGTCACGCCGGTGTCGGCGGACGCGTTCGCGTCCATCCGGCTCATCGCCGTCGGCCTCATCCTCGTGCTCGTCATCCGATACCGGCCGGCCGGTATCTGGGGCGACGAGCGTGAACTGGGGGTGGACTCGTGAGCCTGCTCGACGTCGACGGACTGGTGAAGGACTTCGGTGGGCTTCGTGCCCTCGACGACCTCTCGGTCTCGGTCGACCGTGGCGAACTCGTCGGCGTGATGGGGCCCAACGGGGCCGGGAAGTCGACGTTCTTCAACTGCGTCAGCGGCGTCGTCGCACCGGACGCCGGAACGGTCCGGTTCGACGGCGAGGACGTCACCGGCGACGCTCCCGAATCACTGGCGAAGACCGGTCTCGTCCGGACGTTCCAGCGGACGCGCGAACTGGAGACGATGACCGTCCGCGACAACGTCCGACTGGCAGCGCCCGACCAGCGCGGCGAACGGGCGCTCCCCGCGCTGTTGCGGACCTCGGGGATGCGCGAGGAGGAGCAGGCGGTCCGGGACCGGGCCGACGAACTCATCGAGGCGTTCGAACTCGACCACCTGAAAGATGAGTACAGCGGGGCGCTCTCGGGTGGCCAGCGCAAGCTGCTGGAGCTGGCCCGCGTGTTGATGCTCGACCCGGAGGTGCTGTTGCTCGACGAGCCGTTCGCGGGCGTCAACCCGACCCTGACGAACGAGATCGCTGGCCGCATCGCCGACCTCAACGACGAGGGGATGACCGTCGTCATCATCGAACACGAACTGGAGACGCTGACCGAACTGGTCGACCGCCTCGTCGTCCTCGAACAGGGGAGCCTCCTCGTCGAGGGCGAGCCTGCGGCGGTGTTGGCAGACGAACGCGTCATCGAAGCCTACCTCGGGGAATGAGCATGGACGAACACAGACACCGAGAGAGTCGCCGTATCGTCGCTGAAACACGGTGGGTACGGGTACACGCCCCGTCGAACGCGGCCCCCGGAGGTGACCACCGATGAGCCTGCTCGACGTCTCGAACCTG
The DNA here is from genome assembly GCF_023699475.1 of Halomarina rubra. Lineage (GTDB taxonomy): Archaea > Halobacteriota > Halobacteria > Halobacteriales > Haloarculaceae > Halomarina > Halomarina rubra. The sequence goes on along the minus strand of NZ_JALXFV010000005.1, from coordinate 493,066 downwards.
GACGCCGGCTACGGCGACCTGCAGGTGCTCTCCGACGTCGACCTCACCGTCGACCGGGGGGAGTACGTCGCCATCGTCGGGCCGAACGGGGCCGGGAAGTCGACGGCGATGAAGTCCGTCTTCGGCATCGCCGACCGACAGGGCGGATCCATCACCTTCGACGGCACCGACATCACGGCACACTCCCCCGAGCGGGTCATCCACGAGGGGTTGAGCTACGTTCCCCAGACCGAGAACGTGTTCCCGTCGCTCACCGTCGACGAGAACCTCCGACTGGGTGGGTACATCCTCGACGACGTGCCCGAGTCGCGTCGCGAAGCTATCTTCGAGCGGTTCCCGGTGTTGGCCGACCGTGGCGAGCAGGTCGCGGGGACGCTCTCGGGGGGCCAACAGCAGATGCTCGCGATGGGCTGTGCGCTGATGCTCGACCCCGACCTAGTGTTGCTCGACGAACCGTCGGCGGGTCTCGCGCCGGACCTCGTCGACGAGATGTTCGACCGCATCGACGATATCAACGAGATGGGGACGGCCGTACTCATCGTCGAGCAGAACGCGAAGGAGGCGCTCCGGCGCTGTGACCGTGGGTACGTCCTCGCGAACGGCGAGAACCGCTACGAGGGTGGCGGCGACGAGTTGCTGAACGACGAGGAGGTCAGACGACAGTTCCTCGGCGGGTAGCGAGCCTCCCCGACTGGCTCACCCGTCGACGTTGCTCGTCATCGAGTACTGCCGTGTCTCGAAGCCGAGCTTCTCGTAGAACGCGATGGCACGGTCGTTCCCGACGTCGACGTCGAGCGTGAGTTCGTCACAGCCTACCTCCCGCGCCCACGTTCTGGCCCGCTCAACCAACTCGCGGGCGATGTCCGTCCCGCGATACGACTCCCGAACGTAGATGTCGGTGACGAGCAGGCGGTCGGGGCGGTCGAAGACGCTCGGGGCCTCGTCGAGAGTGGCCGCGACGAAGCCGACCAGCTCACCGTCCGTGGTGGCGAGGTCCACGTCTCCGGGCGCGCCGTCGACTGCCACCCACGTCCGACGGCCCGCCGACTCCAGGCGGTCGACGCGGAACGCGAGTTCCTCGGCGACGATGTCGACGTCCTCGGCGAGCGCGAAGTCGTCGAGGAGCATTTCGAACTCGCGGTTGTACGGCAGCCAGAGTTCCTCGAGATAGCGACGGACGGCGGCCTCCTCCGAGACCAGTCGGACGACGTTCATGCCCTCTCGTGATGGGGGTGGCCTTTGTAGCTGTGGTCAGCGTGTCGCGTCGACGAGCCCGAGGTACGGACACCCTACGGGTTCGGTCAGTCCCAGCCACCGAACCTCACGGTCGCCGAACGGGGCTGCCCGGCCGACGTCGAACCGCCCGTCGGCCCGAGCGTCGAGACCGAGGAGGTACGCGACCGGCAGCGGCCCGAACCGGTCGAGTCGGTCGGCGAGCCACCCGTCCGACGTCGGTTCGGCCAGTGCGACCGGCGTCCCGGGGAAGCGAGCCACTGACGCGTCGAACGGCGAGGGGACGCCGCGCTCGACCCCGCGCAGGTCGAACGCGGTCTCGAACCGCTCGATAGCCGCCTCCAGATTGGCGACCGCGAGCACGACCGTCTCCACGCCACGAATCGCTGACGCACCCAGGTCGCCGGTCGGCCGGACGCGCCGCTCGCGTGGCGTCCGGTCGCTGATGAGGAACGGCAACGTGTGGCCGGGGTCGCCCCCGCCGAGGAACGTGAGGTCCCACTCGACGAGCGTGCCGTCCGGGCGCTCGCGTTCGTACTCGTGCGGGCCGTCGATGGCGACGCCACGCTCGCGGAGCGTCTCGCTCGCCGCCTCGATGTCGTCGACGCCGACTGCCCACGCACACGGCCCGCCGTCGGCGCGAATCGGGTCGTTCCACCACGGTGACGCCGTGTTCGACGCTTCGGTCGAGACGAGTTCAACGTAGCTCCCGTCGCGAAAGCCGACGACCGACATGTGGGTGACGCCGTTCGAGTGCGCCCCGCCGTACTCCGCGGGGAGGCCGGCGCTCGCGAAGGCCGCGTCGAGTGCGTCGAGGTCGGCACCGGCGACGGTGACGTGGTCCACGGTCAGGTCCATGCTGGTGGGTCGGGGAGCGACGGGATGGTCGTACCGGCCGTCGAGTCGTGGCCGTCGCACTCCGCCGGTCGCGAGACTTCTCAGGCGACGTTCTGCTCGGTGAGGTGGCCATCACTAGCGTCGAACCGGTCACTCGACAGTACGTCGACGTCGACGAGCGACGTCGCACCGTCGACACAGAGTTCGGCGACCAACTGTCCGGTCGCAGGGGCGTGCTGGAAGCCGTGGCCCGAGAAGCCGGCGGCTGTCACGAGTCCCGGCATCGTCTCCTCGAGGATGGGGTGGTGGTCGGGCGTCACGGCGTACAGGCCGGCCCACCCGCGTCTGATGCGTGAGTCGCCGTCGAAGTACCCCGCCGCGTCGGCGGCGCGTTCGACGGCCGTCGCGGCCCACTCGATGTCCATCGACTCGCTGTACCCCTCCGTGTCCACGTCCGGGTCGGTGCTCCCGAAGTGCCCGCCGACCAGCGCGGTCCCCTCCCGCTCGGGGCGGAAGTACGACCCCGTCTCGAGGTCGATGGTGAGTGGGACGTCCTCGGCGAGGTGCGTGCTCGGGTCGACGACGGCGATCTGCCGTCGTCGCGGGCGAATCGGGAGGTCGACGTCGGCCATCGCGGCGAGGCGACGTGCCCACGCGCCAGCGGCGTTGACGACGAACTCTGCCTCCAGCGGGCCGTCCTCGGTCTCGACGCCCGTGACGACTCGCTTCCCGGCTCGCTCGTCGGTGTGCAGGTCCGTGACGGCGGTCTTGGTGCGGATGTCGGCACCCGCCTCCCGGGCCGCTCCGGCGAACCCCTGGACGGCGAGGTTCGGGTCGGCGTAGCCGTCCGCGGCGTTGAACGTCGCGCCGACGAACTGCTCGGCGTGGAGTTCCGGACAGTGCTCGGTCGCCTCCGCGGGCGTGAGGAACTCGCTGTCGACGCCGAGGTCGTTCTGCATCGCGACGTTCTCGCGGAACTGCTCGGCGGTCGCCTCGCTCCGGGCGAGGAAGAGATAGCCGTGACGCCGGTAGCCCATGTCGACGCCGAAGCGCGCTTCGAAGCTGTCCCACACCTCGCGACTCGCCAGCGAGAGTTCGACGTTGACCGCCGTCGAGAACTGCGAGCGGATTCCCCCCGCCGACCGGGCCGTGCTCTCCGTCCCGAGCGCCCCCCGTTCACAGAGCGTGACGTCCGCTCCTGCCCGAGCGAGCGAGTACGCCGAGGCGAGACCGACGATACCACCCCCCACGACAACGACGTTCATACTCGCTCGGTCGGGAGGGGTGGCGAATAAACCTACGCCGACCTGTCGGCATGAAGACCGGAGTCCCGTTCTCGCCGCTCGGACCGCTCCGAACGGGCGGCCCCACAACACCTAACGGACGTGCCTCGGAACGGGTCGCATGGTACTGACTCTCTCGGACGAGGACGTGGACGCGGTCCTCGACCTCCCGTCGGTCGCCGACGCGGTCGAACGGGCGCTGGTCGAACAGACGGCGGGCAACGTCGAGCGTCCCCACCGACCGCACTACCCCATCGGCGAGGGCATCGAGTCGGAGGAGGCGCTGGGGACGGGACTCGCGATGCCCGCGTACATCCACGGCGACCCCTACTTCTCGACCAAACTCGCGAGCGTCTTCCCCGGCAACGACGAGCGGGGGCTGCCGTCGCTCCACGCACAACTCGTCCTCGGCGACGCCGGGACGGGCGAGCCACTCGCATTCCTGAACGCGACTCGGCTGACGAACGCGCGAACGGGGTGCATCGGTGGGTTAGCCGCCCGCGAACTCGCGACCGACCCCGTCCGCGTTGGCGTCGTCGGGGCCGGTGCGCAGGCCCGCTGGCAGACGCGTGCCATCGCCGCACTGTGTGACGTGGCGTCGGTCTCGGTGTACTCCCCGAGCGACTCGAAACACGACTGTGCGGCGGCGCTCCGGGAGGACGGTCTCGACGCGACGGCAGTGGCGTCGGCCGAGGAGGCCGTCGAGGACGCGACGGTGGTCGTCACCGCGACGACGAGTTCGACGCCCGTCTTCCCCGCCGAGGCGCTCTCGCCGGGGACGCTGGTGGTCGCGGTGGGGGCGTACACCGCCGAGATGCAGGAACTCGAACCGGCGGTGTTCGACCGCGCGGCACGGGTGTTCGCCGACGTCCCCGAGGAGGTGGCCGCCATCGGCGACGTCGCAGCGACCGACCTCGGCGTCGATGACCTCGTCCCGATGGGGTCGCTGTTCGACGGGTCGAGCGGTCGCGAGTCGGCCGAGGAGGTACTGGTCGTCGACAGCGTGGGGAGCGCCGTCTTCGACGTGGCCGCCGCGAGCGTCCTCTACGACGCCGCCCACGAGGCGGGACTCGGTACGGAACTCTCGCTGTGAACTGAGACCAGCACCGCCGCGGTCGACGCGGCCGCCGACGAGAAGTCGCCGCCGAGCGTCGTGTCGACAGCGGTATAAGACGCAGACGAGAACCGACGTGTTCGAGTCGTGTTACGAGAGACTCGCGTGGCGGGAGCCGCGCGCAGCGTTTGTCGGCGAGCGAGACGACAGGTCCGACGTGACCTCCGCGAGGACCCCTACCTCCTGTACGTGTTGTGTTCGGCGGCCGTGCTCGCGGGGTTCTGGTTCTGGCATCTGGCCCCGAACTTCGCGACGCGCGACGAGCGCGACCGGTTGCTCGACGTGCTGGTCGCGTACGGGACCGTCGTCGACGACCCCAGCGTCGCCTCCTTACAAGAGGGCGTGACGTGGGGGCGGACGGCGTTCGCGGGGACGTTCTACCTCTACGCCGTCGTGTTGCTGCCCGTCGTCGCGGCGACGCTCCTGCTCGGTCGTGTCGACGTCCTCACCGGGTTCGTCTCCCCGGACGACAGCTTCCGGTACTGGCAGCTCTGGCACGACACGCCGGAGTGGTTCTGGATGGCGTGTATCGTCCTCGCTCGCCTCGCGAACGTCGCCTTCGCCGTGGGTGCCGTCTACGTCACCTACCGTATCGGGACGACGATTCGCGACCGGCCGACCGGCCGCCTGGCGGCGGTGCTCCTGACGGTCACGTTCGGGTTCCTGGTCCTCGCTCACGAGGCCGGCGAGGACGTGCCGGCGCTGTTCTTCTTCCTGCTCGCGTTCTACTACACGGTCCAGTACACGGAGACGGGCGCGCCCCGCCGGTTCCTCGCGGGGTGTCTCACCGGGGCCCTCGCCATCGCGTTCAAACTCACCGCTGCACCAATCGTCGTCGTCCTCGTCGTCGGCTACGCCCTCCGCGTCCACACGACCGGGAACTACCGCCCGGCGCTGGGTCACGCGAAGGTGCTCGTCGCTGGGGGAGCGCTCGGTGCGGTGACCATCGTCCTCTGTTTCCCCAGCGTGCTCGTCTCGGCGAGTTTCGACCCGCTTGTCGACCGCGTGCTCGGGGAGTCGGTCGGCCGGACCTACAGCGAGACCGGACCGGACGCGCCGGTCTGGTGGTGGTTCCTCCGTGGCTACGTCAACGGCCTCGGACTGCCGCTGTTCGTGGGGAGCGTCGTCGGCGTCCTCGCCAGCGTCCGCAGCGTCGGTCGGCGGACGACCGCCGCCGGCGTCACGCTCGCGCTGGTCGGCCTCGGGAGCTACCTCCTGTTGTTCTCCCAGTGGCACGACTTCCGCGTCCACCACCTGCTGCCGACGTTCCCGTTGCTCGCCGTGGTGCTCGCGAGTTCGCTCTCCCGGCTGCGGGTGCGTCGGCCGTCCGTCGCGCGCGCCCTCGTCGCGTGTCTGGTGCTCACCAGCGGCGCGTACGCCGCCGTCGGCACCGCCGGCTACGCCTCCCAACCGCGCGACGCGGCCGTCACGTGGCTCGATGCGAACGCGTCACCGAACGCGACGCTCGGCGTCTCGCGCAACGACTTCCAGGACACCGCCATCCCACACGGGATGGCCGTCGAGCGCTTTCACGACGACGACCGGGCCGGCGTCGACGTCGACCCGTGTCCGACGTACCTCCAGGTCACGCGCCGGGACCTCCTGAACCTCAGAGAGGAGTTCCGTTTCGGGTACGACCCGGAGCGAGCCTCGTACCTCGAGAACCTGGTCGCCGGGCAGTACAACTACGAACTCGTCGAGGAGTTCGGCCCCCGACCGCCGGCGTTCGTCCCCCAGCGACCCACTCCCGGGTCGCTGTCGGACCTCGTCCCGCTGGGGGTCGTCCCGCGGGTCGACCAGTACGGTGACGAACAGGAACTCGGCCCCAATCAGTACACGGCGATTCTCGAACGGACCGGTGCCTGCGGTCTCTGAGTCGGTTCTGTGACGGTTCTGTGACGATTCGGTCGCGCTCAGGCGTTGAGCGAGACCTGCTCGACCGACGCCTCCGAGCAGTCGAGGGACTCGCCGAGGTACGCGCCCACCGCCGAGAGGTTCTCGCCCGGCGTCACGACCATCGCGTCGTGGTCGAAGTCGACGACGTCCTCGTCGGCGAGTTTCGGGAGCGTACAGTGGTACAGTCGGGTGGCGAGACGGTCCGTGTGATTCTCGACCTGCGCACCGTCCGGAGCGAGGGTCGGGTCGAGCCGGACGAGCTCTGCGGCCAGCGTCTCGACGTCCCACGTCCGCTCCGCTTCGAGCAGGAGGGTGATGACCTGACAGCGCGTCTTCGTCCCCAACAGCGAGTGCACCGTCGTCGTCGAGATGCCGAAATCGGCGTCGTTCATGCTAGTAAGACAGACAGGCAGGTCCGTAACGTCTTCACCCAAAGAGATTGGTGTGTGGGTGACTGACTCTCGTCGCACTCCTCGAACCTCTTCTCGGGAACGAGCGCGTGTGGCGTGTCACCCCTCGAATCGACGGGTTCCGCCGCGAGTGGCACCCGTTGGGACGGCAGGGCGTCGTGGCCGTCGGAGGGGAGTGTCGTCCCACGAGCGTCCGCGACACGCGACGGTGGAGACGTTACTCCGATTCGGCGGTCTCCTGTACCACGACGTACCCCTCGTCGGAGAGCGTGACGAGGCGCTCACAGAACCGGAAGACGACCGCAGCCGTCTGGTCTCCGCGCTCGGACGGCTGTCGGAACAGCTGTTCGAGTGCGTGTGGACTCGTCGCACTGTAGAGTGTCTCCGGGAGCGACTCGGGGGCACGCTCGGTCGCGTCGGCGACAGCCTGGACGACGGCGTCGCACGGCGACTCGTCGTCGGCGACTGTCCGAACGAAGCCCACGTCGGGGTCGTGGCGGGTCTCTCTCTGGTCGTGGTCACTCATGGTTCGTGTCGTGTCGGCCGAAGTGGCTCGAAACGTCGGTGTCGCTAGTTCGGCAGCTCCTCCTCGTGCTCCTCTAAGAGCGTGAGCATCGGGGCGACGTCGTCGAACGCCTGGCCCCGGTACACTACACCTCGACTCCGATTCCAACCGATGAGCTCCTCGTCCGCCAGCTTCGGGAGCTGGACGTGTTGGAACTCGAGTTCGAGGTCGGTCGCGGAACCGGTCGTCTCACGGCCGCTGAGCAGTGTGTCCAGCGTAATTTCGGGGTGCGCCGGGGTCGTCTCCTCGGCGACGTCCTGGAGGATCTGTCGGCGGTGGTCGTCGCTCAGTATCTCGAACGTCGTTTCCAGCGATATCGCGGGGGTAGTCTGGGACATTGTGGGCACGTATCACGGGTCCGACGGACACTCGGTGGTCCCGCGCTCCGGACACGCGGAAAGGAACAGGCAGTTCAGGCGGCCCCTTCATAATCGGGGCGCGAGCACACGGTGTGTGGTGACTCCGCTTGGGAAATCGCAGTGAGTCACACGGAAAACAGTTGGTTCTGTCGCGAGACACTGTTCGGTACTTGAGAGTGAGCTATCCGAAAGTAGCACACTGGCCGAATCCGGGGAGACACCGGTAGCGTCGGTCGTCAGTCTCTAGCCATCGTGATTCGAACCGTTTCCTTCCGACACCGTTCGAGGCCGTGTTTGGCAGCCATCCCCGCCTCTGTCGCCGTCGCCCCCGTTCCGACGCCGACCTGTAACGTGACTCCGGTCGCCTCACGGACGTGTTCGAGCGCTTCGCGGTAGGCGACTTGCGGAAGCGATGGGCAGAGCGCGACGACGTTGTCTCCCCCGACGAAGAACGACAGCGCGCCGTGGGCAGTGTAGAGGTGGTCCATCAGCGAGGAGTACCCCCGTTCGATGGTTCGGTACGTCTCGAACGCACCCATCCGGTCCGTGTACCGCCCGGTCACGTCAATGACGTCGAAGTGGGCAACCGAGAGGTGCTGGTCGGTCGAGGGCGGGGCCGACGTGCCAGCGACGACCATCTCTCGGTTGGGAGACTGTGCGCCGCCCGCCGACTGCATCAGCGCGGAGGCGTCGTCGACCGCTTCCTTCGGGGTTGCTCCCGTCCCAATCGCCATGCTCGTCGTGACGGGGTACTGGACGGCGAGCGACGATTGAATCTCGGCGTGCGCCTCGCGACCGATGCCGTTTGTGACGCTGATCATATTGTCTCCGCGGGTGTAGAACGCGTAGCCATTACGGTGACCTACTGCCTCCGCGAGGTCGGCGTACAGCCGTGCCTGGAGGGCCTGGAGGCACATCTCCGCTCGTGGCTCCGGCGTCACCGTCCACGGGCCGTAGTTGTCGAGCTGGACCAACGTCGTCTGTATCACACGTGTACCTCCAGGCGACGGGCGTTCGCCGAGGCGTCGGTGGTGACACTTCGGCAGTCGGCATCACGTATCGCCACCGACTGCGTGGAGCACATCGTTCGTTTCATGTCGCTCCGACTGTCTGTTGGCGTTCGACGTACTTCGCCAGCACGTCCGCTTCGAAGTGGACCGGGTCGCCGACCGCTTTCTCCGAGAGGGTCGTCTTCGCGTTCGTCTGTGGGATAATCGCGAGCGTGAACGTCTCTTCGGTGAGGTCGGCGACGGTCAGACTGATTCCGTCCACAGCGACCGCTCCCTTCTCGACGAGGTACTGCTCGTACCCGTCGGGAATCGCGACGGTGAGCAGTCGGTCGTCGTTGTCGCCTCGCTCCTCGATGGCGACGACCTCCGTCGTCGTGTCGGTCGTCCCCTTGACGACGTGGCCGTCGAACCGTCCGTCCGCCGAGAGCGGACGTTCGATGTTCACGGCCGCTCCCGGTCGAAGTGACGCGAGATACGTCCGTTCGACGGTCTCTGCCGAGAGGTACGCTTCGAACCAGCCGTCGCCGACGGCTTCCGCGGTCAGACAGACACCGCTGACGGCGACGCTGTCGTCGACGGCGAGGTCTGTGACCGGCGCTTCGACGACGACTCGACAGCCGCTCGTCTCGGGGGTGACCGCCACGATTCGTCCGACTTCTTCGACGAGTCCAGTGTACATCGTATCTGGTCAGACCTGACTGGTTCACAAATGTGTTACGCTACTCACTTCTGATATGAGAGGTCGTTCGTCCTCGTCTACGTGGCGACGGTCGTGAGTCGTCGGTCCGCCAGCGACGTGGGGGAGGACTCAGCCACCCGTCCGAACGGCGGGTCGGGCGGTTCGGACTCGGAGACCTCCGCCTCGACGAACCCCATCCGGACGACGACGTCCCGCCCCAACTGCTCGGTCAGGTGGTCGTCGAGGCGCTGGGCCAGGTCCGGTGGTGCCTGGACGTCCCTCGGGATGCCGATGAGGACGTCGACCTCGGGTTCGTTCCCGAGCACGAGGTCGACGGGTTCGTACGCCACCTCGACGGAGACGAGTTCGACGCCCTCGGCGTCGACCCGGTCGAACTCCTGTTGGATCTCGTTCTGGGCCTGGGCCGCGTAGGACTCGGTCTGGAACGTCGTCCAGGTGACGGCCCCGAGGACGACCGAGAGGACGACGATGCCGACGGCGATGACGGCGATGCGCGAGACGACCGACCGGCGAACGCCCTCGACCTGGTCGGCGTCGAGCGGTCTGAACCCGGCGAGGTAGAACAGGACGAGCGCCGAGAGGTTGATGGCCAGCAGGTTGACCAGCACGAGGACGCTCGCGCCGACGGCGACGCCGAAGGGGCCGAACGCGAGGCCGAGGCCGGCGGTGGCGGCGGGGGGGATGAGCGCGACGGCGATGGCGACGCCGACGAGCGTCGACCCGGACCCGCGCATGATGCTGATGGCCCCGGCGAGTCCGGACCCGAGCGCGAGGAACAGCGAGAGGAAGTTCGGGTTCGTCCGCTCGACGATCTGGGGGACGGTGAGGATGTCGAGGTCCGGCGGGATGAGGATGGTGAACTGGAGCAGCCAGCCCATCACCGCGCCGGTCGCGATGGCTGCGAGGAGGCCGACGACCTGGAGTCTGACCCCTCGGGCGGCCATGCGCTGGTCGTCGAGGACGGTCCCGACGCTGGCGGAGATGGCCGGCCCCATCAGCGGCGCGACGACCATCGCCCCGATGATGGTCGCCGCCGAGTCGAGCAACAGCCCCGTCGTCGCGATGACGGTGCTCAACACGAGGAAGGCGAAGAACGTCGAGTTCGCCGGCGCGAGGTCCTCCGCCCGGGCGTACAGCTCCTCCCGCGAGATACGTAGCCCCGGATACCGCTCGATGAGCGCCGTGAGACGCTGTGAGACGACGGTCTCGGGGGCGAGGACGATGGTGTAGGAGTCCTCGCGGATGCCCGCGTCGGTCAGCCGTTCGAGCACCGGTTCGACGCCGCTCGGCGGGACCGGGAACTGCACCATCGCCTCGAAATCCCCCCGCCCGATCTCCTCGAAGGCGGCGTAGTCTATCCCCTCGTCGTCGAGGGTCTCGAGGACGTGCTCTCGTGCCCCCTCCGGAATCAGTACCTGTACGAGCCGCATACGCCCCGTAGGGCACAAAGATAGATAAGTTGACACTAGCGGACGGGGTCGTCGCCGCCCGAGCGAGTATCCGGGAGGCTGGTGCTCGGCGAACGGGCCGCACCGACGCGTTCGCGGGCTTCCTCGTCATCTTCGTCGGGGTCCTCCTGTCGAACGTCGACGACGTGAGACACCTCACCGGCCGACTCCGAACGCGGTTCGCCCCGGTGCGGTCGCTCGCGCGTCGGTCCTCCGCGACCGAAAAATCGGGTGTCGGGTCACCGCATCGGCGACTCGACGACCCCGAGTTGCCGGAGCATCCCGAGCATGTCCGGGAGTATCCACCGTTCGGCGATCCGGCCGTCCTCCAGTCGTGTGAACACCATGTTCTCGACCTCGAAGGACTCGCCTGTCGGCGCGATGTCCATGAAATCACCGTCGTGCGTGCCGCTGAGCGTCACGCGCATGGCGACGGTGTCGTCTCCTGCGACGACGTCGTCGACGGTCGCCGTGAAGTCCGAGAACCCGCCGACGAACTCCTCCAGTCCCTCTCGGATGGACGCCCGGCCTCGCCGCTCGTCGACCGGACTGTGTTCGACGGCGTCCTCGGTGTACACCTCGTCCACGAGGTCGAACCGTCGTTCGGTGGCGATGTCTTCGGGGACCCGCCGTGCGATTCGTACGTTCTCCGTCGTGCTTGTCGTGGCTGCCATCGGTCCTCACCCTGTCGCACTCGGCACGACGTCTCTCCCCCTCGCGGCGTGTCGGCGGAGCGAGCGCAGTCGTCCACTACGACTTCAGTGTGCTAAATGTTGTCGAACAGCATACTTTCGGGGGCGTCGTTTCCACCGCCGTCACGTGGTGTCGCCACCCCGACTCCACCCCGTCCCCTCCCCGTCGCGGACGGTCTCGTCGAACTGGTGGTTCGCCAACAGCTATCGACACTGCTGTTCATCCACTCCTCATGACACGAGCGAACGAGAACGGTCTTCGACGAATCGTCGAGGACGGTGACACCGCCTTCGGCGTGCTCGACGGTCTCTACAGCCCAGCACTCGTCGAGTTGTACGGTGAGTTCAGCTTCGACTTCGTATGGCTGGACCTCGAACACGCGGGGCCGAGCGTCTACGACGCGCCGACGCTCGAACACCTGCTGCGTGCGGCCGACGCCACCGACACGGAACTGCTCGTCCGCCTGCCGTCGCCCGACCCGGCGATGGTCCGGAAGGTGCTCGACGCCGGCGTCAGGACGGCGTTCGTCTCGCGCGTGGAGACGGCCGAGGAGGCCCGCCGGGTCGTCGAAGCCGCCCGGTTCACCTACGACGGCGGCCCGGGCCAGCGCGGGATGGCCGCCCCCCGAGCACGACGCTGGGGACACGTCGAGGACTACCCGACCGTCGAGGACCGCGAGACGCTGCTCGGTGTCACCGTCGAGTCGCTGCGGGCCGTCGAGCACCTCGACGACATCCTCGCGGTCCCCGAGTTGGGGTTCGTCTTCGTCGGTCCGCTCGACCTCTCGGTGTCGACGGGCCACCCCGGACAGGTCGACCACCCCGACGTCGAGGCGGCCGTCGAGACGGTCCGGGACCGCTGTCTCGACGCGGGCGTCCCCGTCGGGAACCTCACCTTCGGGATGGACGATGTCCACCGGAAGGTCGAGCAGGGCTACCAGATTCTGAACGTCGGTAGCACGATGGCGGCGCTCTCGGAGACGCTCGGCGGGTGGCACGAGCGCTATCGAGACGGAGCCTGATGGCTGTGGGGAACTGCGACCAGCGCTCGGGCGCTCGGGCCGGTGACGGTTCGCGTCCACCGGCGGGGGTACCGACGAGCGTCACCCGCTCGCCGCCCACGCCTCGCTCACTCCCCTCTGTCTGGACACCGCCACGGGTGTGACTAACTGACAGAATAGATGGACGTTACGTCCGGAAGGATACTCCTAACGACCGGGAGGCGGCGATTCTGCGTCGCTCCGAAACTAATAATTCTGTTGTCAAGTTTCTACTCTCTGTGTGGGGGCTGTTATCACGATGGTACTGACGCCGGGGTCGTGCGCGGCGGAGTGGGGAGCGCGTGCGTCGTAACCTCCTGCTCGTCGTCCTCGTCGGTGCGCTCGTGGTACAGGGCGTGGCGACCGGGGTCGGAGGGCCGGCCGACGGTCCTCCCGGTGTGACGACGGCCGACGTCACAGGCGAGGTGGTCGCGACCCAGACGCCGACCGAGACCGGGCCGGAGAACGACTCGGGCAACGAGAACGCCGACGCGTCGGCGACCGCGTCACCGGCGGGACCGCCCTCCGGTACGCCACCGTCGACGGCCGGTACGGAGCCGTCGCAATCGCCGGCCGCGTCGCCGACCTCGGGTGGCGGGCAGGCCGGGCCGTCGGCCCCCGACGGGTCGGCCGCGGGCGAGGCAGCACCGTCGGGGTCGGCCCCCCCGACGGCGACGCCCACGCCGGGCGGCCCTCGAACCGACGCGCAGAACTTCTCGCTCGACGACGTCGACGCCTCGCTCGCCGTCGGGAGCGACGGCACCGTCTCCGGGACCGTCACCAACGACGGCCCGGACGACGTGGAGGACGCCGTCCTCGTCGTCGCCTCGAACGCGAGCGACGTCACGCCCAGACAGTCCGAGGTAGTCCTCGGCGACCTCGACGACGGCGAGTCTGTCGACTTCGACTACCCGGTCGCAGTCCGACCGGGTGTCGCCCCCGGTGACCGGCAGGTGTCGTTCGTCGTCCAGTTCCGGACCGAGGGGGACGAACGGGGACGGAGCGCCCCGCTCGCCGCACAGGTGACCGTCGAGGAGCGCGACGCCGACCTCGCCGTGACGGCCGTCGACTCGACGCTCGAACCGGGCGCGGAGGGGACCGTCTCGCTCACCGTCGAGAACACCGGCGAGGACGCCGACGACGCGGTGCTCTCGCTCCAGTCGCTCGGCAGCGCGGTGCTGTTCGGCGAGTCACCCAACGCGAGCGTCTTCGTCGGCGACTGGCCCGCCGGCGAGACGCGCACGGTCGAGGTGAGCGCGCTCGCCGGTCGTGGGGTCGCCGTCGGCGAGTACCCGGTGCAAGCGTCGCTGTCGTACACCGACACGGAGAACGAACCCGGCCGGGCCGGACCGGTCGCGTTCGGCGTGGCCGTCGGGGAGGCGACCGACGACTTCGAACTCGTCTCGACGGCCGCCGACGTCCCCATCGGCGGGGAGGGGACGGTCGACGTCACGCTCCGCAACGCCGGCGCGGACGCGAGCGAAGCGACCGTCTCGCTCTCCTCGCTCGGCCCCGAACTCGTCGTCGGGCGGGCCGGCAACGCCACGGCGTTCGTCGGCGACTGGCCCGCCGGCGAGGAGCGGACCGTCGCGTTCGACGTGCGGGCGGCGAACGACTCCGAACGGCGGTCGTACCCGCTCCGGACGGCGGTGAGCTACGTCGACGCCGACGGCGATTCGGCCCGGGCCGACCCCGTCACGTTCGGCGTCGAACCGGCCGACGAGCAGGCGTTCTCGCTGGCGAACGCGAGCGGCAACCTCAGCGTCGGCGACGAGGGTCGCCTCACCGTCACGGTTCGCAACGACGGCCCCGGCGACGCCGAGAACGCGGTCGTCCGCCTCCTCGCTCCCGGCGAGAACGTCGAACCGCAGTCGACCGAGGTCGCGGTCGGTAGCCTCGCCGCGGGCGCGTCGACCACCGTCTCGTTCCCCGTCGAGGTGACGACGAGCGCCGACCCCGGCCCCAGACAGTTCTCGTTCGTCGTCGACTACGACGACACGGACGGGACCGCGCGGACGAGCGACCGTCTCCCCGCGCAGGTCGACGTCGGTCCCGAACGCGAGGAGTTCCGCATCGTCCGGCGCAGCGGCCCCGTCGACGTCGGCGGAACCGCGACCGTCACGCTCGAACTCACGAACGAACGGAACGGCACCGTCCGGAACGTCAACGCCAAGGCGTTCGTCGACGACCCGCTGAGCGTCGACCGCGACGAGGCGTTCGTCGCGGAGCTCGCCCCCGGCGAGTCGGTGAACGTCACCTTCGAGGTGAGCGCGAGCGGCGACGCTCCCCCCGGTACCTACCCGTTGAGCGTCGACTTCCAGTACGACACGGCGGCCGGCGACACGAAGCTCTCAGAACCGTACGAGGTGCCCGTCGAAGTGCGGGAGCCCGAGGGCGGCGGCCTGTTCGGCAGCTTATGGGCCGTGCTGGTGGTGCTCGCGCTCTTGCTCGTCGGCGTGGGGGTCGCCGTCACCGTCCGCCGGCAGCGAGACGAGGGCGACGGGGGCGACTGAGTGACCCGCCCCGACCGCTCCGACGCGGCTCACTCGGACGGCGGCACCGACGAGCGTCCCGAGCGCTCCGAACGGCTCTACCAGCGCGCCATCGACCGCGTCGACGACTGGATAACGGAGCGGCCGGTGGCCGTCGTCGTCGCGTTCTTGATGGTGTCGGCGGTGTTCGCCGTCGGGGTCGGCAACATCTCGACCGAGGCCGGCACCGAGCAGTTCACCGAGGACAGCCCCGAGCAGGTGGCGCTCGACCGAGTGAACCAGGAGTTCACCCCCCCGTTCGCGACGACGAACGGGACGACCCAGCTCGTCCAGCAGGGGACGAACGTGCTCGCGAGCGACCAACTGCTGTCGATGCTGACGGTCCAGCGCCGGATGGCCGACCGTCCCTCGATGCGCGTCGCGTCGACGTCGAGCGCCGCGGCCATCGTCGCCCAGACCATCGACCCCGACGCGACGACGCTCGACGCCCAGTACGCCGCCATCGACGGAGCCAGCGAGTCACAGGTCCGCGAGGCCGTCCGACGAGCGGCGGCCACCGACGCCTTCCTCGGGGTCGTCAGCGACGACTTCGACCGCGAGGCGGCCACGGCGTCGGCGACCATCGGCGTCGTCGAACACGACGTCCCTGGGGGGGTCTCCCAGTCGGCGGGCCAGAGCGGCGAGAGTCCACTGACGCCTATCCAGGAGGAGGCCCGGTTCGTCGCGAGCACGGTCGACGCCGACGTCACCGTGTTCGGGGCGGGGATTATCGCCGCCGAGAGCCAGACGGTCATCGGCGACTCGTTGCTCATCGTCGTCCCCGCCGCCGTCGTGCTCATCGTCCTGTTCCTCGTGGTCTCCTATCGCGACCCGCTGGACCTGCTGTTGGGCGTCGTCGCCCTCGCGATGGCGGTGCTCTGGACGTTCGGCTTCCTCGGACTGGCGGGCATCCCGTTCTCGCAGTTGCTCATCGCCGTCCCGCCGCTCTTGCTCGCGGTCGGTATCGACTTCGGCATCCACGCCATCAACCGCTATCGCGAGGAGCGCGTCGCGGGCCGGGCGGTCCGCCCGTCGATGCGGACCGCGACCGACCAACTGCTCGTCGCGTTCTTCATCGTCACCGGGACGACCGTCTTCGGCTTCGCCTCCAACGGCGTCAGCAGACTCGCGCCCATCCGCGACTTCGGGTTCATCGCCGCCGTCGGCATCGTCTTCACGTTCCTCATCTTCGGTCTCTTCCTCCCGGCGACGAAGGTCGCCGTCGACACCCGCAGCGACCGGTGGGGCCTGCCGCGGTTCGGCGAGCGCCCGCTGGGGGCGGAGGGGTCGGCGCTCGCTCGCGTGCTCTCGGTCGGCGTCGTCGTCGCCCGCCGTGCGCCGTACCTGTTTCTCGCTGGTATCGTCGTCCTAACCGCCGGGTCGGCGGTCTACGCGACCGGCGTGGGGACGTCGTTCGACACCGAGGACTTCCTCCCTCCCGACGACGCCCCCGCGTACCTGGAGGCGCTGCCCGAACCGTTCGCACCCGGCGAGTACACCGTCACGGGGACGCTCGACCTGCTCGAATCGAAGTTCGCCTCCGCAGAGGACGACACCGTCACCGTCTACGCCGAAGGGCCGCTGACGGCAGACTACGCGCTCGAATCGCTCCAGCGTGCGAATCGCGACCCGCCCGACTCGTTCGTCGCCGAGAACCGGCGTGCGGAGCCGACGAGCATCCTGACGGTCGTCGACGACTACGCCGCTCGCGACCCCGCGTTCCGGGCACTCGTCGAGCGAAACGACGTCGACGACGACGGCGTCCCCGACGACGACCTCGAACGGATCTACGACGCGCTGTTGGCCTCGCCGGCCCGCGCGCAGGCGCTCCACTACATCGACGAGGAGTACACGAGCACGCAGGTCGTCTACGCCGTCGAGGCCGACGCCGACCAGGCCGAGGTCACGGCCGACGCCCGCGAGATGGCCGACCGCTACCGGCTGGCAGCGACGGCGACCGGGCCCATCGTCGTCTTCGAGGCGACCGCGGACGTCATCCTGGAGTCGACGCTTCGGAGTCTGGCGGTCGCGCTCGTCGCGACGGCGGTGTTTCTGCTCGCCGTCTACCACGTCCTCGAACGGCGGGCGTCGCTGGGGCTGGTCAACCTCGCGCCCATCGTCGTGTCGGTAGCGCTGCTCGCCGGGACGATGCGCCTGCTCGACATCCCGTTCAACGCGCTGACGGCGACCATCCTCGCCATCGCGCTGGGACTCGGCATCGACTACTCCGTCCACGTCGTCCACCGGTTCGTCGACGAGTACCGCCTCACGGGCGACGTGTTCGCCGCGCTCGACCGGACCGTCGCGGGCACCGGCGGCGCGCTCACGGGGAGCATGCTCACCACGGCGTCGGGCATCGGCGTACTCGTGTTCGCTATCTTCCCCGTCCTCGGGCAGTTCGGCGTCCTCGTCGCGCTCACGGTCGTCTACTCCTACGTCACCGCCCTCGTCGTCACGCCCTCGGTGGTGGTCGCGTGGGACGCGCTCGCGAACTGAGCGCTAGCGGCGAGGCTCGGTGGTAAACGGAAGTGGGGCGCGACGGTGACGCCCCCCGACAATGATAGCCAGGCTGTTGCCTACACAGCGCCGTCAGCCAACAGTCATCGCCCCAGGTACATGCGCCTACGTATCGCGGCAAATGTTGGCACGTGCCTCTAGGTGGTCGTCCGACGACCACCTCGTTCGTTCCGAGAGCTTCCCAGATGAAGCATAAAGCACAGCATACGGCCGAAGACAGTCGTGCAACGGTTACTGTTGCGTTCTGTTGAGTGTCTTGGCGGAGTATAACAATACACCGCTGATACCTATAGCGGACCATGTCCACGCCAGACGAAGGTGTCGCAGCCGGGACCGGAGCCAGTGCGAGCAGTCGTTCCATCCACGGGTTGACCGGGTTCCAGCGCGACCTGCTGTACGTCATCGCCGGACTGGACCAGCCGTCGGGCCAGTCCATCAAGGAGGACCTCGAAGCGCAGTCGGGCCAGGAGATTACCCACGGCCGACTCTACCCGAACCTCGACACGGTCGTCGACGCCGGGCTGGTCTCGAAGGGGACCATCGACCGCCGGACGAACTACTACGCCATCACCGACGCCGGCCTCGCGGCGCTCGAGGAGTATCACGCCTGGGGGTCCGACCGACTCGCCTGAGCGCCTCGTGCCTCTCGCTCGCCCCACTCCCCGTCGGTGAGTCGACGGTCCGTCGTCTCGGCGAGCGCCGCGTCGACGTCGGCCTCGCGCCAACCGACCGGCGAGCAGACGCTCTCGGCCGCCCGGACGAGCAGCCCCGCGTAGAACTCGGTGTCGTAGGTCGCGGGAGCTTCGGAGGCCAGCCTCACCCGCTCGGGGGCGGCCGCGTCGTCGTCGACGACGACGTAGCCGACGCTCTCGCCGGGGTGTTTCGCGACGCCTAACGACGCCGACCGCTCCAGTGCGGCGGCGTTACGCGTCGCCTGAACGTACTCGTCGGCCGTCTTCGAGACGCGGTTCTCGACGACTAGCTCCGAGGGGTCGACCGCGCCGTTCCGGAGGTCGGCGAGTCGCGTCGCCAGCCGCGTACACACCGCCTCCGGCGAGCGAGTCCTGTCGAACACCCGGATCAGTTCCCGCTGGACGTCGGCGACGAACGGCGGCGTCGACCGCTGGCGACACTCGATACCCCGGAACTTGTACGCCGCGGGGTCGTCCGTCCGACGGTCGGCCCGCCGGCCGAAGTACTTCGTGAGCGCGCCGGTGTTCGACGTCCGTCGCGGGACGAACGCCACCCAGTCGAACCGCCCCTCGTACTCCAGTCGGATACCGGTCTCGTCGGTGATGGCCGTACAGAGCGCGTCGAGCGGGACCTGAAGCTCGTCCTCACGAGCGGTGACCCACAGCGAGTCGACGATGCCGTGGACGACCCGCCAGCCGTTGCGCTCGAGGGTCGCCTTCGCGTCCAGCAGTATCTCGCGAGCGTAGGCGTTGATGGCCTCGTGACACTCGATTCGACCGAACTTCGCGTTCGAGAACCCCTGGTAGCCGAAACAGCTGACGAGCACCCACTTGATGGCCGCCGACCGCCCTTCGAGGACCGCGCGCTCTTCGGGGTCCGAACAGTCCCGCAGCCGGGCTTTGATGGCGTCGCGGTCGTCGACGAGCGGTTCGAGCACCTCGGGGAGGTAGCCCTGCTCGTCACAGACGGCGTAGTCGAGACCGGGCACGTCCGGTCGTCCGCGATGGCAGTCACACCGTGTCGTCTCGGGACTGACGTTCCGCGTGACGATGACGTTCGGGTAGAGACTGGAGAAGTCGAGTTCGTGGACGTCCTCGTGGACCCCCACCCTCGGGGAGAGCGTCGTCCCTCCGCGGTCGGCGTCGTGGAGTTGGCCGGCGCGCTTGAACTGCTCGTGTCGCCAGGAGTGCCACGGCGTGAGCACGTCGCGAGCCCGTGCCTCCCGGACCTGCATCGCCGTCAGCACGTTGCCGATGGACGCCCAGCCGAGTTCCTGGAGGGGTTTCCCCGACCGCTCGACCATGTCGAGACAGCCCGCGAGGTTCGTCTCCGACCAGAGAAACGAGTTCGAGCGGTCGATTATGACCCGTCCCGGCACCGTGTACCGCGCCGGCGAGTGGCCGACCCGCCCGTAGCTCTCGTACGTCGAGCGCCCCGCCAACTGCTCGAACCCCGGCAGTCGCCCGAGGTGGTAGGCGTCCCCTTCGCCCGGTCGTTCGCCGAGGAGTCGGTTCACCCGTGCGAGCACCGCGGCGGTGTTCACGACCAGCACGTCCGGGTCGCGCTCGGCGATGCGGTCACAGACCGTCGTGGCGAGTGTCCAGTCGTCGCCCGTCACGGTCTCGCTGTCGACGCTCACCTGTCCGAGCGTCTCTCCAGCCAGCGCCCGCGGCGTCGCCTCGATGGCGAGCGTCCGGAGGTCCCGGTCGGGCACCGGCGACAGCCCCTCGTCGAGACAGTGGCGGAACTCCCGGCTGAAGTCGACGTCGTACAGGCGGTAGGTGCCGGGGTCGCCCCACCCCTGGACGGTGTGGGCGACCGGCGTCACGTCGTCGATGGACGCCACGTCGACCCGCAGGGTCTCCTCGACGTCGGAGCGGAACCCGCGGCGGTGGGACTCCAGCACCGTCCGGACGACCCGTGGGTGGCGCTCCAGGTGCTCGCGGACGTCCCCGACGGCGGCGGGGGTCTCGGCGGTGACGTAGAGCGCGGGGGTGTACTCCGTGTCGCGGTCGACGCTCGCACCCGAAGCGGTGGCCGACCAGCGCAGCACGTCGCCGTCGCGGTAGTCGACTTTGAACACCATCGCTCAGCGACCCGATTCCTCCTCCGGGGTCGACTCGTCGCCGTCGACGCCTCGCTCGTTCAGGTCCGTCTCCAGCGTGTCGAGGCGGTCTTCCAGGTCGTCCAGGCGCTTCTCCTGTTCGAGGTCGACCGCGACGAACACCGGGAGGAGCGGCGAGCGGTGGTTGAGGTAGCTGGCGGCGTCGGCGTGCTCGCCGGCGTACTCGAACAGGCGGTCGAGGACGAACTGGTCGTCACGGCGGAGCGCCCGGCGGTAGTCGCTCCAGCGTTCCTCGATGCCCCGCAGCAGGTCGCGGTAGGTCGGGTTAGTTCGCCCCACGCGCCAACACCTCCTGTCTGAGCGCCTCGCGGGCCTGCTGGCGTTCGGCGAGCACCCCGGCCCAGAACGCGATGGTCGTCTGGACGGTCCGCCCGTCGCGGTAGACGAGCGTCTCGAACGCCCCCTCGGAGTCCTCGACGAACCGCGGGCCGTGTCGGGTCGGGACGACCGTCAGCACGCGGTCGGCGCAGGCTTCGACGGCGTCCCCGCTCGCGTGGCGGGTCACCAACACCGGCACGTCCCACTCGTCGGCGAGCGCCCGCAGTCGGTCGAGCGCGCTGGCGAGCATCCGGTCTGCGGCCCCGGCGTCGAGGTCGCCCTCGCGGTACGGGTAGTCGAGTTCGGGGACGACGACGAGTGCCGTCTCGCCGTCGACGCGGGTCGCGAGCGCGTCGAGCAGGCTTCGGTGCTGGTAGGCGGTGAACCCACGGGCGACGTCGATGCGGTCGAGGAAGCGTCGACTCGGTGCGAGGTTCAGCAGGTCGCCCGTGCGGGCGGTGCCGTGACTGTCGACCCACACCGCCTCGCCCTGGCGGATGCAGAGGTGGTCGACGACGAGCGAGTGGACGACGCCGCTGGCGCGGGCCGACCCGTCGAGCAGGGTGACACCCGTGTCGAGCGTCGGGAGCGACGGCACCCCGGCCACGGCCGTGTTGACTGACATACTACAACGGACGAGCCACGTCCCAGATGTAGCTAGGAGGGTCGTTTCCGAAAGTTCCGATACTCACTACATCGCTCGGAGAACCGCCACAGGTGGCGATATCGGGGCTTCGACCCGTTTCCGATACCGGTTTCCGATTCTCCGAGCGGTCGCTCGCGGCCCGGGGCCTTCGTTCTCTCTTTCGGGACGCTCACGTCTCGCCGACACAACGAACGGTTAACTCGAATCGTGTGGTACACGACGGCATGACCGTTCGACGGGCGACCGGCGACGACATCGAGGCCATCCGCGAGGTGGCGAAGCGGTCGTGGACGACCGACTACCCCGACATCCTGACCCGCGAGACCGCCGAGACGGCGGTTACCGACTGGTACACCGCCGAGGGCATCGCCGCGGAGCTCAGAGACAGTCGGACCCTCGTGCTCGTCGCCGAGGGCGAAGACGGGGGAGACGGCGAGGGTGGTGAGGGAGAGAACGAGGCGGGCGACGAGAGTAGCGTCGTCGGGTTCGCCCACGCGACGTGGACCGACACCGACCACGAGGGCTACATCCTGCGACTGTACGTCGACCCCGACCACCGCCGGGAGAACCTGGGCCGCGACCTGCTCGACCGGACCGTCGACGCCCTCGCCGACGCGGGTGTCGACCGGGTCAACGCGATGGTACTCTCGGCGAACGAACCCGGCCGCGGCTTCTACGAGCACTTCGGGTTCGAACGCGTCGACGAACAGCCGACCACCATCGGCGGCGAGTCGTACCCCGAGACCCGGTACGTCCTCGAAGACGTCCGGGACACGTCGTCGCCGTCCCGTTCGTGAGCGGGCGTCGCCCGTGCCTCTTAAACGACCTCTTATGACCCGGGGTAGGTTGATAGCCGTCTGCGTGACATTGTATGTCGTGAACGATAATGTCGAACGTTGAGTACGACCCCGACCCGTTGCTGTTCCCGAGCCAGGCGTGGTTCGAAGCCTACGAGGAGGCCATCAACGACGACGAGGCGTACCGCGAGGCGAGTGAGGGCTGGGGCGTCGACTTCGAGGGGGACTTCCTCTTCGAGATGACGGAGATGCCCGTCGAGGAGATGGACACCGCCGCGATGCCCGAGTACCTCCGCGAGGAACTCGACGAGTACGTCACGCCCGAGGAGGGGAAGGGCCACGTCGGGCGCGCCTACCTCGGTCTCGAAGACGGTCGCTGTACCGGCGCGCGACTCGTCGAACCCGACAGCGTCGACCCCGGCTTCCGACTGACGGCTCCCACCGAGACCTGGAAGGCGCTGTTGGACCAGGAGATCGGCATCATCGACGGGATGATGAGCGGGAAGTTCCAGCTCGACGGGGACATGCAGAAGGTGTTGCAGTACTCCCAGGCGGCGGTCAGGCTGACCGACATCGCCGGCGAGATAGACGCCGCGTTCGCCGACGAACGGTACGATGGCGGCTGAACCACGGCGCTCGGGCCGGCTCTCGACCCCACGTGCCGGAGGTGCGCGATGCGGCTGACGGTGCCGTCGGTCGGTGAGGGACGTATCGACCTCGACACGGGCGAGGTCGGGATGCTCGCCGCGGGCGGCTTCCTGGGGGCGGCGCTGGCCGGGACGACGATGCAGATATTCGACCAGGTCGCGATGCTCCTGACCGGGTCGCTCGTCGGTCTGGGGTCGGTCGGCGGCGGCTGGCTCGCGACGCTCGTCTTCGGCGTCGTCCTGGCGGTGCCGTTCGGCGCGGTCGTCTCCGGCTCCATCAACGGGTTCGTCAACCGCGTCATCGTACTATCGAGCCAGTCCGACGCGCTCCAGCGGGTGCTCGTCCCGTTGCTGAACCGCTCGGCGCTCGCGGTGACGACCAGCGCGCTCGGTGCCGGCTACGGTCTCGTCGTCGGCGTCGGCGTCTACCTGGTCGCCGCCCCGGTGTGGGCGACGCTCGCCGGGTCGGTCGCCGTCGCCTCGCTCGTCGTCCCGTGTCTCGTCGGTGTCGTCGCGAGCGTCGTCTACGGCGCGACCCTCGGGGTCGTCTACGGTCTGTTGCTCGAAGCCTGAACGACCCGACTCCACTCTCCTCGCCGACTCGTCGGTCGCTCGTCGACTCGTCTTTTCACCACCAGTTCTCTCACGATTCGTTCACTCACGAACCGCTCTCGAACAGTCGGGTGACGATGTGACGTTCGGCCTTCTGGAGGTGTTTCCCGACCGTCGACGCCGAGCAGTCGAGTCTCGCCGCGACGTCCGCACGGTCGCCGGACTTGGGGACGTCGTAGTAGCCGACGTCGACGGCCGCTTCGAGCGTCTCGCGTTGGCGGTCGGTCAGCCCCGCCAGCAGCCCGTCGTCGGTCTCGACGGCCGCGAACGGGACGTGGCGCTCGACGGTCCACTCGACGTTCGAGGGGAGGTCGCCGAGCGCACCGCGCAGCGCCGCGGCGGTCCCGACGAGCGTCACTCGCAGTCCCTCGTCGGTGAACGCGAACGGCGTCTCCACGAGCAGGCGGTACGCCGAGAGCAGTTCGACGAGGGTCCCCGCCGGCTCGCCGGAGTCGACGTGGAGATAGAGGACGGTGCTCCCGTCGTGGTCCGCGACGACCTCGTAGCCGAGGACGTCCGACCGACGGTCGAGCGGGCCGTCGAGGACGCTCGGGTCGCCGGAGAGGCGATAGCCGAGCAGCCCCGTCCCGTCGACGAAGGCGTCGGCGTACCACACCGACTCGCGCGAGACGTCGCGCAGGCCCGCCAGCATCGCGTCGACGGGGTGGAGCGCGTCGCCGGGCAGCCGGAGCGTGAGCGTCACCG
The DNA here is from genome assembly GCF_023699475.1 of Halomarina rubra. Taxonomy (GTDB): domain Archaea; phylum Halobacteriota; class Halobacteria; order Halobacteriales; family Haloarculaceae; genus Halomarina; species Halomarina rubra. The sequence goes on along the minus strand of NZ_JALXFV010000005.1, from coordinate 468,888 downwards.
CCCGAATCCGGTCGTTCCGTACCAGTGGCTCCTCGCCGGTCGGGCGAGGGCCGTTCGTCCGGTCGGTGTCGTCGACGTCTCGGCTCACGGGTGTGGGTGACCTACGTGTACGCGCTCAGGTCGGTCAACTCCTTGCCGACGATGAGCTTCTGGATTTCGGTCGTGCCGTCCGGGATGGGCATCACCCGCGCGTCCCGGAAGTAGCGTTCCAGTCGGTTGTCGGTCTTCAGTCCCTCGCCGCCGAACACCTGGATGGCGTTGGAGGTGACGTCGACGCACGTCTCGCTGGTGTAACCCTTCGCCATCGAAGAGAGCAGGCGGGCGTCTTCCGACCCGGTCTCCAGCGACTCGGCGGCCCGCCGTGCGAGCTGTCGGGAGGTCTCCAGGCCGACGCGCATGTCGTACAGCGTCTCCTGGACGAGCTGGTGGCCCCCGATGGGCGAGCCGAACGTCTCGCGGTCGGTGGCGTGGGCGAGCGCCTCGTCGAACGCCGCCTGCATGATGCCGACGGCCATGAACGCCATCCCCGTCCGCATGAACGAGAACGTCGCGTTGAGCGGCTTCTGCTCGAAGAACAGCTGGGTGACGCTCTCGGGGAACGGGACGATGTCGTTCATGTCGTTGCCCGCGCCGATGGCGTTGCTGAACATCGTCGAGAGGCGGTTGTCCGCGGGGACGCGCACCTCGTCGAACGTGATGCGGGCGTTCGAGACGCCCTTCCAGCCGAGCTTCTCCAGTTCCTCGGTCTCGAAGCTGGCGTTCTCCCGGTCGACGAGGAACATGTCCTGTGCGCCCGCCGACTCGTCTTCCGCGACGACGAGCACCACGTCGGCGTAGTGAGCGTTGCCGACCCACGTCTTCTGGCCGTTCAGGACGAACTCCTCGCCCTCCTTGCGGGCCGTGGTCCGGGGTCGGGCGGTGTCGCTCCCGCCGCTCGGTTCGGTCACCGCGAGACTGCCCAGACACTCCCCGCGTTCGAGCTTCGGGAGCATCGCCTCGCGGGTCTCGCTGGAGGCGAACCGGACGAACACCGACGGGAACGACATCATCAGGCCGACGTTGAGGCTCGGCCAGACGCGACTGACCTCCTCGGCGGTGATGACGAACCGCCAGACGTCGCCGAAGAACTGCGGGGCGGTCTCGGGGTCGAACCCGATACCCAGCTCCCGGAGGTCCCGGATAAACGTCAGCAGCGTCTCGCGGTCGAGCGGCCCGTTCTCGTCGAGGTCGTCGACGACGGGGTCGACCTCGCTGTCGAGGTACTGGCGGAGGTCGTCGCGGAACGCCTCCTGTTCGGCGGTCAGGCGCATCTCACTGGGGCGTCGCCGCCTTCTCCGAGAGCGAGTTCATGATGGGCGCGAGTCGCGTCCCCTTGTGGACGGGACCGTCCATCTCGTACTTCTGCTGCATGAACCCCTGGATGGGGTCCACGCCGCCCGTGATGAGGCCGACGAGCGTGTCCGCCGGCCCGGTGATGGTGAGGTCCGAGTCGTCGAGGTGGCCCGAGCCGCCGGTCACCGTCCCCGCGTCCGCGTCGGTCCGGAGGTGGCCGGTCATCGGGCAGTCGTCGGCCTCGAAGTTCACCGAGATGTCCTCGGTGATCTGCTCGCTGACCTCGTCGTCGTTCTCCGCGAGCACGCGGACCCCCGCCCAGAGCAGCTCCTGGAACTGGTCTGCGGTCTCGGGGTTCTCCGAGACGAACTCCGCGATGTCCATCTCCTGCATCCGGCCGAGCAGTCGCGAGACGAGCGCGGGGTGCTCGCGGACGAGTTCGTCGGCCTGCCCGTCGATGTCGTCGAGCAGTTCGGGGAGGTCCTCCTCCAGCTGGTCGTCGTCTTTCTCGAACGATGCCTCGATTCGGCGTGCGAGTTCGTCGGTCATGGTTCGTGGTGGCCGGTCGCCGGGCGACCGGTCTCGACCCATCGTACGGCCGTCTCCCGCTTCGGTCCGTTCCGTCGGATGGGAGGTCGTTTATAAGTACTGCCGCGAGCGCCCCGTTCGACGCGACTCCCGCCCACGTTCGTTCCGCTCCCGTGCTCGCTCGCACTCGCCCACGGTCACACGTCGCTACTCGTCGGCCCAGCGCGCGCGCAGCGCCTCCTTGTCGGTCTTGCCGATGTCGGTCAGCGGCACCGTCTCGACCACCTCGACGGCGGTGGGCATCGCGTGGTGGGGAATCTCGCCGTCGAGGTACGTCTCGACGGCTCCTGGGTCGAGGTCCTCGTCGCGTTCCGGTTCGACGTAGACGACGACGCGTTCGCTGCCCGGTCGGTCGGGGTCGGGAACGCCGATAGTCGCCGCCCGGCGGACCGCCGGCATCTCCTGGAGCACGTCGTCGACCTCCTCGGTGTACACCTTCAGTCCTGAGACGTTGACCATGTCCTTCACCCGGTCGACGACGTAGAACCGGCCTCTGGAGTCGACCTTCGCGACGTCGCCGGTGGCGACGAAGCCGTCCTCGTCGAACGGGTCGTCGGCGTCGAGGTAGCCCGCCATCCGCTGAGGGCCGTTCAGCCACAACTCGCCCGTGCGCTCCTCGTCGACGGCCACCGAGAGGGGTATCTCCTCGCCGGTGTCGACGTCGACGAGTTTGACCTCGGTGTCGGGGACGGGGACGCCGATGGTCGGGTGGTCGAACCCCTCGTCGTCGGCCGCCCGGCCCGACAGCGCCTCCTGCAACCCCGCGACGTTGAAGTGCGTGATGGGCGACAGCTCCGAGAGTCCGTAGCCCTGCGAGAGGCCGCCGCCGCGCTCGCCGAACCGCGAGCGCGTCTCGGAGGCCAGCGGCGCGGACCCGGAGATGCCGACGACGTTCTGGTTGAGTTCCTCGTCGACCAGCTCCATGAACTGGGTGGGGACGCCGAGGACGACCATCGGTTCGTGCTCGCGGATGCCCGCCGCGAGGTGGTCGGTCGCCCGCGCGTCCGGGACGAGCACGAGGTCGAGACCGAGTTCGACGAGGCTGTTGGTCACCGAGTAGCCGTAGGCGTGGTACATCGGCAGCGCCATCACGGCCGCGGCCTGCCCGCGCATCAGGTCGGTGAGTCGCGACTGGGCGGCGGTCGCCTGCAACGCGTTGGCGACGAGGTTGCGGTGGGTGAGCCGACAGCCCTTCGGCCGGCCCGTCGTCCCGCCGGTGAACAGGAGTGTGTGGACGTCATCGGCCGGCGAGAACGACACGTCGGGCGGGTCGGCGTCGTGGGCGGCGACGAGGTCGGTGAACCACTCGACGCCGTCCTCGCCGCCGTGTGTCGTCGCGTCGCTCCCCTCGTCGTGGTCCGGTGGTCGCCCGTCGTTCGCCGCCGAGTAGTCGTCGAGGCTCGTGAGGACGAGCGTGTCGAGGTCCAGTTCAGCGCGCAACGTCTCCAGCAGGTCGCGGTGTTCGTCGTGGCCCACGAGCACGTCGGGGTCCCCCGTCTCCAGGCGGTAGACGAGGTCGTCGGTCGCGTCGAGGAAGTCGTTCGGGATGTGGGTCGCGCCCACTCGCGAGACGGCGTTCGTCGTCACGACGAACTGGACGGACGTCGGGAGGACCGTCGCGACGCGGTCGCCCGGACCGACGCCGCGGGCGGCCAGCGCCGTCGCGAACCGCTCGACCTCCTCGACCAGTTCGGGGTACGACAGCTTCCGGCCGCGCTGGACGACCCCCTGGTCGGGGAACCGCTCGGCGGCGTCGTACAGGAACTGGTGGACGGGGGCGTCGGGGTACGGTTCGAGGCTCTCGGGCACCCCGTACCGCTCGTACTCCGTCAGCCACGGTCGCTCGATGTCGCTCATGTGTCACTCCGTACCGAACACGCCCCCAAGGCGGTTCGTCCGGGCATTCGAGGCAGTTTATGTTGGGGGTCGTCTCCGCGGTCCACACGCGGTCGACGCGCGTTCAGCGCGGCGTGATGGCCGAGAACACCGTCGCCTCTATCTTCCGCAGGTGCTCGCCGACGGTGCCGCCGCTGAGGTCGAGTTCGGCCGCGACGTCCTCGTGGGTCGCCTCGCGAGGCACCTGGTAGTACCCCACCCGAAGGGCCGCCTGCAGGGTCTCCTGCTGGCGCGGAGTGAGCTGTGAGTACAGCCGTTCGGCCTCGGGTTCGTAGTCCCCGAGCCGTTCGAGCTTCAGCGAGATGTCGTCGGGGACCTTCGGGAGTATCTCGCGGATGGTCTCCTCGGTGCCGATGACGAGCACGCGCAGACCGCCGCGGTCGGTGTACTCGATGGGCGTGTCGAGGATGAGGCGGTGGTGCTGGAACAGCGAGAGCAGGCGTGCGACCGTCTCGGTCGGTTCGAAGTGCGCGTACAGGGTGACGTGGTCCGGTCCCTCCGCGAGGTGGTACTCGTGGACGTCCGGGGAGTCACAGATGTCGTGGATGCGCTCGACGCTCCCCGACAGTCGGTACATCGTCATCGCCGTCCCGTCGCCCAGCAGGTTGACGTTGTGCAGCAGTTCGCGCGTGACCTCGGGGTCGCGCGCGAACGCCGCGTCGATGGGGTGAATCCCGTCGCCCGCCGGGATGACGACCGCCCTGAAGTAACGCATGTGACAGCTACGTGCGGGGTGGCGACTATAGCCGCTTCTCTACCGGTCGGATTCCGGAGGTGTTCGTCGGTGCGTTCGCGGGCGGTCGCTCCGCCCGCTTCAGAAGCTGAACAGGTCGATACCGCCGGTGACGCCGACGACCTGTCCGGTGATGTAGCTCGACTGCTCGCTGGCGAGGTACGCCACGAGGTTCGCCACGTCCGCCTCCGTCCCCAACTCGCGCATCGGGGTGGCCTTCGCGATACGGGCGAAGTGCTCGTCGACCTGTTCGAGTTGGTCGACCGGCAGGTCCGCGAGCGCGCCCACCACGATGCTCGGGGCGACGACGTTCGAGGTGACGCCGTGTTGGGCACCTTCGAGTGCGAGGGTCTTGCCGAAGCCGACGAGCGCGGCTTTCGTCGCGGAGTACGACGCCTGGCCGAACCCGCCCTGCCACCCCGCCATCGAGGACATGTTGATGATTCGCCCCCAGCCGCGTTCGCACATCGCCGGGAACACCTGTCGAGTGACGTTGTACGTCCCGGTGAGGTTGACGGCGATGTCGCGGTCCCAGACGTCGTCGTCGTAGTCTTCCATCCGCGAGCGGGCGTCGACCATCCCCGCGTTGTTCACCAGCACGTCCACCCCGCCCGTCTCCTCGCGGACCGCCGTTATCGTGTCGGCGACGGCCTCGCGGTCGGTGAGGTCACAGACGACGGTGTGGGCGGTGCCGCCGTCGTCCTCGACGTCGCCGGCGACCGACTCGGCCTGGTCCTCGGCGACGTCGAGGACGACGACCTCCGCGCCCTCGGCCGCCAGCACCGCACAGTCCTCGCTCCCGATTCGACCGCCGCCACCCGTGACGAGCGCCGTCTTCCCGTCGAGTCCGAAGTCCATCTCGACCGGTGGAGACGGCGCGGACGCACAAGGCGGTTGGACGCCGGATGCGAGGCGGTTCAAGTGTCGAGGCCGCGACGCCCCGCGAGAGAGCCGTCCCGTCGGGGCTGTCGCCACCCGAACCACCAAGTTCGGACCGTTCGAACGGGGTGCCATGCCGTGGCACGTGCTGCCCGACTACGACACGTACGAGCGTGCCCGAACCGAGTTCGAGTGGGCGCTCCCCGAGACGTTCAACCCGGCGGTCGACTGCCTCCGGAAACACGAGTCGCCCGGCCCGAGCGACCGCGTCGCGCTCCTCGACGCCGCGACGGGCGAACGGTTCACCTACCGCGATATCGACGACGCGTCGGGCCGCCTCGCGAACGCACTCGCCGCACGCGGCGTCGAACCGGGCGACCGCGTCGGCGTCGTCGCCCCACAGCGGCCCGAGACGCCTATCGCCCACATGGCCTGCTGGAAGCTCGGAGCGGTGACGGTACCGCTGACGACGCTGTTCGGCCAGGACGCGCTCGCCTACCGTCTCGACGACGCCGAGGCACGGGCGGTCGTCTTCGACCCGAGCGTCCGCGCAGCGCTCGCCGCCGCCAGCACGGAGTGTCCCGCGCTGGAGACCGCCGTCGCCCTCGACGAGCACCCGTTGTTCGCCGGCGAGCACGACCGCGGCGACGCGACGGAACCGCTCGACTGTGACGTCCTCGCGTACGACCGCGTCGTCGCCGACCACGACCCGGAGTACGCCCCTTACGAGTCGACGCCGGCGACGGACTCCGCCATCATGTACACCTCGGGGTCGACGGGACCGCCGAAGGGCGTGCGCCACCGCCACGCCGTCTGGCTGGGGCGAGCGGCGGCCGCCCACACGTTCTTCGACGGCGGCCTCGGCGCGAACGCGGTCTGCTGGACACCCGCCGACTGGGCGTGGGGGTCCGCGCTGGGCGGTCTCCTGCTCGGGACGTGGCACTACGGCGGCACCGTCGTCGCCGCGCCGATGGCGGGGTTCGACCCGAGCGCGGCGTTCGACGTGCTCGACCGGTTCGGCGTGACCCACGCGCTGATTCCGCCGACCGCGCTCCGGATGCTGATGAGCGAGACCCCGCCCGCCGACCTCGCGCTGGAGACGGTCGCCTCGGCGGGCGAACCGCTCACCCCCGAGATTCTGGACTGGGCGGCCGAGGCGCTCGACGACGTGGCTATCGACGAGTACTACGGCCAGACCGAACTCAACCTCGTCGTCGCCAACGCCGCGCGCTGGTTCGACGTCCGCCCCGGGAGCATGGGCAAGGCGCTCCCGGGCTACGACCTGGCGGTGCTCGACCCCGAGACACGCGAGGAACTGCCTCCCGGCGAACTCGGCGAACTCGCCGTCCGCCCCCACGACGAGCGGGTGTTCTTCGCGGAGTACTGGAACCGTCCGGAGGCGACCGCCGCCAAGCGCCACGACGGCTGGTACCTCACCGACGACCTCGTCACGCGCGACGCGGACGGCTACGTCTGGTTCGAGTCCCGTGCGGACGACGTCATCATCACCGCGGGCTACCGCGTCGGGCCGCTGGAGGTCGAGCAGGTGTTGCTCGACCACCCCGCGGTCGAGCAGGTCGGGGTCGTCGGCGTCCCGGACGACACTCGCGGCGAGCGCATCAAGGCGTTCGTCGAACTCGTCCCCGGCGCGACGGGCGACGACGACCTCAGAGAAGAACTCCAGCAGCGCGCCCGCGAGCGTCTCGCGGCCTACGAGTACCCCCGCGAGGTCGCGTTCGTCGCCGACCTGCCCAAGACCTCCTCGGGGAAGATTCGCCGGGTCGACCTGCGTGACCGCGAGCAGACCGAGTGAGCGGCGACCCCGACTACCCGTCGCCCGCTCGCTGTCCAGCGCCGTGCCCCTGCTCGTCGCTCGCGGTCCGGCCGTCGCCCGCGGTCTGTCCGTCGTCGATGCGCTCGGGCGAGCGGCCCGCCTGCTCGTCGGCACTCGGCGCTTCCGTCTCGGAGACCAGTTTCATCGCGCGTCGCTCGACCGGTGTCTCGCCCCCCGGTGGCCCGTCGGTGGCGAGTCTGGTGAGGTAGGTGACCGAGTAGACGTCGACGTTGTGGTCTTCGCCCTCCCGGCGCTTGTGGTGGCCCATCCAGTCGAGCGCCGGGTCGAGGGCGTCGACCGCTCGCTCGAACTCGCAGGCTCGACAGACCAGCCGGTAGGACTCGTCCGTCGTCATCGGATCACCCGATCGTCGGGGTGGTCGTTCGTCGGTTCACGGTTCCGTTCGCGCGTGTCGTTCGTCTCGGTCCGCTCGGTGGTCATGCTCGGTGTGTTCGGTGGATGTCGTCTCGTGGTCGGTCGCGGTTCGTCCCGTGGTCAGTTGTACGTCGCCGAGTCGTCGGCACCCGCGTCCAGTGGGGAGACGGCGACGCTGCCGTCGTCGCTCACTCGCACCTCGTGGCGCTCGACAGGGAAGGTGACCCACCCGTTGCCCCTGTCCGTCCCCGCCGGCGTCCGAAAGAGGGTGGAGAGCGCGTCGACGTCGACGTAGTCGTGCAGCGGCGGGAGGTCGAGCGGGTCGACGTCACGGGCGGTCGCCAGCGCCTCGACAACGGCGACGACGAGGGACTCGCACGTGAGTCGACCGGTCGTGTCGGCTGCCGAGTCTCGCATCCTCTCGGCCGAGTCACGCCTGCGCCATACGTCGTCAGGATAAGACTATACGGTCCGTCCCCGGTCGGATGCTAGGATGCTAGCATCCGAGGTCAGTCGTCGTCGAAGACGAGGCCGAACAGTTTGCGCTCGCCCGACCGCAGGTGTCGGCTGACGGTCGGTTGTGCGATGTCGAGCATCGCGGCCAACTCCTTCCCGCTGGTCACCCGCGGCCACTCGAAGAAGCCGCTGAAGTACGCCGTCTTCAGCACCTCCGTCTGGCGTTCGGTCAGGCGGTCGCGGTAGTCGGCCTCGAACTCCGCGGAGGTCCGGATGGGCCGGTCGTGTTCGGTTCGCGCCAGCAGCGTCGCCCCCTCGTAAGTCCCGACGAACATCCGGATGAACGACTGGACGTCGCCGCTCCGGGGGAGTTCGACGGTGACGCGCCCGCCGTCGGCGTCGGCCGTCAACGCCGTCGGGTGCGCGCCGTAGGAGACGAGGTCGCCGAGGAAGCTGTCGTCGCTCACCACCGCCTCGTAGCGTCCCGTGTCGCCGTGCTCGGTGAGTAACGAGACGTGCTCGACGATGGGCGAGCGTTCGGCGAACTCGTAGACCGTCGGCGGGTCGACGCCGGCGACGGCGAAGAACACGCGGAACGACCCGTCGCTCTGTTCGACGAGCGTCTCGAAGGTGAACTCGCCGCCGGTCTCGGCGGCGAACCGGACCGACGGGAGTGCCGGGTCGTCGACGGCGAAGGTGAGTTCGACCGCCGAGTCGCTGACGAGCGCCTTCTTGCGCTCGATGGCGTTGAGCGCGTAGCCGACCATCGACCCGAGTTCGCCGAGGACGGCCACCTCCATCTCGTCGAACACGTCCGGTTCGCCGGCGTAGAGGTTCAACACGCCGTACACCGTCTCGCGGTAGACCAGCGGGACGGCGATGCTGGAGCGGAACCCTCGCTGGAGCGCTTCGCTCCGCCAGGGTTCGAACGGGGGGTCGGTGTGGAGGTCGTTCTGAACGGCCGGGTCGTGGGTACGGAGTGCGACCCCGGTCGGGGCGTGTCCGTTCGGTCCCTCGTCGGCGGTGACGGTCACCGCGTCGAGGTACCCCGCGTCGCGACCCGCGCTCGCCCGCGGGACGACCTCGTCGCCGACTGCCTGGCGCTCGCCGACCCACGCGAAGGTGTAGGGCTCGACGCTCGCGAGCTCCTCACACAGCGCGGTCTCGACCGCCTCGCGGGTCGATGCCTGCGTCAGCTTTCGAGTCAGTCGCCGGATGACGCCGTTGAGTCGGTTGATGCGTTCGAGCGACTCGTTGTGCTCCTGGAGGCGTGCACGCTCGCTCCGGAGTTCCCGTTCGCGGTCGACACGGTCGAGCGAGGCGAGCGCGTTCGCCGCGAGGATACGGGCGACCTTCACCTCCGTCTCGGTGAACGCGCCGGCCGTCGACGCTCCGGCGACGAACACGCCGTGGCTCCCCAACGGGAGGACGATGGCGCTTCCGAGCGGCGTCTCGCCGACGTCGGCCGCCCCGTCGAGGTCGGCGACGACTCGGGCCTCGTTCTCGGCGTACACCTGCCAGGGGAGGTCCCACTCGTCGGTGAACAGCGGGTCGGTGCCCACGAGCGCCTCCAACTCGTCGGTCCGCGGTCCCGACGCCAGTCGGCCGGTCGTCTCGTCGTAGTACTCGACGGTCGCCAGCGGGAGGCCGAGGACCTCCCGTCCGCCCTCGACGACCACGTCGGCGACCTCCGCGCGAGTCTCGGCGACGGTCAGCGCCTGGCCGACCTCGTTGAGTCGCGCGAGCCGGTCCTCGCGGCGCTGGCGGTCGGAGACGTCGCGGACGACGCCCGCCCGCCCCGTGGTGTCGTCGTCGAGTTCGAACAGCGAGATGCGCGCCTCGATGGGTACCCGTTCGCCGTCGACGGTCGCGAGCCACGTCTCGAGCGTCGCCTCCTCGACGTCGTCGTCGAGAATCCGGCGCTGGAGGTCCGCGGCCTCGGCGGTGGCGTGCTCGCCGACGACCTCGTCGGCCGGCCGACCGAGGAGCGCCTCGCGGTCGGTGCCCACGAGGTCGGCGTACGCGTCGTTGACGACCACGAACCGCCCGTCCTCGTCGAGCGCGTACAGTCCGTCGCCGACGGTGTTCATCACCGCGTCGTGGAGTCGGAGCCGCCGCTCGCGGCGTTCGCGGTCGGTCACGTCCTGGAAGGTGACCACCGTCGAGCGGGTCGCCCCGTCGTCGGGCAGCGGTGCGCTGGCGACGGAGAGCCGTCGGGTCTCGCCGCCGACCGCGATTCGGAGTTCGCCGTCGACGGTCTCGCCCGCCGCCACCCGTCGAGCGGGTGGGGTCGTGTCGCCCTCGAACGACAGCAGTTCGACGTCGCCGTCGAGCGCCCGTCCGTCGGTCGCCGACCGGCCGTTCGTCTGCTGGCCGTCGTCGTCGGGGAGCAGCGTCGTCACCGGTTCGCCGACGAGTGCCACGGGGTCGTAGCCGAACAGTTCGCTCTCCGCCGAGTTGGCCGAGCGAATCGTCCCCGACTCGTCGACCGTGACGACGGCGTCGGCGGCGGTCTCGGCGAGCGCTGCCATCTGTCGGGCCGGCGTCGGGTCGGCGGTGGCGTCTCGCGCCCGGAGGAACCGCGCGACGTGCCGTTCGACGATGTGGTCGCTCTCCGGGCCGGTGTCCTGGACGACCTCGTCGACGCCGGCGTCGTACGCTCGCTCGACGACCGACGCCGAGGGGTTGGTCGCGAGGAGCAGCGTCCGCGTCCCGGGGTGGTCGTCGCGAATCCGACGCAGGACGTCGAAGCCGTCGCCGTCCGGCAGGTCCGCTCGGGCGACGACGACCGCCGGGCGTTCGCGCTCGACCACCGCGAGTGCCTCGTCGGCAGTGCTGGCGACGTGGCCGTCGAGCACCCCGTCGAGCGTCCGGAGTCTCTGTCGGAGCGTCGTGGACCGCTCGGTCTCGGCACCGGCGAAGAGGAACGCACTCGCGTGGTCCCTCCGGGAGAAAGTCACTACCCACCGTTGTGGGTCGCCACCCTTCGGTCTTCGGGGACGTGACAGCGCACCGACCTTCGGCACCGTACGTGGCCGATATCTTGATACTCTCTCAGTCGGAGCAATCTACGATGGTAGCCGTCGGCGCGTGGTGGCCGCTCAACTGATAGCGGGCACGCACAGGCCCCGGCGACCGAACGTATCACCATGGCACTCAGTGAACCGCTCGTGACGGTCGGGTTGACGTGGCTGTGTATCGCAGCCTACGCCCTGTTGATGTACTACTGGACGGTTGTCCCCCAGTACGAACGGAACGTCGCGTCCACGAACCCCTGACCTCGTCGCCCTGCGCGCCGTCCTCGCCCGATAGCTTGCGTCGGCAGGCCACACGACCACAGGACAGTCTCGCGTCGCGGAGCGTATGCTCGGTGCACTCCGTTCGATACTCCGGTCGGCGATCAGCCTGCTAATCGCGGTCATCACGTTCCCGCTCCGCGCGCTGCGTCGACTGCTGTAGCCGGAGCAAACCTCATCGCCCTGACGCCCCACGATGCGCTATGGACGCCGCTCTGCTCACCGTCGGCGACGAACTGCTGGCCGGTGACATCGAGAACACGAACGCGACGTGGATCGCCCGCCAGCTCGCCGACCGTGGGGTGACGCTCGCGCGCATCGCCGTCGTCCCCGACGAGGTGTCCGTCATCGCCGACTACGTCCGCTCGTTCTCCGACCAGTTCGACGCCGTCGTCGTCACCGGCGGCCTCGGCGGGACGCCCGACGACCTGACGATGGACGGCGTCGCCGCGGCGTTCGACCGCCCGCTCGTCGTGGACGAGGCCGCCGTCGCCGACATCGAGCGGACCGTCGAGGCGGTCCGCGACGAGTACCCCGACCTGGACCTGGACGTCGAGCGCCACGCCTCCATCCCCGAGGGCGCTCGTCCACTCCTGAACACCGACGGCCTCTCGCCGGGGTGTGTCGCCGAGAACGTCTACGTCGTCCCGGGCATCCCTCGCGAGATGAAGGCGATGTTCGCACAGTTCGCCGACGAGTTCGCCGGCGACCGCGTCACCCGCACCCTGGAGACGTCGATGGTCGAAGGCGAGGTGACACCGATGCTCCAGGACGCCCGCGAGGAGCTTCCGGCGGTGTCGCTCGGGTCGTACCCCTCCCGTGGTGCGGAGCACAACCGCATCAAGATAACCGCGGCCGACGAGCGCCACCTCGACGAGGCCGAGGCGTGGCTCCGTGAACACGTCGCCATCGTCGACGAGGAGGAGTGAGCGGGTAGGGAGGGGGAGTGTGGTGTCGAGAGCGACGCCGCTGGCCGGTCAGTACGGCCGGTCGTCGCGGTCGTCGTCGCCGCCGTCGGTCTGACGGCGGTCCGCACCGTCCCGGTCGAACTCCGAGCGCGGCGACTCGGCCGAGGGATCGCGCGGGCGCTCGCCCTCACCGCGGCGGACGACCTGTGCGCCCTGTGACCCGCTGGACTGGATGACGCTGAGCGCCGTCATCAGGTCGGTGCGGGTGACGAGACCGACGAACGGGCCGTGGTCGGTCGTCAGGTCCGCCGTCGTGGGGTCGCCCGCCCCCTCGATGACGAGCAGTCGACCGACGCCGCCGGACTGCATCCGGGTGAGCGCGGCCATCGCGCTCTCGTCGGGGCCGATGGTGACGAGTTCGGTCGTCATCACCTCCTCGACGCGGTAGGCGTCGCGTTCGACCTCCCGGACGTTCTTGGCGTCTTCGAGGGTGACCATCCCGACGATGGCCCCGTCGCGGACGACGGGGTAACCGGTGTGGCGCTCGGTGAACATCCGGTCGAGCAGGTGGGCGACCGAGTCGTCGGCTCGCACCACGTCGACCTCCTCTGCGCGGGTCATCACGTCGCGGACCCGGACGCCGTCGAACGCCGCCTTCATGACGGTCTGCTGGGCCTCCGAGGACGCCCCGATGTAGATGAACAGCGCGACGCCCGCGAGGAAGATGTTCCCGAAGACGAACAGCCCCGCCAACCCGAGGATGATGGCGAACGCCTTGCCGACCTCCGCCGCTATCTGGGTCGCCCGGGCGTAGGTTCGAGTGCGCGCGAGCAGCGCCCGGAGCACCCGGCCGCCGTCCATCGGGAAGCCGGGCAGGAGGTTGAACGCCGCGAGCGCGACGTTCGTCACCGCGAGGTAACCGACGACGAAGACGGCCGCGGCGAGCGCCGGACTCCCGGCCGGGAGCGCGAGCATCCCGGCGAAGAAGGCGACGCCGAGCAGGACGCTGACGATGGGGCCGGCGATGGCGATGGCGAGTTCCTGCTTCCAGTCTTCGGGCATCTCGCCGAGGTTGGCGACGCCGCCGAACAGCCACAGCGTGATGGACTCGATAGGGTAGCCGTAGCGCATCGCGACGACGGAGTGACCCAGTTCGTGGAGGAGCACACTGGCGAACAGTCCCACGGCCGCGACGAACCCGAGGACGAACGGGAACAGCCCCTCGCCGTACGGCCCGAGGTCGATGGCGACGCCCAGCGTCGTGCCCAGCGTCTCGACCCACGTCCCCGTCTGTGCGCCGATGAGGTAGGCGAACAGCGGCAACACCAGCAGGAACGTGAGGTCGAGCTTGATGGGGATGCCGAGGACGCTCCCGATACGGAAGCTTCGCATACACTAACTCGGGTCCGAACGGTAATAAGCAACCGCGCTGGGTGGGGTACGGACCGACCCCGTCGGCAGGTCCCCCGCGCGCCGCGGTGACCCGCCTCCGCCGAGGCGTAGCGTTTTGTCCGTCGCCGGCTAGCCTCGCCCATGAGCGACACCGACGCGAACGCCGACACCGACCAGGAGACCACCGCGCCGCGCCCGCTCGTCCGCCGGGCCGAGCACGTCGACTACGAGGAGGTGGGCGCGGCCGACGGGATGTCGAAGGGCGTCCTCGTCGGCCCCGACGACGGCGCGCCGAACCTCGCTATCCGTCGGTTCACGCTCGCCCCCGGCGCGGAGGTGCCCCCGCACACCAACGCCGTCGAGCACGAGCAGTACGTCCTCGACGGGGAGTACACGGTGGGCCTGGGCGAGGAGGAACACGTCGTCCGCGAGGGCGACTCGCTGTTCATCCCCGCGGGCGTCGTCCACTGGTACCGCAACGAGGGGAGCGAGGAGGGGGCGTTCATCTGTGCCGTGCCGACCGGTGACGACACCATCGAACTCGTCGAGGAGTGAGGCCGGCCGCCGGGCGCGACGCCCTCAGAACAGTACGATGGCGGGGCCGAGACCGACCATCATCCCGGCGAGCACGCGGGTCAGCCGTTCGGAGTCGACCGACTGCGCGACGTACCAGCCGGCGACCACGCCGAGCAGTTCCGGGACGCCGACGACGAGCGCGAGCGGCCACGACACCGCTCCCTGCGTGACGTAGCCGACCGTCGTGAACAGCGCGATGAACACCGACTGGACCTGCGCGATGCCGACCGCGAGCAGCAACGGCATCCCGACGACGACGAGCAGCGGCACCGCCAGCACGGGACCGCCGACGCCGAGCAGTCCGCCCGAGACGCCGACGAACCCGCCGATTACGCCGACGAGCACGAGTCCGGGCGTCGTGGCGTCCTCGCCGGCCGGTCGGGTCCCGACTCCTCGTCGGGTCCGGTAGAACACGAGCACGCCCGTCACGAGGACGAGCGCGCCGAGCAACACGCCGAAGGCGGCCTCCGAGACGACCGCGTTGAGTCGCACCCCCAGCAACGCGCCGAGCAGTCCCGTGACGCTCAACACCGCCGCCGCCTCCCGACCGCCGTCGCTCCCGAGTTCGCCCGAGCGGTAGTAGCTCAGCGACCCGAGCAGGCCGGTCGCGACGAACGTCGCGCTGACGGTCCCGACGACCGTCGCCGACGGCAGGTCCGTCAGCGCGTACAGCGCGACGGTGAGGAAGATGCCGCCGGGTCCGACGGCCGTGATGCCGACGCCGGCCACCGCGGCGACGACGACCAGCACGACCAACATCTCGACGGGGACCCCGGCGACCATCGGCTCAGAAACCGCCCGAGAAGATGGCGTCGAACACGGCCTGTCCCCCGGTCCACGCCGAGTAGACCGCCAGCAGGATGAGGAGGCTGTTGACGACGTTCAGTTTCCAGCCGTTGGTCCGGTCGCCCATCGTCTCGCTATCGTTGACCGCCCAGAACAACAAGAGGGCGGTGACCGGCAGTCCGACGACGCCGTTGTACGCCGGGAAGAGGACGATCATGTCGACGACGCTCAGCTGGAGCACCTGCTGGACGAGCGGCGAGAGACAGCCCAGACCAACGCCACCGACGTAGATGGCGGTGAACAGCCGAGAGTTGCCGTCGAACCGCTCGCCCATCGCGTCGGGAATCATGTACGCCGGTGCCCACATGATGGGGACGATGCTGTTGAACGCGGCGGCGACCGTCCCGACGAGGAACAGCGTCATCGCCCAGTCGCCGAGGACGGCCGACAGCGCCCGACCGGGTGTCAGGAACGTGTCGAGTTGCGTGTACCCCGCCGGGCGGAGGACCGCCGCCGCCACGATGAGAATCGCGACGGTGGTGAGCCCCCCGATGAAGTAGCCGATGGAGAGGTCGCGGCGCATGATGGGGACGTCGGCGGCCGAGTTCCAGCCCTTCTGCGCGACCAGCTTCGACTCGAGGAAGAAGTTCGGCCAGAGCGCCGTCGTCCCGAGGATGCTGACCGCCAGCGCCATCGACCCGGCCTCACTGACGCCGGGGACGAACCCCGAGACGACCGCCCCGACGTCGGGGCTGCTCCCGCTCAGGACGACGAGGTACGCGATGAGGAGGCCGAACATCATCGTGACCATCACCCGCTCGACGAAGTCGTAGCTGAGGATGCCGATGACCATCGCCAGCAGGCCGGTCGCCACCGCGAACGGCTGCCAGCCGATGCTCTGGAGGCCGAACAGGACGACGATACCCTGGCCGACGGCGGCGGTCAACGCGAGCGCCCACGCGACACACCCCACCGACAGCAACACCATGAGCGCCGTCGCGCCCGGTGCGCCTATCTTCTCCCGAGTGAACGACGCCAGCGAGTCACCGAAGATGCCGAGTCGTGCACTCATGTCCTGTGCCATGAAGCCGAGCAACACCGCACCGGCGGCCGCCCACAACAGCCCGTAGCCGAACTGCACGCCCGCGGAACTGGCGATGAACACCGAGCCAGACCCGAAGTAGCTGGCCACCATCACGAACGCCAGCCCGTACTGGTCGAAGAACCGTCTAATCGAAAAACCCCGTACGACACTCGAAACTGTTCTCGAACTCATTGGATGTGTTGAACCGTGCGAGCGTCGCCACTGGCCGTCGTTCTCGTCGCCAGGTCGACCTCGCTGCCACCGAAGTAGCACACTCACGACTCGCGGAACACGAAAGAGCGTTGTGCCTGTCTCGGCCGTCGGCTTGCCGGTGGCAGTCCGACGGCCCGAACCACGGGCAGGAGCGGCCGTCGAGCGACCATCGCTCGTGCGCCGTGGCACCGTCCGCCACCGTACCACCCGGGTTTATCAGTGGATTCCGCCTCGTGTGGGTATGTCACAGCCCCCCGAGACGCCCCGTGAACCGGTCACGGAGACCCTCCACGGTCACGCGGTCGAGGACCCGTACCGCTGGCTGGAAGCCGACGGCGACGACGAGCGCGTCGCCGAGTGGCTGGCCGCCCAGGACGAGTACACCGACTCCCACCTCCACACTGACACCCGCGAGGCGTTGCGCCCGCGTATCGAACCGCTCGCCGCGGTGGCGAGCTACCACCCCGTCGTCGTCCGCGAAGAGCGGTTCTTCCAGCGCGTCGAGGCCGCCAGCGAGGACCACGCCGCGCTCTACACGGGCGACCTCGTCGACCTCCGGGCGGGTGCGGTCGACTACGACGACCGCGACCCGCTGGTCGACCCCAACGAGTGGGACGGCGCGCGCTCGCTCGTCTGGTACGTCCCCTCGCCCGACGGCGAGCGAATCGCCTACGGGCTCACCGAGGGCGGCGACGAGCAGTACGACGTGGTCGTCGTCGACACCGACGGCGCGGAACTCGACCGACTCGACGACGTCGGCCGGTGTGGCCCCCAGTCGTTCGCCTGGACTCCTGACGGCGACGGGTTCTACCACATGGCGACGGGGAGTGCCGCAGACGGTGGCCAACTGGAGAAGACCGTCCACTACCACGAACTCGGCGCGGACGCCTCGACGCTGCTCGCGACCGAGACCGACCCCCACGTCTGGCCGGGTCTCGCGACCGACCGCGAGACCGGGACGCTCTGCTGTCTGCGCTCGGAGATGTCCGGCGGGACCGAGGTGTACGTCCTCCCCGACGACCCCGGGGCGTACGAGACCGGCGACGCCATCGCGGACGTGTTCCGGCCCGTCCTCGTCGACTCCGAGGCGGAGTTCGTCCCGACGTTCCACGACGGGACGGTGCTGTTCGAGACGGACTTCGACGCGCCGAACCGTCGCGTGCTGGCGTGCTCGCTCGACGCCGTCCGTGCGGGCGACCTCGCTCCCGACGACCTGACCGAGGTCGTCCCCGAACGCGACGCGCCACTGGAGGGGTTCGCCGTCGCCGGCGACCGTCTCGTCGTCCACCACCACCACGAGGCGCACTCGCAGGTGCGGCACTACCCGCTCGTCGACGCCGTCGAGACGGGCGTCGCGGACGCGGCCGGCCAGTCGCTCTCGTTGCCGGAGTACAGCACCGTCGGGGCGCTGTCGGGCAACCGCGACGTCGCCGAGGTGTTCTCCGTCGTCCAGTCGTTCGACCACCCGCCGACGGTGCGCCACACCGACCTCACCGCTGCTGGCGACGAGGCCACGACCGACCTCGCCGGCGTCGACGTGGCGGTCCCCGACGACCTCGTGGTCCGCCAGGAGTGGGTCGACTCGACCGACGGGGCGCGGGTCCCGCTGTTCGTCTGTCACCGCGGGGGCATCGACCGCGACGGCGACAACCCCGCCATCCTCTACGGCTACGGCGGCTTCCGAATCAGCGTCACGCCGTCGTTCGGCCGGTTCCGCGGACCGTTCCTCGACGACGGCGGCGTCTTCGCCTTCGTCTGTGCGCGCGGCGGCTACGAGTTCGGCGAGTCCTGGCACGAAGCGGGGATGCTCGCGGAGAAACAGCACACGTTCGACGACTTCCTCGCGGCGGCAGTCCACCTCCAGGAGACGGGCTACACCGCCCCCGAGCGTCTCGCGGTGATGGGCGGGTCGAACGGCGGCCTCTCGGTCGGGGCGGTCCTCACACAACGCCCGGACCTGTTCGGCGCGGCGCTGTCGGCGGTGCCGCTGCTCGACATGCTTCGATTCCACCGGTTCCTGCTCGGCGAGTCCTGGACCACCGAGTACGGCCACCCCGAGGACGAAGCGGCGTTCGGCTACCTCAGCGAGTACTCGCCGTACCACAACGTCGAGGCCCGCCCGTACCCGCCGACGCTGTTCACCACGGCGGCCGGTGACACTCGCGTCCACCCGACCCACGCCCGGAAGATGGCCGCCCGGATGCAGGCGGAGGCGGAGGGCGGCCCGTTCTTACTCCGCGAGCGCACCGACACCGGCCACGGCGTCGGCAAGCCCACCTCGATGGTCGTCGAGGAACAGCTCGACACGTGGACGTTCCTCTACGACGCGCTCGACGTCGAGCCGTGAGGTGCGCGTCGCCGAGTGGCGTCCCCGGCCGCCGCTCGCGGTCGGTTCTCGGGTGCCCCGTTCACGGTCGGTCGCCGACCCCGGTCGGTTCGTACACCGTGACCCAGCCCTCGCTGCTGACCGTCACGAGGTAGTCGGTGTACCGGAACTCGACGATGCCGACCGTCTCGCGCGAGTGTTGGCCCGCTCCGAACAGCGTCTGCTCCAGTGCGGAGACGTCGACACAGTCGTACAGCGGCGGCAGGGCCATCTCGCTCGGCGGTCGGTCGCTCGCCGCCGCGACGGCGAACGTGATGGCCGTCGTCAGTTCCTCGTCCAGGTCCGGGTCGTAGAAGCGCCGAGCGACCCGCATCCAGTCCGCGCCCGCGTCGGGGGTCAGGTCGTCGCTGGACGACCGCCCCCCGTCGTCGCTCGTCGTCATCCGCCGTCCACCGTCCACCGATAGGCGTCTCTCGACGCCCGGAACCGCTCCGGTCGCCGGAAACAAGCCGTCTCGCGTCGAACACCGTCCACTCTGCTGTCTCGTGCTGGTCCCCCCATGAACCGAAGCGAGCGGCAGTCGGGATAAGCGTTGTTCGAGCCTCAACCTGCGCTGAGATACAGCACCGGGGCTAATTGTTCCGGGGATGGATGTCTCGGTGACACGCCACACGTTCGGGCCGCCGGTGTCGTCATCCGGGCGAGTCAAGTAGCTCGACGAACTACTCCGGGCCAGACGTGTCCCAGCAGGTCGCACAGGTCGATACGCTGTTCCTCCACGAGCGAAAGGACGACTACACCGTCGCGGTTCGCGCGGACGGCCAGCGCGCGCTCCACGGCGTCCTCGAACTGAAAGACACCGCTGCGGGCCCGCGACCGGCCCGGCTTCGGGTGAAACGCGACACCGACGAGGACCTCCGTTCGCCCGACCAGTTCGTCGAACTCGCCCGCCGCGCCGAGCGCATCCGCATCTCCGAGCAGACCGCCCCCGAGAAACGCGACCGCCTCCGCGAGATGCTCTCGGGCTACCAGTTGGAGGCGAAGGTCGTCCGGACGTGTCGGTACTGTGCGAACGCGGGTCGCTACTCGCCGCTGACCAGCGATACCGCCATCCGCGCCGACGACGAACACATCTGTCCCTCGTGTGCCAAGCGGGAACTCGAACGGGAGATGAACTACCGGAACCTCCAGGCGGGGGCGCGCGACCGCCTCGAAGACCTCCTGCTGGAGGTCCAGGACCTCGAACGCATCGCCAACCTCCTGAAAGGTCGCCTCGACCCCGACCTCACGAAGTTCGACGAGATCTCCTCGACCGTCGAGGACGTCGACCCCGTCCCGACCTCCTCGCTCGACGTCCACCCGAACCTCAAGTCCCTCATCACCGACCAGTTCGACACCCTCCTGCCGGTCCAGAGCCTCTCGGTCGAGAACGACCTGCTGGAGGGTCAGGACCAGCTCGTCGTCAGCGCGACGGCGACCGGGAAGACGCTCGTCGGCGAACTCACCGGTCTCGACCGCGTGTTGAAGGGCGAGGGGAAGATGCTCTTCCTCGTCCCCCTCGTCGCCCTCGCCAACCAGAAACACGAGCAGTTCGAGGAGAAGTACGGCCACCTCGCGAACGTCACCATCCGCGTCGGGGCCTCTCGGATTCGGGACGACGGCAATCGCTTCGACCCGAACGCCGACGTCATCGTCGGCACCTACGAGGGCATCGACCACGCGCTGCGGACGGGCAAGGACCTCGGCGACATCGGCACCGTCGTCATCGACGAGGTCCACACCCTCGGCGAGGAGGAACGCGGTCACCGCCTCGACGGTCTCATCTCGCGGCTGAAGGAGTACACCAGAGTCAACGACGACGACACGCAGTGGGTGTACCTCTCGGCGACCGTCGGCAACCCCAAACAGCTCGCACGCGGGCTCCGTGCCCGCCTCGTCGAGTTCGAAGAGCGGCCGGTACCCATCGAACGCCACGTCACGTTCGCCGAGTCGCGCGAGAAACTCGACATCGAGAACAAACTCGTCAAACGGGCATTCGACGAGAAGTCCTCGAAGGGGTATCGCGGCCAGACCATCATCTTCACCAACTCCCGGCGGCGCTGTCACGAAATCTCCAGAAAGCTCAGCTACGACAGCGCGCCGTACCACGCCGGGTTGGACTACGGCCGCCGGAAGAAGGTCGAACGGATGTTCGCGAACCAGGACCTCTCGGCGGTCGTCACCACCGCAGCGCTCGCCGCGGGGGTCGACTTCCCGGCCTCGCAGGTCATCTTCGACTCGCTAGCGATGGGTATCGAGTGGCTCTCGGTCCAGGAGTTCCACCAGATGCTCGGCCGTGCCGGCCGGCCGGACTTCCACGACAAAGGGACGGTGTACGTCCTCGTCGAACCCGACGGCGTCTACCACAACTCCATGGAGATGAGCGAGGACGAGGTGGCGTTCAAACTCCTCAAAGGCGAGATGGAGTCGGTCGCCACGCCCTACGACGAGGGCGCGGCCGTCGAGGAGACGCTCGCCAACATCGTCGTCGCCGGCGCGGGCGCGAAGCGACTCAACGAGCGGATGATCGGACAGGTGCCGACGAAACACGCGCTCGGTCGCCTGCTGGAGTACGACTTCATCGACGGGGCGACGGCGACGCCGCTCGGCCACGTCGTCTGTCGGCACTTCCTCTCGCCGAAACGCGCGTTCGTGATGCTCGAAGGCATCCGGTCGGGCGACGACCCGTACGACATCGTCGGCGACCTGGAACTGCTGGAGAACGAGCGTCGCTGACCGGCGGACTCGCCCACGCGCCGGTCGACGACGGTCTCAGCCGAGTTTCGACTTCGCTTTCTCGACGAGGTCGCTCGCCCGCGATTCGAGTTCGTCGACCGACCGTTCGACGTGGTACACCCGGCCCCGTGGAATGCGGGTGACCGTCCCCTCGTCGTCCTCGCCGCTCGGTTCGACGACGACCCAGTGGTCGTCGACGAACGCGAGGCGTTCGTTGTCCACCTCGATGCGCTCGACGCCGTCGGGGGTCTCGTAGACCACCCGCGCGGTGCCGACGTCCGCCTCCATCAGAGTTCGCGCAGGTGGACCTCGTCGTCGGTGATCTGGCTGACCGACGCCTCCTGGAGCGGGTAGGTGTCCTCGTCGCGGTCACCCCACCCGAGTTTCGACATGACGGTGTCGGTGATGCCGGGGTCCGGGTCGACGTGTGCAGTCCCGTGTTCGACTGCCACGATTCGGCCGACCTCCTCGCCGTTCGGCCCGATGACCTTCTTCCCCTCGTCGTCGTCGCCGATGTCAGTTCTGGTCGACATTGCGTCCGACTGAAGACGACCGATGTGTTTCGCCGCGAGGCCTGCACTGGACAGGTGTTCATGTGGGGGGCGGACTCTCACGCCGAACGACACCGATTAGCACACCCGTCGCCCAGCCGTCGTATGCACCGGGCGGTCGTGGCGGTGGTCGCGTGTCTCCTCGTCCTCGCAGGCTGTGGCACCGACGGGGTCGGCGAGCGAGGCGGCCTCGGCACCCCCGCAGCGCCGGTGACGCCCGCTCCCGTCCCCGGGGACCGGCCAGCGCCGGCGGACACGGAGGCGACCGAGGAGGTCGCCCCCGGCGTGACGAACGCTGGCGTGGTCGACTCGGGTCGGCTCGTCGCCGCCCACGTCGAGCACGTTCGCGGCCGCTCGGTCGCGACGACGCGCCGGACGGTCGTCTACGGCGTCGACGGTCGGGTGCGGTCGTCGGCTCAGACCCGAGCGTTCGTCGGCGCGGACCGTCGGCGCGCGTTCGTCGACCATCGGGTCGCCGGTCCGCCCGCCGGGTTCGGGATGGACGACGAGCGCGTCCAGCAGTACGTCGCCGGCGAGACGGTGTTCGCGCGCACCGTCTCGAACGGCACCGAACGGTTCGCCAGCAGCGCGCGCGACCCCTACGCGACCACTGGGTCGGCGCTCGTCTCGAACATCTCGACGGGGCCGTCGCTCGCCACGGCGTTCGCGGCGTTCGTGTTCGACGTCGCCCCGCACGCCGGCGCGTGGGCCGAGTCGCGCTACCGTCTCCGGTCGACGACCGACCCGGAGCGAGGGGCGCTCGCCGGCCTCGCCGACGAACGCGCCCAGGACGTCTCGTTCATGGCGACGGTGACCGACGAGGGACTGGTGACCTGGTGGCGGATGGCGTACACCACCGACCGCGACGGCGAGACCGTCCGGGTCGTCCGGACGGTGTCGTTCGACGGCGTCGGGACTACGACCGTCGAGCGACCGGGGTGGGTCGACGACGCGCGCCGGAAGACGGCACGCGCCGCTCTGTGAGAACCCCACAAGCGAGCGCCGGGACGACGTCCCGCTGGCTGCCGAAACCGAAGGGTCCGGTGACGAACCTTCTGGGTGTCCGTGCGACGAGAAGCGTCGCACGATGGGACGAAAAC
Organism: Halomarina rubra; assembly: GCF_023699475.1. Classification (GTDB taxonomy): domain Archaea; phylum Halobacteriota; class Halobacteria; order Halobacteriales; family Haloarculaceae; genus Halomarina; species Halomarina rubra. Next base: position 445,788 of record NZ_JALXFV010000005.1, on the reverse strand, counting down.
CGCCGGAGACTCACTCGCTGTCGCTCGTTCGCCCCGGTGAACGACTCGGTGTGCGGTGCACGCTTCGCGGACGCCTACGCCAGCGGCGTGCGTTCGACGACCGTCCCGTCGTAGGTCGGGTACTGCTCGACGATCTCGCCCTTCTCGGCGTCGCCGTCCTGGACCATCTCCTCGAGCAGCCACCACGCCAACTCGACGTGGCTCTCCTTGACGACGTAGAACTCCTCGGGGACGCCCATCGCCTCCAACTCGGCCTCGGTGAGCCACGTCTTGCCGTAGACGAGCGTGCCGTCGTCGGTCACCTCGTCGAACTCCCGACGGATGTTCCGGGCCATCCGCTTCAATCGCGAGCGGTGCTGGGCGGCGTCTTTGAACACGCTCGTACAGAAGTACACCTTCGGGTGGTCGCCCATCTCCTCTAAGACGCCGTGGGAGCCCTCGACGGCGCTCATGTGACCCTCGCGGAGTTCGAACCCCTCCTGTTGCATCCGCTCGTAGTTCCCGTCGGACATCTCGAACTCGTTGACGTTACAGAAGTCGGCCGCGCCCTCGTCGAGGAAGTCGAGGAACTCCGTCTCGCCGCGGATACCCGGTATCTCGAAGGCGGGGGTGAGCCCCTCCTCGCGGGCGATGTAGAGGATGTCCTCCCACTCGGTGCCGTGGAGGTCACCCCACTGCTCGTAGGGCGGGTGGAAGCGAATCTCGTCGAGGCCGGCCTCCGAGAGACGGCGCATGTTCTCGCGGCCGCCCGTGATGCCCGTGTAGAGGTGGGTGTGGTGGTCCTCGCCGAACTCGTCTTTCAGCAGGCGCAGATAGCGACAGGTCTTCTCCATCGCCTCCTGGGGTTCGCCGCCGGTGATGGAGGTGCCAAGCGCGCTCATGCGCTTGGCCTCGGTGATGATCTCCTCGTCGTTCTCGATGGGTCGCTCGTTGGCGTAGGTCTGGGTGACGTTCTTGCGGTTCTCACCCAGCGGGCAGTAGAAACAGTCGCGCTGGTCGCAGTAGCCGTAGACGAACAGTACCATCTTGCCGCCTTTCGCGCACTGTTCACAGCCCTTGGACAGCATTCTGTTCTCGAATGCGAGTCCGAGCGGGAAAAACCGTGCGTTCCAGGGGGCGGTGTGGGTGAGTGTATCGTGCGCCCGTCGGTTCAGACCGCCAGACAGGCCCCCTCGGTGGCTAGCCAGCCCCTGTTCTCGGGGCTGAACACGAAGCGAACTCGGGTGACGACGTGTGAGGAGTCACACCTGTGCGCGTTGACCGCGACGACGCGCGGGTCGTCGCCGGTCGTCCGGACGACGGCGAACGCCGTCCGCGGTCCCGCGTCGGAGCCGTCGAGGCGGGTGCTGGTGTTCGACCGCGGCGGCAGGTCGAACACGCGGGGTTCGTCCGGGCGCGGCGGGGTGACGAGAGACGTCGAGCCGTCGACGACGGCCGCCAACTGCGCGGCGACCGACCGGTCGGCGGCCAGTTCCCGTCGGACCGTCCCGTTCGTGCCCACTACGTCGACCGCCGAGAGCGGTCGGTCGAGGAGGTAGACGCGCACCTCGTAGGACGTGTTCTGCGTGTTGTCGACCGAGAGCGTGGTCTCGATGTCGGGCATCGCGGTGTCGCGCTCGGCACCGCTCGTCGTGGTGGTGGTCTCGCTGACCGGCCGCGCGGTGGCCGTCGCCGTGGTCGTCGCGGGGCGGTCGTCGGTCGGGACCACCGCGGGTGTCGGCGTGTCGACGGTCGGTGTGGTCCCGCCACAGCCGGCGAGGACGACGAGCAGGACGAGGAGGACGAACGGGGAGGGCGGTCGCATACGCTCGTACTCGACGTCTCCGAGAGATTATCGTTCCGTTGTCTCGGTGGAGCCGACCGCGCTCACTGTCGGTGCCCGCTCACCCCTCGTCGCTCGTCCCGCCGGTCCCGGTCCGAGGACTCGACCCGAGCCCCTCTGCAGCAGTGACGTGAGGGGTGATACGCTCGTCGTGTATCAGTTCGGTGAACACGATACGGACGAACTGGACCATGAGGACCATCAACAGCGGTCCGAGGAACAGCCCGTACCAGCCGAACAGCGTCGTCCCGAGGATGTACGCGAACACGGTGAGGCCGACGTGGATGGTCCGGCCGGCGACGTACGGTTGGACGAACGTCTGCGGGACGAGGTCCAACACCAGCAACGACACCACGAAGAACCCGGCTGGGTAGACGAGCGAGCCACCGCCCTGCGTGGCCACCCAGACGAGGTAGGCCGTAATCGGGACGTACACCAGCTTGCCGACGACGAGCGGGACGAAACTGGCGACGCCGGTGAGCAACGCCAGCGCCGTCGGGAACGGAATCGTCAGCCCGGCGGGTGCGACGACGTTGAACCCGTTGTAGACGACCACCGAGAGGATGCCGATGGCGAGTGCCGTCAGCGTGTTCCCGAGGTAGACCGACTCGAGGTCGCGGTCGACCGCCGAGAGGTAGCCGTAGACGGCCGACCGCGTCCCGCCGACCGACGAACGGAACCACCCGGCGAGGCGGTGGTCGTCGCGCAACAGGAAGAAGACGAACGCGAGCGCGAGGAACAGTCGGACGAGGACGGACGACAGGACCGCGAAGGCCGCTCCCCCGATACGGAGCGCCCCTTGTTCGCGGAGCGTCGAGAGCAGCCGCTGGGGGTCGCTCAGGAGCGACGAGACGTCGACGTACGGCTGGAGGAGGCTCCTCACCTGCTCCGTCGACACCGCCCCGAGTTCGAGTGCGACACGGACGGCGAGGTACCCGACCAGAGCGACGAGCGGGAGCGCGACCAGTAACAGCGTCGCCGTCGCGGCGAGTCCGTGTGAGTCCACCCGTCGCTCGACGCGCCTGTCGACCGGCCGCACCGCGTAGTAGACGAACAGCCCGAAGACGAGCGCCCCGAGAAACGGGCGGACGGCGACGAACAGGATTCCGGCGAGGACGACACCGAGGAGCCACCACGCCAGTCGTGACTGGTCGACGTCGGAGGCGACTCCCTTCATCGGCGGCGACGCTCGCTGGAGCGCCGAGCGGACGGTACGGCCGCTTCGTCGTCACGAGGTCGGTGCCGAGACATACCGACTGTGCGTCAGGGTCGCGGAAAACGGTGGGGCTTGTCCCTGATACCCCGGTTCCGGAGCGTGTCACGGCGGTGGCCCGTTCCGGTGGGCCGACTACTCCTCTCCACCGCCGTAGGTGCCGGTGAGCGATGACTCGCCGACGACGCGCCCCGAGAGCGCCTCGCGGACGGCGCTCGGGGCCGCGCCCGGTTCGACGCCGAGGGACTGTTCGGTCCCGGCCATCCGGATACGGTAGACGTGCTCCTCGCCCTCGGGTGGGTTCGGCCCCGCGTAGCCGACGTCGCCGGTGTAGTTCTGGCCCTGGGAGACGGTCGGCGGTTCGCCCTCGCCGTCGACCTCCGTGAGCCGCACCTGTGGTTCCTTGCGGACGTCCTCGGGAATCGACTCGATGCCGACCGGGACGTCCCACATCGTCCAGTGGACGTCGCCGGTGTCGGCGTCCTCCATCACGACCGTGAGGTGCTGGATGGACGCGGCCGTCCCGACGACGATGAGCTCCGGCGAGACGTTCTCGCCGTCCTGCGTGTAGCGCGTCCGGAACCGATTGACGTCGATGGCGGGGACGTCGAAGGTGACCGTCGCCTCCGGCCCACCCGCGTTCGCGGCGCTCCCGCCGGCCTGCGTCTGCGTACACCCCGACAGCGCCGCGACCGTACCGCCCGTGGCCGCGAGGAAGGCCCGTCGCTTCATACGGGTCGTTCGACGCGACGACTCTTGAAGGGAGGCGGTCCCGGCCACCGGTAACCGCTGGACGTTTGCCGACCTGCGCCGTTCCGGAGGCATGGACGGACCACGTGACGACACCCGACGGCCGAGGGCGCTCGGGCGGCGACGACTGCTCGGCGGTGTCGCCACCGTCGGCGTCGGCGCGCTCTCGGGGTGTCTCGGTGTACTGACGGGCGACGAACCGGCCCGGTTCAGCGCCAGTGCGGCGACGGTCCCCGACGCGACGGTCGACGAGACGGGCTACGGTCACCAGCGAACCGAGGAGGTCCCCGTCACGCGAACGTACGAGGTCGGCGGGCAGTCTCGTGACGTCGAGGCGGTGAACGTCGTCGCGGAGTACGAACGGGCGGTCGAGATTCCGGTCGTCGGTCGGTTTCGGGCGGCATTGTTCGCCGTGCTGGCGACGCCACAGGTCGAGGTCCTCGGCCGGTCGTTCAACCCCGTCGGCGAGATGTCCACCGACGAACTGGTGGCGATGGTCCAGCAGCGCTACGACACCATCAGGGACCTCCGGAGAGAGAGCGAGCGGCGCGTGACCGTCCTCGGCGAGGAGACGCGCGCCACCCGCTACGCCGGGACCGCGCTGTTGCTGGCGGGCGAGGTCCGCGTCGACGTCTACCTCACCGTCACCGAAGCCGTCGCGGCGGACGGGGACTTCGTCCTCGGCGTCGCCGCCTACCCGCAGGTGCTCGACGACCGCGACGAGGTGACGGCGATGGTGCAGGCGGTGACGCACTGACCACCGGTCGGCCTGCTGGCAGCAACCCCGAAACTCATTACCACCGGACTGCCTATCGACTGGTGATGCTGTTGGTCCTCTGTGTCGACCTCGACGACGACCTCGGACGGAAGACCGGGTTCAAGACGCCGGTCGTCGGCCGGGACGCCGTCGAGGAGGCGGCGGTCGCGCTCGCGACGGCCGACCCCGAGGACTCCGACGTCAACGTGCTGTTCGAGGGCGTCCACCTCTACGACCAGTTCGACGGCGAGGAGCGGGAGGTGGCGGTCGTCACCGGGACGAACGGGTCGGACGTCGCCGCCAACCGGAAGGTGGGCGAGGAGGTCGACACCGTCCTCGCGCGGCTGACGACCGGCGAGGACGTCCAGGCGGTCGTCGTCACCGACGGCGCACAGGACGAGTCGGTCATCCCCGTCATCCGCTCGCGGGTCCCCATCGACGGGGTCCGCCGGGTCGTCGTCCGGCAGGCACAGGACCTCGAGTCGATGTACTACACCATCAAGCAGGTGCTCGACGACCCCGAGACGCGCGGAACCATCCTCGTCCCGCTGGGTATCCTGTTGCTCATCTACCCGCTGTTCGTCGTCGCCGAGTACTTCCAGTTGCCCGGCGTCACCTTCGGCGTCGTCTCGGGACTGCTGGGGCTGTACCTGCTGTTCCGCGGGTTCGGCGTCGAGCGCCTCGTCGACCGCGTCGTCGACCGGGCGCGCTCGGGGCTGTACGCCGGGCGAGTCACCCTCGTGACGTACATCGTCGCCGCGGCGCTGCTGTTCATCGGCGGTGCCGGCGGCGTCGAGGAGTTGGAGGCGCTGCGCTCGGCGAGCGGCGACGTCGGCGTCCTCGAGGGCGGGGCCGCGCTCGTCAACGGCGCTGTGCTGTGGGTCACCGCCGCCGGCGTCGTCGCCAGTCTCGGGCGTATCACCGACGAGTACCTCCACGAGCGGTTCAAGTGGCGCTACTGCAACGCGCCGTTCTACGTGCTCGCAATCGCGGCCGTCCTGGAGGGCGTCAGCGCCTACTTCCTCGCCGAACAGGGCGCGCCGTACCTCGCGGGGGCGCTCACCGTCGGAACGCTCCTCGGCGTCGCGAGCACGCTCGTGTTCGCCGTCGCGGAGGCCCGCCTCTCCCGGGTGTCGGAGACGACGGTCTGACGGGGCCGCTACCGAGGGTGGCGTGGCGGCGGTCTCGCCGGGCGACGATCGACCGTCTCCTCTCGAGGTCGTCCGTCCGAATCGGAGAGTCACCGAACTTCGCGTCCGTGAGCGCTAACTCCCGGCGGCCACACCGTGTTCGTGGCGTGTCGAGTCCGTGGCGAGGAGGTACCCCATCGCGAGCAACGAGGCGGCGAGGAGTTCGACGAACGGGAACCCGGTCGGGAGGACTCCTCCCGTCAGGCCGTCGGCGTAGGGCAGCGCCCACGTCCCCGCGAACACCAGCAGCGGGACCCCGGTGAACCGGACAGGTCCGGGTTTCCGGAGGTACGCCAGTCCGAACAGCCCGACACCCGCTACGTACGGCAACAGACTCAGAAACGCGAGATTCGGCACGTCGGGGAGTGGCCCGACCTGAAGGCTGAGGAGACCACTCACGAAGAGCACGGGCGTGAGTACCATCAGCGCGCCACCGGCGACGGCTACTCGCGGCGTGTCGTCGGCGAGACGGTAGTAGAGACCGAGCAGTGCGACGAACGCGAGTGCGAATCCGACCGTGGCGAGCGAGAGAACAGCCCCGGCCCATCCCGGCAGGAGCGCCGGAACCGAGAGGTCGACGAACCTTCGGAGGGTCCTGCCCGCGACGTCGGGCACCAGCAGCCCTCCCGCGACCAGCAGGAGCACTCCCGTCTGTTCTTCGAGTAACTCTCTAACTTCTGAACGAATCATCGACGACCGCCTCTCAAGTGTGGCTAAATTTAAACGTTGCTCACGGTGGCTCGTCACGGCGTCTCCGCCAGCGACCCCGTGGCAGGGGCGGGGTCGCTGGCCACTACTCGCGACGGCTCCATCGATCGGCACGCCCGCACCAACGCCTTTGTTCGCGGTCGGTGAACACGTCGCCATGTCGCTCGACACCAGCGAGGAGGCGTGGCGAACCGCCGCCGACGCGTCGACCCACCGCGATGAGGCCCGACAGTTCCTCCGCGACCACGCGGGGGTCGCCTACCACGACCGGGAACTCGCCGACGCCGTGATGGGAACGGCGTGGGCCGAGCGCGGTCACGGCGACGTGACGACCACCGACGCGCTCCGCGACCTCGTCGACACGCAGTTCCTCCACGACCAACTGGACGAACTCGTCAGAGAGGGCCACGTCGAGGCGCGCAACGTCCCGACCGCCCGCCTCGGCGACGAACCGTATCCGGCCGACTGGGACCACGTCACCTTCTACACGACGACCGAGTGAGGGCTACGACCCGTCTCGGTCGCTCGACTCGGCCTCGCGCTCGTGGGCGTCGGTCGCGTCGCCGCCGACGCCGTTCGCCCGGTCGCGCTCGCGGGCGGCGTCGCTCCGACGACGCGGGTCTCCGTAGCCGCCCCCGCCCGGCGTCCGGACGACGACGGTCGTCCCGGCGGGGACGTCCCGCGTCACCTTCGCGGGCAGTCGTTCCGTCTCGCCGTCGGGGTCGACGAGCAGGTTCTCGCCGGTCGCGCCCGACTCGCCGCCGGCCCGGCCCCGCGGCGCGTGACGACGCCGCTCGGTCAGTAGCGAGACGGTCGCCGGCACCGTCACCCGGACGGCACGTTCGAGGCCGAGTCCGCCCCGGAACTCGCCGTCACCGCCGCTTTCGGGGCGGAACCCGTAGCGTTCGACGCGCAGCGGGTAGGCCAGTTCCAGCGCCTCGACGGGCGTGTTGAGCGTGTTCGTCATCCCGACCTGGACGCCGTCCATCCCGTCGCGGTCGGCGCGCGCGCCGAACCCGCCGCCGACGGTCTCGTAGTAGGCGAACGAACCGTCCCGGCCGCCGACGGTGAGGTTGTTCATCGTCCCCTGGCCCTGTGCGGGGACGCGTTCGGGCACGGCCCCGGCGAGCGCCTCGAACACCACGTCGGCGACGCGCTGGCTGGTCTCGACGTTCCCGCCCACGACGGCCGCGGGTGGGTTCGGGTCGAGCAGACTCCCACCGGGAATCCGGACGTCGACGGGGTCGTAACAGCCCTGGTTGGGCGGTACCTCGGGGTCGGTGACACACCGGACGGCGAAGTACACCGCACTCTCGGCGACCGCCCGCGGCGCGTTGCAGTTGCCCGCGACCTGCGCTGCCGTCCCCGCGAAGTCGACGACGAGCGAGTCGCCCTCGACGGTCACCGAGACGGTGATAGGGACGTCCGCGTCGGTCCGGCCGTCACCCTCCAGGACGTCCCGGGCCTCGAAGGTGCCGTCGGGGAGGTCAGCGAGCGCGCTCCGCGTTCGCTCTCGGGAGTAGTCGACGACGGCGTCGAACGCCTCGACGAGTCCGTCGGGGCCCCGTTCGTCGGCGAGTTCGCGTAGTCGCTCGGCTCCACGTTCGTTCGCGGCCACCTGCGCCCGGAGGTCCGCGCGGCGCTCGTCGGGGTCGCGGACGTTCGCCAGCAGGAGGTCGAACACGTCGTCGACGCGTTCGCTCCCACGCTGGAGTCGGACGGGTGGGAGACGCAGGCCCTCCTCGTAGATGGCCTCGGCTCCGGCGGGCATGCTTCCGGGCGTCGCCCCGCCCACGTCGGCGTGGTGTGCACGCGAGACGGCGTAGCCGAGGACGTCGGCTTCGGTGTCGCTGCCGTGGTCGTCCTCGTCCCCGGCCGCGATGGGCGAGACCATCGTCACGTCCGGGAGGTGGGTGCCGCCCGCGAACGGGTCGTTGAGCACCCAGACGTCGCCGGGACGGGGGTCCTTCGCGAGCACCGCGTCGACGGCGGCGGGCATCGCCCCGAGGTGGACCGGGATGTGCTCGGCCTGCGCGACGAGGCGACCGTCCGCGTCGAACAGCGCCGTCGAGCAGTCCCGCCGCTCCTTGATGTTCGGCGAGTACGCCCCGCGAATCAGCACGCGGCCCATCTCCTCGGCGACGCCTTCGAGGCGGTTCCGCAGCACTTCGAGGGTGACGGGGTCCATCAGCGGACCCCTCCGCTCTCCTCGGAGCTGTCGCTGGCATCGCCGGCCACTCCCCGGTCGAGGACGAGCGTGCCGTCCGCCCGCACCGTCGCCGTCCACGCCGGGGGCACGACGACGGTGCTCTCGGCCTGCTCGCAGACGGCCGGCCCAGCGACCGTCCCGTCGACGGGGAGTCGCTCGCGGTCGTAGACGGCCGTCTCGTGGGCCTCGCCGTCGAACCACGCTTCGCGGCTCCTGACTCGCGCGTCGGCGACGCTCGCCCCACCCTCGTAGCCGACGGCGACCGGGTCGCGTTCGGCGACGCCCTCGGCGCGGAGCGTCACGAGGTCGACCGGGTCGTCGAGGCGGTAGCCGGCGGTCCGCTCGTGTGCCGCGTCGAACCGTTCGCGGGCGGTGTCGGCGTCGAACGGGCGCGGGAGGTCGACCGTGAGTTCGAAGCTCTGGCCCGCGTAGCGACAGTCCGCGGCGAACGAGACGGCCAGTTCGTCGAGGTCGGCGCTCTCCTCGCGGACCGTCTCGGCGAGTTCGTCGAGCGTCGCCTCGACGCTCGCGGGGTCGGCGTCGGTCAGCCGCCGCGGTGCGGTCCGGGCGGCGTCGTGGCGCTCGTCGGCGACGAGCAACCCGTACGCCGAGAGGACGCCACACGCCGTCGGCACCAGCACGCGTTCGATACCGAGTTCGTCGGCCAGCGCGGCGGCGCACATCGGCCCCGCGCCGCCGAAGCCGACCAGCGAGAACTCGCGGGGGTCGTCGCCGCGTTCGACCGTCACGGCCCGAACCGCCCGCGTCATCGTCGCCGTCACGACCCGAAGGACGCCCTGTGCGGCCGCGAGCGGGCCGTCCAGTCCCGCCTCGTCGGCGAGGTCGGCGAGGACGGACTCGGCGGCGTCGGCGTCCAGCGTCAGTTCGCCGCCCAGCGCGGCGTCCGCCCCGAGGTAGCCCAGTGCGAGCGTCGCGTCGGTGACGGTGGCGTCGGTACCGCCGTTGCCGTAGCAGGCGGGTCCGGGCGTCGCGCCCGCGGACCGCGGGCCGACGCGGAGCGCACCGCCAGCGTCGACCCACGCGACGGAGCCACCGCCCGCGCCGACGGTCGTCACGTCGACCATCGGAACGCGGATGGGGCGCTCGCCGACCGCGCCCTCGGTGGTGCGCTCGACCGTCCCGTCGCGGACGAGACCGACGTCGCTGGAGGTGCCACCCATGTCGAACGTGACGACGTCGCCGTCGTCGGTCGCGTCCGCGCCGACGACGCCCGCCGCCGGTCCCGACAGCGCGGTCGTCACCGCCCGTCGGCGGACCGCCCGCACGTCCGCGACGCCGCCGTTCGACTGCATCACCCGCGGGGCGGGCAGGCCGCGGTCGAGCGCCGCCGATTCGAGTCGCGAGAGGTACGCGTCGATGGCCGGCGTGACGGCGGCGTTCGCCACCGTCGTCGCGGTGCGCTCGTACTCGCGGAACTCCGCGAGCACCTCGTGGGAGACCGAGACGGGCACGTCGAGGCGTTCGCGCAGGCCCGCGGCGACCCGACGTTCGTTCTCGGGGTGGGCGTACGCGTGGAGGAGACAGACCGCGACGCTCTCGGCGCGACAGTCGCGCAGTTCGGCGGCGACGCGGTCGACCGCCTCGTCGGTGACCGCGCGTTCGACGCCGTCGGGCGTCGTCCGCTCGTCGACCTCGAAGCGCCTGTTTCGGGGGACGAGCGGGTCGGGGAGGGTCGCGTCGAGGTCGTACAGCGACGGGCGATTCTGACGGCGAATCTCCAGCACGTCGCGGAAGCCCGCCGTCGTGACGAGCGCCGTTCGCGCGCCGCGGCCTTCGAGGAGCGCGTTCGTCGAGACGGTCATCGCGTGGTCGAACGCGTCGACATCGCCGGGGTCGACGCTGGCCTCCGCACAGGCCTTCTCGATGCCCGCGAGGACGCCCTCGCTCTGGTCGGGCGTGGAGGGCACCTTCGCCGTCGTCAGGCCGTCGGCCGTGTGGAGCACCACGTCCGTGAACGTCCCGCCGACGTCCACGCCGAGTCGCGGCCTGCTCACGGTCGAGCCTCCAGCGTGTCGTGTGTCGTCATTGGCCGTCGCTACCGGGCGTGGGTCGAAAGAGATGGCGGATGTGTCGGCGGCGACGGTGGGTCGTGACCGGCCCTACTGCTCGTCGATGTACGTGAACCACTCGTCGTGGTCGTCCGTGCGGCGCTCGACGAGGTCGAAGAACGCCTTCTGGAGCTCCTCGGTGACGGGACCGCGCCCGCCCTCGCCGACGGTGACGTTGCCGACGCTCTTGATGGGTGTGACTTCCGCGGCCGACCCCGTGAAGAACAGTTCGTCGGCGGTGTGGAGTTCGCCACGCGAGACGACGGCCTCGTCGTGGACGGTGTAGCCGCGCTCGCGGGCCAACTGGATGACGGTGTCGCGGGTGATGCCGTCGAGGATGGACTGGGCCAGCCCGGGCGTGTAAATCTCGCCGTCGCGGACGACGAAGATGTTCTCGCCGGGGCCTTCAGCGACGTTGCCCTCCTTGTTGAGGACGATGGCCTCGCGGAACCCGTTGCGGCGGGCCTCCTCGCCGGCGAGGAGGCTGTTGACGTACAGCCCCGTCGTCTTGGCGTTCGTCGGAATCTGGCTGGAGGCGTGTTTGCGCCACGAGGAGACCATCACCTCGATGCCGTTCTCCAGGGCGTCCTCGCCGAGGTACGCGCCCCAGGGCCAGCAAGCGATCATCGTCTTCGTCGGGCAGTCACCCGGCGAGACGCCCAGCGAGTTGTAGCCGTAGTAGACGAGCGGGCGGATGTAACACGACTCGAGGTCCTGTCGGCGGATGAGGTCGAGCGTCGCCTCGGTCAGCTCCTCGCGGTCGTGGGCGATCTCCATGTCGTACGGCTTCGCCGAGGCGTACAGGCGGTCGAGGTGTTCCTCCCACCGGAAGATGGCGGGGCCGCGTTCGGTGTCGTAACAGCGCACGCCCTCGAAGACGCCGGTTCCGTAGTGGAGTCCGTGGGTGAGCACGTGGACCTGTGCGTCCTCCCAGTCGACGAACTCGCCATCCATCCAGATGGTGCTGATATTGTCCATGTCAGAGAATGCCATACGTATTTTACCTGTATTGTAGTCGCATCGGTTGTCTATTATGCGTTCCTAATCGGCGAATGGTATGGATAAGTTCGGAATCCACACCGTCTGGTTGACGGTTATTTGCCGCAACCATAAATCGCGGGGCCATATGCCTGAGTGTTGTCAAACAGTGCAAGCATACTGTCAGTCACTATACGCCAGTGCCTTCCTGAATACTAGTTGCCGCGGCGAAATTCTAATTTTGGCGAATGATTTATGGCTGGTCATATCTGAGCGACAATTAGTACTGCCAGATGAGCTTCCAAGACAGGATTGAAAGTGGGGGAGTAGGTGCAATAATGCTCTACTTCTGTGCTGTGGGGCTTTTGATCAGTGCAGGCTATTCAGACACTGGTTGGGTCACTTTCACTATTGCCGCATTCCCAGTTCTCCTGTTGATGCTCTTTGTGGATGTTTTCAGTAGCCGTTTGAACGACTACTGGGCTGGTGGTAATCTTAAGCAATCGACGAGACGACTTTCGAGATTCGGAGAACCCGATGATTTGTACTTCTCTGCTCCTCCAGAGGTGCAGGAGCAGATTGACTACGTTGATGACCTATCGTACGGCAAAAACGTGTCTATACTGTCGGGGTTGCTCGTTGCGGTGAGCGCACCAGTAGTCGGGTTCCTCCACCTGGACTGGGTTGGTTTCGTAGCGGCAATCCCTGTGTGTGCCGTTGCTGTCGCGTTCAGCCGCTGGGCGATACAAGGTCTGAATCAACAGGCGCTGAAAAAGCCGAAAATTTACGAAGCACATTATGAAAATCAGTAGAATCCATGCGAGTAACTTCGGTATCGATGAATTCCCGACCATAGAAGAAGAGAGCGTTGAGGGAGATGATCTCCTAATCTTCGGTGGAAATCGGTCTGGTAAATCCTTGAGCTTCAATGCACTCTTGTACGGCTTATACGGTGCAGACGCAACTTATGGGATTTCACCCGGTCGCAATAGTGATGTCAAAATTCACTTTGACGATGGGTCTGCGATCGACCGGTCTGGTAGTCCCCACGAGTTCCGTAATGAGGGCGAAGTCTACGTTGCTAAAAACGGTGTCCGGAGATTCGTTGGGCGGCAAGAACTAGTCTCACTTCAGTTCCTTCACTCAGAAGTCGGCGAACAGCCATTATCTGTATATGATGGAGATGAGCTGGTTCAGCACATCCGTCGGGCGCTCAATTCGGAACTTCAGCAAGAGATCGAACGACACCGCTTGGCGTCCACTCATCTCAAAAATGCTGTTGAGATGGCTCGACGAGGAGAGAAGGGGACGAGTCTACGCGAACTCAACGAGGAATACAACGGACTCGGATTAGAGTCAAAACGGTCCCGTCTGGAGAAAGTCAAACACCTTGAATCTCTAATTGAGTCCGGCAAGGTTGAGTCAATCATTGAGCGACTCCAACGCGAAGATGAAATCTCATCAAGAATTGAAGACCTCTACGACGAAAAACGCCACATTGAACAGCAACTTCGCAAGCTCCAGCGTCAACTAAGAGAAGAAAAACGGTACACAGACAAGATCAACGACATCATCATTGATGCCATCAGCGAGTTCGCTTGTCCAGTCTGTGACCGACTCGTTGAGGAAAGCACTGCAAAGCACCGACTCAAAAGAGGACAGTGTCCTCAATGTGGGCGTCCTCGTTCACTTTCTGATTTGAAGGAGGATATTGGCGAGAGGGTGGAGTCTGCGGACGGTCGAATCGAATCTCTTGAGGACGAAATTGAGGAACTTGAAAGCCGTGAGGAAGAAATCGAAGAAGAGATCTCTTCCCTCAAGGAGCAAGAACCGGACCTCTCTGAATTGAATAGTCTGGTCAGGACTGCGATTAAGGAGGCTGACTACAACATCAACACTCTCATCTCCAATACCGACGATTACTTGACTCAGTATCAGGAGTCGGTTGAGGAATTAGAGAACAGAAAGGCCGAGCTTGAGGAAGAAATTAGCACCAAGGAAGACACCATTGAGGTGTTGTCTGATTCTCAGGAGCATGCAAACGAGCTGGCTGAGAAACTTTCTGAGCAAAGCTTCGACGAGGTCATCGACACGTTCCGTGAGAGGTGGTCAGATAACTACTCCAGTATGGCTCCTGAACTTGGTACTGAAATCAGATTAACTACGCAAGGGGACATCCGTATCCCTGGTACGGACTCGGAAGGGCCACGAGATTATAGCCGAGTCAGTGGTGGGGAGAAGCGGTTGATGAACTTGTCTTTCGTGTTCACACTGGCGCAGTTCGCTCAACAAGGAGACACCGAACATAGTTTTGAAACACTGGTGATGGACGAGCCACTGACCAATCTTGAAGACGACGTTCAGGAGAGCGCGTTGGAATTCTTGATTGGGTCGAGTGTTCAGGTTATCATGACTACTCCCGCAGAACGGTTGAAAGAGCCGTTCACAGTGAACCAGATTGTCTCTCTGGACCGAATTGAACTTGAACAAATGAAACTCGATGCGTTCGCATGACTGACGAAGACAAATCGCACCATCCTCGATTGATGGTTCTGCATGAATCTGGAGGGCATATCGAAGGCCGAGCCAAATTCCACAAACTCCTGTATAAGTACAGGGGCGAGGAAGATGGCCGTTCATCAATTGAACAAATTCGAGAGGAGAGAGGCCCGTTCGACCCGGGCCTATCTAAAGCGATGCAACGCTACGTCGATCTCGGTATCGTCGAGGTGGATGAATCCGACGAGCCGCACAAAATCGGTGAAACCGAGAAAGGGGAACGCTACATGAGTGGCTTTGAGCGCACGAAGTCGAGACTCGACTCTAAATTCGCTCGTACGAAGGAGTTTGTCGCCGATGTGGTCGATAAGCATGGTGGCAGAAGTGCGCGTGATATAGTCCAAGACGAAGACGTGCAAGAGGACAAAGACAACCCATACGGCAAGGAATTGTAGCAGATTCAGCTACTGCTTACTGGCTTTCAGAGTTTCTATTGGACAAAGACTCAGAGTCATCGCTTGATTGTTTAATTATCGAATTCTAACCTCAGAAAATGACAACATTGGGTTTTGAGGCCGATTTTAATTAATTGCTAAACTCTAAACGTCATCATCTTCAGACACAGATGGTGTCGACGTCCATGTCGGCAAATCCCATACCTGACCCTCCGCACCGGGCCTCTTGAGTGTTGGCGATTCTTGCCTGCCGCCCGTCAGGAGACGTGTCGACGGCTCAGGACTCCACGCCGCCGTCACTCAGCGAGAGTGTCTTCACGCGCCCGACTGCATCGAAGTCGCGCAACTCGTAGACGAGTTCTCTGACGCGTTCGGCGTCGCCGCGACAGAAGACGGTCTCCAGACACCACTCGCCCTGGTGGGCGTGGCTGGTCGACTGGATGACGTCCTGGTAGTCGTGTTGCACGTCGTGGAGGTCGCCGATGACCTCGTGGTGGGCGTAGTCGAACGCGAGCACCGCCGTCACCTCGCCGGTGAGCGACTCGAGGCGGGCGTGGGCCTCGGTGTACTCCTTGACCGCCTCGCGGACGGCCCGCGAGCGCGAGTCGATGGCCTCGGCCTGCCACACCGCGTCGAACGCCGCGAGGTCCTCCTCGGGGAGGTTGACCGTGGTTCGCATGGCTCCGAGTCGGACCGCTCCGGGCAAAGCAGTGGTGGGTCCCGCGTCGGCCGTGTGAGAATCGTGTGCCACCGAGCGAGGGCGAAGCGGCGGCCGCCCCAACCGCCTCCGACTCCGTCCGCCGTCGACGGCCGTCGCATACCGGGTCGTCGAACCACCACCCGGTGCCGTACGGGAACGCACTCCACCTGTCTCGGGGGTGTGTACGGCGGGTGGTGGCGGACCGAACTACGGGCTCCGCTGTCGTGAGTGTGTAGCTACACATCGGAAGCACAACGACCTCCAGCGGTCGCCGGGGACCTGTCCGACTCCCCGAACGGGTCAGTCGAACTGGCGGACGACGTCCGCCCCTTCGACGTACGCGAACCCGTTACGCTCGGCGTAGGCGCGGGCGTCGGCGGGTGAGAGCGCCCGTCCGCTGCGGTCGTCGAGCATCTCACAGACGACGACGGCCGGGGGGAGGTCGGCGGCCTCGGCGAGGACGAGGCCGAGTTCGGTGTGGCCCTCGCGGTCGGCGACGAGGTTCGGGGCGGCCCGGAGCAGGTGGACGTGGCCGGGAGCGCGGAACTCCTCGGCGAAGTCGACGCCGTCGGGGTCGGTGGCGGCGCGAGCCAGTTCGGTGATGGTGCGCGAGCGGTCCGCGTCGGTGATGCCGGTGAAGGTGTCGCGGTGGTTGACCGTCAGCGAGAACGACGACCGCTCGTCGTAGCCGAGGTCGTGGTCCGCGCCGACGGGGTGGTCGATGACCTCCTGGGCGAACGGGAGGTCGAACGTCTCACAGACGGCGTCCGAGAGCGCGACGCAGACCAGTCCGCCCGCGTCGTTACGCATCCGGGCGACCGCCTCGGCGGTGACGCTGCCGGCGGGGTAGATCAGGTCGGTCTCGCCCTCGCGGTCGGCCGCGTCGTGGACGAGGACGGGTTCGCCGCGCTCGAAGGCGGCGACGGTCCGTTCGACGCCGTCGGTCCGCTGCATCACTGGCCCTCCACGGTGACGGTGACCGCGTCGCCGTCGTCGAGGTCGAGGTCGTCGCGCAGTCGGTCGGGGGCGATGAGTTCGACCTTGTCCTGGCCGTGGTGGGTCCGCTCGGGGGCGACGACGTGGACCGTCTCGTGGCGGCCGTCGTCCGTCGCGAGCGTCGCGGGCCAGCAGAACGCCGGCCCGTAGGTGCGCTCGTCGTCCTCCCAGCCGTCGATGCGGATGGGTTCGAGGCCGTCGAGCGCCGCGCGGGCGCGGGTGCTCTCGGCGTCGAGGTCGACGTTCAGCGTCCCCGGGAACGGCTCGTAGCCCAGCCGCTCGACGAACTGCCGGTTGTACCCCGGTAACGAGATGTAGTGGCGACCCTCGCCCATCCCGCCGGTGACGGTGCCGTGGAGGTCGACGCCGCGTTCGGCCTCGAACAGGCGGCGGTAGTCGGCGTACTCGCGTTCGAGGACGCGGCGGCCCTCGTCCGTCGTCGCGACGAGTTGGCCGTCGGCGACCATCTCGCGGTCGACGAGGCCGGCCTCGTCGAGTTCACGGAGGCGTCGGGAGACGGTCTGGGTCGAGACGTCGAGGTGGGCGGCGAGTCCGGAACAGGAGACCTGCGCTCGCCCGTCGAGCGCACCGTCGAGGGCGAGGCGCTTCAGCGTCTCGCGGGCGTCGGCCCCGACCGCGAGTGTCGATTCTGCCATGTACGAACTGAGAACCTGGTAGGCATAAGCGTAACGAACGCGGTACGCATAACAGATTCGTTACGGAGTGGCGCGTGGTGACACGGACCGCACGACGGCGGGCCACTGCCTCGATACTGTGGCTACACGTGCCGGGGTAAAGAAACCCCTTTACCGGGTGGCGGGCAAGCGAGCGGTATGTTCCTACCGTTTCGCGACGAGGTGACGGCGGCGCTGACCGCCGCCCTCGACGACCTCGGGTACGGCACCGAGGACCTCGGTATCGAAGAACCACCGGAAGGGATGGGCTCCGTGCTCGCCTCCAGCGTCGCGTTCCGTCTGGCGAGCGAGGCCGGCGCACCACCGCCACAGGTCGCCGGCGAGTTGGCCAAGGCCGTCGACCTGACGGACGCGAAGTACGTCGACCGCTGTGAGACCCAGGGGCCGTATCTCAACTTCTACCCCGACGAGGCGTACTTCTCGGGCACGCTCGACGCGGCCCAGACCGAGACGTTCGGTCGCCTCGCACCGACCGGCGACAGCGTCGTCGTCGAACACACGTCCGCGAACCCGACGGGACCAGTCCACGTCGGCCGTGCACGCAACCCCATCGTCGGCGACGCCGTCGCCAACCTCCTCGAGTACGCCGGCAACGACGTCGAACGCCACTACTACGTCAACGACGCGGGTCGCCAGATGGCCGTCTTCACCTGGGCCTACGAGACGTTCGACGAGTCCGAACTACCGGAACCGGAGCGCGACCGCATCGAGTACGACCTCGTGCGCTACTACCGTGCGGGCAACGAGTTCCTGGAGGAGGGCGACGCCGCCGACGTCGCCGAGGCCGAGACCGAGATCGAGGCCATCCTGCAGGGACTCGAAGAGGGCGACGAGGAGACGTTCGACCGCGTCCGCGAGGTCGTCGACCAGGTGCTCTCGGGGATGCGCGAGTGTCTCGAACGCCTGCCCGCCGAGTTCGACGAGTTCGTCCGCGAGACCCAGTTCATGCGCGACGGTTCGACCGACGACGTCGTCGCCCGCCTCAAGGAGTTCGACGAGGCCGTCTACGAGGAGGAGGCGTGGCAACTCGACCTCTCGCCACACGGCATCGAGAAGAACCTCGTCTTCCTGCGCTCGGACGGCACGTCGCTGTACACCACGCGCGACCTCGCCCACCACGAGTGGAAGTTCGAGAACTACGACCGCGCCGTCACGGTGCTCGGCGAGGACCACAAACTCCAGGCCGACCAGCTCAGGACGACGCTCGACCTGCTGGGCAACGACACCGACAAACTGGAGTCGGTCATCTACTCGTACGTCAACCTCCCCGAGGGGAAGATGTCGACCCGCGCGGGCACCGGCGTCGACCTCGACGACCTGCTCGACGAGGCCATCGACCGCGCCCGCGACGAGGTGACCGACCGCCTCGACGACCGCATCCGCGACGACGACCTGGACGACCACGACGTCGAGCGCATCGCCCACCAGGTCGGCATCGGCGCGGTCCGCTACGACATCGTCTCGAAACAGCCGACGAAGGCCATCACCTTCGAGTGGGACCAGGCGCTCGACTTCGAGGCCCAGTCCGCCCCCTACGTGCAGTACGTCCACGCCCGTGCCTGTGGCATCCTCAACGAGGCGAGCGACGCCGGCATCGAGGCCGACGCCTCCCTCGACGTCGCCCTGCTCGACACGCCCGAGGAACGCGACCTCCTGCGTCACATCGCACGACTCCCCGCGGTCGTCGAGGAGGCCGCCGACTCGCTCGAACCCCACCAGATAGCCACCTACACCCGCGAGTTCGCCGAGGCGTTCAACGCCTTCTACCGCGAGTGTTCGGTGCTCAACGCCGAGGACGACGACGTGGCTGCCGCCCGCCTCGCGCTCGTCGCCGCCTCGAAACACGCCGTCGCCAACGCGCTCGACATCCTCGGGGTCGCCGCCCCCGAGTCGATGTAGGCCCGGTCGCGACCTGTCCGCTCGGACGAACGTTTTTGTCGGTCGTTCACGAACCGTCGAGTCGTCATGCCCTCCCGTCGTGCGCTCCTCGCCGCCAGCACCGGCACGCTCGCGCTCTTCGCCGGGTGCGCGGACACGCTCGGGTCGGTCGCTCCGACGGCGGACCCCGCGTCGGCCGACGACCTCGCCTCCTACGACTGCCCGCCCCACGGGACGAGTCGCGAGCGAGCGGTCTGCTCACAGACGGTCGACCCGGAGTCGGCCTCGGTGTACCTCCTCCCGTCACGACCGGTCGCCGACAGCGCGGCCGCCATCGACCTGACGCTCCACAACGACTCCGACACCGACCTCGGGTTCAACCCCCACACGTGGATGATTCACGTCGAACGGACGACCGGATGGGTCGAAATCGAACAGCAGTCGCAGGGCAACGGTGCCCTCACCGTCGCCCCCGGCGAGACACACACGTGGACGTTCGAGGGAGCCGTCCGGAAGATAAACGAGACGGTACCACTCGACTCGGGAACCTACACCGCCGAAATCGGCGTCCCCGACCCGGACGGTGACGACTGGCTCTCGTGTCTCGCGCTGGTCAGCCTCCGCTGATGGACTTGTCGCCCTGACCCCCCGCCCCGAAGGGTTATCCACTCGCTCGGTGACACGAAGACGAATGGTCCCGACTCGCTTCCGCCCGCCTCCCTCCCGACTCGTCGCCGTGCTGTTCGCGGTCTGTGGCGTGCTCGCCTACGAGTTTGCTCTCCTGTGGTCGCGGTACGGGCCGGTGTCGGTGGGGTCTCCGTGGTCGCTCGGTCTCCTCGCGATGCCGGTGGTGTTGATGCTCACGGCGACCCGAGGCCGATGGGATTCGCGGACCGTCGTCGCGTTGCTCGTACTCGGCGTCGTCGCGTCGGCCGTCGGGTTCCTCGAATCGACCGCGACCGTCGTCGAGCCCGCGCTCACCGGCGAGACGTACTACGCACTCGAGTACGACTGGCAGAGCAACACCCTGCTGTTCGGGGAGACCGCGCCGGGCGGGACGCCGGTCGGCAGTGCACGGCCGAACCGCCTCTCGGCAGTGCTCGGAGCCGTCGCGCTCGCGCTCGGTGTGTACGGCTGGCTCCCACGGCAAGTGTCGACACGGTCTAGCGACGACTGCGTCTCGTCGGAGGGAGGCGTGAAGTCGACCCGCTGACCGCGTCGCCACCTTCGACCTGTCCCGAAGGGCTATACTCCTCGAAGCTGACACTCGGGTGAATGGTCCCGACACCGGTCCGGCCGACCCGTCGCCAACTCGGTGGAGGCGCGGTCGCCGTCTGCAGTGTGCTGGGCTACGAGTTCAGTTTGTTCTGGGTGAACTACGGCCCGGTGTCGAACCACGAGTTCTGGCTGCTGGGTCTCCTCGCGGTGCCGGTGGCGTTGATGCTCACGGCGACCCGAGGCCGATGGGACTCGCGGACCGTCGTCGCGTTGCTCGTGTTGGGGACCGTCACGTCGGTGGTGGGGCTCGTCGGATCGAGTGCTGTAGCACCGGCCGGCCCGATACTCGGCCCGGAGACGTACCACGCCTTCCGATACGACTGGGCGAGCAACACGCTCCGATACGGACAGACGAACCCCGGAGGGACGCCGCCGTCGCTGGTCCACCCCCACCGCCTCTCGATGCTTTTCGGAGTCGTGGCGCTCACACTCGGCGCGTACGGCTGGCTCCCCTGGCGGCGGACGCGCGACCGACGGTCGGCAAGCGGTGAGTGCGCAGCCGACACGTAGCTATCAGTCGAACTGGCCGCGAAGCCGCCACGAGGAACTCCCTCGCTCCTCTTCGCCTCGACGCTCCAGGCCGTCTCGCGCTCGCCACACCGGGCGAGAGATACTTACAAATCGCTGACGTCTCTACTCGTGCCCTTCGGGTGACAGCCATGAAATCCGACTCACCGCCGGCGATCGCTATCGACGACGTGGAACTGTATCGCGGGTACCCACAGCGCTTCGACGTCACGCTCTTCGACGTCGCCCAGTTTCGTCTGTGGGTGGAGTCACGAGGGGGAGACGCGAGCACGTCGGGACTGCAGTGGCGTCTCGTCAGCGTGGCACCGGTGTACCCGACGTCGCTCCAGGTCGAACCACCGCTGTATCGCTGGCGAGCCGGGCGTCGACACGACCGCGTCGACGTGACGGTCGAACTCCGGTCGGCCGGCGACGTCGCACTCGGCACCCGAACCGTCGTCGTCGAGAGCTGGCACACGCTCGATGGCGACCCCGACGAACGCGTCGCAGCGACCGTGACGCTCGTCGACCAGCCGGGCTGGATGGAGTGGTGAACGGCTCGACGGCCGTCACGTGCGGGAGAACGCTCACACGACGCGTCAGTCGAACAGCCCACGGAGCCGCCCGAGTGCGCTCTTTCGCTCCTCGGTGGACTCGGCGCTCTGGGCCGCGTCGTCGTCCGTCGACTCGCGGTCCGCGTCGTCGGGTATCTCCACGCCCGCCTCGGCGGCGGCGCTCTCGATGATGCTCCCCGGCGTCTCGTCGGTGTCCTCCGCGGCGGACTCCGCGGAGTCCTCGTCGGTCTCGCCGGTGGTCGTGGCCGTCTCCGCGTCCTCGTCGCTCGACCCGTCGGCGTCCGTCCCGCCGTCGACGCGCACGACGGCGGGTGTCAGTCCTCCGGGAACCGTCGGCGGGTCGGGAGCGACGTGTGCGTAGACGCCCGCCGGTTCGGGGAGGTCGTCGGTGCCCAGCAGCGCGGCCGCGAGTGTGTTGTACGCCTCCGCGACCGGACTGCCGGGGGTCGCGACGGTGTCGTCGGTGACGAGGCGGTCGTCGGTCGGGACGACGGTGAGCAGGTCGTCGCCGAGTTCGGTGACGACCTGCTTCGTGTAGGCGTCGTCGCGCCCGCGGGTGACGAGCACGCCCGCGACCTCGCCGTCGACGCGTTTGGCGAGTTGGCCGGTCTTGGCGGCGTCCTTGATGGCGACGATGTCCGGCGAAGTGACGAGGACGGTCCGGTCGGCGAGTCCGAGCGGGACCGTCACCTCGTGAGAGAGCCCCGCGCTCGTGTCGACGAGGACGACGTCGTAGCGCTCGCGGAGCGTGGTGAGGACCCCCCGGAGGTTCGCGGGGTCCGCGGCGGCGAACGCGTCGAGCGACTGTGTGCCGGGGACGACGTCGAAGCCGTGGTCGGTCGTGACGGTCGCGTTCTCGACGGCCGCCTCGCCGGCGAGGACGTCGTGGAGCGCCGGCTCGTGGTCGATACCGAGCGCTTCGCCGAGGTTCGCCATCCCGAGGTCCGCGTCGACGGCGACCGTCTCGTAGCCCGCCGCGGCGAACGCGGTCGCGAGGTTCACCGTCGTCGTCGTCTTACCGACGCCACCCTTTCCACCGGCGATGGCGAACACCTGCCCCATTGTGAGCTACTGGGGACGACGGGCACAAAACGATTGCTTCGTTCTCTGAGGGTCAAAGGGTACTTACCTGCCATTCCTGTAGTGGGGGTAATGAGTAGCCCAGCGGACGACTCGTCGGAACAGTCCGACCGCCAGAAGTACGAGTTCCAGAAGGTCATCGAGGAGCTCAAGGAGTACTCGGGATCAGGAACGCAGCTCGTCACCATCTACGTCCCGCCGGACCGGATGATTTCGGACGTCGTCGCCCACGTCACCCAGGAGCACAGCGAAGCGGCGAACATCAAATCGAAGGACACGCGAACGTCGGTCCAGGACGCACTGACGTCGCTCAAAGACCGCCTGCGCTACTACAAGTCCCCGCCCGAAAACGGGATGGTGCTGTTCTCGGGCGCTATCGACAGCGGTGGCGGCCAGACCGACATGGTCACGCGCGTCTTGGAGAACCCGCCCGAACCCGTCCAGTCGTTCCGCTATCACTGTGACTCGGCGTTCCTCACCGAGCCACTGGAGGAGATGTTCGGCGACAAGGGGCTGTACGGCCTGGTCGTCCTCGACCGACGTGAGGCGACCGTCGGCTGGTTGAAGGGCAAACGCATCGAGGCCGTCAAGTCCGCCTCCTCGCTCGTCCCCGGCAAGCAGCGCAAGGGGGGTCAGTCCGCACAGCGGTTCGCCCGGCTTCGTCTGGAGGCCATCGACAACTTCTACCAGAAGGTCGCGGGGATGGCCAACGACCTGATGGTCCCGAAACGGCACGACATCGACGGCGTCCTCGTCGGTGGCCCCTCGCCGACGAAAGACGAGTTCCTCGACGGCAGCTACCTCCACCACGAACTCCAGGACATCGTCATCGGGAAGGTCGACGTCTCCTACACCGACGAGTCGGGCCTGAAGGAACTGGTCGACTCCGCGGAGGACCTCCTCGCCGAGACGGAGGTGATGAAGGACAAACAGCAGATGGACGAGTTCTTCAAGGAACTCCACGACGGCGACCGCGCCACCTACGGGTTCGAGGCCACCCGCAAGAACCTCATCATGGGCTCCGTCGACCGCCTGCTCATCTCCGAGGACCTGCGTCAGGACGTCGTCACCTACACCTGCGAGAACGGCCACGAGGAGCGCGAGGTCGTCGACCAGCGCAAGAACACGCCCGACCACGACTGCTCGGAGTGCGCCGAGAGCGTCCCCGCCGACGAGAGCGAGCGCGAGGACCTCATCGAGCACCTGATGGAGATTGCCGACCAGCGCGGCACCGACACGAAGTTCATCTCCACCGACTTCGAAGAGGGCGAACAGCTGATGAACGCCTTCGGTGGCGTCGCCGGGATTCTCCGGTACGAGACCGGTATCTAGGGATACCACCGTTCAGCCACCACCTTTTATCCACGACCGGGGGTTCGTTCGCTACGCTCACTCACCCCCGGAGGGTAAAAGCTGGAGCAAAAGGATTCCCTCACCCCCTCAGTCGCTACGCTCCTTCGAGGGGTTCAGTCACCCCGCTCTCTCGCTTCACTCGTTCGCGGTCTAGTACCCGAGACAACCGCACTGCACAGATTGCCGGTATTGATGGACACGTGCCGCGAATGTATCATTCTCCGCAGAAGATATTTACCACTCATTGACTGACTGGTTGTATGAATCGCCGTGCCCTCCTCTCATCGCTCGGCGTGTGTGCCGCAGCGAGCCTCGCTGGATGTTCGGGCTACTTCGACCGAACGACCGGGACTGTGTTCAGAAAGAACGCTAGCGTGGCCGTTCAGACTCAGCGTGGTCCCGTCTGGACGAGTTTAGCTGTGATTGTCGGTGGTGTGGACGACCGAGACGTGCTGATTCACTACGACCCCGAGTACGTCTCCGTCGACACCGATGCCGTTGAGATGACCATCACAGATGAGCAGCGAGACCGACTGGACCGCGATTTCATCGGGAGCAGTTATATAGCCGGTCTCATTCCCGACGGTAAAGAGCAGGGTCCGATTCGGGAATTACATCGTCCCGAGTTCAATGAGATGCGGGTCGGTGGGAAGGCGACGGTGAGCCAGTACACGACTGAAGAAGGTTCAACGTACTTCCGACTCCACGGAACGGACCCACGTCCCAATGAGCTCTCGATTTCTCACCTCTCTCGGATACCCGCCACGAACCGCTCGTGATAGACTCACGCTCTCTGTCTAACAGCTGAATCAGCTGGGACGGGCTTGAAGAAACCTTCACAGCATCCGCGCGAACGAAGTGAGCGCGGTCCACCGAGAGTGAGCGATAGCGGACGAGCGGGCTGACGAGCGAGCGGAGCGCTCGAAGAGCGTGAAGCGAGCGAGGAGTGATTTTGGTCGAGCTTTTATCGGGCAGGCGAAGCCCGCCCGTTATAAAAGGTCGGTTTAGATGACGCGGTTCTGGAGGTAGTCCAGGTGTTTCGCGTTGTAGACGATCTTGACCTCGTCGGCCGTCGGCGAGCCGATGCAGGTCAGGCGGACGTTCTTGTCGTCGACCTCTTCGTCCGAGAGGATCTGCTGCATGTCCATCTCGATGCCGCCCTCCTTGAGGATGGCTGCGCAGTTCGCACACGCGCCGGCGCGACACGAGAACGGCCAGTCGTAGCCCTGGGCCTCTGCGGCCTCAAGGATGTACTCGCCCTCGTTGACGTCGAGCGTGCCGTAGTCCTCGGCGTCGAGGCCGGCGTCGGCGGCGGTCTCAAAGAGGTCGTCGTCGTCGAGGTCCCAGCCGTTGTCGTCCAGGACTTCGTAGTTGAGGTATTCGACTGTAGGCATCACACGGGGCTACTCCGGCCGCCCTGTTAGATGTTGCTGTTACAGGTTTAGGCGGGCCTAAGACGCTGTTCGCGGCGATTTCCGGTCGCGACCCGTTCAGAAGACGGGGACGAACCGGAAGACGAGGTAGGCGGCGACCGCCGAAATCGTGGGCGTCAGCACCCAGAGGACGACGACGCGGGCCGTCGCTGCCGGGTCGAACAGGTCGCCGGCCTTCAGCGTGGTGGGGTCCTCCTCGCCGATGCTCGGCACCTCCTTGACGCTCTTGACCTGGCCACCGCCGTGGCCGTCGGCGGCGAGGGCGTCGACGCTGACCGAGGGGGCCTTCCCGCTACGGGCGGCCTTCGCGGCGTCCGAGAGCGTCGTCGTGCGCGTGGCCCGACCCCACCCCAGACCGACGATGCACATCGTCGCGCTGACGGCGAGGCTGGCGGGGATGCCGATGAGCGAGAGGAACGTGATGAGACTCGCCGAGATGGTCTCGACGATGAGCGCCGCGGTCAGCGGCAGGTCGGTCAGCCCGCTGCCGACGGTGTCGAGCGTCCGGCGGGCGATGGTGAACGCACCGAGGCCGATGGCCCCACCCGCGACGAGGACACCGAACTCGACGGAGATAGCTCCCGCACCGACCAGCGGCGCGACGGCGTTGGCGACGTTCGACGCGCCCGCCGAGAACGCCATGTAACAGGCGATGGCGACGACGAGGACGGTGCCGACCACGTCGCGAGTTCGGGCGTTCGGGTGGCGACGCGGGACGGGGAGCGGTCCGACGTGGCCGACGACGAACGCGGGGTCGTCCGCGGAGTCGAGGTCGAGCCAGGCGTCGAGGTAGGGGTAGAGGTAGCGCCCGATGACGCCACAGACCCAGAACGCGAGGATGGGGGCGACGAGCCACCAGGTGACGATGCGACCCATCGTCTCCCAGTTGATGGTGTTCGTCGCGACGCCGAGACCGGCGATGGCCCCCACCGCGGTCATCGAGGTGGAGGCGGGGACGCCGAACAGGTTCGAGACGAGCAGCGCCATCCCGACGAAGAAGAGGACGGCGACGCTCGCCGCGAGCGTGAACTGGTCGCTCGGGACGATGTCGCCGCCCATCGTGTCGATGACGTTGACGCCGACGGTCCCCCCGCCGAGCAGGGCGAACCCGGTCATCAGCGCGCCGGCGGTGAGTTTGCCGAGCGTGCCGCTCCCCACGGCGGGGCCGAAGGCGACGCCCGTCGACGAGCCACCGATGTTGAACCCGACGAACACCGCGACGGCTAATCCAACGAGTAGGAGAACCTCGACCACACCTGACCGTTGTTCGTGGTCGGGTTTAAATCATGGTGTCGCCGAAACCGATAGCCGGCCTGACCGTCCGCTCGGCCGCCAGGTTCGGCCGATCAGAGCCCCCAGAACACGACGATTCCGGTGACGGTGACGACCGACAGCAACACCTGGAGCGGCGCGCCGATGCGGAGGTAGTCGCCGAACGTGTAGCCGCCGGGGCCGTAGACGAACAGGTTCGTCTGGTAGCCGATGGGCGTCATGAACGACGTCGAGGCGGCGAACATCACCGCGAGGACGAACGCGAACGGACTCGCGCCCAGTTCGATGGCGGCGGTCACCGCGACCGGGAGCATGAGGACGACGCTCGCGTTGTTGCTGACGAGTTCGGTCAGCAGACCGGTCACCATGTAGAACACCCACAGCACGCCGACGATGGGGAGGAACTCGGCGGTGGCGGCGACGTAGTGCCCGAGCAGTGCCGCCCCGCCGGTCCGCTGGAGGGCGATACCCAGCGGGATGACGCCCGCGAGCAGGAAGACGACGTTCCACTCGACGGTGTCGTACAGTTCGTTGGGGCGGATGACGCCCGCGAGCACCATCGCGACGACGCCTGCGAGCGCGCTGACGAGGATGTCGACCACGCCGATGGCGGCGACGGCGACGACGGCGACGATGATGGCGACCGCGTACGGTATCTTCCCGGTGCGGTAGTCGGGTTCGTCGGGTTCGCGGGCGACGATGAACTCCCGGCCCCGAGCGAGGCGGTCGAGCGACTTCCGAGTCGTGCTCACCAGCAGGGTGTCGCCCGACCGGATAGGGGTGTTCTCGAGACGGTTGCGGATGACCTCCCCGCGCGAACGGAACGCGAGGACGGTCGCGTCGTAGCGCTGGCGGAACGTCGAACTCCCGAGGGTCTCGCCGACGAGGAACGACCCGCGGGGGACGACCACCTCGGCGACGACGGCCTCGTCGTCGGCCAGCGCGGCGTCGCTGTCGGGACCACCCGCCGGTCGGAGGCCGTCGAGGACGACGAGTCGGCGGACGGTGGCGCTGTCCGCTCGCAGGCGGAGCGTGTCCCCCGTGTCGACCGTCTCGTGGGCGAACGGGCCGTAGAGCCAGGTCCCTCCCCGGTGGACCTGCAACACGTCTGCGTCGAACGCTGCGAGCGCGGTCTCGACGGGCCGGCCGACGAGCGTCGACCCCTCCGGGACGACGACGTCCGTGAGGTACGTCGCGATGCCGTACTCCTCGACGTAGTCCTCCTCGGGAGGGACGCGTTCGGGGAGCAACCGGTCGGCGAACAGCAACAGGTACGTGACGCCCACGACGAGCACGACCACCCCGAGGTGGGTGAACTCGAACATCGACAGCGGGTGGAGGTCGGTACCGGGGTACTGCACCGAGAGTCGCCGAGCGACGTCGCTCGCGAGGATGTTCGTCGAGGTGCCGATGAGCGTGAGCGTCCCGCCCAGCACCGAAGCGTACGACAGGGGAATGAGCAGTTTCGAGGGCGACGTCCGGCCCTTGTGCGCCAGGTCGGTGATGACGGGGACGAGGATGGCGACGACCGGCGTGTTGTTGATGAACCCCGAGGGGAGGCTGGTGACGCCGATGGTCGCCGCCAACTGCTTTCGCCGGTCGGTGCCCGCGAACTGCGCCATGCGGCGGCCGAGAATCTGGACCAGCCCGGTCTTCGAGATGCCCGCCGACAGGATGAGCATCGCCAGCACCGTCAGCGTCGCCGGGTTCGAGAACCCCGAGACCCCGAGTTCGGGCGTGATGCGGGTGTACGGTTCGAGCACGATGAGCACCACCATCACCAGGATGGCGGTGACGTCGACGGGCAGCGCCTCGGTGACGAACAGCGCCAGCGCCAACACGACGACCGCGAACACGACCAGTATCCCGGCCGTGAACTCCGGAGCGGGGGCGACCTGGAGCGTCGCTGCTGGCATCACGTAACCCAGTCGTCACGTGTGGAGGTAAGGACTCCGCCGACGCCCTCGCGGGCGTGTCCGTCCGAGGAGGCGGACGGTGGCGGTCGACGCCCCCGCACGGCGTCTCGGTGACTTTACGCCCGCGTCGCCCGAGAGTTCGACCATGTTCTCCGAGTTCGAGGTCGTCCCCGCGGTGGACGTGCAGGGCGGACAGGTCGTCCAGTTGGTCGGTGGCGAGCGCGGCACCGGCACGGAGTACGGCGACCCGGTCGAGGCCGCCGAGCGGTGGGTCGAGGGGGGTGCACGGACGCTCCACCTCGTCGACCTCGACGGGGCGTTCGAGGGCGAGCGAGCCAACGCCGACGCCATCGCGGCGGTCGTCGAGAGCGTCGACGTCCCCGTCCAGATGGGCGGTGGCATCCGCACCGCCGCGGACGCCCGCGCGCTCCTCGACGCCGGCGTCGACCGCGTCATCCTCGGGACGGCGGCCGTCGAGAACCCCGACATCGTCCGCGAGGTGAGCGCCGACTACCCCGAAGGCGTGCTGGTCAGTCTCGACGCGAAGGGCGGGGAGGTGGTCGTCTCGGGGTGGACCGAGGGGACGGGTCTCGACCCCGCCGAGGCCGCCGAGCGCTACGCGGACCTCGGAGCGGCGGGCATCCTCTTCACCGACGTCGACGTCGAGGGACAGTTGGAGGGCGTCCGGACCGACCCGGTCCGGCGACTGGTCGAGGCCACTTCGATTCCCGTCGTCGCCAGCGGTGGCGTCGCCACGCTCGACGACGTGCGCGCACTCCGTGAGACGGGTGCGGCCGCCGTCGTCGTCGGTACGGCGCTGTACGAGGGACGGTTCACCCTCCCCGAAGCGATGGCGGTCTGAGGGGGGAGACCAGGCGCGACGGGACCGGGCGCGACGGGGTCGGGTGCGACGAGCCACCACCGCGATGGACGCCCGCGTCCGTCGATACCCACGACCGGGCACCGTCGGCCAGCGTCGCTCGGGGACGCACACGGCTGTTCTGGCGGGAGTTATCACGGCCGGCCCGAACGCTCCGGTATGCGTTCGTACAAGGCGAAGGCAGTCACGCCGATTCGCCTCCCCGACCGTGAAGGGCGCACCGAGGCGCTCGACGCGGCCGGTCACAACGTCTTCAATCTCGACTCGGACGCGGTGTACGTCGACCTCCTCACCGACTCCGGAACCGGAACGATGAGCGACGAGCAGTGGGCCGCGTTGATGCGCGGCGACGAGGCGTACGCCGGTTCGTCGAGCTTCGACCGCCTCCAGTCGGCCGTCGCCGACGTGATGGGCTTCGAGCACGTCATCCCGACCCACCAGGGCCGCGGCGCGGAGAACGTCGTCTACGGCTCGCTGTTGGAGGAGGGCGACGTCGTCCTGAACAACACCCACTTCGACACGACTCGCGCGCACGTCGCCAATCAGGGCGCGGAAGCGGTCGACTGCCCCGTCGAGGGTGCGTGGGACCGTACCGTCGAGGGCGAGTTCCTCGGCAACTTCGACGTGGAGAAGGGCCGCGCCATCGCCGACGAGGTCGGAGCGGAGAACGTACCGGTCGTCGTCACCACCATCACGAACAACTCGGCGGCCGGACAGCCGGTGAGCCTGGCGAACATCCGCGAGACCGCAGAACTCGCCGAGGAGCTCGACGCCTGGTTCGTCGTCGACGCCTGCCGCTTCGCCGAGAACGCCCACTTCGTCAAGGAGCGTGAGGCGGGCCAGGGCGACCGTGACCTCGCCGCCATCGCCCGCGAACAGCTCTCGTACGCCGACGCCATCACGATGAGCGGGAAGAAAGACGCCATCGTCAACATCGGCGGGTTCGCGGCGATGCGCGACGAGGAGCTGTTCGAGCACGCCAAACAGCGCGCCATCCTCTACGAGGGGTTCCCGACCTACGGCGGCCTCGCCGGCCGGGACATCGAGGCGATGGCCGTGGGACTCAGGGAGGCCGTCGAACCGCCGTACGTCGCCGAGCGCGTCGAACAGGTGGCGACCCTCGGTGAACTGCTCACGGAGGCGGAGATTCCCATCGTCACCCCGACGGGCGGGCACGCGGTGTACGTCGACGCCGGGGAACTGCTCGACCACATCCCAACCGAGCAGTTCCCCGGCCAGCGCCTCGTCTGCGAACTGTACCGCGAGGGCGCGGTTCGGGGCGTCGAACTCGGCTCGTTCGCGTTCCCCGGCGCGGACCGTCCCGACTACGTCCGCCTCGCGGTCCCCCGGCGTACCTACTGGCGCGAACACCTCGAACACGTCGCGGAGACGGCCGCCGCGGTCCGCGAGAGACGAGAGGAGTACGTCGGCCTCGAGATCGTCGAGGAGCCACCGATGAAGGAGCTTCGGCACTTCTCGGCGCGCCTCGAATCGGTCGAGAACTGAGGGGACAACCGACGACGAACCCGCTCAGGGCAGGTTCGACATCACGTCGCGGTACTCGTCCTCCGCGAACGCCTTCAGCGTCTCCGTGGTGACGTTGCCGCTCCTGCCCAGCGCGAGCGCCATCTTCGCCATCGCGTCGTCGTCGGGCATCTCCATCATCGCGACCATGTCGTGGTCGCCCATCGTCATGTAGAACTCCCGGAACTCCCCGCCGAGGGACTCGGCGAGGTCGCGGGCGTCGTCCAGTCTGCTCGGACTCTCGTCGATGGCGGCCATCCCCTGTTCCGTCCAGTCTGCGAGCACGATGTACGTCGGCATAGCGGGCGACCTAGTCGGCGAAACTATAACTAGTTTGTCACGATTCGTCCAGTGGTGGACGCGTTCGTCGGGGTGACTGTCGACTCGGTACGACTCATCGACGGGCGCGGTACCCGAGATACGCGACGCCGGCGCTCGCCGCCGACAGCGTCGGACTCGTGCTCGCGAGTTCGGGCACCGACCGCGTCGCCGTTCGGAGCAGTCGCTCGCTGACTCGGGTCACGGCCGAACGGGGGACTCCCGACGGAAAAACGACACGCCGGCGGCGAGTGCTGAGGGAAACGGCTTAGCCCACGGCCCCGCTCTCTCGGGTATGACCACGCGGAGCGCGACGGTGACGCGCACCACGAGCGAGACGGACATCGACCTCGAACTCGTCGTCGACGGGTCGGGCGAGGCCGACGTCGAGACGGGCATCGGCTTCTTCGACCACATGCTGACCGCGTTCGCCAGCCACGGTCTGTTCGACCTCCGGGTCGCGTGCGACGGCGACCTCCACGTCGACGACCACCACACCGTCGAGGACGTGGCGCTCGCACTCGGCGAGGCGTTCGACGAGGCGCTCGGCGACCGCTCTGGCATCGTCCGGTTCGCCGACCGTCGGGTCCCACTGGACGAGGCCGTCGCCGGGTGCGTCGTCGACGTGTCGGGCCGCCCCCTGTTTCGCTTCGACGGCGAGTTCTCGCAGGCGACGGTCGGGGAGTTCACCAGCCACATGGCGGGTCACTTCGCGCGGTCGCTGTCGACGACGGCCGGCCTGACACTGCACGCGGAAGTCGAGGGTGAGAACGCCCACCACGAGATAGAGGCGCTGTTCAAGTGTCTCGCTC
Source organism: Halomarina rubra (assembly GCF_023699475.1). Classification (GTDB taxonomy): domain Archaea; phylum Halobacteriota; class Halobacteria; order Halobacteriales; family Haloarculaceae; genus Halomarina; species Halomarina rubra. The sequence goes on along the minus strand of NZ_JALXFV010000005.1, from coordinate 413,921 downwards.
GCACCCTCGACGACGCGACCCGGATGGACGAGCGCCGGCAGGGGACGCCCAGCACGAAAGGCGAGTTGTAGAGAGGGGACCGTCGGAGACGACTACGCGCTCGGTCCCGCGACTCTGGTGTCTCTGTCGCGCGTTCGGTCGACGAACGCCGTCAGTTCCGCGTTGAACTTCTCTGGTTCCTCCCACTGCGGGCAGTGGCCGCTCTCCTCGAACCGGACGAGTTCGGCGTCCGGAATCGTCGCTTCGAGCCACCCGCCGACGTCGCCCGGGAACACGGCGCTGCGTTCGCCGTAGCAGAGCAGCGTCGGTACGTCGATAGCTGCGAGAGCGGGTCGGAGGTCGGTCCTCGCCATGTCGGTCAGCACCGCCGTCGCGGCTTCCGTCGGCGTCCGTGCAGTTCGCTCGTACATCTCGTCGACCGTCTCGGCCTCGGGCGGCACGGCGAAGAACGTCCCGAGCAACGGTTTGACCGTCTCTGCCCGAGCGGCGTGCATCCCGGCGACGACGCCGTCGAGTGCCTCCGCGGAGAACTCGCCGAACAGCGGGTACTCCCAGCCCTCCTCGGAGTAGAAGTGGGGGCTCTGGTCGGCGAGGACCAGCGCTCGGAGCGCGTCGGTCCCGTACCGGTCGACGTAGGTCAGTACGACGGCCGCGCCCATCGACCACCCGACCAGCGTGACGTCGTCGAGGTCGAGTGCCCCGACGAGGTGGTCGAGGTCGGCGGCGTACCGGGCCAGCGTGTGTTCACCGTCGCCCGCCTCGGAGCGGCCGTGTCCTCGAAGGTCGTAGCTGACGACGTGGTGGTCGGCCGCAAGCACGTCGACGTTCTTCTGCCACCAGTACTCGGCGTCCATCGTCCACCCGTGGACGAGGAGGACGGTGTCGCCGTCACCCCGCTCGTCGTAGTGAAGTTCGGCACCGTCTTCAGTCTCCACGTATGACATGACAGAACTGGCACCGTTCGTCGAGATATACTGCACTGACCGATTTACGGTCTGTCCGGCGTTCGGAGGGGATCACTACCAGTTCGTCGCGACCGGTCCTCGGCGACGCGACGGAAACCACTAAACGCACCTCCGCCAACAGGGTCTCAACAGCGATGTTCGACGAGATAATGGAGAAGTTCGCGAACAGTCCGAGCCAGCAGGCGGTCATCCGCCTGTTGCTCGAACGCGGGTTCTCGGTCAACGACGAGGGCCGGGTCGTCTCGGGGGGTATCGAGATTCCCAACACGGGCATCGCCCGCGAAATCGACGTCGACCGGCGAGTGGTGGACGCGACGACCGACGCCATCCTCGAGGACCCGGAACTCCGTCGCATCTTCCAGAACATCTCCGCGATTCCGAGTCTGCGTGACCTCGCGCCCGTCCTCGACCTGACCGTGCTCACCGTCTACGTCGACGACGCCGAGGCGTCGGGCATCGTCGCCACCGTCACGGGCACGCTCGCCGACGCGGGCATCTCCATCCGCCAGACCGTCAGCGAGGACCCCGAGTTCACCGACGAGCCACGGCTGTCGGTCATCACGGACGCCGAACTCCCGGGTGACCTCATCAACGAGATTCGCGCCCTCCCGTTCGTCCGGAAGATAGAACTGGAGTGACGACGGCCCGTACCTGGGCCGCCCACCACGACGCGAAACCCGTTTGTGACTCCTCGCCGAACTCCGACCGTGACAGAGTCGTACCGCACGCTCGCCGGCCCCGGCGAAGCCGCCTTCGAGGTCCGTGGTTCGGAGTTCGTCGGCCACGCCCGGCCTGTCGCCGACGTCGGAGCGGCCGAGGCGTTCGTCGCCGAGGTGCGCGCGGAGTACGACGACGCGACCCACAACGTCCCCGCGTACAGGGTCCGCGAGGGAGACGCCACGCTCGGCGAGGGGATGCTCAGGGAGTACTCCACCGACGACGGCGAACCGTCGGGGAGCGCCGGGAAGCCGATGCTCAACGTCCTGCAGGGCCAGGAGTTGGAGAACGTCGTCGTGGTCGTCACGCGCTACTACGGCGGGACGAACCTCGGCGTCGGCGGCCTCGTCCGGGCGTACTCGCAGGCGGTCAAGGAGAGCGTCGAGGCGGCCGGCGTCGTCGAGGAGGTGCCCCACGAGTCGATGGTCGTCGACACCGGTTACGACGACTCCGGGACGGTCCGGGGCATCCTGGAGAGCGTAGGCGTCGAGTTCGAGGCGAACTACGACGAGCGCGTCCGCTTCGAGGTGCGAGTCCCCGTCGCCGAGAGCGAGGCGCTCCGGGACCGTCTGCGAAGCGCGACCAGCGGTCGTGTCGACCTCTCCTGAGTGGAAACGCGAGAACGAGGTCGGGGAGGTCCCCACCGCTCCCCACCGGCCGACGCCCGCTGCGTCCGCGGTCCGTCCCTGACGGAACCAGTCTTCCTCTCTATTCAGTGACAATAAACGTTTCGTCGCCCCGGTTCGGAGCGCTCCGGAGGTCTCCCCCGTGAACCGTCGACGGACGGGCGTCCGCTTCGACAGCGGTCGCTCCGGGGCGAAACCACACGACTAGAGGGCCGTCTACAGTCGAAGAGAGGGGGTTCGGTGGCGGGTCGGTCCGCTCGCGGTGCGTGGGTCGAGAAGCGGTCGGGTCCGGGTCGGTCCGGTCAGTCCTCGCCGCGACCGCCCGTCCCGAACGCCCGGTCGCCGGCGTCGCCGAGACCGGGGACGATGAACCCGTCCTCGTCGAGGTGGTCGTCGATGGCGACCGTCAGCAGGTCGGCCTCGGGGAACTGCTCGCCGACGCGGATGAGACCGTCCGGCGCGGAGACCGCAGAGAGGACGAACAGGTCCGCCGGCTCCGGCTGGTCGTTCAGCACGTGGTCGAGGACGACGCACATCGTCGACCCGGTGGCGAGCATCGGGTCGGCGACGATGACGGTGTCCTCCTCGCGGATGGTGGGGAGTTTGACGTAGTCGATGGTGATGGGGAACTCCCCGCCGTCGTTCATCCCGGCCTCCTCGTCGCGGCCCGCCGAGATGACGCCCTGCCGGGCGCGGGGGAACGCCTTGAGCAGGCCCTCGACGAACGGCGTCGCCGCGCGAAGCACGTTGATGATGACGACGTCGTCCATGCCGGTGACGCGCTCGCCGGTCATCTCGGTCATCGGCGTCTCGACGGGGACGTACTCGACGTCCATCGCGCCGTCGATGATCTCGTAGCCGGCGATACGACCGAGCTTCACCAGCCCCTTGCGGAACGACACCTGCGACGTCGAGACGTCGCGGATGCGCGAGAGCGTGTCCCGGGCCAGCGCGTGGGTCAGCAGCGAAGCGTCCCCGCGGTCCTCGATGGTCATTTGCCGAACGCTGGATGCCGGCGTGTATAACGCTGTGGAAACGTTCTCGAACTCCTCAACGAAGCACGACGACGTACGTCAACACCGCGAGGACGAGCGTCCCGACGACGAAGTTCGTCGGCGTGAACGCGACGAGCCCTCCGAACTCGCCCAGAAAGAGGACGAGGCTCGCGAACAGCGCCGACAGCACGAGGTCGAGGACGAGCAACACGCGGATGTCACCGTCGGCCATGTCCGGGTGTTCGTCGCCCGCGACATAGCTGTGTGGGACCTCGTCGCCGGCGAGACAGTCTCGCTGGCCCTGCCGTAGCTACATCACGGCGCTTCCCTAGCGCTCGAACGTGCGCGTCCGGAACCGCGAGGGACAGCCCGTCGACCCCGTCCCGTTCTTCGTCGCGGCAGGGATGACGGCGCTCGGGTGTTACTCGTTCGTCCCGCCGTACTGCCTCGCGTTCGGCCTGTCGGTAGCGGAGGGGCTGGCGCTCGCGACGGTGCTGTTCGTCGCCGTCACCGCGCTCTCGTTCTACCGTCTGGTCTGGACGGTCCGCCCAGAGTTCCGCGCGGAGGTGCCCGCCAGCGAACGCCTGCGGACGCTGTTCTACGTCGCGCTGGTCGTCGTCGGCCTGCTCCTGCTCGCCTCCCTGCCGTTTTACGTCCCTTGACCCCGAGGCTCGCCTATGCGAACAGTCGAGGTGTCGCGGTTCGTCGCCGCGCCGCCCTCCGTCGTCGCCCGCGTGGTGACGCCGCGGGCGGTCATCGAAGCCGAGGGGAGTTTCGACGTCCAGGAGGTCGCCGAGGCGGACGAAGCGAGCGAGACCGACCAGACGCTCGTCCGGGCCAGCAAGACGGGACTCTCCATCGTCTTCGCGTTCGAGGAGCGCGCGGACGGGCTGTTCTACGACCAGCTCGACGGTCCGCTGGAGACGCTGACGACGACCGTCAGCTACAGCGCCGAGAACGAAGGGACGAGACTGACCGCCACCTCCGACCTCGAAGCCGGAATCGGCCCGATGGAGCGACTGGCGGCGTGGAAGCGTCGCGGCGAGTTGAAGCGGGCGCTCCGGAACCTCGACCGGCAGTGCTGAGGCAACCGTTCGACCACGTGCGCTATCGCGCGGCTACGCCACGAACGTTCCGTCGGCGTCGGTCGGGAACTCGTGGCGCTCGACGGTGGTGCCGGGGGCGACCAGACACGACTCGACGCGTTCGCGGATGGCCGCTTCGTCCATCCCCTTCCCGATGAACACGAGTTCGACCCGGCGGTCGCCCACCGTCTCGTCCCACTCCAGGTCCGGGTGCATCCGGCGTTGCATCTCCTGTCTGGAGGGGTCGAGACCGGCTATCCACTGGCCGTGGACCTCGACGCGCCGTGAGGGGCCGGCCTGCGCGACGTGGTACGAGCGTTCGTCCTCGCCGGCCAACCAGACGATACCCTTCGCGCGAATCACGCCCTCGGGAAACGCCCTGAGGAACTCGGCGAACGACGCGGGGTCGAGCGGGCGGCGAGCGCGGACGACGAACGACTCGACGCCGTAGGTCGTCGCGGGGTCGGCGTGGTCGTGGTCCCCGTCGCCCTCGGCGTGGGCGACGGCGTGCTTCCAGGCGTCGGTCTCGCTGACGGTGTCGAGGTCGAACCGTCCGGAGTCGAGCAGTTCGGGGGGGTCGACCCGTCCGTGCTCGATTCGGACGAGGTCGGCACGGGGGTTGAGCGAGCGGACGAGTTCGGCGACGGCCTCGACCTCGGCCGCCTCGACGAGGTCGCACTTGTTGAGGAGGACGACGTCTGCGGTCTCGACCTGTGCGACGAGCAGTTCCCCGAGCGGGCGGGTCTCGCCCTCGCGTTCGACGCGGCCCGGTCGGTCGCGGGCGACGGCGTCGGTCTCGACGGTCTCGCTGCTCTCGACCGTCTCGCGGAACGTCGAGACGTCGACGACGGTCGCCAGCGTGTCCAACTCGTAAGGGGCGCTCGCCGCCCCGGTCGTGAACAGCGAGGCGACGGGCGCGGGTTCGGAGATGCCAGAGGACTCGACGACGAGGTGCTCGAACTCCCGTTCGCGTGCGAGGCGACTCACCTCGACCTCCAGGTCGTCGCGCAGGTCACAGCAGATACAGCCGTTCGACAGTTCGGTGACGTTGCCGTCGCGGTTGGCGACGAGTTCGGCGTCGATGTTCACCGCGCCCATGTCGTTGACGAGCACCGCCAGCTTCCGGTCGGCGTTCGTCAGCAGGTGGTTGAGCGTCGTCGTCTTCCCCGCACCCAGTGCCCCGCTGAGGACCGTCACCGGCGTCCCCCCGCTGTCGTTCATGGGCCGTGTCTCGGACGCCCCGGACTTAGCTCCGTCGCGGCCGGTCGAGCGCCTCGGTGCGGCGCACGCCACCGCCCGACCGTCGTCCGACTCACCGTCGTCCAACCGCTCCACACAGCCCCGACACGCTTTTCGTCGGCGGTTGTCACCACCCACCATGGACCTCTGGGAGCGTATCGCGGCGTTCCGCGAACGCATCGCCGAAATCGCACGCGGGCTGTATCACGGGATGATTTCGCACCCGGCGTACGAACTCGTCGAGAAGGAGGCCGAAGACCAGGAGGACGCCTTCCTGCTGGCGTGTTTCCCCGACGCCTTCGGCATCCCCTCGCCGGTCTCCTACTACACCGCCGAACTGCTGCCGTACCTCGGCGACGAGTTCGACCAGTGGGAGCGGCGTATGTGGGACCGCGACTCGATGCTCGAACGCAAGGGCCAGCAGTACCACTTCTGATGGCCGCGATGCAGCAGTTCGTCTTCTTCGGCGGGAAAGGTGGCGTCGGCAAGACCACCGTCTCCTCGGCGTACGCCCACAAGTGCGCGAGGGCGGGTCTCGACACCCTGCTCGTCTCGACGGACCCCGCCCACTCGACGGCCGACGTCTTCGACCAGCGCTTCGACGACGACCCACAGCGCGTCGACGGCTACGACTCGCTGTGGGCGATGGAGATCGACCCCGAACAGGAGGTCGCAGAACACCTCATGGAGATCAAGCGGGCGCTGGGCGACCAGGTGAGTCCGAGCATCGTCAACGAGATCGACCGACAGGTGGAACTCGCCCACCAGACGCCCGGCGCTCACGAGGCGGCGCTGTTCGACCGGTTCATCGAGGTGATGCGGACCGCCGACGAGTACGACCGCGTGGTCTTCGACACCTCGCCCACGGGCGGGACGCTCAGACTGCTGTCGCTCCCGTCGTACCTCGAGGGGTGGATCGACCGCCTGCTCAGCAAGCGCGAACAGAGCGTCGACCTCTACGAGAAGGCCGCCATCGGCGACATGGAGCCACGCCGCTCGGCGATGGGCGACCCCATCATCGCTCGCCTCCGCGAACGGAAGGAGAACTTCGAGTTCGCCGGTGAGACGCTTCGGAACCGCGCCCAGTTCTTCCTCGTGTGCAACCCCGACGAACTCTCCCTGCGCGAGACCGAGCGTGCTATCGACAGCTACGACGAGCGCGACCTGCCGGTTGGGGGCCTCATCATGAACCGCCTGACGCCCGAACCCGACCCGGAGGAAGAGGGCCGCGGCGCGCGATTCCTCCGCCAGCGCGTCGAGACCGAACGCGCACACGTCGAGACCGTCGAGACGACGTTCGACCCGCCGCTCGTGGCGGCCATCGAGACACGAATCGCCGAGGTTCGTGGCGATTTGCTAGCCGACGTCGCGGACGAACTCGACGTCTCGGTTTAAATAAACGACGAGACGTCCGAATCACGGAACGCCCGTTCACGGACTCCTCTCACTGGTTGAACACTGTTCGAGTTGAATCGGATGGTAACGCTTATTGGCAGGTTGTTCATGGGTAACAACGAACCATGGTACAAATTGCCGTGCTGGTGGCGCTCTCACTCGTCACGTTCACCGTCGGGTATCTCGCGTACTCGCGGTACCTGGCGCAGTTCGTCGAGTTGGACGACGGACGGGAGACGCCAGCACACAGGATGGAAGACGGCCAGGAGTACGTGCCGTCACAGCGGTCGGTGCTGTTGGGGCATCACTATTCGAGCATCGCCGGGGGGGCACCCATCGTCGGGCCGATTACGGCCAGTGCGGCGTTCGGGTGGCTGCCGGCCATCCTCTGGATCGCCATCGGGAACCCGCTGTTCGGGGCGGTCCACGACTTCATGTCGCTGTCAGCAAGCGTCCGTCACGACGGGAAGTCCATCGGCTACATCATCGGCGAGTACGTCGGCAAGCGGGGGAAGGACATGCTGTTGTGGTTCGCTTTCCTCACTATCATCCTCGTCATCGCCGTGTTCGCGCTGGTCGTCGGGGTCGTGTTCAACGCCTACCCCTCCTCGGCCACCGCGAGCCTCATCTACATCGCGCTGGCGCTCGTGTTCGGGGTCTACCTCTACCAGTTGAACCTCCCGTTCCTGCCCGGTGCCGTCGCGTTCGTCGCGATGGTGTTCGCCGGCGTCTGGGTCGGCGTCCAGTACCCCATCGCGCTGGTCGGCACCGCCGACACCGCTTCGAACGTCATCGTCCTGCTCGGTGACGCCTCGGCGTTCGAGTGGCTCCCGCTCGCTGGCCAGTACGGGGCGAACGCCGCCGCGTGGGTCCCCGTCATCGTGCTCTACGGGTTCCTCGCCAGCGTCCTCCCGGTGTGGGTCCTGCTCCAACCGCGTGACTTCCTCACGTCGAGCCTGCTCTACACCGGTGTCGGTGCGATGCTGCTCGCCGCGCTGCTCGCGCTCGTCGTCCCGTTCCAGCCGGTCGACGTCACCGTCGCGGGCGAGACGGCGACCGTCAGCTCACTGACGACGCAGTACGACATGTTCCTCGGGTTCAACAGCGACCTCGGACCCATCTTCCCGTTCCTGTTCGTCACCATCGCGTGTGGGACCATCAGCGGCTTTCACTCGCTGGTCTCCTCGGGGACGACCGCGAAACAGCTCAACAAGGAGAGCGACGCCCGCGCTATCGGCTACGGCGCGATGCTCGGCGAGGGCCTGCTCGCGACCACCGCGGTCGGCGCGTTCGCGCTCATCGGCTTCGCCGACTTCTCCTCGGGCGTCGCCGGCGCGCTCAACAACTTCCCGGCGGGCGGGGCCGCGATGCTCTCCATCTTCGGCCTCGGCGTCACCTTCGGCGCGGCGTTCATCGGACTGGTGTTCGTCAGCTTCCTGCTCACGAGTACCGACACCGCCGTCCGACTCGGCCGCTACATGATGGACGAGATCGTCGGCGTCCCCGAGACGTCGACCCAGCGCTTCGCGACGAACCGCTACGTCTCCTCGGGGCTGCTGCTCTGCTTCCCGGCGTACCTGCTGGTCGGCAGCGGGTCGTGGTCGACGCTCTGGCCGCTGTTCGGCGGTGCGAACCAGACGCTCGCCGCGCTCGCCCTGCTCGCCGCCACGCTCTGGTTGGCGAACTGGGACGACTCCAAGCAGTTGCTCTCGACGGGGCTGCCGATGGCGCTGATGCTCGTCGTCACGCTCACGGCGCTCGTCTGGATCGGTGCGTACCGCGCGCCGACGGCCGCACTGGAGGCGCTCAACGCAGGTGAGACGGTGTCGTTCGTCTCCTCGGCACTCCAGAGCGTCATCGCCCTCGCGCTCGCGGGACTGGCCGCCGCCATCTCCTGGATGGGGTACAAGAACATCAGCCGGGTCAGAGACAGCTACACCGGCACGGCACCGAGCGACGACTAACAACGACCTTTTATCCACGACCGGGGTCGCGGAGCGACCCCGGGGGGTAAAAGCTCGAACAAAAGGATTCCTCCTTCGCTTCGCCACGGCAGAGCCGTGGCTCCGTTCAGTCGTCACCCCGCTCGCTCGTTCGCTGGCGCTCACTCGCTCGCGGTACAACCGAGAACTTCTACAGCTTCGCTACCGCCCCATCACCACACTACACCGCCTCCGCACAGCGCCGCCACCGCCTCAGAACAGTCCTTTGAGTCGGTCGAGGACGCCGCCGCCCTCGGTGGTGGTGTCGTCCCAGACGTCGAACGCGTCGGCGACGGGGACGTCCGCGGCGACGACCCGGTGGTCGTCGGGAACGACGGCGACCAGGTTGACCTCGTAGTGGCCGTGGTAGCCGTACTTCAGCATCGTTCGCTCCTGGTGGCCGGCGACGAACGACGCGGCGTCGTCGGGCAGGTCGTCGACGACGACGACGAACGTGAACTCCGTCGCGTAGTGCTCTTCGTCGTGGTCGAGGTCCTCGGCGAGGTCGTGGCCGAGTTCGACCAGCGCCTCCAGGTCCGCGACGGTGACGCGGGGCCGCCGGTCGACGTAGAGGTGCTCGTAGCTGTACTGGTGGCCGAAGGAGATGGCGGGGTGGAGGAACTGCTTGTGGCTGTCTATCTCCAGTAGGCCGTACAGGTCGAACGTCGTCCCGTGGACCCGTTCGTCGCTCGCGAGGTCGTAGTTGAACTGGAGGCTGGCGGCGACCCGGTCGAGGTACGGGTCGTCCCACGTCGGGCAGTCGCCGACCGCCTCCTCGTCGGGCGTGCCCGCCGGACGGTCGGATGCGCGCTCGGTGGTCATCTGGTCGTGGCTCATGGTGAGCAGTCGCATAGCAGTTGCGACACACGAGAGGGCTGGGCCGGCCGCCGTCGCCACCGTCGCTGGCTGCCCCGTGCCAACGTTTAACCAAATCGCGTCCGAACGTGGGGCCATGACGGGAGAGGAGACGAACGCCGGCGGGGACACCGAGAAGTGCGGTCGGTGTGCGATGACCTCCGTGACCGGCACGTTCGAACACGCCGAGGACCCGTTCGAGCAGGGGCGCATCGAACTGGACGAGCGGTCGCTGCGGGCGGCGTCGCCCTCGGCGTGGCTCTCGGGGGTTCGCGACCGACTCGACGCCGCGGCGACGCGGTTCGTCTACGGACGTTGACCGGTCACGGAGACTGTCGGACGATTACTTGAATTCGAAACGCTATGGCTTCTTCCTCAACGAGCGAGAAACGCAAAGGAGTGAGAAGGCGATGCAACGTCTTTAGAGCGCTTTGCGTTCTGATAGACGGACCGGGCAATCCACGGTCCGTCAACGCCACACGGTCTCCAGACAGACTCGACACTCAGTCCTAAGGTCCACGCAGTCGCAACCGCTTTGTACGTTGTTTGCATAAGATATGGTGTGGCGACGCGCAAGACCATCTCTATCCGCGATGACCAAGAGGAGTGGGTTCAGGAGAATCATCTGAGTCTTTCTTCGTTCGTCCAAGAGAAACTTGACGAACTCATCGAAGAACGGTCGTAGATGAACTACAACTACCGGTATCGTCTCCGACCGTCCGACACTCTAGAAGAACGGTTGGTGTGGACGGCCGATACTTGTAGACAGGTCTACAACCACTTCCTTCACCGGCTCAACCGGAGCGACAGTACCTCGGCGTACTCTGAACAGAAGCACTTGCCGAGTCTCAAGACGTGGTGGAGTGATCTGAAAGACGTTCACTCAAAGGTGCTCCAGAAAGTCATTCAACGGTTGTATGACAACCTCTCTCGGCTGGGTGACGCCAAGAACGCCGGTCGAAAGGTCGGCCACCTCGGGTGGAAGGCACCAGACGAGTACCGCAGTTTCACCTACAGCCAATCCGGCTTTGAGCTCAAGAACACGAGCGGTCGGACGCGACTGTGGCTCTCGAAACTTGGAGACATTCCCCTTACCTTCCACCGCGACCTCCCCGACGACGCCGACGTGAAGACAGTCACGGTCAAACAGGAACCCACCGGGAAGTGGTACGCCATTCTTGGCATTGAGACACACGACAACCCACCCGCGAAACCCGAACATCCGGAATGGTGCGTCGGCATCGACGTAGGGATTCGAAAGTACACTCACGACACCGATGGCACGGCAGTCGAATCGCTTGACCTGTCCGCCGAACGCGAACGACTTGAACGCGCACAGCGCGACCTCTCGCGGAAAAAACATGGCTCTGCGAACTGGGTGAAACAACGTCGCGTTGTGGCCGAACGGCACGCCGACCTGAAACAGAAACGCCGTGACTTCCTCCACAAGCTGTCGAACTACTACGCCACCGAGTACGACCTCGTAGCCGTCGAAGACTTGAACGCGAAGGGGTTAGTCGAACTACAGGGGAACTCTCGGAACCGCGCAAGTGCGGCGTGGGGGACGTTCCTACAGATGCTCGACTACAAGTGCGAGCGGGAAGGAACGCACTTCGTCGCGGTCAATCCGAAGGGAACGACCAAGGAGTGTGCGTCGTGCGGCGTTTCGACGGACAAGCCGTTGTGGGTCCGTGAACACGCCTGTCCGGCGTGTGGGTTCGAGGCGGATAGAGACGCGAACGCGGCGTGGAACATTCTGTCTCGTGGTATCGAGAAGCGGTTAGGAGCGGGACGCTCCGAATTAACGCCTGTGGAGACTGCACTCCCTGTGGACACTGTCGTGTCTGCACAGCGCGTCGTGGAAGCAGGAAGCTCTACCATCAGAAGTCGACTACTTGCGGACAGCAACCAGAACATTCCGAGTTCTGGCGACACCCACAAGCACAAACTGTCTGGCGAGAAGTAGGATAGGGTAGTTCACCGTAGCCGGTGAGGTTTTTGCCGTGTGGTCACCTACTCTCGAGTAGCGCATGGAAGAGACCGTCTCCGGGTTCAGTGTTCGCGGGTCGTGGGGCGACGTCGTCGAACACGGTGAACGAATCACCCGTGCCCTCCTCGACCTCGACGACGAGGTCGACGTCGACACCGAGGAGTTCGAGGAGTGGGACGAGTGGCGACCGAAGAGCCACGAGCGGATGGACACGCTCAACGAGAAGACCGCAGAACAGGCCGCCGTCGGCGAGGGGAAAGGCGAGCGCGCGGGCAAGAGCCCCGACGAGGACCTCAAGACCGCCGGCGAGAAGCTCTCGGAGTCCTACGAGAAACTCGACGAGGACACCGACGAGGCCGTCGACAAGTGGAGCGAGTCCATCGACTACGTCGCCCGCGCGGCGGACTCGGCGGGTCGGCGCGCCCTCCGGAAGGTCGAGGGCGCGGTGTACCGCAACGTGATGACGCAGATGTCGCCGTACTACTTCGACAACGACCTGGTCAGTGCGAACCTCCAGCGTGCCGAACGGAGCAGCCCCGAGTACGAACTCGAGGTCAACGTCAACGACGACGACCTGAAGATTCGGGTGTCGAACCGTCTCGCGGACTACGAACAGAGCGTCGAGCGCTGGCACATCGACACCGAGAAAGACACCGAGGTGCTGGAGGCGGTCGAAGGCGGCGACGGCGTCGACGTCCCCGAGGACAACGACGACGCGCGCCCCACCGCGAACTGAGTCGGCCCCTCGCCCCACCGTCCGCTTCGGACGGCCCCGTCCGCACACTCCGCTCCAAAATCACAGTGAATCGCGTCCCAGAAGGCTACAGCTTCTTGTGTCGGTCCGTCGAACGGCTTAGCTGAATGGTCGCGCTCGCGCTGGTCGTCACGTTGGTCATCGCCGGACTCGCCAGTCTGTTCATGGCGTGGGCCATCGGCGCGGGCTCCTCGGGCTCGACGCCCTTCGCCCCCGCCGTCGGCGCGAACGCCATCTCCGTCATGCGGGCGGGGTTCTACGTCGGTATCCTCGGGTTGCTCGGCGCGCTGTTACAGGGCGAGAACGTCACCGAAGCGGTCGGTCGGGAGCTCATCGGCGGCGTCACGCTGTCGCCGCTGGCGGCCGTGGTCGCCCTGCTGCTCGCCGCCGCGCTCGTCGCTATCGGCGTGTTCGCGGGCTACCCCATCGCCACGGCGTTCACCGTCACCGGTGCGGTCGTCGGCGTCGGCCTCGCGATGGGCGGGGACCCGGCGTGGGCGAAGTACCGAGAGATATCGACGCTGTGGGTGCTCGTGCCGTTCGTCGGCGGCGGGGCGGCCTACGCCACCGCACGCCTGCTCCGGAGCGACCGCGTCCCCGAGCGCGGCGTCGTCCTCGCGCTCGCGGCACTCGTCGGCGTCATCCTGGCGAACGTCGACTTCGCACTGCTCGGCCCGGCCGGGCAGGCGTCGAGCGTCGCCGACGCCGTCTACCTCCAGTCGGAAATCGCGAGCCGAACGGTCGTCCTGGCCGGCGTCTCGCTGGTGTTCGCCGCCGTCGCGGCGGGGCTGCTCGCGCTCGACCTCCGGAACGGGGCGGTCGCCGCTCAGCGTCACTTCCTGCTCGTCCTCGGCGGACTGGTCGCGTTCTCGGCGGGCGGCAGTCAGGTGGGGCTCGCGCTCGGTCCGCTGCTCCCGTTGCTCGACGACCTCGCGACCTCGATTCCGCTGTGGGCCATCCTGTTCGGCGGCGGGGTCGGGTTGCTCGCGGGGTCGTGGACCGGCGCGCCGCGGATGATCAAGACGCTCGCCCAGGACTACTCCTCGCTCGGGCCACGGCGCTCTATCGCCGCGCTCATCCCCTCGTTCGCCATCGCGCAGTCGGCGGTGTTCCTCGGCGTCCCCGTCTCGTTCAACGAGATCATCGTCTCGGCCATCATCGGCAGCGGCTACGCCGCGGGTGGGTCGGGCGTCAGCGCCGAGAAGATGCTCAAGACGGTCGGGGCGTGGATCGCCTCGCTCGCGCTCGCCCTCGGGTTGGGCTACGGGCTCTATACCGTCGCGTCGCTGGCGCTCGGGATGGTCTGAGTCTGCGAGCGAGAGTCGGAACCCCGGGCGAGCGGTCGCGCTCAGTCGTTCCGGGCTTCGGCTTCGGTCTCGTCGTCGGGCACGGCTTCGGTCGTCAGCCGCGCCTTCATGATGCGGGTGTTGTCGACCTGCTCGACGCGGATGACGACGCCGTCGTAGGTTATCTCCTCGCCCTCCTCGACGAGGCGGCCCGCCCGGTTGAAGATGAACCCGGCGATGGTCTCGAACTCCTCGCCCTCGGGGAGGTCGATGTCGAGCGCCTCGTTGACCTCGTCGATGTTCACCTCGCCGCGGACGATGACGGTGTCCTCGTCGACGAAGTCGATGGGTTCGTCCTCTTCTCCCTCCAGAATCTCGCCGACGATCTCCTCGGTGAGGTCCTCCATCGTCACGAGACCCTCGGTCGTGCCGAACTCGTCGATGACGATGACGAGGTGGACGCGGTTGTCGCGCATCTCGCGGAGCAGTTCGTCGACGTTCTTCGACTCGGGGACGTGGAGCGTCGGTTCGACGAGGTCGTCGAGTTCGAGTTCCTCGTGCTCGCCGTAGTTGAGGTCACGGACCAGGTCCCGGATGTGGACCGTCCCGATGACGTTGTCGAGACTGCCCTCGTAGACGGGCAGGCGGGCGTGGCCCGACTGGATGCACTGGCTGATGGCGTCGTCGATGCTGTCGTCCTTGTCGATGGCGGTCATATCCAGGCGCGGCGTCATCACCTCCTTGGCGATGGTGTCGTTGAACCGCAGCGTGCGCTGGAGCATCTCGCGTTCCTCCTCGTCGAGCACTCCCTCGCGCTCGCCGGTCTCGATGATGTCCTGTATCTCCTGTCGCGTGACGTAGGAGGTCTCGATGGCGCTCTGGCCGCCGGTGACGCGGTTGACGGTCCGCGTCAAGAAGTCGAAGGTGACGACCAGTGGGAGGAGAACGTACTCGGCGAGTTTCAGCGGTCGAGCGACGCGCATCGCCCAGCTCTCGGTGTTCTCGATGGCGTACGATTTGGGGGCGCTCTCGCCGAACAGGAGGACGAGCGCGGTGATGCCGAACGTCGAGATGGCGACGCCCGCCGCGCCACCGAATCCGAAGTACGCGAGCAGTCCGGTCGTGATAGAGGACATCGCGATGTTGACGAGGTTGTTCCCGACGAGGATGGTGACGAGCAGGCGGTGGGGGTCGTCCTTGAGGCTCTTGAGTGTCAGTCCGGCAGTCGAGCCGGAGTCGGCGAGTTTCTCGACGCGGTGGGAGGCCAGCGAGAACATGGCGATCTCCGACGAGGAGAAGAAGCCCGAGAGCGCGATGAGGACGGCGATGAGACCGGCACCGAGTACCGCGACCATCGTCGGTGTGAGTTCGACGACACCGAACAGGTCGACGCTGTTGGTCTGTACGACCAGCGTGGCGATATCGGGCGGTTCGTCTAGTGAACGAGGCATGGGGAGAGAGCGCACTGGCGGAAGACTATGGCCCATTAACGGGGAAATTTTCGTGGGAGGTAGATTAAACGTTGTCATGGTACGCTCTCCGTCGTGCCGCGCACAGCGGCGACACGCTTAGGGTGGATTCGGCCGTCAATCGACCCATGAGTGACCCGGCGATCACGCTCTACCGGTTGCAAGCGTGTCCGTACTGCGAACGCGTCGTCCGTGTGCTCCAGGACAACGACATCCCGTACCGCTCGCGGTTCGTCGAACCGATGCACGCCGACCGCAACGTCGTCAAACGCATCTCCGGGAAACGCACCGTTCCGGCCATCGTCGACGAGAACACCGGCGTCACGATGTCCGAGAGCGCCAACATCGTCGAGTACCTCGAAGCGACGTACGTCGACGGGGTGAGTGCGTAGATGGTCGACTTCGACGTGGTCGAACTCCCGGCGGCGGACGCCCCGGCCGTCGGTGACACCGCGCCCGACTTCACCCGCCCGCTCGTCGACGACGAGTACTGGGAGAACGTCGCACTCTCCGAGCTGTACGCCGACGGACCCGTCCTCCTCGTGTTCCACCCGATGGACGGCGCGTTCCCCGCGACGTACATCTGGAACGAGATCCGCGACCGTGGCTGGCAAGAGCGTCTGGAGGTCGTCGGCGTCTCGGTCTCCTCGCCGTACGAACACAAGACGTTCATCCCCGAGCGGGGCATCGACTCGCGACTCTACTCCGACCCCGACGCGGGTGTCGCCGAACTGTACGGCATCGACCACGAACTCGACGGGATGGCGGGCGTCCGCGAACCGCGACCCGCGGTGTTCCTCCTCGACACCGAAGGGACGATTCGGTACTCCTGGGTCGCCAGCGAGTGGCCCGACTTCCCCGAGTACGACGAGGTCGAAGCCGCCATCGCCGACCACGCCTGACCGTCGAGCATGACCGACTCCGCTCCCGACCTCCCCGTCCCCGACGCCGACCTCGACCGCGCCGCCAGCGCCATCGAACGGGGTGACTGCGTCGTCTACCCGACCGAGACGGTGTACGGTCTCGGCGCGGACGCACTCGACTCCACGGCGGTCGACCGCGTGTTCGAGTTGAAGGGCCGAGACCGCGAGAAGCCCGTCTCCTTGGCCGTCGCGACCGTCACCGACCTCGGCGCGTACGTCAACCTCGGGGAGCGCGAGCGAGCGTTCGCCGAGGCGTTCCTCCCCGGTCCCGTCACGCTCGTCGCGGCGCGTCGTGACGTGGTTCCGGACGCGCTGACCGGCGGTCGCGAGCGCGTCGGCGTCCGCGTCCCCGACCACGCGGTCGCCCGTGCGCTGGTCGAGCGCGCGGGGACGCCGGTGACGGCGACGAGCGCCAACCGCTCGGGAGCGGGCAGCGCCCGCACCGTCGACGACGTCGCGGCCAGCATCCGCGAGGCGTGTGTCGTCCTCGACGCCGGCGAGACGCCCGGCGGTGGCTCGACGGTTGTCGACGTGGCGACGGACACGATCCACCGCCGCGGCCCGAACGCCGAGTCGGTCGAGCGGTGGCTGGCCGAGCACTGACGGCCGCTCCTCGCTCCCCGCTCGTCGCTGCTCGGTCCGCTCACCCCAACCCGAGCAGCGACCGGAACGAGCGCGTCCTGACCCCGCAGTCGCTCCGGTACTCGCAGGACTCGCACTTCGAGCGGTTCCGGGTCCGGGCCGGCGGGCCGTCGATGCTCGCGGCCGTCCGGAGCGCGCGCCGGAACGCGCCGGTCCGTCGGGCGGTGAGTTCCAGTTCTCGAATCACGCCGTGAGCGCCGTACTCGACGTACGCCCGCTCGACCTCGGTCTGGCGGTCCCACTCCAACGCACGGGCGAGGGCGACCGCTCGGACGGTGTGTGGCTCCCAGACGCCTTCCTCGGGTGGCTCGCCCCCGACGACGAGCGACGGCGCGAGCGGTTCCTCTAGCACCTTGTGCGCGATGCCTCGCACCCGCCGTCCCTCCAGGAGCGCGTCGCGGTCGGCCGGGGCACAGAGCGCCTCGAACGCCGTGGGGCCGACCCGTGCTCGGGACTGGCCCAGCGCCGAGCGGTACTCGACGGGCGACACCGCGATTGGTTCCTCGTGGAGGTCCGTCTCGGGGTCGAGTAGCTCGTCGTAGCGAAACGGCAGTTCGTGGCGGTCGTCGCGCTCGCCGTACGGGTCGTCGTCGCGCTTCCGGTAGTAGAGCTTTCGCGGGCAGTAGGCGGCTACCGCGAGGTCCGAGACGGCGTGCATGGCTCACGCTGGTCGCGTGTTCGTACTTGAAATCGTGGCGGGGCAGTCGCGGTGCGGTTGCGGAGGTCGTCCGTCCGACGTACCGCGAGCGAGCGGGCCGAGGAACCCGTGAGCAACGCGAACGGGTGTCACCAGAAATCGGAGATTTCTGGTTGCTAACCAGAACGGCTCCGCCGTTCTGGTGATGGCGCTGGTTTTTAGCCCAGGTTTTGCCAGCGAGCGCGCCGACGGCGCGCGAGTGCAGCAAAACGTGGTCTAGAAGCTAACGTCCGTCTCCATCCCCTCGGTGGCCTCCTCCAGACCGTCGTCCTCGACGCTCTCGGTGTGGTCCTGGAGGTCGGCGTCGGTCAGCAGTTCGGCGAACTCGTCGGTGAACCGCCCGTTGACGCTTCGTTTGGCGTTCTGGGTGTCGACGACCGCGCTGTACTTGCGCAGCGTCGACTCCGAGACGCCGAGTTCGTCGGCCATCTCGCCGGCCGACCGGTCGCGCTCGTCGTTCCGGAGTTCGCGCAGGCGGTCGAACTCGAAGGGGGAGTCGGTCTCCCGGTCGCGCAGCAGGTGCAGGTCGTGGCGTGCCTGCACGACCACTCGTCGCTCGACACCCAGTGCGTCGGCGATGGTGGTGTCGTCCTCGCCGTCGTAGTACCCCCGGACGACCCGGCGAAGGTCGGCGGGCGAGCGGTCGCTGGCGAACTCGAACTGCTCGCGCATGCGGGCGACGATGTCGTTGAGTCGTTCGTCGATGCGGTCCTCGTCCTCGGTGAGCGAGCCACGCCCGTCTTCCTGGCGCTCGGTGACTGTCTCGCCATCGGTCACGTCGATGAAGATGTCGCGTAGCTCCGCCGTCTTCTCGTCCATCAGTGGTGAAAACGGAATGCGTTATACGTATTTCAATCTACCTCCCAAACAGTTGGTACTCCCCCCCGATTCCGCGTGCTGACCGCCGAGAGCTGACGGCCGGCGTGAACGACGACGCTCGTCAACCGTAGCCTACTCGGTGGTTGACGACGACGCCCGACCATGAGCACACAGGAGCAGTCGGTCGACCTCGTGGACGCGAGCACCGCGCTCGCACTCGCCCGCGTCGCACTGTTCGCCGCGCTGGCCGGCGCGTTCGCGTTCGTCTCGTTCGAGTACCCCCTCTCACCCGCCCCGGTGACGCTGCAGGTGCTGGCAGTGTTCCTCGCGGGTCTCTTCCTCGGGCCTGTCTGGGGGGCGGTGTCGATGGGCGTCTACCTCGTCGCGGGTGCGGTCGGGTTGCCCGTGTTCGCCAACGCGACGGCCGGCGTCGGTGTGCTGTTCGGTCCGACCGGCGGCTACCTGCTGTCGTACCCGCTGGCAGCGGGCGTCATCGGCTACGTCGCCCACGGCGGCCCGGAGGTGCGCTCGCTCGACGAGGTGGGTGTCCCCCGACTCGTCGCGGCACTCGTCGCGGGCGTCGTCGTCATCTACACGCTCGGTGCCGCGGGCCTGATGGCGTTCGGCGGACTGGGCCTCGAGGCGGCCGTCGTCGGCGGTGCGGTCGTGTTCCTCCCGGCCGAGGCCGTGAAACTGGCGGCGGCGGTCGGTATCGCCCGGAGCGACGACGTCGCCATGGACGCCTGAGGTCGTCTCGCGATGATAGAGGTTCGGAACCTCGTCCACCGCTACGGCGACGCCCGGGCGGTCGACGGCGTGTCGCTGACGCTCGCCGACGGCGAGTTCGTCGTCGTCGCCGGCCCGAACGGGTCGGGCAAGACGACGCTCGTCCGCCACTTCAACGGGCTGTCGACGCCCGACGAGGGGAGCGTCCTCGTCGACGGCCACGACGTGACCGACCACCCGGTGACGGCGCGGTCGTCGGTCGCGATGGTGTTTCAGGACCCGCGGGAGTGTTTCGTCGCTGCCACGGTCGGCGCGGACGTGGCGTTCGGCCCGGCCAATCTCGGCCTCACCCACGACGCTATCGAGGAGCGCCGTGAGCGCGCCTTGCGGGCGGTCCGGATGGACGGCCGTGAGGACGAGCGCATCGACGAACTCTCCGGGGGTGAACAGGCCCGCGTCGCCATCGCCGGCGCGCTGGCGATGGACCCGACCCACCTCGTGCTGGACGAACCGTTCGCGGGCCTCGACTGGCCGGCCCGGGAGGCGGTGCTCGACCACCTCCAGGCACTCCACGAGCGCGGGACGGGCGTCGTCGTCGTCACCCACGACCTGCGGGACGTGGCGGCGAGCGCCGACCGCATCGTCGTCCTCTCCGACGGGCGAATCGCGCTGGACGGCCCGCTCGACGCTGTCGAGGACCGCCTCGCCGAGTTCGGCGTCCGACCACCGTGAGGGGGGGCTGACCCGGTGTACGTCCCCGGTTCCACGCCCGCTCACCGCCTCGACCCGCGAGCGAAACTCGCCGTGCAGGTCGCGTTCGCGCTCGCGGCGTTCGCCCACACGACCCCGCGCGGACTGGTCGTCGCGACGGGCGTCGTCGCCGCGTGTCTGTGGGCCGCCCGGACGCCGCCGTGGGAGGCGCTCGACGAACTCCGCCTGCTGGTCCCGTTCCTCCTCGCCGGCCCGCTGGTCGAGACGGTCGTTCTCGGCCCGCCCTGGCTCGCTCCCGAGCAGGCCGTCGCACCCGCACTCGCCAGCTACCGGACGCTGCTCGTCGTGCTCGTCGCGGCGGCGTACGTCCGGACGACGCCGACTCGCGAGTCACAGGCGGCGCTCCAGTGGTTCGTCCCCGGCAAGCCCGGTCGGGCGCTCGGTCTCTGTGTCGGCCTCGTCGCGCGGTACCTCACCGTCCTGCGCGCGGACCTCCGCCGAACGCGGACCGCGATGCGGGCGCGACTGGGCGACCAGTTACCGGTCCGCGAGCGGATGCGTATCGTCGCCGTCACGGGCCTCGGACGAGTGTTCGACCGGTCGGACCGCCTCGCGCTGGCGATGCGAGCGCGCTGTCTCTCGTGGAACCCCACGCTCCCGCGACTCCGGCTCGGACGAGCGGACGCGGTGGCGCTGGCGCTCGCGACGGCGTTGCTGGCGTGGGCGGTCGCGCCGCTCGTGGCGTCGACGGGCCCCCTCGTGTGGCCGCTGGCCTGACAGAAAACGCGAAACGGCGGACTACCCGTTGATAAGACTTAACCCGGAGTCGCGTCGCTGGTAAACCATGACAAACTTCGGGTACGCACTGGGGGTGATGCAACAGGAACCCGTCACACGGGAGACGTTCTGGCGTATCAGCCCGGTCGGGGAGGTGATGTTCTACTTCCTCGCCGCCGTCACCGTCGTCTGGTTCCTGTGGGGGGTCTACGACCGGTTCGCTCGCTACAGCGACGGGACGGCCGACCACGCTGCCCGACTCGACGACCTGCCGGCACGCATCGGGCGGGCCGCGAAGGTGGTGTTGACCAACGAGAAGCAGTTCAACCGCGACTTCGTCGGCGGCGTGATGCACGCGTTCATCCTCTGGGGGTTCCTGACGCTGCTCATCGGAACGACCATCCTCGCCATCGACATGGACATCTGGACGAAGGCGCTCGGCCAGCCCTCCTTCTTCGTCGGTGACTTCTACCGCTCGTACTCGCTGGTGATGGACGCGATGGGTCTGCTGTTCGTCGTCGGCGTCGGCGTCGCTATCTACCGTCGCTACGGTCTCCGCATGGAGCGCCTGTGGGACAAGCACAACAGCTGGGAGGACGCCTTCCTCGTCTGGTCGCTGTTCTTGCTCGGCGTCGGCGGCTACGTCGTCGAGGGCCTGCGCATCCTCGGGAACGACTACCCACCTCACGAGACGGTGTCGTTCGTCGGCTGGTTCGTCGCGCTCGTCTTCGAGACCGGCGGGGTGGACCAGAGCATGGCGGGGGCGGTCTACCCGTTCGCCTGGTGGTCCCACGCGCTGCTCGCGTTCGGGTTCATCGTCGCCGTCCCGTACGCCAAGCCGTTCCACATGATATCCAGTTTCGCCAACGTCGTCACGAACGACGACAAGGCGGGCAAGCGCCTGCCCGGTATCCCGATGGACCTCGACCACACGAACGCCGAGGACATCGACGACTTCTCCTGGAAGGAGATCCTCGACCAGGACGCCTGTACGAAGTGCGGTCGCTGTTCGTCGGTCTGTCCCGCCAAAGCGTCGGGTCGCCCGCTCGACCCGCGGAACGTCATCCTCGACCTGAAGAGCTACCGCGAGGACCTCGACGCCGGCGAGACCGAGTCGAAACCCATCGTCGCCGACGGCGGCGGCGTCATCGAGGCCGAGACGATGGAGTCCTGCATGGCGTGTATGGCCTGCATGGACGCCTGCCCGGTCGACATCGAGCACCTCTCGTCGTTCACGAAGATGAACCGTCAGCTCACCGACGAAGGGGAGCTCGCCCCCTCCATCCAGGACATGTTCCAGAACGTGATGCAGAAGGGCAACACGTTCGGCGACCCCAACCGCAAACGTGCGGACTGGACCGAAGACCTCGATTTCGAGGTCACCGACGCCCGCGAGGAACCCGTCGACTACCTCTGGTACGTCGGCGACTACCCGAGCTTCGACGACCGCAACAAGGCCGTCGCCCGTTCGCTGGCGACCATCTTCGAGGCCAGCGACGTCTCCGTGGGCATCCTCTACGACGACGAGGTGTACGACGGCAACGACGTGCGCCGCGTCGGCGAGGAGTTCCTGTTCCTCGAACAGGCCGGCACGCTCGTCGAGTCGTTCGAGGCCTGCGAGTTCGACACGCTCGTCTGTACGGACCCTCACTCGTACAACACGTTCAAGAACGAGTACCCGGAGATCGACTTCGAGGAGTTCGCCGACGACCCGATGATGGAGTTCGACGTCGAGGGGTTCTGGAACCGCCGCGACGAGGTCGAGGTGCTCCACTACACGCAGGTCGTCCAGGACCTCGTCCAGTCGGGCAGTCTCCCCCTCGACGGCACCGAACTCGACTACACCGTCACCTACCACGACCCCTGCCACCTGGGTCGGTACAACGACGAGTACGAGGCTCCCCGGAACCTCGTCCGCGCCACCGGCTGTGACCTCCACGAGATGCCGCGCAACCGCGCCAACTCCTTCTGCTGTGGCGGCGGCGGCGGCGGGCTCTGGATGGACTTCGAGGAGGAGCCGAAACCCAGCGAGGAACGCCTGCGCGAGGCGCTGGAGGACACCGAGGCCGGCACGGCCATCGAGAAGTTCGTCGTCGCCTGCCCGATGTGCCTGACGATGTACGAGGACGGTCGCAAGACCGGCGGCTTCGAGGGGGACATCGAGATCGTCGGTCTCTCCGAACTCCTCGCCGAGGCCATCGAGTCGAAGGGCATCTCCGTCGGTTCGTCGGGGACGTCCGAGTCGGCGACGCCCGCGGACGACTAACGACCGTTTTCTTCGTCGGGTGCGCCGGAGGCGCACCGCTCCTCGAAACCCCTCGACGAAAAAGGCCGAGTTCGAGCG
>NZ_JALXFV010000005.1:385135-390914 GCF_023699475.1 Halomarina rubra | reverse complement strand
ACCCCGTGCGAAGCGCGGCGACACTGGCTCCGCACTTCCTTACTTCCGTCCCTGCTTCGCCTTCCGCATCCCGCGTTTCATCGCCCGGCGGCGACTGCGACGGCCCAGCAGGAGTCCGAAGAACAACCCGAGTGCCAGCCAGCGGCCGTTCTCTCGGCCCTCCTCGAACTGAATCCAGCGCGTCTCGCGGTCGGTGATTTCGAGGACGCCGAGCGGGGCGGCCCGGACGCCGCCGCCACCGCCCCAGCCCTCGCCGCCCTGGCCGTCGTGGTCGTCCTCCTCGTCGGCCATCCCCGACCCCGCGCCGCCGCCGAAGCCGAACGCGACGCGGGCGACCGGGATAACCGTCTTCTCGCCGACGCTCACCGGGTCGCCGTACACCGACTCCACGGCGGCCGCGTCGCTGAGTCGGTCGATGAAGTTCCGTCCGCCTCCGAAGAACCCTTCGCTGGTCTCGTGCTCACTCATGGTCGGAACACCGCCTCGTGTTGGCTCGGTGTCGAGATAACCCTGTCGCGGGTCGCCTCTCGTTGTCGTTCGGCCCTCCCTATCGACAACGGCTTTCACCGGCCCGTTCGTGGGTTCGGTATGGACCGCACCCACCGCCCCCGCCGGCTTCGGACCGACGGGATTCGCCCCCTGGTCAGTGAGACGTCCCTGTCGGCGTCGGACCTCATCGCGCCGGTGTTCGTCGACGCGACCACCGACGAACGTGTCCCCATCGGGTCGATGCCCGGCCACTCCCGCGTGCCCGTCTCGGGCGTCGTCGAACGCGTCGAGGAGGTGCTGGAGACCGGCGTCCAGGCGGTGATGCTGTTCGGCATCCCCGAGGAGAAAGACGAGGTCGGCTCGCGAGCGTACGCCGAGGACGGCGTCGTCCAGCGGGCGATGCGCGCGGTGAGCGCGGAGACCGACGCCTACGTCGTCGGCGACGTCTGTCTCTGTGAGTACACCAGCCACGGCCACTGTGGCATCGTCGAGGACCACGCCGCCGAGGACCCGACGCTCACCGTGAAGAACGACGAGACGCTCGACCTGCTCGCGCGGACGGCCGTCTCGCAGGCGGACGCGGGTGCGGACATGGTCGCACCCTCCAGCATGACCGACGGGATGGTCGGTGCGATTCGCGAGGCGCTCGACGAAGCAGGTCACGACGCCGTCCCCATCATGAGCTACGCCGCGAAGTACGAGTCGTCGTTCTACGGTCCGTTCCGCGACGCCGCCGACGGTGCGCCCGCGTTCGGCGACCGCCGACACTACCAGATGGACCCCGCGAACGCCCGCGAGGCGATGCGCGAGGTCGAGTTAGACGTCGAAGAGGGCGCGGACGTGCTGATGGTGAAACCCGCCCTCCCGTACCTTGACGTCGTCCGGGACATCCGTGAGGCGTACGACCACCCGGTCGCCGCGTACAACGTCTCCGGGGAGTACGCGATGCTCCACGCCGCCGCCGAGAAGGGGTGGCTGGACCTCGACGCCGCGGCCCACGAGTCGCTGCTCTCCATCAAGCGCGCCGGGGCGGACCTCATCCTGACGTACTTCGCAGAGAGCGTGGCCGCCACGCTCTCTGCGGACAGCCAGACGTAATCCGGCGACTTTGCAGCGAGCGTCGTCTCGACACTCGACTGACCGGGCCACGACGGTCACGGTTCTCCACGTTCGTCCCGTCGCGGGTCGGCGCGCACTGGCTGTGAGTGCCACTCACGGCAACGTTTGCGTGGACGAACGTCCGGTTCCTGACCGTGCGAACGTCCGGGAATCGCACGAAGTACGACCTTATATCAGTAATACCCTACCTCATTTCGGACGAACGTCGACTCGACAGGCGAAATTGTTGTCTATTTCGAGCCAACGCTTTAGTAGGTGTATTTCCTGACGTTGGTTCGTGAGTTACACGCGCAACGTCACGGTATTCGGCGAACAGGTGGACGGTTGTAACGCTTCGGGGGTGCTCGGATGAGCCTCGCGCTCCAGGCCGACCCGATGGCGGCCGTCGAGGGCATCAACACCGTCTGGGTGTTGACGGTCACGTTCCTCATCTTCTTCATGCACGCGGGCTTCGCCATGCTCGAAGCCGGGCAGGTGCGCTCGAAGAACGTCGCCAACCAGTTGACCAAGAACATGCTGACGTGGAGCGTCGGTGTCGTCGCGTTCTTCCTCGTCGGGCAGGGCGTCGGCAACGTCGTCGGCGGCAACGCTGCGCCCTTCGGCTACGTCGACGACCCGAACCAGTGGGTCGGCTGGCTGTTCGGCGCAGTGTTCGCCATGACGGCGGCCACTATCGTCTCCGGGGCGGTGGCCGGCCGCGCGAAACTCCGCGCGTACGTCACCTACACCGTCGCCCTCGCGGCCATCATCTACCCGGTCGTCCTCGGGTTCACGTGGGCGGGGACGGGCCTGCTCACCGCCGACGGGGCGCTCGGCTTCGGCGTCGGCTTCGGCGACTTCGCGGGCGGCATGGTCGTCCACGGGATGGGCGGCATCGCCGGCCTGACCGCGGCGTGGATTCTCGGCCCGCGGCTCAACCGCTTCAACGAGGACGGGTCGGTGAACGTCATCCCCGGCCACTCCATCACGTTCGCCGTGCTGGGCACGCTGATGCTCTGTTTCGGCTGGTACGGCTTCAACGTCGGCACGCAGGCCGTCTTCTCCGAGGGCGAGTTCATGGGGGCGGCGCTCGGTCGCGTCGCGCTGACGACCACGCTCGGTATGGCCGCGGGAGCCATCGGCGCGAGCGCGATTTCGCTGCTCCGGACGGAGAAGGTCGACACGCTGTACGTCGCCAACGGGATGCTCGCCGGGCTGGTCGGCATCACCTCGAACACCGACGCCATCGTCTGGTGGGCCGCGCCCATCATCGGCTTCCTCGCCGGCGCGCAGCTCCCCATCGTGTTCGAGTTCGTCGAGAAACGGCTCAACATCGACGACGTCTGTGCGGTGTTCCCGGTCCACGGTAGCGCGGGCGTGCTCGGCGCGCTCCTCCTGCCGTTCTTCACGGTCGGCGCGGACGGCGGCTGGGTCGTCAGCACCGACCTCGTCGTGCCGCAGGTCGTCGGCGTGGCGGTCATCGCCGGCTGGACCGTGCTCGCCACCGCCGCCGTCTTCGGCGGGCTGAAGGCGCTCGGTAAGGCCCGCGTCACCCGCGAGCACGAACTGGAGGGCCTCGACATCTCCGAACACGGCGTCGAGACCTACCCCGAGTTCAGCCTCGGTGACGACCCCGTGCTCTCGACCGACGGCGGCGTCGCGTCGGGGCTGAAGATGGTCGTCGCGGTCATCCGCCCAGAGAAGCTCGGTGCGGTCAAGAAGGCCGTCGCGGAGGTCGGCGCACCGCATATCACCGTCACGAACGTCTCCGGACGTGGCACCCAGCCCTCGAAGAAGGGCCAGTGGCGCGGCGAGGAGTACGTCGTCGACCTCCACCAGAAGGTGAAGGTGGAGTGCGTCGTCGCCGACGTGCCCGCCCGCGAGGTCGCCGAGGCCATCACCGAGGCCGCCCGCACGGGCGACACCGGCGACGGGAAGGTGTTCGTGATGCCCGTCGAGGACGCGATGCAGATTCGGACGGGTGCGACGGGGATGGAGGCGGTCTGAGCGGGCGCTCTCGTCTGGTTCGCTCTCCACACCTTCACCTCACCACTCAGTAACTGCCTTACCACGTCCGGGAGAAGCGCGCTCATGGCTCGCAATCGGGAGAACTCCCGCGCCCTGTACGACCGGGCGCTCTCGGTCATGCCCGCCGGCGTCAACTCCTCGGTCCGGGCGACCCAACCGTACCCGACGTTCGTCCGGAAGGGCGACGGCGCACACGTCATCGACCACGACGGCAACCGCTACATCGACTACGTGATGGGCTACGGCCCGCTCCTGCTCGGCCACGACATGCCCGAGTCCGTCGCGGCGGCCGTCCAGCGCGCCGCCAGCGAGGGGCCGATGTACGGCGCACCCACCGAGGTCGAGGTCGACCTCGCCGAGTTCGTCGTCCGCCACGTCCCGAGCGTCGAGATGATTCGGTTCGTCAACAGCGGCACCGAGGCGACGGTCTCCGCGGTCCGCCTCGCCCGTGGCTACACGGGCCGGAACAAGATCGTCGTCATGCAGGGCGGCTACCACGGGGCACAGGAGTCGACGCTCGTCGAGGGCGACGCCGAGCATCCCCGCCCCTCCACGAGCGGCATCCCCCACTCGTTCGCCCAGCACACGCTCCCGGTGCCGTTCAACGACGAAGCGGCACTCCGAGAGGTGTTCGAGGCCCACGGCGACGACATCGCCTGCGTCCTCACCGAACCCATCCTCGGGAACTCGGGCATCGTGATGCCCGAAGAGGGCTACCACCAGACGATTCGGGACCTCTGTGACGACCACGGCGCGCTGTACGTCCTCGACGAGGTCATCACCGGCTTTCGCGTGGGCGGTCTCGGCTGTGCCCAGTCGAAACTCGGCGTCACGCCCGACGTGACGACGTTCGGGAAGATCGTGGGCGGCGGCTTCCCGGTCGGGGCGATCGGCGGGAAGAGCGAGATAATCGAGCAGTTCTCGCCCGCCGGCGACGTGTTCCAGTCGGGGACGTTCTCGGGGCACCCCGTGACGATGGCGGCCGGTCTCGCCACGCTGGAGTTCTGCGCCGAGAGCGACGTCTACGACCACGTCAACGCGCTCGGCGAGCAGTTGCGCGAGGGACTCACGGACGTCCTCGCCGACCGCGCCCCCGAGTACACCGTCGTCGGAACGGACTCGATGTTCAAGGTCGTGTTCGGCCGCGCGGACTCCGGCCCCCAGAGCGACTGCTGTTCGGCGGGGTGTACCCAGGACCACACCTGCGAACGCTACGGCGACTGCCCCAAGACCGGGGCCGACGTCGCCGACGGGGAGACCCAACGCTGGGACCGCCTGTTCCGCCCGTTCATGGAAGAACGGGGCATCCTCCTGCCCGCCAACCAGATGGAGAGCCAGTTCGTCAGCTACGCCCACACCGAGGCGGACGTCGAGGAGACGCTGGAGGCGTACGAGGCGTTCTTCTCGTAACTCGGCGGCTCTCGACACTCCGTTTTCCCCGAGAACGCTTTTGCCGTGCGACACCGTGCCGTCGAGTGTGTCCCGCACCTCCACATACTCCTCCACGCACGCCCCCACCACGCGCCGCGTCGACTCGAACTGGTGGCAACTCGTCGCCCTCGCGGGGGCGTTCTTCGTCCTCGCGTACCTCGTCGGTCTGTTCGTGTTCGTCGCCGTATTCGCCTCGTTCCTGTTCGGCGTCGCCGGCGGACCGCCGGAGTTACTGGTCGGTGGGTTCGGTCTGGTGTTCGTCGTCGTCGCGGTGTTCGTCCTCGCTGGCATCGTCCTCGGGTTGCTGTTGCCAGTCGCGCTGTACTACGACGCGGCGGCCGTCGACGAGGCGGCCGTCGGGTGGTCGCCCGACCCGACGCTGTACGCCGTCGTCGGCGTCGCCGGCCTGTTCGTACAGGGACTCCAACCGGCGGTCGCGTTCTACTACCTCTACAAGCGCCGACAGGCGGTCGGGACGCCATAGAACGTCTTTTCAGCGTTCGCCGTTCACTCAGGGTATGAGCGATACGCTACGACTGGCGACGCGCGGGTCGGCACTGGCGCTCCGGCAGGCCGAGTCGGTGCGCGAGGTGCTCGCGACCCGGCGTCGACCCGTCGACCTCGTGGAGGTGGAGACGCGAGGCGACCGCATCACCGACGAACTCATCCACCGCCTCGGCAAGACCGGCGCGTTCGTCCGCGCGCTCGACGAACAGGTCGTCGACGGCGACGG
>NZ_JALXFV010000005.1:339745-385130 GCF_023699475.1 Halomarina rubra | reverse complement strand
AGGGCGACGTCGACGCCGCCGTCCACTCGATGAAGGATATGCCCACCGAGATGCCCGACGACCTCGTCGTCGCGGGCGTCCCCGAGCGGGCGAGTCCGGCCGACGCCCTCGTCACCGTCGACGGCCGGTCGCTGGACGACCTGCCGAGCGGTGCGACGGTCGGCACCTCCAGCCTGCGCCGGAAGGCGCAGTTGCTCGCCGAGCGCCCTGACCTCGACGTCCAGCCGCTCCGCGGGAACGTCGACACGCGCGCCGAGAAACTGCTCGCGCCGGGTCTCCAGCGCGAACACGAACGTCGCCTCGACGCCGAGGAGGTCGACGGCGCGGACGACAGCGCCACCCAGGAGTCGTTCGAGCGGGACCTCGACTCGTGGTTCAACGAGTTGAGTGAACTCCAGCGACGCGCGCTCGAACGCGACGTCGACACCGAGTACGACGCCATCGTGCTCGCCGAGGCCGGACTGGAGCGGTCGGGGCTGGCGCACTCCCTGGAGTTCCGACGGCTCGAACCGTCGCAGTTCGTCCCCGCACCGGGTCAGGGTTCGCTCGCGGTCACCGCCCGCGACGGCCAGACCGCCGAGCGCATCCACTCGGCGCTCGACCACCCGCCGACGCGCGTGCGCTCGACCGTCGAACGCACCATCCTCGCCGAACTCGGCGGTGGCTGTGTCGCCCCCGTCGGCATCTACGCCCGCCTCCAGGGAGCACAGGTGAACGTCACCGTCCGCGTGCTCTCACAGGACGGCGACGAGGAGATACGCGAGAGCCGCGACCTGCCGGTCGACAGGCACCCCGAGGCCGCTCGCGAGTTCGCACAGCGACTCCGCGAGAAGGGCGCGGCAGACCTCATCGAGCGTGCCCGCCGCGAGGAGCAACCCGACCGCGGCGCGCGCGAGGACGAGGCAGAGGGGTCCGACGAGTCCACCGACGACGCCGACGAGTCCACGACTGAGACCACCGACACCGACGAACCGTCTACCGACGCCGACACCGACGAACCGACCGAGGAGCACGAGAAGTCACGTGACGGTGCGGCAGACGACCACGACGAGGACGACGCTACCGACGACGCGGCGGTGACCGACGGGAGCGAGGCGTCCGAACCCCCCGAAGCGTCCGACGAGGACGAAGCTCCAAGCGCCGGCGAGTCGGACGACGCGTCCGCCGTCGCACCCGAGGACGGGAGCGACGACGAGGCAGCCGTCTCGGACGGAACCGCGGCGGACGACGCCGACTCCCGGACCGACGACGCCGACGCCGGCACCGTCGACGAGGAGGACTCGGACGCGGATGTCTCGGAGGACGCGGATGCCTCGGAGGACGCGGACGACCCGGACGAGGGCGACGACTCCTCGGACGGTCACACGCCGAGCACGCCGTGGCCGACCGCCGGAAACAGCGAGGAGGAGTGAGATGTCCGGGTCCACCGACGCGACTGACGCGGACGACGCGGGCGTCGTCTACCTCGTCGGGAGCGGTCCCGGCGACCCGGACCTGCTGACCGTGAAGGCCCGCCGTCTGCTGGAGGACGCGGACGTCGTGCTCCACGACAAACTCCCCGGTCCCGAGATTCTGGGACTGATTCCCGAGGCCAAACGCGAGGACGTCGGCAAGCGCGCCGGCGGCGACCGGACGAGCCAGGAGTACACGAACGACCGCCTCGTCGAACTCGCCCGCGAGGGCAAGATCGTCGTCCGTCTGAAGGGCGGCGACCCGTTCGTCTTCGGGCGTGGCGGTGAGGAGGCCGAACACCTCGCGGCGCACGACGTCACGTTCGAAGTCGTCCCCGGTGTCACGAGTGCCGTCGCCGGCCCCGCCGTCGCGGGAATCCCCGTGACCCACCGCGACCACGCCTCCAGCGTGACGTTCGTGACGGGCCACGAGGACCCCACCAAGGAGGAGTCCGCCGTCGACTGGCACGCGCTCGCGGCGACGGGCGGGACGCTCGTCGTCCTGATGGGTGTCGGCAAACTCCCGGAGTACACCGCCGAACTGCGGGCGGCGGGGATGGCCGCCGACACGCCCGTCGCGCTGGTCGAACGCGCGACGTGGCCCGACCAGCGCGTGGCGACGGGGACGCTCGCGGACATCGTCGAGGTGCGAGACCGCGAGGACATCTCGCCGCCGGCCATCACCGTCGTCGGGGACGTCGCCGCGACTCGCGAGACGCTCGCCGCGTTCATGCGCAACGGGGTCGACGGCGAGGGGGGTGCGGAGTGACCGACGTCAGCGACGCCGTCGACACGGAGGCGGCCGCCAGCGACGCCGACGACCGGCCCGCAGTGGCCGTGTTCCGCCCCGCCGACGAGCGCCTCGACCGTGCGGTCGACCTGCTCGACTCGCTGGGCGTCCGGCCGGTGGGCGACCCGATGCTCGCCGTCGAGCCGACCGGCGCGACGCCGCGCGAGGACGCCGACTACGCCGTCCTCACGAGCAAGACGGGCGTCGAACTCGTCGCGGATGCGGGGTGGATCCCCGCGGGGACGACGCTGTGTGCCATCGGCGAGTCGACCGCCGACGCGATGCGCGACCACGGCTACGACGTCGACGTGGTGCCCGAGGAGTTCTCCTCGTCGGGGCTGGTCGCGACACTCGCCGACCGGGTTCCGGGCACGCGCGTCGAGGTGGCGCGCAGCGACCACGGCTCGGCGGTGCTCACCGACGGGCTGAACGACGCGGGGGCGTTCGTCCACGAGACGACGCTGTACCGCCTGACCCGCCCGCCCGAGGCCGGCGTCTCGGTCGACCTCGCGGCGGCCGGCGACCTCGACGCCGCGCTGTTCACCTCCTCGCTCACCGTCGAGCACTTCCTCGAAGCGGCGAGCGAACGCGGCGTCCGCGAGGCGGCGCTCGCCGGTCTCGACGACGCCGTCGTCGGCACCATCGGCGTACCGACGCGCGACACCGCCGAGGCCGCGGGGGTCTCGGTCGACGTCGTCCCGGGGACGGCCGACTTCGCGGTCCTGGCCCGGGACGTGGTCGACACGCTCTCGCGATAGTCCCGAATCCTTTCAATTCGACGACAGGATTTTCGTGGCGGACGCTGCACTCTCTCCCGGTGACTCGAATGTACGATGCGATACTCGTCCCGGTCGACGGGAGCGACGGCGGCAACCGGGCGGCCGAACACGCGCTTGAGCTGGCCGACCGGTACGACGCGGCGATTCACGCGCTGTACGTCGTCGACGTGAGCCGGTACGGCGAACCCGCGCTGAGCAGCGTGGAACTCGTCGTCGACGAACTCGAAGACCGGGGGCAGGAACTGCTCGCGACTCTCGCCGACCGCGCGGACAACGACGGCATCGAAGTCCGGACCCAGAGCTGTCACGGCGTCCCCCACGAGGAGATCGTCGCCTACGCCGAGGACCAGGACGTCGACCTCGTCGTGATGGGCTACCAGGGCTACTCCCACCGGAACAAGATCGGGAGCGTCGCCGAGCGCGTCACCCGGTCGGGGGTCCGGCCGGTGATGCTGGTCTGAGCGACGCCGACGCTCGCGCTCGGGACGGGTGTTCGGTCCGCGCTCCGCGCGTTCACTCGCCGTAGTCCCCGCCGTGCTCGAGCAGGAAGTCGGCGAGGCCGACGACGAACACCAGCGACAGCACCGCCGCGATGCCCGACACCCGCGGCCCCTCGCCACCGACGAGGAGCGCCCGGCGCGTGAGCAGGTCACCGCTCGGTCCGCTCACCGAACTGCTCACACCGCGACGTAGGTCGTGTCGGGAGGTCAGCAGTTCGTCGGTCGGTGGGTCTATCACATCCACTGGACACACCGGTGTTCCGACCGCTGCGAACCTATTCGTCGGCCGACAGCCTTCCGGTCCGCATGACGACGTCCGTCCTCGTCCCGATGACCTACGGCCCGCTGTCCGAGCACGCGCTGCGCCACGCGCTGGAGACGTACCCCGACAGCGAGGTGACGGTGTTGCACGTCGTCGACTTCCGGACCAGCGACCGCGGACCGGGTGGGTGGGGTGACGAACCCTCCGAGTGGAGCGACTGGCTCGAGGGGGCCCGCGACCACGCCGACGAACTGTTCGAGCACGCCCGCGAGGTGGCCGCAGAGTACGACCGCGAGGTGCGGACGGAGTCGACCGTGGGAGAGGACGCCCGGATGATCGTCGAGTACGCCGAGCGAGAGGACCCGGACGTAATCGTGATGGGGAGCCACGACCGGTCGGCTCCGGCCCGGTTCCTGCTCGGGAGCGTCGCCGACCACGTCGCCCGACGCTCGCCCGTCCCCGTACTGCTCGTCAAGTAGCTCCGCCGAGAGCCAGCAGTTTATACCGGAGAACGAACTAGTCGCTCGCAGATGAGTGCCCCCGTTCCGGACCTCGCCGACCACGCCGCCGCCTGTGCCGACCGGTTGCTCGCCGCCGAGGAGGTGCTGTTGGCCTCCCACATCGACGCCGACGGGTTGACGAGCGCGGCCGTCGCCGCGACGGGCCTCGAACGCGCGGGCATCGAGTTCGAGACGGTGTTCAAGAAACAGCTCGACGCTCACGAGATAGCCACCATCGCCGCCACCGACTACGACACCGTCCTGTTCACCGACTTCGGAAGCGGCCAACTCGACGACATCGCCCGTCACGAGCGGGAAGGCGACTTCACGCCCGTCATCGCCGACCACCACAAGCCGGCGGCCGTTCCCGACTCACAGTCGGGAAGCAGCCAGACGTCGTCTGGCCCGCCGGAGACCGAGTTCCACCTCAATCCGCTGTTGTTCGGCATCGACGGTGCGAGCGAACTGTCCGGTGCGGGCGCGGCGTACGTCCTCGCCCGCGAACTCGGGAAGGCGACGACCGACGACCCCGAGGCGAACACGGACCTCGCGGCGCTCGCCGTCGTCGGTGCGGTCGGGGACATGCAGGCCTCCGGCGGTGAACTCCACGGTGCGAACGCGGGTATCGTCGCCGAGGGCGTCGCGGCCGAGGTGCTCGGCGAGGCGACCGACCTCGCGCTGTACGGTCGTCAGACCCGCCCGCTGCCGAAACTGCTGGAGTACTCCAGCGACGTCTACATCCCCGGCATCTCGAACAGCCAGTCGGGTGCGGTCGGGTTCCTCTCGGACCTCGACGTCGACCTCAAGTCCGGGGGGGAGTGGCGAACGTGGGTCGACCTCACCGCCGACGAGCGCCAGACGGTCGCCAGCGCGCTCGTCCGCCGGGCCATCCAGCGCGGCGTGCCCGCACACAAGATCGACGGGCTGGTCGCCACGACCTACACGCTGCTCGACGAACCGGAGGGGACCGAGCTACGGGACGCCAGCGAGTTCTCGACGCTGCTCAACGCCACCGCCCGATACGAACGCGCGGACGTCGGCCTCGCGGTCTGTCTGGGCGACCGCGACGGCGCGCTCGACCGCGCTCGGGACCTGCTGACGAACCACCGCCGGAACCTCTCTGAGGGCCTGCGCTGGGTCCAGAACGAGGGGGTCACCCGCGAGGACCACGTCCAGTGGTTCGACGCGGGCACCCACATCAGAGAGACCATCGTCGGCATCGTCGCCGGGATGGCCGTCGGCAGCGACGGCGTCGACCGCGAAGTGCCCATCCTCGCGTTCGCCTCCAAGAACGACGAGGAGACGAAGGTGAGCGCCCGCGGCACCCACGCGCTCGTCCGCGCCGGTCTGGACCTCTCGGCGGTGATGGGCGAGGCGTCGGCGGCCGTCGGCGGCAAGGGCGGCGGCCACGACGTCGCCGCCGGCGCGACCATCCCGGCCGGGCAGGAGAGGGCGTTCGTCGAGTGTGCGGACGACATCGTCGGCGAACAGCTCGGATAGCGCCGTAGGCGGCTTCTCCGACCGTTCGACACGCTCGGCGGCTCTCGTCCGCATCTCGACAGTAAATCGTATGCTACGATACGAAACTGTCGTGGTGCCCTCCGCTCTCAGTGTGTCGTGGCCGGTGGGGCGGACGCACTTTCGAACTTCGCCGCCGTTCGCTCGGATAGCTGCAAAAGGAGTCGACTCCGACACACACGGGGCGCGGGGTGGGCGGATGGCGGTGTCCGGCGTCGTCGAGTCGGGGTGACGTCGAGACGGGACACCGTCCGGTCACGGGTGCGGTCGCGTCACGACGAGAAGTGGGTGGTCGGGTAACTACTCGACGACTTCGACGCGGTCGTCGTCGTCGAACGGTTCGTCGGTGTCGTCTTCCAGCAGCTGTGGTTTCCCGAAGGGGAGCGCGCCGAACAGCGCGTAGTGGACGACCGATGCGACGACGAACAGTCCGAGGAGACCGGTCAACAGCCGCGTTGCTTTCGCCATACCCGTCCCGAGGACCCGAGTCTGCAAGAAGGCGACGGCAGCGGTAACGTACCTCGGGTCACTCCTCGACGTCGTCCACGCCGGCCAGTCGCGTGGCGAGTCGCCGGGCCTCGCGAACGTGTTCGTCGGCAGTCTCGTCCCCGGTCGACTCGACGTTCGACAGCAGGTCGACGACGTGTCCCGCGCGCTCGCGTTCGACCGCCGGGTCGAGGTCGGACTCGGCGATGTCGCGTGCGAGTGCTTCTGCCTCCCCGAGCCACGCGTTCGTCCGGGAATCGACGGGACGCTCGCCGGTCGCGACGAGGTGGTCCGCCAGTCGGCGGGCGGTGTCCGGCATACTCGACCGCTCGTTCCGGCGGCCGGTCAACCTTGTGAAGCTGGTCCATGTCGCGGACCCTCTCTCGGCCACCTCTCGGACGATCGCTCCGTGCTTCACTGGGCCGTGACGAACGCCCGACGCCGCGATTTCGTATAGCAGATTGGGGTTTATCGCCCTCCGTCGCGACCGACCGTCGAGGACCGGGTGTTCGGTTGGGGCCTCATGAGGAAGTGGACGACGGGTGTCTCGCTGTCGGTCGAGTCTTCCGGTCGTCCCGAGGGCGAATAACAACCCCTTTACTCGGCGCTCCGACTCGGTGTGGTATGGACCGGCCCCTCCTCGTCGCGCTCCTCGCCGGCGTCCTCCAGGGCATCTTCGAGTGGCTCCCGATATCGAGTGAGGGGAACCTCGCCGTCGTCCTCACGGCGCTCGGCCAACCAGTCGAGTCGGCGGTCGCCTTCGGCCTCTTCTTGCACCTGGGGACGGCGTTCTCGGCCGCGGTGTACTACCACGACGAGGTCGCCGACCTGCTCGCTCGCCTGCCGCGGTGGCATCCACGGCGGGCGTTCGAGGGCGAACAGGCACCCGTGACGTTCCTCGCCATCGGGACGCTCGTCTCGGGGGTCGTCGGCCTCGCGGCCTACGCGACGTTGGACGAGGTGGTGAACGAACTGACCGGGGGGACGGTGGTCGTGCTCATCGGCGTGTTGCTCGTCGCGACCGGGTTGTTCCAGAAGCTCACGGCCGGACGGGAGAGCGCCGAGACCGAACCGGACGCGGTCGACGCCGTCCTCGTCGGCGCGGCACAGGGCGTCGCCATCCTCCCGGGGATCTCCCGCTCGGGGATGACGACCGGGACGCTCCTCCTCCGGGGGTACGACGGCTCCTCGGCGTTCCGCTTCTCGTTTCTCCTCTCCATCCCGGCGGCGCTCGGCGGCGCGACCATCGCCTACCTCGACACCGGACTCGGGGACGTGACGACCCAGCAGGCCGGCGTCGCACTGCTCACGGCGTTCGTCGTGGGATACGTGACCATCGACGCGCTCCTCCGGGTCGTCGAGCGGGTTTCGTTCTGGGCGGTCTGTCTCGGTCTCGGTGCGGTCGCGATGCTCGGCGGACTGTTGGTCGTCTGAACGCACTCGAACGGTGGCGTCGTCGGTCAGGCTTCCGTCGAAACCGTCGTCCCGTTCAGGACCGCCCGCTCCTCGACCGTCACTCGCGACTCGGTGCCGGGCACGGCGTACGCGCCGGGGTAGGCGACCCGGACGCTGTACTGCCCGTCGGCGTCGGCGGTCGTCTGTCGCGTGTAGGCGAACGACGTCCCGTCGACCTCGACGCGCGTCTCGACGGTCACCGTCGAGGACGGGTCGGCGCTGCCTCGCACGACCGCACCGGGGACCAGGTGGAACGCCTTGTAGCGCCCGTCGTCGACCGTCGCGACCAGTCGGTAGTGGCCCAGTCCCGGGTCGTCGCCGTCCCGGCTGCCGTAGTCGTCGTGGAGTCGGGTCCCGATGTCGGGCGTGGCGTCGCCGTTCGCGTTCGTCACCGTCAGGCCGCTGCCCGCCGCGGCGTCCGTCGTGACGACGAACCCGCGCCGGTTCAGGCGCTCGTACCAGCCCTCGCCGTCGGTCCCCGAGAGGAACGACCGGTAGTGGCGCTCGGCGAAGCTGTAGGAGAACGACTCGCCGCTGACGAAGTAGTTGTACACCCGGTTGTCCCCCCAGTTGCTCAGCACGTAGTTCTCGGGGTAGGTCAGACCCGTCTTCTCGCTGTACGCGCTCATCTCCGCGGCGGTCTCGTACTCGCCGGCGTCGGTCGTGACCAGGTTGGTCTTCAGCGGCACCTGGACGACGCTCAACCCGGCGAGGAGGACGAACAGCACGACGAGCGCCTGGACGGTCGACCGGTCGGGGAGCGAGAGCGTCGGCGCGGTGCCGCCGGCGAACGGCGCCGGGGGAGCGACGACGTCGGCCCACCCGGCGACGTGGACGAACGCGAGGCCGGCGAAGACGGCGACGACCGGCGACAGCTGCCCGACGAACCGGACCTGGACGGCCGCGAGCACGAGGAAGTACGTCCCGTAGACGCCGAGCGGGAGCCACCGGGCGTCCGTACGAGCGCGGTGGAGACTCCAGCCGAGGTACGGGAGCGCAATCAGGAGCAGGAGTCCGAACAGCAGGAGCCAGCCGAGCGACCCGCTGAACAGGCTCTGAACCTCCGCGATGGCGCGGTCGGCGAACAGGCGGTCGGTGGCCGCGGTGGTGAACTCCGTCCAGAACTGTGGAGCGAGCATCCGGAGTGCGACCACTGCAGCTACACCCCCGACGAGTTCGATGGCCGCGAGCGCCCACGCCGGGAGGCCGGTCCGGTAGGCGGCCTCCCCGAGCACCAGCACGCCGACCCCGCCGACGGCGACCAGCGCCGGCGCGGCGGCGACGAGCGTCGTGTGCCAGCCGAGCGTGCTGTGGACGAGCCAGGTCAGGGCGGCCGCGATGCCCACGCCGAGCACGACCGGGCCGCCCGTGTGAAGCGGCGACTCCTCCTCGGCGACCGCTCTGAGGGCGTCGACCGCGAGGTAGAGTCCGAGCGGCACCACGAGCAGCGGGCCGGCCTCCCACGCCAGTACCTGGCCGGTCACGCCGAGTGCGACCGTCGCGACACCGACGCCCGAGAGGCCGAGTCGCGGTCGTGAACGCGCCTGCGAGCGCCGCGCGGCGACGGTCACGGCCACGACGCCCAGCAGCGTGAGCGCCAGCCAGACGTAGTCGAAGGCGTGGTGGTCGGCGAAGCCCATGCTCGTCCGCATCGCGTGGCCGGGCAGGACGGCGAGCATCAGCACCGACGCGAGACCCACCCGCCGGTCGTCGGTGACGAGGGTGGCGACACCGTAGACGAGCAGGCCGGTCGTCGCGGCCGCGACGGGTGGGTACCACGCGAGCACGCCGCCGACGGCGTCGAGACCGCCGAACAGGAGTGCGACGAGCCAGAGGCTCACGACCGTGAGGGGTTCGCCCTTCGCGGCCGCGCCCGGGAGGTTCGAGGGTGTCACCTGCGGGTCGGTGACCAACTGCTCGACGAGGAACCGGTAGTAGTACGGGTCGTTCCCGGAGAGGACGACGTGACCGTCTCGAAAGACGGCGGGCCACGAGGTGAGGCGGAAGGCGACGACGAGGAGGAGCCCCGCGAGGAGTCCGAGAGCGGTGAGTTTGTCGCTCCGGTCGAAGTCGGAGAAGCTCGGGAGCGAGGGTGTCGAACGACTGGCGTTCGAGGTGACCCCTCCGGTGGCCGTCGTCTCGCGCTCGGTGTCGCCGGTTCGTGCGGCTTCGAGTCCCTGCCGGACAGCACCGCGGTCGGCGACGCGGTACTCACCCTCCGACGTCTTCTCGACGACGCCCTGGGAGACGAGTTCCCCGAACCGCCCCGAGTCGACCGACAGGTCCGCGAAGGCGAACGGCTCGTCGGCCGCGAGCACGGCCTCGACCGCCGGGACCAGTTCGGGCCGGTCTGCGAGGAGGGCGTGGACGTCGCCGGCTGTAACCATATCCTCTCACGAGGGAGTCGAGCAAAGAAGGCGTCGCATCGGGGCAGGTGGTCCTCGTGTGAATTCGGCGATTGTACGTGTGCTACTTATCTCCTCACTGCCCTGCTAAACACAACGCTCGTTTCGTCCATGGCACTGGCTACCCTTCTCGAACTGTGACCTGGGGTTGCGTGCTATCGCAACTATGATACAGTGCCCTAAGCTGGTATCTGATAGTCGAACTTGAGTGGTCCACATTGGTAGATTCTCCATCACGCTCTTCTCCTACAAACGTTCCTGAATTTTCGGTTTTACTCCCCATCTATCAGGGCGACGACCCCCGAGAACTGGAGGTCGCAATCGAAAGCATTCTGTCACAATCTCACCCTCCGGACGAAATTCTAATCGTTCAGGACGGGCCTCTGACACTCCGTCTGAACGAACTCGTTCAACGGAAGTGTTCTGCATCATCAGTGGTGGAGACACACGCAATCGAGCGGAACCAAGGTCTGGGTAACGCTCTCCGTGTCGGTGTCGAGAGGTGCTCTCACGACGTCATCGCTCGAATGGACGCTGATGATATCTCGGTTCCGTCGCGGTTCGAGCGACAACTCGGATACCTCCAAGAAAATCCCTCCGTCGATATCATCGGGGGCTACCTCGAGGAGTTCCAATCGTCGCCTGACGACCCAGTCGCAAGACGCGAGGTGCCGACTGACCACGACGCTATCGTGAAGCGGGCGAAGTTCCGTAGTCCAATGAACCACGGTACGGTCATGTTCCGGAGAGAGGCCGTGCTCCGTGCAGGGAACTACCGAGCTACCGACCCGATGGAAGATTACGACCTTTGGGTCCGAATGTTGCTCTCTGGGGCCACGTTCGGAAATATCCCAGAAATACTGCTAAAGGCCCGAGCCGGCGAGAAGTTGTACGAACGGAGAGGGGGTTGGAAGTACGCCAAAGACGAGGCTCGGTTGCTGGTTTCATTTTACAAACGGGGGTTCACACCCCTCCACGTGCTAATCTTTAATCTACTCACCCGTACGCCGCTGCGACTATTCCCCAATCGACTTCGCGGAACGATCTACGAGTTGTTCGCTAGAGTGTGATGGCCCTGCTACACAGGATTCGAACAGTTTCCTAGTTCAGCGACCGTTCCAACTGCCCGACACGAACCGCTCTACTTCCCATAGAACACGAAAGTACTATGGCTGGACATTGCCGACAATCTCGTCATGAGTTTTAGCGGGGTAATCTCCCGTCTCCGAATCGATACCGAACCTCCTGACAGCCGTTCGTTTATCGTCTCCGGAGGTGTCCTCACTCTACTCTTGTTCGTTCTGTCGCCAGTTCTGACCACAGCATTTCGGACTTTTCTGCCGCCGCTGCCCGAGAAAGAGTACGTCGCGATTGCGATCTGTGGCCTCGTCTACGGTGGCTACATCCTGTATTCCGAGGACCTTCTCGCGGGTTTCGTCGCGTCACTCCTGATTCTGATCACGGTTCGGATTGCTATACCCGCAGGTCCGAGCCGAGACATCATTGCTGGAATCGGCCCACAGATATGGATTTTCTACGCTCCTCTCGCGTGCATCGTGTTGTACTACTTTTCGCGTGGGACGGTGCCGACAGTGTCACTCGCTCACTACCTGTTCGCCGGATTCGTTGGCTGGAGTCTCCTCGCCGCTGTCGTTGGGAATGGTCCGCGACCCGATATGGCGTACTACTTCACGCTGTACGTGTTCCAAATCGGTCTCATCTTCCTGATTTCGACCTGGCTCGTCGCGGACGGAATCGTCGAGCTTCGGCACGCCACCCTCCTGATCGTCGTCGCCGTTCTCGCACATTCCATCGTCGGACTGTTGCAGTTCGTCAATGGAGGTCCTCTCGGATTTCCACACCACGGCGAAGCCGCCCGCACCGCCTCGGAGTATCTGACTCTGGGTCCGCTCGGTAGCTTCCCGATTGGTCCCCACATCAACGGTTTTGCGTTCGGAGGCCCGATTGCCGTCCTGATTACCTTGGCTGTCCCGGTGGGGGTCGCCTACGCGTTCCGCGAACAGGGCAAGAAACGACTGCTTTGGACTCTCGCAGTCCTGATGATGGTGTTCGTTCAGCGTACAACTGCGTGGGACGCTGGGCGAGGTGGTATCGTCGTTGCGCTCGTTTGCTTTGCGGCTCTGGGGCTGTGGACGTTCCGGAAGGAAATCCGAAACCCGTTCTCGAATTCCTCCGGAAACCTACTTGTGACGCTCCTCGGCGGCGTTCTAGCCATCGTCTTTCTCCTGCTTCCGGGGACCAGTTCTGGGACGGCCGCGCTGCCGAACCTCAGTGAAAGAGGGGAGACGGGGTCAACCGAGACTCCGTCTCCTTCTACTCCATCTACAGACGTTTCTCCCGAGGGGACCCGTTTGGCAGAAACTCCGTCCGATGTGGGGACTCAGCCGACGGGAACCCAGACGACAGCTACACCATCGAGTACAGAGGCTCAGCCAGTCGAATCGGGTGGAAACCCGTCCCCTACTGGGTCGTTCGATATTCCGTTTTTCGACACGTCCAATCTAGGTATCCGGTTGCAGATGTACGTCGAGTCGCTCGGATTGACCGTTGAGCATCCAGTCTTTGGCATCGGTGGAGCGAACTTCCCATCCGCGGCTGTCCAGACTAGTCTAGACCGTTCGTACTGGCTCCACAATATGTTCTTACAGGTTCTCGTTGGGACGGGTATCCCTGGATTTTTGTTGTACTGTGCAAGTCTCGGACTGTCGATTTTCTCCGGCCTTCGGGTGCTCGTATTGTCCCGATCTGATACCCTTGTCGTCATCGGAGTGCTGTCCGGACTCGTTGGTGCGATTGCACAGTTGAACCTGAACCCGTTGTTCAACAAGCCAACCGCTATTCTTCCCTTCTGGGCTCTGTGTGGTATGTTGGTGGGTGAACACTACCGGCTCACCCACTGACTCGTTCCGGCCGTCTCCCCTCGGACTTCACTCGGAACACACCGAACGGAACGTAGCGGCTACTCGCTGCCGTTGTGCCCCTCGCCTTCAGTCAGCTCTGGGTTACTCTTGAAGTCAAAGCGCGCTGAGTTAGGACGATTCCAAACGGTTATCAACTGCACTCACTTGCTTGACGACAACCTCTTCAGAAGACGACCAATTCGCCGCCCCGTTCTTAATCAGTTCATGACTCTTGACAGGATACCCTGATGCCAACCCCTTCCAACCCGTTGAGTGTCTTCGTCGTCTCGACAAGCGACCGAGGGGAGAAGATCACTCGTCCACTCGCGGAAGCAGGCGTTCCAACAACGTCGTTTACCATCACTGCCGTTGGGCAGGTTCCGGACCTCATCAGAGCGATTGGCTCCGAAGACCCGACTGTAGTCATCGTCGATTCACTCTCCTTCGCTGGTTTCGCCGTTGCGGTGTCGAGAGTTCTGTTCTCGATTCCGTATGTAGTTCGAATTCGGGGCGATGCGATGACCGAGCATCGCAGTACGTTCCGGAGGCATCTGGCGACGGGCACCTACACGCAGGCTGTCAAACAGATACCACGCTACGTCGCCACGATGACTTCCCTCAAGGCGACACGAAACCACCTGTTCGTTTCGGAGTATCTACAAGACCTATACCCGAGTGATGACGAACGCGGGGTCGTGGTGAATACTCCCTGTTTTATGCTTGACAGTGAGTGTGACGAGAATCCGCAGACATCGCTTGACCTCCCCGAAGGGCAAAAAGTCATCCTCGCTGTTGCAAATATGCAGTATCAAAAGAAGACGCGAGGCTTGATGCAGTCTCTCGGACCTCTGTCCACTGTTCTCGAGAAGAACTCTGATACGACACTGCTCATCGCCGGCCAAGGTCCGTATCAGTACCGCGTTGAGGAGCGTGCCGAGGCGCTCCCCGGAGACATTCGAGTCCTTGGATACGTCTCCGAAATCGAATCGCTATACAACCGTGCGGACATCTTCGTCCACTTCTCGCTCCTTGATGGATACCCGTCGACCGTGTTGGAGGCCTACGCGTCGCGAACACCAGTCGTTGCGAACGACGCCGTCGGCATGCGTGAACAGATTGTGGACGGAGAGACGGGATATCTCGTCGATCTGGACAAGCCAGAAGAACTCGAACGTTGTATCGGGGAACTCCTCGATTCACCGAAAGAGAGAGAACGACTCGGAGAACAGGGATACCAGTACGTTAAGTCCAACAACGACTCGGAAGTGATCGGCTCACAGTTCGAATCGTACCTGACCACCTTCTTCGATGAGTGAGGACACGTCTGGTCTCAAATCGATCTTCACTGGTGGATGGGTACTGTTCGCTGGACTCTCCATTGAACTACTCATCTCCCTCGTCGGGAAGATAATTATCGCCCGGTATCTGGGCAAGGTCGACTATGGTGGTGTCGCTCTCGGAGTGACGATACTCGCGATGACTACAACCGTTGTGTTAGCCGGTGTTCATACTGGTGTCGGCCGGTTTCTTCCGCGACTCGACCGAGAAGGAGAGAAACACGGACTCTTATGGGGAGCGATAGGAATCGTGGGAATGCTCTCGCTCGTGGCGACGGCGGTTCTCGTCGCCTCGGCTGACTGGTTAGCCACTGTGGCGTTCGATACCCCTCAGCTGTCCGCAGTGATCACCGTACTCGCGGTCTCTGTTCCGGCGGCGGCGATGATGCGCCTCGCAATTGGGGTCAGTCAGGGGTACCAGCGCTCACTCCCAAAGGTGTTCATCCGAAACCTCACGTACCCTATCTCCAGAATCGTGGGTATCGGCTGTGTAGTCCTCATCGGAGCAGGCTCACTCGGTGTGGCTGGTGCCTACGTCTGTGC
This sequence comes from Halomarina rubra, assembly GCF_023699475.1. Taxonomy (GTDB): domain Archaea; phylum Halobacteriota; class Halobacteria; order Halobacteriales; family Haloarculaceae; genus Halomarina; species Halomarina rubra. The sequence goes on along the minus strand of NZ_JALXFV010000005.1, from coordinate 370,183 downwards.
GTACGTGATTGCAGCAGTGGTGGGGTTGGCATACGTGTACAGGTGGACGGACTTCGATCTCTCCGTTCCAGAGGAGACTCACATACGAGAACTACTCTCGTTCTCCGCCCCCCTGTTTCTAACCGGGGCACTCAGTCTCGTACTCTCCGATGTCGATACGCTGATGCTCGGTCTCTTCTCGACCCAGGCTGATGTCGGCGTCTACAACGTCGTGTATCCAACCGCGATACTCCTCTTGGCTTTCCTCCGGTCCTTCCGCTTCATCTACATGCCACGCATTTCTGAATTGGACAAAGCCGAGCAGGTGGACCGAATTCATCAGAACTACCAATTGGTCACGAAGTGGCTGTTCCTGACTACGACACCGATTCTAGTCGGATTCGTCGTCTACTCCGAAGATATCATCGGACTGTTGTACGGCCCTGAATACGTCTCCGGAGGTTTGGCACTGAGTCTTCTGGCAGTTGGGTTCTATATCCACTCGGTCGTTGGGCTGAATGGGACAACACTGACGTCGCTCGGGCGGACTCGGGTGATTCTCTACATCAACGTACTCGCTGCAGCCGTCAACGTCGTTCTGAACCTACTTCTAATTCCAGAGTTTTCCCTGGTAGGTGCTGCGGTCGCGACCACCGTCTCGTATGTCTTCATCAACGCCCTCTACTCGTTGGTTCTCTACCGTGCCACTCGAATCGTTCCCGTTCGAACACCACTTCTAGCGTTTTCTGCTACCACGTTTGGACTCGCCACCCTCCTCCACTATCTCGCAACTTCGATGGAGGGAACCGCTTCATATCTGCTCTATTTGGTGTTCCTATCCGCTTATCTCCTCACGTATATTCGAATCGTCGGTGTAGAGGACGAAGAGCGGAGAATCTTTCGAGGGACTATCAGCCAAGCAATCGACTGATTTTGTCCTGAAGTTGTTTTCGCCCATGGTTGGCCGCACAGAGAGACAAGTCACGGTCGTCTTCTGGCTCAAATCGGCCCCATCGTGACTGCGCTCGTTCCGAGAGATATCCTCACGATACCGCTCATCTCATCCTCCGATGCGATCTACTGCTCTCTGTGATTGACACCACGAAGATGCTGCTATCTGGGGATGATTTACCCTCTGTGGAGTTGCGGTCCGTCGTGTGTTGTTACCTGTGACTCAGCGCCGAGAAGAAGTCATCCCCCACATGTCGACTCCGACTGCCCAAACCTGCCGAGCGATAATCTTCAGATCGAACCAGAACGACTGCTCGGCGACGTACCGCATATCGTGGTAGTGCTTGGCCGTCGGGTCCGTGCTCTTCGCTTGGTTGATCTGCGCCAACCCGGTCAGCCCCGGTTTGATGAACCAGCGTTTGCGCCAGGTGTCGGACTCCGCTTCGAGGTGGCCTTCCTCGGCCGTCCACACCGCTCGGGGGCCGACGACGCTCATCTCACCCTTCAGGATCGACCAGAGCTGTGGAACCTCGTCGAGGTGCGTCTGCCGCAACCACTTGCCGACACGGGTGATACGGTCGTTGTCGGCGTCCTCGACGGGGACGTCCGACGCTCCTTCCGGGGTCATCGTCCGGAACTTGTAGACGTCGAACACCTCCCCGAACACGGCCGTCCGGTCCTGTCTGTAGAGCACCGGCCCGCCGTCGTCGAGTTTGATGGCGAGCGAGATCAGGACGATGACCGGTGCGAGCAGCGCCAGGCCGACCGTCGCGAACACGACGTCGAACGCGCGTTTCAGCAGGTAGTCCTCGACGTCCCACGGCTCGATCTCGACGTCGACGAGCGTGCCGGCCGCCGCATCCTCGGTCAGCACCGAGTCGGCGTGTTCGCGGTGGACCTTCGCGTCGACGCCGTGTTCGAAACAGGCGTCGAGCGCGCCGAAGAACTCCGCGCGGTCGGCCTGTTCGAACGCCAACACCGCGGTGTCGACGTCGTAGGACACCAGCACGTCCTCGATGCGCGAGAGGCCGCCGAGGCGTTCCAGACCGTCCGCCGAGACCCCGCCGTCCGACAACGCGCGCACGGACTCGCCTTCGGCGCGGAACCGGCTTGACGGACAGAGGTAACCCAGCAGGGGGACCTCGGTGTCCTCGATGTCCCGCTCGATCTGTCGGGGGTCGTCGCCGACGACGATGGCCCGGTTGGTCTCGCGGGCGGGGCGGCGGCGGATCCAGACGAACCACATCGGGAGTGCGACGCCTAGAATCGGGACGACGACGAGGAGGGTGAACCGCGGGAGGCGGTAGGTGTAGTCGAAGTAGCCGATGGTCGCGAGGACGAGGCCGGCGAGCACGACCCGCTCGATGCACTGGACGAGCACGTCCAGGATGCGCCGCGGTTGGGGGCGGTACAGCGGGACGAACGCCACGGTGAACACGACCAGCGTGACGAGCAGTTCGATGAGGAACTCGGCGCTCCCCGGTGGGTCGGGCGAGAGCCGTTGGAGGACGGGGATGGAGGTGGCGAACGACTGAACGGCGGGGTTGTTGACCAGCACGACCGTCAGGGCCGTGAGGGCGAAGACGCCACCGAAGCCCATCAGTCGGTGGCGCACCGAATCAGTCATCACGCGTTCTGACTTTTCGACGAAAGTAAGCGTTCGGAATCTGCGCCGTTCGCCGGGCCGTCGCGTCCGACCGTCCGGCTTTTACCTCCCGCCGCTGACTCGCGAGTATGACCGACTTCGACCCCGAGACCTTCGAGGAGGAGAAGTACGTCGAGCACTTCACCGCGCTCCAGCAGGCGTACAAGCGCGCGTTCGACGTGATGAACGCCGAGTACGACTCGGGGCTGATCCACGGCATCGACCAGATGGTGCTCAACGAGAGCGAGCCGTTCTACGAGGGCGGCGAGTTCCGCATCGAACTCCCCGAAGCGCCCTACGAGCGACTGCAGGGCGTCGTCGTCGAGCGCGAGCGGTTCGACGCCGTCCTCGAACGCTACGTCGAGGAACTGCGACGTCAGCTTCGCCGGGAGTTCGACGTCGCCGAGCCGGTCGGCGAGTGAGTACACACAACATCTAAGCGTCCTCGTCCGCTATCCCCGTCCATGAGCACCGAAGCACGTTCGGAGGACGAACTCCGCGAGGACGTGACCAACTTCCTCCGCCGCAACTTCCCGCAGATTCAGATGCACGGCGGGAGCGCCGCCATCACCAACCTCGACATGGACGAGGGGTCGGTGTCGCTGCGCCTCGGCGGTGCCTGCTCGGGCTGTGGCATCTCGCCGATGACCATCCAGGCCATCAAGTCCCGCATGACCAAGGAGATTCCCGAAATCTCGCAGGTCCATGCCGACACCGGCATGGCCGGCGGCCACGGCGGCGGCGACGGCATGTCCCCGTCGTTCCCCGGCGAGTCCCGCGGCGGCAGCGTCGACAGCGACGACGACGAAGGTCCGGCCGCGCCGTTCTAAACCACCTTTTATCACGCGCCGGGGTCGCGAAGCGACCTCGGCAGTGTAAAATCTGGACCAAAATCCTCCTCACTCACTCCGCCACGGCAAGCCGCGGCTCCGTTCCCTCGTCGGTCCGCTCGCTCCCGCTGGTCGCTCGCGGTACGGCCGACGAGCCAACCATCCCGCTACGAACCGCACAGCGCCGACAGCGCCGCCACCGTCCCTCCCGCCCCTCGCTACTCCCGCAACCCCCGTTCGCGCTCCCACGCTCGGAGCAGCGCGGTGAGCGTCCGGTTGACGGGTGCGTCCGGCCCCGAGACGACGCCGTTGATGCTGTCGACTTCGGTCCGGCGGGCCTTCTCGACGTCCTGGAGCATCGACGAGCGGTTGTCGGCGGTGGCGCGGGCGACCCGCTCGACGGCGTTGACGGCCGCGTCGTCGGTGAGGTCGACACCGTCGGCGCGGGCGGCGGCGGCCACCTCGCAGGCTGCCGTCCGGGTCAGGTCGGCGACGTCGCCGTCCAGTAACGAGCCGTTCTGGATACGGGCGAGTGCGGTCGGGGCGTTGATGCCGGCGTTGACGGCGAGTTTCTCCCAGAGGCGACGGGGCATGTCGTCGGCGACGGTCGTCGCGACGTCGGCCTCGGTGAACGCCGCGCCGACGCGGTCGGCGAGCGTCGAGGCCCCACCCTCCCGAGCGCCGAGGACGACCTCTCCGACGCCCGTGCAGGCCACCTCGCCGGGGCCGACGAGGCGCGCGCCGTAGGTGCAGGTGCCGGCGAGCGCGGGTGCGTCGAGTGCCTCCGCGAGGCGGCGTTCGTTGCCCAGCCCGTTCTGGAGCGAGAGCGTCGCGTCGAGGTCGGTGTCGGCGAGCGCGCTCGCGGCGGCGGCGGTGTCGTAGGCCTTGACGGTGACGAGCGCGAGGTCGGCGCTCGCGGGGGCGTCGGTCCGGGCGTCGGGGAACACCGTCGCCTCGACGGCACCCGTGACGCGAAGCCCCTCGCGTCGGACTCGCTCGACGTGCCGGTGGCGACCGACGAGCGTCACGTCGTGAGCGCGTGCGAGCAACCCACCAAGCAGGCTCCCGAGACTCCCGGCCCCGAACACGACCACGTCCATACGCCGGGTCCGACCAGCGCGCTACTCAGTGTTCCGCCCGCTACTCGAGCCGTGCCACACGCTACCGAAACACACGATTATTTCGTGGCGATTGGATGAAATAACCACTCCGTGTGACTGGTGAAAATGCCGAACAGTCCCGTCTGGGGGCCTGTCAGCGTTGCTGGGACAGCCACCATTATAGTCTATGAAAGTGTAGCGTTACAGTGTATGCCTGAATGCCAGAACTGCGGTTCCTTCGTCACGGTGGCGTACGCACGGGTCTTCACGCCGGACGGCATCGAGAGCCCCCGAGTCTGTCCGAACTGCGAGGACAAGATACGTGACGGTGCGAGCGTCCGCGAGGCACGCTCGACGCGTCGAATCTGAACGAGAGGCGAACTACAGCAGCGACTGCGCTTCCTCCAACACTGCTTCTGCGCGCTCGGCGTCTCTGGCTTCGGCGGTGACTCGCACCAGCGGCTGGGTCCCGCTGGCGCGCACCAGGAACCACGCGTCGTCGCGGTCGACGCGCACGCCGTCGATGGTCGAAATGTCCTCGGCGTCGTACTCCCCGCTCGCTCGCTCGCGGACGTCGGCCATCACCCGCGCTTTGTCCTCGACCTCGACGTTCGCCCGGCGGATGGGGTAGTCGGGCACTTCGGCGATTCGTTCGGAGAGCGGCCGGTCGGCGGCGAGTTCCACGAGCCGACACGCCGCGAGCGGACCGTCCGGACAGAGCGTCTGGTCGGGCCAGATCCACGCCCCCGACGGCTCGCCCCCGAAGGTGACGTCCCCGCCCAGCGCCTCGGCGACGTAGACGTCTCCGACGGGCGTGTGCTCGACCGCGACGTCGCGCTCGGCGAGGTAGTCCGTCACCGCGAGGCTGGTGTCGACGGGGACCGCCACCCGCTCGCCCGCGGCCGTCGACTCGGCGGCGAGGACGGCGAGCAGGGCGTCCTTCGGGACGAACTCGCCGTGTTCGTCGACGGCCATCATCCGGTCGGCGTCGCCGTCGTGGGCGATGCCCAGCACGGCGTCGCTCGCGCCGACGAGCGAACACAGCGAGGTGAGCGTCTCGTCGTTCGGTTCGCTCGGTCGCCCCGGGAATCGGCCGTCGGGCTGGGCGTTGAGCGTCTCGACGTGACAGCCGAGTCGCTGGAGGGCCTCGACGCTCACTGCACCCGCGCCGTTGCCGAGGTCGACGGCGACCGCCGGCGGGTCGTCGACGTCGACGCTGTCGACGAGCGCCTCGACGTGGCGCTCGCCCGCGTCCGCGCTGGTCCGGGTGCCCAGACCGTCCCACGCTTCGAGGTCGAACTCGCGCTCGCGGAGTCGTGCCTCGATGCGCTCGCGGCCGGCCTCGTCGTACGCCTGTCCGCTCGGCTGCCAGAGTTTGATGCCGTTGTCCTCGGCGGGGTTGTGGCTCGCCGTGACCGAGACGCCCGCGTCGCAGTCCTCCCACGCGACGGCGCGGGCGACGGTGGGTGTCGCCGCCTCGCCCACGTCGACGACGTCCGTGCCCATCTCCCGGAGTCCCGCCGTCAGTGCGTCGACGAGCAGTCGCCCGCTGGCACGCGGGTCTCGCCCGACGACGACGCGGTCCGCCTCGACACCCACGGCCCGCCCGACCGCGAGCGCGAGGTCCGCCGTCACCACGTCACCCACGGGACCGCGAATGCCGCTTGTTCCGAACATGTTCGAGGGGACACGAGGCCGCTACATAGCTACTGCGCCCGACGGTCGAGTTCGGCGACGGCGTGGGTGTCGACGAGCTGACGGAACCGCCTACGGACCGATAGACACACCCGCGGCCGCGACGGCGGTCCCGGCCGACTCCCGACACGGCGTGGCGACCCATCGCGGTGACCTGGCGGCACACGAGACCGGAGCGCGTGACTTTTTGTCCCCGCCGCGAGAACGCCGCCCATGAAATCGACCGGCGGGAGCGACGCGGCGAAGCGCAGAGCGGGCGAGGCCGCCGCCGAGCAGGTCGTCGACGGGATGGTCGTCGGCCTCGGCACCGGGAGTACGACGGCGTACGCGATTCGGGCGCTGGGGCGTGCGGTCGAGGCGGGCCTCGACATCCGCGGCATCCCGACCTCGTTCCAGTCGCGAGCGCTCGCTCGCGAGGTCGGCATCCCGCTCACGACGCTCGACGACGCGACCCCCGACGTCGCCATCGACGGAGCCGACCAGGTCGCCGACGGCGACCTCGTGAAAGGCGGCGGGGCCGCCCACGCCCGGGAGAAGGTGGTCGACGCCGCCGCCGACCGGTTCCTCGTGGTCGCCGACGAGTCGAAACGCGCCGACCGTCTCGACCACTCGATTCCGGTCGAAGTGCTGCCGGCGGCCGCCACGACCGTCGAGGCTGCGGTCCGTGACCTCGGTGGCGACCCGACGCTCCGTCTCGCCGAACGCAAGGACGGCCCCGTCGTCACGGACAACGGCAACCTCGTGCTGGACTGTGCGTTCGGCGCGCTCGACGCCCCCGGCGACCTCGCGACGCGACTCTCGGCGCTCCCGGGGTGTGTCGAACACGGCCTGTTCGTCGGGCTGGCGGACGAACTGTACGTCGGGGACGACGAGGACGTCACCGTCGAGCGCTACTGACGGCTCTGGGCGGTGCGATAAATGGAGAAAGCTGTGAGTTGACCGGTTTATAGGTCGCGGGGCTGGACCGTCTTGCGGTCGTTCTCGGAGGCGCGTCGGGCTGCGTCGTCGAGCAGCTCCTGCACTTCCTCGTCGAGTGCGTCGTAGAAGTCCGACGCAACGTTCATCTCATCGAGTGCATCCTTGACGGCCGCTTTGACGATTAGGTCTGCCATGCAAGCCTCCGTTCGAACACCCTCCTTATAAACTTTCCCAAAGATGGGGCCTCTACCGGGTGTTCGCTGCTTTCTACACGGTTCTTCGGTGTGTGAAAAACTGATTTGATGATGAAGTGTGATATGTCTTTTGGCCAGCGGTCGATTTCGACGGGTTGGAGGCGCTCGCGCGCGCACAGGGTGTATGCGCGAACTACTCGACGCGGTGGCCGACGGCGACGTGTCACCGGCGGAGGCAGAGGCACGACTCAACGGGTACGCGACGACCGAGGCCGGCCGGTTCGACGCCGCCCGCGAGGAGCGAACCGGCGTCCCCGAGGCCGTCCTCGCCGACGGGAAGACCACGGCGGAGGTCGCGGACCTCGCGGCGACGGCCGTCGAGACGACCGGTCGGGCGCTGTGCACCCGCGTCGACGACCCGACCGCAGAGACGGTCACCACGGCGCTGGCCGAGGAGTTCCCCGACTCGAACGTCGAGTACGACGAGCGCGCACGGACGCTCGTCGCCCACGCCCCGGCGTTCGACCCTCCCGCGTTGGACGCCGACGTCGGCGTGGTCGCGGCGGGGACGGCCGACGCCGCGGCCGCGGGAGAGGCGGCGACGACGCTCACCGAGATGGGTGCGCGCGTGACACGGGTCTCCGACGTCGGTGTCGCGGGTCTCCACCGGACCATCGACGCGCTCGCGGACCTCCGGGCGATGGACGTCCTGGTCGTCGCCGCGGGTCGCGAAGGGGCGTTGCCGACCGTGCTCGCGGGGTTGGTCGACGTCCCCATCATCGGACTCCCGGTCGCGTCGGGGTACGGTCACGGCGGGGCTGGCGAGGCGGCGCTCGCCGGGATGCTCCAGTCGTGTGCGCCCGTGACGGTCGTCAACGTCGACGCGGGGTACGCCGCCGGGGTGCAGGCCGGACTGGTCGCGAGGAGCGTCGACTCGGCTCGAACCGACGGGCGTCGGTGACGACTCGCGGCAACGAGCGACATACAGGAAGGGTATATGAGTCTCCAGCGGCAACAGTTGGTGCCGGCACTCCGCCGGCGTACCATGGCCAAGTGCGACCACTGCAACGCGCACGTCTCGGAGCGCTTCGCGCGTGTGTTTGCCGACGAGACAGGGCGTATCCACGCCTGTCCGAGCTGTTCGGCGAACGCAGGTATCGCTGAAGTCTCACGAGACCGCGCACGTGACAGTTGATGGCGACGGGCCGTCGAATCGTGGTGTGATCACCACGTGAAGCCCTTTGACGACGGATGACACACTACGTCTACGTCCTGCGCTGTGGCGACGACTCGCTCTACACGGGCTACAGCACCGACGTCGAGCGTCGCCTGGCCGAACACCGCGCCGGCGACGGGGCGAAGTACACGCGCGGGCGCGGGCCGCTCGCGCTCGTCCACGTCGAGACCTACGCCGACCGGTCGGCGGCGATGTCCCGAGAGTACCAGATAAAACAGCTCTCACGCGCACGCAAGGAGCGACTCGTCGACGACGCGGACGACCCGGCCGTCGGGTGACCGACCTCGGCGACGCCTCACCGGGCGCTCAGTCGTCCGCGTTCGCGCTCGCCGCCGCGGTCGCTCGTAGCTCCGCCTCCTCGGTGACGATGCGCCCGAGTTTCTCCACCCGGTCGGCGAGGTTCGGGTCGACGAACTCGCCGTCGTCGTCGAACTCGCGGGACGCGCCTCGGATGCCGACCTGGTGGGGAACCACCCAGCCGTGGACTCCACGGAGCGTGCTGCGCATGTGTTCGAGGGTCGCCCCGTAGGAGCCACCGCCCGCCGTCGCGAGCAGGCCGACGACTGTGTCTCGGTACTCGTCGAAGCTACAGTAGTCGTGGAAGTTGCGGAACGTCGAGGAGTACGACCCGTGGTAGACGGGCGAGCCAAGCAGGACCCCGTCGGCCTCCCGGACGAGGCGTTTCAACGCCTCGCTGTCACCTTGCTCGTCGATGCTCGGGTGGTACAGCGGGAGGTCGACGTCCCCGAGGTGTATCAGTTCGGTGTCGGCTCCTGCGGCCTCGGCGGCCGCCAGCGCGTGTTCGAGGGCGAGTCGGGTGGTGCTGGCGTCGCGGCGACTGCCGCTGACAGCGACGACACGTACCATTGCACCGTCTACGAAATCACGACGCAAAACGCCGTCGCACCGCGGCAGGTGGCTTTTTGCGACGGGCCGGTGTGGGGCCGGTATGGACGCCATCTCCTTCGGGACCGACGGCTGGCGCGCGACCCTCGACACCTTCACCGAGGACCGCGTCCGTATCGTCGCGCAGGCCGTCGCCGACCACCTCCGGGCGAGCGACGCCGGCGAGACGGTCGCCGTCGGCTACGACGCCCGCGAACACTCCCGCGGGTTCGCCGACGCCGTGAGCGAGACGCTCGCCGCCGACGGCTTCGAGGTCCTCCTCTCCGAACGCGACTGCCCCACGCCCGTCCTCGCGTGGACCGTCAAGGACCGCGACCTCGCCGGCGGCGTGATGATAACCGCCAGTCACAACCCCCCCGAGTACAACGGCATCAAGTTCCTCCCCGGCGACGGCGCACCGGCGACCCCCGAGGTGACCGACGACGTGGTGGGCCGTCTCGCCGAGTTACGGGAGACCGACACCGACGCCCGTGGTACCGTCCACGAGGACACGTTCACCACGCGCTACGGCCAGCACGCCCTCGAGTTCTCGGGGGCGGACCTCGACGGTCTCTCGGTCGCGTACGACGCGATGCACGGCAGCGGCCGCGACGTGACCGACCGCCTGCTCGACGCCGCCGGTGCGTCCGTCTCGACGCTCCGGACCGACCTCGACCCCGAGTTCGGCGGCGGGTCGCCCGAACCGAGCGCGGAGAAACTCGGCGACCTCGTCGCCCGAGTCACCGACGGCGACGCCGAGTTGGGGTTCGCCAACGACGGCGACGCCGACCGGATGGCGGTCGTCACGCCGAAACGGGGCTACCTCGACCCGAACCTACTGTTCGCGGTGCTGTACGACTACCTCCTGGAGACGGGTGAGGGGGCGGCCGTACGGACCGTCTCGACCACGGCGCTCATCGACCGTATCGCCGAGGCCCACGGCGAGGAGGCCGTCGAGGTGCCCGTCGGCTTCAAGTGGGTCGCGAGAGGAATGGCCGACGCCGACGCGCTCTGCGGTGGCGAGGAGTCCGGCGGGTTCGGTATCACCGACCACCTCCGGAACAAGGACGGCGTCTGCCTCGCCCTCGTCGTCGCACAGGCGCACGCCGAACGCCCGCTCGACGACCGCGCGGACGACATCGAGGCCGAGTACGGCGAGATTCACCAGGGGAGGATCAGCGTCGACTGCCCCGACGACCGCAAGCGCGCCGTCCTCGACTCGCTGGACGGCGACCTCCCCGACACCGTCGCGGGCGTCGGCGTCGACCGCGTCGGTACGAAAGACGGGTTCAAGATATTCCTCGACGACGGCACGTGGCTACTGGTCCGGCCGAGCGGGACCGAACCGAAACTCCGCGTCTACGCCGAGGCGAACGACCACGAACGTGTCGCACCCCTGCTCGAAGCGGGTCGCGACCTGCTCGAACCGCGTATCTGACCGGCCACTCGGTCGCCCTCGACTTCTTCTCCCATCACGCGACCAGCGTCCTCGTGGTCTGAGAACGGCGCGAAGCGTCCTGCGGGGGTCTCCCGACCCGGTGACGCCCTCCACCGGTGTACGGCACGACGCTTCGCGTGTGCGGCCGTGCCGTCTGCTCGCCCCAGTGGGCCCGTCGGTCAGCGCCCGGTGCGTAGCTCGCCCCAGCGGCGCTCCTCGTCGCCTGGAACCGTCTCGACGTCGAACCCGAGTGCCGCGTAGAACGGTTCGACGTCGGGTCGGAACTCGGCGGTGAGGCGGTCACAGCCCGTCTCCTCCAGCGCCGTCTCGACCAGCATCCGCCCGACGCCCCGGCCGCGACGCTGGCGCGTCACGGCGACGGCCTCGACGTGGCGACTGTCGGGACGAACCTCCTCGGGGCGTGGCGCGACGCCCTCGCGCGCGGGCGTGTCGAGGACGAGTGCGCCGACGACGCGGTCGTCCGGACTCCCCCCGTCACTGGACTCGACGACGGCGACCCACACCGCCTCACGGTCGATTCCTTCGCGGACCGTCGACGCCTCGACCTCCAGGAGCGCTCCCTCCAGCACGCGCATCACGGCGACGTGGTCGTCGGGGTCGGCGAGACGGACGCGAGCGTCGTCGCTCACGTTACCCACCCTTGATGAGTCGCAACACTCGCACCTCGTCGTGTTCGACGGGGGCGTCCTCGGGGACGGGCCGACCGTCGACTAGCACCGTCGCCTCGTGGGGGTTGAGGTCGACGGCGGCGATGAGGTCGCCGTACGTCGGGTCGGGGAGGTCGACCTCGTGGGCGTCCTCGCCGACGACGTGGACGGTGACGTGCATGGTCGGACTGGGAAAAGCAGCGGTTTCAGGCTGTCGCGTTCGCGCCGACTTCGTGGTCACGCGCTCGACGCTCACGAACCCGCTCTCGCGGTAGTTAAGTGACGCCCGGAACTGGGTCGAGTATGAGCGAGAGCGAGACGGGCGAGGGCGACCGACCCCGCGGGCGGGAGGTCTGGATCGAGAAGTACCGCCCGCAGACGCTGGAGGAGGTGTTCGGTCAGGAGCACATCGTCGAGCGACTGGAGAGCTACATCGCGAAGGACGACCTGCCCCACCTGCTGTTCGCGGGGCCGGCCGGCGTCGGCAAGACGACGTGTGCGACGGCCATCGCCAAGGAGATCTACGGCGACGACTGGCGCGAGAACTTCCTCGAACTCAACGCCTCCGACGAGCGCGGTATCGACGTGGTCCGCGACCGCATCAAGAACTTCGCGCGGGTCTCCTTCGGCGGCTACGACTACCGCGTCATCTTCCTCGACGAGGCCGACGCGCTCACCAGCGACGCCCAGTCCGCCCTGCGCCGGACGATGGAGCAGTTCTCGAACAACACGCGGTTCATCCTCTCGTGTAACTACTCCTCGCAGATCATCGACCCCATCCAGTCGCGGTGTGCGGTGTTCCGCTTCGCGCCGCTGTCCGAGGACGCCGTCGAGGACCAGGTCCGCGCCATCGCCGCGAACGAGGGCATCGAGGTCACCGACGACGGCGTCGAGGCGCTGGTCTACGCCGCGGCGGGCGACATGCGAAAGGCCATCAACGGCCTCCAGGCCGCGAGCACTACCGGCGACACCGTGGACGAGGAGGCGGTGTACGCCATCACGTCGACCGCGCGCCCCGAGACGGTCCAGGAGATGGTACAGAAGGCGCTCGACGGAGACTTCACCGCCGCTCGCTCGCAGTTGGACACGCTCGTCACCGAGGAGGGTATCGCCGGTGGGGACATCATCGACCAACTGCACCGCTCGGTGTGGGAGTTCGGCCTGGACGACCGCGAGGCCGTCCGCGTCATGGACCGCATCGGCGAGGCCGACTACCGCATCACCGTCGGCGCGAACGAGCAGGTCCAACTGGAGGCGCTGCTGGCGTCGCTGGCACTGGAGACCGACGAGTAGCCCCGTCGCTCTCCTCTCAGTTCAGCACCCAGAACGCGTAGTTGAGGTACGTCGCGAAGCTCACCCACGCGAGGTACGGCACCAGCAAGAGCGCGGCCCGCCGGTCGATGCGCCAGAAGGCGGTCGCGGTCGTTCCGATGAAGAACAGCAGCGCGAGGATGACGACGAGCGCGGCGAAGATGGCCTCCTGGCCGAAGAAGACGAACGACCACGCGAAGTTGAGCGCGAGCTGGACGCCGAACAGGCCGAGCGCGACCTGTCGCGCTCGACCGACGCCCTCACGCCAGACGAGCCACGCGGCCGCGCCCATCAGCGCGTACAGCGTCGTCCAGACGGGGCCGAACACCCAGTTCGGTGGCGCGAGGTCGGGTCGTTCGAGCGTAGTGTACCACGACTCGACGCCCGTCGCGGTGAACACCGCGCCGGTGATGCCGACGAGTTCGCAGACGAGGATGGCCGCCCCGAGCGTCAACAGCGGTCGCTCACGCGGGAGTCGTGACTGACTGGTCGTCTCCATGGACTCACTACGCGCGCGGCGAAGAAATGGTTTCTCGCGCGAGGGGCGACGGCGTCGGCCCGTCTCCCCGTCGACGAGCGCCTACAGGCGGCGCTCGAAGATAGTGCCCGAGGAGCCGACGGCGACGTCGGGGAACGCCCCGCCGAGGGCGACGCCGTCGAGCGTCACCGCGGCGGGCGTCTCCTCGCGCTCCCAGCCGTCCCACGTCCGGCGGTAGATACGCCCGCTCCCGCCGACGGCGAGGGCGTTCCCCCCGTCGCGGACGAGCGCGGTGAACCCGCCGTCGGCGACGTCGAGGCGGGTCCACACCGCGCCGTTGTACCGGAGGACCGAACCGTCGCCGCCCGCGACGGAGATGTCCTCGGTGCTCCCCGCGCCGACGCCGTAGAGGCCGACCGTCCCGCCGGTGATGCCGACGGTCGACCACGACTCGCCGCCGTCGGTGGTCTCGTACACCTTCGCGTTCGTGTCGACGAAGTACGCCGTCGACGCGTCGAGCGCGGTGCCGCCCTTGATGGACGACCCGCCGCCGGGTTTCTTCACGTCGCCCCAGGTGACGACGCCGGCGTTGTTGGTGCCCGTCAGCACCTCGCCGGAGCCGTTGGCGAGGAACAGGGTCTCCGCGCCCGCGGGGCCGGCGACGGCGACGGCCTCCCACGTCGAGGTCTTCCCCTTCGGTGCGGAGTAGTCGCTGACCGTCCCCGTCGCGGTGTCGTAGCGCCCGACCGCTCCCGACGCGCCCGCGAACCAGACGTTGCCGCCGTTGCTGGAGGCGTCGGCACAGGTGAGCGCGAACGTGTTCCCGCCGCCGGGGAACGTCGTCACGACGGTCCACCCGTCGTCGCGGCGTGCGAGCACCTCGCCGCCGCCGCTGACGGCGTAGGGACCGTCCGCCCCGACGGCCGCGCCGTTGAGCCCGTTGCCCGTGGGGGAGGCGGCTTCGGTCCACCCCGCGGCCGACAGTTGGCCGACGGTCTGGGACTCGTCGTTGACCTCGATGGCGAGCGCCGAGGGGTCGCCGCTCGTCACGGTGAAGTCGACGATGTCGCCGGAGAACCGGTAGCCGTCGTCGAGGTCCGTCCCGCCCACGCTCCCCTCGACGGTGCCGTCGGCGACGCTGTCGCCGGCGTCCGCGCCGTCGGCCTTCTCGACGACGCCGTCGACCTCGATACGGTAGGCGACCTCGCTCCCGTCGGTCGTCGAGATGGTGAGCGTGTCGCTCGGAGTGGCGGTGTAGCCGCCGCGTTCGAGGATGGTGCCCGAAGCCCCGACGGCGACGTCGGGGTACGTCCCGGTCGTGTCCAGCGAGACGCCAGAGAGCGGCGCGGTGACGGGCGTCTCGACGGGCTCCCACCCGTCCTGAGAGAGCTCCCAGACGGTGCCGCCCGCCCCGCAGGTCAGCCCGTCGGGACCGTCCAGCGAGACGTCGTTCAACTGGTTGCCGCCGGCGTACAGCTTCGTCCAGACGGCACCGTTGTACCGGAACAGCGTGCCGTCGCCACCCGCGGCGACGACGTCGTCCGTGGCGGTGGCGTCGACGCCGTAGAGGCCGACCGAACCGCCGTCGATGCCGACGACGGTGAACGAGTCGCCCCCGTTCGTGGTCTCGTACACCTTCGCGTTCGTGTCGACGATGTAGCCCGTCGACGCGTCGAGGAACGTGACGGCCTTCATCGAGGAGCCACCGCCCGGTTTGAACGCGCTCCCCCAGTCCATCCCGCCGGCGCTGGTCTTGGTGCCCGTCAGGTACTCCCCGGAGCCGTTGACGAGGTGGACCGTCTCGCTGCCGGCCGCCCCGGTGACCGCGAGGTCCTCCCACGTCGAGGTCTTCCCGTTGGGTGCGGAGTAGTCGGTCACCTGTTCGTCGACGACGTCGTACTGGCCGATGACGCCCGACCCGCCACAGAACCAGACGTTACGGCCGTCGTCGCTCACCGCCGCGCCGGTCAGCGGGTTCGACTCGGTGGTCGGTCCGGATTCGAGGACGAGGTCCCAGCCGTCGGCGCGGCGGGCGAGCACCTCACCACCGCTGCCGACCGCGTAGGGACCTTCGACGGTCTGGACGACGCCTTCGAGCGTCTTGCCCGTCGGCGAGGCCACCTCGGTCCACGGCTCGCTCGCGAGCCGTTTCAGACTCGACTCGCTGCCGTCGACGGTGACGGAGAGCGCCGACGCGTCGCCGCTCGTCACTTCGAGGTCGACGATCTCTCCGGAGTAGTCGTACGTGTCCGTGTCGCCGCTCGTGAGCGCCCCCGTGACGGTGTCGACGCTGAACCGCGTGGTGCGGTTGGTGACCGTGTCGCCGGACTCGACGTCGCCGGTCGCCACGACCGCACCGTCGACCTCCAGACGGTACTCCAGCGAGGAGTCCGCTGAGAGCGACACCGTGTGGGGAAGGTCGGCGGTGTACGTCCCGCGCTCGACGATGGTTCCCGAGTCGCCGACGGCGACCTGCGGATACTCCCCGGAGTCGCCGGTCGCGACGCCGCGGAGCGTGTTCGTCGTCGGTGTCTCGACACGGTCCCACTTGTTCTTCTTGCGGTCGTAGACGTAGCCGCCGGTGCCACAGCCCAGTCCACCCTCCGCGCCGGTCCGGTAGACGGCGAGGACGGTCTCCTCGCCCACGTTCTTCCGTTTCCAGCCCTTCCCGTCGCCGTCGTTGAGGCGGTAGATGGTGCCGTTGCCGCCGGCGACGTCGAGGTCGCCCTCGTTGCGGACCGCGACGTCGTAGAGGCTCACGCTCGCGCCGTTGATGCCGACGGTCGTCCAGGTCTGACCGCCGTCCTGGGTGCGGTACACCATGCTGGAGGTGTCACAGACGTAGCCGTCGTCCTCGCTCCAGAAGTCGATGCCCGGTGCGCTGGAGCCACCGCCGGGTTTGACGACGTCGCCCCAGTCCATCCCGCCGGCGCTGGTCTTCGTCCCGGCGAGGAACTCGCCCGACCCGTTGACGAGGTACACCGACTCGCTGCCCGCGTCGCCGCGGACGGCGAGGTTGCGCCACGTCGAGGTCTTCCCCATCGGCGCGGAGTAGTCCGTCAACTCCTCCTCGACGACGTCGTACTGGCCGATGACGCCCGACCCGCCACAGAACCAGAGGTGTCGGCCGTCGTCGGTGACGTCACAGCCGCGCAACGGGTTCGACTGGACGGTCGGCCCGCGTTCGAGCACGGGTTGCCAGCCGTCTCGCCGGCGCGCGAGGACGAGGCCGCCCGCGCCGACCGCGTAGGGTCCCTCGCTGGTCATCGCGGCGTCGTACAGCGTCGTGCCGACCCCCGAGTCGACCACGCGCCAGTCGTCCGACGCCGCCGCGGCGGGTGTCGCGAGCGCCGTTCCGGCCGCTGCCGCCCCCGTGAGTTTCAAGAAGGTCCGTCGTGTCCGCCCAGTCTCCTCCGACATTACCGGCGAGAACACCCGATTTCGATTTAAGTGTATGGCCCGAACGGGTAAAATAAACCTGTTCTTTTCGAGACTCTCAACGAGACTCTCAGAAATCGACTGATACGTTCGGCGGACTGACCGGCACCCGGGACGACCCGGAAACCGGTTCGGTTCGACCGTTCGGAACAGTTTTACCCGCCGCTCGGCCAAAACAGGGGTAATGAGCGAACTCGACGAGGAGTACCAGCTTTCGTACTTCGAGGAGGAGGGGTTCACCCGACAGGAGTGTCCGTCCTGCGGGGCCCACTTCTGGAGCCGAGTCTCCCGCGAGACGTGTGGGGAGCCGCCGTGTGCGCAGTACACGTTCATCGGCGAACCGGCCTTCGAGGAGGAGTACACCTTAGAGGAGATGCGCGAGGCGTTCCTCTCGTTCTTCGAGGAGAACGACCACGAGCGCATCGAGCCCTACCCCGTCGCCGCGAACCGCTGGCGTGACGACGTGCTCCTGACGCAGGCGTCTATCTACGACTTCCAGCCGCTGGTCACCTCCGGCCAGACCCCGCCGCCGGCGAACCCGCTGACCATCTCCCAGCCCTGCATCCGCATGCAGGACATCGACAACGTCGGCAAGACGGGTCGGCACACGATGGCGTTCGAGATGATGGCCCACCACGCGTTCAACGCCCGCGAAGACCTAGACGACCCCGGTCAGTACGCATACGAGGGCGAGGTGTACTGGAAGGACGGAACCGTCCAGTACTGCGACGAGTTCTTCGAGTCGATGGGTGCGGACGTCGAGGACATCGTCTACATCGAGGACCCGTGGGTCGGCGGTGGCAACGCCGGGCCGGCCATCGAGGTCATCTACCGCGGTGCCGAACTCGCGACGCTCGTCTTCATGTCGATGGAGCAGGACCCCGACGGCGAGTACGAACTGAAAGACGGCAACCGCTACTCGAAGATGGACACGTACATCGTCGACACCGGCTACGGGCTGGAGCGGTGGACCTGGATGAGCCAGGGCACCCCGACGGTGTACGAGGCGGTCTACCCCGATATGATCGCGTTCCTCAAGGAGAACGCCGGGGTCGAGTTGAGCGACGAGGACGCCGCGTTGGTCCACGAGGCCGCGAAGCTCGCGGGCAACCTCGACATCGACGAGGCCGAGGACATGGCGGAGGCCCGCGCCGACATCGCCGCCGAACTCGGCGTCGAGCGCGCGTACCTGGAGGAGCTGATGGAGCCGCTGGAGACCATCTACGCCATCGCCGACCACTGCCGGACGCTGGCGTACATGCTCGGCGACGGCATCGTCCCCTCCAGCGCCGGGTCGGGCTACCTCGCTCGCCTCGTGCTCCGCCGGACGAAGCGACTGGTCGACGACGTCGGGGTGGACGCCCCGCTCGACGAACTCGTCGACATGCAGGCCGAGCGCCTGGGCTACGAGAACCGCGACACCGTCCGGGACATGGTCCGCACGGAGATGGAGAAGTACCGCGAGACGCTCGAACGCGGTGGCCGGCGCGTCCGCCAGCTCGCCGACGACTACGCCGAGCGAGACGAGCCGATTCCCCTCGAAGAGGTCGTCGAACTGTACGACTCCCACGGCATCCAGCCGGACATGGTCGAGGAGATAGCCGCCGAACGCGGCGCGAGCGTGACCATCCCCGACGACTTCTACGGGCAGGTCGCCGCGCGTCACGGCGGGGGCGACCTCGCGCGCGTCGAGGACGAACGCGACGAGCGCGTCGCGGACCTCCCGGAGACGGAGACGCTGTTCTACGACGACCCGGACGGGACGGAGTTCGAGGCGGTCGTCCTCGACGTCATCGAACGCGAGGAGGGCTACGACGTCGTCCTCGACCAGACGATGTTCTACCCCGAGGGCGGTGGCCAACCCGCCGACCACGGGGTGCTGTGGAACGACGACACGACCGTCGACGTCACCGACACGCAGTCCGAGGACGGCGTCGTCCTCCACCGCGTCGCCGACCCCATCGGGAAGGGCGAGTTCGTCCGCGGGCGCATCGACACGGCCCGCCGCCGTCGGCTGATGGCCCACCACACGGCGACCCACGTCATCGGCTACGCCGCCCGGCAGGTGCTCGGGACGCACATCCGCCAGGCGGGTGCCCAGAAGGGCGTCGACTCCTCGCGCATCGACGTCCAGCACTACGAGCGCATCTCCCGGGAGGACGTCGAGGCCATCGAGCGCGTCGCCAACCGCGTCGTCACCGACAACACGAGCGTCACCCAGGAGTGGCCCGACCGCCACGAGGCCGAAGAGCGCTACGGATTCGACCTCTACCAGGGGGGTATCCCGCCGGGAACGAACGTGCGTCTCATCCACGTCGGCGACGACGTGCAGGCGTGTGCGGGGACCCACGTCACGCGCACGGGCGACATCGGGACCATCAAGATCCTCTCGACCGAGCGTATCCAGGACGGCGTCGAGCGCATCACGTTCGCCGCCGGCGACGCCGCCATCGAGGCGACCCAGCGTACCGAGAACGCGCTGTCCGCCGCCGCCGAGGCCCTCGACGTCTCCGCGATGGAGGTACCCGACACCGCAGAACGGTTCTTCGAGGAGTGGAAGGCCCGCGGCAAGGAGATCGAGGAACTCACCGCCGAACTCGCTGAGGCCCGCGCCGCGGCCAGCGAGGGCACCGAGGTCGAGGTCGGCGACGTGACGGCGGTCGTCCAGCGCCTCGACGGCGAGATAGACGAACTCCGGGCGACGGCTCACGCCATCGCCGACGACGGGAAGGTCGCCGTCGTCGGGAGCGGTGCGGGGAGCGCGCAGTTCGTCGTCGCCGTCCCCGACGGCGTCCCCATCAACGCCGGCGAGGTCGTCGGCGAACTCGCCGGTCGCGTCGGCGGCGGTGGCGGCGGTCCCGCCGACTTCGCACAGGGCGGCGGGCCGAACGTCGACGCCCTCGACGAGACGCTGGAGGACGCCCCCGACATCCTCGAACGGAAGATAGACGCCTGAACGAGCGACCCGGTCCTCGCTGTTCGTCCGTCCCGCGAACGCAACGCCGATAGCCCCGTCGCTCGCACGCTCTCCTATGCCGATCGTCGAGCGCGATGACGCGCGACTCTACTACGAGAGCAGCGAGGCCGGACCCGACGCCGACACCGTCGCGTTCGTCGGAGAACTGGGCTACGCCGCGTGGCAGTGGGCGTGGCAGCACCCGGCCGTCGACGGGCCGTTCGAGGCACTCGTCACCGACCTGCGCGGGAGCGGGCGCTCCGAGACCACCGCGAGCGAGTTCGACGTGGCGACGCTGGCGGCGGACCTCGACGCCGTCCTCTCCGCACACGGTGCCAAGCGAGTCCACCTCGTCGGTGCGGGCCTCGGCGGGATGGCCGCCCTGGAGTACGCCCGCGAGTCGGGGCGCGTCCGCAGTCTCGCGCTGTTCGGGACCGCCCTGTCGGGCGACGAGTTCGACGACGGGATGCTGTCGGTGATGGGCGGACGCGGCCCGGACTCGCTCGCGCCGTGTCTCTCCCAGGAGTTCTTCGAGCGCCAGCGCGAGGTCGTCGCCGGCATCGAGAAGTGGCGTGACGACGACGCGCCCGAGGCGGTCCGCGACGCGCAGGTCGCCGCGCTCCGTGACTACGTCTGTGCCGACCCGTACGAGATTACGGTCCCGGCGCTCGTCTGTCACGGTGCCGACGACCCCGCGGTGCCCGCCGACGCGGGCCGTGACCTCGCCGACGCCCTACCGCGTGGGGAGTTCCGCTCGGTTCCGGGTCGCCACCTCGCACACGTCGAGTCCTCGCGGGTCGCGAACGACGAACTGCTCGGGTTCCTCGAATCCTGAGTGCCGTGAGGTGGGGCAGTGGCGGTCGTCCCCACGCCGGACCAGTCGGTCCCGTTCTGTGACTGTCGGAATTTTGTTACATATCCGAAATCGTGTCGGTACCGACGCGGTACGCCGGCTCTCTCGTCGCATATCGCTGAGCTTTATCGACTGCAGTCCGGTGGTTTTCGAGAACGTGTCAGTCAATGCTGCACTCTAGAAATACTTTCCATTTTTGCAACCTGTAACTATACAAGAAGCACCTTTCGACTGAGACGCATGGATTCGGAACCATCACTGTCCGGCGGGAGAGGAGGACCTGCCGACATCGACGAGAGGGACCACAGATGAAACGAGCGACAGCCGTCCTGATGATAGCGGCGGTCGTGCTGTCTTCGATGGGGGCTGGTGCCATCGTCGGCGCTCCCATCCAGGACGGACCCGACGGGACGCTCGACGGCGTCGACGTGAACTTCGTCGGCTGTAACGAGGTCGAACTCCTCGGGTTAGAGCTGACGTCCGTCACCGACGCCGACGCGACACTGACGTTGTACAACGTGTCGGCGGGTGCCACCGAGTCGCTGACCGTCGACGGGAACGACCTGCTCGACGGCGACGCCGACGAGTACGACACGCTGCGGTTGGACCTCCAGGACGACCTGAGTCTGGCCACCGTCAGCGGCTACGAGCTCCTCGGTCTCACCATCGGTGGTGAGTCCCTGCGGAACCCGAGTGACTGTGGCCCGACGGACGCCGGCGACCTGAGTCAGGTCGACCTCGGCCTGCAGTGTACCGACGAGGGCGGTGACCTGACCGTCGAGAACCCGAACGACGTGGCGGTCAACGTCTCGATCAACGACCGCGGCCCGATCCAGATCGGGGCGGGCGAGAACACCACGTTCGAGGGCCTCGACGACGGGAGCTACGAGGTCACGACGCTCTACGGCGGCGAGGCGGTCGGGACGAAGACCGTCAACATCGACTGCGACGGTCCGAGTCGCGTCACCCTCGACCTGCAGTGTACGGCCGAGGGTGGTGACCTGACGGCGACCAACCCGAACGACGTCGCGGTCAACGTCACGGTCGACGGGGAGACCCGGACCGTCGCACCCGGTGCGAACACCACCTTCGAAGGTCTCGACGACGGGAGCTACGAGGTGGAGACGAGCGCCGGTGGCGAGACAATCAGTACCGTGACGGTCACCGTCGACTGTGACGGACCGAGCCAAGTCACTCTCAGCTTGCAGTGTACCGACGAGGGCGGTGACCTGACCGTCGAGAACCCGAACGACGTGGCGGTCAACGTGACCGTCAACGACCGTGGCCCGATCCAGATCGGCGCGGGCGAGAACCTCACGCTCGAAGGGCTCGACGACGGGAGCTACGAGATAGAGACCATCGTCGACGGTGAGGCGGTCGGGACGAAGACCGTCAACATCGACTGCCCCGACGTCGGCGGTGTCGACGTCGACGTTCAGTGCGGTGTCGACGGGGCGACGGTGACGGTGAGCAACGAGAACGACGTGGCGGTGGACGTCGACGTCGGCGGGCGGACGCTGACGCTCGCCCCCGGCGAGAACCAGACGTACACCGGCGTCCAGAACAACGAGTTCGACGTCACGACCTCCGTCGACGGGACGACGGTCGCGACCGAGACGGTCGTGGTCGACTGTCTGACCGACAGTGAGGTCAGCGTGGAGGTCGTCTGCGGTGCGGACGGTGCGAACGCGACGGTCACCAACCCGAACGACGTGCCGGTCACCATCGAAGTCAGCGGCGACGCGTCGCTGACCGAGACCATCGAGGCCGGTGGCACCCTCACGTTCGAGAACGTGCCGGACGGCGAGTACAACGTCACCACCATCGTCGGCGGTGAGGTCATCAGCACCCAGACCGTCGTGGTCGACTGTGCGGACGACGGTGACAACGGTGACGGTGACGCTGGTGACGGCGATGCCGGAGACGGCGACAACGGTGATGGCGACGCTGGCGATGGCGACAGCGGTGACGGCGACGCTGGCGACGGTGACGCTGGTGACGGCGACACCGGCGATGGTGACGACGGTGACGGCGATGCTGGCGATGGCGACGACGGCGATGCCGGCGACGGTGACGCTGGTGACGGTGACTCCGGCGACGGTGACGCTGGTGACGGCGAGATGCCCGCCTACCAGATCGACGTCGCGGCCGGCCAGGTCATCGAGAACCTCGGTGCCGACGAGGACGCGTTCTACGGCACGCAGGGCCGCCTCCTGCAGGCCCAGACGGTCCTCGCCGACGGCACGGTCACCGGCAGCTACAACGTGCCAACCGGCGAGGTCACGAAGGACCTCGCGGGCTGTGCGGTCAGCTACGACCCGGTCAGCTACGACGGCGAGACCGGTGAAGTGACGCTGAGCGTGAGCGTCGCGGACGGTGCGGACTGCGAGGGTGTCACGCTGACGCTCGCGGGCTACGAACTGCCCGGCGACGACACCACCTTCGTCCGCGCGAACGCGGACGGCCAGGAACTCGTCGACTACGAGACGGTGACGCTCGGTGCCGGCGAGTCCGGCACGGTCACCATCGACCTCGACGGATAGCGACGACGCGTCGACGCTGTCCGACTCATTTTTCGACACCCGACGACCGTCGACCGACGGGTTCGGACTTCGTGCCACTCCTGTCGCTGCGATGGCGTTGGAAGTGACTGGAGAAAACAAAAACTGGCTAGAAAGACAGTAGAAACTGACCTTCAGTATAGGAGTTATAACATCGGTTTGGGACTTTTAGGAACTGTTAACGCGGCTCCGTGTTGCGGTTTTCTCGACCAGTGGTCCGGGTCGTGGTATCTCGACGATAATAGCTGAAAACCTACTTGTAACAATACCTGACTTTGTGGAAGGGGTGGTTGCATGGATTCGGAAACCATCACAGGTGGGTCGTCCCGGCCCGCTCCCAGTGTGCAGGTGTATCGATGAGACGGCTCGTAGCTGTCGTCATGACCGCGTTGCTCGTCACGTCGGCCGTCGGGGCCGGCATGCTCGTCAACGTGCCCGCGCAACGGCAGGACGTCGCGGACGTGACGTTCGACAGCTGTAACGTCGTCAACGTCGCCGGCATCGACGTGACCGCGCTCGCGACCGGCAGTGCGGAGATCGACGTCTACAACACGACCGCAGGAACGTACGAGACCATCACGATCGACAGCGAGGACCGCGGCGGCATCGTCGAGGTCCTCAGCGCGACGAGTCTGTCCATCACGCTGGCAGACCAGTACCAGATTCAGTCCATCGCGTTCGTGGGCATCCTCGGTGACGGCGTCTACGAGGCTCCGGAGGAGTGTGGCCCGGAGGGCGCTAACGTCGACTACACGTGCGGTGTCGACGGCGCGATGGCGACCGTGACGAACGACAACGACGCGCCCATCACCGTCGAGATTGGCGGTGACGCGTCGCTGACCGAGACCATCGCCGCGGGCGAGAGCCTCACGTTCGAGGGTGTCGCAGACGGCGAGTACAACGTCACCACCATCGTCGACGGCCGCGAGATCGCGACCGAGACGGTCGTGGTCGACTGTCCCGCAATCGGTGAGGTCGACGTCGACGTTCAGTGCGGCGTCGACGGGGCGACGGTGACGGTGAGCAACGAGAACGACGTGGCGGTGGACGTCGACGTCGGCGGGCGGACGCTGACGCTCGCTCCCGGCGAGAACCAGACGTACACCGGCGTCCAGAACAACGAGTTCGACGTGACCACGCTGTACGACGGCACGGAAGTCGGCGTGCAGACGGTCGTGGTCGACTGTCTGACCGACAGTGAGGTCAGCGTGGAGGTCGTCTGCGGTGCGGACGGTGCGAACGCGACCGTGACGAACGACAACGACGTGCCGGTCACCATCGAAGTCAGCGGCGACGCGTCGCTGACCGAGACCATCGCCGCGGGCGAGAACCTCACGTTCGAGAACGTGCCGGACGGCGAGTACAACGTCACCACCATCGTCGGCGGTGAGGTCGTCGGCGAGACGACCGTCGTAGTCGACTGTGCGGACGACGGTGACAACGGTGACGGTGACGCTGGCGACGGCGACAACGGCGACGGCGATGCTGGTGACGGCGACGACGGTGACGACGGCGATGCTGGCGATGGCGACGACGGTGACGGCGACATGGGTGACGGCGAGATGCCCGCCTACCAGATCGACGTCGCGGCCGGCCAGGTCATCGAGAACCTCGGCGTCGACGGCGACGACGCCGACGACGAGAAGGACTTCTACGGCACGCAGGGCCGCCTCCTGCAGGCCCAGACCGTCCTCGCCGACGGCACCGTGACGGGCAGCTACATGGTGCCCGGCGAGAACGTGACGAAGTCCCTCGCGGGCTGTCACGTCAGCTACACGCCGGTGAGCTACGACGGCGAGACCGGCGAGGTCACGCTCTCGGTCAGCGTCGACGGCGACGCCGACTGCGAGGGTGTCACGCTGACGCTTGCGGGCTACGAACTGCCCGGCGACGACACCACCTTCGTCCGCGCGAACGCGGACGGTCAGGAACTCGTCGACTACCAGACGGTCACCCTCGGCGCTGGTGACTCCGGTACGGTCACCATCGACCTCGACGGTGACGACTCGGAAGCGACGGCCTGAATCACACGCCAACCGACCACTGTTTTTATCGACGCTCCACCCGCGAGCCGCAGGCTCCGTACGCTGTCGGGTCGGTGTGTGGGTGGCCATGACCCCGGCGAACGGACCCGTCGCCGTCGAACCGACCGAAATCCCCGGTAGTCACCGTGTAACCGCTCGTCGTGGCGTTCCGGACGGGTTCGAACCGAACTGCTCGACCGGTCGTCGAGACTCAACGAGGGATGTAGCCCGGTGAGTCGAGGGTTGTCAATATAATAACAAAGACAGAAAGTCCCGATATTCTGACTGAATGCATTACACGACATTCGCGCGGCAGGTCGCCGCGAACGACTCTCTCTCGTCCGTGTGGGGTGGTTCGTCGTGAACCGCTCGGCCACCACGCTCGCCGTCACGGCGATGTTACTCGTCTCGTCGGTGCTCGTCGCCGGCGGCTTCGGTGGTGTCGCCGCCGCAGCGATCGTCGAACCGACGGAGGTCGACGCGCCGAGTCCCCCCGAGAGCATCTGTGCGGCCGAAGGTCTGGAACTGCGCGGGAAGATCGACGGCGGTGACCTCGCCACACAGAGCGAGTTCACGCTCGACGACGGCACCGAACTGACCGTCACCGACCGCTACTTCAAGGACGACACCGAGATCGTCGGCATCGACTTCACGTCGACGGCGACGGTCGGCCTCGTCTCCGTGAAGGGCGGCCAGGGCAGTGCCACGAACGTCTACGACTACACCGGCCAGGCCGGCGGCGGCGTCCTCGGTGACACCGAACTGTACACCGCGTTCAACGACCGTGGCGTCCGCGCGGGCATCAGCAACGTCGTGTTCTGTGGCCCCAGCGAGGACGTGACCCCTACGCCCGACCCCGTCACCGTCGAGTCGACGTGTACGGCCGAAGGCGGCGTCCTGACCGTCACGAACGAGAACGACGTCGCCGTCGACGTCACCGTCAACGGTCCCGACGAGTTCGAGCAGACCGCGACGCTCGGCGCGGGCGAGAACGTCAGCTACGACGCGCTCGCGGACGGTGCGTACACCGTCACCACCAGCGACGACGGCGTCGTCGTCGGCGAGGAGACGCTCACGCTCGACTGCGAGGAGGAGACGCCCGACCCCGTCGCGGTCACCTACCGTTGCACCGCGCTGGGCGGTGAGCTGACCGTCGCGAACGACGAGGACGTGGCGGTGGCCGTCACGGTGAACGGTCCCGACGAGTTCGAGCAGGTGCTCACCGTCGAAGCCAACAGCCAGCAGTCGCTGTCGGACCTGACCGACGGCCAGTACACGGTCACCTCGCGGACGCTCGCGGGCGACCTGCTCGGCCAGGAGTCGGTGACGTTCGACTGCTTCGAGGACCCGACGCCCGAACCGGTGTCGGTGACCCAGTCGTGTGTCGGTGCGGACGGCCTGTTCGCCATCGCCAACGACAACGCCGTCGCGGTGAACGTCACCGTGACCGGTCCCGAGGGCTTCGACGAGACCCGGACCGTCGCCCCCGGCGACGACGTCCTGTTCGTGAACCTCGCCGACGGTGCGTACACCGTCACCACCAGCGTCGCCGGCCAGCAGGTCGGCGAGGAGATGCTCACCGTCGACTGCGACGAGGAGACGCCCGGTGCCGTCTCGGTGCTCAGCCAGTGCACCGACATGGGTGGGGAGTTCACCGTCACCAACGCGAACGACGTCGCGGTGAACGTCACCATCGACGGGCCGACCATCTCGGACCAGCAGGTGACGCTCGGTGCCGGCGAGGAGTGGGTCGTCCCCGACCTCGCCGACGGTGAGTACACCGTCACCACGAGCTACCGCGGCCAGACCGTCGACGAGCGGACCGTGACGGTCGACTGCGTCGAGGAGTCCTACGACCCCGTCTCGGTCACCTACGAGTGCACCGCCGAGGGCGGTGCCGGAACCATCACGAACACCAACGACGTGGCGGTCCGCGTCACCGTCGACGGCCCCGACGGCTACTCGGTCGACCGAACGCTCGCCCCCGGTCAGACCATCTCCGGGAGCGGCCTCGTGGACGGTGAGTACACCGTCACCACCAGCGTCGACGGTGAGCAGGTGAGCCAGCAGACCGTCGTCCTCGACTGCGTCGAGGCGGGCGACGAGGCCTACCAGTTCGACCTCGCGTTCGGTCCGGTCATCGAGGACCTCGGTGACTCCCCCGACGCGTTCTACGGGACCCAAGAGCGCCTGATGCACGCCGCGAGCTTCACCAGCGACGGCGCGGGCACCGGTGCGCACAACGTCCCCGACCCCGGCGAGACCGCCCGCGCGGCCAGCGGGTCGTGTGACGTCCGCTACTCGGCCATCGCCTACGACGCCGACACCGGGACGGCGACGGTGACGCTCACGGCCGACGAGGACTGCGACGGGACGACGGTGACGTTCGCGGGCTACGAACTGCCCGGCGACGACACCCGCTTCGTCCGCGCGAACGCCTCCGGTCAGGAACTCGTGGGCTACGAGACGGTGACGCTCGGTGCCGGCGAGACGGTGACGCTCACCGTCTCCACCGACGTCTGAGCGACGCTCCCGACCACGACGCCTCGATTTTTCGGACGGTCACACCTGCCAGCGGTAGCGCAAGCGCGGCCCCGAACGCAACGCACTAACACGGCCACTGTCTAGCGGACGCCAATGAAACGGCTTCGACTCGCCTTGCTGAACGCCGCGTTCGCCGAGGAGAGCACCCGGCGGAACTTCCGGCGGGAACTGGACGCGGACCTCGCGGAGTTCTCGGTCACCGACGAGCAGTTGCCACCAAAGTCGCCCGCCGACGGCCCCGTCCCCTACGACGGCGTGGTCGTCACGGGGTCGAGGGCCTCGGCGTACGACGACGAGCAGTGGATTCACGACACCCGCGAGTGGGTCGCGGCGGCCCACGACCGCGGGTTGCCCATCCTGGGTGTCTGTTTCGGCCACCAACTGCTCGCCAGCGCGCTCGGCGGCACCGTCGGGGCGATGGGCCAGCGCGACACCGAGGCGGGCTTCGAAATCGGCTACCGGACCGTCGAGCGGACTGCCGAGACGCCGTTGCTCGCCGGCCTCGACGACGAGTTCACCGTCTTCACCACCCACGGCGACGCCGTCACCGACCTCCCGGACGACGCGACGGTGTTCGCCGAGAACGAGTACGGCGTCCACGGCTTCCGGGTCGGCGACGCCTTCGGCGTCCAGTTCCACCCCGAGTACGACCAGGCGACCGCTCGCGAGGTGACTCGGGGCAAGGCGTTCCTCGACGACGAGCGCGTCGAGTCCGTGCTCGCGGGCATCACGCCGGAGAACTACGCGGCGGCCTGCGAGGCCAAACGACTGTTCGAGAACTTCACCGACCACGTCCGCGCGGTTCGGACCGACGTCGCTGCCGACTGAGACGGGCACCTCCCTTCCTGCTCACGAACGCATCCGAATCGTCCCCCGCCGCAACCGGGCGACGACCGGGGCGAGCCACCGTCGTTCGACGACCGCGAGCGCCCGCTGGGCGACCAGTAGGACGACGACGGCGACGACGATGACGACGCCCGCCCGGACCGTCGAGAGCAGTCCCAGCGAGACGATGAGCGTCGTCGCACACGCGGGCGCGTGGCGGAGGTCCGTCCACACCATCAGGACGACGGTGAGCGCCAGCGAGCAGACGCCGGCGGCCGCGAGCGCGAGCGCCGACGCCGACAGCGGAGCGTGCGTCCCGACGACGGCGTGGCCCGCCGCCAGCGTCCGGTAGGCGACCAGCCCCGCGGCGACGCCGATGGCGTGCCCACCGACGAGTCGGTCGGCCCGGCTCTCGGGGGCGTCGGGACGGAGCGCGAGGACGTACGCCGAGGGGCCGAGGCTCGGGAACAGCGCGCTCTCGCCGCTGACCCACGTCAGAACGCCGAGCACCGCCAGCAGGCCGCCGGCGAGGACGCTCGTCCGGACCGCCTGTCGGGTGTCGCCGAGCCGCTCGTTCACACCGCCCCTCGCGTTCCCGAGCGGATAGGTACGACGGATTCGTCACGGGGTACGAGCGTTTTTACCGGCGGGCCTCTCACCTGCGGTATGCTCGACTACGTGGGGCTCGAAGCGGACCTCGACGCCGAAGAGCGGATGATTCGCGACACCGCCCGCGACTTCGTCGACGAGACGGTCCGACCGGACGTCGGCGAACACTGGATCGAGGGGACGTTCCCGACCGACCTCATCGAGAAGATGGGCGACCTGGGGTTCTACGCGCCGAACCTGGAGGGGTACGGCCTGCCCGGCGTCTCCGAGACCGCGTACGGCCTGCTGATGCAGGAACTCGAAGCGTGTGACTCGGGGCTGCGGTCGATGGCCAGCGTCCAGGGCGCGCTCGTCATGTACCCCATCCACGCCTTCGGCAGCGAGGAACAGAAAGAGGAGTGGCTCCCGAAACTCGGCACGGGCGAGGCCGTCGGCTGTTTCGGCCTGACCGAACCCGAACACGGTTCGGACCCGTCCAGCATGACGACCCACGCCGAGTCCGAAGACGACGGCTACGTCCTCAACGGCGCGAAGACGTGGATTACGAACTCCCCCATCGCCGACGTGGCCGTCGTCTGGGCGCGCGACCGCTCGGCCGACGACTCCCCCGTTCGTGGCTTCCTCGTCGAGACGGACCGCGACGGCGTCTCGACGAACAAGATAGACGAGAAGCTGTCGCTGCGCGCCTCTATCACGGGCGAAATCGGTCTCAACGACGTCTACGTCCCCGAGGAGAACGTCCTCCCCGAGGTGTCGGGGATGAAGGGGCCGCTCTCCTGTCTCACGCAGGCGCGTTACGGCATCGCGTGGGGCGCTATCGGCGCGGCGCGTGACTGCTTCGAGACGGCTCGACAGTACGCCACCGACCGCGAGCAGTTCGGCGGCCCCATCGCCCGGTTCCAGCTTCAACAGCAGAAGCTCGCGGAGATGGCGACCCAGATAACGACCAGCCAACTGCTCGCACACCGCCTCGCCGACCTGAAAGAGCGCGGCGAGATGACGCCCCAGCACGTCTCGATGGCGAAACGCAACAACGTCCGCATGGCCCGCGACCAGTCGCGCATCGCCCGCGAGATGCTCGGTGGCAACGGCATCACCGCCGACTACTCGCCGATGCGCCACATGG
This sequence comes from Halomarina rubra, assembly GCF_023699475.1. Taxonomy (GTDB): domain Archaea; phylum Halobacteriota; class Halobacteria; order Halobacteriales; family Haloarculaceae; genus Halomarina; species Halomarina rubra. Next base: position 339,918 of record NZ_JALXFV010000005.1, on the reverse strand, counting down.
CGAACCTGGAGACCGTCTACACCTACGAGGGGACCCACGACATCCACACCCTCGTCCTCGGCCAGGACCTCACCGGGTTCGCCGCGTTCGAGCAGTAGTACTTTTCACGCCTCGGGTGACGCTCCGCGTCACCGCTCGGCGCAAAAAGCTACGCCAAAGATGCCGCTCGGAGC
>NZ_JALXFV010000005.1:293482-339729 GCF_023699475.1 Halomarina rubra | reverse complement strand
TCGTTCCACTCGCACGGACGCTCCAGTACCACTATCGTTCGTTCACTCCTCGTCCGTCGTGTCAAGCCCCAGCGCGGCGTTCAGCCCGCAGAAGCAGGTGACGGCGTTGAACGCCAGTCCCGCGCTGGCGAGCAGGGTCAGCGCAGCGAGGCCGCGCCGACCACGCCGGAACGCGCCGAGCGTGAGGACGGCGAACAGCGCCGCGAGCACTGTTCGGCCGATTCGGTCGATACCACCGACGTTTCGGTCGAGGTCCATACCCGTGCCGTGGGCTCCGTCGCTGAAGTATCCACGCTCGCCGAGCGATTCCACTCGAAACGGCACCCTCGTTCGACAGTAGCTCCCGGGGAGTGTTCGACTCTACCGCGGTGCGACTTCGAACCGGTTAAGTCCACGATGTCCGTCGATTCGACCGTCTTCCGTCGGTCGGAGCGGCCGCGCCGGTCGCCCTCGACCGTCACCCCTCGTGACGGGGACCAACCATGACACGAGACGTCTCCGAGATGCTCGCACAGCACACCGACCAGTTCACCGTCGGCCGGGAACTCCACCGCGTCCCGCCACACGTCACCAACGAGGTGACCGTCGACGGCCAGCGCGCGGTCTGCAAGCGCGCGACCGACGGGGAGGGCGACCCGTCGACCGAGGCCGCGGTGATGCGGTTCGTCGCCGAGCACACCAGCGTTCCGGCACCCGAAATCCTTGGCTCCGGCGAGGACCACTTCGTCGCGCGGTGGTGTGACGGCCTCCCCGACCCGGTTCGCGACGACGAACGGTGGGCACGTGTCGCCGGGGCGGGCCTGGCGCGACTCCACGAGGGGACGGCGGGACGCTTCGACGCCCACGGCTTCCCCGCGGCGACCGACGAGGGTGACGGTCTCGTGGTCGGCGACGGGGGAGCGTGGCCCACCGTCGCGACCGCGTACCTCGACCGGAAACGCCGGTACCTGGCCGAGAACGGGCACGAGGCGGCGGCGACCGTCGCCCGCGAAGCGACGGTGTTCGCCCGCGACCATCCCAAACTGTTCGCGACGCCCGCTGCGCCCGTCCTCTGTCACGGGAACTGGCTGCCGGACCACGTCGGCGTCCGCGACGGACGGGTGCGCGGTGTCGTCGACTTCGAGCACGCGCTGGTCGCGCCGCCGGCGTTCGACGTCTGGCGCGTCGCGATGCCGGTGTTCGGCGGTCCGGACGGGTTCGACGACCGATTCGCGGCGTTCCGCGAGGGTTACGAGTCGGTACGGCCGCTGGCCGACGGGTTCGAGGAGCGTGCCCCGACGTTCTGGCTGCTGAACGTCGTCTCGTACTTCCGGTCGCTGTACCTGCAGGACGACCACGACGCCGACGAGACGGCGCGGCTGGCCGAGCACTTCGCCGAGCGCGCTCACGCCACCCTCGGTGCCCTCCGCGAGCGCGCCTGACTACGGCGAGTCGGCGCTCGCCAGTCTCCCCCACTCCCCGCGTCGGTCGGCGGCCCACCGGTAGCCACCCTCGCGGACCCGTTCGTAGCCCGGCAGACTCCTGAGCATCCCGACGGCGACGCTCGTGGGGACGTTCGACCGGGCGAGCGTCTGCTCGATGGCCTCGCCACAGGAGTACACCGTGCGGCCGACGACGAGGTGGGCACACGTCTCCCAGTCGTCGGGAAGCATCGCCCGCTGGTCGGCGGTGAGGTCGGAGAAGCCGACGGCCTCGACGGGTGCGACCCGGACCGCCCAGCGGGCACACCACGTGCAGAACCCGCAGTCGTCGTCGTAGACGAGCTGCGGAGTGTGACGACGGTCGCTCATACACGAGCTACGTGGTCGGCGGGCGAAAGTCCACCGGCGGCGGTGGTGCTCACCGGGAGGCGTGACCGACCCCCGAGACTCGTCGGGAGCGGTTACGGCCCGCTCGTGAACCGGCCGGTCTCCGCGCCACAGCCCTCACAGACGGTCACGAGCGCGTCTTTCTCCTCGGTCGGCTCGATGCGCTGGGGGGTGCGCTCCCCACAGTCCGCACAGTCCCGGAGGATCTCGGTCTCGCCGCTGTCCGCCGGCGCGCCCAGTGCGATAGCGACAACGCGTTCCTCGCCACGGTTCCACCCCTGCTGGAACTCGTTCGGTTCGAACCGGACGGCCTCGCCCGCCCCGACGACCGTCTCGCCGTCGTCGGTCTCGAAGGTGGCCTCGCCGCTCACGACGAAGAACACCTCCTCCTGGTCGGCGTGGCGGTGGTAGCCGAACGCGAACGACTCGCCTGGCGCGAGTTCGAAGTAGTTCATCGCCATCTGCTCGACGCCGAGTTCCTTCCCCAGCGGCCGGCGGACGCTCGCGGGACTCATCCAGGAGTCGATGTCCTCGGTACGGACGTGCTTCATACCTCTCGCTCGGAGTGCTATGGGATAGCGCTTTCCACACCCGTCGGCTCCCCCGCGGGTCGTTCGGTCTCTCGGGCCGCGTCCCTCCGCCGGCGCGAGGCGCTTAAGTGTGGCACCGACCAATCGCCGGACATGGCTATCGACCCCAACTTCGCCGAGTCGCGCGAACGCTCCTCCGTCGGCGACTGGCTGGACATCGACGCCGACTACGACGTCTGGGGGACGGTCGAACCGCCCGAGAAACTGGGTATCCACGGCACCCACGTCGCCGTCGACTTCGACATCTGTGACGGCTCCGGGCCGTGTCTGGAGAACTGTCCGGTCGACGTCTTCGAGTGGACCGACACCCCCGGTCACCCAACGAGCGAGCGTAAGGCCGCCCCCGTCAACGAGAGCCAGTGTATCGACTGCATGCTCTGTGTCGACATCTGCCCCGTCGACGCCATCGACGTGGACGGCTCTCGCGCCTGAGCGCACCGTTCTGCGGCGCGGTAGCGGTGCTGTGCGGCGTGGTCGGGCCAGTCCGTCGTACCGCGAGCGAGTGAAACGAGCGAGCGGGGTGACGACCGAACGGAGGCGCGGAGCGCCGAAGCGAGGGAGGAATCCTTTTGATCGAGCTTTTACACTGCCGGGGTGGCTCCGCCACCCCGGCGCGTGCATAAAAGGTCGCTAGTCGAACCGCTCGGTCTCGAGTTCGTCCTTGAGGTCGGCGAGCCACGCGTCGTCTTTCAGTTCGTCCATCCGGGCGCGGAAGTGAGGGCCACAGAGGCCGACTTTGACACCACCGCGCTCGACGGCGATGTCCGCGGGGTCGTCGCAGTAGTGGCACTGCATACCCACGGCTACGGGCGGGTGCTACTGAAGGGTTGCGGGCGCGGGAACGGTCGCCGCTGTCGAAGGACGTATACGCGCCTACAACGAGACGTGTTGTCGGAACGCACGGTACTCGTCGTGGTCGAGTCCCGCTCGGCCGAGCACCTCGTCGTGAGCGTCGCTCCCGCCGGTGACGACGAGGTCGTGGCGCTCGACGGTCCGTTCGACCGGTCGCAGGTCGACCTCCCGGCCGTAGTCGTAGTGGTACTCCACGGCGTCGAGGTCGGCACACAGGTCGAGTGCGGCCTCGGGGTCGCCGTAGCGAAGCGGGTGGGCGAGGCTGACGAGACCGCAGGCGTCGGCGAGCAACTCGACGCCGTGTTCGAACGAGGGGACCGCACGGGCGACGTAGCAGGGGCCGTCGTTGCCGATGAGGTCGTCGAAGGCGGCCTCGTAGTCGTAGGCGGCGTCGCTCTCGGCGATGGCGCGGGCGATGTGTGGGCGACCGACGCCGGGTTCGAACGTCACGTCCAGTTTCGCGCCCGTCTCCGCCTCGACGTTCGCGACGATCTTCCGGGCGCGTTCGACGCGGTCGGTCTGGATGCGGTCGGTCTCGGCGTCGAGCGCGTCGGTGTCGGTGACGCCGTAGCCGAGCAGGTCGACCTCCTGGTCGCCCGCGTCGACGCGCAACTCGATGCCGTGGACGACGGTGACGCCGTCGACGTGGGTGACGGGCGTGTTCAGGTCCGGGTGGGTCCGGTCGTGGTCCGTGACGGCGACGACGCGGACGTCGTACTCCCTCGCGGCCGCGAGGAGGCTGTCGAGCGTGAACGTCCCGTCGGAGTTCGTGGTGTGGGTGTGGAGGTCGGCGACGACCATGCACGGAGTCGGCGGAGCGACGCCTTCACGCCACCGACTCGGCGGAGCGACGAGAGGTCGGGGAGTGCCTGGCTGGAGAGCACCGTGGCCCGGGAGCGTCGCGGGGGTCACCGAAGGGGGTACTTCAGCGTGCCCCTTCAACGTCCTAATACAATCGATTATGAATTATAGTGAACGTTTATGAAGGACCTCGTGGTGGGTGGCTGTATGGGTCCGTTCACAGACGCGACCGACCGGTTCGACGCACACAGCTACCCTGCGACCGCGCAGGACCTCATCGAGGAGCACGGCGACATGGTGCTCGACCTGCCGAACGGGTCGGAGACGGTCGAAGAGGCGCTCGCCCCGCTCGGCACGACGACGTTCGAGGACGCCGAGTCCGCCCGCCTCGCGCTGTACGGGACGGTGTCGAGCAAGGCTATCGGACGGAAGTTCTACTCCGACCGCGACCCGACGGCGATGGGCGAGAACGGTCCCGACCCGGTGAGCTTCTGAACGGGCCGACGACGACCTGACGGCATCCGAGGCCCCTCCGGTCCCAGTCGTCGGGGTCTCGTTTCTGCGGTGACGCCCGCCCGCCCAGCGACCGCTTCGTCGGGTGTCGGCGAGAACGACACTCCTCACCGGTAGACGCTCATTCTGTCGGTGGACAGGCGACGGAGTTATTGTGCTGTGTTAGCAAGGGACAGTATGTCGCACGGGTTAGCCGACTCTCACGAGCGCGGCGGACGGGTACTGAGCGACCGACTGGAGCGGACGGTGGTGGCCTGTGACTGCGGGTTCGCCGACGGGTTGTTGCGCGGCGAGTGGGGGACACGCGTCGACCGCGCACCCCACTCGGGTCACCTCCGGTACCACCTGCGCTGTCCGGACTGCGCGACGGTGACCGTCGTCGAACTCAACCTCTGAGCCGCGAGCGACGAGCACGAGACGGGTTCAGACCCAGCGGACTGCACCGCTCAGGTCGACGGGAGAGTCGCCGTGGCGGTAGGCTTCGACCGAGCCGTTTGGGCGCATCCGGTAGACGATGGCGGGGGTGTGGGCGACCGGGGGTTTCTCCGCGCGGATGGCGTTCCACTGGTCGTCCTGGAACGACGAGCAGTCGATACACAACAGTGCGTTCGGGTGGGCGTCGAGCTGGTCGTCGGTCTTCGCGCTCGCCGTCGCCTTCAGCGCGGCGATGGGGGTGTCCGCGACCCGGTGAGAGGGCGGTCGCGGGCGGGTGACCTCGACGAGCGTGTCGCCGCGACGGGGGAGGCTCCGTCTGGGGGTGTCGCGGACGCCCTCGCCGACGACGAAGTCGAGCGCGTGGCCGCTGTCGAGGTCGATCTCGGGGACGAACTCGTTGCCCGACTCCGCGAGCAGTTTCGCGGCGTGGAACTCCGCCATCGCCGCGCCCATCCGGACGACGTCGACCTGTGGGCTGGTGCCGAGTTTCCCCGCCATCACCTCCCGAAACGGGTCGAGGTCGCCCGACGCGAACAGCGACTCGTAGAAGCTCAGGACGCGCTCGCGGTCGCCGTCGGGGAAGCCCGCGGCGTAGTCTCTGAAGAACGAACGGGTGCTCTCGCGGCCGTCCTTCGAGAAGAAGACGGGGAGGAAGTACCACGCGAGGTGCTCGTGGGCGGCGAGCCACGGGTCCTGGTCGGTGAGGTCGGCGAGCAGTTCGCGCTGGGCCCACCGGGCGACGCCGTAGGGGGCGTCGTCCCAGCCGACCTTGTCGGTGCGCCACAGCGTCTCGGGGGTCTCGGTGTTGCCCAGCCAGTAGGCGGCGGGTCGCTCGCCGTCCTCGTTGTACCACGCGAACAGCGCGAAGTCGCCGTTGTCCATGTCGATGCGAACGCTCGAGAACCGGTCGGGTGCGGGCGCACGGGTCTCGCCGAGCGTCGCCCCGAACCGGTCGTCGAGCGGTCGGAGCAGCGCCCGCCGGACCCGTCGCTCGGACCACGCCTCGTTCGACCGCCGGAATCGCAAGGGGCCTGCCACTACCTCGGAGTCGACTCGGTGGGCGGATAGCAGTTACGACCGCGCTCGCGGTGGACAGGTCGGTACACCGACCACCGACATCGTGCAGTCGAAATTAACACTTCGGGGTATCTGTCGAAATTATCCGTTACATTGATAATCAATAGTTCGCTAGGGTAGGTATACCATGTCAATGGGAGCCTATGACGAAGACGAGCACGAGCGCCGTGAGGCGAAAGCGGCCGCCGTCGACACGGACTTCGACGACGAGCGCGTCGAGTACCGTGGCAAACTGGAGTACGACTCCGGTGAGTCCGCCGAGGCCCTGCTCGACCAGTTCAAGCAGATGAAGTCACAGTAGCCGGAATCGCTTCTCTCGTTAACTCACTCCCGAGCGGCAGCGTTCGCGTCGGCCGTCGCCCCGTCGGCGGTCTCTGCCCTCGCGGTCACCAGCGCCACCGACAGCCCCGCGACCACCCAGACGGCGACGACGTGGCCGACGATGACGGCGACGATGACCGGCTGGTCCCGGACGAACGGGACGAGTATCAACTGCGCCGTCGAGAACGCGACGACCTCCAGGTCCGCCCGTCGGAGCGCCCGCGCGGTCGGTTCGTCGAAGCGGAACCGCACCGAGCGCCACAGCGCGACGACGGCGGCCCACCACGCCGTCCCGATGCGGTAACAGACGTCCCAGAGCACGAGCAGCGTCAGGTAGACGGCGACGACGGGTGGCTCCTCACCGAACAGTCGTTCGAGCAGCGAGGGGGCGTCGCTCGTCCCCGTCGTGAACAGGTAGGTGACGAGCGCGACGAACGCCAGCACCGCCAACACGACCTCGATGCTGGAGCCGAACAGCAGTCGCCCGTAGGAGTCGGGCAGGCGCTCGGCCCGGACGAGCCGCGAGATACGCAGCATCTCGATGCTCCCGAGCGTTGCGACGACGACGGCGGCCGTCCCCGCCAGCAGCGTCTCCGTCGGGAACTCGTAGACCCACCAGACGAGCGTGACGCCGACCTGGAAGGCGACGAGCTGGATGGCGATGGCGAGGGGCTTCGAGACGTCGACGCCGGGGAGCGCCGAGACGATGGACTCGTACACCCACGTCTCGCCGAACTCGACCTTCGCCATTCAGTGAGTGCCCCGCGGCTCTGCGGGTGCGGTTCGGTGGTCGTCGTCGTCCGGCGTCGCCCCGAGCGCGCGTCGAACCGCCTCGTCGAACGACGTCGGGTCGACGTCGACGACCGTCCGGATGCGCGTGTCGTCGACGACGACGGGGTTGTGCATCCCGTCGACCAGCGGGCCGGCGACGCTCATCTCCGCGTCGGTCGTCAGCGCCAGCCAGTACGACGACAGCCGGGGGGTGAGCACCGGCACCGGTACGACCAGCGGCCGGCGGCCCGTCGCCACCTCGGCCGTGCGTTCGATGAGTTCGCGGTAGGTCAGCACCTCCGGGCCGCCGATCTGGTAGGTGTTGCCCGCCGTCGCGGGCGCGTCGAGGACGCCGACGAGGTACGCCACCACGTCGTCGATGGCGATGGGCTGACAGTCGGTGTCGACCCACCGCGGGGTCACCATCACCGGTAGGCGCTCGGCTAACTGCCGGACGATGTCGAAGCTCGCCGAGCCGTCGCCGACGATGATGGCCGCCCGGAGGACGGTCACGTCGGCCTCGCCGTCCGCGAGGATACGTTCGACCTCCCGGCGTGACTTCAGGTGTTTCGAGAGACGGTCGCGGTCGTCGCCCAGACCGCTGAGGTAGACGACCCGTGAGAGGCCCGCCTCGTCGGCCGCGTCGGTGAAGTGACGGGCGGCCAGTCGGTCGCGCTCTTCGAACTCCGCGCCGGCCTGCATCGAGTGGACCAGGTAGTACGCCGCCTCCACGTCGGCGAGCGCGTGTTCGAAGCTCCCGACCTCCAGCAGGTCGCCCTGTTTCACCGTGACGCCCGTCGGGGCGTCGTACTCGCCGGGCGTGCGCACCAGCGCGACGACGTCGTGGCCGGCCTCGACCAGCGCCGGGACGAGTCGGCTCCCGACGAACCCGGTCGCACCGGTGACGAGAACTCGCATGGGAGAGCTACGCGCGGAAGCCGCTTAACGCTGGGCCTCCCGGCGGTCGGCGAGCGGGGCGGTCCCCTCCGAACGCCCGTCGGCTCAGACCTGTCTGGCGTAGTCGTCGCGGACCGGGGCGGTCGCCCGCGACCGGAAACGACCGCGAGCGGCCGCCCGGCCGGTCCCTTCGGGGTCGTCGACGGGGTAGTCGTCGCCGGCCAGCGGGAGGTCGAAGTAGCTCCCGGCGTCGACCGACGACAGTTCGGGGTCGGTCGCCAGTTCGAGGAACGTCTCCTCGAAGCCGACGCGCGACGCCTCGACCTTCAGCCCGTAGGCGCGCGAGCCGACGGCGTCGGACTGTCCCGAAATCTCGTACAGCATCCCCGCGGCGTTCGTCTGTGGGCACAGCGAGTCGAGGTACGACCCCCACAGCGTCGTGTAGCCGTAGCGCGTGACGGTGTCGAACTCGTCCCACGGCCCCGTCTCTTCGGCGAGTCGGTCGGCGACAAGTCGGTTGAGCCGCAGCGACCGGTCGCTGGTCGCCTGGTCGATGAACGGGTTGACGTTGTCCTCGACGGGGCTCTCGCCGTCGTAGAACGGAGCCTGTTCGAGGTAGTCGGGGCCGAACGCCGCCATGACGCTCATGATGGAGGGTTCGAGCGGGTCGGTGTCGGGCACCGACGGGATGCCCTGGTGGTGGTGGGTGATGGCGTAGTCGGGGTCCGCACGCAGGAACGACTCGGTGACCGCTCGGACCTCGGGGGCCAGTCGCAGCCCACTCGCCTGCAAGGTGTACCCCTCGTAGGGCATGTCGAGTCGGTAGCGCGTCTCGCCGTCGTCCTCGTAGCCGGTCCACCACTCCTCGGGAAGGTACTCTGCGGGCGCGTTGCCGTTGGTCTGGCCCTTCCCCATCCCGTTGCCCTTCCCCTTCCCGTTCTCGCTTCCGTCGCCCTCGCCCGGGCCGCCTCCGAGGTCGGTCCGGATGTTGAAGTCGCGGTTCATGTCGTAGCCAGAGGGCGGGTCGGGCGCGGGTAGGTCGTCGGTGCCGCTCTCGGCGTAGTGGTAGTACGGCTCGTACCGGGAGTCACGGTCGTCCCACGGCTGGGTGTTCTGGCGGCGGGTGATGCGGTCCTCGTCGCCGTCCTCGTCTGCGTCCCAACCGAACATCGCGCCATCGGGGTTGACCCGCGGGACGACGGTGATGGTGAGGTTCGCCAGCACGTCTTCGTAGCGGTCCGGTTCGGCGACCATCTGGCCCAGCAGCTTCACGATGGCGTCGGTGCCCGCGGGTTCGTCGCCGTGGATCTGGGTGATGAGGTGGACGTTCGTCTCGCCCTCCCCGACCGTCACCTCCCAGAGGGGGTCGCCCAGCCCGGCCGACCGCCCGATGCGCCGGAGGTCGACGAGGTCGCTGCGGTTCAACAGTCGGAGCTGCTGGTAGAGCTGTCTGTTCGTGAGATACGCGTTCGGGTTCGGAATCTCGTCGTCCTGTGCCGCGACGGTGGGCAACCCACAGGCCGCCACCGCGAGACCGGTCGTCGTGAGGAACTGTCGTCGTCTCATGTGTTGTCTGTCACCACTGTCCGTGGAGACGACCGCTGTTCTCACGTCTCTGCAATCAACCTATTTATAACCTCAGTTCTGTGAAATTAACGACGGTCGTCCGAAGATATCGACCAGTCCGGACCGTTGACAGTCGCGCCGAACTGGGTCAGCGGCCGTCGTTCGTCGGCACCGCTTCGTAGCGGTAGCCGTCGTTCGGCAGGTCGAGGCGGGCCACCTCGGTCCAGTTGCCCTGGTCGACGACGACGAGTTCGGACTGGCCGGCGACGTAGAGGTGCTCGCCGATGTACACCGCCCGGCGCGGCCGGTCGACGTCGACCTCGGCCACGCGGTCGAGCGAGTAGTCGAACACCTGCCCGCCGTGCTCCGTCGGCAGGAAGAACACCTCGTTGCGGGCGTCGAGCAGGAAGGCGTGGTGGTCGTGGGCCGCCTCCGACCAGCGGGCGTCGAGGACCGTCCCGTGGGCGATGGTCGGGTTCGTCGGGTCGCTGGAGTCGAAGACGACGAGTTTCACCTGGCCGTCCTCCTCGCCGACGCCGAGGACGCGGTCCTCACCCAGTGGGTGGAGGTACGTCGAGACGCCGGGCAGTTTCAACTCGCCCTCGACGGTCGGGTTCTGTGGGTCGGAGAGGTCGAGCACGTGGTACGGGTCGATGCGCCGGAACGTGACGATGTAGCCGCGGTCGCCGTCGAACCGGACGCTGTAGATGCGCTCGTTCTCGCCCATCCCGGTGGTCTCGCCGGTCACGTCGAGGGACTCGCTGTCGAGGACGTAGAGGTCGTTCTCGGACTCGGCGCTCCACCCGCCGACCGTCGTGGCGATGCGGAGGTGGCCGTCGTGTTCGTCGATGGAGAACTGGTCGAGCGGTTCGCCGGGGACCGACCCGGTCGCCTCGACGGCGAGGTCGTCGGTCGAGACGCGGACGAGGTGGGTGGTCGTCAGCGAGCGTTTGCGGTCGTCGAGGTACCGTTCGTACCCCTCGTAGACGGCTTCCTGACGGTCACGGCGTTCGTCGTCCGGGAGCGAGCGGAACCAGCCGTTCAGGGTGGCCTGCACCTCGGCAGCCTCCGCCTGCGACGAGAGGTCGTAGCTCTGGACCTCCTCCAGTCGCTCGACGACGCTGTCGGGGAGTTCGGAGCGGCCGTCGCTCAGCAGGTACGAGAGCATCGCCTCGCGGGGGTTCGTCCGCTCGGTGTAGGTGACGTACAGCGCGTTCTCGGACATCGAGACGACGGAGTCGTAGGTGCCGACGAACGAGACGCGGTCGCCCAGCGACCCGTCGTGGGGGTCGAGCGTCGCGACGGTGTAGGTCGCCGAGACCGGCATCGGTTCGCTCGGGTGGTAGACGTCGGTACAGGCCACGTCGGCCCCCTCGACGGGTTCGACGGGACACGCCTGCGGGGCCGTCGAGAGCACGAGGTAGAGCGTCCCGTCGCTCAACCGGGAGGTGCGGATGCCCGCCTCCAGGGTGCGGTCCCACCGTTCGACGGGGTTCTCGGGGTCGCTCACGTCGTAGCCCGTCACGTGGTCGTGACCGAGGACGACGAGCGTGTCGTTGACCAGGAACAGCTGCCCACCCTCGGGGACGCTGGCGACGTGGGCCGGCGAGTCGGCTGGTAGCGCCGCGATGACCTGCGTCGCGTCGGCGCGCGTCCCGGCGTAGTAGATATGCTTGCCGTCGGTCTTGATGACGTCCGCCTCGTCGATGCCCTCGATCTGGACGTTCGTCGAGGAGTGCTCGGGCGCGCCGCCGCTGGCCGCGCCGTCGGCGCTCGCCGCGCTCTCGGTGGCGGCCGCGACGGCGGTCCCGGCGGCCCCGCCGGTCTCGGCGGCGTCGCCGGTGCTAGCTTGGAACGCTACGTCGGCCCGCCCACCGTAGTAGCCGCCGTGCTCGGCGCTGTCGGCGAGGTAGGCGGCGTAGGACTCGGCGGAGTCGGAGGTGACCATCGAGAGCGGTTCGTCGTCGTCGGTCGCGTCGTCGGGGAGCAGTTCGGGCCCGACGAAGGCGGCGACGCCCACCGTCGAGACCACGAGCACGACGGCGAGCAGGGCGGTCGTTCGGGAACGCATACTCCTCACTCACCGTCGACCACCCTACTCGTTGTGAAGGCTCAAACGCGCGTTTGACGGTCGGTGGCGTCCGGTGGACGGCCGTACTGGCGCGACGACCTGGGGGCGACAGTGGTCTGTGGTCGGTGACCGAGCCCCGGCGACTGCTCGGCGGTCGGTCGTCGAGAGGAGGGGGCCCACCTGTGAGGGGGGACTGGAGGGGTGGCGGCGAGGGGCCGCCGGAGGGGACGCCCGTCGCGAGGGGGGCACGGCGGGCGTCGGGCGGGGACGGGGTCGGGGGACCGGGACGGCCGTGGTCCGGGGGGTCGGGTCCGGGCCTCGACCGGCGACTAACCGTTTGCGGGGTACTCATAAACAGATGCCGTAGGCTCAAACGCTCACTTGACCGACCACTGATTAGCGCCCGCCGCCTGTCGTCGGTATGGGAAAACAGACGTGCGACGGCTGTGGGCGGCGCGTGCGGGTCGCCGGCGGCATCGCCAACCTCTGGACGTTCGACCCCGGCCCCAGCGAGGGGTTGGCGCTCGAACTCGCCGACGGGTCGGAGTACTTCCTCTGTTTCGACTGTATCGACCGTCTCCCCGAGGACCGAGACGTGACCGCGAGCGACGTCGAGGCGCTGTCCGGGGACTGAGTCGCCACCGGTCGGCGGCGCGGACCGTGCCGTGACCGGTGAGGTTATTCCCGTCGCGTCGCAGGAACCGACAGTGAAACCGTCCCGCATCGTCGAGGAGTTCCCCGCGCCCTCGTTCCGCGGCACGCAGGAACAGGCGCTCGCGGACATCCGCGCGGCGTTCGAGGCGGGCAACGACGTGGTGCTGGTGCGCGCGCCGACCGGGAGCGGGAAGTCACTGCTCGCGCGGGCCATCGCGGGGTGTGCTAGACGCGCGGGCGAGGACGACCCCGCCAAACCGGTCGGCTCGTACTACACCACCCCGCAGGTCTCCCAGCTCGACGACGTGGCGGGCGACGACCTGCTCGACGACCTCTCGGTCGTCCGCGGGAAGGGCAACTACTCGTGTATCCTGCCCGGCGAGACGACGACGGCCGTCGACCAGGCTCCCTGCGCCCGGGAACGCGGGTTCGACTGCCCGGTCAAACACCGCTGTCCGTACTTCTCGGACCGGGACATCGCCTCCAACCGGGACATCGCGGCGATGACGCTCGCGTACTTCATGCAGATGGCCGGGTCGGAGGTGTTCGGCCAGCGCGACGTCGTGGTCATCGACGAGGCTCACGGCCTCGCGGAGTGGGCCGAGATGTACGCGACCATCGAGTTGGGGCCGGCGACGGTGCCGATGTGGGGGAAGAAACCCGCTCCCGAAGTCGAGGACAGCGAGGACGCCGCGAAGTACGCCGACGGCCTCGTCACGGTCTGTAAGCGCCGGCAGACCGAACTGCGGAGCCAGGTCGAACTCTCCGAGGAGGAGGTCGCCGAGCGCGACCGCATCGCCGAACTCGTCCGGGAACTGCAGTGGTTCGTCCAGGACGCCCGCGACCCAGACAGCGCGACGACGTGGGTCGTCGACCAGCACGACGGCGCGGGGTCGAAGGTGGTCGTCAAACCGATGGACCCCGAGCGCTACCTGAAACACACCGTCTGGGACCGCGGGAGCAAGTTCGCGCTGCTCTCCGCGACCATCCTCAACAAGGAGGCGTTCTGCCGCTCGTCGGGACTCGACCCCTCGCGGGTCGCGCTCGTCGACGTCGAACACACGTTCCCCGTCGAGAACCGCCCGCTGTTCGACACGACTCAGGGGAAGATGACCTACGAACACCGCGAGGAGACGCTGCCGAAGATAGCGCGTCTGGTCGTCCGCCTCATGCAGCGCCACCCCGACGAGAAGGGGCTGGTCCACGCCCACTCCTACGCCATCGCCGAGCAACTGGTGGGCCTGCTCAACGAGTTCGGCGTCGGCGAGCGCGTCCGGACCCACGACGCCGAGGGCCGGGACGCCGCGCTCGACTCCTGGAAGCGCTCGGACGGCGCGGACCTGTTCGTCTCGGTGAAGATGGAGGAGGCCCTCGACCTGAAGTACGACCTCGCGCGCTGGCAGGTGCTGTGTAAAGCGCCGTACCCCAACACGCGGGACTCGCGGGTCGCCCAGCGTCTCGAAGACGGCCAGTGGGCGTGGTACTACCGCGCCGCGCTTCGCACGGTCATCCAGGCGTGTGGCCGGGTCGTTCGCGCCCCCGACGACGCGGGCGCGACGTACCTCGCTGACTCGTCGCTGCTCGACCTGTTCGAACGCGCGCGCAGCGACATGCCGCCGTGGTTCGCCGAGCAGGTCGACCTGATGAGCACGCCCGACCTGCCGACGTTCGACCCCGCGGCCGCAGTGGGTGACGGAGACGGAGACGGACAGACCCAGAGTCGACGCAGTCGCTCGCGCAAGCGGTCGCTCGACGACCACCCGCTCGGGGACGTCTGGCAGTAGGCAGTCGGGTTACAGGAGGCTGATGAAGCCGATGACGGTCGACGAGAGCATCAGCAGTGCCATCAGGAGGGCGAACAGGCGCTGGCGTTCCATACCGGCATCAACGCGCCGAGACCCAAACCGGTTTCGACGGCGACGCAAGAGTTTTGTGCACGTCAGTCATTGACACGCGCATGGACCCGTTCCTGATGCTCGACGAGGCGGTCGAAGAACAGCTCGCGACGATTCGGGGCCGCGAACGGGCCGAAGACCCCGAACGCGAGCAGTAGTCGCACAGGAGGTGTCGTCACGGCTGCGGCCGGGGGAGCGCCGCGAGCAGTTCTCGGGTGGTACGACGACCGAGCTACTGCACCGCGTCCTCGGGGAGGACGTGCAGGCCGGCGCGACTCTTGAACACGGTGACGGTGTCGGCGTCGGGGTCGAGGTAGGATGGCCGGGCGACGGTCTTCGTCTCGAACGTGTCGGGGTCGAGCACCTGCACCGCGTGGTCGTCCTCGACGGCGACGAGCGTCGTCTCGACGCCGTCCGAGACGTGCCCGAGGCGGCGGGCCTCGGGGGTGACGCCCTCCTCGCTGGAGGCCTCGTAGCGCTCGCCCGTCGTCAGGTAGTCGCCCTTGAGGTTGCCGTGGGCCGAGCGGACGAGCACGGGGTCCTCGCCGTCGGGTTCGACGATGGTGCCCGCCGGGTACGGCGGCAGTCGGATGGCGAACGTGACGCGGTACACCTCGTTGCCGTCCTCGTCCTCGGTGACGAGCGTACGGGAGTCGGTGATGGAGCCACCGAACCGCCGCCGGACGCGCTCGGCGATGGCTCGGCCCATCTGACTCGTCGAAATCTTGATGTCGACGCCCTCCTTCCCCTCGTCGATCTTCGAGATGAACGCGTTGCGGTCGCCTTTCTCCTCGCGCTTCTCGATGTACTCCTCGGCCATCCGGATGGACTGTTTCACCTCCTCGTCGGTCGGGTTTCGCTCGGCGGCCCGAACCTGGACGACCGAGGCGTAGTAGTCGCCGGCGATGCGCGAACAGCGCGTGCAGGTCTCGCGGGAGAAGCGGACCCGGACGTCGACGTCCTCCTCCTGGACGGTCCCGCGGACCAGCCCCGAGAAGTGACAGTGCATCATGATGGTGTTCTGGTCGACCTGTTCGGGGTCGACCAGCCAGGACACCTCCTCGGCGTCGACGTGGACCCCCAGCGCCTCGCGGGTCTCTTCGACGGCGACGTCGGTGTAGTCCTCCGCGCCGACGTCGACCCAGCGGTTGCCTCGGTAGACGCCACCACAGCGAGCGCAGATGCGGACGCGCAGTTCGTCGTCGACGTCGACGAGTTCGAAGTCCTCGAAGTAGCACTTGTCACAGAGGTTCGCGTCGCGGCCGGCGGGGTCACCGGGGCGGGGGGCAGTCTCCTCGACGGGGTCGCCACAGCGCGGGCAGAACTCGCCCGACGTGCGTGAACTCATTGGCGAGGATAACGGGTTCGGACGGTTAACTCCCGCGTCACGACGGTGGGCGTCGAGGCGACGGTGCGGTTCCGGAACCACCGGAGCCTTGGTGGGTGTGTGCGTGTCACGGGTATGGACAGGGATGTCGATTCGTTCGGGTCGCGTCGCTCGACGGTGTACGCGACCAACGGTGTCGTCGCGACGAGCCAACCGCTGGCCGCCCAGGCGGGCGTCCGCGTGCTGGAGGAGGGTGGCAACGCGTTCGACGCGGCGGTCGCCACCGCCGCCGCGCTCAACGTCACGGAACCCACCTCGACGGGGCTCGGCGGGGACGTGTTCGCGCTGTACCGAACCGCCGACGGCGAGGTCGGCGGGATGCGCTCGTGTGGCGGTGCGCCCGCGGGCGCGACCCGTCAGAAGGTCCGCGAGGCCGTCGCGAGCGAGGACGAGGACACCACACCCGCCGAGGCCGAGATGCCGTTCACCGGTCCGCAAGCCGTCACCGTGCCGGGCACTGCCCGCGGGTGGGAGGCGACCGTCGAGCGGTTCGGTCGCCGCTCGCTGGCCGACGCGCTCGAACCGGCCATCCGCTACGCGACGGAGGGCTACCCGGTCAGCGAGGTCATCGCGAGCCACTGGACGAGCGCGGAGGACCTCTTCGAATCGGACCACGCGCGCGACGCCTACCTCGTCGACGGCGAACGCGCTCCCGAAGCGGGCGAGGTGATGCGCCTCGAACGGCTCGGCGAGTCGATGCGCGCCATCGCCGAGGAGGGCGCGGACGTCGTCTACGAGGGCCACGTCGGCGAGGCCATCGTCGAGGAGATTCAGGAACAGGGCGGGTTCATGACGATGGACGACCTCCGAGCGTTCGAACCGGAGTTCGTCGACCCCGTCTCGACGACGTACGACGACGTCGAGGTGTTCGAACTCCCGCCGAACAACCAGGGCCTCATCGCGCTCGAAGCGCTCAACATCGCGAGCGAACTCGACGCCGCTGGTGCGGAGGGCGTCGAGCGCTACCACCGCTTCGCCGAGGCGACGAAACGCGCGTTCCACGACGGCCACCGTTACATCACCGACCCCGAGTACGAGGAGATTCCACCCCTCGCCTCGAAAGCGTGGGCCGAGAAGCGCGCCGCGGACGTCGGCGAGGAGTCCAGCGACGTCTCGTTCGGCGTCCCCGACTCCCACGCCGAGGACGCCGACACCGTCCTGCTCTGTGTCGCCGACGACGCGGGCAACGTCGTCTCGTACATCAACTCCCGGTTCGCCGGCTTCGGCTCCGGTCTCGTCGCCGGCGACACCGGCATCGCGCTCCAGAACCGCGGCGCGTCGTTCTCGCTGGACGACGACCACCCGAACCGACTGGAACCGGAGAAGCGGCCGTTCCACACGCTCATCCCCGGCCTCCTGAAGTTCGACGACGACGACTGGGCGGCGTTCGGCGTCATGGGCGGGTTCATGCAGCCACAGGGCCACCTCCAACTCGTCACCAACCTCGTCGACGAGGGGATGACGCCACAGGAGGCGCTCGACGCGCCGCGCTGGCGATACCGCGAATCCGGGCGACTGGCCGTCGAGACGCGCGTCCCCGGCGAGATACAGAACGGGCTGGTTCGTCGGGGCCACGACGTGCAGGTGCTCCCGCCCGTGATGTTCGGGGGCGCACAGTTCGCACGCAACGCCGACGGCGTCCTCTCGGCGGCGACGGAGCCCCGGAAGGACGGCAACGCCACGGGGTTCTGAGCGACGCACAGGCGCGCCGCTCCGAGGGTGGTCTCGCGAAGGAATCGGCCGGCGAGGGTCGCCGGCGGTCAGTCGTTCTTCAGGCTCGGCGCGCTCTGGAGCGACGCCTGGTCGTTCGTGAGCAGACACTTCGAGCGGTGCCCGCCGCCGTGGTCGGCGTACGCTGGCTCTTCCTGCTCACACGGCGTGACGAACGCCTCGGCGAGCAGTTCCTGCGCTTCGCCGTACTCGCCCTCGACGAGGTGGTCGAGCGACTCGGAGAGCGTCCGTTCGGCCTGCTGGTCCGAGAGCGTCTCGGGCAGGTCGTACTCCTCGCGGAGTTCGGCGCGGAGTCTCGCGTCGGCGACGTCGACGTCCTCGTCCGCCGGGCCGGTCCGCAGCATCTCGCGAGTCGTCTCCACGTCGAGGGACTCCTCGACGACGCCGTCGCGGAAGTTCAACAGCGAGCGCCACTCGGACTGTTCGAGGTCCCACTCGTCGGGCTGGATGACGCGGTGACAGCGCGTGTGGAACCGACAGCCCGAGGGCGGGTTCGTCGGACTCGGGACGATGCCCTTGAGTTCGATGTCCTGCCGTTTCCGCCGCGGGTCGGGTCGCGGGACGGCCGACAGCAACGCCTCCGTGTAGGGGTGCTGTGGGTTCGTGAATATCTCCTCGGTGTCACCGATCTCGACGATCTCGCCGAGGTACATGACGGCGACGCGGTCACAGACGTCCTGCACGACGGACATGTCGTGACTGATGAACAGCATCGACAGCCCGTACTTCTCCTGCAGGTCGTTGATGAGCGAGAGGATCTCGGCGCGAATCGAGACGTCGAGGGCGCTGACGGGTTCGTCGGCCACGATGAGGTCCGGGTTGAGCACGAGCGCTCGCGCGAGTGCGATGCGCTGTTTCTGCCCGCCGGAGAACTCGTGGGGGTAGCGGTCGTAGTCGCTCGCCGAGAGGCCGACGTCCTCCAGGAGGTTCTGGACGATGTCGCGACGTCGCTGCTTGTCGGACATCCCGTGGACCTCGAGCAGTTCGGCGACCGAACTCCCGACGGTCATCCGCGGGTCGAGGCTCGAGGAGGGGTCCTGGAAGATCATCTGGGCGTCCCGGCGGAACGCCTTCAACTGGGCGTCGTCGAACTTCGTCACGTCGTTCGTCGCGTCGGCGCTCACGGCCGCGGAGTCCCGACCGTTGAAGATGACCTCGCCGCTGGTCGGCTCTTCGAGTCGGATGATGGACGTCGCAGCCGTCGACTTCCCACAGCCTGACTCGCCGACGAGTCCGAGGGTCTCGCCCTCCGCGATGTCGAAGCTGATGCCGTCGACGGCGCGTGCCGCCCCGACCTGTCGCGAGAGGATTCCCTGCGTGATGGGGTAGTGCTTCTTGAGGTTCCGCACCGACAGCAGCGGTCGCTCAGTCATCGGCGGTCCCTCCACTGGCCGCAGGGGTGGTGTCGTCGCCGGTGATCACCGACGCGTCGCGCCCCTCGTGGTAGTAGACACACGAGACCGAGTGATCGTCGGTCAGCGTCGCCTCCTCGGGCTGTCCACCGACGAAGCAGTCGTCGACGGCGTACTCACACCGCTCGGCGAACCGACAGCCCTCGGTCGGGTCGGTCGGGTCGGGCAACGACCCGCCGATACCCGCCGCCGCCCGTCCGCCACCGGGGAGACACTCCAGCAACGCCCGGGTGTACGGGTGTGACGGCTGCTCGAAGATCTCGTAGACGGTTCCACGCTCCATCACCTTCCCGGCGTACATGACGACGACGCGGTCGGCCACCTCGGCGACCACCCCGAGGTCGTGGGTGATGAACAGGATGCCCATCCCGTACTCCTCCTGCAGTTCGCTGAGGAGTTTGAGTATCTGGGCCTGGACGGTCACGTCGAGTGCGGTGGTCGGCTCGTCGGCGATGAGCAGGTCGGGGTTCGTCACCAGCGCCATCGCGATCATCACGCGCTGTTTCTGCCCGCCGGAGAACTCGTGGGGGTAGTCGTCGAGTCGGGCCGCCGCGTTGGGAATCCCGACGTCGTTGAGCAGTTCGATGGCGCGCTGTCGCGCCTCGCCCTTCGAGACGTCCTCGTGCATCTGGACGGCTTCGACGATCTGCCAGCCCACGGTGTAGCAGTGGTTGAGCGCGTCCTGTGGGTTCTGGAACACGTGGGCGATGTCTCCGCCACGAACCCGCCGGAGCGCCTTGTCGGGCGTCCGCGCGAGGTCGACGTAGCCCCGCGTTATCTCGCCGTTCCGGCGCTGCTCGACGACGACGAACTGCCCGTCGTCGACGGGACGTCCTCGGTCTTCGGCCGCCCCGTCCTCGGCGACCTCGAAGACGGCTTTGGGGAAGGCGTCGGCGAGCTCCCGGACCGTCTCCAGGTCCCGGAACTCGACGCTGCCGGTCACCTCGCCGGGTGGCGAGGGGACGAGTCTCGTGATGGACTCGCTGGCGACGGTCTTGCCGGAGCCGGACTCCCCGACGATGCAGACCGTCTCCCCTTCGTAGATGTCGAAGTCGATGCCGCCGACGGCGGTGAGCAGTCCCGCGTCGGTCTTGAACGTCGTGGTGAGGTCCTCGACGGCGAGGAGTGGTGTGTCGGTCATTATGATTCAGCCTCCGCCTGCGCCTCGGGGTCGAGCGCGTCGAGCGCGGCGTCCCCGATGAACGCGAACGCGAGGATGGTGAAGAACAGGACGATTCCCGGCGCGAGCGTGATCCACGGGGCGAACGAGAGGTCGTTTCGACCCACGGAGATGAGCACGCCCCACGAGGCGATCTCCGAGTCCCCCAGACCGAGGAACGCCAGTTGCGCCTCGGCCAGCAAGAACGCGGGGATCAGCAGCGTGAGGTCGGTGACGATACTGCTCGCGGTGTTCGGGATGATGTGTCGCCGGATGATGCGGTAGAGGCTCGCCCCGCTGAGCTGGACGGCCTTGATGTACTCCTCCTGGGACTTCGCGAGCGCGTTCGACCGCACGTAGCGTGCGGTCCCGCTCCACGAGAAGAACCCGAGCAGCAGGATGAACAGCGTGAGGTCCGCCCCGAAGATGTAGAGGATGAGCAGGTAGAGGATGAGCGTCGGGAACGACTGCATGATGTCGACGTAGCGCATGAGCACCTCGTCGACGAGCCCACCCGCGTACGCGCTGATGGTCCCGACGGCCGTCCCGACGCCGATGGCGATGAGCGTCGTGACGAACGCGATCTTCGCGCTGATCTGCATCCCGTAGATGATCATCGTGAGGATGTCACGGCCCTGGTTGGTCGTCCCGAGAGGGTAGTCCCACGTCCCGTGACAGACGCCGTTGGCCTGCTGGCCGACGCACTCTAGCACGAAGTTCATGCTGACGGTCGCGAACACCGGCGGCTGGTACTTCCGGAAGAACTCCGCCTCCGGGTAGTTGATGAACAGCGGGCCGACGATACCGACCCCGAAGATGAACGCGAGGAACACGAGGCTCACCATCGCCGGTCGGTTCTTCCTGAACTCGCTCCAGTAGTAGCTCGTCATCCGCGGGTTCTGGTACAGCGGCAACGCCGCGTAGAACGCGAAGACGAGCAGTGAGAACCCGAACAGGTAGTCGAGCCCCGTCACGTCGTAGTTCCAGCCGATGGCCGAGAACGTCGGCACGGCGTTCGCGAGGTAGATGCCGTCGTAGATGATCACCGCCAGCATCGCGCCGGTCGCGACGACGATGCCGGCGAAGTTCGCCGAGGCGTGACCGCGGTTCCGAACCAGCGGTAACAGCCCCAAGAACGCGAAGCTGAGCAGACTGAACGCGAGCACCCAGTGGAACAGGGGGACGTCGTAGCTCACGCCGACCGCGGCGAACGTCGCCTCGCCGCTCGCGACGACGAGGTCGTAGACGAACAGCACCGCCAGCAGTCCCAGCGCCGCGAGGTACGCGCGCGTACTCGTCCCGTTGCCGTCGGGGGCGTTGGCCGCGATCTCGTCCCAGTCGACGGTGTCGAACCGTTCGGATGTGTTTTTCGTTGCCATTATCGATCGTCGAAGCTGATGCGTGGGTCGAGCACGGTGTACACGATGTCCTGAAGGAGGTTGCTGATCGTCGCCAGGAAGGTGAAGAACAGCGTGAACCCGAGGACGACGCTGGTGTCCTGTGCGATGATGGCGGCGTAACTCAGCCGCCCGATGCCCGGAATCCCGAAGACGATCTCGACGAGCAGCGAGGAGCCGACGAACAGCGCCAGCAGCTGCCCGACCATCGTCGTCGACAGCGGCACCATCGTCGGTCGGAGGACGTGTCGTGCGTAGATACGGTACCGAGAGACGCCCTTCGCCTTCGCCGTCTTCACGAAGTCGGCGTTCATGTACTCGGAGGACTCGTTACGCGAGACACGCATGATGCCGCCGATAGAGCCCGTCACGAGGACGAATATCGGCAAGAACAGCTGTTTCGCGTTCGCGAGGCTGAAGACGGGGACGTCGGTGTTGTACAACACCGGCACCCACCCGAGTTGGACCCCGAAGATCAACAGGAGGACGATCCCGAAGAAGAAGTTCGGAATCGCGTACCCGAAGAACGTGATACCGGTCGCTACGTGGTCCTTCCAACTGTACTGGCTCGCCGCGGAGTACAGCCCCGCGATGGGACCTAACGTGATCGTCAGCAGCGTCCAGGGTATGGAGTACTGCGCGGTGTAGTACAGCGCCTCGAACACGGACTTCGTGACCGGTTCGTTGTTCATCGTCGACCAACCCCAGTTGAGTGTGTAGACGCCGGTGACGTACTCGAGGTACCGCTCGGTGAACGGCTTGTCGAGTCCGCGAATCATTCGGATACGTTCTTCGGCTTCCGCCGGATTGTCACCTTGGAGCGCGGCCTGTGTAGCTGCCTTCGCCACTTCCGGATTCGGCGCTGCCGAAAGCAGGATGAACGTGACGCTCACGATGATGAGCGTCACGACGAAGGTCCAGGCGACCCGGCGGGTGATGTACCATCCCAATCCCATGTGTGTGTTGTTGTTTATCGAATAAAGGTTAATGTGTTGGACTGTGCCCCGCGAACCGAGCGACGACCTGGTGGTCTACTCGTTGCGGTACCAGGTCGAGAAGTTCCAACCGTTGAAGAAGTTCTCCTCGGGGCCTTCGATGCCCGTCCGGTAGCCGATGGTGTCGTCGGCGAAGACGAGCATCCCCATCGGCTGGGAGTCGGCGACGTTGACGAAGATCTCGGTGAGCGCCTCCTGGACGTCCTCCTCGGTCTCTGCGGTCGACGCCTGGTTGAACAGCTCCTTCGCGTTCCACTCGGGCTGGTAGCCGTACGGGTTGTAGTACGAGTCCTTCATGAAGAACACGTCCGCGGTCGTCGGGTTCAGCGGGTAGGTGTTGAGCCCGTAGACGATGGACATGTCCCACGACTCGGAGCTGGTGACCTCGTAGGGGCCGGCGTTGTAGCCGCCGTTGCTCCACTCGTACTCGTCGGGGTTCTCCGGGGTCTCCTGGACCCAGTACTTGTCACGGAACGTCGTACCCTGAATCTGCTCGAGCTTGACGTTGATACCGGCGTTCTTGGCGAACTCCTGCTTGACGAACTGCGCGATGGACTTGTTCGTGCTGGAGGTCGTCGTGTAGTACAGCGACAGTTCGACCTGGTTGCCGTCGGGGTTGACGAGCTGGTCGCCGTCGTAGCTGTAGTCGGTGTCCGAGATGGCCTCCTCGATGCGGCTCTGGGTCGCCTCCTTGCCGTAGAGGTCGCCGGAGCCGAACTGCTTGATGTCGGCGTTGTCGGGGTACCACTTCGACCACTCCGGCTGCCACGTGTAGTGGGGCTTCGCGTAGCCGTTGTAGATGCCGTCGGCGATGGCCTGTTTGTCGATGGCACAGCCGATACCCTGGCGGAACTTCTTGTTGCGGAAGAGGTTCCCGGGCCCGGTGGTCCAGCCGTTGTCACGGTGGTTGTACGCCATGACACGGTTGTACGGCTGCGGGACGACGTTGACGTACGTCCCGTCGTTGTTCTTGAACTCGTTGACGCGGTTCTTCGGCAGTCCGGCGGTGTCGATCTCGCCGTTCTTCAGCGCACCGAGCCGCGAGGACTGTTCGGGGACGACGCGAACTTCGAGGTTCTCGAAGTACGGCGCGTTGCTGAAGCGCCTGTCGATGCCGTCGACGTTACGCAGGTAGTAGTCCTCGTTGCGGGTGAACGTGATCTTGGCGTTCTTGTCCCACTCCTCGAGCTTGTACGCGCCCAGGTTCCCGGTGAACGAGAGGTTGAGCAGCTCTTCGTCCTGCTGGAACCCTTCGACGTCCTCCTCCTCGACGTACGGCTCCATCAGGGCCTTCGGGACGGGGTAGATGTACGGGTCGTACGACGCGGGGTAGAGCGGGTTCACCTGCGGCAGTTCGATGGTGAACTCGTACTTGCTCTTCTCCTCGATGGTCATCTCCTCGGTCCAGCTCGCGGCGTCGGCGGTCCCTGCCCACTCGCTCTTCTGGACCTCGTTGATCTGGTAGACGAAGTCCTCGGCGGTGACCTCACCGTAGGGGTCGCTGAACGTCAGCCCCTCGGGGATGGTCGCCGTCCAGGTCTTGTTGTCCTCGGAGCTGAGGTCGAAGATGCGCGGGAAGTACTCGCTGCCGGGCTTGAAGCCGTAACTCCCGTCGAGGGCGTAGCCGATGACGCCGCCCGCCGTGCTCTCGGTGTTGTACAGCGGGTTGAGCGTCCCGAGCGAGTTGCCGATGGCCGTGGTGTACGTGCCGCCGACCTCTGGCAGTTCGCTGCCGTCGTCGGTGCTCGTGCCCTGAGTCGTCCCCAGCGGGTCGCTGGTGTCGGTGCTGTCGGTCTGGGTGTCGTTGCCGCCCGGAGTGTCCTCACCGTCCCCCCCGGAGCTACAACCTGCCAGTGCAGCGGCACCAGCGACGCCGATCCCCTTGAGCCAGGCGCGCCGGTCAATCTTCTTGTGCCGGTTGTCATCACGCCGTTCGATATTACGTGACATATTACCTCGGAAAGGTATAGCATTTTATTAGTCTTACGATGTGGTGGTTGGCGTTAGGACGCTCAACGGGGCTAAAATTTCGATTTCACTCACCGACGCGTTTATACGTTTGAGGATATTCAACCAACGCCGATTGCTCATCGTTCTCTTCAACTTCCCGTCCTCCCCCCGGCGACGGGTTCTCCGTTGATAGCTGAAGCGAGCGTCGTCGTCACACCAACCCTTATACTCCTCCACGAGAGCCGACACGTATCCACATGGACGACCGACTGCTCGCGATTCAGGACCTCCACACGCAGTTTCGGACGAGCGACGGAGTCGTCCACGCCGTCGACGGTATCGACTTCGACGTCCGCCGCGGCGAGACGGTCTGCATCGTCGGGGAGTCCGGCTCCGGCAAGACCGTCACCAGCGAGTCCATCACCAAGATCATCCAGATGCCTCCCGGTGCCATCCCCGAGGGGGCCATCGCCTTCCGGGACCTGGAGACGGTCCGGGAACTCGCCGACGCCTTCCCCACGGCCGTCTTCGACGTCGCGGACGACTCTCCCGCCGACCTCGCGGCCGGCGACGACGACCAGTTCGTCGTCGTCGAGGAGCGAGACGGCGACGAGATAGCTCGGGGCTACGTCGACGTGGTCCGGGCCCCACCGGCGGCACTCCGACACATCCGTGGCGGGGACATCGCCCACGTGTTCCAGAACCCCCAGAGCGCACTCGACCCCGTCTACACCGTGGGCTGGCAGATCGTCGAGGCCATCCAACTCCACGAGGACGTCTCGAAGACCGACGCCCGCGACCGTGCCATCGACCTCCTCGACCGGGTCGGAATCCCGGACGCCGCCGACCGGTTCGACGACCACCCCCACGAGTTCTCCGGGGGGATGAAACAGCGGGTCATCATCGCGATGGCGCTCGCTTCGGACCCCGACCTGCTCATCGCCGACGAGCCGACCACCGCACTCGACGTCACCATCCAGGCCCAGATTCTCGACCTGCTCAAGGAGATACAGCGGGACCTCGACATGGCCATCCTGTTCATCACCCACGACCTCGGCGTCGTGGCGGAGATCGCCGACCGCGTCGTCGTCATGTACGCCGGGAAGGTGATGGAACGCGGGGACGTCTTCGACGTGTTCGAGACGCCAGCGCACCCCTACACCCGGGCGCTGCTGGAGTGTCTCCCGGGTCGTGGCGACCGGATGCTCTCCATCGGCGGGTCGCTCCCGAGCGTCACCGACCCGCCCGAGGGCTGTCGGTTCGCCGACCGGTGTCCTCACGCGGTCGACGACTGCGTCGCAGGCGACCAACCCCCGCTGCACGCCGTCGACGGGAGCGACCAGCGCGTCTCGTGTGTCTACTACGGCGAGGGGTACGACGAGACGACGGTCCAGACCGGGTTCGCTGCGGCCCGCGAGGGGGCGACCGCCGACGGGACCACCCGCGTCGACGGTGGTGACCCGCCGACGTCCGCCGAGACCCGAGCGAACGGCCGGTCGCGGTCGGAGGGCGACCGATGAGCGACCGCCCGCTGCTGGTCGTCGAGGGGCTCCAGAAACACTACCCGATAACCTCGGGCGTACTGAAGCGCGAGACCGGTCGGGTCCGGGCGGTCGACGGCGTCGACTTCGCGGTCAGTCCCGGCGAGACCCTCGGTATCGTCGGCGAGTCAGGCTGTGGGAAGTCGACGGTCGCCACCTCCCTGCTGCGTCTGGAGGAGCCGACCGCCGGCGAGGTGTCGTTCGACGGCGAGGACATCACCGACTACGGGAAACGCGACCTGAAGCGGTTCCGTCGCCGCGCCCAGATGATCTTCCAGGACCCCACCGCGAGCTTCGACCCGCGGATGACCGTCGGGGAGTCGGTCGCCGAACCGTTGCGCATCCACGGCATCACCGACCGACAGCGCCGCCGGAACGTCGTGAAGGACCTGCTCGGGCGGGTCGGTCTCTCGCCCGAGGACGTCGACCGCTACCCCCACGAGTTCTCCGGCGGGCAGAAACAGCGCATCGCGCTGGCTCGCGCGCTGGTCGTGAACCCCGACCTGCTCGTCGCCGACGAACCCGTCAGCGCCCTCGACGTCTCCATCCAGGCGGACATCCTGGAGCTGATGAACGACGTCCAGCGCGAGTTCGACCTCGCGATGCTGTTCATCAGCCACAACCTCGGCGTCGTCCGGGAGGTGTGCGACCGCGTCGCCGTCATGTACCTCGGCGAGATAGTCGAGATAGCGCCGACCGAACAGCTGTTCACCGACCCTCAGCACCCCTACACCCGGGCGCTGCTGGGGTCCATCCCGCGGCCCGACCCTCGCCGTCGCGGCGAGTCCGTGACGCTCTCGGGGGACGTACCCAGCCCGGCGAACCCCCCCGAAGGGTGTCGGTTCCACACGCGCTGTCCGGAGGTCATCCCGCCGTCGGACTACGACTTCGACCAGCGCGAGTGGCGGGCCGTCCAGGACCTCCGGCAACGACTCCACCGGGAGCCGCTCGACCTCGAGACGGTCCGGACGGCCCACACCGAGACCGACGGGGCCGACGCGCCCGACGACGAGACGCTCGCGGCCGGCGTCCGCGAGGAGTTCGGCGTCCCCGCCGAACTGACCGACGCCGACGCCGAGCGGGTTCTCGCCGAGGCGCTGGCGGCCGAGGTCGACGGCAACCACGACTGCGCCCGCGAACGGCTCGACGAGGCGTTCGTGACGCCCTGTGAACGGACCCACCCCGACCTCCAGGAGACCGACGCGGGGTGGGCGGCCGCGTGTCTCCTCCACGACGACCAGCGCCGGGCGGTCGAGCAGGCCGCCGACGACTGACCCAGCCGACGACGACGCCTCGGTATCTGACCACCGGTCGCCGACGGTGACGTTTAACTCTCCGGTCTCCAATACGTGTGTATGGAGTGGAAACCCGACTGGGGACTGCGTGGGCGGATGGTGCTCACCATGTTCCTGCTCTTCGCCCTCTACATCGTCTTCGCGGCGATACTGTTCCAGTACGCGGGACTGGCCATCATGGTCGTGTTCATGGGGCTGTTCTCGCTCGGGCAGTTCTTCTTCAGCGACAAGCTGGCGCTGTACTCGATGGGTGCCAGCGAAGTCTCCGAAGAGGAGTACCCCGAACTGCACGCGATGCTCTCGCGGCTGAGCCAGCAGGCCGACGTCCCGAAACCGAAGGTCGCCGTCGCCGACTCGCGCGTCCCGAACGCGTTCGCGACGGGACGTTCGCCGAGCAACTCGGCCGTCGCGGTGACGACGGGCATCATGAACACGCTGACCGAGGAGGAGTTGGAGGGCGTGCTCGCCCACGAACTCGCCCACATCAAGAACCGCGACGTGATGGTGATGACCATCGCGTCGTTCCTCTCGACGCTCGCGTTCCTCGTCGTCCGCTTCGGCTGGTGGTTCGGCGGCGGTCGGCGCGAGAACGGCGGCGTCATCGTCGCCATCGTCGCCTCGCTGGTCGTCTGGGTGGTGTCGTTCGTCCTCATCCGGGCGCTCAGTCGCTACCGCGAGTACTCCGCCGACCGCGGCGGGGCGGTCATCACCGGCAACCCCGCTGCGCTCGCCTCGGCCCTGCTGAAGATATCGGGTCAGATGGACCGCGTCCCACAGGACGACATGCGCGAGCAGGCGGAGATGAATGCGTTCTTCATCATCCCCATCAGGAGCGGATTCATCGGGCGCATCTTCAGCACCCACCCGAGCACCGAGAAGCGCGTCGAGCGCCTCCGTGCGCTCGAACAGGAACTCGCCTGAACGGTCCACCGACCCCGTCTCCTCTCGTCCGTTTCGCCGACGCGCGAGTCGTGTGGCTCTAAGACACCGGCGAGCGTAGCCGGCGTATGGGCATCTTCGACTCCCTCCGCTCGGCGCTGGGTATCAGCGCCGAGACCGACGCCACCCGAGCGGCGTCGCCGGAGGACCTGTTCGGGATGAGTACGGCGCACATGACGATGCAGGCCGACCTCCGGTACGACCCGACCGGCGAGGCGGCGCTCTGTTTCTCGAACGTCGACTCGACGGCGTTCGCCGAGACGATGGAGGAGGTGGAGGCCATCCTCGAAGCCGGCGAGATAGAGACGGGGACACGGGCACGCTTCGTCGGCGACAGTCACGGCTACCAGTGGGTCGTGCTCGAAGACGACGACTTCGAGGACCTCGTGACGAGTATCCACTTCGCGGCGGACACGTTCGTCGAGCAGGGGTTCGGCTCGCGACTGCTCGCCGCGCTGTTCAGCTTCGAGAAGGCGACGACGGGACCGGGTGCTGGCCCCGCCAGCGAGGGGCAGGTCGTCTACTGGGTGTACTCGTTCCGCCGCGGCGCGTTCTACCCGTTCGCGCCCTCCGGGGGCCACGAGCGCGACAGCGCCGTCGAGTTCAAACTGGAGAGCGTGCTCGACGGCGAACTCACGGTCGAAGCGGAGAAGGAGTACTGGTACCCGCTGTGGCCCGAGGGTGACGGCCGCCCGTGGGGGTAGATGGTCGCCCCCTACGACCACGTCCGCGTTCCCGCCGACGCCGAGACGCTCCCCGCGGGCGTCTACCGCGTCGTCGGCAGCGACGCCGACCGCGTCACCCTGCTCGCGGTCGGCGACGAGACCGGCGCGCGCGTCCACACCGGACGGGTCGAACGCGTCCCCCTGCCGACGTTCGACCAGTTCGAGTCCGCCGAGTCGCCCGACCCCTCGGGTGGACTGACGCGCCTCCGAGACGTCCTCGGTGGCCTCGCGCTCACCGCCCGCCTGGCTCCGCGGCGGATGGCCGGCAGACCGCTCCAGACGCTCGTCGGCGTCGTGCTGGTCGTCGTCGAGTCACTCGGTCCGGCCACCGTCGGTGTCTCCGAGAGCGTGCTGACGGTCGCGGGCGTGTTCGGCATCCTCGCCCTCACCGGGGCCGCCCTCGACATGCCCTGAGACTCCGCGGTCCGACTCCTCCCGTTCGCTCATCGCTCGGCATCGACCGTTCACTTTCACTCGCTCGACTTCCTCGTCCGAGTCGGTCTCCAAGGAGTCGACTGCACTCGCTTCCCTGATACACTCTCGGAGACGTGGGAAATCACACACGCGCAGTCTGGCGGTTTCACTTTCAGTGTGCTGTTAACGAGGGTTTATACCCGGAGGAGCGCAAGCCACGTCCATGGCAGGACCAGCAGACCTCGAGAACCTCCCCGGCGTGGGTCCGGCGACCGCAGAGAAGCTCAAGGAGAACGGCTACGAGTCCTATCAGGGCATCGCCGTCGCCTCCCCCGCCGAACTGTCGAACACCGCCGACGTGGGCGAGTCGACCGCTCACGACATCATCCAGGCCGCCCGTGAAGCCGCCGACATCGGCGGGTTCGAGACCGGTTCGCAGGTGCTCCAGCGCCGCGAACGCATCGGCAAGCTCGAGTGGCTCATCCCGGAGGTCGACGAGATGCTCGGCGGGGGCGTCGAGACCCAGTCCATCACCGAGGTGTACGGCGAGTTCGGGGCCGGCAAGTCCCAGATCACCCACCAGCTCTCGGTGAACGTCCAGCTCCCGCCCGAACAGGGTGGGCTCGGCGGCAGCGTCATCTTCATCGACTCCGAGGACACGTTCCGTCCCGAGCGTATCGAGGAGATGCTGTTCGGTCTCGAAGACGACGTGCTCCAGGCCGCGATGGACCAGCGCGAAATCGAAGGCTCCATCGACGACGAAGAGGCACGCGACGAACTGCTCCAGTCGTTCCTCGACAAGATTCACGTCGCGAAGGCGTTCAACTCCAACCACCAGATCCTCCTGGCCGAGAAAGCCCAGGAGATCGCCAGCGAGTACGAGGACAGCGAGTTCCCCGTCCGACTGCTCTGTGTCGACTCGCTGACCGCTCACTTCCGTGCGGAGTACGTCGGTCGTGGCGAACTCGCGAACCGTCAGCAGAAGCTCAACAAACACCTCCACGACCTCGACCGCGTCGGCAACCTCTACAACGCCGCGGTCGTCGTCACGAACCAGGTCCAGTCGAACCCCGACGCGTTCTTCGGCGACCCCACGAAGCCCATCGGTGGGAACATCCTGGGCCACAAGTCGACGTTCCGGATGTACCTCCGGAAGTCGAAGGGCAACAAACGCATCGTCAAACTCGTCGACGCGCCGAACCTCCCCGACGGCGAGGCCGTCATGCGCGTCACCGGCGAGGGTCTGAAGCCCGAATAGCGCGCCGAACGACCCGCTTCATGCTCGCGGGTTCGTCCCCGCCCGTTTCCTGTTTCGTGCTCGTCGCCGAGTGTCGACCACTCGGGTCGTCGTCTCTCCCGTAGCCGTCGCTCCCGGTCCGAGAACCACCGCGAGAGAACTGCCCGACTACTCCTCGGTCTTCGTCCGGTCGATCTCGAGTTCGCCGGTGTGTATCTTCGCGCCGTCCTGAGCGACCTTCTCGGCGAGGACGGCACACTTGATGCGCATCGGCGAGATGTCGACGCCCAGCATGTCGACGATATCGTCGCGGTCCATCGCGTCGAGTTCAGAGAGCGTCAGCCCCGGTAACTCCTGGGTGAGGAGGCTCGCGCTGGCCTGCGAGATGGCACAGCCGTCACCGGAGAACGCGACCCGTTCGATGGTCTCGCCGTCGTCGGCGAGGCGCACGTCCACCTTGATGGTGTCCCCACACGTCGGGTTCTCGCCGACGTGGGAGAACGTCGCGTCCTCGAGTTCGCCGTAGTTCCGCGGGTTCTTGTAGTGGTCCAGTATCTGCTGCCGATACATGTCCGAGCCGAGTCCCATCGTTGGCGACGTTACGAGAGTCCGGGGGAAAACGGTTCCGGGCGGTCGCTCAGAGCCACCTTTCACTCACGGGTGGAGTTATTAGTTATCAGTAGTGACTGTACGAAGGAATGATGGCTCCTCCACGTTCGTTCGACCGACCGCACGACCACGACCACCCGGCCGAGGTGCGGTGAATGCGTCGCAGAGCGCTCTTGACCGCTGTCGGGTCGCTGGCCGCCGTCGGCACCGCCGGTGGCGCAGTCTCCGGCCGCGTGGCGGCCCGCTCGCAGGGCGACGCGTTCGGTCCGACCGGCACGCTCGCGATTCCGGGAACCCAGGACACCGCCGTCGCCGACGACGGCGAGACGGTGTTCGTCGCGACCGGCGACGGGTTCGCCGTCGCGGACGTCTCGGACCTCGCGTCGCCGGAACTGCTCGCGGAGCGCCGCTCCATCCGTGCGGACCACGAGGACGGTCCGCTGTCGGGTATCTGGGACGTCGAGTGCTCGGGGTCGAACGTGCTCGTCGCCGGGCCGGCCGGTCCCAGTCAGACCGACCTCCAGGGGGCGGCGCTGTTCGACGTCTCCACGCCTGACGACCCCGAACTCGTCTCGTTCTACGAGGCCGACCACGGCGTCCACAACGTCGCTCTCGACGGGACGACGGCGTACCTCACCGGCAGCGGCCGCCACGACGAACCGGTCGTCGTCGTCGAGATGGACGACGGCGGCGAGGCGAAGAAGGTGACCGACTGGTCGCCCGTCGACGCCGCCGACCGCCTGTCGATGTTGGACTCGAACCTCCGGAACTGCCACGACCTGACGGTCGACGGCGAGCGACTGTACGCCTCCTACTGGGAGACCGGGACGTGGGTGCTCGACGTGAGCGACCCCGCCACCCCGTCGACCATCGCGCGTATCGGTGGCCGGCCGCTGGAGGAACTCCGCAACCTCCCGCGGTCGGAGACTCGTCGAGCCCTGTTGAACCCGCCCGGCAACGCCCACAACGCCGCGTTGAACGACGACGGCCTGCTCGCCGTCAGTCACGAGGCGTTCGGCGAGGGCGTCGAGGGGATGGGCGGCGTGACGCTGTGGGACGTCTCTGACCTCGAATCCGGTCTCGTCGAGGGCGAGGAGGCGGTCCCGACCCTCGACACCGCCCGCCGACGAGCCATCCTCGCGCCCTCGGCTCCGGACGCCGAGAGCGGGAAGACGCTCACCACGGCCCACAACTGCGCGTTCCGCGGCGACCGCCTGTACACCTCGTGGTATCTCGACGGCGTCCGGGCGTACGACGTCGCCGACCCCGCCAGTCCCGGGTTGCTCGCGGGGTGGGCCGACCCGTCCGAGGCGAACTTCTTCGACGCGGTCCCGGTCGCGGGCGGGTTCGTCGCTCCGAACCTCGGCGTCGCCGAGGAGCGCGGCGAACCCCCACAGAACGCGGGGCTGTACACGTTCACGGACCCGCCCGCCGACGCCGACACGTCGCCGGCGGCGACGCGGACGCCGGTCGCCGTCGACGCTTCGGTGACGACGACCGCCCCGACGACCGAGGAGACGCCCGCGACGAGCACCTCCGTCTCGACGCAGGCGGGGACCGACACGCCGCGACCGTCCACGGCGGCGGCCACCTCGAACACGACGGCGACGACCGCGACCGACGGGACGACCGGCGGGAGCGGCCCCGGGTTCGGCGCGTTCACGGCGCTCGCGGGCGGTGCGCTGGCGACGTGGCGACTGCTCGGGGGTGAGCGCTCGGAGGAGTGAGTTCGGCAGCGAGTCGGTCGCGCGGTCAGTCGGCGCTGGCGGCGTGTGCGTCCGACCCGGCGGCGTGTGTTCGGCCGGCGGCCCCGGAGTGGTCGTCGTTGAAACGGTGTGGCGAACGGAGGTAGGCGATGAGGCTCCACATGACGCCCGTCAGGAGCGACCCGGCGGCCGAGAGCTCCATACCGAGCGTGAAGAACGTCGTCCCGTAGACGAGGCCGATGGTCGCGGAGGGGAGGGTTGTCCCGAGCGGGACGCTGGCCATCGAGTCGCGGAGCGTCGGAACCAACACGACCAGCGAGAAGACGCTCCCCGCGAGGAACACCACGTCCTGCCACATCATCGTCGAACCTGTGCTACTGCTGTTCGGTTGGCGCGTAGTACAACGGTCACAACAGCGGTAGCCGAGAGCCGAGTTTAAGATTTACTACTTATCGAGTAAATACGTTCATGAGCGTTCGATTTGTGAGCGTGACGCACACGAGGCGGCGAGCCGTGGCATCGACGACCAGGGTGTCGTCCAGAAGTCGTCGTGCGCTCTCCGGGGTCGGAGTGTGGACGGGTGAAGCTACGTCTGGTGGGGGACGCCCCGGTTCGGGGCGACTACGCGAACAGCCGTCGGGCGTCGTCGACGGCGTCGACGAGCACGTCGACCTCCTCGCGGGTGTTGTAGAGGTAGAACGACGCCCGGACGGAGGCGGGGACGCCCATCTTCTGGTGGAGCGGCTGGGTGCAGTGGTCGCCGGCGCGGATGGCGACGCCGTGGTCGTTGACTATCGAGGAGAGGTCGTGAGCGTGGACGCCGTCGAGGTTGAACGCGACCAGTCCCCCGCGGTCGTCGCCCGGCGGGCCGTACACCTCGACGTCGTCGAACTCGGTCAGGCGGTCGTAGGCGTACGCCGTGAGCATTCGTTCGTGGGTCTCGATGCGTTCGAGGCCGACCTCGTCGAGGTAGTCACACGCTTCGGCGAGCGCGATGCCACCGGCGATGTTCGGCGTGCCGGCCTCGAACTTCCAAGGGAGGTCCTCCCACGTCGAGTCCTCGTAGGTGACCTTGCGGATCATGTCGCCGCCGTAGAGGTACGGCTGCATCTCCTCCAGGATGTGCTCGCGGCCGTACAGCGCGCCGATGCCCGTAGGCCCGCACATCTTGTGGCCCGAGAACGCGAGGAAGTCCGCCCCCAGGTCGTCGACGTCGACGGGTCGGTTCGGGACCGACTGGGCGGCGTCGACGAACACGTAGGCGTCGTGGTCGTGGGCGAGGTCCGCGAGGTCGGCGATGGGGTTGACCGTCCCGAGCGTGTTCGAGACGTGGACGACGCTGACCATCTTCGTGTCGTCGGTGACCATCTCGGCGGCAGCGTCCATGTCGAGGTAGCCCTGTTCGTCGACGGGGATGTACTTGACCTCCGCGCCGGTGCGCTTACAGAGCTGTTGCCACGTCACCAGCGAGGCGTGGTGTTCCATCTCCGTGAGCACCACCTCGTCGCCGGGACCGAGTTCTGCGAGGCCCCACGCGTAGGCCACGAGGTTCATCCCCTCGGTGGTACCCGGCGTGAAGACGATCTCCTCGCGCCCGTTCGCGCCGACGAACTCCGCGACCCGGTCGTGGGCCTCCTCGTAGGCGACGCTGGCCTCCTGACTCAGGCTGTGGATACCCCGGTGGACGTTCGCGTTGTACGAGCGGTAGTAGTCGGCGATGGTGTCGACGACGCGGTCGGGTGTCTGGCTCGTCGCGGCGTTGTCCAGGTAGACCAGCGGCGTCTCGTCGCCCGGTCCCTCGCCGGGCGTCGTCACGTCACCGCCGACACGGCGCGAGAGGATGGGGAACTCGTCGCGGATACGCTCGACGTCGAGCGGGGTCGTGTCCTGTGTACTCATTGGCTATCCGTCGGTGCTCGTGGGGTAACACACCTTCGGTTAGCGTGGTTCGGAGCGAACGGAGTGAGCGAGAACTACCGGCGAACGGCGAGTGAGACGAGCCGTGAACGGACGATGGGAACGAGTGGGGAGCGTCACGACGCACGAGCCGCGCAGCTACCCGGCGTGTGAGGGGACGGGAGGACGGTCGGCCCGTTACAGCCGCAGGAGCTGTGCGTGGCGGGTCTCGCCGAGGTCGAGGACGGTCGACTCGTCGACGAACCCGTGTTCGACGGCGACCTCGACGGCTTCGCGTCCGACGATGTTGGCGACGGCAGCACGCGCGAGCGCGCCGGCGACGGCCTCCTCGTCGGCCTCGGCGGCGTCCTCGGCGTAGAACTCCTCCTCGACGGTGAGCGAGAACTCCCCGGCCTCGAACGTCTCGCCGAGCACGTCGCGGTCACACACCGAGACGAGCAACCCTTCGTTGGTTTCGCGTTCTGTCAGCAGCATCTACTCTACCAGTCGCTGTTCGGCGCGCTTCCGTATCTCTTCTGCTTCCTCGGCGATGCGCTCGGCTTCCTCCTCCTCGCCCAACTGTTCGAGGGCGGCGGCCTTCTCCTCGAGCACTTCGGGGTTGTTGAAGCCGAGGCGGATGGCGTTGTCCAGGCAGTTCACCGCGTCCTGGTTGAGGCCGCGTTCGGCGAGGAAGAACCCGCGGTTGTACCACGCCTGGCCGAATCGGGGGTCGACCTCGACGGCGCGTTCGGCGTGTTCGAGCGCCTGTTCGGTGCGTCCGGCCTCCCACAGCGCGTACGCGAGGTTCGTCTCGGCGGTGGCGGCGTGCTCGGAGTCGTCGTCGATGTGCAGCGCCTCGCGGTACGCGCCGATGGCCTCGTCGTACTCCTCCAGTTCGGCGTGGGCCGCGCCCTTGTTCACCCACGCCTCCTGGGCGGTGCCGTCGTCGTCGGTGAGGCGAGCGGCGCGTTCGAGCGTCTCGGTCGCCTGCTCGTAGCGGTTGATCTGGATGTACTCCAGGCCGACGTCGACCAGTTGGTCGGCGTCGACGGCGTCGCTGGGTACCTGCCGTTCGTCGAGCATGTCCGTCAGCGCCCGGGAGTCCACCGGGTCGACCTTCGAGAGGTCGACGTCGAGTTCCGGCGGGTCGAGGTCGAACCCCTCGTAGGGGTCCTCGAACCCCTGCCCTTCGGAGAACCGGTGGGGGCGGCGCTCGCCGTCTCCCGCGTCGCGGTCGTCGCGGTCCGAACCGTCGGTCATGGCCGGGTTTGGCGACTGGCAGGGTTAAGGGCTACGCACCCGAACCTCCGGGTTACTCATGCGCGCGTTCGTCAGCGTCGACTGTTCGGCGGCGAGCGAGGCGATTCGACGCGCCCAGGAGCCGTTTCGGGGACTCGACGGACTTCGACTCACCGACCCCGCCCAGGCCCACGTCACGCTCCAGTTCCTCGGCGACGTGCCCGACGAGGACGCCGAACTCGACACGCTCGTCACCGCGCTCGACGGGGCCGTCGCGTCGAGCGGCGTCGACCCGTTCGACTGCACGCTCGGGGGCTACGGGACGTTCCCCGGGGGAGACTACATCGCGGTCGTCTGGCTGGGTGTCGAGGACGGCGCGGCGGAGCTCACGCGACTCGCGACCGCCGTCGAGCGTGCGACGACCGACCTGGGGTTCGACCCCGACGACCACGCGTTCACCCCGCACGTGACGCTCGCGCGGATGGACCACGCCGCCGAGAAAGAGCGCGTCCAGCGAGCGGTCGCCGGAACAGACACCGGAACCACGGCGCTGCACGTCGACGCGGTCCAGCTCACCGAGAGCACGCTCACGAACGAAGGGGCGCGGTACGAGTCGGTCGCCACGTTCTCGCTCTGAGAGCAGTGGACCGATTCGCCACCGCCCGTGGTTTAGGCCCGCCAAAACTTATCGCGTTTCTGATACGTTTATGGTCGCTCGACGCCTACCGCGTCCGTGGTCGAACTGGCCTATCTCGCGTTCGTCTTCCTCGCCGGGTTGGTCACCGCGCTGGCGACGGGTGTCGGGGCGCTCCCCTTTTTCGTCGTCGACTCGGTGTCCGACCGGTGGAACGTCGTGCTGTGGGGGTTGGCGTCGGGAATCATGGTCGCCGCCTCGCTGTTCGGTCTCGTCGGCGAGGGGTTGGCGGCGGCCGAACCGTGGACGCTCCCCGTCGACCTCGGTCTGTCGCCGACCGCCCGGACGTGGCTCCCGCTCGTCGTCGGCCTGCTCGCCGGCGTCCTGCTGGTCGTCCTCGCCCACGACGTCATCGAGGGGGCCGAGGTCGACCCCAAACAGTACGAGGAGGCCGACTACCGCAAACTGCTGCTCATCCTCGGCGTGTTGACGGTCCACTCGTTCCCCGAGGGCGTCGCCATCGGCGTCTCGTTCGCCGAACTGGGACTGGGGAACGGCGGGATACCGGTGGTGGGCGTCACCGTCCCGTTGCTCGCGGTGTTCATGACCGTCGCCATCTCCATCCACAACGTCCCCGAAGGGCTGGCTATCTCCATCCCGCTCCAGGCGATGGGCGTCTCGCGCTGGCGGATGGTGTGGTGGGCCGTCTTCTCCAGTCTCCCACAGCCCATCGGTGCGGTCGTCGCGTTCTACTTCGTCCGTATCGCCCGGGAGTTCCTCCCGGTCGGCTTCGGGTTCGCGGCGGGCGCGATGATCTACCTCGTGCTCTC
This sequence comes from Halomarina rubra, assembly GCF_023699475.1. GTDB lineage: Archaea > Halobacteriota > Halobacteria > Halobacteriales > Haloarculaceae > Halomarina > Halomarina rubra. The sequence goes on along the minus strand of NZ_JALXFV010000005.1, from coordinate 302,382 downwards.
GGAGTTCATCCCCGAGGCGCTGGACGTCGGCGAGGGGTTGCCCTCGCGGGGCTACCCCGAACTCGCCGCGGGCGTGACGGCGGGCGTGTTGTTGATGGTGCCGTTGACGCTGGTGTGAGCGATGTGGCGGTGGGCGTGGGGCACCACTCCCGTAACGATATGTCGACCGCGACGAACTACCGCGCATGGTCACCCGGACAGCCCCCATCCGTGGCACCGTCGCCGACGGGTTCGAACCGGTCCTCGCCGCGTTCCGCGAGAACGTCGCCCGACGCGGCGAACTCGGCGCGGCCTGCGCCGTCTACCACCGTGGCGAGTGCGTCGTCGACCTCTGGGGCGGCTACCGGGACGCCGACCGAACCGAGCCGTGGGCCGCGGACACGCTCGTGCTCGTCTTCTCGACGACCAAGGGCGTCGCCGCGACGACGATGGCCCACGCCCACGCGCAGGGGCTGTTCGACTACGACGACCGGGTGGCCGACCACTGGCCGTCGTTCGGCGTCGCCGGGAAGCGAGAGGTTACCGTCCGTCAACTGCTCGCCCACCGGGCCGGCGTCGCCGCCATCGACGAGACGCTGACGCCCGAGCGCATCGCCGACCGGGAGAACCTGACGACGCTCCTCGCCGGGAAACGCCCGGACTGGCCGCCGGGCGAGCGTCACGGCTACCACGCCTGGTCGCTCGGCTGGTACGAGAGCGAACTGCTCCAGCGGACGGACCCCGAGGGACGGACGCTCGGTCGGTACTTCGCCGAGGAACTCGCCGCGCCGCTCGACGTCGAGTTCTACGTCGGGCTCCCCGACGACGTGGCCGAAGAGCGTGTCGCCGCCATCGAGGGGTTCGGTCTCACCGACCTCCTGACGAGCGTCGACACGTTCCCGCCTCGTCTGCTGCTCGCGCTGGCGAACCCACGGTCGCTGTCGAGTCGGGCGCTCAGTCCGTTCGCGATGTCCTCGCCGGCGGAGTTGAACGACCCCGCGTACCGCTCGCTGGAGGTTCCCGCGGGGACCGGCGTCGGACGGGTTCGGGACGTCGCCCGCCTCTACGGCCTGCTGGCGAGCGACCCCGCATCGGTCGGACTGGACGAGGAGACGGTGGCCGAACTCCGGCGGCCCGCCCGGCCACCGTCCGGTGGCGCTCGCGACGTGGTCCTGAAGACCGACACCGCCTACACCGCGGGGTTCTGGAAGCCTACCGAGGGGTTCGCGTTCGGGAGTCCAGCGGCGTTCGGCGCGCCGGGAGCGGGCGGGTCGTTCGCGTTCGCCGACCCCGCACGTGCCCTCGGCTTCGCCTACGCGCCCAACCGGATGGGGACACACCTCTGGGACGACCCACGTGAGCGGGCGCTCCGCGACGCGGTGGACGACTGTCTGGCGGCGTTGTGAGGTCCCGAACCACCGTACGCGAGACCGTCACGGTCTGCCGGACAAAGGAACAACCATTTATGCTCGCCGGCGGAACTCCCTGCCAGTATGAGCAAGAAGTCCAAGGCCAAGAAGAAGCGCTTGGCCAAGCTGGAGCGCCAGAACAGTCGCGTGCCGGCGTGGGTCATCATGAAGACCGACCGCGACACGATGCGAAACCCGAAGCGCCGCAACTGGCGGCGGAGTGACACGGACGAATGAGCGCCAACGACTTCGAGGAGCGCGTCGTCACCGTCCCGCTCCGTGACGTCAAGGCCGAACCGAAACACAAGCGCGCCGACAAGGCGATGACGCTCGTCCGTGAGCACCTCGCCAAGCAGTTCGCCGTCGAGACGGGCGAGGTCCGCCTCGACAGCTCGGTCAACGAGGCCGTCTGGAAACGCGGTCGGAAGAACCCGCCGAGCAAACTGCGCGTTCGTGCGGCCCGCTTCGAAGAGGACGGCGAGCGCGTCGTCGAAGTCGAGACGGCGTAGGCGTGCTTCGCGCGGCACTCTTCGGGTCCTCGTACGTCGGCGTCTTCGCGTGTGCGACCGACGACTGCCTACTGGTGAGACCGGACGCCGACGACGACCTCGTCGCGTCGTTCGCCGAGGAACTCGACGTCACACCCGTCGAGACGACCATCGGTGGCTCCTCGACCGTCGGCGCACTCGCCGTCGGCAACGAGAACGCCCTGCTCGTCAGCGGCCGCATCGAGGACTACGAACGCGAGCGCATCGAGGACGCCACGGACGTCCCCGTCGAGACGTTCCCGGGGCGCATCAACGCCGCGGGCAACGTCGTGCTCGCGAACGACTACGGCGCGTACGTCCACCCCGACCTCTCGCGAGAGGCCGTGATGGCCGTCAAGGACGCGCTCGACGTCCCCGTCGAGCGTGGCGAGATCGCCACCGTCCGGACCGACGGGACGGCCGCCGTCGCGACGAACGACGGCGTGCTCTGTCACCCGAAGGCGACCGACGGCGAACTCGACTACCTCGAAGACCACCTCGACGTCCCCGCCGACATCGGCACCATCAACTACGGTGCGCCGCTGGTCGGGTCGGGACTCGTCGCGAACACGACCGGCTACGTCTGCGGTCAGGAGACGACCGGGCCGGAACTCGGGCGCATCGAGGACGCGCTCGGCTTCATCGACTGAGCGAGCCTCCCGGGGTACTGACCCCGGAACAGGAACTTTCTTCCCGCTCGCCACCGCATCGTGGCGTATGAGTCAGTTTACTGTGAGCGGCCGGTTCCAGGGCCGCGACGGATGGGAGGAGTTCTCCAAGACCATCGACGCGGTCAACGAGTCGGTCGCCCGCGAGCACACGCTCGCCGACTTCGGTTCGAAACACGGCCTGAAGCGCACCCAGGTCGAGATCAGCGAGATCGAAGCATGAGTCTGGGTGGTGGCGGCGGCGGTCAGATGCAGGAGCTTCAGCAGCAGATGCAGGCTATCGAGCAGGAGATCGAGTCCCTCGAAGAGGAGATCTCGGAGTTCGAGACCGAGAAGGGCGAGGCCGACGAGGCCATCGAGGCCGTCGAGCGTCTCGACTCCGGCGACACCGTGCAGGTGCCGCTGGGCGGCGGCGCGTACGTCCGCGCCGAGGTCGCCGACATCGACGAGATCGTCGTCGAACTGGGCGGTGGCTACGCCGCCGAGCGCGACCAGAACGGGGCCGTCGAGAGCCTCAACCGCCGGAAGGACCTGCTCGACGAGCGTATCGCGGGCGTCCAGGAGGATATCGCCGAACTCGAAGCCGAGAGCGACCAGCTCGAACAGCAGGCCCAGCAGATGCAACAACAGCAGATGCAACAGCTCCAGCAGCAGATGCAGCAGCAAGACGACGGCGACGACGAGTAAGCGATGTTCGACGGACTGAAGGAGAAGCTCGGCCGGTTCCGCAAGGACGCCGAGGAAGCCGCCGAGGAGGCGGCCGAGGAGGAAGCGCAGGCAGCCGACGCCGAGGCGGACGCGGCAGCCGACGCCGAGGCGGACGCGGCAGCCGACGCCGACGCCCCTGCCGAGGCAGACACGTCGCCGGAGCCGGACGCGCCGTCCGAACCCGGCGGTGCGACCTCGGGGACGGAGGCCGTCACCGAGGCGGACCCCAGCCCCGAGTCCGACTCCGAACCCGTCGGTGAGGAGTCGGTCGACACCGCAGCGACGGTCGACGCACACGCCGACACCGACCAGTCCGTCAGCGAGACGTCGGAGTCGGCCCCGGCGCGGCCGGGTGAGACCTCCCGGTCGACCGAGGAGGAGCGCGACGACTTCAAGGCCGGCTTCGGTCAGCGTGCGAAGGCGTTCGCGACGGGTGGCGTCATCATCCGGCCCGAACACCTCGACGAACCGCTCGAACAGCTGGAGCTGGCGCTGCTCTCTTCGGACGTGGAGATGAGCGTCGCCCAGCAGATTCTCGAGACCATCCGCGAGGAGGTCGAGGGGACGACCCGCGCCCAGGTCCAGTCGACCGGGCAGGTCGTCGAGTCCGCGTTGCGCGAGGCGCTCGTCGACGTCATCAGCGTCGGCCAGTTCGACTTCGAACGGCGCGTCGAGCAGGCCGACAAGCCGATGGTCATCATCTTCACCGGCGTCAACGGCGTCGGGAAGACGACGAGCATCGCCAAACTGTCGGAGTGGTTCGAACAGCGTGGCGTCTCCTCGGTGCTCGCCAACGGCGACACCTACCGCGCGGGGGCGAACGAGCAACTGCGCGAACACGCCGAGGCGCTCGACCGGAAGATCATCACCCACCAGCAGGGTGGGGACCCGGCGGCGGTCATCTACGACGCCGTCGAGTACGCGAAAGCGAACGACGTGGACGTCGTCCTCGGCGACACCGCCGGGCGACTCCACACCTCGAACGACCTGATGAGCCAGTTGGAGAAGATCGACCGCGTCGTCGACCCGGACATGACGGTGTTCGTCGACGAGGCCGTCGCCGGACAGGACGCGACCCAGCGCGCCCGCCAGTTCAACGAGGCAGCGGCCATCGACGGGGCCATCCTCACGAAGGCCGACGCCGACTCGCAGGGTGGCGCGGCCATCTCCATCGCCCACGTGACGGGCAAGCCCATCCTGTTCCTCGGAACGGGCCAGGGGTACGAGGACCTCGAACGGTTCGACCCCGAGCGCATCGTCGCCCGGTTGCTGGGCGAGTAGCGCGGGTCGCCCGACAGACGGGTCGGTGACCCACCACTTCCCGACCACTCGTTCTCGGTTCGAGAGCCACTGCTCCGTCGCGACCCCTCGGCGACGGTCCGGAACGACGCTCGCCACCGGTTCTCAATGCAGTCCTGTGCAACTTTGATTATCTCCGACAGTTCTATAGAAGAAATACGAAGCATTATGTAACAAACACGCTGGTGGTGTGGTGTGCAACGACGCACGTTCCTTTCGACGGTCGCGGGGACAGCACTCGGGAGCAAACTCGTGGGGACCGACGCGGTGGGGCGCGTCGAGGCGGCGACGACCGTTCCGCCGCTGGTGTTCGACTCGACGGCGAGCCTGCTCGACGCCTCGGGGGGCACGCTGACAGACGACACCGTCGCGGTGTGGGCGGAGTCGACGGCGACGAACACGGACGCGGACGGCAACGGGGACGCCGTCTCGTACCCGAGTTCGACGGACATACCGCTGGTCGCGGTCGACGGCGGGGTCGTCGGCATCGGGTGTCCGCTCGTCGCGGGCGGCACCGACTGGCAGTCCGGCAACGAGGAGTTCCTGCTCAACGTCTGGGACGACCTGCTGGGCGGGTCGGGGACGGTGTACTGGGACTCGGGTCACGGTCAGTACTACGACCTCTCGCAGGTCGCGAAGTTCGAGGACTACGCGGAGTCCAACGGCTACCTCGTGAAGGGGACCTCGGACCTCGTCGGTAACCTGTCGGACGCCGACGCCGCGGTCGTCACCTCGCCGAGTACGGCGTTCACGGGGAGCGAACTCGACGCGCTGTCGAGTTTCGTCGCCGGCGGTGGCGTCCTCTTCCTCCACGACCAGGCCGACTACTCCGACTACGACGAGACGGCCAACGCCAACGCCGTCGCCGACGCCGTCGGCGCTGGCTTCCGGTTCAACGACGACCAGGTGACGGACGCGACGAACAACGCCGGGGCGACCTACCAGCCGACGACGACGAACTTCGACACGTCGTTCGACTACTTCGCGGACCGACCGGGCCTCGAACTCGACAAGTCGAAGACGTACGCCGCGCCCGTCACGGAGGTGCTCGACGGCGACACCGCGAAGGTCGAGATCGACGGCACCGTCGAGTCGGTCCGACTGCTCGGCATCGACACGCCCGAGAAGTCCGCCAACCAGCAGTACGAGCGCACCCAGGAGTGGGAGGGTATCGAGGACCTGACGACGCTCGCCGACTACGGTCAGCAGGCGACCGACTACGCGAAGGCGCGCCTCTCGAACACGACGGTCGACGTCGTGTTCGACCCCGAAGAGCCGACGCGGGACACCTACGGTCGCGTCCTCGCCTATCTCTACTACGACGGCGACGGCTCCGGGTCGCGCGACACGCTGTACAACCGCGAGATCGTCACCGACGGCTACACCCGCGTCTACGACTCCGGCCTCTCCCGGCACGACGAGTTCCGCGCCGAAGAACAGGCCGCCCGCGACGCGGACCTCGGACTCTGGTCGGCGTCCGACCCCTCGGCGTCCAGCGAGATTCGCAACCGCACCGTCGACGACCTGTTCTTCCCCGCGCCCGCGACCGTCCGGACCGATTCGGGCGCTGTCGACACCTCGCGCGTCCCGGTCAGCGCCGAGTCGACCGCGAGTCAGACCGTCTACAGCGGCGGGCAGTCCTACAGCGGCGACCTGCCGCTGGCGGCCCTCGACACCGCCGCGAGCGTGGCGATGGTCGGGTCGCCGTTCGTCGACGAGTCCTACGAGTCCGGGGAGGGCTACGCCGTCGACACCAGCGGCTACGAGAACTTCGTCTTCCTGACGAACCTCCTCGACTCGCTGACCGACCGGACGGGCGACGTCTACGTCGACGGCGGCCACGGGCAGTTCGGCGCGGACTACGCGCTCTCGGTCGAGGACGCCGCCTACTACAAGCGCTACCTCGAAGGCGTCGGTCTGGGCTTCGAACAGGTCAACGACCTCGACACCACGGACCTCTCGGGGGCGCGGGCAGTCCTCGTGACGACCCCGCCCGAGGCGTTCACGCAGGCCGAACTCGACGCGCTCGCGGCGTTCCGCGACGCGGGCGGTGCGGTCGTCCTGCTCGGTAGCGGTGAGGTGTTCTCCGGACCGCGGGACAACCTCAACGCCGTCGCCAGTGCGCTCGGCTCCGACCTCCGACTCAACGCCGACAGCGTCACCGACGCCTCCAGCAACGTGAACGGTGACTCGTCGGTGCCGGTCACGACGGCGTTCGACACCTCGTTCTCGCTGTTCTCGGCGTACAGCGACACGAACGACGGCGGCGGTGACACGGGTGGGTCGGGCGACGGCGTCACCGTCGCGACGGTCAACTACGACGCCGCCGGCAACGACGGGAGCAACCTGAACGACGAGTACGTCGTCCTCGACAACACCGGGACAGCGAGCGCCGACCTCACGGGGTGGACGCTCTCGGACGCCGCGGACCACGTCTACACGTTCCCGACGTTCACGCTCGATGCGGGTGCGACCGTGACGGTCCACACCGGCAGCGGCAGCGACACCGCGACCGACCTCTACTGGGGCAACGGGTCGCCGCTGTGGAACAACGGTGGCGACACGGCGACGCTTTCAGACGCGAGCGGCGCAGTCGTCGACGAGTACACCTACCCCGACGGTGGCGACAGTGGCGGCGACTCCGGAACCGGCGAACTCGCCATCGCCCAGATCCACGAGGACGCCCAGGGCAACGACCGCGACAACATGAACGACGAGTACGTCGTCTTCGAGAACGTCGGCACCGCCGCGCTCGACCTGACGAACTGGCAGGTCGCCGACGCGGTCGGTAAGACCTACACGTTCCCGTCGTTCTCGCTCCCCGAGGGCGCGCAGGTGACGCTCCACACCGGGAGCGGCAGCGACACCGCGACCGACCTCTACTGGTCGGCCAGCGGTCCCGTCTGGAACAACGGCGGCGACACCGTCACCGTCACCGACGACTCGGGGACGACCGTCACCTCGACGACGTACTGAGCCGACTCACTGCCACTTTCTTCGCTGCTCGCTCAGGCCAGCCTCGACTCTCGCAGCAGGTCCGCGAGGACGTGGGCGTAGACGACCACGGCGTTGTAGACGGCGATTGCCGGCGAGAACAGCCAGAACGCGAGTGTCGTCACGCCGCCGATGACGACGTGCGAGAGCAGTCGCTGGAAGTCGATTTCGACGCCCTCGAACACGTCGTCCTGCTCGACGAACGCCCACTTCGGGTTCGTCACGGCGCGGGTGAGGTGCGACCAGTCGCCCTCCTGGAGCCGTGCCCAGGCGAAGTGGTCGAGGTCGATGAACACGCTCACCAGTAGTCCGTAGCCGAACAGTGCGAGCCGCGTCTCGAGCGAGCAATCACGAAGCGACAGGACGCCGACGGCACTGACGACAGCGCCGATAGCGGCGTGTTCGGATGACTCCATCAGTCCCCGCTACTCGCGGTCTCGACTTCAGTGGACGGGGCAGGTGTGCGAACCAGTGGCACCGTCACGCCCACCGCGACGGCGACGTGCATCGCGCCGAGCACGGCGAGCAGTTCCGTCGTCGCTCCCGGTATCGTCGGTCCGACGACCGCCAGCGGGACGAACGACAGTACCAGCACGGCGACCGCGACGCGGACGAACCAGCGTTCGGGACGCGCGGTCGTCCGGGCGAGGACGGTGAACGCGACCGACCCACAGACGCCGGCCAGCGTCGCGACGCCGACGAGCGAGGGCCACGACAGCGGGTCGAATCCGTCGGGGACGCCCAGCAGCGCCCCGGCTACCCCGCGCCCGAGGGCGACGGCGACGATGGCGAACAGGATGGCGGCGACGCCGCGACTCGCCAGGTCTCGACCGCTCGGGACCGACCGCGGTGTCGTGACTGACTGAGAAGCCACGGTGTGTGTATGGCTCACACGGAGATAATCTCGCGTACAGGAAACCGTGGCTGTCCGCCGCGTCGTCCGCGGCCGACCGTGTCGCCGAGTGTGCGGACCGCATCCCCGCCGGATTTTTGTGGTGGTGTCTCGTGGGGGCAGGTATCCGTACCGAGCCAGCCGTGACCGAATCCAGCGTCCTCTACGCCACCCCGGACCCGACGAGCGCCGGCGCAGAGACGGTCGTCTCGACGTTGACGGCCGAACTGGACGACGTCCCGGTCACCCCGGTCGCCACCGTCGAAGGCTGCCGCGCCGAACTCGACGCCGCCGCCGTCGGAGCGGTCGTCGTCACCGGCGCGTTCGACGGGGCCACCGGGACGGCCATCGTTCGCGCGGCCCGCGAGCATCGGCACACGCTGCCGGTGGTGCTGTTCGCCGACGACCCGTCGGCGGGGGGGGG
>NZ_JALXFV010000005.1:257820-293459 GCF_023699475.1 Halomarina rubra | reverse complement strand
GTCACCGCCGCCTACGAAGCCGGCGTCACGACCGTCGTCGACCGTCAGACGGCCGCCAGCGACCGAATTCTCGTCGAGACGCTCCGCGGGGCGCTCCTGGAGGACCCGCCGACCGACGCGGCGGACGACCGCTCGACCGTCGACGCCACCGCCGACGGCCCGGTTATCGACGCGACGGGCGACCGACCGACCGCCGAGCGGCCGGCCGACGTCGCCGCCGAGACTCCGACCGACGCCGGAGACGTCGGAGACGCCGACGAGCGACACCGGCGAATCCTCGACACGGTCGACGACGGTCTCTACGCGCTCGACAGCGAGGAGCGGTTCGTCGCGGTCAACGAGGCGTACGCCGACCTCACCGGGTTCAGTCGCGAGGAACTGCTCGGCCGACCCGCCGCCGTCGTAACCGACCGACTCGGTGGCGACGAGATCGACGGCCTCCGTCGCGCCCTCGACGAGGGAGACGGTGCCGTCACGCTCGAAGCCGACCTCCCGACGGCCGACGGACGGTCGGTCCCCATCGAGGCTCGCGTCGCTCCGTTCACCGTCGGGCCGGGGGACGTCGGCCGCGTGGGGGTCGTCCGCGACGTCTCCGAGCGTCGGCAGCTCGAACGCGAACTCGAAGGTATCCTCGAACGGGTCACGGACGCGTTCTTCGCCATCGACGACGACTGGCGGTTCGCCTACGTCAACGAACGAGCGGCCGCGCTCCTCGAACGGTCGGTCGCGGACCTCCTCGGTGAGCACATCTGGACGGCGTTCCCCGAGGCCGTCGGAACGGCGTTCGAGACGGAGTACGAACGGGCGGTCGAGACCGGCGAGGCGGTGACGTTCGAGGAGTTCTACTCCCCGCTGGGGGCGTGGTTCGAGGTGAGCGCGTACCCCTCGGAGACGGGGCTGTCGGTGTACTTCCGCGACGTCTCGGCCAGGAAGGCGGCCGAACGCCGCCGCGAGGACCGTATCCGCCAGTTCGAGGCGCTCAACGACCGCGTCCAGCGGCTCGCGGATGCGACGACCCGCGAGGCGGTCTGCGAGATGACCGTCGAGGCGGCGGCCGACGTCCTCGGCCTCGACCGGTCGTACGTCCGGCTGTACGACGAGGAGAGCGGCGAGTTACCCGTCGCCGCCAGGACGGACGCGACGCCTCCGGACGTCGACGCGTCGCTGTTCGGGGACGCCTCGACGGGACCGGTCTGGGAGACGTTCATCCGCGGCGAGCAGGCGGAGCTGTCCGGACTCGACTCGGCCGACGCCGACGTCGACGTCGGGGGGCTGGCGGCGTTCCCGCTCGGCGAACACGGGGTGTTCGTGACGCTCTCGTCGGCGTCGGAGACGTTCGAGGAGACCGACCTGCTCGCGGCGGAACTGCTCTGTGCGAACGCTCGCTCCTCGCTGGACCGGGCCGCCCGCGAGTCGGAGCTGCGTCGCCAGCGCGACCGGTTCGAGGAGAAGAACGACCGCCTCGAACGGGTCAACCGCATCAACCGTGCGATTCGGGAGATAACACAGGTGCTCGTCCAAGCGGACTCCCACGAGGAGGTCGAACGCCTCGTCTGTGAGACCCTCGCCGCCATCGACCCGTTCCGGTTCGTCTGGTTCGGACACCACGACCCCGCCACCGACGACCTCCGCGCCGTCGCGTCGGCCGGCGACGACCGCGGCTATCTGGACGACGTCGTCGTGACCGCCGACGACTCCCCGACCGGGCAGGGGCCGGCGGCTCGGGCCATCGCGACGGGAGCGCCCGCAGTCCAGAACAGCATCCTCCAGGCCCCCGAGTTCGACCCGTGGCGCGAGGCCGCGCTCTCGCGTGGGTTCCGCTCGTGCGTCTCGGTGCCGGTCCAGTACCGCGACACCCGGTACGGCGTCCTCTCCATCTACTCGAACACGCCGAACACGTTCGAGGAGATGGAGGTGTCGGTGCTGGCAGAGCTCGGTCAGAGTATCGGCTACGCGGCCAACGCCATCGAGCGCAAGCAGGCGCTCGCCAGCGAGCGTTCGGTCGCGTTCACGTTCGACCTCCCCGACCTCGACGCACCCCTGTTCGGCTTCCTCGACGGTAGTCAGGGGACGTTCGAACTGGAGAACGTGGTCCGGCGACTCGACGACCGTGTCCACCTGTTCTTCACCGCCCACGACGTCGGGTTCGACGCAATCCACGACCACGCGGAAGCGTCGCCGACCGTCGAGCACGTCACGCTGCTCGCCGACGACGAGGGCTGTCAGTTCGAGTGTACCGTCCGCGAGACGACGTTCGTCACGACGCTGCTCGACCGCGGGGCGGTGTTCGAGACCATCACGGTCGACGACGGCGCGGCGACCGTGAGCGTCCGTGTCCCACAGGACGTCGACGCTCGCGGCATCGTCCGACTCATCGAGGAGCGGTTCGGTCGGGTCGAACTCCGTTCGCGCCGGGAACTCGACGAACCGGTGTTCTCGCGTGGCGAGTTCGAACGCGAGGTCCGGTCGTTGCTCACCGACCGGCAGACCGAGGTCGTCGAGACCGCCTACGCCGCCGGGTTCTTCGAGTGGCCGCGAAAGACCAACGGCCAGGAGGTCGCCGCACTCCTCGACGTGACCCAGCCGACGGTGAACCGCCACATCCGGGCCGCCGAGCGCCACCTCCTCGGTCTCCTGTTCGACGACCGAGAGCAGCCGTGACCGCCCACGGCGCTCCCCGACCACTCTTCGGCGGAGAAATTTACGATAGTTAATCAGTCTTCGAGACGACACAATACATCAACTGTGAACTGTTTCTTGTGATAGCTGCTTTCGTCGATACAGGATGGACCGGCAGGTTCGGATGGTCGTCGAGTTAGAGCGGTCGGCGGTGCCGCCGAGCGAAGTCGTCGCCGAGGGACTGGCCCGTGCGAACGGTATCGAGGCGGTCGACCTCGACGTCACCCTGTTCGACTACGTCGACCCGAGCAGTCTCGACCGGGTGTTCGTCGACCGGCGACCGGACGCTCCCCGGGACGGTTGGGTGTCGTTTCCCGTCGAGGGGTACCGCGTGACGGTGGCGAACGCGCCCGCTGACGCGGTCACGGTCCGCGTCGAGGCGGTCGGTGAGGTACTGGACGAGCGGGCGACCGTGGACGCCGGGTTCGAGACCGACTGCTGACCTCCCTGCCGATGCCGACCGACGAGACCGACCTGACCCGCGAGGCCGAGACGGAGACGAACCTGTACGTCAGGGCGACGCCCGACGGCGAGGTCGGCCTGCTCGTCGACGCCGACTGCCCGACCGCCTGGTTGCTGTCGACGACCGTGGTTCCGCTCGAGCGCTGAGACGACCGTGGGATTCGAAGCAGGCCGAGACCCCACGCTTCGCGCGGAACCTCGGTCTGCTTCGAATCACCACCTCGGTTCGTTCGCGGTTGCTCGCGTTCGCTCGCAACACGCTCACGAGCACGATGGGATTCGAACCCACGACCATCGGATTAGAAGTCCGACGCTCTGTCCTACTGAGCTACGTGCCCTACCGGGGCGTCCACGTCGTCGCACAAAAAGCGGTCGGGTCTGCGGTTGAACCGATGGGTATTACGGAGCGGTTGCCGTAGCCTCGGCCAATGAGAGTCATCGGTACCGTCGGACTGCCGGGGAGTGGGAAAGGCGAGTTCGCCGAGGTCGCCCGCGCCCACGACGTCCCGGTCGTGACGATGGGTGACGTCATCCGGGCGGCGTGTCGCGAGCGGGGGCTCGACCCCGCGGACCACCACGGCCGAGTGGCACAGCAGTTGCGCGAGGAGGACGGCCCGCTGGCCGTCGCCGAGCGCTCGCTACCGCTCGTCGAGGCGGAACTGGGCGACCACGACACCGTCGTCGTCGACGGGCTCCGTTCGGGCGACGAGGCCGACCGTTTCGAGGCGGCGTTCGGCGAGCAGTTCGTGCTGGTCGCCATCGACGCGCCGTTCGACGACCGCGCCGCACGCGTCGAGGGTCGCGGTCGTGACACGAGCGCTGCGGACGGTGGCGAGTCCCTCGAAGCGCGCGACGAGCGTGAACGCGGGTTCGGGATGGACGAAGCCATCGAACGCGCCGACCTGACCATCGAGAACGACGGGACCCTGGAGGCGTTCCACGAGCGCGTCGAGGCAGTGCTGGAGGGCGAGCGATGACCGTCTACAGCGTCGACGTCGAGATCCGCGCGCCGGTCGAACCGACCGAGGTGACCGACCGGGTCGCCGACGCGGTCCGCGAACTGTTCCCGAACGCCGAGCTGCGCGAGGAGCCGGGTGAACTCGTCGGCGAGGCTCACTCGCTGGACCACTTCTCCCAGCGGTTGCGCGAGCAGGCCATCCTCGACACCGCCCGCAACACGTTCGAGGACACGCTGGAGGGCGACACGTTCACCTTCCGCCTGAAGAAGCAGGCGGCGTTCGTCGGGACGGTCAACTTCGCGGTCGGCAGCGAGGGCGAGTTGGGCGACATCTTCGTCGAGGTGACGGTCCGCGACCCCGACCCCGAGACGTTCGTCGAGTACGTCGCCCCCCCGACCGAGGACGGCGTCCCACTGGACGAACTCGCGGAGGAGGCGGCCCGCGACCCGACACGGGACCGCGACTGATGGGCCACACGGACGCCGCTGCTCCGGCAGACCGGGCCGTCCTGTTCGACCTCGACGGCACGCTCCTGCGCTACGCGGAGTTCGGCGCGGTCGTCGCGGCCCCGTTCCGCGAGGTGTGCGGCCGGTACGACGTCGCGTGGGGCGAGCACAACAGCGAGCGGTTCTTCGAGCACTTCGGCGCACTCACGCCCGACCCGTTCCGTCGGTCGTTCGCCGAGACGTGCGAGCGATTCGGTCTCGACGCCGACCCCGAGGCGCTGGTCGCCGCTCGCGTCGACGCCGAGTGCTCGCTGTCGACGGTCCCCGACGCTGCCCACGAGACGCTCGACGTGCTGGCCGACGCGGGCCATCCGCTCGGCGTCGTCACCAACGGCGTCGGGGCGGTCCAGCGCGAGAAACTCGCGGCCCACGACCTGCTCGACCGGTTCGATGCTGTCGTCGCCTCTTACGACGTCGGGGCGCACAAACCCGCCCTGGCCCCGTTCGAGGCCGCTCGCGATGCGCTCGGTGCCGCCGAGTTCGTGATGGTCGGCGACAGCGACGACGACGTCGAGGGTGCTCGGGGCGTCGGGATGGGTGCGCTTCGCGTCGCGGACGGGTCGTTCCCGACGGCGAGTGCGGTGCGCGACGCCTTCTGAGTCGGCCGCCCTCGCCGACGCCTCAGTCGATGCCGCTGACGAAGATGGCGACCCACTGGCCCCAGTCGCGCGACTCGCGGACCTCGACGGCGGTCACCCACTTCACCCACTGGAACCCGCGGCGGTCGGGAGCGACCACGCGAAGCGGGTAGCCGTGGCCGTGTGAGAGGCGCTCGCCGTCGACGTGGGTCGCGAGCAGTAACTCGCGGGCCTGCTCGATGGGGAACCCGAAGCGATACCCCGTCACCGAGTGGAACGTCACCCAGCGAGCGTCGTCGCTCGTTCCGGCGGCGTCGAGCAGGTCTCCGACGCGGACGCCGCGCCAGTCACGCTCGACGTACCAGCCACTCGTGCAGTCGAGCAACGCGCGGTCGACGGTCGGAGCGACGGTCCCGCCGTCACCAGTCAGTGCCGCGTAGTCGGCGCGGAACGGTCGCTCGACGCTCCCAGCGACGTGCAGTCGCCACGATTCGGTGTCGACCGGATCGGGGTCGTCCAGCACCCAACTGGTCGCCGGGTAGCGGTTGCCCGTGCCACCTTCGGGTTTCGACCCGGTGAACCGGCGGTCCGCGCCGGCGGTGTCGAGTGCGGCGACGACGGCCTGCTGGGCGCGCCAGGCGAGCGCCCCCGCCAGCGCCAACCCGGCGTACTGCAGCATCGTCCGGCGGCCCTCCCAGTCCTCGCTGGTCGGGCGGCGCGCTCGCATCAGGACGTGCCAGACGAGCGGCGGGACGACGACGAGGCCGAGGCCGATGTGGAGGTTGAGTAGCGTCCAGCCACCGAGGTCGAGGTTCGCGCCGAGCACCCACGCGACGCCGGTGAGGAGCGCGGCGAGCGCGACCACCGCGAGGTACACCGAGAGGAGGACTCGCCACGACCCCGAGCGGACGCCCGCCGAGATGCGCGGGCGGACGCGTCGGAGCTTCCAGAACAGCAAGACGGTGAGCGTCAACCCGCCCGCGCCGTGGAGGAAGAACACCCAGCCGTCGCGGACGCTCCCGGTGGCGAGGCTCACTACGCCCGTCGCGAGGGCGAGGGCGAGCGCCGCCAGAATCGTCCAGTCGACGGCGCGCGGGCGGGGTTCGAATCGCACGAGTAGAGCTAGGGCCCAGCGGGACTTAGCACCCGCGCCGAGACGAACCCGTGGCGGTCTCGCGAGGCGGTCACTCAGCGACTCCGCGAGTGTCGGGCGCGCTCGTAGCGCTCGGTGAGGTCGTCGACGAGGTCCGACAGTTCGTTCGTGCCGAACAGCGCGAGCAGGACGGCACCGACCATGTCGAACACGAGGTCGACGACGGTGTCGGCGAGGCCGTACTGGACGAGCACCGGGTCGGCCCCGACGACGTCGGCCAGTTCACGGGCGACGAACTCCAGCACCTCCCAGAACACGCCGAGACCGACGGTGAACAGGAGGATGAACACGAACAGGAACTCGTCGGTGAACCGGACGGCGTCGGAGTACTCGTCGAGGGCGCTGACGGCGGCGTAGCCCGTGGCGGCGACCACCGACGCCGACAGCGTGTGGGTGACGTGGTCCCACCACCAGACGTCCCGGTAGAGCCCCGTCATCCCGACGGTGTGGAGGAAGACGGCGAGCGTGAGCCACAGCGTCAGCTTCGGGTTCAGGTTGAGCGAGTAGTCCCGGTCGAGCACGGCGGGCAGGAACGTCACCGCCAGCGCGACGACGGCGTTGACGACGATGCCGAGGTTCGCCGTCACCACGCCGACGACGAGCAACAGCGCGATGGCTAGCTGGAGCAGACGGCTGACTGCCCGCTGGACCCGTGCGGTGCGGCCGCGAGAGGCCATCACCGTGCCGTAGCACGCCCGCGGGCTAAGACCTGTCCCCCGGCGATACGGATTTACAGTTCAAGCCCATACGAGACGTCGATGATGGTGATGACCCACGTGCTCGTGGGTATCGTACTCGGTGTCGTCGCCACCCTGTTCGCTCCCGAGGCCGCGCCGCTAGCCGTCGTGGCCGGCGGTCTCGGGGGGCTCGTTCCGGACCTCGACCTCTACGTCGGCCACCGCCGAACGCTCCACTTCCCGGTGTACGGGCCGCTCGCCGCCGTCGGGGCGGTCGGTCTCGCCGCTCTCGCGCCGTCGGTCGAGACGGTCGCGCTCGCAGTGTTCCTCGCGAGCGCGGGTGTCCACGCCGCGATGGACGCGCTCGGCGGCGGTCTCGAACTGAAGCCCTGGCAGGCGACCTCCGACCGCGCCGTCTACAGCCACTTCCACGGGCGCTGGCTCCGACCGCGCCGACTCGTCCCGTACGACGGTGCGCCGGCGGACCTCGTGCTCGCGGGGGCGCTCGCCGTGCCGACGCTGCTGCTCGCCGGCGCGCCCGTCGACGGTGCGGTCGCCGGGTTGCTCGTCGTTGCGACGGGCTACACGCTGTTGCGTCGTCGACTCGCGACCGTCTGGGCGCGTCTCGTCCACCTCGTCCCTCCCGACCTCGTCGAGTACCTCCCCAATCGCTTCGCCGTCGTCCACCGTGCCGGCGGCGCGCCGCCGAGCGACGACTGAGCGCCGTTCGACCTGTCTCTCCGTTCGTTCCGGGCGACTCCCCTGCCCGCGCAAGCCAAACGACGACCTCTCGGGCGGCCGACCCGTCGTGCATGGCGCTCGACGACATCGACCACCTGAGCGACGACGAGAAGGAGTGTCTCGACAACTGCCTCGAAGCGGCCCAGGCGTGTGAGTGGTGTGCCGACGAGTGCGCCGGCCACGGCGAGGAGATGGCCGAGTGCGTCCGACTCTGTCGGGACGTCGCCGACGTCGCGACCCTCCACGCGCGGTTCATGGCCCGCGACTCGGACTACAGCGGCGACCTCGCGGCGGTGTGTGCCGACGTCTGCGAGGCGTGCGCCGACGAGTGCGACCAGCACGACCACGACCACTGCCAGACCTGTGCGCGGGTCTGCCGGGAGTGCGCCGAGACCTGTCGGTCGATGGCGGCCTGAGTCGGTCACCGCGCGACCCCCGACCGCCGATGGCTCCGAACGGTTCGCCTTTTTCTACCGTCACGACGAACGGAGCGTGTGGACCGCCGAGCGTACCGGACGGCAATCCGGACCGTCGTCGCCGTCGCCCGCGAAGAACAGGTGTCGGTGAAGGCGGCGAGTCTGGGCTATCACGCGTTCAACACGCTCATCCCGCTCGCGCTGTTCGTCCTGCTCGGTCTCTCGGCGCTCGGCCGACTCGACCCGGCGCTGTCGACGCTCTCCTCGACGCTCGGGCTCTCGACGGGACAGCTCCAGTCGATGCTCACGTCGACGACCAACGCCACCGGTGCGCGCCTCCGGGCGGCCGTCCTGGCGTTCCTCATACTGGCGTGGAGTGCGACGCGGACGTTCCACACGACCAACGCCGCGTTCGACGAGGTGTACGGCACCCGTCGCCAGGGGTCGCTCCTGCGGACCGTCGAGGAGGTCGCCATCGCGACGGTGACGACGCCGCTCGCGTTCGCACTCGCCATCGGTCTCGGCGTGGTGCTCTCGCTCGTCGTGAAGGGCATCCTCTGGGCAATCGTCGCCCCGATCGTCCTGTTTCTCGCGCTCGTCGTCGGCTTCTTCCCGATGTACTACGTCTTCCCCGGCGTCGACATCTCCCCACGCGAGGCCGTCCCGGGGGCGGTGTTCGCCGCGACGCTGTGGACCGTCTCGGCGGTGTTCTTCCGGGTGTACGCCAGCGTCTCCCAGAGCGTCCACCTCTACGGCGTCGTCGGCGGGATGTTGTTGTTGCTGACGTGGCTGTACGTCGGCGGGTTGGCGCTGCTGCTCGGTGTCGTGGTGAACGCGGTGCTCGCCGAGCGGGTGGACCCGGACTCGGTGTGGCGGCCGTAACGAGACGCTCCTTTCGGAGCGTCTCGGGAGACGAACGGGGAGTGAAACGACCCGTGAGCAGTAGCGTGCGCGATTCGGAGCGACCGGTGAACCACGAGCAGTCCGTTCCGAAGCGCCCCGCTCACACCAGCACCTGCACGACGGCGAACAGGACGAGTACGCCGAGCACGTCGCAGGTGTTGGTGACGACGGGGATGACCACGTCGTCGGGATCGAGTTGGAGGCGGTAGGCGGCGTAGGCGGTGGTGACGGTGACGAGGACGGCGAGCACCGCCAGGATGGCCCCCGAGCAGACGGCGACGAGCACCACGGTCGTCAGTGCGAGGCGACTGCCGGTCCAGGCCGCGGTCAGCAGCCACGCCCCCACGCCGATGATGGGGAAGACGGTCAACGAGAGGGCCACGGTCGCCACGGCGTTGCCGATCAGGGTGTCGTCGGCCCCGAACGAGAGCGTCCCGAGGTGGAACGCCGTCGAGAGGCGCGACGCCAGCACGCTGCCGAGGTTCCCCGCCGACCCGATGGTGACGGGGACGAGCACGAGCAACGAGGGGTACTTCAGCAGGGTCGCCTCGAACCCGCCGAGGACGAGGCCGCTGGCGACCGCGACGAGCGTCAACGCCAGCAGTATCGGCAGCGTCGCGCGGGTGATGGCCCGGACGGTCCACTCCGTCGCCACGCTACAGCACCCCGAGGACGACCTGCACGGCCAGCCAGAGGAACACGACGCCGAAGACGTCGCCGGCGGTCGTCACGATGGGGCCGACGAGGGTGTCGGGGTTGAACCCGCGACGGAACCCGCCGAAGACGACGACCACGACGACGACGGCCAGCACGGCCCCCGAGAGCAACGCGGCGAGAAACGAGATGACGGCGAGTTCGAGGACGGTTGCGCGTGGCTCGCCGAGCGCGACCAGCGCGCCCCACGCGACCAGCGCCGAGAAGACGCTGGCGACGACGCCGAGCAGCAGCGCGGCGAGAACGGCCGCTCGGAGTCGCTCGTCGGTCCCGCGCAGTCGCGGTTCGACCAACCCCTGGTGGAGCGCGGTGGCGATGCGCGCGCCGAGCGACCCGTAGACGTTCCCGCGGGTCGCCAACAGCGCCGGCACGAGCACCAGCAGGCCGGCGACGGCCTCGAACTCGGCGCGCATCCCGCTGAGGGCGACGCCGGCGAGCAGGCCGCCGACCGCGCTCGCCGACAGCGCCGGCAGTCCCTCGCGGTAGGCTTCGCGTGCGACGTCGCCGACGGTCATCGCCAGTAGGGACGTGCGCCGCCGACAAAAAACCGACCGCGTGCGAGGGGGCGACACGGTTCCGCGGCGTCCCGACGGAACGACACCGACTTGCTATCCGACACGAACCTCCAGATATGACGAGTCAGGTCGCCACCCGTCGGGGTGGGCGATGAGGCTGCTGGTGACGAACGACGACGGCATCGAGAGCCCCGGTCTCCGGGCGCTCGTGAACGCGCTCTCCGACCTGGGTGCGGTCACCGTCGTCGCGCCCGCCGACGACCAGAGCGGTGTCGGGCGGGCACGCTCCCGGACCGTCGGCGTCACCGACCACGACGAGGGCTACGCCGTCACCGGCACGCCCGCCGACTGCGTCGCGTTCGGACTGCGCGGACTGGACCGCGAGTTCGACGTCGTCGTCTCGGGCTGTAACCACGGGCCGAACATCGGCGCGTACGTCCTCGGGCGCTCGGGGACCGTCGGCGCGGCGATGGAAGCGAGCTTCCTGGGCGTCCCCGCCGTCTCCGTCTCGGCGTACCACCCCGAGGAGTTCTTCCCGCACCCGCCACACGCGTTCGACTTCTCGGGACCGGCCAGCGTCGCCCGCCGACTGGTCGAGCGCGCCTGCGAGAAGCGCGTGTTCGACACCCTCGACGTGTTGAACCTCAACGCTCCGACCGGGACTCCTGCCGAGATGCCGACGATGCGCGTCACCCGCCCGTACGCCGACTACGACACGACCGTCGAGGAGGACGGCGAGGCGACCCACCTCGTCGACACGTTCTGGGCGAGCGCCGACGCTCACGAGGGGCCGGTCCCGGACCTCGACGCCCACCGCGACATCTACCCCGTCGACAGCGACCGCCACGCGCTCGCCGAGGGTCGCATCAGCGTCTCGCCGCTCCGCGGCCCACAGACCGTCGAGGCCTCGACGGCGCTGACGGACGTGGTGTCGGTGCTGAACGGAGCCTGAACTCACGCCCTGCGGCCCTGGCGGGTGAAGGGCGAGGGCGCTCCGGGAAGCACGACGACGCAAGCACCGCAGGGAACGAGCGAAACGAGTGACCGAGGCGCACAGCGAGTCGCGCGAGTGGAGCGCCCGAGGGCTTCAGAGCCGTTCGCTACTGCTGCATCGTCAACAGCCGAAAACCACTCACGAAACCCTAGTCGCCGAACGGGCCCATGCCGCCCATCCCGCCGCCGCCACCGCCGCCTTTCTGCTCCATGCGTTTCATCATACGCTGCATGTCGCCGTCGCCCATCCCCTGGAACTGCTTTATCATCCGCTCCATCATGCGGTGTTGTTCGAGCAGTTCCTGGATGCGCTCGGGGTCCTTGCCCGACCCGCGGGCGATGCGCTCGGTCCGCTCGGCACCGACGACGCGGGGGTTCTCCAACTCCTCTTCGGTCATCGAGTCCATGATGACCTCGAAGTCGAGCATCCGCGACTTGGTGACGTCCATCGCGTCGTCGGGCAGCTGGTCCATGAGTCCGCCGCCGAAGCCCGGAATCATGTCCATCACCTGTTCGAGCGGCCCCATGTTGTTCATCGCCTGCATCTGCTTGCGCATGTCGTGCAGGGTGAAGTTGCCCTGCATCATGTCCTCGGGGTCCCAGTCGTCGTCCTCGCCGGTCGACTGCATCGCCCGCTCGACGCGTTCGGCGAGCTGTTTCAGGTCGCCCATCCCGAGTAGCCGGGAGATGAACCCGTTCGGCTCGAACCGCTCGATGTCCTGGACGGTCTCACCGGTCCCGAGGAACGCGATGGTCGAGTCCGTCTCGTTGACCGCCGCGAGCGCACCCCCACCTTTCGCCGTCCCGTCGAGTTTCGTGATGACGACGCCGTCGATGCCGACCGCGTCGCCGAACGCGCGGGCCTGGTCCTTCGCGCCCTGCCCGATGGCGGCGTCGAGCACCAGCAGGTTCCGGTCGGGCGTCGCGAACCCTTCGATCTCCTTCAGCTCCTCGATGAGTTCCTCGTTCAGCCCGGAGCGCCCGGAGGTGTCGACGATGCGGATGTCGGCGTCCTGGGTCTCCTCGAACCCCTGCCGAGCGATCTCGACGGGGTCCTCCTCGTTCGGGTCGCCGTAGAAGTCGACCTCCGCGCGCTCACACATCTGGCGGGACTGCTCGTACGCGCCGGGTCGGAAGGTGTCGGTCTGGATGACCGCGGGACGCAGCCCTTTCGTCGAGAACCACCACGCCATCTTCGCGGCGCTGGTGGTCTTCCCCGACCCCTGGAGGCCGGCCAGCAGGATGGTCTGGGATTCGAGGGGGAGTTCGGTGGAGTCGCCGACGAGCGCGACCATCTCCTCGTAGACGATCTTGAGGACGTGGTCGCGGGCGGTGGTACCGCCGGGTGGCTCCTCGTCGAGCGCTCGCGTCTTGATGGAGTCCGAGAGCTCCATCACGAGGTCGATGTCCACGTCGGCGCTGATGAGCGAGCGTTGAATCTCCTTGACCACCGCGTCGACGTCCTCCTCGTCGAGGCGGGACTTACCCTGGAGCTGGTCCAGGGTCCCGCGGAGAGAGCTCCCGAGATTGTCGAGTACCATTATTGGCCGGGGCTACGCGACCACGCCGGTAAAGGCTTTGCTCACTGCTCCGGGTGCCGCCGAAAAGGGTGGTGTGGTGGGCTGTCGCCCTACGGCTGGGTGAGCGTCACGTCGCCGAAGCCGGCGAAGTTCCCGTCGGCGGCGCGCTGGACGGCCGCCTCGGCGTCGACGAACCCGGCCCCGACGTTCGCCGGGGTGTAGCTGTCGAGCGCCTCGTACGCCGTCGCCTCCAGCGTGTTGAGCACGTCGATGGGTGCGGGGGTGCCGTGGCCCTCCTGCTGGGCGGCGTCGACCATCAGAGTGGCCGTCCCCGAGGTGACGGGACAGGACATCGAGGTGCCCGAGATGGTGGCGTAGTAGAGGTCGGTGTCCCCGCCCGTCGCGTTCAACACGTCGAGCGGCGACATCGTCGAGGTGACGGCGTTCCCCGGCGCGCCGACGCCGTTGCGGTAGAGGCCGACCGGCCCCGACGCACTCCCCGAGTCGTAGTAGCTCCTGAGGTTGTCGAGGGCGGTCTGGCGGTCGTAGTTCGCGCCCGTCGAGGCGGCCCGGCCGCGCGAGGAGAACTCCGTGACGGCCTTCTGGTCGTCCGTCGCGGCGACCGACAGCACGTGGGGAGCCTTCGCGTAGTCGTTGAGCGTGTCGTTCCCCGGTCCGGAGTTACCCGCCGAGAACACCGGCAGCAGGCCGGCGTCGAACGTCTCCCACGTCGCGGTCTGGAGCGCGCCGTCGGGGTTGTAGTCGTCGGCGCTCGCGGCACCGTAGGAGTTCGAGACGATGCTCACCTCGTCGGCGTGGTTCGCCAGCAGGTGGTCGAACGCCGCGGCGGCCTTGAGGATGGAGACGGCCGCTCCCGAGGAGTAGACGGTCAGTGACGCGCCGGGGGCCATCCCGGCGTCCTCGCCGTCGCTCTTGGTGCCGTCGCCGGCGATGGTGCCCGAGCAGTGGGTGCCGTGGCCGATGTCGTCGGAGTCGAGACCGCCGACCGGGAGCCACAGCGTCGGTTCCCCGAGCGGGTTGCCCGCCCACTGGTAGTTGTTCTCGACGGCGTGGTCGAGGTCGGGGTGACTGCCGGCGACCCCCGAGTCGATGACGGCGGTGTGGACCGACGACCCGTCGTAGCCGAGGTCGTTCTGGACGGTCGAGACGCCCGTCACCTCCCGAGCGTCGGCGTTGTGGTAGTCGAGGTCGCGGTTGGCCTCGACGTACCGCACCTCGTCCCACCCGGCGACGGTCTCGATCTGCGACCCGCTCAACAGCGTGTAGCCGACCGGCAGCACGTCGAACGAGAGGAACCCCTCGGCGAGGTCGAGGTCGCCCAGCAGGTCCACGTCGTCGTTCGACTCGAAGACGACGAGCGTCCCCTGGAGCGCGTCGCTCGCGAGGTCGAGGGTGTCGTCGACGAGGTCGCCTACCCCGGCGCTCGCACGTCCCGTCGCGAACGGCAGAGCGGCGCTCGCTCCCAGTGCCCCCGCTGCCGCCAGCACCGAACGTCTGCTCGCGGTGCGGTCGGTGTCGCTGCGTTCCGTGTCATCACGTCCCGTGTCACGTGACATAATCCCGAAAACGTAGCTGTAAGTTAAAATAGCTTCGGAGGAGGATAAATTATGCGTGGAAAGGGCGGAACGTTCTGGCCGACGCTCCCCGTGGTCCCCGACGCTCCACCCGGCGACAGCGTCCGGGACAGTCGGATGTGTGAGGAAGTCCCGAGCACCGTTGAGTTCTCTCACTAACCGTTATGGTGTGTCACCAACTGGCACGGTCTCGCGGTCGGCGGCCGTCGCCCTGCCCGTCTCGTCGAACGTCTACCGTCCGTTCCGGACTCTCGCTCGTCTCCCGCTGTCCGGTCAGTGTCCGTGGAGGCTCTCGACGTCGCCGGTCGTCAGGAACGCCTCGACGAGTTTCCGCTCGGCGATGCGGATGTGCTCGTGGAACGTGGGGGTGGAGATGTCCAGTTCCTCGGCGACCTCGCCGCCGGTGTTCACCCGTGGCGAGTCGAAGAACCCGAGGTGGTAGGCGGTGGTGAGGACGGTCCGCTGCCGGTCGGTGAGCGCGACCTCGGAGGGTGCGTCGTCGCCGCGTTCGCGTTCGCGCCGGGCGATGAGCTCCGCACCGGGGAGACGTTCACGGATCGCCGCGAGCACGCTCCGGACGTCGGTGCCCTGCGGGAACGTCGCGACGAACCGGAACGACCCGTCGTCGACGTCGACGCGTTTGAGCGTCCCGCCGTAGTCCGCGAGCAGGCGACCGAACGACCGCTCGCCGCCGACACGGACGACGCCGCCCTCGTCGTCGGTGCGCATCACCGAGACGTCCGTCTGGCCCGGGAGGCTGTCGACGACGCCCTCGACGTCACCGTCGATACGGTAGAACTGCGTGAGGCTACCGTCGCTGTCGGGGGCCGCACCGCGGAACTCGACGGTCGCGTCGACGGCCGCCGTCGCGTTCGGGACGCTGTCGAGGTCCTCGACGAGCACCTCCAGTTCGACCATCGTGTCGGTGACGAGCGCCCGGTGGCGCTCGGCCGCACCGATGGCGTAGGCGATGGTCTCGCCGAGTTCGCTGAACACGGCCCGTTCGGTCCCTTCGAAGGCGTCGGGGCGGTCGGCGTAGACACAGAGCACGCCGTAGGTGACTCCACGGTACACCAGCGGGATGGCCATGGCGGCGGCGAACCCACTCGCGACGGCGGCGGCGGCCCACGACGGGTCGTCGCGCCCGCGGAGGTGCTGGGCGACCTGTACGGTCCCGTCGCGGACGGCGTTCATCGCGGTCGCCCCGTCGTCGGACAGGTCGAGGTCCGCACGGGCGTCGAGGTACTCTTCGCCGTCGCCCGCCCACGCGCTCGGAACGACGCGGTCGGTGCTGGCGTCGTACTCGCCGACCCACGCGAACCGGTAGGACGCCTCGGCGGCCAACCGCTCGACGACCGCCCGCTCGATGTCCTCGCGGGACTCCGCGCGCACGAGGTCGTGGTTGACGTTCCGGATGACCTCGTTGATGCGGTTGAGCGTCCGTAGCGACCCGGCCTGGCGTTCGAGGGTCCGCTCGCGGCGTTTGCGCTCGCTCACGTCTCGGCCGATGCCCGAGACGCCGATGACCTCGCCGTCGTCGTCGGTGAGCGCCGTCCCCGTGAACTCGTAGGGGATGCGCTCGCCGGCTTTCGTCAACAGGTCGCCCTCCTCGGTCGCCCGGCCCTCCTCGATGGCGCGCTGGACGGCCGTCGCCACGTCGACGACGTCCTCCTCGCTGATGAGGTCGAGCGGGTTCATCTCCGCGAGTTCGCCGTCGTCGTAGCCCGTCACCTCACGGACGGCCTCGTTCCAGACGAGCAGGCGCATCTCCGTGTCGAACAGGAAGAAGATGTCCGCGAGCGCACCCAGTGCGTCGCGGATGAGCGAGTCGCGGGTCGCCGTCGTCCCGCCGACGACTCTGTCGAGGACGGCGGCGACGCTCGCCGCGTCGGTCGCCGGGTCGTCGGCCAGCGTCACGTGACCGTCCGCGCCGGCGGCCAGCGCCGTCGACTGTTCGGCGGGGTCCACACACAGCGCGACCACGGGCGTCGTCCGTGGCGACCCGACGCCGTCGGCGGCCGGTGCGGGACGCGGCGTCGAGCGGGTGTCGACGTCGTCGAGCGTGTCGACGGTCGCCAGCGTGCAGTCGACACTGTCCGTGTCCGCACGCACCGTCACGCCGTACTCGGCGTCGAGTGCCGACAGCAGCGACTCCGGCACCGTTCCACGGACGGCGACGTGGATAGGGCGGTTCATCTACCGGATGTACGAGGGGAGGCGCTTGAGGCTTGCGAGTGACAGCACGAGGACACGACCCGCGACCGACCGAAGCGTACAGGGCCGTCCCGTTCGACCCACGCTACCATGCAGCCACTCGAAGCGAGCGACTATCACGACATCGTGCAGGTCGCCGACCCCCAGCTCTCGCCCGCAGGCGAGCGCGTCGCGTTCGTCCGCAAGGCCCCCAGCGGCGACGACGAGTACGAGACGACGGTGTACGTCGCGCCGGTCGACGGGAGTGCCCCGCCCCGCCAGTTCACCGCCGAGGAGGGGGCCGACGCCGAACCGCGGTGGTCGCCCTCGGGCGACCGACTCGCGTTCACGAGCGCCCGTGGCGACGCCGACATCCCTCAACTGTGGGTGCTCCCGACCGACGGCGGCGAAGCCCGGCAGGTGACCGACGTGGTCGGCGGCGTCGGCTCAATCGCGTGGTCGCCCGACGGCGAGCGAATCGCGTTCGCCCAGCGAGCGACCGCCGAAGAACGCGAGAAGGAACTGGACCTCGACGCCAGTGACGACCCCGAGTACGAACGCGACGCCCCCGACCCGCGGGTCATCGACCGCACCGTCTACCGCGCCGGGACGCAGTACTTCGACGGCCTGCGCTCGCACCTCTACACGGTCACCGTCGGCCACGCAGGCGAGGACGAAGGCGCGGTCACCCGCCACACCGACGACGAGTACGACTTCGGCGCGCCCGAGTTCGGCGACGCCGACACGCTCTACTACGCGGTCTGTCGCGACGAAGACCCGGACGACTCCGTCCTGTACGACATCGACGCACTGGACCTCCCGAACGGCGAGAGCGAGACGGTAACCCGGACGACCGGGTGGGTCGCCACCGTCGCGGCCACCGAAGACGGACTGCTCGCGTACCCCCGAACGCCCGAGGAGAAAGCGGCGATGCGCCAGACCGACCTCGAAGTGTTCGACTGCGAGACCGGCGAGACGGTCACGCCCACGTCGTCGCTCGACCGCACAGTCGCTCCCGGTGGGTTCGAGTTCGACGGCGACTCGCTGTACTTCCTGACGCCCGACGAGGGCGACACCGTCCTCCGACGGACAGCCATCGAGGACGACGCGGACTGTGACGTAGTCGTGAACGAGGGCGACCTCTCGGGCGCGTCGGTTCGCGACGGCCGCGTCGCGTTCGCCCGCTCGGAGTGGGACCACCGCGGCGACGTGTTCTCGCTCGTCGATGGGGATGTCACCCGACTCAGCGAGGTCAACGCCGACCTGCTCGCCGAGCGCGACGTGCAGGAACCCGAGGAATTCTGGTTCGAATCGGAGGGTCACGAGATTCAGGGCTGGGTGCTCACCCCGCCCGACTACGATAGCGCGGAACGGAGTTCCGCGACGGAGTCGAGCGGCGAGCGTAGCGAACCGCGAGACCCCGACGAGGAGTACCCGCTGGCCGTCGAGATCCACGGCGGCCCCCACGTCATGTGGTCCACGTCGAGCACGATGTGGCACGAGTTCCAACTGCTCGCGGCACGGGGCTACGTCGTCTTCTGGTGTAACCCGCGTGGCTCGACGGGCTACGGCGAAGAACACGCCATGGGCATCGACCAGGACTGGGGTGACGTGACCATGCAGGACGTGTTCGCCGGTGCGGACGAGGTCTGTGCGAACTACGCCGTCGACGAGGACGCACAGTTCGTCACGGGCGGCTCGTTCGGCGGCTACATGACCGCCTGGATAGTGGGCCACTCCGAGCGGTTCGCCGGCGCGGTCGCCCAGCGCGGCGTCTACGACCTCTCCTCGTTCTACGGGTCGACCGACGCGTTCCAGCTCGTCGAGATGGACTTCTCGACGACGCCGTGGGAGGACCCCGAGTTCCTCTGGGAGCACTCCCCGGTCGCGTACGTCGAGGACGTGACGACGCCGACGCTCGTGATGCACGCCGACAACGACTACCGCGTCCCCGTCAACAACGGCGAGATGCTCTACCTGTTCCTGCGAAAACAGGGCGTCGACACCCGCCTCGTCCGCTACCCGCGCGAGGGCCACGAACTCTCCCGGTCGGGCGAACCGGCCCACGTCGTCGACCGCCTCGAACGCACGATTCGCTGGTTCGACGGCTACTCCGACCACCACGACGTCCCCCGCGCGCTGGACCGTGGCGACGACGGGTTGAGCAGCGCCGAGGAGGAGGACGCCGGCGCGGACGACGAGAGCGAGAGCGACGAGTAAGCTCCGGCGGCAGACTCAACTCGCCTTCTCGCGAACCGAGACGGGATGATACACATCGCCGTCGACATCGGCGCACCGGGCCAACGGGAAGCAGAACGCATCTCGCGGGCCATCGTCGAAGACCGACTCGCCGCGGGCACGCGACTCACCGGCGGGCCGAGTCACTACCACTGGGAGGGGCGAATCTACGACGAGGAGTACTGGACGATAACCGTGTTCACCCTCGAAGAACACTTCGAGGCACTCTGTGACCTCGTCCGAGACCTCCACAGCGACGCCCTTCCGGGCATCACGTACTCGGAAATCGGCGGCACCGACGAGTTTCTGGAGTGGATAACCGAGGAGACGCGGTAGAGAACGCAAAGACGGTCGTCGAATCGATTCGGCCACTGTTCGAACCGGTCTTCACGGTTCACTGACGCTCACTCCGAACCTCCCTACCCCTCGAACCCGTCCTCGAACCGGAAGGTCCCGTCGCGCTGGACGACCTCGCCGTCGACCTCGATGTACGAATCCTCGCTCATGTCGACGATCATGTCGACGTGGACCGCCGACTCGTTGGTCTCCCGACCCTCGCCGACGCAGGCGTCGTACGCCCGCCCGACGGCGAGGTGGATGGTGTCGCCCATCTTCTCGTCGAACAGCATGTTGTAGGTGAACTCGTCGATGGCGCGGTTCATGCCGATGCCGAGTTCGCCGAGGCGACGTGCGCCGTCGTCGGTGTTCAGGATGTTGTCGAGCACCTCCTCGTTCTTGCCGGCCTCGTACTCGACGATACGGCCCTCCTCGAAGACGACGCGGACGTCGGTGATCTCCCGGCCCTGCTGGTAGACGGGTTTGTCGAAGAACACCTCTCCCTCGACGCTGTCGGGGACGGGGGCGGTGAACACCTCGCCGCCGGGGAGGTTGGCCTCGCCGAAGTCGTTGAGCGTCAGCATCCCCTCGACGCTCATCGTCACGTCGGTGGTGTCGCCCGAGACGATGCGGACCTCGCTGGCCTCGTTCAGGATGTCGGCCATCTCGGCCTGGAACGCCTCGACCTCGTCCCAGTCGCGGTTGATGGCGTCCCAGACGAAGTTCTCGTAGCCGTCGGTGGACATCTCGGCGAGCTGGGCGTTCGCGGCGGCGGGGAACTGCGTGAGACACCAGGTCTTGCCCAGTCGCTCCTCGAGGATGGGCTGGGTGAGCTGGCTGTACGCCTGGTTGACCTCGGGGTCGACGTCCGAGGTCTGGGTGGCGTTGTCGCTCGCGCGGATGGCGATGTAGACGTCCATCGTCTCGTACAGCGCCATGATGTGGTCGGGGAAGTCCTCGTCGTCGAACTCCCCGTCGTGGTTGCGGAGGTACGCCCGTCGGAAGCGCGTGCCGAGTCGCTCCTGGATGACCAGCGGGTTCGCGCCGACGTCGGCGGCGGCCTCACAGAGCGCGGTGACGAGGTCCTCGCTCACGGGATGGGCGTCGATGACGACGTTGTCGCCGGCCGCCATCCCGGTGGAGTGATCGACGATGATCTGTGCGTGCTCCCGGATGCGTGGGTCCATGTACCGAACTGTTCGGGGTGAGTGGAAACGGCTTTCGAAACGCCCGGGCGGCGTCAGTCCCGCGTGTGTGTCCGTCGTGGCCGGGGCTCGGGGGGTCCGCCGCTCGCCGCCGCGACCACCGCGTATTTGCCCACCGGGGCGGTACCACGGGCCATGAGCGAGGACCCAATCGACCTGCGGAGCGACACGGTGACCCGCCCGAGCGACGCGATGCGAGAGGCCGCCCGCGACGCCCCGGTCGGCGACGACGTCTACCGCGAGGACCCGACGGTCAACGACCTCGAATCGCGGGTCGCGGACCTACTGGGATTCGAGGCGGCGCTGTACGTTCCCTCGGGGACGATGGGCAACCAGATAGCGGCGCGCGTCCACACCGAGCGCGGCCAGGAGGCGATCGTCGAACGCGAGAGCCACGTCTACAAGTGGGAACTGGGCGGGTTCGCCCAGCACGCCCAACTCCAGGTCCGGCCCGTCGACGGCGACGACCGCGGCGTCGTCTCGCCCGCGCAGGTCCACGAGGCGTACGTCGAAGCCGACGGCCACCGCCCCGGCACGGGGCTGGTCTGTCTGGAGAACACCCACAACTCGAAGGGTGGGACGGCCATCGCCGCGACCGACGTCGACGCAGTCGCGGACGCGGCCCACGACCTCGGCGTCCCGGTCCACCTCGACGGCGCACGCCTCGCCAACGCCGCCGTCGCGCTCGACGTCCCGCTCCACCGGCTCACCCACGGCGTCGACTCGACGATGATGTGTCTCTCGAAGGGACTCGGCGCACCGGTCGGCTCGATGCTCGCCGGGAGCGAGGCGTTCGTCGAGGACGCTCGTCGGGTCCGCAAACTGTTCGGCGGCGGGATGCGCCAGGCCGGGATGATAGCCGCACCCGGACTGCTCGCGCTGGAGAACGTCGAGCGGCTCGGCGAGGACCACGAGAACGCCGCGGTTCTCGCGGCGGGTCTCGACGACGTCCCGGGCGTCCGACCGTTCGACCCCGAGACGAACATCGTCCTCGCGGCGACCGACGACCCCGCCGAGGCGTTCCTGGCGGAGTGTGCGGAGGTGGGCGTGCTCGGCGTCCCGTTCGACGACCACCTCGTCCGGTTCGTCACCCACTGGGACGTCTCGCGGGCGAACGTGGAGACGGCGCTCGACAGACTGGCGGGGCGCTGAGAAACGAACGTCCTGGGCGGGCTACCGGCGTTCGTCGACGCCCTCGTTGAACGCGAGGACGGTCCGGCGGAACATGAGGTAGAGCGCGAGGATGACCGAGAGGACGCCGCCGAGGATGACGAACATCATCAGGTTCCCGTCGATGAACATACCACTTCTCGCGCACTGGCGGCCAAAGGTGTTTCGGGCATCCCTGTACCGGTTCTCCCTGCGGACGCCCGCTCAGGAGGCGTCACTGACCGGTTCCGTCCGGCGGGTCGAGAACCGCGTCACCACGCCGCCGACGGCCGCGCCGCCTATCGGTCAAACGACCGTTTGAGCCAAGCGCGTTTATATTGAGATGGGGGGTGTAGCACCGAGTGCAGCTTCGGTCCTCCCCGGTCCCCGGACCGGAATCAGCCCTCCCTCCCATGCTTTCACACCTCGAACCGAGAGAGTTCGGTGCCGTCGGGTTGGACGAGTCGCCCCCGCAGCGGGTCGCGTTCGAGTTCGGCGTGCGCCGGCCGGTACCGTCGCGGTTCGGCGTGACTCCCCGGGTTGAGCACCGGCACGTCCCCCACGGTGCGGAACTCGGGGCGGTGTGAGTGGCCGACGACGACGAGGTCGGCGTTCTCCTGCTTGCCGTACATCGCCAGTGCGGTGTCGGTGTGTTCGTGACCGTGGACGATGGCGATGCGGACCCCGCCGAAGTCGACGGTCCGTCGGGCGGGGAGACGTTCCCGGACCTCGTGGGTGTCGTTGTTACCGGTGACGCCGTGGAACGTCTCGGCCTCGCGTTCGAACGCGTCGAGGACCGTCACGGTGTTGAAGTCACCCGCGTGGAGGACGTGGTCGGCCTCGCGGACCGCCTCCAGCGTCCGACCCGTCAGTCGGTGTCCGTCTCGGCCGTGCGTGTCGGAGACCACCGTAATCATACGCCGACTCGGGCGGCCCCGTACATCAATCTCCGGTAGCTCTTTCATGTGTCCCCGGCTGCATCGGAACGATGGCAAGCAGCAAGTCGGTCGTTATCGCCGCGCTCATCGCCAACGGCGCGATTGCTATCCTGAAGTTCGTCGGGTATCTCCTCACACAGAGTCCCTCCATGCTCTCGGAGACGTACCACTCCATCTCCGACACGGGCAACCAGGTGTTCCTCCTGTTCGGCATCCGCTACAGCGGACGTGAGGCCGACCGGAGCCACCCCTTCGGGTACGGCAAGGCACAGTTCTTCTACTCCTTCCTCGTCGCCGTCCTCCTGTTCGGCATCGCCGGCTGGGAGTCGCTGAAACACGGCTACCACGCGATTACGCACGGCGGAAAGGTGGTGGCGGGTAGCGTCACGCTCCCGGTCGTCGGACAGATTCCCAGCGTCTGGGTCAACTACGCCGTCCTGACCGGCGCGATCATCTTCGAGTCCTGGGCGCTGTACAAGGCGTATCAGGGGCTCTCGAAACAGATGGTCGAACACGAGTGGGAGACCCTCCGCGAGGCGTTCAAGAAGACCAGCGACGTCACGACGCTCACCGCGTTCACCGAGGACTCCATCGCGCTCGGTGGGGCAGGCATCGCCATGTTCGCCATCTTCCTCTCGCGGTACACGGGCAACCCCATCTACGACGCCGTCGGGTCGGTGCTCATCGGGCTGATGCTGATGGGGTTCGCCCTCGCACTCGCCTGGGAGAACAAGCGCCTGCTCATCGGCGAGTCCATCCCGGTCGACGAGGAGGAGAAGCTCCGGAACATCGTCCGTGAGTGGCAGGGCGTCGAACACATCGACGAGTTCCGGACGGTGTACTTCGGGCCGGAGCGACTCATCGTCACCGCCGACGTGAGCTTCGACGACACCCTCGACGTGGAGGGCATCGACGACGCCATCACGGGCATCGAGGACGCCATCATCGCGTCCGAACCGCAGGTGCGGAAGGTGTACATCGAACCCGAGATTTGAAGAGGTGTCTCGGCTGTCGTTCTCATCGGTCGGGCCGTCCCTCCGGTGACGACCCCTGTCGGTGCGAGGGATTTTAGCACCGGGCGCGTAACCAGTATCCAGTGAGTCAGCCGTCGCCCGAGGACCTCCGATTCTTCCCGTACGGGAGTCCGTACGACCACCAGCGAGAGGCGATGGACTCGATTTCGGGTGCGCTCGACGACGGCCGCGACGTGCTGTTCGAGGGGGCCTGCGGGACTGGCAAGACCCTCGCGGCGCTCGTCCCCGCGCTCGAACACGCCCGTCGGACCGACAAGACGGTCGTCATCACGACGAACGTCCACCAGCAGACCCGCCAGTTCATCGAGGAGGCTCGGGCCATCACCCGCCAGGAGCAGATTCGGACCGTCGTCTTCCGAGGCAAGTCCTCGATGTGCCACATCGACGTGGGCTACGAGGAGTGCCAGGCGCTCCGGGACACGACCAAGGAACTCGTCGAGGTCGAATCCGACCGTGCGGAGTTGGGGGCGATGAGCGACGACCTGCTCGAAGAAGCCCAGGACGAGGCCGACAGCGCCGGGATGGGCGGTGCGGCGGCCGACGAAGCGACCGCCAGCCGGCAGGCCGTGATGGACGAGATGACGGCGCTGGAGTCCGAACTCGAAGAGCTACGCGACCAGTCGGTCTGTGAGTACTACCGGAAGAACCTCGTCGCCGACACCGACCCGTTCTACGAGTGGCTGTTCGAGGACGTCCGGACGCCCGACGAGATATACGAACACGCCCACGAAGAGGGCTTCTGCGGGTACGAGTTGCTCAAAGAGGGGATGGAGGGCGTCGACCTCGTCGTCTGTAACTACCACCACCTGCTCGACCCGATGATCCGCGAGCAGTTCTTCCGGTGGCTGGGTCGCGACCCGGAGGACGTGGTGGTCGTCTTCGACGAGGCGCACAACGTCGAGGACGCGGCGCGCGACCACGCGACGCGGACGCTCGCCGAACCGACGGTCGACAGCGCGCTGGCGGAACTCGCCGAGACCGCCGACCCGCGCGTCGAACCCGCGGAGAACGTCGTCAGCGCGTTCCGCGAGGCGCTCGTCCGCACCTACGAGGACGCGCTGGCGTACGGCGAACGCGAGGAGGTCGGCGAGGACTGGTACGACCTCTCCATCACCAACGACCGGGGGCGCGACGACCTCACCCTGGCGTTCCTCGACGCCTACACCGGTCAGGGAATCCACGAGGACCTGGACGTGGCGCTGGAACTCGGGAAGGCGCTCGACCGGCAGTACCACGAGGCGTACAAGGAGGGCGAGACCCGGACTCGCAAGGAGTGTCGCGTGTTGCAGGCGGCGACGTTCGTCGACGACTGGTTGCGCGACTCCGACGAGGAGGGGCAGTACCCCGTCGTCTCGGTTCGTGAACCGGGCCGCTACGACGCGACCGAGGGCGACGACGGTGCCGAGGGAGCCTCGGCAAACAGCCAGAACGTGACGACCGACGGCGGGACCGCGACGAGCGACACCGACACCATCTACGGTCGGGCCGAGTTGTACACGTGTATCCCGCGACGGGTCACCGAACCGCTGTTCGACGAACTCCACGCGAGCGTCCTGATGAGCGCGACGCTGCGCCCGTTCGACGTCCTCGGCGACGTCCTCGGCCTGTCCGGGTCCGACCTCGGCGCGGACGACGAGGCCCAGAAGGACGAGGAGGCGGCCGACACCGACGGCCCGCTCACGATGGCCTACGGCGAGGTGTTCCCCGAGGAGCGCCGTCGGACGTACGCCGTCGACATCCCGGCGCTGTTCGCCTCGAAGCGCGAAGAGCAGTCGACACAGGCGACCGTCGCCTCGGCGCTCGCAGACGCGGTCCGGTTCACGCCCGGCAACACGCTCGTGTTCTTCCCCAGCTACCGGGAGGCAGAGCGCTACCACGACCTGCTCGGGGCGAACCCGGACGTCGAGGCGACGCGGTACCTCGACCGCCCCGGCGAACGCGCCGAGGAGCTCCGCCAGCGGTTCGTCGCGGACGACGACGGCGTGCTGTTCACCTCGCTGTGGGGGACGCTCGCCGAGGGGGTGAGCTTCGACGACGACGACGCCCGGTCGGTCGTGGTCGTGGGTGTTCCGTACCCGCACCTCGACGACCGGATGGACGCGGTTCAGGACGCCTACGACACCGCCTTCGACGGGAAGGACGTGGGCTGGAAGTACGCCGTCGAGGTCCCCACGATTCGCAAGACCCGACAGGCGCTCGGACGGGTCGTGCGCTCACCGGAGGACTTCGGGGTGCGAATCCTGCTCGACGAGCGCTACACCAAGCGCGCCCGCCGGGAGATGAAGAAGTACAGCGTCAAGGAGGGCTTCCCCGCCGAGGAGCGCGTCGAACAGATCGACATCGACCCGGGGAAGCTGAAGTTCGCGATGCTCAACTTCTACTCCGATATGGACGCGTGGAGTGGGTCGCCGCCGCGACCGTAGGTGAGTAGTCGGCGCGGTCCTCACGACTCCGTTCGCTATCGTCCCAGCGCGAGCGACGCGACCGGTTCGCGCCACCGGTTCGACCACAGCAGCAGGTCCGAGACGGTCCACTCGACTGGCTCGACGTCGCGCTCACACAACGCCTCGACGGCGCTCCAGTCGCCACCACGCCCGAGCGTGACGTGGGGGACGTACGCCTCGCCCTCGATGGCCGGGACGGGGTCGAACGCCCGACAGAGTCGGTGGTGGAGCGCGCGGAGACCGGGGCTCTCGACGCGCAGGTGGACGACGGGCGTGCCGTCGGCGTCGAACGCGCCGAGACGCCCGAGTCGAGCGTTGCAGGCCGGTTCGCCAGCCAGCGCCGTACGGGCGCGCTCGGCCAGTTCGCGGTGGTCCGTCTCGTCCTCGCCGACGCGCTTGACGACGAGCGTGAGTCGGTCGCGCGGGCGACAGCCGTCGGGGAGGTCGCGCTGGAGGGCCTCGACGACCGTCCGGACCGACCGCGGAACACGGGCGTTCAGACTGTACACGTCCTCTCTCGGTCGACGTGCGTACAAAAACGCCGCGCACGGCAGTGTGGGGTGTTCACACGACGGCGCAGCGATTGCCGCCCGAGACAGGTTTATTACGCTCGCGTCGTTTCGGTCTGGTAATGACGACTCACCGCTCCACCGGCACGCAGGCCGCGAGCGGTGCCCTTCCGCGACGAGTGCGACCGGGCCTCCTGGCCCAGTAACTACATTCTCCCCTCGACCGTCGCCCAGTTTCCAACCGTCCAGCGCCGAGGTTTCGGCGCACCCATCGCACTCGACCCCAAATGTCCACAAGCAAAGTCGCGCTCGCCTTCTCGGGTGGGCTCGACACGACCGTCTGCGTTCCGCTGTTGAAAGAGGAGTACGGCTACGACGAAGTCGTCGGCGTCACCGTCGACGTCGGCCAACCCGCCGAGGAGTTCGACGAGGCCGACGAGACCGCCGACGCACTCGGCGTCGAGACCCACGTCGTCGACGCCAAAGCCGAGTTCGCCGACCTCTGTCTCGACGCCGTCCGCGCCAACGCCGACTACCAGGGCTACCCGCTCGGAACCGCGCTCGCGCGTCCCGTCATCGCCCAGGCCATCCTCGACGTCGCCGTCGACGAGGGCTGTGACGCCGTCGCCCACGGCTGTACCGGGAAGGGCAACGACCAGTTGCGCTTCGAGGCGGTCTGGCGCACCTCCGACCTGGAGGTCATCGCCCCCATCCGCGAACTCGGACTGACCCGCGACTGGGAGGTGGAGTACGCCGCCGAACACGACCTGCCGGTCGACGGCGGGAACGGCGGCGACTGGTCCATCGACACGAACCTCTGGAGTCGCTCCGTCGAGGGCGACGCGCTGGAGGACCCGAACTACGTCCCGCCCGAGGACATCTACGAGTGGACGGACACGCCCGGCGAAGCGGAGACGGAACTCGTCGAGATAACGTTCGAGGAGGGCTATCCCGTCGCTCTGGAGGGCGAGCAGATGGACGCCGTCACGCTCGTCGAGACGCTCAACGACCTCGCGGGCGAGCACGGCGTCGGCCGTACGGACATGATGGAAGACCGCATGCTCGGCCTGAAGGTCCGCGAGAACTACGAGCACCCGGCGGCGACCGCCCTGCTCACCGCACACGAGGCGCTGGAGGGTCTCGTTTTGACTGCAGAAGAGCGCCAGTTCAAACAGCAGGTCGACGCCCAGTGGTCCCAGAAGGCCTACGAGGGCCTCGTGATGGCTCCGCTCGTCGACGCGCTCGAGGGGTTCATCGCCACGACGCAGGAGCGCGTGACGGGCACGGTCACCCTGAAGTTCGAGGGCGGGCAGTGTCGCCCGGTCGGTCGCGACAGCGAATTCGCCACGTACTCCGAGTCGGCTGCCTCGTTCGACACCGAGACCGTCGACGGCATCGCCCAGGAGGACGCGACGGGCGTCGCGAAGTACCACGGGTTCCAGACCCGCCTGGCGAACGGCGCGAAAGAGCAGACCAAGCAGGCGACGGAGGCGCTCCCCGACGGTGGCAGTGAACAGTGAGATGACGGGGCTGGACGACTCGGACGTGGTCCGCCGCGAACGCTTCAGCGGCGGCCCCGCCCGGTCGTTCCTCTCGTCGCTCGACGCCGACGAGCGCATCTTCGAGGCCGACCTCGCGGTCGACCGCGCCCACGTCGTCATGCTCGCCGAGCAGGACGTGGTGAGCGACGACGAGGCGGCGACCATCCTCCAGGCGCTCGACGTGGTGGAGGTCGAGGAACACGCCGGCCTCCCCGCCGGCGAGGACATCCACGCCGCCATCGAGACGTCGGTCATCGACCAGGTCGGGCCGGTCGGCGGGAAGATG
This sequence comes from Halomarina rubra, assembly GCF_023699475.1. GTDB lineage: Archaea > Halobacteriota > Halobacteria > Halobacteriales > Haloarculaceae > Halomarina > Halomarina rubra. The sequence goes on along the minus strand of NZ_JALXFV010000005.1, from coordinate 265,175 downwards.
CACACCGCCCGTTCGCGCAACGACGAGGTCGCGGCGTGCATCCGCTATCGCCTGCGCGAGGACCTGCTCGACGCAATCGAGGCGACGCTGCTCGCCCGCGAGTCGCTCCTGACGGTGGCGACCGAGCACACCGAGACGGTGATGCCGGGGTTCACCCACCTCCAGCCAGCCCAGCCCACGACCGTGGCACACTGGGCGTGTTCGTACCAGCAGGCGCTCGCTCGCGACACGGCGCGTCTGTTCGACGCCTACGCACGGGTCAACCAGTCGCCGCTCGGCGCGGCGGCGTTCGCCGGGACGACGTTCGACGTCGACCGCGAGCGGGTCGCCGAGTTGCTCGGGTTCGACGGCGTGCTGGATAACGCGACGGACGCCAGCGCGACGCGTGACTTCCTCGTCGAGACGGCGTCCGCGCTCGCGACGCTGGCGACGCACCTCTCGGGACTCGCCGAGGACCTCGTCGTCTTCGCGAACAAGGGCCTCGTCGACCTCGCGGACGACTACTCCTCGACCTCCTCGATAATGCCCCAGAAGGTCAACCCGGACACGCTGGAACTCGTCCGCGCGACGGCGGGCGACGCCAGCGCGGGACTCAACGGTCTGTTGACGACGCTGAAGGGCCTCCCTCGTGCGTACAACCGCGACCTCCAGCGCGCGACGCCCCACGTCTGGGCGAGCGTCGACGCCGTCACCGAAGCGACGGAGGTCGCCGCGGGGGCGGTCGCCACGGCCGACTGGCCCGAGGAGAAACTCGAAGCCGCCGCTGGCGAGGGGTTCTCGACGGCCACCGGGGTCGCCGACCTGCTCGCCGCGTCGGGGATTCCGTTCCGCACCGCCCACGAGGTGCTCGCGCTCGCCGCCGAGACCGCCGAAGAGGGTGGAACGCCCAGTTACGACCTCGTCGCGGCGGCCGCCGAGGAGGTGCTCGACGAACCGCTCTCGACGTACGTCTCGGAGGACGCCGTCCAGACGGCGCTGGACCCCGTCTCGAACGTCGCGGCGCGCGACTCGCTCGGCGGGCCGGCCCCCGAGACGGTGCGCGCGCACCTCGCCGAGGCGACCGAGGACTGCTCGGGCGACGAGGCGATCCTCGACTGTCTCGCCGAGTCGCTCGACGCGGCCGACGACGACCTCCGCGAGGAGGTGACGGCGTATGTCTGATGGTTCCGTGGCCGGCGTGACCACCGCCGCGCGCCGAGCACCGCGACCGCGACCACGGCCGCCGGCTTCGGCCGGAACTGACCTACCACACCGATGACACTGCGACGACCCGACCGCCGACGAAACCGCTTCCGACGCCGTTAGCGGCCGTTCTACCATTATTTTCCGTTGTCACTATCGCTGCAATTAAGTAGCTGTCCCTCCGAGCGGGAACTACGATGACGACCTGCCCAGAATGCGGCGCGGACGTGACGCTTCCCGACGACGTGGAGACCGGCGAGATACTCGACTGTGCCACCTGTGGGGCCGAACTGGAGGTCCTGTCGACGGAGCCCGTCGAACTCGACGTCGCCCCCGAACTGGAGGAAGACTGGGGGGAGTGACGGTGCACCAGGCCACACTCCACGGCTCGCTCGCGACCCACGTGAGCGATGCCGACCGAACGTGTGAGACGAGTCGAACCCACGCGGGTACCACGACAGTCGGGACGGAGGGGGCGGCGTGAACGTCGGCGTCCTCTACTCGCGCATCCGTCGCGACGAGAAACTGCTGCTCTCGGAGCTGCGCGAGCGCGGCCACGAGGTGACGAAGGTCGACGTGCGCGACCAGCAGTTCACGCTGTCGAACGCGCCAGAAGGGCTGACCGACTGCGACGTCGTCGTCGACCGCTGTCTGGCGACGAGTCGCAGCAAGTACGCCACGCGCTTCCTCGACCACTACGGCGTCCCCGTGGTCAACAGCGCCGAGACCGCCGCGCTGTGTGCGGACAAGGCCGAGACGAGTCTGGCGCTGTCGGCGGCGGGCGTCCCGACGCCCGAGACGACGGTGGCGTTCACCACCGACGCGGCGATGGACGCCATCGAGAGCTTCGGCTACCCCTGCGTGCTCAAACCCGTCGTCGGGTCGTGGGGTCGTCTGATGGCGAAACTCGACTCGAAGAGCGCCGCCGAGGCGATTCTCGAACACAAGGCGACGCTCGGCCACTACGAGCACAAGGTGTTCTACGTCCAGGAGTTCGTCGAGAAACCCGGTCGCGACATCCGCGTCGTCGCCGTCGACGGCGAACCCATCGCGGGGATGACCCGCTCGTCGGACCACTGGCTCACCAACGCCGCGAAGGGCGCGAGCGCGGAACCCTTCGAGGTCGACGACGAGGTGGCCGAGTTGGTCGCCCGAGCGAGCGAGGCCGTCGGCGGTGGTCTGCTCGGTGTGGACCTGATGGAGACTGGCGACGGCTACACCGTTCACGAGGTCAACCACACGGTCGAGTTCAAGGCGCTCGACGACGCCGTCGACGTGGACGTCCCCGCCGCGGTCGTCGACTGGCTGGAGAGCCGTGTCGAGGAGACGGCCACCGACGAACAGACCGTGGAGGCGACGACGTGATGGGGTGGAACGGATGACCCTCACCGCCAGCGTCGTCGGCGCGAGCGGGTTCGCGGGGGGTGAACTCCTCCGTCTGCTCGCGGGCCACCCCGAGTTCGAACTCGCACAGGCTACCAGCAGGTCGGCGACGCGCAAGACCGTCGGCCACGCCCACCCCAACCTGCGGGGGCTGGACCTGCGGTTCAGCGACCCCGCCGACCTCGAATCGGTGGACGTGCTGTTCGCCGCGACGCCTCACGGCGTCTCGATGGGTCGTATCGACGAGTTCCGGGACGTCGCGGACACCGTCGTCGACCTCTCGGCGGACTTCCGCCTCGACACCGCCGAACAGTACGACGAGTGGTACGACGGCCACGAGCGCCCCGAGTTGCTCGCCGAGGCGACGTACGCGTTGCCCGAACTCAACCGCGAGGACCTGGCCGGTGCGGACCTCATCGCTTCGGGTGGCTGTAACGCCACCGCGACGATGCTCGGACTGCTCCCGCTGGCCGACGCGGACATGCTCGGGTCACAGCGGCCCGTCGTCGACGTGAAGGTCGGCTCCTCGGAGGGTGGCGCGGGCGGCGGTGCGGCCTCCTCACACGCCGAACGCTCCGGCGTGGTGCGGCCCTACGCGCCGACCGGCCACCGTCACGAAGCGGAGATCGAGCAGTTCGTCGGGCGCGTCGCGTTCACCGTCCACGCCGTCGATATGGTGCGCGGTGCGAGCGCGACGTGTCACGTCTTCCCCGACGAGCGCGTCACCACGGGCGATTTGTGGGGGGCGTTCCGCGAACGCTACGAGGACGAACCGTTCGTCCGCCTCGTCTCCGGTGGGGGCGGCGTCTACCGCTATCCCGAACCGAAATCGGTGGCTGGCACGAACTACGCCGAGGTCGGCTTCGAGGTGGACCCGAGAAACGGCCGCGTCGTCGTCTTCTCGGCCATCGACAACGTGACGAAGGGCTCGGCGGGCCAGGCGGTCCACGCCGCAAACCTCGCACTCGGTATCGAGGAGACGGCCGGTCTGGAGTTCCAGGGACTCCACCCCGTGGGGGCACCGTAGATGGTGACTGTGGTAAAAATCGGCGGCGCACGCGCCGTCGACCCAGCAGGCGCACTCGCCGACGTCGCCTCGCTCGTCGACTCCAGTGCCGAGGGAACCTCGGCAGGCAGCCAGAACGCAGCGCGTTCTGGCGACGGCGAGCAGGTCGTCGTCGTCCACGGTGGCTCGACCGCGGTCGACGACACGCTGGAATCGCTCGGCGAGGACCCGGAGTACGTCGAGACACCCTCGGGCGTCGTCGGCCGGTTCACCGACGAGCGCACCATGGAGGTGTTCTCGATGGTGCTGCCCGGGAAGCTGAACACCGACCTCGTCGTCGGCCTCCAGAACGCCGGCGTGAACGCGGTCGGTCTCTCGGGCGTGGACGGTGGTCTGCTCAAGGGTCCCCGGAAGTCCGCCGTTCGCGTCGTCGAGGACGACAAGCAGAAGATTCGCCGTGGCGACCACTCGGGCACGGTGAAGCAGGTCGACTCGGACCTGCTCGACACCCTGCTCGCGGGGGGCTACACGCCCGTCGTCACCGTGCCGATGCTCGCGAAGGATTCCGAACAGTGGCTCGCGGTCAACTCCGACGCCGACCGCGCGGCGGCCGCCGTCGCGGGTGCGCTCGACGCCGACCTCGTCCTGTTGACCGACGTCCCCGGCGTCCTCGCGGACCTCGACGACCCCGATTCGGTCATCGACGTGGTCGACACCCCCACCGAGTACGAGTCCCTCACCGACGCCGCCGAGGGGTTCATGACCCGGAAGGTGATGGCCGCGACCGAGGCACTGGAGGGCGGCGCGACGAGCGTCACCATCGGCGACGCGAACGCCGACGCTCCCGTCAGCGCCGCGCTGGAGGGTACCGGAACGACGGTCCTGCCCGGTGCGCTGTCCGAGGAGCGCGACACCGAGACCGCGGAGGCAGAGCAGTGAGCGGCTTCGTCTTCTCGGAGAAACCGCTGCGCATCGAGCGCGGCGAGGGCGTCCACCTCTACGACGACTCGGGGACGGAGTTCCTCGACTTCGGCGCGTCGTACGCCGTCACACCCGTCGGGCACTGTCACCCCGACGTCGTCGAGGCGGTCCAGCAGCAGGCCGGCGAGTTGCTGTACGTCCAGGGGTCGTACCCCGTCGACGTGCGCGACGGCCTCTACGACCGCCTCGGCTCGCTCGGTCCCGGCGACTGCGAGCACGTCTGGCTCTGTAACTCCGGGACCGAGGCCAACGAGGCCGCGCTGAAGTTCGCCCGGAGTGCGACCGGTCGCTCGAAGATCGTCGCGACGACCCGCGGGTTCCACGGGCGGACGATGGGCGCGCTGGCGACGACGTGGAAGAACGAGTACCGCGAGCCGTTCGAACCGCTCGCCGGCGGCGTCGAGTTCGTCGAGTACGGCGACGCCGCCGCGATGGCCGAGGCCGTCGACGACGAGACGGCCGGCGTCGTCCTCGAACCGATGCAGGGCGAGGGCGGTATCAACCCCGCCCCTGCGGGGTACCTCCAGTCGGTCCGCGAGGCGTGTGACGAGCACGGCGCGGCGATGATACTCGACGAGATTCAGACCGGTCTCGGTCGCACCGGCGCGTTCTGGGCGTGCGAACACCACGGCGTGACGCCCGACATCCTGACGACTGCGAAGGGACTCGCCAGCGGGCTTCCGCTGGGGGCGACGCTCTGTCGGGAGTGGGTCGCCGAGGACGCCGGCCCCCACGGCTCGACGTTCTCGGGTGGGCCGGTCGTCGCCGCCGCGGCCAACGCCACGCTGGACGTACTGGTCGAGGAGGATCTGCCCGGTCACGCCGCGACGACGGGCGACCACCTGCTGACCGAGTTGCAGGCCGCAATCGGCGAGGACGTGCGGGAGGTCCGCGGCGAGGGGCTGATGGTCGGTGTCGAGGTCAAGCGCGGTGCGAACCGTCTGCTCCCCACGCTGGCGATGAACCACCGAGTGCTCGCGCTCCCGGCGGGCCGGTCGGTCCTCCGCTTGCTCCCGCCGCTCGTCGTCGACGACGAGCACTGTGCGCAGGTCGTCGACGCGCTCGCCGAGGTGGTGGGATGAACGCCTCCTCGGAGTGCGCGACGAGTGCTCCCGTCTCCGACGAAGAGGCCCGCGACCTGTTGCAGTCGATGGTCGCGACGCCGTCGGTGTCGAGCGAGGAGCGCGCGGCGTGTGAACTGCTCGTCGCGTTCTTCGAAGAGCACGGCCGCGAGGCGTGGCTCGACGAGGTGGGTAACGTCCGCGCACCCGCCGACGACTCGCTGTTGCTCACGTCGCACGTCGACACCGTCCCCGGCGAGATTCCGGTTCGTATCGAAGCGGGCGAGGACGGCCCCGAACTGTGGGGCCGCGGGAGCGTCGACGCGACGGGGCCGCTCGTCGCGATGGCCGTCGCCGCGGTGAACACGGGCGTCTCGTTCGTCGGCGTCGTCGGCGAGGAGACCGACTCGCGGGGCGCGCGTCACCTCGTCACCGACCGGGAGGCTCCCGACGCGCTCGTCAACGGCGAACCCTCGGGCTGGGACGGCATCACGCTCGGCTATCGCGGACTGGTCGCGGGACGCTACGTCGCGACCAGCGAGTCGGGTCACACCTCTCGGCCGGAGAACAACGCGATTCAGGACGCGCTCCAGTGGTGGTCGCGCGTCGAGAGCGCGTTCGCCCCCGACGCCGAGGAGGAGTGGTCGCCCGTCTTCGAGCGCGTGACACCCAAACCCACGACCGTCGAGGGCGGCACCACCGAGGACGGGTTGGCCGTCGAGGCGACGATGGACGTCCAGTTCCGCGTCCCGCCCAGCCTGACTACCGAGGACGTCCGCGAACTCGCCGAACGCGAACTGAACGGCGGGACGGTCCACTGGAACGACGCCATCCCACCCGTGATGACCAGCCCCCGGACCGAGGTGGCCCGCGCGTTCCGGGTCGCCATCCGGGAGGCCGACGGCGACCCCCGCCTCCTGCGGAAGACCGGGACGGCCGACGTCAACCTCTACGCGGAGGCGTGGGACTGCCCGATGGCGACGTACGGTCCCGGCGACTCCGCCCTCGACCACGCGCCCGACGAGCGTCTCTCGCTGACCGAGTTCGACCGCTCGGTCGCGGTGCTCGAATCGGTCGCACGCACCCTCTGAGACACCATGAGCATCACGACCGACGAAGACGACGAAGACGACGAGACGACCAACCCGCGCCACCTGCTGGACATCGACGACCTCTCGCCGGCAGAACTGACCGAGATTCTCGACCGTGCCGAGGCACTCAAGGCGACACAGCGTGCCGACGACTCCCACCAGTACCTCGCCGGGCGGACGCTCGGGATGGTGTTCGAGAAGCCCTCGACGCGAACTCGGGTGTCCTTCGAGACCGGGATGACGCAGCTCGGGGGGCACGCCGTCTTCCTCGGCCCCGAGGACGTCGGTCTCGGGGGACGTGAACCCGCGAAGGACATCTCGCGGACGCTGTCGCGGTACGTCGACGCCGTGATGGTCCGGACGTTCGACCACGCCAACGTCGTCGAAATCGCCGAGTACGCGACGGTGCCGGTCGTCAACGGCCTCACCGACGCGGCCCACCCGTGCCAGACGATCGCGGACCTGCTGACCATCCGCGAACGGTTCGGCGACGACGCACGGGTCGCGTGGGTCGGCGACGGCAACAACGTCGCCCAGTCGTTCGTCGTCGGGGCGGCGCTCGCCGGTCTCGACGTGACAGTCGCGACGCCGGCCGAGTACGGCATCGACGACGCCGTCCTGGACCGGGCGGCCGCGCTCGGTGAGGCCCCG
>NZ_JALXFV010000005.1:253930-257788 GCF_023699475.1 Halomarina rubra | reverse complement strand
TCGCCGACGCCGACGTCTGTTACACCGACGTCTGGGTCAGCATGGGCCAGGAGGACCAGCGCGCGGAGAAACTCGCCGCGTTCACCGAGGGGGGCTTCCAGGTCGACACCGCCCTCCTCGACGGGACGGACGCGGCGGTGATGCACTGTCTGCCCGCCCACCGCGGCGAGGAGATCACCGACGCGGCCATCGAATCGAAGCGCTCGCTCGTCTGGGAGCAGGCGGAGAACCGCCTGCACGCCCAGAAGGCGCTGTTGACGTGGCTGCTCGACCGGTGACGAACGGGTTCGGCGTCGCCTCGTCGGCCCTCGTCTCCGGAGGGACTGCCACCGAACGAACACTCTTTGTCGTGGCCTCCCCACTCTCCGACGATGGGTGGGCCAACCACGGTGAACGCGGGTGAGTACGGTCCCGACGAACTCCTCGACCGGTTGCAGGGGGGCGAGCGCATCGTCGTCTCGACGACGTTCCTCGGGGACCCACACGAGGTGACGCTGCGCTACGACGGCGAGACGTACTACTGTGACACGCCGACGCGACTCCACAAACACCCCACTGCCGCCGAGATGCGCCAGTGCATGGTGAAGAACGGCTACGCCACGGAGTAGCGTGGATTTATTCGCGACACGCCTCTAACACTGGCCATGGAACCGGACCCGAGTCCGAACCGCTTTCGTGAGTTGATGGTGGACGAAGCCCCCGCGTTCGCCGAGGTGTTGGCCTGTGTCTTCGGCATCCAGCGCCACGAGTCCGAGACGTATCTCACGCTGCTCGACAACCCCGGGACGACCGTCGCCGAACTCGCCGAGGTCGTCGAGCGCGACCGCTCGAACGTCAACCGCTCGCTGTCGACCCTGCGAGAGAAGGGCCTCGCCGAGCGTCGCCGCCGCCTGCTCGACGGCGGCGGCCACGTCTACCAGTACACCGCGACGCCGCTCGACGAGGCGAAGGCGCTGATGCACGAGACGCTCGACGAGTGGTCGGCGTACGTCCACGACCGAATCGACGAGTACGGCGAGTAGCTAGACGACCGTCGCCGGGGGCCCGGCAGAACCCGCACCGACCGGCCGCTTTTTGCCCCTCTCACCCGCAGAAGCGCCAATGGCTGACCTGAACCTCTCGGGACCGACGCCCGAGGACGCGGCCGACGGCGTCTGGCTGGCGTGTATCGAGTGCGGCGAGACGCTCGCACCGTTCGACGAGGTCGTCTACACCTGTCCAGAGTGCGACGGCCTGCTGGAGGCGCGCTACGACCGCTACCCGACGTTCGCCGACTTCGGGGCGGGCGACGGCGACCACCCCGCGAAACCCACAGTCGACGAGGAGACGAGCCTCGGCGTCTGGCGCTACAGCGCCGCCCTCCCGTTCGAGGAGGGCGTCTCGCTCCCCGAGGGCGACACGCCGCTGTACGAGGTGCCTCGACTGGAGGAGGACCTCGGCGTACGGACGCTCCGAATCAAACACGAGGGGATGAATCCGACGGGGAGTTTCAAGGACCGCGGGATGACCGTCGGCGTCCGGGTCGCCCAGGAACTCGGGGTCGACCGACTCGCGTGCGCCTCGACGGGCAACACGAGTGCGGCGCTGGCGGCGTACGGTGGGCGGGCGGGGGTGGAGACGCTCGTGCTCCTCCCCTCGGGGAAGGTCGCCGCCGGGAAGGTCGCCCAGGCGGCGCTCCACGGTGCGCGCATCCTCGAAGTCGACGGCAACTTCGACTCGTGTCTCGACATCGTCCAGGAGCTCGCCGCTCGCGACGAGGCGTACCTGCTCAACTCGCTCAACCCGTTCCGGCTTGAGGGTCAGAAAACCATCGGCTTCGAGATCCTCGAACGGTTCTACGCCGAGGAGGGGCGGTTCCCCGACCGCATCGTCCTGCCGGTGGGCAACGCGGGCAACACGGCCGCGCTGTACAAGGCGTTCCGCGAACTCGTCGAGTCGGGGGCGCTCGCCCCTGGCGACGTCCCGAAACTGACGGGCGTCCAGGCCGAGGGCGCTGCGCCGATGGTCGAGGCCGTCGAGGAGGGGAACGACGCAGTCCGTCGCTGGGACGAGGTCGAGACCATCGCGACGGCCATCCGCATCGGCAACCCGGTCAACGCGCCGAAGGCGTTGCCCGGAATCCGCGAGACGGATGGGACGGCCGTCTCGGTCTCCGACGACGAGATAACCGACGCACAGCGTGCGCTCGCCGCCGAAGGTGTCGGCGTCGAACCGGCCAGCGCGGCCAGCGTCGCCGGCCTTCGCCGTCTCCGCGAAGACGACGTCGTCGCCCCGGGCGAGGACGTGGTCTGTCTCACGACCGGTCACCTCCTCAAAGACCCCGACGCCGCGGCGCTCGCCGGCCGGGACCCCGAACCGGTCGCCAACGACACCGACGCGGTGCTCGCCCACCTCGAAGGTCGGTCGCAGGGGTTCGTCGGCCGACTCCGGCGACGGTTGCCGTAGTCCGAAGCGACGCTGCCGTTGCAGGCCCCACCCCTAACCGTGTGTCGCGAGTCCTACCGAGCATGAGCACCGAACGAGAGGGCGCGCGGATGGCACTCGAACCGGACGCACTCCACGAGGACGAGGACGGCCACTGGCTGGAGTGTCCCCGATGTGGCTCGCCGGCGTACGTCGTCGAGATACTCCAGGAGGGCCACTGCCGGGGCTTTCAGGACGAAACCGAAGCGCGCGACGACACCGACCGGGAGGTCGGCTGTGACGCGACGCTCGGACTGGAACTCGTCTGGGACGAGGAGTAACCGGGCAGCCGACACCGACGCCGACACGGCCCGCGAGCGGTGGTGTCGGACTCCCTTCCGGGGCCGGGGTCACGATGCCCCGCGAGGCCGCTCGCAGTGGGTCTCACCGCATGGGTTGGGTTGGTCGCGGCTTTCGACTTCAACGCTCGCAGGCGGCGAGCGAAGCGACTGAGTGGGTGCGGGAATGCTATTGCTCCAGCGTTTCCCCTGTGAGGCGGCTTCGCCGCCCCACCCGTGGACGAACGGTCGAGTATCAGTCGTCGTTCAGGTTCAGGTACTGCACTCGGATGATGCGACCGTCTCCCTCCAGTTCGGCGACGACGTCCTCGGGCACCTCGCTGTCGAGCGAGTAGACGGTTAGCGCCTCCCCCCCGATGGTCTCGCGGCCGTTGAACATCCCGGCAATGTTGATGTCGTGGTCGCCGAGGACGGTGCCGATGAAGCCGATGACGCCGGGTTCGTCGTGGTTGCGCGCGACGAGCATGTGGCCGTGGGGGATGGCGTCGACCCGGTAGCCGTCGATCTGGACGATGCGGGGGTCGTCGCCGGCGAACAGCGTCCCGCAGACGCGCACGTCGCTCTCGTCGTCGGAGACGGTGATGCTCACGCGCGACTGGAACACGTCCGAGTGGGAGGTCTTCGACTCGGTGACGTCGATACCGCGCTCCTCGGCGATACGGGTCGCGTTGACCGTGTTGACGCGACTCTCGAGCGGGCGGAACACACCCCGGAGCGCGCTGGCGGTGACGAGGTCTACCTGTTCCTCGGCGATGTCGCCGGCGTACTCCACCTCGACGTCGTTGACACGGCCGCCGAACAGTCCGACGGCGATGCGCCCGGCGGTCTCCGCGAGGTCGATGTACGGCCTGACGCGGGGGAACGCGGCGCGGTCGACCGACGGCGCGTTGAGCGCGTTGACGACCGGTTGCTCTTCGAGCGCCGCGACGACCTGGTCGGCGGTGCTCGTCGCGACGTTCTCCTGGGCGGCCTCCGTCGACGCGCCGAGGTGGGGCGTGACGACGATGTCGTCGACGTCGAGCAGCGGCGAGTCGGTGTCGAGCGGTTCGTCCGCGAACACGTCGAGCGCCGCGCCTTTCAGGGTGCCGTCGGCGAC
>NZ_JALXFV010000005.1:0-253921 GCF_023699475.1 Halomarina rubra | reverse complement strand
AGCGCCGTCTCGTCGACGATGCCACCACGTGCGCAGTTGACGAGGTAGCCGCCTTCGAGACGCTGGAGTTCGGCTTCGCCGATGAGGTTCGCCGTCTCGGGGGTGAGCGGCGTGTGGATGGTACAGAAGTCCGCGCGGTCGAGGACGGCTTCGAGGTCCGCGAGTTCGGCACCGAGCTGGTCCGCCCGGGCCTCGCTGATGTAGGGGTCGTACGCGACGAGCTCCATCCCGACGTTGCCGAGTTTCTTCGCGACCTCCTGGCCGACGCGGCCGAGACCGACGACGCCGAGGGTCTTGCCGTTGAGTTCGGTGCCGAGGAAGTCGCCTTTCGCCCACTCGCCCTCTTTGAGGCGGACGTGGGCCTGCGGGATGGAGCGGGCGGCGGCGAACGCCATCGCGACGGTGTGTTCGGCCGCGGCGCGGACGTTGCCCTCTGGTGCGTTGGCGACGACGACGCCGCGTTCGGTGGCGGCGTCGATGTCGATGTTGTCGACGCCGATGCCGGCCCGGCCGACGATGACGAGGTCGGGGGCGGCGTCGAGGAGGGCGGCGTCGACGTCGGTGCCCGAGCGGACGACGAGCGCGCTCGCGTCCCGAATCTGGTCGTGGAGTTCGGTGCCCTCGGCGTCGTACGCCGTCACCACGTCGAGGCCCGCTTCGCGGAGTCGGTCGAGGCCCGCATCGGCGATGGGGTCCGTGACGAGTACCTTCATGCTCCCCTCTCACGGGGCCGGTGAATAACCGTTTGTGACGGCGGCTAACCTTGCAACGTGTCGCTCGGCCACGACGACGGCCGTGACGCCGTTCGTGACCCATAGTGGTGTGGTTGTCACGCGACTAGTACTCTCTTTCGTCCCTAACAGATGAGCCATATTTTATTTACGCATCTGTACCACGATACGAACTGATGGACGGTCCCAGTCGTCGTGTCGACGAACGGACGCTCGTCGGCGACCCGGTCGCGACGAGTCGCTTCGCCCCGGGTGAGGGTGTGTTGCTGTCGACTGTCGTCGACCTCGTCGAAACCGAGCGCCCGGTCGGACCGACCGAGACGCCGCCGCTCGGCGAGTCCGTCGACTGGGACGCTCTCGACCGACTGCTCGACGACGAGGGACGCGCGATGAACGTCGCGTCGGTGACGTTCTCGTACGACCGGTTCGTCGTGCGCATCAGTGGCGACGGTCGGGTCGAACTGTACGACGACCCCGGGGAGGCCGATACCGACGACGGCGACGACGGCGAGGAGTTCCACGCCGGGAAGTCGACCGAACGCTGACCGCGGCGTGGTCGTGGGACGCCGTCAGGAACTGCGCGGACCGGCGCGTGTATGACCCCGCCGGTCGAACGCGGGGTATGCTCGTCGCGTTCGACTTCGACGGCACGCTATCGGACTCGGAGATGACCGTCCTCCTCGGCCGGCGCGTCGGTGCCGCCGACGAGATGGCCCGCATCACCGAGCGCGCGATGAACGACGAACTCGACTACGCTGAGAGTCTCCGCCAGCGCGTCGCGTTGCTAGAGGGACTCTCGACGGAGAGAGCCGAGGGCGCGTTCGGCGACGTGGTGTTGCGACCCGGCGCGGCCGACGTCGTCGCCGCGCTCCACGACGCGGGCCACCACGTCGCCATCCTCACCGGCGGGTTCGAACGTGGCGTCGAGGCCGCGTTGGCCCGAGAGGGCGTCTCGGTCGACACGCTGGTCGCCAACCGCGTGCTGGACGCCGACGGCGCGCTCACCGGCGCGGTCGAGGGCCCCCTCGTCGAGGGGACGAAAGACGACGCGCTCCGCGCCCTCGCCGAGGAGGTCGGCGTCCCGATGGACGAGACCGTGGCGGTCGGCGACGGTGCGAACGACCTCCCGATGCTGGAGGTGGCGGGTCTCGCAGTCGGCTACGACCCGAAACCCGCCGTCGAACCGGCGTGCGACACGGTCGTCACGTCGATGGCCGACCTGCATGACCTGTTCGCCGACCGGGGCCTGCTGTGAGCGGTCGCGCCGCCGACCGACCGACGGGATGCCGACACGCTATTCGTCCGGACGCTCGAACGCCCGGTATGGACCTCCAGTCACCGTCTCGACGCCCGCGGAGTGAACGCCGATGAACTGGGACGCCGACCGAATCCCCGACCAGTCCGGTCGGACCGCCGTCGTCACCGGGGCCAACAGCGGCCTCGGCTTCGAGACCAGTCGCGAACTGGCGGCCGCCGGCGCACACGTCGTCCTCGCGTGTCGTGACACCGAGCGTGGCCGCGAGGCCGCCACCGAAATCCGCGAGGAGACGACCGACGCCTCGCTCGAACTGCTCGAACTCGACCTCGCGGACCTCGCCTCAATCCGGTCGTTCGCCGAGACGTTCGGGCGTCGCCACGACACGCTCGACCTGCTCGTCAACAACGCCGGCGTGATGGCGATTCCACGTCGCGAGACCGACGACGGCTTCGAGATGCAGTTCGGCGTCAATCACCTCGGACACTTCGCGCTCACCGGTCTGGTGCTCGACTCGGTGCGTGCCGCCGACGCCGGTCGGGTCGTCACCGTCTCCAGCGGTGCCCACCAGCGCGGGAAGGTGAACTTCGGCGACCTCCACGGCGAGACCGACTACGACGAGTGGCGCGCGTACGCCCAGAGCAAACTCGCGAACCTCCTGTTCGCCTACGAGCTCCAGCGTCGCCTCCGGGCGGCCGACGCCGCCGCCATCAGCGTCGCCGCCCACCCGGGGTGGGCCGCCACGGAACTCCAGAAACGCGGCCCACAGATGCGTGGCTCGCGTCTCCGGGCGATCATGATGCGCGCCGCCAACAGACTCCTCGCCCAGACCGCCGAGGAGGGCGCACTCCCCATCCTCTACGCCGCGACCGCTCCCGACGTCGTCGGTGGGGCGTACTACGGCCCCGACGGCCTCGCGGAGATGCGCGGCGGCCCCACCCGCGTCGAGTCCACCGAGCGCTCCCACGACCTCGACGCCGCCCGGCGACTCTGGGAGTACTCCGAGAAGGCCACGGACGTCTCGTACTCCCTGCCGCCCCCGAAGTACGTCTGAGCGGAGCAGTCACACGGTCCGCGCTCGTCCCGTAGACACCGCCCCGTCCGTCACGCGTCTGACGCGTGTTTATCTCACAGCGTGACGTTCTCTTCTGCATGAACCCCGTCGCCCTCCCCGGTCGCGCCGTCGGGCGCGTCCTCGCCTGGATGAGCGACAAGCCGCTCGTCGTCTCGGGAGCGGTGATGGCCGTCGCCGCGATGACCGTCCTCGCGATGCGCGTCCAGGCACTCAGCGCTCCGGGGACGACCCTCCAGACCGTCTCGCTCGCCGTCGTGAGCGACGTGCTCGTCGCCCACCCCGCCTACGCCGTCGCCGTCCTCGTCGGCGTCTGGGTCGTCGTGTTCTGGCGGTAGCGACGCCGCCTCCGTTCTCGCCTCACCCATGCCCGAACAGGCTCGCGTGGACCGGCGCGAACCGCGGCCGGTCGTCGTCGGTGGCGTGTTCCGACCCGTCGTCACGGACCGCGCCGCCACGCACACCGTCGCTGAGGAAGTCCCGCAGCGGCGCGTCGAGCGTCTCGGGGTGCGCGAGGAAGGCGTCGTGGCCGTACTCGGAGTCGATGACCGTGTGGGCGACCGAGGTGCCCGACGCGCGGAACGCCTCGGCGATGCGCTCGCCCTGTGCGACCGTGAAGTGCCAGTCGCCGGTGTAGGAGAGACAGAGCACCTCGCCGTCGAAGGCGGCGAGCGCGTCCGCGAGGTCCCGGTAGCCCGCCGCGAGGTCGAACTCGTCCATCGCGCGGGTCAGGTAGAGGTAGGCGTTGGCGTCGAAGCGCTCGGTGAACCGGTCGGCGTTGTAGTCGAGGTACGACTCCACGTCGCGATACGGGAAGAACGCCGCGCCGGGGTCCGAGGAGAACTCCGCACCGTTCTCGGACTGGCCGCGTGTCGCCGAGCGTCGGCCGAAGCGGTCGTCCATCGAGTCCTTCGAGAGGTAGGTGACGTGTGCGAGTTGGCGTGCGAGCGCCAGCCCCTCCGACGGCTCCCGGCCGGTGTCGTAGTAGTCGCCCTCCTGCCAGTCGGGGTCGGTGGTGATAGCCCGGCGGGCGATGCCGTCGAGCGCGAGCAGTTGGGCGTCGAGTCGCGCGCCGGTCGCGATGGCCGCCACCCGCTCGACCCGTTCGGGGTAGCGCCGCGCCCAGTCGAGGGCGTTCATGCCACCCACCGACCCACCGAGGACGGCCGCGAGGCGGTCGACGCCGAGGTGGTCGAGCAGTCGGGCCTGCGCTCGCGTCCAGTCACCGACTGTGACCGGCGGGAAGTCGGTGCCGTAGCGCTCGCCCGTCTCGGGGTTCACGCTCGCCGGTCCCGACGAACCGTAGCAGGAACCGGGGACGGTCGCACAGACGACGAAGAACTCGCGGGTGTCGACGGTCTTCCCGGGGCCGACCACGTCGTCCCACCACGCCGTCGCCTGGTCGGCCGGCGAGGTTCCGCCGTCGGTCAGCGCCCGGTTGGGATTGCGCGCGACGTTGTGGCTCCCGGTGAGCGCGTGGCAGACGAGCACGACGTTCGAGTCGTCGGGAGCGCGCTCGCCGTACGTCTCGTAGGTGAGTTCGAGGTCCTCGACGGACTGCCCGCAGGCGAACTCGAACGGGCCGAGAGAGACCTGTTGGCTCATATCGCTCCCTCCAGGTCCGCGACGATGTCCGCGGGGTCCTCGATACCCACCGAGAGACGCACGAGGTCCGGTGTGACGCCGGAGGCGCGTTGCTCCGATTCGGTCAACTGTGCGTGGGTCGTCGAGGCGGGGTGGATGACGAGCGTCTTCGCGTCGCCGACGTTCGCGAGGAAGCGACTCATCTCGACGTTCTCACAGAGTCGTTTGCCGGCCTCGTAGCCGCCTTCGAGACCGAACGCGACGACGCCACCGAAGCCGCCGTCGAGGTACTCGCTGGCGGTGTCGTGGGTCTCGTGGTCGTCCAGTCCGGGGTAGGTGACCCACGCCACGTCCGGGTGGTCTGTGAGCCACTCGGCGACGTGCTGGGCGTTCGCGCAGTGGCGCTCCATCCGCAGCGCGAGCGTCTGGAGGCCCTGCAGGGTGACCCACGCGTCGAACGGCGACTGCTGGTCGCCGAGCGAGCGCGCGCCACGCTGACGGGCGGCCTCCACGAACGCGCGGTCGCCGTAACGCTCGGCGAACGAGACGCCGTGGAACGCCGGGTTCTCGCCGCCGACTTCGGGGAACTTCTCGGGGAAGTCACTCCACGGGAACGACCCGCCGTCGACGAGGACGCCACCGAGCGTCGTCCCTCCACCGTGAATCCACTTCGTCGTCGACTCCCAGACGAGGTCCGCGCCGTGTTCCAGCGGCCGGCAGAGCGCCGGTGTGGCGAACGTGTTGTCGACGAACAGCGGGACGCCGTGGTCGTGAGCGACGTCGGCGACGGCCTCAACGTCGGCTGTGACGAGCGACGGGTTCCCGATGGTCTCCAGGTGGACGTAAGCGGTGTCGTCGTCGATAGCCGCGGCGTACGCCTGCGGGTCGAGCGTGTCGACGAACCGGGCCTCGATACCGCGACGGGCGGCGGTGTGGCTCAGGTAGGCGTGGGTACCGCCGTAGATGGACGACGCGCTGACGACGTTGTCGCCCGTGCCGGCGAGGACGAGCGTCGCGGCGTCGAGCGCGGCCATCCCCGAGGCAGTACAGAGCGCGCCCGTCCCGCCTTCGAGGTCGGCGAGGCGACGTTCGAGCGTGGCGACGGTCGGGTTCGAGATGCGACCGTAGACGTTCCCGTCGTCGGCCAGCGCGTAGCGGTCGGCCGCGGTGTCGGCGTCGGGGAACTCGTAGGAGGTCGTCTGGTACAGCGGCGTCGCGGCGGCGTCGCTCCCTGACGCGCCGCGGTCGCCCGCGTGGACACACCGGGTGCCGAACCCCCATCCTGTCGGTCGGTTTCGCTCACCTCCGGCTCCGATTCCGTCGTCACTCATGTCTATGGTGCATACGCCTTCGAAAACAAATAACCGCCAGTTACGGCAACGCTTGCTGTCATGCAGATGGTCGGTCGCGCGTCACTGGCGGGTCGTCGGGGCGTGAGCCCCGGTATGGGTCCTCAGGCCTGGTTCGGGAGGTCGCTGGCGTCGACCGGTTCGCCGTCGAGGCGGATCTCGGCGTCGCCCTGGATGTCGAACCAGAGCAGGTCGCCCTCGATGCGGTAGTCGTCGCGCCCGCCGTAGAGCGCGCCGCGAACGACCTGCCCGTCGATGTGGTCGTCGTCGCCGTAGGTCGGCACCCGCTCTGCGGTCCCGTCGACCGCGAACGAGTAGTCCGAAGCGTCGCCGACGAGCGAGAGCACCTTCGACCCGGACTGGCCGTCGCCCGCGCCGTCGTAGCCGCTCCCGACGACGTTCTCGGCGGCGACCGACTCGCCGTTGACCGTCACCGAGACGTCGCCCTCGCAGTCGAAGGCGGTGACGAGTCCCGAGAACAGGTAGGCGTCGGCACCGCCCGCGAGCGCGCCGTTCGCACCCGACTCGGTGACCGAGTCGTCCCGCCCGTAGCCGGGCAGGTAGGCGATGTCGCCGCTCACTTCGAGGTCGTACGGCGCTTCGGCGTCCGACTCGAGCACGATGACGTTCGCCAACCCGACGTCGGTCGACCCACCGGAGACGTCCTCGTCGGACTCACCGGACGAGTCCGTGGAGTCGCTGGACTCACTGGACTCGTCGCCGGACGAGGTGTCGTCGGAGTCGCTGGAGCCGTCGTTCGAGCCGCTCGACTCGTCGCTGGACTCGCCGTCGGACTGTTGGTCCGACCCGGAGTCGCTCTCGCTGGACTCCTCGGAGTCGTCTGCGCTACCAGAGTCGTCGGTGCTCCCGCTCGACCCGCCGCCGAGCGCGGACGTGTCCACCCGCTGGCCGTCGAGGGTGACCGTCGCGTCCCCGCTCACGGTGAACGAGGTGAGGTCGCCCGTGAACCGGTAGGCGTCGGTGCCGCCCGCGAGCACGCCGCGGACGGTGCTGCCGTCGATGCGGTCTTCGGTCCCGTAGCCGGGGTCGAACTCGACGTCGCCGCCGACGGTGAACTCGTACGGCGAGACGGTGTCGGCGGTGAGCCGCAGCGTCCGCGTCTCACCCGACAGCGCGCTGGCACCACCGCGGTCGCCGTCGCCGTCGTCGCTCGACTCCTCACCGTCACCGGACGCTTCACTCGACGAGTCGTCGGAGTCGGATTCGGATTCGGAGGTGTCGTCGGACTCCTCCGACCCATCGCTGGCCTCCGTCGAATCGTCGGACTCGGAGTCGTCGGACTCGGAGTCGTCGGATTCGGAGTCGTCGGACTCGGAGTCGTCGGATTCGGAGTCGTCGGATTCGGAGTCGTCGGATTCGGAGTCGTCGGATTCGGAGTCGTCGGACTCGGAGTCGTCGGATTCGGAGTCGTCGGACTCGGAGTCGTCGGATTCGGAGTCGTCGGATTCGGAGTCGTCGGATTCGGAGTCGTCGGATTCGGAGTCGTCGGATTCGGAGTCGTCGGATTCGGAGTCGTCGGATTCGGAGTCGTCGGACTCGGAGTCGTCGGATTCGGAGTCGTCGGACTCGGAGTCGTCGGAGCCATCACTGCCGTCCGAATCGTCGGTTCCGTCCGACCCGTCGCTGCCGTCGTCGGAGCCGTCACTGCCATCCGACCCGTCGGAGTCGTCCGAACCGCCGTCGTCGTCCGAGCCGTCCTCGGAGCCGCCGGTGTCGCCGCCCGCGCCGGTCCCGTCGTCGTCGGGGAGCGGACAGCTTCCACTGTACGACAGCCCGGAGGTACCGACGTTCGAGCCGGGGGTGACGAGCGCCTCGCCGTTGACGTCGATGGTCGACCGGCGAACGGTGACCCCGCTCGAACTGCGGACGACGACGCCGTCCTGCTCGCCGTCCATCGAGATACAACACGAGGAGATCGACGAGCCGTCGCGCTCTTCGAGTTCGATGGCACCGCGTCGGGGGTTCGACGCCCCGCCGGTGATGCTGCAGTTCTCGATGGTGACCGGGCCGTCGCCGCTGATACGGTCCGGTTCCTCGGCGTAGATGGTCGGGAACCGCGTCTCGTTGCGGAACCGGCAGTTCCGAATCGTCACGTCGCCGGCGGTCGTCTGGACGCGGATGGCCCCGTCGCAGTTGGGGGCGTTCTTGATGGTGAAGTCACAGTCCTCGACGAGACCACCGGTGTAGCCCTTCGAGCCGGATTCGAGCCAGAGCGCGCGGGTGTTGAAGTACGTCCCCGTCTTGTCGGCGCTGTCGGTGTCGACGACGAACGTCGCGCCCTTGATGTACGACCCATCGCCCGCGATGCGGACCGAGGCGATGTCGTTGTTCGCGAAGTAACCGCCCTCGATGCGGACGTCGCCCGACCCACGGCTGGCGTAGATGCCGTTCTCGCCGGCGTTCTCGATCTGTGCGTCCTCGATGTAGATGGTACCCTCGTGTTCCTCGGGAATCAACAGTGCCTGGGTCCCGGAGGGGTAGTCACCGACCGCGCTGCCGCCCGTGCGGACGTAGCGGTCGATGGTCGCCTCGCCGTCGTCGTCGTAGACGACGAACTCCATCCCACGCTGTTTGTTCCGCGGGTTGAACCCGGCGATCTCGACGTTCCTGAGGACGCAGTCGCGGTTCGGCCCGAACGCCAACCCCGCACCGGTCGCGGTGTCGTCGGTCTGTTGCAGCGTGAAGTCGCCGAACAGCCAGCCCTGCCCGAACCGAACGTTGAGGAACTGCTCGTCGTACCCGTCGGGGAAGACGAACTCGACGTCCGAACGGTCGCCGGTCTTCCCGACCATACCGGCGTTGTCGACGCTGTTGAACTCGTGGACCCGTGTGACGAGGTACTCGCCCGGCGGGAACTCGATGAGCGTCCCGTCGTCGAACCCCCGGTCGAGGGCGTCGTCGATGGGACTGTCGCCGTCCGGGTCCATCCCGAGGTCGTCGACGGCGTCGACGACCCGGTCGAACGAGATGCCCGCCCGCGTCTCCGCGGTCGAACGTCCCGAGAAGCCGATGGCCCCGACGGCCGTCGCCGCTCCGAGCTTCAGGTACTGGCGGCGGTCGATGCCACCCAGTGGTCCCCCCTGGTTCGCTCCGTCTTCCGACGATGGTGTGTTATCCGTTGACGCGGTCTTCTGGCGCTGTAGCCCGTCATCTGCTCCGTTTCGCTCCGACATGTCTCGCCCAAGTCGGGACGTGTCTGGGATAAGTAGATTATGGCCGACGTCGTACTCTCACGGGAGAACGTATCCGCCACCGGTAGATTCTCTCTCCTCGATTTCCGGTTTCACAAAAGTACTGGAATTTTTGTACAAGTTCTACGAATGAGAGCTCTACTATCAACACACAATTAGTCTCGAACGAACGACAGTACTTCGTTTCGAGGCGTCGCCCCCTGCCGTCGAATCAACTCGTGCGCCCGGAGTGTCACGACACGGTGAACGAGTGTGGTCAGACGAGCGTGACGTTCTCCGCGAAGGACTATACCCAAACACCCTGCACACGACGTGTCCGTGCCACGGTACCCATCGACAGTGCTCTCCGCGGGGCTGGCTCCGACGCCGTTAGAAGGAACGGGCACGTAGCCCCGATGTGACCTCCCGTCGCGCGCGCGTCGTCCTCGCTGCCACCGTCTTCGCGGTGCTGTTCGCGCAGGTGCTGTTGTACCCCGGCGTGACGGACCTCGTCGGGGCGCTCGGCGCGACGACGGACCTCGACGCGAGCACGTGGTTCCTCGCCAGCGAGTTCGCCGGCTTCGTCCTGTTCGCCGGTCTCTGGGGGGCGTTCTCGGACCGCCTCGGCCAGCGCGTCCCGCTGATAACGGCCGGTGCGCTCGGCGGCGCGGCGGGCTACGCACTCCTCGCGTCGCTCCCACAGGGTGTCTCCTTCGAGACGGTGCTGGTCGTCCGGTTCGTCCAGGGCGCGTTCACCATCGGCGCGTTCTCCCTGGCGATGACGACGCTGATGGATTTGGACGGCGGCCACGGCCGGAACATGGGCGCGGCCGGCATCGCCATCGGCCTCGGCACCGCGATGGGCGCACCAGTCGGGGGCCGCCTGACCGGCGTGGACCCGCTCGCACCGGTCGCCGCCGCCGCCGTCCTGCTCGCGCTCGCCGGCCTCGTCGTCCTGCTCGTCCGCGGAGACACGCCCGTCCCCGAACCCGGGAGCCGCGAGGAGACGCTGACGGCCGCGTTCGCCCTCGTCCGCGACCGCCCGGCGTTCGCCCTCCCCTACGCCTTCGGCTTCATCGACCGCCTCACCGCGGGGTTCTTCGCGCTCGTCGGCACCGTCTACCTCCGGGAGGCGTTCGCGCTCGACGCCGCGACGACGGGCCTCGTCCTCGCCTGTTTCTTCGCCCCCTTCGCCCTGCTCCAGTACCCGATGGGCATCGTCTCCGACCGTATCGGCCGGCGCATCCCCATCGCGCTCGGATCGACGCTGTACGGGGTCGTCGTCGTCGTCGTGGTGTTCATGCCGACCGTCCCGCTGGTCGCGCTGGCACTCGTCGCCACCGGCGTCACGGGCGCGTTCATGGCCCCCGCGACGATGGCGCTCGTCACCGACCTCGCCCGGCCCGACGAGCGGGGCGTCGCTATGGGCGGGTACAACGTCGTCGGGTCGCTGGGCTTCCTCGTCGGCATCGTCGTCGGCGGCGTGCTCGCCGGCGGGTTCGGCTACACCCTCGCGTTCGTCGTCGTCGGCGGTCTCGAAGTCGCGCTGGCGCTGGCGGCGCTCCCGGCGCTCTCGCGACTCGCGCCCGACCCCTCGGCGTCCGCACCGACCGACGCCGTCTGACCCTCGGGTCGCTTCGAAAGCGTCTTGACTCACAACCGTGGACGGAGCGTAGCGGTCGAACCGTGTTGACCCGGTCGGTGGTGCCGACTCGTGTCGTGTTCTCTGACCGCTCTCGAAACCCGCCGAGCGGTGCGCAAAACCAGATCGCTGCCGCGCTATTCTCCCAGCACGTCGCGAACGGCCGTCACACCCGCCTCAGGGTCACAGTCGACGCCCACGTCGACCAGTGCCTCGCCGACGGTGCGGACGCCCCGCGCTATCTGGTCGGGGGTGAGGTTCCCCATGTTGCTCACGCGGAAGATGTCGCCCCCGAGGTGGGCCTGGCCCCCCGAGATACTGACGTTGCGCTCCTTCACGGCGTCGAAGAACGCCGTCGAGTCGTCGCCGCGAATCGACTCGGGCAGCGACATCGCGGTGAGCGTGTTCGAGCGCACGGTCGGCCCCTCGGTCTCGGGGAACGGGTCCAGACCGAGCGCGGCGAACCCCTCCTGGAACGCCTTCGCCTGTCGGCGGTGGCGTTCGATGCGGTTCGGCATCCCCTCCTCGTGGATCTCCTCGACCGCCACCGCGAGCGCGCGGAACAGCGGGACGGCGCTCGTAAACGGCGTCTGGTGGGACTCGGCCTTCCGGAGGTGCCACGCCATGTCCGAGTAGAAGGGGATGCCCTCGCCGTCGCTCGCCTCGTTTCGCTCGCGGGCGACCGCGGCGGCGCGGTCGGTGACGAAGATGGCGCTGATTCCCGGCGGCGCGGCGAGCGCCTTCTGCCCGTCGGTGATGGCGACGTCGACACCCCAGTCGTCGATTCGGAACACGTCGCCGCCGACGCTGGTGACGCCGTCGACGACGAACAGCGCGTCGTGGTCGGCGGTGATATCGCCGATGGCGGACACCGGGTTGAGCAGGCCGGTCGAGGTCTCGTTGTGGACGACCGTCACCAGCGCGGTGTCGTCGGTGACGGCCTCCTCGACGGCGTCGAGGTCGAACGACTGGCCCCACTCGACCTCGACGCGTTTCACCTGCGCGTAGCGGTCGGCGATGCGGGCGAACCGTCGCCCGAACTTCCCGTTGACCAGCGCCACCACCTCGTCGTCGGGGCCGACGAGGTTCGAGACGGCCATCTCCATCCCCATCGTCGCCGTCCCGTTGAGGACGAGCGAGGTGCCCTCGCCCGTGGACTCCCCCGAGAGCGTCGAGGCGGTGAATATCTCGTCGAGTCCGTCCTGTGCGCGCTCGTAGGTCGCCTCGAACTCGGCCGACCGGTGCGAGACCATCTCACCGTCCATCGCGGTTCGGACCGACTCCGAGAGCGGCACCGGACCCGGGTTGAGCAGCAGGAAATCGTCGTCGGACATGGTCGGCAGTTGGACGGCGAGCGGATAAACGTCTCCTCCTTCGCAAACCTCGCCGAGGATTCCCCTGTTGCCGTGACGTGAATACGGGTACCGACGGCGACACCTCGACTCCACTGGTTGCCCTACGACTGACTCCACCACATCTCCGCCGCGAACAAGCGGGATTTTTACCGTCAATCGCCAACTCACGGCCAATGAGTGCGGACGCTCGGGAGGCCCCCGACAACCCCTACGTGGAGGACCCACCGACGGAGTTCGACCCGGTCGACGACGTCGACGAGACGACGGCCCGCGAGCAGGCCGAGCAGTTGCGCGAGGCCATCCGGTACCACGACCGACTGTACTACCGCGACGCCGACCCCGTCATCCCGGACCGCGACTACGACGTCCTGCTGTCGCGACTCCAGGACCTCGAATCGGCGTTCGACCTCGACACCGACGGCTCGCCGACCCAGCGCGTCGGGGGCGAACCGCTCGACGAGTTCGACACGGTCGCGCACGTCGCGCCGATGCGCTCCATCGACTCCAGCGGCGACGTCGAAGACGTCCGGGAGTTCGACCGACGGGTCCACGACCGACTCGGTCTCTCGCGGGGGGGCGACGGCGTCGAGAACGGTGGGAGCGAGGGGCAGGCGTCGCTCGACGCCTACGCGGGCGCGAGCGTCGACTACTTCTGCGAGCCGAAGTTCGACGGCGTGAGCGTCGAGGTCGTCTACGAGGAGGGGCGGTTCGTCCGGGCGACGACGCGTGGCGACGGCGAGGAGGGCGACGACATCTCCGCGAACGTGCGGACGATTCGCTCGGTGCCTCTCCGACTCCGTGACGACTACCCCGAGTTCCTCGCGGTTCGCGGGGAGATATTCATGCCACGGGAAGCGTTCCAGCAGTACAACCGCGAGCGCGTCGAACGCGGCGACGACCCGTTCGCCAACCCCCGGAACGCGACGGCCGGGACCGTCCGACAGTTGGACCCGTCCGTGACAGCCGAGCGTCCGCTGGACTGTTTCTTCTTCGACGTGCTGAAATCGACCCACCAGTTCGAGACCCAACACCAACGACAGGACACCCTCCCCGAGTGGGGCCTGAAGACCAACGACCGGACGGCGCTCGTCGACGACATCGAGGGGGCCATCGACTACCGCGACGAACTCGTCGAAGACCGCGACGACCTGGACTACGAGGTCGACGGTGCGGTCCTCAAGGTCGACGACCTCGCGCAGTGCGACCGGCTGGGAAGCACCTCCCGCGCGCCGCGGTGGGCCTACGCGTACAAGCTCCCCGCGCGGACCGAGGAGACGACCCTGCGAGACGTGGTCGTACAGGTCGGTCGGACGGGGCGGCTGACGCCGGTCGCGCTGCTCGACCCGGTCGACGTCGGCGGTGTGACGGTCTCGCGCGCGAGTCTCCACAACCCCGAGCAGATCCGCGAGTTGGGCGTCGGCGTCGGCGACCGCGTCCGCCTGGAACGCGCCGGCGACGTCATCCCGTACGTCGCGGAGGTCGTCGAGGGCGACGGCGACGGCCACTTCGAGTTCCCCGACGCCTGTCCGGTCTGTGACTCGCCGGTCGAACACGACGGGCCGCTGGCGTTCTGTACGGGCGGGCTGGGTTGTCCCGCACAGCTCCGACGAGCCATCGAGCACTACGTCTCGCGGGGCGGACTGGACATCGAGGGCCTGGGAGAACAGAAGCTCGACCAGCTCGTCGAAACGGGGCTCGTCGAGTCCATCCCGGACCTCTACGACCTGACCGTCGCGGACCTCGCCGACCTGGAGGGGTGGGGCGAACGGAGTGCCGAGAACCTCGTCGCCGAGTTGGAGGCGGCGAAAGAGCCGCCGCTCGACGACTTCCTGACGGCGCTGGGGGTCCCCGAAGTCGGGCCGACGACCGCCCGCTCGCTGGCGCGCACGTTCGGCACGCTGGAGGCGGTGATGGACGCCGACGAAGAGCAGCTCCGCGAGGTCGACGACGTCGGCGAGACGGTCGCCCACGAGATTCGAGAGTTCTTCGACGCCGAGCGCAACCGCGAGGTGCTCGACGCGCTTCGCGAGCGCGGGGTCTCGCCCGAGTCGATCGACACCGAGACCGGTGCGGCGCTGGACGGGCTGACGTTCGTGTTCACCGGGTCACTCGACGGGCTGACGCGCGGTGAGGCGCAGGACCTCGTCGAACGCCACGGCGCGAACGCCACTTCGAGCGTCTCCGGGAACACCGACTACCTCGTCGCGGCCGACGGCGCGGGCCGGTCGAAACTCGACGACGCCGAGGCGGAGGAGGTGCCCGTCCTCTCGCAGGCCGAGTTCGAGGAACTGCTGGCCGAGGAGTTCGGTATCGACGTGGCCGACGCGCTGGACGACGGGTAACGCCAGCGCGACCGCTCTCGACACCGAGGAGGGCGAACTGGCGACGGACGGCTCACCGGTCGGGTCGTCACACGGCTCCCGCCGCCGGGGTGGTGGTCCCCGCTGGCGCTGGCCGACCGGTGGTGAGGGGTCAGGACACGGCGCTGTTGGCCGTGCGTTCGCTGAAAAAGGTACGTCGCGAGCGGCCGACTCAGAGGTCGGCGCGACGGAAGCGGAGGTAGCCCAGCGCGAGCGGCACGACGAGCCAGAACGCGAGGACGACGAAGCCGAACCAGTCCTGGAGCCAGAAGGCGTCGACGTTCGCGCCGCCGGGTGCGTTGACGTTCTGGTCCGCGGGCGTGATGGCGGAGAACGCGATGAGGAACGCCTGGCGCGGGCTGAGGACGGCGAGGAAGGTG
This sequence comes from Halomarina rubra, assembly GCF_023699475.1. GTDB lineage: Archaea > Halobacteriota > Halobacteria > Halobacteriales > Haloarculaceae > Halomarina > Halomarina rubra. The sequence goes on along the minus strand of NZ_JALXFV010000005.1, from coordinate 239,002 downwards.
ACGATGTCGGCCTGCGTCGCCGCCGAGCCGATCTCGAAGTTGTCCAGGATGAGCATTGCAGCGAGGAGCAGCACCTGCCACAGCAGCGTGAACAGGATGACCAGCCCGATGCCGATGGTGACGACGAGGTTCTCGGACTCGATGCCCGAGGAGAGGCCGACGCCGATGCTCACGAACGTCACCCCGAGCAGGATGGTGAGCAGCGTGAACAGCACGTACTCGACCGTCGGGAAGCTACTGGCGAGCACCGCGAGCACGAGGCCACCGACGGCGAAGCCGACGACGATGGCGAGCGTGACGACGAGACTGCGTCCGAGGAACTTCCCGAACACCACGTCCTCACGGCTGTGGGGCAGCGACAGCAGTATCTTCAGGCTACCAGTCTCGCGTTCGTTGCTGACCGCGCGGTAGCCCGTCAGCACGCCGATGGCCGGCAGCAGGATTGCCGTCGGGACGAGCAGCGAGATGACGAGCGCGAACCCACCCTCGTCCGCGCCGGTGCCGGCGATGTCCGCGAAGAAGTACGCGAGACCGCCGACGAACAGGACGAACAGCGCGATGAGCGCGAGCAGTCGACGCGAGCGGGCCGCGTCCCGGAAGTCCTTGCGAGCGACCGCCATCATGCTCATTGGCTGACCTCCTGTTGGACGCCGTCACGGTGGCCGTCGCGACCACCCTCGGTGTAGGCGGCGAACAGCTCTTCGAGCGAGGCCTTCTCCGTCGAGAAGTCCTTGACGTCGGTGCCGGTGTTCTCGACGGCGGTGAGCACCTCGGTCTTCGAGGCGTCCTGGATGGAGACGACCAGCGAGTTGCCCCGGACGGTGACGTCGCTGACGCCCGCGACGTCGCGAGCGGCCGCCACCGCGGCGTCGGTCGGTTCGTCGACCGTGATGGTGAGCGTCGCCCCCGACCCCGCGGAGGCGCGAAGCCCCTCGACGGTGTCCTCGGCGACGAGTTGCCCGTTCCGCAGGATGCCGACGCGGTCACAGATGGCGTCGACCTGTTCGAGGATGTGACTGGAGAAGAACACCGTCGCACCGCGGTCGCGCTCCTCGCGGATGATGTTGCGCATCTCGCGGGCACCGTTCGGGTCGAGGCCCGTCGACGGTTCGTCGAGGATGAGCAGGTCGGGTTCCCCGACCAGTGCCATCGCGAGGACGAGGCGCTGGGCCATCCCCTTCGAGTAGCCACCGGCCTTCCGGTCGGCGGCTTCGGGGATGCCGACGCGTTCGAGCAGCGCCATGATGTCGTCGTCGGCGTTCTTCGACTCGATGGCGAACTCCATGTGCTGGCGGGCGGTCAGGCGGTCGTAGACGTGAAACGCGTCCGGGAGGACGCCGACGCGCTGGCGGACCGCGACGGAGTCGGTCTGTGCGTCCATCCCGAGGACGGTCGCCGACCCCTCGGTGGGGCGGATGAAGTCCAGCAGGACGTTGATGGTCGTCGACTTCCCCGCACCGTTGGGACCGAGGAAGCCGTATATCTCACCTTCCTCGACGGTCAGGTCGAGGTTCTGGAGGGCCGTGACGTCGTCACCGAACCGCTTCGTGACGCCGTCGACTTGTATCGCGGGCATACGCGGCCGGATTGTGACCCTCGGGTGATAATCGTTCCTACTCCGGGAACAGTTGACACCCCTACGATGAACAGATATACACAGAGATGTGTACGTATGGTCGCCTCAGAGCTGGTCGTCGGGGTCGTGGCGCTCGCGGACGCGTTCGACCTCCGCCGCGTACCGGTCGCGCGTCGCCTCGTCGTCGGTCGCTTCGAGGTCCGACGGGTCGGCCTCCGTCGCGGCGGTGACGCCCTGTCGCGAGAGCAGGTGCGCAGAGCGTTCGTGGCGCTGGAACCGCTCGCCGTCGGGCGTCGCGTAGACCAGCGTGACGAGGTTCCGGTCGTCGTAGTCGCGTTCGACCAGCCACACCCGGACGGTCTCGCTCGCGTCGTCGCTGTCGCTCATGGCACCCGGTACTGCCAGCGGCCGCTTGTAGCTGTGGCTTCCGTCGGTCGCTCTCCGGGCAGCCACTACTCCCACAGTGTCACAGCAGGTCGGCCTCACGCGCGAGCAGCAGTGGCAGGAGCGTCCAGGCGGTCTGTGGCTCCTCTCGGGCACGGTCGAGCGCCTCCGCGACGGGGACGAGGCGGACGTCGACGAACTCGTCCGAATCGGTGTCCTGCTCGCCCGGCGTCGCCCCGTGGGCGAACACCACTCCGCGGCGCGACCGGAGCCACGCGACGGGGTAGTGTTCGGCCAGCACCTCGACGCGGTCGGCCACGAACCCCGTCTCCTCGCGGAGTTCACGGTGCGCGGCCGTTTTCATGGTCTCCTCGCCCTCGACGCTCCCGACGGGACACGACAGGACCGTCTCGCGCAGTCGCGGGCGGTACTCCTCGACGAACACGACCTGGTCATCGTAGCGGGCGACGACGGCCACCGATGCACCGCGTTCGACCCAGCCCCGGCCCGTCCGGTCGCCGTCCGGGCGCGTCAGGCGGTCGTAGCCGACGGCGGTGTCTCCCGCGGCGACCGAGCGCGACCACTCGACGCGCCAGTCGTCGGCGCTCGGCGTCGGGTCGGGCGTCCGACTCCGATCGTCGTCTCCGCTCATGTCGGTGAGGACTCCCGGGTCGGGCAAAGCGGTTGGGCCCGGCCTGCCAGCGGCAACGCGTCATCCTCTTACCCGTCGCCCTCGTGAGATGAGACGGATGGACGGGACCGCGGTGCGCACACGTGCCGGTGACCTCCCCCGGGAACCGGGCGTCTATCAGTTCCTCGGCGACGACGGGACGGTGCTGTACGTCGGTAAGGCCGTCGAGCTACGCGACCGGGTCCGCTCGTACGCCGACCCGCGCTCGGCGCGCATCGGCCGCATGGTCGAGCACGCGACGAGCATCGACTTCGCGATGACGGACACGGAGACGCAGGCGCTCCTCCTCGAAGCGAACCTCATCAAGCGCCACCAGCCGCGCTACAACGTCCGGCTGAAAGACGACAAGTCGTACCCGCTGGTCCAACTCACCGACCACGAGTTCCCCCGCGTCGAGGTGACCCGCGACCCGAACGACTCCGCGACCGTCTACGGCCCCTACACCGACAAAGGACGCGTGGACGTCGTCGTGAAGGCCCTCCGGGAGACGTACGGCGTCCGGGGCTGTTCGGACCACAAGTTCTCCGGGCGTGACCGTCCGTGTCTGGACTACGACATCGGGCTGTGTACCGCGCCGTGTACGGGCGAGATCGGCGAGACCGACTACCTCGCGGACGTCGAGTCCGTCACGCGCTTCTTCGAGGGCGAGACGGGCGTTCTCGCCGACCCGCTGCGCCGGGCGATGGAGGAGGCCGCCGACGAGGAGAACTTCGAGCGGGCGGCGAACCTCCGGGACCGACTGGAGGCCGTCGAGGCGTTCCACGGCGGCGCGAGCGCCGCGGTCAGCGGACCGAGCGGCGGCGAACGAACCGTCGACGTGCTCGGCGTGGCCGTCGAAGGGGACCGGGCGACGGTCGCCCGCCTCCGCAGCGAACGCGGGCAGTTGGTCGACCGGGAACGGCACGTCATGGACGCGCCAGACGCCGACGAGGCGGTCGCCTCCGTGCTCTCGGCGTTCGTCCCGCAGTACTACGCCGAGCGCGAACTGCCCGACGCGCTCCTCCTCCCCCAACGACCAGAGGGTCGGGAGGTGACCGACTGGCTGGAGCGCGAGGGCGTCGCGGTTCGGATACCGGGTACAGGCCGGGAGGCGACGCTCGTCGACCTCGCACTGAAGAACGCCCGTCGGAGCGTCGGGATGCGCGACGAGGCTCGCGAGCTGCGAGACGCGCTCTTGGGCGTGTTCCCGGGTCTCGGCCCCGTCGAACGCATCGAGGGGTTCGACGTGAGCCACGCACAGGGGAAGGCCGTCGTCGGGTCGGACGTGACGTTCGTCGGTGGCTCACCCGAGAAGGCCGACTACCGCCGCAAGCGTCTGGAGGACGTCAACGACGACTACGCGAACATGTACGACCTGCTCTCGTGGCGAGCGACTCGGGCCGTCGAAGGCCGTGCCAGCGGGCACGCGCGCGACGACCGCCCGGACCCGGACCTCCTGCTCATCGACGGGGGGCGCGGCCAGTTGGAGGCCGCACGCGAGGCGCTCGCGGACGCCGGGTGGGACGTGCCGGCGGTCGGCCTCGCCAAGCGAGAGGAACTCGTCGTCACGCCCGACGGCGAGTACGACTGGCCGAGCGACGCCGCCCACCTCCACCTGCTCCAGCGCGTGCGCGACGAGGCCCACCGCTTCGCGGTGCAGTACCACCAGCAGGTCCGCGACGAGGTGCGGACCGTCCTCGACGACGTCCCCGGCATCGGTCCGGAGACGCGCCAGCGACTCCTCCGGCGGTTCGGGAGCGTCGAGAACGTCCGCTCGGCGAGCACGGCCGACCTCACGAGCGTCCCCGGCGTCGGCGCGAAGACCGCCGAGACGCTCAGAAAGCGGTTGTAGTCGGTGTCGGTGCGTTCAGCCGTCGACTTCCTTCCAGTCGACGTCTATCGTGAGCCGTTCCGTGTCACCGCCGAGGAGAGGCGAACGCTCTTCGACCGCGACCGTACACTCGACCGTCGGTGCCGGTCTGAGCTTCACCTGCTTGTTTCCGACGTTCACCATCACCTCGCCGTCCTGTTCGAACTCCTCGGCGATCGCTCTCAGATACGCCGCCAGTTCCCCGCGCGTCGTCTCGCTGGTGTGTCTCGTCGTCTCTGCCATAGTAGTGTGGCGAGCTGCCACACACCGTACAGCTCGCTGACGGTTCCAGTTGTCGGTGGGCCGTTCGTCGCGGCTCTGACGGCTCCACTCAGGGTACCTTCACGTAGTGGTGCCCCTCCGCTTGCAGCTTCGCCACCGTCCCGACGCCCGAACTCCCGAGTTCGACGCCGTCGACGACCGTCTCGGGGTCGATGTCGCGACTCGCCAGCGAGTTCGAGCAGGCGACGAACCGGACCCGGTCGGCGAGGTCGACGATGGCGTCGGCGTGGGCCGCGCCCGCGACGGTCGCTCGGACCGCCTCGCCGTTGAACACGACGGCGAGGTCGTCCACGGTGAGGGTGTCGTCGTCGAGCAGGTTGCGCGCGTTCGACAGCGCGTGACTGTGGTCGGCGCTGTCGCCGCTCGAACAGTGGAATACGACGTTCATGACGTCGAGAGGGCGGGCGCGGGCTTATGTTCGATGCTACCAAACTTCACTCATGCCGCACGTGGTGGTCGTGGGCGGGGGGCCGGGCGGCCTCTCCGCGGCGCTGTTCGCCGCCAAGAACGGGCTGGAGACGAGCCTGTTCGACACCGGGACCACGGCGCTTCGGTTCGCGGGGTTGGCGAACTACCTCGGTCTCGGTCCGACCGACGGCGAGGCGTTCTTGCGGGTCGCTCGCGAACAGGTCGCGGCGGTCGGCGTCGACCACCACGCCGAGCGGGTGCTGGAGGTCGAAGCCGACGGCGAGGAGTTCGTCGTCGTCACCGCCCGGGGGATGTACGCCGCGGACTACCTCGTCCTCGCGACCGGCCGGTCCCGGGAACTGGCCGCACAGCTCTCGTGTGCGTTCGACGACGACGGGACGGTCGCGGTCGACCGCGACGGACGGACCAGCGTCGTCGACGTCTACGCGGTGGGGTGGCTGACGCGCAAGGAGAAGGTCCAGGCGGTCATCTCGGCGGGCGACGGGGCCGCCGCCGCCCTCGATATCCTCTCGACGGTCGCCGGGTCGCCGGTCCACGACTTCGACACGCCCGCCGACAGTCCGCACGACCGACCACGCTGGTCGTTCGGTGACGGCCGGTTCGACGGCTCTCTCGGTCGCCCGCCCGACGACTCGTCCCCGCGAAACGCTTAGGTGGGTGTCACCGAAAGTCGAGGTATGAGTGGGTCCCGCGACAGCCTCTTCTACAAACTCGGTCGGCTGGCGGCCGAGGGGGAGGGCAGCAGTCAGCGAGCGTCGACCGCTCGCACCCGGTCCTCCCCGTCCGGCGGTGCCGAGAACGTCGGCCGCGGCTTCGGCGAGGGCGGCGACCGCCCCGTCCCGCGCTGGAGTCGGTACCTCCTCGTCGTCGCGGCGCTCGTCGCCGCCGTCGGCCTCGCCGGCATGCTTCCGGTGTCGGGGCTGGCGAGCGTCGGCATCGCCGCCGTCCTCACCGTCCTCGCGCTCGTCATCGACTCCATCGAAATCGTGCAGGCGTACGAGAAACGCGCGCTGACGGTGTTCGGCGCGAATCAGGGTCTCCTCGACCCCGGCCTCCACTTCGTCCCGCCGCTCATCTCCCGGACCTACCAGTTCGACATGCGTACGGAGACGCTCGACGTGCCGACCCAGGAGGCCATCACGCGCGACAACTCGCCCGTGACCGCCGACGCCGTCGTCTACGTCCGCGTCGTGGACGCCGAGCGCGCGTTCCTCGGCGTCGACGACTACCGGCGTGCGACCTCCTACCTCGCCCAGACGACGCTCCGGGCGGCCATCGGCGACATGGCGCTCGACGAGACGCTCTCCCGTCGCGAGGACATCAACCGGTTCATCCGAAACGAGTTGCAGGAGCCGACCGACCGCTGGGGCGTCGAGGTCGAAGCCGTCGAGGTCCGCGAGGTGATGCCCAGCGCCGACGTCGTCGAGGCGATGGAACAGCAGTCCAGCGCCGAGCGCCACCGCCGCGCGATGATTCTGGAGGCACAAGGGGAACGCGTCAGCGCCGTCGAGCGCGCCGAGGGGATGAAGACCTCGAACATCATCCGTGCCCAGGGTGAGAAACAGAGCCAGATCCTCGAAGCGCAGGGTGACGCCATCTCGACCGTCCTGCGTGCGAAGAGCGCCGAGTCGATGGGCGAACGCGCCATCATCGACAAGGGGTTCGATACGCTCAGCGACATCGGGAGGTCGCCCTCGACGACGTTCGTCCTGCCCCAGGAGCTCACCTCCCTGCTCGGTCGGTACGGCAAGCACCTCTCCGGGTCCGACCTCGGTGTCCCGGTCAGCCTCGACAGCAACGAGTTCGACGCCGACACCCGCGAGATGCTGGGTCTCGACGACATCGCGGACATCGCCGCCGGCGTCGAGAGCGAAATCGAGATGACGACCATCGAGATCGAAGAGGAGGTCGACGAGGTCGTCGAGGGAGCCGAGTCCGAGTCGAACTGAGGCCCGCTCGGAGTCGCCGGGCTACTGCGCTGCGAGGTCCCGTCGTCGTCGCGAGCGCTGTTCCAACGCTCTGTCCCTGAGCGCGCGCTGGCGTTCGTCCGGACAGTCGAGGTCCGGGACGGCGGTCGGACTCTCGTCGGCGTCGAGCGCCACGAACGTGAAGAAGGAGGTGGCGGTGTCCCGACGTTCGTCCGCGGCGGGTCGTTCGGCCCGGACGGTGACGCGCACGTCCATGCTCGCGCGACCGGTCTCGAAGACGTAGCCCTCGACGGTGACGACGTCGCCCAGCGCGATGGGCGCGAGGAAGTCGACGTGGTCCATCGACGCCGTCACGACCTGCCGGCGGGCGAACCGTCGCGAGGCGATGGCTCCGCAGATGTCCATCCAGTGCAGCACCGACCCGCCGAGCGCCCGCCCGAGGTTGTTCGTGTCGTTGGGCATCAGTATCTCGCTCATCTCGGTGTAGGAGTCGAGCAGCGTCGCCGTCTCGGGCACCGCTGCGAGCGTACCGTCGTGCCCGGTGTCGCCGTCCCCGGCGTCGTCGCTCACCACTCCAGGGACCCCCCGCTCCGGTACTCGGTGACCTTCGTCTCGAAGAAGTTCTTCTCCTTATTGAGGTCGACCGACTCCGAGAGCCACGGGAACGGGTTCTCCGTCCCGTACTGTGCGGGCAGGTCGAGTTGGCCGAGGCGGCGGTCGGCGACGTACTCGACGTACTCCTCGAAGCTCTCGGGGTGCATCCCCATCACGTCCGGCGGGCACGCCTCGCGGGCGTAGGCCCGTTCGAGGTCGACGGCGTCGGTGACGAGGGAGACGACCTCCGCGCCGAACTCGTCGGTCCACGCCTCGGGGTGTTCGGCGCGTATCTGGCCGACGAGGTCGACGCCGAAGTTGACGTGCAGCGACTCGTCGCGCATGATGTACTCGAACTGCTCGCCGACGCCGACCATCTTGTTCTGGCGTTTCAGCGCGAGCATCATCGCGAACCCGGCGTAGAAGAACACGCCCTCCATGACGACGTAGAACCCGACGAGGTCCCGTAGCAGTTCGCGGACGTCGGCGGTCGTCTCGACGGTGAACGCGGGGTCGTCGACCGCCCGCGTCAGGTCGACGACGAACTCGTCTTTCGCCTCGATGGCGGGGATGCGGTCGTACATGCCGTAGAGGTACTCGGGGTCGAACCCCAGCGAGTCACAGCAGTAGATGAACGTGTCCGTGTGGATGGCCTCCTCGTAGGCCTGCCGGAGGAGGTACTGGCGACACTCGGGAGCGGTGACGTGGTCGTAGACGGCGAGGACGACGTTGTTCGCGGTGAGCGACTCCGCCGTCGAGAAGAACCCGAGGTTCCACTCGACGAGGCGGCGTTCGGCGTCGGTGAGCGCGTCGCCCGTCCACTGGTCGACGTCGTCGCCCATCGGTATCTCCTCGGGCGTCCAGTTGTTAGCGACGCCGGCCTGGTAGTACTCGCGCGCCCAGTCGTAGTCGATGGGCAGTATCTTGTTCGGGTCGTGGGTTCCGTCGGTGTCGAGAATCGGCATCTGTGGTGGCTGTGTGGTGGGCTGGTCGGCTGGCGATGCGTCTCGGTGTCGCTACTGGCAGGCGTCGCAGGTCGGGTCCTCGACGCTCGGGAGTTCGCCGCCCGTGTCGTCGCTGGTCGCCCCGGTGTCGTGGCTGTTGCCCGCGCTGTCGCGGCCGTCGCCCGCGCTGTCGCGGAACTGCGTCCCGTCGTACTCCGAGAGGTCGAGCGTCGACTTCTCTATCTGACTCGCGCCGAGCGTCCGCAGGTAGTAGGTCGTCTTCAGTCCCGACTCCCAGGCGCGCTGGTAGACGTCGTCCAACACCGAACCGTCCGTGCCGGGGAAGAAGACGTTGAGCGACTGGCTCTGGTCGATCCAGACGCCACGCTGGGCGGCGACTCGGACCTGGTGACGCGGGTCGATTTCGAACGCGCCCCGGTGGAGGTCACGGACGGACTCGGGAACCTCCCGAATCTCCTGGACGGAGCCGTCGTGGTACTTCAGGCGGTCGACCATCCCGTCGTCCCACAGCCCCTCGCGTTTCAGGTCCGCGACGAGGCGCTCGTTGGCGACGGTGAACTCCCCGGACATGTTCGACTTGACGTAGAGGTTCGAGTAGCGCGGTTCGACCGAGGGCGTCGTCCCGGCGATGGTCGAGATGGTCGCGGTCGGTGCGACGGCCATCGTGTTCGAGTTGCGCATCCCGTGGGCGGCAACGTGCTCGCGCACCGCGGTCCAGTCGAGAGACTCCTCGGGGTCGACGGCGACCGACTCGCCGCGTTCGGCTTCGAGCCGTTCGATGGTGTCCTGCGGGAAGATATCGCGGTCCCACTTCGACCCCTCGTAGCTGTCGTACGGGTCGCGTTCGCGGGCCAACTTCGAGGAGTTCAGGATGGCGTGGTACGCGACGCGCTCTTGGAGGTCGCCGGCGAGTTCGACGGCTTCCTCGCTGGCCATCGGGACGCCGAGGTCGGTGAGTGCGTCGTGGAAGCCCATCACGCCGAGACCGACGGAACGGTGGCGCAGGTTCGAGCGCTCGGCCTTCTCGCTGGGGTAGAAGTTCAGGTCGACGACGTCGTCGAGCATCCGCATCGCCGTCTCGACGGTGTCGGCGAGGCGCTCGCGGTCGAGTCGCGCGTTCGCCCCGGTGTCGTCGTCCGCGCTCGACGCCTCCGACACGACGACGTGCCGCGAGAGGTTCACCGACCCGAGGTTACAGACCGCCGTCTCCTCGGCCGACGTGTTGAGCGTAATCTCGGTACAGAGGTTCGACGAGCGGACGACGCCCGTGTGGTCCTGTGGCGAGCGGACGTTGCAGGGGTCCTTGAACGTGAGCCACGGGTGGCCGGTCTCGAACAGACGGGTGAGCATCGTCCGCCAGAGGTCGGCGGCGTCGACGCGTTCGAACTGCTCGATTTCTCCGTCGTCGGCCTGCTCCTCGTACGCCTCGTAGCGCTCGGCGAACTCGCGGCCGTAGCTGTCGTGGAGGTCGGGCACCTCGTCGGGCGAGAACAGCGTCCACCGGCCGTCCTCGCGGACGCGCTGGACGAACAGGTCCGGAATCCACGCCGCGGTGTTCATGTCGTGGGTGCGCCGGCGCTCGTCGCCGGTGTTGCGTCGCAGGTCGCAGAACGCGGGGAAGTCGAGGTGCCAGCACTCCAGGTAGGCGCAGGCCGCCCCGCGGCGCTTTCCCGAACGGTTGATGGCCGCGGTCACGTCGTTCGATATCTTGAGGAACGGGACGACGCCGGTGGAGTCGACGCCCGTCGAATCGATGGTCGCGCCGGTCGCCCGGACGGGTGTCCAGTCGGTGCCGAGGCCGCCCGACCACTTCGAGAGGTTCGCGTGCTCGCCGTAGGCGTCGAAGATGGCGTCGAGGTCGTCGGGCACCGTCGTCAGGTAGCACGACGAGAGCTGTGCGTGGCTCGTCCCGGCGTGGAACAGCGTCGGCGTCGAGGGGACGAACCGCAGGCGGGCCATCGCCTCGTAGAACTCGACGGCCCGTGCGGTGGGGTCGTCCTCGTTCAACGCGAGGCCCATCGCGACGCGCATCCAGAACACCTGCGGGAGTTCGGTCGGGTCGTCGTCGACCCGCAGGAAGTAGCGCTGGACGAGCGTCTCCATCGCCACGTAGCCCAGTCGCTCGTCCAGTTCCGGACGGAGCGCCTCTTCGAGCGTGTCCAAATCGAAGTCGGTCATCCGAGCGTCGAGTCGCCCCGCCTCGACGCCGCGTTCGACGGTCTCGCGGAACGATTCGCGGTAGGCCGTCGCGAGTGCCGCGTCGTCCTCGGGGACCGCCCCCAGGATGCGGCGGTAGTACCGCCAGCGGGCGACCCGCGCGGCGAGTCGTTCGTACGCGGGGTCCCGTTCGATGCGAGCACTCGCGGCGTCGACGAGCGCGTCGTCCCGGTCCTTGGCGTCGGCGTCGGTCGGGAGGCTCCGTTCGACCGTCCGGACGAGGTCGGTCGCCGCCGCCTCGTCGACGACCCCTTCGTGGCCGGTGCGTGCGCGCTCGACCGTCGAGCGTAGTCCGTCGTCGTCGGTGGTGTGTTGACTCATCGGTAGTGTCGCCACTCGCCGCCGTCTGCCGTGTCGTGGCCTCTGACGGCGGTTCGCCGTGTCTCCTCCGTCCCGGTGACGGTGCATAAAGTTTGCCAAGCGTGGTTGCTGTAGGACAATTCAATTTGCACTCTGGCACGTCCGGGGTTGGTCGGGGCGGTGTCGGTCCTCCGATGGCCGTACCGTCGCCGGCCCCGGACTCATGAGGGTGCTCCGAGAACCGACTGGACATGGACGGACAACAGCACATCGCGGTCGACTTCGACGCCACGCTCACGCAGGGCGAGGAGGACGACCGGACGGCGGCCGACCCCGACCCCGACGAGGAGATGGTCCACTGGGTCAACGAACAGTACGACGCGGGACACACCATCATCGTCTGGACGGCCCGGCCGTGGGACGCGGCCAACGACACGGTCGCTCGTCTCACCGAGTGGGGCGTCAAGTGGCACGGCATCCGGATGGAGAAGGGCTACGCCGACGTGTACGTCGACGACAAGGGCACGACGCCACGAGAAGCGTTGCTCGACGACGGATACGACGGCGACGGCGAGGGAGAGGACGAAGCGACGAGCGACTGACGCCGCTTCAGAACTCCTCGGCCGGAGCGGGGACGCCCTCCTCCTCGCGGTCCAGTTCGTAGGCCTCGCTCACTTTGCGGATGCGGTCGCGGATGTCGGCGGCCAGTTCGAACTCCAGATTCGAGGCGGCCTCGTTCATCCGCCGTTCGAGGTCCGCGACGTACTCCTCGGCCTCCTCGGGGCTGTCGGGGTCGACGTTGGCGACGTTCTTCGTGTCGGTCTTCGACCCCGGCAGGTTCGTCTCGCTGACCTCCTTGTCGATGGTCGTGGGGGTGTAGCCGTGTTCCTCGTTGAACTCCCGTTGAATCTCGCGGCGGCGCTGGGTCTCGTCGATGGCGGCGGCCATCGCGTCGGTGGTGTCGTCGGCGTAGAGGACGACCTCGCCGTTGACGTTCCGGGCCGCGCGACCCATCGTCTGGACGAGCGTCGTCTCCGAGCGGAGGAACCCCTGCTGGTCGGCGTCGAGGATGGCCACGAGGCTCACCTCGGGGATGTCGAGGCCCTCACGCAGGAGGTTGATACCGACGAGTACGTCGAACTCCCCCAGACGGAGGCCACGGACCAACTCGTGACGCTCCAGGGTGTCCGTCTCGTCGTGCATGTACTCGACGGCGACACCGGCCTCTTCGAGGTACTCGGTGAGGTCCTCGGCCATCCGCTTGGTGAGCGTGGTCACCAGCACGCGCTCGTCGCGTTCGATACGGCCGTCGATGCGGTCGATGAGGTCCTCGACCTGTCCCTCGGCGGGCGAGATTTCGACCTTCGGGTCGACGAGGTGCGTCGGCCGAACGATCTGTTCGACGATCTGCTCGCTCTGCTCGCGTTCGTAGTCGCCGGGGGTCGCCGAGACGTACAGCAGGTCGTCGGTCTTCTCCTCGAACTCCTCGAACGAGAGGGGGCGGTTGTCGTACGCTGTCGGCAGGCGAAAGCCGTTGCCCACGAGCGAGTCCTTCCGGGACTTGTCGCCCGCGAGTTGTCCTTTCACCTGGGGGAGCGTCACGTGTGACTCGTCGACGACGGTGAGGAAGTCGTCGGGGAAGTAGTCCAGCAGGGTGTAGGGGGCGTCGCCGGGCTGGCGGTCGTCTAAGTGTACCGAGTAGTTCTCGATGCCCGAGCAGTAGCCCGTCTCGCGCATCATCTCGACGTCGAACGTCGTGCGCTCCTCGATGCGCTGGGCCGCGAGGAGGTCGCCCGAGCGCTCGAAGTAGCTCACCCGTTCGTGCATCAGCTCTTCTATCTCGGTGATGGCCTCCTCCATGCGCTCTTCGGGCAGCGAGTAGTGCTCCGCGGGGTGGACGAGGACGGCCTCCTGTTCGCCCTTCGCCTCGCCTTCGAGCGGGTCGATCTTCTGCATCCGGTCGATCTCGTCGCCCCAGAACTCGACGCGGACGGCGTAGCGACCGTACATCGGGTACACCTCGACGGTGTCGCCGCGAACGCGGAACGTGCCCTGCGAGAAGTCGACGTCGTTGCGCTCGTAGTTCAGGTCGACGAGCTTCTTCAGCAACTCGTCGCGGTCGATGGCCTGGTCGGATTCGAGGCGCAGCGCCATGTCCTCGTAGGTGCGCGGGTCACCGAGACCGTAGATAGCAGAGACCGAGGCGACGACGATGACGTCGTCTCTCGTCAGGAGCGACCGGGTCGCGGAGTGGCGAAGCCTGTCTATCTCGTCGTTGATGGAGGCGTCCTTGTCGATGTAGGTGTCCGACTGTTCGACGTACGCCTCGGGCTGGTAGTAGTCGTAGTAGCTGACGAAGTACTCGACGGCGTTGTCGGGAAACAGGTTCCGGAACTCGTCGTAGAGCTGTGCGGCGAGCGTCTTGTTGTGCGCGATGACGAGCGTGGGCTGTTGTATCTCCTCGACGGTCCACGCGACGGTGTTGGTCTTGCCCGACCCCGTCACGCCCAACAGCGTCTGCTCGTCCATCCCCTGCCGATACCCCGCGGCCAACTGTTCGATAGCCTCCGGCTGGTCGCCGGCGGGGTCGAACGGCGCTTCGACGCGGAACGGTCGGTCCTTCCCCGGCCGGTCGGGCTGCAACGGAGACCCAGCGTCACTCATTGTCCGATGGTGGAGTCGAGCGTACTTGAGGGGTACGCTGGCAGGGTGAAAGTGGAGTCGCGGAGCGGTCGCGGGACCGCTCGTCGGCAGTGTTCGGCCACCGACGACCTCGAAGCTCCTCGGGAGTAGCTATACCTGATAGCACGACGAACTGTCGCACGAACGATGATCGACGGGCTCTCTTACGACGAAGACGTCCGAAAGGTCGACCCAGAGCGGAACTACCGCCGGGGTCGGTTCAAGAAGGGTTGGAACGACGCAGTCGACGGCAAAGAGTACGGCGAAGAGACCCTCAGGACGTTGACCTGGGAGAATCTAGGGTGGCGTATCGGTTCGATCGTGGGAGAGGCGAACGAACACCGACAACAGGAGGTCTACTCGCAACTCGTCAAGATTCAGCTCGACGAGTAGCGTCTCCGTCCACAGATAGCTCTTCTGTGAACTGTATCGCGAGCGAACGGCCCGACTGAACCCTCGGGAGAGCGCAACGACTGAGAGGATGATAGAGCGCTTTTGCTCCAGGCGTTGCCAGACAGCGAGCGCTCGAAGGGGGCGAGTGAACGCAACAGAACGTGGTGGTCCTTAGACCGCGCGGCGTTCCTTCGCCTTCGGGCGGAGGTTCTTGTAGCCGCACTTGCGACACTTGTTCGCGTCCTGGGAGTTGCGGGCGTTACAGCGCATGCAGATCATCTTGCTGAGCGTCCGCGCTTCTGCTTCCTCGAAACTGGCCATGTGCGATTCTCTTGACGGGCGCGGTTAAGGATTGCGAGTGCCGGCGAGCGTTCGATACCCGTCCCGTTCTCGCCCGAGTCACCGACGTGGTGACCTCGGAAGCCCCGGCGCTCTCGATTCGCGCGACTCGCTGTGCTTCTCGTCGCTCGCTTCACTCGCTCCTGCGGTGCTCGCTTCGTCGTGCTTCTTCGAGAGCGCCGCCCCTTCCAGTCCCGCCCGTGGTCGGTGGTGGCCGTCGTCGCTCCTCGTCCGCCTCGTCGGTCGTCTCCACACCAAACGGTAAGCCGGCCCCGCTCCACGTGTCGGTATGCCACTGTACGACCGTCTCGCGGACCTGTCGCTGGTCGTCGAGGAACAGGAGCGAACCACGCAGGAGCGGGCGACTTCCTCGGGGTTCGACCGGGTGACGACGACCATCGCGCTGTCGGGAGCGGGCGAGACGGGGAAGGGCGAGGACGTCACGTACGACACCGAGGACCACGAGCGACTCGTCGGGTTCGACGTCGACCTCGCGGGGGAGTACACGCTGGCGGAGTTCTCCGAGCGGCTGGACGACGTCGCGTTGTTCCCCGAGCCACCCGAACGGGAGGTCTCTCACCACTACCGTCGCTGGGGATTCGAGAGCGCGGGACTCGACCTCGCGCTGCGCCAGGCCGACACCGACCTCGCGAGCGTGCTCGACCGCGACCCCGAGCCGATGCGGTTCGTCGTCTCGACGCGTCTCGGGGACGACCCGAGCACCGACCGTCTCGACGCCATCCTCGACGCCTACCCCGACACCGAGTTCAAACTCGACCCGACGGGCGAGTGGGACGACGTGCTGGTCGACGCGCTCGCGGACTACCCGGTTCGCATCCTCGACCTGAAGGGCCAGTACCACGGGACGACCGTCGACCAGGAACCCGACGCCGCGCTGTACGAACGCGTCGTCGAGGGCTTCCCCGACGCGGTCGTCGAGGACCCGGCGCTGACCGACGAGACCCGCTCGATAGTCGACGCCGCGGCCGACCGCATCTCGTGGGACGCGCCCATCACGGGCGTCGACTCCATCCGCGACCTGCCGTTCGAACCGTCCTGGCTCAACGTCAAACCCTCCCGGTTCGGCACCGTCGAGTCGCTGTTCGACAGCGTGGAGTACGCGCTCGACCGCGACGTGACGCTGTACGGCGGCGGTCAGTTCGAACTCGACGTGGGGCGCGGGCAGAACCAACTGCTCGCCGCGCAGTTCTACGCCGACGGCCCGAACGACCTCGCACCGAGCGACTACAACGACCCCGACGTCCCCACCGGACTCCCGACCAGTCCACTCGTCCCCGGTGACAGTCGCGGATTCCGGTGGTGACGACCGACGGAACGTACCGACGGACTGGCAGAACCGGTTGCGGGCGGCACCTCGACGGACAGCATCGCCCGAGATACCTTCAGACCGAAGCGAGCGGGTCGCTCGCTCGATTCTACAGCGTAGCTTAATATCCCGTACCGCCTACTCCCTGGTATGAGTTCTCGTACCGAATCAGATACGTCCCTCCGTATGGAGACCCTCGTCGACGAGGTGAGCCGTTGGCCTGGCGTGACCGTCACACCCGGCAGGAGCGGCGGCCGAGTGTTCTCGCTCGGTACCCGCGAGGTCGGGGCCGCGACGTTCGGCGGTCGGGTCGCGGTGACGTTCGGCCGCGTGCTCCACGACCCGCTGGTCGACGCCCGGTGGACGACGCCCGACCCGGTCACGCCCGCGTCCGGGCGGACGGTGTTCCGGGTCCACGGCGACACCGACGTCGAGCGCGCACGAGCCCTGTTGCGGCTCTCGTACATCTACCACGCGCTGGCCCGCCCCGACACCGAGGCGGGGCAGACGGCGCTCGCGGCGCTCGAACTGGAGTCCGACCTCGACCACATCTCGCCGCCCTGGGTCGTCCGCGAACGGTTGACCGACCTCGCGGCGTCCTCGGCCTGAGCCGTCCTCGTCGCTGGTGTCGCTCGTTCGCCGGTCAGCCGTCGCTCTGGTCGTCGGCCGCGTCGAGGTACTCCTGCTGGACGGCGACCACCTCCTCGGAGTTCGCACACGCCGCGTAGCGACGCAACGGCTCCTCGTTGAGTTCGAGGAAGGTGTGGCCCCAGCGGAACTTCGAGAGGATGGCTTCGGCCTGTTCGCGCTCGCCGAGGATGCAGAGTGCGCCCGCGAACGCCTCGACGGTGTTCAACTGGAACGGCGTCCCGTAGTTGACGGGGTTTCCCGCGACGAGGAAGGGGAGCGCACGGTGGCGGCCGCGCAGGTCGAACGCCTCACGTTCTGCGGTCTCCCACGAGCAGTCGAGCGCGACGAGCGTGTCGAAGCCCGACTCCTCCACCGTGGGGTCGGCGTCGCCCGGTGCGAGCGCCTGCTCGGCGAACGGGTTCAGCACGATACCGGTCGGTGTCGCTCGTGCCGAGCGGTGGAGCTCGGTGAGGTCGAAGCGTGCGAGCTTCCGGGCGCTACACTTCTTCGGGTCGTCGTCGCCCTCGTACCGGACGTGCAGGTCCACACCCCGAGTTGCCGACGCCTCGCTAAAAGCGCCGCGTTCGCGGGGCCACGCGCGTCGCTGCCCTGAGCGTTTTTGTCGCCGAGCGTCGATGCTGGTCCATGGACCTCGCATCCCTCGCTCGCGCGTACTATCGCCACGTCGACGACGGCGAGTACGACGCGCTCGCCGACCTGCTCGCGGCCTCGTTCGTCCACGACCGGCCCGACCGGACCATCGAGAGCCGCGAGCGGTTCGTCCGGTTCATGCGCGAGGAGCGTCCCGAGACCGACACGAGCCACGAACTCGACGCGGTGTACTCGGACGAGGAGACGGGGGACGGCTCTCGGGAGGTCGCGGTCCGCGGACGACTGCTCCGGGCGGATGGGAGCGAGTGGTTCGGGTTCGTCGACGTGTTCACCGTCGAAGCCGGTCGGTTCGCACGGCTCACGACGTACACGCACTGACGGCTCGCGACCGACGGGAGCGGTCGAGGGGTCCGCCTACTCGCGCTCGCCGCTGCCGAGCGCGCTCTCACCGACCGGGTCGTGGCCCTCGATGACCTCCTGACCGCCCATGTACGGGCGGAGCGCTTCCGGGACCGTCACCGTCCCGTCGTCGTTCTGGTAGTACTCCAGGATGGCGACCATCACGCGGGGCAGGGCGAGGCCCGACCCGTTGAGCGTGTGGAGGTACTCCGCGCTCCCGTGGCGCTCGGGGCGGTACTGGATGCCCGCACGCCGGGCCTGGAAGTCCTCGAAGTTCGACACCGACGACACCTCGAGCCAGCGCCCGCCCTCCTCGGGGCAGTCCTCCTCGTCGTCGTTCGCGGGAGCCCACACCTCGATGTCGTACTTCTTCGCCTGCGTGAACCCGAGGTCGCCCGTACACATCTCCAGGATGCGGTAGGGCAGACCCAGCCGTCGCAGCACCTCCTCGGCGTCGTCGAGCAGTTCCTCGAAGCGTTCGTAGCTCTCCTCGGGGTCGACGAACTGGACCATCTCCACCTTGTTGAACTGGTGGACGCGGACGATGCCGCGGGTCTCGGTCCCGTGCTCGCCGGCCTCCCGGCGGAAGTTCGGCGAGAACGCCTGGTGTTTGAGCGGGAGGTCGTCGTCGAGCAGGATCTCGTCGCGGTACATGTTCGTCACCGAGACTTCGGCGGTCGGACAGAGCCAGAGGTCCGAGTCGTCGTACGCCTCGGTGTTCGCCCCGCCGAGGCGGTAGGCGTCGTCGACGAACTTCGGGAACTGGCCGGTGCCGGTCATCGACCGCGAGTTGACGGGGACGGGCGGGTAGACGTCGACGTAGCCCTGCTCGCGGTGGACGTCGAGGAAGAACTGGACGAGCGCGTGTTCGAGGCGTGCGCCGTCGCCCTTCAGGAAGTAGAACCCGCCGCCGCTGACCTTCGCGCCGCGTTCGAAGTCGAGGATGTCGAGGTCCTCGCCCAGGTCGTAGTGGGGCACCACGTCGTCGGGGACGTCGCGCAGGTCCTCGAACAGTTCGCGGCGGCGTTCGACGTTCTCGTCTTCGGTCGCCCCGACCGGCACCGACTCGTCGGGAATCATCGGGAGTTCGAGCAGCGCCGCCTCCAACTCGCCTTCGAGTTCGTCGGCGCGGTCCTCGACGACGTCCAGTTCCTCCTTCAACTCGCTCGACCGGTCGATGGCCTCCTGGGCGGCCTCCTCCTCGCCCTCGCGTTTGAGTTCGCCGATGCGCTGGCTGACCTCGTTGCGTTCGTGTCGCAGGTCGTCGCCGCGGGCTTTCAACTCGCGCCACTCGTCGTCGACTTCGAGGACGTGGTCCAGGTCCACGTCGTCGACGCCCTTGTTCTCGAGGGCCTCGCGGACCACCTCCGGGTTCTCCCGGACGAACTGTCTGCTGAGCATACGCTGCGGTTCCGTCGGTTCGGGCAAAGGCGTGTCGCATCTGTGGTTCGAACTAGCAGTAGGATTCGGTGCAGTTTCTGGCGGACTGGAGAGGCGAGGGTCGGCCCCGGAGCGTCAGAGGTGTTCCCTCCCCGGTCGACTCCGTCGAGCGCGTACGGAGGCCGTCTGACCACTCCCCGACCCGACCAACTTTTCACCAGTTCAGACCTCAGTCCCGACATGGCCATCGGTGACCTCTTCGAAGTCCAGACGGGCAGTTGCGAGGACCTCTACTTCCTCGACGTGGGGATGTACGACACGCCGTCGTACGGCGGCGCCTACATCCTCGACGCCGAGCGCCCCGCGGTCGTCGAGACGGGCCTCGGGACGCGCCACCAGGACATCCTCGACGCCATCGAGCAGGTGGGCATCGCCCACGAGGACCTCGAAGTAATCGCGGTCACGCACGTCCACCTCGACCACGCGGGCGGGGCGGGTCACCTCGCGCGCGAGTGTGAGAACGCCGAGGTGGTCGTCCACGACATCGGCGCACCCCACCTCGCCGACCCCTCGCGACTCGTCGAGGGGACCAAAGCCGCCATCGAGGACCAGTGGCAGTTCTACGCCGAGCCGATACCGATTCCCCACGAGCGCATCCGCGAGGTGAGCGACGGCGACGTCGTCGACCTCGGCGACCACGAACTGCGCGTCCACCACGCGCCGGGCCACGCCCCGCACCAGGTCGTCTTCGAGGACCCGGCGAACGACGCGGTGTTCACCGCCGACGCCGCGGGCATCTACGTCCCGCAGTTGGACGACGTCGTCGAGACGACGCCACCCGCACAGTTCCACCTGGAGAAGGCGCTGGCGGACGTGGAGACGCTGCGCGAGTTGGACCCCGAGACGCTCCTCTACACCCACTTCGGCCCCGCCGAGACCGACGACCTGCTGGCACGCTACGAGACGGTTCTCCCCGAGTGGGTCGCGTCGGTCGAGGCCGCCCGCGAGGAGTTCGGCGACGACGAAGCGGTCATCGAACATCTCCAGAGGGAGACGGAGATGGCCGACGTCTGGAGCGAGCGCAAGGCCCGCGACGAGGCGCGCGTCAACGCCCGCGGGGCGCTCGGCTACCTCGACTATCGCGACCGGGACCAGTAGTCGCCGAGACGACGGCCGGGACTGGCAGAGCGAAGGGACTGTCTCGCGACGGGACCTATTTATTTCTAACTAGATTTAGTGTATATTTAATAGCTATCTCGCGATTGGTACTGTCACGTGGCACCACTGCTCACGCGCCACGACGACCATGAGTGACCACTCTCACGACCACGACGAGTGTACAGGACGGCTCGACCGACGCGGCTTCGTGCAGGGGTGTGGCGCGGCGCTCGCGCTGGCGGCGGGTGGGACGAGTCTCGAAGCGGTCGCCGCACAGGAGAACACCGCCGACGTGGCAGCCCTGCTCGACGGGCTTCCGGACAACTGGGGGCGCTGGGGCGAGGACGACGAACTCGGCGCGCTCAACCTGCTCGACAGCGAGGCGGCGTTCCGGGGGATGCTGACGACCATCCGCGGCGGCCCGACGAACATCGGCCGGTTCACGCTCCAGTTGCCTGTGACCGGCGAGGTCATCAACCCCGACCCGGCCGACCCCGAGACGGTGCTCGCGCCGGGCGACGGGAGCGACCCGCAGTTCCCGAGCACCGACGTGGGCGACCCGGCGTTCCCGCCCCGAACCCCCGGTCGCCGGACGAACACGACGCCGCCCGAGGGGAGTCCGGTCGCCGGTGGGGTGCGGTTCGCGGACGATAAGTTCGCCGCCGACCTGTTCTTACAGGGGACGACCCACGTCGACGCGCTCGGTCACGCGTGGTACGGCGACCAGTTGTACAACGGGTTCGACGCCGCGACGACGGGCGCCGAGAAGTCGTTCGACACCGCCCTCGACGGGACGCGGACCACGGACGCCGTCGTCGAGGAGAGCGAGCAGGCCAGCCTCGAACCGTTCGACACCACGACCGGTCTCGACAGGGCCGCCATCACGAACGCCGCGGACGCTGGCATCGCCGGCCGCGGCGTCCTGCTCGACGTTGGCCGGTACGCCGAGGAGAGCGACGAGCAACACCGCCTCCCGCTTGGCTACGAGATCACCCTCCAGGACCTGCTCAACACCGCCGATGCCCAGGGCGTCGACGTCGAGGACCGCGACATCCTCCTGATTCGGACCGGTTCGACCGCTCGCACCCGCGACCCCGAGGCAGCGTGGGCACCGCTGGGCGAGGCGGGCATCGTCTTCAGCGAGGAACTGGTCGAGTGGGTGTACGAGAAGGACATCCCGTACATCGGTGCGGACAACCTCGCCGTCGAGAAGGTGGCGCAGGTAATCGACGGCGAGACCTACGTCATCCCGCTGCACGGTGCGTTCCTGCGGAACCTCGGCGTGACGCTCAACGAGATCCTCTGGCTCGAAGACCTCGGGGCGGCCTGCGCCGCGGACGGCATCTACGACTTCCTGTTCGTCGCCGCACCGCTCAACGTCGAACGCGCCACCGGCGCACCCGTCAACCCGGTCGTGCTGAAGGCGACGGGCCGCGGTCCGGGGGGGAAGGGTCGAGAGGGCCACGATAGCGATGACGACGAGGGCGACGACACCGACGACTGAGCGCGCTACCTGAGCCCCTCCCGCTCTTCGAGCGACGCCCGCCGGAGCTTCCCGGTCTCGGTCGTCGGCAACCCGTCGACGAACTCGACTGCTCGCGGGTACTCGTACTTCGCCAGCCGCCCCCTGACGTGGTCGCGGAGTGCCGTGACGAGGTCGTCCGAGCCCTCGACGCCGTCGGCGAGCACGACGAACGCCTTGGGTACCTCGCCCCGTTCGTCGTCGGGAACGCCGATGACGCCCGCGTTCGCGACGGCAGGGTGGGTCGCGAGCGCCTCCTCGATCTCGACGGGGCCGATGCGGTAGCCCGCGCTGATGATGACGCCGTCGGTGCGTCCGAGGAACGTCACGTAGCCGTCGGCGTCCATCTCGCCGAGGTCCTCGGTGAGCAGCCAGCCGTCTCGCACCTTTCCGCGGGTCGCTTCGGGCTTCCCGAGGTACTCGACGAAGCAGACCGGGTCGTCCTCGTAGCGGACGGCTATCTCGCCCACTTCGCCGGGGCCGAGCGGGTCGCGCGTCTCGGGGTCGAGAACGGCGACCTCGTGGCCCGGTCCGGCCGGACCGATGGTCCCCTCGCGGAACTCGGTGAGGGCGGTGCAGTCACCGACGAGCATGTTCGCCTCAGTCTGGCCGTACGCCTCGTGGACCGCCGCGCCCTCGAACGTCGTCTCGGCCCACTCGACGATGCTCTCGCCCAGTGACTCGCCACCGCTCGGGACGACGCGCACGCTGGAGAGGTCGTACGCCGACGGGTCGGCTTGCACCATCATCCGTAGCGCCGTCGGCGGTGCGAAGAACAGCGACACGTCGTAGCGCTCGACGATGTCGAACGCCGTCTCGGGGTCGAACGGCCCGCCGTCGTAGGCGACGACCGGCTTGCCGTAGAACAGTCCCGGAAACACCACGTCGAACAGCGTGGCGACCCACGCCCACTCCGAGGGGGTCCACAGTACGTCGTCGTCGCGCAGGTCGAGGTTGCAGAACGAGGTGAGGAACACCGGCAGGTCACCGAGCAGAACGCGGTGGGCGTGGCGCACGCCCTTCGGGTCGCCCGTCGTCCCCGAGGTGTAGATGACGATGGCGTCCTCCTCGGCGGCGGTGTCGACAGCGCCGTCGACCGGTGTGGCCGCGTCGATGGCCGCCCAGAACTCGTGTTCGTCGCCTTCCGGGTCGGCATCCACGGTCACCACGGTCTCGATGGCGGTCTCCGGGCGGACCTCACGGAGCGTCTCGACGTGCTCGCCGTAACTGACGCAGGCGACGGCCCCCGAGTCGGCGAGTCGGTAGCGCAGACCCTCGGTCCCGAACAGCGTCGAGAGCGGGACGCTCACGGCTCCGAGTTTCCAGACCGCGATGTGGGCGATGGCCGTCTCGGGGGTCTGGGGGGCGTGGACACCCACGCGGTCGCCGCGTTCGACGCCCCTACTCGCCAGATAGCCCGCGAGCCGATTCGTGTAGTCGGCGAGGTCGGCGTAGGTGACGGTTTCGTCGTGGCCGTCCTCGTCGCTCGCGGCGTACAGCGCCACCCGGTCGCCGTCAACGTCGTCGGCCCACCGGTCACAGACGTAGTCGGCCAGGTTGAACCGCTCGGGCACCGTCCACTCGAAGGCGTCCTGGAGCGCGTCGTAGCTCTCCCACTCCCGCTCGTGGAACCAGTAGGCGTCGAGACGTTCGCCACGCATACCCGCTGTGTGGACGGTGGTGACATACCGCTTGCGGCGGGGCGGTGGAGCGCGACAGCGCGACGTGCCGGGGACCGCGACAGCGCGGCGCGCCGGTGAGACGCGGCGGTAGACGCGGCGGTGCGACCAGTCGCGGCCCGGGTCGGCGTTTATCGTCGTCGGCCACGAACCGCGACCGATGTGGGTCGACCTCTCCCAGCCGTTCGGACCGGGGATGGACCACTCGACGGCGCTCGCCCCGCCGCGCTTCGAGCGCGAGCGGTCGGTCGCGGACGACGGCGTGACCGTGACGCGCTTCGACGTCCCCTCCCACGCCGGGACGCACGTCGACGCGCCCGCTCACGTCCTCGACGGCGGCGCGACGCTGGACGCGTTCTCGCTGGAGACGTTCGCCGGCGAGGCGGTCGTCGTCGACGCCCCGTGTGGGACGGCCCGTGAACTCGACGTCCCCGCGTTGCGCGCCGGTCTGGGCGACCACGCCGTTCGTCCGGGCGACGTCGTTCTCGTCCACACTGGGTGGGCCGAGCGTCGGGGGACCGACGCCTACCACGAGTACCCGTGGCTGGCCCCCGAGGCGGCGACGTGGCTCCTCGACCGAGGCGTGAAACTGTTCGGGACGGACACGCTCAGCCCGGACCGTCCGCGGGCACTGCGCTCGGGCCAGGACCCGTACCCCGTCCACCGTCGACTGCTCGAAGCGGGCGTCCCCGTCGTCGAGAACTTACGACTCGGGGCCGTCGCGGGCGAACGCGTCTGGGTGTCGGGGTTCCCGCTGCAGTTCGACGGCGACGGCGCGCCCGCACGGTTCGTCGCCCGTCGCCCCGACGGTTAACGCCCGTCCGGCGTGTTCGAGTAGGAATATCTGGACGTTCGGTCGGTTTGTCGCCGCGAGTCGGGCGCAAATCAGCGGATGGAACCGGTGAGGGTTTAGTGGTCGGGAACGACGACTTCGGCGAGGACCCGCAACAGTGGCCAGTGAACTCATCCCCCTCGTCGCCGGCATCATCGCACTCGGTGTCGTCTCACAGATTCTCGGAGACCGGTTCCGAATCCCGAGTATCATCTTCCTCATCGCCGCCGGGTTGGTGCTCGGCCCCATCTCGGGGTTCGTCCTCGAGGAGCCCATCATCTCGCAGTCGACGTTCGGCGAGGGGCTCTCGGCCATCGTCGGTCTCTCCGTGGCTATCATCGTCTTCGAGGGGGCGTTCCACCTCAAGATCGACAAGCTTCGGGAAGCGCCGGCCGAGACCATCCGTCTCGTCACCGTCGGTGCGGTCATCGCGCTCATCGGAACCGCCATCGTCGTCCGCTACGCGCTCCCCGCGGAGTGGGACGTCGCCTTCCTCATCGGGGCGTTGCTCGTCGCCACCGGGCCGACGGTCATCGCCCCCATCCTGGAGGTCGTCCCGGCGCGAGACCGCGTCGAGGCGGCGCTGGAGACCGAAGGCATCGTCAACGACGTGACGGCGGCCATCATCGCCATCGTCGTCTTCGAGGTCGTCATCGGCCACATCGGCGAGGGCGGCATCGTCGCCGGGTTCGTCAACCGACTCGGCGTCGGTCTGCTCGTCGGCGTCGCGGTCGCCGGCGTGCTGTACTACGCCATCCGCTACGTCGACCTCTCGCCGCAGAACGCTCCCCAGAACGCCCGTCTGCTGGTGTTGGCGGGGGCGCTCGTCGCCTACGGTGCAGCGGACTACTTCGCCACCGAGGCCGGCCTGCCAGCCGTCGCGGCGGCGGGTATCCTGCTCGGCAACGCCGACCTGCCCTACGAGGAGGACATCACGGACTTCAAGGGCGACGTGACGCTCATCGTCCTCTCGTTCGTGTTCATCGCGCTGGCGGCGCTGCTCCAGCCACAGGAGGTCATCGACCTCGGCGTCGGCGGCCTGATCGTCGTGCTCGTCGTCGCGCTCGTCATCCGTCCGCTGTTGGTGTTCGTCTCGACGGTCGGCAATCGCTTCACGACCGGCGAGAAGCTGTTCATGAGCTTCGTCGGACCACGCGGTATCATCCCCGCGTCCGTCGCGACGCTGTTCGCCGTCGAACTTCGGGCGGAGGCCGCCGCCATCCGTGCCGGCGAGGTCACCGCGACGGCGGCGGAGGCGGAGACGCTCGACAACGCCGCCACGTTGCTGGTCGGCACCGTGTTCCTGGTCATCCTGGCGACGGTCGTGTTCGAGGCCGGCCTCGCCCGGTACATCGCAGAGTACCTCGACATCATCCCAATGCGTGCAATCATCATCGGAGGCGGGACCGTGGGCCGTGCGCTCGCGGACCGCCTCGAAGACAGAGGAGAGAACGTCGTCATCGTCGAAGAGGACGACGAGATGCTCGCGCTCGCCCGTAACGCCGGGCACACCGTCCACCAAGGCGACGGTACCGACATCGACGTGTTGCAGGCCGCGGGGGCCGGCAACGCGTCCACGCTGGTCGCCGCCACCGGCGACGACGACGTCAACCTGCTGGTCTCCCAACTGGGTGACTCGCGGTTCGACATCGAGACCATCATCTCGCGGGTGAACAACGCGAACAACGTCGACGCCTTCGAGGACCTCGGCGTCCGGACCGTCGCTCCCACCACCGCGACGGCCCAGGCCATCGACAACCTCATCGAACGGCCCGCGCTCGCGAAGTGGACCTCCGGCATCGGCGAGAGCGGCGACGTCCAGGAGATCGAGGTCACCGCCGACGAACTCGTCGGCCGGTCGGTCCGCGAGGTCGGCCCGGAACTCCCCGGTGGCTGTCTCATCGCGCTGGTCGCACGCAACGGCCAGGTGCAGGTGCCCGACGCCGACTTCACGCTCGAACGCGGCGACCGCATCACGCTGCTGGGCGACCGCGAGTCCGTCCGCGACGCGATGGTGTTCTGTCACCCCGAGTAGGTCGCAAATAGCGTCAGTTTCTTTGTCAGTCACACGACGCGAGAGGTATGGCTGGGTCTCGTCGGTCGGTGTGGGGAATCGTCCGGTCGCGACCGCGAGCGATGGCCGTCTTCGCCGTCTTGGCCGGGGCGGTCGAACTGCTCGCGATTGCGGGTGTCGTCGCTCTCGAACCACTCGTCTCCGGCATCACCGATGGCGTTCTCGAAACCAGGACTGGTCTCGTCGTCCAGGTCGTGGAGATCGGTGCCGTCGCCGTCCTCGCCGAACTGCTGTGGTTCGTCGTCGGTCCGGCGCTCGCCGCCGGTGGGTACGGCCTCGTTCGTTCCAATACGGCAGCAGTTCAGACCACGCCCGCGACCCTGCGGGTGCTCGTCCGGTCGGTCATCTCCGACTACCGGTCGCTGGCTCGGACCCGACTTCTCCAGCGCGTCGCAGCGCTCCCGCTGGTCGTCGTGTCGGTCGTTCCGGTCTGTGCGCTCGCGTTCGCGTTGCTGACCGGTGTCGAAGCGACCGCGTACGCACTGGCACCGACCTCACAGGAGCGAACCGGACGGAACGTGCTCGGTGTGGTCGTCCTGTTCTCGCTGTTCGTGGCATGGGGGGTCGGACGAGCGCCGTTCGGCTTCGTCGACCTGCTCGTGCTGGACGGTCGGTCGGCACGAGAGGCGATTCGCGAGAGCGTTCGAGCGACGCTGTCGGACGGGAGAGCGATTCTCGCTCGGTTCGTGATACTGCTGCTGGGCCTCTGCCCGCTGGTGGTCGGGACGTTCGTCGCGCTGCAGTTCTACGGTCTCGGTCCGTGGCAGTTCGTCGGCATCGTCGCGGCGACGAGTGCCGTCGTCCGGCCGCTCGCTATCCTCGCCCACCTTCGCACCTACCGTCGGTTCGTCGGGGAACCGACGCGCGACGTCACCGGTACCGCGTCGGTTCGTACCCAGCTCCGTCGGCACGTGCCACGGTTCGCGCTGGCTGGCTTGTTCGTCTCGGCTCTCCTCGTCGGGACCGTCGCGGTCCGGACGGTCGACGTCCGACCCTACGAGGCGACGACGACGGACGTGAGCCCCGACGCGGACGCCGTGGTGCTCTTCGAAGCCGGACGGACGGCGCTCGGACGGGAGAGCCACACCGCCGCCGCACGAGTCACGAACACGACCAGCGGTCGTCAGATGTCGGTGTGTACCAGCGATATCAACTATCGCCAGCGTCGCGGCACGGCCCACTTCACGTTCGGCGACGACGCCGGCCGGGCGTACCTCCAAGAGGGCGTCTTCGCCCAACGGAACGACTACACGCAGTCGAAGTGGCTGGTCGAGCGGTCCGACCCCGACGACCTCGGATGGTTCCGGTGCCCGACCACGCTGCGTCTCCCAGCGGGTGACGAACCGTGGCGCGTCGCCGAACGGACCGACGAGAACGTCACCCTCGAACTCACCGACCCGGTCGCGATTCGAAACGCGACCACCGTCGACCTCCGCAACTCGATGGTGGCCGACGGACCGAACCGTATCGTCGCCACGTTCGACCGTGACACCGGACGACTCCTCGCGGTCGACGAGACGCTCAACTTCGTGCTTCGAGAGGACGGAAACGTCACGGACCAGACTCGAACCCACACCGAACTCCGATTCTCGGGCTACGAGAGCACCACCGTCGAACGTCCCGAGTCGCTCGGTGACCCCGGCCTCCGCGAGCGCCTGCTCGACGTCCTGTACTACTGACCGTCTCTCCTCTCGTCTCGTTGTCGTTCGGAATTTGAAACGCGGGAGCTTATGCGGGTCCGGCAGTTGCATCGGTGTATGATTCACGCCGAAGGCCCGCTGCTCACGATCGACGTGAGCGCGCAGACCGCCGAGGAGTCCGCCATCGACGACGTGCTCGCCGACTACCTCGGAGGACGCGGCGTCGGGACGGCGCTCGCCCACGACCGCATCCCGTTCGACGCCGACCCGTTCGGCGAGGACAACCGCCTCTACCTCGCGACGGGACCGCTCCAGACCGCGACGATGAGCTTCACCGGTCGGATGTCCGCGACGGCGCTGTCGCCGCTCACGGACGGCCTCTGCTCATCGAACGCGGGCGGCTTCCTCTCGCGGAACTTCCTCGCGACCGGTTTCTCCGCGGTCGAGGTCGTCGGCCAGAGCGAGGACCTCGTCGGCATCCACGTGCGCGACGACACTGTCGAGTTCGAACCGGTCCCCGACCTCGCGGGCGCGACGGTCCCCGAGACGCTCGGGCACATCGAAGCCGAACACGGCCTCGACGCCGAGCACACCGCCGTCGTCGGCCCGGCCGGCGAGAACGAGGTCCGCTTCGCCTCCATCATGACCAGCGAGTCCCGCGCGTTCGGACGCGGCGGTCTCGGGGCCGTCCTCGGCGCGAAGAACGTGAAGTTCCTCACGTTCGACGGCGAGTCACCGCCCGAGACGCTCGTGGAGGGCGAGGCGACGATGGAGGTCCACAAGGAGGCCTCCGAGTCGGGCAGTCCGATGAAAGACGCCGGCACCGTCTCCGTCACCGAGTACGCCAACTCCGTCGGCGCGCTGCCGACCCGGTACTTCGAGGACCTCCAGTTCGAGGGCGCGGAGGACATCGGGTCGGGCGCGGTCATCGAGCACAAGTACAAGAAGGGCACCTGCTCGTCGTGTGCGTTCGCGTGCAAACTGCCGACCCGCGACGAGGAGTCGGGCCTGGAGACCGAGGGCCCCGAGTACGAGACGGTGATGTCGTTCGGGTCGAACGCGGACGTCGACGACTTCGTCGCCATCATGAAGTCCAACGACCTCTGTGACGTCTACGGTCTCGACACCATCTCCTGTGGCGACGTCATCGCCGCCCAGCTCAAGAGCGAAGACGCGTTCGGCGACGTCGAACGCATCCACGAACTCATCGAGGCAATCGCGCTGCGCGAGGGCGTCGGCGACACGCTCGCAGAGGGTATCGACCGCTGTCACGAGGAGCTGGGCGTCGAGAACTGGTCGATGAAGGGCATGGAGTTCGCCGCCCACGACGGCCGGACGCTGAACGGGCAGGGACTCTCGTTCGCCACCTCGAACCGAGGTGCGGACCACATGTACGCCGAGATGTACCAGCTGGAGTACCCGCTGGTGCCGCCGAAACTCGCACTCGACCGCGAGGGCGTCGAGGGGAAGGCCGAGCACGTCGTCGACCGCGAGAACCAGAACGCGCTGAAGGACGCCGCCGTCCTCTGTAAGTTCGCGTCCTCGCACGTCCGCGAGGAGCGCTGGGAGGCGCTGCTCGACGCCGACTACGACGAACTGCTCGCGGTCGGCGAGCGCATCGTCACGCTCGAACGCCACTTCAACAACCAACGCGGGATGGACCGCGCGGCCGACGACGACCTGCCCTACGACATCGCGGGACTGAGCGACGCCCTCTCGGAGTACTACGACCTGCGCGGCTGGACCGACGACGGCGTCGTCCCCGACGGCGCGCTCCCCGCGGGCGCGGCCAGCGGCGACGCAGCCCCGGCCGACGACTAACAACCCACGTTTTTACGCCTCGGGTGGCGGCAGAGCCGCCACCGCTCGGCGCAAAAACCTGGACTAAAAAGACCGCTCGGCACGCGGAGCGTGCCGAGCGGTGAGCCGCGAACTCGCTGCGCTCGTTCACGGATGCTCCACTTCCGGCTTCTTTCACTCGCAATCGACCCCCGTTTCGACACGCCCTTGGCCGAACCGCCCGACCGTCGGGTATGAGCATCGTCGACGCCTTCTTCGACTCCATCCCGTTCGCCAACCACCTCGGCATCGAACTCGACGAGGTGGGCGAGGGGCGAGCGACGGGGCACGTCGAGTTGCGCGAGGAACACTCCTCGAACCCCGGAAGCATGATCGCGCACGGCGGGGTGGCGTACTCGCTCGCGGACACCATCGGCGGGGCGGCCGTGGTCGAACTCAACGAGACGGTGACGCCGACCATCGACATGCGCATCGACTACCTCGCGCCCGCGACGGGCGAGCGACTCGTCGCGACGGCCGAGGTGACGCGCAACGGCAACAGCGTGGCGACGGTCACCGTCGACATCGAAGACGGCACCGGGACGCACGTCGCCACCGCTCGCGGAGTGTACAAGACCGGCGGCGTCACCGGCGAGACGCCGTGGACGGCCGGTACCCACCACGAGTAGGGCGGCTCGTCTGGACTCAGTTCGCCGTGTCGAGAATCGACTGGTAGAGCCGCGCCTCGCGGTCGGCGAGCTGGCGAATCTCGCCGGCGGCCTCGTCGATGCCGTCGCGCAGGTCACGGTCGTCGTCGGCCTCGCTGGCCTCCTTCAGGGTCTCCCCGACGGCGGTCCAGTCGTCGGCGATGGCGGCCATCTCTTGGGTCGTCTCCTCGCCGAAGGGGTGGTCGACGGTCCGGAAGAAGTCGCGCTGGAGGCCGCGGAACGCGCCACCGCCGGTGCCGCGTCGTTCGACGTTCTGGTAGGCGAAGCGTGTCGTCCACGCCGGATCCGGGAGCTGTGTCCACGACGCCATGTCCGAGACGAGGCGCTGGATACCGGCGAGGCCGTGGACGCCGACGGGGCCGGGGTCGAACCGACCGCCGCCGGGTCGGAGCATCGAGCGGGCCATCTCGACGGTGGCGTCTTCGATGGCGGTGTCGAGGTCGGTCCCGAGTTCGGGGTCGGTGACCGTGATGTAGCGGTTGTTCAGGGGCACCATCGCCCGGGAGTTCATCGCCGCGCGGAGGCGCTCGACGGGGAGCCGCTGTGGCTCGTCGAACTCGCTGTCCGAGAGCAGCACCTCGTCGTCCTCGTAGCCGACGACGAGCAGCGAGTGGGGGGCGAAGTGGGTGTCCGTGTCGAAGTAGTCGAGGTCGTAGATGTCGGTGAACACCAGCACCGGGTGGCCGTCGTCGACGCGCGAGCGGATGTCGGCCCAGGCGTCCGCCCAGTCCGCACCCTCACGTTCCTCGTGGGGAACGGCGAGCGTGTGGAAGAACGCCCGTTCGAGGTAGACGGGGCGACCGAAGAACGCGCGGTGGGGCGAGTCGTCGAGTTCGAAGAAGGTGAACCCCAGTCCGGAGGCGAGGCCGAAACAGGTCGCCTCGTCGAGGCCCCAGTCGTAGTAGCGCGCGAGGTTCGACAGCGACGTCGAGCCACAGTGGCGGCCCGTCGCGTGGTCGTAGCCCGAGAGTTCCATGTCCGAGGCTGTCGCGGCCCGCCGATAACGGTTCCGTCCTGCCGGCGTTCCGACCGCGAAGGCCCGCGACGACGGCTCAGTCGGCGCTCGCCGGCCCCTGTGCGTCGAGGTCGACCAGCGTCTCGATGTCGGGTATCTCCGCGGCTTCGTTCGTCAGGACCTCGATGCGTCGGGTGAACTTGTCCCGCGAGTAGTCGACGAGCGCGACCGGGTCGACCGTCGCCCCGAACCGACTCAGCGTGCTCGCGACGAGCGGCATGAGGTCCATCAGCGTGTCGTGGACGACCTGGGTGTCGACGCCGTCCTCGTGGACGTGCTGGCGTATCTCGTGCATCCCGAAGCCGACGTGCCGGCCCTCGTCGGCGCGGATGTAGCCGATGCCCGTCGCGACGCTCTCGGAGTTCGGGAACTCCCCGACCGCGATGTCGTCGCCGTGGTCGCTCAGCGCCGACTGGAGGCCGTAGTAGCCCGTCTGGGCGAGCACGCTCTCGACGACGAGGTGGTAGTGGCAGTACGCCTTGACGCGGTTCTCGGGCGTGTCGTCGGTCAACAGCCGTTCCATCGCCGTCTCCGTGCGGTCGAACAGTTCGACGTACTCCTCGTTGAAGAAGCGCTGGTCGGTCGGGTAGGTGACGTCGAAGCCGTGGGCCTCCGCCGCGGGGACGATTATCTCGCGCCACGTCCGGTCGAAGAACTGCGTGTGTTTGGCCTCGTCGTAGATCTGCGAGGAGACGAACATCTGCTTGTTCACGTCGTCGAGCGCGAGCATCAGCGGGGCGAGGTCCTCGGTCACCGCCTCCTCGCCCGCGCCGAACAGCGCCAGCGCGAGCATCAACTCCTCGAACTCCTCCTCGGCGATGTCGTAGTCGATGATGGTCTGACGGTCGGCGTCGACCATCTCCTGTGGGATGTCCTCGTAGGGGTCCCAGTGGTTGTACGCCGCGTGCTCGAAGAACTGCTGGGCCTTCGCGTCGCGGTCGAGTCGGAGCTGCCGGGTGACGTCCTCTACTTGCGTCATGTGTGGTCACGCACCACGATACCGCTCGGCACGGGCGACCCTGAATCGGTCGCCGCGTTTCCGAGGCGGTATTTACGACGTGTCGGCCGCCCCCGTCGGCGCACTGGACACTTCACCGACCGCGACTCTGGTGAGCGGGGAAACAGCTATATCAGCAGATGCTAATATTAGCGATAGCTAAAATGAGCCAGCAGACGACTGCCGGTGAGGAGACCGGCGAGACGGGCGAGGTCGAGGAGGCGGACGCAGCGTGCTGTTCGACCGGTGTCGCCATCGACGAGGCGAGCGTCGCGGCCGACGTGCGACTGCTCTCGGCGCTCGGCAACGACACGCGCTACGAGGCGTTGCGACTCGTCGCGGAGGCGGGCGACGACGGTGTCTGTGTCTGTGAAGTCCAGCCAGCGCTCGGCGTGAGCCAGGGGGCGGTCAGTCAGGCGCTCTCTCGTCTCCACGGCGCGGGACTGGTCGACCGGCGCAAGGAGGGCCGGTGGCGGTACTACAGCGCCACCCCGGTCGCGACCCGACTGCTCGACACCCTCGACGAAGTGCGAGGTGCGACCGATGAGTGACGGCGAGGGCGCGACCGCCCGCAGCGCCGACGAACAGCGCCGCATCGTCCGCGAGCGCTACGCCGCTATCGCGACGGAGTCGTCCGACGGGTGCTGTGACGGGGGTGCAGACGGTGCGGACGACGCCGACCAGTGCTGTTCGTCGAGCGTCGACGAGCAGTCCCGCGAGATGGGCTACGACGACGCCGACGTCGACGCGGTCGCCGACGGCGCGAACCTCGGTCTCGGCTGTGGCAACCCGACGGCCATCGCCGCGCTCGAACCGGGCCAGACCGTCCTCGACCTGGGGTCGGGCGCGGGGTTCGACTGCTTCCTCGCAGCCAACGCGGTGGGGCCGACCGGCCACGTCGTCGGCGTCGACATGACCCCCGAGATGGTCGAGAAGGCCCGCGAGAACGCACGCCGAAACGACACCGACGCCGTCGAGTTCCGACTGGGCGAAATCGAACACCTCCCGGTCGCGGACGGGACGGTCGACGTCGTCATCTCGAACTGCGTCGTCAACCTCTCGCCGGACAAGCAACAGGTGTTCGCGGAGGCGTTCCGCGCGCTCAAACCGGGCGGTCGGGTCGCCATCTCCGACGTCGTCCAGACCGCGCCGTCCCCCGAGGACGTCACCGAGAACCCCGCGGCGCTGGCCGCCTGCGTCTCGGGGGCGGCGACGTTCGCCGACCTCGAAGCGATGCTCGACCGGGCCGGGTTCGAGGCGGTCTCCATCGAACCGAAAGACGAGAGCGCCTCGTTCATCCGAGAGTGGGACGACGAGCGCGACCTGAGCGAGTACCTCGTCTCGTCGGTCGTCGAGGCGCGCAAACCCCGCTGACGCGCTCCCCCGTCGCACCGCTCTCGGTCGCCGGACCGTCGAAAAAGTGTGACCGTCGTTCTACCGGCTGAACTCGATGGCCATCCACTGCCACCTTTTACTGCGCTCGCGGCCACCGTGGCCGCTCGCTGGTAAAAGCTGGACGAAAACCACGGTTCACCCCGCTCCGGGGGTTCACCGTGGCCGCTCGCAGAGCGGCTCTACCGGCTGAACTCGATGGCCATCCCCTGGCCGAAGCCGACACACTCCGTCGCGATGCCGCGCTCGGCGTCGCGCTTGATCATCTCGTGGATGAGCGTGACGGGCAGACGGGCACCGGTCGCGCCGAGCGGGTGACCCAGGGCGATTGCGCCGCCGTTGACGTTGTAGTTCTCGTCGTCGATGCCGAGTTCGCGCTGGCAGTAGAGACACTGGCTGGCGAACGCCTCGTTCAGTTCGACGAGGTCGTAGTCCTCGATGTCACGACCCGAGCGTTCGAGCAGGTCCCGCACGGCGGGGATGGGACCGATACCCATCACTTCGGGTTCGACGCCGGCGACGCTGTTGTTGCCGATTTCGGCGAGCACGTCGAGGCCGTGGTCCTCGGCGAACGCCTTCGAGGTGACGAGCAGCGCGGCCGCGCCGTCGGTGATCTGGGAGGCGTTGCCGGGCGTGACGCTCCCGTCGGCCTTGAACACGGTCGGCAGTTCGCCCATCTTCTCCCGGGAGACGTCGTGGCGGATGCCCTGGTCCTCGCTGACGGTGCCCTCGTCGGTCTCGATGGGGACGATCTCGTCGTCGAAGCGGCCGCTGGTGGTCGCCTCGCTGGCGCGCTGGTGGCTGCGGAACGCGTAGTCGTCCTGGTCCTCGCGGGAGACGTCGTAGCGTTCGGCGACCTCCTCGGCGGTCATCCCCATCTGGAGCGCCGCGAGGTTGTAGTCCTCGTTCATCCGGGGGTGCATCTGGGTGTTCGCGCCCATCTTCGTCCGGGACATGTTCTCGACGCCGCCGGCGATGATGGCGTCGCGCTGGCCCGCGCGGACGGCGTCGGCCGCGCTGGCGACGGCCTGCGCCGAGGAGGCACACCAGCGGTTGATGGTCGTGCCGGGGACGGACTCGCCCAGGTCCGACAGCAGCGCGACGATGCGCGCCATGTTGTTGCCCTGCTCGCCGCGCTGCTGGGCACACCCCCACATCAGGTCGTCGACGTCCTCGCCCGAGAGCCCGGTGTCGGCCAGAATCTCGTCGATGAGCGGAGCCGAGAGGTCCTCGCTTCGTACGTCGGCGAACACGCCGTCTTCCTTGCCAAACGGAGTTCGGTACGCCCGGACGACGACGGGTGTCGTGTCGGTCATCGGTGGATGCAGGTGTGTCTCACACTTAAATTGCGGCAGAACGCGAGGCCGTTTACTCGGAGTTTACACTCGCCGCGTCTCTCACGACGACGTGATTTCGCGGTCAACGCCGTGGCGCTCGCACCGCCGCGAGCGACAGTAGAAGGATTCTTGCCGGGGTGACTGAAACCGACTGGCATGACAGAGACGCCCTCCGCAGCGCGACCGCACGACACGCGAGGTGACGGCTGAGCGATGGCGACCGGCACGCCCTCGACGACCGACCGTCGGTCGCTGACCGACCGACTGCCGACGAACGCGGCGTTGCTCGCCGTCCTCGCCATCACGGCCGTGGGTCTGCTCGCGCGGGTCGTCGCGCTCGGTACCCGAATCGCCCACCAGGACGAGGCGCGGGTCGCCTACTGGATACTCCGCTACACCGAGTCCGGGGCGTTCGAGTACCGCCCCGTCATCCACGGCCCGTTCCTCCCCATCGTCAACCAGTGGGTGTTCTCCGCGCTCGGCCCCTCGGACTTTACCGGCCGTCTCGTCGTGGCACTCGTCGGCGCGGCGATGCCGCTGGCGGCGCTGCTGTTCCGGACACGCCTCCGCGACTCGGAGGTCGTCGCGCTCGCGGCGCTGTTCGCGTTCAACCCGCTCCTGCTGTACTACTCGCGGTTCATGCGCAGCGACGTGCTCATCGCGGTGTTCATGGTCGTCGCGCTGGGCGGTCTCGTCCGCGCCTACGACACCCGACACCGACGCTGGCTGTTCGTCGCCGTCGTCGCCGCCGCGGTCGCGCTGAGTGCCAAGGAGAACGCGCTGCTGTACCCCGTCTGCTGGCTGGCTGGGGGTCTCCTCCTCCTCGACGCCCGTCTCCTGCGAGGTCACGCCCGGGGCGTTCGCCCCCGCGAGACGCTGGCGGGACTCCTCCACGGGGCGCTCGGCGCACCCAGCTACGAACGGGCGCGTTCTCGCGTCCGCGCTCGCGGCGGGCACTGGCTGCTGACGGCGGTCGCGCTCGTCGTGACGTTCCTCGCGGTCATCGTCTTCTTCTACGCGCCGCGAGGCGGGGGCTACGGTGAACCGTACAGTTCGGTGGAGTACGGGCTGTACGGGTCGCTCGACGCACTCCTCGGGGGCGACCCGGGACCGTTCGCCGCCGTCTTCGAGGAGGCGACGCTCGGCACCTGGGACGCGCTCGTCGACCACTGGGCGAAGAGCCGCGACCACTCGTACCTCGACTACCTCCAGCACTACCTGAACACGATGGTCGCCGGCGCGCTCGCGGTGTCGACGCTCGCGGTCGTCGGGACGCTCGCCGACCGCTACCGCGAGGAGGGTCCGCGCGACCTGGTGATGCTCGGGTTCTTCTGGGGCGTGTTCTCGGTAGCGGGCTACCCTATCGTCACCGACATTCGCGCGCCGTGGGCGGTCGTCCACGCCGTCGTCGCCCTCGCCTTCCCCGCGGCGGTCGGTCTCGCGTTGCTGGCGCGCTGGGGAGTGGAGGCGCTCGACGACGCCGACCGCGAGGGCGTCGCGCTCGCGGCGGTCGTCCTCCTGCTCGTCGCCGGGCAGGTCGGCTACGCCGCCGGCACGCAGGTGTACTTCACCGACCACGACTCGACGGAGAACCAGTTGGTCCAGTACGCCCAGTCGTCGACCCAGGAGCTGAAACCGCTGCTCGACGAGCAGGTCGCCGAGATAACTCGCGAGAACGCGGGGACGGACGTCCTCTACTACGGTCAGGAGTTCTACATCGCCAACGAGTCACTGGCGAACCATCCGGGAAGCACCGGCGGAACCGGCTGGTTCGACCGCCTGCCGATGGCGTGGTACGTCGAACAGCAGGAGTACCGGCAGGGCCGGGGGTCGCCCGGCGTCGCCGTCACCAGCACCATCCGCGCGAACGACGTGAAGCGGACTGACCGCGCCGCGCTCCCGCCGGTCGTCATCGCGCTCGCGAACGGGTCGCGCACCGACGGCGGCAACATCTCGGACATCGACCAGTACCTCACCGACTACGAGGTCCACGAGGTCCAGCGCTACGGCTACGCCAGCGCGTTCGTCGTCTACGTCCGCGAGGACTGGGAGGCCCACGCGGACGTCGAGTCCCACGTCTTCGACGCGCTCGAACCCGGCTCCCAGCCCTCGAACACGTCGGCACCGGGTGCCCCCTCGCTCCAGCCGACGCCCGCCCCGGAGGCGACCGTGCGCGCCGCCGGGGGCTGAGGTGTCCGTCGGCCGGGATTTTCGCGTGGCAGCGACGCAGCGGACGCTCTCCGACGGTCTTATCACGTTCAAGACGTAATCCTCCGGGAAATGACCGGCCCGGCGCTCGACGTCGTCGAACTGCTGTTGACAGCACACGTCTACAGCGAGAACCGCGAACTCGACCCGGGCGACCTTCCGCCGTCGTACCGACGCGCCTTCTGGAGCGCCGAGGCGACCCCCGACGAGTCCTCCTCCCGCCCCGCTCCGGGGGGTATCGAACGCCCTCTCTCCACGAGCGAGACGGCCGTCGCCGAGGCGACCGGCCTCGACCACCCGTGGGAGGCCATCTCGGACCTGATGTTCACCGAGCGCAAGGAGTTCTCCGGTGAGATCAACTTCACCGACGTGGGGATGGCCCGAAAGTGGTTCACCGAACGGGCCGACGCGGCCCGCCTCATGGCGAACCCGACGCTCGCGCTGTCCTTCGAAGGGGAGTTCGAGGACGTCGACTACGAGGTCGCCCGTGCGAACAACCGCCCCGTCCACGCCGACCGCGTCTGGATCGACAGCCTGCTCGACCAGATGTTCGACGAGGACGACGAGGAGATGCTCGACCTCGTGGAGGTCCGCGCACCCGAGGAGGTCGAGATGACCCTCGACGACCTCGTGCTCACGGACGACCAGATGGGCGAGATCGGGAAGATAGTCAAGGCCATCGAGCACCGCGACTACCTCGCCCAGATCGGCCTGCGCGAGATCGGGAAACTGCTGTTCGTCGGCCCACCGGGAACCGGGAAGACGAGCATCGCCCGCGCGCTGGCCCACGAACTCGACCTGCCGTTCGTCGAGGTGAAACTGTCGATGATCACCAGCCAGTACCTCGGGGAGACGGCGAAGAACGTCGACAAGGCGTTCGCGGTCGCGAAACGCCTCTCGCCGTGTATCTTCTTCATGGACGAGTTCGACTTCGTGGCGAAGACGCGCTCGTCGGACGAGCACGCGGCCATCAAGCGTGCGGTCAACACGCTGCTCAAGTCCATCGACGAGATTTCGCTCATCCGCGACGAGGTGTTGCTCATCGGCGCGACCAACCACCCGAACCAACTCGACTCGGCGGCGTGGCGGCGCTTCGACGAGATCGTCAACTTCCCCAAACCGGACGACGGGATGCGCTCGGACATCCTCCGGGTCATCACTCGGCAGATGGACATCGTCGACTTCGACCCCGACGCGCTCGCGGCGGAGACCGAGGGTCTGACCGGCAGCGACCTCCGCCTCGTCCTGCGCGAGGCCGTCCTCGAGGCGCTCACCGAGGAACGCACGACGCTCACCCAGCAGGACCTGCTGGACGCCGTCGAGGACTTCGAGGAGCGGGACAACCTGAAGAACCTCGACATGATGAACGACAGCGACGAACTCATCGCCGGGAACGGGCGTGACGCGGACGACCACGCGGACCACGACCACGACGACCACGCGGACCACGACCACGACGACCACGCGGACCACGACCACGACGACGCCCACGACCACGCCGAACACAGCCACGACTGACCGTGCAGGTCACGCTCCTCGGGACCGGCGACACGACGGGGACGCCGACCGTCGGGTGTGGCTGTGACACCTGCGAGGCGGCCCGCGAGCCGGACGAGGCCATGCGGCGGCGACTGCGCGAGCGGGGTGTCCCCGAGGAGTACGGCGTCGAACGCTCGCGGTTCTCCGTCCACGTGGAGAACGAACGGACCGGCGAGTGCCTCCTGCTCGACTGCTCGCCGGACTTCCGCCACCAGTTCCTCCGCGGTGACGTGGCGCTGCCCGACGAGGCCGTCGTCAGCCACATCCACTTCGACCACCTCGACGGCCTGGGCAACGCCTACCGTCTCCTGGAGTCGCTGCCCGTCTACGCCGCCGACGAGACCGACCCGAAGACCGGCGAGAGCGTCGCCGAGACGGTGTCGAGCAAGTACGACTACCTCGACCGGGTGAGCGTCCACCCCGTCTCGCCGTTCGAACCGTTCGAGACCTGCGGGTTCGAGGTGACGCTCGTGCCCGTCGACCACCCGCCGCTGGTCTGTTACGGTCTGACGGTGCGTGACCCAGAGACGGGCGCGACGCTGGCGCTCTCGGGCGACTCCTCGTACGACGTCCCCGAGGCGTCGCGTGCGGAACTCGCCGACGCGGACCTCCTGTTGGTCGACGGTATCGTCCCCGCGCGCCTGTGTGAGTTCCACCCGCTCGGTGGCCGGCACGAGGACGAGGCGGGGACGCCCCGGACGTTCGGGACGAAACACATGACGTTCGAGGGCGCGCGGGCGCTGGCCGACGACCTCGACGCCGCCGACTACCGCCTGGTGCACGTCTCGCACTTCCCGACGCCCGAGGAGGCGTTCGCCGAGGATGCCGCGCTCGACGGCGAACGGTTCACGCTCTGAGGCGCGCTCCGACCGGGCGTCGTTCGGCCCGGCCGTCTCCTCGCGTCGATTGCCGGTTCTGCCGGCCCGGCGGGCGGGCCGTGGCCGAAACGAACCTTACCCGTGGGCGCGAGGGGTCGGTATGGAGTACGGGTACTACCACCGCCACCTGAACACCGACGCGGTGGGGCGGTACGACGTGACGCCGCTGTTCGCCGACCAGCAGGTGTTCGACAACCTCGTCCGGGACCTCGGGCGCTCGGCTCCGGGCGACTGCACGCACGTCGGGGGCGTCGAGGCGCTCGGCCTCGTGTTGGGGGCGGCGGTCGCCCGTGACCTCGGGTGTGGGTTCGTCCCGGTCAGGAAAGGGGGGAAGTTCCCGCTGCGCGACGAGGACCTCTACCGTCGCCAACTCACCGACTACTCCGGGCAGACGAAGACGCTCGAACTCGCGCGCGGCCTCCTCGACGCCGGCGACAAGGTGTTCCTCGTCGACGACTGGATCGAGACGGGCGCGCAGATGTGGGCGGCGTGTCACCTCGTCGAGGACGCCGGCGCGGCGGTGG
This sequence comes from Halomarina rubra, assembly GCF_023699475.1. Taxonomy (GTDB): domain Archaea; phylum Halobacteriota; class Halobacteria; order Halobacteriales; family Haloarculaceae; genus Halomarina; species Halomarina rubra. Next base: position 198,723 of record NZ_JALXFV010000005.1, on the reverse strand, counting down.
CGGGCGTGAGCGTCCTGCGCGCCCACCGCGACGAGCGGACCCGCGACCTGTTCGAGCGCTACGACGTGACCTCCATCGGGTAGTCGCGACCCGCCTCGCTCAGCGGAACCGGTCGAGTCCCGACTGTCGGCGGACGACCCCCGGCGGGCTCCGACGCCACGGCGAGGTCGCCGCACGGAACTCGTCGAGGTCGACGTCCCGGACGCCGTCGGCGCACGTACAGCGGTGGCCGGGGCCGACGACCCGCTCCTCGCTCGTACAGTACGGGACCGGGCCGACGCCCCCGAACTCGCGGACCTCGACGTGTGGACAGTCGAGGACTGGGACTCGCCAGCCCTTCCCGTAGGCGCGCTCGGCGACGCGCCGGCGCAGACGAGCTTTCTCGGCCGCCTCGACGACTTCGACGCGAGTCTCGGTTCGTCCCTCCTCGACCACCTCGACGCCCGGTTCGTCGGGGGTCAGCGGCGTCGCCTCGCGAACCACCTCGTAGCTGCCGTCGTCGGGGTCGACGCGCCAGATACCCACCGCCTCGGGGATGCGGTTGCGGTGTGCGCCGGTGACGTACGACGCCGTCGCGAGGACCACCTCGTCGAGCAGCCCCAGCGAGACGTCCTTGCGTAGTTGCGTCTCGAGGTCGCCGGGTCGCGAGAGGTCGGGTTTGTTCTCGACCCCGACCAGCCGCGAGAACCACTCCTCGGGGTAGCGGGTCGCCTGCCGGACGTACTCGCGCGCCCCCCGACGCTCGCGCTCGAAGAACCCCGCTTCGACCGCCTCCTCGACGACCTCGCGGGCGTACTCGGGGTGGTAGTCGCCGAGCGCGTCGCGCCAGTAGCGCGCCGTCCCGGTCCCGACGTCGGCCTCGATGGCCGCCGCGGGGATGGTCGCGTCGGTGATGGCCGTCCGGTCGTCGAACGCCGGCCCCGGTTCGACGAGGACGGTGTCGACGATGCGTCGGCTCCGCGTGCCGGTTCCGAGCTGTCGGCTCACGAGGTGGCCCTCGCTCTCCAGCCGGGCACAGAGGCGCATCTCGAAGCCGAACTCGCGCACACCGTCGCTTGGCGCGAGGGAGCAAAAAGCGGTGCGGCGCGGTCGTCGGTTCCCGCGCGTCGTCGGTCTCGTCTCCGTCCTCAGCGGTCGTCGAACAGGCGGACGAGCGCCAGCGAGAGCGTCGCCGGGAGCGTGACCAACAGCGCGTACCCGACGACGGCGAGCGCGAGCGGGGGCAGGACCGCGAGCGCGGTCACGACCACCGACGCACAGAGGAGGGCCACGAGCGCCGGCCACACCGGCGCGAGGACGGTCTCGGGCACCACGACCCGTCGTTCGTACGCCGTGCGACCGTCTCCGTTCCCGAGAGCGACGGAGACGTCGAGTGTCCGACCCATGGCTCGTGGTGAGCGACGCGGGACAAAAGCTGTTAGCAGGAGCACAGTTCTGTTGGCGTTCCGACCGAACTGTCGTTCTGTTCGCGTCTGGACCTGTCGGCCCCCGCGCGCTCACTCCTCGGTGACGGGTATCTCCTCGCCCGGTAGCTCCTCGTCGTCGCGGCCGACCACGTCGGCCACGTTCCCGAGGAGCACCGTCGCCAGCGCTCGTAGTGGTGGCATAGCTCGGCCGTCGGAGACCGTCCTGAAAGGCGTTGTGGGCGTGTCTGACGGCCGTTCGACGGTCGTCGCACTCGCTCATCGGTGTGGACCTGTCGCGGTGGTGTCGGGTGTGGTGTCGTCCGCGGTCGCTCCTCCGGACCCGCTGGCTCCACCGTCCGAACGGGACCGGGCTCACGTCACTGTCTCGCTACCGCTCGTTCGTTCCGTGGAACGGGGCGAGACTCCTTTCAGTCGTCTCGCTCGTTCTGGCTCGCTGGCGCTCCCCAGAACTGGGCGGGACCGGAGATCCCGCTTGTTCCACGGGCCCCTGGCGGGGCCCACGCTCATCGCTCGTTACACTCGCTCTTCGCGTGAATCGCGCGAGGCTCACTGCGTTCACCTCACTGATTCTGGGTCGGCCGCTCGCTTCGCTCGCGCCCTCCCCAGAACAGCAACTTTAAATCCGCGACGACTGGATATCACGGTATTACTCTCGACATGACAGGGAACTACCGACAACCGGAGGTGAACATCGGTCTCGTCGGCCACGTCGATCACGGCAAGACGACGCTGGTGCAGGCGTTGAGCGGCGAGTGGACCGACCAGCACTCCGAAGAGATGAAACGCGGAATCTCCATCCGCCTCGGGTACGCGGACGCGACGTTCCGTCGCTGCCCTGGCATGGACGAACCGGAGTGTTACACCGTCGACGAGGAGTGTGAGAACGGCGAGGAGAGCGAACCCGTTCGCACCGTCTCGTTCGTCGACGCCCCCGGTCACGAGACGCTGATGGCGACGATGCTCTCGGGCGCGTCGATGATGGACGGTGCCGTCCTCATCGTCGCGGCCAACGAGCCAGTCCCACAGGCACAGACCGCAGAACACCTGATGGCGCTCGACATCATCGGTATCGAGAACATCGTCATCGCGCAGAACAAGGTCGACCTCGTCGACGCCGAGACGGCCCGCAACAACTACGAACAGATCCAGGAGTTCGTCGAGGGCACCGTCGCCGAGGACGCTCCCGTGGTGCCGATCTCCGCGGGCCAGGAGGTCAACATGGACCTCCTCATGCAGGCAATCGAGGAGGCGATTCCGACGCCCGAGCGCGACCCGGACGCCGACGCGCGGATGCAGGTCGCACGCTCGTTCGACATCAACCGCCCCGGCACGACGTTCGAAGACCTGATGGGCGGCGTCCTCGGCGGCAGTCTCGTCGAGGGTCGCCTCCAGAAGGGCGACGAACTCGAACTCCGCCCCGGCCGCCAGGTCGAGGAGGGTGGCCAGACCGAGTACCAGGAGATTCAGACGACGGTCCGCTCGCTGCAGGCGGGCGGAGAGATCGTCGACGAGGTCGGACCCGGAGGCCTGCTCGGCGTCGGAACGGGGCTCGACCCGTCGCTGACGAAAGGTGACTCGCTCGCCGGTCAGATCGCCGGACCGCCCGGCAGTCTGCCGCCGACGTGGCACTCCTTCACGATGGACGTCGAACTGCTCGACCGACTGGTCGGTGGCGAGGACATCGAGGAGATATCGACGGGCGAACCGCTGATGCTCACCGTCGGCACCTCGACGACGGTCGGTGCAGTGTCCAGCGCCCGGGAGGGCGAGGCCGAGGTCAACCTCAAGCGGCCCGTCTGTGCCGAGGTCGGTGCGAAGATCGCCATCAACCGCCGCGTGGGGACGCGCTGGCGGCTCATCGGCGTCGGGACGCTGACGGAGTAACGTTCGACGAATGCAAGTCGCCATGGACACCAGCGCGCTGATGCTCCCGGTCGAGGGCGACGTCCGCGTCTTCGACGAACTCGACCGGTTGTTGGGTGCCGGGGTGTACGACCTCGTCACGCCGCGCGCGGTGGTCCGTGAGCTCGACAAACTCGCAGCCGGCAACGGGAAGGAGGCGACGGCCGCGTCGGTCGGCCGGGACCTCGCCGAGCGGTGTACCGTCGTCGAGACGGACGCGGACTACGCCGACGACGCGCTGGTCGAACTGGCCGAGCGCGACGCGGTCGACTACGTGGTCACGAACGACGGCCCCCTTCGTGACCGTCTTCCCGGCAAGGCAATCGGTATAAGGGGCCGAAACAAACTCGCAATCCACTAAAGTATGTACAAGAGGGTCAGACTCCGCGACACGGTCGAGGTGCCGCCGCGCTTCCTCGCAGACGTGTCCGATCAGTTGGTGAAGGAACTGTTGCAGGACAAACTCGAAGGCCGGATGGACGAGCAGGTCGGCTCGGTCGTCTCGGTCGTCGACGTCGTCGACATCGGCGACGGCTCGGTGCTGCCCGGCAAGCCGGGCGTCTACTACGAGGCCGAGTTCGACGCTATCACGTTCGACCCCGACATGCAGGAGGTCATCGACGGCGAGGTCGTCGAGGTCGTCAACTTCGGGGCGTTCGTCGGTATCGGCCCCGTCGACGGGCTGCTCCACGTCTCGCAGATCTCCGACGAGTACCTCGCGTTCGACGAGGAGGGCCAGCAGCTCGCCTCCCGGGAGTCCAACCAGACGCTCGGCGTCGGCGACGCCGTCCGCGCCCGCATCGTCACCAAGAGCATCGACGAGCGAAACCCGCGTGACTCGAAGATCGGCCTGACGGCGAAACAACCGGGTCTGGGCAAACACGGCTGGCTCCGCGAGAAGCGCGAGCAGGAAGCCACGGCGGGTGAGTGAGGATGGCGACCCGACTCGTCTGTCGCGAGTGCCACCGCGTCCAGAACGCCGACGAAGAACAGGCGTGTGAGTCGTGCGGTTCGACCTCCCTGACCGAGGACTGGGCGGGCTACGTCGTCATCGCCCACCCCGAGGACTCGGAGATCGCCCGCGAGATGGAGGTCACCGAACCCGGCGCGTACGCGCTGAAGGTCCGGTGAGGATGGCGCGCGCCACTGCTTTCGACGCGGCGCGCCCGCGCGTCGAGGTGACGTGAGATGCTCGACCTGCCCGACGACCTGCGCGCCGAGTTGAAAGAGCCGGTCGGCCCGCTGTACACCGACCCGGCCGAGTTGCTCGCGGACGCCGGGCGACCGCTCGTCGCCGTCGGCGACGTCGTCACCGACCACCTGCTCGACGAGACCACGCCCGACGTGGCGTTCGTCGACGGCCAGACCAAGCGCACCGAACTGCCCGCCGACCGGCGCATCGACACCGACGCCTTCGAGCGCGTCGTCCGCGTCGAGAACCCCGCGGCGACCCTCTCGCGGGGCCTCCTCGTGGCGCTGGCCGACGCGCTCGACAGTGAGGCGACGACGCTCGTCCTCGTCGACGGCGAAGAGGACCTCGCGGCCGTGCCGGCTATCGCCGCCGCGCCCGACGGTGCGAGCGTCGTCTACGGCCAACCCGACGAGGGGATGGTCCACGTCCGCGTCGACGAGGAGACGCGCACCGCGATGCGCGACTTCCTCGCCCGGATGGACGGCGACCGCGAGGGTGCCTACGGCGCACTCGGCGTGACGTAGCGTCGACCCGCCGGAACAGTTAAGTGCCCAGCGTCCGAATTTTTACATAGAGTACGGTAGCGAAACGAAATCGGTAGATTATTCTGTCAGTTGTCGGTACACTCGAGAGCGGGGCTCCCGTCGCCGGTTCGAGTTACCATCCCCTCGGCCGGGACGGGCGTCGCCGTTTCACCATGGACGCACTCACCGACCCCGAGACCCTTCGAAGCCGTGCCGACGTGGCGTTCGTCGAGAAGCCACCCGAAGTCCACCAGGACCACTACGACCTGTACGACCCCATCGCCGGGATGGCCGTCGCGGGTGTCACCGACGACGACGGCCGACTGCTCCTCCTCCAACTCGAAGACGCACCGATTCCGACGATGCCGTACGGTAAGGTCTCTCCCGGCGACGACTGGGTGGAGACGGTCCGCGAGGCCGTCCACGACGCGACCGACGTCGCGGTGACCGTCGACGGCGTCCGCCGCGTCCGGTCGGGTACCTATCGGTCCGAGGACGGCGAGGAGACGACCGGCTACGACGTCGTGTTCGCCGCCTCGCCCGAGAGCGACCGTGACTGCTCGGAGGCGACCGGACTGAGCTGTCAGCGCGAGTGGAGCGCTCGGTGGGCCGACCCCGCCGGACTCGACCTCCCCGACGCCGAGGGCAACGACGTCGTGGCCGATATCCGACTGTTCCGGTAGGCGCGGCCCCGCCAGGCCCACCACTCGACGGGCTTTCCCGACTCGAAATCCTTTTAGCCGCGACGAGAGCATTGTCGTACAACGTAACCATGGAAATCAACGTCATCTCGGAGGAGGGCAACCCGATGTTGCACCGCTCCGACGTGCGGTTCGAGGTCGTCCACGACGAGGCGACCCCCTCGCGCCTCTCGGTGCGCGACTCGCTCGCTGCGAAACTGAACAAGGACGCCGACGAGGTCGTCATCCACGAACTCGACACGAAGTTCGGCATGCGCAAGACCGTCGGCTACGCGAAGGTCTACGAGACGGCCGACGCCGCCCGAGACGTCGAGCAGGAGTACATGCTCGACCGCAACAAGATCGGTGTCGACGAGGAGGCCGACACGGACGCCGAGGCGGAGGAGGCCTGAGATGCCACGCCACGACTACTACGACGAAGACGGCACGACCGAGAAGGAGATGTGCCCGCGCTGTGGCGACACGTTCCTCGCCGAGCACTCCGACCGCGTCCACTGCGGCAAGTGTGGCTACACCGAGTGGCACACGGACGACGAGTAAGGTAGCGTGCGCGTCCTCGGTATCGAAGGAACGGCGTGGGCGGCAAGCGCCGCCATCCACGACACCGAGGCCGACACGACCGACATCTTCACCGACGCCTACGCTCCCGAGAGCGGCGGCATTCACCCTCGCGAGGCCGCCGAACACATGCGTGGGGCGGTTCCCACGCAGGTCGCCACGGCGCTCGACCACGCCCGCGGGACGGTCTCCGACGGCCGACCGGACGACGCCCTCCCGGTCGACGCCGTCGCGTTCTCGCGTGGGCCGGGACTCGGTCCCTGCCTCAGAATCGTCGCCACGGCCGCGCGGACCGTCGCCCAGCGCCTCGACGTCCCGCTCGTCGGTGTCAACCACATGCTCGCGCACCTCGAAATCGGGCGGGCTTCGGCGGGCTTCTCCTCCCCGGTCTGTCTGAACGCCAGCGGCGCGAACGCCCACCTGCTGGGCTACCACGGCGGGCGCTACCGGATGCTCGGCGAGACGATGGACACCGGGGTCGGCAACGCCATCGACAAGTTCACCCGCCACCTCGACTGGTCGCACCCGGGCGGCCCGAAGGTCGAGGCGGCCGCCGAGGACGGCGAGTACGTCGACCTGCCGTACGTCGTCAAGGGGATGGACTTCTCCTTTTCGGGCATCATGTCCGCGGCGAAGCAGGCGGTCGACGACGGCGTCGCGGTCGAGGACGTCTGTTTCTCCCTGCAAGAGCACGTCTTCGGGATGCTCACCGAGGTCGCCGAGCGCGCGCTGTCGCTGACCGGCAGCGACGAACTCGTCCTCGGTGGCGGCGTCGGACAGAACGCCCGTCTGCGGGAGATGCTCGCCGAGATGTGCGACCAGCGCGGTGCGTCGTTCCACGCGCCCGAACCGCGCTTCCTCCGTGACAACGCCGGGATGATAGCGGTGCTCGGCGCGCGGATGGCCGCCGCGGGCGACACCGTCGCGGTCGAGGAGTCGCGAGTCCGCCCGAACTGGCGACCGAACGACGTCCCGGTGACGTGGCGCTCGGGCGAGGACGTCTCGCGGGTCGCGGGGGCCGCCGACGAGACCACCCAGCGCGGTGCGGAGGCGACGGTGACGCTCGGCGAGCGTGTCGTGAAACACCGTGAGCCGAAGTCCTACCGACACCCGGACCTCGACGCGCGACTCCGGCGCGAGCGCACCCGTGCGGAGGCCCGCCTGCTCCACGACGCGCGGAAACTGGGCGTCTCGACGCCCGTCGTCCGCGACGTCGACCCGCGCGAGTCGACCATCGCGATGGAGCGCGTCGGCGCGGTAGACCTCGCGGGTCGACTCGACGAGGCCAGCGTGGCCACCGTCGGTCGCCACCTCGCGACGCTCCACGGGTCGGGGATGGTCCACGGTGACCCGACGACCCGGAACGTCCGGGTGCCGGCGGCCGAGGCCGACGGTGGTGACGGCGACGCGGTCGACGGCACTTCCGCCGACCGAGCGTGGCTCATCGACTTCGGACTGGGCTACCACTCCGACGACGCCGAGGACTACGCGATGGACCTCCACGTGTTCGAGGGCTCCATCGTCGGGACGGCCGACGACCCCGAGCCGTTGCTGGCGGCGTTCGAGTCGGCCTACCGCGAGGTCGGTGCGGAGAGCGTCGTCGCACAACTGCGCGACGTCGAGGGACGCGGCCGATATCAATAACACGCCGTGTGGAGTACGGCCTGCAATGTCCCTCCTCGGGAGCCTCTCTACGGCGCTGTCGGACCTCTCTGCGAACTACGACGACCCACAGTGGCGACGGAACCGGCTGGTCGACCGCGTCAGCGGCCCGCTGTCGAGACAGTACTCCGGGACGGGTGGCATCGACGTGCCGGGGTCGGAGTGGGACAACCTGCTCGTCCTCGACGCCTGTCGAGCGGACGTGTTCGAGGCCGTCGCGGACCTCGACGCGTTCGACGCCTACCGCCGGGTCACCTCGCAGGCGTCGATGACCGCCGAGTGGACGCAGCGAAACTGGACCGACGGCGCGTTCGGCGACACGGTGTACGTCACGGCCAACCCGCTGGTCTCGCGACACGCCCCCGACTCGTTCCACGAACTCCACGACGTCTGGCACGACGGGTTCGACGACGAGTCCGGGACGGTGCTCCCCGAGACGCTCGCCGACGCCGCGCGGGCCGCGTTCCGCGACGACAAGCGACTCGTCGCCCACTTCGTCCAGCCACACGCGCCGTTCTACGCGACGGACCTCGGTCTCGACGAGGTCCGACCCTCCTGGGCGGCCGAGGACGCGACGTACAACGAGTGGGAGGCGGTTCGAAACGGCGACCTCTCGGCGGCCGCGGCGCTCGCGGGCTACGCCGAGACGCTGGAGCGCGGCCTCGAATCGGCGCTCGCCCTCGCGGCAGACCTCCCGGGACGGACGGTCCTCACCAGCGACCACGGCGACCTCTACGGACAGCGCGTCTGGCCGCTCGGCATGCGTCTGTACGGCCACCCGCGCGGCCACCGCCACCCGGACCTCGTGGAGGTGCCGTGGGCGGTGCTCGACGGTGAGCGCCGCGCAGTGACAGACGAGGGGACGACCCGCACGGAGGCCGTCGACGACGACGTGGTGACCGACCGTCTCGAGGCGTTGGGCTACGCCTGAACACGCGCAGTGGACCACCTCGGTCACCGGTCGTGCCGGCCCGCGACTCAGTCGGTGTAGCCCAGCGACTCGCGGCCGTCCTCGCCGCGGTAGTGGTCGTCGGGGACGAACGCCCGGAGCGCACCGACGTTCTCGACGACCGCCGTGGGTTGGACCTCGCTGAGTGCCACGTCCTCGCGTGTGGCGTCGCCCGACAGCACACAGACCGACGGACAGCCGAGGCGGTCGGCCAGTCGGATCTCCGTCTCCAGTCGGTCGCCGACCACCAGCACGTCGCTCGGTTCGAGCCCCCGTTCGTCGAGGACGTGCGTGAGCATCTCGGGGTCGGGCTTGCCGAACACGCGCGCCGGGGGGCGGCCGGTCGCCGTCTCGACGAGCGCGCCGATCGCCCCGCAGTCGGGGACGAACCCCTCCGGGGTGGGACAGACCGCGTCGCCGTGAGCCAGCAGGAACTCTGCACCGTCGCGGACCGCGAGCGTCGCCCGCCGGACCCGCTCGTAGGTGAGGTCGGTGTCGAAGCCGACGACGACGAACTCGGGGTCCTCGGCGGTCGGGTCGACGCCGTGGTCGGCGATGGCCTCGCGCATCGCGTCCGTCCCGACGACGTAGGCTCGTTCGGCGTCGCGCTCGTCGAGGTACGCGATGACGCCGTCCGTCGAGAGCACGACGTCGTCGGTGGTGGCGTCGATGCCCAGTCCGTCGAGTTTCTCGACGTAGTCGTCCTTCCACGCCGAGGAGTTGTTCGAGAGGAACGAGACGGCCACGCCGCGGGCGCGCAGGGTCTCGACGAGGTCCTGCGCGCCGTCGACGAGCGTGTCACCGAGGTAGACGGTGCCGTCGAGGTCGAAGAACACCGCCTCGAACCCCGTCGGGTCCAGCGCTCCGAACGTCCGGTCGGCGACCCGGAGGTCCTCGTGGTCGTCGATCTCGACCCAGTCGGCGCGACCGATGCTCGCGGGTTCGACCGCGAACTCCTCGAGCACCTCGTCGATGGCGACCTCCGTCCACTCGCCGTAGCGGTCGCCCTCGACGGCGGCGCGTGCGCGCTCGAACAGTCGCTCGGAGAACGCCCCGGAGAACCGATAGAGGTCGATGGAGGTGGCGTGGGCGTCGGTCCGGTCGACGTCCTTCGCGATGTGGTCGACCGCCCCGTCGGCGTCGACGGTGACCTTCATCGCCTCCTCGGCGTAGGTCGCCCCGTCGCAGGCGATGGCCGTCCCCCCGCCGGCGGCGAGCAGTCGGTCGACGACGACCGGGTCGAACACGACGTCGCCGTTGCTCAGCAAGAACGGTTCCCCCGCGAGGCGGTCGGCGAGCAACGACAGCGAGTAGAGGTTGTTGGTGTTGGCGTACAGTTCGTTCTCCACGACGTCGACCGTGAGCGACGGGCGCTCGGCGGCGACCGCCTCGCAACACGCACTGGTCTGGTCGGCGAGGTACCCCGAGACGACCGTGACGCGCTCGACACCCGCGTCGGCGTACGCGTGGAGCTGATGGGCCAGTATCGGTCGTCCCGCGACGGGGACACAGCCCTTCGGCACGCGCAACGTGATGGGTCGAAGCCGCGAGCCGATACCCGCGGCGAGGATGACGGCGTGGTTCATTGTGATGTCGTCTCCGAGCGAAGGTGACCGGCCACGTCCTTAGTCGTGTGGCCTGCTAAACACCATCAAACACTGGTCTCCGGCCGTCTATCTCTCGAACTCGTGTCTGTGGCGACACGGTGTCACTCCGGGTTCGGAGACGCTCCGTGACTCACGAACGCTGCGCGCGTTCAGCGCGCCTCGCCACCGAGGACGGCCGGGTCGTCGACGACGAGGCCGTCGTCGCCGGCCGCCCGGAGGTGACGGACCTGCTCGGCCGTCTCGACGGTCCAGACGTTGACCGCTCGCCCCGCCTCGTGTGCGCGGGCGACGAGGTCGTGAGGGTCGAACGGCCCGGAGACGTACGGCTCGTTGAACAGCGGCGTGCCGTAGATCATGTTCCAGGGCGGGTGGACGGCCTCGCAGTCGTAGCGGTCGGCGACGGTGAACCCGTCCTCGATGCCCCGGTAGAACACGTTCGCGACGGCGACGTCGGGGTCGACCGCCCGCGTCGCGGCCAGTGCGCCCTCGAAGAACGAGGAGACGAGCAGGTCGTGGTCGTGGTCGGCGGCGACGTCGAGGACGCGCTCGACGAACGGTCGCCAGCGAGTGCGCTCGGTCCGGGCGGCGTCCCGAGTGAGGAGACCGGTCGGGCCGGGGTCGACGCCGGGGTGTTTGAACTCGACGTTGAGCGCCACGGAGTCGGGGACGGCCTCGAACGCCTCCGCCAGCAACGGGACGGGTTCGCCGCTGTCGAGGACGTCGAGCGACCGGAGCGTCTCGAGTGGCGTCTCCCAGACGGCCTGCCCGGCGAGCGCGTCGGGCGCGTCGGTGACCCGGTCGAGCGTCGCGTCGTGGAAGACGACCGGTTCGCCGGTCGCACACGGCATCACGTCGAGTTCGACGGTCGTGGTGGCGGTCCCGTCGCTCGCGGTTGCGGCCCGTTCGAGGGCTGTGAGGGTGTTTTCCGGGTAGACGTCCGCGAACCCGCGGTGGGCGATGACGTCGGCCCCCTGCGAGCAGACGGTGTCGAGGGTCGAATCGGGTACCGCTGTCGAGCGGCCTCGCTGCATTCGATGTCTCCTTACACTGTCCAAATATTAAGCTTCACCTTCTCGTGTAGGTTCGACTACGTTTCCCAGTGACGGGTTGGGGTGAGCTACTGTGACGAACCGAGTCGTGGTCCGTTCGTTCGGACGACCCCTCACCGGGTCGCGTCGTCGCTCGCCCGGTCGGCCAGGGCGGCCCGGACCACCTCGAAAGCACGTTCGGCGGGCCGGTCGCCGGGGTCGACGAGGAGGGCGTCGCGGAGCGCCCGTCGTCGCTCGGCGGCCGGGTCCCCGGTCAGCGCCTCGCTCAGCGCGCGTCGGAGGCCCTCGTCGTCGCGGACGACCGGTCCCGGGACCATCGTCTCGTAGTCGTAGTAGAACCCCCGTTCGGCCCGGTAGGCGTCGAGGTCCGGGGCGTAGAACACCTGCGGCCGGTCCAGCAGGAGGAAGTCGACGAACACCGAGGAGTAGTCGGTCACCAGCACGTCCGCCTCGCGGAGGAGGGCGGTGAGGTCCGTCGCCTCGTCCAGCGCGCTCACTCGGTCGAGTTCCTCGGGGAGCGTGAGCGTCTCGTAGGGGTGGGGTTTCACGACGAGGTGGGCGTCGTGGCCGTCGAGCAGTCCGTCGAGCGCGGCGACGTCGACCCGGTCGGCGACGTCCGCCCCCACGTCGCGGAACGTCGGGAGGTAGAACACGACCGTCCGGTCGGCGATGCGTGCGGGGAGTTTCGGCGTCGCTTCGTCGCCGCTCGCCGCCCCGGCCCCACCCACGAGCGCGTCGTATCGGGGGTACGGTGCCACCCGAACCCGCCCGTGGGGGACGCCGAGACCGGTCGCCATCTCGTGGACCGCCACGGGGGAGGGAGAGAGGACGAAGTCGAGTCGGCCGGCGAGGAACCGGTGGGCGCGACGGACGGGCCACGGTCGCTCGGCGAGTTCGGCGTCGAACCCGACGGTCTTCAGCGGGAGGCCGTGCCAGCAGTTCGCGACGAACGCGCCGCCGGTCAGCGACAGCGACACGTCACGGACCCCGTGGGTGACGACGACCACGCCGGCCCGAAGCGCGTGCCAGCGTCCCCGAAGCGAGCGGCGGTGGTACGCCTCGAAGCCCCGCGCCCGGACCGCGGCGACCGTCTCGGCGTCCCGCGAGAGCCATATCGCCCGGACGTCCGGGCGCTCGTCGGCGTACTCGAAGAGGTAGCGGGCGTTGTCGACGTACGCCTCGCCGAACCGAGCGCCGAACAGCCACCGGCGCTCGTCGCGACCGACGACGCGCGTCAGAGCGGCGGTCAGCGCGTGGGCGAGACAGGCGAGGAGGAAGGCGGTGTCCGCCCGCCAGCGAGAGCCCCGACCGAACATACCGCCGAGACAGTCGGGTGGTGGTTAAATCGGTCGCCGGCGGCGACGGCGGACGTGGCAAACGGTTTAACGTCGCCCGACGTAGCGCCGTCCATGGCAGACAGGTCACAGACAGGCGAGATCTTCGGCGTGCCGTACAACTTCGAACGTCCCAGCATCGGCCGAATGTTCTCCTCGTACTGGCAACCCGGCGACGGGATGCTCGTCGAGAAGCCGTTCGGTATCGGCTACACCCTCAACCTCGCCAACTGGCGCTCGTGGGTCATCCTCGCCGTCGCCGGCGTCCTGCTCTACACCGAGCGCAGCGACGAGGACGCGATGCCCGAAGACGACCCCGTCGAAGTCATCGTCGACTGACCGGCTTCACCCAACCCACCGACCCGTTCTCGACCGCGTCACACCGCTCCGAACGCCCCGGTATCGACGCCGCTTTTCACCTCCCGCTCCCAGCGACGGTATGCTCCACTACGTGACGACCAACGACGGGAAGGTCCGGGAGGCCCGCGAGTACCTCGACGCCGTCGAGGCGGTCGACTTCGACTACACCGAGGTCCAGGCCGACGACCTCGGCCCCATCGCCGCCCGCGGCGCACGTGAGGCGTACGCCCACGTCGGCGGCCCGGTGCTCGTCGACGACGCCGGCCTGTTCCTGGAGGGGTTCGACGGCTTCCCCGGTCCGTACTCGGCGTACGTCGAGCACACGCTCGGCGTCGAGCGCGTCGGCGAGTTGGCCCGCCAGCAGGCGGCCGAGACCGACGAGACGCCCCGCGCGCAGTTCCGCTGTGTCCTCGCGTACTGCGACGGCGAGGGGTTCGCGGCGACGCCCGACGCCGTCGACTACGGCGACCGTCGGGGCCACGACCTCGCGGCCGACGAGCGCGGGACCGCCAGCACGAGCGACTCCGTCGTCTCCGGCGACCTCCCCGTCAAACTGTTCACGGGGACCGTCCGGGGGCGCATCGTCGAACCGCGCGGCGAGGGCGGGTTCGGCTACGACCCCATCTTCGAACACGACGGGAAGACGCTCGCGGAGATGACCGCCGCCGAGAAGAACGCCATCTCGCACCGTGGCCGCGCGCTGGCGACGTTCGCCGAGTTCTACGCCGAGCGGTGACGCCGTCGGCGTCGTCGCTCACGCCCGCGGGTCGGCGTCCGGGCCGGGGTACGACGCGTCGAACAGCGCGGGGTAGAGCGACTCGGGGTCGAACAGCGAGACGAACGCGTCGGGCGTTTTCACGCTCGTCTCGACGTGGCCCCGGATGGTCGCGCCCGCCTTCGCGCTCCGCAGGCCGTCGTCCAGTGTGAGCACGTGGGCGGCGTCGCCGTGGAGCGCCGAGGCGACCGCTGGGTGGTCGCCCTCGGGGTGCTCGACCGCCACCCGCAGCGTCTCGACGCGGTCGCGCCAGTCCGCCGCGAGCGCGTCGTCGGCGAGTTCCGCGACGACCCACTGGACGTCGTCGAGCAGCGCGTCGCTCGCGACGAGGTCGACCCAGGCGTGCGCTCGAACCAGGTCCAGCGCGTCGCGGGCCGCGCCCCCGACGAGCAGGTCCGCCGCGAGCACGTCCGCGTCGGCGACGACCCGCGTCGCGTGGACGCTCTCGGGCGGGTGGTCTGCCGACGACCCGCCGTTCCCCTCAGTCATCGTCCCGTCGCCCGGCGAGCGTCTCTCGGACGTCGTCCTCGTCGACGTCGTGGTCCGCCGCCCGCTCGAACAGTCGTGCCCACGTCTCCATGGTCGACGTCCGGTCGCCCGCCGAAAAGCGACTTCGGTCGGCGTCCTGCCCGCAGACGAGGCGAGCGGGCACGGGTCAGTCCGCCGTCGTCTCCGTCGTCCGTCCGGTCACCGGCTCGCCGAACCGTCGCCAGAGGTGGTAGAGACCGACGCCGAAGAGGAAGGCGACGCCCACGCCCACGACGGCTCCGACTACACCGACGACGAGTGCGAGCCACGACCGCTCGGCGAGCGCGACCCGCCCCAACTGGAGCGCGACCACGCCGAGCAACACGCCGAGCAGCGCCATCGGGAACCCGGTCAGTAGGCCAGCGACGAGCGCTGCCAGCGCGTACAGCACCCCGAGGACGACGTTCGCCCACCCGGTGCGCGCACCGAAGGCGTACTTCCCCGCGAGACCGCCCGAACCGTGACACATCGGCAGACCACCGAACGGAACCGCGAGGAGACTCATCGCCCCCATGCTCGTCGCCAGGTCGTCGCTCGACACCTCCCGGTCGAACAGGTCCGCACAGAGCAGCGAGGTGGCGACGGCGGCGTTCCCGACGGTCATCGCCAACTGGCCGGCCGCTCCAGAGAGCGTGTCGGGGGTGAGCGTGAGGGCGACCGGTGCGCCGAGTGTCGGCAGCGCGGGCGCGGGGACGCCCGTCGCGAGCGCGGCGAGACCGACCCCGACGGCGAGCACCGCCAGCGCGGCCGCTCGGGGAGCGACGACGGCGACGACGGCGGCGACGGCGAGGCCCGCGAGTGCGAGCCTCGGGTCTCCCACCGCGAGCGACCACCCAGAGTCGAGGAGGACGAGCGCCACCGCCAGTTGGACCCCACGGACCACGGGCCGCCCGACGGAGCGTTCGACCCGCGAGAGCGTCCCGGTCCACCCGGCGAGCAGGAGGACGACGCCCGCCAGCATGCCCGCCGCGAGGAACTCGCCGTAGCTCAGCGCCCCCGCGACGGCGAGGCCCGCGAGCGCCTTCATCGGTTCGACCGACAGCGGGAGGCCGTAGCGGACGCCCCACACCACCTGGAAGACGGCGAACCCGAGCAGGAGCGCCCCGAGGTTCGCCGGGGTGAGCGCCGCGAGCGCGACGACCAACGGGAGCACCGTCACCGAGTCGCCGAGCGCGCCCGTCAGGTCGCCCGGAGGAAACGGTAGGTGGTTGCGCAACCGCGTGCCGGGCGCAGTAGCCATACCGGCGCGACGGCTCCCGAGTGGTTGTATCTTGCCGGAAACCGGAACCGTCGACACGCTCGCCGCAGGTGAACCGAATCCGGTTACTGGACCTCGGTTCAGTAGACGAGTTCGCCCGCGACGAACTTCGCCGCGCGTTCGTCCTCGGGGTCCTCGAACACACGGTCGCGGGGGCCGTGCTCGATGCACTGGCCGTCCAGGAGGACGGCGACGCTGTCGGCGACGCGCCTCGCCTGCTGCATGTCGTGGGTCGCCAGGACGACGGTGATACCCCGTGCACTGGCGCGCTCGATGGCCGCCTCGATGAGCGCGGTGTTCCGGGGGTCGAGGTTCGAGGTCGGTTCGTCGAGCAGGAGGACGGCGGGGTCGGTCGCCAGCGCGCGGGCGAACGCGACGCGCTGGGCCTCCCCCGCCGACAGCGAGCGGGCGGGCCGGTCACCCGCCCACAGCATCCCGACCGCGTCGAGCGCCTCCAGCGCGGCGTCGGGGACCGCCCGGTCACCGAGTACGCTGCCGGCGGGGACGCCGGGAAGCGTCTCCAGCGCCCACCGGACGGAACTGAAGAGGCGTTCGCGGCCCCGCTGCAACCGTGAGCGACGCACCCGGAGGCCGTACGCCGCGTTGAACGCGACGCTCCCGGTGAACAGCGAGCGGTCCTGGAACACCATCCCGAGGCGTCGTCGGAGGGCGATGCGCTCGTCGTCGCTCGTCGTCCACGGGTCCCGACCGTCGATGCGGACGGTGCCCGCGTCGGGGCGGTCGAACAGCGCGAGCGTCCGCAGGAGGGTGGTCTTGCCCGTCCCGGAGGGGCCGATGAGCGCCAGCACCTCGCCGGGGGCCGCCGCGAACGACACGTCCTCGACGACGGCCTCGGAGTAGCCGTAGCTGAGACCGTCGGCTTCGAGGCGTGTCACCGGGCGGTCCCCCGGTCGCGGACGACCGACCCCAGGACGTTGATGGTCAGCGCGAGCACGAGCAACACGACGCCCAGCGCGATGCCGAGTTCGTAGTTGCCCTGCCGGGACTCGGTGGTGATGGCGGTCGTCAGCGTCCGAGTGTAGGAGACGCGCATCCCGCCACCGGTCGCGATGGCGATGTTCCCGCCGACGATGAGCACCGACCCGACCTCGCTCACCGCGCGACCGAACCCCGCGAGGACGGCGGTGACGACGCCGTAGCGTGCCTCGCGGACGACGGCGAGCGAGACGTCCACGCTCGTCCCGCCGGCGGCGAACGCCGCGTCCCGGATGGCGTCGTCGACGCCCTCGATGGCCGACAGCGTGACGCTCGTGATGACTGGCGTCGCGAGGATGACCTGCGAGACGACCATCGCGGTCGGCGTGAACAGCAACTCCACGCCGTCGAAGTCGAACAGGACGCCGCCACCGGGGAGGACGACGCTGAACCCGCCCCCGACCGGTCCCTGCTGGGAGAGCACGAGCAGGACGGCGAGACCGACGACGACGCTGGGAAAGCCCATCCCGGTGTTGACGACGGCGACCGCCCAACGCTTGCCGGGGAACTCGTTGAACCCTAGCACGCCGGCGAGGAAGACGCTGAGGAGGGTGCTGATGCCGACGGCGGTGAGGCTCACCTGCAGCGTCACGAGGACGATGCTGATGAGGTACTGCGTGCCGAACTCCTCGAAGATGCCGGCCTGAATCACGACTCGTCAGTGCGCGAGGGGGCTCAGAAGTCCTCCGGTACGACCGTGTCGACCCAGTGGCGGAACCGAGCGACCTCCCGGGCCTCGCTCGACCCGTCGTAGTCCTCGGGGACGTACTGGCCGAACTGTGGCTCCTCGGAGAGCGCGTTCGGGAAGAACAGCTGTGAGCCGTTGGCGGTGTAGTTCTCGATGGCGCTCTGGCCCTCGGGGCTGGTGAGGTAGCCGACGTACGCCATCGCCGCCTGATAGTTGACGTTGTCGTGGACCGCGGGGTTGACCGGGATGACGCCGTACGGGTTGCGCAGGATGGCCGGACCGTCCTTCAGCGGCCCCTGGACGTGGACGACGAGGTCGACGTTGTCCTGCATCGAGAGGTACGTCCCGCGGTCCGAGAGCGTGTAGCCGCCGCTCTGGTTCGCCGTGTTGAGCGTGTCGCCCATCCCCTGACCGGTCTCGCGGTACCACGACCCGCTGGGTTCGACGCCCGCCTCCTCCCAGACGATGAGCTCCTTCTTGTTCGTCCCGGAGTCGTCGCCCCGAGAGAAGAACGTCGCTTCCTGCTCGGCGATGGTCGCGAACGCCTCCGTCGCGCTCGTCGCGCCGTTGATGCCCGCCGGGTCGTCCTCGGGCCCGACGACGACGAAGTCGTTGAACATCACGTCGCGGCGGTTGAGGCCGACGCCGTCGCTGACGAACTCGTCTTCCGCGCCGCGGGCGTGGACGAGGATGCAGTCGGCGTCGCCCGCCCGGGCCGTCTCGATGGACGCGCCGGTCCCCTTCGCGACGACGTTGATGGTGATGCCGAACGCGTCCTGGAACGCCGGGTTGATGGCGTTGAGCAGGCCCGTGTCGTCGGTGCTGGTCGTCGTCGCGAGGACGAGTTCGTCGTCGCCGATGGCGGCGTCGCCGCCGGAGCCACCGCCGTCACCGGTCCCGTTTCCGTCCCCCGAGCCGTTGGAGTCGTTCTCGGCCGGTCCGTCGCCCCCGAGACAGCCGGCGAGGACCAGCGCGCTGCCCGCTCCGGCCGCCTGCAGCAGTCGTCGGCGCGTCGCGCCCCAGTCACGGCCGCGTTCTTCCGTCATGGATACAACTCCGTTCTCTCACGACCGGTATAACGCTTGTGACGAATCGTTCGGTGTCCGGTGTTTTTGTGGTCCCACCGCCCACGTGGAACATGGACCCGGGGTTCGAGGCCCGACTACGCGAGGGTGGGGAGACGTTCGAGGAGCGCGACGCGACGCTGCTGCGCGCCGTCGACGAGGCGGGGTCGCTCAACGCCGCGGCCAACGGCCTCGGTCGATCGTACGCGCGGTCACACGAGCGCATCGACGACCTCGAAACCGCGTTCGGGCCGCTCGTCGAGCGGCAGCGCGGCGGCGCGGGCGGCGGCGGGAGTCGACTCACTGCGAACGCCCGACGACTGCTCGCGCGCTTCGACCGGTTACGGGCCGCACTCACCGGGACGGCGGCCGTCGAGGAGACCGTCCTGGAGGGGCGCGTCGTCGCTCGCGAGGGCGAGTTGACGACCGTCGAGACGGTCGCCGGGTCCGTCCGCGCGCTCGCGCCCGACGTCGACCGGGTGCAGGTCGTGGTTCGTGCCGACAGCGTGACGCTCCACGACCCCGCCGAGGCACCACCTGCGGGCGGGACGAGCGCGCGCAACCGCTTCGACGGGCGCGTCGCCCGCATCGACCGCGGGGAGGCAGTCGCGCTCGTCACGGTCGCGGTCGGCGAGGGCGACGCTCCGGGTGACGACGCGTCCGTCGCCGACTCCCCGACGCTCGCGGCGCTGGTCACCATCGACAGCGTCGAGCGCCTCGCCCTCGCGCCGGACCGGCCCGTCGTCGCGACGCTGAAGGCGACGGCGACCCGGGCGACGCCCGCTCCCGACGTCTGACAAGGCGACGGCGGGCGCGGGCGCTCGCGCTCAGACCAGCGCGAGCGCGTCGTCGACCAGTTCGGTCAGCTCCTCGCGGGTCACCTCGTCGACGTCGGCGAACGGTTCGCGGGGCTGGCCCGCGGGTGCGCCGCGGTCGCGCATCGCCGCCTTCAACCCCGGGATGCCGTGGGTCTCGGTGACGGCGACGTTCAACTCGACCAGCTCCGCGCCGAGCTCTCGGGCGTTCTCGTCGTACTCGCGGTGGGTGTCGTACACCTCGCTCGCGGCCTCGGGGACGACGTTCGCGAGCGCGAGGATGCCGCCGTCGGCACCCGCGTCGAGCGCCGGCGCGTAGACGCTGCCGCTGCCGACGAACAGGTCGAAGTCGGCGGGTGTCCGCCGACGGAGTCGCTGGAACGTCCCGACGTCGCCGCTCGAGTCCTTCATGCCGTGGACGTTCGGGTGGTCGGCGAGCGTCTCCACGGTGGCGGGGTCGAGCGCGACGCCGGTGAACTGGGGGACGCTGTAGAGGTACACCGGGATGGGGCTGGCGTCGGCGACGGCCTCGTAGTACCGCCGGAGCGCCGCCTGGTCGTGACCGTAGTAGAACGGTGTGACGACGAGCGCGCCGTCCGCGCCCGCCTCGGCCGCCCGCTCGGTCTGGCGCTCGGTGGCGGCCCGGCCGGGGTGGCCCGTGCCCGCCAGCACCGGGACGCTCGCGGCGTCACAGACGACCTCGGTGACCCGCGCCCGCTCGTCGGGGGTCATCAGTGGGGCCTCGCTGGTCGAGCCACAGGGGACGAGGAAGTCGACGCCGCGTGCTTCCAGCCACTCGACCGTCGCCGTCAGCGCCGCCTCGTCGACGTCGCCGTCGTCGAACGGCGTCACCATCGGGACTCCAGTGCCGTGCATACCGGCGAGTAGGGTGCCGGTCGCTTCAATCTCACCCACCACCCTGCCACCCACCACCCCGCCACTCACTACACAGCCGCCACCCGTCGACCCGGCGCGCGCTCGCTGAGGGGTGGCGGTCACCCGACTGCTCGGGCGGCGACCGTCCGTGCCTACCTTGCCGACTCCGAAACCGACCTGTAGTGGTGCAGAGAGCGGCATACGCACGTCTGACGCGGATTTAAGTCCCGACCGACACATGCCGAAACCGGGCGCGCGCTGCGGTCTCGTCCCCATCCTCCCCACCGCGCGCCCGGCGATTCTCGAGGGCATGCTGGCGTCCGCCGGTGCGTCTCGGGCACGCACCGGCACTTCCACCTGCGGCACACGACCTCGGCGACCGTAGCGTCGAGCGGCGAGTAGAACCGCCGAGAGCGAGCGTGACCGAGAACGACCGGGCGGCGTCGAAGAGGAACGCGACCTGTCGAGAACGGGCGAGAGGACGAACAGTGTCGAGGAGGACCGCTCAGGCGGCCGCCTCGCCGGTCAACTGGTCCCGGACCGACTCGACGAGTTCCGGTTCGGCGATGAACGCGATCTCGTCGCCGGCACCGATCTCGGTCTGGGGGAGCGGGATGGTCATCGGTTCG
This sequence comes from Halomarina rubra, assembly GCF_023699475.1. Taxonomy (GTDB): domain Archaea; phylum Halobacteriota; class Halobacteria; order Halobacteriales; family Haloarculaceae; genus Halomarina; species Halomarina rubra. Next base: position 177,829 of record NZ_JALXFV010000005.1, on the reverse strand, counting down.
TTCCGACTCCCGTGGGCGTAGATGAGCACGCCGTCGGGCACCTCGACCTCCACGACACGCTGGCCGACCACGTCCGACTCGTCGCCGACGACGACGCTCACCGCCGAGAGGCTCTCGGTGAGGTCGCCGAGCACGTCGAAGTCACCGCCGAGCAGCGCGGTCTTCGCGCCGGCCGCGCCGAGGCGTTCGGGGTAGATGACCTCGTCCACCTCGGCGGCGTACTTCTCGTAGATCTCGGCGTGGTAGTCGTCGTCGATGCGCATGACGGTCCGGCAGCCGTAGGCGTCGCCGATGACACACGCGCTCAGGTTGACGTTCAGGTCGCCGGTCAACCCGCCGAGCGCGTCGGCCTCTTCGATGCCCGCCTCGCGAAGCGTCTCCTCGTCGTCGCCCTCGCCCTGGTAGGCGGCCAACCCCGCGGACTCCGCACGTTCGACCTTCTCGGGGTCGTTGTCGACGATAGCGACCTCGTGGCCCTCCGAGCCGAGGATGTCTGCGGTCCGAATCCCGACGCGCCCGTAGCCGGCGATGACGAACTTCATGACTCCCTCTCCCACGCCGGTCGTAAAAAGGGTAGCCCCGAGGGCGACCGTTCCCCCCGAGCAATCGGGTGGTCCGTTTATGCGCTCTCGGGTCGTGTGTGGGTCCATGTCAGGGGCGACGACGGTGCGGAAGGTTCTCCTCGACAACTCCGACCAGCGGGCGTGTCGAACGGTGTGGGCGGCCGTCCAGAACGACACGCTCGACGCGCTCGACGCGACCGACCTCGCGGAGGCACTCGCCGTCACGGACGGTGACCTCTGTCTCGTCGGCCACGACAATCTCGCGGACGTCTACGTCCGTCGAGACCCGACCCGTGGGTTCGAGCGGTTCACCCTCTGGCCGCCGTGGAACGTCACCGACTTCGACAGCGGCCTCGCGCGGACGGCGGTCGTCGCGGTGCTCGACGACCTCACCCGCCCCGAACTGCTGACGTTCGACGACTCGCCGTTCGCCCACGGGGGCGTCCTCTCGCGACTGCCGGGACTCGGCTGGCCCTGAGGCGTCCCGACAGAAAGCCTACGTGCCGTCGCTCGGACCGAGCAGTATGCCCGGTCTCCCGCCGTCGCTCCCTCCCGAGCAGGTCGCCGGCATCGCCTTCGCCCTCACCACCCTCGTCGCGAGCTTCCGCCTCGCTGCCGGGCCCGCGACGGACTGGGTCGGGTCGATGCACCACCGTTACGGCGTCCCCGGTCGACTGTTCGCGCTCGTGAGCGTGGGTGTCGGCGCGTGGGCGGTCGTCGGGACGGTCGCGTGGGGACTCGGCGCGTTCGAGTGGACACCGTGGCGGCCGCTCGACGGCTACACCCTCGCGGCGGTCGCCGTCCCCCTGGCGCTGTGGGGAACGGGGCAGGTGCTCCGTGGCGACCGAGCGAGAACGGAGGTTCGGACCTGAGACGCGGGTGTTCAGCGACCGGCCCAGTGCATGCCGGTGCCCTCCAGGTCTTTCCCTTCGACCGAGGAGCGCAGCGCGTCCATCCCGTCGTCGCGGTCGACGCCGAAGTTCTCGGCGTACAGTTCCTCGACGCGCTCGACCTCGCCGGGCGTGAGCGGCGGCGTCTCGCTGGCGGCCGCCCACTCCGAGATGTCCTCGCGGGTGCGGAACGTCGGCGTGACCGAGGCGACCTCGTCGTGACTCAGGAGCCACTGGATGGCGGCCTGGGCCATCGTGCGCTCGCCGTCGCGTTCGAGGAACCGGAGGTTCTCGATCTTCTCCCACCCCGTCTCGTACCACGCGTCGGGTCGGAACCCGCGGTGGTCGCCCTCCTCCAACTCGGTCTCGGGGCGGACCTGCTCGTTGAGCAGTCCCGAGGAGTGCGGGACGCGTGCGACGACGCTGGTGTCGGCGTCGCTCTCGCGGATGGACTCGATGAAGTGGCGGCCCGGCACCTGCTCGAACAGGTTGAACACGGTCTGGACGGCGTCGAAGTCGTGTTCGACGGCGGCGTCACCCTCCGCCAGCCAGCCGATGGAGGGACCGAGCGCCCACCCGACGGCGTCGACCTTCCCCTCCTCGCGCCACTCGTCGAGCAGTTCGAGTACGTCCTCGTCGACCTCGCCGACGTTCGCGTTGTGCAACTGGAGGAGGTCGACGTAGTCGGTGTCCAGCCGGTCCAGCGACGTCTCGAACGCCTCGCGGAGGTACTCCGCGTCCATCTCCTTGGGGAGTTCGCCGTGGCCCGCCTGCGGGTTGTTGTAGAAGTCGTAGCCGACCTTCGTCGCGAGCGTCACCTCGTCGCGGACGTCCGCGAGCGCCTCGCCGACGAGTTCCTCCGAGCGACCGTGGCCGTAGACGTCGCCGGTGTCGAAGTAGGTGATGCCCTGGTCGAGCGCGAAGCGGAGCATCTCCTTGGCGTCGTCCTCGGAGCGGTCGCCCCACCAGTCGGTGCCGACGACCCACGCGCCGAACCCGACTTCGCTGACCTCTACGCCGGAGTCGCCGAGCGTCCGGTAGTGCATACTCGTGGCTAGCGGACTGAGGAACTTATCAGGCGCGGTTGGAGTCCGAGCGCGTGGTCAGGCGCTCGCGGTCGTGGTCGTGGCCGTCCCGTTCGTGGACGCGCTGCCGGACCCGGCCGAGGCGCTACCGCTCGCACTGCCCGACGTGCCCGAACTCGCGGACTCGGACGCCGAACTGGAACTCCAGCCCATACCGAACGACCCGAACGAGACGCCGTCGGCGCTGACGGCGACGCTGACGCTACTGCGGAGGCCGTCGCCGCTCTTCGCGGTCGCCTCGTCGCGCGTCAGTTCGAGCGTGTCGCCGCTCCGGTAGACGTACACCGACTCGCCGGGGTCGAGCGGCGCGCCGGTCCGGAGGACGGCGTTCAGCGTCTCCTCGCGCGCCGGTTCGTCGGAGTCCGGTTCGTTCGTGGTGACGTTCAGTTCCGCACCCGCGGGCAGCGTGTCGGGGCCCTCGTTGGTGACGGTGAGGTACGGCGTCGAACCGCCGTCCCCGTGCGTGTTCACGTCGGCGTCGACGCTCACGTTCTCGAACGCGACGTCGGGCACCTCGCTCACCCAGTCGGGCCTCTCGGGTGACGCGCCGAGTTCGACCAGTCGGTACTCGATACGCTGTTCGTAGTCGCCCATCCGCTGGTCGGTGTGGACGTCGACCTCGTGGACGACGCCACGCTCGTCGACGACGAACCGCGCTTCGAACGTCCCGTTGAACTCGGCGTCGTCGCGGGGTTCGGTGGCGGCGAGCGTCGTGAACGTGTGCTCACCGTCGGTGACGACCCGTTCGACGTCGTACGCGCCGATGTCGAGGTAGCGTTCGAACGTCTGGCTCTGTGCCACGCCGAGGCGCGACGCCAGCGCTTCGACGTTGTTGTACGTCGTCTCGTTGCCGCGGTCGATGCGCGTGACGACCGAGTCACCGCCCCAGAGTCGCTGGCGGTAGTCGCCGGCCGGTCCGTCGTACGACGGCGGGGTGTGGACGCTCGTTCGAGCATCGAAGGTGAACCGGTCGGCGGACGGACCGACGACCCACTGGGCCGTCGTGGTCCGGTTGCCGAACGTGCTGCTGTTGGTCGTCGAACTGGAGTTCAGGACGTAGCCCTCCGCGAGCAGCGTCTCGTTGTGTGCCGCCGCCAGCGAGGAGGCGTTCTCGACGCCCGACTCGTTCACACCGGGCGGGAGGTCCGCCTCGGCGGGGTCGAGTTCTTCGGGCGTCGTCGTCTCGTCTGCCGTCGTCCCGGTGTCGAACACGCCGGTACACCCGGAGAGGAGCACCAGCGCTGCGAGCAACACGGGGACCAACCGTCGTGTCATACGGTTTGATGTTCTCGCGTGGGGTAATCAAGCCACCGCAACGTGTGATGCCGCTTCCCGCGAGGCTCAGTCCGCGGTCGGTGCCGTCGTCGTCCGGTCCGTCCGTCGTTCGACTCCTGTGTGACGCGGACCCCACCGAGTGAGACGTCGTCGAGGCTGAACTGGACGCCGACGTCCCCGTAGAACGAGGAGTCGTCGATAGCGGTGGACCGCGAACGGACCAGGTCTGCCTCCCACCCGGAACGATAGACGTAGACCGTCTCGCCGGGGTCGATGGTCTCGTCGAGCGTGATGACGGTCGGTGCGGTGGTCGCCGACGGTTCGTCGTCCACCTCGAAGTCGACCTCCAGTTCGGTGCCGGCCGGAACCGCGTCGTCGCCGGTGTTCGTGACACCGACGGCCGAGTGGTCGCTGAGGAACTCGGCGTCGAAGCTCAGGTTCAGGTCCGCACTCTCGCGGACGCCGTCGACCCAGTCGGGTTCCTCGGGCGACGCGCCGAGTTCGACCAGTCGGTAGTCGAGGAGACCCCACACCGACTCCGGCCCGCGGTCGATCTCGACGACGGCCTCGTGGACGACGCCGCGTTCGTCGACGACGAGGTGGCCGTCGTAGGCCGGGTCGTCTTCGGTACCGTTCGCGTCGGCGGCGACGAGCGTGGTGAACGTGTGGCCGTCGCGGGCGACCGTCGACTCGACGGTGAAGTTCGCCGCGTCGAGGACACCCTCGTAGGTGCTCGCTCGCGTGACACCGTCACGGGGGTCGTTGGAGGCGTCGTACGGGCCAGCGATGACGCTGTCACGAGTCGTGAAGTTGGTTCGGACGAACTGCTCGTCGCCGTCGAGCCACAGTCGGTCACGCACGCGCTGTGAAACGACCGACCGGTTCTCGTAGGGCCAGAGCGTCCGCACGGAGTCGCTCCGGAGCGTCTCGGCGTCGACACCGACGACGACCGTGGCCGTCTCGTTCACGATGCCGCTTCCCGGTTGGTCCGTGACGACCGTACCGTCGAACACGAACCCCTCGTCCAGCAGCGTCTCGTCGTGCGCCGCCGCGAGCGCGGAGGCGTTCTCGACGCCGTTCACAGTCACGCCGGGCGGCAGGTCGGCGTCGGCGGGGTCGATCTCTTCGGGGGTGGAGGTGGCGTCCCCGCCGAGTGCGCCGAGACACCCGGAGAGGAGCAGCAGTGCTACCAGCGACAGGGGGACCAGTCGTCGCATAGCTCTCGAATCGTGACGGTTCGGTATAAGTTTCGTGTCCATCGCCACATCACGAACCCCGTCCGACGCGCGCCGGCACCCTCGGAACCGGGTCAGGGTCCGCGCGGACTGACGACCCCCTCGCACAACGGAAACCCCTATGGCCGCACCGGGCCAACGCGGTTGCATGACGAAACGGCACGTCTCGCTTCCGTCGGACGCCGCTGCGGGGTTGCAGGCGTTCCTCGACGAAGTGGACGAGCGACTGTCGGGACCCGAAGACACCTGTGACGTGGTCCGCGACGTTCTCGTGGACCTCTACGGCGACCGCGAGGCGTGGGAGCGCTGGCAGGACGGCGGCGACGTCTCCGCCGCCGAGCGCGTCCGCCTGCAGGGGTACGACCCGTGCAACGCGACGGTCGAGGCCGAGTACTACGCCGAGAAGGACGAACAGCGGTTCAAACGCTCGAAGCACCTCCAGTGGCTCTGGCGGCAGTTCGACGCGACGCCGATGGCGGACAACGTCGACTTCGCGCTCCAGTTCCGCCAGATGCTCGCCGACCATCTGTTCGAGGAGGCCGGCGAGAACCTCCGCATCTTCAAGGGCGTCACGTTCTCGTACGGCCACAACATCACCGTCGGCGACAACACGGTCATCCACGACGACGTCCACTTAGACGACCGGGGCCGCCTCGACATCGGCGCTCGGGTCTCGCTGTCCGACGGCGTCCACCTCTACAGCCACGACCACGACATCGTCGACCAGACCGAGGTGAGCAACTTCCACACCGTCGTCGAGGACGACGCGCGGGTCACCTACGACGCGATGGTCCGCGCCGGCTGTACGGTCGGCGAGAACAGCGTCGTCGGCGCACGCGCGGTCGTCCAGGGCGACGTCCCCGCCCACCACGTCGCCGTCGGGATGCCCGCTCGCTCTATCTCCGTCAAACCCGGCTTCGAGGACGTCGCCGACCCCGTCCCCGAAGACGGCAAACTGACCAACCACCAGTCCGACCGCGAGATTCCCTACGACCTCCCCGACGACCTCGACACCTTCGACGAGTTCGGTCGGGACCTCGGCGGACCGGTGAACCCACACGAACGGCCGTAACCCTCCCGACCACCACCGACGACGGACGGCTTTTCCCTCCACGGCCCAACCGACAGTATGGACAGGCGAACCTTCCTCCGGGTCGCCGGCGCGGGGACGCTCGCTGGTCTCGTCGGTGTCGCCGGCTGTCTCCAGTCGGACCCGCCGACGGCCGAGGGCGGCACCGCGACGACGACCACCGGCGACGGCCAGTCGGTCGTCGCCGAGACGCTCGTCACCGACCTCGAAGTGCCGTGGGGCGTCGCGTTCCGCGACGACGACCCCGACGACGTCTACCTGACCGAGCGGCCGGGGCGCATCGTCCGGGTCCGAGACGGCGAACGCTCGGTCGTCGCCGACCTCGACGACACCGGCGCGACCGGTGAAGGCGGTCTGATGGGGCTGGCGTTCCACCCCGAGGACTCCTCGGTCGCGTTCACGGTCCAGACCTACGAGGACGACGGGACGAGAAACCGCGTGTTGCGCCACGCCGTCGACGACGACTGGGCGAGCGAACCGGTGTTCGAGGGCATCCCCGGCGCGCGCTACCACGACGGCGGCCGCCTGCTCGTCCACGACGACTCGCTGTTCGTCACCGCGGGCGACGCCACCGACGCGGACCTGGCACAGGACCCCGAGACGCTCAACGGCTCGATACTCCGCCTCACGTTCGAGGGCGACCCGCACCCCGACAACCCGGACGTTGGCCACCCAGCGGTCTACACCTACGGCCACCGCAACCCGCAGGGGCTCGCGGTGGGTGCGGACGGCGAGACGCTCTACCAGACCGAACACGGCCCCGAGACAGACGACGAGGTCAACCGCATCCGGCCGGGCGAGAACTACGGTTGGCCGACCGTTCGCGGCACCGAGTCGGGCGAGGACGGGCAGTTCGTCCCCGCGCTCGCCAGCTACACGCCGACCATCGCCCCCGGCGGACTCGCAGTCTACCCCGACGACGGGGCCATCGACGCCTGGCAGGGTGACCTGCTGTTCGGCACGCTCTCGGGGACGCACCTCCACCGCGTTCGCCTCGACGGCGACGACGCGGTCACGCTCGACGAGCGACTGTTCGAGGGGGAGTTCGGCCGCCTCCGGACGACACTCGTCGGCCCCGACGGCCACCTCTACGCGACGACCAGCAACCGCGACGGTCGGGGGTCGCCGTCGGAGGACGACGACCGACTGCTGCGGTTCCGCCCGGAGGACGGATGACGGACGACGAGAACGGGGACGACCCGAACGACGCCTCCGCCCACGCACCCTCGGACCGCGCGCCGCGCGCCGTCGCCATCAACGTCGCCGCGAACACGAACCAGCCGGGGTTCCGCGGTCCAATCCACCCCGACGGCACCTTCGAGTACATCCCCATCCCGGAGACGAAGCCGACGCGCGACTCGGTCCCCACCTACGCCGACCTCGACGTGGAGACGGACGTGAGCGACGTGGCGGAGACGCCGCTGCACTTCGACCCGGAGTTCCCCGAGGCCGGCGGCGAGCGCTACACCTACGGCGACGAACACGGCGTGAAGGCCCGCCCGCTCTCGGAGTTGCGTGCCGACGACTGGCTGTTCTTCTACGCGACGCTGAGCCAGCGGGGCGACCCGGCGTGGTGGCAGTCGCCGCGCTGGGGGGCGTACCTCGTCGGCGGGATGTGTCTCGCCCGGGACGCCGTCACCGGCGAGCAGTACCGCGCGATGGACGACGCCGAACGCGAACCGTTCCGGACGAACGCCCACGTCCGCCGCGAGACGTTCGACGCCGAGGTGTTGATACTCGGCGACGAGGGACGGTCGCGGCTGTTCGAGCGCGTGGTTCCGCTGTCGGGGCAGGAGGCGGGCATCGACGCCAACCGACTTGTCGTCGACCTGTCGAGCGACTCGGGGAAGGGGCCGTGGTGGCGACGCCCGATGCGGTTCGACGCGGGGGCGACCGCCGAACTCCGGCGGGTCGTCACAGAGCGCGACCTCGAATCGTGTTTCTGAGCGACGGAGCGACGGCGTCGCCTCGTTAGGCTGTCCTTACCAGCCCAGTAGCTGGCGCTGCCCCTCCGCGAGTTCGAGTTGCTGTCGCGTGTAGGCTGGCGTTTCCGGGTGGTTCGCGACGGCCTCGGCGGTGAGCCAGTGGACCTCCGCGACCTCCGTCGGGTCGACGGAGACCTCGCCGCGTTCGTACCGACAGAGGAACACGACGTTGACGACCCCCTCGCCGGTGTCTGACTCGAAGGCGTTCGACTGCACGTACGCCATCGTCGTCGCTAGCTCGACACCGACCTCCTCGCGGACCTCGCGGCGGACCGTCGCCTCCAGGACGTCCGGCCCCTCGTCGTCGCCGTCGGTCGTCCCGCCGGGGAAGCCGAGTTCGCCGGCGGCGTGCTCCTCGTCGGGACTGCGTTCGACGAGCAGGTACTCGCCGTCGCGGACGACGACGGCGTCGACGTTGACCAGGTACGCGGGGTCCGAATCCGTCATTGCGGTAGGTGTACGACCGGCCGGCAAGTGTCTTCCCCTCCGTGTCTCGTCAGTCGTCGCTCGGTTCGGCCGCCCAGCCTCCGAGGCGCGTCGGGTGGGGACCGTCACCCTGGCCGGTCACCGTCGGCGGGTCGTAGGCCGCCTCGGTGGTCTCGGCGTCGTCGGCCTCGTTCGGTAGATCCGGTCGGTCCGGACGGGTCGCCTCCAGACCCTCGACCGTCAGTACGTCGCCGGGCCACCCGTCCTCGTGTGCGGGGTCGAACGAGACCCGACCGGTCGCCTCTAGCGCACGGAACGCGTGGTGGCTCCGGTCGGCGGCGTAGAGGCGGTCGAACTGGGCCGCCGAGAGCATCCCGAAGTGTGCCAGTGGGCCGTCCTCGCGGCTGGCGGTCCGACCGCGGAAGCGTCGGTACAGCGGTCGTGCGACCCCGGCCAGCGGCGAGTCGGCGACGGCCGACCGGAGCCGACGCGTCGCGACGGTGACTCGGCTGTCGGTCGCCTGCGTCCGGGCGGCGGCCGACGCGTCCACCTCGGCGACGTCGGCGTACAGCGTCTCGACGAGTTCGGTGTAGCGACGTTTCTCGGCGCGGCCGGCGGCGGGAATCGCTCCCCACGCCGCGGCGACGGTGGGGTCCCACAGCGGGAACCACCAGTCGAGACCGGCGTGTTCGTAGATGCGGCCGTCGCCACAGAGGAACTTCGCCTGGCGCTCTTGCCACTCCCACGCGGCGTAGGCACTCGTGCGGTCGCTCGTGTCACAGACGTCCGCGACGCTCTGCCAGACGCGCAGTCGGAACGTGCGGTCGAGGCGCTCGTCGCACTCGAACTGGCAGTAGTGGCGGTCGAGCACGCTCTCGACGAGGTCGGCGGCGGTCGCGCTCCCGTCGAGCAGGCGGTCGGGCAGGTGGCCACCGATCTCGGCGACGGTCTGGCCGGGGACGACGACGCTGTCCGCGGGGAGCCACCCATCGGCCAGCAGCTCCTCGACGGCGGGCAGCGCGCTCAGGTTCGGGATAGCGTCGAAGTCGTCGGCGCGTTCGTAGTACGACTCGCGGTCGGGGCCGTTGAACCAGTCGTACCAGTCGTCGGCGGTGTACTCGACGTGTCGCCACGGGAGGTCGAGGGCGGCGGCGACGTCGCGGGCGACCCGGACGTCTGACGAGTCCGCTCGGCCGTAGGTGAACGTCCGGACGTCCTCGGCACCGAGGCGCACGAGCATCGTCGCGACCAGCCGCGAGTCGTACCCGCCGCTCAGCGGGACGGCGATGGGCCGCCCGTCGGCGACGGCGAGACAGCGCTCGAACGCCTCGACGAGCGCGTCGTCGAGGGCGACCAGTCTGTCGGTCGGGGTCGCCTCGGGTTCGGCACCCGTCGTGCTCGGCGCGTACGTCCAGTGGCGTTCGGTCACCGCGGGGGCCGTCGGTCGCGTCCCGCCGGCGCTCGTCTCGAAGGCGAGGAGTTCGCCTGCTCTGAGCTGTCTGATGTCTCGGTACAGCGTCTCGCCGCCGGTGACGTACGTCGTCGAGAGGTACTCGGCTTCGGCGACGGTGTCGACGGCCGGGTCCGCGAGACGGGTTCGGAGGGCACGGGCGCTGTCGGAGACGAGGTCGGCACCGGGGGCGTAGAACAGCGGGATGCTCCGGACGTGGTCGGTCGCGGCGAACACCGTCCCCTCGACGACGCGGACGACGGCGAAGAAGCCCTCCAGTTCCTCGACGGCCGCGCGGAACGCCTCGCGGGTGTCGACGGCGCTGAAACGGTCGTGGAGCGCGTCCGCGTCGTACCGTTCGCCGTCGACGAACGCGGTCCCTCGCACCGCGGTTCCGGCCCCCCGGGTCCAGTCGTCGGGCCGCTGGAGGTGGACGTGTGGGTTCATATGTTTCGCTACTGGAAAGACACGGTTTAGTATACGTCCGCTACTGGGAGTTATTGCATGGGTATCACGTGTCACGGGGGCGACGGCGGGGACCCACGAGTGCTTGGTGGTCGGGTGCGTGGGTGGTGTATGGACACCGTCTCGCTACCCGAGGCTGCCGCGGCCATCGAGGAGGCGTGGTCACCTCGACTGCTCGCGGAACTGAACGGCCAGCACGTCAAACTCGCGCGGATGGAGGGGCCGTTCGACTGGCACGCACACCCCGACGCCGACGAACTGTTCCTCGTCGTCGAAGGGGCCATCAGCATCGAGTTCCGCAACGGGGTCGTCGACCTGGCCGAACACGACCTGTACGTCGTCGAGGCGGGCGTCGAACACCGGCCGGTCGCCGAGGCTCCGGCGACGGTCCTCCTGTTCGAACCGGCGGGAACGCGCAACACGGGCGACCGCGTCACCGAGAAGACGACCGACCTCGACCGGAACTGACCGCGGGTGTAACCGACCACGAGCGGCGGCGGGCGACTCCACGGACGTCACCCGCAACCGGGCAATCACGCGCGGGGGACGATACCACCGATACGACCGTCGGCAGGTCCGACGCACGCCCACCGACCGAACAGCTAAGAACGACAATCGGTAACGAGTCACATGGCTGGGGCGCAGCTCCGACGAGCGATCACGCTCGTGGAGAACGAGACCGGTGACAGGGTCGAGTCGGCACGACTCGTCGAGCAGATGACGACGAGCGAGGGGAGCGCGCTCGTCTACGTCGTCGAGACCGACCAGCGGGCGTACTGGGTCGTCGAGGACGACGCCGGCGAGGACGTCTACCCACGGCGCGAGTACCGCTCGGCGGACGCGGCGCTCGACGCACACGTCGAGACGACCGCGCCGTAACGAGAGCGGAGCGACGCTCGACGCACACGTCGGGACGACCGGAATCGACGTCGCCGACGCTGACCGTCGAATTCCGGTGCCGTCGGACTCATCGTCGCCGGCCGTCTACCCCCGGTGATGGTCCACGACCGGATTCACGCCCGACGCCCCGACCACCACGTCGACCGGTGGACGGAGGGGGTCGTCCCGACCGACGGCACCGACCCCGTCGAACTCCGCGTCACGCTCGCCGTTCGGGACCTCTTCGTCGGTCGACTCGACCTCGGACCGGAGGCGTCGCCGGTCGGCGAGCGCGTCTGGTTCCGGAAACACGGGGGCCGGTGAGCGACTCTCGTTCGGAGAGTGTCGGTCGCTCACCCGAGGGAGATGTCGAGGTACAGCATCACGACGACGCCGACGACGAGACCGAGCGTGGCGACCCGTTCGTGGCCGCCGCGGTGGGTCTCGGGGACGATCTCGTCGCTGATGACGAACAGCATCGCGCCCGCGGCGAACCCCATCGCGTAGGGGAGCAGCGGCGTCACCGACTGGACGGCGTACGCGCCGAGGACGGCCAGCGGTATCTCGACCAGTCCCGACCGGACACCGGCGACGGCGGCGTAGAACCGGCGGTCGAGGCCGGCGTTGATGGCGGCGACCGATACGGCCAGCCCCTCGGGGACGTTCTGGATACCGATGGCGAGCATCAGGGGCACCGCCGTCGCGGGGTCACCGCTGCCGAACCCGACGCCGACGGCGAGGCCCTCGGGCACGTTGTGCAGCGTGATGGCGAGGACGAACAGGACGACGCCGGCGAGTCTGTCGTCGTCGACCGGGAGGGAGTCGCCGGGGTTCGCCGCGTCGGCCCGCCGTCGACCCGTCAGGAGGTAGTGAGCGTGCGGGACGAGCACGTCCGAGCGGTCGAGAAACAGCGCACCGAGGAGGACCCCGACGAGAACCGGGAGCGGGTCGCCACCCGAGTACGTCTCGATGCCGGGGACGATGAGGCTCGTGAAACTCGCGGCCAGCATCACCCCGGCGGCGAACCCGAGCGCCCCGTCCATCGCGCGCTCGGAGGGGTCTCGCCAGACGAACACCAACGTCGCGCCGAACAGGTTGAGCGCGGCGATGAACACGCCACCCAGGAGACCACCGAGGACGGGGTTCGCTCCGACCCACTCGAACTGTCCGACGACCACGGCTGCGACCGGTCCTGTCACACCTCATCTCCTCCGTCTCCAGACGTGCTCGCGACGAGCATGAGTGTTGAGTCCAGAGTAGTGTGTGAGTCCGGAGTCTACCTCGTCGCGCACACCTCGGGAGCGACCCACGGCTAGCCGAGGCCGTCGATGTCTGTCGAGCGTGGTCGCCTGATGAATGGTCCACTGGTGGGGGTGGGGGGAAAACCGATGGATGGTCGGTGGACGACGGCCGACTCGACACCCTTCGGTGCTGAAATGGGTCGTTTGCCGCTTCCCGCTCTGGCGGTCGGTGGGTCGTTACACGGCGAGGGTCGATTGGGGACCGTCGAGGGACACGGCCCCGCTGTCGCTCGCTTTCTCGTTCGTAAGCGAGTAATATGGGAAGTGTTAACCGTTTAACGTGTTTCTAACGGTGTGTCGAGTTCCGCCCCTCGTCGCCGTCTCCCGTGCAACGATAACTGTTGCGACGGTCTCATTGACTTGACAGTCAATAACAAACATCGGACGGCGCACAGGACCTATCGTCATGTCGGGGTTGGACTCAGGAGCAGGTGGCGGCGGTGGTGCCGTAGACATTCGAACGATTCACGGGCTGACGGGGTTCCAGCGCGACCTGCTGTACTGCATCGCGGGTCTGGACAGACCGTCCGGCCAGTCGATACGCGAGGAACTGGAGGCACAGACCGACCGCGAGATCACCCACGGGCGGCTGTATCCGAACCTGGACACGCTCGTCAACAAGGGGTTGGCGGACAAAGGCGAGATCGACCGCCGGACGAACTACTACGCCATCTCCGAGGACGGGGTCGACGCACTGGTCGAGTACCACGAGTGGGGGTCGACTCGACTCCCGTGATTCGGTCGGTGTGAGCCGACGAGCGACGGCCGCATCGTCGAGGACTCGACCGAACACCGGACGACCGACGACTCGCGAGCGACGCGACCGCACGTCGGCCGTGAAATGCCGACGACGCAGTGGGGAGGGTCGACGACGCGGGCTCGGTTCGCACGGTACGGGCCGTCCACGGGACACCGACGTTCCGTCCGACACGCTGTCCGTACGACACTGGCCGTCGACACGACGCAGACCGTTCTCAGCGCCCCTCGAACTCCGGTGACCGCTTCTCGACGAACGCCCGGACCCCCTCCGCGAAGTCGTCGGTGCGGGCCGTCTCGGCCATCGCGTCGGTCTCGGCGGCGAGCTGCGCCTCCATCCCGCGGGTGGTGCTCTCGGTCAACAGCCGTTGGGTCCGACCCAGCGCGACGGTCGGTCCCTCGGCGACCTGTGCGGTGACGTCGGCCACCCGGCTCTCGAACTCGTCGGCCGCGACGCTCTCGGTCGCCAACCCCAGGTCGGCCGCCTCCTCGGGGTCGATGCGCTCGTTCAACAGCGCGATTCGTTTGGCCTGCCGCAGGCCCACGACGCGCGGGAGGAAGTACGTCGAGGAGCCGTCGCCCGTCGCGCCGATACCGGGGTAGCCGAACTGGAAGTACGACGCCTCGCTGGCGAGCACGTAGTCACCCATGATGGCGAAGCTGAACCCCGCGCCGACCGCCGGACCGTTGACCGCCGTCACGACCGGCACCTCGGCTTCGCGCAACTGGAACACCGCGTCGTGGAGCAGCGACGCGCCTTTTCGAATCTCGCCGGCGGCGTCCTCGCTGACGAACGTCGCCACGTCGCCGCCCGCACAGAACACGCCGTCGGACCCGGTGAGGACTAAACAGCGCACCGGCTCCTCGTGGAGTCGAATCGCGAGGTCGAACAGCTCCTCGGTCATCGTCCCGTTGAGCGCGTTCATCTTCGAGGTGCTGTGAATCTCCGCACGCAGGACGCCGTCCTCGAACGTCGTCACGAAGTTCTCGTAGTCGGGTTCGGTCATGGCTGTGGGTCACAGGGTGGTGGCAAAAGGGTTCGCTCGGGTCGCTGTCGACGGCCGCGGATGGGTCGGTACCGACTACTCCGGGCGCTGGAAGTCGGGGTCGAACATCTGTGCGGAGGTCGGTGCGGGGTCGCCGGGCGTGCAGTTGTACGCCGAGAAGTCCTCGACGCCGACCTCGCGCAGGAGGTCCTCGTCGTAGACGGCCTGTCCGGTGAACTCGCTTGGGTCGCGGTCGAGCAGTTCGAGCACCGTGTGCGCGAGGATGTCGGGAGTGCGCCAGTCGTCTTCGGTCCCAAGTCCGAAGTAGCGGGTCGCGCGGGTGTCGAGGGCCGTCACCGGCCAGAACGCGTTGGCGGCGATGTCGTCGCCGCGCAGTTCCTGGGCGAGCGAGAGCGTCACGAACGTCATCCCCATCTTCGCCCACGAGTAGGCGGCCTTGCCGGGCGCACTGGAGAGCTTCACGGGCGGGGCGTTGGTGAGGATGTGGCCGCCGCCGATCTCCTTGAGGTGCGGGATGAACGCTCGGGAGGTGACGTACGTTCCCCGGACGTTGACGTCCGTGACGAGGTCGAAGCGGTTGGCGGGCATCTCCTCGACGGCGGCGAGCTGGATGGCGCTCGCGTTGTTGATGACGACGTCGACCTCGCCGAACACGTTGATTGCCTCCTCGACGGCGTCGTGAATCTGGTCGGTCTCCCGGAGGTTGAGCTGGATGGCGTGGGCGTCGACGCCACGCTCCTCGCACGCCTCGGCGGTCTTGTGGATGGTGCCCTCGAGGTCGGAGTCGCTGTCGTCGACGGTCTTGCCCGTCGAGACGACGTTACAGCCGGCGTCGGCCAGCGCGAGTGCGATCTCCTTGCCCACACCGCGGGTGCTGCCGGTGATGAAGGCGGTTCGCCCGCTCAGGTCGGGTGCTTGGAAACTCATACCCCAACGTGGCCGACCGGTCACAATAACGTTCCCCTCACCGCAATCGCCGCCCCGCGTCGTCCTCCGGACGTTCCCCGACCGTCGCCGCTCTCAGCACCCCTCGAACTCCGGGTCGCGGCCCTCGATGCGCGCGCCGAACCCCTCCTCGTGGTCGTGGGTGTCGTACAGCGGCGCGGCGAGGTAGCCCTCCACGTCGAGGCCGTCCTCCAGGGGCACGTCGAGCGCGTGGTCGAACGCCCGCAGGGCGCGCTCCATCCCGAGCGGTGCGTTCTCGGTCAGTCCGTCGGCGAACGCTCGGGCGCGCTCGTCGACCTCGTCGTCGGGGACGACGTCGTTGACCAGCCCCATCCGTTCGGCCTCCTCGGGGGCGACGTACTCGCCGGTCAGGACGAGTTCTTTCGCCCGCGCCAGGCCCACGAGTCGCGGGAGGCGCTGGGTCGACCCGCCGCTCGGGAACACGCCCAGTTTCACCTCGACGACGCCGTACTTCGCCTCCGCACCGATGATGCGAAAGTCCGCCGGCAGGGTCAACTCGAACCCGCCGGCGACGGCGGCGCGCTTGATACCGACGACGACCGGCCGCGGGAATCGCTCGATGCGCTCGAACAGCGCCCGCAACTCCGTACCGATGACCTCGTGGAGCGCCGCACCGCTGTCGCGCATCATCGGGAGGTCCATCCCCGCACAGAACACCGGCCCCTCGCCCAGTAGCGTCACCGCCCGCACGTCCTCTCGGTCGGCGACGTGGTCGAACGCGTCCGTCAGGTCCGCGATGACCGCCCGGTCCATCGCGTTGCGTTTGTCGGCCCGGTCGATGAGTACGTCCGCGCGGTAGCCGTCGATTTCGACGCGAGCGTACCCGTTCTCGGCGGTGAACGCCTCGTGTGACATGGACTAGCGCTCGGGTGGTGGTGCCAAAAGTCCGCGGGCGGGTGCCCCGGCCGTCGCGGCGGGTGGCTCAGTTCGGTACCGCGAGCACCGCGACCCAGTTGTCGGTGGTCTCGACACGGGTCGTCTCGAACCCGTTCTCGGAGAACAGGTCGGTCACCTCTTCGGGACGGTAGTAGACGAAGTGGCGGTCGTTCGCGTCGTGAGTGGCCCGCTCGCTCGACTTCACCGAGAGGTAGACGACGCTCTCGGGACGGAGGACTCGACGGAACTCCCGGAGCGTCCCCGCCGCCTCCGCCCGCGGGACGTGGAGGAACGACGCCGAACTCCAGAGTCCGTCGAACGTCCCCTCGTCGAACGGCAACCGCCGCATGTCTCCGTGGACGAACGACGCCTCGGGGTGGCGGTCGGCCGCCGCCTGGAGGAACCCGGGTGTGAGGTCGAGGCCAGTCACGTCGTACCCCGTGTTCAGAAACGTCTCGACGTCCGCGCCTGGGCCACAGCCGACGTCCAGCACCCGTTCGCCGTCGAGGCCCTCGACGGCATCGCGGAACGCCGCACCGTAGCGGGCGGCGACGGACTCCGAACGGTACTTCTCGACGTACGCGTCGGCGTCGGTACTGTAGGCGTCGAGTGTGCGGGAGACCTCGTCCATGCCTTCCGCACAGACCTGTCGGTGAAAGTGGTTCCGAACCGAACTCGACTGCAGTGGGTCGCCGGAAATGACGCCCACGGTAGCGCGGTCGCTCTTCACGCTCGTTCCGAGCAGAATGCACCGTCGGGGAATCGAACCCCACTCGCTCCCTGCAGTCGCTCGCTGGTTCGATTCTGAAGTAGAGCGTTTGCTCGTCGCGTTCGCGACTCGCAAAATGCACCGTCCGGGAATTGAACCACGCCGAGACGTGCTCGCTTCGCTGCGTGCGTCTCGTCTACTTCAATTCCCACCTACTGATTTCGTCCTCACTGCCGTTCGGACAGAAATGCACCGTCCGGGAATTGAACCCGGGCTATTGGCTTGGGAAGCCAATGTCCTACCACTGGACCAACGGTGCTCCCTTCGTCACCGGCGACTGCGTCGCCGGTTTCCAGCGGGACCTTCGGTCCCGCGCGGCTCACACCGAGACTCGCGTCCCTTCGGGACCGCTCGCCAACGGTCTCGGTTCTGTCAGCACTGGTTGTTCTGCATCACCCCACTTGAACGTAGCGTCTCATCGCGACGCCGAGGAGTCGTGCCGGTCGGAACCCCGTCGTTCAGTTCGGGTCGAGGTACCCACTCTCGATGGACGAACGGTCGGAAATATCGCGTGACAGGGCAGCTATTAGTCGGTCGAACGCCTCGATACGACCATGAGTGACGCCGTCGCCCGACCGAAGGACCTGCCCGTCGACCTCACGCTCTCCGAGTCGGAACTGGAGGCCCACCGCGAGCACATCACGGCGTTCGTCAGGAGCGTGGTCGACGACGCGGGGGCCGACGGTGCGGTCATCGGCCTGTCGGGAGGTATCGACTCGACGCTGACCGCCCACCTCGCCGTCGAGGCGCTGGGGGCGGAGGCGGTCCACGGCCTCGTGATGCCCAGCGACGTCAACACCGAGGGGAACATGAGCGACGCCGAGCGAGTGGCCGAGATGCTGGGTATCGACTACGACGTCGTCGACATCGAACCCATCGTCGACGCGTTCGTCGACGCCTACCCCGCAGGCGAGGACCACCGGATGGCCCTCGGAAACGTCCGGGTCCGCACGCGGGGGGTGCTCAACTACTTCGTCGCCAACGCAGAGTCGCGCATCGTCCTCGGGACGGGCAACCGCTCGGAGACGCTGACGGGCTACTACACGAAGTACGGCGACCAGGCGGTCGACTGCAACCCCATCGGCAACCTCTACAAGCGCCAGGTTCGCCAACTCGCCGACCACGTCGGCGTCCCCGAGGACCTCGTCGAGAAGCCCCCGAGCGCCGAGATGTGGGTCGGCCAGACCGACGAGGAGGAGATGGGGCTGAGCTACGACCTGCTCGACGCGGTGCTCGTCCTCCACGTCGACGGCCCCCTCTCGACGGCCGCGACGGCGAGCACGCTGGACGTCGACGAGTCGGTGATCGACCGCGTCGACGAACTGTACGCGACGAGCGAGCACAAACGCCACATGCCGCCCGCGCCCGACGCGCTCTCGCTCTGAGTCGGCCCGAACCCTCCTCGCGCGGTTCTCTCAACCCCCGCGCTCGACGGCGACGCCACGTTCGTCCAGCGCCGCGAACACGTCCGGGACGTCGCAGTCGAGCACGTCGGAGACGGTGAGTCGCGCGTCGTACGGGTAGTCGCGACTCGTCGCCATCTCGCGGAAGTTCGGACCGAGGTCGCGAAGGCCGAGGGCGTCGACGCGCTCGTCCGCGCCCGCGGCGTACAGCGCGTGGTACGCGCCGACGCCCTCCCCGACGAGCGACACCGTCTGGCTGTCCGTCCGGGACCGGAGGAACGCGGCGGCACACAGCACGTCGAACACGCGCATCCCGAACAGCGAGTCGTCCAGCGCGTCGTACGCCAGTTCGAACTCGGTCCCGTAGACGCCGTCGTACGCGTCGACCCAGTGCGGAATCGGTATCTCTCGGTTCCGGACCGCCCCGACGCCCCGCGGGTCGAACGCGAACGCCGTGCCCCGTTCGGCGGCCAGTTCGCGCAGTTCTGCGGCCCGGTCGGGGTCCGCGACGGCCTCGGTGCCGTCCTCGTAACAGACGACCGCGGGCGAGCGGGCCGGGACGCCGAGCGTCGAGACGAGCACGCCCGCGACGACGACGTCCGGGTCGCGTTCGGTGCGAAACCAGACGTGCTCGACCGAGAACCCGTCCGTCTCGGTCTGGCGGGTGGTTCGCGGGTGTCGGTCGGCGGCGGACCGGTCGAGGTCGAACCGCTCGACGAGTCGGTCGCGGAGTCGGACATCGCTCGCGGCCTCGTCCTCCCGCGGGTCGCCGGCAGACGCCGCTCGGAGACGGTCCGCGTCGAGGTCCGAACGGAGCAGGTCGGTGACGGTGCGCTCGTCGGGGAAGGCGGTCAGGACGGCTCCGTCGGTGGTGCAGTCGAGGGCCGACGGGTCGACGACCGCGTGCTCGTCACGAGGTGAGTACTCCCCGACGCCGAGGTGCGCACAGAGCCACTCGTACACCGGGTCGCCGAGGTCGTACACCGAGCAGTGTGGCTCGTCCGCGACGACGAGTTCCAGGCGGTCGGCCACGTCGGACAGGTCGTACACTCGCCGCGCTCGCTCGACCGCATCGTGGACGCCCTCCACGGGGAAGTACTGGTCCGAGGCGGCCGCCCCGACGAGGAGCGGTCGCGGAGCCATCGCGGCGAGGAAGTCGTCGTGGTCGACGCCGTCGGCGATGGCTCCCGGGAGCAACTGCTCGGCGTCGATGCGCTTGCCCGTCCGAAGCCACTCGGCACGCGTCGTGACCGAACAGCAGGGGGCGGCGACGGCGACCCGGTCGTCGAGCAGGCCGAGGAACTGGGTCCGGAGGCCGCCGCCGGAGGTGCCGACGACGCCGAGTCGCTCCGAGTCGACGTCGTCCCTGGTAGCGAGCACGTCCAGCGCACAGCGGTCGTCGTGGACCACGTACCGCGCCAGCGTCGCGCCCGCGGTGAGACACTGCTGGCCAGCGTAGCAGTGTTCGGAGACGCCGCCGCGGACGACGTCCGCGCCGAGGTCGGTGTCGGGGTACTGTTCGCGCTCGCCCTGCCCCAGCGAGTCGACGACCAGCACGAGGACGCCGTTCGTCGCGAGTTCGATACACGCGCGCTGGTTGAGCGGGTCGGCCTTCCCCGCGTCGACGTGTCCGCAGAGGAACAGCACGCCGGGGTGAGGCACCTCGCTCTCGGGCACGTAGCAGTTCGCGGTGACGTGGAATCGCGGGTGACTCTCGAAGACGATGCGCTCGACGCGATAGCCGTCGCGGTCGTCCGTTCCCACCGTCTCCATCGCGAGGGCTTCCGGGCGGTCGGGCAGTCCGCCGATGCGGTCGAGAAACCACTCGCGGACGCGCTCGCGGCGGTCCTCGTACTCCTCGCGGGTGTCGACGGCACGTTTCTCCGCGTGAGTGCGTTCGAACTGCGCCTCCGCTCGTCGCCGGAGGTACCGAGTCAGTTGGTCGGCGGCGTCGTAGTGCCCGTCCAGGGCCGGCAGGAACCCGTCCATCGTCTCTCCCGGGGCGACGGACCACCTCGTGAAAAGTCCGGGGGACCCGGACGTCCTTCGGGCCGTTCGGTGGGGGCTACCTACCGCTCAGTCCCGCCGGAGCGCGTCGGCGTTCCGGGCGACGAGGTCGGCGAACACGCCAGCCTCGGCCGTCTCCCGGTCGTCGTCGCTCCCGCGACTCCGGAGCAGCGGCTTGACCCGTTCGAGCGCGGCGTGGTCGTTGTCGGCCAGTTCGCGGGCGACGGTCGCGGGGTCCTCGACCACCCGGGAGACCAGCCCCATCCGGAGCGCCTCGTCGGCGTCGACGGCGCGCCCGGAGAGCGTGAGGTCCATCGCGTTGCCCTCGCCGACGATTCGCGGGAGACGGACGGTCCCGCCCCACGCGCCGAACAGGCCGAACGTGACGCCCGTCTCGGCGAACGTGGCCGCGTCGGTCGCGACCCGGAGGTCACACGCGAGTGCGAGTTCGACGCCACCGCCGCGGGCCGCGCCGTCGATTCCCGCGAGGACGACCGCCGAGGAGTCGGCGATGGCGCGGGCGGTCCGCTGGCCGTGTTCGGCGAAGGCGGCCGCCGGGTCGGTATCCGTGGTGTCGCCGTCGGTGGTGTCGCCATCGGTCGTGGTCGCGGCCGCGACGTCGGCGACGGCGTCGAGGTCCGCGCCCGCACAGAAGGCACTGCCCGCCCCCCGGAGGTAGACGACCGGTTCCGGAGGGTCGGAGACGGCGGCGGCGAGGTCGTCGAGCATCGCGGGGGTGAGCGCGTTGCGTCGTTCGGGTCGGTCGAGTGTCACCGTCCGGACGCCCGCGCTGTCCTCGATTCGGAGCACGACCGTCGCTCGGATGCGGTTTCCAAAGGTCTTTGCGTGTTCCGGGGCTATCTCGAAGCAATGGAGGACGCCGCCGCCGTCCGTCGGACTGCGCGTGCGTCGGTCGACGACATCGAGCCGAAACGGCTCCGCGACGACCTGCACGCGTTCATCGACGACGGCTCGATGGTCCCGGGGGTGGTGACGACGCTCGTCGGCCGGTCCCACGGCGCAGCGGGCGACTCGCTCCTCGAACGCGCCGCCGGCGTCCAACTCGTCTACGACGGGCTCCGTCTCACCCGCACGCTCGCCGACACCGAGCCGTGGCTCTCGGGGGACCGCGACACCGGCGACATGCACGTCCTCGCGGCCAACGCGCTGGTCGCTCGGGGGTTCTACCTCCTCGCGCGCACCGAGGCCGCCGAGGCCGCCGTCGGCGTCGTTCGCGCGTTCGGCCGCGACGAGACCGAACGTCGCGAGCGCGGCGACAGCGACCCGACGACCCTCGAAGCCGACGTGCTCGACCTGGCGGTCGTCGCGGGAGCGACGGCCGGCGGCGGCGACCCGACCGACGCGCTCCGGACGATGGCGTCGGACCTGGCGGGCACGCTCGACGCGCCGTTCCCGCCGGCGGCGACGCTGGCCGACCACGACGTCGCCGACCGCGTGCGACGTGATACCGGGGCGTTCGCCGACCACTGAATCGAAACGCCTAAAGTCGAGTCGTGGCACTCTGAAAACGCACTCAGCGTGCCTGGGTAGCTTAGCGGTAAAGCGCGTCCTTGGTAAGGACGAGAGCCCGGGTTCAAATCCCGGCCTAGGCTTCTTCCGAACTCACTTTCTCCGACAGTAACGCTTCCCGGACACCGACTACTCGACGAACGTCAGTCCCTCCGAAGACTCCGTCCGCAGGTCGCCCGCGAGACCGTACACCGTCGCGAACGCCTCGTCCTCGAACGAGACCGTCGTCCCCGTGTCGGAGAACAGGGTGGACCGCCCGAGGACGCCACACTGTGCCTCGTAGCCGTCGCCGTGGATCTCGGCGCTCGTCCAGCGGAGCGCGGTGAACACCGCGTCGCACGACGGGGGCCGCCACAGCTGGAGCCGACAGTGGAAGTCGTCTGCGAGTATCTCGCTGACGAACTCGTACACGTCGCTCGTCGGCCCGTCGTGGTCGACCTGCGGGTCGTGGTCGGTGCGTTGGAGGGGGCCGGTCTGCCGAAGTGGGTAGTTCTCGTACAACCGGTGGTAGTTCGCCCAGTACAGTTCGTCGCGCTAGTCGTGGCCGACGGTGGTGAACGAGTACGACGGCCCACCGATGGAGGGCCGTTCGAGGCCGAACCAGACGCGCTTTGCGTATCCGTCGAGGACGCCGTAGGCACCCGACTGGTCGTCGAGTCGCCACGCGAGGTAGCCGGCCTTGCTCTCCATGTCGTGAGCGACCGTCTCCGGGGTCCAGAGCGGTTGCCAGAACTGGAGCTCGAGCGTAAGATGCTCCGTACCGTCGGTGACCGTCAGTTCGGCCACGTCACCACGGTGGACGTCGTCGCCACCAGGTGCCGGTCCGTCGTCGACCGGGCAGTCGCTGTACTCGACGTCGTCCGACCCGAGTTCGTGGCTCCACGGCATCGTCACTACCACGCCAGTCACACGAGAAAACGTTTCCGAACCCCGACACGTTTCGGTGGGCGAACGATCGGTCGTCTCAGTCCAGCGACGCCACGTCCGTCTCGGGCACTTCGTCGTCCCCGATGGTCGCCGAGGGGAGCAGGATGCCCTCGAAGTCGAACGGGTCGGGGTCCTCGCCGCGGGCGACCTGCTCGGGCCAGTCGGGGTTCGACAGCGCGCTCGTCCCGAGGGTCAGCAGGTCCGCACCGGCTTCCAGCACGCTGCGAGCGGTCTCGGGGTCGCCGAGACCACCGTTGGCGACGACGGGGGCGTCGCCGTACTCGACGGCGGCCGCCGCGAGCGTCGGACCGTCGTCGCCGAAGGCGGGGGCGGTGATGTCCGTCTCGGTGACGTGGAGGTAGTCCGCGCCGGCTTCCGAGAGCGCCGCGAAGACGACTTCGGCGTCGTCCTCACCGCCGGGCCACTCGTAGCCGTCGTCGTTGACCTTCTCCTGGGAGACGCGGATGCCGACGACGAACGACTCGGGCATCGCCTCGCGGACGGCGGCGAGCACTTCGGCGGGGAACCGCACTCGCGACTCGACGTCGCCGCCGTACTCGTCGTCGCGCCGGTTGGCGTCGGCGGCGAGGAACTCGTTGAGCAGGTAGCCGTTGGCGGCGTGGAGTTCGACGCCGTCGAAGCCGGCCGCACGGGCGTTCTCGGCCGCGGCGACGAACGTCTCGCGCACGTCGTCGAGTTCGTCGTGGGTGAGCGCCTTCGGGGTGTCGAACTCCCCCTCGCCGCCGTAGAGGCCGGACTTCTCCCCGTCGGGCCGAATCGCGGAGGGGCCGGCGGTCTCGTCGGTGTGGGGGTTGCCCTGCGAGATGGCCCCGGCGTGCATCAACTGGGCGAAGATGGGTGTGCCCTCGTCGTGGACCGCCTCGGTCACCTGCCGCCAGGCTTCGACGTGGTCGTCGGTGACGAGGCCGGGTTGGTTCTCGTAGCCCTGGCTGTACTCGGCGTCGGTGTAGACGCCCTCGGTGAGGAGGAAGGAGAAGCCACCGCGGGCGAACTTGGCGTAGTAGCGCGCCATCCGTTCGGTCGCGCGACCGTCCGCGGTCGCGCTCGTTCGGGTCATCGGGGCGAGACCGACCCGGCCGTCGACCGTCAGGTCGTCGAACGAGAACGCCTCGAACAGCGCGTCGTGGTCCGTTGGCATCGACTCTCGGTTCGGCCGCGCGCAGTAAGTACGCCCTCCGGGTTTGCACGGGCCGTACACTGTCCGTACGGTAGCGATGCACACGATAGCCCCGAGAGTGGGAGACGGTCAGCGCTCTTCGCTCGGCGGTTCGAGGTAGTCGTCGTCGCCGCCGTTGAACTGGTCGCCGAACATCTCGTGGTACGTCGAGTGGCGTCGCCCGGTCGGCTCCCAGTCGAGGAAGTAGTCGTCGAGCGTGTTCGCGACGGTCGCGCCGAGGCTGTCGAGTTCCTCGTCGACGGTCGAGGCGGTCGACCAGGAGTCGACGTCGGCGTACGCCTCGCGGTCGGGCCAGTCGTCGGGCACCGTCGGCGCGTCGTACTCGACCCGGTCGCGGGCGGCGTACCAGTAGAAGTCGAGCGTCGGAATCAGGCGGAGCACGACGGCCGTGGCGGGGTCGTCGTCGGTCAGCGAGGTGTCGGTGGCCCACTCGTCGAACGCCTCGCCCCACGCGTTGTCGAGCGAGAGGTACGCCTGTAGGTCCCCACGGCGCTCTGCGTCGTACTCCTCGTCGACGGCCCCACCGTCGACGACGGGCGGGTCGGGGGGCGTCACGCTCAGTCCCATACTCGATGGTATGTCACGGAGACACATAACCAAGCGCTCGCCGGGGACCCTCGCTCACGTCAGGGTGAGCACGACGAAGAACGCGAGGACGGCCTCGTTGACGACCCAGGCGTTGTCGTTCATCCAGTCGCGGATGGTCGGGAGCGTCCGTTCGGCGCGCTCTCCCAGTCCGAGGACGGCGAGGCCGGGTAGCGCGATGAACAGGAGGGTCAGCCCGATGAACCCCAGCGAGTCGGTGACCGGGAGGTCGTTCGACGCGAGGTGGGAGCCGACGGCGACCGAGGTGAGGATGTCCGTCGGGAAGAACCCGAGCAACAGGAACCCGAGTCGGAACGAGAACCGCGGGGAGGCGCGTTCCAGCTTCCCCATCCACGACGGCGGTTCCGACTGCTCGCGGGTCAGGTAGGTGTGGACCATCGCCGCGAGCAGGGCGACGACGATGACGACGGTGAGCAGCGGTCGCGACTCCGACCCGCCGGTGGCGACCCCACCGAGCGTGTAGGCCAGCAGCACTATGGCGGTGATCGAGAGCGACGCGCCGACGACGTACGCCAGCGAGTTCCGTCGCCACTGCCGACTCGTCGCGAGGAAGATGGCGCTGAGGAGCTGTGGCCCGGCGACCATGACGACGGCGAGCGGGAGGATGGTCGCGAAGCTCACGACCACCCCTCCCGGGTGGCGCGGCCGGCCAGCTCAGTCGTCGCGCCACGCGAGCGCGACCCTCCCCGCGTCGCAGTTCCTCGCACGGTCGCTCGCGGCCGACCGCTCCGGTCTCCGTCGCCCCAGCCCCTGCCTCGCATCTCGCTACCGGTACGTGAGCCGTAGTAATCAATTCGTTGACTACTTCTCAGACACTCAGGCGGTCGAGTCGGTCACGGAGGCCGACGAGCAGGTCGTCGCGCCGGTCGACGTCGACGAACCACCACGCTTGCTGGCAGTAGAAGACGACCTCGTACACCGCGCGGCGGGTCTCGAACCCTGCTGCCAGCCCTGCCCGGTCGCGGTAGCGCTCGACGAACGTCTCGCCGGCGGTCTCGGTCCAGCACACGTACGTCACCTCGGCTTCGGGGTGGCCGTAGTAACACGCGGGGTCGAGGAACGCCGCCACGCCGTCGCCGTCGACGACGAGGTTCTGCGTCCAGACGTCGCCGTGGAGCAACGCGGGCGCGGCCGGGTCGTCGAGTAGGTCGGGGAGTCGGTCGCCGAGTCGCCACAGTCGCTCCACCAGGGCGGCCGGGAGGGCCGCGTCCGAGGCGGCGAGGGCGGCGTAGTAGCGCAGTCGGTGGTCGCGGACGAACGCGGGCCACGACTCGGTCCACGGGTTCGGCTTCGGGAGGGGGCCGGCCGTGGTGTCGAACGGGAACCCGCAGGCGTCGGTGGTCTCGTCGTGGAGGGCGGCGAGGTGGTCGGCGAGGTCGCGTTCGACGGCGGGCGTGACGGGGTCGTCGCCGGGGACGAACGCGAGCACCAGCAGGTCGTCGCTAGCGTAGCGGACGTCGGGGAGGGGGAGCGAGGAGTGGGTGGCGAGGTACCGTAGCATCCGCGCCTCGACGGTGAGCGGGGTTGGGGCGGTCTTGGCGACGACGCGACGGCCGTCGGCGAGGTCCACGCGGAACGCGCGCCCGGTGACCCCGCCGTCGAGGGGGGCGACGGCGACGACCCGTCCCTCGAGGGCCGCCTCCAGTTCGTCGCGCCACGTCTGAGGTTCGTCCGCGTCGGTGGGTCCCTCGACCATGCGCTCGCAGGTTGCGCCCGGAGTCGCCCATCAGTTTCGGTCGGGCGACGCGGTGGCTCAGGCTTCGAGTCGACTCGCGAGCGCTCGACCGCGGTCGGTCGGCGTCACGACGTCGCCGTCGGCGTCGACGTCGAGCAGGCCCGCGTCGGCGAGCTTCGGGAGGTGGACGTGGTGGAGGCGGATGCTGGCGTGGTCGCGGTCGTCGGCGTCGGCGGCGATGTGGTCGCGGAGGTCCTCGACGGCGACGTGCTCGGCCTCCTCGAACGCGCCGAGGAGGGTGCGGCGTTCGTCGTCGGCGAGCAGTCGGAAGGTGTGGTCAGCGTCGGGCGTCGTCCGGGCGGTCGGGGAGTCCGTCGTCGGTCGTCGCAGTCCGTTCTGTGCCATCTTGCCAGTAGGTTCGTCCCGAACCGGGTGTGTTCGGTGCCACGATTGTCGGGGGTACTTGACAACGACACCACGCTATCGTGGTGTTCGTTCGTGAAGGGTCCTCGCGGGCCGCTCGACGTTCGTACGTAGCCGGAACGTGTGAGGAGAACTACTCCTCGGTGTCGTGGTCGTAGACGAGGGCGAACAGTTTGCGCTCGGCCGCTCGGAGGTGCTGGGTGAACGTGCTGGGGGAGATGTCGAGCGACTCGGCGACCTCCTGGCCGCTGCGGCGACGGGGGCGCTCGAAGTAGCCCGCGCGGTAGGCGGCCTCCAGCGTCGTCGCCTGGCGGGCGGTGAGTCGCTCGTCGAGTTTCGCGCGGAACGCCGTCCGCGAGCGCAACGGTCGGTCGCGCTCGCGCCGTGCCACGAGGTCGACGCCGGTCGCGACTCGCGAGAGCGTCTCGACGACGCCACGCACGTCGGCGTGTTCGGCGACGTCCACGACGACGGTACAGCCGGTGGTGTCCGCTCGGGCGGTCCGCACCGTCGCCCCGCCGTCGGCGAGCGTCGAGACGATGGTGTCGCCGTCGACGAGCACCTCCAGGAGGGTGGCGTCGTCGGCGTGCCCGACAGCGCTCGCGTGGCGCACGCCGTCGAGCGACTGGGCGGCCCCGGCCGCGGTCTCCTCCTCCGTGGCGGCGACCGACAGCGTGAGGAGCGTCGTCCCGTCGGCGCGGCCGACCGCCCCGTCGAGCGCGACGGTGGTGTCGAGCGCGTCGGCGAGTTCCGAGAACAGCGGTGCTTCGTCGAGGTGGAGTTCGAGTTCGACGACGGCGTCGCTGGAGAGCGCTCGCTTGCGCTCGACGGCGGCGATGGCGTAGCCGACCGTCTCACCCAACTCCGCCAGCACCGCCCGTTCCTCGTCGTCGAACGCTTCGGGACGCTCGGAGTAGACACAGAGGACCCCGTACAGCGCCTCCCCGGAGACCAGCGGGACGGCCGCCGAGGAGCGATAGCCGCGTTCGAGGGCGTCCTCGCGCCACGGCTCGAAGTCCGGGTCGTCGACGATGCGCTGGGCGACCGCCACCTCCCGCGAGCGGATGGCCCGTCCGACCGGGCCTCGACCGGTGTCGGCGTCCTCGACGTCGATGTCGATGTCGTCGAGGTAGCCCGCTTCGACGCCCGCGAACGCGCGGGAGACGACCCGTCCGTCGGGGCCGCTCCGGTCGCCGACCCAGGCGAAGCGGTAGCTCTCGGAGTCGGCCAGTCGGTCGCAGACGCGCTGTTCGATGGTCTCGCGGCTCTCGGCGTCGACGAGCGACCGGACGACACTCCGGATGACGCTGTTGATGCGGTCGAGGCGTTCGAGTTCGTCGCGCTGTCGTTCGAGCAGCGCCTCGCGTTCGGCCTGCTCGGAGATGTCCCGGCCGATACCCGTGAGGCCCACGACCTCGCCGTCGGTGTCGGTGATGGGGGCGCCGGTGAACTCGTAGGGGACCTCGCGTCCGTCTTTCGTCAGCAGGTGGGAAGCGATCGTCACCATCTCGCCCTCGTCGACGACGGCGGCGATGGCGGCCATGATGCGGTCGTGGTCGTGTTCGGGGACGAACTCGAAGGCGCTCATCTCGGCGATCTCCGCGTCGGTGTAGCCGGTGACCGCGGTCACGCGGTCGTTCCACCGGAGGATGTCGCCCCCGGCCCCGACGGTGTACAGCACGTCCGGCAGGCCGTCGAGGACGCTCTCGACGAACGCCCGCTCCTCTTCGAGTTCCCGCTCGCGTCGCTTTCGCTCGCCGACGTCACGGACGATGGCGAGCAGCCGTTCGTTGCCGTCGATGGTCGCGAGTTTGAGGCTGATCTCTACCCACAGCTCCTCGCCCGCGACGGTCCTCGCGTGCGACTCGAAGCGCTGGGGGTCGCCGTCGATGGCCGCCGCGATGTGGTCGGCCGCGCGGTCCTTCTCGTCGTCGTCGGCAGCGAGCGTCACGTCTGCCAGCGACCGCTCCAGCAGCGTCTCGCGGTCGAAGCCGAACATCTCGCAGAAGCGTTCGTTGACGTCGTCGACGTCGCCCGTCTCGGGGTGGTAGACGACGAGTCCGGCGTCGACCTTCTCGAACACCTCGCGGTAGTTCGTGTGCGCGCGGCTCTCGGAGACGGCGGTCCGGACGCGGTCGGCCAGTCGTTCGTGGTGTTCGACGGTGTCGGAGCGCCTGAGGTGGTCGGTGACGCCCGCAGCGACGGCACGGTCGACCTCGCCCGGCGACGCCGCCGAGAAGAGGATGACCGGGAGGGAGGGGCGCTCGCGACGGATGCGCTCGACGAGCGCCGGCGCGTCGCCGTCGGGGAGGTCGTACGCACAGACGACGCAGTCGACCGCCGAGAGCGTCGCCAGCGCGCTCTCGCCGTCGGGGAGTGCCTCGGCCTCGATGTCGCCGGCGAGTTCGAGTCCGGTGACGACCAACTCGGCGAACGCCTGGTCGGTGTCGACGTACGCGACCCGGACCGGTTCCGTCGGCCGATTCGGCCGGTTCGGGCTGAGTGCCCGGGTCGCGTCGCTGTCGTCCGGCATTGTGGCGGCGGTACGCAGTCACCCAATTAAATGGCTCTGGCCGAGATGACGGTCAGCCTGCCGGTTGCATCACGGGAGTGGGATATAAGGTAGTAATAGGCGATTATAGACTATTATCATTATCTATCATAACAGTTTTTAGTCGGACTGTTGCAGGTGGGGATACGTCACGCGGAGCGGTCGCGTGCGAACCAACCATGAAGGATTCACAGGACAAGGTTGCGAGTCGGGTGCGAAGCACGGAGTCGAACATCAGAGACGTCGACAACGCCGCGGGCCGCGAGTTCCGCGAACTGCTGACCGACGAACCGTACGTGTTCGCGCCGGGGCTGTACCACGCGCTCGACGCGCGACTGGCCGAGATGGCCGGACACGACGCCGTCTACATGAGCGGGTACTCGACCGTGTTGGGGCAGTTCGGGTTCCCGGACCTGGAGATGGTCACCATGACCGAGATGGTCGAGAACGCAAAGCGCATCGTCGAGGCGACGAACCTGCCGGTCGTCGCCGACTGCGACACCGGCTACGGCGGCATCCACAACGTCCAGCGGGCCGTCCGCGAGTACGAGAAGGCCGGCGTCGCCGCCGTCCACATCGAGGACCAGACCTCGCCGAAGCGCTGTGGACACATCGCGGGCAAGCAGATCGTCTCCCGCGAGGAGGCCGTCTCGCGGTTCTCCGCCGCCGTCGACGCCAAGCAGAGCGAGGACACGGTCATCATCGCCCGCACCGACGCCTACGGCTCCTCCAACGGCGACTGGGAGGAACACCTCGAACGCGGTCGTCTGTACGCCGACGCCGGCGTCGACCTCGTCTGGCCGGAGATGCCCGACCCCTCGCGAGAGGACGCGGTCAACTACGCCGAGACCATCCACGAGACCCACCCAGACCTCGACCTGGCGTTCAACTACTCCTCCAGTTTCGCCTGGAGCGAGGAGGAGGACCCGCTCACGTTCGCCGAACTGGGCGACCTCGGCTACAAGTACATCTTCGTGACGCTGTACGCGCTGCACTCCGGCGCACACGCCGTCTACGAGGACATGAAGAACATCGCGGACAACGCCGAGCAGGGCCAGATGGACCTCGAAGGTCGCTACCTCGACCACGAGACCGAGAGCCACCACCAGCTCTCGTTCGTCCCGCGCTACCAGGACATCGAAGCCGAGTTCGACCCCGAAGCCAGCGAGCGCATGCAGAAGTCCGCCGGCTTCAGCGAGGACCGCTCGGAGCCGCTGACCTCGAACAACGACGACGACTGAACCGACGACCACCCTCGAAATTCGCCCCTACTTTAATGTTCATTCCAGTTCCCTACAGAGTCGATTACGATGACCGAACGTAGACACCAGCGGAAGTTCGTGCGGACGTTCTTCACCTCGCCCACGGCGTTGCAGGGCGAGGACGACTCCGCGAAGATGATTCGCCGTGCCGCCCAACTGCGCGGTCTGGAGGCCCCGGACGTCTGGGTGCCCGACAACGAGGACGCCACCGCCCCGTCGATGCGCGACGAGGGTGCGCGGAACATCATCGATGTCGTCGCCGAGGGCGGCGCGGAGTTCCCCGGCGAGATCCACCCCCGCGTCGTCTGGCACCGCGACAGCCCCGCCACGCGCTACCAGGGGTTCCAGCACATGCTCGAGATAGCCGACCCCGACAACGGCGCGAGCGAGCACATCGACGGCTTCGTCATCCCCGAGGTCGGCGACATCGACGACTGGAAGAAGGCCGACGAGTTCTTCACCATCGTCGAGACCGAACACGGCCTGGAGGAGGGGAGCCTCAAGATGTCCGTCATCATCGAGAGCGGCGAGGCCGAACTCGCGATGGGCAAGCTCCGCGACGAGATGGGCAAGGACACCAACAACCTCGAACGCCTGTTCCTGCTCGTCGACGGCGAGGTCGACTACACGAAGGACATGCGCGCGATGACGCCGACCGGGAAGCTCCCGGCGTGGCCCGAACTCCGCCACAACACCTCACGCGGTGCGAGCGCCACCGGCTGTATCGCCGTGGACGGCCCGTTCGACGACATCCGCGACGTCGACGGCTACCGCGAGCGCATGACCGAGAACCACGCCAAGGGGATGCTCGGCATCTGGTCGCTGACGCCGGGGCAGGTCGTCGAGGCCAACACCCACCCGCTCCCGCCGAAGGAGGGGAGCTGGCAGCTCACCGTCGGCGACCAGACGGTCACCCTCACCGACGAGGGCGACGTGCAGGCCTACGAGGGCGACCGCCTCTCGCTGGAGGAGACGGGTGACGGCTACGTCCTCCGGACGCCGGGCGGTGAACAGCACCTCGACGAGGACGAGTTGCGCGAGGAACTGCTCGACATGGCCGAGTACGTCCCGAGCATGGACGACATCGTCGACTCCATGGAGGAGTTCGAGGCCGCCCGCGACGCCGGCACCGGTGCCATCGCGATGGAGCAGGCCACCACGCTCCGCTTCGGCGACGTCGAGGTCGACATCTCGAACGACCGCATGTGGGACGAGGCGACCTACCAGGCCGCGATGACCCCCATCGCACTGTTCCAGGACGTCTACGAGAACCGCCCGGACCAACACGAGGAACTCGCCGAGATGTACGGCGAGAGCGTCGTCGAGCGCGCGACGAGCGTCGGGAAGTAGTCGAGCGGTCTCGCTCGACGTCGCTGTCGTCCGTCTTTCCTCCGCCACCGTCGATTCGCGTCGCGAGCCGTCGGCTCCCGGAGCGAGAACGAGAGGAGTCGAGGTCGGTGTGACCCCGGAACTGCGGGTCAGGACCGGCGCTCAGTCGTCGTCTTCGCCGTCGTCGTCATCGTCGTCCCACTCGTCTTCGTCGCCGACGACCTCGAACTGGCGCATCATCGCGTGTTCCTCGTGTTCGAGGACGTGACAGTGCCACGGGTACTTCCCGGCGTAGTTGTCGAAGCGCACGACGATGCGGACGGTCTCGCCGGGGTCGACCCGGACGATGTCCTTCGGACCGCGCTCGGTGGGCGCGGGCGGGTGGGTCCCGTCGGGACCGCGACCGACGATGTCGAACGTCACGAGGTGCATGTGGATGGGGTGGGAGTGGTGGCCGGTGTTCTCCAACTCCCAGACCTCGGTCGTCCCGAGTCGGGGACGCGCGATGTCGCCGCCCTCGTAGGAGGCCTTCCCGTTGAGCACGTGGAGGTCAGGTTCGTCCATCATCATCCGCATACCGAGGGTCATCTGGCGGGTCTCGACGGCGGCCTGCTCGTTGTGGACGGGGCCACCGGGCAGGTCGAGGGTCGCGGGGTCCGCGCTGGTGTCGGGTTCGCTGACGCTCTCGGCGACGCGGAACTGCATGACCTCGTCGATCTGGGGGTACTCCTCGTCGCCCATGTCCATGTGCATCCCGTCGTCGCCACCCATGTCCATGGAGTCGTTGCCGCCCATCTCCATGCTGCCGCTGTCGTTCATCTCCATCCCGCCCATCTCCATACTCTCGTTGCCGCCCATCTCCATGTCGCCGTGGCCGCCGTGGCCGCCCGGCCCCGTGTACGGGAACGCGGCGTCGTTGGTCATGGTGATGGTCTCGCCAGCGTACTCCGAGAAGTCGACGACGACCTCCGCGCGCTCGAACGGCGCGAGGACGAGCGACTCGGCGTCGCCGTGGTGACCGATCTCGACGACCTCCTCGAGGAAGCCGTGGTCGGGGGCGATCTGGAACATCGTCGGGCCGCCGTGACCGTCTTCGCTCGCGAGGCTCATGCCGAACGTCCGACCGTTGGCTTGGTTGACGAGACGGAAGCGGTACTTCCGGGGTTCGACCTCCATGTACGGCCACACCGCGCCGTTGACGAACGCGGTGTCACCCGCGAAGTTCGCGACGAACTCGTCGGGGTAGCTGAGCGAGCCATCGTCGTGGAACGACTTGTCCTCGAGCATGATGGGGACGTCGTAGTCGCCACTCGGGAGGTTCAGTCGTTCCTCGTCCTTGCTCTCTATCTGGTAGAAGCCGTGCAGGCCCGCGTAGTTGTTGAGTCGACTCACACCGAGGGCGTGGTCGTGGTACGTCGCCGTCATCCGGTCCTGACGGTTGGGCAGTTCGTGAACGTCTTTGGCCGGCTGTGGGCCTTTCACGCCGTCGGGGGACTCCCACTGGCGGGCCTGACCGTCGCTTAGGCGCTCGACGTTGAGGCCGTGCTGGTGGACCGACGTCCGGACCTCGGGGACGGGGCCGTCGTGGTTCTCGTAGTCCTCGGGCTTCGTGCCGTGGACGAACTCGTCGACCGACAGGATGTGCTCCTCGGGGAGCGCACTGTTGTCGTAGCGAACGTGGATGCGCTCGTTCTGCTGTGCCTCGATGACCGGTCCGGGAACCTCCCCGTCGAACCCCCACATCGTCGTCGGCGGGAGGTCCGGGTGGACCGTCCGCTCGACCTGTTCCATCGGAATCTCGTAGTAGTCTTTCCCCCGCATCCGACCGTCGGCCTCCCTGACCGACGGAATCGGAAGCGGCTGGACGAACTTCTCGAGGTCGGGCGACGACTCGGCCGCCGTCGTGACCCCCCACGTGAGCACTCCCCCAACCCCGAGCGCGGTTCCCGCCTTCATGAACTGCCGCCGGTTCAGCCCTCGCTCTGTCATGGGTAACACCAACGCCCGACCAGACATTAATATTGTGATGAATGTAGTTATTAAGTGAATGTAACTGGTTGGAACAACTCACGGCGAGAGCAGACGACACTCGACCGACCACCTACGCGCTCGCCACCCGACGAGGCGGTCTCGATGCGAGGGTCTCGCGACTCGTCGTGGCCGCGTTCTCGGAAAAAGTGTGTCCGGCGAGTCGCCGGGGGCTCAGTTCCCCTTCTCGCGCTCCTGGGCGTCGACGACGGCGACGCCGGTCAGGTTGACGATGTCCTTCACCTCGTCGCCGCGCTGGAGGACGTGGACGGGTTTGTCCATGCCGACGAGCATCGGGCCGATGGCGTCCGCGCCGCCGAGGCGCTGAAGCAGTTTGTAGCCGATGTTGCCCGCTTCGAGGTTCGGGAAGACGAGCACGTTGGCGGGTTCGTCGAGTTCCGAGAACGAGTACGTCCCGTTGAGCATCTCCTCGACGACGGCGGTGTCGGCCTGCATCTCGCCGTCGACCGGGAAGTCGACCTCGGGGTCCGAACGGAGCTGTCGAGCCGCGCTCCGGGGCTTGCGGGTCCCCGTGTTGTCGACGCTGCCGAAGTCGGAGTACGACAGCAACGCCGCCCGTGGCGAGACGTTGAACCGACGAGCCAGTTTCGCGGTCTGCTTCGTGACCTCCGCGAGGACGGCCTCGTCGGGGTCCTGGTTGACCGTGGCGTCCGCACAGAACACGACGTTGTTCTTGAACGTCAGCAGGTAGACGCCGGCGGCGTAGTCGGCGTCGGGTGCGGTGCCGATGACCTGCAACGGCGGGCGCAGCGCCGACGGGTAGTGGTGCATCAGGCCGGTGAGCATCGCGTCGGCGTCGCCCATCTCGACCATGACGCTAGCGAGGTAGTTGCCGTCCTCGATGAGTTCGCTCGCTTCACGACGGGTGACGCCCTTGCGCTTCCTGAGTTCGTGGAGGCGCTCGGCGTAGCACTCCAGGTCGGTCTCGTCGGGGTCGACGATGTCCAACTCGCTGTCGAACTCCAGGCCGAGTTCGTCGGCCCGCGACTCGATGGTCTCGCGCTCGCCCAGCAGGATGGGGTGGGCGATGCCCTGCTCGATGACCTGCGCGGCGGCGCGGATCATCTTCTCGTCTTCGCCCTCCGCGAGCACGACGCGCTTGGGGTCGGACTTCGCCTTGTTGAGGACGACGCGCATCATCTCGCGGGACTTCCCGAGACGCGCTTCGAGGCGCTCGACGTACCGTTCCATGTCGAGTTCCTTGCGGGCCGCACCGGAGTCCTCGGCGGCGCGCGCGACGGCGGGTGCCACCTCGAACAGCACGCGCGGGTCGAGCGGTTTCGGGATGATGTACTCCGGCCCGAACTGGAGCGGCTGGTCGCCGTAGGCCTTGACGACGGCGTCGGGGACGTCCTGACGAGCGAGTTCGGCGAGCGCCTCGGCGGCGGCCACCTTCATCGCCTCGTTGATTTCGGTGGCGCGCACGTCGAGCGCGCCCCGGAAGATGAACGGGAACCCGAGCACGTTGTTCACCTGGTTCGGGTAGTCCGAACGCCCGGTTGCCATGATGACGGTGTCGTCGCGGGCGTCCTTGGCGTCCTCGTAGGTGATCTCGGGGTCGGGGTTCGCCATCGCGAAGATGATGGGGTCGTCGGCCATCGACCGGACCATCTCCTGGGAGACGATGCCGCCGACCGAGAGGCCGACGAACACGTCGGCGTCGGCGAGGGCGTCCGAGAGGGTCCCCTCCTGACGGTCGCGGGCGAACTCCCGTTTGAACTCGTTGACCTCGCCGTCGTCGGCGCGCTGTTTCGTGATGATGCCCGTCGAATCACACATCGTGATGTTCTCGGTCTTCGCACCGAGCGAGACGTAGAACCGAGCGGTGGCGATGGCCGATGCGCCGGCCCCGGAGAACACGATGTCGAGGTCCGCGAGGTCCTTCCCGACGACGTCCGCGGCGTTGATGAGCGCCGCCCCGGAGATGATGGCGGTGCCGTGCTGGTCGTCGTGGAAGACGGGGATGGACATCTCCTCGCGCAGACGCTCCTCGATCTCGAAGCACTCCGGCGCTTTGATGTCCTCCAAGTTGACGCCGCCGAAGGTGGGTTCCATCGCCTTCACCGACCGGATGAGGTCGTCGGGGTCGGTCTGGTCGAGTTCGATGTCGAACACGTCGATGTCGGCGAAGCGCTTGAACAGCACGCCCTTCCCCTCCATGACGGGTTTCGACGCCTGCGCGCCGATGTCGCCGAGACCCAGCACGGCGGAGCCGTTCGAGACCACACCGACGAGGTTCCCTTTCGCGGTGTAGCTGTAGGCCTTGTCGGCGTCGTCGGCGATTTCGAGACACGGTGCGGCGACACCCGGCGAGTACGCCAGCGAGAGGTCGCGCTGTGTGTTCGTC
This sequence comes from Halomarina rubra, assembly GCF_023699475.1. Classification (GTDB taxonomy): domain Archaea; phylum Halobacteriota; class Halobacteria; order Halobacteriales; family Haloarculaceae; genus Halomarina; species Halomarina rubra. The sequence continues at coordinate 141,504 of NZ_JALXFV010000005.1, read as the reverse complement.
GGCTTGGTCGTGTTGATCTCCAGTTTCCCCGGCGGGTCTTGCCGGTGGTACTCCAGAGAGTCCTCGTCGATGCCCATACTCGCAACCGCGCAAGGCGGGAGCAAAAAGCTATCCGAGGGTCGCCTGACGTGTGGGCCTTGCCATCGCCCCACGTGGCTGGTGAACGGTGGGGGTAAGTGTGTCCGGTCCCCAGTTCCGGCCATGGAGTCACGGTTCCGCAGGCTCACCGCCCTCTCCGCCGGCTTGACGTTCGTGTTGGTCCTCCTCGGCGTCTACACGGCGGCGGCGGGTGCGGGGCTGACGTGCGACCAGAACTGGCCGTTCTGTGACGGTGCGGTGTTCGGACTGTTCCCCGCGAACTGGGCGAGTTTCGTCGAGTGGTTCCACCGCCTCGTCGCGATGGTGACCGGCTTCGTCATCCTCGGGAACACCGTCAGCGCGTTCCGTGGCGCGGCGGGCCGGAAGACACAGGGTGCGCTCGCAATCGCGACCCTGCTGTTGCCGGCCCAGATAGTCCTCGGTGCGCTCACCGTCACGCAGTACGAGTGGCTCATCCTCACCGCGCACTTCGTGACCGCGGCGACCATCTTCGCGGGCGTCGTCCTCGCGGCGCTGTGGGCGGCCGACGACGTCGTGACGAACCGACTCGTCCGTGCGGTGGCCGGCCTCGTCCCCCTCACGGTCGGCGCGATGGTCGTCCTCAACCCGCGGACGTTCGTCGCCTACACCCCCCCAGTACAGGTCGCGTACTACGCGGTCGCCCTGCTGGCGTTCGGCGGCGCGCTCGCGACGGCCGTCTGGGCCGGTCGCCACGGTCTCGACGCTCGCGCCCGCCTCCCCGCTCTCGGCTGCTCGACGCTCCTGTTCGGCCTGCTCGCCGTCGGCCGGCAGTACTACGGCCTCGACGGCCGGGTCCTGTCGCTCGGTGCGACCGCACTGGCACTCGGGTTGGCGCTCCTGACGTGGTGGGTCGCTCGGCGTGACAGTCCCGACGGGAGACACGAAACGGGCGTTCCGTCGGACGACTAGGCCGAAATCGGCCGAAAACCGCCGCAACGTTAAAACGGGTTTCTGACGCATGGGTCTGTATGACGCGAAAAGACGCTATCGGTCGTCGTTCGTATCTCGCTGCGGTCGGTGCGGGTGCCGTCGCGGGACTGGCTGGCTGTCTCGGTGAACCGTCCGAAGGGACCGAATCGCCCGGCGAGGGCGGTGGCGGAACCGGCGGCAACGAGACCGACGGGGCCGGTACCGGCAACGAGACGGAGATGGGGAACGAGACGGACATGGGCAACGAGACCGACGGCGGCACCGCGAGCGGCGAGGAGCAGGCAATCGTCGCCGGCACCGCCCCCGGCTTCCCGCCGTTCGAGATCAAGGAGGGCGAGGAGCTGACCGGGTTCGACGTCGAACTGCTCGAAGCTATCATCAGCGCCGCTCCGGGCTACACGCTGGAGGGCTGGCAGGAGTTCGAGTTCGACTCGCTCATCCCCGCGCTCACCGGCGGCAACATCGACGTCATCGCCGCGGCGATGACCATCACCGAGGAGCGCCAGCAGACCATCGCGTTCACCGACCCGTACTACGAGGCCGACCAGTCCATCCTCGTCCGGGCGGGCGGTGACTTCCAGCCGGGGCAACTCGGCGACCTGGAGGGCCAGGCCGTCGGTGCACAGAACGGCACCACCGGCGAGCAGGTCGTCCGGGAGGAGCTGAGCGACGTGAACTACAACGGCTACGGGAGCTACGTGCTCGCCGTGACCGACCTGGAGAACGGCAACATCGACGCCGTCGTGCTCGACAAGCCGGTCGCCGAGACGTTCGCCGCCCAGCGCGACGTCGAGGTGGCGTTCACCTACGAGACCGGTGAGGAGTACGGCTTCGGCATCCGGCAGGACGCCAGCGACCTCCAGAGCGCGCTCAACCAGGGGCTCGCGACGGTCCAGGAGGACGGCACCTACGAGGAACTGCGCAACGAGTGGTTCAGCGAGGCGTAGATGGTTCTCTCGCTGGCGTCTCCGCCCGCGCTCGACGCGGTCGACTGGGTGGCGCTCGCCCAGTTCGAGTCCGGCGACTGGGCGTTCGTCCGTGAACAGCTGCCGTACCTGGCTCGCGGGTTCGTCGTCACGCTGCTGTTGACGCTGACGAGCATCGTGCTCGGCTTCCTCGCGGGCTTCCCGATGGGGGCCATCGAGGTGTACGGCCGCGGCCCGCTCCGCTCGTTCGTCTACGGCGCGGGCGTCGTCCTCCGGGCGATTCCCATCGTCGTCATCCTCGTGTTCATGTTCTTCGTCGCGCCCATCCCGCTCCCGGGGGGGCAGTTCGCGTTCGACGTGCCGCGGGTCGGCTCGGTCTCGTTCGGCCGGAGCGCGTTCCTCGCGGCGACGGTCGGTCTCGGCCTCCGCTCGGCGGCCTACCAGGCACAGATCTTCCGCGGGGCGCTCCAGAGCGTCAGCGGCGGCCAGATGGAGGCCGCCCGCTCCGTCGGGATGAGTCGGCTCCAAGGCATCCGACACGTCGTCCTGCCACAGGCGTTGCGGCGGTCGATTCCCGGGTTCCAGAACGAGTTCACCATCGTCCTCAAGGACACCAGCATCGCGTTCGCCATCGGACTCACCGAACTGTTCGCGCGGGCGGACAACCTGTTCACCCAGCGGACGACGGCGACGCTCGAACTGTTCCTGTTCATCAGCCTCGTCTACTTCATCATGACCTTCGTCACCAACCGTTCGCTCGACTACCTCGGCGACTACTACGCGATTCCCGGGGGTGACCGATGAGCGACCAGCACTCCGGGACGGCCGACGGCACCGACACGAGCGCCGCTACCGCCAGCGGTACCGAGGCGAGCGACACAGACACCGCCTCGGCGGACGCTGCCACCGCGGGGGCCGCCTCGCAACCGTTGTTGCGCGTCGAGGACCTCCAGAAGTCCTACGGCGACGAGACGGTGCTCCGGGGCATCAGCTTCGACCTCGACAAACGTGACGTGGAGGTCATCATCGGCCCCTCGGGGTCCGGCAAGTCGACGATGCTGCGCTGTGTCAACCGCCTCACCGAGTTCCAGGGCGGGGCCATCTACCTCGACGGCGAGTCGGTGATGGCGATGAACGACAACGACCTGCGCCGCCGGGTCGGGATGGTGTTCCAGGACATCAACCTGTTCGCCCACCTCACCGCCCTGCAGAACGTCACGCTCGGGCTTCGGAAGGTCCGCGGGATGGGCAAGGAGGCGGCCCGCGAGAAGGCGATGGACCAACTCGACCGGGTCGGCCTCGCTAGCCAGGCCGACTCCTACCCCGCCGAACTCTCGGGCGGGCAGAAACAGCGCGTCGGCATCGCTCGCGCGCTGGCGATGGACCCCGAACTGCTCCTGTTCGACGAACCGACGAGCGCGCTCGACCCCGAACTCGTCGGGGAGGTGCTGGAGGTGATGCGTGACCTCGCGGAGGGCGGGATGACGATGCTCGTCGTCACCCACGAGATGGGGTTCGCCCGCCGTGCCGCGTCGTCGCTGATGTTCCTCGACGAGGGGCGCATCGTCGAACGCGGGCCGCCGGAACAGCTGTTCGACGACCCCGAACACGACCGCACGGCCGAGTTCCTCCAGCGGCTGACCACCATCTCCGAGGAGGTATGAGCGGGGAGCGTTCGACGGCCCGGACCACGCTCGCCCGCGCCGGCGAGGGGCTCCCGACGGGTCGGTCTGTCGGCCTCGCCATCGGCGCGCTGTTCTGGGCGTGGCTCGTCGTCCGGTGGGTCACCATCTGGGCGGGCTACTCGGAGCCGTTCTTCCCCGTCGCGTTCTTCGAGGGTCTCGCGACCGGCTTCGAGAACGACGCGCTCGTGATGCAACAGAACACGGGAGCGCTCGCACCGGTGCTCGACTTCGTCGCGGGGTTCTGGTTCCTCTTCTCGGACGTCGCCTCGTTCGTCGCGTTCGCCGTCGAGTACCTCCCGACGCTCGCGGAAGGGGCGTGGCTGACGGTCGTCCTCACCGTCGCGGGCATCGCCTTCGGGCTGGTCATCGCCGTCCCGCTCAGCGTCGCCCGGGTTTACGGCGGCGTCGTCACGCGGAGCCTCGCGCTGGTGTACATCGAACTCATCCGCGGGACGCCGCTGCTCGCCCAACTGTTCGTCATCTACTACGGGCTGAACATGTCCCAGTACTTCCGTGGGGTCAGCTCCGGGCTGCTCCCCACGACGGCCGTCTGGGTCGCCATCGTCGGGTTCACCATCAACTCCGCGGCCTACCAGGCGGAGTACATCCGCTCGGCGCTCGAGTCGGTCGAGTCGGGCCAACTGACCGCGGCGCGCGCCATCGGGCTCTCGCGGATCGACGGCATCCGACACGTCGTACTCCCGCAGGGGCTTCGCTACGCGATTCCGGGCTGGACGAACGAACTCGTCTACCTCATCAAGTACTCCTCGCTGGCGGCGTTCATCACCGTCGTCGAACTGTTCGAGTCGGGCCGGGACATCGCCGGCCAGACGTTCCAGTACCTGAACATCTACGCGCTGCTCGCGCTGTTCTACCTCGCGCTCGTCCTCTCGGCGACGCTGTTCATGGGCTGGGTCGAGGACCGCGTCGCGATTCCCGGACTCGGCGTCCGCGACGGCCGGGAGTAGTTTCCCCGTTCGAGACCCGCCCGTTCTCGCACCCGGCTCAGAACTCGGTGACGACCTCGACGCCGACCGTCTCGTAGTCGGTCATCGCGGCGAGTCGCTCGGGAACCTCCTCCAGCGACACCTCCCGGGTCACGAGCGCGCCGGGGTCGAGGTGGCCGCCGGTCACCAGCGCCAGCACCTCCTCGTAGCGCGTCGGCGGCATCCCGCGCGCACCGAGCACCGACAGCTCTCGGCCCGCGATGGCGTCGGTCGGCAGCGGAATCTCGCCGCGCTCGTCGTCGCCGGTCAGTCCGACCTGGAGGTAGCGTCCGGCCCGCCGCAGTCCGTCGAGCGCGTCACGGGCGGTCACCTCGCTGCCGAGCGCGTCCATCGCGACGTGGGCCCCGCCACCAGTCGCCTCGCGGACGGCGGTCGCCGTGGCTTCGACTGCGCTCGCGTCGACGGTCACGTCCGCGCCCAGTTCGGCGGCCTTCGTCAGTGGCGCTTCGCGCACGTCGACGGCGACGACGCGAGCACCGAGGGCGCGGGCGACCTGCACCGCCGAGAGGCCGACGCCGCCACAGCCGTGGACGGCCAGCCACTCGCCCGCGCCGAGGTGGGCGCGGTGTTCGAGCGCGTGATACGCCGTGACGTAGCGACAGCCGAGTGCGGCCATCGCGGTCGGGGAGACGCCGTCGGGGAGCGCGAGGAGGTTGTAGTCGGCCGCCGGGACGGCGACGAACTCCGCGAACGCACCCGGTGCGTCGGCCTCGAAGCCGAGTGCGGTGCCGTCCGGACAGACGTTGCCCCGCCCCGAGAGACAGTACGAGCAGGTGCCGTCGCCGAGGCAGAACGGGACGGCGACGCGGTCGCCGACGGCGACGGTCTCGACGTCCGGGCCCGCCTCGACCACCCGACCGGCGGGTTCGTGCCCGAGGACCTGCCCGCGCGGCACGCGGTCGTCGACCCAGTCGCCGTGGCCCTGCCAGGCGTGCCAGTCCGAGCGACAGATGCCACACGCCTCGACAGCCACGACGACGCCGTCGGGCGGTGCAGCGGGACGCTCGCGCTCTTCGATTTCGAGTGGCTCTCCGTACTCCCGGACGACGGCGGCGCGCATACGCCGACTTCGGTCGGGGGCGGGTTAACTGTCGGCGCGGTGCGTTCGCGTCCCGGAACTGCTACAACGGGGGACTCGTTCGGTTCGGCCATGCCCGGCCCCGTCTTCGCCCGCGACGGCGACCTGACGCTCCGCACCGTCGAACGCGACGACCTCGAGTTCCTCCAGCGCTGGCAGAACGCACCCGAACTCCGCGACGCACTCGGATTCACGACCCCCGCGACCGCCGACGAGGTCGAACAGCAGTACGAGCAGTGGACCGTCGAGGCCGACCAGGACCTGAACGTCCTCGTGTGTCTCGAACACGGCGACGTGCCGCGTGGGCCGCTCGACCCGGCGAGTGACGTCCCGGTCGAACCCATCGGCAACGTCGCGCTGTTCGACGTCGAGTACGACCGCGGCGAACTCGCGTACTGGCTGGTTCCCGACCACCACGGGATGGGCTACGCCACCCGCGCCGTCTCGATGGTCCTCGACCACGCCTTCGACACGCTCGCGCTCCACAAGGTCGTCGCGAAGGTGTTCGACTACAACGACGCCTCCCAGGGTCTCCTGGAGTCGCTGGGGTTCACCCGCGAGGGGCAGTTCCGCGAGCACGTCTTCCGGTTCGGAGAGTACCACGACGAACACCACTTCGGCCTGCTCGCCCGCGAGTGGCGCGAACGGTGAGACGGTCGTCGTCGAGTCGGTGGTCGGACCAAGAGCGTGAGTAGAACAAAACGATACTCGTCGGGTTCCGAACGGTTCTACCGTTCGAACACTGGGTCTTCTCGACGGTCCAGGTCCCCCCTGAGCAGTAGTCCCACGTCCTCGGAGAGGTTCGGGCCACTCAGTAGTTTCGTGAGTATCATCACCACACCCGACAGAGCGACGACGGCGAGTGCGAAGGACATCGGCACCATGGACAGTACGTCGAGTCCACCAGCGACCAACGGCCCACCGACCGTCACAGCACCTCGAACGAGCGACCTCATCGGTGGGTGACCGAAGAGTGCCCCAGCAGTTGCAGCGTTCAGAACCACGAGTACGGACCCGGCGATTCCCACGAGACCGAGCAGCCCGACCGTTCGGACGATTCCGCCGAAGATGTGCTCGTCTCGTTCGTAGTACTCCGCTGGGTGGAGTATGTCCGCGAGTATCCCGGTTAGCAAGAACAGTCCCGGTATCGCGAGGACGCCGAACGCCCCGAGGGTGGCCGGATTGTCTTCGGCGACTCCTGCAACGACGCCAAAGAGGCCGATGATAGAGAGCGGGACGGTCGTCCCCAACCCTCGAAGGTGGATGGGGTATATCTTCACGAGGGTTCGTTCTCTCACCGAGCGTATAAGGGTTCGTCGAGCCACCGAGTAGCCACCCTGGTCGACCCGTAGCGTACCCCTGTCGCACGGTGTACTTCGGGTGGCACGCGTCGTGGAATCGACTGATGCGGGTCGACTGGTCAGTAGAAGTCGGCGAGGCCGGACTGCTGGTCGTCGCTCCCACCTTCTTCACTCGCGTCCGATTCGTCCGTCTCCGCTTCCTCCGCCGTCTCGCTCTCGCCGACTTCCTCGGTCTCCGCGTCCAGTTCCTCCTCGGCGTCCTCGCTGTCGAACTCTCCGCCCGCGAACGCGCCACCGGAGTGCTCGACGGCGGCCTCCTCGCGCAGTGTCTGGGCGTCCTCGACGATGGACTTGACCTTGTTGGTGTCCTTCCCGCTCCCGGTGACGAACGCGACGTGTTCGGCCTCCAGGTCGTACGTCGCCGTCATCAGCACGGTCAACTCGCGGTTCTTGCAGTGGTGGGTCATCGTCGCGAGGTACGGGAGCACCTGCTTGCGCGCCGTCGCCATCGACATCCCGCCGACCTCGGCGATGTGGCGGGCGACGTAGTCGCGTCTGTCGCGGGCGGCCCGCGAACTGCCAAGTTTGCGCCAGTAGCTCGGTGGCCCGTAGCGCGTCCACCCGCCTTTCTGCCCCGAGCGCGAGGCCGCCACGCCGGCGGTCATGTTGTCGCTCGCGTAGCGCCAGAACGAGTAGTTCTGGGTCGCTCGGACCCGCCCCAGCCAGCGGTCGGCGTTCGCGAGGAAGCCGTAGGCGTCGGCCAACTCCGCGCCGTGGTAGTCCTTCGGGACGTTGTCCTCGAGCCAGTTGATCATGTCGTCGGGCGTCTCGTCGACGTCGTAGGAGAACTTCAGCGCGCCTTCGGCGTCCTGTTCTTTGAACACCGCGTCGAGCAACTGGAAGATGCCTTCCGTCTTGTCGCGACCGCCCGCAGTGACGTCCTCTTTCGTTATCTTACTCCGGCCTTCGGCCGTCGCCTGGAGGTCCTTGACCGCCCCGCGGAGGTCACCCGAGTTCGCCTCCGCGATGGCCTCCAGCGCGTCGGGGTCGTACTGGAGCTCTTCCTTCCGACAGATGTCGCGGAGGACGGGGACGATAGAGCGCGCCGAGACGTCCCGGAACTCGACGTCCTCACACGCCTTCCGCAGGCCGTTGGACATGTCGTAGAACTCGTTGGCGATGAGGACCATCGGCTGTTCGGCCTCCTTGACGAGCTTCGTGATGGCCCCCGACCCGCCGCGGTCGGCGTTGCCGTGGATGTTGTCCGCTTCGTCGAGGATGATGAGTTGTCGGCCGGTCCCGGAGAGCGACTGGTTCATCGCCGCGCCGCCGGCGTACTGTTCGATGTCGGCTTTGGTGCGCTGGTCGCTCGCGTTCAACTCGATGGTCGGCCAGCCCATGTCGTTGGCGAGCGCGTGGGCGGCGCTGGTCTTCCCGACGCCCGGCGACCCGTGGAGGATGACGGCGTCGCGGTGGTCGTCCCACGACTTCGCCCACTGGTGGAGCGCCTTGCGGGCCTTGTCGTTGCCACGGACCTCCGCCAACGTCGTCGGGCGGTACGTCTCCGTCCAGTCAGCCATTACCGAACCGAGGTCGGAGTAGCGGGTAATGGTTTCGGAGCGCGCGTCCCGGCCGACCACTCGCGCTCAGGCCGTCGGACCGGCGTCCGACTCGTGGGGCCACGACTCCTCGGTGTAGGCCATCTCCCAGAACGCGTGTTCGAGTTCGCTACAGCGGAGGAACGCCGCCTCCATCTCGTCGTGGAGCGAGGGGTGGGCGGTCGCCTGCCGGTCGACGAGTGTGCGCATCGTCGCGACGGACTCGCGGAACGGGTCGCTCGTGTACTTCTCGACGAACGGTGTGTAGCGGTGGTCCTCGTCCGCGAGGTTCGCCATGTGCTCGGCGACGTCGAGGTAGCCCTGCCCGCAGGGGTAGACTGCGGCGACGCCGACGGACAGCGGCCGCTCGCGGGCCGTCCGGAGCAGGTAGTTCGTGTACGCCTCGCAGGTCGGGGTCTTCCCGACGCTCGCGAGGTCCGCGCCCGTCAGGCCGTAGTCCGCGGCGAACGACCGGTGGAGGTCCATCTCCTCGGCGACGACGGCGTTCGCCACCGCGAAGCAGTGGGCCATCGTCGCCTCGTCGCGCGCTTTCGTCCCGAGGACGGCGAACGTCCGCGCGTAGTCGAGCAGGTAGCGGTAGTCCTGTTCGAGCCACGTCCGGAACGCCGCCTCGTCGAGCGTGCCGGCAGCGAGTTCCGTCACGAACGGGTGTCGTTTCTGTGCGTCCCACAAGTTCGTCCCCACGTCGAGCAGGTGGTCGCTGAACGCCATCGTCTCGACGAACGTCGCGCGGCGGTTATATATCTGGCTACTACCACTGGGTTGTAGCTGGTGGTGTCAACGCTCGCGAGCTTTTTCCTCGTGGCGCGCTACCGTCGACCATGGAGTACAACCGTGCGGTCGAACTGGACGACGAGGCGGTCGCGACGTTCCTCGGGACCGGGGGAACCGGCGTCGCGTCGTTCGCCCGCGGTGCGGACGTCTCGCCTCACTCGATTCCGGTGTCTTACGGGTTCGACGCCGCGACCGGTCACCTGTTCTTCCGGTTCGCGTTCGGTCCCGACAGCGCGAAACGCGACGTCGTCGCCGCCGGCACGCCGGTGTCGTTCGTCACGTACGGCGACGAGGACGGGCGGTGGCACAGCGTCGTCGCGACCGGTCGCCTGGAGGCCGTCGAGGACGTCGACGTCGCGGAGGGCGTCCTGGAGTCGCTTCGCCGGGTCGACATCCCGATGGTCGACGCCTTCGAGACTGACCCGCGGACGCTCACGTTCGGCTTCTTCCGTCTCGACCCGGAGACACTGACGGGCCGGACCGAAGCCCAGAGCGACGACTGACTCGCGCCGTACGTCACTCGATGTCACGGCCAGCGAACGCTTTTTGAACCGTCTGTCGTCGGTCGAGGTACGACGATGTTCCCCGAACGGATCGAGACCGACCGCCTCCGCCTCGAACGACTGACGACCGACGACCTCTGGAGCCTCTACGAACACGCTCGCGCCGACGCCCCCGACGTCGACGAGGTGACGCGATACGTGAGTTGGGAGCCACACGAGACGCCGAAGGTGACCCACGAGTTCCTCTCGATGGTCGAGACCCAGTGGGCCGACCGCGAGGGCGCGACCTACGTCGTCCGGACGCGCGAGGGCGAACCGCTCGCCGGCGAGTTCGGCGGGACGACCGGTCTCGGCGTCGACTGGGACCGACGTCTCGGCACGCTCGGTCTCTGGCTCCGGAAACCGCTGTGGGGCCGCGGCTACTCCGGTGAACGAGCGGGCGCGCTGCTCGCGCTGGCGTTCGACCGCCTCGATCTGGAGGTCGTCGCCGTCAACCACGACCCCGAGAACGACGCCTCGCGTCGCGCCATCGAGAAGTACGTCGACCGCTTCGGCGGCCGCCGGGAGGGTCACCTCCGCAACGACATCCGGTTCCCCGACGGCACCGTCCGGGACTCGGTGCGCTACACCGTCGCCCGCGAGGAGTGGCGCGAGGCGGTCGGCGACGACCACGGCGTCACGTTCGGTGAGCGGGCGTAGGGGGACCATCGAGGAGGCGTCCGACGGGGTCCGGTCCGGCGCACACGCTACCACGCCCCCTTCACCGGCCCGACAGTTGGCCACTAGCTTGATACGCGCCGATTGCATCGCGTGGTGTATGTCCCAGCGAGCGTCGTCCCGGAGCGCGTCGGACCGTCGTGTGGGGTCGGTGGCCGCGGGCGGTGCCGCCGCCGGCGTCGTGGCGTGGCTGCTCGGCTACGCCGTCACCTTCCTTGCCGCCGGCGACCAGGTCGAGCAGTCGCTCGCCGACCTCAACTCCATCGTGGGCTTCGTCGGCGGGAGCGAGGTGCCCACGTGGAAGGCCATCTCGTGGCTCTACCTGAACGCCCACATGGCCGTCATCCGCGTCACGGGCCTGCCCGGCGGGTCGCGGAGCTACGACATCATCGCCGAGAGCGACAGCGCGAACGCGCCGTTGCTGTACGTCCTCCCGCCGCTCGCCATCCTGCTCGTCACCGTCGCCGTCGTCGCCATCGCGGGCGCGAGAGACGTGGTGTCGGGGGCCGTCGGCGGAGCGGCCGTCGTCGTCGGCTACTTCCTCGTCACCGGCGTCGTCGCGCTCCTCTCCGCGCACTCGTTCGGTGGCAGCGTGACCGTCGCCGTCGCGCTCGTCCCCGCGCTCCTCCTCGCGGGGTTCGCCTACCCGCTGGTCTGTGGGTCGGTCGGCGGCGCGCTCGTCGGTCTGGTCCGCTCGTGAGGTCGCCGGAGCGCGCCTCGTCGCGTACTCCTCACGCGTCGTCGAGGTCGAGCGCGACCATCCCGGCCCACGGCTCGAAGCCGTAGCGCTCGTACACCCGCGCGGCCCGCCCGTTCTCGGGGTCGACGTCCAGCACGAGTCGCTCCAGCGGGAGGTCCTGACTCCGTGCGTGGGCGACCGCTCGGTCGAGCAGCGTGTCGGCCAGGCCGCTCCCTCGGTGGGCGGGCGCGAGGAACAGTTCGTTGAGCACGGCGGCGTCCCAGACGTACGCGAACGCCGCCGGGAGGACGAACACGTACCCCACCAACTCTTCGTCCGCCTCGACGACGGTGATGCAGTCGGGGTCCCGCGCCACGCAGTCGCCGACCCACCCGCGATAGCCCGCCCGGTACTCCTCGGTGAGCTTCGCGTCGTAGCTCTCCGACTTCGCCTCGTTCGCACTCCCCAACTCCCGCTCGAAGGCGGCTTTCAGCTCCCACAGGCCGGCCCAGTCGCGCTCGTGGTCGTAGGTCCGAACCGTCGCGTCGGTCATAGCCCCGCTACTCGCGAGGGGTGGAAAACCCGACCGGTCCACCGCGGGAAGCGCGACACCGACGTCGGTGCGTCAGCGTCGGCCGCTCCGCCGCCGCTCGACGGCCTTCCCGGCGAGCACCACACCCGAGGTGAGCACGAGCAGCAGTTGCCACCCCGACTGGGCGATGGGGAAGATACGTTCGACGTCGTCGGGTTCGGCCCCGCGACTCGGGTCGATGCCGGTGTTGACGTGGACCTTCTCGGTCGACCCGCGCTGGCCGGCGTCGACCACGCGTCCGCCGCCGCCCTCCCCACCGCTTCCGCTGGCCGCCTCCGCGGGCGTGGGGTCGAGGTTCACCTCCACGAACGTCTGGACCCACCCCTTCGTCGAGGAGTACTGGAGTCGTCCCGAAATCTCGTAGAACTGGTCGTGGAGGGGGTAGAAGGGGTTCGCACCGCCGCCGGTGAACAGGTCGAGACCGATGCCAGCGAACGCGTAGACGACGACACAGACCCACGCGAGGTGGACGCCGCGGGCACCGTACCGTCCCGCGAGCCACGACCGTTCGCGGCGGCGCGTGTCGACGTAGAGCACCGTCCCCGCGACGAGCGGAATCAACAGCGTGTGCAACAGCGCTCGGTGGGTGCCGGGGACGAGGAAGCCGCCGAACGCGTCGAGGTCCGGAATCACCGGCACGAGGAGGACGAGCGCGACGGAGCGCCGGTCGAACTCCTCGCCGAGCAGTGCCGCCCCCACCAGCCCCGCGAGCGCCACGTGGACGACGAGTGATGGCATACCACACCGTTCGAGGTGTGTGTAATGGGTGTTGTGGCGCGGTGACCGACCGGACGGGTGTGGTGGCCGCGACGGATGTCACACTACCGACGGCGATAACTGCCGGGTCGACGAACCCGTCTCTCGTATGGAACTCGTCGAGGCCACCGCGGACGACCTACCGACGCTCGCCCGACTCTGGTACGCGCTGGCGACGGCGATGGAGCCGTACGCCGAGGTGAACGCCGTCGCCTACCCCGACGCCGAGGCGGTCCCCGAGGACGGGTTCCGCCGACATCTCGCGGCCGACGACACCACCTACTACCTCCTCCGGGAGGGCGAGGAGACCGTGGGCTTCCTGTTGGTCCGTCGCGGCGAGCACGCCTCGCGGGTCCACTCCGAGTACCTCCGCATCGTCGACCTGTTCGTCCGCGAGGGGTGGCGTGACCGCGGCTACGGCTCGACGACCGTCGAGCGCGTGCGAGCGATGGCTCGCGAGGACGGCGTCGACTACCTGAAGGTCGCCTGCGAGTGGCACAACGAGGACGCTCGTCGGTTCTACGAGAGTAGCGGCTTCGAAGAGAAACGGGTCGAGTACGTCCAGCGACTGGAGTGACGGTGCGCGGCGCGTCACGACGCGCCGTCGGAACGAACGCGCCGTAGGTGGGCGTCCGGCTTACAGCTCGTTGAGCTTCCGCAGGAGCTGGCCCTTGTACTCCTCGTCGCTGCGCATCCCCTTCATCTCGATGACGTTGCGTTCGAGCTTGTCGAGGGCGACGCGGAACGCCGACTCCGCGCCGTAGCCCTCGCCGCTGCCGGCGACCTGGCCGTGGGTCGTCCGGAGGCGAATCTGGCTCTGGATGAGCGGGGTGCCACGGAGCTTCTCGCGGTGCTGGTGGAAGCGCACGTGGGCGTGCTGGACGCTCATCTCCTGGTACTTCTGGGCGACCTGCTCGATGGACTGGCGGATGTCGTCGCGCGTGATGGTGTCGAGCACCTCGACGTTCGTGATCTGGACGTCCATGTGCTCCTCCTCGGTGTAGGTGAGCGCGCGCAGCACGTCGGTCTTGGTCAGGATGCCCGCCACGAGCGAGTCGTCGTACTCGGGGGTGACGACGAGCCCGGCGTAGTCGTACTCGAACATGAGTTCGACGGCGTCCTGCACCGAGTCCTCGAGGTCGATGGTGATGACCGGGCTGGACATCTCGTCGTAGACGGGCAGGTCGAGGATGCGCTCGATGTCGCCCGCGCGGTCGCCCTGGGTCGCCTTGTCCATGTTCCGGACGGCCACGTCGACGATGTCGTGGGTGGTCACCATCCCGGTCAGCTTCCCGTCCTCGTTGACGACGGGCAGTCGCGAGACGCTGTTCTCCCGGAGGAGGTTGATGACGCGACCGATGTGGGTGTCTTCGGTGACACTGACGACGTTGTCGGTGTAGATCTGGTCGACGGTCAGCACGTCGAGGTTGTCGATGACGGCGTGGAGGATGGCGTCGGCGTCGATGATGCCCCAGAGGTCGCCGGCTTCGAACACCGGTGCGACCTTGGTGTCGCCCTCGACGAGCATCCGGGCGACATCGCGCACGTCCGCGTCACGTTCGATCTTGGGAGCGGACTTCACCATCGCGCCGGCCTTGGTGTCGTCTTCGATGTGCGACTGTAACAACTGCTGCTGGGTGATGACCCCGGCGTAGTCGCCGTCGTTGGTGACGATGACGCCCTTCGGGTTCTCCCGCTCGAACAGCGAGCGAACCTTCGAGAGGCGCTGGTCAGCGTCGACCTCGACGAACTCCTGGGTCGCGATATCTGCGATGTCCATTGTGCTCTCTCAGTGGTGTTCACCACCCGCGATTATGAAGCTAGGCCGCCATCGTGGCAAGGCCACAGGACTATCCCGTCAGCGAGCCTTCGTGTTCCATGGACATCACGGTGTTCGGCCCCTACACCTACCTCGTCACCGAGGTGTTGTGGGCCGCCGTCGCGGTGGCGTTCGTCACCTACGCCGACGCGTGGCGGGCGGCCGCCCGGACGACGCTCGTGCTCTACCCGTTCGCGTACGTCTGGGACTGGTACACCCTCGAAGTCGGCGTGTTCGAGATACCGCTCAGAACGGGCGTCGAACTGCTCGGCATCCCCATCGAGGAGCACGTGTTCATGCTGCTGGTCCCGACGATGGTCGTCGGTGTCCACGAGACGCTCAGGAAACGGGACCTGACGCGACGACAGTCGGCGGCCGACGCGGAGTCGCGCGTCTCCTGACCGCCCGCATCGGCGCTCACTCTCGGGTCGAGACGACGGGGTCGTCGGCGGCGAGACCGTCTTCGTTCGCTGCGGCGAGACCGAGGACGCTGTCGACGAGACCGGCGTGGGCGAACGCCAGCGGGTAGTTCCCGCGGTGGCCGTCGTCCATCGGGTCGATCTCCTCGGCGAACAGTCCCAGCGAGGAGCCGCGCGCGAGAATCGCGTCCAGCATCCGCCGGGCGGCCTCCTGGCGACCCGCCGCCGCCATCGCGTCGACCAGCCAGAACGTACAGAGGACGAACGCGTGGTCCCGTCCGGGGAGGCCGTCCGGCCCCTCGTAGCGCTGGACGAGACCGTCGTCGACGACGAGGCGGTCGAAGACGGCGTCGATGGTCCCTTGCACGCGCGGGTCGTCCGCCGGCAGGAACCCGACGAGCGGGATGCGTAGACACGCCGCGTCGAGCGCCTGGTCGGCCTCGAACGACCGGACGAACGCGTTCTCCGCCTCGCGGAAGCCCTCCTCGCAGACCGTCTCGTGGATGGTGTCGCGGGTCCGTCGCCAGTGGTCGGGGACGGGGTCGCCCCGCGTCGCCGCGAGTTCGATACCGCGGTCGACGGCCGCCCAGCACATCACCTTCGAGTGGACGAACTGCTCGGGGTTGCTGCGGACCTCCCAGATGCCGTAGTCCGGCTGGTCCCAGACCGCACAGACGTGTTCGACGACGCGGCGAAGCTGGGTCCACTCCGTGTCGGTGAGCGACACGCCGGCGGCGACGAGTTCGCTCGCGCTCAACAGCAACTCGCCGTAGACGTCCAGTTGCTTCTGGTCGTAGGCGGCGTTGCCGACGCGGACCGGCGCGGAGTCGCGGTACCCCGAGAGGTGCGCCAGGGTCCGTTCGGTGGTCCGGTCGGTGCTCGCGTCGTCACCGTCGAGCGCCGCGAGGTCGTACAGCGGGTGGAACAGCACCTCGTCGTTCGCGGGGCCATGCTCTCGGAGGTAGTCGAGCCACCAGTTCAGGTTCGCACGCGCGGCGACCGTCCCGCCCAGACGGGCCAGCGACCGGGCGACGATGGAGGAGTCGCGCACCCAGTGGAACCGGTAGTCCCAGTTCCTGACGCCGCCGACGTCCTCGGGCAGAGAGGTCGTCGGTGCGGCCGCGATGGCTCCCGACTCCGCGTTCGACAGCAGTCGCATCGTCACCGCCGAGCGGACCAGCAGGTCGCGGTGTTCGCCCTCGACGTTGGCGAGGCCGTCGACCCAGCCACGCCAGTGGGTCGTCGTCGCGTCCAGCACCCGTCGGCAGTCCTCGCGGGTGGGTCGGGGGCTGTCGCCCGCGGTCAGGACGAACCAGCGCGACTCCCCTTCGGCCAACGTCACCGTCCCCGTCGCGCCGTCGTTCTCGCCGTCGCGGGCGACGTCGAGGCGGGCGTCGGTCCAGAGCGTCAGCGTCTGGTCGCCGCCGCTCACCCGGTAGCCGACGATACCGCCGTCGGGGACTCGCCCGTCGGCGCTTCGGGACTCCGAGACGCTCTCGACGGTGGTCGGCGTCCCCGCGAAGTCGAACCGGGGGTGGAACGCGACGTGCAGGCTCTCCTCGTCCTCGGTACAGGTGACCCGTCGGACGAGCGACCGAGCGGTGACCGTCTCGGGAAGTTCGACGTCCCGCGGCGGCATGAAGTCGGTCAGTTCCAGCGTCCCGTCGTGACCTCGGAACGTCGTCCGGAGGACTGGCGTGTCATCGAGGTACGCGTGCCCGGACTCGAAGTCGCCGACCGGACAGAGGCTGAACCACCCCCCGGCGTCGATGTCGAGGATACGGGCGAAGACGCTCGACGAATACAGGTTCGGGAACGGTAACCAGTCGACGGCTCCGTCGGGGCCGACGAGAGCGCACGTCTCCCGGTTGCCGACGACGCCGTAGGATTCGATCGAACGGTACTCCATTGCACTCACTACAGCGTGGGCAAGCAAAGGACTGTTCGTTCGATGCGTCGGTTCGCGTCACCGGCCCGCGGCGAGCGCGACCGCGTCGCTGTCGGGTGGTGTCGGACGAAGTGGTGCCAGCCCGCCGAGGGAACTGGCACCCACGGGGTGGACTGCGACTGGGAACTCGCTCGGCCCCGTCGGTCGGAGGTGCGTCATCCGCCTGAGCACGCGGAGGACGGGCCATTCGTTCGACCGCCTCGAGTTTCGATGACGCGCCTCGATATCACCGAGCCGCCATGTTCACTTATAGGTTACTTTAGCGTCATTCGTTGTCCGAACAGCTGTGAATTTGTATATCTTTGGTGGTTATAATCGGACAAAATTGGTCGAAAAGTGAACGACTCCCGATTCGGTAGAGGTGCCGTACAGAGGGTCGTTCAGGTCGGCCTGCAGGGTGCGCTCCTCGTACCACGTTATCGGCCGCGTAGCCAGGAGACAAACCCTGCGCCTTGTTCCTTGACACTGAGGTATGTGCGCAGTCGCTGGAGGAACAACAGTACGAACGGGACGACGAGAAGGCCGCCGACCAGTCGCTCAGTCATCTCGATCGTCACGCCGATTCCGTCTGACGGCCTCGTCGTGGGGACACCCACCTCTTGTCCCACTGCCACGAACAGCGAGCGGGCTGCTTCGGCCAGTCCGGACGGGTCCAGGTCCTGAACGATGGAGTACGGGCCGTCGAGGAGTACGCCGAGGCTGAACAGCCAGAGCGCTGGAAGCTCGTTCAAGGGGGTCGCTCTCGGATAGCCGACGAGGGAGTACAGGACGAGGAACGCGACGGAAACCACCGCGACGACCGGAACTAACAGAATCGGCCGTTCGCCCAGAACCATCGCGGCGTTGGTCAGTTCGAGCGTCCAGCGATTCCTCGCGTCGGTCAGTTTTGCGTGTTCGATTCTCGCCCGTTGTTCGGCGAGGTAGTGCTTCTCGCGTCGAGCATCCTCGACTCGACCACTCCGCATGAGCAACGAGTGGACGATTCGATGTGTCGAAGCCGACTGCAACCATCGTTCGGCCTGCTCGGCTTCTCCGAGACCTATCCACGGGTCGGTTTCGGGGTAGTGAACCGATACGTCGGTCGCCGCATCGACGAGCGTCTCGCCGAACTCGGCGGCGTGAATCGTAGCGTCGTCGAACCGTGTGCGGCGGCAGTTCGCCGTCGAGAACGAGGCATTCTGCGCGTCCGCTCCGGTGAACGTCGTCTCGAAGAGCGTCGCTCCGGTGAAGTCGGCCCGGCGAAGTGACGCGTCCGTGAAGTCGACACGCGTGAGGTCCGCGTCCGTGAAGTTCGCTCGGTCGAGTCGGGCCTTCGCAAACGAATCGGCTCGGAAGAGACCACCGCTGAAGTCCGCCAGTTCGAAGTTCGCTCGGTGGGTATCTGCGACCTGTACCCTGCCCGTGTGGTCTGCACGTCGGAACCGCGCCCCGGTGACACGAGACTCCCGGAAATCTGTCCAGCGGAGTTTCGCGCCGGATAAGTCGACCCCGTCGAGGTTCTGGTACGAGAGCCGTGCCCACGACAGGTCCGCCTCCGAGAAATCCGTCCCCGCCAGTCCCGTCTGCCAGAGGTCGCCTCCCCTGAGATTCGCCTGCCAGAACGACGTCTTCGAGAGATCGGCCTTCCACATGCTCGCTCGCTTGAGGTTGGCCTTTGCGAACTCCGCCCCTTCGAGGGTCGCCTTCCGAAACGTCGCGAACCGTAGCTCCGCCCGCCAGAAGTCGGTGTTCTCGAACGACGACTTGCTCATGTCGGTGTTCACACCGGTCGCATAGGCGAACGACGACTCGTCGAACGTCGCCTCTCGGAGTATCGTGTCGTCGAGAGTCGCGTACCGAAAGGTCGCTCCCGTCGCATCCGCCTCCACGAGGTAGGCCCTCGTGAGATCTGCACTTTCGAAATCCGCTCGGTCCAGCGTCGCCTGGTGGAAGTCTGCGGTGTGTAACTTGGCCCCGGTAAGCGTCGCGTCCGAGAAATCAACGCCCCACAACCTCGCGTTACAGAAGTCTGCCTCGACGAGACTACAGTCGGCGAACGAGACGTTGGTGTCGAACGAGACACCTCGGAGAACGGCTCCGTCGAGTCTCTCTGGCAGCTCACTCCGCGAAGCGAGGAGTTCGCTGGCCGGCTTCTGTTCCTCGTCTGCATGCCACACACAGTGGCCGGTGTCGTTCCACTTCGGCCGACGACAGATCAGTACGGCCGAATCAGTCCCCGGTGACCAGTTCTCGTCGTCGAGTGGCCTCCCGTCGTCGGCGGTCACGTAACCACACTCACCGGCCGGCAAGGACGAGTCTTCGATACTCTGCGTTGCAGTTCCCATCTCCTATCTCTCACTGGTAGTCCAGTAGGAACTGTAGGGTGCTGGACACGATATCCCTGTCCTCACCGCTCACGGACGGTCCGAACCCCGAGGGATTCTCGTCATCGCGGGGTAGTCAACCCGTCTCTCGAGTTCGTTGCGCGCTCCTCCTCACGAGAGAGTACGAACCGTGGCTGGAGAGTCGAACGATGGTCGCGTCCCCTCGGTCCGAACTAGCGCAGTCGACGCTCGGAGTACCGGCCCGTTCTCCCGAGAACGACGTGAGAAGTGGGTTGGGGCAGATTTGAACCCCGGTCGGACGTGCTCACTTCGCTGCGCGCGACCTCCCTGGTTCAAATCTGGTACTCCATTTCGACGGCGAGCCTCCTCGCTCCGCTCGTCGTGTAACGCCGTCGAAAAGTGGGTTGGGGCAGATTTGAACTGCCGACCTCCTCCATGTCAAGGAGGTGTCATAACCAGCCTAGACCACCAACCCTCGCATTATCGAGTATCCCGCGATGGTACTTGAACCTTTCCGAACGCTCCGACGGTGCTTCCCCGTCCCGTGGGACGGTTTCACGCCAGCGCGCCGCCCGAATCCGTCCCCGAACCGACGACAACAGGGTTAAGTCGGTGTACACAGTTGTACATCATAAGCCAACTACGCTCATCTACCAACCATGATGAACTACATCGAGCGCGTCACGGACGGCGCGGACCTGACCCAGGCGGAAGCGCGCGAAGCGTCGACGGCGGTGTTCGACGGGGCGAGCGAGGCCCAGATCGGTGCGTTGCTGACGGCGCTGCGCGCGAAAGGCGAGACCGAGACGGAGATCGCCGGGTTCGCCGAGGGGATGCGCGACGCCGCGCGGACCATCGACCCCGACCGGACGCCGCTGGTCGACACCTGCGGGACGGGCGGCGACGACTACGACACGATCAACGTCTCGACGACCAGCGCCGTCGTCGCCGCGGGCGCGGGTATCGCCGTCGCCAAACACGGCAACTACTCGGTCTCCTCGAACTCCGGGAGCGCGGACGTGCTCGACGAGGTGGGCGTCGACGTGGCCGCCGAACCGCCGGCCGTCGAACGCGCCATCGAGGAGCGCGGCATCGGGTTCATGCTCGCGCCGGTGTTCCACCCGGCGATGGAGGCCGTCATCGGTCCGCGACGCGAACTCGGGATTCGCACGGTGTTCAACGTCCTCGGGCCGCTGACGAACCCCGCCGGGGCGGACGCGCAGGTCGTGGGCGTCTACGACCCCGACCTCGTCCCCGTGCTCGCGCGTGCGCTCGCGAACCTCCCCGTCGAGCGGGCACTCGTCGTCCACGGCGACGGGATGGACGAGATCTGCCTCCACGGCGAGACGGTCGCCGCCGAGGTCCGCGGTGACGACATCGAGGAGTTCACCGTCACGCCCGCCGACCTCGGACTCGACAGCGCGCCGGTCTCCGCCGTCGCGGGTGGCACCCCCGCAGAGAACGCCGCCGACCTGCGTGGCATCGTCACCGGCGAGGTGACCGGCCCCAAGCGAGACATCATCCTCGCGAACGCCGGAGCGGCCATCTACGTCGCGGGCGAGGCCGAGACGCTCGCCGACGCCGTCGACCGCGCCCGCGAGGCCATCGACTCGGGGGCGGCCGCCGAGAAACTCGACGCTCTGTGTGGCGTCACGGTCTCCGCGTAGATGACGCGCGCCAAACTCTGTGGCATCACGTGAGCGGGCGAACGCGACGCGGCCGTCGCCGCCGGCGCGGACGCGCTCGGGTTCGTCGTCGACGTCCCCGTCGACACGCCACGCGAACTCGCTCCCGACGCGGCGGCCACGCTCGTCGAGGACGTCCCGCCGTTCGTCACGACGGTGCTGGTGACGATGCCCGACGGTCCCGCCGAGGCGGCCACACTGGCCGACCGCGTAGGGACGGACGTCGTCCAGGTCCACGGTCTCGACCCCGCCGCGGTGTCGGACCTCGCGGCGACCACCGACGCCCGGGTCGTCGCCGCGACGGACCTCGCGGGCGACCACGCCGCCTACGCCACCGCGGCCGACGCCGTCCTCGTGGACTCGACGGACGCCGACGGCGCGGGCGGCACCGGCGAGACACACGACTGGTCGCGTACCCGAGAGCTGGTTGAGACGCTCGACGCACCCGTCGTGCTCGCGGGTGGGTTGACCCCCGAGAACGTCGCCGAAGCCGTCACGACGGTCGGTCCGTTCGCCGTAGACGTCGCCAGCGGCATCGAGGCGGCCCCCGGCGAGAAGGACGCCGACGCGATGGCGAGGTTCGTTCGCCGCGTTCGGAGGGTCGACTCGTGAGTGGCTCTGCCGACCGGGCGCTCGACTGCTCGCGCGAGCGCTTTCGCGAACAGGTCGACGGCGACGACGAGGGACGAGCGGTCGTTCACGCGACGGCCACTCTCGACGTGGCCGTCGAACCCCTGACCGCGTACGCGACGCTCCGCGACGCGGCGACGACCGACTACGGCTTCCTGCTGGAGAGTGCCGAGAAGGTCGCCTCCTCCGACCCGAACGGCGCGTTCGCGCCGTCAGCGGACCTCGCCGAGACGACCGACGCCGAGGCCGAGCGCCACGCCCGCTACTCGTACGTCTGTGTCGACCCGGCGGCGGTGGCGACGGTGGGTCACGCGAACCGGGCGGGACCAGAGGTCCCGCTGGAGACCGGCGACGCTGCCGGTGACGAACGTGAGGGTGACCGTGGACCGGCGAGCGGTGTCGAGGTGTTCGACGACCGCTACGCCGACCTCGCGCTCGACGACGGCCCGGAGGCGGACTCGCTGGACGAACTCCGCGGGGCGCTCCCGGACGTGCCGACCCGCGGGTTCCCCGAGGGCGACCGCCAGCGACTCACCGGCGGGCTGGTCGGGTTTCTCGCCTACGAGGCCGTCTACGACCTCCACCTCGCGGAGGTGGGCGTCGACCGCCCGGACACCGACACGCCCGACGCGCAGTTCGTGCTGGCCGACCGCGTACTGGCGTTCGACCACGCGACCGACACGCTCGAACTCGTGTTCACGCCGCTCGTGGCTCCCGACGAGGACGCCGACGCACTGTACGACGCACTGGTCGCCGAGGCCGCGCGCGTCGAGGCCGTCCTGACCGACGCGACGCCGCCCGAGTTGGGCGGGTTCGTCCGGACCGACGAACGCGCGGGAGCACGGGACGACTACGAGGAGGCCGTCCGTGCCGCCAAGGAGCATGTCCTCGACGGCGACATCTATCAGGCGGTCGTCTCCCGGGAACGGGAGCTGACGGGGGAAATCGACCCGCTCGGGCTGTACGCCTCCCTGCGCGAGGTCAACCCCTCGCCGTACATGTTCGCACTCGACTTCGGCGAGCGCCGTCTGGTCGGGGCGAGTCCCGAGACGCTCGTCTCGGTCGGCGGCGACCGCGTCGTCGCAAACCCCATCGCCGGCACCTGTCCCAGGGGGGCGTCGCCCGTCGAGGACCGCCGCCTCGCCGGCGAGTTGCTCGCCGACGAGAAGGAGCGTGCCGAACACACGATGCTCGTCGACCTCGCGCGCAACGACGTGCGTGTCGTCTCGGAGCAGGGGAGCGTCCGCGTCGAGGAGTTCATGAACGTCCTGAAGTACAGCCACGTCCAGCACATCGAGTCGACCGTGACGGGGACACTCGCGCCGGAGTGTGATGCCTTCGACGCGACCCGCGCGTCGTTCCCCGCCGGGACGCTCTCGGGCGCGCCGAAGGTGCGGGCGATGGAACTCGTCGACGAGCTAGAGGACACCCCACGGGGGCTGTACGGCGGCGGCGTCGGCTACTACTCCTGGACCGGCGACGCCGACGTCGCCATCGTCATCCGCTCGGCGACGGTCGAGGAGTGCGACGAGGGCGAGCGCGTGACCGTCCGGGCAGGCGCGGGCATCGTCGCCGACTCCGACCCCGCCAGCGAGTACGAGGAGACCGAATCGAAGATGCGGGGCGTGCTCGCCGCGCTGGAGGCCATCGAGGAGACCGACGTCGTCCTCGACGACGGGTCGGACGGTCCCGACCGGTCGGACGACCCCGACGCGCCGGAGGTGTCGCAGTGAGCGAACCGAGTCACCGACCCGCAGCGCCCGGTGTGAGCGTCGTCGACCGCCCGCGCGTGCTGTTCGTCGACAACTTCGACTCGTTCACGTACAACCTCGTGGAGTACGTGGGCGACTACGCCGACACCGAGGTCGTCCGCAACACCGCCTCGCTCGCCGACGTGCGCGACTACGACCCCGACGCCGTCGTGCTCTCGCCGGGGCCGGGTCACCCCGAGAACGCCCGCGACGTGGGCGTGACGATGGCCGTCCTGCGAGAAGTGAGTCCCGAGGTGCCGACGCTCGGGGTCTGCCTCGGTCTCGAAGCGGCCGTCTACGCCTACGGCGGGAGCGTCGGCCGTGCGCCGGACCCGGTCCACGGGAAGGCCCACGCCGTCGACCACGACGGCGAGGGCGTGTTCGCGGACCTCCCTTCCCCGCTGCGCGCGGGGCGGTACCACTCGCTCGTGGCGACCGACGTCCCCGACTGCTTCACGGTGAGCGCGCGCACCGACGACGGTCTCGTGATGGGTGTGCGCCACCGCGAGTTTCCCATCGAGTGCGTCCAGTTCCACCCCGAGAGCGTGCTCACCGAACGCGGACACGACGTGGTGGCGAACTTCCTGCGACTGGCGACGGCGTGACGTCGGCTGAGTGAGGCGTTACGAAGGCTCAGCAGGTCGACGCGACCACGTAGTAGTCGTACTCCTCGAAGCGGACGATGACCGGACTACCCCACCGGTCGGGCAGGTCGTCGCCGAGGTCGGTACTCCCGTCTTCTCGCGCCTTCTGGAACTCCGTCTGTCGCTCTGGTGCGAGGGCGGTGTAGTTCACCGTTCGGTCGACGCGGGTCTGTTGCTCCTGGCTCGCTACGTCGACGGTCAGACCGTACCCGCACTCCTGGAAGGAGCGTTCCGTGTGTGTCGTCTCACCGGTCGACGGGGTGGGTGTCGCCGCTCCGGTCGTCGTGTCGGTCGTGGTGGATGCTGGCGTCGCCGTCGGTGTCTCGGTCGTCGTATCGGTACCGGTCGGTGGTCCCGACAGACACCCACCGAGCACGGCGAGGACGACGAGTCCTGCGACGAGGAGGGCTGTCGTTCGCATACTCGAAGCTATCCCCGTAGTGATAGATGTCTTGTGGAGGGTCAAACAGCCGTCGAACGGTGCGCGGCTACAGGAGCGCGACGGCCTGTGGCATCCCGGCGACCCACAGGACACCGAAGACGACGAGGGCGAGGAGGGCGACCTTCCAGACGACACGCAGGACCAGTCGAGCGACGAACAGGACGACGACCAACCCTACCAGCGCGACGAGAAGGTCGGGGGCGACGACCTGTCCGACCGACGAGACGACCATGGTACCTCATCGCTCACGAGGGCGATAAAACCGTCGGCCTCTCCAGTGTGATCGTCTGTCGAACACCCTCTCTCTTCGACTCGAAAGGCGTCGCAGGCGCACGGTTCTCGTGACCACGTCGCACTTTCACTGCGGTCCGGCAACCATTATACTCGGGCCATACCTGTCTCCAGTTGGACGCCGTGGGGCGGCTGGAATCGTCCGACGGCTCGGAAATCAGACACTAACCCGTCCAGCAAAATCTCCGGACCCGATGGGTTGAACTTGCTGGACGGTAAGCACTCGTCGTTACCGATGACTGGACCCACCACCACCACGACCCGAGCATCGACCCCCACGGAGGGGCTATGAGCGAGGCAGACCTCACCGCGGACGAACTCGTCCTGCCCGTCAAGCGCACCGACGGCGAGACGCTCGCCGACCGCATGACGAGCAACGCCTACGACAACATCCTCCCCGCGCGCTACCTCAAGCGCGACGCAGACGGCGAACTGATCGAGAGCCAGGAGGACCTCTTCCCGCGCGTCGCCAAGAACGTCGCCCTCGCCGAGGTCGTCTTCGAGGCGGGCAAGCGCGACGAGACCGTCACCGTCACGCCCGACCAGCTCAAGCCCGACCACCCCCGGCGCGACGAACTCGCCGCCGAAGTGTTCGGAGCCGGGACGACCGTCGAGGACGACGTCGAGACCGACCTCTCCGTCTACAACGTCTCGAAGTTCGCCTACGACACCGTCGTCCCCGACCTCGACGACGACCTCCGCACACACGTCGAGGACGTACGCGAGGAGTTCGAGGAGGCGATGTCGCGACTCTCGTTCATCCCGAACTCGCCGACGCTGATGAACGCGGGCGGCGAACTCCAGCAGCTCTCCGCCTGTTTCGTCGACTCGCCCGAGGACGACCTCACCGACATCCACCAGACCGCCAAGGAGGCCGCCGAGGTGTTCCAGTCCGGCGGCGGGATGGGCTACGCGTTCTGGCGACTCCGTCCGTTCGGCGACGCCGTCGGTTCGACCGGTGGCATCGCCAGCGGCCCCATCACGTTCATGCGGACGTTCGACCAGATGTGCGAGACCATCGCGCAGGGCGGCACCCGCCGCGGCGCACAGATGGGCGTCATGCGCATCAGCCACCCGGACGTCATCGAGTTCATCCACGCGAAGAACAAAGACGTGAGCCTCGCACACTGTCTACGGCTCAACGACCCCGACGACTACACCTACACGTCGTTCTCCGAGGCGCTCGAAGAGGCACGGGGCCTCATCGACGAGGACGGTCGCGTCCCCAAACACCTCCGCAACGCCGTCGAGGGTCACCTGTCGAACTTCAACATCTCCGTCGGCGTGACGGACGGGTTCATGGACGCGCTGTACGAGGGCGAGGAGTACGTCTTCGAGAACCCGCGCACCGAGGAACCGCACATCGCCACCGAGGAGACCAGGGAAATGTACTCCCGCTACGGTCTCGGCGAGTACATCGAACCGGGCGAGGTCATGTCGATTCCCGCCGACGTGCTCTGGGACCGCATCGTCTCGGGCGCACACGAGAACGGCGAACCCGGCGTCGTCTACCTCGAACGCATCAACAAGGAGCACTCCTTCGACGTCGAGGAGCACCCCGACCACCGCATCCTCGCGACGAACCCGTGTGGCGAACAGCCGCTGGAGGAGTACGAGGCGTGCAACCTCGGGCACATCAACCTCTCGACCATCGTCGCCGAGGACGCCCCCGACTGGCGCGTCTTCCGCGAGGAGTTCGACGGTGACACCGAGGCCGCCGTCGAGGCGTTCCTGGAGGAGGCCATCGCCACCGACGAGTTCGACCGCCGCATCGAACTCGGCACGCGCTTCCTGGAGAACGTCGTCACGATGAGCGACTTCCCGGTGAAGAAGATCGAGGAGAAGGTCCGTGCGATGCGCAAGATCGGTCTCGGCGTCATGGGGCTGGCACAGCTCTACATCCAGTTGGGCATCCGCTACGGGAGCGAGGAGGGCAACGAGGTCGCCCGCCAGCTGATGATGCAGATCAACCACGACTCGAAGTCGGCCTCCCACGACCTCGCCGAAGCGCGTGGCTCGTTCGAGGACTGGGACGACTCGAAGTACGCGAACCCCACGGAGTACCGCGAGTGGTTCGAACACCAGACCGGCGAGTCCGCAGACGACTGGGCCGACGGCTACCCGATGCGCAACCACAACACGACCACCATCGCCCCGACGGGCACGACCTCGATGGTCGGGAACACAACGGGTGGCTGTGAGCCCATCTTCAACGTCGCGTACTACAAGAACGTTAGCGACGACGTGCAGGGCGACGAGATGCTCGTCGAGTTCGACGACTACTTCCTGCGTACGCTGGAGGCCAACGACATCGACGTCGAAGCCGCCAAGCGCGAGGCCCAAGAGCAGATGGCGACCAACGAGTTCGACGGCGTGACGGGGCTGGAGACCGTCCCCGACGCCATCGGCGAACTGTTCGTCGTCACCTCCGACCTCTCGGGCATCGACCACGCGGGCGTCCAGACGGCCTGCCAGCAGGGCGTCGACTCCGCTATCTCGAAGACCTGTAACTTCCCGAACTCGGCCAGTAAGGAGGACATGGACGAGGTGTACCGCTACATCTACGACCACGGTGGAAAGGGCGTCACCGTCTACCGCGACGGCACCCGCTCGAAGCAGGTGCTCACCACGCGTGCGGACAACGCCGAGTTCGCAGACGAGGAGGAGGCCGCCGCGGCCATCGTCTCTCAGATCGAGGAGGTGTTCGGTGGTCTCGACGGGTTCCTCGACGACGAGAACGTCCGTGCGGCGCTCGACACCGAAATCGACGCCGTCATCGGCGGCGCGGCCGCCCCGGACTACGCCGAGAAGCAGGCCCGCCCCGACGTGCTCCACGGCGTCACCCAGCGCATCGACACCGGCTACGGCAAGGTGTACGTCAACATCAACGAGGACGACCACGGCCGGCCGTTCGAACTGTTCGCGAACATCGGTCACTCCGGTGGGTTCACCAACTCCTTCACCGAGGCGCTGGCGAAGGTCATATCGACTGCGCTGCGCTCCGGCGTCGACCCCGAGGAGATCGTCGACGAACTGCAGGGCACGCGCTCCCCGAAGGTCGCGTGGGACAAGGGCGAGCAGATCCAGTCCATCCCCGACGCCATCGGCACGGCGATGCGCCGCTACCTCGACGACGAGATCGACAAGCCGTACCCCAAACAGCAGAACCTGACGGAACTCGCGGAGGGCGAGGACGCCCCCGAACCCGACGGTGGGCTGGCCGCGGAGGCCGACACGCCTCCTCAGTCGGGGAACGGCACCGCGACCGACGAGAACGCCGACATCACCCAGGACCTCATCGCGGCGGGCGAGAGCCCCGAGTGTCCGACCTGTGGCTCGATGTCGCTGTACATGAGCGAGGGCTGTAAGACCTGCCAGTCGTGTGGCTGGTCCGAGTGCTCGTAAGCTGAACTAGACGGCGCTCTCTCCCTTTCGGTCTCTCTCCGACGCTCTTCGACTCTCACTCTCCGATACGCACTCGACCGCCGGCCGCCGTCCGTGTCCTCGGTGGCTCTACTTCACCGTCACGTAGGTCAGGAACACCAGTGCGAGCGCCTGTAGCCCGCGCAACACGGCGACGACCTGCTGGACGCCGGGGTCCATCGAGTACAGCGACTGCATGCTGAAGAAGAAGTAGATGGCGACGGCGTTCTCGACGAGCATCACCGCGCCGAACGCGACGAGACCGGCGACCATCCCCGAGCGGAACGTCCGGTAGTTGCGCAGCCAGACGGCGGTCAGCACGCCCAGCAAGAGCAGGTTGACCGTCGCGAGGGCGCTGGCGACCATCACCCAGGGTCCCATGGCGGCCATCAGAGGTGCTCCGCGATGGTCTCGAACTGTTCGCGGTGGTGCTCGAAGCGGTCGGTGAGGAAGTACAGCTTGCCGTACTCACCGCCGCCGGTCTCGACGACGTCGTGTTCTAGTAGCATGTCCAGGTGGTGTCGGACGGTGTTGTAGTCCACGTCGAGGCACTCCGAGAGCTGGTTGGCGTTGCGCGGGCGCTCCGAGAGCGCGCGGATGATGCGCGCCCTGTTCGCCCCGCCCCGCGTCCCGACGAGCAGGTACCAGAGTGCCTTCTCCATCCGTCAGTAGGGGGTTCGTGTGGTGTGGTAACTCCATCGGTCGCCGAGACTGCTCGGCGAACCATCACGACACCGTCCGGGACACCCATCCCGAGGGGCCGCTGGGGAACGCCTCACGCTCCTCCTGGGGTTGGCGGGTCCCGTCGCCGTCGTACGCGCGGACGACGACCTCGTGTTCCGTATCGGGGTGGTCGTACTCGTAGGCCCACTGTCGCCAGACGTCCTCGCCCGGCAACTCCTCCGATAGCTCCGCGTCGGTCCACGTCTCACCGCCGTCGGTCGAGACTTCGACGCGGGAGATGCCCCGCGTCCCGGCGTAGGCGTGGCCCGCCACCACGACGCTCCCCTCGCGTTGGTCGAGGACGTGGAGTTTCGCGACGGTGTTTACCGGACCGGTGCCGTGCCAGCCGCGTTCCTCCCAGTAGCCGTCGACCTCCTCGGTCAGAATCTCGAGTTCGGTGAGCCACTTGACGTTGATCTCCCCCCAGTGGCCGGGGACGAGCAGGCGGGCGGGCGCGCCGTGCGCGCGAGGCAGTGCCTCGCCGTTCATCCCGTAGGCGATGCGGGCGGTGCGGAGCACCGACAGCGGGAACTCCTCGTAGAAGCCGTCCGCGGCGCGAGCCATCACACAGCAGTTCGCGTCGCCGACCCCCGCCTCGTCCAGCAGGGGGGCGACGGGTACTGTCTCCCACAGCGCGGTGTCCATCTTCTTGCCGTTGAGCGACTCGCCGACACAGCGTAGCGTGACGAACTCCGGCCGGGACTCCATCGCGCGCAGGTCGTCGTAGCTGTAGGTCACCTCGCGGTCGACGTTCCCGGTGACGGCCATCGACCACGAGTCGGCGTCGACCGACGGGTCGACGGCGTTGATGTCGACCTGGTAGAACGAGTCGCTCACCAGCGGTTCGAGGCCCTCGACGTCGAGGGACTGCTCGCTGGCCTGCGCGAGGAGGCGCTGGGTGTCGGCGCGCTGGGGTGCCGGGGCGGCCGCCCCGCCCGACTCGTCGCCGAGGCGACTGCCGACGTCGATGCCCAGCACGCCGAAGGCGAACGCCGCGGCGAGCGTACCGAGCGCGCTCCGGCGGCCGGGGTCGACGCGCGTCCCGGCGTCGGCGACCCGCCGCCCGAACAGGTCGACCGCATCGAGGACGACGACCACCGGCGTCCCGGCACCGAGCGCCGCCAGTGGTTCGCCCGTCACGAGGAGGGCGAGTGCGCCGACGACGACGCCCGCACCGACGGCCCCGACCAGGGGTGGTGCGCGTCGGGCGACGACCACGCCGGCGAGGGCGACGCTGGCGACGACGCCGACGACGAGCAGCGTCGCCGTGAGCAGGCTCAACTGCTGCCCGAGACTGCCGAGGACGGTGATGGCGAACGTGACGACCGCTCCGGGCATCGCCCGCGAGAGGCCCGACTCGACGGGGGCGACGACGTAGCCGGTGGTCGACCCGGCGACGGCGTACGACCCCGCGACCGCGGCGACGCCCGCCGCCAGCGCGACGCCGACCGCCGGGAGCGCCGTCCGTGCGCGTGTTCGATAGCTGTCCATACGCGACCGGAGACGAACCGCGGGTAAACGGGTTGTCCGAACTGGTTCTAGAATCTCTCCCGAATCCCAACGGTGAAGCGGTCGGCGACGAACCGATGCGCATGAGCGAGTCGGACGAGCACCCCGACCGTCCCGAGCGTCGAGGGCGGCCGTGTCCCTACTGCGAGGCGTCGATGTACAAGCGCCACTGCAAGTACGTCTGTCCGAACCACGGCGTCGTCGTCGACTGCTCGGACCCGTTCGTCTGAGTACCACGTCGCCCGGTCTGTTCCCGTCGTCGGCCCTCCGAGTTCTTCGGTCTACTCCACCGTCCCCGTCGAGAGCTGTCGGTACAGCGGGCCGCTGAGGAGCAGCGATCCGACGGCGAGTCCGGCGACGACGAGGGGGAGCCCCGCGGACAGTCCCTCGGTCGTCAGCGTCTCCATCGAACTGCCCGCGAGGAGTGCGGCGACGACCCACGGCGCTTCCCCGAGTGCGGTCCCGAGGACGTACGGTCGAGCCGAGACGTTCGAGAGGCCCGCGCCGTACGAGACCACGTCGGTCGGCAGCGGCGCGAGGCGGGCGGCGACGACGCCGCGGGTGTCGCCGGCCGTCTC
Organism: Halomarina rubra; assembly: GCF_023699475.1. Lineage (GTDB taxonomy): Archaea > Halobacteriota > Halobacteria > Halobacteriales > Haloarculaceae > Halomarina > Halomarina rubra. Next base: position 110,631 of record NZ_JALXFV010000005.1, on the reverse strand, counting down.
GAAGCAGTCCGCGCCGGCGTCCGCCAGCCAGCCCAACACCCCCTCGCTGGGTCGGTAGCGACGCGCGAGGAGGTACGGGATGGCGGCGGTGCCGGTGGCGACGGCCAGCCCCAGCGCGAGTGCGAGCGGCGTCACGCCGAGGACGTAGCCGACGACGCCGACCAGGGGCGTCATCGGCCAGGCGACGACCGGCCGGAGGAGCGCCGCGCCGAGCACCACCCCCGCGAACACGAGCGGGTCGGCGGCGACGGCCGCCATCGCCCGGAGGACGCGCTCGGGCGAGACGGCCAGCGAGGCGACGGCGACGACACCGACCGCGAGCGCCAGTCCGCTCAGCTGTCGTCGCGTCGCGCGTTCCATACCATCGGGTTCCACGGACGCGGTAAGTCCCTTCTGGTCGTCGGAGTGATGGGTCCGTCGGCCCCGTTTCGGTCGCCTCTCTCCCGTCGTGGCGTACCGTTTAAGCCCTCACACTCTGTAGCGCCGGGCGTGAGCGACGAGACGGTCGAACTCGGTGTCCAACTGCTCGAACGCCTCGAACACGAGGAGCTGTCGCTCGCCGACGCCGTCGACCGTCTCGAGACCATCACCAGCAACCCGACCACGACGCGGACCATCCTCGACACCGCCGAGAAGCGCGGCGTCATCGACCGCGAGGACGGCATCATCCGCCCGAACGGGGGGAGCTTCCTCTCGTTCCAGAGCGAGGTCGTCGAGAAACAGGGCGACTTCCAGTGTAAGCGCTGTGGGGCGTCCATCTCGACGGGCTACTTCATGCGCCTCCAGGCGGGCGAGCACGGGCCGTTCGGCTCGTCGTGCATCCGGAAGGTGACCGGTCGAGAGTCCTGACGCGGTGACCGGCCGAGAGCCCAGCCACCGTGCCTCCTCGACCTCAGCGACCCTGTCGCAACTCCTCGATGAGCACCTGGAGGGTCTCCTGCTGGCGTTCGATGAGGTCGGTCTGGTGGTCGACGGTCGCCTCCAACGCGTCGAGACGCTGGAGCACCTCGTCGGGGGCGGCCGGAGTCTCGTCGGCCGTCCCGGTCGTCCCGGTCGTCGGGGCTGCCGTCGAAGCGCTCGTGGTGCTCTCGTCCTCCGCGGCGTCGTCGAGCAGCGGTGCGACCGTTCGGGTCGGCTCGTCGTCGGGCGTCGTGGCCGTCGCTTCGTCCGCGGTGACCGCCTCGTCCCCGTCGTCCTCGTCGGCGGTCTGGGCTCGCAACGCGGCCAGGGAGTTCACGCCGTGGTAGTCGAGCAGCGCGCGCTGGAGGGTCTGTCTGACCTCGCCGGCGCGTTCGCTGGGGGCTTTGACCCGCTGGGGTCGCCCGCCGACGGTGAGGACGAGTTGGGTCGCGACGCTCCCCTCCTCGACGTCGAAGTCCGTCACGTCCGCGAACGGGAACGACTCGTACTCGGCGTCCCACAGCGCGGTTCCGACGTGCTTGACGACCCGCCCTTCGGTGACGACGAGGGTGAGTTCGCTGAACCGGTAGACCGCCAGCACGGCCTCGCCGTCCGCCGTCTCGCCCGTCTCGCGGAGGACGCCGCTCAACAGCGGCGCGAGCACGTCGTCGAGGCGCTTGGTGGGGACGGTGAACTCCTCCTCGCCGGCCATCGTGCTCGTCGTGATGGTCGTCTTGCGCCGGCCCTCGGTGACCGCGACGCGGTCGACGTCGTGACCGATGGTCTCGACGGCCTCGTCGCGCAACAGCCCCTCCGCGCGGTAGACGTACGTTCGCGAGGGCGTGACGACGAGGCGGTCGTCGCCGCCGAGCGGCACGGCCGCCTCGACGGGGTCGTCGGCCACCGCCGACGCGAGCAGGCTGGGGGTTTCCATGCCACGCGGTCTGTCTATCGTCTCATAAAACCCCGGGAGAAGATGAGAAGAGTCAAGTGCGAAACCGCGAAATCAGCAGATGCGGCCGGGTGGCTTAGCTGGACATAGCGCCGCACTCATAGGGTTCACACTCGCGCGGCAACTTGCCTGCATCCCGTGAGGTCTTCGCCGACCTCACACCTGGGATATGCGGAGATCGTGGGTTCGGAGCCCACCCCGGCCATACTTCTTTCGGGACTCCTCGCGGAGCGCCAGCGTCGTCTCTCCGAGCGACTCAGGCACCGGGGACGCCCAGCGCCTCGACGCCGACGAGGCCGGCCGACGCCAGCACCCACAGCAGGACGACGGCGACGAACCACGCGACGACGCCGATGGCCGCCGCGGTGACCCAGTTTCCGGGGTACAGCCAGTTGATGAGCGTGACCCAGACGACGAGACCGAGCAGCGGGGCCAGCACCGGCACCGCCGGGAGGAAGAACAGGATGGCCGCCCACGCGAGCGCCCCGAGGAGCGCCGTGAGCGCCGCCCGGCCGTAGCCGGTGTCGACGTCGACGACCAGCAACGCGCCGAGGTGGATGGCTCCCGTCCCGACGACCAGGTTGATGGTGAACGCGACGAGCGTGTTCGCCAGGTCGGCCTCGCCGCCGGCCTGGAGGACGGACTGGAGCACCGTCACCGCCGCTCACCGCCGTCCGTCGTGGCTCGACCTCGTCCCGTCCCGCACTCGATGTGGTGGTGATGTGGTGTCATCGATGGAATACGACAGACGCACGCACGTCGTATGACGTTGCCGCCGGCAGATGGCAGGCTCCGCCGACGGGCGACAGCGCGCCGAAGGACTCGACGGCCGCCCCGTCGTGGAGTTTCGACGACCCGTCGGAACTTTCAAGATTAATTTAAGATTAAATTTCTAAAATCTATTCAGTAAAATTGATTGTTTCATGGCGCATGGGTGCAACTGTCATGTCCGACTCGACCGTTTCGACCTACGTTGCAGAGCACCCAAAGATGGCCGGCGTCCTGTTCACCATGCTGCTCATGCTGACTCAGGCCGGGTCGGCCGCAGCGTCCGCTGGAACCATCGTCGGACCGTAGTTCAGCGGTCGTTCTCTCGCATCTCCGCGAGGACTTCGTTGCGCCACCGGAGTCGACCGTCGATTCTCACGGGAAGTTGGCTCCGGCCCAGGTAGTCGTGGAGTTCGTCCTCGTCGACGAGGAACTCGCCGACCGCACCCGAGTTGAGGTAGTACGTGTCGTTGTCCGCGATGTACGGGACGCATATCGACCCGAGTTTCGTCCGAGACGTCGGGTACGCGTAGAGCGACGCGAGGTACTCGGAGTCTCGCTCCGCTATCGTCGTGTAGATGGGTGTCCCGCCCCTGCTGCTCGCGATCTGGACCTGTGCGTCCCCGACCACGGTGTACTGTCGCCCGGTAATGGAGTCCTTCCGGAGGATGTCGAGCGCGCCGGCCATCGAGAACCCGGCGTTGAGCAGGCGCGCCAGCGTCCGGCCGACCCGGGTCGCCGGTTCGTTAGCGACCTCCGCGAGCGTGACGACGCCCGCCGTCGCTCCCTTCTCGACGAGTTCCACCCCCTGCTCGTAGGAGCGACACGCGTTGAGGACGAACGCGCGCGCACCGACGGTGTCGAGCGTCGTCGCGTCCAGCGGGCCGTCGGCGCACTGCATCCCGTCGCCGTCGACGTGGCCGACGTAGTGGACGAAGTCGTAGTCGTCGGCGAGCACGGACGCCAACTCGGTCCCGGTGAGGTCCTCGTAGATGTCGATGTCGAACGCGACCAGTTCGCGCAACCCGTAGAGGTCCCGGACGTCGAGTTCGGCGCGCATCTCGGGGGAGTTCGAGACGACAGCCACCTCGATGGCACCGCTGGGCTGGGCTTCGAGACGGCGCTTGCACGCCTCGAGCGTCGGCTTCGACGCCCCCATCGGGACGCCGTCGCCGACCCAGACGTGTTCGATGGTGTCCGTCGGCTCGGGCTGGACGACGGTGACGTCCTCGCCGAACGGCGACGTCGGCGGGTCCGGCGACTCCGGCTGCCGGGTCACGCCGCGGACGACTCCCCCGTCGGCGCGGTAGAAGTCCTCGATGGCCGCCAGCGGCTCGGTCGTGGCGTCGGCGGTCGCCGGTCGAGGACAGCGGACCCGCGCGAGGTCGGCGGCAGCGAACGGGACGTGGACGAGGTTCTCGGCCGTCGGCGCGAGGTCGACCGTCGACTTCCACGTCGGGATCACCGGCTCGACGACGCGGTGTGGGGTGTCGAGGAAGGTTCGCACCTGCTCGACGAGCGAGGCGTCGTACAGCGCCGCCGGGTCGAACGGGAGGTCGGCTTCGACGCGACTGCGGGCGTCGAGGTCGACGGGGTAGAGCCCTTCGGTCCGGACGATACAGTCCAGCGTGAACAGCCGTTCGAGCGTCCGGTGGACGGTCCGTTCGAACCCGTCGGCGGCGTCGAGCGGGTAGGACTCGCCGCCGGCGACGAGTCTGGGGCGGTCGCCGAGCATCACCTGCGCACCGAGGTAGTACGCCAGCGGCGCGACCGGGAACAGGAACCCGACGTTCGGGGGCACCTCGATGCGAATCGGCCCGTCGGTCCGTTCGAACCCCGGCGGCGCGTCGAAGTCGTCGCCGAGTTCGAGCAACGGCGGGTGCCCACGGAGCGTCGGCCACGACCGCTCGGGCGAGTCCGTCTTCAGCGCCGACCCGAGACAGGAGAGCGCTCGGGCGAGGTCAGCGGGTCGGTCGGTCGTCGTCACCGTCGTCGCGGGGAACTCGTGCATCGAGCGCACGCCGAGACGGACGTCGTCGGTGTCATCGAGCAGTAGTCGGCGGCCCACGTCGTCGGTCGTCGACCGGAGCGACCCCTCGACGGCGAGGTAGGTCTTGACGGCCAGTGACGTTATCTCGACGACGTACTCGCCGTCGGGGACGCGCATCTCGTTGCGGTTGGCCCCCTCGGCGACGACCCGCCCGTCCATCGTCCGGACGATGAGGTTGACGTGCTGTGGGATACGGAGGGCGGTCGTGTCGAGACGCGCCGCCACGTCGACGGGGAAGACGAAGTTGTCGGGTTCTGTCGGCTCGGGACTGACCGGGGTCGCCGTCTCCAGGCGCGTGGTGACTCCCTGGATGTCGTCGGCGATCTCGACACCGACGGGGTCGTCGATGGCGGCGATGGTCAGGTAACGAGCGCTCACACTGGCTATTCGACTGGGCGATTATAACAACATCCACTCGCTCGACTCGTCGAGCGCCGGGAGCGTCCAGCGCTGTTCGGGTGGGAGGCCGTCGCGCTGCCGGAGGTCGATGCGGGCGTCGAACGCTGCGCCGAGCGCGGCGGTCTCGGGGGCGTCGACCGGCCCGGAGACGTGACAGTGGAACATCCCGCGACGGTCGACGACGCACTCTCCGAGCGCGTCGAGGGTCCGTGTGACCCGGTCGACGCCCGTACCGTCGAGCAGTCCACCCGCCCCGACCACGCCGACACGGAGTTCGGCCGGGGACAGCGGTCCGTGTACCGTTCGCTGGCAGTCGACGGCGGACTGCACCGCGGCGGAGAACCCGTCGAGACGGTCGGTCGGGAACTCACCTGCCGAGGAGGGGGAGACGTCGGCGTCCGTAGAGGAGACGTCGGCGGCGGTCGAACGGGTGTCACCGTGGGTGACGACCGCGACGTCGTCGTCCGTCGGGGCGACACCGTCGGGGAGGAACCGGGACGGGGACGAGCCGCCGACGAGCGCGAGGACGCGAACGCGCTCCTCGCGCGGCGACCCGAGGAGGAGACGGGTCTGTCGTGCGTGGACCGCCGCGTTCACCTCCCCGGTGACGAGCAGTCGGGCCCCCTCACGCTTGAGGCGACGGAGCGCCGCGGCGAACCGCGGCGACCCACCGTCGCCCCCTCGTGTCGTATCGTCCACGCACTTAATCCAACGGTGAGTAGTAAATAACTAACGTCAGACACGGGCCAGAACCCGCCGCTCCGGGTGGCTCTCCCGTCTCTCCGCGTCTGGATTTATACCACTGCCGTGAGTGGAGTGTCACCACATGCTGACGACAGGTGTGCGCGGTTGTCGCAACGGCCGGGTCGACCACACTCCCGCGACGGTGGCCGACGGGGTGGTGTGCGGATGACACCGACCCTCCTCTTGCAGGACGAACCGGTGATTCCACAGGACTTCGAGGGACTCCTCGAAGCGTACCCCGGGGTGCTCGCGGCGGTCGCGACGTTCGTCGTCGCGTTCGTCGTCGTCTACCTCCTCGGGCGACTGATCGCCGTCCCGCTCGTCAAGCGGGCGATGAAGGCTCGCGGGTACAACGAGACCATCCGGAGCCTCGCCGACGGCGTGCTCGGGGCGCTCGCGCTGTTCGCGGCGCTCGCTATCGCGCTGACGCTCGCGGGGTTCGGGGCGTTCCTCGCGGCGTTCGCCACCCTCGGCGGTGCGCTCGCGCTCGCCGTCGGCTTCGCCGCACAGGACCTCATGAGCAACTTCGTCGCGGGCATCTTCATCCTCAAGGACAAACCGTTCGAGGTGGGCGACTGGATCGAACAGGACGACGTCGTCGGCCGTGTCGTCGACATCGACCTCCGAGTGACGACGGTCAAGACGTTCGACAACGAGAAGATCACCGTCCCGAACTCCGAACTCGCCAACAACCCGTTGAAGAACCCCGTCGCCTACGACACGCTCCGCCAGAAGTTCGTCTTCGGCATCGGCTACGAGGACGACATCGACCACGCGAAGCGAGTCATCCTCGACGAGGCGAGCAAGCAAGACGAGATCCTGAGCGACCCCGCACCCGACGTGCGCGTCACCGAACTCGCCGACTCCTACGTCGGTCTCCAGACGCGCTTCTGGATGGGCAACCCCTCTCGCTCGGGGTTCACGGCCATCCGTTCGGACTTCGTCCAGGCGGTCAAAGAGCGCTGTGACGCCGAGGGAATCGACATGCCGTACCCCTACGTGGAGGTCGTCGGCGGCCTCGACGTCGACCTCGACGGCGAACTCGCGACCCAGCGCATCTCCCAGTCCGCGGACGACTGAACCGCGGTCTTCGTCTTCTGGTGTCGCCGGTCGCCGACAGCGCACGCGCTCGTCGTCGGTGTTGTCGAAAACGTGTGTCGCGGTCGCGTGGTCGGGTCAGTACCGTCGCGCGAGGAGGGCGCTCGCTCCGAGCGCGACCAGTGCGGCGGCGACGCCGAAGCCGGGACCGCTCCCGCTCGACGTCGTCGTCTCGCCACCGACGACGCGACTGGTCAGCGTTCCGTTCTCGCCGGCCGTCGCCTCGGTGTCGTTGACCGGAGCGGCGGGTCCGGCGGCCGCGTCGGTGCCGTTCTCGCTCGTCGTGGTCGCCGAGTCGTCGGTCGTCGCGGACGTGTCGCTCGTGGTCGTGTCGTCACCGTCGGTCGCCGACGAATCGGTCGTCGTCGGGTCGCTCGTTGCGTCGTCCGAGTCGTCGGTCGTCGTCACGGTGTCCGAGCCACCGGCGTCGCCGTCACCGGTTCCTGCATCGTCGTCACCAGTCCCGGCGTCGTCGTCGCCGGTGCCAGCGTCACCGTCGTCGCCGGCACCGTCCTCGGTGTCGGTCGGTTCGGCAGTGGGCTGGTCGGTCGGCTCTTCAGTCGGTTCCTCTGTGGGCTCCTCGGTCGGTTCCGGGGTCGGCGTCTCGGTCGGTTCCTCGCCGACGAGCGTGCCGTCGCCGGTCTGCGGGTCGGTGACGTAGTACGGGTCGAACCGGACGTTCGAGACGCCCGCGGTCTGCCCTTCGCTCACGCTGTCACCGTCGCCGTCGGCGAGGCGACCGGTCGCAGGGTCTTCGACGTTCCCGGAGGGGCCGTTCTCCGCGCCCCACCAGTTCTCGCGGGCGTCGACCTGTCCACCTTCGGCGTGGACGCCGTCGCCACCGTTGCCTCCGAAGACGCTGTAGCGAATCGTCGCGGAGTCGACGGAGACGACGCGGACGCCGTGGTTACCGTTGTTCTCGACGGCCGTGCGGTCGACGCTGACGGAGGTGCCCGAGTCGACGCTGATACCGTTCCCGTCGTTGTTCGAGACGGTGCTGCGCTCGACGCCGACGTTCGCGTACAGCGCCTGGACGCCGACGGCGTTGCTCGTCACGTCGACGTTACTGAGTGTGACGCCGCTGTCACTCGCGCCGAGACCGACGTCGTTGCCGGTCAGCGCGGTGTCCGTGACCGTCGCGTCGGCGGTCCGGTCGAGGCTGACGCCGTTCTGGTTGCCGGTCAGCGTCGCACCCTCGACGCTCGCGGCGTAGGCGTCGACGAGGCGGACCCCGTCGACCCACCCGGAGACGGTGACGTCGCGGACGACCGCGTTCTGCCCGCGGACGAGGACGCCGGTGTCGGCCTCGCCACCAGTGTTCTCGATGGCGTTACCGTTCCCGTCGAGCGTCACGTCGCTCGCGGCGATGGTGAGACACGCCTGGCCCGACGCGTTCGCGCCGACGTCGCCGGTGAGCGTGTACGTGCCGGACTGGTCGATGGTCGTACAGGAGTCGATGTCGCCGCTCGACTGGGCGGCCACGGCGGCCGAGGCGGCGGGAACCGCGATGAGGGCGACCACGAGCGCCACGGTGGCGACGCGGTGCCTGTGCGATGCTGTCATCGTCGGCACTCCACCGAGCAAGGGCTTCGTTACACAGCCGTTTAGCTGTCAACGCCGGACGAAACGGAACCGGAACGGACGGTGTGGGGGTGCCTATGACGGCGGTTCCCTCCTGCCGTTTCACCGGCAACGGTTGCCGGGTTGACGAGAACCGGGGCCGCTGGTGGCTGCGACTCGACCTCAGCCGAACCGTATCGTCTCCGCGGCGGGGTCGAGTTCGACGCGCCCGCCGACCGGGAGGGGGACCGTCGGGTTGGTGTGGCCGAAGTCGAGGTCGAAGACGACCGGCGCGTCGGGGTTGTACCGGTCGAGTTGGCCCAAGACGGCCTCGCGCTGGTCGCGGCGGTACCGTTCGCGGGCCGCTTCACCGGGGCGTTCGAACCGGTTGCGCGTCTGGGGGCGACCGACGACCACCGCGTCGAACCGCGAGAGCAGACCGCGCTCGCCCATGCACATCAGCGTCCGGCGAACCTCGTCGGCGCTCGGGCGTTCCTCGGACGTCTCGATGGCGAGGATGGCTCCGTCGAGGCGCTCGGGAGCGGGCAGGTAGCGGTCGGTCGCGAGGTGCCAGTCGACGATGGCGAGACAGCCACCCCAGACGCGCCCGGTGACGCTCTCGTCACCGCCGGCCCACGTCCACCCCGGCGCTGGTTCGTACTCGGGGGTCGTCTCGGCGTAGTCGTCGTTCGTCCACTCGATGGTGTCGTCGGTCCAGCGCGGGGCGCTGTCGAGGTCACCGAGCGTCTCCTCGAACAGTGCCCGGCGGAGGTAGCGTTCGCTGAACGCGGGGAGTCGGCCGGGCGTCCCGACCTGATTCAGCAGTTGGCCGCCGTTGTACGAGACGACGCCCGCCCGCCAGAGGAGCAACTGGAGGTTCGTGTTGTCGCTCATCCCGTAGAAGCGCGTGGGGTTCGCCCGCAGGACCTCGGGGTCGAGGTGACGAAGGACGCGCAGTTGGTCGTCGCCGCCGATGGTGGCGAACACGCCTCGAACCTCGGGGTCGCGAAACGCCTCGTGGATGGCCGCCGCCCGCGCCCGCGGGTGGGCCCGGAGGAACGCGTCGCCCTGCCGGGCGGTCGGGTGGACGACCGGGTCGAGGTCGAACCGGTCGCGCAATCGGTCGAGCGCCAGCGAGAGGACGTGCGGGGCGGCCCGTGCGCCGCCACTGGAGGGAGCGACGACGGCGACGCGGTCCCCCGGGGAGAGCGACGGCGGGGTGAGGAACTCCATACCGGCGCGCCGGCCGCCGCCCGTAAGAGCGTTCCGTCGCCGTGGGCTGCCGTGACACGCTTCGTCCTAGTGCGGTGGCTCCGTCGCTCGCGCCGCCGTCGTTAAGCCACTCGGGGGCGCGTCTGGACCCGTGGACCCCAGCGCCGTCCGGTCGCTCGTGGTGACGTTCGACGACGTCGTCAGCGCCGCGGAGGCGCGGCGGGCGGGTCGGCCGGTCGTGTTGCGTGCGACGCCGCCGTTCCACGGCCGGATGCGTGCGCGCCTCCACGTCGCGACACCCGAGCGCAGCGACCCACCGGGCGGTGCGGACGGGTGGACGGTCCGGGATCCCCACGCTGTCCACCTCGACCCCTGGGCGCTGTTCGACGCCGACGCGCCACCGTACCCGACGCCCGCCGACACCGAGGACCGCCTGCGCGCCGGCGACCGTCCGTTCTCGACGGACGCCCACCACGACTACCACGCGACGGCCGTCGCGGCCTGGCGACGCGCAATTCGCCGCCATCGCCGCGAAGAGGCCCGCGTCCGGACGGCCGACGGGACGCGGCGCGTCCGCATCGGTTGGCTCGACTGACCTCCGGTGACCGCTGGGCGGGTGCTCGTCTCGGTTCGCGACCGGTCGACTCCGGCGGGCGATAGAGCGCTCCGGACCTCGAACACCGTCGTTCGCGCGGCGACTCGACGCCCGACACAGCGTTCCGGTAGCGAACGACGAGACGGCTCGATAAAAGTTCTAACCGTCTCTCGTGGCTCGATAAAACGTCCGAGCACCGAGTTCATCCGGGGTGAAAGGTCACGAAACCCGATGAAAGCTCTGACGGGTATAAGCCCCCGTAGGATGAGGTGAGAACGTCGTCCCCGTATGTCAACGAAAACCCTCCGTTCCGACCGAACGACCGCCCCCTCCCTCCCCACTCGTCTCGCGCGAACGACCCAGCAGACGGTCGCCGCCGTCGCCTTCTGGCTGGCGGTGGCGCTCCCGTTCTGTTACCTCCCGATGCTCGTGGCCGGTCTCCACACCACGACCCGACTGAGCGCGTTCGGCGGCCTCCTCGCGCTGAACGCGCTGTGTCTCGTCGTCGGTCACGCCCACCGCGACGACTGACGCCCGTCACCCCTCCGTCCCCGTCTGGCTGGTCCTCCTCGCTCCGGTCTCCCACTACACCTGCCCCAACTACATCGGTCCCACCACAACCGGTCCCCACACGAAGGTCCCGACGCACCGGTCCCCGACACACCGACTCGAACACACCGTCGCCGCACTGCTCCGCGCCGTCGCACGACACCGCCGGACCGCACCGCGGCGACTAAGGCCCGTCCCCGCGACGCCGGCGGTATGGAACTCGACACGGTACCGCTCGGCCGCACCGGTACGACCGTCTCCAGTCTCTCCTTCGGCACCTGGCGGTTCGGGCGCGAGACCGACGCCGGCGACGTGGAGGTCGACAAGGATCGCGCCTTCGAGTTACTCGACGCCTACGCCGACCGCGGCGGCAACTTCATCGACACCGCCGACATGTACGGCGACGGCCGCAGCGAGGAGTGGATCGGCGACTGGCTCGCCAACCGCGACCGCGAGGACTTCGTCGTCGCCTCGAAGGTGTTCTGGCCGACCCGCGAGGACGACCCCAACGGCCGAGGCATCGGTCGCAAACACCTCCGTCGCCAGATTCGCAAGATTCTGGAGCGAGTCGGCACCGACTACCTCGACGTCCTGTACTGCCACCGGTTCGACGACCAGACGCCCCCCGAGGAGTTCATGCGAACGCTCGACGGGTTCGTCGACGACGGGCGGGTGAACTACCTCGGTGCCTCGACGTTCGAACCGAACGCCTGGGAGGTCGCCCGCGCCAACGAGATCGCCGACCGGCGGGGGTACGAACCGTTCACGGTCGCTCAGCCGCGCTACAACCTCGTCAACCGGGAGATAGAGTACGACTACGTCGACATGTGCGAGACGTACGACGTCGGCATCTGCCCGTGGTCGCCGCTTGCGGGCGGGTTCCTGACGGGCAAGTACACCCGCGAGGCGGATATGCCCGAGGGCACCCGCGGCGCGGAGTCCAGTCGGTTCGCCGACCGTTACCTCAGCGAGACGAACTTCGACGCGCTCGACGTCGTCCGCGAGGTCGCCGGGGAGGTCGACGCCTCGCCGGCACAGGTGAGCCTCGCGTACCTCCAGCACCACCCGCAGGTCTCCGCGCCTATCGTCGGCGCGCGGACGGTCGACCAGCTAGACGAGAACCTCGCGGCCGACACCGTGTCGCTCTCCGACGACCAGTTCGAGCGCCTCCAGTCGGCCAAGAGCGTCTCGTTCATGGACTGAGCGTCGACACGGCTCCGAGTCGCGGGTGGCCGCGTCCGCCGCCCGTCCGTCCCGTGACCGACCGAACCGACTCAGACGGTCTTGACGTTCGAGCGGACGAGTTCGACCGTCTCGTCGTCGAGGTCCAGGTCCGGGTGGGCCTCCTGGACGTGCGTCTCGACCTGCGCCATCACCTCCTGTTCGCTCTCGCCCTCGATGGTCGCGTCACACCCCTCCATGATGCACTCCAATCGCTTCGACATGATGCGCCAGTGATTGGTTCTCCGCTGTCATAACGCTGTCGCGAGTCACCACGGGTCACGGGGTCGTTCCGACCTGGGTTCGGAGGTGGGCGGGGGGTCGGCGGCGGACCCCCCGCTGTTATCACCCGCGGCGACCGATTCGGAGCCATGCAGCTAGGCATCGTCGCACAGCAGGACAACCCGCGTGCGGCGTCGCTCGCGGGCGACATCCGCGACGCGGTCGACGCCGACGTCGTCGTGGACGATGCGACCGCGGACGCCGCCGGCGCACCCGGCGTCGCCGTCGACGAGATGGACGCCTGCGACCTCGTGGTGAGCATCGGTGGCGACGGGACGTTCCTGTTCACCGCCCGCGGTGCGGGTGCGACTCCCATCATGGGCGTCAACCTCGGCGAGGTCGGGTTCCTCAACGTCACCGCCCCCGAGGACGCCGTCGGGGCCGTCACGACGGCCGTCGAGCAGTACCACAGCGACGCCCTGCCCGTCCAGGACCTCCCCCGGGTCCGGGCGACCGGCGCGGACTGGTCGCTCCCGTCGGCGCTCAACGAGGTCGTCGTGATGGGCGAACAGCGCGGTCACGGCGGGGGGTGCGAGGTCGAGATCAGGGTCGACGGGTCGCTGTACTCCGGCGGGTCGGCCGACGGCGTGCTCGTCGCGACCCCGACGGGCAGCACCGCCTACAACCTCAGCGAGGGCGGGCCGCTGGTCCACCCGAACGCGGCGGGTCTCGTCGTCACCGAGATGTGCGCGAGCGAGGGGATGCCACCGCTGGTCGTCGGTCCCGACAGCGAGGTGGTCGTCCGCGTCGACGGCCCGGAGCGGGCGGTCGTGGTCAGCGACGGCCGGCGCGTCCAGGAGGTCACGACGCCGACGGACGTGACGGTCCGGCGCTCGGCGACCCCGGTCCGCATCGCGGGGCCGGACCTCGACTTCTTCGCGGCGCTCGGAAAACTCGACTGACAGCCAAACGCGAATTCCGACGTGTGAGCGCCGACAGAGGCGATTCGGCGGCAGTTCCGGAACCCATAACCGACTGGCAAGCCATGGCTATACCAATGAGCAAACAGCTGCCGGACGTGCAGGCTTCCAGCCCGGACGTCACGGTTGGGCTCAACCGAGTCGGTGTGACCGGCGTCGAGAAACTCGTGAAACTGGACCGTGCGGAGGAGCGACCCATCGTCCTGATGGCGGAGTTCGAGGTGTTCGTCGACCTGCCGTCGTGGCGCAAGGGCGCGGATATGAGCCGGAACATGGAGGTCATCGACGAGACGCTCGAACAGGCAGTCAGCGAGACCGCCTACCGACCAGAGGACGTCTGTGGCGACGCCGCCGAACGCTTGCTGAACAAGCACAACTACACGACCGAGGCGGAGGTCCGGATGGAAGCGACGTACGTCACCCACGACCGGACGCCTGCGTCCGACCGCGTCACGCAGTCGACCGCCGACATCATCGCCGCGGCGACGGCCACCGACGAGGGCACCCGCGAGACCATCGGCGCGAAGGTCGTCGGGATGACGGTCTGTCCGTGCTCGCAGGGGATGTCCGAGACCCGCGCCCGGACGACGCTGGAGGACCTCGGCGTCGAGCGCGACACCATCGACGAGTTCCTCGAACAGGTCCCCCAGCCGGGGCACTCCCAGCGCGGGCACGCGACGCTCACCATCGAAGCCGACGGGTCGCCCGACGTCGAACTCACCGACCTCATCGACGTCGCCCGGAACTCGATGAGCGCGCGCATCTACAACCTCGCGAAGCGCCCCGACGAGGACCACATGACCTACCAGAGCCACGCCGACGCGAAGTTCGTCGAGGACTGCGTCCGCGCGATGGCCGACGGCGTCGTCGAACAGTTCGACCACCTGCCCGACTCCGCCGTCGTGACGATGAAGCAGTCCAACGACGAGTCCATCCACCAGCACAACGCCCACGCCGAGCGCGTCGCCGAGATGTCGACCCTGCGCGGCGAGGTCAACGGCCACGACGAGTAAGCCGCACCCGCCACGCACCACTCCCGTGGTGTCGGCCGGCCGAGCGTTCATTAGGTCCTCCACGCAACGACACCGTGTCGGAGCACCCGCTCCGCCGACCCACCATGACACACGCAATCAGCTGGTTCGAGATTCCCGCCACCGACCTGGAGCGCGCCCGCGAGTTCTACACGACCGTCCTCGACCGCGGCCTCGTCGCCGCCGAGGACACCGACGAGCCGTACCTGCTGTTCGAGACGGGGGACGGCGAGGTCGGCGGCGGCCTGTTCGAGGCCGGCGAGCACGACTTCGACTCCGGCGAGACGATGCCGTTCCCGACCGGCGAGGCCGGCCCCACGGTCTACCTCACCGTCGACGACTCCATCGACGCAGCCCTCGACCGTGTCGAGACCGCGGGCGGTACCGTGCTGGTCGGAACGACGGCCATCACCGAGACGCTCCACTACGCGCTGATTCGGGACACCGAGGGCAACCGCGTCGGCCTGATGGCGATGGAGTGAGGCCGGTCCCGGTCCGGAGTACCGGAGCGGTCGACCCTCGTCGCCTCGCCACGGGCCGTCCGAGCGGGGCGAGCACGGTTCGCCGAGCGCGACCGTCGGGAGTGCTCAGAAGGACAGCGGTGTCGCCGCGGCCCAGCGCGGTTCGAACTCCTCGCGGATCTCGCCGGCGAACTCCCGGTCCTTGAGGTCGATCATCGCGAACGTGTCCTCGGCGTGGAGCGGGTGGGGGACCTCGATGCAGACCTCGCCACCGTCGACGACGGTGAAACTCCCCGTCACGTCGTCGCTGGTGCGACAGTCGAACAGGTCGTGAGGTGCGAGCGACTCGCGGTAGCGCCGACCCACGGACTCCGGGAGGTCGTCGACGAGTTGGGGGCGCATGAGCAGCGACACCTCGACGCCGCGGTCGAGCGCGCGTTCGAGTTCGCGCGCGACGCGCTCGCCGAGGTCGTCCATGTCGAAGCTCTGAGAGAACGTCGAGGCGACCATTGAGACGCGCTCGTCGGCGGCGGCGATGCGTTCGACCATCAGGTCGGTCGTCTCCGCCGGCCCGACGGCGGCCGTCCAGAAGCGCTCCTCGACGGTGTCGGTCGTGTCGAGGCTGCCGACGAGTTCGTCGACGATGCCCTCGTACTGCCGTTCCTTCTCGTTGAGTTCGCGTTTCTTGTCCTCGAGCAGGCGGTCGAGTGCGGTGTCGGGTTCGACGGCGACGTACTTCTTCGGCCGCGAGGCACTCTGAGAGCGGACGAGGTTGTACTGCTCGATGCTGTTGAGTACGTCGTAGATGCGCCCCATCGGCACGTCACTGACCTGTGACAACTCCTTGGCGGTTGTCGGGCCCGTCGTCAGCAGCGCGCGATAGGCTCGTGCCTCGTACTCCGAGAGGCCGAGGTCGCGGAGGCTAGCCATTACCGTTCGCTGGGACCGGGAAACCAAAAACGATTCGGGAGTTTAGTTCAGCTCCGAGACACGCCGCTGGAGCTCCTCGGGCGTGCGTGCCGTCGCGCTCTCGGCCCCGAGCGTCACGCGAGCGACGGTCTCGGAGCCGCTCGATTCGACCGCTTCGGGGAGGTCGGCGTCGGGGACCACGACCTTCTCGTGGTCCGCGATTCGGAGCGCCGCGCGGTGGAGGTCGCTGCCGGCCACCCCCGACACCTCGACGGTCAGCGGCCGGTCGACGAGACGTGCGGTGGCGCTCGCGTAGCTCGCGACGTCGACGCCCATGCGGTCGCGTGCGTCGGCGAACGCCGCGAGGCTCTCGCGGGCGACGTCGCGGTAGCGCTCCTCGCCGGACAGCACCGACAGGTCGGTGAGCGCCTCGGCGAGTTCGACGGTCGTGTCGATGGGCCGGAGCGGGCGGTCGAGCAGGCCGAGCGCGTCGTCTTCTGGCGGGCGGTCGAGCACCGTCCCGTCGACGAACAACGTCTCGACGGTCCGGTCGGCGACGCGGGTCGCGGCCGTCCGGTACCGGTCGTCGCCGAGCACCTGCGTGGCGGTCGTGAGCGCCCGGAGCAGTCGGGCCTGGTCGCCGAGCAGTCCCGTCGGACCGCCCTCGAAGTGCGCGACCGTGCCGTCGGCTTCGACTCTGCCGAGGAGCGTGTCGAGCGCCGCCGTCGCGTACGTGCGAGCGGTCTCGTCGTCGGTGTAGGCGTGGTAGGTGAGCAGGGCGTCGACGGCGAGGCCGTTGCGGTCGGCGAACACCGTCTCGTCGACGTGGGGGGCCGCCCCGCGCTCCTCGAGCGGGTGCTCGAAGTACGCCTCCTCGCCGGCCTGACTCCCCGCGAACGCGCCCGTGGGGGCGTCGTCCGCGTCGGCTCTCTCTTCCGGGTCCGTCGCCCCGTCGTCGGCGTCGACCCACAGCGTCGTCGTGAGGAAGTCGATGGCGTCGTCGGCGACGTCGCGGTAGCGCTCCTCGCCGGTGTGGAGGTAGGCGTTGGCGAACGCCCGGACGAGCGCTGCGTTCTCGTCGAGCAGTCGTTCGTGGTGAGGGTCGGCCCAGTTGCGGGTCGTCGCGTAGCGGTAGAACCCGCCGTCGGGGTCCGCGAGGTGCGTGGCGACGGCGTCGAGCGTTCGGAGCGCCCGCGACCGGTCGCGTTTCAACGCGAACTCGACGGTCCGGGGCAGCGGGAACTTCGCGTCGGTGCCCCACCCGGCGTGCTCCTCGTCGAACGCGACCTCCAACTGGCCGGCCATGTGCGCCTCGACGCGCGAGTCGAGGTCGCCGCGCGGGGGGTCGGGGTCCCGGAGCGCCCGCGGGATGCGTCCGGCGTCGGTCCCGCGGTCGTCGTACGCCTCCCGGACGCGCTCGACGACCGAGCGCAGCGCCTCGGGGTCGAGGTACGTCGCGCCGCTGATGAGGCGGCCGTCCGGCGTCAGGAACACCGTGGAGGGGAACCCACCCATCTGGTAGCGTTCGCGGACCGCCGGCAGACGGTCGGCGTCGACGCGGACGGGGACGAACCCCTCGCGGACGTTCGCGGCGATCATGGGACTGCCGAACCCCTCCCGCTCCATCTGCGCACACCAGGTACACCACGGCGCGGTCAGGAACACCAACAGCGGCGCGTCGCGTTCTTCGGCCTCCGCGAACGCCTCGGGTCCCCACTCGCGCCACTCCACGAGCGACTCGTCGGTCATGGTCGGAGTCGGGCGTCGGCCGTCGAAAGGGTTCTGACTCGGCGTCGACGCTCCGTCGCCGTGCGAACGACGGTCGGTGTCGTTCGCCCACCGGATGCAGTCGTTCACTGCTGGGAGGCCGGAACACGTTTGGGCCCGGGCGGACTAGCGTGAGGCATGGGAATGCTGCGTATCGTCGGGTTGCTGTTGCTCATTCCGCTGTTCGACGTGCTGGTGTTGCTCGTCGGCGTGTTGCCGAACCTCGGCCTGCCGGCGACCGTCGCGCTCGTCGTGCTGACGGGTCTCGTCGGTCTCCTGCTCGTCCGCGCTGAGGGCCGACACACCGCCCGGCGTATCCAGCGCAAACTCGCTCGCGGGTCGCTGCCCGAGGACGAACTCATCGACGGCGCGTTGCTCGTCGCCGCCGGCGCGTTCCTGCTCACGCCGGGGCTGGTGACCGACCTCCTCGGATTCGTCCTCGTGTTGCCGCCGACGCGCTACCCCGTCCGCGTCGCCGTCCGGCGGTGGGTCGTCCGCCCCTACGTCGACGCGAAGACCGGTGGGTTCGCCACCGGCCAGGTGTACACGCGGGGGTTCCCCGACGAGGACCCCTACGACCTCGACGACGACGAGTACGAGATGGGTCGAGGGAGCAGAAGCGACAACTGAACCACGGTACCGAACGGCAGTCGGCGCTGCCGAAGCGACACGCTTAATTGTATCTCACCGGTACTCGAAGATGCGCCCGAATGGGTCGATAGCTCAGTTAGGTTGAGCGCTCGGCTGATAACCGGGAGGTCCGCGGTTCAAATCCGTGTCGACCCATCCGGTCACCACTCGTTCGGTGTCCGACTGCGACGTGGGCGCTGACCTCCCCAGCCAACCAATCTCGGACGAACTACACACCGGAGAGCGACCGCGCCGTTCCCACGACGACCGGACCCGTCTCACGGTGTCGTCCCGTCCGGACCCCGTTAACTACTTAACCACAACACATAACAGCTCGGTGACCGATTCTCCACTGCCGTCGCGACTGTCAGAGGCGCGTCCACCGGTCCTCGCTTCTCGCCCGCACTCCACTCGGCGCGCGGTTCGTCCCCTCGGGACGTGGTTCGTCACCGTCTCACCACCGAGCGGTCGCCGCGTGCGCCTCACGAGAGAGCGGGTCGTCCTTAGGTGACGACTCTCGGGTCGGACTCCGGCCCGCGCCGTCGGCCGGATTCGGGCCGGTAATCCGGCGACCTGCCTCCTCGAATCGACGGACGGCGGTCGACTCAATCGGTCGCCGATAGGTGCCACTAGCCTTATGCACGTCGACCTCTCAGTAAGATTACACGCTCGGCTCCAGCGTCCGACCACAGGTGGGTGGTTCCGATGTGGGGATGCGGAATCGTTCGTCCCTCGGTTTCGAGGGGCTGGTGGTCCGTCTGGAGCCGTGCGTGTCTCGAATCTCGACGGGTACGTACTTAGATAGTGTCCGATTTTCGCGTGAGTGTTCTGACGCGGTGGACGATGGCGACGTTTATGCTCCGCCTATGTTCCGGGGCCACCGGGTCGCGCTCGGCGGCTCACCGACCCGCAGCGACCTGGCCCCGAAGACGAGTATAAGGGTGACCGAAACGGTTCGGGAGTCCGACGGAAATCGACAGCGGGCGGCCCCGTCCCGACACGCGAGTCGAGTAGTGGCCGGGAGGTGACTGTCTGACGCTTAACGACCTGCGTCGCGGCGCGTCGTCCTCGTCGGGCGGCACTCACGAGGTACACTACGTACCACGGCCGTCGCGCACGCGGGCCGTGGAGGTCGCTCACACTCCACGGTGTCTCCAGTGGACGGGCGACGTCCCCTGCTGGTCGCCGACTACGCCGACCACCTCGCACCGACGTCGACCGACTGTTCGACTCCCGAGCCCACCCGTTCACTCGGGAGTGACCCTCTCGTCGCGCGGTCCGTCCGGACGTTCCAGACGAAACGGAGGGGTTGTGAACAACCGTTACATAGCGCTCCCGAGAGCTCCGGTCACGCGCGGCGACCTGCTCGGTACGACCGATTACCCGGGGGCCGTTCTAACCGAAAACAGCCGTGTGTGACCCTGCCAGCCATAGCTTCCGGCCGCAGGCTCCGGGAACGAAGAGGATATCCGTCGGTCGTCGCCTACGGTGAGTATCTCCGTGCCCTCCCTCCCGAACCCGATTCGTCTCCTCGTCGCCGCCGTCGGTCTCCTCCTCGTCCGGTTCGGCGTCCTCGACCGCGAGCGCGCACGCCGCACGACCGACCTCGCGTGGCCCCGCATCGTCACGGGCATCGCGCGGATGTCGAAGAACGCCGTCGACGTCGCGATGGTCGGTATCGCCCTCGGCGGGGCCGCCATCGGCGGAGTGGGTCTCGCCGGTCCCTACTGGGGACTGGCGTTCTCGGTCGGCGGCGGAATCGCGGCGGGCACCATCGCGCTGGTCTCCCAGCGCTTCGGCGGCGACTCGCTCGACGGTGTCGGCCAGGCGGTCCGCTCCAGCGCCGCGGTGGTCGTGCTCCTGACGCTCCCGCTGGTCGTCGTCTTCTGGACGTTCGCACCCGACCTCGTCGGCCTGCTGAGCAGCGAGGCACCGGTCGTCGCCTACGGGGCGGACTACCTCCGGGTCGTCTCGCTCGGCGTCCCGTTCGCCGCGCTCAACCTCATCGGCTCCCGGGTGTTCATCGGCGTCGACGACGCCTGGACGCCGATGGTGCTCCGGGCGGGCGGGGCACTCTCGAACATCGCCATCAACGCCGTCCTCATCTTCGGGTTCGACCTCGGCGTCGTGGGGGCCGCCCTCGGCACCGTCCTCTCGAACGCGCTCGTGACCGCGGTGTTCGCGGGCACACTCGCCAACGGCCGCCTCCCCGGCGTCGGGGAGTTCCCCGTGCAGGTCGACCCGTTCGGCACCTACCTCGACCGCGACGTCGTCGGGCAGTTGGTCAGCATCGGTCTGCCCGTCATCGGGCGCAACGGCGTCTGGACGGTCGCGGAGTTCCCGATGCTCGCCATCGCGGGCCTGTTCGGTCCGGGCGTCCTCCCGGCGTTCGTCATCGCACGCCGCATCTGGGGTATCATGAACACGCCCGGGTGGGGGTTCGGCCTCGCCGCCAGCAGTCTCGTCGGCCAGGAACTCGGCCGGGGCGACGAGGACAGCGCCGAGTCGTACGCCCGTGAGATAATCCGGTTCGCGGTCGCGGTGTACGTCCTCTCGGGAGCCATCGTGTTCGTGCTCGCCGACCCCGTCGTCCTCGCGTTCGTCGACGACCCGACCGCGCCGTCGGTGCCCGTCGCCACCGACCTCGTCCGGGTGGCGTGTCTCGCTATCGTCTTCCAGGGCATCTCGGGCGGGGCTGCGGGGCCGCTCGACGCCAGCGGCGACACCCGCTGGCCGTTCGCCAGCCAGTTCGTCGGGATGTTCTGTTGTTCCATCCCGGTGGCGTACCTCGGGGCGACCACCTCGCTCGGTATCGCCGGGTTGTACCTCGCGTTCGTCGCCGAGACGGCCATCCCGGCCGCGCTCAACTACTACCGGATGCGCTCGAACGTCTGGAAGCGCGTCAGTCGGGGCTACCGGCCGGGAGCGACCCCCGCCGACGACTGAGCGGGGCGACGAGGCGGGGCCGACACGTTCGACTCACCCCGTGAGGCGGTACGTCCGCGCACGGTTCTCGCCCTCCGCGACGACGAGGTCGTACTGGACGAGCTTCGAGAGGTAGTTCCGCACCGTCCGTTTCGTCCGAGGGTCGTCGACCGCCTCGCGGTACCGCTCGTACAGTTCGCCGGCGTGCTGACGGCCGTGCTCGTCGAGCAGGTCGTACAGCACGCGCTGGTGTGGCGTGAGGTTCTCGACGGTCGTCTGGCGGATCTCGCGACGGGCGTCGGGGATGGCCCCCGTTACGGTGCTGGGGTCGACGCTGTCGTGGCCCGCCCGTGCCGCGTCGCGGGCGGCGTTCCGGAGGATACCCAGCGCGACCCGGGCGTCGCCGGCCGCCGCGTCCGCGATGCGTCGTAACAGCGCGTCCGACACCGCCCCCGGTTCGAGGCCCCAGTCGACCCGGTCGCGCATGATGGCGACCAGTTCGGCCTCGGTGTAGTGGTCGAAGCGGATGCGCCGGGCGCTCTGGAGACGGCTCGCGACCCGGTCGTCGAGGTCGACGAACAGCTCCTCCTCGCGGTTGGCGATGAGTATCATCGACAGCTTCGGGACGCGATACAGGTCGTACAGCACCGCCGAGTCCTGGAGCTGGTCGACCTCGTCGAGGACGACGACGTACGGGGGGCCGTCGTACTCGCGCACCCGTCTGAGCAGTTCGTCGTGAGGGGTCGACCCGCGGTGGACGTCGACGGTGCCGTCGAGGCCCTCGAGGATGCGATACAGTGCTCGGAACCGCGAGTAGTTCTGCCAGCAGTTGACGTACTGGTGTTCGATGTCGACGACGGCCTCCCGCAGCTGTTCGACGGTGTACTGCGCGATACAGGTCTTGCCGACGCCGGAGGGGCCGAACAGGAACGTCGTATCCCCGCGTTCGCCGTCGACGATGGGGTCGAGCGCGTGGGTCAACTGGTTGACCTCGGCGTCGCGATGCTGGACCTCACGCGGGACGAACTCCGGTTGCAGGACCCGGGCATCGCGTATCATACCCGATTGGTTTCCCCGGCAGGAGCTTAAACGAAATGGGGTCGTTTCCGATTCTTCCGATTCTTCCGGCCCGCCGCCTATCTGTTTTGGTGGCGGAGCCAACAGCGCCCCCGGCGTCCGATTCGTACGGGTCGGCGTCCGACCACTCGACGAGGGTGTGCGGCTCGCAGTGACGGTGGTGGCCCGTGTGGTATCGCACCCGAACGCCGGGGAGCCTCCGAATCCATGTCCGCTCCCTGCTCCTCTCCGACTCGACGCCCGCCGAGCGACCGCTCACCCACGCGGTGGAACCACCTCGACCTCGTGGCCGGCGGCGTCGGCGTGGACCGCCGCGAGCCGCTCCGCCAGGTCCGCTTCGGCGGCGCGCCCGCGAAACTCGCACTGGGCACAGACGAGACGCCACCAGTCGTCGTTCATGAATGTTATTGACTACCGCCCACCATGGTTCTTCCCTCCGCACTCGTTCTCCGCTTCCATACCTTCTTTAGTCAAGCGGCGTGGAGGGAGGAGATATGGAGGGGGAACCGAGCGCGTGGGACACACCGGACGAGGACCGACGAGAACTGCGACATCGCGCGACGGTCGACCCCGACCGCGGCCCGTCGCTGCTCCGGGTCGTCAGCGAGGGCCTCGCGGAGCTACTGGACACCGACCCGGAGTCCCTCGAACCGCCGCTGGCGACCGTCGCGGCGTGGGACGCACTCGAACGACTCCTCGACCGACAGCCCGACGACAGCGCGCCGGTCCACTACGTCGAGTTCGTCTACGAGGGGTACGTCGTCGCCGTCCACGGTGACGGTCGCGTCCGTATCTACGCCGTCGAGGAGTGAGCGACGCGTCACGACCGGCGAGGGCCCGTCACACCGACAGGCACAACTCGACGGTGGTCGAACCGCACGCTGGCCGATGACGACGCACTCCCACCGAACCGGAGTAGGCTCCCGGTGGTGACGACCTCTATGAGTGCCGAGGCCGTCTCCGACTCTACGCCGAGCGGACACCCCCCGACCGCCGACTCACCCCTGGTCGGAACGTTCACCGTCATCGAGACACGTCGCACACGTCGGGAGTGACCGCGCCAGCGCGAGCAGGTCGTCGACGGCGCTCTCGCCGACCGGGAGCGTCGGGAGGCCCGGTCGACGGAATCGGGTCACGCCGTGGCGCTCGCAGTCGTCGAACCCCAGACGGAGCCGTGGCTCCCGGCCACGGACGGAGGGGTAGGGGCGGCCACAGCGGTTCCGGTCGAAGTCGAACTGCTCGCGTCTCAGCGGGCCGTCGGCCCACGCGTAGCCGCTGACCATCGGGCTGACGACCGCCACCGCCCCGTCGTCGCGGATGGTGCCGTGGTCGTGGCGTAGCCCGAGAGCGTGCCCACACTCGTGGACGAGAATCTGGATGGTCCGGAAGGTGAACCGGTCGGGGACGACGTCCTCGACGTCCGTGGCCGGTGGGGCACGGGCGACGTGGCGTGCACCGCCGACGGCGGCGACGTAGGGGATGCCCGCACCGGTCGGTGACCGGCGCATCGAACTGTCGGTGACGAGGAGGTTGACGTCGGTAGCGGGGTCGACCGTCCCTCCGACGCCGCCGGTGAGGAGCCGTCGCGGCCACGCACCGTCGGCGACGAGTCGGTGAGCGTTCTCGGTCGGGACCGAGACGACCCCACCGTGGCTGACGTCGACTGAGAGGGCGAGGCCGTCGAGGCCGCGTTCGAGGTAGCCGGTGACGCGCTCGCGCAACGCCTCGTACTGGGCCGCACGCGGTGTCGCCCACCACCGGACCTCCAGTTCACCGACGAGGGTGGTGACGACACCGACCGCGCCGAGGGTCCCCACCACGCCGCCGCCGAGGAGGAACTCACGTCGTCGCATCACGCAGCGCTCGGCGACCGCGACAGCGACGGCCGTCGACCTGCGTCCACCTCCCCGGTCGGGCCATACTCGCGATGTGTCCGGCGCTGACTTGTCTGTACTGGCCGACAGTCGTCTCGGAGAGAGGGTGTCGCGTCCGGCGCCGCCGCCGACGGGGTCCGCGGACCTCGTGCTCGCGGCTCTCGCGGCGGTCACGCCGCCGGCGCTCGAATCGCCACCGGCGTCGGTGGTCGACCGTCTCGACGTTCACGTCGGTGGGCGTGCCCGCCTCGTCGCGTTCGAGGGTCGTCACTCCACGGTGCGGTGACGACGGGCGGGGAGAACCGGTCTACTCGATGTGGCCTTCGCGGCGGAGCTGTTCGGCGTCCTGCTCGGTGTAGCGCCACTCGACATTGGCTTTCTCGTCCTGCCAGGACCACGGTTCGACGAGGACGACGTCGCCCTCGTTGATCCAGGTCCGGTACTTCATTCGACCGGGGATGCGGCCCATTCGGTTCTTGCCGTCCGAACAGCGCACGCGGACGTGGTTCCCACCGTTGTGCTCTGTCACGACCGCGAACAGTTCGTCGTCGTTGGGCATCCGGAGGTTCCGGCGGCCCGATTCGCCACTCATACTAACGAGTTCGTGGGGACACGGTAAAGTCATCCGATATACGCGATAGCGTGGCACACGTGGTCCACCCCGCTCCACCACGCGCGTCGTCCCGTCCGTGGCACCTCCGGAGGCCTGCTAAACCGGCCCACTCGCCCCCGAGCGGGCTGTACGGTCGGCGTTCGGCGACCGCACTCACTCCGCGTCGTCCGGCGTGACGTCGACGACGGTCGGGTCGTCGGTACCGCCGTCCGCCGGGACCGCGCTCTCGTCGGCCGACTCCTCGGCCATCGCTTCGAGGGAGGCGAGTATCGTCTCGGGGTCGACCTGCTCGACGAGGTACTCGACGAGTGACGCGCCGGCGCGGCCGGCGACCTCTCGGCCGACCAGTCCGGTGACGCCGCTGCCGACCACGCGGTCGGCGAGACGCCGGGCGACGACCCGGCCGACGGGGCCACCGAGCGTGCGCCTGAGCTGCGTCTGGTCGACCGCCTCCGCGTAGGCCGCCCCGTTCTGGAGCGCCTCGAAGTCGACGGCGTCGACGAGTTCACGGGCGACGTCGAC
The DNA here is from genome assembly GCF_023699475.1 of Halomarina rubra. Classification (GTDB taxonomy): domain Archaea; phylum Halobacteriota; class Halobacteria; order Halobacteriales; family Haloarculaceae; genus Halomarina; species Halomarina rubra. The sequence goes on along the minus strand of NZ_JALXFV010000005.1, from coordinate 85,572 downwards.
GAGCACCAGCGCGTCCAGTCCGTCGTCGATACTGTCGAGGGTGTCGTCCTCTGGTCGGTCGCTCATCGTTCATCCGCCTCGCTGGTCGGTCGGTTCACACCCGAGACGACTGCCGCCCGACGGATGGGGCCGTGGCTTGCACGGGCGTCCCCACCACGACGGGTGGGTCGCTCACTCCGAGATCGCGACGCCGCCTTTCATCCCGACCGAGAGGTGTGGCTCGCAGTGGTACAGCGCGACCCCGACGTCGTCGAACGTCTCCCGGAACTCGGTCCCCGCCTCCGCGATGGGTTCGCCCGAACTGAACTCGTAGTCGGACTCCCCGATCTGTTCGTCCGGTTCGGCCTCGACGTTGTGCGCGCCGCCCTCGCCGGTCCACGTCCAGACGACGGTCGTCCCCGGCGAGACGACGACCGCCGAGGGGGCGAACGCGAAGAACTCGCCGTTGCCCGCCGCGCCGACCTCGACGGTCACCTCCGTCGAGCCGCGCATGTCGAGGAGCGTCCCGTCGTACGTCTCGTCGGCCGCGCCGACGCTCGTCTCGGTCAGCCACTCGTCGACGGCCGGGTACTCACTGCCCGGGAGCGTCTCACCCCCCGCCGTCCCGCCCGCGGTGTCGGTACCCGTCGTCTCGTTGCCAGTCGTCTCCTCTCCCGTGGTCTCGTTCCCCGTGGTCTCGTCTCCGGTCGTGGGCTCCCCGACGGTCCCGTTGCCTGTCGTTCCGTTCTCCCCGTCGGTCGTGTTGTTCGCGCTCGGTCCGGCACACCCCGCGAGCCCCACCACCACGACCGTCCCCATGCCGCCGAGGAACCGACGGCGTGACACGTCTCCGTGCATAGTAATGTGTCGGAAGCGCAAGGACATGAAGGCGTCGGAGACTGTGTCCGTCCGAGAGGAGAGACCGACCCGCTGGACACTCACCGGTCGTGGACGGTACGAGGAGAGAACGGCGGCCGAACCGGGTGTACGTCGTGACTACAGCGACTCGGTCTCGTCGACGGAGTCGGCTATCTCTTCGAGGTTCCGCTCCTCGTTGTACTCGGCGTAGCTGTCGGCGTCGCTCCGACCGGTGAGTTCGCCGTACAGCGCCTCTCGGACCTCTTCGGGCGTGTCGTACTCCTCGCGCTGGCTCATGCGGTCGAAGACGCTGCCGAGCGACTCCGTCTCGTTGGGCATGTCGAGTGGCTGGTTGGCGTACTGCTGGGCCAACTCCTCGTTGCGGACGGGGTACTCCGCGTCCCCGAGGTCGCGTTCGACCTCGTCGAGGATGCGTTCGACGCTCTCGGCGCGTTCGTGTTTGCGCTCTGCGGCACGGTCCTGGGCGTCGTCTCGGGCCATGCCACGAAGTACGCTCGGCCGGCCCAAAGGCGTGTGGCCTGCGGAAGCGAGCGCGGTCGACGGGACAGAGGACGGTGCGGTGGGTGATAGCCGGGTCGCTCAGTTCGTCGAGAGGATCTCGACGACGTCGCGGTGTTCGAGGGGGTGGTCCGACCCGATCTGGCGCTTCGAACGACAGTCGACGCCGTGGAGCAGGCCGTCGCCGATGTCGGAGTGCAGGAAGTACGCGAAGTCCTCGGTCGTCGCGTCGGGCGGGAGCAGGAAGCAGTCACGGAGCACCTTCCCCTCGTCGGTGACGACGCCGTTGGAACTCCCCGGGAAGATGGCTTTTACACCCAACTCCTCGAACAGGGCGGCTTCGAGGGCGGACTGGACGCCGGTCTGGCCGAACGCGTGGAGGAAGTCCCGGATCTGTTCGAGCCCCTGTTTCTGCTCCATCGAGAGGTCCGCGAGGATGTCGAACTCGCCCTCGCCGGGCGTGTAGTCGACGACGCCCTTCTCGTCGGCGCTCTTCAGCGCTTTCTCCGCGTGGGCGCTCGCGGGCGTGAACGTGAGGTGCTCGTAGTCGGGGTCGGCCGTTATCTCCTCGTAGTTCGCCTGTGCCTCGGGGGTGTCCATCTTGTTCGCGGCGATGACCATCGGCTTCGTTCGGATGCGCATCTCGCGGGCGAGTTCGAGGCGGTCGGCGGCGTCCCACTCGTCGGGGTCGAGGTCGAGACCGAGCGCGAGGACGACCTGTTTCACCTGGTCCTTGTTCGTCCCGAACGCGTTCATCTGGTCGGCGACGTACTCCTCGATGGCCGGTTCGGTGCCCGCGTAGGCGTTCTCGTACTTGTCGACGGCCTTCTCCAGGATGCCGAGGTACCACTGGTCGAGTTCCTCTTCGAGGAACGCGATGTCCTCGCGGGGGTCGTGGCCCTCGGTCGGTTCGCCCTCGATGTCGGTCTTCCCGGAGAAGTCGACGACGTGGACGAGCACGTCGGCCTCGTTGAGGTCCGAGAGGAACTGGTTGCCCAGGCCCTTCCCCTCGTGTGCGCCCGGAATCAACCCCGCCACGTCGACGAGTTTGACGGGGACGAACCGCGTGCCGTCCGCGCAGTAGCCCGTCTCGGGCGTGCAGGTCTCCCCGAAGTCGGGGGCCGCACAGTCGACGCGGACGTACGCCTCGCCGACGCTCGGGTCGATGGTCGTGAACGGGTAGGCACCCTCGGGCACGTCGTTCATCGTCGCGGCGTTGAAGAAGGAGGACTTGCCGACCGACGGCTTGCCGACGAGACCGATTTTGTAACTCATTGGGCGGGTTCGGCGAGCGGGCCGCTAAGGCGTTGCGACTCCGAACCGCTTCGCGCCGTGTGAACGCGTTTCGTGGACGGGACTGCGTTCGGAGCGAGCGTGACCGAACGGTCGACTCGAGTTCTCACCCTGTCCTCGGACTCTTCGCGCGGGCGCTCGGAGCGGTGGTATGGACGTTCGACACATCGACCACGTCAACCTCCGCATCCCGGCCGACGGCGTCGAGGAGGCGCTGGCGTTCTACGTCGACCGACTCGGGTTCGACGCCGACCGGATGGACGCGTTCGAGGCCGGTGAGAAGCCGTTCTTCTCGATTCGCCTCGCACCCGAACACGTCGTCCACCTCTGGCCGAGCGAGGAGTTCGAACCGCCGACCGGGACGAGCTACGACCACCTCGCGCTGGTCGTCGACCACGACGTCGAGACGGTGAGAGCACGCCTCGACGAGGCGGGCGTCGTCGTCGAGCGGGAACTCGACGCGCCGACGGGGGCGACCGGGACCGCACCCGCGGTCTACGCCCGCGACCCGTTCGGGTACCGGGTCGAACTGAAGGCCCCGACCGACCCCGACGACGTCTGATACCGTCTCACACTAGCTGGTCGAAATCTATATAGTGCGGATGATTTCGGGTAGTTCGAGACGAAAATCATCCTATCTGTCGGTATTCATCACGGTCGTTGTTGAGACAGACGGGTTGTCATGGCAACTCTTACAGGGTGTTTCGAGGCGTGATACTACAAAATCCTTCGCGACGTGTGCTAACCATTCTCAATTCGTATCACCGATACAGAATGTTTTTTATACCCTCGGCGTATTCTACAGAGTGTAGACGGGACGCCCCCTCCGGGCGGCCCGACGAACCGCTCGCAAACCACATCCAATCCAACACAATGTCACGACATCTCCGCTCTGACGGCTGGACTGACCCCCGAACGCCGTGTGACGCACGGTCGCTCGTGGCGACGCTCGCGCTCGCCACGCTCGTCCCCATCGCGATCTTCGCGGTGGAGTTCCCCGCGACCGCCGCGCTGGTCGGTGCGACGCTCGTCGCACTCGGCCTCTCCGCACGGTACGTCGTCCCGGCCGCCGCCCGCCGGATGCACGGCCGCACGGCCGCCATCCGCGTCCCTGGTCTCGACACGCAGATCGAGGTCAGCCTCGCGGCGCGCCCGAACCGATAACACCGCCGACCGCGTCCGCCGCGCTCGAACGAGCCGGCCGACACCGACGCACCGAACGAATCGGACGCTGCGGTCGACGGTTCGTCGTGAGCGGCGTCGTGACAAACACACTCTAGCACACCACTGGAGACCACCGCTACTGTCATTTCATCGGGGCTCGCGGTCCCCACGCTTTCACCCCCCGAGAGCGCCAGCGACGCGATGCGACGCGACTCGTCCGCGTCAGCGCGCCAGCAGTCGCTCGGCCAGTGCCAGTCCGACGCGCGCGGCGTTCTCCGCGGCCGCGTGGTTGGCGTGCTCGCCAGTTTCGAGGTCCAGGTTCTCGCGTGCGCTGCTCGTCGCCGGCGGTCGGTCGTAGTTCGCGAGGCCACGCACGACGACGTACCGGTCGAGCGCGTCGAATCGGTCGAGCGCCACGACGGCCCCGGCGGCCTCCATCTCGGTGACGCGGTACGGGTCCGCGTCGTAGGCGTCGACCAGCCACTCGGCCTGCTCGGCGAGCGAGGCGCCGTGCCAGAACTCGTCGCCCGAGACGACCGTCCCCCGCGTGACCTGCGGCGGGTCCGTGACGGTCCGGAGGTCGACGCCCTCGGCGGCGTCGACAGCGAGGTCCGCGAGCGTGGGGTCGAGGTCGTAGACGTAGTCGCGTTCGCGCCAGTACAGCAGGTCGACGGGGTCGTCGTCGTCGACGCGGTGTTTCTTGTCCCAGTCGACGACGCAGTCGCCCACACAGACCGACCCGAACGGTCCCGTCTCGGGGGGTCCACCGGCGATGCCAACGGTCGAGAAGTACGCCTCCGAGCAGTCGACGCGTGAGGAGGCGAACAGCGCGGCGAGCGTCGTCGCGGCGTCGGCCTTCCCGATACCGGTGGGGACGACGCCGACGCCGTCGTCGGTGACGCGAAGCGGGTCGCGCAGGCCCGGAAGCGACAGTTCGGTCGCGAAATCGAAGCGCTCGAGCCACGGGCGAAGTTCGAGGCCGATTGCGGGACAGACGACGACGCGGAGCGAGTGGGTGGGCATACCCGTCGTCGCACGGCGACCGGGAAAACAGCTCCCGACCGCTCAGACGAGGTCGACGAGCGGGTCGAGCGTCTCGAACTCGTAAGTCGGTTCGACCGACAGCGAGTAGTCCGCGCGGTGCTCGCGGCGGAGGAACACGCTGTCGACGCCGGCGGCGTGGGCGGCCTCCACGTCGGTCTCGCTGTCGCCGACGTACAGTGCGTTCGTCGTCCCGACGTCCTCCAGTGCGCGTTCGACGAAGTGCGGGTGGGGTTTCTTCCGGCGGACGTCCTCGACGGTCGGTTGGCGACCGTAGTACGTCACGAAGTGCTCTCGCAGGTCGTAGTGGTCGAGGATGCGTTCGATGGTGGCGTGCTGGTTCGAACTGACGATGCCGAGCGGGACGTCGAGGTCACGGACCACGCTCGCGTCGTCGTACATCGGTTTGCGCCCCTCGACGACCTCGCGTTGCTGGACGGTCGTGTAGTTGGTGTCGCGTTCGTGCCAGAACGCCTCGGGGTCGAGGCCGTGGCGGGCACACATCGCTTCGAGACCGTCGACCGTGACGGAGGAGAGGACGGTCGCGAGGTCCTCGTCGCTGGGGTCGACGTCGAAGCTCGCGAACGTGTCGCGGGCCGCGCCGCGAAGCACGTCCCAGTCGGTTATCTCGACGAGCACCCCGTCGTTGTCGAAGACGACCGCTTCGTAGCTCACGCCCCGACGTTCGGTTCGACCCGCCTGAAGCTATCGGATGACGTTCGACTCCAGGTCCCGCGGGAAGTACGTCAGCATCTCGAAGCCGTCCTCGGTGACGACGACGGTGTCGGAGTGGCGATAGCCGGCGTCCTCGGTGTAGATGCCGGGTTCGATGGTGTAGATGTGACCGACCTCCATCCGGGCGTCTTCGGGGTCGTACTCGGTGTCGTCGCTCTCGCAGTGGGCCGTCCAGCCGCGGTCGATGTACGGCGGTTCGTGACCGTCCATCCCGATGTTGTGGCCGACGTGGTGCTGGGCCAGCGCCGAAACGCCCTGCTCCTCGAAGTAGTCCGAGACGGCGCGGTCGACGTCCGCAATCGGGACGTCCGGACCGAGCGCCTCGATGGCGATGCTCTGGGCTTCGAGCATCAGTTCGAAGTAGTGGACCTGCTCGTCGGTCGGTTCGCCGACGAACATCGTCCGTTCGAGTTCGGAGTGGTAGCCGTCGACGTTCGCCGACGCGCCCGTCACGAGCACGTCGCCCTCCCGGAGACGCTGGTTGGGCGTGTGGCCGTGGGGCAGTGCGGTCTCGTGGGCGCTGATGTAGCCGGCGTGGACCGGGCCGCTCCCCCGGACCCGTTCGACGTACCGGCCGCCGAGCGTGTCGAGCATCGCCCGCGAGGCGTCCGTCGACGCCTGCTGGCTCACCGTCGCGGGGTGGGCACCCGGTTCGGTCAGGTCCGCGAGGTAGCGATGGCCGAGGTTGGCCCACTTCGCGGACTCGCGGACGAGCGCGACCTCGGCGTCGGACTTCGCCCAGCGCATCCGGGGGACCCACGACTGACTCCGCACGTCGAGGAAGTCGCTCAACGGCGGGCCGGTGTAGCCCATCGTCCCCGGTGCGCCGTCGGCGTCCGCGAGCACCGACTCCGCACCCATCTCGCGACACATCGACGCGGCGGCCTCGACGGGTCGCCCACCGGGGTAGTCGAAGTAGTGGTGAATCGCGTCGATTCGGGGGTTACCCTGGACGCGTTCGACCTCTAGGCGCGGGACGGTCAGTTCGGCGCGCTCGGGCGTGACACAGAGGACGACCGGCCGCTCGGTCTGGATGTGGGCGAACCCGGTGAGGTACTCGATGCTCGTCGCGCCGAACCAGACGCCGGCGTCCGCGTCGCTGTCGGCGATGCGCTCGCGGACCGTCGCGAGTCGCTCGCCGTACTCCGTCTCGGGGAGCCGTGTTGCCATGTGTGAGCGACCGCCGCACCGGACAAAAGCGTTCGCCGCGCCCGGCGACTTCCGGAGTCGGCGGATGCTCGTTCGTGGGTGGTCACTCGCTCTCGGCGGTCGCCGACTCGACGCCGGCCGCCCGGTCGACGACCGTCCGCTCGGGAATCGGGTCGAACGGCCGCGCGCGAACCGAGAACAGCCGTTCGAGCCACGACAGTTCGCGGGGGTTCGCCTTCGGGACGACGTGGTAGTCGACGACGAACTCGCCGTCGGCCTCGTGGAGGTGGAAGTAGTTGAGCCGGAACGACGGTCGGTAGACACCTGGAAGGGGCGTGAACGGCGTCTCGACGCGCTGGAGTATCTTCAGCCACGTCCCGGTGTTGAGCACGTACCGGCCGTCGAGTTCGGTGAGCGAGGCGCGGTGGGTGTGGCCGTAGACGAACGCCACCACGTCGGGGTCGTCGGCGAACACCGCGCGGGCGGCGTCGAGGTACCGGTCGTCGGGGCCCTCGTCCTCGACGAGTTCCTCCTCCTCGTCGGGGACGACCCGGAACCGCCGGAGCGTCTTGCGGACGTCGCGGTAGTAGAAGTACAGCGGAATCGCGAACACCAGCGACAGCAACACGAACAGGATGTTGATGGCGATGATGGCGTTGACCGCCTCGCCGACGACGCCGAGCGGGGTGAGGTACGTCTCCAGTTCCAGCGCCCGGATGCCGGTGAGTTCGGCGAGGACGTCGGAGGCCAACACGAGGAGACTGACGTAGAAGGTCACGAGAAACGGGAGTGCGGCGTACCGGAGCCACGGGTTCATCTCGCGGTAGAAGTAGTTCGACGCCATCCACCGGGGAATCTCGGTCATCGGCTGGACCGACTGGATGTCCTTCAGCCAGTTGTACCGCCCGCGTTTCGACAGGCGGCCGGCGGTGCTCGTCACGTTGCGGTTGACGAAGTACCCCGGCGGGTTCGCGTACGGGTTCCCGAAGTCCGGGATGCGGTTGTTCGGGTCCTGTTGCATCCCGTGTTCGATCCAGATCTTCCGCCCGTCGAGGTGCCGGACGAGGTGGAGTTCCTGCTCGAGCGTGACGTTGTACTCGGCCAGGCGGTCGAGGTACTCGGGGTAGCACGCCAACTCGTAGTCGTGGTTACCCGGGATGAGCGTGATGCGGACGTGCTCTCCGGTCGCACGCAACTGCTCGAACAGGTCGGGGTACGTCTCGACGAGCACGTCGAACTTCGCGAGGCCGTCGACTTCGGTGAACTCCCAGAGGCCGAACGCGTCGCCGAGGACGACCAGTTCGGCGTCCTCCTCGCCGTCGGTGTACTCAGCTTCGAGGTCCCGCAGGAACTCGAGGAACTCGGCCTCGAACTCGCAGTGGCGCAACTGCTCGTCGCCGCCGATGTGGAGGTCGCTGACCAGGTAGTACTCGCTCGCCATCCGTCGGTTCGACCCGCTGTTGGCGCGCAGATGACATGAACCTCGCGTCGGCACGGTGAAGACGCGACGAACGGGGTTCGTCGCCGGTCAGTCCGAGGCGACGACCGTGTTCCGGAGCGTGCCGACGCCCTCGTACGTTATCTCGACCTCGTCGCCCGGTTCGAGGAGGCCGGGGTTGGCGGGGCTGCCGAACGCGACGACGTCGCCCGGTTTGAACGTGAACCGCTTCGAGAGGTACGCGACCAGTTCCCGGGGCGAGAAGAACATCTGTGCGGTCGTCGCGTCCTGGCGTTGCTCGCCCGCGACGTACGTCTCCATGCGGATGTCGTCGGGGTCGACGTCGGTCTCGACGTACGGTCCCAGCGGCGCGGAGCCGTCGAACGCCTTGCGCGCGGTCCGGCCCACCTGGTCGAGCGCGTCGAGGTCGTTCATCACGGTGTAGCCCCGGAGCACGTCGTCGACCTCGCTCTCGGTGATATCGTGGCACTCCTCGCCGACGACGGCGGCGAGTTCGCCCGCGTAGGTGAACTCCTCGGTGAAATCGGGGTACTCGATGTCCGCGCCCGGCGCGAGCACGGAGACCGGCGGTTTGATGAAGAAGTCCGGCTCCTCGGGCGTGTCGTAGCCCATCTGCTCGACGGTCGCCGCGAAGTTCCGGCCGACGCAGTAGAGCGCGGTCGGTTCACACGGTGCCAGCAGGTCGTACTCCGTCTCGTCGTACCGGTCGCCGTCGTCGGTCGTCACGGTGCCGTCCTCGTAGCGGCCGCTCCGGACGCCGTCTGCGGTCGCGATGCGTGCGAGTTTCACGTCCCCGCAGAGCCACGGCTCCGAGGTAGGTGTTGTGTCGCGGGACGGAGGGGTCGGGCGGCACGACCTCCCCGTCCGAACCGGGTTGCCCGCGGTTCAGTCCGCGAGGTTCCGCAGGTGGGCTTTCGTCCCGCCGTTCTCGTAGAGGGTGCGGTAGTTCGCTGCGATGATGCCCGCGGCGCGCTGCATGTACTTCGGCGTCGACCCGGCCATGTGTGGCGTGAGGAGGACGTTCGAGAGGTCCCACAGCGGGGAGTCGGCGGGCAGTGGTTCGGTCTCGAACACGTCCAGCGCCGCCCCGTCGATGACGCGGTACTGGAGCGCGCTCACGAGCGCGTCCTGGTCGACGACCGCGCCGCGCGCGACGTTGACGAGCACGCCGTCCTCACCGAGGAGCCGGAGCTCCTCGCGGCCGACCATCTCGCGGGTCTCGTCGGTGAGCGGGCAGGCCACGAGCAGGTAGTCCGACCGTGCACAGACCTCCTGGAGGCCGTCGGGGCCGAAACACTCGTCGACGACGCCGGCGTTCGTACTCGGGTCGCGTTTGACGCCGAGCAGGTTCATCTCGAAGGCGCTCGCGAGTTCGGCGACGCGGGTGCCGACCGCGCCGAGGCCGACGATACCGAGCGTCTTCTTCATCAGTTCACCCCCCGAGTAGCGCTCCCAGACGCCGCGCTGTTGGTGGTGCATCCCGGTGAGCAGGCCGCGCTCGAACGCCAACAGGTAGCCGACGACCTGCTCGGCCATCGGTTCGGCGTGGACGCCGGACATCGTGGTCAGGGCGACGTCGCGGTCGTCGAGCGCCTCGCGGGGGTAGCGGTCGACGCCGGCGGATAGCGCCTGTATCCACTCCAGGTCGGGGGCGTCGTCCAGCAGGTCGGCCGGGAATCGGGCGGCGACGACGGCTCTGGCGTCGCCGACCGACTCGCGGAACTCGGTCTCCGTTCGTGGGCAGTCGACCGTCACCGACGGGAGTTCGTCGGCCAGGGCCTCACGCAGGTCCGTCGCGGCGGACCGCGAGACGGTGTGCGTGAGTAGAAGGCGGTCCATAGCCCGGGATTGCCGGGGACCACCATCAATACTCGGGGTCCGCCAACGATTTGCTTGTACATCGCTGACATACACCATGGACAGTCGCCAGTATCCGTTCGGGGGGAAGACCCCCGACGTCAACGAGGAGGCGTACGTGAGCCGCGAGTCGACGCTCATCGGGGACGTTCACGTCGCCGCGAGCGCGAGCGTCTGGCCGGGGGTCGTCCTCCGTGGGGACGTGGGGCCGGTCGTGGTCGGTCGGGCCTCCCACGTCGGGGACAACGCGACGCTCCACGCCTCGACGCTCGGCGAGCGCGTGATGGTCGGCCACGGGGCCGTGCTCAACGAGGCGGCCGTCCACGACGGCGCGCTCGTCGGGTTCAACGCGACCGTCTCGGAGGCCACCGTCGGCGCGGACAGCATCGTCGCGATGGGGACCGTCGTCCTCCCGGGCACCGACATCCCACCGGAGTCGTTCGCGTTCGGGACGCCCGCGAGCTACGTCCCGCTCTCGGAGTCGGGTGTGAACCCGGAGGAGGTGTTCGACGACTACTCCTCGGGCGGGTACGCCGACCTCGCGGCCCGTCACGGCGAGTTGTTCGAGTGAGCGAAGCGAGGTCGAGCCAGCGACCCGCCGGTCCGCGCTGTTCGAGTGAGTGTCTCGGGGTCGTCAGTGGCGACTACGCCAGTTCCTCAACGACCTCGGGCGTATCGTTCGCGGGGTTGTTCACTGCCGTCGACACCGGGTAGGCGCGGAAGGCGTCGTCGCTCGGTACCGAGACGTCCGTGACGCTCGCGCCCTCCAGCCACGCGTCCTCGTCGGCCGGGTCGAGGACGAGCGCCATCCGGTGGTGGTACTGCGCCATGAACGGTGTCGGCTCGCGAGTGACGACGGTGAACGTCTCGATGGGGTCGGCCTCGGTGTCGGGCCCGCCGCTCGCGAACTCGCCGAGACCGGTCTGTTGCTGTTTCGGCGTCCACTCCTGGTAGAGCCCCGCCAGCGCGAACGGTTCGCCGTCACGCCGGGTGATGCGGTAGGGCTGCTTCCCGCCCGCCTCCTCTTTCCACTCGTAGAACCCGTCGGCGGGGACGAGACAGCGTCGCTCGCGGTACGCCTCGCGGAACGCCGGCTTCTCGTCGAGCGTCTCCGCGCGGGCGTTGATGATGCCGTCGCCCTCGTCGTCGGCCCACGACGGGAGGAGTCCCCAGCGCGACTCGGTGACGGTGTCGGGCGAGACGTCCCGAATCACGGGCAACGACTGGCTGGGCGCAGCGTTGTAGCGGGGGCGGTACTCGACGTCGAGGCGGGCGTCGAACCGCCGTTCGAGGTCGTCGGGGGCGACGAAGAGACTGTAGCGTCCACACATACAGTCGGGGAGGGGCGACACGGGCAAGAGGGTTCGCTACGCCCCGGCTCGCTGACAGTCCGAGCGGCGACGAGTCGCGGCGGACGACGACCGACGGCTCGTCACAGATGGCGTCGTTACAGACGGCGGGCCTCGCGGTTCGCCGGGACGACGACGGTGCCGGCCGCGAGGTCTCCGAGGCGCTGGCGTCGCGACCCGACGCGGACGAGCGACCCGACGACGCCCAGCGACAGCAGGTCGCCCAGGCGAACGAGTTCGCGGACGAGTGCCGCCCGATACCCACAGGGCCCTCCTTCGGTAGTCGTCACGACGACGCCGACCAGTCGCTTTCCGAGCGTCTGGCCGTAGCGTCCCTGCGACACGACGACGTAGCCGAACCACGCCACGAGCCAGAACAGCGCGGTCGGACCGGTCGACCACCCCTCGACGGAGAGCGCCACCGCGAGGACGCCCGCCGCCAGCGTTACGAGCGCCACGTCGAGGAAGAACGCGGCCGCCCGGAGGCCCACGACGGCGTCCTCGGTGAGGTCCGGCGACACCCGCGGATATCCCATCATACTCGAACTGGTCGTCAGGGAACACAAAAAACCGCACGACGGCGTCTGACGGACGGCGGACGCCGCGCGAGTCGTTGCCGGCCACACCGACCGCACCGAACGGACCGACTGACCGCACCGACCGCACCGACCGCACCGACCGCACCGGCCGCACCGGCCGCGAACGGCCGGGCGTGACACACCGTCTCGGCCCGCGAACTTATCTCCGATGACGAGTAACGGGGGCACGTGTCACGGGACCCGACGTTCGACCTACCGACCCGCCCCACCCGCAACTACTCGCGGACGACCGTCGAGTACGAGGGGTCGGTCGTGTTCGGACTCACGCCGGAGGGCCACGAGGTGGACGACGACCACCTTGACGGCCTGCTCGTCGGCGTCCTCGACGACGGTCCCTACCGTTACGGCGACTGGTTCGACCTCCCGATGCCGCTGTACACCGTCCACGACGACGTCACCGGCGACACGTTCCGTGCGGGAATCCGAGACGGCACTATCGAACTCCACGTCCTGCCGGCGACCGAACCGCCGGGGCTGGCGGCGCTGTACGACCGTCTCGTCGCCACGACGGACCACGAGTGGGCCGTCGACTGTCGCTCGGACGCCCCCGCAGGCGACTGAGTACGGAGGGTAGTCGGGAAGCGACACGGTTTGCCCGACGGGTAACCGCTTTCTCCCCCCGCACCGACTCGCCGGTATGTCAGTCTCTCGCGTGGTCGAACTGGAGGGTCACATCATCGACTCCGGGATGATGCAGGCGTGTTTCGGCATCGTCATGGACCTCGACGGGGCGTTCGACGTCGAGGAGTTCCGCGTCGGTCGCTCGAAGACCGAGGAGTCGTACTGCCGGATGACCGTCACCGCCGAGGACCCGGTGACGCTCCAGTCCATCGTCCACGAACTCCACCAGCACGGGGCGAACCCCGCCGACCCACAGGACGCGCACCTCACCCCGGCGAGCGCCGACCGGGTCGTCCCCGAGGGGTTCTACTCGACGACGAACCACCCGACGGAGGTCCGCTTCGAGGGCGAGTGGCTCCCCGTCGAGCGCATCGAGATGGACTGTGCGGTCGTCGTCCACCCGGCGGACGAGGGCGGCGACCGTGGTGCCGAGCGGTCCGCTCTCAACCACGCGCCCGACGGCGAGGGACCGTGGGCCGAGACGAAGGTGCTCAACGCCATCGAGGCGGGCGACCTCGTCGTCACTGGCGAGACAGGCATTCGGGTCCACCCGCCCGAACGCCCGCGCGAGAAGCGTGCCTTCGGGTTCATGCAGGGTGGGGTCTCCGCCGAGCGCCCCTCCGAGTCGACCATCTCACAGATCGCCGAGGAACTCCGCCGTGTCAAAGCCGACGGCGGGAAGGTGCTCGTCGTCGCCGGCCCGGCGGTCATCCACACCGGCGCACGCGAGGCCCTCGCGCGACTCGTCCGGGAGGGGTACGTCGACATGCTGTCGGCGGGTAACGGCTTCGCCGTCCACGACATCGAACGCGACCGCTACGGCACCTCGCTGGGTATGGACACCGAGACGCTCGACCACCCCCGGAAAGGCCACAAACACCACATCTACACCATCAGCGAGGTCATCCGCGCTGGCGGCATCCCCGAGGCCGTCGCCGAGGGACTGGTCGACTCCGGGGTGATGTACGAGTGCGTCGAGAACGACGTGGAGTTCGTGCTCGCGGGGTCGATTCGCGACGACGGGCCGCTCCCCGACACCATCACCGACGCCATCGAGGCCCAGAACGCGCTGCGCCGGCAGGCCCACGAGGCCGACATGGTGATGATGCTCTCGACGCTGTTGCACTCCGTCGCGGTCGGCAACTGCCTCCCGTCGACGACGCGGGTCGTCTGCGTCGACATCAACCCCGCGACGGTGACGCAACTGCTCGACCGGGGCAGCGCGCAGGCCGTCGGGATGGTGACCGACGTGGGGACGTTCGTCCCGACGCTGGCCGACTACGTGCTGGCCGAGGAGTCGTAGCGTTCGAGGTTCCGACGCGCCCGGCGGACCGAGACCCCCGCCGACCCCGAGAGGTCTTTCTCCAGTGTGTCGAGCGCGCGTTCGAAGCGCTCGATATCCGCCCCCCGCCCGTCACGTGCGACGTCCGAGAGTTCGCTCGCGAGGAACGAGATGGTCGCTCTCGTCCCCATGTCTCGGACGCCGTCCGCACTGGCGTCTAGCTGTTCGCTCGCCTGTCGCAGGTAGTGACGGGTGTCCTCCATGTAGCGCAATATTTGTGAGAGACCCCTAAAGGTAGTCCCTGCCTAGCGGTCCGTCTCGAGCGGAATCGCCACCACGGGCCGCCGCGTCGAGAGCAGGAGGTCCTGTGCCGTCGAGCCGAACACGATCTTCCCCGTCGGGTTGCGCTTGCGGATGGCGATGAGTATCTCGTCGGCGTCGTACTCCTCGGCGGCCGCGAGGATGTCCTCGGCCGGGTCGTTGCCACGGACGAACTGGTGGGTCTCGACGGTGGCGGCGAGGCCATCGACGAGCGTGTCGATGGCCTCCGTGCCGCCGCGGATGTCGTCGGAACTGGACTGCTCGCCGCCCTCCTGGGAGTTGACGACGTAGACGGTGTCGTCCGCCGTCGTCCGTCCGGCGAGGTACTCGTTGATTCGGTCGCTCGTCTCGACGTTCTTCGTCGCCGCGATGAACGTTGTCATACCACGACCCACACCCCGTACCGTCATAAACGTCCCCGCCGAGCGCGGGGTATGAACGTCCTGTTCGCCTCCAAGGATGGTCTCATCGGCGACATCGCGTGGCGGATGAGCCGCGAAGGCCACGACGTCCGGTACTGCATCGAGAACGACCACGAGCGACACGTCGCAGACGGGTTCGTCGAGAAGGTCGACGACTGGGGCGACCACGAGTCGTGGGCCGACCTCGTCGTGTTCGACGACGTCTGGGGGTTCGGCACCGAGGCCGAACGCCTCCGGGCCGACGGCGTCCCCGTCGTCGGCGGGACCGAACTCACCGACCGCCTCGAAGACGACCGGGGGTTCGCCCAGGAGGTGCTCGCCGAGGCGGGCGCGGACGTGCTCCCCCACCGCGAGTTCACCGACTTCGGCGCGGCCCGCGCGTGGGTCCGGGAGAACCCCGCCCCCTACGTCGTCAAACCCTCGGGTGAGGTCCAGAACGTCAAACGGCTTGTGTACGTCGGACGCGACGCCGACGGTGGCGACGTCGTCGACGTGCTCGACGCCTACGAAGAGGCCTGGGGCGACCGCATGGCGGGGTTCCAGCTTCAGCGCCGTGCGACCGGCGTCGAGGTGGCGGTCACGGGCTTCTTCGACGGCGAGTCGTTCGTCGAACCGGTGAACGTCAACTTCGAGCACAAGAAGCTGTTCCCGGGCAACGTCGGTCCTTCGACCGGCGAGATGGGGACCAGCATGTTCTGGACCGAGCGCGTCGACCTGTTCGACCGCACGCTCGGCCGGTGTGAGGACCTGCTGGCCGCGGAGGGCTACGTCGGGAGCATCGACCTCAACTGCATCGCCACCCCCGACGGCGTCTACCCGCTGGAGTTCACCCCGCGATTCGGCTACCCCTCCATCTTCGTGCAGGCCGCCGGGATGGAGACGCCCCTCGGGGAGTTCTTCTACGGACTGGCGACCGGCGACGCTCCCGAACTGCGGGTGAAATCCGGCTACCAGGTCGGCGTCCGGGTGTGCGTGCCACCGTTCCCGTTCGACGACGAGGAGACGTTCCGCGAGACCTCCTACGACGCGGCCATCGCCTGGGCACGCGACGACCCCGCGAGCGCCGCGGACGGGGGGACGGTCACGGCGGGCGGTGCCGACGGCGAGGACACGGACGAGTCGAACGTCGACGCCCGTCCCGACGGTCTCCACATCGAGGACGTCAAGCGAGTCGCTACCGACGGGACTCCGACCGACCCCGGCGAGCGGGGCCAGTGGCGCGTCGAGGGTTCCTCGGGCGTCGTGTTGACCGTCGCCGGGTGTGGCGAGACGATGCGGGCCGCCCAGCGCGAGGCCTACGAACGCGTCTCGAAGGTCGTCCTCCCCTCGGCGTACTTCCGCGACGACATCGGCGACCGGTGGTTCGAGGGTGGAGGCACGCCCCGCGCGCTCAACACCGAACGCGCCGGCGACGGTGACCGCCTGGCGGCGTGGGGCTACCTGCGGTAGTCGCTCCGCCAGTCTCGTCGCTGTCTGGACGGAGTTGGTGCTTCACGGCTAAAACCGTGCGCCGAAGGTGCAACCTGGGTGTGTGGCACAAAGGCATAAGCCGGTCCCTGCCGTAGTTTATACCCTACGAGGCCCCATGGTCAACAAATCGCAGTTAGCCCAGAGCAAGTCGATTCACCGGCGAACTGGGAAGACCTTCTACTTCGCGACGAGAGTGCTGCCCGAACGGGTTCGCCAGTCCACGTACGTCCTCTACGCGTTCTTCCGCATCGCCGACGAGGTGGTCGACGACGAGGAGAACCAGCTCACGCCGGCCGAGCAACGCGACCGGCTGGAGGCGATTCGGGCGGCCGTCCTCGGCGAGGAGCCGACCGACGACCCGGTGCTCTCGGCGTTTCGGGAACTCAAAGCGGAGAACGGCATCAGCGACGAGGAGGTGAACGTGTTCGTCGACGCCATGCTCACCGACGTCGAGAAGACCCGCTACGCCGACTACGGGGAGTTGGAGGCGTACATGCGCGGGTCGGCCGCGGCCGTCGGCGAGATGATGACCACCGTCATGTCCCCGACGCCGGAGGACGACGAGCGCGCTCGCCCCCACGCGCGGGCGCTCGGCGAGGCGTTCCAGTTGACCAACTTCGTCCGCGACGTCCGCGAGGACATCCGCGACCGGGGGCGCATCTACCTCCCCCAGACCACGCTCGAGCGCCACGGCGTCACCGACGAACAGATCGAGCGCGCGGAGTTCGACGAGCACGCCGAGGCCGCGGTTCGAGAGGAGCTTCGACGCGCCGAGGGACTGTACCGCGAGGGCGTCGCCGGCATCAAGTTCCTGCCCCGGGACTGCCAGTTCGCCGTCCTCCTCGCGGCGGTGCTGTACGCCGACCACCACCGCGCCATCCGGCACGCGGACTACGACGTGTTCTCCTCGACGCCGCAGTTGAGCACGCGCCGGAAGCTCTCGCTGGTCGTCCGGACCCGCGCGTACTGGGCGCTGTCGAAGGACCCCGAGTCGGTGTTCGCCCGCGTCAGCGCCATCCCGATGGCAGAAGAGCGTCGCTCCGGCCGCGAAGCCGGCGAGCCACGCCCCGTCCAGTAACCCGCTCTGGGCCTCTGACTGCGACGCTCGCCCGTCTCACGCCTCGGCCCGTTCGTCGCGGACCGCTCGAATCAGGTCCTCGCGAGTGACGATGCCGACGAGCGTGTCGCCGTCGAGCACCGGGAGGCGGTTGATCTCCCCCGACAGCAACTCCAGCAGGCGGTCGAGGTCGTCGTCGGGAGCGACGGTCACCACGTCGGTGGTCATCACCTCGCTGATGGGTCTGTCGACGTCGACGTCGAAGTCGTCCCCCGAGACGTCGACGGAGTAGGTGACGGTCTCGAGGAACGGCGGGAGGCCGACGGGAATCCAGAACGCGCGGTCGGTCTTCTTGAACAGGCGCACGAGGTCGCCCTGCGTGACGATACCGACGAGGTCACCACGCTCCGAATCGACGACCGGGAAGCCGTTGAACTGCGCCTTCCCGAGTCGCGTGAGCACGTCGCCCACCTCGTCGTCCGGTTCGACCGTCTCCACGTCGTGCGTCATCACGTCGCGTGCAGTGAGCATGGTCGTGGTTCGTCGGCCCACGCGGTAAGTTGTGGTGGTGGCGGTGAGCGAGTCGAGGCCCGGGGTTTACCGCCCGATGTAGCGAAGCGGCGTCGTCCCCCGCACGTCGAAGTCGAAGCGGTCGGTCGCCAGCAGACCGAGACCGAACAGCGCGGCGACGGCCGCGGGCACCCAGTTCGCGTAGAACAGGTTGATGACTCCCCAGAGGATGACGAAGCTCACCAGGTCGTCGAGCATGAACTCGCACTCTCGCACCCGGTCGAGCAGGCCACTCCTCGAAAAGCCCCAGTCGAACGCGGCCACGGAGACGGTCGCGGAGACGACCCACCCGAGGTAGTTCGAGACGGGGACGCCGTAGTAGACGCCGCCCGCGTCGTACGCCCAGAACTGGACGGCGACGGCGGCGGGGTCCAACACGAGGTCCATCGCGACCACGGCGGCGACGGCGACGGGGAGTCGCACCAGCGCGCTGTCGGCCCGGTCGCCGAGCAACAGCAGACAGAGCAGGTAGCTGTTGAGCACGAGCGGGAAGAAGAACACGGGCAGGGCGACGGGGATGACGCCGAACAGCATCGGTCCGAGTTCGATGGTGTACTCGAACGCGCCGTACGGTTGGCCCGTCGTGACACCGAGGTACTCGATGCCGTAGGCGTAGCCCGCCAGCGCGAGCAGCGCGACGGTCGCCTTCCGGCCGACGAGCGGTGCGACCCCCGCCACCAGCGGGAGGCGCATCACGACGACGCCGAACAGCACGAAGTACGGGTTGAACTCGAGGAACGACAGCGCGGGCGGGAACCAGCCCTCGGCGCTCGCGACCAGTGACAGCGCGCCCACGAGCGGGAACAC
This sequence comes from Halomarina rubra, assembly GCF_023699475.1. Lineage (GTDB taxonomy): Archaea > Halobacteriota > Halobacteria > Halobacteriales > Haloarculaceae > Halomarina > Halomarina rubra. The sequence continues at coordinate 67,020 of NZ_JALXFV010000005.1, read as the reverse complement.
GACCGAGATGGTGAAGCGGTTCTCGCGGACCAGCGCGTCCAGTCGGTCCTCGACGCGGTCGCGGGACCACTCGCGCGTGGCGGTCGCGCTCTCGGTCATCGCACGCCTCCGGTGACGCCCGGTCGCGCCCCCCGCCGCCGTCCGGCGAGTCGGCGACGCGCTCGACGCTCACCCATACAGCATCACCCACAGCCCCGCCATCGTCACGACCATGCCGACGACGGTGTTGATGGCGGGGTACCACCAGTAGGCGTCGCTCACGTCGACCGACGACGCGGCGATGCCGAACACGATGACCGGGTAGACGCCGAGCACGACGGCGAAGAAGGGGTGGACGAACCAGAACGCGACCGCGGCGAAAGCCCAGCACAGCGCACAGTAGGCGTAGGTGCGGCGCTCGCCGAGCACCGTCGCGGTGGTCCGGATGCCCGCCGCGCGGTCCGGGTCGATGTCCGGAATCGCGGAGAACGTGTGCATCCCCATCGCCCAGAGCCAGCCACCGACGACGGCGGCCAGCGGCGGGAACGCCCCGGCGAGCGCGGCGAACGCGACGACTGCCGGCAAGATGTAGAGGCCGTTCGACACCGAGTCGAGAAACGGTGTCGTCTTGAACCGCAGCGGCGGCGCGCTGTACTCTATCGAGAGGAGCCCCCACGCGAGGAAGGCGACGAGCGCCGTGTCGGGCAACACCAGCGCGAACGGGAGCGCGAGCAGCGCACAGAGGAGGACGCTCGCGACGACGAGTCGCCCGCCCCGATAGCGCACCTCGCGGCCCTCCTTCTTCTCGTTGAACGCGTCGACGTCGGCGTCGAACACGTCGTTGACACCGTACAGCAGGACGTTCGCGGGGAGCAGGAAGTACGCGAACAGCGCCAGTGCGACCGGCGAGAACAGCTCCGCGGGCGTGCTGGCGGCGTACGTCGCCCCGACGACGACCGGCCCGGCGAGGTAGAACCAGAACCGCGGGCGGGACAGTCTGAGGAGGTAGCCCAGTCGCGACTCCTCGGACGGGAGGGCGTCGCGGACGGTCGGGGCCAGTTCCATCACGTGTCCTCTACGAGCGCGCTCGCCGTATGCTCACCGCTGATGAGACACATCGGGACGCCGATGCCGGGCGTCGTGTAGCCCCCGGTGTAGTAGAGGCCGTCCAGGGCCTTCGAGCGGTGGCGCGGGCGCAACAGCGCGGTCTGGCGGAGCGTGTGGGCGATACCGCCGAGCGCGTTGCCGTCGTAGGCGTTGTACCGCTCGGCGAAGTCGTTCACCGCGAACTGCTCCTCGAAGACGATGCGCTCGCGCAGGTCGACGCCCGTGTTGTCGGCGAGGTCGTCGAGCACCCGTTCGCGGTACTGCTCGCGAATCTCGGGCGTGTCGTCCAGACCCGGCGCGATAGGGACGAGCACGAACAGGTTCGAGTGGCCCTCCGGGGCGACCGTGTCGTCGGTCGCACTCGGCGCACAGACGTAGTACGCGGGGTCCTCGGGCCAGCCGGGGTCCTCGAAGATGCGCTCGAAGTGACCGTCCCACTCCGGGGGCAAGACGAGCGTGTGGTGGGCCAGCGGGTCGATGTCGCCCTCGACGCCGAGGTACAGCAGGTAGGCAGAGGGCGAGTACGTCTTGCGCTCCCAGTAGTCGTCGTCGTACTGGCGCTCGTGTTCGGGTAACAGTTCGCGCTCGACGTGGGCGTAGTCGGCGTCGCTGACGACCGTGTCGGGCCGGTACACCGTCCCGTCGACGGTCTCGACGTGGATACCGGACTTTCGCTTGGTTATCTCGACGACCTCGCTGTCGGTGACGAACTCGACGCCGAGTTCCTCCGCCATCTCGACGATGGCGTCGACGACGACGCCGATACCCCCGCCGTCGCGCTCGTCGGCCTCCCTGCGGACGGGGTACCAGACGCCCATGTTGAAGTCGACGTGACTCATGATGTTGTAGAGCGCCGGGGTGTTCGACGGCGCGCCCCCGAGGAAGACGAGGGTGTACTGCATTATCTGGCGCAGTTTCGGGCTGTCGAAGTAGTCGTTCACGTAGTCGTCCATCGTCCCGACGAGTTTCAGACCGATGGGCGCGGCCCTCATCACGTCCGGGTCGACCCAGTCGCGCAGGCGGGGGCGGTCGGTGTAGACGAAGTCGTCCATCGCCGTCTCGTAGTGGAGTTCGCTCGTGTCGAGGTACTTCAGGAGCGCCTCGCCCGCGCCGTCCTCGTAGGACTCGAAGGTCTCGACCATCGCCTCGACGTCGGGGAGCACGTCCATCCGGTCGCCGTCCTTCCAGAACACGCGGTAGTGGGGGTCCAGCCGTTCGAGGTCGTAGTAGTCGCCCGGCGAGCGGTCGAACTGCGCGAAGAAGCGCTCGAACACGTCGGGCATGAGGTACCACGAGGGTCCCATGTCGAAGGTGAACCCCTCGGCTTCGAGGCGGGAGGCCCGCCCGCCGACCTGCTCGTTCTTCTCCAACACCGTCACGTCGGCCCCGTCGCGGGCGAGGAAACACGCCGCCGACAACCCACCGAACCCACCGCCGACCACGACCACCTCGCGGTCGTGGAGGGCGTCTCGTTCGCTCATACCGACTCGACGCCCGGAACCGCCTAAAAGGGGGCTGTTCGGTCCGACCCCGGACCACACGATTGCGGCGACCGCCCCTACTCGGAGAGGAACGCCACTGTCTCCTCGACGACTCGCTGCTCGTCGTGACGGAACGAGTGGTCCTCGCCGGGCAGTTCGACCAGGTCGCTGGTCGGGAGGTGGTCGTCGATTGCCCGGGCGGTGTCGACGCTGACGACCTCGTCGTCGGTACCCTGCAGGAGGCGGACGGGGGCGGTGACGCGCGCCAGTTCCGCGGCGGTCACCGACGGCGCGTCGTCGTGCTCGCCGAACAGTATCGCGGGTGCCCACAACACCTGTCGGTCGACGTCGGGGCGGTGGGTGAGCGCGAGGCGGCCGCCGAAGCTCTTGGCGACGAGCGCCACGGTCGAACAGCCCCGAGCACGGAGGAACGCGACGCCGGCGTCGAGTTCCGCCTCAAACTCGGCGTCGGTCTTCGCGCGCAACCCGTCGTGGTCGCGCCACGTCTCGAATCGGGCGACGGCGACCCCCTGGTCGACGGCCGCCTCGGTGAACCGGTCGAACACGTCGCCGAACGGGCCGTGACCCGCGCCGGGGACCACGAGCACGCAGCGGTCGGTGTCCTCGGCCGGCGTCGCCAGTCGGCCGCCGAACTCCTCGCCGTGTGCTTCCAGCGTGACACTCGATTCGTTCATCGAACCGACATCCCGGGCCGGGGCGAAAAAGCTGTGGGAGCACCGGACGACGGACCGGTCGTCGGTTCTCCTTCCGAAACGGCGAAGCGGCCGCCGCGAGTGGAATCGGTATGGACGGAACCACGGTCGTCGTCACGGGTGCGAGTCGCGGACTCGGCGAAGCGGTCGCACGGCGGTTCGCCGCGGCGGGCGCACACGTCGTCTGCTGTGCCCGCGAGGCCGACGCCATCAAGGCGGTCACCGACTCGATTCGGGACGACGGCGGGAGTGCGACCGGGATGCGCTCGGACGTGCGCGACGAGTTCGACATGGAGCGACTGATGGAGACGGCGGCCCGCGAGGGCGAGCACGGTGGTATCGACGTCGTCGTGGCGAACGCCGGGGTCTACCACGGTGAGACCGCCCAGACGCCGCTGGCGGACGACGCCTACAGCGCCTTCGACCAGCACTACCAGACGAACGGTCGCGGGGTGTTCGCCGCCGTCAAGGAGGCGCTCCCGCACCTGAACGACGACGCCCGCGTCCTCGTCCCGTCGGGGAGCGTCGCGGTCGACGCGAAACCCGGTCTCGGCTCGTACGCCGCCTCGAAGGCGTTCGCCGAGGCGCTGGTCCGGCAGTTCGCCGTCGAACTGGACGCGACGGTCGGCGTCGTCGACCCCGGCCAACTCGCCACCGAACTCACCGGCGGTGGGGGTCGCGACCCCGCGGACGTCGCCGACCAGTTCCTCTGGGCGGCGACCGACGCCCCCGCAGAGGACCTCGACGGCGGCCGCCTGGACCTGAAGACCTGGAAGCAGGCGACGCGCTGAGGCGTCTCCGAGGGTTTATTAACCACCACAATCGAGTTAGTAACATATGGGGGTAGCCGAGACGTTCGATAGCAACTCCGGGGTCGGCCGCCCGTCGTGGGTCGGGGTCGCCGCCGTCGCACTGTTGGTCTGTGCCACGGCCCTCGCGGCGGTCGAGGGTCTGTGGAAGGTGCTGGTGATCTCGTGGGTCGCGTTCCTGGCGATGGGTGTCGCCATCCCGCTCGGGGTCCGCGCGGAGGGGGCCATCGACGCCCGACGCCTCGTCTGGGGGTACGGCCTCGCCAGCGGCGCGATGCTCACCAGCGCCGCGGCGTTCATCGTCCCGCAGGCCATCGGTCTCGACCCCAAACTCGGCGGCTTCGGCATCGCGGCCGGCGTCGTCGTCGGCTTCGGCGGCCACACGCTCGGCCACCGCGTCTCGCACCTCGACCTCCCGTTCGACAGCACGGCCGCCCAGATAACGGCCCACGCGCTGTCGGCGGGGCTCGTCATCGGTCTCGTCTACGGGTCGATGCAGGACGTGGGGCTGTTGCTCGGTCTCGCCATCGTCTCGCACAAGGGGCCGGCGGGCTACGCCTCCGCCCGCCGACTCGTCCGGTCGGGACGCTCGCCGTGGGTCGTCCTCCTGCCGGCCGCGGGCGTCGGTATCGCCGCGATTCCGGCGGCGACGGTCGGGCTTCCGAACGTCGCGACGCTGAACGCGTTCGTCTTCGGGTTCGCCGCGGGCATCTTCCTCCACGTCGCGCTCGACTTCCTGCCCCGGTGTGAGGTCGGCAGCGAGGTCAGCGAGGTCGCGGGCATCACCGAACACGACCACGACCTGCTCGACCGACTGCGCACCCACGCCGTCGCCTCGACGACCGTCGGCGCGCTCGCCGTCTTCGGCACGTGGACCGTCCTCAACGGCGGGTTCTGACGCCGGTTCCGACACCGAGTTCGACGGTCCCTCTGGTGGCTGCACTCGCTCGGTCGGACGCTCTTCTCGACTCCCACGACGCCGACGGTCCGTGTCGCTCAGCGCCGGGGGGTCGCGACCCGCTCGGTGACGACGAGGTCCAACCCGCCGGCCGGTTGGAGCGTCGTTCCGAACGAGAGGTCGAGCGGCGCGTCGTTGGCCCGTTCGAACGACACCTGCTGGGCCATCGTCGCGACGACGAGCTGGAGCTCCTGCATCGCGAACCGGCGTTCGATGCAGTTCGCCGACCCGCCACCGAACGGGAAGTACGCGAACTCGGGGCCGTCCCACGTCGCCCAGCGCTCGGGGCGGAACGTCTCCGGCGCGGTGAACCACCGCGGGTCGTTGTGGACGACGTACTGGGGCATGACGACGGTGCTCTGGACGGGCAGGTCGTAACCGGCCAGCTCGGTCTCCCGAATCGGCTGGCGGAACGTCGCGAACAGCGGCGGGTACCGCCGCAGCGACTCCTTGACGACGCGTTCGGTGTAGCCCAGGTTCGAGAGGTCGGCGGCCGTCGCCGAGGCGGTCCCCAACACGGCGTCGACCTCCGCCTGGAGTCGGTCGGCGACGCCCGGGTGGGTCGCGAGCGCGTACGCCGTGAACGTCAACGCCGCCGCCGTCGTCTCGTAGCCCGCGACGAGGAACGTCACCAACTGGTCGCGGATGGTCGACTCCGTCAGGTCGCCGTCGGCGTCGTCGGCCTGCAACAGCAACGAGAGCACGTCGTGGCAGTTCTCGAAGCCGGCGGCCCGTCGTCGGTCGATGAGGTCGCCGATGACCGCGTCGAACTCCGACAGCGCCCGCCGGTAACGACGGTTCGTCCGCGTCGGCACCCAGTCGGGGACGAACGCGGCGCGCGCCGGCGTCTCGAACTTCCCCTCGAAGGCGTGGACCGCCTCTCGGATGCGCTCGCTGTCCCCCTCGCCGCGGCCTCCACAGTCGACGCCCAGTTCCGACCGTCGCTGCTGGTGGTCTGCGTCCGCCCCGAACAGCGCGTCGATGAACACGTCGAGGGCGAGTTCGCGCATCGCCTCGTCGACGGCGACGGTCTCGCCGTCGTCCCACAGCGCGGCCATCGTCTCGGCGTGGCGGACGGTGACGTCGGCGTACCACTCGACGGGGTCGAACGAGAGCGCCGACGTCGCCGTCCGGAGGCCGCCCCATCGGTCGTCCTCGGCCAGCAACAGTCCGCTGGCGAGGACGCCGTCGATGCGGTCGTCGAACCCGTCGGGCGTCCGGTAGGCCGCCTCGTCGGTGACGAGCACCCGTTCGACGAGCTCCGGGTGGGAGACGACGTAGACGTCGTCGCGAGCGACCCGCGCGTGGACCACGTCGCCGTACTCGGCGCAGGTCTCGTAGAACGTGATGGGGTCCCTGAGGAACTGGAGCGTGTTCCCGATACCCGGCAGGCCGGTGGGACCGGGCGGACTCGCTCGTGTCATTGCCACTCACTCGTCGTCCGACTGGATAACAGTTCGCTCTACTGTCAGTCGTCGCGGGCGACGGGTCGGTCGTCGCCTCGCACTCGCCAGACGGCCCTCCTCACGCCGTCGGTTCGACGTTCAGCTGTACCCCCGCCAGCGGTGGCCGCACTCGGTGCACTTGAAGAAGCGCGTCGGCGGTTCGTCGGCGCTCCCCGTCTGCTTGATGGTGTACCAGGCGGTGTCGTTGCCACACCGGTCGCACTCCTCATTGGCCGTCGGTTTCCCCTCGTCGGCGGCGTCCTCGCTCGTCTCGATGACGTCGTCGAACGTCTGTGACTCCGTGGAGACGTACTTCGCGGCCTCCTCCTCGTCTCTGGCGACGCGCGCGCCACACGACGAGCAGACCATCTCTCCCGAGTCGGCGTGCATGAGCGAACCGCACTCGTCGCAGAACTGCATACGTCACACTACCCGCTCGCGGGTGAAAAGTGACCGGTCGACCACCCGGCGAGACGCTATTGCCTCCGTATCACCTATCGATGGCATGAACGGTGAACCACGGGTGGCGGCCGCACTGACCGTCACCGTCGACGACGCGAGACTGTCGCTGACCGCCTCGGAGGGCGAGGAGGCGGTCACCGACCTCGAAGGCCCCGGTGTACGGGGCGAACTCCGCGTTCGCGTCGGTCGCGACCCGAACGGCAGGTCGGCGAGCGCCGGCGAGGAGGCGACCGACGCCACCACCGCCGCGAACGCCGGCCGAGCGGAGGACCGAGCCACGGACGACCGGTCTCCGGCCGACCGCGTGACCGACGACCCGACTCCGACGAGCGCTCGTCCGGTCCGCGCGAAGGCTCACTTCGAGGTGTACGAGGACCGTGCCGGGGAGTTCCGCTGGCGACTCGTCCACGACAACGGCAACGTCATCGCCGACTCCGGCGAGGGGTACGCGACCTGGGGCGGTGCGGAGAACGGGTTACGGAGCGTCAAACAGAACGCGCCCGGCGCGCCGATCGAACGACTGTGAGCGCGGACGACCGCGACGACGACCTCGTTCGCGTCGTCGTCGGCTGTGACTGCACCACGACGGCGACCGACAACCGGGTCCGCGACCCGATGGGCCGAATCTCGAGCGCGTTCTTCGACCTCACCCGCGAGTGGACGGTCGAGCGAGTCGGGTCGCTCGGGACGCGGGGGTACGAGGGACCACCGAACGGGGCCACCTTCGACGCCGTCGAGACCGACGAGGGGTGGCGCTGGCGACTCCTCGTCGCCGGCGACCCGGTCGCGCTCTCGCCCGAGACGTTCGAGACCGCCGAGCGGGCGCGCGACCGCGGGGAGCGAGCGGCCCCGCGACTGATGTGGGCCGCGGTGACCGCACAGCGACCGTGAACTGGCGCGTCGGGGTCACTCCACCTCGACGCTCGGAAGCGCGCCCTCGACGTCCGCGAGGTGGTTGACGCTCCCGCGCTCGCCGACGGCGGCGGGACTGGCGATGGTGGCGTGGGTGAAGGTGATGCCCCGCTCGACGGCCGCTCGGAGGTCGTCGCCCCGAGCGAGGCGGGCCGCGATGGCGCTGGAGAGTGTACAGCCAGAGCCGTGAGTAGCGTCGGTCGCGACCCGGTCGGTCTCGAAGACGACCTCCTCGTCGGGCGTGACGAGCGTGTCCCGGACCGCGTCGTCGGTGTCGACGTGCCCGCCTTTCAGCAGGACGGCGTCGGCCCCGCGGTCGTGGAAGCCGGCGGCGACCTCCCGGGCTGCGGCGGGTGAGTCCGGACGGCGGCCCGTCACCGTCTCGGCCTCGTCGGCGTTGGGCGTGACGAGCGTCGCGCGCTCGAACAGCGCGTCGTAGGCGTCGATAGCGTCCGGGTCGAGCAGCGTGTCGTCGGCCGAGGAGACCATCACCGGGTCGACGACGACCCCGCCGTCGAACCCGTCCAGTAGGTCCGTCACGGTCCGGACGATGGGTTCGGTCGCGAGCATCCCGACCTTCACCGCGCGGACCTCGAAGTCCGCCGCGACGGTCTCGAACTGCGCGCGGACCTCCGCGGGCGGGAGCGTGTGGACCGACTCGACGGTGTGGGAGTTCTGTGCGGTGAGCGCGACGCAGACCGACCCGCCGTAGACGCCCAGACGGGTCATCGTCTTCAGGTCGGCCTGGATGCCCGCCCCGCCACCGGAGTCACTGGAGGCGACGGTCAGCGCGTACGGCGGCCGTTCGGGGGTGGCGTCGACGCGACCCGTGGCCGCTCGTTCCCGCTCAGGGTCGCTCATCGCTCGACCACCCGTTCGATGCGGCCGTCCGCGGACGGTTCGGTCTTCGCGAGGCCCGCGACGGCGTCGAGGAACGCGACCGCGTAGCTCGCCGGGCCGTGGTACTCGCCGAACGCCCCGTCTGCGGCCGCCTCACCGGCGAGACCGAACGCCGTCGTCCCCGCGAGCGCGGCGCGGTGGACGTCGAGGTCGCTCCCGGCGAACGCCGCGAGCGTCCCGCCGAGCATACAGCCCGTTCCGACGACTCGGCCCATCGCCGGGTCGCCGACGTGGACCTCGTGGGCGGTGGCTTCGGTCGCGACCACGTCCACCTCGCCGGAGGCGACGACGACCGCATCGACGCGCGCGGCGAGCGCCATCGCGGTCTCGGCGATGTCGGCGTACTCGCCGACGGACTCGACGCCGCGGACCTCGCTGTCCGCCCCGGCGAGCGCGGTCACCTCGCCGTAGTTGCCCTTCACGACGGCGACGTCGAGGTCGGTGACGAGACGCTCGGCGACGCGGTCACGGGTCGGCGTCGCGCCGACGCCGACGGGGTCGACGACGACCGGGACGCCGTGGTCGGCGGCCGCTTCGCCGGCCGCGACCATCGCGGCCTCGCCAGTCTCGCTGACGGTGCCCATGTTGAGCAGACACGCCTGCGCGCCGGCGACCATGTCCGCGACCTCGCGTTCGTCGTCGGACATCACCGGGAGACCGCCCCAGTGGAGGACGCAGTTCGCCACCTCGTTGACCGTCACCTCGTTGGTGAGCGCGTTCACGAGCGGCGTCGCCTCCGCGAGCGCGTCGAGTGCCTCTCCGACGCGGACGTCGGGGTCGCCGCTCATCGGGCGGCCCTCCCCGCCGCGACGGCCTCACCGAGCGCTTCGGTCGCCTCGCGCGGGTCCTCGGCGGCCGTGATAGCCGAGACGACGGCGACGCCGTCCGCACCCGCCTCGACGACCGCCGACGCGTTCTCGACGGTGACGCCGCCGATGGCGACGAACGGCAGGTCCGTCGCCGCGGCGATGGCCCGGACCCGCTCGAGGCCGAGTTCGGCCTGCCCCTCGCGGACGTCCTTCGAGTCGGTGGCGAACACCGCCCCGACTCCGAGGTAGTCCGCACCCGCAGCCTCCGCGGCGCGAGCGCCCTCCACGGTCGAGACCGAGCGGCCGACGACGGCCGACGCGCCCAACTGCTCGCGGGCGACGCTCACGGGCAGGTCGTCGTCGCCGAGGTGGACGCCGTCGGCGTCGACAGCGCGCGCGAGGTCGACCCGGTCGTTGACGACGAGCGGGACGTCCGCCGCCGCGGTCAGGTCGCGCAGTTCGACGCCGAGGTGGTAGCGCTCGCGCGCGGTCGTCGCTTTCTCGCGGAGTTGGACCACGTCGACGCCGCCCTCGACGGCCCGGCGGACCACGTCGACGGTCGAGCGCCCGGCCGAGTGGGTCGCCCCGGTCACGAGGTAGGTTCGGAACTCGAAATTCATGGGTGGTAGTCGTCGGTTGTCCCGCACGGACAAACGAGTACCGACTGCGTGTGCTGGGTGGTCGACGAGACGCTCGGGAGTCGCGGCGTGTGGCCGAGAGAGACGGCCCTGGGGAGTCGGTTACGCGAGGAAGACGTGTCGGGGGCGGTCCGCGAGGATGTCGCGGCCCCACTGGACGGTGTCGCGGAAGGCGTCGGAGCCGAAGAACGCCATGGCGTCCTCCTGGGAGCGCCACTGGCTGGCGATGAACATGTCGTTCTCGTCGGCGAGGTTCGCCATCAGGTCGGTCTCGTGGTGGCCGTCCATGTCGTCGAGCAGGTCACCGACGGTGTCGAACTTCTCGACGAACTCCTCGCGGTGGTCGGGTTTGACGGTGTAGAACATCCCCATCGTCCCGAAGCCGCTCTCTTCGCCAGCGCGGGCGACGATACCGGGCAGGTCGCCGAGGAACCCGGCGGCGGTGTCGGCGGCGCTCGCGGTCTCCCAGATGCTCACGACGGCGTGGCGGTCGGTGACCCGACCCTCGTAGACGGCCGTCCGGACGTGCGTGTCGTAGCGGTCGAACCCGTCGGAGAGGTCCTCGACCTCCTCGGCGAGCGTCTCGCCGTCGGCCTCGGAGTAGAGCACGATGGCGTAGACGTCCTCGCCGTGGGGTTTCCCGGCGTAGATGTCGAGGTCCGCGAGTTCGCCGCGAATCTCGTCGTCGGTGCTCTGGGGGGTCGACCCGCCGGCGTCCTCGCTCCCCTCACCGCCTCCGAGCGGACCCGTCTCGGTCTCGGTGACGCCCGGCAGGTCGGCGAGGAATCCGCTCGCGGTGTCGGCGGCGCTGGCCGTCGTCCAGACGCTCACCACGGCGGTGCCGTCGCCGGTCGACTGGACGAGCGTGGCGACGTGGCTGTCGTAGTGGTCGAAGTTCCCGCGGAGGCCGTCGACGGCGTCCGTCACCGCCTCGGCCTCGCCCTCGGAACGGACGATGACGCCGTGTGCACCGGACGGGGCCTCGACGTCGACGCCGAGCGCTTCGATGTCCTCGCGGAGACCGCTCTCGGTGGCCGCCTCGCCGCCGGTGGACTCGTCGCCGGTCGGAATCGCCTCGCCCGCGAGCAGTGCGGGGAGGTCGCTGGCGGGGAACCGCCGGCCGAAGTAGAACTCGCCGAAGTCGGCGTACCGCGAGGAGGAGTGGTCGAACCGCATCTCGTAGAGGAGGTCTTTGATGTCGGTCGGGTCGTCGGCGAACAGCGTCACGCCCCACTCGTAGTCGTCCATCCCGAGACTCCCCGAGATGATCTGTTTGACCTTCCCCGCGTACCCCCGGCCGATGTCGCCGTGGCCGGCCATCAGGTCGGCGCGCTCCTCGAACGAGAGGTCGTACCAGTTGTACTCGGGGTCGCGGCGCTTGTCCATCGGGTAGAAACAGACGTGCTCGGCGTCGGGGAGGTCGGGGTAGATGCGCGACTCGATGTAGCGTTTCAGCCCCTCGTTCTCGACCTCGCCCTCCTCGAAGTAGTCCCGTGCGGACTCGGAGTACGCCGACGCTTCGGTCACCGAGACGTACGACGAACTCTGAGTCGCGTAGTCGGCGAGCGTCGTCTGCTGGAACTGCCGTTCGAGCGTGTCCAACTCCTGGGTCGTCGGCCGGAGGTGGAGCACCATGAAGTCGGCCTTGTGGCCCAGCACGGAGAAGACGGCCGTCCAGCCCTCGCCGTCGTGGGCCTCGTTGGCCGTGAGGTACTCGATTCCTTCCGCCAGGGCGCGCTGGCGTTTCTCCTCGGGGGCCGCACGCCACGCCGCCCAGTTGACCCGGCGGAAGTCGTGGAGTACGTACCAACCCTCGTCGGTCTGCGGTGGTTCGGGCATACGTGGGTTTGGGACGGGCCGCTCAAGGGGTTTGTGAGTCCGCGGCGGGTGGCGGCCGGTGTCGAGGGACGACCGACCGCGGCGTCAGTCCTCGGTCGGGTTGATGTCGACGCTCTGGTCGCCGGCGGTCCGGACCGTGTGGCCGTACATGAACAGCGCGACGAAGACGACGCCGCCGACGATGTTCCCGAGGATGGCGAGCACCTCGAAGACGAGGAAGTCCGCGACGGTGTAGTCCGCCCCGGCGAGCAGGCCGGTCAGCACCTCGATGTTCCCCGCGACGCAGTGGGGCAGGTGGGCGAACCCGATGGTGAACGTCACGATGAAGATGGTGAACATCCGGCTGATGGTGTCCTGAGCGGAGGTGAGAATCCACGACAGCAGCCCCATCAGCCAGCCGGCGAACACCGCGCCGGTGAACGTCGCCAGCGGCGTCAGTTCGACGAACGTCTTCCCGATGTCGACGAACGCCTTCGGTTCGATGACGCCGAGCGCCGGCCCGGCGTAGACGGCCACGACGGAGAACAGCGCGCCGCCGATGAGGTTCGCGACCAGCACGACGACCCACAGCGAGCCGAGTTCGTTCAGCGACGACCGGTCGGTCAACACCGGCAACACCGCGAGCGTCGTGTGCTCGGTGAACAGTTCGAGTCGTCCGAGGATGACGAAGATGAACCCGAACGTGTAGACGCTCGACGTGATGAACTTCATCGTCGGCTCGTCGTAGTAGCCGGTGACGGCCGTGTGAACGGCGTACAGCATGAACATCCCGATACCGAGGTCGAGGCCACACGAGAGCGCCGAGAGGAACTGGCCGCTCACGGGCCGCCGGAGCGCCATCAACCCCTCCTCGACCTGCTGTTCGAGGATGGTCGTGTAGTCCCGTTGCGTGTCGGGGGTCTGGTTGGTCATGGAGGCGTGTGTCGTTCCGTGCTACGACCGACCCTGAGATACCTGTTGTGCCCGTCCGTGCCGGACCGGCGAGCCTACGCCAACAGCTGCGGACCGAACACCATCAGGAAGACGCTGGCGAGCATCGTGATGCTCACGACCGTTGTGATGGTGTTGGTGAGCCGTCGCCCACCGGAGATGGGGAGTCGCGAGACGACCGCCTCCGTCGACGTCCGGAGGATGTGCCCGCCGTCGAGCGGGAACGCCGGGATGCAGTTGAAGAACGCGAGGTTGACGTTTATCCACCCGGTCCAGAACAGCGCGTTGGCGAGCAGGAACACACCACCACCGAGCGCCGCCAGCGGCCCCTCCACGACGAAGAAGTTGGTGTAGGGAGTGACGAACCCGGCGAAGTTGAACGGCAGTTGGCCGACGGTCCCCGCCAGCGGGAGGAACAGCGCGGCCCCGATGCGGTAGAAGAACGCCTGGATGCCACCGCCCGAGGCTCCGAGGATGTTCAGGTACTGCTGGGCCGGGTAGGTGGTGACGCCGAAGTCGTCGACCGCTAAGCCGCCCGCACCGGTGCGCGGCACGCTGACGCCGATGAGACCGGCGTCGCTGTTGGCGTCCTCACCGAGCGTCACCTGCAGATCGTGGGGCTGGCCGTCGACGTACACCTGTACGTCGACCGTCTGACCGGCGCTGGTCCCCTCACGCGCCTCCTGAAGCTGTTCGGTCGTCACGGTCCGCTGGCCGTCGAACTCGGTGACGACGACCGGACCGTCCGTCGAGACACCGGCGTCCTCCAGCGCGGCTTCCAGGCCGCCGCCGTCGGTCACCTGCACGTAGTACGCGCCACCGACGATCTCGGTCGACCCTTTGTCGGTCTGGACGGTCGCGACGGGGTTCTCCGCGAGCACGCCGTAGAACTGGGCACTGGAGGAGACGTTCTCCCCGGCGACGGTCTGGATACGCGGCGGGTCACCGCTCGTGTTCAACCCGCCGAGGACGCTCTCGGTCGCCCGCGTCACGATGAGTTCGCGCTCGACGGTCACCTGCCGTTCTCCCGACCCGTTGTCGACGGTGACGGTGATGGCTCGGTCGGGCGTGTCCGCGAGGACGCCGTCCAACTGCTCGGCGTCGGCTATCTGCTGCCCGGCGACGCTCACGATGCGGTCGCCGCTCTCGATACCCGCGTTCGCGGCGGGGGAGTCGGGGACGACGGTTCCGACGGGTGCGCCCGCCGCGACGCCGATAGCGCCGACGACGGGACCGAACAACAGCGCGAACGCGACGACCGTCACCGCGAAGTTGTTCGTCACCCCCGCGGCGAACATCCGGGTCTGGTCGCCCCGGTTGGCCTTCGCCCGGTCCTCCTCGTCGGGTTCGACGAACGCGCCGATGGGGAGGAGTGCGAGCAACGCGACGCCCATCGAGGCGATCTTGATGTCGCCGACGCGGCAGAACAGCCCGTGGCCGCCCTCGTGGACGACGAGACCGATGAGCAGTCCGAGGACGATCTCCGGAGCCACCGACAGCGGGAGGAACTCGTTGACGCCGGGGATGACGAGCACGTTCTGCGGTTCGGTGACGGCGCTCGGCTGGGGGTTCGTGAGCGAACTGTACCCCGAGAACAGCACGGCGAAGAAGACGCCGAACATCACGACGAGGACGAGACCGATGCCGAAGTTCCCCCACGCCCGCCAGAACCGTTTGGGACGGGCGAGCTTGTCGAGCAGGACCTTCCCGCGCATCGTCCGGATGGTCATGATCGGTCCGGAGACGTTGACGGAGTCGGGGAGGAGGCCGCGGGCGGACGCGGCCATCGCGAGGAGGGTGTAGAGGCCGATGCCCGCCAGCACCAGCCAGAGCGTATCCACCATTAGCGTATCCGAAGCGGGTGACGGCTATGAGGCTTGTCCCTCGCGGCTAGGAGACCGTGTGTGTTCAGCCCCGGCGAAACTGACGACCCCCGAAAGCCCGAGGCGCACGACTCGCCCCACTCAGTCCACTCGCGTCGATTGCTAAGCGACCAGTGTGGGACGAGCGTTCGAGGAGGGCCGGTGGCGGTTCGAACGACTATGCTGAGTCAGCCTTCCCGGCGAAGCCGTTCGACCACGAACGTCCGGTCGAGCGCGGCGAGGAACGGGCCGAGTCGCGGTCCCTGGTCCTCGTCCAGGAACAGGCGATAGCCGAGGGTGAAGAAGTCGCCCACCTCGACGTCGTTGGAACGGGCGGACTCGTACACCTGCTCCTGGACGGCCTCCTCGTCGGGTCGTTCGGACTCGACGAAGTCGGCGAGCGCGTCCAGCGCGGCGGCTTCGTCGGCGGTCACCTCGACGTCCGGCAGGTCCTCGGCGAGGCGGTAGTTGTACTCGTTGTCCGTCTCGACGGCCCACGTCCGGGCCTTCTCGACGCGAGCGAGTGCCTGTTCGACGGCCCACGCGGGCGCGTCGTCGGTGAGATGCCCGCTTCGGCGAGCCATCGTCTCGCGCAGGTCCTCGTCGTCGGTCATCCCGAGGACGGCGGCGAAGGTGTAGGGGATACGCTCGACACCCTCCCGAGTGTCGTCCACACACATCGGGTACGCCCGCTGGGCGAGCGCTCGTTCGCGTTCCTCGACGCTCACGTCGCCGAAGTAGACACCCTCGAAGCGGTCGAACTCGTCGACGAGCTGGTCGAGCCGGGAGACGTCGAAGTCGCGGGCGCGCTTTGGCTGTTTGGTGAAGAAGTAGCGGAACACCTCGACTTCGAGCATCGAGAGCACGTCGTCGACGGTGATGACGTGGCCCGACGACGAGGAGAGCGCCTCGCCGTTGTAGGTGAACCACTCGTAGACCATCGGGACGGGCGGTTCGGCCTCGAACACCTCGCGGACGACGTGCTCGCTGGAGGGCCACGACCCCTCGGCGTGGTCCTTCCCGAACGGCTCGAAGTCCACGTCGAGCACCTGCCACTGGGCGGGCCACTCCAGTCGCCAGGGGAGCTTCCCCTCGCGGAACGTCGCGGTCCCCTCGTGGTTGCAGCCCTCGATGGTGCGGTTGCCGGCCTCGATGTCGGAACAGCGGTAGTCGACGGTGCCGGCGTCGAGGTCGACTCCCGTGACGTCCTCGGTTATCTTCCCACACTCCGCACAGACGGGGTTGAACGGGACGTACTCCGAGTCGACCTTGTCCTGGTACTCCGCGAGCACCTCGCGGACGGTGTCGGCCTTCGAGAGCACGGTCCGGACGGCGTCGTCGAACGCGCCCTCCTCGTACAGTTCGGTGTTCGATTTGACCTCGATGGGGACGCCCATCGCCTCGGCCATCTGTTCCAGCAAGCGCGTCTGGTGGGCACCGAACGAGTCACAGCAGCCGAACGGGTCGGGGACGTTCGTCAGCGGGTGGCCGAGGTTCTTCCCGAGCGCGCCGGGGTTCTCGGTGTCGCCGAGACCGACGACCTCCCAGTCGAGCGTCGCGAGCGTGCGCGGGACCTTCCGGAGCGGGTCCTTGTCGTCGGAGGTGAACACCTGGCGGACCTCGTGGCCGCGGTCCCGGAGCGCCTCGGCGACGAAGTAGCCGCGCATGATCTCGTTGAGGTGGCCGATGTGGGGGACGCCCGACGGCGAGACGCCGCCCTTGACGATGATGGGGTCCGTGGGGTCGCGCGCCTCGACCTCGTCGGCGACGGCGTCCGCCCAGAACACGCGGTGGCCCTCGCTCGGCTCCTCGCGCTCGTCGCGCCCCGAGGTGAGCGGGTCGGCGTCGAACGCGTCGGCCTGCTCTGCTGACTCGTCGGCCCCGGAGCTCACGGCACGACCTCCGTCCCGTCGTGCTCGCCCTCGGCGATAGCGCGGTAGACGGTCCGGGGGTCCTCGCCGTCGAGGACGAGCGTGCGGGTGTTCGAGCGCTGGACGATCTTCGCGCCGAGCAGGTCGATGGGCGCGTTCGACCCGGCGGTCATCTCGATGTCGCCGATGATGTCGACCAGTTCCTCGGTCGCGATTTCGTCGTACTTCTCGGCGTCGGGGTTCTCGCTGGGGTCCGCGGAGTAGACGCCGTCGACGCTGGTCGCGAACACGAGCAGGTCCGCCCCGACCGTCTCGGCGAGTGCGGCGCTGACCGCGTCGGTCGTCTGGCCCGGAATCATCCCGCCCATGACGGGGACGTCGCCGCGGTGGAACGCGACGTGGGCGTCCTCGTACGCCTCGGGGGGCGTCGGGGCGGCCTGCTCACCGAGCGCGGCGATGAGGAGACGCGCGTTCAGTCGCGTGACGCCGATACCCAGTTGGTCGAGCGCCATCTCGTTGGCCCCGAGTTCGCGGGCCGTCTCGATGTAGTCGCGGGCGACACCGCCGCCGCCGACGACGAGTCCCAGTTCGACCCCTTCGTCGAGGAGCGATTCGATGACGTCCGCGTACGCCGCGACCCGCCCGCTGTCGAGCCCCGGCGCGAGGACGCTCCCGCCCACAGAAACCACTGCTCTCATTGACTCCGGGTAACTCTGTGCGGCGTTTAAGAGTTGCCAAGGGCGGACGGACGAGTGGGTCGGTGACACGTCGCTGCACTTCGCGGTGCTCCGCGGCGCTCCGCAGCAAACCTCATACCGACGCGCGAGCGTGTTCAAACCATGTACGCTATCTCCGTCGTCGGGCCCGACTCGACGGCGCTCGTCGAACGACTCGTCGGTCGCCTCGCCGTCGAGGGTCGCGTCGCCACCGTCTCGAACCTCCCGCTCGCACCCGCCCCCGGGTTCGAGGAGAGCGTCACGTTCGGCGGTGAAGGTGCGGACGTCACCTACGGCCTCGGCGACGGGTGGACCGCCCTCGGCCACGAACGCACGCTGGGGGAGGTGGTCGACGACTGCGCACCCGACTACGACTACCTGCTGGCAGACGGCTTCCCGGACGCCCGACTCCCGACCGTCGTCGCGGGAGACGCCCCTGCGACGACCGACCGCGTGGTGGCGACCGTCGACGCCGAGACGGCCGACCTCGACGACCTCGCCGCTGCCGTCGACGCGACCGAACCCCACGAGACCCTGGCGTCGCTCGTCGCGGCGGTCAAACGCTCGCCCGACGCCGACCGGTCGGGGGCAATCGCGACGTTCACCGGTCGCGTCCGGGCGAAAGACGCCGCCGACGACGCGCGCACCGAACTGCTGGAGTTCGAGATGTACGAGGGCGTCGCCGAAGAACGGATGGCGACCATCTCCCGCGAACTGGAGGAGCGAGACGGCGTCCTCGAGGTCCGGATGCACCACCGCTCGGGCGTCATCCCCGACGGGGAGGACATCGTCTTCGTGGTCGTGCTCGCGGGCCACCGAGGGGAGGCGTTCCGCACGGTGTCGGACGGCATCGACCGCCTCAAGGCCGAAGTGCCCATCTTCAAGAAGGAGGTCACCACCGACGAGGAGTTCTGGGTCCACGACCGGTCCTGATGGAGATTCGGTCGATTATCGGCGAAAATAACCGGTCCATTACGGCGACAAGCGGCAATTAACGCCTCGGGACGGTCGATAGCCGACCCAATAATTCCTATACCCAAGATAAGAAAAGAAAATCTTGGAGAGCCTTTTAAAACGTCTAAGACTCTTTCAGGCACTCGTGAAAGGTCTTCGAATCACGTTTTAGGCGCAAAATGAAGTGAATACGTGCTAAGGTTCTCGCCGTTATATGCTCCCTGCAGAGCAAGCGATGGGTGAGGTCAGACATGAGCGCAACAGCACCCTCCCCCCAGACCGAAAGCAAAGAAGACCGACTCCGCTCGTACCTGCGTGCACAGGCCGAGCAAGGAGAGATGTACTTCAAAGGGAAGTTCATCTCCGAGGACGTCGGTCTCTCGCCGAAGGAGATCGGCGCGCTGATGGTCAAACTCCGTGACAGCGCGACGGACCTCGAGATCGAGAAGTGGTCGTACACGAGCGCGACGACGTGGCGCGTCGCCGTCGCGTGAGCGACTGACTCCGTCCCCCTCCCCTCACAGGTTCCGGTTCCGACACGTCCCCCCTGGACGACGGCCCCCTGGTCCCCGCTCGCCCTCCTCGCACACGCTCGACGACACCGTCGACCCCCGATTTTCGCGGGCGGCAGGAAGTTTATCCCGACAGCCACCGTTAGTGACCAGCGATGGAGGAGCACCAGGGACCACCGGACGGTCCCCCCGTCTACGCACTCCGGTCGGTCTTTCGGGTCTACGAGATGCGTCGCGAAGGCGACCGCCTCCTCTACTTCGGCGACCCCATCGTCTCCCCGGACGTCCTCGAACGGCACGTCTGGCCGCTGTTCCGCGAAGCGGGCTACGAGGTCACCCTCGAAGTGCGGACCGGCGAGCACGTGCTGGTCGCCGAACCTCACACGACGGGCGTCGACGGTATTCCGTGGACGAACGTCGTCTTCGCCCTGCTGACGGTGCTGACGACGCTGTTCGCGGGTATCGAGTGGTACGGCGCGACGGTGAGCCTCGACGACCCGCTCTCGTTGCTCCAGACCTGGCCGTTCGCCGCCGCCGTTCTGGGCGTGCTCGGCATCCACGAACTCGGTCACTACGTGATGAGCCGCTACCACGACGTGAACGCGACGCTACCGTACTTCATCCCCGTCCCGACCATCTTCGGGACGATGGGCGCGGTCATCAAGATGAAAGGCCGTATCCCCGACCGCAAGGCGCTGTTCGACATCGGCGTCGCCGGTCCGCTCGCGGGGTTGCTCGCCGCGATGGTCGTCACGGCCGTCGGTCTGCAGCTCGAACCGGTCGCCGCCGGACCGGTGTACTCGATAGAGACGCTGAACTACCCGCCGCTCATCCAGTTCATCGCGGCGCTGACGGGCGCGGACCTGAACCCCCCCGGCGCGCGCGTCAACCCCGTCGTCGTCGGTGGCTGGGTCGGGATGTTCGTGACGTTCCTCAACCTGCTGCCCGTCGGACAGCTCGACGGCGGCCACCTCGTCCGGGCGATGCTGGGCGAACGCCAGGAGACCGTCGGCGCGCTCGTCCCGGCGGGACTGTTCGGTCTCGGTGGCTACCTGTTCTTCGTCCAGGAGGAAGCGCTCCAGGCCATCACGCTCTGGTTCTTCTGGGGGATGGTCGCCATCGCGCTCGCGTACGCCGGCCCGGCGTCGCCGGTCGTCGACGACGAACTCGGACGCGGGCGGATGCTCGTCGGCGTGTTCACGTTCGTCCTCGGTCTGCTCTGTTTCACCCCCGTACCGTTCACGTTCGTCGCGATGTGACTCGCTGGACCGTCGCTCGCGGACGTCGGTAACCGACTCAGTGGGTGTAGCCGCGGTCGGCGAGCGGTTCGCCGTCCATCTCCACGCCCGACTCCGTCACCTCGCCGAGCACCGTCACGGGCGTGGGGGAGGCAGCACGGGCGGCCGCGGGGTCGTCCGTGGTGAACACGAGTTCGAAGTCCTCGCCGTAGTGGACGGCGAGTTCGCGACGGTCGGCGGCGTCCGCGGCGACGTCGTCGACGGCGACGTCGACGGGGAGGGTCTCGGCGTCGACGGCGAACCCGCAGTCGCTCGCCTCGGCCAGTTGGTGGAGCGAGCGCGCGAGACCGTCGCTGGAGTCCATCATCGCGCCCGCGTGGGCCGCGAGTGCACGCCCGGCGGCGACGCGTGGTTCGAACCGGAACAGGTCGTTCGCACGGTCGGGGGCCTCGGGGAACAGGCGGACGGCGGCCGCGGAGCGACCGAGCGTCCCCGTCACGCAGACCGCCTCGCCGGGGGTCGCCCCCGAGCGCGGCACGGGGTCGTCGGTGCGGCCGATGGCCGTCGTCGCGACGGTGAACTCCTCGTGGTCGTCGAGGTCGCCACCGACGTACTCCGCGCCGACGGTCTCACAGACTTCGCGCGCACCGTCGAGGAACGCCCGGAGGTCGGCTTCTTCGAAGCGCGGCGCGGCGTACACCGCGACCGCACAGCGTGCGTCCGCGCCCATCGCGGCCACGTCCGACAGCGACGCCCCGACCGCGCGCCACCCGGCGGTACGGCGGGTCGTTCCGTCGGGGAAGTCGGTCGTCTCGTGGAGCATGTCCGTCGTCACGACGAGGTCGTCCACGACGGCGGCGTCGTCGCCCGCCGTGGGGAGTGACCCACCGATGAGCGCGAGCGCGGCCCGTTCGTCCATACCCCCGTGTCGGCCAGTGGGTGAAAACCGGTTGTGGTTCGATACGGCTCCGCGCAGTCGGGCGTTTCGACTCGCTTCGGTGGTTTGATGCTATCCACGCTCACGAACCGAGGTATGGACGTCAACGTACGCGCCACGGTCGCCGGCTTCCTCGCGGCGCTGGGCGTCCTCGCCGTCCTCCTGGTCTTCGTCGGCGTCGACGAGACGCTCGCCGCCGTCCAGATGGCGGACCCGGCCATCCTCGCCTTGCTCCCCGTGGTCTCGCTGGCTTGGCTGACGGCGTGGGGACTGTCGCTACGGGTCGTCCTCGGCGTCATCGGGATACCCATCTCGACGCTGAAGGCCATCTCCATCTACACCACGGCCGTCTTCGCGAACAACGTCACCCCGTTCGGGCAGGCCGGCGGCGAACCGATAACCGCCTTTCTCATCTCCGATGCGACCGAGAGTCGCTACGAGACGGGCCTGGCGGCCATCGCCAGCGTCGACGCGCTCAACCTGTTCCCCTCGCTGTCGCTCGCTGCGGTCGGCCTGGGGTACTACGCCGCGACCGCGACGCTCGGCCGGCAGTTACAGGTCGCGGGGGTGGCCGTCGCCGCGCTCGCCGTCCTCATCCCACTGGTCGGCTACGCCGTCTGGCGGCGTCGAGACGTCGTCGAAGACACGCTCGCACGGTCGCTCACGACGCTCGCCAGCGGCGTCTATCGTCTCCTCCCGAACCGACAGGCCCCAACCGAGCAGTCGATTCGCGTGCGCGTCGACGGGTTCTTCCACGCTATCGAGCGCGTCGCGACCGACCGTCGCCAACTCGTGCTCGCGCTGGGGTTCGCCACCATCGGGTGGCTGGCGCTGTCGACGTCGCTCTGGCTGTCGCTGTACGCCCTCGACGCCCGCGTCCCGCTGGCCGCGGCGTTGCTCATCGTCCCCATCGCCTCTATCGCGTCGGTGACGCCACTTCCGGGCGGTCTGGGCGGTATCGAGGCCGTCCTCATCACGCTGCTCGTCCCGACGACGAGCGTCACCGCGCCGACGGCCGCCGCCGCCGTCATCATCCACCGTTCGGTCACCTACTGGCTGCCCACGGTGCTCGGAGGGGTGGGAGCCATCGCCTTCGGGCTGAACCGCAAGTGACCCCCGAGCGTTTTTGACCGTTCCCTGCCGACTCGTGGTCGATGGTCGCCGTCGAGACGCTCGTCGCGTTCGTGCCGGCCGCGCTCGCACTGATACTCGCGCCGGGCCCCGACACGGTCTACGTCCTCTCCCGTGGCGTCGGCGACGGTCGCGCGACGGGGTTCCGGGCCGCCTGCGGAGTCGCGACGGGCGTCCTCGTCCACACGGCGGTCGTGGTCCTCGGTCTCGCGGCGCTGTTGCGGACCGTCCCGACGGCGTACCTGGTGGTGAAGTACCTCGGCGCGGCCTACCTGCTCGTCCTCGGCGTGCGTGCGCTGACGGGCGGCGACGACGGTGGGTTCGGTGCGGCCACCGACGCCACCGACTCGACCGACACGTCCGGCGCGACCGACTCGACCGCCACGGGAGGCTACGGTCGCGGTCTGCTCGTCAACGTCCTCAACCCGAAGGTTGCGCTGTTCTTCCTGGCGTTCCTCCCGCAGTTCGTCCCGAGCGGCGACCCGGTCGGACTGGCCGCGCTCGGGGGGACCTACGCGCTGCTCACGGTGGTGTATCTCGGCGTGGTCGCCGTCGGCGCGGACTCGGTTGCCGACCGACTCGTCGGCCACGAACGAGCGCTCGAACGCGCCAGTGGGGTCGTTCTCGTCGCGTTCGGTCTGCTGACGCTGTCCGAGGACGCGTTGGGCGGGTCCTCGACGCCACCGAACTGAGTCACGGGCACCGGGCCACACCGGAACGTCCACCTCGTGGCACCCTCCACGCCATCGTCTACCACGCCCGCGAACCATCGATGCCCTTAAACGGCGCGCGAGGGAGTGTTGGGGTAATGACGACGTTCTACGACGTCCCGGTCGACGCCCTCATCGAGGCCGTCGCCGCGGAACTCGACCTGGAGGAGCCGGAATGGGCCGCGTACTCGAAGACTGGCGTCTCGCGAGAGCTTCCCCCCGAGCAGGAGGACTTCTGGAACGTTCGCGCCGCGAGCGTCCTCCGAACCATCGCCAAGGACCAGCCCGTCGGCGTCGAGCGCCTCCGCACCCGCTACGGCGGCTCGAAGAAGGGGTCGACGCGCTACCGCGTCCGCCCGGACCGGAAGACCGACGCCTCGGGGAAGATCATCCGCACCATCCTCCAGCAGCTCGAGGACGCGGGCTACGTCGAGGTCGCCGAGGGCGAGGGCCGTCGTGTCTCCGGCGAGGGTCGTGCACTGCTCGACAGCACCGCGAGCGAGGTCCTCGAGGACCTCGACCGTCCGGAACTCGAACGCTACGCGTAAGCGTTCCACTCCACGACATCCTTCGATTTTCGCCGCCGCCCAGCGACCGCGCCGCCCTCGACTCGCCACGTCCGGGTCGCGGACGCCCCCGTGAACCGTCCGGGATGGCGTCACGGTTTTGTTTCGGACTCCCCAACGGGTGGGTATGCCCGACGAGGAAGACCTGGAGGAGCTTCGACGCAAGAAGATGGAACAGCTCAAAGAGCAACAGGGCGGCGGCGAGGCCGACGAGGAGGCCATGCAGGCCCAGCGCGAGCAGGCCGAGGCTCAGAAGAAGGCCGTCCTGCGCCAGTACCTCACCGACGGGGCGCGCAAACGGCTCAACACAGTGAAGATGTCGAAACCCGAACGCGGCGAGCAGATCGAACAGCAACTCGTCGCGCTCGCCCAGTCCGGCCGCGTCCAGAACCAGATCGACGAGGAGCAGATGAAGGAGCTGCTCCGCGAGATGACGCCCGACAAGCAGAGCTTCAACATCTCGCGGCGCTGAACGAGCGCACTCGTTCTCTCTCGTCTCTCGACCTCCGACTCGACACCACCCACGACGACCGTGAGGTCAGTGCCTCACGGGTCGCGGTGCCCCCCGCGTCTCCGTGGTTCTCACTCGCTATCGCTCGTTCGAACCACGCATTCGAACCACACACTCTGACCACGCACACGAACCACGCTATCAGTCCCTTCAAGTACGTCTCGCCTGAGATGCGAGTATGTACGAGCGCATCAAGGGGTTCCGTGACTTCTACCCCGCCGAGATGTCGCCACACCGCGAGACCATCGACACGGTCGAGTCGGTGGCCGCGCGCTACGGCTTTCGCGAGATAGCGACGCCGGCACTCGAACACGCCGAGCTGTGGACCGACAAGAGCGGCGACGACATCGTCGACGAACTGTACGCCTTCGAGGACAAGGGCGGCCGCCACGTCACGATGACCCCCGAGTTGACGCCGACGGTCGCTCGGATGGTCGTCGCGAAGGGTCAGGAGCTGTCGAAACCCATCAAGTGGCGCTCGACGCGCCCGTTCTGGCGCTACGAGCAGGTCCAGCAGGGCCGATTCCGCGAGTTCTACCAGACGAACGTCGACGTCTTCGGCTCCTCGGCCCCCGAAGCCGACGCCGAGGTGCTGGCGTTCGCCGCCGACGCGCTCGTCGAACTCGGGCTCACGAGCGAGGACTTCGACTTCAAGGTCTCCCACCGCGACATCCTCGGCGGCCTCCTGGAGTCGTTCGACCGCGACGTCGACACCGAGGCCGCCATCCGAGCGGTCGACAAACGCGAGAAGGTCGAACCGGCGGAGTACTACGGACTCCTGGAGGACGCCGGCCTGACCTACGACGAGGCCCGGCAGTTCGACGACCTGCTCGACGCCGACGACAGGCAAGAACTCGTCGAGTTCGCGGGCACCGACCGCGTCCGCGAGGCCGTCGGGAACCTCGACGCGGTCCTGGAGGCGGCCGAGGACTTCGGCGCGCGCGAGTACTGCACCGTCGCGCTCGACACCGCGCGCGGCCTGGACTACTACACGGGTGTCGTCTTCGAGTGCTTCGACACGACCGGCGAGGTCGGCCGGTCTGTGTTCGGCGGCGGGCGCTACGACGACCTCATCGAGGACTTCGGCGGGCAGCCGACGCCCGCCGTCGGCGTCGCCCTCGGCGTCATGAACTCGACGCTCCCGCTCTTGCTCCAGCGTGCGGGCGTCTGGCCCGAGGAGGCGCTGTCGACGGACTACTACGTCCTGACGGTCGGCGACACCCGCAGCGAGGCCGGGACGGTCGTTCGCGAACTCCGCTCGCGTGGGTACGTCGTGGAGACGGACGTCGCCGACCGCGGGTTCGGCTCGCAGTTGGGCTACGCCGACGGCGTCAACGCCGAGACGGTTATCGTCGTCGGCGAGCGCGACCTGGAGAACGGCGAGGTGACGGTCAAGGAGATGGACAGCGGCGAGGAGACGACCGCCCCCTTCGACTCGTTCCTCGACGCGGCCGACCGCCCGACCTACGACGACTTCGCCTGAGTCGCCTCGTCAGCGATGAAACGCGCCTTCCGACTCGCCTACGACGGCACCGCGTTCTACGGCTTCCAGCGTCAGCCGACCGCACCGACCGTGGAGGGGACGCTGTTCGACGCGCTGGCGCGCCTCGACGTCTACGACCGCGACCGCTGGCGACCGGAGGGGTACGCCGCCGCCGGGCGGACCGACCGCGGCGTCTCGGCGCTCGCCCAGACCGTCGCCCTCGACTGTCCCGACTGGCTCACGCCGCGGGCGCTCAACAGCGAACTCCCGGCGGACGTACGGGCGTGGGCGAGCGCGCCCGTTCCCGACGCGTTCCACGCGACCCACGACGCCGTCGCCCGCGAGTACACCTACCACCTCTACGCTCCCGACGCGGACGCCGACCACGCACGCGAAGCGCTCGGCACGCTCGCCGGGAGTCACGACTTCCACAACCTCACGCCGGACACCGACGGCACCGAACGGACGCTCGACGCCTCGCTGGCAGTCGACGGCCCGTTCCTCGTCGTCACCGCACGTTCCGACGGGTTCCCTCGGTCGTTCGTCAGGCGACTGGCGACGCTCCTGGGCGAACTGGCACGGGGCGACCGGGACCTCGCGTTCGTCGAGCGCGTCCTCTCCACCGAAGAACTGGGCGGCGGCGATGGCATCGGCGCGGCCGCTCCCGAACCGCTGGTTCTGACCGACGTCGAGTACCCTGACGTCACATTCGAGCGCGACGACCGGGCCGCCGAGAGCGCACGCGAGGTGTTCGAGACGAGACGCGTCGAGCGCGAGACGAGCGCACGGGTCGCGCGGTCGGTTCGTGACGGCGTCGGGGACAGCGATTCGGACTGATCGCGCGCGTCAGTCCCAGTCTGCGGGCCACAGCTCCGCGGCGCGCATCCCGCGTTCGAAGTCCGCGTCTCTGAGTTGGTCGGCCAGCGTCTCGGGAGCGATGCGCTCCAGCGGGTCGCTGGCGGCGAGGTCCGTCACCAGCAACGCGGTCAGCATCGCGTGTTCGCGGACGTCTCTCACCTCCACCTTGTCGCGCGTGTCGGCGTGGGTGTGGCCCCACCCGCGACCGCGTTCCGCACCCTCGGGTGGTTGGCTGTGGAGTTGCAGTGCGGGGACGCCCGACCGGACGAACGGCCAGTGGTCGCTGTAGGGGTGCGGTTCGTCGGTCACGGCGAGCGGTTGGCCCGCCTCCTCCTCGACGACGCGTCGAGCGAGCGCTCGAATCCCGTCGTGGCCGTGGACGTACGCCCTGAGGTTCCGGGCGCGGCCCGCGCCGTCGACGTTGACGACGGCCTTCACCCGGTCGAGGTCGAGCGAGTCCGCGAGCGCCTCCGCGCCCATCAACCCGAGTTCCTCACAGCCCACGCCGGCGAGTCGGACCCGGCAGTCGAGCTCCATATCGGCCATCAGACGAGCGGCCGTGACCACCGCCGTGATGCCACAGCCGTTGTCCGTCGCGCCCTCGGCGATGTCGTGGGCGTCGAGGTGGGCGACCACTACGACCTCCTCGTCGGTGTCGGGACCGAGCGTCCCGACGACGTTGTGGCTCTCGGCCCGGTCGGTCTCGGCACTGACGCGGACGGTCGCCTCCGCGCCCATCGCGGCGTACTCCCGAAGCCAGTCGCCGGTCTCCGTCGAGACGCCGACGCCGGGCATCGCGGCCTGGGCGTCGAATCTGAGGGAACCGGTCGGCGGGAGCTGTCCGGGGACGTGGTTGGCGAAGACGAACGCCTGTGCGCCCGCAGCGGCGGCGTGGCCGAACTTCTCCATCCGGTGGACGAACCGACCCTTCTCCGGGGGCGTGTCGGTGCTCGCGAGCGCGATACCACCGGCCAACTCCTCGCCCACGTCGTCTATCTCGTCGGGGGTGCCGTAGCCCACGTCGACGAGCGGTCCCGTCACGTCGCCGGCAGCCGAGTACGGTAGCGCGATGGTCTCGAACGACCGCTCGACGGGGTCGCCGTCGCGTTCGGTTCGAATCGCGAGTTCGGCGTCGCCGCGCGTCCACCGGGTCATCTCGAACGATTCGATAGCGGGGTCTGCACCGACGGTCTCGAACGCCTCGGCGACGAGGTCCGCGGCCCGACGCTCGCCGGTGTGGCCGCCCATCCGGTCGCCGAGTTCGGTGAGTCTGGTGAGGAACTGCCAGGGGGTGTCGTCGCGCCACGCCCGTCCGAGCGCGGCGGCGGTGTCGTCGTCCATGGCTCGCGTTCACGGGTGGAGGAGAAAACTCTGTGCGCCCGCGTCGAGCGGAGCGCGGTGTCCTCCCAGGACGGTCGAAAAGCGAGTGACAGCGCGGTGAACCGACGGCGTTAACACCCGTGCCAGCAAGCCTCAGCCATGAGTTCGGTTCCCGAACGGGGAGATATCGAGGAGGAGTACAAGTGGAACCTCGCGGACCTCTACGACGACGACGAGTCCTGGGAGGCCGCCTACGAAGCCGCCGAGGAGGAGGTCGAGGCGCTCGCGGCCTACGAAGGGGAGGCGACGGCGGACGCGGCGACGCTGCTCGCGACGCTCGAACAGTACGAAGAGACGATGCGACTCGTCTCGAACGTCTACTCCTACGCCAGCATGCGGAGCGACGAGGACACGCGCGACCAGGAGTACCAGGCGTTCCAGGCGCGCGCCCAGTCGCTGTACGCCAGTGCGTCTTCGGCGGGCAGTTTCCTCGAACCGGAACTCCAGAGCGTCTCGCGTGACACCATCGACGAGTTCGTCGCCGAGGAGTCCGCGCTGGAGAAGTACGACCACTACTTCGACGACGTGCTACGGATGAAACCCCACACGCGCTCGGCGGAGGTCGAGAACCTACTCGCCGAACTGAGCGAGGTCACGGGGGCGGCCGGCGAAGTGTACTCGATGCTGTCGAACGCCGACATGGAGTTCCCGAGCGTCGAGGGACCGGACGGCGAGGAGGTCGAGGTCACCCAGTCGAACTTCACGAAGCACCTGAAGAGCCAGGACCGCGAGTTCCGCCAGCGCGTCCACGAGTCGTTCTACGAGGAGTGGGCGTCGGTGCGCAACGCGGTCGGGTCGTCGTTCAAGAACAGCGTCAAAGCCGACATCAAACTCGCCGAGGCGCGGAACTACGAGACCGCCCGCGAGGCGGCGCTCGACGGCCCGAACATCCCCGTCGAGGTGTACGACACGCTCGTCGACACGGTCAACGAGAACCTCGACGTGCTCCACGACCACGCCGAGTTGAAGCGCGAGGCGCTGGGCGTCGACGAACTGCAGATGTGGGACCTCTACGCGCCCATCGTCGAGAGCGAGAGCCCCGACGTGAGCTACGAGGAGGCCAAGGAGTACATCGTCGAGGCCGTCGCGCCGCTGGGCGAGGAGTACCAGCGTCGCCTCGAAGAGGGTCTCGAATCGCGCTGGGTCGACGTCTACGAGAACACCGGCAAGCGCGCCGGGGCGTACTCGGGTGGCACCTACGACAGCCAGCCGTTCATCCTGATGAACTACCAGGACGACATCGCCTCGATGTTCACGCTGGCCCACGAACTCGGTCACTCGCTGCACTCCGACCGCTCCAGTGACGAACAGCCCTACATCTACTCCAGCTACGAGATATTCGTGGCGGAGGTCGCCAGCACGGTCAACGAGACGCTGTTGACCCACCACCTACTGGAGACCGTCGAGGACGAGCAGTTCCGCCGCCACGTCCTCGACGAGTACCTCGAACGGTTCCGCTCGACGCTGTTCCGCCAGACGATGTTCGCCGAGTTCGAACACCGCGCCCACGAGATGGCGGAGGAGGGGCAGGCGCTCACGCCGGACGTGCTCGACGAACTGTACGGTGACCTCAAGGAGACGTACTACGAACCCGCCGAGGTCGACGACGCCATCGCCCGCGAGTGGATGCGTATCCCGCACTTCTACCGCGCGTTCTACGTCTACCAGTACTCGACGGGTATCTCCGCGGCCGTCGCCGTCGTCGACCGCATCCGCGAGGACGGGGAGGTCGCCGCCGAGGAGTACCGCAACTTCCTCGCTTCGGGGTCCCGCGAGTACCCCCTCGACCTGCTCCGCATCGCGGGGGTCGACATGGCGACGCCCCACCCCGTCGAGTCCGCCATCGACACCTACCGCGAGTTCGTCGACGAGATGCGAGACCTCGTGCTCGACTGATAGCTCTCGGCGCGGCTGACGGCTGAAACCGTCGGCTACCCAAAGTCACTTTTAGCTCAGACTCGTATCGTGGGTACCCACATGTCACGCAGCCCCTCGTTGCCGGATCGGCCAACGCTCGAACTCGATCCGGAGATGTCGCCGTCCGAGCGGCTGGACGCGCTGCGCGAACACTACGCTCGCCTCGTCGACGTCAACGAGAAACTCACCGATCAGATCGACGCCGCCCGCGCGAAACAGGAGTCCCTCGGCGAGGACGTCGACTCGCTCCAGCGCGAGAACGAGACGCTGAAGAGCGCCGCTCGGTACATCGCGACGGTCGAGGAGGTCACCGACGACGAGGTCGTCCTCAAACAGCACGGCAACAACCAGGAGGTCCTCACCGAGACCGTCCCGCGCATCCAGGAGGAGGTCGAAGCCGGCGACCGCGTCGCCATCAACGACTCCTTCGCCATCCAGTCGGTGCTCAGCACGGAGACCGACGCCCGCGCCCAGGCGATGGAGGTCGACGCCAGCCCCGAGGTGACCTACGAGGACATCGGTGGTCTCGACGAGCAGATCCTCGAGGTCCGTGAGGCCGTCGAACAACCGCTGCTCGACCCCGAGCAGTTCGAGACCGTCGGCGTCGAACCGCCCGCGGGCGTCCTGCTGTACGGGCCGCCCGGCACGGGGAAGACGATGCTCGCGAAGGCCGTCGCCAACGAGACCGACGCGACGTTCATCAAGATGGCCGGCTCCGAACTCGTCCAGAAGTTCATCGGCGAGGGCGCACGCCTCGTCCGCGACCTGTTCGAACTCGCGAGCGAGCGCGAACCCGCCGTCATCTTCATCGACGAGATCGACGCCATCGCCTCGAAGCGCACGGACTCGAAGACCTCCGGCGACGCCGAGGTCCAGCGCACCATGATGCAGCTCCTCTCGGAGATGGACGGCTTCGACGAGCGCGGCGAGATTCGAATCATCGCCGCCACCAACCGCTTCGACATGCTCGACCGCGCCATCCTCCGGCCCGGTCGTTTCGACCGTCTCATCGAGGTGCCCGTCCCCGAACTGGAGGGGCGCAAGCGCATCCTCGACATCCACACCGAGTCGATGCCACTGGCGGACGACCTCGACCTCGAAGCCGTCGCCGAGTTGGCCGACGGGTTCAGCGGCGCGGAGATCGCCAGTCTGGCGACCGAAGCCGGGATGTTCGCCATCCGCGACGACCGCACGACCGTCGAGATGGCGGACTTCGAGGCCGCCCACGAGAAGATCGACGTCGGTGGCGACGACGGGAGCGGCCCCTCTATCGCGTTCCAATAGCACCCACCGTTTTCCGCCTCGGGCGCGCTTCGCGCACCGTTCGACGCAAAACCCTGGACGAAAAAGGCCGCTCGCTCTCTCGCTACGCTCAGTCGCTCGCGGTACAGTGTACTGTCTTCTTCCGCACCGCACAGCGACGGCTCCACTCCCGCCAACCGTGTGCCTCAATCGCGTAGCTCTCGCGATGCGAAAGGCGTTACCTCGCGCTCGCGCTAGCACGGCCGATGGGAACGATTCGGGTCGTCTGGGGCACCGCGAGCGCACCGACGGAGATGTCGTCGTACGACGCGGCGCTCGCCGACGCTGGCGTCGAGAACTACAACCTCGTGTCGGTGTCGTCGGTCATCCCGAGCGACGCACACGTCGAGCGCGTCGGGACCGCCCCCGACCTCGGCCCGGTCGGCGAGCGTCTCACCGTCGTCGAGGGCCGGGCGACGGTCGAAGAGGGGCCGGCGGCGGCGGGACTCGCGTGGGCGACGACGGCCGACGGCAAGGGCCTGTTCTACGAGGCGTCGGGTCGCGACCGAGACGCGGTCCGCGAGGAGGTCCGGGCGGGACTGCACACCGGCATGGAGCTTCGGGACTGGGCGTTCGTCGACGAGGGCTGTGAGGTCGTCGGGGCGGCCCCCGAGTCGGGACACACGACGGCGCTCGTGTTGGCGGTGTACGGTCGGAGTTCGCCGTTGCTCTGAGCGGACCCAACCCCACACGCTTTAATACCCCGCTCCGCGTCTTCCCTTGCGAATGTACGGAAACGCACCGTACGCGAACCAGCAGCCAGACACAGCGGACGCGCCGGACCCGGAGACCATCGAGCGACTCCGGACGGAGACCGAAGGGGTGGCCGCCCGGACCCGCGCGCTCCTCACCGACGAGTTCGTCGTCGGGTCGAACCTCCAGGCCGGTCTCGAAGGCCCGCAAGGGACCGTCTCCGTCCAACCGCCCATCGGCGACCCGATTCGAGCGGGCATCGCCGCCGACGCGACGGACGAGGAACGCGACGGTCTCGCGACCGAACTCGCGGCGGGTGCCGCGATGCAGGTGAAACTGGCCGTCAACGACGTCTCCCCGACCGCCGGCTGACTCGCGCACACACCACCCGACCGACTCGACTCGTCCCGTCGTGACTCGTCCCAACTCGACCCGTTCCGACGTCGACCGCACAGCACCGTCTTCAGAGTACGACGCCGTTCTGCAGCAGCGAGACGAGGACGGTCACCGTCACGACGCTCAGTAGCGTCGAGACGAGGACGACCGAACTGGCGAACTCCCCCGCGACGTCGGCGTCGACGTCACCGAACTCCACGAGCAAGATGAGCGGCGTCACCGCCGCCGGGGTCGCACACTCCAGGACGAACACCGCGCCGACGGTACCCGAGACGCCGAGTGCCAGCGCGATGCCGAGAGCGACCAGTGGCGCGACGAGCAGTTTCAACCCCGTCGCCAGCGACAGCACGCCGAGCGCCCCCCGGACGTCCGTCCCGACGAGTTCACTCCCCAGGATGACGAGCATCAGCGGGATGGCGGCGCTCCCGACGAGGTCGAGCGTCTGCAGGAGCGTCCCACCCTCGGGCGGGCCGACCCCGAGTGCGCGGACGAGGAGTGCCAGGACGACGGCGTACACCAGCGGGATGGTGAACACGCGTTCGAGCGCGCCTCGCCCCGCGTTGCCGCCGCTGCGTGCGGCGACGTAGACGCCGTGCGTGTAGACGAGGACGCTCTGGACGGCGAGGTAGAGCACCGCCGTCGACTGTCCGACGCCGCCGAAGGCGAACGTCGACAGCGGGATGCCGTAGTTTCCGGAGTTGGGGTAGACCCCCGTCAGCACCGTCGCGCTCGCGAGCGGTTCGTCGACGCCGCCCGCGCGAACCGCGAGCTCCGCGAGGACGGTCATCACGCCGACGAACGCGACGACGGCGAGTCCGAGACGGGCGACCGTCTCGGGGTCGATGTCGGCGGTGAGCAGGCTGTGGAAGACGAGTGCGGGCGCGAACACGTAGACGACGACGGTGTTCAGCGCGCCGACGTCCAACCCCCGAGTCCGCCCGAGTAGGTAGCCGACGGCCGCGATGGCGACGACCGGGGCGATGGCCGACACGAAGATCGACACCAGCGACACGACTCACCCGACGGGGGTCTGCGTTAGAAACGTTCCGTCATCCGCGTCGGGACCCGGCTACGTCCCTCGCGGGCGTCGGGAGTCGCCGTCGCTCGCCGGGTGAGTACGGGAGGCACCGTGTCGGCGCGCTCCCTGCGGGTCGCGTCGTCGCTCGCTCGCGGGCGTGTGACGGACTGTGGTTCGTCACCGGTCGCCAGCAGTGTCGCCGACTGCGGGCGACTCCGACGCCCCTCCCTCGGGCGGGTCGACGAACAGCGCGTACCCGACCATCCCGCTCGCCGGCAGTCCGCCGCCGGCGAGACCGAAGATAAGCGACAACGACGTGGCGACCGCTGCGCCCGCCCCGAGGACGAGCATCAGTGGAATCGCTGTGAGCACGAGATCGTGCCGCATCGACGCTTCGCTCTCTGGCATGGTGTGTCCGCGCTACACCGGCCACCTAATTAAGAGTAATTACCGGCAGTGGCAAGCCGGTGGGGTGGCCACCGTCGGGAAACCGGTGCTCGTCGCCGGGAGCTACTTGCCCCAGAAGGGGTCGACCTTCCGGCGCTTGTCGAGGTACATCGACAGCGCCTCGCGTTCGTCGCCGGGGATGTCCTCTTTCAGTTCCTGTTCGAGAATCTTCGCGTGTTTCTCGGGGAGTTCGGTCCACAGTTCGTCGCCTTCGTCTATCTGCCGGCCGACCGTCGGGCCGTCGATGGAGACGGAGACGCGTTCGCCGGCTCGGGCCTCGTCGACGTCCTCGCCCTGACTCTGGATGGCTTTGAGGTTCCCGACGCGCTTCGGGTCGTTGCCCTGGAACTTCACGATGGGCGTGTTCCGCCGCAGTGTTCCCGAGGCCACTTCGACGCCGACGACGGCGGGACTCGACTGGCGGAAGACGTGGTCTTCGAGGATACGGAACCGGCAGGGGCGACGGATGTTGTCCATGATGGCCGACTGCTGTTCGCGCTCTATCTCGTCGACGAACTCCTCGTACTCGTCGATGAGCTGATAGATGACGTCGTCCTCGAACAGGCGGATGTTCCGGTCGCCGGCCTCCTGGCGGGCGTCCGGGAGCACGTCGACGTTGAACGCCAGGATGACCTCCTCGGTCACCTCCTCGGCGGTCGAGGCGACGGCGACGTCGCGCGGGGCGACGTCCCCGACCTCGGCGCGGACGATGGGAATCTCGGCTTCCTCCAGCGCGTTGGCGATGGCTTCGAGCGACCCGAGCGTGTCGGCCTTGACCACGACGCCGTTCTCGGCGGTGTCGACCGAGATGTCCGCGAGTTCCTGTCTGACCTCCTCGACGACCTCCTCTTCGGGGCGGTCGCGGACGACCCGGACCGGCGCGCCCGCGAGCGCCTCGTCGAGGTCGGGGGCGGCGATCTTCACCCCGGCCGCGGCCGTCACCTCGTCGACCTTCTCGAAGCGCTTCTCGGTGCGGATCTCCTCGAGCGGCCGCGGTTGGAGCAGCGCTCGAACGTCGGTGACGATGGGGTCGTTCTTCCCACCGACGACGATGGTGTCGTCGGTGCGAATCGACCCGTCGTACAGCACGACGTCCAGCGTCGTCCCGAACCCGCGCTCCTCTTTCACTTCGAGGACCGTCCCGGCACCCGCACCCGCCGTGTCGATGGACATGTCCTCTTTCATGTAGCGCTGGGAGAGACCCATCAACACGGCGAGCAGGTCGGGGACGCCCTCGCCGGTCTCTGCGGAGACGGGGACGACGCCGATGTTACCCCGGAAGTTCTGGACGCGCCAGTACATGTCCGCGGAGAAGCCGTTGTCCGACAGTTCGCCGATGATCTCGTAGAGGCTCTCGTTGAGACGCTGTTCGGCGCGGTCGGACTGCTCGGCGAGCGTCTGCTGGACGGGCGTGTCGGGGTTGGGGTTCCACCCCGGCGTCGTGTCGATCTTGTTCGCGGCGACGATGAACGGCGTCTGCGTGCGTTTCAGGATGTCGATGGCCTCGAGCGTCTGGGGCTGGAACCCGTCGTTGACGTCGACGACGAGGACGGCGATGTCCGCGAGCGCGCCACCGCGAGAGCGGAGCGTGGAGAACGAGTGGTGGCCCGGCGTGTCGATGAACAGCAGTCCCGGCAGGTCGAAGTCGTCGGGGTCGACGAGTCGCCCGGCGATGTCCGAGATGGTCTCCAGCGGGACGGCGGTCGCCCCGATGTGCTGTGTGATGGCTCCGGCCTCCCCCGAGGTGACCGCGGAGCCACGTACCTTGTCCAGGAGACTGGTCTTCCCGTGGTCGACGTGTCCGAGGACGGCGACGATGGGGGTCCGCAACCCGCCACCCGCGTCCATGGTGGTGTCCGAATCTGACATGGCGAAGAACTCTTAGTGGAAAACTGCCGGTCGTTCCGGTTAAGTCTTTCAGAAGCGAGGTGGGCCGCGTCCACACGGGACACACCCGAACGAGGCCGTCCGTGGGGTCGGCGACACCGACCCGGGACGGTCACTCGACGGTGAACGACCCGACCATCCCGAACTCCTCGTGGACGCTACAGACGTACTCGTACTCGCCGGCGGTGTCGAACGTCTCCTCGTGGCTGTAGTCCGGGCCGTAGGTCTCCGACTCGCCGCCGGGTGTGCCCTCGAACGACGCCCCGCTGGGCTGGCTGTCGGGGACGACGTTGTGTCCGGGCTGGTTCCACTCCCAGGTGACCGTCCCGCCCTGTGCGAGCGTGAACGTCTCGGGGCCGAAGCGGGACCTCCCGTCGACGCCGACGGCGACGGTCACCGACTCCTGGGGTTCGCTCTCGGTGGGTGCGGTCGTCGCCTCGTCGGTCTGCTCCGCGGTCGGTTCCGCCGTCGCTTCCGAGGTCTCGGTTCCGTCGTCCATCGACTCGGTCGCGGTCCCGTCGGTCGTCGGTTCGGTCGTCCCGGTTCCTTCGGTCCCCATCTCGCTCGTCGTGGTGGGGTCGTCCATCGTCCCGTCGCCCTCGGTCGTCCCTTGGGCTCCGCCGTCGCCGGGGGTGTCGGTCGTCTCGTCGTCGTCGCTCGCACAGCCGGCGAGACCGACCGCGCCGAGCACCGCCGCGCGTCGGAGGAACACTCGTCTGTCCATACGCCTCCGACTCCCGGCTCTCGTTTCAACGTTCGCCCAAATCCGACCAGAAACGGGCCACTGGACGGCGGACGCTCGTCGGACGACGACACGACCGTTTATGTGGGGGCGCTTCGGAAGGGGTGGTATGGCCGAGCTACTCGCCGAGAACCTCTCCGGGAAGGACGTCATCGGCTCGGACGGTGCCACGCTGGGACAGCTCTACAACATCACGATGGACCTGAAGACGGGCGAACTCCACGACCTCGTCGTCGACCCCGAGGAGGGCGTCCGGGACGTGAACTTCACGACCAACGAGTTCGGGCGCTACCTCGTCCCGGTCAGCAACGTCCAGGCCGTCAAGGACCACATCGTCATCCGCCGGTAGATGCGCGTCCTCGATTCGTCGGCGTTCATCCGGAGCCACGACGTCGAGGGGCCGACCGCCTCGGTCCCCCGCGTCCGCGAGGAACTGAACGAGGAGTCGAGCCTCCGGTTCGACGCCGAGGAGGGTGCCGGGATGGCGGTCCACGCGCCGAGTCCCGAGTCCGTCCGGACCGTCACGAACGCCGCCGAACAGTCCGGCGACGCACGGGAACTCTCCGAGACCGACACCCACCTCGTCGCCGCCGCGTTCGAACTGGACGCGACGCTCGTCACCGACGACTACGCGATGCAGAACGTCGCGAGTCGTCTCGACGTGCCGACAGAGACCGTCGGCCGCGACGGCATCAGCGAAGAATGCGAGTGGCGCTGGCAGTGTGTCGGCTGTGGTCGGACGTTCGACGACGACCGCGACCGCTGCCCGGTGTGTGGCAGCGAACTGACACGGAAGCGTTAGTCCAACCCGTCGAGACTGTCGAGTCCGGCGCTCACCAGTTGGCGGAGGACGGCCTCCTGTGTCAGCCCGTACTCGCGGGCGAGACGGTCGATGTCTCTCGCCAGGCCGTCTTCACAGAGGAGGGTGTACTCCTGCATATGCTATCATTCGACACACTCTCTCATAAAGACTGGTCAGACGACTGTCGGTCACGGGTCGGACCTGGTCGACCCTCTGTCGGAGGCGAGTGCCGGCACCGAGCGGTGAGGTTCAGGCCCCGCCGGTCGCCTGGACGTACGCCAGAGCGAACTGGGTCGCGTTGTACAACCCGTGGACGAGCGCGGGGACGACGAGGTTCCCGGTGTACTCGTACAGCGCACCGAGGTACAGCGCGAGGAAGCCGATGATGGCGAGCGTCGCGAGGACCGCGAGTCCCGACGAGCCGACCAGGCCGGGGACGTGGATGGAGGCGAACAGGACGCTCGCCGCCACGATGGCACCGACCGGACCGAACGACTCGCGGAGCCAGCCCTGGACGACCCCTCGGTAGAACAGTTCCTCGCCGGGACCGACCAGCAGCACCGACAGCGGGATGAGGACCAACAGGAGCGTCGGGTTCTCGCGACCGGCGGCGATGACGCCGCTCTCGGCGAGCGAGACGTCGAAGTAGCCGTAGACGACGGTGAACGCGTAGAACGACCCCATCAGGAGGAGGTAGCCGACGACGACGAGACCGAGGTCGCGCGCCGACGGCACCCGGACCCTGAGGAGGTCCCAGCGCTCGGCGGCCGCGAGGAACGCCAGCGACCCGCCGAGGAAGGCGACCCCCTGGATGGCGATGGTGCCGACGATCTGGGCACGGAGCGGGTTGCCGAACACGGAGACGCCGACGGCCTCGACCAGGCTGGCGATGAGGATGAGCGCGAGGTTCCCCATCGCGTACCCCCCGAACGCGAGGGCGGCGGCGGCGACCAGCGTGTCGAGGGTCGCACGCGTCCCGCCCGCCGAGCGTTCGTTGGCCGACCGCTCGCTCACCGTATCGCCCCTGACGGTGCTCCGAACATGCCCGATAGTTCGGCGACCGGCCGGTTAGGTGTTGCGCGACCGGTCCCCCCGCCGGTCGGCCGCCCGATGACCGTCG
Organism: Halomarina rubra; assembly: GCF_023699475.1. Taxonomy (GTDB): domain Archaea; phylum Halobacteriota; class Halobacteria; order Halobacteriales; family Haloarculaceae; genus Halomarina; species Halomarina rubra. Next base: position 28,985 of record NZ_JALXFV010000005.1, on the reverse strand, counting down.
TCACTCGACGAGGAGTCGCTCCTTCTCGGCGACGGCGTCGGCCTCCTCGAACTCGCCGCCACCGAGCAGGCCGCGGGCCGCGCGTTTGCCCCACTCGACGGCCGGTTGGGTGAACGTCTCGACGCCCATCAGTTCGCCGACGAGGACGCACGCGGCTTCGAACCCGTACAACAGTTCGCCGACGCTCTCGGCGTCGAGCGCGTCGAGTTCGACCCGGACGTTCGGGAGTCCGGCGGCGGCGAGACTCGCCTCGGTCGCCTCGAACTCCGCGTCGAGCAGGTCGCCCAGCGACGAGCCACCGAGGTACGACAGCCCCTCGACGTCGGTGTCGGGGATGGGGACGTCCGGCCGGTCGCGCGGGCGGACGAAGGTGACCTGCTTGTCGTGGCGGCCGGCGCGGTACAGTTGGAGTTGGGAGTGCTGGTCGGTCGCGCCGAGCGCCCGGACGGGCGTCTGGCCGAGACCGTCCTTCCCGAGGGACTCGGCCCACAGTTGGGCGAACCACTCCGCGAAGTACTCCAGGTCCTCGGCGTAGGGCATACACACCTGCTGGGTCGCGCCGCGCTGTTCGAGCGCGTACGAGACCGCGCCGTAGGCGTACGCGGGACAGTCGAACAGGCTCCCGGCGAGCGATTCGCGACCGGCCCGACCCCCGGCGAGGAGCCCCGCGACGTCGTGGCCCTGGATGGCCGCCGGGACGAGACCGACCGTCGAGAGCGCCGAGAACCGGCCGGGGACGCCCTCGGGCACGTCGAGCGCCGGGAGGCCCTCCTGTTCGGAGAGCGCGCGCAGCGGCCCGTCGGGACCGGTCGTGACGACGGTGCGCTCGGTCCAGTCGACGCCCTCCCGTTCGTAGGCCTCGCGGACGACGAGGAAGTTCGAGAGCGTCTCCGCCGTGGTCCCCGACCGGGAGACGACGTGGACGGCGGTGTCGGCCAGCGGCAGGTCGTCGAGCAGACGGGCGGTCCGCTGCGGGTCGACGTTGTCGAGGTGGAACGTGCCGGCGCGACCGGGACCGAGCGCGCCCGAGACGGTGGCCGCGCCCAGTGCGCTCCCCCCGATACCGACCGTGAGGACGGCGTCGACGTCGAGTTCGACGAGCGGTTCGACCGCCGACTCGATGGCGTCGGCGTCGGTGTCCTCCGGGAGCGCGAGCGCGGCGTAGCCGAACTCGCGGTCCTCGATGCCTCGCTCGATGCGCTCGTGGGCCGCGGCGACCCGCTCGTCCAGTCGCTCCAGCGACGCGCGCGAGACGCCCGGTGTCGCGACGGACGACAGCGCGTTCCCGATGTCGACGTACATGGGTTGAGCGTCACCGGCCCGGCATATAAATCCGGCATCGTTAATCGCGGGCCGCTCGTCGGTCCCGTATGAGCGAGACGGCGCGAGAGCAGTCCGACGACGGCGAGGCGGCGACGTACTCGGGGCTGCTGAGTGCGTTCCCTTACGCCTATCGGCAGAGCGAGTCGCGACTGTTCCGCGTCTACGTCGTCGTCGGGGGACTGTTGGCGCTCCTCCTCGGCGTCTTCTTCGGTCTGGCGGTCGTCACTCTCGTCGGCCGAACCGCGGGTGCGGGGGCGGGGACGTTCTCGTTCTCCCGCTCGCTGTTCGTGCTCGTCGGCTTCTTCGCCGTCGCGCCACTGGTCGCACCCGTCCTGTTCGTCGCGCGCCAGCACCGCCACGGGAAGGGTGACGTCCGGTACGACCGGACGATGGCGATGCTCGGCGTCATCTTCGTCCTCTCGCTGTACGTCGCGTCGGTCGTCTCAATCCCCGAGACGTTCGAACTCGACGGCGAGACGGTCCAACGCGAGGAGCCGACCGGACCGCTCGCTCCCGTCGTGAGCGTCCTCTACGCCCTGCCGGGCGTCGCGAGTCCCGTCCCACCGGCGCTCGTCGCGCTGTCGATGTACCTCGCCCACCGACGACTGCGCTGACGCGGCCGCCGCGGCGACCGCCCACGAGACCGGAACGACACGACGAAAAGGTACGAGGCGCTATCCGACGCCATGAGCGACCGTGACGCCGACGAGAAGACCGGGCGATTCCTCGTCACTCACGCCGAGGACGACAGCGCGGTGTTGAAGAACGTCGACGACGGGCAGGTCCACACACTGGGCGAGAACCCCGGTGTCGAACCCGGCGACGTGCTCGATGCGCGACTCGCGCCCGAACCACCGATGGAACTGACGTGGGTCGTCGTCGAGGTCGAGTCGCGACGTTCACTCAGCGTCGAACGCAGCACGGAACCTCCGACCGCTCGGGAACGCGACATCGGCGAGACACAGGACGAAGGTGAGATCACTCGCGAGGAGCGCGCCGGCAAGGGCGAGATTCACGTCATCACCGTCCCCGACGACCGGACAGACGAGGCAGTGGACGACGTCCTCGACGACGAGGGGACGCTGGTGCGGGCGGCCCGGATGGACGAGGTCGTCCGGGTCGAAGTCCGGGCAGAGTCGGGTGTCGTCGCCGTCCGCTACCTCCCGTAGCGGGTTGTAAGCTCACCTTTACAGGCGGTTTCTCCGAACGCTGTCCGCACAGGTGGTCGGGAGACGGTGAGGACCCGCGCTCGACGAACGAGTCCGTCGGCCGACGCGACCGGCGAGCGAGACGCGCCGCTCGGCGGCGTGAAGACACAGAACTGGTGGTGAGTCGTCGTCCGGCGCGCCGCGCTACTTCATGCCGCGACTGGCGAGGTGGTACTCCATGACGGTCTCCATCCCGCCGATGTACGCGCCGACGTCGACGCTCTCGATGTCGTACTCACGTTCGCAGACGCGTTTGTGGCGCTGGCACCACTCGTCGAGGAACGCCTCCTCGACGCCGCACTCCTTGATTCGCTCGGCGACGTCCTCGAGGTCGCCCGCCGGGTCGAGTTCGTCGGCGGCGACGATGTCGTCCTGGATGGCCTGGACGATGACGCCCGCGGAGTAGTCGCCCTCGGTGAGTTCGCGCTCCCAGGTCGTCACCCAGTTGCCGATGCGTGCCATCTTCTGGAGGTCCCACGTGAGGTCGCGGAGGTCCGAGAGGTCCTCGAGGGCGAACCCGGTCGAGAACATGAGGTCGATGTCGGTGTACGGGAACAGCACCATGTTGTGCGCGTCGTACGTTCGCGCACCGGTCGCGTTGGCGATGTGGGCGTTGTCGCTGACGAGTCGGGTGTACTCCATCGCGTTGAACCCCTGTCGGAGGTCGTACTCGAAGATGTCCTTGAACTCGCCGTATCGGGGGGACGAACGGAGACGCTCGTCGATGTGCGTCCAGAGGTCGTCGATGAACTCGATGACCTCGGTGTTGACACCGTCGCGCGAGGCGTCTACCGTCTCTGGGTCCCGGACCACACGCCGTGCCTCGTCGAACGTCTCCTGGTCGTCGTGGGACTCGATGAGGTCGTCCAGCGAGGTGATGAACACCGTAAAGAGCGTCTTAATCTCCTTGACGTCGTGAACGTCTCGGTCGTCGACCGACGAGAGCGTGAACGCGTCGAACAGACTGTGGATCCACTTCCAGAGGAAGGTGTCGCGGTCGGTGAACACCTCCTCGTACTGCGCGACGAACTCGCGGACGGTCTCTGGGAGCTCCACGGCCGTCACCTCGCCGATGAGGTCGGTCTGTTCGGGCTCGATGGGGAGGGAAGGTTGTTGCGGGGTAAGTTCGACCAGTTCGTGTGCCATGTCCAGCCCCAACTCTGGAAGCACCCCACGTAAATGTTTGCATTAAACGGTCTTAGTATGGAAACATTCTCGAAATGATGAACTAAACACTCTCCGAATCATGAATTACGACGGGAAAAGAATCAAGAATGTAAAGAATGGGCCGAACGATTTATCCACTAGTAGATGTGCTGATTAAGCGATGATTACGGGTCGGGTGCGAAACGACACGAACGACACTCCTCTGCGCGTGCTCCACGTGAGCGGTGTTAACGAGGACGAAACGACCGCCAACGGGCTCGCAGTGACCGTCGCGACCACGCCCGAGGCGCTCGACCGCGTCTCGGCCGACGCGCGCGTCGACTGCCTATTGGTCGAATACGACCTGCCTAACACGACGGGCCCGGAGGTAATCGACCGCATTCGCGCCGTCGACCCGGACGTTCCGGTCGTCGCGCGCGTGCCCGACGACGTGGCGACTGCCGACGTCCTCGCCGCGGGCGCGACCGACGTGGTCGACGTCGATGCTCCCTCCGAACTCCTCCACCGCCGAGTCCGGAACGCCGTCGGCACACCGGACGCCGTCGACCGCGCGACCAGACAGGAGGCGCTCGCCGACCTCCGACAGTCCGCGCTCGAAGGTCAGAACCTCCCGCGCCTGTTCGAGGAGGCGACCGCGCTCATCCAGGCGTCGCTCGGCATCGACCGCTGTGGCCTGTTCGAGTACCGCGCCGACAGCGACGACCTGGGGCTGGTCGCCGAGACCGGGTGGCGCGGTCCCGAGACGCTATCGGACGACCACTCGCTCGCGCGCGCCGCCCTCGACGCCGAGGGTGCCGTCAGCGCCGACGCGTCCGTCGGGGACGTCGCCGGCGGCATCGCGCTGGGTCTCGACCTCCCGGACGGACCGTGGGGGGTGCTCGCAGCCTACACCAGTAACGCGCGTGAGTTCGGGTCGGCCGAACGCCAACTGCTCCACCGCGTCGCCTCGGTGCTCGAACCCGTCATCGAGCGCCAGCGTCGCCAGGGCGAACTCGAACGCTACGAGACCATCCTGGAGACCGTCGACGACGCCGTCTACTCGCTCGACCCGAACTTCCGGATGGAGTGGGTCAACGACGCGACGACCGAGATGACCGGCTTCGGGCGCGAGGAGCTCATCGGCGAGCACTCCGCGAAGCTCGCGGACGACGACGTGTTCGAGATGGTCGAGGAGCTCTCCGCGCAGATGCTCGAGTCCGGCGAGGACGTGGCGAGCGTCGACACGAACCTCGCGACGAGCGAGGGCGGGTCGGTCCCCATCGAGACGCGCTTCTCGATGCTGTCGCGACGCGACGGCAGCCAGGGGTTCGTCGGCGTCGCTCGTGACATCACCGACCGCAAACGCTACGAACAGACGCTCACGGCACTCCACACTTCGACCCGGGAGCTGTTGACCGCCGAGCACCGCCAGGACGTCAGCGACCTCATCGCCGAGACCGCCTCGGACGTGCTCGACCTCCAGGGCGTCGGGGTCTACCTGTTCGACGGCGACCACGGCCGCCTCGAACCCGCTTCGTGGTCCCCCGAGATGACCGACCTCGTCGGCGACCTGCCGACGGTCGGCCCCGCGGACCCGGCGCTCGTCTGGCGCTCGTTCGTCGCCGGCGACCTACTCAGCTACGACGACGTGCGCGAGGCCGACTCGGTGTTCAACGAGGACACCCCGTTCCGCTCGGGGCTGTACGTCCCGCTTGGCGAACACGGCGTCCTGTTCGCCGAGTCGACCGATACGGCTGCCTTCGACGACCAGACCAGCGAACTGGTCGACCTGCTCGCCGCGAGCGCGGAGGCCGCCCTCGACCGCGTCGAACGCGAGGACGACCTGCGCGAACGCGACGAGGAACTGCGCGAACAGAACGCCCGACTGACCGGCCTGAAACAGACCAACGACATCATCCGGTCGGTCGACGCCGCACTCGTCGGCGCGAACACGCGCGAGGAGATCGAGGCCGCGGTCTGTGAGGAACTCGTCACGGCCGACGAGTTCGGCTTCGCGTGGACCGCCGCCGTCGAGGACGGCGAACTCGTCTCGCGTGCGACCGCCGGCGACGCCCGCGGCTACCTCGACAGTGTAGACCTCACCCTCGGCGAGGAGTTCGCCGAACCCGCCGCCCGCGCCGCCGCGACCCGCGAACAGGTCGTCGTCAGCGAGGTGGCGAGTGGGTTCCAGGACGAACCGTGGCGACGCACAGCGCTCTCGAACGACTACCTCTCGGTGCTCGCCGTCCCGCTACTCCACGGCGACGTGCTGTACGGCGTGCTCGCGGTGTACGCGACCGAACAGGACGCGTTCGACCAGATGCGTCGGGACGTGCTCAACGAGTTCGGCGGCACCGTCGCCAACGCCATCAACAACGTCGAGACCCGGCGGACGATGCTCGCCGACCGCGTGACGGAACTCGAACTGAAGATCGAGGACGACGACCTGCCGCTGCGCGCACTGGCGACCGCCGCCGACTGCCGCTTCGAGGTCGACGACATCGTCCACGAGTCCGGCAACAGTTCGCTCGTGTTCTGTAGCGCTCACGACACCGACCCCGACACCATCCGCTCGCTCGAAGAGGAGTTCGTCGGCGTCGAACACGTGGGCATCATCGCCGAGGACGACGACGCCGTGCGCTGTGAACTCCGGATGAGCAGCGACATCGTCGCCGTCCACCTCGCCGACTGCGGGGCGGTGACCCGCTCCATCAGCGTCGACGACTCGGGCACCCGGGTCGTCGTCGAACTCCCCCAGGACGCCGACGTCCGGGAGTTCGTCGAGGCCGTCCAGCACCGCTACGCCGACACCGACCTGCTGGCCCGTCGCAACCGCTCGTCGTCGGCCCAGACCCGTCGCGACGTGCGCGCGGGCATCTCCGAACGGCTGACCGACCGTCAACACGAGGTGTTACGGACGGCGTTCGCCAGCGGCTTCTTCGAGTGGCCCCGAGACCGGACCGGCCAGGAGGTCGCGGACTCGCTGGACATCTCCCAGCCGACGTTCAACAAGCACCTCCGGGCGGCCGAGCGCAAACTGTTCTCGATGCTGCTCGAAGGCTAGACTCGTAGCCCCCGACCCTTCTCGCGGTTCACACCGTAGCGACCAGCCGGACTGCCCGGATAGTCGTACGGTCGGCCACAAGAGATGAGTCAGAAGCGCGACGACAACCTCCCGATGGAACCGGACGAGTCGCTCTCTTACGCCGTCGTCAGCGCAGTCGCGGCCGAGAAGGGCGTCAGCCCGGACGCCCTCGAACCGGTCCTCTACGACGTCGTCGAACCCGACGCCCTCGACGCGCTGTTCGCCCCACGACGCGACGGGGCCGCCCGCACGACGGGGACGGCGACGTTCGAACTCGCGGAGTACGAGGTGACCGTCGACGCCGACGGGAGCGTTTCGCTCGCGACGAATAGCTGAAAAGGAACGCTTAACCGCGGCCGATTCGCACCGTCGGCCATGTCCCGATTCGAGGTGCAGACTATCGACTACACCCGCTACAGCAACCGACAGCTGGTAGCGATTCCGCTGCTCGTGTTGGCGGTCGCCCTCGCCGTCATCGTCGGGTGGTACGCCCTGACCGGCGCTCCCGTGAGTCCCGGCATCGCGTTCACCGGCGGCACCGAACTCCAGGTGTCGACCACGGCGTCGAGCGGGGAGATCACCCAGGCGTTCGAGTCACGGACGCCCTACGAGGTGGAGTCCGTCCAGCAAGCCGGTAGCGGTAACTCCTGGCTGGTCACCTTCCAGGCCACCGAGAACAGCGAAGTCAGGCAGATAACGAGCGCCGCGGAGGACGCGGGCTACACCATCGAGTCCGTCAGTTCGCGCTCGGCGTCGTTCTCCGGCGAGTCCCAGCGCCAGGCGCTTCTCGGCATCGGCGCGGCGTTCGTCGGGATGAGCCTCCTCGTGTTCGTGCTGTTCCGGACGTTCGTCCCCTCCATCGCCGTCGTCGCCAGCGCGTTCTCCGACATAGTCATCCCCATCGCGCTGATGAACATCTTCGGTATCAAACTCACTCTCGGCACCGTCGCCGCCCTCCTGATGCTCATCGGGTACTCCGTGGACTCGGACCTCCTGCTCAACAACCACGTGTTGCGGCGCTCGGGGAGTTTCTACGAGTCGACGTACCGCGCGATGCGGACCGGTGTGACGATGACCGTCACCTCCATCGCCGCGATGAGCGTGATGACGCTCGTCTCCTCGCGGTTCGTCTTCGGCATCCCGCTGCTCCCCGAGGTCGGAATCGTGCTCGTGTTCGGTCTCACCGCCGACCTGATGAACACCTATCTGCTCAACGTGAGCCTGCTTCGCTACTACAAGTACGAGGGTATCGCCAAATGAACCACAGTCGCTCTCAGACCGGTCACTCCCGGATTCACGCTCGCCACCGGAGGTGTCTCGCGTGAACCTCCGAGAGAACTGGCGGGTCGTCCTGCTGGTCGTGTTCGTCGTCCTCGCCAGCGTGGCGCTGTTCGCGCCGACGGGGAGTTCCGACGCCCCGACCAACCAGGTGCCGGCACAGTCCACCCAGTCCGCACAGAACGGTACGAACGGAACCAACGCGAGCGGTAACAACACCACCGTCACGGTCCAGGCCAACACCACCGACGGGCCGACGAACCTGAAGTTCGGCCTCGAACTCTCGGGTGGGACACGCATCCGTGCGCCGCTGGTCGGTCTCACCGCCGAGGGCGTCGAGGTGCCCGCCGACAACGCGACGACGCTCGAACAGGACCTCGCGACGCGACTCAACGTCTCGACGCTCGACCTCCGGGTCGACTCGCAGGGCCGGACCGTCGAGGTGTTCACCGAGAACGTCACCGAGGAACAGTTCGCGAGCGCGTTGCAGGCGTCGGGCTACGACGTCCAGCAGAACGAGATTCGCGACGGCGTCACCGAGCAGACCCTGGAGACCGCCGTCGGCGTCCTCGACCGCAAGATTCGCGGTGCGGGGTCGCTGTCGGGCGGTGACGCCGCCATCGTCCGCTCGGGCGGCGAGGCGTTCGTCCTCATCGAGGTCCCCGGCGCGACCCGAGCGGAGGTGCTCGAACTCATCGGCGACCGCGGTCAGGTCGTCGTCGTCGCGCACTTCCCCGACGGCAACGGGTCGTACCGCAACGTCCCGCTGTTCTCGCAGGACGGAATCGCGAACGTCAACCCGGTACAGATACAGCAGACCCAACAGGGTGGCGAACAGCCGGTCGTCCCGACGACGCTCACGCAGACCGCCGCCGAGAACTTCTCGGACGCGATGCAGAAGTTCGGGTTCACCCAGCAGGGCGTCAGCGCCTGCCGGACGAACATGCCCAACGACGAGGACGGCTACTGTCTCTACACCGTCCGCGGTGACGGCGTCGTCGACGGCGAGATTCGGGGCGACGTCGTCTACAAGGCGGCGATGGGGCCCGACCTCGCCAACATCATCAACAACGAGGACTTCGTCAAGGACCCCTCGTTCGTGACGAGCGCCCCCAACCGCTCGGCCGCCCAGCGTCTCCAACTCGACCTGCAAGCAGGGGCGTTGCCCGCCGAACTGGACCTCGACAGCGGAACGTCGTACTACCTCCAGCCGAGTCTCGCCAGCGAGTTCAAGTCGTTCTCGGTCGTGACGGGTCTGGTCGCGATGCTCGCCGTCGCGGGTGTCGTGTTCTTCCGGTACCGTGAAGCGGGCGTCGCGCTGCCGATGGTGCTGACCGCGGCCGCCGAGGTGTACATCCTCCTCGGGTTCGCCGCCGCGGTCGGGTTGGCGCTCGACCTCTCTCACATCGCCGGGTTCATCGCCGTCATCGGGACGGGGGTGGACGACCTGGTCATCATCGCCGACGAGATCCTCCAGAGCGGCGACGTGAAGACCGGCCGGGTGTTCGCCTCCCGGTTCCGCAAGGCGTTCTGGGTCATCGGCGCTGCCGCCGCGACGACCATCATCGCGCTGAGTCCGCTCGCGGTGCTGTCGCTCGGCGACCTGCAAGGGTTCGCCATCGTCACCATCGTCGGCGTGCTGGTCGGCGTGCTGGTGACGCGGCCGGCCTACGGTGACATCCTCAGGAGCGTCGTGCTGGACTGAGAGAGAACGGTCTTTTCGAAGCGGTCAGCGGGACCAAGAGGCATCCGTGGGCACACACCGATGCTGTCAGAGGCACGGGAATGGTGCGCGCCCACTGTCTCAGCCGAAGGAAGACGACGGTAAAGGCGTTTGGAGCAGCCAGCTACTCATAGCGGGCTGACATCACTCCAGCACCGCCCACTCGACGACGTCGAGGGCGCCGTCGACGACGAGACGGAGCGTGTCGCCGGTCCCGAGCGTGGCGTCCCGACCGACCGGCGAGGTCCCCTCGGCACCGTCGAGGTCGATGGTCACCTCGACTCGCCAGGGGTCCGTCGAGGGCACCGTCGTGGTCCACTCGCCGGGGACGACCGGGTCGAGGTAGTGCTCGGGGACGCCGCGGCGTTCGAAGAACACGACGGTCACGGGGTGGTGGAACGCGACCATCTCGACGGAGAGGTGGTTGAACCAGCCACAGACGCGACACGTCAGGTGCGCGAACACGTCTCGCTCCTCGACCCCGGCGTCGACCCGGTCGTCAGTCGAGAGGTCGTGGTCGACGGTCCCGGAGCAGTACGGACAGATACCGTCGACCATCGACGAGAAGTCGAGGTGTATCCGGGTGTTCGCGGTCCGGACCAGGTCCTCGACGTCGTCGGGGTCGAACGAGTTCGGCGACACCGGGTACCGGTGCAACATGATGTCACAGTCCGAACAGTGGACGAAGAACCGCCCGTCCTCGTACGACGCGAGGAGTGGTGCGCCACACTCGTCGCAGTCGGCGTCGAGTTCGGTGGGCGGAACGGTGGGGCGGTCGCCGTCGAACTGTCCCGACGAGATGGCCTGGTACACGCGGATACCCGGAACGGTCAGCCGATAGCCGTCGTCGGTCCGTTCGACGAACCGGGCTTTGAGCTTTCGGAGGTGGTAGTTGAGGTTGCCGGCGTCGTGGTCGCCCAGCGCCGCCTGGATGGCCGAGTACGGGAGGCTGACGTACTCGCCGTCGCCACTGGCGTCGCCGATGGCTTCGACGATGCCGAGCCGCGTCTCGTCGGCCAGCAGCGAGAATGGGTTCTCCACCTCGTCGTTCACGCCTCCAGCACCTCCCACTCCAGGACGTCCAGGCTCCCGTCGACGAGGAAGCGAATGGTCTCGCCCTCGTAGGTCAGGTCGACGCGGACGCGCCAGGGGTCCGTCGAGAGCACCGTCGACCCCCACGGGCCGGGAATCTCGACACGCGCGTGTGGGTTCTCGACCCCGCGTTGCTCGAAGAACACCGTCGCGGCGGGGTGGCGAAACGCCACCATCATCACCGGTGGGTGGACGAACCAGCCACAGCGCTCGCACGTCAGGTGGGCGAACACGTCCCACTCGTCGTTGTTCGTGTCGCCCCGGTCGTCCGCCGAGAGACCCCGTTCGACGGTCCCGGAGCAGTACGGACAGACGCCCGCCAGCATCGACCGCGAGTCGACGTGGCTCTTGGTCATCGCGGTGGTGACCAGCCCCGCCGTGTCGTCCACGTCGAACGCGTTCGGCGAGAGCGGATAGCGGTGGTAGAGGACGTCACAGCCGTCACAGCGGACGATGAACCGGTCGCGTTCGTAGCTGACGACGACGGTCCCGTCGCACATGTCGCAGTCGGCGTCGAGTTCGGTGGGCGGAACGGTGGGGCGGTCGCCGTCGAACTGTCCCGACGAGACGGCCTGGTACACGCGGATGCCGGGGACGGTCAGCCGATAGCCGTCGTCGGTCCGTTCGACGAACCGGGCTTTGAGCTTTCGGAGGTGGTAGTTGAGGTTGCCGGCGTCGTGGTCACCCAGTGCCGTCTGGATGGCCGAGTACGACAGACACGCGTACTCGCCGTCGCCACTGGCGTCGCCGATGGCTTCGACGATGCCGAGCCGCGTCTCGTTCGCGAGCAGCGAGAACGGGTTCGACGAGTCGCGGCCGTCCATACCCGGGTGTCGACTCCCTGTGGTTTCTTCCTTACGACCGTCGGTGGCCACGGACCGAAACGGTCCTCACACTGCCGGCCGGTCACTCGCCATGGACGCGACGTACACCGTCGTCGACCGCCTCCCGACGGCGGCGACGCTGGCGCGACTCCGCGAACTGAACGACATGGGGCCGCGGTCGATACAGGGGCTTCGCCGTGGGCTACCCAACTCGGTGTTCGGCGTCGTCGCCGTCACCGACGCGGAGACGGTGGTCGGCACCGGCCGTATCGTCGGCGACGACGCCTCGATCTACCAGCTCTGTGACCTGGTCGTCCACCCGGACCACCAGGGGCGAGGGCTCGGCACCCGGCTGATGGACGCGCTGATGGCGTACGTCGAGGAGACCGCGCCGCCGAACGCGTACGTCAACCTGTTCGCCGACGTCGAGGGGTACTACGAGCGCTGGGGGTTCGAACACACCGCCCCCGCCTCGCGAGGGATGTTCCTCCGGACCGACGACTGAGGCGTCCCGTCGGTCGGTCGTGGGTGGCCGCTGGTGGCGGTCGCTCGGCGCGTCGGTCGAAAGCGAGAACGGGAGGTGTCGGTCGCACGCGGGGACCGTGCGCGTCCACACCGCGTCAGCGAGGGGGGACAGAGGCGATGGTCGTGCCGTCTCCGGTGGCCCGACGAGCCACCTGTCGAACCTGTCGGGCGACCGGAGCGACCACGCGGGTGACGGTCCGAGGAGGTGGGAGGTCGGTCTGGTGGCTACGAGGCTAGCCGGTCGTCCGTTCGGGGGTACGTGTGTAGCCCGGTGTTCAGAACCCATCGAGGCGTGACTGTTCGGCCGCCGCCAGCACGTCGCGACTCGTCTTCCACGACGCACGCGCACACGGGGGGAGTTCGCCGTTCTCGCGGACGTACGCGCGAAGGAACGAGCGAGTCGTCGGGTCGCTCGGGTAGCCGCTCCCGACGTCGCGGTCGGTGTCGACGGCGGCGACGGCCGCGTCGCGTTCGACCTTCGCGACGATGCTCGCCGCGCCGACGAGCGGGACGGACTCGTCGGCCCCGTGTTCGGCACCGACATCGACGTCGTCGTCGAGGCGGGCGGCGACGCGCCGTGCGAACCGCGCCGCGTCCACGTCGCAGGCGTCGAGCAGGCCGCTCCCGCTCGCCCTGGCGACGACGATGGCGTCGGCGTGGGCGACGACGGTGAGCGTGTTCATGTCCTCCTCACCGTCGATGCGCCGGGGCGTGATTCGGGCGACGCCGACGTCGAACGCCGGGTCTTCGCGGAGTGTGGCCGCGAGTTCCCGGCGACGCTCGGGAGCGACGCGTTTCGAGTCGTCGACTCCCTCGGGGAGCGCGTCGGCCGGCCCGACGACGCAGGCCGCGACCATCGGTCCGAGAACCGGTCCCTTCCCCGCCTCGTCGACGCCGAACTGCATGGCCGGGGCGAGGGCGGGGGCCGTCCTAAACCCGTCGGCACGCGTTCACCGACTCTGATAGGTGGCCGACAGGTAGATACGTCGGCGGGCGAACTCCACTGACACGAGACGGGCGGTGTCGTCGGCGCGAGGGGTCGGTCTCGAACCGGCCTCGCGGTGGGGACCGCGCCGTCGGACCGACCCGTCGCTTCTCCATGAGACCGAACACGACCGGTGACCGGAGCGCAGAACCGTCACCGACCACGACCGAGGCGTCACACGGGGCGGCCGAGAGTCGGACGGTCGCGGAGCTACGGTTCGAGGCGACAGACCTCGCCCTCGGACCGTCGTTCGAGCGCCACGCCGACCTTCGAGTGCGCGTCGAACGCGTCGCGGCGAGTCGCCCCGGCGCACCGCTCACGTTCGCGTGGGTCGGTGGCGTCGCCGACCCGACCGAGGCGCTGTCGGCCGACCCGACGGTCTCGCTCCGGTCGGTGCTCGCCGACCGCTCCGACGAGTCGCTGTGTGAACTCGGCTACGGCGACCACGTCTCGCTCGTCGTCGACGTCGTCGCCAGTCGCTCGGGGACGGTGCTCGCCGCGATGGCGCGGAACGGCGAGTGGTCCCTGCGGGTCCGGTACCCCTCGCGCGAGCGACTCGCCGACAGCGTCGAGACGCTCGCACGGTTCGACGTCGAGGCCGAACTCGCCCAGATCGGCGGTCGGAGCGGGTCGCCGGTCGGCGACCTGACCGACAAGCAACGCGAGACGGTCGCGACCGCCTACGAACGGGGCTACTTCGAGATTCCCCGGCGCGTCTCGCTTGAGGAACTCGCCGAAGAACTCGACGTCACCCACCAGGCGCTCTCCGAGCGCCTGCGCCGCGCCGAGCAGGTGTTGTTGCGCGACGAGTTCGGCGACCGCTGAGGCGGGGGTCGCCCCCGACGGCCACCTCGTTGCGCATACGGCACGTGAGCGACGGACCGGTCAGCGAGCGTGGAGTCGCAGTTCGACCGGGTCGGTCGGGGTGGTGTTGGCGGCCGCGTCGAGGTCGAGCGGACGGTCGGTGAGCGACTCGACGCGCCACTCGCGCAGGAGCGTCCCGAGGACGAGCCGTATCTCCAGTTCCGCGAAGCGCATCCCGATGCAGTGGCGGGGCCCGCCGCTGAACGGGAAGTAGGCGTACTCGGGACCGTCCCAGTCGACCCACCGCTCGGGGGCGAACGCTAGCGGGTCGTCGTACCAGCGCTCGTCGCGGTGGACGAGCCACTGGGGCAGTGAGACGACCGACCCCTCAGGAATCAGGTAGTCACCGACGGTGACGTCCCGGACGGGTTCGCGGAAGTGGGTGTAGACGGGTGGGTAGAGACGCATCGCCTCCCGGACCGCCCGGTCGAGGTGGGGCAGGTCGTCGACGTCGTCGGCGGTCGGCGGGGCGTCGAGAGCGTCGAGGTCGGCGTGGACCCGCGCCTGCGCTTCGGGGTGGTGGCCGAGACAGAACAGCGCGTAGGTCACCGCGAGCGCGGAGGTCTCGTGGCCGGCGAACAGGAACGTGAGCATGTTGTCCCGGAGCGTGGCGTCGTCCATCCCGCCGGCGTCGGCCGCCGCGACGAGCATCGTCAGCAGGTCGTCGCCGCCCGCGAACCGCGAGACCGCCTCGTCGGCGCTGGTCGCGGTGGCCTCCTCGCGCTCTGCCCGCCGCTGAGCGATGAGGTCGTCGACGAGGTCCCGAGCGTCCTCGATGGCTCGTCTGTACGCCCGGACGGACGGCGCGGGCACCCAGTCGGGGAGGAACGCGGTGAGGCTGGAGGGGTCGGTGCGCGTCCGCAACGCCTCGGCGGTGTCCCGGACGACCGACTCGCGCCCACGGATGTCGAGACCGAACAGCGTCCGGCCGAGGATGCGCAGGGTGAGCTCGCTCATCGCGGGGCGGACGTCCACCACCGCGCCGTCGGTCCAGCCCTCGGCCACGTCCCCGGCGAAGGCGGTCATCGTCTCGCCGTAGGCCGCGACGCGTTCGCGGTAGAACGCCGGCTGTGCGGTGGTTCGCTGCCCGCGCCAGTCGTCGCCCTCGGCGAGTAACATCCCCTCGCCGAGCGCACTCGACAGCGTGCGCTGGAGCAGGTCGCCCTTGACGAACGCCGCGTCGTCGGTGACGAGCACCTGTTCGACGAGGTCCGGGTGGGCGACGATGTACCCCTCGTCGCCGTTGACCTCGTAGCGCACCACGTCGCCGTAGTCGGCGTGGAGTCGCTCGTAGAAGCCGAACACGTCTCTGGAGAGTTGGAGGGTGTGCCCGACCAGTGGGAGGCCGTCCGGACCGGGTGGCACCCGCGCTCGATTGGTCGCCATGAGAGGCGGTCGGCCACCCGTGCGGTTCCCGGTTCGCACGAGTGGATGTGCGTCTTTAAGTGCAGTCTCGCGCACGTCTCGCTCGTGAAGTACGTTCGCCTCACCCTCACGTTCCCGCGGGCGTGGCGACACCCGATGCACGCCTACCTCGACGAGGACCCGACGGCCGAGCACTCGAAGATGCTGTCCGTGAGCACGACCCACGAGTCGTTGACGTTCGGGCTGTTCCACGTCGTCGCCGAGCGCGACCCGTACGTCGAGCGTCTCGCGAGCGTCGAATCGGTGCTCGACTTCGACGTGACCCCCGCGTCGGACCGCGGGTTCTACGTCTTCGTTCGCGAGGAGACCCGCGAGCAGGTCCGCACCTTCGAGCGAGCGTTCGCCCACGAGGGGTTGCTCGTGGTCCACCCCATGACGTACCTCCCACGGGGGAAGATGCAGTTCACCGTCGTCGGCCCGCCGGCGGGCCTCCGGTCGGTCGTCGAGGGGTTCCCCGAGGAGTTGGCGGCGACCGTCGACGAACTCGGCGAGTACGACCACGGCGGCGTCGGCCGCAGGCTCACCGCCCGCCAGCGCGAGGCGCTGGACGCGGCGCTCGACGTCGGCTACTACGACGTCCCCCGGACCGACGGCGTCGCCGCCGTCGCCGAGCGACTGGACTGTGCGCCGAGTACGGCGTCGACACACCTCAGGAAGGCCGAAGCGAACCTCGTCCGCGAGGCGCTCGACTAGTCGTCGGCGTTCCGGACGACTCGGGTCGGTTCGCCGTCGACCCGCACGTCGTTCCCCTCCTCGTCGCCATGCTCCTCTCGCTCGCCGAGGACGTAGTACGCGTACTCCTCGGTCGTGTTCCGGTGGCACATTGTGTTACTACCTACCACGGCATTACGAATCGTTAAGGATAAAGCTGGCGGCCACCCGCCGGAAGGAAAGACTGTCTCTCCAGCGTGGACCACGTCCCCCGTCCCGTGGGGTGGGGTCGCCGGCGCTCACTCCTGGAGCGCTCAGGCCGTCGCGTCCCGGAAGAACTCGGGGCGCTCGAACGGTTCGTCCTCGCCCTCGACGGCCAGCACGTCGAGGTCGGTCACGACCGCCTCGACGTCGAGGAGGCCGGCCAGCGAGGGGTCGGTCCGGCCCTCGTCGCTGCTGATGAGTTCCTTGATGTAGAGGCCGCCCGCACCGTGTATCTCGACGACGGCGTGGCGGTCGTCCTCCAACTCGGCGTCGACGTCGTACACCGACCGGGTCCGGACGATGTCGGCCCGTCGGTGGTCGACGCGCTGAGGGGTGCGCTGTTCGACCGTCGCGCCCCGCAACTCCTCGACGGCCGCCGCGAGCGCGTCCGCCTCGACGGGAGCGTCGAACTCGACGAACGCCCGGTAGGTCTTCGAGGCGTCGAGTCCCTTCACGCGCTCGACCATCTCGTGGGTCGCGAGTCGGAGGCCCTCGACCTCCGCGCGGCCGTCGGCGAACTCGTTGACCGCCCGCTCCAGTTCCTCGACGTCGACGTCGCGCGTGCGTGGCTCTTTGACCTCGATGACGAACGGCCGGCCGGTGTCGAGCATCAGCGCGTCGACGTCCTCGCGACCCGCGCCGTGGAACGTCGCCTCGCTGCCGTCCATCGCCTCGACGACCGGCGGCGCGGTCAGTTGCTCGACGCTCGTCCCGTAGCGATAGCCCGTGCCCTCGCAGGCTTCACACTCCTCGCCGCGCTTGAGGCCGGTCTGGTTGCAGTCCGAACACGGCCACTTCGTCTGGGGGATGTCGCGTTCGAGTTTGCGGTACCGGCCGTAGACGAACGCGGAGTTGACCTGCACCTCCAGTTCGTCGGTCGAGAGGTCGATGAGCACCAGCACGTCGGGGCGTTCGAGGTCGACGTCGGTGCCCGTCGCCGCACCGATGCGTTTGCCGACCTCTCGGTTGAACTCGTTGTTGAGCGTCTCGACGCCCCCTTCGCGTTCGCCCTCCTCCTCGACCACGCCCGCGTCCTCCCGGAGGAACTGCTCGTTCTCCTCCAGCAGCGGCGAGACGCGGGTGCCGACCTGGTAGGTCTCGAACGCCCACGGTTCGAGCGCGGCGACCGCACGCTCGGCGAACGTCTCGAACCGTTCGCACTCGCCCTCACAGACCCAACACGGCTCGTCGGGACGTTCGTACGGTTCGTCGACGGCCAGCGCGTGTGCCGTCCGCATCGCCTCGCCACGCTCGGCGTTCGTCAACCCGAACGACCGGCCGGCGACGAGACGCCCGAGACACGAATCACAGAGCGGCCCCGTCGCCAGCGCCCGCCCCGTCACCTCGATGAGGTCCATGGCGAGCGAACGCCACGGCACGCCTTTGGCCTTCGGATTACGGTCGAGTGGACGTGTTGACCCCGCTGCCCGTGACGCTCGGGTCACCGCTCCCGTTCGGCCCATCGATTTCGTCGAGTGCGGTGAGCGTCGCCGCCGCGAACGCCAGACACAGCGGCGCGGTGAGTGTCGCCCCGGCGAGGAGGCCGAGGACACCGAGGTTCACCGAGACGAGCGTGATCGGAATCGAACAGAGCGCCCCGACGCCGAGGTAGCCGAGGAAGAACGAGAAGTAGCCCCCACCCCGGAGTGCGAGGTGGTAACTCCGTCCGAAGGCGTCACCGAGCGTCAGGTCGTCGGTCACGACGAGAAACGGCGTCGCGTAGAAAAGGTAGCCCGCCACGATGGACCCGGGGAACGCGAGCAGGAAGAGCGGGGGAACGAGTGCCGTGACGGCGAAGACGGCGGTGCCGGCGAGCGCGACGCACCCCGCGAACAGCGTCTGTCGGAGTCCGTACCGGGTGACGCTCTCGCCGAACCCCTCTTTTCGCCCCGTCGTCGACGCGTGAAGTGCACCGAGGAACCCCGCGGTCAGGAGTCCCCCGACGAGTGTGCTGAAGAGGAGGTTCGCGACGACGAGTGAGGGCGCGTCCATCGAGGGCGGCGTCCCGACGACGACTCCCGGTTGGGGCGCTCGTGCGAACGTCCACATCGTGGGCAACGCCGCGGGGGTCGGAAACCGGACTCCGACACTGAACCCCTGCAGGCCGAGAACGCTCGCGACGGCGTGGAACTGAGCGAACGACCAGACGAACGGGACGACGACGAGCCAGCGCGCCGACTCGGTTCGAGACCAGCTATCACGGACGAGCGCTCGGAACGAGGTCATCGGCGGGGCCTCGTCCGTCGGACGGTTCTGAGGCGTTCGGTACGATACGGAGGGACCATACGTCGACCTGACTGTCGAGGAGCATAATACTGTGTGCGAGACCGTCCCCGTGGCGACAACGGTTTTCACCCCGGGACGAGTCGGTGGTCGCGATGCGATTACTCCAGGTGCTCGTACCGACGTCGAAGCGCGCCCGCGTCGAGGACGTGCTCGAAGACGTCGGTGCGGAGTACCTCGTCGTCGACGAGGTCCGCCGAACCGAGGCGGTCGTGTTCTACGTCCCGGTTCCGACGGGGGCCGTCGAACGGATGCGCGAACGACTCCGGGACGCCGGTCTCGGCGACGACACCTACGTCGTCGTCACAGACGCCCAGTCGGTGTCGGGGGTCGACACCGCCGACCTCGAAGCGCTCGTCGAGGGACCGAAGGGCGAGCGTGGGGTCTCCCACACCGAACTCCGTGAGCGCGCCGAGAACCTCTGGCCCGACGGGGCGACGTACGTCGCCCTCTCGTTTCTGGCGGCGCTCGTCGCCGTCTCGGGGCTGCTCATCGACTCGGCCATCGTCATCGTCGGTGCGATGGTCATCGCGCCGTTCGCCGGGTCGACGCTCTCGGCGAGCGCCGGGGCGGTCATCGGCGACTACGACATGGTCGTCCGGAGCACGCGCGCTCAGCTCATCGGACTCAGCGTCGGCCTCCTGGGGGCGCTGACCGCCGCCTTCACCATCCAGCAACTCGGGTTCGTCCCCGAGCAGTTGCAGATATCCCAGGCCGAACAGGTCGGCTTCTTCCTCACTCCGAGTCTGCTCGCGCTCGCCATCGCCATCTGCGCGGGGGCGGCCGGCGCACTCGCGCTGGCGACGGACCTCCCGGCCGCCATCACCGGGGTCGCCGTCGCCGCGGCCATCATCCCCGCGGTGGCGACGTCGGCCATCGGCGTCGTCTGGAACCAGCCGTTGATGGCCGCCGGGTCCATCGTGCTCCTCCTCATGAACATCGTCTTCCTCAACATCACCGCGTACGTCGCGCTCGTCGCGCTTGGCTACCGGTCGTCGGTGATCAGCTCCGCGCTCTCGGGCTCGACGATATCGGCTCGAACGGGGGCGTACGCCCTGTTGGTGGGCGTCTTCCTCGTCGTCGCCGGTATCACCGTCGGGGCGTCGGCCCAGCACATCGCGTTCGAACACGGTGCGGTCACCGCCACCTCGGACACGCTCGAGGACGACCTGTACGGCGGCCTCGAACTCCACGACGTCGCCGTCAGCTACGACGACGCGGGGCTGTTCGGCGACCCGGAGACGGTGACGGTGACGCTCGGGCGGACCACCGACGAGGACTACGCGCAGTTAGCGCAGTCGCTCAGGGACAGTATCGACGCACAGACCGGTAACGACGTCACTGTTCGAATCCAGTTCGTCGACTACCAGTCGGCGTCTGCAGAAACAGACGTGCGTGAGCACGTCCGCGTTCACGCGGCCTGAAGGGCCGCGTTCGCGGCTATACCAGGAACGCGATCACCGCGAGGACGATGAAGATGAGCACGAGGAGTCGTGCTGCCCCCATCGTTAACCCCGCGATGCCGCGGAATCCCGCCATTCCGGCGACGACCGCCAGAACGACGAACACGACGGCCAACCAGAGCAACCCACCGCCTTGCAGTGGGAGCGCTGAGACTGCCGCGAGCGCGTTCATGCGGACTCACCACCGAGTACCGCGACACCATGACGACCGTTGAAGTGGCACATGGTACTTTTCTCGAACACGACCTCGCCTGATAACTGTTGGGCCTGCAAGAACACGGTTTCTGACACGTCTCGGGCAGGTTCACGTCCGTCCGGCCGCACTCGGGCGGTTCTGACCTCGCAAGTCGATTTCCTATCCGTTCGGGTCGGCTACGAGGGGCGATGAGTCTCGTCTCCTCGGGCGGCGGCCGTGCGGGTGAGCAACCGAAGAGCCAGGAGGACATCCTCTCCGAGCAGATTCGCAGCGGTCTCTCGGAACTGCGACGGCCGACCGACGGCCTGTTCCTGTCGGGGCTGTCGGCGGGGCTGGACATCGGGTTCGGGCCCGCGTTGATGGCCATCGTGTTGACGCTCGCGGACTTCTCGTTCGCCAGCGAGCTGAACAAGGAGCTCCTGATGGCGTTCGCGTACTCCGTCGGGTTCGTGCTGGTCGTGCTCGGGCGCTCGGAACTGTTCACCGAGCACACGACGCTCGCGGTGTTGCCGGTGCTCGACCGACAGGCGTCGGTCCGCGAACTCGGGCGGCTCTGGAGCGTCGTCTACGCCGGGAACCTCGTCGGCGCGACGCTGTTCGCGGGCTTCTTCGTCCTCGTCGGCCCCGCGGTGGGCGTCGTCGAACCGCAGGCGTTCGCCGAACTGTCGACGAGCCTCGTCGAACACGAGTGGTTCGTCGTCGTCGGTGCGGGGGTGCTCGCCGGCTGGCTGATGGGGCTGTTGTCGTGGCTCGTCGCGGCCGCATAGGAGTCCATCGCGCGCGTGCTGTTCGTCGTCGTCACGACGAGCGCCATCGCGTTGCTCCACGCGCCACACTGCATCGCGGGCACCGTCGAGGTGGGGTTCGGCCTGTTCGCCGGGGCGCTCGGCCTCGGGAACGTGGGCTACTTCCTGCTGTTCTCGACGCTCGGGAACGTCATCGGCGGGACGGTGTTCGTCGCGCTGTTGAAGTACGGCCACGTCGTCCGGAGCGGTCCCGCGCCGACGCCGACGGAGTGACCGCAGCCGACGTCACTCACAGCTCCGGGAACCACCGGCCGTGAAAGTCGAACGGGACGGCGTGGGGAATCGCCGCTCGCGCCCGCTCCTCGAACGTCGGCCCGTCGAGACAGACCAGCCAGGAGTGACCCGCCTCCCGGTCGAGTTCGACCGCGAGCACGACGCCGTCGTCCTCGCTGTGGTCCCGAGCACGCTCGCCACTCTCACCGCTCTCGCCACTCTCACCCGTCACACGCGGGACGAAAATCGGTTCGCTCACGTGCCCTGCCTCGACACTGTGCGTCCAGTAGTCGCCGGTCTCGACGTCGACCTTGACGAGTCGACTCGGCCACGCCGTCACCGGTTGGTCGGTGTCCTGCGCGTAGGCGTAGCGGTAGGGCCGACAGCGGACCGCGGGCGAGGCCGTCGGGAGCGCGGTGCCGTCGTGGACACGTTCGCGACGAACCGTCGCGCCGTCCGCCCGAAGCGAGACGACGAACCGGTCGAGCGACCCGCCGAACACGTCGAGGTCGCCCCGCCGTAAGCGGTCGAGCGAGAGTGCGGCCAGGGAGGCGGCGTCGGGAACCGTCTCGCAGTCGACGACGAGTTCCGCGCCGGGGCGAGGCCGGCCGTCGGTCGTCTCGCCGTATTCGGTGTGGGCCACCTCGCCGACTCCGCCGGACTCGCCGGGTCGACCCTGCACGTCGCGCTCGTAGGCGTTGACGTGGTGGAAGCCGAACACCGCTTCCGTCGTCGGGGTAGCGACGACGCCCCCCGAACGGCGGTCGAGGACGACGAACCGGGTCCCGCGCTCGGGTTCCCAGCGGAAGGCGTCGACGAACGCGCCGTCGCCGACCAGCATCGCGAGCGGATCGACGACGAACGGGAACTCCGTGAGGACGACGTAGTTCGGCGTCAGCGCGAAACTGTGCATGTACGCCGGTTCCTCGACGGGAACCGACCCGACGTGTCGGCGGGTCGTGAAGTCACGCGTCTCGAAGACGTGGTAGCGCGAGGGTCGGCCGAACTCGGTCTCGAAGGTGACGAACCGGTCGGTCCACGGGTCACGCTGGAGGTGGGCACACGCGAGGTGACCGCTGGGTTCGTCGCCGGTGTACCGGACGTGTCCGTCGGTCGCCAGCGTCTCGGGGTCGAAGGCGACGCCGCCGGGCGTCTCCGTCAGCGCGAGGTAGCGGTCGTCGAACCGTTCGGCGACGATGTTCGTGTTGTCGTAACGGGCCCCGGCCACCAGCGAGCGCAGCGTGTCGAGCAGCGAGGAACTGCCGGTGGCGAAACCCGTCGGGACGTCGCCGCGACGGACACGTTCGTAGCTCTCGGTACGGAGGAAGCGGTTGCGGTAGTGGACCTCGTCGTCGGCGAAGGAGAACCGATGGAGCATGGCGAGGCCGTCGAACCAGTGGTCGACGCCGTCGCCGTCGGCCTCGAACAGTGCGGGGCCGTTCCGAATCAGACTGCCGTCGAGCCACGACGGGAGGCTCCCGTCGACGCGCAACTCGGTGTCCTGCTCCGAATCGAGCGTGTGGAACCCCAGTCCGTCCATGGCGGGCCAACGCCCGCCGTCGCTAAAACCCGGTGGGTCGAGGGGTCGCCCCGGCCCCTCGTTCGGTTCAGACGACCGCGTCGTGCTCCTTGCGGGCGTGCTCGCGTAACTCCTCGGCGTCCTCGAACGTCGCACCACAGGAACAGCGGTGGACCCCCTTCGCCTCGCTCTTCTCGGTAGCCATACGGACGGTTCGGCGCGGGGTACGTTATACGTTGTGTCGTCACACGGCGACCTCCACGACCGAGGACCAGTTCACCGTCGCGAGCGCGCATCGACACCGCGAACGAACGACGAGACCACGGAGGGGGTCGTCTCGTGACCGGTGTGTGGGCGAGGCCGACTCAGCCCATCGCCCGGTGGAGCGGGTCGCGCCACGGTTCGGTCTCGTCGTGGGTCGCGAGCGTCTCACTGACGCGTTCGCCGAGCAGGCGTTCGGCGAACGCCTCCTGTTCGGTCGTCGTGTCGAGTCGCCCGAGTGCGTCGGTGAGTTCCCGCCCGTCGTCGATGGCGTCGTCGGCCCCGTCGCGGGTCGGCGCGGGGACGTAAGGGACGCTCGCGGCGAGCGTCTGGGCGTTCTCGTCGTACTCGCCGCTCTGGATGACCTCGAACGCGCTGTCGAACTGCGAGGCGGACTGGCGGACGAACCACTCGACGGCGCTCTCGGGGTAGCCGAGCGCCCGCCCGTACTCGGCCTCGGTGCGGTCGTTGGGGTGGGTCCCGGTCTGGGAGAGGAACTCCCGGAGCGTCGTCCCGTCGGCTCCCAGCAGCAACTCGTACCAGGTGAACGCCTGCCCGTCCTCCCGGACGGTCTCGACGGGCGTGAACGTCCACTCGAAGCCCGCGTCGTTGAGTCGGGGACCGAGCGCCGACCGCGGCATCGCCGGGTCGGTCTCGACGGCGTCCCACGCCGGGTCGCCAGCTTCCGTGTAGCACGTCGCCAGCCCCGCCATCGGTTTGACGCCGATTCCGACGGCCATCATGTCGATGATGTCTCCTGACGGAGCCGCTGCCCCGAGGTCTCGCCCGAGCGAAACGAGTCGCTCAGCGCCTGTGCTGTCGAGGTTCATAGAGGGGGACCGGCCCCGGTGTCGGGGTGCGAGTCGGTCAGGTCGGCCGAGACGAGTATGCCAGTGAGCTTCATGGCCGTATCGCAGGACTGCCCACGTTTGAATGTGATGCCTGCGGTACCTCCCGCCCGTCGGCGGGCGACGTGACTGTCGAGCCGCGTGGGGCCGGCCCGCGGCCGTCGGTAGCAGAACGTTCACGACCCTGCACGTGTACCGGTAGGTATGACAATCGACACCGCCGTCGTCCTCGCGGCGGGTGAGGGCAACCGATTGCGCCCGCTGACGCACAATCGACCGAAACCGATGCTCCCGGCGGCCAATCGGCCCATCCTGGAGTACGTCCTCGACGCGCTGGTCGACGCCGGCATCTCGAAGCTCTGCCTCGTCGTCGGCTACAAGCGCGACCGGGTGCAGGACCACTTCGGCCCGACCTACCGCGACGTCCCCATCGACTACGTCGTCCAGAAGAAGCAACTCGGAAGCGGCCACGCCCTCCAGCAGGCCGCCGGCGCGGTCGACGACTCGTTCGTCGTCGTCAACGGCGACCGGGTCATCCAGTCGAAGATGGTGTCGGCGGTCGTCGACGCCCACGAGGACGCCTCCGCCGTCCTCGCCGTCCTCGAACACGGCAACGCCCAGCGCTACGGTGCGGTCGACGTCGAGAACGACACCATCACCGCGTTCGTCGAGAAACCGGACCGCCGCGCGTTCCGCCTCATCAACGCCGGCGTCTACGCGTTCGACCGCAGCATCTTCGACGCGCTGGCACGGGCCGACCGCATCGATGGCACCCTCCCGCTGACGACCGCCGTCGAGTCGCTGGTCGCCGAACGCAAGGTGCAGGCGGTCCGCACGAACGGGCTGTGGGTCGACGCGACCTACCCCTGGGACCTGCTGGAGGTCGCCCGCGAGGTGCTGCGCCACGGCCTCGTCGAGGCCCCCGAACGGGACCGTGACGTGTGGGTCGCCGACAGTGCGCGTATCGACCCCGAAGCGACCCTCCAGGGGCCGGTCGTCGTCGGCCCGGACACCGAAGTCGCCGCGGGGGCCGTCGTCGGGCCGAACGTCGCGCTCGGTCGGAACGCGACCGTCGGTGCGAACGCCACCGTCGAGGGAGCGGTCCTCGACACCGACACTCGCGTCGGCGCGGGGAGCGTCCTCGTCGACTGCGTGACGGGTCACGACGTCCACCTCGGCCCGGCGACGGTCGTGCCGGGCGGCCCCGCCGACGTCCAGGTCGGTGACGCCATCCACCGCGGCGAGCGACTCGGCGCGGTGTTCGGCGACCGCGTCCGCGCCGAGGGTGGTGTGAGCTGTGCGCCGGGGACGCTCGTCGGGACGAGCGCCCGCCTGCGAACGGGCGTCGTCGTCGCCGGACAGGTGAAGACGGACACGGAGGTGGTGCGCTGATGTGTGGCATCGTCGGCTGTGTCGGTCGCGGCGAAGAGACGCTCTCGACGCTCGTCCACGGCCTCTCGAAACTGGAGTACCGCGGCTACGACTCGGCGGGCGTCGCCCTCGCCGACGGCGACCTCGACGTCGTCAAGCGTGCGGGCGAACTCGACGACCTGCGCGCTGCGCTCGACGGGGACAGCCTCTCGGGTCGCGTCGGCATCGGCCACACCCGCTGGTCGACCCACGGGCCGCCGACCGACGCCAACGCCCACCCGCACCGCGACTGCACCGAACGGGTGGCGGTCGTCCACAACGGCATCATCGAGAACTACGAGGACCTCAAGGCCGACCTCCTGGAGGCGGGCCACGAGTTCCGCAGCGACACCGACACCGAGGTCGTCCCTCACCTCGTCGAAGACCGTCTCGCGGCTGGCGACGACCCAGAAGCGGCGGTCCGGGCGGCCGTCTCGCGACTGGAGGGGAGCTACGCCATCGCCGTCGTCGTCGCCGGCGACGACCGGGTGTTCGCCGCCCGCGAGGACTCGCCGCTCGTGCTCGGCCTCGGCGACGACGCCTACTACCTCGCCAGCGACGTCCCCGCCTTCCGGGAGTTCACCGACCGCGTCGTCTACCTCGAAGACGGGGAGTTCGCCGTCATCTCGGCCGACGAGTGGCGCGTCACCGACGACGAGGGGCGACGCATCGACAGGGACGTCGACACCGTCGAGTGGTCCCCCGAGGAGACCGGGAAGTCCGGCTACGACCACTTCATGCTCAAGGAGATACACGAACAGCCACGCTCGCTCCGGCAGTGTCTCCGCGAGCGAGTCTCGGAGCTCGCGGGGTCGGTCAGCCTCGACGTGGACGTCGACCCCGACGGCGTCCAGTTCGTCGCCTGCGGGACATCCTACCACGCTGCGCTCTGTGGCGTCCACCTGTTCCAGCAGGCGGGCATCCCCGCCCAGGCGTTCCTCGCCAGCGAGTACGCCACCTCGCCGCCGCCGGTCGACGGCGACCTCGTCGTCGGCGTCACCCAGTCCGGCGAGACCGCCGACACTCTGAGCGCGCTCCGGGAGGCCAAACGCCGCGGCGCGGAGACGCTCGCGGTGACGAACGTCGTCGGCTCCTCCGTCTCGCGCGAGTGCGACCAGACGCTCTACATCCGCGCCGGCCCCGAAATCGGGGTCGCCGCGACCAAGACGTTCTCCTCGCAGGTCGTGGCGCTCGCCCTGCTCGTCCTCTCGCTGACCGGCGCGTCCCGACACGACATCGCAGCGCTGCGTGACCTGCCGGGCAACGTCCAGCAGGTGCTCGACGAGTCCGACGCCGAGGAGATCGCCCGCGCCTACGAGGGGTCGGACGCGTACTTCTTCATCGGCCGGGGCCTGCAGTTCCCCGTCTCACTGGAGGGGGCGCTGAAGTTCAAGGAGATATCCTACGAGCACGCCGAGGGGTTCGCCGCCGGCGAGTTGAAACACGGCCCGCTCGCGCTCGTCACCGAGAACACGCCGGTGTTCGCGCTCGTCACCGGCGACGGCGAGCAGGCCCGGAAGACCATCGGGAACGTCAAGGAGGTCGAGGCGCGCGGCGCGCCGGTCGTCGCCGTCACCGACGGGAAGAGCGACGTCCACCGCTACGCCGACCACGTGCTCGATATTCCCGCCAGCGACCAGCGAACGGCTGCCATCCTCGCGAACGTCCAACTCCAGTTGGTGTCGTACCACGCCGCCGCGTTGCTCGGGCGCTCCATCGACAAACCGCGCAACCTCGCGAAGTCCGTCACCGTCGAGTAGGCGACGCCGGCCGTTCCTCGACGACGCTCTCCGCCCCTCGACACCGCTCCCGTAGCACAGACGGACGGTCGAGCGTCCACTGTGCACGGTCGCGGTACGCACGTCTATCCCCTCGCGCGTTCTCTCACGTCCATGCACGACACCGCACTCCCTCCAGAGAGCCGTATCGGTCGCGTCGCCCTGCGCGTCGGCGACCTGGACCGCGTCGCGGCGTTCTACGAGTCCGTCGTCGGTCTCGACCGACTCGACGCGACCGACGAGCGAGCGACCCTCGGCGTCGAGGAGACGCCGCTGCTCGAACTCCACGCCCACGAGGGACTCCCCGAGCGCACGCCGGCGGAGACCGGCCTGTTCCACACGGCGTTCCTGTTCCCCGACCGCGCGGCCCTCGGTGACGCCCTCGCCCGCGTCGACGACGCGTGGCGACTCACCGGCGCGTCCGACCACCGCGTCAGCGAGGCGCTCTACCTCCGAGACCCCGAAGGGAACGGCGTCGAGTTGTACCGCGACCGCCCCCGCGAGGAGTGGCCCGTCGCCGACGGACGGGTCCAGATGGACACGCTCCCGCTCGACCTCGACGCGCTCCGCGAGGACGCCGCGGGTGACTCGACCGCGGGCGCACCGGCGGAGACGACCGTCGGACACGTCCACCTCGAAGTGTCCTCGACGCCCGACTCGCGGTCGTTCTACGTCGACGGTCTCGGGATGGCTCTCAGACAGGACTGGTCGGGAGCGGCGTTCGTAGCGGCGGGCGACTACCACCACCACGTCGGCCTGAACACGTGGAACGGGCGGACGACGCCGGGGACGGGGCTGGGCCTCGACTGGTTCGAGGTGCTGGTCCCCGACGAGGCGGCACTGGAGGGGGTCGCCGAGCGACTCGTCGACCGCGACGTGGCGGTCGAGTGGACCGACGACGGGGTGACGTTCGCCGACCCCGACGGCATCGCGCTCCGCGTTCGCGTCGAGTGAATCGGCGGGACACCGCCGACCGGCTCAGAGCGCCGGGGCGACGAGCATCGTCGTCACCGCCCCCAGCATCGCCAGCGTGACGAACGCGGTGACGGCACTCGCGGTCGACTCCGGCGCACCAACGCGCTCGCTCACCGCGCCGACGCCGGTGTGGAGTATCTTCCCGCCGTCGAGCGGGAACGCCGGGATGGCGTTGAAGACGGCCAACTGGAGGTTCACCCACCCCGTCCAGAACAGGACGTTGGCGAGGACGAGGACGCCACCGTCGAGCGCCCCCGGCACCGCCGGGACGGTGTAGAACCCGGCGACGTCCCCCTCGAAGCCGGCGAAGTTGTACGGCGCGAACCCGACCGTGGCGGCCAGCGGCAGGAGGACGACGACGAGCAACACCCCGAACACGCCGAAGGGGACCGACTCGCCGCCCGCTCCGCGGAACAGACCGAGCATCTCGGCAGCAGGGTACGTCCGGAGACCGGTGTCGACGAGCGCCATCCCGCCGACGCCGGGTCGGGGCGTGACGCCGAGGTAGCCCGTCTCCCGGTCGCCGTCGCCGCCGAGCGTAACACCGAACGCGCGGCGTTCGGCGCTCTCTCCGTCGCCCGCGAAGCCGACGACGCGCACCCGCTGTCCCGGTGTGGTCCCGGCGAGCGCATCGTAGAGGTCGTCCGTCGAGGCGACGCGCTCGCCGTCGAATCGGGTGACGGTGAACCTCTCCGACGAGAGACCTGCGGACGCTAGCGGGCCGCCCTCGACGGGGACGACGTGCGCGCCGACCGCCAGCGTCCGGGTGTCGCCCGCCTCGGTCGTGACGCGGACGCGCTCGCGGTCGGCGACCGCCCACTCGAAGCCCGCGAGCGGACA